>NZ_BALC01000015.1 GCF_000612445.1 Liquorilactobacillus sucicola DSM 21376 = JCM 15457
GAGAGTAGACCTCTCAAAACTAAACAAAGTTTCAACGCTGTGTAGGTTTCCGTAATTATCCTTAGAAAGGAGGTGATCCAGCCGCAGGTTCTCCTACGGCTACCTTGTTACGACTTCACCCCAATCATCTGTCCCACCTTAGACGGCTGGCTCCAAAAGGTTACCTCACCGGCTTTGGGTGTTACAAACTCTCATGGTGTGACGGGCGGTGTGTACAAGGCCCGGGAACGTATTCACCGCGGCATGCTGATCCGCGATTACTAGCGATTCCGACTTCATGTAGGCGAGTTGCAGCCTACAATCCGAACTGAGAACAGCTTTAAGAGATTAGCTTGACCTCGCGGTCTTGCGACTCGTTGTACTGTCCATTGTAGCACGTGTGTAGCCCAGGTCATAAGGGGCATGATGATTTGACGTCATCCCCACCTTCCTCCGGTTTGTCACCGGCAGTCTCACTAGAGTGCCCAACTAAATGCTGGCAACTAGTAATAAGGGTTGCGCTCGTTGCGGGACTTAACCCAACATCTCACGACACGAGCTGACGACAACCATGCACCACCTGTCATTCTGTCCCCGAAGGGAACATCTGATCTCTCAGATTGGCAGAAGATGTCAAGACCTGGTAAGGTTCTTCGCGTTGCTTCGAATTAAACCACATGCTCCACCGCTTGTGCGGGCCCCCGTCAATTCCTTTGAGTTTCAATCTTGCGATCGTACTCCCCAGGCGGAATGCTTAATGCGTTAGCTGCAGCACTGAAGGGCGGAAACCCTCCAACACTTAGCATTCATCGTTTACGGCATGGACTACCAGGGTATCTAATCCTGTTTGCTACCCATGCTTTCGAACCTCAGCGTCAGTTACAGACCAGAGAGCCGCTTTCGCCACTGGTGTTCTTCCATATATCTACGCATTTCACCGCTACACATGGAGTTCCACTCTCCTCTTCTGCACTCAAGTCTTCCAGTTTCCAATGCACGACTTCGGTTAAGCCGAAGGCTTTCACATCAGACTTAAAAAACCGCCTGCGTTCCCTTTACGCCCAATAAATCCGGACAACGCTTGCCACCTACGTATTACCGCGGCTGCTGGCACGTAGTTAGCCGTGGCTTTCTGGTTAGATACCGTCACTGCATGAACAGTTACTCTCACACACGTTCTTCTCTAACAACAGAGTTTTACGATCCGAAAACCTTCTTCACTCACGCGGCGTTGCTCCATCAGACTTTCGTCCATTGTGGAAGATTCCCTACTGCTGCCTCCCGTAGGAGTTTGGGCCGTGTCTCAGTCCCAATGTGGCCGATCAACCTCTCAGTTCGGCTACGTATCATTGCCTTGGTGAGCCATTACCTCACCAACTAGCTAATACGCCGCGGGTCCATCCAGAAGTGATAGCAGAACCATCTTTTAAACAAAGACCATGCGGTCTTTGTTGTTATACGGTATTAGCACCTGTTTCCAAGTGTTATCCCCTTCTTCTGGGCAGGTTACCCACGTGTTACTCACCCGTTCGCCACTCAAATCTTTCAGCGAGTGCGAACACTCAGAGAAAGTTTTGCGTACGACTTGCATGTATTAGGCACGCCGCCAGCGTTCGTCCTGAGCCAGGATCAAACTCTCATTTTAAAAAGTTTGTGACTCATTAATTTAAATACTAGCGAATTGACTTCGCAAATGTTTGCTCCTATATAAATA
>NZ_BALC01000014.1 GCF_000612445.1 Liquorilactobacillus sucicola DSM 21376 = JCM 15457
AAATTTGTTCTTTGAAAACTAGATAATATTTTTTCTTAAATTAACAAACCGAGAACACCGCGTTTTAAAGAGTTTTGAAAATAAGAATTTTCTTGACGCAAACTCATAACCGCTTTACCGATGGTAAAGATAGGTTAAGTTATTAAGGGCGCATGGTGGATGCCTTGGCACTAGGAGCCGATGAAGGACGGGACTAACTCCGATATGCTCCGGGGAGCTGTAAGTAAGCTTTGATCCGGAGATTTCCGAATGGGGAAACCCAGTAGTTTTAATCGACTATTACCACTGATTGAATACATAGATCAGTTGGAGGAAGACGCAGGGAACTGAAACATCTAATTACCTGCAGGAAGATAAAGAAAAATCGATTCCCTCAGTAGCGGCGAGCGAACGGGGAACAGCCCAAACCAAGAAGCTTGCTTCTTGGGGTTGTAGGACTGAACATTTGAGTTATCAAGGAAGCTTGTAATCGAATGACTTGGGAAAGTCAGCTAAAAAAGGTGAAAGCCCTGTAGATGAAACAAGTTTCTCTCAGTTCAGGATCCTGAGTACGGCGGAACACGTGAAATTCCGTCGGAATCCGGGAGGACCATCTCCCAAGGCTAAATACTTCCTAGTGACCGATAGTGAACCAGTACCGTGAGGGAAAGGTGAAAAGCACCCCGGAAGGGGAGTGAAACAGTTCCTGAAACCATGTGCCTACAAGTAGTTAGAGCCCGTTAACGGGTGATAGCGTGCCTTTTGTAGAATGAACCGGCGAGTTACGTTTGTATGCGAGGTTAAGTCGGAAATGACGGAGCCGTAGCGAAAGCGAGTCTGAAGAGGGCGAAATGAGTATGCAGACGTAGACCCGAAACCAAGTGACCTACCCATGTCCAGGTTGAAGGTGCGGTAAAACGCACTGGAGGACCGAACTCATGTATGTTGAAAAATGCTGAGATGAGGTGTGGGTAGCGGAGAAATTCCAAACGAACTTGGAGATAGCTGGTTCTCTCCGAAATAGCTTTAGGGCTAGCCTCGGAAAGAAGGATCGTGGAGGTAGAGCACTGTTTGGACTAGGGGCCCATCTTGGGTTACTGAATTCAGATAAACTCCGAATGCCACTGATCTATATCCGGGAGTCAGACTGCGAGTGATAAGATCCGTAGTCGAAAGGGAAACAGCCCAGACCACCAATTAAGGTCCCTAAATACATGTTAAGTGGAAAAGGATGTGGAGTTGCATAGACAACTAGGATGTTGGCTCAGAAGCAGCCACCATTTAAAGAGTGCGTAATAGCTCACTAGTCGAGTGACCCTGCGCCGAAAATGTACCGGGGCTAAACATGTTACCGAAATTGTGGATGCAACCGTAAGGTTGCGTGGTAGGAGAGCGTTCTAAGGGCGGTGAAGCCAGACCGGAAGGACTGGTGGAGCGCTTAGAAGTGAGAATGCCGGTATGAGTAGCGCAAGACAGGTGAGAATCCTGTCCACCGAATGACTAAGGTTTCCTGGGGAAGGCTCGTCCTCCCAGGGTTAGTCGGGACCTAAGCTGAGGCCGAAAGGCGTAAGCGATGGATAACAGGTTGAGATTCCTGTACTAGTTGTAATTGTTTGAACGATGGAGGGACGCAGGAGGCTAGGAACGCGCACTGTTGGACATGTGCGTCCAAGCAACAAGTTTTTAAGCGAGTCAAATGCTTGCTTATCTAAGGACGAGTTGTGATGGGCAGCGAAATTTAAAGTAGCGAAGGTTCTGATGTCACACTGCCGAGAAAAGCTTCTAGTAAGGTTACAACTACCCGTACCGCAAACCGACACAGGTAGTCGAGGAGAGAATCCTCAGGTGAGCGAGAGAACTCTCGTTAAGGAACTCGGCAAAATGACCCCGTAACTTCGGGAGAAGGGGTGCTGATCGACAGATCAGCCGCAGTGAATAGGCCCAAACGACTGTTTATCAAAAACACAGGTTTCTGCAAAATCGTAAGATGACGTATAGGGCTGACGCCTGCCCGGTGCTGGAAGGTTAAGAGGATGGGTTAGCTTCGGCGAAGCTCAGAATTGAAGCCCCAGTAAACGGCGGCCGTAACTATAACGGTCCTAAGGTAGCGAAATTCCTTGTCGGGTAAGTTCCGACCCGCACGAAAGGCGTAACGATTTGGGCACTGTCTCAACGAGAGACTCGGTGAAATTATAATACCCGTGAAGATGCGGGTTACCCGCGACAGGACGGAAAGACCCCATGGAGCTTTACTGTAGCTTGATATTGGGTGTTTGTACAACTTGTACAGGATAGGTAGGAGCCATTGAAGTCGGAACGCTAGTTTCGACTGAGGCGTTGGTGGGATACTACCCTCGTTGTATGAACACTCTAACCCTCGCCAATAAACGTGGCGGGAGACAGTGTCAGGTGGGCAGTTTGACTGGGGCGGTCGCCTCCTAAAAGGTAACGGAGGCGCCCAAAGGTTCCCTCAGAATGGTTGGAAATCATTCGCAGAGTGTAAAGGCACAAGGGAGCTTGACTGCGAGACAGACAAGTCGAGCAGGGACGAAAGTCGGGCTTAGTGATCCGGTGGTTCCGTATGGAAGGGCCATCGCTCAACGGATAAAAGCTACCCTGGGGATAACAGGCTTATCTCCCCCAAGAGTCCACATCGACGGGAGGTTTGGCACCTCGATGTCGGCTCATCGCATCCTGGGGCTGTAGTCGGTCCCAAGGGTTGGGCTGTTCGCCCATTAAAGCGGTACGCGAGCTGGGTTCAGAACGTCGTGAGACAGTTCGGTCCCTATCCGTCGCGGGCGTAGGAAATTTGAGAGGATCTGTCCTTAGTACGAGAGGACCGGGATGGACACACCGCTGGTGTACCAGTTGTTCCGCCAGGAGCATAGCTGGGTAGCTACGTGTGGATGAGATAAACGCTGAAAGCATCTAAGTGCGAAACTCACCTCGAGATAAGATTTCCCATTTCGCAAGAAAGTAAGACCCCTGAGAGAAGATCAGGTAGATAGGTTGGAAGTGGAAGTACAGTGATGTATGGAGCGGACCAAAACTAATCGGTCGAGGACTTAACCAAAGAGTAAGAGAACGTGGAAGGTAAGTTAAGGAAAGAAAGATATTAGCTAGTTTTGAGAGAACAAGTTTTTCTCAAGCACAAAGAGTGCGGTGATGATGGCAAGAAGGATACACCTGTTCCCATGTCGAACACAGAAGTTAAGCTTCTTCACGCCGATAGTAGTTGGGGGATCGCCCCCTGCGAGGGTAGGTCGTTGCCGTGCA
>NZ_BALC01000013.1 GCF_000612445.1 Liquorilactobacillus sucicola DSM 21376 = JCM 15457
TAGAGATAAGGCTTGTACTCAGAATTAATGATCAGGGCAATGGTGCCTATGATTTCTGAGTGCTTGTTTTATTTCGAGTAAAAGTATTCTGCTTTTGCTTTTGACCCGTTGGTCAAGTGGTTAAGACACCGCCCTTTCACGGCGGTAACATGGGTTCAAATCCCGTACGGGTCATGTGTTTAAAGAGCCGGCTTAGCTCAGTTGGTAGAGCATCGGTATCGTAAACCGAGGGTCACAGGTTCAAATCCTGCAGCCGGCATTTCTTAATAGTTGATGGCTGAAAAACTAGTCCTTTATGTGGGCTGTGAGTGAACTTTCGTTTTTTTTAAAGCAGTACAAAGTCGGTAATTTAAAGACTAACGCGAAATTACAGAATAAGTAATTAGTAATAGGCGAGTTTTTTGATTTATAAGACATGTCTATATATGATAATAGAGGGCTAGGTTAAAAGTTTATTTTTGACCTAGCCTTTTTAATTTGATTTTATGTATTGTTGTGAGTTTTGTAAAATTAGACTCTTTTTATATACGTAAGCGTTTTAAAAAAAGATAATTTACTGGCAAAAATATTGACGTCAACTATAGAGACTTCTATAATTGTTCTGTTGCACTTTTGTGATTTGGATGTGAGCATTTAAATATAGCTCTAGAATTTGGAGGAATTATTGATGAATAAAAAATCAATGGATGCTGCTTTTTTGGGTCATCCACGTGGACTATCCACACTTTTTTTTACTGAAATGTGGGAAAGATTCAGCTATTATGGAATGCGTGCTATTTTACTTTATTATATGTATTATTCTGTTTCTAGAGGTGGCCTAGGGTTTGATAAGGTTACAGCGGCTTCTATCATGTCGATCTATGGAGCATTAGTTTACCTGTCCAGTGCTCTTGGAGGTTTTATCAGCGACCGGATTTGGGGAAGTCGGCGGACAGTTTTTGTTGGTGGCATTTTGATTATGTTGGGACACATCGCATTATCAACACCCTTTGGCAGCACTGCTTTGTTCGTTTCAATTGGCCTAATAGTTATTGGCACAGGATTGTTAAAGCCAAATGTTTCTGAGATGGTAGGTGAGCTGTATGGAGAAACAGATCCGCGCCGTGATACTGGGTTTACGATTTTTGTTTTTGGTATCAATATGGGTGCCTTTATCTCACCAATTTTGGTTGGTTATCTAGGGCAAAAGGTCAATTTCCACTTAGGTTTTTCTTTAGCAGCAATAGGTATGTTCTTTGGGTTGTTGCAATATTACATAGATGGAAAGAAATATTTGTCTAAGGATAGCTTATATCCTAGTGATCCGATCGATCCTGATGAGCTTAAAGGTCTGTTAAAAAAAGTTACATTGTTTGTTGTATTTATGGCATTAGTCTTCATAATAATGGGTTTATTTAATCTTCTAAATCTTGCAAACATTATTCTAGTAATCACAATATTTGCTGTTATGATCCCGCTTTATTATTTCGTAATAATGTTATCCAGCTCTAAAATAACACCAAAGGAACGTTCTCGGGTTTGGGCATATGTCCCATTGTTTATTGCAAGTATTTTGTTTTGGTCAATTGAGGAACAAGGGTCTGTTGTTCTTGCCTTTTTTGCAGAGGAGCAAACACGGCTTAATATTGGGTGGTTGCATTACCCTGCCAGTATTTTTCAAAGTATGAATCCTTTGTTTATTATGATTTATGTGCCGCTTTTCGCAATTCTGTGGACGAAACTAGGTAACAGACAACCATCTTCACCAGCGAAATTTGCATATGGGCTATTTTTTGCCGGTCTTTCTTTCATTTGGATGATGCTTCCAGGTATTTTGGCCGGAACAAATACAAGAGTTAGTCCGTTGTGGCTTATTACCAGTTGGGCACTGGTAATTGTTGGTGAGATGCTTATCTCTCCAATTGGGTTGTCAGCAACGACTAAACTAGCACCAAAGGCTTTTCAGTCGCAGATGATGAGTATGTGGTTCTTAAGTGATGCTGTAGCTCAAGCATTTAACTCACAATTGGTGCGCTTTTATTCAAAAGGGACAGAAGTTGTATATTACGGAGTTGTCGGTGTTGTGACTATTATCTTTGGAATCTTATTATTGTTAATGGTGCCGCGAATTAAGGAATTAATGAGCGGTGTTCGTTAACAAAACGAAAAACTAAAGCGAAAGTTACTGAAATGTTTTTTATTTTTGCCAAAAAAAGTCTTGCATAACTCTGCCTAATCGTGTATTATTATCGAGTCAGGTATTTGAAAGGCTTGTTTTTTGGAAGGGTAGCGAAGTCTGGCTAAACGCGGCGGACTGTAAATCCGCTCCTTCGGGTTCGGTGGTTCGAATCCACTCCCTTCCACCATAACTGGGCTATAGCCAAGCGGTAAGGCAACGGGTTTTGATCCCGTGATGCGCTGGTTCGAATCCAGCTAGCCCAATATAGTAAGTATTTTTGTTGATGTCGCTAAATCTTCGTAATTGTTGATTTAGCGACCTTTTTATTTATATAATTTGGTATTTATTCTTGTTGCTACTTTGTAAACTACAATGTAGATGGCAGTATTTTTTAATGGTGCTAGAATCAAGTTATTTTGCAATTTTTCGAGGTCATTCAGTCTCATGCGCTTGGCTTTATCGAAAGATGAAATAACGCATTTAAATCCTAAATTAAGGTTAGTCTAAAGGACAAACATAAGAGACTAGAAGTATTATAGTTTCATAGCTTGCTCGATAGGTAAAAATCCAGAGTTCGCAACTTAACGCGTAGTCTTTCTTAACCTTTGTTGGATTAACCAATATAACACTGACATTAGTTGCAGTTTTAGTAAACTACATTACCAAATGATTGTGTCCATTTGATATTAAACAGCTTGGTAACCAATTATTGAAGTATAAGCGTAATTAGTTTTTTGCTGATTTAAGATTTTTGGCACTAATTTATCCCGTTTAGCAGTAAAAAAAATTAATGATGCTTACGTATTCAATTTATAGAGAAAGTCTCAGTTGGCTGCTCTGACTGTAATTAAGTATACTGATTAAGTTGTATATTTTAGTTGCATATTTAAATTTATTTAATTAAATCTCGCTCATCCAAGGTCAGATGTAGGGATATTGGACGGTTCGAATATTGATGTTTTTTTTAGACCTAAGATCTTGGCACTTTTAGCAAATGGGTCCATAGACTATTCTGGTAATTTTGACGAGTTACGGTTGATGCCTAATTTAGGCTTCAAAGATAGATCAGCCTTTTTTGTTTTAATGTTTCTTATAGTATGCATAACTTTTTGCTTTTTGATATATATGTAAATATAGAACGACAAACGTCTATCTTAATAAAAGTTATGCTAGGTCTATTACAAATATTCTATGCTATTCGCACAATAAGCAAGAATAATGAGTAATTAAGATTAATCATGAAATAGTGCAATAAATTCAAAGATAAGTAAAATTTTTACTGCTCAAAGGTATACTATCTAATGAATTTAAAGTATTATAATACTATAATTAATTAAAATAACATTTTAAAGGGGAATTGTTCTTATGTCATCAAGACCGGATCAATCTGACAAAACGGTTGATTATCACAAAAAGTTAAGTACTAAATTAAATTCTGCTATGTTGGCAGCGAGTATAATTGCTTCTTTAGCAGTTGGTTTAAACAATCAAAATGCTAAAGCTGACTCAGTGATGAATGCATCTGAAAAAATAGTTACCACAACATCAAAAACGGTGTCTGAAAGCACAGATTCGGGTAGCGAAGTAAGTTCTGGAAATAAAAAAGATTCAGTGGTAACTAGTTCAAGCGCTAGTTCAAGTGTTTCAGCGACAACAGGTTCGAAAACTGATAAAGAAGAAATTATGTCCAGTACATTGTCTGCAAACCATACGAATGCAGAACATGCTTCATCGGCTGAAGAAGCAACAAATAACGACAGCTCTAGTTCTGAGTATTCTACTTCCGCAAATGAAAGTTATGATTCTTCAGATAATACGAGCACACCAGACATTGAAACTGATGGGGACTCAAAAGCTGCTTCAATAACAAGTGAAGCAACTGCTGCCAAGACTGCACACACAAGTTCCAGTGCTTCTAGCGATATAACAAAGAAAACGTCTAAACAAGTCGATTCCGTAAATACTAATTCAACGAGTAGTGAAAATGACAAGGGGAATATAAATTCGGTTAAAACAAATGTGCAGGCACCAGAAAAGGTTGTTTTATCGGCTACAATAAAAGAATTAGTGCAGACAACAGCTGACACGTGGACCTTAGGCGATAATTCTCGTCCGCGGGTGGATGCAGTCGATGTTTCCTCATATCAAAGTATGATGACGCAAAATGACTTTAATACGTTGAAAAAATTAGGTGTGAAAACTGTAATTGTTAAAGCAACCGAAGGAGATTATTACACAAACCCATATCTGGTTAAACAAGTGGACTATGCTAATGCGGCTGGCTTAATTGTTGATATCTATCATTATGCAAAATTTAATACGGAATCGTCCTCAACATCGGAGGCTAACTATCTGGGAAATATACTTAAGAAAAATAGTTTTTCAAAATCTGTTCTGGTTTTTGCTGATATGGAAGATCAAGCTACATATAGTGTGAATATTGAAAAATATTTAAATGGTTTTTGGTCGATTTTAAATAATTTTGGGTACACAAATCATGGTGTTTATACAGGTGCAGGTTATCTCTACCGAGATGCGGTTATTAAAACTGTGGGAACCGCTAGAACTTGGAAAGCACAATATCCATACACGCCAACAAATGGGATATACTGGAATACTGATGATGGTGCTTGGCAATTCGCTTCAACAGTAAAACTTCCCAGTGGTGCAAACTATACTGGTTTTCTGGATGTAACTATTGATTATACTGGTTTTCTTGAAGATAGTGCTGGTACGAAAACTATTCAGAAAAAGGCTTTGCCAGCACGCTTTGTGTCAGATACAAAAGACGGTAAAACTTTCTATTATTTTGATGATGGAACAATTGCTAAGGGACAAAGGAAAATCAACAATTATTACTATTATTTTGATGATACTACTGGCGCAATGAAAAAGAACACGTACATGTGGTTAGGCGCACAAAATAAAGAAGTTTATTTTGGCAATGACGGCAAAATGCAGTATGGGCAACGCTATATTGAGAATAAATGGGTTTGGTTTGACC
>NZ_BALC01000012.1 GCF_000612445.1 Liquorilactobacillus sucicola DSM 21376 = JCM 15457
TTAATATTGTACTTTAATTTGTACTAAAAATCAAAAATTTTTTTAAAGGGGCTAAAACTATGCGACAAATTGTCTTACCAATCAAAGATTCTAATATTCTTAAAGAGGTGCAAGATACTTTACTCAATAACTTTAAAGCTGGCCAGCGTAACTATACAATTTTTCAAATTGGTAAAGCTACACTACTAAGAGTCAGTGACGTCATGTGCTTAAAACAGGCCGATATCTTTTATCCGGACGGGTCTATTAAACAAAATGCGTTTATTCACGACCGAAAAACTGGTAAGCCTAATACCTTGTACCTTAAACCGGTTCAAACAGATCTCTTATTGTATCGTCAATGGCTGCTTGATCATAAACTAGAATCTGAATGGCTCTTTCCTTCCATTCAACACCCCAAGCGCCATATTACTGAAAAACAGTTCTACAAAATTATGAGTAAAGTTGGCAATCTGTTAGGAATTAATTATCTAGGTACTCATACGATGCGCAAAACCGGGGCTTATCGCGTTTACACGCAATCCAATTACAATATTGGCCTAGTAATGCACTTATTAAATCATTCAAGTGAAGCTATGACTTTAGCTTATTTAGGTTTAGACCAAGCGAGTACCGAACCATGTTAGATCAAATTGATTTTGGTTAGTTTTTCTTTGAGTTTTTAGTTGTTGCCAAAGGCAACTTCTGAGACATGCTTTAAGCGCAAAATACAACTGAATTTATTTGTTGTGTGTAAGTGCGCATTGACCTCGTTTTACTCGGACTGCTGATAGCCATAAAAACAGTTTTTGACATCATTGAATTGAATATATTTTTAATTCAATGTGGACTTACACATTAATTAAATTTGATGTTCTTTAAATGCTAAAAAACTATTGCAAATTTTGCCACGCTCAAACAAAACTTTTTAATTGCTTTGTTCAAAGATTCTTTATAAATTTAGCAACCAAATTTGAATAACTAACTGCAAGAACTATGTATCCAAGTTAAAACTGAAATTATTACCTTGATGTTAGGAGTAATTAAAATGGACGAACAAAAAGTATTAAAAAAATTGATGAACTGCTTGCTGATCCATGGCAAGTTGATATTCAAGAATTATTTGAGGCTTTACTACATGAATCAGATGAAATCAAACGTAATTTGTATAGTGCACTGTATACTTATATTTTGCAAAAAAGACAAGAAGATATTATTAATCGCTCAGGTTTCATTATTTAGCCCCTAAAATCGCTTTAGAAATCTTTCGCTTTTGCTTTGGTATAAATATACTAAAATAATATTTAAAGTCCTTAATCCTACGAATAAGGGCCTTAAAATCAAAATTATTAGTCAGAAACTTCTTAATCTTAAGAAAAACTAATATCATGCTGTCAACAGTAGCGGACGAGCAAAGCGTCGGAGCATAAGGAGTTGACAGCTCTAAACAAGTTTAGACACTGAAAAGGCGAAAGCCAAAGTTTCTACAAAAACTTTGCTTTCCTGCCTAACGGCGAGTGTAAAACGATTAAGCTGAATCAGCTTGGGCGGGGTGCGGGGCGTCAGCGCCCGTATTAACTGTGACTTGTCACACCTTATTTAGGCAACGAACGGAGTGAGGCGCAAGGACCGTAGCGACTGGAGTTTAATGTGAGCCGGTTTTTGGCTCACTCCTTTGTGTTTTTTATTTTTAGGTTTAGTTCTTGTACAGTGGTGCTTCTTTTATACCTCTTTTATAAACCTCTTTTATAAACCTCTTTTAGACCCCTCTTGAGCCTTACTCTCCCAAGGAATACAGAAGTTTATCAAGTACCTTTTGTCTGTTTATCAAGTACCTTTTGTCTGTTTATCAAGTACCTTTTGTCTGTTTATCAAGTACCTTTTGTCTGTTTATCAAGTACCTTTAAAAGATATGTACTTGATAAACAGGTACTTTTATTTTAGTATAGTGCTGAGGTGATAAATATGTCTAATGAACTAGTTAAGTATGACCCTGAATTGAATACAATTCCTTTGAGAAAATTTACTCCCGTTGAAATGAATTTATTCTTTTCAATTGTTTCTCGTATGCGCGATCAGGGTAATAAGACAGTCCGTTTTTCTTTTGATCAGCTAAAAGAGCTTAGTAATTATAAGCCAACTGCCAACAAACGATTTATTGATGACATTGAGAATACATACCAAAAGATTCTCAGTCTTAGGTTTGGTAGACGTAGTAAAAACGGGTTGGATAGGGAAATGTTTGTTATGTTTACTGAGTTTGAAATTAAGGGAAATGCTGAAGAACCTTATGTTGATGTACAAGTTTACCCTAAAGCATTAAACTTACTAAATGATTTGGAAAGTTGGGTTCGTTATGCTTTATCAGAATTTAAGGATTTGAAAAGTAGTTATGCAAAAACTATGTTTCGATTAATTAAACAGTTCAGGACTACTGGATATGCTTATTTTTCTAAAGAAGATTTTTTTGAATTACTTGATATCCCTAAAAGTTATTGGAACATTCCTTCAAATGTTGATAAAAAGGTCCTTAAACCAATTAAAGAAGAACTAACTCCTCTTTTCAGGGGCCTAACTATTAGAAAAAAATATGGTAAAGGACGTGGCAAGCCAGTTATTGGTTACTCATTTACCTGGAAATCAGAAAAAAAGAACGCAAACGACTTCTCACAAGGACAACTTCAAGATGAACGGCAAAAGCTTTTCAATATTCAGCATAATAGCGAACTAACAGATCAAGAGAAATGGCGTGCGACGGACAAGGTTAAAGGGCTACCACTAGGTTCCACTGAAAAACAAACTTTAGCTGAACAGCAACTTGAGCACGATAAAAAAATAAGAGATCAAGCAAGAAAAGAAACACTTGCTGAACTCCGAAAGGGGTTTGGAAATCATGCCTAAAACTATTAAAGAGCTTGCTGACGAATTTGGTGTATCAAAACAAGCCATTAGGAAAAAACTAGATGCAAACTTTAGAGCAAACTATGTTCAAACCATTCCTAGGAACGGGGTACAAACCTTAGTTGTCAGTAACTCAGGTTATTTGCTGTTAAAACAACATTTCAGTGGTAGTAACAACCAGGAACTTGGAGAGAAAACATTTACTAGTAACACTGGCAACATGGATATAAATACAATAGAATTGCTCAACCAGCAATTAGCAATTAAAGATAACCAAATTAAAGAAAAAGATGAACAATTAAAATCAATGCAAAAACTATTAGACCAGTCACAACAATTGCAATTGATGACTGAAAAGAAGCTAGAAGAATTAAAAGAAACTTCAACTGCGAAAAATGATCTAAGTTCAGATATTGGCAATACTCCCCTCCTCCGAAAAAAATATTGGTGGAAATTTTGGTAAACAATTAAACAAGAGACTTCAGTACGGCTCCTTCAGGAGTATTTTCGTCTAGGTCTTTTCCGTTTTTAAAGGAAATATTGCTCATTTTTAAAGCACCATCAAAATTGATTACATCTCTTATACTGTCTTTGCCTGATAATAGTCCACTTGTCAATTTTTCTAATGCAATAGGAACTATTAAGCACTCTGCCCTTTCTTTGACACTTTCCTGGAATTTCTTTCGATTTTGAGCGTTACTTTTTTCATCCATCCATCTGAATCTGTTAATAGCTGTTATTACAAGATTCTCTTTACTTAAACCTAGTTTTTGGGCTCTATTTTCAGCCTCTTTAATGTTAGGACCAATATATGCAAAGTATCCCTTTCCAAAGTTGTATTTCTCAGAAGAATATATCAAGCTTTTCTTGGAGAAGGGAGGTGTAATAAAACAGAAAGAAACAAACTCATCAATATATCTATCAGTTGATAATCTTCTCCATTGATCAAATATTTCTAAACCCCTTTGATAGTTTTTAAATACTAAACCTAAAACTGGTACATCACCTGCTATGCAAATGTACATAATGCCTCTCCATCTTGCTTGATTCCATTTTTCTATATCAATGGGTGTCGAAACAAATAGTGTTTTGGGCTTCTTTTCATCTAAAGGTTTTAATTGACCTAAAGGTGCTTTATTATTTGTTGTTTTTCCAATTAAACGATTATAAAGTCTTACGTAATCTGCTTCCTTTGACAAATTATAAAAAGTATATTTTTTCAAAGGACGTGGCACAAAACTTTTGTCTTTTTCATCAAAGAATACAGGAATTATTTTAGAGTTTTTTGTAGCATTGTCGTAAATAAATTGGTATATCATACTTGTTTCCCAAGAAATTCCCAATCCCTCGGTGTTTTCTCTAAACTTCTCTATGTATGATTTACTACAACAAACCAAAACATAATCTGAATCATAAATTTGTTTTTCCATCCACTGAGGCCAGCCTTCTGATGGCGCTTCTACGTATTGATCAATATTCGTATCTATGCCTTTTAAACGGAAATTATTGGAAAAATCTAATACTTTTTTATTATACTCACTACTCTGATGACTATATGAAATAAAAACTTTTGGACTTTCTACCATATTTATCTCCCCCATATCACTATTGGTTTTCCATAACCAATTCATACACTTGTTTAAATAGCGTTTCTGCAAAACTGAAAATAAAATCAAAATTTTGCTTATTCTTGTCACTACGAATTTGTGGTAAAACATTACTTTTATAATCTTTGGCTAATTCTTCTTTGTAGGACCTTAACTTTGTTAATAATTTAAAATCAACCCCTTTTAAGATGAACATTTTTTTTAAAATGTAAATATTTTTGGGGTCCAAAATCTGTTCGTATAAATTATCTGTTTGTATTATTATTCCGTAAATATCGGATAAGTCTCTAGCACGTTCTTTTGAATTACCAATTGTATATTGAGGTAACTGTTGACAAGAAGCACGTATCTTTTCATAAACAAGCATAATTGGAGTATATATGTAAATTGTATATCCATCCAACTCTTTTTCTTCACGTGGATCGGTGTATTCTTCTTTGCTTAGATCAATTTCAATATTTTTCTTGTTTTCCCAAGTCGTTTCAGCATGAGCCCCGATATTTTCCACATGATTTTCAATTAAAAATTCATATTTTTCCTTCTGTATGATTCCAAATTTAATGTGGTATCCCCCCCAAACAATATCTTCAAAATCAATTTCGCTATTATATTGTTCAATCACTTTACTTTTTTTTTGCGGACGAACGTCAAGTTTAAAATTAATAACTTCATACCCTGCAGCAGCAAATCCATCAACTAAGGACTTTTTTATCATGGGTCCATATTTTTCACAATTAAAATTAACACCCTCAGTAATAGCAAAATCAATATCTTGTGAAGCACGATCGGTTACTCCCTGAAATTCTAAGGCATTGCCACCTTTTAAAGTTAATTTGTCTAAAAGAATGTCATTTGAAAAAATTGAAGTAATTACTGTATTTCTAATTTGTTCTTGATTCATAAGCTACCTCACTGTCCCATCTTATTTTTAATAATACCATTTTTTTGTCTTATGCTAAGCATAGGTATATATACCTATGCTTTATAAGTAATATTATTTTAAAGTAACAAGCTTTGTATAAGGCTTATTGTTAAGCATAGGTATATATACCTATGCTTTGACACTAAAACTATCTTAATGTAATATATCTTATGTAGAACTCAATATTAAGCATAGGTATATATACCTATGCTTTCTAAATAAAATTGTTTGAATAAGTATAGGAGTAATTAATATGAAAGGTACTGCTACTCAGCAACTCTTAGATAATAAAATGGATATACTTAAATTTATTTCTAATCATGGGAATATTCTTAACAGAAGCTCCTTAATGGAGCTTCTGCATACATTGCAAAAACAAAAAAATATACTAAATGAAACGACACTATATGGACTTACAACTCTTCTGGTACGATTAAACTTCCTTGAATCAGTAAATATTCTTTATCAAAAACGGTTACTTTATCGCTATTTATCGACAACTACGAAACTTAATGCATACGAAATTGCTCTTAGTATTGCTCCAAAAAAAGCCCATTTATCCCATCTTAGTGCATTATATATTAATGGTATTACTAACCTTGATCCATCAACAATATACATTAATTATGAACAATCACCCAAACCTATAAATAAAAGCAACGCAAAACTAACACAAAAAAAAGTTGATCAAGCTTTCCTTAAGCCTGTTCGTAAAACTAATAATATAGCTACTTTTATTTACCACAACAGATCTTACACAGTAATTTTGCTTAATGGCAAACATACTAATTACATCGGCGTTCAGGTCATTAAACCTTTAAATTTTTCCAATGAAGTTCGTGTTTCAAATATAGAAAGATCGCTTATAGAGCAACAATTCGGCCAAGTTATTCTGGCGGTGTTTCAGAAGTATTGCTTTCCTTCAAAAATGCCAAATCTGAAGCCGTATCTATTAATCGTTTGCTATCTTATCTAAAAAAATGAAATATATATACCCTTATTTTCAAAATATATATTTCTATGTCTATTACGCACATTACAACCCAATACAACTGAAATTAGTACAAAAACTCCTAGATAAATCTAACAAAGCTAATCAAATTAATTTCTATTTAGATCATCAATTAATTAAACCTAAACTAGATCCGTATTCTAAAGTGTACTATCCAGAAAATATGATTCTAGATACTGATAGTAAAGAATTTTAGAAAATCAATCTGAGTATACGAAAAATTAAAAATCGGTTCTAAATTTTATCTTCAGGGTCTATAACCTTCAAATAACGCCTATAAATATAAAAAGAGCAAGCAATGGTTCTCTGCTTGCTCTTTTTATATTTATAGGCACAATTATTTTGAAATCAGGAGGGTATTCATGAAATTTGGTGATCGTCTTAAAAACGCTCATTGGGATCAAAGTCATGCATCAATTACATAAAAAGGCCAAAGCGAACCGAATCTCTTTGGCTTTTCGGCGTCCGAATTATTGGCGCACTAGCACGGTAAATGACTACTAACTTTAAGTGGGCTTCTTTATTGCTTTTGCTAACTACACTAACTGATAAACGAATTTAAATCTCAGACAAACCCGCTTTTACACTATCTTCAATGTCTCTTTCAATGCCGTCCAAATATTCTGGCGCTCCTTTTACATCACGGTCCGGAAGTGAATTCCGATTATACACATCATCAATAACAAAGGAATGATTGTCTCCAATCACTTCAACACCTACATCACCATAATCATTTTCATCAAAATCAGTTATGGTGAATTCATAGGTTACATCATTCTTTACGACACTAGCAGATCCGCCACCGAATGAATAATCAACAGAAATAGATGGAGCATCTTCACTTATGATAACTAATTCCTCTAATTCGCTTAGCTCTTTTATCGTACTCGGATTAGCAGTTTTGTAGTCCAAACTCTCTCCTACTAGCCCAGTAGCATTTTTAGCATCTTGAAGATCTAAATCCGTGATTCTTCCTTCAGATCTCTCCATTGTTAAATTATTTCCAAGAGTATAATCGGCTAGCACCTTTCCTGCATACATTGCGATTACATAATCTACTTTAGCAACTCTTGTAAAGTTAACCTTCCAATGTCCACTAACTCGGTTTTTCAACTGCAACTGCCAAACACTTCGTTTAGAAAAACTTAACGCATCGTACCATTCTTTTGATAGTTTAAGAACTAATATCTTTGTCATCAAAGAGTCCTCCTTTAATTATTATTATAATAATACACCTTTCGAGATAAATAATAAAGACATTATTTATTATAAAATAATAGCTAGCCCACCCGTCGTGCCTATAAGGGGCTATTGTTCACAAATAACCCCTCAAAAACATTGTTAAAATAACCCCCAACATCTATGATTTAGATGTTGGGGGTTATTTTCCTTAATATGGTATAAATGACCTCTTTTATTCGTCATTTTTTCGATACCTTTTAGAACGATTCTGACCAGGAAATAAACGATCATGCGATCCTACTCGAATTCCAATTAAGACTAGTTCATCTTTATCAATTGTATAAACAACCAGGACATCGTTAGTTTCGCTTGGTGTTTTGTTTTTCGGGGTATCTCGTAAATGAAATTCATTATATCCGGTCATTCGCCGATTAAGTTCATGATCTTCAAATTCTGGCGGTAATTGTTGTTGCTCAAGTAAAAGATCGATAGCTTCTCGAACTTCATCGATAATGTTTTTGTCTAAACTGGCTAATCGTTTTAGATCAGCACTAAAGGTTGCACGTGGTTTAAATCTTAGTTTTTTCATTATTTAAACTGACCCCAATAATCATCATTTGATTCAACAATTTCATCATCAGGTAAAACATGTCGTTTAATTAACTGATCACGCGCAATTGCATATTCTAACGAACCTTCTTTAGCTTTTAATGCTCTTTCTAGCCAGTCCATTTTTTCTTGCGAAACGATGGCCACTGCTCGACTATTTGAACGAGCAATATAAACTGTTTCGTCTTCGTCATTAACTTGATCTAAATATTTTTTTAGGTTAGCGCGAAAATCGCTCTGTGTTAATGCTAATGTCATAATTACCACCCTCTCTTTGTAC
>NZ_BALC01000011.1 GCF_000612445.1 Liquorilactobacillus sucicola DSM 21376 = JCM 15457
AGGATCCCTAACATCTTTTAAGCATTGCTCGCAAACTGGATTCTTTAAACGATATCGTTCACTTATCTTTCTCCATTTATAACTATGATGCACTCGTATACTCTCTGCTTTGCTGTCTATTGCATCATGTGGCTTGCGCTTACTATCTTGCCTATGCTTATCGCAATACGCTGTATCAAACGGTATAAGCTTCCTACAGCCTGCATGATTGCATTGCTTCATTGGTTTCATTAAGAACTCTTGCTAACTAACTTCAAACATATTTGATCCATTCCATTGATTGAATCATCAATATCTAGGTAAGCAATGTTATAGGTCTGACCATCCATGGTTACCGTATAGTTAGTATTACTTAAAGCATCTTTAAAGCTCGGATTATGTGGCGTAAAAATTAAGTACGTTCCTTTTAATTCACTGAACGCATTTGATTTCACTTGATACTGGATGTTCGTTTTACTCTTTCCATACCAAAAATCAAATAACGGTCCGTTCACTGGTATGGAGTTGCCGTTTGCCAGCTCTTTCCAACCTTTTTGATTCAACGTGGCTTTGTATTTTAGTTCACTCAAACTTGCTTGCAATTATCATCACTCTTCCTTTTAATCAATTATGTTTATTTATGTATAATAAAAAAGCCTACGAATGTAGACTTACATATTATGAAAGTTGAATATATATGGAGTGTTATGTATTAGACAAGAGTGAAAGAATATGAAAAGAATAAAACTCTTGTCTAACAATACTGGATATCAAAGCTTTAAACGAAAAAGAATAATAGTGTAAGGAAGGACACTATGTATTATCAAGGTTAATTCCCTTGATAGTTTAAAAGGAAGTTCTTATACGATCTACATATACCTGGATCTTATCGCAAGTTATACGTGAAGGAATATAATAATCACTGTTTAAAATTCTACGCACTGTTAATCTGTTTAAATCACATAACGAAGCAAGTTTTGAAATGTTTGCATCTGCTCCACTTAATTCAACTATTCTTTTAAAATCTCTAATAGTCGAATCCATTTCTAATATCTCCATTCTACATATATGGAGTAGAATATACGCAATATTGTATATTCTGCAATATTTTTACACTCACATATACTTTTACAAAAATACTGATTATTTTTGTACTTTTTGTTGTTCTTTTCTGTTTCGTACAACTTTAACATTCAAGCTCTCTGCTTGCTCTTGTAAGTCTGGCAAGTTCTGAACTAACAATTTTCTGCCTGTTTGTATCCCTTCAACTCTTGGATTGTACCAACGCACAATAAATTGATTGCTAAAATACGCCTTAAAATATTCAAAAGTTGCTTGTTGTCGTCTCACACTGAAACTACTGTCTTTCATATAGCTCTTATATATGCTCCATAGCTCAATTAAATAACAATTTACATTCTTCGTCTCATTGTGCTGTATTCCACTAAACTCAATAAAAATATGATCTGCAAAATCGCATATCGTCTCTCTTGGTGTATATTCTTTTTTCAGCTTGTGCAAAACGATCCTAGAATATTTTTCATCTAACACCTTGCTACATTTCTTAACGTCTATTGTTTGATACACGACAACTTGTTTTAAAATTTCTTTATACTCTTCATCTGGATCAATTTCTTTTTGTCTAGTCGTCAATCTCTCGACTATTTCTCTTTCTTGTCGATCCTGCTCGGTGAAATTTTTGTAATCCTTATTTTCTTCTTCAATTTTCTTCTGATGGTACTCAGCTAAACTCATGCTCATATTATCTTTTTCCTCCATTATCCTTGATATATCAACGTTTCATTGTTATAATAGAGGTTGTAAATGGTACTCCAATACCACTAACAACCTAAAAAATTACATACTTGTAATTACTAAAGTGCTGGTTCGGAAGTCGGTGCTTTTTTTCATGTCTTTTTTTAATTTTCCAGCCATACAAATTTTCAAATTATTATCTGATAAATATTTACTGGATAAACTTTTGAAATAATCTCGCCACCAAGTAGAACTTTTTTTCTCTTTTCCTGTATGAACATTTTTCCAACTATCTTTTAACATTGGAACTATCGCAAATTTACTAATTTTTTCTACTACCTCGCTTAATGAATAAACTTCTTTAATCATCAGCATATTTTTCAAATATTCAATTCCCTGTACTCCTTCTTCTGTTTTTTTATTGTCACCATATACACGGTTAAATGTGTTATCTGCTATCGTTTTACCGTACATGTCAAAAATAGCCGCATATTTTAGTTTAGTATTTTCATTGAATCCTTGTAATCTTGTAAAATCTGCATTTTTAATATCCAGTATTTCATAATAAACGGGTATGGACTTATAAAAGTCTTTAGCAGATTGTTCTTTCCTAGCATTATTTATTTCTTTAACTTTCGAGGTCGTTAAATCTGCTTTCCCGACCTTTCTTACCGTTCCAGCAGTACACAAAAGTTTAATCAGATTTCTAACTTTATCGCCTTTTATGTGTCCATTTTTATCTTTGTCTATCAATTTACTTCTTGTGTTTTTATTTTGCCTTCTAATGATTTCAGTTGCATTAATTTTAATTACATTATTTTTTGTAATTCCTGAAATGCTATTTTTTATCATCTCCTTATTTAAAGTAATTAATATAGGGCGCAACAACTTAATATTTTTATTGATCGTTACATTCATGCCTAATATCTTTTTCATCTCTTCTTTGTTTTTTATGATTTTCAAATTATTTTTTGCTATTTCAATACTATCCAATTTTTCACCTCCCATATTTTTCCACCGCGCCTATAATGAGTGGAAGCCTAGAGCGAGTAAGGATCAAGTGCGATTTTCAAAACAAGTTTGACCGTGATTAATAACACATACCTATACTAACAAACTTACCTTACCAAATATCACTACTTTCTTACTCCCCCAACGGTTATAGCCATTTTAAAGTGGGTGGAAGTTTTATTTTATACTTTTGTTGTGTGTCGTATGAAAGAAGTTCGCTTTCCTACTCCCGTTCGCAAACAAGTTGCTCACGTCTTACTATTACATTATTTATTTTTAAATTAATCAAACTAATATCAATATAAACGAGCAGCTTGCCTGCGAGACGGTATAAAAGTGAACTTCTTTTATGCCGACACATAATCTAAATTAAATATATTTGATCAAATAATAACCATCATACTGGTACACCTCCACTTACAATTAAACTAGGCACGTCATTGTCATTTACTTTTCTTGTACTAATGAATCCCGAAAACTTCATTATTGCACCTTGATTATTTTTAATACATTTGCAGCCATCCATATCGAAACAGGTTACAGGTATCTCATTCTTTCCAACTTTTAAATTTGCAACAACAAAAGGTTTCCCTCGCCTAGTGCTCAATATTTTGTAAGTTGTAATAAATCCTTCTAAATTAAAAATATTTTTCATTATTTCAATTCCTCCAATTCTTTAATAGACTTCATTTTCTGATATAAAAAATTCCTAATCTTTATTCTTGTTTCATCTGATAATTCAAACTCCCGTTTATCCTGATCTTTTAACAACTCATAAATTGTATATCTGCTTAGATTAATTTGTTTTGCTAAAGTTGATTTGCTGACACCTGTCGCATCAATATACCTTTTTAGCATTGCTATATCTATATCCATAAATTATCCCACCTAACATTATTGTTTGTTTGAATTGTAAAAAAATATCTATCTGAATTCAAGATAGTATTTAAATATAACACACATTTTTGATTTTGTCAATAGATTTTTGGAAATAATTTAAAAAATATTTGTTCAGCCTTCTGATCTGTCATATATGCCCCATGTTTCCTAATACTTGGTAAAACCTCATGAGTAACCCAACGTTTAAATTCTTTAGCTTGTGGTTGCTTACTTGATAAAATTAGACTGTACAAACCCGATTCATTAATAAGAATTGTCTTACTCTTGTAATTCGAACCACTGCCCTGAATTAGGGCACTGGTTTTATCCTCATCATCAACATGATCTCTTAATGCTTTCTGAGGATTCTTATATCCCAAAATCTCAGCAACATCTTTTCCTACAAAATATGGTTCATCATTAATCTTAACTGTTCTAACTTGATTCCCCTTAAAATCAAAATTCATTAAATCATTCACTTCTTCTACCTGCTTTCTTTTTGAACTTACAAGGAAGTTATTAATTACCCAATCTTTAAACTTCTCTGATCGACTACTTTTTGTTTTGCTTGCTATTTTTAAGAATTGTGATTCAGTAAGCAAATCACCTTTAGAAATTTTTGTTTTAAGCGTATAATTGCGTGCGTGGATGGAAACATCATTTAAATAACGATTAACACGATCCCAAAAGATACAAACACAACCCTTTGAAATATGAGTAATTCCTAGTCCAATTACGGCTCTCTTTGCATCAAATTCAATCTCACCGTTCTCAGCTAATTAAAGCAGGGTCATTATGTGTACCTACCTTGACCTGATACGTTAAAACTACGGGTTAGCTTATCTTCACTATCAACGTTTACAAAGCCTGCCCTGTTTTGAGGCGATTGTGAATTATTCACATTGACCTGCGTACTCGATCTGGGTACACAGTTTATATAGGGGTCTGCAGTTTGGCGACTCCTATGTTGAATTTTCCTAATATCGAGAAACTCGAGGTTAAAGAGGACGCCCCAATTCAGGGCAACCTTGGTGGGAAACAGCGCCCAGCTCGGCAGGAATGGGAACACCTCACATAAATCAATATTTCATTGCAATATATTAAAATAGCTCATATAAAGCAATCTAAGACGTTTTAAAGTTTTGCAGTAGATTATACTCAAAAATTAATAGAGCTTGTTAGAAGTTCAATATGAGCCACACATTTTGAATAAAACCATGATTTTAGATGCCTAATACCTTTTTCTTTTTAGCATTAAATTCTTCTTGTGTAATAATTCCATCATCAAGTAGTTTTTTTAGCTCTCTTAATTGTCTGGCTTCACTTATAACAGGTATTTCCTGACTACTATTCTCTTTCTTTTGTTTGCTGATTATTTCACCCTTTTTAACAAAAGGCATATCTTTAAATCCATGTTTAAAAGGCAATCCAACAGCAATAATAAACAATGATAAACCTAATAGTTCTTTGGAAATAGGTTCTAGGGTTCCACCTGTTACTCCAATAAGATAACTACAAAAAAATTGAATAAAAATATAGCCAAATACTATAGTATTCTCTATCCACCTGTATGGTCTCTGATTACAAGTACAAATAAAATAAATCCCAATTATCAAAACTGTAATACCACTAATTAATAACGCATTACCATTTCCATTCATTGAAGCTTTAAGTTCCTTATCCATTATATTTGGAAATTTTGCAGGAACCCCATAAAATACATAACTTCTATAAAATGTATAAACCGACACCACTAATAATAAAATACCCGAAACTAACCTTCTAACAATCAATTTATTATTCAATTTACAGATTACCTCTTTTCGACACATACAATAATATACCAATATTCAAATAATAAACATTAATATCAATAAAAACATTTTAAGCAATCCTATTAGTGAGTATAGTTGCCCTTAAACCCTAAGAGCATTGAGCAGTTGCTCTCTCGAAAGCTATCCTAAAAATGAATAGCTTAATCTCTTTTAAAGCTTGAAATAGTTTGATCAACGTTAGCTACAAACATTTGCGCTTGTCACTTCTAGCGTTCAATAAACTATTTCAACAGACATTTTAAACTCACTCAGCCCTTGTTCTTATTAGACTTCGTCTTTTATTTAATGTGATAGACAGTAAGAACTCACAACTAATAAGATTGTCCGTATCATTTCCTAAGCATCCAGCCACGTCTTTAACAGCGTTTAACTCTGTAAGGTTTAGCATACCAATGTGATCCCATTCGAGGGCGCTACACTCGTGGTCACGAACCACAAGCACGTGTCAATTCAATGGTTAATAGAAGGAAGACAAAACCTGTGACTAAAACAGTAACCAACTGCAACAAAAAAAGAGTTATACCTATATAACCTCTTTTCAACTAAAAAAGATTTTCAGTATAACTCTTTTTATCTTGTCTGCATTCCAAACTTCTTGAAATTTTTCACACATATGATAGAATATAGTTATATTAGAGGTCGGATATTTGTGGTATCTTCCTCGAAAAATCCTAATTAGTTGAAGTAATTAGGTCTCAAATTTCCCTAGCATGTCCGTGCTGAGGGTTATTTTTTTGCGTCCATTTATTCACTTGTCAGGACAATAATAACATTAAAATTTTGTAACTGTCAATTTTGAATTAATCTTCCTTAGTTGCGTGTGTATTTTGGGTATCTATTTTTGTTTTTTTTAAATATTCTTTATATTGCTGTATATATCTCGTGTCTGCTGGTTCCAAATGATATTTTAAAACTCGTTGCAACTTTTTAGCCCATTCTTTTACTTCTTCTTGTTCCGCTATACATACGCCAATAATAAAAACTTTTTGCGGTCCTCTGTAGGTAAGAACATCTGCTAAATGACCTTTTTTAAACTCTATATTTTTGCCATCTACTTTTTTATTTTCTGTGTGTGCAGATACTCGCCAATAATATTTTTTCTTAGTGTTTAATACCTTGCCTTTTTCTGGATCATCTTCAATGTGAAAGCCAGCTATTACAATTCTTGGCATCAGCATATTTTTTCACTCCTTAAAATTATTCATGTTCATTACTTCCATACTTGCCACCATTTGCGTCCTGAAGTGCCGTTTCTAGGCTCTCTCGTGTCATCTGAGGGCTTTTGTGATTGTTCCTTTATATTTATATTAGAATCTTTTTTAACGTTCTCTGAGGACTTGTCAGAGGTCTCTTTTTTAGACTCTAATAATTTCAATTTCTCACTAGTTGACTCTAATTGTTTTTGAGTTTGCAACTGTAATTGTTGTGACTGATCAACTAATTTTTGTAATTTTTCTATTTGTCTATCCTTTACGTCAAGTTGACTCTCAAGTATACGTATAGTTTGACTATCGTCTTTACTATCAATTTTCTTTTGTCTAGTGTCATTTGACTTGATCGAAGTCTTTATAAAGTATTGACGTATATTATTTACAGCCTGATCATCAAAAATGTATCTATCGTCTTTCTTTTTAGGCTTTTTATCATTGTCTAGTTTCTCTATAATTTGATAAACCCTTGCACGTGACACTTTAAGTTCTTTTGCCAACTGAGTTATACTAGTCATTCAAGTCACCTCTTTCAAGTTGATTGTCAACTTATCATAACTTGATTATACACTTGACACGCTAAAAATGGTGTTAGAATACGTCTATCAGCATATAAATTTTTATAATACCAATTTTAGTTAACATAATGCTGATTATATTGAGTAACAGCTATACCAGTGCTTTTAAGAGGCTTGCTAATTGACCTTAATTCACAAACCCATTTTAATCCTTTAGGTTCCATTCACAAAATACCAATTTTTTAAAATTGCACAATGTATACCACTTATAAAAAAACACCAGGATAATTAATCCTAGTGCTTTATTCTACTTCTTGTTATTGTGTTCTAACCATAAAAGGAATAGAACTATAACTAAAGTAGTTGGAATAGAAATAGTCATCTTGACTATCACCGCCTAGCATACAGTTTGATTAAAGGTGAACAGCCTTGTACTGTAGCCAGTAGTTAGTATACCATATTGGACTTAGTAATTAGGTCATGATATTATCTTAAGTAGGAATAGTAATAGTCATTGAGACTACATCACTTAAGTGGACTTGAACAATCCACAACACTCATGGACTCCAACTTAATTGCTGGGGTCTATTTGTTTGCAATAAAAAAGGTGTTACCCAAAAAGAGTAACACCTAATCCCAATAAAATGATAATTTTACTGTGACAACTATTTTAAACAAAATAAACATAATTCAACTATAATCATTGATCACCGTTGCAATATCTAAAAGTATCTCGCTGAGATCCTACCTCGTTAGAGAACGTTCAACCAATAAACACATTCACCGCAAGCAATTTTCTAGTTCGCGCGAAGTCTATTTTGAGTTGTTTTAATATTTAAGTGAGTTAATCAACACACGCAACGTATAAGGGAAGTCCTTCATAACTTTTTGATTTCCTCTGTTCTGATATAAAAGCTCTGCTATCGAAAACATAACAAGTTTAGCTCTTTCAGTCGATAATCTATCTTGATCATCTATTGTGTTAGATAGATATTCTTTTGCTGCGTCTAAATAATTTTGAAGCTGCGCATCATCTTCAGTGATTGAATCGGGAACACGCAAGCTATTTTTTAATCTTTGTAAGTCTGTTTGTGTTTCTGCCATTATTTAACCTCTTTTCATTCAAATTTCTATGTATGGCAAGGAATTATCCTTGCTTTTATTTTTAACCTGCTGTCGTTGTATCTACCGTAATAGCAACTGTTGCATCTTGGTTAATGAACTTATAATCGTTGCGAACGACAACCGCAAGTCCTTGGCTATATGAATCAAATTGTTGCCAATTTACAGCCACCTGGTTACGGCGGAATAATGCAATGGTTTCAGCTAGGTCGCCAATAAAGATCGGGAATTTACCAGCTGCCACGTTAGGCAATACCGAATCAGCTAACTCCACAACTGGCAACCCAAACAATGCCTTACCCGTAGGCGCTTGTACGTCTGTTGTGAGCATGTAACGTCCCTCGTTATCTTTGAGAGTATCTAACCAGTTAAAGCCTGATTGGTTCACAATAACAACGGGTGTAAGTGAAGGATCAAGTTTTGTATTCTTCAACTGTTTAACATCATCAAGGCTCTTTGCTGTTTGTGCTGTTAATGATTTCAACAAAGCCAAAATCTGCGCATTATCAGTATTATCAACTAACTTTTGAAGCTGTGCTTGTACCTCAGCCTTAAAGTTGATTGCATTATCGTCTAGCAATTCATTTGAAAGATAAATCTTGCCGGCACGTGTTTCAGCCTTAAAATCAACGCCTTTAACACCTGCGTCAACGTCTCCAATTTCTGTGAGCTCTGCTTTGGTTGCCAAAACCTTTGAAGGATCATTACTTGAAATTGGGTAACTACCTTGACCGACTGAAACTTGCTTAACCGTTACATAATCAGCAAGCTTGTTTGAACTTACTTTTGATTGAAAGATAGGTGTAATAACTTCCTTCGGAATGATCACACCGTTGCCATCCGTTGTTAGTCCATCTCGTTTCTCACCACGTGTACGAATATAGTCTTCAAATGATCGTGTTTCTGTTTCTTCTGGTTTAATTACTGTTTTTTCTGTCATTTTTTTAGTAGCCCCTTTGTTTTCTTTTTGTTTTTTATCATCAATAAATTTTTCATAACTGCGTGTATCAACTGAACTAGAGTCATAAGCTGGAATTGTTACAGTAGATACTTCATACAAGTTTTGAATCTGCACAATAGTACGTGTAATGTTTCCTTGCTCGTCTTCTGTAAATTGATCGCCGCCATCCGCCACATCAAAACGGAAACTCATAGATGAAATATTTCCATTTTGAATATTTTGAAATACATCTTTTGCATAACTAACTTGCTCGTCAAGTTGTGCTACAAAATGAAGTCCTTTATCGTCTATGTCAAGTTGTAAAGTGTTAGCCTTGACACTTGCTAAAGGCTTGCTATAATCGTGATCCGCAAGTAATAGAGCCTCACTTAAATCAACGCCGTTTAACGCTTGTGCTTGTATAATCTCTGTAAAGTCATCAAGTACTTTTGACGGTTCATTGAACACAATTGCATAGCCTTCAATTTGAAGTTGTGACGTTTCTTGATCATCTTTTTTATCTGGTTCTAATGCTCGAATTTCTGATTTTTTTAGAACTCGAATATCTTTCAAATGTTAACCTCCTATAAATTTAATTTTTCTTTTGCATCTTTTGGATCTAAAATTTCTTTATCAACAAAATTCAAAATATTGTTAATCTCTTGTTGTTTGTTTATTGTCAAGTTTGATGATTCAAATTTGAATTGCTTTTCAAACTTAAAACTCAACTCTGCTTCAATTGATGCAAAATATTTGTAAATTGTTGATTGGTAGTATTGCGAACTCGTTTGTTCCTGGTTACTATGGACCTCTTCAACGTTTAGCATTGATTGAGGCAATCCGAATGCACTCGCAACCTTTTGTGTACTAAAATTATTTTGATTAATAACTTTCAAAATACCTGTATCAATTTGTAATTGTGAAAGTGTCATTGAATCGTCAAGAATAACCGAACTGAGTGCGCCTTGGTTAGCCTGTTCAAATTTCTGTCTGATTGATTGTTTTGCATCTGTTGAAAGATCACTTTTGTGAACTGTTAAAACATTTCTTTGTGGACTATCAAAAAAGCCTTTCAACAAGTTATTGCCCTTTTTCTGCATAATTAATTCATCTTGTAATGAATAAAGTGGACTTATTCCAGTCACACCGTCTTGAGTGAAAATTTTAAAATGAAGTATGCTGTTAGGCGCAATCTGGCGCTTTGTTCCGCCTGAAGGTTGGTGGTAATACTTTACTTGCCCCGTCAAGTCGTCTTGCGTCACTGTCACACAACTATTTTTTAAAAAATTAAGTTGATCGTTTTTAATTTCTGCGAACGAATTGCCACTTAATAGCATCTGACAAGCTAAAACAAACTTAAATTGATAGCCGTTCATAATGTCATTGGGCTTATCATTTATCAGTGTTTCGATTTTTTGATCTTCACACTTGATACGATTGCTTGCAATATCGCTCGCAATAATTCTTATTGCTGCCCACACGTCCGCATTCCTTAACGCTTGTGCGCCCACAAAAACACTATCTGTGTTACTCATTGAAACAACTGCATCAATAAAAGCTGTGTCTTTGTCTGGCTCTATATCTGTTGAATCATAAAAAAAACTCATTATTTACCCCCTTGCTTTTCGTAATTTATTAAGAATGCAAGGCTTAAAACACTTAAACCAGTGCATACTAAAAAAGCCCCTGCATTGAGCAAGGCTAGAACTCCAAAATCTATTAGAATTAATCCAATAACTAATAAAATCGTTTGAACATATTTAAAAAGAAAATTCTTCACTTTTATAAAACTCATTGTTTGCCTTGCCACTTCCTTCTATAATCTGACTACTGCAAAATACCCAAGCGTTCATAAGTGAAGCAATCGGGTCTATTTTGTTGTTAGCCCTTGTTTTATCTATCCTGCATTGTCCTGTTGAATCGTAAATCAAAATAGCGTTATCTACTGCAATGCTTAAAAGTTTGTTATCTGCGTGCTTTATTTGTCCGTTCAACAAGCATTCTTTGAATTGCTTTGTTGGGAATGAAAGAGTTTTGTTGTTTTGTGCGGTTTCAATTAATGGATAATCTTGTTTTTCAAAATCACCCAACAAATAACCAAAACTCCAAGGATCATAGCAAACGCCCAAAACATTCAAGTTATTTTGATCTACCATGTTTTTAATGAACTCAAAAATAGCTTGATAGTCGATTACTCCACTTTCAAGTGTTGTAATATCACACTCACCTTTTTGTTCCAATGCTTGATAATTAATATTGTCTGTCTTCATTTTCTCAATTAACCCATATTTTGTAGCTACCCAGCTATGACTATCACAATAAAATTTATTGTTATCAAAATCTGGAATGATCCATGAAACTGAAGTTAAATCATTAGACTTACTCAAATCAATACCGAAAATAATATCCTGTTTAAATGGTTTAATAGGCTCTGTGATAGCGTTCAGCCACTCTTTATGGCTTATAAAACTATCTCTAGTGCTTTGATACCACATGTTGAAATTCTTTACTAGAACGGGTATTAGATCACCCTGCGCACGTGCTAAATCAACATCATTTTGCATATTTTCTAGCATAGTTTCTTTAACTGCTGGAATCTCAAAAAGCGGGTTTGCCTTGATCCATTTATTTTGGTCGTTTATCTCTGCTTTATCATCTAGTTCCCAAATAGCTATAAACTGGCGTTCATTGTCTATTTTTTGGTTTAGAATGTCGTTCATTATCTGATAATCTTCATACATTGCATGAAATTGAAAACCTGAAGTACTGACAATACATAACAAGCCATTTTTTTGTTGTCCCATTCCTGACTTAATAACATTGTAAATAGAATGATCTTTTGCCTGGTGAAATTCATCAATGATACAACAATTTGGGTTAAATCCGTCTAATGTTTCAGCTTTGCCAGCACATGCAATCACAAAAGAATCATCATTTAACTTGGTTATTTGTTTCTTTTTGATGTCTAGCGTATTTCTAAGACTTGGCGACAACTTGACAACCTGCCGCAACTCACTAGACACCATGTTATAGCCAATTTGAGCCTGTTTAAGAGCATTTGAAACGAATAGTATTTGTCTATTTTTAGCTGGCTTATTCTCTAAAAGAAGACTTGCTATGGCTATACAGCTAGCTATATAAGTCTTTGAATTCTTTCTTGCCATTGAAATAAAAGCCTTGTTGTAACGCCTATTATTTGTTTTCTTTTCACGCCAACCGTAAAGACTGCCAACTATCCATTTTTGAAATAAAGCCATTTCTAACTTTGTACCGTCCGTTTTTGGAATTAAAGCCATGAAATTAATTGCTTTGTTTGCTTGTTTTAAGTCAAAATAATAATTAAAATCATCATCTTTAATACGTCCACGATCCCGAATTTCACGCTGACAAGCTAATCTGACTTTCTTGTTTGCTATAATTTCACCATTTAAAACCTTATCGCAATATTCTAAAACATAATCAGTCATTCATAACTTCCTTGAATGGATCTTCAATGTTCTCATTTTGAACGTTTGCGAGTAAAGTTTTAACTCTTTGGTTCATGGTTAAATTAAGCGAAGTTAAAAGAGAATCAATATTTTTTAAAACTGAATTAAATATCGTTGTGGCTTGGTTTTTCTTGCCATCTACTGTGATAACTCCATTTTCATGAATGTTCTTAATTGCTTCAGCAGCCTGATACAAATTTTCAGCCAACAAGTTTAAAGATATTTCATCTATTGAATCGAATGGAATATCTGAATCCTCAATAATATCAACTAAATATTGAAAATAGTCTTTTCCCTGTTCATTTAAATATCGTGCTGGAATTAATGTTACTTCTTTATTTGTTAAAATTTTTGCCACTTGTTCTCTGTCTATTTTTTCTTTTTTTGAATAATGTTTCTTTGTGTTTTCTGTTTGAATCATCTTGCTTTTTTTACCTCCTTATACTAAAATGAAAGCATACAAAAAAGCCTTATATAAAGGCTATCAGTGGTTGAATATGCTTATTTTTTTGTTTTTTAAAAATGAAAAAAGGGCGGAATTATTTTTTCTGAGTGGGCATGCCATTGCGAGCACTTCCAACCACGCCCCCCTCTTTTTTAAATAAGTAATCTCTTATAAAACTATAATAATTTATTTTATTTTTTCTCTCGTCTTTCTTCGAGAGATTTTTTATTATGACAAACTTCGCACAATGCCTGTAAATTATCCTCATTATATGGATCTCCACCTAAAAACAGTGGTTTAATATGATCTACTGAAGTCGAGAACCTAGGAATGCCTTCAAAATTCCCACTGTT
>NZ_BALC01000010.1 GCF_000612445.1 Liquorilactobacillus sucicola DSM 21376 = JCM 15457
CACGCAGCGACACAGCCGACGCAGCCGACACAGCCAACACAGCCTACGCAACCAACGCAGCCGACACAGCCAACGCAGCCAACGCAGCCGACGCAGCCGGCACAACCTGTGCAGCAAAGCTATAAGACAGCTAAGATAAACAATGGAACGACAGATGAGAAGAAAGAGTCCAAGAAGGCAGATTCATTACCTCAAACAGGTGATGAGAGTGATCAATCACTGTCAATATGGGGCACAATTCTGGTAGCGTTGAGTGGATTATTAGGAATTGCGTACAAAAACAAGAAAAAGGGTGATCGTAACTAGAGCTGTTAAATTTAGTTATGAGTAATATTTATATTTAAGTAAGACTGGGATAAAGCAGTTTATCCCAGTTTTGTTGTAGAAAGGGTGCTTTTAGATGCATTACTTTATAACTTCTCAATTTGATCTTCTGACTTCTGCTATTGAAATTGCAGAAGTCCAACGTTTGAAAATTTTTGACGAAATAAAGGAACCAGCAAAAATTGTGACGCGTAATTTTATTTTAGATGGCGAATCTATTTTGAAAAAATTGGGAATTTCAGGCAGAGTTATAAATCTTTTTCAGTATTTTCAAAAAGTTACTAGTAAAGATAATGGTGAATATGGGACAAATCAACTGATTAAGGAACTATTAGATGACCAGAATTTTAAAGTGAAAGGATTGTCAGGTTATAGAAAGGGTAAACTACGTATTAGCATTTTCATTAACCAGAATAAAGTCTATTATGTAAATTATTTAGATCAATTTGGTTTCACGGACAGAAGGGATTTTTATGATCGTAATCGATTATCTTACTCGGAATTCTTTGATGATGGTGGAAAATTAATTACTCGTTCGTATTATGATATTTATGGAAAAATAATTTTGACTTATCATTTTCGAGGAGGCCCGAGTAATCAGCCTGTTTTGACGTTAATTCAACTTAAACATCAAAATAAGTTATGGCAATTTGACAATGAGAACGAGCTGATGGCATATTTTTTAGATTGTCTTGCTGCAGAAGACGCACATGCTGTATTTTACAGCGATCGTGAAGACATTTGTGTTCCTGCCTTTAAATTAATGCAAAAATCTGCGAAAAGATATGTTATTTTACATTCGGCTTTTACAGAAGATGCCAAAGTTACTGGCAACTTATACCCGTATGTTAAACAAGTTTTTGATTTAGGTGATAAATTAAATGGTATCATCAGTTCTACTGTTCATGAAAGCAAAGATATTAAAGAAAGATTACCAGAAATAAAAAGCTATGCTATTCCGGTTAGCTATTTGGAAGACGAGCTTTTTCATGAATGCCCTAACTTTGAGGAAAGAATTCCTTTCCAATTAATTGCAGTTGCACGATTGACACACGTAAAACAATTGGACCATTTAATTAATACTGTCATTCTTTTACATCAAAAAGTACCTGATGTTGACCTCAAAATCTATGGCTACAAGGATAATTGGAATAATTATGAAGAAGCTAGCAAACTGCAAAAAATAGTTGAACGTGGTAATGCTCAATCTTATATTCATTTTTGTGGGTATCGGCATGATTTGAGCAGTGTTTATCAAAAAGCGGATCTTGAAGTTTTAACGAGTGCATATGAGGGATTTGCGATGGCTGTTATGGAGGCATTGGGGCATAGATGCCCAGTTGTTAGTTATAATATTAATTATGGGCCGGGAGAAATGATTTCTGATGATGTCAACGGACGACTGCTGCCTGAAAATGATACGTTTACACTTTATAGAACATTGCTATTCTTGCTGCAAAATCGTAAAGTTTTAAAATCCTATAGTAAACAAGCGTTAACCAAGATGGATAGGTATTCCTATTCCAATCTCAAAGTAATATGGAACTCATTTATTGAAAGTGAGGGTATAAGATATGGTCGACCTTAAGATATGATAGTTCATGTGTAATCTTATGGTTAGTAATATTGACCGTTTGCAATACGTTAATTTGTCTATTGCAACTTAAACTCGACGTGAGTATGACATAAGTCGATAAATTTAAGTACTTCGCGAATTAGGAACATAACGAGTACTTTGTTATGGTTAATTCGAGTTAGACAGAGAATTTTGGCTTATGGAACATGGTTATACAAAATAAATAGAGGAGCTGGATCAAATGTTATTCTTGGCCCAGCTCCTTATCTTAATCACTCTATTTTTATTACAATTGCTGCTACCCCCTTTACAAGTCGGCAACAAAGTTGTAGCATCTAAACTGTAATAATTACTATTTAATCGAAAACGAATAGTAACCAGCATCTAAATCTAGCTGCATTACAGATTAAATGTGGCTTATGCAGGAGGTAGTCAGCAATGGCAAAGAAAAGAATCTCACGGGGTAAGTTCGATAAATTGCAACAGCTTTCTAATGATAAGGGAATCATTGCAGCACTAGCAATTGATCAACGTGGTTCGATGAAGCGAATGATGAAGGCAGCGGCAGAAAAAGCCGGCAAGGAGTACAACATTGAGATGGTGTACGAATTCAAGGAGCTTGTTTCACAAGTCTTAACGAATCATGTTTCAGGTATCTTACTAGATGAAGAACTTGGATTTAAGGGGATCAAGTCAAAAGCAAAACAGAGTGGTTTGATTTTATCTTATGAGAAGACTGGCTATGATGTTAACACGGTTGGACGGTTTCCTGAATTATTGCCAAATGAGCTTACAGCGTTTATTGGACAAAGGCGCTGATGCCGCTAAGGTTTTGGTTTATTACAATCCTAACGATAAACCGGAAATTAATGACGTAAAGCACGCCTTCTTAGAACGTTTGGGTAATGAAGGGCTCGCAGCTGATATTCCGCTTTTTGTGGAAATCGTAACATATGATGATGCAATTCCCGATAGTAAAAGTGAGGCTTTTGCTAAGGAAAAAACTCAGTTAGTTATTGACTCAATGAAAGAATTCTCAAAAGAGAAGTACCACATTGATGTTATTAAAACAGAGGTTCCAGTTAACTTTGCTTATGTAGAAGGATACACTCCCAAGGGTGTGGCTCCGCTGTATACAAAGGAAGAAGCTGCTGAACATTTTGCAGCAGCCAATGATGCAGTTGATCGGCCGTTCATTTACCTATCGGCAGGTGTCAGTGCTGAAACATTCCGTAACGAATTGACTTTCGCGGGAAAAGCACATACAAAGTATAATGGGATTTTAGGTGGACGCGCAACTTGGCTTGATGGTGTTGAGGTATATGCACAAAAGGGTCGCGACGGTCTGATTGAATGGCTTAACACGCAAGGCAAGCAAAATGTTGCAGAGTTGAATGATATTTTGAATGAAGGTGCAACCCCGTGGTACGATTGGTATGGCGGTTTAGATAATATTGAGGTTTTTGACAAAAAAGTAATGAATGATTAGTGGGCAACAATTTCTAGATTTTTAATTGATTGACAGCTTGATAATTAACAACTCCTAAAAATAAAAAAATGAGCAACAGGGTACCGTTTCCCTGATATTGTTCAAGCAGGAACAGCTTAGACAAACAGCAGATGTCTAGGCTGTTTTTTAGTGGCAGTATTGAAAAAAATAATAAATGTCAAATGCAACTGACTATGCGGCAGTACTAAAAATGATAATTTATTATTTGATATACCTTAACAATAGGTTAGGTTCACCTTTAAATGTGCTATAATAAGAGGCGAAAGGGGTCATGAATGATGCAAAAAGAAAAAATCGAGTTAAAAGATTACGGAGCTGCTCCATTCGCTGTTGATTTGAAAGAGGCTGCCACACAAAATGACAACTACAGGACAACATTATGGACAGGTGATCATTTTCAGGTTACTTTGATGGCTATACCACCTCATGGCGGTGACATTGGAATGGAAATTCATCATGGCAATGATCAATTTATTTACTTAGTTGAAGGAGTCGGTCATGTGCAGATGGGCAAAGATAAGAATAAACTGACAGTTGATCGCAAGGTTTATCCTGGAGAAGCAATTGTTGTTCCTGACAACACTTGGCATAATGTTATCAATGCTGGCGATAAGGTTATGAAGTGTTACTCGATTTATTCACCAGTCAAGCATGAACACGGAGTTACAGAAACGACTAAGGAAGATGCAATCAAGCAAGAAGGACCATTAGAAGGAACTGGCGAATAAAAGTTTAGTTCTCTATAGAATAAAGAGCTCTGACAAGGATGAGGGATGTCATTCTGTCGGAGCTTTTTATTATTGTTAAAAAGTCATTATTAATTTGCAGGCAGTAAGGAAAATAACTCGGATCTTCAAAACGAACCAAAATTAATAGGGAAAGACATTATGTCAGCTGCTAATGTGTGTGTGTTCATTTCGGCAGCATCAATTTACCTGAACGAACATTTGCTTTGATATGATTATAAACATTTAAAACACTTTCAAGAAGGTTGTGATGTTTCAAATAATAGGCTGAAATTCATTAAATAAGCCAGTAACGACTTGAATATACGACACATTTTTATTAAGTTTTGAAGCATATTTTAATAAGACTTTTTTCTCCCCTCTAATTAAGTTGCTGATAGTTAAAAATGTTACTATCTCTTATTAGATCATTTTTTAAGTAGCAACAGTTTATGGGGGGATTGTTTCGTTAAAGAATACTAGATACTTTTTAAACAGGAAACAGTACCTTCAATTTAAACCAATTATCATCAAGGTTTATCGTTACCGAACCGTTATATTTGCGGGCTATATAATCAATACTTTTTAAGCCATATCCATGTACGTTTTTGTTTTTCTTAGTTGTTAGTGGAAACTTATCATTAAAGATAAGATCGTTTTCTGTGTAGTTTTCAAGCGAGAAAAGGATAAAGTCATTTTTCTTGGAAATTCGCAAGTTAATTAAACGCTTCTCAGTTTTTGAAATTGTTAACGCAGATTCGATTGCATTATCTAGTGTATTCCCTAGGAGACTGCATAGATCCATCTCTTCAAGTATGTTCAATAGGCTTCCGTCAGCAATGCAGGTAAAAGTGATATTTTTTTGAATGATAAATTTACAATTGAAGTGAAACAAGTAAGAAAATAAAAGGAACTCATAGCCCGAGTCCTGTAAAATGAAGTTACCATAACAATCATTAAAGTAGATTCTAGACTATGAGTTCGATCATCTTACCTTAAAAGATCGATAAAGCATAGTAAGTTCTTGGACCGGAAGAATACAGCTTGAACTTTTTTACTAAAAAATCGCACTTTATTTGACGATTCGTTATATATGCTAAAATCTACATGAGAGTAAAAATCTGCTTTTATGTCAAGAAAATCGGAATAAGTAGAAGCAGGGGAAAAGGGATAACAGTTTACAATAAAATCTACGATGCTATGGTTTATTAGAAATAAGCTTTTAATGATTTGCGAATTGGATCTAAAGGGGTTGTGATGAACATGAACATATTGATTACAGGTGGTGCCGGTTTCATCGGCAGCAATTTCATCCACTATCTGTCTAAGGAGCATCCAACATATAATATTGTTAACATGGATCTGCTGACTTACGCGGGGAACCTGCATAACTTAGATGACTTGAAGGACAAAGCTAATTACAACTTTGTACATGGTAATATAACAAATCAGCCTTTGGTAGAGCAGGTTATAAGGAAATATCAAATAGAAACAATCGTCAATTTTGCGGCAGAGAGTCATGTTGACCGTTCCATTTTGCACCCGCAAATTTTTGTAGAAACAAATGTTCAAGGAACCTTGGTTTTGCTCGAAGCTGCCAAAAAGTTTGAGTTGAGAAAGTTTATTCAGATTTCAACTGATGAAGTCTATGGTTCACTAGGAATGACGGGGTATTTTCAAGAAACAACACCATTGGCACCGAATTCTCCATACGCTGCCAGTAAAGCCGCGTCGGATCTACTGGTTCGTTCATATTATCAGACATATAACTAAATATGAATATTGTTCGCTGTTCTAATAACTACGGACCATTTCAATTCCCAGAAAAATTGATTCCATTATTGATAACTAAGGGAATTGTTGGGCAAAAGCTGCCTATTTATGGTGATGGGCAAAATATACGAGATTGGCTGCATGTTTCAGATCATTGCCGGGCGATTGATTTGGTTTTGCACAAAGGCGAGGAAGGGGAGGTCTATAACGTCGGTGGGCACAATGAACGCACTAACAATGAGATTGCAGCTTTGATCATTGCAGAATTGAAACTGGACAAAAGTGTGATTGCTTATGTTAGAGATCGCTTGGGGCATGATCGCCGGTATGCGATGGATCCGACTAAGATTGAAACTAAGCTCGGGTGGAAGCCTGAGTATACTTTTGATAGTGGGATACAAGAGACGATCAGATGGTATTTGCAAAATGTAAAATGGTGGTCTCCCCTGCAAAATAAAGCAGAAATAAATTAAATGGCCCTTTTTAAATTACGAGCTAATGTGCATGAACTGAGAAATAGCGACTATTAATATGAAGTTACGAACATAGTGTGTTTTTGTGTTACCAGTAGTTCTAAAGTTGAATGGAGAATTTTGACTTATGTAACACATTCATATGAAATCAATAAGCAAACTAGCTCCAGCTTTAACTTTTAATTCAAGTCCTTGTCCAACGTTAAAAATTATTGCTTTAAAAAAATTCTAAATTATGTTAGAATTCTCGACATGTGAATTTAGGGGATGCTGCTGCACTGAAAAGCTAAAAGAATTTTTATAATTTACCGTTTTGTTAATATTCTAGTTTATTAGGTTTTGCGCTAAAAAGTGGTATGTGATAATTTAGACTGTGGGTATGTAAAACACGCGCGGGTCCCTGATAAGGAGAATGATGATGAAAAAGTTGATTTTAGTGCTATTTACCATGCTGAGCTTATTTTTAATTTCAATTGACAGGGTTTACGCGGATAGTCATGCTGATATCAAAATTGATGGACAGTTTAATGATTGGGATCACATTAATAAAGCGCAAGTTGGGTATTATAATATGGGCAGCTGGACTATGGTAGTTAGCGAAGATACCCTCTCGTTTTATATTGATAATGGCAATAATTCCAATATATCTATTCCTGATAAAAATTATACTTTGAAAGTTGGAAACAGGTCGTATGATTTGGAGTTTAATAACTCTGATGGACAAGTGTCGGTTACTGCGAGAGATATAAATGACAGTTGGCGATCACTAGGGAATGTGGGAACAGGTATTATAAAGAAAGATGGTTCAAAGCAGACCGGAGAATTTAGTGTTCCGTTGATGAAACTCGGAATTTCAACGGCTAATGCTGCTGAAACTACTTTAAACAATCCAAATTTGGGCCCGCAAACAGTGACCGCTACGGCCAGTCAAATCAATTCCAGTTCTTCGGACTCCTCAAATTCAAGTTCAAGTAGTTCGGCTAATTCAAGTTCAAGCTCAAGTTCAAATTCAAGCTCAAGTTCAGCATCAGAAACTTCATCCTCAAATTCAGCAGAAGGGTCCTCTACACCCCAAGACTCGGCGTCATCATCTTCTTCCCAAGCAAGTCCGAACAATCAGACAAACGACTTGGGAATCTCAATTGATGGTAATTTTAATGACTGGTCTGACAAACCCAAGGCACCGATGAAAATCGAAGGCGATGATGATAACATCAAGTATGTTTCTCTTTTAGCTGACGATAAGAACATCTATTTTTACATTGAAATGCGCCCAGTTTTATCTGGAGGTTATGTCAATTTTCAACCATCGGGATATGAATTGACAGTAGCAACGCCAAATATTTTCTTGATCTTAACAAAAATAAAACTGTCGAATTGAATGAAGGACAAGTCAAACTGGTAACGCTGGGAATATATAATTCTAAGACTGACAAATATGAAAAGCTTGATGACCACGTTGCAGTGACTAAGAAAAAGATCACACAAAAAATGGGCGATGGTTCAACTGTCACTGGCGAAGGGTATCTTTTCGAATGTGCAGTTCCTCTAAGTGAGCTCAAAGAAAGTTCAAATATGCCAGGGCAAACGATTGCACTGGCAAACAAAAATTTGTGGACGGGGCAGATCAATGCTTCAGGCGGCAGTACAAAACCAATCATTTTGGCAGTTGTCGGTTTGTTGATCGCAATTTTTTCAGCCTATAAATATGGCAACTGCAAAAGTAAAAGCTGGAGGAATAATACTAAATGAGTGTCTATTTAATTATCGGAACGATTATCTGGGTCTATGGTCTGTCGCTGCTTAGGCGAACTAAACTTGCGGCCTTTTCGTTTATCTGGGGGAGTGTCGGGCTCTTTTTTATTTTAATCACACTTAGTAACCGCTACATGATCTGGCTATTTACACAGGCGGTCATGCGAGGAGTCGGGTGGATCGGTGAAGTTGCAAAAATGAGTACGAATTTAACAAGATATAGCATTATCAGTATTGCTAATGCGAGTTCTCCCGTCAATATGGTGATTGATTACGAGTGTTCAGGTGTAATTGAAACACTGGCATTCTTGAGTCTTGTCTTTTTCTTTCCAATGTATAGTCGTTACGAAAAACTGTTTTTTTCAGTTTTGGGAATGCTGTGGATTTATCTAGCTAACATTCTGCGCTTGTTGTTAATTATAATCATTGTGCATTTTAGTGGCGGTCAATTCTTTTTTGTAGCCCACTCACTGCTTGGACGGTTGTTTTTTTATGTTTTAGTGATCGCACTATATTACCTTGTCTTTACGTCCTCTCAATTGTCACACAGTATATATTTTGCTTTTAGGGAGCGGATGCATCATCTGTTGGGAAAAGAGGGAGAGAGGAAATGAGTTATTGGCTTAGTCTGACTTTCTATAAGATGGGTTTCTGGATCACGTGGGCGTTGATTCCGGTAGTTGTCGAGATTGTGCCTGCATTTTTTTCGAGTATCTGGTTGATTGCTCGCAATTGGCACACATCTGTACTAGATATTCCTGCAAAGCTGCCAGTTATTTCACTGATTATTCCTGTGTACAATTCGGAGACTACTTTATTCGAATGTATCCAATCTGTTAATGATTCAACCTATCCTGCAGAATTGGTTCAAATTATTTTAGCTGATAATCAAAGTACGGATAATAGTTTTGCAGCTTATGAGCGCGCACAAAATGAGTTCCCTAATCTGAACCTGCGCTTGATACACACAGAGCAAGGAAAAGCGAAGGCTTTGAATTCAGCTATCTACAGCAGTATTGGAACATATATTATCAATATTGACAGCGATGGTGTACTTGAAAAAAATGCACTTATGAATATGGTACTAAGATTCGAAAACGATTCAGAACTATCAGCTCTTACGGGTACAATTTTACCGCAAAAACAATTGATCAAGGCTTCCAAAAAGAGAATTTTAAAGTTGCTGCAGCGCAATGAATATTTTGAATATGCACAAGCCTTTCTATCTGGCAGAGTAATTGAGGCACGTAACAATCAGCTTTTTACTATGTCAGGGGCTTTTTCAGCTTTTCGAAAAAATGATTTGCTACAAACTTTTTTGTATAACACTGGAACAATCGGTGAGGATACAGATATGACTTTTCAAATACGTGATAGGTTGAAAAATAAAGTAGCCATTTGTTCTGATGCAATTTTCTATATCGAACCGATTGATAGTCTGAATGATCTTTACATTCAGCGTCAGCGCTGGCAGACAGGTGAATTAGAAGTTGTGAATCAAAATAACTCCGATTTAAAACTGAAATCTTTTTTTAAAAATTTCTTAGTGCGACGGATGATGCTGGATCATACTTTCCTTTTCCCTAAATTAATTTGGTTAGCCGCTAGTATTGTGCTGCTTTTTCTGGGCTACTCTTGGATAGTCTTGTTGCTTTCCTATGTGCTTATTTATTTTCTTTATCTTATAGTCAGCTTATTAAATTATCTTTGTGTTTTATTGTTACTGCGTGGTTTTACAGAGGAAAAAGCATTCTTTAGAGCATCCTGGTGGGTCGTTTTCACGCTTCCAATCTACAATTTTATCTGTTCTTGGTTTCGCTTGATCGGTACATTGAACAGCATGACAAAAAAATCTAGTTGGAATGCCATTAATTTTAGCCAAGAGATTCAAAAAATATGGTTATTAGTTTGGAAAGATATTAAGCTGATAAAAAGTAAATGGAGGTAAGGCATGGCACAACTCAATTATAGCTATAGGATTAAAACTTATTTTAATGCAAGTCACGCTATCAGATGGGAGAGTGGAACTGGTCAAAAGCATACACATACGTGGGAAGTTGTGTGTGAGTTAAGTAGTCAAAGTGAACAAACAGTTATTTTCAGTGATATTGAAAAAGCACTAAATGGAGTGTTGGGAGATATTTCTGGTGTATTCTTGAACACGCTAAGTGCCTTTAAAGAGACAAATCCGACAGTTGAAAACGTAACGCTTTGGCTTTATCAATTGATCGTTCCTGTTTTAAAACCACTTGCAGTCCGGTTAACACGACTCGAAGTCAGCGAATCACCCACGCGCACATACTGCATTACGGTTAGCGATTAGGAAATGGTGATAGAATGAGTAAATCGATAAGCAAGTATATATTGATCCTTTTCAATTTTTTTATTTTTTTGACGTTCTTTTTTGCATTGACATCTCCTAATCTAATATTGGGTGATAATCAAGCCACTGGTGCCGGAACGACCTTTTTTACGACTTTTTGGTTACTTCTTTTCGGAATTATTTTAGTTTCTTTTAAAACATTTAGAAAGATCAATCTCTTTCTGCGTTATATTTTCATAACACAGCGCTCCAAAACAGCACCTATTTTGCTGTTAATCGTTATTTTCTGGCAGATATTTTTTGTTTGTACTGTCCATCCAGCAATCGGGTTTGATGCTGGGGCGATCCATCAAGCCCTGACGGACCGCACAAATCCTGAAATCAGAGCGTATTACAGCATTAACTATAATAATCTGCCGCTATTGTTGGTACAGCACCTTTTTGCACAAATATTTGCGACTAAAACCTGGCTTTTCTTTGACTTACTAACGCTGTTTTTTGTTGATTTGTCAATGATTTTTAACTTGTTAAGCGTGGCTCTTGTTGATCGTGCACGCTTAGCAGTTGCTATGTACCTGCATAGCAGCTGGTTGCTGCTTTTTCCAATGATAATCGTACCTTACACAGATACGTGGGTTTTACCGCTCGTTTCTGGATATCTTCTATGCTATTGTCTAGCAAAGCATAAAGATACGAGTTACTTTGTGAGATCTATAGCGTTTATCTTATTTTGCCTTTTACTTATTGCCGCATACTTTCTTAAGCCCTCAGCAATTATTGGCGGAATCGCAATTGGGCTGGTTGAATTGCTGCTTGCTGCAGCAAAAATCAAGTTGAAAAAGCCATACAGATGGTGTTCATTGGGAGTTATTCTTTTTGCAGGTATAGTCTTGTGGGGTAGCCATCAGCTGATTGAGCAGCGGCTTCAAGAACAAAAATATATTCAAATTGATGCAACCAGAGCTATTCCGGCAATTCATTTCATTAGTATGGGAGTTTCTGGAGATGGCGGCTATAATCCTAAGGATGCTCTTGCGATGGCACAGCTTCCTACGAAGTCTGCGCGTATTGCTTATTCTAAAAAAAAACTAGTGGAACGTTTAGAGAAAAAAGGCTTTTGGGGATATGTTAAATTTTTGTTAAAGAAGCACCAGGCTAACACTTCTGATGGTTCATTTGCATGGGTCAAAGAGGGGCACTTTATTGCAGAGAATCCTAAGCCACATAAGCGCGGCCTTGCAGGACAGCTAAAACAGTTTATTTATTTGTATGGAACGCGACTTGGAGATTTTCGTTTTGCTGCACAGGTCTGGTGGGTTATATTCTTAGTACTGATTGCACTTGGATGGCGTGAGCGAGGAAGTTTTGTGCAACTGCTGCGATTGTCCCTTATCGGGAGTTTTGTCTATCTGTTGCTTTTTGAAGGTGGGAGAAGCCGCTATTTAATTCAGTTTCTGCCGTACTTTTTAATTTTAGCATCACTGGTTTCACAATCTTCGCTCATAACAGTAAAGAACTTGGCAGCCTTCCTGTGGTCTAACGGTAGTCCCGAAAGTGCAACACAAAAGGGAGATATAGAATGACATATCCGCTGCTAGAAAAAATTGCTGAAAAACTTTGCTATACAGACTTGGGTTATCAGCGTATCAATAAAAAACTCAAGCTTGATTATTCACGCAATGAGATTGAGTCGTTGCTCCAAAAAAATATTCTCAGTGCAACGAGAATATTACATAAAGGCAAAAATTATTATATTTACAACTATTCAAAGAATATAAGAGTTACTGTGAACGCTAATAATTATCGTGTGATTACTGTTGATAGATTGAAACTTTAAAGAGTTAATTGATAAAAGTAGTTCAAACGTAAATCCAGTTAGAAATTGAGCTTATCCTAAGTCTAACTGGATTTTTTGATTTTTTAACTGTAATCCCAAAAGTAAATACTGTTTTGTAACTTATTTCATCTTGCAATCTTGGTAAACATCTATAATAATAATCCTAATCTACACTACTTTTGAAGAAAAGAACAAATTACTTTAGAATAGAGAGTGTTAGTTTCAAGTAGAGAGGGGCAAGATAGAATGAACGATCCAAAGTTTAAGTTTCCAGATAAAGCATCTTATCAATTTGTAACTGATTATTTTTCATCAAAGGGGGTTGAGGTTGAAGATATAGCTTCAATTACGTACAACATTCAGCGGCGTTATATCTCTGATCTGACTCTTGAAGAAGTTAAAAAGGCAGTGATCGATGTTCTCCACAAAAGAGAGGTTCTAAATAACGCTATGGTGGGAATTGTGTTGGATCAATTTGCTGCAAAGCATCAGCTGCCTGAACCGCTGCAAAGCATTGTTGAAAAAGACAGCGGTGTTTTTGGTGTCGATGAATTGTTGGCTGAAGGTGGAATTTCTGGTATTTACGGAAAGATTGCGACAACTAATTTTGGTTACCTAGATAAAGAGAAACATGGAATACTTAAAAAGCTAGATACAGCATCAGATGGAAGTGTAAATACTTTCTTGGATGACATCATCGCGGCAGTTGCTGCGGCTGCTGGAGCAAAAATCGCACATGCACATGCTTAAATAATAAATGTTTTTCCAAAATTGAGCTAAAAAGTTTTTTAAAACAGTCTTGACATAATCATTATTCAAGATTAGAATTCAAATAACGTCGTTAATCGACTTTTAATTAATATGATCTTTTGAGAAGAAGAGTAACCGTTGCGGTTGTTTGCAGAGAATCCGGGTAAGCTGAAAACGGAGAGTAACCAAAACGGTGAAGATGAACTTTGAAACAGAGGCATCTGGTGCTGGCTGGATGTTCGGTAGGAACCGTTAACTTCCCAGATATGTTTATGTGTCGTTGAGGCATCGCGTTTAGATGTAAAAAAGGGTGGTACCGCGGATTATTCGCCCCTTGTCAGAGAAAAGTAACTGACAAGGGGCTTTTTTGTTTGGAAAAGGATAATGGTTAGTGAATTTGAAAGGTGGAGTTCTTAATGACAAACGCAACAGCAACAAAATTACATTACGATATTGTAGCAGTTTTTTACGACCAGCTGAATTAAAACAGGCCCGTGAAGATTTAAAGGCAGGTAAAATTACGCTTGATCAACTGCATCAAGTAGAAGATAGGGCGATTGAAGATTTAGTTGCTAAAGAAAAGAAACATGGTTTAAAGGTCGTTACTGATGGCGAATTTCGTCGCAGTTACTGGCACTTGGATACTTTTTGGGGATTTGATGGAATTAAACATACAAAACCGGAACACGGCTACTTTTTTCATGATGAAGAAACTCGAGCTGACTCTGCTCAGGTTGAGGGAAGAATCGCATTTAACCCGCAACATCCTGATTTGGTAGCGTATAAGTTTTTGCATACACTAACAATTGCGGATCCAGAAGTTAGTGACCGTCAGAGCATTCCTGCACCAGCCCAATTGTATGCAGAACTAATCCGTGGTGAAGAGAATCGACAAGCAATTGCTAAATATTATGCGAACGATGCAGACTTAATTGCTGACATCGGTCAAGCCTATCATGATTTATTATTGGCCTTATATGATGCTGGGTGTCGCGATATTAAGTTCGATGATTGTACGTGGGGCATGATCGTTGATAATGATTACTGGTCCAAACGAATTCAAGAAGGATTCAGCCGTGAAAAACTCGCTGAATTATATCTGAAAGTCAACAACGCGGCTCTTAATGATCTGCCAGAAGATCTGCGAGTGAGCACACATGTTTGCCGCGGAAATTACCACTCAACTTGGGCAGCTTCTGGTGGCTATGCTCCTATTGCAGATTATTTGTTTGCTAGAGAAAACGTACAGGCTTTTTATTTGGAATATGATGACAGTCGTTCCGGTGATTTTGCACCTTTAGCTAAGGTGACAGCTGGTAAGGAGGTTGTATTAGGGCTGGTTACCAGCAAACATCCTGAATTAGAAGATCCACAAACCGTGATCAATCGTGTCAAGGAAGCAAGCAAGTATGTACCATTGGAAAATCTTGCATTAAGTACTCAATGTGGTTTTGCGTCAACTGAGGAAGGCAACAAGTTAACGGAGCAACAGCAGTGGGATAAAATTGAATTGGTTGTCAATGTTTCCAATAATATTTGGAATTAAAATTAGATTAATTAGAACTGAGATTATTTTAATTTAACTGTTGACATTACTAGCTACCACCATTAGAATAAAACTACATTTTAGAATTTATACTGGAAAGATGAGTAACTTGGGGAAAACATTTACAGAGAGACTAGGTTGGTGAAAATAGTCAATGGGAGAACAAGTGAAGATGGTCTTTTGAATGAATTTACTGTGAGTCTTTTGAGGCAAGCCGTAAACGGGTATTCCCGTTATAGAATCAAGGTTAACCTTTTTTATGGAAGACCTGCTGAGGATAGTTGGAGTGATTCAACTATCAAATAACGAGTGGTAACGCGATTGGACGCCTCGTAGTCAGAGATGACTGCGGGCGTTTTTATTTTTTAGCAGAGTTTGAGTGGATTTTTTACTTGTCTGATTAATCAAGATTGGGGAGTGAGCGTCATGAAAAGGAAGTTTGTTGTCAAAATAGGAAATAGTTTCAAATCCATTAAGGTAAAAAATAATTGGCTATACTCACTGCTAGTTCTTGGATTGTATAACACGGAGGATATTTAATATGACTAAAGAAGCAGCTTTGCAAGAAGAGTTAAGCAAGATAGATGTTAATGAAAAACTTTCAGCTTGTCCAATAGATTTTTCAAAAAGTCGTGTCGCAAATCCACGCGCAGGACAGAAACAAAAAAATTATCAGAGTGAAACGATAACCTCAAATTTTAATGAAAGAGGAAAATTTAGAGACTATCAAAGCCCGTACTTTAATGCACTGTTCTCTGATGGAACTCTTCCGATTGAAGCTAATAGGTACCGTTTGATCTGGTCTAAGCATTGTCCGTGGGCAAATAGGATCGCTATTGCAATTGATTTATTAGGATTAGACAATGTGATTTCCAAGGGCGCAGTTGACCCCTTACGACCAGCTGGTGTCGTGGGTGACTGGTTCTTCACATTAGATGAAAATAATGAGGATCCAATTTTGCATACTAAGTCATTATCTGAAAGTTATCTAAAAGCTGATCCTACTTACAAGTTGAGAACCACTGTTCCAGCATTGGTTGATGTTAAAACGGGTAAGGTTGTTAACAATAATTACAATACCTTGATTGATGAATTTGCGAGTGCGTGGAAAACATTTCAAGCTGAAAATGCTCCCGATCTATATCCTAAAGCTATTAGAGCAGACATTGATGCCTTGAATCAGATCATTTATACCGATATCAATACAGCTGTCAATGAGGCCGGCTTAGCAAGATCACAGGATGATTATGAAAAATATTATAATCGTGTCTTTAATCGTCTTGACTGGTTAGAAGAAAGATTAGCACATCAGCGCTACTTGTTCGGTTCAGCAATAGTGGATACAGACATCCGTCTCTTCGTAACTTTGTCACGTTTTGATATTGTCTTTTATCAAAAATATTATGTTAACAAAAAAAGGCTGATTGATTATCCAAACTTGTGGAACTATGCAAAAGATCTATATTCAAATCCAGCTTTTAAGAATAATACAGATTTTGATGCTATAAAGAAACGTTTTTACCAAGTTGATCATACACCTCAAAATGATCTGACAAGGATAATTCCGAAAGGACCAGATTTGAGCATTTGGGAGGAACCAAATGACCGTCAAAAATTTGAAAATTGATTTTCAGACCAATACAACAGCACTTGTCAGCCAACTGCTAGTTGGACAAGAAAAATACGAGCAAAAATTTGAAGTTTGTGCTAAAAGGGCCTTGATTAATTATTTAACAGTTTTACAAAAAAGTAAAGATGAACCAGCTGTCAAAAAAATTAATGAATCATTTGATAAGTCTCAGCAAAATTTTCCGTTGAATGCAGGGCAAAAGATAACTGCTGAACGAGCAGCTTTCTTAAACGGATTTGCAGCTCATTATCTTGATTTGGATGATACACAAGCAAATTTAAGAGGGCACCCTAGTGCAGTAATTATGTCGGCCTTATTTGCGGTAACGACATCTAAAGATGAAATAAAAAGTTTCTTGTGGGCATTTATCCAAGGAGTCGAAACTGCAGGCAAATTAGGCAAGGTGCTCAATCCAAAACTAGCTTGGCGTGGCTGGCACACAACAGGAATGATAGGCACAGTTGCAGCTGCGGCTGCAATTGGAGTTTATAAGAGGGTTAATAAAAAACAACTAATTAACACACTTTCTTTTGCAGTAACGCAAGCCAGTGGACTTGAAGTTCAGTCAGGAAGTGATGGGAAGCCCTTCAATGCTGGTATTGCCGCAAGAAACGCTGTTTATGCTTTTTTAACTGCTAAAAGCGGAATAAATGCAGAACAGGATCCGTTCAGCAATAGTCGTGGATGGTTAAAAACGATTGCCGACCTTGAGATAAAGCCGGAGCAATTAATAAAAAACTGGTTAAGTCCAGCGGAGATTGAAGTGCCTGGTTTGTGGTTCAAAACCTATCCGTTTTGTTCAGCTGGAATGTCAAGCTATGATGCGGCTAGAAGTCTCTATGCGAAAGGAATAAGAATTGATAATTGTCAGAAAGTTATTATTGATTTTCCACAGGAAGGCGACCATGCATTACGCTACAAATTACCCCGGACGGGGAAAGAAGGTCGCTTTTCAGCTGAATATATTGTATGGCAGGTTTTGTCTAGAGGAGCAGTAACTGCAGCTTCCTTTGAACTTTTGCAGGTACCCCAGTCTTTCACTGCTTTACAGACTATTTTCCAACGACAGCATAATTTGGTTAATGATTCCAAAGATGCTCGCCCTACTGAAATCAAAATTATGTTGAAGGATGGGACAAAAATTTCAAAAAAAGTTATTTATCCAGAAGGCTCACCTAGAAATGAAATTGACACTAGAACTCTATGGTCAAATTTTAGCAAATTAAATACTGAAGGAAGTCAGCGATTGCGAAAGCTTTTAGACGATGAGCTTGGCAAGGTTATCGAATTAATAGATATGTGAGGAGTTAAATGTAATGAAAAAAATATGGATAGCTGTAGTAGGAATCATAGTGGTGCTTGCAATTGCTTTTCTGGGAATAAAGCAACTCAATAAGTCGCAGGCGTCATCGACTGATGTGCATAAGAGCAAGGGAACAATTAATCTAGCGGCAACCGGTACAAGTTTTCCAACATCATACAAAAAAGATGGAAAACTTGTTGGTTTCGATGTCGAGTTAACGAATAAGGCTGCTCAAAGATTAGGTTATAAAACAAAATGGACAACAGGTGAATTCGCTGGGCTTTTTGGTCAACTTGATGATAGTAAGATCGATACAATAGCCAATGATATTGCTGTTACACCTGAAAGATCGCAAAAGTATCTGTTCAGCAAAGTTTACAATACTGAAGAAACAACTATTGCTGTTGATAAGAATACTTCCTATAAAACAATCAGGGATTTGGAGGGTAAAACAGTTGCCAGTGCGGTCGCATCGAACAATACTGAAAATTTGAGAAAATATGATTCCAAAATCAACATTAAGACATTTGAAGGCAGAGATGATATTTTTCAAGCACTTTTAGTAGGGCATGTAGACGGTGTTGTAAATACAAGAAATAATTTAAAGGCTCTCATTAAATTTAAACATTACAAGTGGAAAGTTGTAGATGGAAATGCTGCTTCAGTCAATATTGCTTTGCCATTTAAAAAAGATACCAGAGGTAAGAAATTGAAACAACAATTTGACAAAGAATTTGAAAAGTTGATTGCCGATGGTACAGTAAAGCAATTATCTGTAAAGTACTTCGGATATGATATCACACCAAACTTAAAGAGCACTTCGAAGTAATTTTGTTCAGTAAAAACTTGACATGCTCGGCCGCTAAATGAAAGGACATGATGATGGCGTGGTGACATATCAGAATATTCAGCGAATGACGGAGCAACAGTTTGACAAAGAATGGCTAAAGTGGCACGCAAAACGTGAAGATAAATTAATGTCGAAATACGGTTGGCTATCTCTGAGAAGTATTGATTGGCTGAGTGATGGACAAGAAGTTAAGATTGCCGGTTTCCCAGGGAAATGGAAACAGCAAGGTAACGCTGTGAGTTATATTCCAGAAAATGGGAAAGCGGTAACTAATCGCTGGAAAATTTTGACTGCTCCCAAAACGGTAGTCGTTGACAGCGTAGCTGATGTTAATGTCGAAGACTTTGATTTCCAAGGTGTTCGAGCACAGTTAATAAAAAGAATAGGCTCTGATAGAAAGTTTGCTGTGCGGCAACGTGATCCTCACTCAAGTACGAAACGTAATTTTACAGGTTTGCCATACTTTGAACCAGACAAGAACTGGGTCTTTCCAGCGCGCTACATTCCGTTGAAAAAATGGGAAATTCTGACAACTGCCTCGGTTTTGGGGGATCTTTCCCACAACGAGACACATATCGGAGATCTTTATTTTTCATTTCATGATGAAGAATACAGGCTTGTCGTTTTTCAGGCACATAATGATGATTCTGGCTGGCTTAAACAGGACATTGACGGTGAGAATAATATTTATCTTGACAACAGACAAAATACACAAGGTCACGGAACTATACTGTTTCGTGACTTGACAACGGGCGCTGAAACATATGGTGGTGGTAGAAGAATAAGAATTAATATTTCAAAACCGCAAGAACTTGATTATATTGACTTCAATACTGCGGTCAACTTACCTTGCGCATTCAGTAGTTTTTGTACTTGTCCCTTCGCCCCCTCAGAAAATACATTACCATTCAAAGTAAGAGTTGGAGAAACAACCCCTAAAGTTGTAACCAACTAACTAGATTTTTGAATTACAAATATAAATGCTTAATGGATTGAAGTGAATCTTTTGAAAGTTGTGAAATTAAGTAGTAAAGATGCAGAGAATTTAACCGTGTTATTGCATCGTGCATACCAAGCAAACGAAGTGCTAGGCATTCATTTTAAGGCTGCTTCAGTTGATGTGAAAGATGTGCGGAAACATCTTTTAAGTGTTCCTACCTATGGTTATAAGGATGAAAAAGGAAAAATAGTTTCGACTGTTTCGGTCAGATTACCTTGGTCGTATAATGCAGGGCCATTTAATCTCCCCCATCTTGGGTGGATCACAACAGATCCTGCCTATCAACATCAAGGATACGGAAAAAGCATAATCAATGATGTACTTGAGCAATATGTAAAAAAAGTGTTGAATGCGCCAGCTGTTACTTTGGGGACCGCAGTTGAACATCCGTGGCTGCAAGAGACATATATCTCATTGGGTTTTACTCCAATTGAAGAGGTTAGAAAATTCTCTGATCACAAAACTGTTTATCTGATTAAAACATTTGATGTTTCATTGCTAGAACAAGTATCAGATGAGCATTTGCAAAGAATTTTACGAAAACAAGCAATTAAGGGGGAGAAAGAATGAACTTTGACTGGCAATATTTCTTAAAGGCATTGATTCAATTACCGGAATATATTCCAGTTACGTTAATAATGGCGATTTTTGCAATGATCTTAGCCATAGTTATCGGAGTAATAATTACCGTGTTTCAATTAAGTCCGTTTTGGATATTAAGAAGATTTGCGCACTTTTATATTTCATTTTTTAGGGGAATGCCGACTCTGGTGCAACTTTTCTTGATTTATTATGGCTTGCCGCAGCTTTTTCCTTCATTAAGGGGAATACCGGCTATCATTGCAGCTATTGTCGGATTGGGCTTCAAAGAATCATCGTATTTATCTGAAATATTCCGTGCTGGTTTCAATTCTGTTGATGAAGGCCAAATTGAAGCAGGAAAAGCATTGAATATTTCAAAAATCACGTTATTTTGGCATATTGTATTGCCACAGGCAACATTAAATGCTTTGCCAGCAACCGGTAATACATTTGTCAGTCTTTTAAAGGAAACGTCTTTAGCATTCACTTTAGGATTGACAGAGTTATTTGGGGAAGGAAAGATGCTAGCTGGGGAGTCATTCAAATATTTTGAGACTTATCTGGCGGTAGGGATTTTATACTGGATCTTGATTATTATCTATACTTGGTTGCAAAGTTTATTGGAAAAAGAGCTGCTCAAGCCGTATCGGAGGGATTTGAATGAGCCTGATAGAAGTGAAGGACCTGTCAGTTAATATTGGAAAGAAAAAAATTCTAAAGCATATTAACTTGAACATTGAAGAAGGGACAGTTACTGCTTTAGTAGGACCAAGTGGTTCTGGTAAAACAACCCTTTTGCGAACTTTGAATTTATTACAAATTCCAACTGCAGGATCGCTAAAGGTTGGTACAACAACTGCGATTGCTGGCAAAATTGATACTAAAACTATTCATGATCTCAGACAAAATTCTGCGATGGTTTTTCAGCAGTTTAATCTTTTCAAAAATTTAACAGCATTGGAAAATGTTGCAAATCCCTTGATTTATACCAATTTAGCAAATAAAAAGGAAGCTCATAAAACCGCATTGAAAATTCTAAAGAAAATCGGTTTAGAAGAGGTAATTACGCAATATCCAGCGACTCTTTCTGGGGGGCAGCAACAACGAGTATCGATTGCAAGAGCTGTGGCTGTAAGACCACGAGTTATTCTTTTTGATGAGCCAACATCAGCCTTAGATCCTGAATTAGTTGAGAGTGTGCTACAGACTATTGCGGGATTGGCAAAAGAAAACATAACGATGATTCTTGTGACGCATGAGATGGATTTTGCTCGTCAAATTGCTGATGAGGCTGTTTTTATTGAAAATGGTGAAGTGTTATCTAAAGGTCCTGCAAAAGAACTGCTGTCTGGGCGGACATCCCCAAGAATTGATTCCTTTATAAATTCACTTAAGCGAAGTGCGTTTGCGTAGAACAACATACTATATAAGCAATGTTTTGATTTTAAGATTCAAAGGAGAAAAAATAAATGGCAGATGTTTTAGATTCAGTTTTAATGCAAAATAATTTTGGGACAGCTGAAATGCGTGCTGTTTGGACAGACAAAAATAAGATCGAAAAACAGTTGGCTGTAGAATCTATACTTTCCAAAGTTGAGGGTGAATTGGATATTATTCCGCAACAAGCAGCAGCGGTAATTGTTGACCAAGCGAGAATTGAAAATTTTGATCTTACTGTATTGGCGCAAGAAAGTGCAGCAAAAAGACATTCCTTAATAGCATTAATCAATCGTCTGCAAAAATTGTCTGGAGAAAAAGCTGGCGAGTATGTCCATTTTGGTGCGACAACGCAAGATATAGTTGATACAGGCATCATGTTACAGACGAAAGAAGCTTATCAGATTCTTTTAAAGGATAGCTATCATTTAGTGGAGGTTTTGAAAAAACAAACAAAAAAATATCGAGCAACTGCGATGATTGGGAGAACACACGGGATACAGGCTATTCCAATAACATTTGGTTTCAAACTAGCAGTTTGGTTAGATGAAGCTATTCGTAATTTGCAAAGGCTTCTGGATCTGGATAAAAAAGGTGTTTTTGTTGGTACTTTAAGCGGTGCAGTTGGCACATATGCAGCTTTTGGGAAAAAAGGACCAGAAATTGAAAAATGTGTTTTAACTGAGCTCGGTTTGAATGTACCAAATATATCATGGCAATCGTCAAGGGACCGTTTTTCAGAATTTGCAGCAGTACTTGGAATCTATTCAGGTCTTTTAGGAAAAATTGGACATGAACTTTTCAATTTAATGAAAACAGAAGTTGATGAAGTACGTGAACCGTTTAGAGAGGGAGAGATTGGTTCTTCTACCATGCCACAAAAACGTAATCCAGCTTTGATAGAAGGTTTAGCTAGTTTGACACAACCGGTTTTTAAGGATGCTGGGTTAATGTTTGAATCTCTACTGTTTGATGGTGAGCGAGACGCAATTCATTGGCGTAATGAGTGGATCGTTCTACCGGAAATAACCAATTATGTTGATGCACAGTTGAAAGGTGCCGCGTATATTCTAGATGGGTTACAAGTGAATGAGCAGCAAATGCTTCGCAATATACAATTACAGGGAGGTTTACCTTTTGCTGAGAAGATCATGTTTAATTTAGGTAAAATAGTGGGCAAACAAACAGCACATAAAATTGTTTATCAATGTGCAATGGAAACTATTGAAGAAAAAGAACAATTTGTTGACGTGTTGTACCGTCAAAATGAAGTTAGCAAAAATTTCAGCAAAGCTGAGCTGCTTTCTTGGATTGATGTTAAAAATGATTTAGGCAGTATTTTTGAAAAAGTCGATCAGGTGTTGCAAGTGGCTGAAGACTTTAAATAGCAGTTATTATATTTTTCAAGGAGGATTCATACATTGTCAGAATTCGATACAAATTTAGTTCACGGAAAAGCACAAAATGATAACACAACAGGAGCGGTCAATGTTCCTATCTACAATTCATCAACTTATATTTTTCCTAAAGTTGATTCGCAGGTTCGGTGGGATTATGCCAGATCAGGTAATCCAACGCGCTCATACTTGGAAGATCAAGTTGCACAGCTTGAGGGTGGTCAGCAAGGCTTTGCATTCTCATCTGGGCTGTCGGCGATTCATGCAGTTTTATCGATTTTTTCACCCGGAGATCACATTATCGTTGGCGATACCGTTTATGGGGGGACTTTTCGCCTGATCAATCAGTTCTTCAAAAGATGGCAGCTGGAGTTTACTGCCGTTAACACACAGGATTTAGAACAAGTGAAAAGAGCCATCAAGCCTAATACAAAGGCTATATACTTTGAAACATTCTCGAATCCATTATTGCGAGTGACAAGTGTTCGTGGGGTCGCAAAAATAGCTAAGGAAAATGACCTGTTGACAATTGTGGACAACACCTTTTTGACACCATATTTACAACAGCCATTAAAACTGGGGGCTGATATTGTGCTTCACTCGGCGACAAAGTACCTTGGGGGACATTCCGATGTAATTGCTGGTATCGTCGTTGTCAAAGATCAGGAATTAGCGGATCGAGTTTATTTTAATCAAAATGGAATCGGAGCTGTTTTATCTCCGGAGTCTTCTAATCTGATCCGCAGAGGTATTCAGACATTAGCAGTCAGAATGGATCGTCATTTAAGTAATACTGCTAAGATCGTTGAGTTCTTGCAGAATAGAAAAGAAGTTAGGAAAATCTATTATCCGGGAATACCTGGCAGCAAAGATTATGAAGTTGCTAGCCAAGAGGTTAGTGGATATGGCGGAATAGTTTCATTCGAATTACAGGACGGAATAGACACGACGAGGTTTGTCGAAAGTCTTGATTTGATTCAATTAGCAGTTAGTTTAGGAGCTGTTGAAAGTCTGATCGAACTGCCATACAAAATGACACATGCTGAATTATCCGAGACGGAACAAAAAGAGATCGGAATTACTTCACAGCTTATCAGATTATCAGTTGGTATCGAATCTCCCAAAGACCTAATCGATGAGCTTCAGCAAAATCTGGATACATTAAACTATCAAGGATAGGTTTGCGTGTTGGAAGTGGTGTACTGAAACCGGAGAGAGTGGCTTCTGAGCATTAAGTGTGAGCCGGGCTGGCGTTGATTAAAGCAGCGTTCAACCGAAACTAATCAAGTATTAAATCGGGGTGTCCGGTGCAAGGTCCAAACAAGGTGATGGAACGAAATGTCATCGACAGATCAGCTAAAAGGATTCGACTGCTAAACGTCTAGGGGAGTCGTTTGGTTTTCACTATACTTAGTTTGAATAAAAGAGGGATAAAAATGGGGAAAAAGAGAACAAAATGGATGTCTTTTATTGTAGTAGCGGCGGCGTTTACTGGTTTTATCGGGGATACAAGCGTGAGTAAGTCGCATGTTCAGGCAAGCTCCTATAAGAACGGTTCAATAACAATACCAGCTAAGAATGGGACAATTTGCGGCGCACCTAATTATATTGCTTACGAAAAAGGTTTCTTTAAGAAGAATGGGCTAAAAGCTGATATTGTGGCAAAACCCGCAAACATTGGCGATCTTGAGGCTGGTTTTACAAATGGAAAATATGATGTGCTGAATGGTGATTTTCAATACCTGCCGGCTATTCAAAATGGGGCTCAAATTTTAGCTGCGGGCGGCTTGCACCAAGGCTGTATTCAAGTACTTGTACCTAAAAATTCAAGTATCCATAGTGTGAAAGACCTTAAGGGTAAGTCGATAGGAACACCAGGTCAAGGCTCAACGGGGCAATATGTCGCAACTATCGCGTTGCAGCACGCTAAAATCGATCCTAAAACAGGGGTTACTTGGAAGACGTATGATTTTGATTTACTAGCAAAAGCTACTGAAAAAGGGCAAGTTGATGCGATCTCAACGGTTGATCCTTATGCATATCAGGCAGTGAAAGAAGATCATTTTCGAGTAATTGCTGACAATAATAACAGTTCCAATAGTGATAAAATGGCGAAAATGGGAATGAAAAAAAGCGGTTCATGCTGCTACTTGTATTTATCTGAAAAAGTAGTTAAGGAAGATCCAAAAAAAGCTGCGGCGATTGTGAAATCTTACAAAGAAGCTGCTCAATGGATTGATAAGCATCCAGCTGCCACGGCTGATATTTTGTTAGATAAAAAATATGTCGCTAAGACCAGTTTTGTGGATAAGAAAAATGTCACAGCTTTAATTAAGAGTTACCATTTTTCATTGAAACACGGTTCTGGGAAGGCTGACTTGAAATACTATGCAAAAGAACTAAAAAAAGCAGGCTTTTTGAAGAGCAATACGAATGTAAATAAACTAGTTACGGATGCTTACTATCAGAAGTAAGGTGAAAGCTGATGAAAATCAAAAGTGAATTTGAAATCGAGCTTTTGACAAAAATATTTATAGGATGGGGCTTTGACAGTCAGAAGGCAAGAATTGTAGCTGATGTACTCAACTATGCTGACCTGAGGGGTATCTATTCTCATGGTATTCAACGCTTAACCATGTATGAAAAAAAGTTAAACGCGGGATATATTGATCGTGAAGCCAAAATTCAAGTTGTGAAGCAAGTTCCAAACTGTATTGTTGTTGATGCTCAGCAGGCAATGGGGCAACTAGCTTCAACTGAAGTAATGGATCGTCTTATCAGAGTAGCACGGAAAAACGGAATAGCGTTTGCCACTGTAAGAAACTCAAATCACTTTGGCGCTGCTGGTTATTATGCAGAGATGGCAAGTCAGGCTAAAATGATCGGTTTTGCCGCCACTAGTACTAATCCGCTCGTAGTCCCTCCTAGGGCAAAAAATCCTTTTTTGGGAAGTAATCCTTTTGCAGCAGCATTTCCTTTGAAGAAAAATGACTTTGTCTTTGATGGTGCAACATCGACTGTCTCTCTTGGAAGAATAGAAGTTCTAGAAAAATTAAACGAACAAATTCCAGGAGAATGGGCGATTGATGGTAAAGGAGAACTAGAGAAGAATCCTGCAAACGTCTTGAGTGGTTTGACTCAGGAAAAACGAACCGGGGGAGTTCTTCCAATAGGTGGAATAAAAGAGGCTAATAGCAATTACAAAGGTTTTGCTATTTCGTTGCTGATTGAAATCATGACAGCGATTTTTTCTCAGGGTTCAATTGCCGCAGATTTAGGAAATGGGAAGCATGATATAAGTCATTTCTTCATGGTTATCGATCCCACGTTATTCATAAGCTTAAAGCAGTTTAAGATTCAGTTAACGGATATGCTGACAAGAATCCAGAAACTAGAAACAGTCGATGGTAAAAAAGTCACGCTTCCTGGGGAAAAAGAGCAAATAGCTTTGCGCAGAAACATTAAGGCCGGAATTGAAATAGATGATAAAACGTTACAACAGGTTAAAAGAATCTGTTCCGATTTGAAAATAGACTTTTAAATTAAGGGGGAATTATTTTGAGTAATAGTTTTGATACTAATAAGATCCACAGCGGGTATCAGCCAGAAAAGCATAATTATTCTGCAACAGTGCCCATTTATCAGAATGTAGCTTTTGATTTACATGACACCGAACGTGCAGATGAGATTGCGAGGGGAGAATTGGCCGATGGGTTCATTTATTCACGTGCAAATAATCCGACGGTCGATGTTTTTGAAAAAAGAATTGCTGAACTCGATGGTGGTGTTGGAGCAGTTGCAGTCAGTTCGGGGATGGCTGCAATTACATATGCTATCTTAAACGTGGCAGAAGGTGGAGGCAGAATTATCGCCCCGCCTGATATTTATGGTGCAACTTTAGATGAATTTAGAACGCTTTTGCCAAAATTCGGGATCAATTTCGATTTTGCGGAGGACATTAACGATTTTGAGGCTGTTGAGAAACTTATCCAACCGGATACCAAGGCAATTTATGCTGAAAGTGTCTCCAATCCGATCACTAATATTGCCGATGTAGCTAAATTAGCAGAATTAGCGCATAAACACGATATCCCGTTGATTATTGACAATACATTTCCCACACCGTATTTATTCAATCCGCTAAAATACGGAGCAGACATAGTAGTCTACTCCTCAACTAAGGGGATAAGTGGGCACGGCAACGTCGTTTCGGGATTGATTATTGATGGTGGTAATTTCAAATGGCGAAAGGATAAATTCCCCCAGTTTTATGAACCAGAAATTACGTTAAACAAGAAAGGTAGAGAAGATACCAGTTTTGCAGCTGTTTTTGCTGAGAAAGCATTTATTGCTCACTTAAGAACTAAATACCTCCGCTTGATGGGGGGAGTTCTCAGCCCTTTTTCAGCTTACTTGGATTTATTGGGCTTAGAAACGATTTCTGAAAGAATCAGTAAAGAAGTAGCAACTAGCTTAAAAATCGCGCATTTTCTTGAAGAAAATATACATGTGGAACATGTATTTCATTCGGGACTATTAAATACGCCTCAAAAAGATTTGGTAAAAAAGTATTATCCTAAGGGAATTGGAACAATTTTCTCATTTAAGCTTAAGGGTGATAAGAAAAATGTCGTTCGGTTGCTAAACAGTGTTCAGACGTTCACTTATTTACCTAATGTTGGGGATAATCGTTCACTTATTGTTAACCCAAGTGGGATAACTCATCGTGAAGTTCCTGAAGATGAACGACGTAAGCAAAATATTTCGGATAATCTTGTCCGTCTTTCAATTGGTTTAGAAGATGCAAATGATTTGATTGCAGACCTAGAGCAAGCTATCAATAAGGCATTTGGAGAGTGAAAAAATGGCAAAAGAAGAATATTCAAAGTATTTGAGTGAGATCGTTGCATTGCGTCATTATCTGCATCAACATCCGGAACTGTCTACCCAGGAATTTAATACGACCAAGAAAATCAAAGAGGTTTTAGCCGAGTGGAAGATCAAGATTCTTGAAACCAAGCTTGATACTGGTTTATTGGCTGAGATTAAGGGCACACAAGCAGGCCCTATTATTGGTTTACGGGCCGATATCGATGCTCTTCCGGTTCAAGAGGAAAGTAACCTTTCTTTTAAATCTTTGAATACCGGAGTAATGCATGCATGTGGCCATGATTTGCATATGTCCAGTTTGTTGGGGGCGATTCGCTACTTCAAAGATCACCAAGATGAAGTAAAAGGGACGCTAAGATTTCTTTTTCAACCCGCCGAAGAAGCCGGTGGCGGTGCTGATCAAGTTCTTGCTAAGAATGTGCTGGATGGTGTTCAGGCATTGATTGGTTTTCACAATAATCCGAATTTGCCGGTTGGAACGATCGCATTGCAAGCGGGCCCGCTGATGGCTGGGTGTTATAAGTTTGAAATTAAGATTAAAGGTCAGGGCTCGCATGGAGCCAAACCAGAAAAAAGCAAGGATCCTATTACAACATTAGCAACGATTATTTCTAGTCTGCAGACGATTGTAAGTCGCAATATTAATCCACAAGATGCTGTTGTTGTAAGTGTGACTCATATCAATGCCGGTAAAGCTTGGAATGTGATCCCTGATGAAGCATATTTGCAAGGAACGGTGCGTTTGTTCGACCATAAAAATGCAGAACTGGTAAAGACTAAGCTGTTCAGTTTAGTCGAGGGGATCGTACAGGCATACGGACAAAAAGCAGAAATAGATTGGAGCGAACGTGCACTGCCGATCAATAATAATGTTAAACTCACACAAGCGGTGATTGATAATTTATCTTTCAAGGTAGACCAGCCTGTTTTGTCAATGGCAGGAGAGGATTTTGCGACCTTTCAAAAAGAGATCCCAGGTGTCTTTGCATTCATTGGGTCAAATGGTGCACCAGGAGCAGCTGATTGGCACAAGCCAAATTTTGTCGGACTAGATGAAACATTACCCACGGGAATTGAGTATTTTGTAGAAGGTGCGCAAGGATTGTTGAAATACTTAGACACTGAGCAATAACTTGTTTTCTTGTAGAAGCTTCAATGTAATTTGAGCGAGTAGTGCTATATTTAGAGAGTTTTAAAAGGGAGATAGAGCTTTGGTAAAGATTATTGCATATCACGTTCGCCAGGATGAACAGCCATTTATTGATGAATGGAGCCGAGAAAATAATATTGAAGTCAAAAGTGTGCCTTTTGAACTTCATCCAGCAACTGTTAACCATGTACAGGGATTCGATGGAATTATTTATAAGCAGCGCAGTCGCTTGGATGAAGACGGTACTATCTATCAAACACTGAAAGATTATGGTATTCAACAATTATCCTGCCGTTCAGCTGGTGTTGATACAATTGATTTTACAGCAGCAGCTAACAACAATATTAAAATAACGAATGTTCCTTCGTACTCACCGCATGCTGTGGCTGAGCTAGTTTTAATGCAAGCAATGCAGTTGATTAGACATTATCCTGAATTTAAAGCACGGTTAGACAACAATAATTATATCGTCGACGGTCTACGTTCGCGGGAACTATCGGAATATATAATCGGAGTGATCGGAGTCGGCCGCATCGGCAGTACAGTTGCTAAGATCTTCCATGCACTTGGTGCGACGGTTTTAGGAAATGATGTCGTTAAAAAACCTGAACTTGAACGGGCAGGTATTTTAAAATACGTCTCAAAAGAAGAAATCTACCGGAATGCGGACATTGTTACCTCACATGTTTATTTGAACCAACAAAACATCCACTTGATCGGGCAAGATGCTTTTGCGCAAATGAAAACAAGCTCTTTTTTAATTAATGACTCTCGCGGACCGGTCGTTGATACGGCAGCGTTGCTTGAAGCGCTTGAGAATAAACAGATTGCAGGAGCAGCAATCGATGTAGTTGAAGAAGAAACGAAAATATTCAATTTGAAATTTGATGGACCAACTCCAGTTGAGCCTTATAATTATCTAAAGAAACTGCCCAATGTAATACTGACACCGCATATTGGATTTTACACGGACATAGCGGTTGAACGAATGGTCAAGCAATCTCTGAATGATGCTTTAGCAATTATTCAGAGTGGTCACAGTCCACATGAGATCAATTTTTAAAGGAGAATAGAAATGGTTCAGTTTAGAAAAATGACGATAGAGGATTATGAGCAAGCGTACGCATTGTGGGAGAATACACCAGGAATGCACTTGCAATCTTTGGACAATTCTCGTGCAGGCATCCAGCGAGTGCTAGAACTTAATTCGGATCTATGCTTTGTTGCAGTTACAGAAGAAGATAAAGTTGTGGCTACTATCTTAGGAGCAACTGACGGAAGAAAGGGTTATTTTTATCATGTTGCTGTAGCGGCTGCGTATCAAAAGCAGCATATTGGTTCAGAATTGATCGCAAAGGTTTTAGCTGGCTTTAAAGCCCATAAGATTGACAAAGTCGGATTATTTACGGTTGTTGATAATTTAGAAGGTCAAAAGTTTTGGCGCCGGCTAGGGTTTAAGGAACGGCCTGACATTAAGTATTTTGATATTGATCTATGAATTTAAACGGTATCTGAATCTGCTGGTGTAAAACAGCGATAAGGATGCTGATAGATACGTTCTTTAAATCAAAATTCATAATTGACATCAGTATGATTTAGGATTAAAATCTAAGACGTTAATTATAAAAAGATGAGTAACTGATTAGTGCAATTTGAAGAGAGACCCGTAAGCTGAGAAGGGTTAATAGCACAACAGTGAAGATGGTCTTTGGAATTCTACCCTGCGGCGAGTTTATTTAAATAAGCCGCAGGCAGGTGCGCCTGTTACAGCGGTAAGAGTTTTTAATGACTCCCAGAGGATGACGAGAGCAATCTAGTCATTGAACAACGAGTGGTAACGCGATAATCCGCCTCGTGGCAACTAGCCAGGGGGCTTTTTTGTTTGAAGTAAAGGAAGGGGGGCAATGTGTTCTGGCTTTATAGAGGGAGTGATTGGAGAACAGCAAGACAGAAGCAGGTGTTTGTTCAGAGTAAGATGTTTTAAAAAATAATGGGGGATGATTTTTCATGAAATGGAAAATTACTGGAAGTATCTTGGGGATTTTAGCAATAAGTGTTAGTTTAGCAGCTTGTTCGAATAAAAAATCAGCAGAGGCAAGCAAAACTTATAAGTATGGTACCGTGACCTTGCCAGTTAAGGATGGATCGATTTGTAATGCCGCTAACTACATAGCATATGAAAAAGGTTTCTTTAAGAAAAACGGGATTCGGGCGAAATTGGTTGCAAATCCACGAACAATCAGTGACTTGGAAGCTGGTTTTGCTAGTGGAAAATATGACGCACAAAATGGAGACTTTCAATATTTGCCAGCAATTCAAAATGGGGCAGCAATCAAGGCGGCTGGCGGCATCCATCAAGGATGTATCAAGTTACTAGTTCCAAAAAATTCAAGCATCAAGAGTGTTAAGGATTTGAAAGGAAAAACGATCGGAATTCCGGCACAAGGATCAACGCCACAATATGTAACTTCAATAGCACTGCAACATGCTGGGATAGATCCTAAGAAAGATGTTACTTGGAAGGTGTACAGCACCGATACACTTGCGGAAGCGGCTAAAAAGAAGCAGATTGATGCAGTCGGAACTGTTGATCCTTATGCTTATCAGGCACAAAGAAGATGGATTTAAAGCAATTATTGATAATAACAACTATGACGGTGACGATAAGATGGCTGCAATGGGGATGAAAAAGCAAGGTGCTTGCTGCTATCTCTACATCTCAAACCGTTTGATTAAGGAAAATCCTGCAAAGGCAAAAGCAATTGTCAAGTCATATAAAGAAGCTGCTTCATGGATCAACAAGCATCCAGAAGGAACCGCTAAGATCGAATTGGACAAGGGGTATGTTGCCAAAAGTAAATTCATTAATGTGAAAAATGTTACTCAGATTATTAAGGACGAGCATTTTGATTTGAATCTTGAAAGAGGGAAAGAAGATTTAGCTTATTACATTAAGCAATTGAAACAGGCAGGCTACCTTAAAGCAGATACTAATAATAAGGAATTACTGAAAAAAGCTTATTATGATGCAAACTAATAAAAAAGAATGTTGGGGGCGAGGCAGATAGTGAGCGCGTTGACAACTAATGCAGAACATAAAAAAAATAAGAAGAAGCGTGAATTAACTTTAAAGTATTGGAAACCATGGTCTCAATTTTGGAATATTAGCGGTATTGTGATTATCTTACTTGCACTTGTAGAAAATATTAGCGTGCCATCGCAAGAAGATGTTAATAACAAACCATATCAAATATTTTTAATTGTTTACTTTCTTTACCTGTCTTTTACCACTGTCTGGGGTTGGATATTTCGGCAAGGACATTTGCGAGCTTATAGCGGACATTTTTCACAATTAAATGTTAGTTTAGGTATTTTACTGATTGTCCAAGATTTATTGACTGAAAAATTTTCGATATTAGCGCAACCATTTTTTGTTAGTTTCGCGCAAATAATAGAACAGATTACCACAGATCATAAGCTGCTTTGGGATTCAACTGTTTCATCGACAGTTCTCTGGTTAGTTAGTTTTATAGTAGGGGCCTTGATTGGAGTTGTTTTCGGATTGTTGATGGGACGATATCGCCAGTTTAATTATTGGGCATTCCCTTATCTTAAAGTAATTGGTATTATTCCAGCGGCAGCATGGATGCCTTTGACTTTAGTAATATTTCCGACAAGTTATATGTCTGAAATATTTTTGATTGCTTTTGCTGTATGGTTCCCAGTTGCTTTTATGACTATTGGGGGAGTTCAGGGGATCTCAAGTGAATACTTTGAGTCAGCGAAAACATTAGGTTTTTCGGAATGGCGCATTATGTGGAAGATTGTTATCCCTGGATCTCTTCCGAGCATGTTTATCGGAATATTTACAGCATTAGGTCTTTCGTTTACAATGCTCGTTATTTCTGAAATGATGGGTGCAAAAGTAGGCTTAGGCTGGTATATAAACTGGGCACGTGGTGTCGGTAATTATACACAGGTTTATGCTGCAATTGTTATAATGGCGGTTTTGTTTTCACTTATTTTTGTTATTAGCAATAAGTTTCAAACGTACTTTTTAAGATGGCGGGAACAAAACAACCATTAATTTGGAGGGGTAGAAATGGTTCAATTAGCTATCAGAAATGTTAGTCGAACTTTACAAGACAATAACGGACAACCGCTTGAAATTTTAAAAGACATTAACTTTCAGGCTTCCTCAGGAGAATTTATATCAATTATCGGGCCCTCGGGATGTGGAAAAACAACGCTGTTACGCTTGATTTCCGGGTTGGATACTCCAGAAAAGGGAGACGTTACTGTCGATGGAAATAAGGTAACTGCACCTAATGTATCACGCGGATACGTCTTTCAACATGGCAGTCTTTTTCCGTGGGAAACCATAGAAGAAAATATAAGTTCTGGACTAAAGGCACTTAATGGACGTAATTATGACAAAGAACTGGTACAACATTATATTGAATTGATGGGGCTTAAGGGGTTTGAAAGTTCTTATCCCCATCAAGTTTCAGGAGGAATGGCACAACGGGCTGCACTAGCACGCTCAATTGTGATGAAACCTAAACTATTGCTTTTAGATGAACCGATGGGCGCATTAGATGCCTTTACACGAGCTGATGTACAGGAAGTAATTCATCAGGTATGGCAGCAAACGAAAACAACAATGGTTTTAGTCACACATGATATTGATGAAGCTATTTATTTGAGCACACGTATTATCATCATGACGCCGCGGCCCGGAGAAATCAAAGAAATAGTTACTAATCCACTTGATTTTCCGCGTAACCGAACCAGTACCGAATTTATGGATCTCAGAAAAATAATTCAAGATAAGCTGAACTTCTATTAGGATGGGCGTAACACACTGGTTCGTATAGAATAAGCACAAGTGTCAGAGCGAAATGTAAAAAACTGACCAAGCTCTTAAAGCTGGATTGAGTATTTTAATACTCGCCAGCTTTTTTGTTGTCAAAAATAGTAGGCATCCATATCTATTTTTGAAAAAAGTGTTCATTATCTGTGTGGTAAAAGCAAATCAACATTTTTAGGAGCTGAACCTTGACTTAGAGTGCACTTTAAGGTGTTCAATTAACGTGTACTAAAAAAGAAGGAGTTGTTAATTATGGAATTTAAGAAGCTTAATGATGGTAACAAAATGCCAATGCTCGGGTTTGGAGTTTTTCAAATTGCGGACTTAGAAGCAGCAGAACAAGCAGTTGTTGATGCTATTGATGTTGGGTATCGTTTGATCGATACAGCTGCTTCATACGGCAATGAAGAAGCAGTCGGAAAAGGTATCAAGCGCAGTGGAATCAAACGTGAGGACCTATTCGTTACAACAAAATTATGGGTTTCAGATACAGGGTATGAAGCGACAAAGCAAGCTTTTGAAACTTCACTGCGTAAACTTCAATTGGATTATCTTGATTTGTATTTAATTCATCAACCATACGGTGATGTTTATGGATCTTGGCGCGCAATGGAAGATCTGCAAAAAGAAGGCAGAGTTAAGTCAATTGGTGTTTCAAATTTCCAACCAGATAGAATTATGGACTTGTCTTTATATAATAATGTTAAACCAGCGGTTAACCAAATTGAAACAAATCCTTGGATGCAACAAAAAGAAGCTGTTTCTTTTCTTCACGAAAATAATATTCAACCTGAAGCATGGGCACCATTCGCTGAAGGAAAACACGACATCTTTAATAATGGAACTTTAACTGCAATAGGTCAAAAATATAATAAATCAGTTGGTCAGGTTATTTTACGCTGGTTGACTCAACGTGACGTGGTTGCACTTGCTAAGTCCGTTCATAAAAACAGAATGACAGAAAATTTTACCAGCCTTGATTTCAAATTAACAGATGATGAGATGAAAAAAATTGCAGCACTTGATAAAAATGAGAGTCAATTCTTTGATCATCGTGATCCTGCTGCCGTTAAGAGAATTCATGGTTTGGTTAGACATGTAGATTAAGTTTAGTTGTCTTTTGTGTTAACTGTACTGAAAGGAGAAATAGATGGCACAGAATAGTGACTTGAGAAAGGGTGTCATTTTTCCATTAGGTGATAAGAACGATGCCTATCAGAAGTTTTTTGTAGGGCAAAGTTATTTAAAGAGCCTCGTCAATGATCCCCAAGTGAATGTTTCAGTTGGTGTTGTAACTTTCGAGCCCGGTTGCCGTAATAATTGGCATATACATCATGCTGGTTTCCAAATTTTACTGGTCACTGGTGGAGAAGGTTGGTACCAAGAAATTGGGCAAAAACCACGTTTGTTAAAAAAGGGTGATATTGTTGTGACTCATGACGGCGTTAAACATTGGCATGGGGCCACCAAAGACAGCTGGTTCGCTCATATAGCAATCACCGCTGGTAAACCTGAATGGCTAGAACCTGTTTCAGATGCAGATTATGCAAATTTGGAGGAAAAATAAATGGTAGAAAAGCAAACAGCTGGACGTGATCGTCTTGAAGATTTTGCACCTAAATTTGCTGAGTTAAATGATGATGTTTTATTTGGAGAAGTTTGGTCGAGAGAAAAACTTCTTTCCGCGCGTGATCGAAGTTTAATAACAGTTGCGAGTTTAATGTCGCAAGGTCTTTTTCCTCAACTAAAAAGTCACATGCTTCTCGCTAAGAAAAACGGTGTAACGAAAAAAGAGATAATTGAGATTATTACTCAACTGGCTTTCTATGCAGGTTGGCCTAAGGCATGGTCTGCTTTTAGTCTAGCGAAAGAAATTTGGAATTAATATTTTAATAGTTTGGAAAGAAGGTTCCTTTATGGCAAAAGTTATTGTGATTACAGGCGCTTCTTCTGGAATCGGCGAAGCAACGGCTAAGTTGTTAGCTTCAAAGGAAAATAAAGTAGTCCTTGGGGCACGTCGGGAAGAACGCTTGCAAAAAATTTTTAAGGATATTGAACAATCGGGGGGACAAGCAACTTACTTGGCAACTGATGTCAGTGAACTTGAACAGGTTAAAGCTTTAGCCCAAAAAGCTATCGACACTTATGGTCGGTTGGATGTTTGGATGAATAATGCGGGATTAATGCCACATTCTGAATTTATTAAAGGGCGGGTTGAAGATTGGAATCGGATGATTGATATCAACTTACGCGGCGTCCTCTATGGAATAAATGCGGCTCTTCCACAGATGCGCAAACAACAATCAGGCCAGTTTATCAATATAGCTTCCGTTGCAGCACATGCAGTTCATTCTGGTGGTGGTGTGTATAGTGCTACTAAAGCTGGCGTTTGGATGATTAGTGAAGCCTTACGTCAGGAAGAAGTTGCTGCAAAGAGCCATGTTCGAGTGACTGTTGTTTCACCAGGTGCTGTATCGACTGAATTAGTTGATCATGTAACTGACCCAGATACTAAAAAGACAATGGAAAATTTTTATGCCAGTGTATCGATGCCTTCAGAACGTGTAGCGCAAGCAATTTCATTAGCTGTTGCTTTACCAGAAGACTCTGATATAAATGAAATTGTGATGCGACCATCAAACCAGCAAGGTTAAGAATAAAGAGCTCTTTTTACTTAAGAATCAGAAATAATATTGATAAAGTGTAAAAAATCAGTAAATGAAAAAAATGTATAATATATTAGTGAGAAAAGGGAGGGGGGTAACAATGAATATCAAAGAAGCCAGCAAATTGACTAATGTGAGCTCAGATACCATCAGATATTATGAAAAAATTGGACTGCTTCCACGTATTGATAGAACTTCATCAGGAATAAGAAACATTGATAAGCGCATTATCAGAAGAATTAATTTTGTTAAACAAATGCGTTCAGCCGGTATGTCTATTGAAAAGCTTTTAAAATACATGAATTTGGTTGATTCTGCGGAAGAAAATATTTCAGAACAAAAGAATTTGTTGAATGAGCAGTTAAAGATAATGGAGGAAAAAAGGAACGATTTTGATTCCGCCATCAAGCATTTGCGCTGGAAGCTAGAACACTATGAAGATCACATGGCCGAAGCAGAGGCGGAATTGAAAAAATTAGAGAAAGAGCATGAAAGAAAATAAAATACATGACAAAAAGGGGGCTAGGTCAAAATTCATTTTAACCTAGCTCCCTTTTTGTGTTTCGTATAAACGTGTTTCATAAGTCAAAATTCTCTGTCTACCTCGAATTACTCGTAGCGAAACACTCAAAGTAAATGACATGTTCGTAATTTCGCGGTAATACCCAAATTCACTGACTTTGTACTACGTCTTTTATTTTTTTCGGTAATGTCTGAGTGTCAATTTGATTGGCATATCAAACTATAAGCTCTTGACCAACTGAAAGGTAATTTGCATCACTTATACCGTTGGCGGCAACAAGTTTACTAACGGTGGTGTTGTATCTTGCAGCGATACTGCTTAAAGTGTCACCTGACTTGATAGTATAAGCACCACGAGTGTTTTTTGAAGTAGACTTGGTTGATGTTTTTGAGCTCTTACCAGATTTAGCCACAGCCAACTCTTGCCCTACATAGAGATAATTTGCGTTACTAAGTTTGTTCAATGATGCTAATTCAATGGCAGAGGTGCCGAATTCTCTCGCAATTGAGCTTAAAGTGTCACCCGCTTTAACCTTATAAGCACCGTTGTTGGTGGTGCTAGCAGGTGAATTCGTTTTTGCTGCAACTGTAACTGATGATGAACTAGAATTTCCGCCAGTTTCTGTAACAGTTAATTTTTGCCCTACATAAAGGTAATTGGCGTTGCTGATGTCGTTTAATGATGCTAGTGAATTGACAGAAGTACTAAATGTTTTGGCAATCGAGCTTAGAGTATCACCGGACTTAACTGTGTAAGTGCCATTACTGCTATTTGCAACTGAACTTGTTGTCTTTTTTGGGCTAGTTGCATTTAAACTCTTACCAGAACCGGAAACGGCTAATTCTTGCCCTACATAAATGTAGTTCGCGTTGCTCAGCTTATTCAGTGAAGTAAGGGAACTAATAGTAGTGCTGAATGTTCTGGCAATTGAGCTTAAGGTATCGCCCGACTTGACAGTGTAAGTACCACTAATATTATTAGAAGTTTCCTTTGCAGACTCAGCAACAGTTTCAGACGACTTGGCAGAGTTAGAAACAGCTAATTTTTGTCCTACGTAGATGTAGTTAGCATTGCTTATATTATTCAGCGAAGCTAATGTATTGACGGAAGTACTAAATGTTCTAGCAATTGAACTCAAGGTATCGCCTGATTTGACAGTATAACTCCCATTATCAACATGCGCTGTCGCTGAGTTCTTGTTTGAGCTTGAGTTGCTGACAGAATTAGAAACACGTAATTCTTGTCCCACATAGATATAATTTGGATTACTGATATTGTTTAGGGAAGCCAGATTATTAATGGTCGTGTCATGTGTTCTGGCAATTGAACTTAAAGTATCCCCCGACCTAACAGTATAAGTACTATTGCTTTTTTCTGTATTTGAATTACTTGTTGAGTTCGAAGCAGCACTACTAGAAAGACGCAATTCTTGGCCTACATAAATATAGTTTGGATTGCTGATCCGATTCAAAGAAGCCAGTGTGTTCACAGTTGTACTGTGAGTCCGTGCGATTAGACTTAAAGTATCACCAGATTTCACAATATAGGTAGTGGCGCTATTGCTGTTTCCATTGCCTGAAGTGGAATTTGAACTTGCACTAGTGCTGACGGCTTTTATAACAAGCAGATTTTGCCCCACATAGATGAAATTGGCGTTGCTGATGTCATTTAACGAGACTATTTTAGGAACTGTTGTGTGGTAATTACCAGCAATTCCAGTCAGAGTGTCCCCAGATCTAACGGTATAGTAGACGTCCTTTGTGGATCCTGAACCACCTTGAGGCGTACCTGGTGCAGAGCTGTTAGAACCTGTGTCAACAACTACTCCGGTATACTTGAAAGCTAACTTATCCCAATCATTTAAACTATAAGTCGAGATAATTGAATTCAACTTAGCGGTGTAGCTGATATCAGTTGCATAACCATCCTGATAAATCTTTCTCGTAGCCGTACTTGAGTTCTTTTCACCAATCAAATTACTGTAGCGTGAATTGTCAGCTAATAGTTTAGCATGGTCAACAATGCTCTCATTGTCACTATCATAAGCTCTGAAAGTTGCGTAAACAGTATGATAACTACCACTATAATATTCTAAGGTTGCTAATGTGACTGTCTTTCCAGTCCAGGATGTTCCTGCTTTGATACCAAACAAGTTATGATATTTCTCAGATAAACCGGATGTTCCCCAGCCACTTTCAAGAATTGCTTGAGCAGCGGTTAGAGAAGGGAGAACTTTATACTTAGACCAACTATCGACGGAGCCTTCTAGTATTTGGTTTAAAAAATTGGACACTTTTGCATTATATGCAGAATTGTTATTATTTTTGACGGTATTCAAAACTGATGCTAATTGTGCTTTAAGGATAGCCTCAGTTGTTTGTTGTGTTACTGCAGTGGAACTAGTAACAGCTTTTTTGGGACTAACAGAAACGACAGTTGAATTATTTTTGTCTGCCGCATTAACTGTAGTTTTTGAACTACTCTTAGCAAGCTGGTCTTTTTTCTCCGCATCTTTAGCGCTGCTGGTC
>NZ_BALC01000009.1 GCF_000612445.1 Liquorilactobacillus sucicola DSM 21376 = JCM 15457
CAGTTTTCAAAGATCTACAAGCATTACATTTTTCCAACGCAACCACTATATGATATCTCGGTTAAACTTAAAAGTCAATATCTTTTTTTGAAACGCCTTAATAAATATTCAGCATTTCTAAATAAAAATACACAATATATTTTTATTAAGTTAGTACTCAACTGCATAAAAGCAACCATTACGCTACCTGTGCATTCGCACCAACAAGAAATATATTACCAACATATTCATTAATGGTCAAGCTTTTTTTATTCTATTTTCTTATATTTGCCAAACTTTCTTCAATCCACCCATCTAAACGTTCTGCAATTGGAGCAAAACCAGTTTCAACATGTCTGCTTGTCCAATAATGTTTATGCTCACACCTAACTTTTGTTCCAATGTTATCTAAACTAGAAGTACTTTTTTCCAAGCACCTCAGCGATAGACTTATTTTTTGTGTGTATTCATCAATATCAATAATTCTAACTTTAACCTCCTGATTAACTTTTAGATATTTGTGGATATCATCGACAAAACCATGTTTGCATTCAGAAATGTGGATGAGCCCTTGCGTATGATCTTTTAGGGTAACGAACGCTCCATAAGGTTGAATACCGGTTATTTTTCCTTCAACAATCATTCCTATCCTATAATTCATTTTTTCTCCCCACATCATAAATTTATTCAAGTATAATCTTCTCAATAACAACGTCATTGATAGGTTTGTCATTAAAATCTGTTTTCACGGCCGCAATTTTGTCAATTATTTCCAGTCCATCGAAAACTTGCCCAAAAACAGTGTGATGATGATCTAGCCATGGTGTCCCGCCTTTTTGGTACATTTCTACAACCTCTTGCGGATACCCAGCCCCATTCATTTGCTCTACCATTTGCGTTGGAAGATTTTTATTTTGTACAATAAAAAACTGACTTCCATTCGTATTGGGTCCCGCATTAGCCATTGAAAGTGCTCCTCTGAAATTAAAAAGATTGTTAGAAAATTCATCTTCAAATGGGGCGCCCCAAATGCTTTCCCCTCCCATTCCAGTTCCTGTAGGATCTCCACCTTGAATCATAAAATCAGAAATAATTCGATGAAATATCCCAGCATCATAGTAGCCTTTCTTGGCTAAAGCGGAAAAGTTTTCAACAGCTTTCGGTGCCTCATCGGGAAATAATGCTACTTCAATATCCCCATAATTTGTTTTAATTGTTGCCTTTGGTCCCTTGATTTTTTCTAAATGCAATTGTGGAAATGTCAATTTAATTCCTCCCCTAATGTTCTTCATATTCTTCATTCTATCTAAAAAACAATTATTTTTCCAATTTAATTTATTTTGTCTCGCAATTATGCTAATCTAGCCTAGTGTAAACAATTGAAAGGAGTATTTTGATGTCAATCCAGAACTACTATGATATTACAGTTATTGGCGGCGGACCTGTTGGACTTTTTACCACTACATACGCTCGCATGCACAATGCAAATGTTCAAATCATTGAAAGTCTCGATCAATTAGGAGGACAAGCAAATACTCTGTTTCCCACTAAGAATATTTATGATATTCCAGGATTCAGTTCTATAAAGGCCTCCGCACTAATTGATCATCTGATTAACCAAGTCAAAATGTTTTCGCCTGATATTTTTTTAAATGAAACAGTTGAAAATCTTGAAAAAACATCTGAAGGTTTTCGAGTTACAACATCCAAACGTGTTACCTACTCACGCTCTGTTATCATTACAACGGGCATAGGGTCATTTCAGCCTCGTCGGCTTGCTGTTGCTGAAGCACACAAACTTGAGGGAAATCAGCTTCGCTACTTTATTCAAGATCCCCAAGAGTTCAAAAATAAAGATATTGTCATCGCTGGGGGAGGCGACTCAGCTGTTGATTGGGCATTGGAGCTTGCCCAAACGGCCTCTTCATTGCACATTGTTCATAGAAGAGATCGGTTCCGTGCATTAGAAGCTAATGTTGATAAATTAGCTCAGACAGATACTATTTTTGACACCCCTTACTTAATCAATGATGTTCAAAAACGTAATGATGATAAAATTAACATTACTTTGAAAAAGGTGAAAAGTGACGAACAAAAGAGGATAACAGCAGATTATCTGTTAGTAAATTACGGCTTTATTTCCGATAACAAATTACTCCATTCTTGGGACTTGGAAACTGAACACAATTTAATTACCGTTGCACGTAATATGGAAACTTCAATACCAGGTGTTTTCGCAGCTGGAGACATTGTATCCTATTCCGGTCGAGCAAACTTGATTGCAACGGGCTTTGGCGAAGCGCCTATCGCTGTCAACAGTGCTATGCGCTACGTTTATCCTGACTTGCGTCAAGCTGTCCATAGTACACAATTAATGAAGCACTTCCTTGCAAAAGAGGATAAATAAAAAATTCTACTATATTTAGCCAGTAAGGAGTACCCTATGAGCTTTCTAATCGATTTTATCATACACATTGATTCACACTTAGTTACCATTGTAAACACATTTGGCAACTGGACTTACCTAATTCTTTTTTTAGTCATTTTTATTGAGACTGGGGCGGTCATTATGCCATTTCTTCCCGGTGATTCACTACTTTTTGCGGCCTGCGCACTCGCAGCAAACCCAGAGTATCATCTCAACGTTTGGCTTTTTGCGTTCTTATTTTGGATTGCTCCACTTTTAGGTGATTCTCTAAACTTCTTCATAGGCCAAAAAATTGGCTCAACAATTAATGATACCTCATTTTTAGGTCGGTTCATCAAAAAGGAAAATCTGGATAAAACGGAAGCATTCTTCGAAAAACACGGCGGCATTGCTATTTCACTGGCTCGGTTTATGCCAATAATTCGTACCATGTCGCCCTTTGTGGCCGGTGGAAGTGGTATCCATTACCGTAAATTCTTGCGCTATAATTTTCTAGGTGCAACCGCATGGATGATGCTTTGCTGCAGTGCAGGTTATTACTTTGGTAACTTTCCAATCGTGAAAAAGCATTTTTCACTAATAATTATCGGCATTATCATAGTTTCTTTAATTCCTGCCATTGCTGCAGGATTAAAGAAGCGTTTTTCTAAGAAGTAGGACAAGTTAGAACGATATAAACAAAAAATAGATTATTCAAAAAGAACCCACGACCAAAAAAACACGCGGGTTCTTTTTGAATAATCTATTTTTTCATTGATGTGCTTTGGATGTTCAAAAGTTACCTTTTACGACAACTAATTGGCTTTTTCAAACTCATTTTAGCCACACAATTAACTTAGCCATAAATTGCTCGTAATCAATCCTAGGCTAAGTCCATAATTCACTGTCAATACTTAAACTATAATAATTATTGCAATATTTTACTCCACCTATAACACGCTACAAGCTTTTACGTCCGCACAAAACACCAAACCAAAATAAAAACTCCAGCACCAAAAAGAAAACAACAAAACAAGCCATGAAAAATGTATCCGGTAACGCATTTATGATCGGGTCTAAAGCAGGATCAAAAAGCCAATCATTATTTCTAAAGAGAATACGATGAAAATCCACAAAAAAAGTATTGAATTGGAGTACCATCATAACTGCCGCAAATGCGACCGCAGCCATTGCAAGCTTAAAAGGTAAAATTAGACGCCAAAACTGTTTTCTGCGTTTTATTTTAGCCAAAAACAAAATACTCACAGGTAAAGTAACCAAAAAGACAAAATGGTTGACTAGAAACAATCTTTTTACATCGTAAAAGTGGCTCAGTCCCTTGTAAGACATTTCTAATGACAAATTGAGCTTATTTACCCAAGGAAAATTCAAAAACTCTAGTAAGCGATAATACTCGCTTATTAGCTGGCTATTAGTCAACCCAACATTCTTACCTAGATCATCATGAATAACAAAAAATTTGTATAGCGGTGTAAAACTGATCGTTAAAATGATACTTAGCGAAATCAAGAAAAGAAATAGACACAGCCATTCAAAAGCTGTCAAAACTCTCTCTTTAGTCATCACTCAATGTCCAATTATCTAGCGACTCGATTTCATAAGTTGGTTTAATTTCTTTTTCCTTAACTTGTTCTGGCGTTGAAACACCTGTGTAAACAAGTAATGTGTCAATTCCTAAATTAATTCCTGCGGTAATATCGGTCATGTAATTATCGCCCACCATAATAACTTCATTTTTCTTTAGTTTCAGCCTATTCAGTGCTTTCTTCATAATAATGGCTTCCGGTTTTCCAATATACGTTGCCTTTTGTTGTGTTGCACACTCCACTAATGCAATTATTGAGCCAGCTCCCGGTACCAAACCTCTTTCATTTGGTAAGTTAGTGTCCGCATTAGTTCCAATAAAGGTTGCACCTCTCTTAATTGCTAAAGTCGCCAATTCAAACTTGTGGTATGTTACATCATAATCCAATCCAACAACTACATAATCAGGATGCTGTTCTTCAAAATAAAATCCTTTATTAGTCAATGCCTTTTTTAACCCAAATTCACCTATCGCGTATACTGCTTTTTTATTCTCATCTAAACTTGCTAGATAATCAGCCGTTGCAAGAGCAGTCGTATAAACATTGTCGGTCGTAACATGAATGTCAAAATTATCTGCTAAATTTTTGACCACAGCTTGTGGTTCCTGTGTGCTATTGTTTGTGACAAACAGGAAAGGAATATCATTTTTTTGCAATTTCTCAATAAAACGTTTAGCAGCAGGAATTTTTTCTTTTCCGCGATACATCGTACCATCCAAATCAATTAAATATCCTTTATACTTTCTCATTGTCTTACCTCATTTATTCGTTTTTACTTTTTTGTCTGATAGTAAAATGTCTCTTTTTTGTATTTTTACTGTGCACCGATCTACTCTTAAGCCCTTGTTTTTTGTCTCTTTTTTTATGAATATCAAATCTTTTTTCTTCGACAAAAGCATGTTGCTTTTTAGTGCTTCTTTTAGAACTTTTCTTAGTGAAACTCTTATTCTTTTCTGAATGTTTAGTTGAATTCCGTTTACGCCCATGTTTTTTATCATTTGCAGAGCGCGTAACCTTTTGGACATCTAAATTATGCAAGATAAAATACGCACATCCGAAATTACAATACTCGTATAAATAATCATCTAAATGAGCAATATTTTGTGATGGAAAGCCCTTATTACTATCGGCTGCATAAAAGCCATGCAGTCGAAGTTGGTCGTAGCCCCAATCACCGACAATATAATCATATTTGGTCAGTATCTGACTGAAACGTTCTTTTAATTTTTCAATTTGAAAACCATCACGCACATTTTTTACCAAAATATACGGGTGTCCGTCAATTGTTAATTCTGTTGAATTTTTCATTTGAATGTCACTTGCATATGCTTTCAATGTTTCAGCTTTTTTTGCAAGTTGAGCTTCTCGTCGTTCCTTCTTTTCACTGTTCATGGATAATCTCCTTAAAAAATGCTGCTCTTATTATACAGGATATTTAGCGCCGAAGTAATCCCCAACAACATCCCTTAAAAAACGGTCACCAATATACTGTGGGTGTCCCACAATTTCTAGAGTTGGGAAAAATGGGCAATAAATAAAATTGTCAACTGTTGCAAACTCATAATCCGCACCCGGATCTAATACTTGTCCATGCCAACTGACGCTTTTGCTTAATGGATCAAACTTTATTCCGTCATACACAATTTCTCCAAAAACTTTACCACGAAAGCCATTTCCTTTAACAACTGCGTGGCGTAAATGATTTCTATTTTTCTCCATTTCACGTACCAAGCGCCATAAGTTATAACCATTTAACCGTACTTTAACTATTCTCATCGGATGCGGCAGTATATGATGCAATTCATAAGCTGATAAAACACCCTGGTGCAGATCACCTAAAAAAAGGCCGCCATTCAGTATTGAAGCATCTGTTTGAGTGACAAACTGAATGGCCTTTAAACTAACATTCATTAATGGAGATCTTTTCAACCATGATCCAGGATAGTCTTTGGGTAAAATTGCAACCTGCTTCTTTTGCAGCAATGTTTCACCTTGCAGCTGATAATGTTCAATTTCAGCAGCATCACCAGAACTTTCAGGCAAAGCGGCCGTCTTGATGACTTCTGCTTTTTTACCAATCAATTTGTGATTATTTAAATCTAGGGTAACTTGCCCAATATATCTCCCCCATTTTCCTGCGGCACAAAGCAGAGTTTGCCCTATCTCTTCACCTTTTTCTAACAAATGATGCGTGTGGCTCCCTAAGACAACATCAAATTCTGGATATTTATTTGCAATTGCCCGATCTACATCAATTCCCAAATGAGACATTAGCACTAAAACATCCACTTTGGGCCGCAAATTTTTTACTAGTTTTGGTATGACATCGTCAACTTTCAAAGGTATCCAATCATTCATGCGGTAGGTTGCAGAAAAAGGAGCTGTACAGGCCAAAAGACCGACTTTAGTCCCCTTATCTGTCGTAATAATTTTGCTGGTATGTGCCCAGGTTGGTGCAGTTCGTGTGCGGCCATTAATAATATTATCTAAAATTACAGGAAAGGCGGCCTGCTCATACATTGCATTCAATTGTTCATGCGAATTGCCAATCCCCTCATTGTTTCCAATCGTAACCGCATCATACCCGATAGTATTCATTAATTCAATATTTATCTTGCCATCAGTCGCTTCACTCAAAGGATGCACTCTGTCCATAGCATCGCCTAAATCAACCGTAATAACGCTTTCTCCTTTTTTATACAGTTGTTTTCGTGTCGCAATAAGGTACCTTCTTATTTTCGGCCAGTTTTCAAAATGTGAATGTATATCATTAGTATGCAGCAGTGTAATTCTCTCATCCATTGCTAACCGTCTTCTTTCTAAATATTTCTTCTCTGAAAATCGATTTTTTTTGCCTCAAGCATTTCAAGAACATCTGAACTGCTAAAAGGGGTTCCAAACTCAATTTTTTTATTCAGATATTCACTTTCAGGCGTATCTACCCCAACATTAATATTATAAAAGGCGTTAATGCTGTAATAATGGACATGGCCATGAAGATTGATACTATTTCTAGAAATCCCCAGCATTAATGGGTAATGTGTCAAAAAAAATTGATAATGCTCAAATTTTATGATACATCCTACATCATGTAAAACAAACTTTTTTTTTACCATTATCGAGTTGGTAATTATTCTTTTCTAAAAACTTAAAAAAGTCTCTAGTGTCGTGGTTCCCCTTTATGATATTCAACTGACCATTCAGCTTATTTAACACAGCCGAAAGTTTAGTAAAACCCTCACGGTTAGAGGTCACCAATCCCACATCGCCTAAATGATATACGACATCATGTGGTGAAACAACTTTGTTCCAATGATCAATGATATCTTGATTCATCTCAGAAGCATTCACATAATTCCGATGTGCAAAATGCATATTGTGCGCTAAATTTTCGTCAAAGAAATGCGTATCTGATGTAAAAAAGAGCATCTTTAACCATCCCCCATTTTAGTTAGGTTACATACTCCAGTCTAACCTTACAACTAACATTCTACAAAAAAAGATGATAAGTTCAAAATAATCACCCATCATCTAGTAGACTAAAACTATTCCATTCGGCGAGCGGCTGACTTTATTGAAAATAAAAGGCCTAGCCAAACTATTGAAGCTATCAATGCTGCTAAAGTTGTTTTATCTAGACACATTATTACTGCAACGAAAATCAGAAAAGCGAGCACTAGATAATCACCCCAAGGGAATAACGGCATTTTAAATTTACTTTTATTATTTTTTTTCTGTAGCTTTTGTTGCTTCTTAAATTTCAAATGAGCAACTATGATCATTCCCCAGATAAACAGAAAGCAAGTGGTTGCCACACTGGAGATGAACGAAAATAAGGCCGTGTTGGGAATAACAAAATTTGCTATTACCGCAAAAGTAATCACAATTGCTGAAAAAACTATTCCATTAGCTGGAACTTGGCGCCGCGATAACTTGCTGAGCCATTTTGAAAAAGAACTGTTATTTTTATAATTTAATGAAAACAGCATTCTGCCTGTACTGAATAAAGAACTATTACATGCCGACGCAGCCGCCGTTAATACAACAAAATTAATGATTCCGGCGGCTGCCGTTATTCCTATGTTTTCAAAAACTTGAACAAATGGGCTTTGCGATGCAGAAATATTTTTCCAAGGATAAATGCTCATTAATGCTAATAAGGAACCAACATAAAAGATAATCACCCGCGTTGGAATTTCATTTATCGCCTTGGGAATAACTTTTTTCGGGTTTTCTGTTTCTGAAGCCGTTACGCCAATGAGTTCGATCCCAATAAATCCGAACGTAACCATTTGAAAAGACAGTAAGAACCCCTTCAATCCTTTTGGAAATAGCCCTCCATAATTTAGCAAATTGCCTAAACTAGCTTTACCAACTGGCGTTTTAAATCCTACTACAACAAGTAAAATCCCAGTTGCGATCAGAGCTATAATAGCGATAATCTTGATTAGTGCAAACCAGAATTCTGTTTCACCAAACAACCCGACTGTAATCAAGTTCATTGTTAATAAAACTGCGATAATAAGCAAGCCTGGCAACCACTGTGAACATTAGGGAACCAATACTTTATATACAAACCTGTTGCTGTAACATCAGCCATTGCAATAGTAATCCAACAAATCCAATATGTCCATCCCGTCACAAAACCAACACTCTCGCCCAAGTAAGTTCGAATAAAATCAATAAAAGAATTTTTCTTGAGATCCGATAGCAGCAACTCCCCCATTGCACGCATTAGCAAGAAACAAATAGTTCCTGTAATCAGATACGCCAGCACAATTGATGGCCCTGCCAAGTGGATTGACTTGCCGGCCCCTAAAAACAGGCCTGTCCCAATAGTCCCTCCCAATGCTATTAACTGAACGTGCCGACTCTTTAACTCTCTTGAAAATTCTTGCTTTGCAGCCATTAAAAAACTCCTAACTAATATCGTGTAACGATTTCTATAATTGTCCATTTAAATAATAAACACAATTAATAGTGTAAACTAATTACTAATTGAAGTAAAATTCAACAAGTTCATTTTGTAATGATAGAATTTCATCTTAAATATAATTTACTTTCTTTAAAATACAACATTCACAAAACAAAACGCCTGTTTCTAACTCAAAAATTTGATACTCACACTATTACAACTTAAATCCAATAAAACTTAAAATATCTTTTTTGTTTAACTTAGGCTTCACGATATACAAAAAGCCGCGACTTTTATTGTCCAACGGCTTTCACAGTTTTAATTTTCTACATTTAGATATTACTTACCTTTTTTCATTGTATAGTTTTTCAACATCCTCTGCAATCATTAACTCCTCGTTCGTCGGAATCGTCCAAACCTCAACATTTGAATTCATTGCACTAATCTTAGTTTCCTTTGCTTTGACTTCATTCAGAGCATTATCAATTTTGACACCAAATATTCCTAATTTATCGCAAATTAATTTTCTAACACGGGGAATGTTTTCACCAATCCCACCAGTAAATACAATTGCATCCAATTCGCCTAGCTCTGTAGCATATGCTCCAATGTATTTTACAATGCGATTAACAAAAACTCTAAGCGCAAGATCTGCTCTTTCGTTTTTCTGATGAATTTCCATAATTTCTCTCATATCTGAAGATACTCCAGAAATTCCTAAAATGCCTGACTTATTATTTAACATTTTAAGTACACTTTTAGAGTTAACCCCTAATTTCTCTTCAAGATAAATTAGCATAGATGGATCGACATCACCCGATCTTGTCTGCATTGCTATCCCAGATACTGGTGAAAAACCCATGCTTGTATCCAAAGACTTGCCATTTTGAATAGCACATACCGACGCCCCCGAACCAAGATGTAGAATAATAACTCTTTTATTTTCTTTGTTGCATTCAGTTACTTTTAAGAAGCGCTGTAAAACGTAACGGTAACTTATTCCGTGTGCTCCAAATTTTTGAACATGAAATTTTTGATAATATTCATACGGTATCGCATAAACAACGTTCTCTTCAGGTATGGTCTGGTGAAAGCCTGTATCAAAAACTGCAACACTCAACGCATTAGGCAATTCTCTTCTGAAAGCTTTAATTGCCATAATATTAGCAGGGTTGTGCAATGGCGCAAATTCCACCAAATCTTCCATTTCCTTCAGCACAGTATCATCAATAACTATCGATTTTGCAAAGTGATTTGCGCCATTAACGAAACGATGCCCTACTCCTTTTATCTCGTCCAGTTTATCAACTATCTTATATTCAGTTAAAATCCCTAAAAGTTTATCGACTGCTTGCTGATGATCTTTTATTGTTAATTCTTCAGAAAAATCATCTCTCATCGTTGTAATTGACAGCCGTGCATCCTTAAAACCAATACGCTCAATCTGACCTTTAGCAATAACGTCAGCTCTTGGCATTTGAAATAACTTCCATTTTAGTGTGGAGCTGCCTGCATTCACTGCTAAAATTTTAATCATTCTCTTTTCTCTCCAATTACTAATCTAAATTTTTATCAGCCCAATTATCAATACGCTCCAAGAAATGGGCAAATTCTTCTTTATTTTTCAGTGGTGGAAAATCACCGATAAGAACTTGTTCAACTTGCTGGCCTTTACCACCATGCTTTTGCAGCAGCAAGAGAGCTTTTTCGCTATTTTTATCCACAAAAAGATCCTCTGGCAGATTCAACATTCCTTGAAAATAAGCTTGCTCTTGAATTACATGCAGCAGCCCCTGTGTCTCTTTTGTTTCAAACAACCCTCGCGGTACAATGAAGAAACCATAACCACCTGGACAAGTTGCAACAATGCCTGTTCGATAAGCAAATGATGCACATATGAGTGACCTTTTTTTGCACGTGTCTTGAAATTAACAACCTTTTCATCCAGTGGATAATATCCAACCGGTAAATCGCTCACAACAGCATCTACTTTGGGGGTTACCAAATTGTCTATCGCGTCTTGGTGGAAGAGCTCAGTCGGAGTTTTTTGTAAACGCGCACTCATACTTGCAATTGACAACAATGTATCGTCATTGTCTACCCCATAAAGCTTAACTTCCTTGTAACCGTTTGTCATCATTCTGTAGTAAATCGTGCTTAACAGATTCCCAGTTCCAACACTAATATCCAAAATTTTGTAACTTGCATTTTTAATCAGGACTTTTTCCAAAAGATATTCTACTAAAAAACCAATTGTATCAGGTGTCATTTGATGGTTAGCCTGTATCTTATCGATTTGGTTAGCTTTCACGAGCGCAAACTGAACAACTTGTCGCAACTCTTCTGGTGCCATGGACATGGCTAACAATTGCTCATAAAGAGCTGTAAGCTGCTGTCTGACTTCCGCTGATGGCTTTCCATCTTCAACCAAAAGCCGCCCTCCATCTGCAAGATTATCCCCTGTTTCAATTATTGCATCTAAATACGAAACAGTTAAATCTTTTTGGAGAAGGTCAACAGCTTGCTCAAATTTTTTATAAAATCGTTCTATCTTTTCTAATGTCAATTAGCACACCTCAAGTATTAAATTACTTGTCTTAGTTTAACGATTCTTTCGCGTTATTTCAAGTCTGCCACCTTTTGTCGCTGATACTCAAAATCGTATTTCATTAAAGTTTTTAATTCAATAATTTCTTTGTTATCCATTTTCACCGTAAAATGATCACTCTTTTTTGTGACACTCCCATGATTAAACCACATAACTTCATTGTTGCTAATTCCATTAGCTAAAGCTAAATTACGCATTGTCCGAGCTATATTATAGTTTTTCATATTTTGATATCCCAGCACTTGCTGGCGGTAATACAGTACTTGAGCACTAAAAACTATTCCCAAAATACTAGCTACAACTATTCCTGAATATAATAGGTGACCCTGTATTTTCTTCACTCACCCATCTCCTTTTTTGACATGACAATATGGCAAATATAATTGTGCCCTTTCATTTGAACTCGCATCGTCAAAGTTGAATCCTCATATTTCGTCGTAAAAGTACTAACCTCGTAGAGTAGCGGCATATAGCCAGCTTCAATTCCTGTCATTCTAAGCACATTGTTTTTACAGGATAACCGATAAAATTTGTCCTTAGTTGGACTATAAAACCTTACCATATTTTCACCAGCCACAAATTCTAACGCTAAGTTGTCAGAGCCGATTAAATCAACGAATTGAGCCCATTCAAAATCATCACTTGATCTTGTTTGCTTTAATGCTATATCCGAACTCTCAAACGCAACCCCTAATATACTGAACGTCATCGCTGTTATCAGCAATGCACTTATAGTTTCAATCATTGTAAAGGCAGCACTTGTTCTACTTATTTTGAATTTTGACTTCAATCGCCCCATAACGACTTTTAGCAGATAATTTTTTAGGGGAATGTATTGCCTCATTTTGAGAAAGCACCTTCTCCTTAGCAATCAATATTTTTTTACTTTCATTGAATAAATTTTCTGAAGCTTCATATTGAGCCACCATCTCTTTTTTGTTTTGCATAAGAAAACGCTCATTCTCACAAAAAATAACAATCGTCACACTAATAGCAAAAAGTCCCACCATCGCTTCTGCCATTGAATAAGCCTTCCTTTTAATGGGTAACATGATATTTCCCCCAACCTAACTGAACTAATATATGATATGGCCTATCCTGCAAAGTTGAATCAACAATAACAGTTCTTCCAGCTATACTTCCTGTTTCATTTATTCTAATTACTTCATAGCGCCTAATAGTCATCGTTTGAGGTAATGTAATTACGACTTTATTATTATTTTTTTCACTGAAAATAATTTTTCTGCGTTTAAATTCAATGGTATGTACTTTATCAAATTTCGCTGAAGAAATTATTTCTTTTGTCCAAGTCTGCTTCAATGACTTCCAAAAAATTCGCTCCTGTAAGCCGTTGAGTGAATTATTGAGTGGTTTAATTGTCAACAATAATGTAAAAGCAGTCAACATTAACACCACTATTGTTTCTGCTAAAGAGAAAGCTGATAATTTATTTTTCATTTTCCGTCTGAACCCTTATTTTCGACTTTTTGGCTTCACTATATTGTTTTTCATTCAAATATCCACTACTTCTTAAATCTTCAAGTGTCACGACTTCTTTATCTGTTTCGTTTTGGTAAAGATCAGCCTGTGTCTGGACGACATCTCCTAAAGCCTGCGTCCCAATCCCTCGTGCATTGTCGCGTTGCTTACCAATATTAGGCAGTATTATCAAAATAAGCAAGCTTATTATGAACATTACAACTGCCATTTCAATTAATGTGAATGCAGGCCATCTTTCTTTTATCGCTAGGCCGTCAACTTTTTTCATTTATATATTCCTCCTAAATTGTTGTACATTGGCAGTAAGATACTCAAATACATTGAAACTATTATCAAAGCTATTACCAAAAAAAGTAACGGTTGAATACAATTGATAAGTCTGTCAATTTGTCTTATCAACTTGTCATAGGTTAATTCTGAAAAAAACATTAACTCGGAACTTATCTCAGCAATCGTGTTTCCTTTTCCCAGAAATAAATTCAATTCTTGCGGAATAAAAACATATTTTGAAACAAAATAATTTAATTCATTACCATCTGACAGATTTTTATTCAATTCTTTTCCAAACTGAGCAAGCAAAGAGGTTTCATCAAATTCTGCTAAGAACTTACAAATTTCACGGATATCAAGACCGCTTTTTAAAAGTAAAGCAAAATTAAAAGCTATATAATAATGACAATATTGCCGATAAACTGCGCCAACAAATGGGATTCGGCAATATAATTCCTGACGAGCCAACAAGGGCTTTTTAGCTAACCAGTGAGCAACTTTAAGGAAACAAGCACAAAGAATTATTACCATACCTCCCCCTAACAGCAAATACAAGTAGTTTTGCCATGCTGAGGTATTTAAATTTTGTAAATCCTGAAACTTATCTAATTCGGGTTTAAGCCAAACCTGAATAGCAATCATTAAAACCCCCAGCATAACCAATAGCATCATGGGATACAGGAGAATAGCTTTTAATTTATCGGTTTGTTGAACTTTTCGTTCAAGCGTCCGTCCTAATTGTTTCACGCTATCGCTTAATTTGCCGTGTTTTTCTGCAATATAAATTTGATTGAATGTACTTTCACTAATATAAGGTTTAAGTGCACTGCTTAGCATCTTTCCTTCAAGTAATTCATGCTGAATATCATCAAAAATCAATTTATGCTCAGGGAAAAATATTAGAATATCTGCTAGCGCCTGCCTTATCGAAAAACCAGCATTTAATAAATCTGCTAAACTCTGAAAGAATATGGCTTGTTTACGTGCGTTCAAATGTTTTTTTCTATCCTTCACTGTATTTTTTAAAGGTTTCTTTTGATATCCAATTATTGTGAAAACACGTTTCAAGATCTTCCCTCCAACCTATTGTCATTTTTCGTACAGCAGCTGTTTCCAATTCTTTCCAAGATAATTCCTCAATGCTTATTTTTTCGAATAAAGCCTTGCTTGATCCTGCACTCGTTGGCAGCAACCGTTGATATACAATCAACTGTAGCGTCTGTTCCAAATCTGTTTTAGAAACACCTAAATCTAACAATCGTCGCACAACACCAAGCGCGTTTTGAGAATGAACAGTACTCAGGATCAAATGCCCGCTTAAAGCGGCCGTTGTAGCAATTTGTGCTGTTTGTGCATCACGTATCTCACCAATTATAAAAACATCCGGCCGATGCCGTAAAGAAGCCTTAACTAGCTCTGCATACGACATTTTAGCTCTCTCATTAACCTGAATTTGTAAAAAAGCTGGTTCATAAATTTCAATAGGATCTTCGATGCACATTACTTGTTTCTCGGCCATAGATCGTGCCAAATGGTACATTGTTGACGTTTTACCTGAACCAACAGGACCAGAAAAAAGTACCAGCCCTTTTTTCTGACATTGTTTTTTTATATTTTGCAATCTTTCTGGGAAAAAATATTTTTCATTTGCATCCTTTTCTTGGTAAATCAAACGAACAACTAGCGATTCACGCCCTAAAAAATCCCCAATGCTAGAAAATCGACCAAAAACTTTTTTACCTTGCTTTTCCTCTAATAAATATGATCCGACTTGCGGCCTTCGATGTTCACTAAGCGCCATATCGGCTTTGAATTTCAGATAATTAATTATTTGCAGTCCATATGTCAACGGAATACAAGAAAATTTTTCTACTGTTCCTCTAATGTTTAACTTGATAACATATTCTTCTCCTCTAGGCAAAAACAAAATATCACTTGCTCTTTTTCTTATTGCTGTTTGCACTAACTTATCCACCTGATCCTTAAACATGTTTTGTATCCCCCTTGTTAAATAAATACGCAAGTTGACTGATACAAATATACTAATTGCAAAATTTTTGCTCCTAGTACAACAAATACAATCGTCGCTCTAATTGGAAACTAGTTTCTCCGGATATCAACTGCAAATAATTTAAAAGTATGTATTTAGCCGAAATATTTTGGGTGTTTAAAAATATTGTTTTCACTAAAAATTCGAAAAAAATGGAGCTGTGCCAAAAGTGAAATTTTGGCACAGCCCCTCTTTTATTCCGTATAAACGTGTTCCATAAGCCAAAATTCTCCGTCTAACTTCGAATTACTCATAGCAAAGTACTCGCTACGTTCGTAATTTTGAGTTATTACTCAAATTTTCCGACTTATGTCACACTCTCTCTGTTTTTATTTTGTATTCAACTCATATATCTTCTATCCAGCTGCTACTTTAACCGCTAACTCTGAAAAATATTTAAACCGTACTATTATTTAGCCAATATTTCTTTCTCAGTTGGGATTGATGGAATTGCTCCAATTTTTTGGACCGTAAGTGATGAAGCCTTGGTCGCATAACGAACCGCCTGAGCAATATTAGTGAAATCCGGTGCTAACTTAGCTGCCAAACAGCCGATGAATGTGTCTCCTGCACCAGTTGTATCGGCAACTTCAACTTTAAAGGCCGCAACAGATTCTTCTTGATCAGCCTCAGTTAAATAATATGCTCCTTCGCTTCCTAACGTAAGGAGAACATTTTTTGCTCCCTTTGCTTTAAGTTTTTCTGCTGCTCGTCGCTGTGCAGTTTTACTATCCACATGAATATCGGTCAGCATTTCCGCCTCAACTTCATTGGGAGTTATCAAATCAGTTAGCTCAAGCAGTTCATCCGGCACTTTTAATGCAGGAGCTGGATTCAAAATTGTCGAAACCCCTGCCTGCCGTGCAATCTCAAAAGCCTCTATTATTCTTGGAATTGGAACTTCAAACTGTGCTACAACAACATCGGCACCCTCAATCAATTGACGTGCGTTTTCAACATCTTCTTTTTGAATAAAGGCATTGGCACCACTATTAACCAAAATACTATTTTCTCCCGATTGCTGCAGCAGGATGTATGCCTGTCCAGTAGGTTTATCCGCATCAATTTTTACATGTTCACTATTAACATCGTTTTCTTGCAACAAAGACAGCATTTGCTTGCCATATTGATCAGCACCAACCCGTCCAATAAAATGCACATCCGCACTGCTACGTGCCGCTGCAATCGCCTGATTAGCGCCTTTTCCACCACCAGCAGTTTCAAAACCTTGTAACTTCATCGTTTCTCCAGGCTTAGGAAGCCTTGCAAGTTGCAAAATAATATCGACATTAATGCTACCTAAAATAACAACCCTTTTTCTTTTCTTCATCTTCCTTCTTTCCTTCCTTCTCTTTTTGTTAACCCTATCACAAATACAATATCTGCTCAATTATTTTAACATCCCCCAGACAAACAAAAAGAGGGCTAGAACAAATGTAAAATGTCCTGCTCTCCCATTTAATGTTTTTCTTAAATGTTAAATTTTAACTAAAAACTATTCTTCTGGAAGATCTCCAGCGTGATACACCGCAGAAACATCATCTTCATCTTCCAAACGATCAATCATTTTTTCGAATTGTTCAACCTTGTCCTCAGGAACAGGCACATAATTTTGTGGGACCATGGTCAGTTCTGCTGTATCAAGATCATACTTTTTTTGCAATTGGTCACGAACCGCTGTGAAATCCTTAGGATCAGTATAGATTTCAAAAACATCATCTGAAGTCTGCAAATCTTCAGCGCCTGCATTGATTACATCTTCAAACATCTGATCCTCATCTACATCAAGGTCTTCGCGTACAATCGCGATGTATCCTTGGCGATCAAACATAAAACTAACTGAGCCAGACTCACCTAAGTTCCCGCCATTACGTGTAAAATCAGCACGAACAGCAGACGCGGTACGGTTGCGATTATCTGTCAGTGCATGGACCAGCACTGCAACGCCACCTGGGCCGTAACCTTCATACGTAATTTCTTCATAATTAGCGCCATCAGCTCCAGTAGACTTATCAATCGCACGTTTGATATTATCTTTAGGCATGTTCGCCGCACGTGCTTTATCAATCATTAAACGAAGTTGTGGGTTAGAATCCGGATCAGGACCACCACTCTTTGCAGCCATATAGATCTCTCGTGATAATTTTTGGAAAACTTTTCCACGTTTAGCATCTTGGGCATTTTTGCGGCCTTGGATGTTATTCCATTTAGAATGTCCTGACATTTCTAATACCTCTTTCCGATAATTTCTTGAAAATTGACGTTACAGACAATCTCCATAGTACCAAATCATTAAGCTTAACGCAACAACTTATAAAAGCTAACTTCTCTTTTTTCTCCTCAAAGAAAAAAGAATAACACAGCCAACACCAACCAAGGCTCCCAACCCATCTAAAACCACATCCTGAAATAAGGGCGTTCTATCCCCTGTAAGCATCTGATGAAATTCATCAAGGGCAGCATAACCAATCGCGGATAGGGAACTAACAATGACAGTTAACAGCCTACTATTAAGCCTCGGGCTCAAACCGGCTGCTAAAAAAGCCCCCAATCCTAAATAAATCGAAAAATGTGCACCTTTCCTAATAAAAAATTCAAGGAACTTAAAATATCCCATTTGACTGATACTAACTGTTTCATTGGCGTATTGAAACGATAAGCCGCTCAATAATTGCTCAAACGGTTTATTTGTAAGATATTTTTCCAAAAAAGGAACCGATGTCTGCTGCTGGTATGTCATTGAAGAACTAATGAATAAAACAACTCCAATCAACAATGCTAGCAAAAGATAGGTATTCGGACTCGGTTTATTAATACGCAACGCAAACACCTCAGACCCATTCTCCCTAAAAAATCCAAAAGAGAAAATGCTAATTTTCATTTTTTACAAAAAATGCACTGTCACTTTTCCTAATCGAAAGATAACAGCACTATCAAACCTACTCATGTTTCAGCATACCCAAAATTAAGCTATTTCGTTGAAGAACGTTTTATATAACCATAAGGTAATTCGACGGTTTTTTCTGTTACTTCTTCTTTATTCATCAACTTAGTTAGAAAGCGCATTGAAACTGCACCGATATCATAAAGAGGTTGTGTTATAGATGAAAGTTTTGGACGAACAATCTCAGTTATCTTAGAATTATTACTTGTGATGACTTCAAATTCTGCTGGAACTTCTACCCCAGCATCTTGTGCACCATTCAACACCCCAGCTGCCAGTTCATCATCACCGACAAAAGCAGCAGTTGCACCGGCTGAAACGATCGCTGGCCATAAAATTTCTCCAGCACGATAGCTGTAATCAGTTTCAAAAACCAAGTCTTCTCTATATTCAATACCATTTTTGGCAAGAACATTCTTATATCCCTTTAAGCGATATTCGCTATTAATCGGTTCGTTTAACGGGCCTGAGATAAAAGCAATTTTTTTATTCCCATGATTTATCAAATCAGAAATAGCTTCTTCAACAGCTGCTACATAATCGATGTGCACACTGCCCAATTCTTCTTTGTCATCAACAGAACCAGCTAAAATGATGGGCGTCTTGCTACGGTCAAATTGCACTCGCAACTCATCACTTATTTTATTTCCCATGTAGATAATTCCATCAACTTGTTTTGCTAAAAGTGTATTTAAAACCTGTATTTCCTTTTGAACATTTCCATCAGAATTTGCAAGTATAATATTGTATTTGTACATCGTCGCAACATCGTCAATTCCACGTGCAAGGGATGAAAAATAAACATTAGTTACATCAGGAATAATGACCCCTACCGTCGTCGTTTTTTTACTTGCGAGGCCACGTGCAACAGCATTGGGACGATAATCCAACCGATCGATAACCTCAAGTACCTTTTTGCGTGTAGCTGGTTTGACATTCGGATTTCCGTTCACAACCCTTGAAACAGTTGCCATTGAAACTGCTGCCTCACGTGCAACATCATAAATTGTTATTGTTTGTTTTTCCATGATTGACCCTTTCTTATTTTCATTCATTTTCATTAACGTTATCTAATTTATCAAAAAAAAAGAATAAATGCAAGCGTTTCATAGTTTGAAGGACTTCTTTTCACACTCTTTTCATTTTACATCAATCCGCTGCCTTACAGCTATGCTATAATCGAGTTATTAAAATTAAAGGAGCGATCATATGTCACATATCGAAGCTGTACAAAAATGGTTAACCGACAATAACTATGACGTCGGTTATATCAGTAATCCTAAGAATATTCAATACTTTACCGACTTTTCGAGCGATCCAGTTGAACGTGTACTTGCACTTTTTGTTTTTCAAAATAAAGATCCGTTTTTATTTGCTCCAGCACTGGAAGTTGAAGCAATTAAAGATACTGGCTGGCCTTATTCAGTATACGGCTACTTGGATCATGAAAATCCCTTTGCAATTATCGCTGCAAAAATCCGTGAACGCGTCAGCAATCCTAAAAGATGGGCACTTGAAAAAGGGGATTTAAACGTTACCCGCTACGAAATTCTCAGAAATTTATTTACTAGCTCTGACTTTAGCGGGGATCTTACCCCTTTCATCCAAAATGAACAACTTATCAAAACGCCTGCTGAGATTAAAAAGCTTGAAATCGCAGGCAAGTGGGCTGATTTTGCTTTTCAAATTGGTTTTGACTCTCTTAGAACATCTCGCACCGAACAAGATATAGTTGCAGAAATCGAATATGCTTTGAAGAAAAAAGGAATTACCCACACCAGTTTTGATACAATCGTTCAAAGCGGCACCAACGCTGCTGAACCGCATGGTTTTCCAAAGCCAGATAAAATAAAAGAGAATGCACTTGTTCTTTTTGACTTGGGTGTTGTCTATCAAGGCTATATCTCAGATGCTAGTCGTACTATTGCTTTTGGTGAAGTAAACGAAAAAGCACGGGAAATTTATAAAGTCTGTCTTGAAGCACAGTTAACTGCTCAATCTGCCGCCAAACCTGGGGTCGTAGCAGAAGATTTGGATAAAATAGCACGGGATATTATCACTAAGGCTGGCTACGGTGATTACTTCATCCACCGTTTAGGTCATGGAATGGGCCAAAGTGAACACGAATTTCCTTCAATCATGGAAGGAAATAAAATGGAACTGCAGCCCGGCATGTGTTTCTCAATCGAACCTGGTATTTACATTCCAGGTGTTGCGGGTGTCAGGATTGAGGACTGTGTCCATATTACTGCAGACGGCTGTGCTCCCTTTACACATACACCTAAAGAATTACAAACTATTCCCGTCCGTCAATAAAAAGCAACTCCTAAATTCGACTTTTGAAACACATTAATTTGTTCGTTCTAATACAAGATCAGAAACACCGCTAAAGTTAAGGTGAGAACAATCTAACTTTAGTGGTGTTTTTATTGTAAAAATTTTCGAGATTAAAAATTACATTCACTAACTATCAGTACTCTTCAAACACAGAACTTACACAATCACCCACCGCTTTAAGATTCAATTCAAACTAACTGATTTTGCTTGAGACCAGTCGATAGAACTATGTTTTTTCCGAAAAAAATAACACATTTACAGCACATAAAGTATTGCTGTTTGATAAAACTATGACATAGTTTACGATTTTCAATGTGTAAAATTACCTTCTAAACACAAATTTGTGAGATTGCAACCTTAAAGCATGTTAGCACGATGAAAATGATGAAATTCTTTTTACATAATTACGGACTTGAAATTCCATTGGCTGTGAACGAGCAAAACTTTACTTTCAGTCTAAAAAAGTTCTGCTGTTAATTGCTTTTTCACCAATTAACAGCAGAACTAATCTTAGATTATTGTCTTATTCAAGAAAACTAATTGTCCCTTAATTCTCTTCCTTGGGATAAAAAACTTCAGTCGGTTCATCCTCAGATTCAGCGGCCTGTTTCGCCTGCCCAAAAGCAGAGCGACCATCAATCACAATATCCGTCTCTGGCGCCAAGTCATTATACTCTACTTTTTCCTTCTCAAACTGTTGTTTCAAGTCAGAAGTTGCCTCTTTCAAAGAATCGAATGCTTTATTTACATTTTCATTACTTTTCAGATTCTTGGCTCTCTCAGAGAATTTTTGTTTTAGATTCTCTAAATCATCTCGAAATTCATTATCTTCTTTGAAATATTCCTTTGCGTAACGATAATATCTTAAAGCATTTTCCCGTCCTTCTTCAGTTAAGTCATTAACTTTATCAAGAACCTTGTCTTTATTCTCATCTTTAAGCAAATATCTTGTTGCCGCGTATGCAGCAGCAGCACCTGTAGCTAGAGTAATAGCTATTGCTGTCTTCTTCCCCATCAGATCATCCCCTTTTTAAAATATGTTTCGTTACTTCTTATTTTTTCTTCGCCGCATTCCATAAATACGTTTCAAAATACCAGCCGCGAGTGTTGCCTTGCCAACATTTTTTGATGAAGATGAAAAGTTGCCCACAAAGTTACGGCTTGCACTATTCAGATCCGAGACACTTTCGCTGAGATCTGCTACCGTTTGGAAAAGCGGATCTATTTTTTTCGACTTACCATTGACATCTTCCAGCAATACATTCGATTTTGCCAGAATGGCCTCGACTTCTTTTGAAATTGCATCAGCATCGTCGCGCAATGTTTTAACACTCTGATTTACCTCACTCATTGTCTTCGCAACTTTGACTAAAACAGCACACATAAAAATAACAAGCAACAAGAATGCTAATGCAGCTATCAAACCCGCCAGCTGTCCCAAAGATAGTGTCATATAAACGCCTCCTCGTCTTAAATACTTATCCTTAGAATAGCATTGACACTCTAAAACTTCAATTAAAAGACAAGGGACACCTAAGTCAGACAATTTCAAAACATTGCTGTCTTGCTGCATTTTTTTTGCTATTATAGATAGTATAGTCAAAGGAGAGCTGTCATATGCAATATTTTTTTCTAGATGCTAAAAATTCATCGCTGACTACAGATGTTTCCCATCAAGTCAGTCGACAAACAAATTTTCTGACCAGTTACTTTTCAAGTATAAATTGGAATCAGATAATCAGTAAAATGGTAACACTTCTTCTATCCATCATTTTACTTTCTCTTTTTTTTATACTAATTAATTGGATCGGAAAAAGAATTATTTACCGTAGTTTCAAAACAACTCGTAAAAATGAGCATTTAACGGTAAATCGCATCAACACAATTTATACTTTATCCTTAAATATCTTCCACTACTCTGTACTTTTTTTCTATTTTTATGCAATTCTGTCTGTTTTAGGAATTCCCGTTGGAACACTAATTGCTGGAGCTGGTATTATGAGTGTTGCTTTAGGTTTAGGTGCTCAAGGATTCGTGACAGATGTAGTTACCGGTTTTTTTATTTTGTTGGAGCAGCAGTTCGATGTTGGCGATGAAGTTAAAATCGGCCAAATTGAAGGGACTATCCACGCAATAGGTCTGCGAACAACTCAGGTCATCGGCTACGATGGAACTCTGCATTTTGTTCCCAATCGTAACATTACCATTGTTAGCAACCTCTCACGCAATGATATGCGTGCGTTGATTGACATTTATTTCGATCCCACAGAGGATATTCAGGCAATGTCACTAATCATCAAACAAGTTAACGACAAACTAACATCCCACTTCCCAGACATAACAAAAAAACCGACTTTGCTTGGAACCGTTGACAACGGTAAAGGCAACCTTTCATTACGGGTAGTTATCTATACTAAAAATGGTGCTCAGTATGAAATTCAACGAACATTCTTGGCAGCGTATCTTGAGGAACTTAGAAAAGCAGGCTTCAAAATCAATAATTCACCGCTTAACCTAACGAATGTTTGAACACAAAGAATAGGAACTAATCAAAGGAGCTAAGTCAAATTAAATTTCGACTTAGCTCCTTCCTACGTTTAGTCAAGCCCCTAATCTCTTATTTTTTGAATCTTTGAACTAATGATTAAGGGTTGATTTAATGTTTTAATTTGTTTGAAGGTTGTAGCTTTTCATCTTATTTGTCCGTATAAAAGTGTTCTATTTGTTATTTGACGCCACTATTACACCATTTTGTCTGGCCTGTAAGAATCCAAGCATTGCCTTAACGCCCTTGATGATCGCTCCCTCTTTTGGAGCAAAGAACTCAGAGTGCAGTGAATATTTACTCTCAACACCCAGCCAGAACATCGTACCTGGAATTTTAGACAGCAGGAACCCAAAATCTTCCCCAGTCATTGCAGGCCTAGTTTCAATAAAATTAACGTTTTCAGCTTTTTTCATATATTCAATGAAAGCAGCTGTCGTTTGTGCATTATTTTCAACAGGATAATAACCGCCTTGATGCAAGTCTAATTCTAGACGGCACTCATAAGTTGCCGCAACGCCTTCTGCCACCTTACGAACACGATTTTGAATTAGCAGATTCATCTCTTGGGTCAGTGCGCGGATTGTTCCATCAACTTGAGATGTACCGGCAATAACATTCCCAGTTTTTCCAGCCTCAAAATGTCCTAAGGTAACCACTCCAGCTTGAATTGGATCCACATTGCGACTGACAATCGTTTGAATCTGATTGACAAACTGAGCTCCCGCAACGACCATATCTTTTGCATACTGCGGAAAAGCAGCATGCCCACTTTCACCAATAAAACGTGCATGTATCTCACATGTTCCAGCAAATAAAGTGCCTTGACGACACCCAATCGCTCCCATTGGAAGCTGTGGGTTATCATGAAAAGCATATATTTCATCCGGCATCCACTCATCTAATACACCACTTTCGTAGAGTTGCTTGCCACCACTTGCATTTTCTTCAGCGGGCTGAAAGATGAAGGTCATATTGACAGTTGGTTGATTATCAGCAAAAAAGCTGAGTATTCCAAGAGCAACTGTCATATGAATATCGTGCCCACAGGCATGCATTCTGCCGGGGTTTTCGGAAGAAAAAGGCAATCTGGTCTGTTCAACAACTGGTAATCCATCAATATCAGTTCGATATCCAATCGTGTAGTCAGGCTTTTTCCCTACAACTCTAACTAAGATAGCAGTCTTCCACACCTTTATTTTTAAATACTTCTGTGGGAAACTCTTAATAATTTCAAGCAACTTCGCCTGTGTTTTAAACTCCTCCATCCCAATTTCTGGTATTTTATGCAGTTCTCTTCTAATTTTTATCAGTTCTTCTTCGTTAAGTGCCATGTCATCAATTCCCATTCTAAAGTATTTTGCCCATTACATTACTCTATATTTTTTTGAAAAAGCATCTAAAAAAATACCCGAAAATATGAAACTATCTTCGAGTATTACCAGAGCATAAACTAATGCTTAAATTTTACGAAGTTCATCAACAAGATCAGTTTTTCCAGCAGCGACATCAGAAACATTCTTGATTTTCTTAGCTGGCAGTCCCACAACAACAGTATTAGGAGCAACATCCTTAGTAACCACTGAACCTGCCCCTACGACTGCACCCTTGCCAATACGTACACCCTCTAAAACAACCGCATTAGCACCAATTAAAACCCCATCTTCAACAACTACTGGCTGTGCAGACGGCGGCTCAACAACACCAGCCAGGACTGTACCGGCACCAATATGGCAATTCTCACCTACGATTGCACGGCCACCTAAAATAGCTCCCATATCAATCATTGAATTAGCACCGATCTCAGCACCAATATTAATAACGGCTCCCATCATAATGACCGCATTGTCGCCAATTTCGACTTGTTCGCGTATAACTGCACCGGGCTCAATCCGTGCATTAAACTTCTTTTTATCCAATAAAGGCACACCAGTGTTTCGCCCATCATTCTCAATGTGATAAGCGGTAATTTTACTGGTATCTTCTAAAAGAGGTGCAACTTCTTTCCAATCACCGAATAAAACCCCTGTTTTCTTTTCTAAGTATGCTTCAACACCGTCAGGGATCGTAAGTTCTTCAACTTTACCCTTGATATATACCTTGACCGGTGTCTTCTTTTTTGATTCAGCGATAGTGCGTATAATGTCATGTGCATCTAATTTAGCCACTAAAACTCCTCCAATACTATTAATTAGCCTTCAGGTGTATTGTCACCATCTGCCCTCTTGTCATCATCTTTTTCTGAAACATTATAATCTTTGTCAAGATCATGTGCAACATAATTAAAGCTCTTCATAACCTCACGCCGTGTTACAATTCCTGTGAAAATCCCATCTTGATTGACTACCACCAAAAATGGTTGATCAACCAAAAGATGTAATATTTCCTCGAAATCATACGGTAAGGTAATGGTCGGGGCATCCCTTTCCATAACATCACCAACGGTTTTTCGGCCCAACTTGGTAGCATCGATCCCATTCATACCCAGCATTGTTTCAGTAATCATTGGCAAAGACAGCAATCCCTTGAAGTGCTGCTCATTATCTAGAACCGGGATTTTTGAATAACGAACCTTTGTCAAAACCAAAAACGCGTGATCCAAATGGTTAGTCTCCTGAACATTTGCGACAATTTCTGCAGGGATCAGAAAATGATCTTGGCGTTCATTTAACATATGCTCAACTGGTTTTGCTATCACATCATTAACCTCCTTCGGCCACTATTTATATTCTAGGTTATTTTTTGGCAAAAACCAACTATAACATCTAAAATTAAGCGTTTACTAATATTTACTTTAGATTATTTTATGATAAGATTAGAAAGTATTATTTTTAAGGAGGTTATCATGGATTATTCACTAACAACACGGTTAGCGGCAGAATTTTTCGGAACAGCAATTATGATCATTCTGGGTAATGGTTCTGTTGCAACCGTCGATTTAGAGCGTACCAAGGGGAGTAACAGTGTTGGATCATCATTTCAGTTGGTTATGGCTTCGCTGTTATGATCCCAGCATTAATGTTTGGCAGTATCTCAGGGAACCATATTAATCCTGCTTTTACTGTTGGTTTAGCCGTTTCTGGACTCTTTCCTTGGAAAGAGGTCATTCCATACATAGTTGTACAGTTGTTAGGCGCTATCGCCGGCCAACTAGTCATTTACGCATGCTTCAAGCCTCATTACGACTTAACTGCAGATACTAATCGGGTCTTGGGGACTTTTTCCACCACAGACGCCACCAAAAGCAAGCTTAATGGATTCATCAATGAATTTTTTGGGACTTTCACGCTTGTCTTCGGTGCTCTTGGCATCACCAACTCCCCAACTTTTGCTAAGGGAAACCAGTTGTCAGGTTTCATCGGTGTCGGCCTACTCGTGATGGTTATTGTTGCATCTTTTGGAGGTCCGACAGGTCCAGCATTGAACCCTGCGCGTGACCTAGGTCCTCGTTTACTTCATCAAATTCTGCCATTGAAGCATAAAGGATCCTCTCAGTGGGATTACAGTTGGGTCCCTGTTATTGCACCACTCCTTGCAGGTATATGCGCAGTTGCCTTGTTTAAAATGATATTTTTATAAAGCAACAGTATGTTATCTGCGCTGAAAACTACAGAAGTTGTCCCTAAAGGGAGTGTGACATAAGTCGGAAAAATTTGAGTAATAACTCAAAATTACGAACATAGCGAGTACCTTGCTATGAGTAATTCGAAGTTAGACAGAAAATTTTGGCTTATGGAACACGTTTATACGGAATAAAAAGAGGGCTGTGCCAAAAGTTAACTTTTGGCACAGCTCCTTTTTTAACCTCATATTATGTAACACAACGTGTTGCGGCAGCTGGATTAATGGGAATAAATAGTGCAATAAAAAAGGAAGAAGGGTCAACACATATCGTTTGACCCCTCCCCTTATTAAAAAAATAATTCTAATATGTGATTTCCAAATGGGACCTGCACTACTACAAAGACCCTTTCTATTAGATAAACGATAGCTGTAATGCTTAACACACCAATTCACAAAAAATCTAGTTCAACGGATCACCATACCATTTTTGATACAAATCTTGGATTATTGTCATCGATTGCATCGTTAATTTTGGCGTTACAATTGGACTAACGACTGCACCTGAAGCGAGACAGGAGGCTATATGGTCAACCTCATAGACCAGCTCATTCTCCTGATTTTCAAGGACAAACCGTTTCGTACCCAATCCATTTTCAAGAATCGCTGCAGATCCTTCCCAGTAATTAGGAATCTTTATTTTCCCTCTTGTTCCATAAACTACCAGTTCGCTCTCAACATCAAAATCAGTTGTAATCAGACTGTTGATCAAAACCGCCCCGCATTTTAAAGCTAGTACACACCTAGTATCAGCTTTACCGACTCTGTTATATCCGAAACCAGACCATTCTTTTATTGAATCCTGTAAAAGGAACTGGACAACACCCAGTAAGTTTGAACCGCCATTAAACAATGCACCGCCACCAGATGCTATTTCAGAGAACCATTCACCTTTGTCATCTATCTCATGTTTTTCTTTGACATCAATAAATTTTACTTCACCGATAGTTTTATCTTCAAGTAGTTCTTTGACTTTTTTTTATGATTGGTAAAAAAAGTGCACTTTGTGCTTCCATTATGAACAGTTTCTTCTTAGCAGCTAGCTGAAAAAGTTCGCCCGCTCCAACCCGATGACGCGTAAACGGGCTCTCCAAAAGAACGTTTTTGCCATTCTTCAGAGCCAGCTTAGCACAATCATAGCGTTCCTTATTTTCTACTGTAATATAGACAATGTCAACTTCACTTGACTGGCACAGTTGCGAGTAACTTGCATAAACATGTGGTACATCTAGCTCAGTTGCGAATTTTCTGCTTAAAGCTTGCCTACCATCTGCAATTCCAACAACAACACTATTAGCACTCAAATTCAATGCCTCAACAAACTTTGATGCTTGAACTGTTGCACCTATAATACCGTAACGTATCTTATCTGCCATAAATCTCACCTCATTTGAAATAGAAACCATGAATATACGTTTCTATTGTATCAAACAAATTGAGGTCCTCGTAACAATAACAGCTAATTTAACGGTTTTCTTTTGCTATCATAATTTTTTGTATTTCCAAATTATCTTCCGGTTCTCCTATTGTTACCCTCAGCCAATCAGGCCGTAAGCCACGCCGAACTTGATATCCATGCTTTAACAGCCTTTCAGCTAAAGTATCAGCTTGCAAGCACTGAAAGAAAATAAAATTGGCTTGACTATGATAAAAACGAAATCCGTTGTTAGTGAGAAATTTCTCCCACTTTTGCCTTTCTTTTTTATTTTTTTCAATTGAGGTATTGACAAACTGCTGATCTTGCAACCCAGCAAGAGCCGCAACCTGTGAAATAGAACTCAAATTATAAGGTAAGCGTGCAGCCTCCATGTAAGTCGCTATCTTCGCTGAAACAACTGCGTATCCTACACGATAATTTGCTAGCCCATATATTTTAGAAAAGGTTCTTAAAACTGCAACATTTTCAAACTGTTTGCTTAATTCTAAAGCACTTGGATGCTTACTTTCGGTAACATAATCGATGTATGCTTCGTCAATCAAAACCAGAACAGATTTAGGGACTTTTTTTACAAACTCTTCTATGTCAGCGACATCTTCATAAGTTCCTGTAGGATTATTAGGGTTACAGAGCCAAATGATCTTTGTTTTTGAAGTAATATTATCAAGAAAACTGTTAAAATTATATTTTCCGGTTTCCTTATCGCAGTTAATCTTTATGACCTTAGCACCCTCGATACCTGCATGCAAAGCATATTCTGAAAAAGTAGGATTAGTTACTAATACCTCATCCCCAGTTTCAAGAAAAATACGCGAAAACATCGCAATTATTTCATCAAGTCCTACACCAAAAATCAGTTTCTTACCATCAACATTTAGTTTATGAGCTACAGCTTTTCTTAATTCAAAAGCATAGCCATCAGGATAGCGGTTCTCTTCTTCAAAATTCCACTTCAAAATTGCTTCCTTAACACACGCTGATGTTCCGTATGGGTTCTCGTTAGCCGACAACCTGACCAATCTTTTTATCCCATAACGTTTTTTTACTTCACTGAGCGGTTCTTCCGGTGTATAACTTTGGATTGCTTGAATTTGTTTTTTCATACAAGATCCCTCTTTCTGGTTTTACAAATCTTTAATTTCAGGGCGATCTTTTGTCTTGCTCATCAACCTTCTCTCTTTGCAAGTTCTCCTTTAATCTCATCGTATGAAACTTTCTGTTCCACAAGTAATACCATCAGATGATACAGCAGATCAGCAGTTTCATAAATCAATTCATTTCGATCAGGATTTTTAGCAGCTACTATGACCTCGGTTGATTCTTCACCGACCTTCTTCAAAATTTTATCCAAACCCTTTGTATACAGATAATCTGTATATGACCCCTTCTTGGGATTGTTTTTTCTTTCTAAGACTAATTGATATAACTCTTCTAAATCCTGCATTTTAATTCCTCCTATTTTTTAACTCAACTTCATTGAAAAAACAACTGTTATGCCAGTGTGACAAGCTGGACCATTTGGCGTTACCTCAATTAATAATGTATCCTCATCACAATCTAAAGTCATTTTATTTACTTTTTGTGTATGTCCGCTTTCTTCGCCTTTATGCCAAAGTTTTTGTCGGGAACGCGACCAAAACCATGTTTGCTTGGTACTGAGAGTTCTATGGTAACTTTCTTCATTCATCCAAGCTACCATTAAAACTTCACGAGTCGTTGAATCAATTACAACAGTTGTTAAAAGACCCTTCTCAAAGTTAGGATAACTCATCGCACATTCACCCCCGCGGCTGCTAGTTTCCCTTTGACCTGCGGTATCGTCAACTCACCAAAATGGAAAACTGAGGCTGCCAAAGCCCCATCGACCGGAGCTTTTTTAAAAACATCAATAAAATCAGTAATCTTGCCGGCTCCACCAGATGCAATTATTGGAACATCAACAGCAGCCGCCATCTCTTGGTATAATTCAAGATCAAAACCTGATTTTGTTCCATCCTTATCCATACTCGTAATTAAAAGTTCACCTGCACCTAAAGTTACAGCTGTTTTAGCCCATTCAATCGCATCCAATTCTGTTGACTGCTTCCCACCGTGAGTATAAACCATTTTTTGACCAGTCTTTTGATCTTTCTTGACATCAATTGCAACAACGATACACTGATTGCCGAATTTCTGTGCACCAGCTTGAATCAGTTGGGGGTTAGCAACCGCGGCGGAGTTTAACGATATTTTATCTGCACCAGCTTTAAGCAACTTTTGCATATCCTGCACATCCCTTATACCTCCACCGACTGTCAGTGGCATAAAAACTTGCCGTGAAACATTTTCAACAACATCTATCATCGTTGATCTTTTCTGATTTGTTGCAGTAATATCAAGGAAAACTAGCTCATCTGCACCTTGCCGCTCATATTCGGCCGCTATCACTGCCGGATCGCCTACATCTGATAGATTAACGAAGTTTACTCCCTTTTTTACTCTGTTATCATCAATATCAAGACACGGAATAATTCTTTTAGCCAGCATTCTTCTCCACCTCTGCAATCTGGTTCAAGGTTAACCCACCCTCATAAAGGGCCTTTCCAACAATTATGTCATCTATACCATTCCGCATTAAATTTTTGACATCATCTATATTACGAATTCCACCTGAGGCAACAATATTGCAAGCTGGGAAAAAGTTCTTCAGATTCACAAGTAATTCTGTGTTAGCACCTTTCATTGTTCCATCACGTGCAACATCAGTTACTACAAAGTGGTGTGCACCAGCCTTTTGCATCTCAGCGATTAAATCTTTCATTGATGTCTCTGACTGCTCAAGCCAGCCATTGATGGCCACCTTTCCATCTGTACCATCGACACCAATCACTATTTTTTCCTTTCCATATCGCTTCAACGCTTTTTTTACAAAATCCGGATCCTTCAATGCAGCTGAGCCAATAATAACTCGGTCCAAACCTAATTCAAAATAATGCTCTAATTGTTGAAATTTACGTACACCACCGCCAAGTTCAATCAACCCTTCAAAATGATTACGAATTTTTTTTATTGTAGCCAGGTTTTGTGGTTTTCCCGTCTTAGCACCGTCTAGATCAACTAAATGAAGTTGGTGAATTCCACTTTGATTAATCTTTTCTGCTTGTTCAACAGGATCTTTATTAATTAGTGTTTTTTTTGAAAAATCTCCTTGAAATAAGCGTACACTTCTACCTTCCTGTAGATCAATGGCCGGAAAAATCATTTAACCACCACCCTTTCCTTAAATGTTTTCAAGATTTCAAGCCCGATATGCCCACTTTTTTCAGGATGAAACTGCATTCCAAAAACATTTTTATTTTGCACAACAGCTGGAACATTAACCGAGTATTCAACTTCCGATACAACATATTTAGGGTCACACTTAGCATAGTATGAATGAACAAAATACGTGTATTCATCTTCCAGCAAAGAAAATTCAGAATCAGGCTGCAGCAAGTTGTTTTGGTTCCAACCCATTTGAGGGATCTTAAATCCCTTTTTCGCCGGCAATTCGATGATATTTCCCGGAATCAAATGAAGCCCTTCAGTTATGCCATACTCACTTGAAGTATCAAATAGTAATTGCATTCCCAGACAAATACCTAATAAAGGAATTCCCGCAGTGGCGGCTTTTTGGAGTGTTGTATCTAGTTTTTTTGCTTTTAAAACTGTCATCGCACTTTGAAATGCCCCGACTCCAGGTAAAACGATTGCTTCACTTGCCAGTAACTCGTCTTGATCGTCAGTTAGATTAGTTTCAACACCTAAATACGCAAACGCTTTTTGCAAATTGTACGTATTACCTGCATCATAATCAACTAGTGTTATCATTTAAATCACACCCTTTGTTGAATTAACTCCTTGTATTTCTGGATTGATAGTAACTGCCTGGCGCATTGCCCTTCCAAAAGCTTTGAACAGACTTTCGATTTTATGATGAGTATTACGTCCATATAATACTTCGGCATGTAAATTCATTTCCGTACTGAATGCCACAGCCTGAAAAAAATCTTCAACAATTTCAGTTTCGAAACTTCCGAGTCGTGGATTCGTCAGTTCAGCATTGAAAACAAGATAAGAACGGCCACTTAAATCAATACAAACCCGTCCAAGTGTTTCGTCCATCGGGACCAAAGAAGTTCCATACCTCTCGATCTGTTCTTTTTTTCCGAGTGCTCGTTTAAAACATTCCCCCAAAACAATTCCCGTATCTTCAACCGTATGGTGTGGATCTACATTTAAATCCCCTTGAGCCGTCACTTTCAAACCAAAGCGACCGTGTTTGGCAAACAACGTCAGCATGTGATCAAAAAAGCCAACGCCTGTTTCAATTTCAATGCCAGTCTGCTGATCAAGATTCAAACTGATACTAATCTGAGTTTCCGCTGTATTACGTGTAATTTCAGCACTTCTCATTACTTTTCATCCCCCTTAAATCTTGACTCAACCGCCCGAGCATGTGCTTCTAGTCCTTCCGTTCGTGCTAAAGTTGTGATCGCCTTAAGATCATTTTTTAATGCCGCTTTCGAAAATTGGATAAATGATGTTTTTTTGACAAAATCATACACACCTAATGGTGAAGAAAACTTAGCTGTTCCACCAGTCGGTAGCACATGATTTGGTCCCGCAACATAATCTCCTAATGGCTCAGATGCATATTTTCCTAAGAAAACAGAGCCTGCATTCCTGATTGAACTTAAATACTGCATAGGATCAGTCAACTGAACTTCTAAATGTTCGGGTGCTACATCGTTCATCAATGTAAACATATCCGCAATTGAGTCCATAATTGCAATGAACCCACGTTCTTTTATCGCAACCTCTGCTATTTCCTTGCGTGGCAAACTAATAAGTTGCTTTTCTACCTCTTTGCTGACCTTGTCTGCCAATTCCTTACTGTTCGTAATTAAGATAGCCCGAGCTCGTTTATCATGTTCTGCCTGTGACAACAAGTCAGCTGCTAACTGACGTGCATTCGCAGTCTGATCTGCCAAGATTCCAATTTCTGAAGGCCCAGCAACCATATCAATTGCTACTTGTCCAAAGACTTGTTTTTTTGCTGTTGCCACAAAGATGTTTCCAGGTCCAACTATTTTGTTAACACGCGGAATTGCCTCAGTTCCATATGCCAATGCTGCAATTGCCTGAGCTCCGCCCACTTGATATACGGCCGTTACACCAGCTATTTTAGCTGCTGCTAAAACAGCAGCAGCTACGCCATCTTTTTGGGGTGGAGTTACCATGATAATTTCATCAACACCAGCTATTTTAGCTGGAAGAGCGTTCATCAAAATAGTTGACGGATATGCAGCTGTCCCACCTGGAACATATAATCCGACTCGTTCAAGCGGAGTTACTTTTTGTCCACGAATAATTCCCGGTTGAGCAGCATCAACAAAACCGTGCTGTAATTCCATCTCGTGGTAGGCAATAATATTTCTTTTTGCAAGTTCTAAAGCATTTTTCAGATCCGTCGAAATAGACTGGTAGGCTTTCTCAATTTGACTATCTGGAATACGCAATTTATCCAATTCCACACCGTCAAACTTACTTTCATAAAATTTAAGTGCATCGTCGCCCTTTGCTCTGACATTCTCAACAATTTGCGCAACTTGTTTTTCTACTTCCAAATCAGTTGTTTGTGTAGTATAACGTCTAACTATTTTTTTCATTTCAGTTAATGATTCATTATAGATTTTCATCTTGTCTTTTCTCCCCGTACTTCATTTTTTTCGAAAACTGCTTTTTTTAAATTATCTACCAAAGTAAATATTTCCTGAGAATGCTGCTTAAGTGACATTCGATTGACCACTAGGCGTGTTGAAACTTTATTCAGATAGTCAAATACATAAAGATTATTCTCCCTTAACGTTGTTCCTGTTTCTGTAATATCTACGATTGCATCTGCCAGACCAATCAGTGGTGCCAATTCAACGGAACCTTCAATCTTAACAATTTCGACATCTTGTCCCAAAGACTCAAAATACTTCTTCGTTATAATTGGATACTTCGTACCGATTATTTTACGCTCAGGACTATTCACATCAAAAACTGCGGTTGAGGCTAACACAAATTGACACTTGCCAACTTCTAAATCCAACAGTTCGTATTGTTCGTTTTGCTGTTCTTCAAGAATATCACTACCAACAATTCCAACATCAACAACACCCGCATTCAAATATGTCGTAACATCCGGCCTTTTGCTAGAATAAATTCAAGCTTGCCATCATTAGTTTGAATAATCAATTTTCTTTTTTTATTTTTCAAGGGTTCGCAGTCAATCCCAGCTCGTTCCAGTAACGGAATAACTTTTCTTTCTACACGCCCTTTAGTTAGAGCTATTTTTAACGACATTTTCAATTTCTCCCTGCTTGTTTATTTTAAATAACTTGGCGTTTTTTTCGTACGCTTTTTCTTTAGCTGTTTCAAGATCATCTTCCAATGACAATTCATAATTGCCATTCTTCAAAAGCCATTCAGACACATATTCTGTTTGATCCGGTTCAAAGAAAAGATAGTTTTTGTCTTCTTTTTTGTTTTCAAGTTCGGCGATCTCACTCAATAAATCAATATCAATTCCCATCCCGACTGCTGGTTCTGGTTGAGCTTGAAAACTTTCCAGTAATTGATCATACCGCCCTCCACTGAAAAGATACTCAGGAATATCATCAACAAATCCTTTGAATGTAATTCCGGTGTAATATCGCTGTGGTGGTGCCGTACTTAAGTCAATGATTACTTTTTGCCCAGGTATTTTTGCAATCCATTTTGCAACTTTGACTGTTTCTTGCAGTGCAGAATATGCTTGAGTTGGAAGTTTTATACCTTCAAGCATTTTTGTGATATCCGCTACTTCTCCGAAAAGACGAGGCCATTTTTGCAGAAATCCATAGATTGATGTGTTTTCAAATTGTTTAATTGCTCTTTGATATTCTGGAATCCTTTTACGATAAAGTTCTCGTTTTATTCTATTCTTCAGTTCCGTACTTGCAGTTATATTGGTTAATAGACTTTCAGCAAAACAGGCATGACTTATCTCAATCTTAACTCGACCGTTCAACCACTTTCGACTTATGCGATTGATCAAAAGTAGACATTCAAGCTCAGCTTTCGATGAAGAATAACCAACGAGCTCAATTCCAGCCTGTGTCATTTGATTGTTACGACCTGAAAGTTCCTTTGCTATCTTGAATAGATCCCCAACATAATAAAGCTTTTGTGGTAACTTGATGTTGGTTGTTGTTAACAATCGTGCTATGGGTAGCGTTAAATCTGGTCGCAAAACAACCGTTTTGTTATTCCTATCAAGCAACTGATAGGTTCTCATTTGTTTTAAATCAAAATTCGCAAAAACTTCTTTGTACTCTAATAATGGTGTATTGACTTTCATAAAACTTCTTTTTTCTAGACTTTTTTGAAGTTCATTAACTAATACTTGTTTCCTGCTGGCACGTTCACCGAATTCGGCGCGTGTTCCCAAGGGCAAGTTTATTTTATGCATATCATTACCTCCCTAAAATAAAAAAGTCCTCTTAGCTAATTGCTAAGAGGACGAATTATCGTGGTTCCACCTCAATTTATTTATTTCTCACAAAATAAATCTCATGTTGAATTAATCAACAGGATAACGATCTTAGTCGAATAAACTTATTAAAGTAATAACTACTCTTTCAGTCTATTAATTCATAGATGTGTTTCATTATTAACATTCATCCTCTTCCCAGCATCGAGGATTCTCTTAGCAAGCGGTCAACAACTACTCTTCTAATCATAATATGTTAAATTATATTAAAAAATGATTAACTAAATTGAATTAAACTAATTCTAACTTCATTTTTGGGGGTTGTCAAGGTTTAGCAAGAATATTCTTCAGATGGTACCCTCGACCCACTTCATCAATTCCATGTGCATCTGAGCCGAATACGAACGGTATTCCCCTTTGCACAGCCAATTCTGTGATTTGTTTTCCTGGATAGAAATCATTACAATATGGTTTATACATTCCCGCGGTGTTAAAATCCAGTTCTCTTTTTTGGGCCGCTATAATATCTAAGATTTTTTTAATCAAGTTAAGATTAGCTTCATCAAAAAATTCTGGTAGTTTAAAATAATCTTGATATTTTTTTATTAAACTCATATGTCCGATACGTTGGGGTCGGTACTGTCCGAGATCTGCTGTTACAGATTGATAGATAAGTTTCAAATACATTTGATATAATTGCTGCGGTTTTTGCAGCAGCGATGAGAACCCATCCACAAAATCGGCGGTCGTATAGTCTAGACACCACAACCCATTTTCTTTTCCTTGCATAAAATGAACAGAAAGGATATTTTGCTGTGTTCGTGCTCCATACTCATCCAAAAATGCTTTTATTTCACGCTCAAAACCTGGCAAATAGTCAACTTCAAAACCAACAGATATTTGAATATCCTTTGCATATTTCTTTTGTAGCTTCTCGGTCAATGAAAAATAATCTTCTAAATCACTCCATGCAAGCGCGGCAGTTGTCAATCCTTCTTCACTACCTCTGTATTTTTTATCAAATCCACGCGGTAGTGGTGCATGTTCCGTAATACAATAGTGATCAAACCCTGCATGATGGCTTTTTGGATCATTTTCTCAACCGGTTCTCCACTCCCATGCGGACACAGTTCAGTATGTGTATGCCCATCTATTTTCATTTGCCCACTCCACCTTTCTAGAATAAAACTAGTCCAAATATTTGCTTAAAAATAATTGAATATGACGCTTATAAACTGCTGGGTCAATCCAGTAACTTTCTGCATGTGTTGCTTTGGGAACTATCCATAATTCTTTGGAGGCATTTGTTGCCTTATAATTTTCTAAAGCCATATAACTCGGAACGTAATCGTCATCTTCACCATGAATAAAAAAAATCGGCGATTTATTCTTTTTGAGCTGCTCCACAGATGAAACATCTCCAAGATAATATCCCAAACGATGATGATTGATCGTATCAATAAGCGGATAAAATGGGTACTTGGGCAGATGAAATTGCCTTTTTAGCAAAAACATTAGCTCTTCTTCGATACTGGAGTATCCACAATCAGCGATAATACATTTTACCTGTGCCGGAATTTTTTCTCCGCTTAACATTGCAACCGTCGAAGCCCCCATGCTAACCCCAAAAAGAACGATTTGCGCATCAACACCTACTTTGGCGACTACTTTTTTTAGCCACCGCAAATAATCCAATCGATCCAACCACCCAAAACTGATATACTTGCCTGCACTTTCACCATGCCCACGATCATCGGGAAGTAAGATACTAAAGCCCATTTCATAGAACATTTTCGCAAAATTAGCCATTGTTTCTCCATTTCCTTTGTATCCATGTGAAATGATGACAACCTTCTTCGAAGTGATGTCGCTGGCTGGAATGAAATAAGCAGACATTCTTTCCGTTTCATCTTTGTTTTTTAAAAACCAATGTTCCTTATTTATTTTTCGAAACCATGTTACATATCTCCAATAACTTTCCGCATATTTTTTCTTTTCTTCGGATGTTTCAGGTACGTAATCAACTCGTTTAAAAGATAATTTAAACAAATATTCACTAACTAAAAATGAGGTTGCAGCTGCCCCCATAGCTGCTTTGATTAATACGCTCTTATTTTTCATAATTCCTCCCTAAACACACAACAGAAACTATTCATTCAGAAAAAAACTTGTTTCTTGTACTATATGTCCTAATTGGAAAATAAGTACAATTATTGCGGTTAACTAATCTAGCATTCATTATAATACAAAAGCAATCATTCTTAACAATTAAAAATCACATATCTATTCTTGCCCTGCTTTTCCTTTTATACCTTGCACCCTAATATCGGCAGGTAACCAATTATTTCAAATACGAAGAATCCAAATGAAACTAGGCGGTACAGAGTCAATTAAATCAGCTCTGTACCGCCTAGAAAAACAAGCAGCTATTTTAAATTTATAAGCGACCGCCGAAAAATGACCTTTGCTATCTCCTTGGCCCAGTAAATAAAATCCTCAGCCACACAAATCAATTATAATTTGTACAGCCAAGAAAATCAGTAATTACTCGCAGAAACATGACTGAAGAAGTGACTATTTTTTACTTCAAACGATCATTCAATTCTTGGCTCAATTCTTCGAATCCTGGTCGATTCAAAAGAGCAAACATGTTGTGCTTATATGCTTCCACCCCTGGTTGGTTGAACGGATTAATGCCATTCAGATAACCTGAAATCGCAACTGCTACTTCGAAGAAGTATATAGTGTACCCTAAGGTATAAGCCGTTTGGTCCGGAATATTAACGATCATATTAGGAACATTGCCATCAGTATGCGCTAAAACAACCCCTTGGAAAGCCTTAGTATTTACAAAGTCCATTGACTTGCCTTCCAAATAACCTAACCCATCAAGATTTTCTTTTTCTTTTGGAATTTCAACATCATGCTTAGGCTTGCCAACCTTGATAACAGTTTCCATCAAGTTGCGACGTCCTTCTTGAATATACTGACCCAATGAATGCAAGTCAGTCGAAAAGTTAGCTGATGAAGGATATATTCCTTTTTGGTCTTTGCCTTCAGACTCACCCATTAATTGTTTCCACCATTCGGAGAAATACTGCAACGATGGCTCATAGTTTTCTAAAATCTCTGTTGTATAACCCTTGCGGTACAAAATATTTCTCAAAGCAGCATATTGATAGGCTTCATTCTTCTTCAAATCAGCCTCGTTATACGCAACACGTGCATCTGCTGCCCCTTTCATCAAGGCATCAATATCTGCCCCTGAAGCCGCAATCGGCAACAAACCTACAGGAGATAATACAGAGAAACGACCACCGACATCATCTGGAATAACAAAAGCTTCATAGCCCTCAGCATCCGCTTCTTTTTTCAATGCCCCGCGTGCTTGATCAGTCGTAGCATAAATGCGTTCCTTTGCACCTTGTTTACCGTATTTTTCAATCAACTTTTTCTTAAAGACACGAAATGCGATTGAAGGTTCAGTTGTTGTCCCAGATTTAGAGATAACATTAACTGAAAAATCACGGTCTCCAATCAAATCAATTAAATCATGTACGTACGACGAGCTAATTGAATTACCTGCAAAGAATACCTGAGGTGCATTTCTTTTTTCAGCAGGCAGCAGATTGAAGAAGCCATGATGCAAAAACTCAATTGCTGCACGTGCCCCTAGATAAGATCCACCTATTCCAATTACCACTAAAACATCTGAATCAGATTGAATTTTTTTAGCTGCGTTCTTAATACGCGCAAATTCTTCTTTATCATAATCAACTGGTAGGTTCAAGAAACCACGAAAATCATTGCCCGCACCTGTTCCTTCACGTAACTCGGTATCAGCTGCTGTCACAAGTGCCTGCATTTCACCCAATTCGTTTTCTTGAACGAACTTTGTCAAATTTGAACTGTCAAATGCTATATGTGCCATTAGTATCTCCCCTTTAGCGTATTATCTAACCGCTATCATTATACAATAAATTAACTAACTTGTAAGCACTTTTTGACGATAAATTATGATTTATACTTAAAATTACTTAATACAACCGTATAACAACTTAATAACACACTTTTAAAAACTTAGAAAAGCACACAATTTAGCAACAATAAAGCGCTTAATCGTATTTCATTCAATACCGTATTTTCAAAGACGTGATAATAAAACTCCACCAACAATTATCATTAATGAACCGATCGTAATATATACAAGTTCTTTTTTTGTTTTTTTCTCGCCCAGTAATAAAATACTACCGAATGTCGAAATGATTATTCCCATCTGGGAAAATGAATAACTGATGGCAAGACCAACCGCTGGGATCGCTAGAAACATGAAAATATTTCCTGTTCCCCAGACCAAACCTGTAATAATATTTTTGTAAGTTTCTTTTTGAAAAGCGTCTTTACCATACGCAAATAAGCTTGCACCAATGACCATTCCAAAAGCCTGAGGTAAAACCATTGCTTTGGCATCAACCCCCGCCCAATTTACGATTACAGTATATCCCACATATCCAATTGTAGATAAGGTCAAAGCACTGACACCCGCACCAATTTTTTCACTGCGCTTTTTCACCGTCGCTGCTTTATTATCCCTCAAAGAAGTTAAAGTAGCCCCAACGATCAAAATAAACAGTGCCGTCGTTCCTAATGCTATTTGGTCTCCTGTGCGCCATTCGTGAAAAAGGATGACCCCCGCTAATGCATTGAATAATAATTGTAACCCCGTTGACAAAGGGACTGTCTTCGAAATTCCAATCGCTTTCATTGAATGGAACTGTTGATTCTGACCTAGGCTCCAAAATAAGCCCGAAACTAAACCAACGAGAACAACCTTGAGCGATAAATAATTCTGAATATGACTCCAAAAAATAATCGTTGTGAGCAAGCTGAAAAGAAGGGCCCCTAAGGTCATTCCCAAAGTTTGCTGATTTGCATTACCACCTAACTTACCACTGACCAGACCAATACTTCCCCACGCAATAGCAGGGATAAGTGCGATTAACATAATTTGTAATACCTCATTTCTCATTTTCTCTCTGTGGTTAGATATTATAGCAGTTTATCACAACCCTAGACAAGGAAATACCAAAAAATGCTTAGCGGTAAATTCTCAAAATCAGTGCTTTAAAATAATCACTCTGCCGATATTGTTTTAATGTCGCAAAATCTTGTGGTGAATGATAGGTATGCAAAATTTCAAAACGGCTATTGTGCTCTGTAAATACATTCTCAAGCTGTTCTTTTAATTTTTTCAGAGACAGGCTCGCCGAATTAGCTGTTAAAATCAAGAGCCCTTCATTTTTGGTAGCCTTGAGTGCTGCTTCAATCAATGAAGGATAGTCCTTACTTAAGTTAAATGTTCTTTTCTTGGAACGTACAAACACAGGAGGATCCAAAAAAGTTACGTCAAATTCGATATGATGATTAAATGCATAGTCAAGGTACCCTTGAACGTCCATTGTTCTAATTTCTTGTTTTTCTGGATCGATTCCATTTGCTAAAAACTGTTTCTTCAGCCGCTCACCTGCTTTAAGCGTTAAGTCAACATTCACTGTCTTAAATGCCCCACCAAGCATTGCGTTCGCTCCGACAGAACCATTGCGACTGAAACCTGAAAATACAATTTTTTCAGCTGCATATTTCGTTTTTAAATCAGCCAATAATTCGCGTTTATCAAGCGCAAAATTGCTAAGTTCATTATTTAGATACACCAGGTATTTAACACCATTTTGCTCAACTTCCAATGTTTCAGGTGCAACCTCGCCTTTCACATGTCTATTTTTTAACGCATTTTTTTGAACATTAAACTGCAATTTTTCATAAATACCCTCATAGTCTTTAATTGCTGCTTCAAATGCACTGTAAAGTGTACTGCGGTGTTGATATAGCCCTTTGTTATCAAATGTGAAGACATAATAGCCAGCGTAATAATCGATCGTTAGTCCACCTAACCCATCGCCTACTCCATTGAAGAACCGAAATACATTTGTTTCCTCAGAATAGTAGAAATCCGCTCTTTTGATTTGCGCCATTGTAAATAATTTTCGAAAGAAGTTCTCATCGATATATTTTTCTTCTGTCGTAAGCACCCAGCCATCACTATTTCGTTGTTTAGCTAAATATGCATATGCTACAAATTGATTTCTAACTACTAACTTAATTAATTCACCGTCGGTCCCTTGATAAGGTGCTGAAAAGTCCTTAACATCCAATCTGGGATACCCATCTTTGTATTTGCGCGCTGCTTCATTCGTTATTTCGATTGATTTCAAGTTTTTGTTCTCCTATTCAAATCTAAAAAATTTCTATACTATCCTTTATCATACCAGATTTAGCAGTTGATTATCTCTAAATCTGATTATTTTAACTATATTGTTAGCTCCTGCTGTCCCAAACATTGTAAAACTTTTATAATATACTGTAGGTAAATTGACTTCATTTTAACCAATGGTTTAGAATTAAGCATTAGTTGAATTCACTCGGAAAGGACGGTTTATGCCGTGTTCCTATCAAGAACAAGAAATTATCTTAGCACTCGCTGGGGCCTTTTTTCTTTAATGGTCTTTCTTTTTTGGTTAAAAACAGTTTTAGTATACCTTATTGACTTTCGACTAGGTGTCGAAGGCTTATACCAGTATGCGGTTTTATTCTTCAACCCCATCGCCACAACCGTGCTGCTTTTTAGTGCTTCTTTATATATTAAACGACCCGTTCCTGCATATTTAGTTTTATTTTTACTTTATACTGCTAATTCGGCTTTGCTTCTCTTTAATGTCATTTATTATCGGGAATTTACTGATTTTATGACAATGAATGTTATTTTTGGATATTCTTCTGTATCAGAGGGCCTAAGTTCTAGTTCCTTCGCATTGCTAAAACCACAAGATCTGATTATGGTGTTTGATTTCATTTTAGTCATAGTCGCATTTGCCACTCGCTTTATTAAGTTTGATAAGAAACCCCTGCCACAACAGCAAGCTGTTGCAGTATCATCTTTTGCACTTTTACTAGTTTTTCTGAACCTTACTTTAGGTGAGATTAATCGGCCGCAACTTCTTTCGCGAACTTTTGATCGTAATTACCTAGTGAAATATCTTGGCATTGATTCCTTTACTTTTTACGACGGTATTAAAACTGCAAAAAATAATCATGTTCGCAGTGAGGCGAGCAGTTCGGATTTAAACAAAGTTCTCACCTTCACGCAAGAGCATTATGCAAAACCAGATTCACAAATGTTCGGTGCAGCAAAGGGAAAAAACATCATTGTCATTCATCTGGAAAGTTTTCAACAGTTTTTGATCAATTATCGCCTTGACGGGAAAGAAGTCACCCCCTTCTTAAATAGTCTGTATAATGATAAATCAACTTACAGTTTTGCCAATTTCTTTAATCAAGTAGGCCAAGGTAAAACATCAGATGCTGAAAATATGTTAGAAACAAGCATTTATGGTTTACCGCAAGGTTCGCTATTTTCCGCTCTCGGAACTGATAATACGTTTCAAGGTGCACCGGCTATTTTAAATCAAAAAGAGGGCTATTCCAGTGCAGTTTTCCATGGCAATAAAGGGTCATTTTGGAATCGAAACAGTGTTTACAAAAACTTGGGCTACCAGTATTTCTTTGATGCAAGTTATTTTAACACCACTTCTAATAACCTCACTGAATACGGCCTGAAAGATAAGTTACTATTTCATGATTCGGTCAAGTATTTGGAACGGTTGCAGCAACCATTCTATGCAAAATTCATTACCGTTTCAAATCATTTTCCTTATACGATAGATCAAAAAAATACCGATTTCAAACCAGCTAATACCGGAGATAGCTCAGTAGACAATTACTTCGTGACAGCTCATTACCTTGATCAGTCAGTCAAAGAGTTCTTTGATTACTTGAAAAAGAGTGGGCTATATGACAATTCTATGATCGTGCTCTATGGTGATCACTATGGGATCTCTAATTCGCGTAATTTGAAACTAGCATCATTATTAGGAAAGTCTTCTTCTACATGGACTGACTTCGATAATACACAGTTGCAACGTGTTCCATTTATGATCCATATTCCTGGACAGAAAAATGGTGGGATTCAACAGCAATATGGTGGTGAAATAGATGTTCTTCCCACCCTGCTTCACTTGGTTGGAATAGACACCAGTTCGTATATCCAATTTGGAACAGACTTGTTCTCAAAACAACATGATCAAGTTGTAGCATTTAGAAACGAGAACTTTATCACACCTAACTACACTGTAGTTGATGGAAATATTTACGATAACAAAACTGGGCTTCAGATAACCCACCCATCAACCACACTGGAAAACAAGGTCAAAAACGAAAGTACAAAGGTCAATACAGAACTATCACTCTCAGATTCGTTGAACAACAAAAATCTTTTGCGGTTTTATGTTCCAAACGGTTTTACACCTGTAAATCCACAAAATTATGATTATAAGAATGACTTTGGACAAATCACTCAAATTCAGCAACAACTTGGTACAAAATCAACTAGTCTTTGGTCGCGCAACGGTAATAAAACAACTATTGATAATTACTCGTCAGATGCACCCGAATTAAATACTACTGATTCGAATGAAGAAAATGAATCCAGTGCGTCCTCATCGCTTGATGCAAGTAGCCAACCAAGTTCATCCTCAGCCGATACTGCTGCAGACCGCTGAATTATAACTTAAACTGATAATGTTTGCCTTCAAAATCAATAAACAAACACAAAAAAGGTCCATGTACTGAAGCTCTGCTCCCGTACATGGACCTTTTTAGCTACTGTATAGTTATTATCTTATGGAGATGGCGGGACTCGAACCCGCGTCCAAGCATATCGTCACTTAAACCTCTACGCCCATAGTCATTCTATTTGAAATTCATTGTCGATTACGCCGAATGGCATGGCCAGCATCAACAACTAACCTGATTACTCTCTTCCAGCAGCTTCAGGTGTGAGCCTTAGGCGTGAGTCCACTTAATTTAAGACCCGTGACCAACACATGGACGATGCTAGGCGGATCTACACTAAGCTGTTATTAAGCAGCTAAAGCGTAAGAATTGTTATTATTTTTTGCAGTTATATTTAACTGAGCGTCTTTACGTCGCGCAACTACGAGGCGCAATTTAAGCTCGACCTATACCTGTCGAATCCAAAACATCCCCATAGCATGATTTTACCATAGATCAGTCTACCATGAAAGTTTTTAATTTCGCTACAAAAAACTGACTTTTGCTGGTTAATAAACGACAACTGCTTCGGTTTGTTCTAAGTTGTCATAAACACTTTTCATTTGTGAGACAGGTGTATTAACGCATCCTCCCGAGCCATCATTCACATAGGCATCACTTGCCCAGTTCTTACGCCAGCTTGCATCATGGAAACCACAGCCGCCATTAGTAAACTGTGCCCAATAATTTACCTTTACAGAGTAATTTGCACTCCCAGATTCACTTCCCTTTAAAACAGAAGGTGATTCTTTATACATTACATACCATAGGCCTTTTGGCGTGTCTTCATGCGTGCTGGCTTTTCCGGTCACAACATCAGTTGAAACAACTTCTTTACCATCCCTATATATCCACAAGTGCTGATCCGCGATCGAAACTTCAGCATAGCTATTCCCTATACCACCATTAGTCGTATTTCCGTAGCCCGTTCCATATGTTAGATAGCCCTTGCCATAAATATCCGGCTTGGCCTCAAGTTGCGTTGTTTTCCCACTTTTTTCGAAAGCGTTAACTACTCGTGTGGTCGCATCACTATTTTTTATTGCCCAACCATAAGTACCATCTCCAGCAATATTGATGTTCTGCCCATTATGAGTTTTAAATCCGATTGATTTCCCCAATGTGGCTTGCTCTTTATTTATTTCATCAATTTTTTCATCAATACCAGTACGGTCAATTTGATACTTATTGTTTACATATGTTGCTTGCTTCAAAACCTGTTTTGCATCAAGAACATGCTTAGTGTCTTGAACCGTATACTCCACTTTTTTGGCAGCAAGTTCTTCCAGCATCTTCTTTTCACGTTGCACCGTTTTACTTGAAGCACTTAAGGGCTGAACTATTGCTTTTTTCAAATAAACATTTTGACCATACTTTTGCCCATCAAAAGCCTTTAAGGTTTGCTTCACATCATATTGATCTCCCTTTTGGGCTTTGTCTATTCCAACTTTTCCATATCTCAAAACTGCTTTCGCATCAATTGCTTTTTTCCTATTTCTATTTTCACTTCTCAACTTAGAAACAACCGCTCTTCGAACTTTATTTTGGCGGTAGTCACTTATTTTACTTGGAATAGCCTTATAGTTAGTTTTTGCTGCGGATGGCCAAAAAGTCCATTGCTCTTTTAAAAGCTTCTGTACTTTTTCTTGATCCTTACTCGAAAATCCTGAAACAGTTTTTTTACCACGATAAAAAAGCTGATTGTCTAGATAAACATCATTGCTGACATTCTTACCTTTAAGTTTCTTTGTCGCCTGTTTTTTATTCAGTCCACCAACATTGACACCATTTATTTCAACGTTTTGATTGAAATGGGTCATTCGGTAATACGTGTAACTGCTACCAATAATAATACCTATAATGCCTATTGCACCTGCAATTAACATTCTTTTATGCTTAATTTTAATCACCTCATCAAAATTCAAACCTGTACACGTAGCACTAAGCATATCATATTTTGAAATAAAGGTTAATCTTTCCAATTTAAAAAAAATATTATGCCTACAAAGTTAAAACAATTTTAATAACTCGCCACACTTCACCTTCACTAAGGTAGACCTAATCGAAAAAAAATTCAAGGTCTTTGTTTAGCCCTTGAATTTAAGAAACATTAATATTTTTATTTTTTATTCAATTACTGCTAATACAATGAAATTTAAGATAAAGAGTAAGGTACAAACAATCATCATTGGATGAACTTCTTTAAACTTATTTTTAGCAAGTTTAACAGCTATATAAAAGATAAAGCCAGCGGCGATTCCATAAGAGATACTATAGCATATTGCCATGAAAACAGAAGCAAAGAATGCTGGGATAGCATCTTCCAAGTTACTCCAATTGATATTCTTAAATGAGGCCATCATCATAATACCCACTACTATTAAAGCAGGGGCAGTTGCTACGCCTGGGATAATTGCAATGAATGGAGCCAGCAAACTGCTGAGTAAAAACATAACGGCTGCAACAAGACTAGTTAGACCTGTCCTTCCTCCCACGCCTATTCCAGAAGCACTTTCAACAAAAGTTGTCACATTTGATGTTCCAAAAATAGCTGATATAACTGATCCAATTGCATCTGAAAAAAGTGAGCGATCCATTTTTGATTTAAAACCATGACCATTAAAAAACTCTTTTTCATCTTGCACTGAAAAAATGCCAGTTCTTTTACCCGTACCAATAAAGGTTCCAATAGTGTCAAAAATATCAGTCAAGCTGAAAGCAAAGATTGTCATTACTGCTAAAAGTAAACGGCCAGGTTCGGCAAAAAGCGATCCCATCCCCTTAGGGCCAAAAGCAGCGCCAACAGTTGTTCCTAGTTGTTGGAAGGATGCGCCCAGTGAATTTCCACCAATTAGTTCAGTATGTGTGACTCCCATTGGTATACCAATAATCGTAGTCACAATGATTCCAATCAAAATTGCCCCACGAACATTTTTTACAACGAGAAAGATCATGACTATGAGACCTATCAAAGCTAACAAAGGAGCAGCTTGATTGAAGTTAATCAGTGCAGGAGTCACACTGCTATTAGAAACAACTGATGAAACTCCTCCTTTAAAATGTGTCGCCCCTGCATCATAAGCTGAGCCATTAATAGAGAGGATTCCACCTTTGTCTGTAATAAATTTCAGAAAACCCGCATTTTTTACCCCGATATATGCAACAAAAATCCCTATTCCACCACCAATGGCATGTTGTAAAACATCTGGGATTGATTTTATTATCAAGCGACGAATTTTTGTTACCGTAACAATAACATTAATGACTCCGCATAAGAAAACTAATGCTAAAGCCTGCTGCCAGGAAAAACCTAACTGCAAAACAACTGTATAAGTAAAGAATGTTGCCAATCCTAAACCCGGCGCTTGCACATATGGAACATTAGCGAATAATGCCATGATCAGCGTACTAACGGCTGAAGAAATAATGGTCGCTAAAAAGATGGCCTGCGTTGGCATTCCCGTCAATCCCAATATATTTGGTGCTACAAATAATATGTACGACATAGCAAAAAAGGTCGTCAGACCTGCTAGTACTTCTGTCGTAACATTAGTCTTGTTCTCCTCAAGCTTGAAGAACTTTTTCATAATCAACAAACTCCCCTTCTTTTTAAACATTTTAATTATAGCAAAAATAATTCGCCTTTCAACAAAAAACAAACTAAAATGATGATTTTTTAATTTGTTTTTTGAATGAAAAACGAATTATTCCAACTACTTCAATTCAAATATTTCAGTAGGCGACTTAGCTTTGCTATTAACATTTTGGGCTTACCTCTGACTATTTCCACATGCATCAAAAATAGCTACTCCATTTACAGCATTTACTGTTCACCGCTTTTTTTGCGTTATTCTTCATGTCACCAGCGATTAGGATTCCATAATCTGCCATCCATTTCACCTTGAGCCTGCTCTATTCGCTTAGACTGCTGTAGTGCGGTTGCAGCCATTGCCCTGAAAAAGGCACGATTTTCATACTTCATACTACTGTCTGCAGCTTCATCCAAACGCTGAATAAGCCAATCACTATGGCTCTCCATAATAATCATCCTTCCGTCTTATTAAATTTATTTCGTTTTTTAGATCACTCAGTTGATCATGCCGTTCTGTAAATTCTTCTAATATTTTCTCTAAGTCACCCTTATTTTCACTGCACGTTTCCAATTTTTGCTTTAATTTATTTTCAAACCATCGTTGCTTTTGGTCAAAATCAAAAGCACGCGGTAATTCAAGAAATTGCTGGTAATTGATCATCAATTTCTGGTGCTGTTTTTCATTTTGGTAAGAAAATTGCTCAACGATAAAAAGCGGCATCAGAGTCATTCCCAAGTATTTAGCAAATGCTTTGAAAGGACTCAACAGTTCAGAGAGCGCTATTCCTTCTCGTCCACCGAGACGATATTCTCTTAATGGCTGTCCCAAGGAAACGACTATGCCTAATTCTTTTTTTTGCAACCATGCTGCATCTGTCATATCGAAAATTTCGTCTATCCATTGTTTTAGAAGCGCCGGGGCAGAATACCAATACAACGGAAATTGAAAAATAATTCTGTCCTTATCTCGTAAATTGTTTTTTTCAGCTATTTTATCAAAATGTCCAGCTGAATTTACTCTTAACTCATGCCAAACAACATAATTTAAATCAGATACTGCTTCTTTCAAAAAACGCTGTGTCCCTGAATCTTCGAGCCGAGGATGCGCAACAACCACTATTGTTTCCATTAACTTTTTCTCCTGCTCAATCCATTTTATCCATTGTTTCATTTAAAAGTCGATCCACAAAAATGTTTCCTTCATTTTTTTGATGGCCTTTTGTCCATTGAAAAGCCAAACATTCAAACCGCGGTAGAAGTGTTGTCATCTGCATCCAAAGTTCCTTGTTTGCCACCTCTGTTCCAGAAGACGTCTTCCATCCGCGACGTTTCCAGCCAAATACCCAACCCTTTTGAATCGCATCCAGAACATACCTTGAATCAAGGATTGCTAATATAGACTTGTTTTGAAGATTGTGTTCAACCAAGTATTTTAAGGCACATAAAAGTGCCATCACTTCCATCCTATTATTAGTTGCTCCCAGTTCTCCGCCAGAACGTGCAACCTGATCTGTATTCATCTTTATCAAAAATGCCCAAGCAGCCTTATCATTTTTCTTAACATGTTGCCCCAATTTATTTCCATGATTACGCGAGCCACCATCTGTCCACAACAAAATATCTGCTTTCTCTTTTTGGGAGCTGTGGCCTACAATGCTAGTTTTACTTCCACCCTCATTAATTAGTTTAATCCATTCCTCAGCCTCTGCTTTTTCCTGAAACCCTTTGTACCTCGCTTGGCTGAATCCATTGATTTGTTCAAGACACTCTGACCACTTTGTATATATGCCCCTTTTTCTTCCGCGGGCAACCGCATAAAATTTGTAGGCGATACCTCATCTCTCCCATCGACACAAGGAATGAGTCAAAAGTAATATTTGTCCTATCCCTAGTTTCATACATGTATTTCAACAGTCACTTTTTCCCTTAAGCGTGAAGAATATGTATAGTCAACAACTGATAACTATGCTCATAATTCAAACTTAAGTCCTGGTTCACACAAACTGTCAACACATTTTCATTATACAATAAATTAATTTTGAAGTGATAATATTGTTTTCTCAGCAGCTTAGCTCAAAATAATTCTATTTTTGTTCTAAATTCTAAATGTAGCAATAAATTGAAAAAAACATTGATGCTGAACCCAAAATAACAAATAGATGCCAATATACATGTGCATATTTAACACCCTTTATACTATAAACCAATGCACCTAGCGTAAACATTATTCCACCTACTAACAGAAGCGTAAAACCACTCCATCCTAAGGTCAAAAGAAGATTTTTTATTCCTAGTAAGCATAGCCAACCCATGATAACGTAAATAATCGTTTCAATTTTTTGTTTTCTTCCCTTGGAAAAAATATGAAATAAGATTCCAGCAACTGTTAAAAACCAAATCAAAATCAACAGAAGAACGCCCTTAAGTCCGCCTATCGCAAGCAAACAATATGGTGTATATGTTCCAGCAATCAGCATAAATATACTACAATGGTCTAACACTCTAAAAACCTTTTGTGCTTTTGTAAAATACAGGCAATGGAAAAGCATCGATGCCGCATATAATACCATTAATGAAACACCATAAGTGATAAACGCCGTTAAATATAACAAATTATGACTTGCAACAGCTTTTATAATAAGCAGAACAAGCGCGATAACACTCAGGATCAAGCCAATTCCGTGCGTTATACCACTCCAAATTTCATTCAGCAAACGTTCTTTTTTGTTCAACATCATCTTATTCAAGTCCTTCCTAACCCGTTGTCTTTATTGTAATATATTATAGCTCACTAATCAACATAATGTAGTCTTCAAGTCTAGATGATAAAAAAATACGTTTATAACATTAAACATGCATCGTTTTTATGCTGAACTGGTATGTTATAATAAGATTATTAACTATTTGATGTAAGAAAAAATATTTGAGTGAGGGCATAAAAAATGAATGATGGTCAATTTAAGAAATGGTTGGAAGAGTTTAGTCAAATAAGACTTCCGTTATGGGATGAGTTTCCTGATTTAGAACTTTATATGGACCAATTGGTTAGTCTAGGGAACCGGTATCTCTCACCATTATTAGAAAGTGAGATAACCCCCTCGATGATAAACAGTTATGTCAAAAAAGGCTCATGCAGCGTCCAACTAAAAAAAAATATACTACTTCTAACCTAGCCGAATTAGTTGTTATCAGTTTATTAAAATCAATTTATCCACTCGAAACTATTCGAGACGGAATTACGCAATCTTTAAAAAATAACACTATTGAAGAATCTTACAGCTATTTTGCAAATCTTTTCAACTCAACCTTGCAAAAAATCAACTTAGAAGATGCAACACTTAATTTCAATTACAAAGATGAGCTCATTCTTCTGACTGAACAATTCTCCGTTCATTCTGTTATATATAAGATTATTGGTCAAAAGCTTATTGATTTGCAACACGCACAACAAGCCGATGTTTAAAAAGTTAAATCCGAATCGTCGCTAACAACAACTTTTGCTGAACATTGACACCCCTTACTCTGCAAGGTGGTATGTTATACAGAAGATTGTGCACTTCTTAACTTTAACTCAGGCGGCGCTAGCAGAGATTCGGGGTATCAACCGTGTTTATTTTCCATAGTTACCCACACCGTACCATAGAAGCGTGCAACTAAAGCCTACCAAGGTTAGCCCTGTAAAATCAGACCGATTTTACAGAGCTTTTTTGCATCATAGCGAAATATATAGAGCTAAAGTTCCCATATACTCTCTGGATTTCGGGTCAGTAACCATAAAATTGATTACCACCATTATCTCAGTAATTTACTTTTTAAGCATGTTGGTCTTCAGATCCGTGTCCAAATTAGAATACCCGAGAATGATTCCTGCATAGTTCTACTAAATAATTTAGGAGGTGTTTATTTAAAATAAGCATGACATTATTGGAATTGATACTTCAATTGGAAAAAGCAGCGGAAGGTACTGCCTTTTTTACACTCGTTCAACTATGAGGGCGATCCCAGAGATATTCAATATTTCCATTTAAGTTAGTCAGAGTTTTTCCCGTACCCAGAGGCCAACCGATAAGGTAAATGTTCTTCACACTCTGCCCTTAACTAAACCGTAGAAAGAGGAGATTGTGAATAAGTTAGTAGAATTTGCGGGCTGCCACAAAATTACGAACACTGCGAGTTCATTATTATGCGTAATTCATTTATTCACGGTAGACGAAGTATTTTGACTTATGAAATGCGCTTATACGGAATAAATAGAGGAGCTAAGTTAAAATTTATCTTTTGACACAGTCAAAAAAAGCCTGAAGACTTTTTGTCTTCAGACCTTGATAGCTTAAATAAAATTATTATTTAACTGATGGTGTACCAAACCAATCAATGCGTTCCTTAACAACATCTGTAATAGCTTGTGCCCCAGGAGCAAGTAACTTACGAGGATCGTAACCCTTGCCTTCAAGGTCCTTACCAGCTTCAATATATTTACGAGTTGCATCAGCAAATGCCAATTGACATTCAGTGTTAACATTAACCTTTGAAACACCCAATGAAATAGCCTTTTGAATTTGTTCCTTAGGAATACCTGAACCACCGTGTAATACAAGCGGTGTTGAGATTTCAGCTGCAAGTTCCTTCAGACGATCAAAATGAAGTCCCTTCCAGTTTGCTGGGTACTTACCATGGATGTTACCAATACCACATGCCAAGTAATCAACACCTGTTGCAGCAATTTTCTTAGCTTCTTCGACATCAGCTAATTCACCTTCACCGATGATACCGTCTTCTTCACCACCGATTGAACCAACTTCAGCTTCAACAGAAATGTTCTTTGCATGAGCCAAAGCAACAATTTCCTTTGTTTTTTCTAAGTTTTCTTCAAATGGTAAATCATGGCCATCGAACATAACGGATGTGTATCCAACTTCAATACATTCCTTAGCAGCTTCGTAGTTCCCATGATCAAGATGCATGATAACTGGAACTGTGATTCCCATTGATTTAACCGTTTGTTGAACCAAGTTAAGACATAATTCATAACCACCCATGTACTTACCAGCACCCATTGAAGTTTGAACTAAAATTGGTGTGTTTGTTTCTTGAGCAGCAGCAAGAATAGAACGAGTCCATTCCAAGTTGTTAATATTGAATGCCCCAACTGCATAATGACCTTTGCGAGCAGCAGCAAAGATTTCGTTACCGTTTACGATTGACATAAAACAGCCTCCTAAAATATATTACTCATTCGAGTACGTCTATATTCTAACACAGTTTGCAAACAAAGAGCATTAATATTTGCAAGTTTTTTCACTAAAGTAAATCCACAAAGACAATATTTACAACCCTAAGAGCCGAATTATTCTGCTGCTGATTTTTGTGAATTAACCTTTTAGCTATCTGTATTTCTTTTTTGATTAACTTTCACTGGATCGACTAACGGGCAGCCCACATCATCACAATTATGACAACCCTTAGCACCTTGTCGTTTGATAAACCTGGTGTAAACCACATAGCCAAAGCTCCCAAAAATAACGATCCCCAGAACAATTGTAGCTATCATTATAATTTACCTCCTACTGCCATTTTTTCTACACTATAAAGTTTTTCGTTTTCATCCTTTTTGATAAACAACCCATACACAATTAAAGCTAACACGAATAAACTGAGAACCACACTCTCAGATGTAATATGCAACTGTGCGATTTGCGACAACTGATAAATTAACATTGATGCTAAATAAGCTAACCCTGTCTGGTACCCTAGGGCGTACAAAGTCCATTTAATATCACCATACTCCTTATACATTGTTCCAATAGCTGCAAAGCAAGGCGCACATAGTAAATTGAACGCAAGAAATGCATAAGCTCCCATCGAACTATAAGTATTCTGCAAAGCCTGTGCAAAGCTTGCAGTGCTGCCACCTCCAAAAGATATTCGCAATGTTCCTACACAATTTTCTTTGGCTATCAAGCCTGCAATTACAGCCACTGTCGCATGCCAGTCTCCAAAACCTAAAGGTGCAAAAACAGGTGCAACAAATTCCCCCATATAACGTAGCATACTCTGGTTTTCATCTGTCATCTGTAGTTTAAAATTAAAGTTCATCAAAAACCAAATCAAGACACATGATGCAAATATAATCGTTCCTGCTTTTTGAATAAAACTTTTAGCTCGGCTTTCAACTTGTCTTAGAACATTGCTCGGCTTGGGAAAATGATACGCTGGAAGTTCCATGACAAAAGGCAGCGGTGGTCCCGCAAACAAGCGCGTCTTTTTTAAAAAGATACCAGAAAAAACGACCGCTAACATTCCCAAAAAGTAGGCAGAAGGCGCCACCCAGCTTTGGCCCCTGAAAAACGTCCCCGCAATCATTGCAATAACGACCAGCTTAGCTGAACAAGGCATAAATGTTGTCAGCATAATCGTCATTCGTCTGTCTTTATCGTTTTCAATCGTTCTTGTTGACATTATTCCTGGGACACCACACCCAGTTGAAATCAGCATCGGAATAAATGATTTACCTGAAAGATTGAACCGGTGGAAAATACGATCCATCACAAACGCAATACGCGCCATATAACCGCAGTCTTCCAAAATACCCAAGCAAAGAAAAAGCATCATTATCTGGGGAACAAAACCTAAAACCGAACCGATACCTGCGATAATTCCATCAACAACTAGCCCGTTCATCCAAGGTGCAACATTCCAACTTTTTAATAGGTTATCCGCAAAATTTGGAATCCATTCCCCAAACAAAACATCATTGACCCAATCTGTTCCCATAGTTCCAATAGTCTGAATGGATAAATAATACACGACCCACATGACCCCGACAAAAATTGGAAGAGCCAGCCAGCGGTTCGTAACAATTTCATCAACTCTGTCACTTATACTCATGGTGAAATCTTTTTCGTCGATCACGCACATGTCAACGATACGTGCAATATATTCATATCGTGCATTAACAACAATACTATCGCTGTTATCCTCAAAAAGTTTTTCTGCGGTTTCAATAACCTGCTCGATATCTTCCTTGCGCGTAGCATCAAGCTTGATTTCATCCCAAACACGTTCGTCGCGTTCAAAAAACTTAATTGCGTACCACCGCAGACTTTGAGCTGGGACAAGACCTTGAATATCATTACTGATCATCTCTAAAGCTGTTTCGAGCCTTTCGTCATACTCAGGAATAGGATAATCTCTTGCCTTGCTCAATGACTGCTCAATTTCATTTTCTAACTTATCAACATTGGTTTTTTTCAGTGCACTAATTCCTACAACTGGAACAGAGAGCATATATGACAGCTTTTTGATGTTTATTTTACGCCCATTCTTCTTTAAAACATCAATCATATTCAATGCCAGTACTAATGGCACACCAGTCTCCATCAGTTGCAATGTCAAATAAAGATTTCGTTCAATATTAGTTGCATCCACAGTATCAACAATCAGGTTTGGAGACTCATCCAATAAGTATTTGCGCGTAACAACTTCTTCTGCTGTGTATGGGGAAAGTGAATATATGCCTGGAAGATCTTGAACAGTGACTGCCTTGTCACTTTTTAATTTTCCCTCTTTGCGTTCAACTGTAACGCCCGGCCAGTTACCAACATATTGATTTGAGCCCGTCAATCGATTGAACAGTGTTGTTTTACCACTATTCGGATTTCCTGCAAGTGCAATTACCGTCATTCCATTACCTCCACTTCGCTGACTAATACAAAATCAGCTTCATTTTTTCTAATGCTTAATTTATAATTACGCACAATCAATTCAATTGGATCACCTAAAGGAGCAATTTGGTGAACCTTAACGACCGTGTTCTTGGTAAGCCCCATATCCATTAACCTTTTTCTCAATTCTTTATTACCAATAATTTTGTTGACAACACCAGATTTTCCAAGCCCTACACGTGACAATGAAACCAGTTTTTCCTTGTCATTGTTATTGACATCTTTTACCATTATACTTTGGGCCATCGAGTAACTTACTGCAAGTCTCTGACCGCGCAAATAGATTACCATGCCACTTTCATTATTTGAAACAGTTACGACAGTTAGGACGTTATTAGCAGCAACCCCCATCTCCGCTAGTCTTTTCGCCAGCCTACGTTCCCCTAAAACATCCACAATAATGTATTGTCCTTTGTTACCAATCTTTGCCAAAGATTCCATTTTTTTATCACTTCCATTCAGTTGAGAACCAATCTCATTTACCTAAAAATATCACATAATTTTAATAAATACAATACAAAAAATGCGCTAAAGCCAATAGCCTCGCGCACAATGTTTTCTTTGTGATTTTTAATTTTTATAAAAATAGAATTAAAATGCTACTATCTCAGCATCAGAATCTATGATAAGTAGTGTACTAGTTTTAACCTAATTCAGTAATTCTTCCGGTATTGGTGTACACAATCCACTCTGCAACATTTGTAACGTAATCTCCAATTCGTTCTATATGACTGGCTACTACAATGTACTCAGTTCCAGAACCTATAAAATCAGGATCATTTTGCATTGAACGAAAAGCTTCTTTTCTTATTTTTTTCAAATATTCATCCGTTTTTCGATCAGACAAAGCTACATCCCGAGCCAACTGCTCATCATTTTCCACATAAGCATGAATTATCTGTTCAAGCATTTCATATGCGTGTTTGCTCATATCACTGATTGCTTCTTCAATCAATGCATTCTTCTTCTCTTCTTTAATTCTTAACCCTGCTCGTGCCACGCTAACAGCATGATCACCGATACGTTCTAAATCAGAACTCGCTTTTAGAATCGTTATCAATATCCTCAAATCGCTTGCAACTGGCTGCTGAAGAGCTATAACTTGTGCTGCTTTTCTCTCCAAGTAGATCTCCTGCTCATTAATATTCTGATCATTACCAATAACCTTTTGTGCAAGTTCCTTATCATTGCTTTCAAATGCGTCTATTGCATTTTGAATTGCCGACGCAACATCAAATCCCATATTAGCAAAATCCTGGTGCAAATTTTTTAATTGTCTTTCAAGAATTTTACGCATAAAATCACTCTCCTATTAGCCGAAACGGCCGCTGATATAATCATCTGTTTCTTGACGTTGCGGATTTAAAAAGACTCTCTTTGTCTTACCGGCTTCAATCAACTCACCATTCAGAAAAAAAGCTGTTCTGTCAGAAATTCGTGATGCTTGCTGTAAGTTATGAGTTACGATAATAATTGTATACTTATCCCTAATAGTCAGCAGCATATCCTCAATTAACCCACTCGAAACCGGATCAAGTGCACTCGTTGGCTCATCCAATAAAATCACATCTGGTTGAACTGCCAGTACGCGGGCAATGCAAACACGCTGCTGCTGTCCACCAGAGAGTGACAAAGCACTTTTATGAAGATCGTCTTTGACTTCATCCCAGACAGCAGCCTGTTTTAGACTGTGTTCAACTCTTTCATCTAAGAGCTGTTTATCTTTAACACCCGCAATCCGCAACCCATAAGTTACATTCTCATAGATCGAAAATGGAAAAGGATTAGGTTGTTGAAAAACCATCCCGACTTTTTTCCGCAAATCAACCGTATCAGTCTTAGGACTATAAATATCTACTCCGTTGATTTTAACGCTCCCTGTCGTTGTTACCTGTGGAATTAAATCATTCATTCTATTCAACATACGCAGATATGTTGATTTTCCACATCCAGAAGGACCGATCAATGCGTTGATTCCCTTTGCTGGAAATGAAAGGTTGATCCCCTTTAAAGCCTCTTTTTTTCCATAATAGAGATGGACATCGCTCGTTGTGATAAATTCATCCATATTTGTTCCTCCTAGCCAAAATTCCCAGAAATATAATCATTCGTCGCTCTGATCTGTGGTGTTGTGAAAACATTTTTTGTTTTTCCGTATTCTAAAATATGTCCCATATGGAAAAAGGCAGTATAATCGCTTATACGTGAAGCCTGCTGCATATTGTGCGTCACGATAATGATCGTGTAGCGTTTTTTCAACTCTACTAGAGTTTCCTCTATCTTGCTTGTTGAAATAGGATCTAGAGCGCTGGCTGGTTCATCTAAAAGAAGTATATCTGGCTTCATAGCAATCGTTCGCGCAATACAGAGTCTTTGCTGCTGCCCGCCTGAAAGCGACCAAGCACTTTTATCTAAATCGTCCTTAACTTCATCCCACAATGCCGCATCCTTCAAACTTAATTCAACAATTTCATCCAACTTCTTCTTGTCTTTCAACCCTTGTTCTTTGAGTGCGAAAGTTATATTAGCTCTAATCGACTTTGAAAAGGGATTGGGGCGTTGAAAAACCATTCCGATGTGCTTGCGCATCTCGTAAACATTAATTTTGGATGAATTAACATCTAACCCGCGATAAATAATCTTACCTTCAACCTTAGCAACATTATCGTTCATTCTGTTCAGTGAACGCAAATAAGTCGACTTGCCTGACCCAGATGCACCTATCAGTGAAGTTATTCGATAACGTTCAAACTCAAGATCACCATCAACCAAAGCATGTTTATTTCCATAATAAACTTGCAAAACGTGTGTGGCTATTGCAATTTGATGTTTGTCTTGCTTAAAATGCAGTATATTTTTTTCATTAAAGTCATACTTCTCAATGCTCATCAATTAGCCCCCTATTTTGTAGCTGTTAACTTACGGTACAAGCTATTACCTATAATCCGTGCAAAAATATTGAATAACAGCACAACTATGATCAAAACAGCCGATGCACCTGCAGATACAGCACTGGCATCTGGCATAACTCCTTCAGAGTTAATCTTCCAGATATGTACAGCCAATGTTTCCGCTGGGCGCATCAAATTCAATGGGCTTGCAGCATTAAACGGATTCCAATTACCAAAATCGATGTTAGTTGCACTTTGGCCAGCGGTATAAATCAAAGCCGCTGCCTCCCCGAAAACACGTCCAGCACCTAATACAACTCCAGTAATAATACCAGGAAGAGCCTCGGGTAAAATTACCCGGGTCACTGTTCTCCACTTGGACAATCCCAAAGCCATTCCAGCTTCTCGCTGCAAATCAGGAACTGCTCGCAAAGATTCTTCAATATTTCTTGTTAACAATGGCAAATTGAAGAAAGTCAATGCAATTGCCCCAGATAAGATTGAAAATCCCATTTGAAATTGAACAACAAACAGCAAGAATCCAAACAAACCAACTACCACTGAGGGAAGAGAGCTCAACACCTCAATTGCCATGCGAACAATTGAAGTAAAAATGTTCTTGGGTGCATATTCAGAAAGAAAAATTCCAGCACCTAAAGAGATTGGAAATGAAATGATTAACGTCAGTAAGAGTAGGTAAATAGAATTAAATAACTGAACACCGATACCGCCACCGCTAGCAAACGATTGCGACGCAGATGTTAGAAAATGCCATGAAATATGTGGTACACCAGAAATTAAAATATCTCCCAGTAAGAAGAGCAGGATAACAACGACCAAGGCTGCAATGATCCTAATAATATTAATCGCGATTTTATTTTGTAATTTAATCTTCATCCTACATCCTCCCCTTTCGTCCAATCAAACGGACTACAATGTTAAAGAATAGGGACATCAGCAGTAGAATCAATGCAAGCGACCACAATGCATTGTTAGCTACTGTCCCCATAACTGTATTTCCGATCCCCATTGTCAGCACACTGGTCAGAGTCGATGCTGATGAAAGTAGGCTGGTCGGCATAACAGCCGCATTACCGATCACCATCTGAACAGCAAGTGCCTCTCCAAAAGCACGTGCCATTCCAAAAATAATTGCTGTTAAAATTCCTGATGTTGAAGAACGTAGAATGACCTTATATATCGTCTGCCATTTTGTTGCCCCCAACGCAAGTGACGCTTCCTTATAAAAACGTGGCACTGCGCGCAAGCTATCAACAGTCATTGAGGTAACGGTCGGCAAAACCATTACAAACAACACGAAGGATCCTGACAGAATTCCATAACCAGAACCACCAATATTATTTCTAACAAAAGGTACGATTACAGATAGACCAATAAAGCCATAAACAACAGAAGGTATTCCTACTAACAGCTCAATGACACTCTGCAAGATTCTTTCACCTTTGTGTGAAGCGATTTCTGTCATATACAACGCAGTTCCGATTGCAAAAGGTGTTGCAAACAAAACAGCTAAGATAGTAACTCCAAATGAACCGGCTATCATCGGAAGAGCACCCAGCATAGGTTTCCCCTTAGAGTCTACCATTGATGGATTCCAATTTTTCCCCGTCAAAAAATCCCAAAAATTTGCCTTGTTGACAAAGAATGTTGCCATTCCCTTTGAAGCAACAAAGACAAAAATCGACAAAACAACCAAAACAATCAATGCAATACATGTATAAGTGATAACTTTTCCCAAAAGATCCTGCCGCGTTTCTCTTGAACTGCTTTGGATTTTTTTCTTAATAGGATCCATAAAAAAACACCTTTCCATCAAAACTTGGGAGTAAACCAAATGAACTTTAGTCCATCTTGTTCGCCCCCATTGATATTTTAATTAATTATCTTCCAAATTAGATATATAGTTCCTATTACTATAACAATGCTGCCGCTAACCTCGATGAACTGTGAACATAGTAATACTTGGTGCATATAGGCAATCAGCCCAATTGCTGTTAATATGAACAGAACAATCTGTATTATCGACAATAAAATTGTCATTCAAATCATCTTTTCATTTATTTTGAGGTAACCTTGTTATTAGCATCTTTTTGAACATTCATTTGATTAATTGAAATGTATCCAAGATCTTTGACCAAACCTTTTTGTACTTTATCAGAAGTCATGTATTTCAAAAATCCTTTTGTAACCTTATTTGGTTGTCCCTTTGTATACATATGCTCGTATGACCAAATTTTCCATTTATTGTTAGTGACGTTATCATCTGTTGGCTTTACCCCGTCAATTGACAATTCTTGGATCGTTGGTTTTACATAGGAGAATGCTAAGTAGCTCACTGCACCAGGAGTCTGGGCAACCATCTTTTGAACAGTTCCATTAGAATCTTGTTCTTGAGATTTTTTTGCAGACTGCCCGTTCATTACAGCTGCTTCAAAGGTTGCGCGTGTCCCACTTCCTTCAGGACGATTAATCAAAACAATGCTTTCATCTTTGCCGCCAACATCTTTCCAATTAGTAATTTTTCCGGTGAAAATATCGCGCAGTTGGGCCATTGTAACATTCTTCACACCAGAGTCCTTGTTGACTACCGGTGCCATTCCTACAACTGCCACCTTATGATCTACCAGCTTATCAGCCTTAATGCCCTTTTGTTGTTCTGCAAAAATATCTGAATTACCAATAGTTACTGCACCTGATTGCACTTGACTCAGCCCAGTCCCTGAACCTCCACCTTGAACAGTAATACTTACTTTTGCATTGTCCGCTTGATAGTTTTCAGCCGCTTTTTCTACTAAAGGTTGGAGTGCCGTTGAACCCACCACTGTTATTTTCCCGGAAGCTTCAGAGCTAGAAGTAGAACCGTTGCTTGCTCCTGATTTTCCACATCCAACAAGCAAAGCTGAACTTGCAATGATTAATGCGGTAATTTTTGTCAGATTTTTCATTATTTTATCTTCCTTTCCTTACTACATTTGTATTCTAATATTTGTTTGTAAAGAACAAATACATCTTTTTGTAATGGTTGTGTAAAGATAAACCTAGAACTCTAAATAAAACAGTGAGTATCTCATGTCCCAAAAAGCACCTCAAATTTATACATAAATTAAAAACTTAAGGTCGTTAATATATTTTTCTCCAGCCAAAAACAGAGCTAGGTCAAAAGTTTAATTTTAACCTAGCTCCGCTATTTATTTTTTGTACATATGTTACATAAGTTAAAATTCTCCAACTAACTGGAATTACTCATCGTAACGTACCCGCTATGTCTGTAGTTTCACATTAGTGCCTAATTTATCAACTTATGGCCCACACCCAACTGAAATTTTTTCTTACCCAATTAAAATCAAGACTTCTTATCAGCACTTCGAATTACGCAATGTGGTTTTCACGTAAAATCTGGCTAACAGTCTGTTTTATTTCTTCTGTTTTTTTCCACTCCTCAAAGTGATCAAAATCCTCTGCAGGCATTTCAAAATTTTCATTTACGTATTTTTCATACTCAATCACACTGCTTGAACGGGGAATATTTAACTGCAAAATTCTGACGCCCTTTATAAACCCTCGCTGGACTGCTAACTCTGCACGGCCATTTTGAACCATATTGGACACTTCAAAATACCTTGTGCCATCATTTCGTTCTATTTCTTCAATTAAATCTAACCTTTCATGACTTTTAGCCACTTTGATCGCTCCTTTTTCAGTACTACTTAGTATAAATAATTTGACTTCGAACTGTCAATCACAATAGTCAAGCCAAAAAAGGAAGTGCCATGGAAATTATTCCACAACACTCCCTAGCATAAGAGAGAAAGAGAATTGATTAAAAGGTAAAAAAATAATTACCTTACTTGTTAATAATAACGCTTTCAGTTAGCGCTGTCAACTAGTATAATAATCTTGTCTTATTTTAATTAATCTTCGATTCCTTTATAATAAAACTAGTAAATAAGAGCGCGGGGGGCTTCTAAGTGATCAATAAAAAGCAATTCATGTTAAGTTTCTTACTAAGCATTATAGTCTGTATTCTGTTACCTGTTTTTATGTTTATAAACCATTATGAAGACACCATTCAAACTTTTGACACTATCTTAGTGTTACTTCAGACACCCTATTGGTTCCTTCCCTTATTTTTTGGAATAATGTTTTTTTTACTAGTGTTCTTTGGACTCTATCTTATTTTTCGCGTTGTGAACTTTCTTATACGTATTATTACACATTAACAAATGTATACATTGCTGTTTCAAGTCTACAAAAAAAGACTTGCTCAAATTACAAGCAGTCTTTTTGTCGGATAACCAATCATCATCTTAATATCCAGCTGTTCTTTTAAATACACTTCTGAATCAGTTCTCAGTTCCAAGTTGTTCTTTTACCACTTGAACAATCTCCATCACATACTCATGAACTTGTTCTTTAGTAGGTGCTTCAGCCATAACACGCAACAGGCTCTCTGTGCCGCTTGGTCGAACTAAAACGCGACCTTCTGTTCCCATTTTGGCTTCAACTTTCTTTATTACATCTTGAATTGCTTTATTTTTCAGGGCCGCCTTTTTGTCAGCAACTTTAACGTTGACTAGTTCCTGTGGGTAAGTCGTAACTTCCGCAGCCAACTCCGAAAGCTTTTTACCCGTTTGCTTGACAACATTCATTAATTGCAACGCCGTCAGCATCCCATCACCGGTCGTATTAAAATCAAGAAAGACTACATGTCCCGACTGTTCTCCGCCAACGTTATAACCATTTTTTCTCATTTCCTCGACAACATAACGATCGCCAACCTTGGTCTTGACTGATTTTAAATCATTTGCTTCCATGGCTTTGTAAAGTCCGATATTGCTCATTACAGTCGTGACAATCGTATCCTTCTTTAAACGCCCGCGCTGACTCAAATACTTGCCGCAGATAAACATTATTTTATCGCCATCAATGATATTGCCTAATTCATCAACAGCTATACATCTGTCACCATCACCATCGAAAGCCACACCTAACTGTGCACCCTTCTCGACAACAAAGCGTGAAAGTCCTTCTGGATGTGTGGAGCCAACCTCTTTATTAATATTGAGTCCATCTGGGTCTATGGCCATTGTATCAAACTCTGCGCCTAAATCGGCAAACAGACGTGCAACAACTCCACTGGTTGCTCCATTAGCACCATCAACAGCAATATGAAGCCCTTCTAAGTCATCTGGAATTGTTTGTTCAAGAAATTGGGTGTATTTGAGTACCCCTTCGTGATAATCATTCAAAACACCTAATCCTTGCGCTGTCGGACGTGGTAGTGTGTCCTTTTCGCTTTCTAGAAGCTGTTCTATTTCCTCTTCTTTTTCATCAGAAAGTTTGTATCCGTCACCACCAAAAAACTTAATCCCATTATCTTGAACAGGATTATGAGATGCCGAAATCATTACACCCGCATCCGCATCCTGCACACGAATCAAATAAGCTACCCCTGGAGTTGTGATAACACCTAAAGAAAAGACCTCTATTCCTACTGACAAAAGACCTGCAATCAACGCTTGCTCCAACATCTGCCCTGAAATTCGCGTATCTCGCGCTACCAAAACACGAGGCGGCTTAGATTCATTTTTAGCATGTTCCGTCAAAACATATCCGCCACAACGGCCCAACTTAAAAGCTAATTCTGGGCTAAGACCTTCATTTGCTATTCCTCTTACACCGTCAGTTCCAAAATATTTCATTGCTTGATCCTCATTTCCAATACTTTTTTTACTAGTTTATTCGTCATCTTGGTTACTTATGCTGCTTGATGTACTCGTAGTGCTTGAAGTACTTGAACTGCTGGTACTACTACTCACACTATCCGAACTACTGGCTGAACTTTCTTTTGCACTGCTTTCTTCCTGACTTGAGCTGGTGGAAGAAAGTACCTCACTTCTTTCAGTAGATGTGGTGCTAGTTTCACCTGATGATTCCACGGCATCATCCTTATCACTTGAGTTGCTGACACCCACGTTAACTTTAACTGTCCTAGGGGTTATTTTTGTAATCCCATTGTTAGGCTTTTCCAATGTTATTGTTTTTTCAGTAGAATCATCTACATCCTCTACCGAAACAGGAACTTCCAACTTGCTAATATTTGCTAGCGCAGATTTAGTACCTTGCAAGGTCACTTCTTTGACATCACTTGAAAATTTATAACTTTTTCCTTTTACTCCAGTGCCGCTTGAAACAAAATCAAGTGTCACCTTTTTGGATGTACTCGTGCTGTGGACCGGCAACTTGACTCTAACAGTTTGCGGTGTTATCACTACGTTGAGAATTTTACCGCTATTATCGACAGCTTGCAACAAAACCTGTCGCGTAATTGACTCACGTGTTCCTTGTGGGATCTCTACCGCGGCAACAACCTCAGCAACATCATCGATATCTTTTTTTGCCCCCGTAACACTCACCACTTGCTGATCGGCTTCAGGTTTTCCAACATCATAGCCACTAGCCAAACTATCAGTGTCATACTTATATTGAACTGGGAAATTCGCTGTCTTACGCTGACTAAGAGTAACTTTAATCGTCTGCGGGCTAATTTCATAATTTAAATCCTTATTTATCCCCGACTGCTCCAGTTTTACATTATGTGTTCCCGGTTTGAGTTTAGACAGATCTGCGTAGACACTAAAGTTTCTTGTATTAGCCGTTGTTGTTACCAAAGCATTTGGCCCGCTGAGTTTCACTTTGACCTTTGAAGGATACCCTGTCACAAAATATTTATCACTATTAACGTTTAATTTCAAGTCGACATTCAAAGTTTCACTTTTATCCGAGGACATCATGGTCGTATCTGTATTGTTTGAATCATTACGCGTCGTATTCAGCTTATCAGAATTTACGTACGCAAACAGCAGGATAGCAAAACCAAGAGCTAAGATTTGGTATACAACACGGTTATCCAATAACTTGTTAAGATTCATCGCCTTTTCCCCCCTTTGAACATTTCTTCAAAGAGCATTACAAATCGATTACCCTTGCCAGGTTCTGGTGCAATAATCAACTCTTTCTCCAATAATTTCATATAATCCTCACGCGTTAAATCACGTAAGAGCTCGTTATTCTTTGTAATCGTGACACCACCGGTTTCCTCAGAAACAACAATTGTTAAGGCATCAGTCACTTCACTGATTCCAACTGCGGCACGATGTCTTGTACCCAGTGCCTTAGGAATCAAATTACTTTCTGACAAAGGGAGATAAGCAGCCGCAACGGCGATTTTATTATTCTTAATAATAACAGCACCATCATGCAGCGGTGTATTGGGGATGAAGATATTAATCAACAATGCGCCTGTAACATCAGCACCTAACCGAATTCCTGTTTCTATATAGTCTTCCAACCCAGTGTTCATCTGAATTGTAATCAAGGCACCAATTCTTCGTTTGGACATATACTTGATGGCTTGATCAAGTGCGGCAATCATTTTTTTGCCGTCTTCGTTTTGTTTCTTATTATGAAGAAATAGAGAGCCGCGGCCCAGATGTTCTAAACCTCTTCTGATTTCTGGTTGGAATATCACAATAATTGCGATAATCCCCCAATTTATCACTTGATTCATTATCCAAGAAACCGTCTGTAGCCCAACATACCAACTCACAAATTTAATTATAATAATCATGACGACACCCTTAAAAAGTTGGACTGCTTTTGTCCCCTTTAAAAGCATCATTAGTTTATATACGACATACCAGACAACTAGAATATCCAAAATATTAATTGCATTTTTCCAAGAAACTAACTCGGCCCAGTTTACGGACATAAATTTACCCCCTAAAGATTATAATCTAAGTATATCACGTTATCTTTATATTCTCTTTGCTTGTAAATAAAAATTAAGATAATGGCAAATTACAGATTTAAAGCTCGGATTGGAAGAATCAATTTGTTACAATATAGTCATAAAAGGAATGGGTGATTTTATGTCAAAAAAGTACCAATGGGTAGTACGTATAAGTTTTATTTTATTTATGCTTTATATTTATACGACTGTGTATTCTGAAAATGGTGTTTATAGTTTCTTGTTGTTAAATACCTTTCTCGGGTACATCCCCATCGAACTAGCAATGCATATCACCCCCCAAAGATCAAAATTATTTTTTTATTCTTTCTTTGTCTTGTGGATATTGTTTTATCCAAATGCACCATATGTTTTAACTGATCTCTTTCACCTAGCCATGCTTGACCCTTACAATCATGCTACTGGGCTAATGGAGTTCAACCTCCACTTGTGGTTAAACTTTACGAACTTGATCTCTAGCGCTATTGCTTGTTCTGTTATGGGGATTTGGAGTTTAGACCATATCACTAACTCGATTCTAGTACGTTTTCAACTTAAGGAAAGATTATATAAACCTGTACTTATTTTGACTTTAACGCTTATTTCATCGATTGGTGTGTATGTTGGCCGCTTTTTGAGGTTGCACACAGCCTATCTTTTTATGAATCCTGAGTGGGTGATTCATCAGTTAGTTATTATGTGGAGCCCACGAATGCTAGTTTTCGTTGGTTTTATGTTCATTGTTCAAATGATTTTATGGGGGACATTTTCTATTGCTCATTATTCATTAAATGAACAAGACAAAAAATATCTTGATTAAGATGTTTTTTGTAGCTTTCGAAATATGTTAGTTAAGATTGGTTAGACTACACAGACAGAAAACAATGCGGTCTAAGATCCTTTTACATCTAAAAAGCGCTTAACGGTTGCTTTGCCATGATGCATGGGGATTTCATTTGCATATTACTGTTAATTAAAAATTTTGATTCATAAGGGGATAGTTTGCTAAATCCTGTGTAAATGCGTCAAATCAGGATAATTTTTTTATATTAATGCATACACAACACAGGTTAAGTTAAATAAGGCTGGGACAAAATATTACTTTTGTCCCAGCCTTATTTAACTTATAAACACTGACCTATTTAAGCCTAACTATCACACTACAACATCTAGACCACATCTATTTGTCATTCTTCCACATCATTACTCAAACCACTCGAACGTAGAATCAAACTTTCCTCATGATTGATGTACTGCTGCAATTTTATAGCGACCTGATGTGTAATATAGCCTTGCTCAACTAAATATTGTAATGACAATCTTTGTGCGCTTACTGATTTAAATCTTAATCTGCGTACCTGTTCTTGATATTCTTTTTTTCCTAATACATCTCCACTTTTTTGTTTTTCAATTATATTCCGATAGCCGATTATTAAATGATATATTACTTCACGATTGAAGGACTTTTCATTAACATTTGGGTCTTTTAAATACTCTGACAATGATTTAATTGCTGCTTTAGCCAAAGTTCGCTCAATAAAGCGCATTTCCACACCGTAGGTTTCATCTTGTCTAACTCCATTCCATAAACTAATCCTACGCATGGCTTTTCTAAAAGACTGACCGACTGTTGGAAAAAGCCACGTCTGCCTTACACGTGCAATATGATCAACATTTTTTAATTGGCTAAGTATATTTTTCTTGGATTTCGTATATGATTTTTTATGGATTTGATTTGTCCTAAACAAACGTTTCAATTCAAGCATCTGGCCCTTAAGTGCAACCTTACGCAACTCTATTTCGTCGGTGGTAGCAGCCAGAGCCTCCGCCTCACCTCGTTCGTCATTTTCAATACTTTTTATCATATACTGATACTCTAGAATCAAATGATAAACAGCAAGCTGATTATTCATCCGTCTTTGTTCTTCCAAGCTTCGAACAGCACTTTTTAAAATATACAGCTTAGCCTGGTTCAAGTTAATCATGTGGGGTTTCTCGTCTTCATCATCATCTGATTCATCCATAATAACTGCACCGCCACGGGTCTCCAACTCAAGCGTATGCCCCGCAATCATCGGTAAGGTAATAATTGCCATCACCATACTCAAAATGATGACTCCCGCTGATATAAATAACACTAATGATCTTTCAGGAAATGCATCTCCAGAAAGTGTATGTAAGGGGATCGTCAACGCGGCCGCCATTGTGATGGCACCCCTAACACCAGACAAACCTGACAGCATAGCTACTTTAAATCGTTTCCGAAATGATTTTATGCTTTTTTCATGTCCAAACAACTGGTAACAATATGTCCAGATTACACGTATTGCTAATAAAATGAACCATACTACAAAAACTAAAAAAATAGCCTTGAAGGTACTTATTCTTTCATTCTTAATCGTCCCCATAGTTGCGACGGGCAACTCTACACCCAAAATAGTGAACATGGTCCCATTAAGCAAGTACACAATAATCTCCCACATTCGTTCACTAACTAAATTTATTTCTGGCTGAACACTGTTAAAGGAAACTCTCTTCGATGAAAAAAATACTCCCGCCACTACAACTGCAATTACGCCTGAAGCATGCAAATACTTTTCAGTCAGCAGGTATACAATGAATGGAACAGATACTTGCAGTACAGTATTGAAAATAACATCATTAAATCCTTTCACCACAAGCCATTCAATAATAAAGATCACTACGCTAATCAATAACATACCTGCAAGCAAGCCAACAGAAGACATATAAACGAAATCGCCCAAAGCCTGTGAAACTGAAAAATACCCTGTAACGGCTACCGCTAAAGCATACTTGAAACCTATCAAACCGCTGGCATCATTAATCAGACTCTCACCACTGACCAAGTGTAAGATGTTATCAGGCAGCTTGACCTGTTTAGAAATGGAATGGACGGCCACAGGATCTGTCGGTGCCAAAATGGCCGCCAGAGCAAATCCAACCGGTAAGGGCAATGATGGTATCACTAAATAAATCAGATACCCCCCGGCAAGTATTGTAATAAAGACAAGAATAATAGCATTGTTAATAATTGCCCCTTTCAGTTTCCACAATTCATCCTTAGGAAACTTGCGCCCATCATTATATAAAAGAGGCGCAATAAAGAGTAGCAAAAACCAACTAGAATTCAAATCAATTTTTAAATTAAACAATATTGCTGTTGATGTACCAATAACAATTTGGATCAGACTGACTGGAATCGTTTTAAAATAGTGATTAACTAAATTTGATAACAGGACTAATGCAACTAATAAGATCACTGTTTCAACGACTGACATCCAATTACCACCTCCCATTATCTATTATGACAAAAAAAGTTAACAAAAAAAGGAGTTCGCTTATAAATACGTGAACTCCTTACACTATTTAGTTGTTTTCACCTATAATCCGAACTTCTGTTTCAAGCTGTACCTGAAATTTAGCATAGATAGTTTTTTGAATGTGTTTTATTACTGCTAAGTAGTCAGAAGCTGTTGCAAAACCAATATTTACTATAAATCCGGCATGTTTAAGTGAAACTTGCGCCCCACCTATTCGAAAACCTTGCAAACCAGCATCATGAATTAATTTTCCAGTAAAGTGTCCCTTTGGCCGCTTAAAAACACTTCCGCAAGAGGGATATTCCAGTGGTTGTTTAGAAGCACGTAAGAAATTGAAATCATCCATTTTTTCTCTAATGTCTTTCTTATCACCACTTTGAAGCTTAAAGTTAGCGGAGAGGACAATATCATTTTCATCTTGAATACGGCTGTGACGATATCCAAAATCCAGATCTCCATTCTGATAAACACGTATTTCTCCATTCCTTGTCAGAATCGTCACAGAATCCGCTACCTCGCTTATTTCGCCGCCATATGCTCCTGCGTTCATGAAGATTGCTCCACCAACACTCCCAGGAATACCTGCTGCAAATTCTAAACCACTCAAGCTAGCTCTATATGCAGCCTCAGTTGTATCAATTAATGAAGCTCCAGCCTCGGCTGTGACATTTTTATCCACAATGCTGACCTTGTTTAATTCCACCAAAATAAGTACTAAACCTCTAATACCACCATCTCGTACAATCAAATTGCTAGCATTCCCTATCACTGTAACCGGGAGAGCCAACTTCTTAGCCTCAATTATCATTCTTTTTAGTTCATCTACTTGTCGCGGAAAAGCTAATAAATCTGCCGGCCCACCAGTTTTTGTATTGGTATACTTTGACAGAGGTTCATCAATTAGAACTTTGCTTTCTGCGAATAAATTATAAAAGTTTTCATCAATTCGATTCATTTCGTTGGGTCCTCACAATCAAAAAGTAATCATTAAATGTTTTATAAAAGAAGGTTACAACTAGTTTTTCTTTATTGCAACTGTTAAAATTAATTTTAGACGATTTATGAAGGGTGTTAAAGACAAATGAAGTTTATTTCATGGAATGTTAATGGTTTACGTGCTATCTTGAAGAAAGATTTCATGACCGTTTTCAATCAACAGAACGCCGATTTCTTCTGTATTCAAGAAACTAAGCTGCAAGAAGGACAAGTCGAGCTCAACTTACCCGGCTATGTCCAGTATTGGAATTATGCAGACAAAAAGGGTTATTCAGGTACCGCTATCTTCGCTAAAACTCCCGCGCAAAACGTTCACTATGGGATCAATAAGCCCGAACTAGATCATGAAGGGCGTGCGATTACACTTGAATACCCACAGTTTTTCTTAGTAACTTGTTACACTCCTAATTCTCAGGCTAAGTTAAAGCGACTACCATTTAGACTAGAATGGGAAATTGCTTTCCAAGAATATCTGCAAAGCTTGAATCGACAAAAACCTGTGATTCTGTGCGGTGACTTGAATGTGGCTCATGAAAACATTGACTTAAAAAATTGGAAAACTAATCGGCATAATGCTGGTTTTTCAGATGAAGAGCGCCAAAAAATGACAACTCTCTTGACGACAGGATTCACAGATTCCTTTCGCTACTTGCATCCCGCTGAAACAGGCATTTATTCTTGGTGGAGCTATCGTTTTCATGCTCGTGAAAATAATGCTGGATGGCGTATAGATTATTTTATCACATCCAACAAACTGCAAGATAAAATTGCAGCCGCAGATATTTTAACTAAGATTTACGGTTCAGATCACTGCCCAATCCTGTTGCAATTGGATTTATAATAAATTGTTTTACCTCAAGGAGGGATATAATGGATTTTGTTTCATTAGATTTTGAAACTGCTAATTTCAAAAGAAATAGTGCTTGTTCAATTGCATTGACAGTTGTTCGTAAAAATCAAGTAGTTGATGAATTTTACTCGTTAATAAATCCGCAAGTGCCTTTTAACCAGAGAAACATCCAAATTCATGGTATTAGACCTGAAGATGTTTCAAACGCTCCTACCTTTGCGGAATTGTGGCCGCACATTTCACCTTTATTTGCGCCAAATAAGCTAATTGCCGCTCACAATGCGACTTTTGACTGCAGTGTCTTAAAGAATACATTGGCTAGTTACAATATCGCTTCGCCGCAATTTCTTGTACTAGATACATTGAAAACAAGCCGTTCTTATTTTAGAAATTTTGAGAATCACAAATTAAATACTGTTTGTGCACAGCTAAAGATCCAGCTTCAAAATCATCATAATGCCTTGGATGATAGCCTAGCTTGCGCCAATATTTTATTATATCAGTTAAAGAAATTTGGCGTAAATGATATTAGTAGATTTATTAAATCTATTCAGTAGTGCCTTCGATAGGTCAATACAAAAAAGAGGTTCTGAAACAAAATTTTGTTTCAGAATCTCTTTTTTAAATATTCAGAGTTTAAGTTTTTTCAAAACTTTTTTTCTATAGTCAATTTTTAGTCTTATTAAATTGCGCCAACTGTCCCTGAAATTCTTTTCTGTATTTCTCAATATCACTTGTTTGAGAAGCTACCGTATAATCGGCATACTCACCATGCTCCCCTTTATCAAGGCCTTCTATTTCCTCATCTTCATTCACTCTTATTTTGACAAATTTTTTCATTATAACAACAATTACCGAAACAGCAACTATAACAAAAATAATTGTGAAAAAAGTCCCAACAAGCTGAATAAACAATTGGTGCCAGCCGCCACCATAAAACAATCCATTTTCAGCAATGGAGCTATTAGCCGCTTTGCTTGCAAAAGCTCCTGTTAGAATTGAACCAACAATTCCCGAAACCCCGTGACATCCAAACGCATCTAAAGGATCATCATATTTTAACCTAGGTTTGATATATGTTATAAAGCCATAGCTCGCAAGAGCACTAATAAGTCCTATCCAAAAAGAACCAGCAGCGGTGACAAAACCAGCAGCAGGTGTTACACCAACCAGCCCGCAAATCGTACCTGTACATACCCCTTCTAAAGTTGGCTTCTTTACGACTATCATATCTACTACCATCCAAGTAATCATTGCAGAGCCAGTAGCAACTGTTGTTGTCAGAAAAGCTTGAATAGCAATTTCATTCATTCCCAAAGCAGACCCTGCGTTAAAACCATACCAACCTATCCATAAAATAGCAGTTCCCAGAAGAACCCATGGCATATTATAATGTTCAACTTTTAATCTTTTGCCAAAATCAATTCGTTTTCCCAAAAATATCGATAAAACCAGCGCCGTTACACCAGCATTTATATGAACCACAGTTCCACCAGCAAAGTCTAGAACTCCTAAAGATGCTAGGAAGCCATTCGCACTCCAGACAATATGCACCATTGGATAATAGATAATTATTGACCATAAAACAATGAAAACCAAAAGAAAATTAAACCTCATCCGGCCTACAATTGCTCCAACAAACAACGCCGGAGTAATAATTGCAAACATCATTTGAAAGATCAAATATCCTCCCACATTGATTCCTAATTCTTTAGACTGCATTTTCGCAAGATCCAAACCGCTTAAGAAAAAATGATCAACTTTGCCGATCACACCACCGATGTTTCCATTAAAAGATAATTCATAACCAATTGCTGCATATAATAAAACAGCAATACCACAAATAAAAAACACTGATAACATCGTATTAACTACATTTTTTCTTGAGACCAATCCCCCATAAAAGAAAGCTAATCCAGGTGTCATAAAAAATACTAGGACACTTGAAACAATCAAAAAAGTCATATTTGCACCGTTCATCCCTATCCCTCCCGTTATTAATGTTATAAATTATAACACCAATTTAAGGAAATATTCCATAAAAATCTGGCATATCTGCAAATAGATCGAAAAATACTGAAATTTGTTTATAAAACATCTTATTAGCTGTTCTTGAGTTATAAAAAATAACATAGAGCTAGTAATTAGAGCTCTACAATATCCATTGTTGGTAACTGTCAGATTTTTGTACATGCTTGTTAGACACAAAAAACGGATATTTTCTATCCGTTCATCAAGACTATCTATTATGAAGAATTTAAGGAGGAAAGAAACTATCTTCGTGTGCAATAATACTGCCAAATTGCTCTAGACAAAAAGTACTCATACGAAAATTGAAAATAGTGCTCAAAAATAATAGTCGCAAAAATTTAAGTAATTAAACACGCTAGCTGGGGGTGCTTTAACTTTTTCAGATCTAGGCTAAAAATCCGCTATGCATTCGATGTCCACACAAAAAGAATTTTAAGCAAAAAATGGTTAGAACCTTAAATTATTATTTCAACAATGCCAGTTGATGCAGAATCTAAAAAGGCATCAACACTTAAAGTGTTGATGCCTTTAAAAGATACCGGTGATCGGGGTCGAACCGATACGTCCTCAACGGACACTGGATTTTGAGTCCAGCGCGTCTGCCAATTCCGCCACACCGGCATAATAAGAACTCAGTAGTCACTTCGTATGTTACCTTAGTTAGCGCCTAAAAGCAACTAAAGGCGGTAACCGGATTTGAACCGGTGATAAAGGTTTTGCAGACCTCTGCCTTACCACTTGGCTATACCGCCATATTGAAGGAACAAATCCCTACTGGGTTAGCTGGATTCGAACCAGCGCATGAGGGAGTCAAAGTCCCTTGCCTTACCGCTTGGCTATAACCCAATACTAAGGGCGATAGGTGGGAATCGAACCCACGCGTGCCGGAGCCACAATCCGGTGCGTTAACCACTTCGCCACTATCGCCATCAATGGCAGGGGTAGTAGGAATTGAACCCACACTGACGGTTTTGGAGACCGTAGTTCTACCTTTAAACTATACCCCTATTAATAAATAAAATGGAAGGGAGTGGATTCGAACCACCGAACCCGAAGGAGCGGATTTACAGTCCGCCGCGTTTAGCCAGACTTCGCTACCCTTCCATGGTGGCGCGGGACAGAATCGAACTGCCGACACATGGAGCTTCAATCCATTGCTCTACCGACTGAGCTACCGAGCCATCAAAATTATTAAATACAACGGTCCTAGCCGGATTTGAACCGGCGATCTCCTGCGTGACAGGCAGGCGTGATAAACCCCTACACCATAGGACCGAAATATTATGGAGGATACAGGGCTCGAACCTGTGACCCTCTGCTTGTAAGGCAGACGCTCTCCCAACTGAGCTAATCCTCCAATATGACCCGTACGGGATTTGAACCCATGTTACCGCCGTGAAAGGGCGGTGTCTTAACCACTTGACCAACGGGTCATTTTGCTAACGGAGAGTAAGGGATTCGAACCCTTGAAACAGGTTAATACCCGTTTACATGATTTCCAATCATGCTCCTTCGGCCAACTCGGACAACTCTCCATCAATAAAAACTCCGGCAGGCGGGCTCGAACCGTCGACAACCTGATTAACAGTCAGGTGCTCTACCAACTGAGCTATGCCGGAATAAG
>NZ_BALC01000008.1 GCF_000612445.1 Liquorilactobacillus sucicola DSM 21376 = JCM 15457
GACTTTGTAAGTATTCTAATGAAAGACAGTTAAGAGATGATTGTATTCGTTTCTTGGCTGTTTTTTTATACAATTTTTATGATATATCCGTAATTCATCATTTAGTCCATTTTTTTGCTTTCAAACAACGACTAAGTAGTTATAATAATCACTGCAGATGTTACTTTACTCAATGGCTGTGCAGGCATAATATAAAAAAATGTTTCGATGATTATTAGACAAGTATTGAATGTGCATGTCTGCCATAGTTAGTGTTTTACTATGAGCAATTCACAATTAAGCAGAAAATAATTTTTTGAAATACATTAACATAAGGGTTAAAAGGGGCTGAGTCAAAAGTTATTTTTGACTCAGCCCCTCAATTGCTATATTTCTACTTTCACGTTAGTACTCAATTTTTATCGACTTTACACTGCTTTGTGGCACTATCATGTATTTTCAAAACGTGCAACGAGTTTAGCACGACAACGCGACATTGCACGATTTACTTTGGTTCTAGAAAAATTCAAGTCTTGGCATATTCTTTCAGGTGTATAGTGTTCAAAAGCAAGTAGATTGAAGATCGTATATTCAAATTCTGACATACCATCTGTCATAGATAAAACGACTTCTTTTGCCAGAATTATTGCCAAAGAATCAGGAAAAGGCAAAATTTCTTTAGGTGAAAAATCTCCTTGAGTTTCTAAAATTTTTTCGAATGACTCAGCATATTTATCTCCCATGCGTTTTTTGGCGCTTTCCTTACGCAGCAAACTGCAGTAACGATTAAATAGACTTTGCTGAAAGAATTTACCGAATGAAACATTACCGGATATATTGTAGGATAATGCAGCTTGATAGCAGACTATACGAGCTTCTTGAATTAGGTCTTCGGTTTCTAAAAACCGGAAGTGATAACGTTTGGTAGCCTTGTTTACTAGGGGCCGATATTTGTCAAAAAGCTCCTTAAAAGAAGCGCTTTCATTATTGGTGCGAATAGACTGTATCAATAAAGTATCTTGGTCTGTCTGAATGCTTTTCATAATTAATTCCTCCACCTATAATAATTTATGGTTTCACTAATTAATATACCGTTCTTTATATAAAAAAATAGGAAGTACGTTATAAAAAGCAAAAAAATACTCTAAAAAATTATCTCAAAATTATGATTTAATTTAAAAGTAGCACTTAATAAAAAAGCACTCAGTTAAGCAATTGAGTGTAATAATGAAATCATGCTAGGTACATTAACCAAGAAGTGCAAGCATATTTTGGGTTTTGCGGATAATTGCACTTAAACGGAAGGATTATTGTTTATTGAGATACATTACTTTGATAATGTGAAAAAAGGGGTGTACGCATAGCTACTGGGCGTAGCAGAGCCGATAGCTTACAAGTATAGTCTGATTTTGATTACGATAATTGCATTGAGTACCAACGTGAAATAGCACACATAGCGAGTACTTTGCTATGTGTAATTCAAGGCAGACGGAGAATCTTGACTTATGGAACATATTCGTCCGGAATAAACAGAAGAGCTGGGGCAAAATTTACTTTTGACCCAGCTCTATCTTCTATTGTCACTAAAACGAACAATTATACAAAAACATGTCTAGTTAAGCCACTTACCGGATTTGAACCGGTGACCCCCACCTTACCATGGTGGTGCTCTACCTGCTGAGCTAAAGTGGCACTGAATTGTTACCTTAAGTATTATATTATAGCAACGTTTTAAAATCAATAACAATTCAGAAAAAGTTGATCAATGAATTTCACATTAACTTTTACGTGGTAAAGTTATTTGATGTTCAACTGCAAAAAGATTGGCAGGGACATTCCGTATCAAAGGTGAAATTTCACCGATGCTCACTAGGACAAGCTCGTGCATTGCACGCGAACAAATTGTGTATAGCGTACCAAGCTGAGAGTTACGCGAGGATGCATTGTAGGCGATGACAGCGTCAAATTCAAGTCCCTTTGCCAGGTAGATTGGTAGAATCAAAACACCCTTGGGTAAAGCACGTGCTGTATTATCAATGAGTGTTGCAGAGCAACTTGAATGAAGTTTATGGTAAAGCATTCTGGACTCTTCCATATTGTTAGTGATGATCGCGACAGTGCTGTTAGTTCTTAGCAACTGAGATAGTTCTTTTACGATTTTTCTGAGTGCATCTGCATAGTCTTGAGCAAGCAAAATTTTAGGTTTTGTACCTGGACGAGTAAAGGCTTGAATCTTATCACCGTCAGGCAGCAAGGACTTAATGAAGTTAGTGATATTGCTTGTTGAACGATAACTTTTATTTAATTGGATAATACGCGATTTTGCTACATTGAGAGCTGTTTTTAAGGTATCCAAAAATTCCACTGATTCTTGAAAATCAGAAAATAAGGCTTGTTCACTATCCCCCAGTAGCGTTAATTTAGCTTTTGGAAAAGCAAACTTGAGATAAATTATTTGGGCTAATGAATAATCTTGAATTTCATCAATGAAAAGATGCTGAATTCTTTGGTTTTGGCCTCCACCGGTTAAAAGGTCTCTTAAGTAAAGCAACGGTGCACAATCAGTTAAAGATAGGCGGTGAAACTCCAGTTCAGTCTCGAATAAATGTTCAGCATCTTTCAAGTTCTCTTTTAGAAAATCTGAATATTGTCGATAAATGTCGATAAAATAATTGTTATAGATTGCATCATAAACAGATTGAAATCTGCGTTTAACTAATTTAAGAGCTAAGTAATCTTCCTCTTCATCAAGCCCTTTAAAATGAGAGTGCCTGTAGTCTGAAGTTAATGCAAAATATTCTTCATCACTGAGAGTAGCAATCTTATCTACAACCCAGTTACTATGAGTTTCTTCAGTTAGCAGCACTTTTAGTTTTTTGATTAGTAAATTTTTAGTTTCTAAGAAGCGTTGAGAGGGTGATAGAGCTTCTGGAAGACTTGCATAGGTTTCTTTTATTGCTTCCTTAGTAAAGATGACACGATCATTTAACATAATATCTGTGAACTGTAAGTCATTAATGGACACATTTAATACATATTCTTTAATAGCATGCATAAAAGCAGGTGCCTCTTTTGCTTTTTTATATTTATTAATGGCTGTGGGTGAAGTAAGCTGCTTTTCATAATTATCAAATAAAGTTTCGACATTCAATCCTTCAAAACGTTGCGAAAAGAATTCTGCTAGGGTAACTTGCCTCATATTACGTTCACCTAAACTGGGCAAAACTTCAGAAATATAGTGACTAAAAAGAAGATTAGGTGAAAAAAGAACAATTTGATCCGCATTTAGCTCACGTCTGCTGTGATAAAGCAAAAAGGCAATTCGTTGCAAAATAGCTGATGTTTTTCCACTGCCGGCAACCCCTTGCACAAGCAGCATTTCACTGCTGGTATCTCGAATGATTGCATTTTGTTCTTGCTGAATAGTCGCAACGATGTTTTTCATATATTCGTCACTTGCATTACCTAGAATTTCCTGCAGAATGCTGTCACCAACAGTTTCATTTGTATCGAACATATTAATTATCTGTGCGTTCTGGATCAAGAACTGCCTTTTTTTGAGTAATTCTGTTTTCTGTTTTCCAATAGGAGTCTCATAACTGACTTTACCCAAAGTCCCATTATAGTAAATACTTGATATAGGCGCGCGCCAATCATAAACCAAAAAATTTTGGCTTTCATCAACAAATGAAGATATCCCAATGTATAGAGTTTCCGGCGTAGCTCATCTTCATCAAGAATATCTACTCTTCCAAAATAAGGAGATTCTTGCAAGGCTTTTAATGTTTTGACTTGCCGTTTTAGGATTGTTTCAGTTTCAATACTTTTGGCGACTAATTGCTTTTGCTGTTGTACTTCAGCATTTGTTTCAATACGGTCATCAATTTCAAAAGTATTTATCTTTGCATTTTGAACATAGTTTTTTTCAACAGAAGATGTTTCTAGATGGGCTTTTGAATATTCTTGTTCCTTTTTTTTCAAATATTTTTTGATCTTGGCCACAATACCATCAACTCGCTGTTGTTCTTGTTGACGTTCTTTATCCATACTTGAGCCCCCTGATAATAATTTCGTAGGAAGTAATACTAACATACTCTCTATTCAACAACAATTATTTGATAATCTTGAGTTGATTAGAATGAAGTATGTTTTTGACTTTGTAATTTTTGTTGGGTACAATAGTGTTGTTAAAGATGCAGGTTAAGTAGTCAAATCAAACTAAGAGAGGTGTCATTTGCTGAGAGACACGACGATTTGATGAATTTGGAACTGCATAAATGATCGAAGACAGTTGAATAAGAGCTCAAGTGGCAGGTCTAACCTGCAATTTAGGTGGTACCGCGGTGGAAAACCGTCCTATTGCTAGTCAGCAATAGGGCTTTTTCTATTATTTATAAATTACTGGAGGAAGACTATGAAGAAAGTTATTTTAACAGGCGACCGTCCGACGGGAAGACTACACATTGGACATTATGTTGGATCGCTTAAAAATCGAGTTGCGTTGCAGAACACGGGGAAATATGATCCTTACATTATGATTGCAGATCAACAAGCTTTAACGGATAATGCACGTGATCCTAAAAAAATTCGCGATTCGCTGGTTCAAGTTGCACTGGATTACTTAGCTGTTGGAATAGATCCAGCGAGGTCAACAATTTTCGTTCAGTCGCAAATTCCAGCATTGTCAGAATTAACAAGTTATTACTTAAATCTTGTTACGGTTTCACGACTCGAACGAAATCCGACTGTCAAAGCCGAAATTCAGCAGAAAAACTTTGAACGCTCTATCCCGGCTGGCTTCTTTGTTTATCCAGTTAGTCAGGCAGCTGACATCACTGCTTTTAAAGCGGATCTTGTTCCGGTTGGTGATGATCAAGAACCAATGCTTGAACAGGCACGTGAGATAGTTAGAAGTTTTAATGCCATTTATGAGAAAGAAATACTGGTTGAACCAGAAGGCATTTTCCCACCTAAAGGTCAGGGACGCCTTCCAGGACTGGATGGCAATGCTAAGATGAGTAAATCACTTGGCAATTGTATTTACTTGTCAGATGATGCCGACACTTTGCGTCAAAAGGTTATGTCAATGTATACTGATCCAGAACATATTCATATTGAAGATCCAGGCAAAATTGAAGGAAATATGGTTTTCACCTACTTGGATGTATTTGATACTGATAAAGAAAAAGTTGCTGATTTGAAACAGCATTACCGAGCAGGCGGGCTGGGTGATGTTAAAATAAAACGCTACCTGTTTGAAGTCCTCGAGGCGGAGTTTGGACCTATTCGTAAAAGAAGAGCGGAATTCGCACAAGATTTACCGGCAGTTTATGATATCTTAAAAGAGGGAAGCAAAAAAGCAAATAAGGTGGCCGAACAGACACTAAGAGAAGTACGAGATGCAATCGGTATAAATTACTTTGATTAAGATAACGTGAATGAAACGGAGTGAAACTCGAAAAAGATTTGGGTTTGGAGGGAGCACGTTGAAAAATTTGGTTATTCTTGACTTTGGGTCAAATTCAGCGCGGTTAGCAATTAATCGTATTTCAGCCGAAGGAAAATTTAAAGAAATAAAGCGGATCAAAGAAACGACTCGTTTGGCTGAGGGGATGGGACAAACGAGTGGTAAAAAGAAAGTGCTAGACCCACAGGCTGTTGAACGTACACTAAAAGCAGTCAAATATTTTATCAAGGTATACCAAAATTATCCCCATAGTGAGGTCTGCGCTATCGCAACAGCAGCTGTTAGGGAAGCAGAAAACAGTGACGCTTTCTTGCAAGCCGTCAAAAAAATGACGGGGGTCGACGTCAAGGTCCTTTCAGGGCAAGACGAAGCGTATTATGATTATCTTGGAGTTGTGAATTCACTACCACTTAAAGAATGTCTGGTAGTAGATATGGGTGGAGGCAGTTGTGAGATTGTCTTGGTTAAAGACAGGAAAGCTCAACACTTGGCTTGCATCCCTTATGGGGCAATCAGTTTAACAGAGCGTTTTGGTGCTGATAAAGTAATGAGCGCGCGTCAATTATTTGAATTTCAGGATTTCATCAATAAGCAGTATCGAGAGTTAGACTGGTTGCGACATGCTTATGGAGTGCCCTTAGTGTTGTTGGGTGGGTGTAATCGAACTGTTGCGCGTATTCAGAAGAGAAGACTACAACAACATGACCTTGAGCAGATTCATGGTTTCAAAATACCACAGAAAGATTTTACTGGTATTTACACTGATTTGTTGAGCAAGAGCAATCGAGAACGAAAAAAGATTAGTGGGATGGAACAAAATCGAGCAGATATTATTTTGGGGGGGATGACTCCTGTTATGATGCTTCTTCAAACTTTGAATAGCTCGCATGTGGTTTTTTCAGAGAGCGGTGCACGTGAGGGCTTTATGTACACTTTTTTGAAGAAAATGTGACAAAAATGGCCAACTTTCAGTGCTAACAAGGAATTACGGATAATAGTTTTTAATATAAGCAGTTTGCAATTTAGTTGAGGAAGTTGACTGTTAAAAATAATAGCAAAGAGCTGGGACAAAGTAATAGTTGACCCAGCTCTTTGTTTAAAATTTTGTAAACAGTATAGCATTACAATAGTCGAATTCCCTGATAAAACTATGAATTCTTTATGGTCAATTCTAGACTATGAACAATAATCTGCAGCTAAAATTCGAAGGCTGATAGTATGATATGTTCAGCTCTTTAGGAGAATTAGCTGTTATTTATTGTTTTGACCAGTCTTGAGAAAAATATTTTTGTGAAAGTTCAGCAAGTGATCCATCTTGCTTGAATTTTGTTAGACTTTGATTAACTTTTTGGAGAAGCTCTTTATTACCGGCAGGTATAACACCATACATTTGCTGAGAAACTAGTGGCGGGAAAGGACTGTTTTTGACTAGTTCAGTTGTAAGCAGAGGATCATTTTGAACAGCGGCTGAATAAGCATAATCGCTTATAACTGCACCACTTACATGTTTAGCAAGAACAGCTTGAAGAATTGTGTCTGTTTGTGAATACCGAGAAAAGCTTATTTTGAAATCTTGCAAGGTACTGGGAATATCTAGTTTGTCTGAGATTGCAATTTTTCGATTTGCTGCCTTTTCCAATACGTTTAAGCGATGATTTGGCAAGGTAAGTAATACATTTGGCTGATACAGGTACGTATCAGTTTTGGAGTATGTCTTTTTGGCAAGTTCAGCAGGACTTCGATTCAAAAGAAGAAGTTGGATTTTTCCGTGCTTAAACTTGTGGTACAAATAAGTGTGCGAGCCGGTGATGAACTTAGCGTGCATATTATTTTTGCGTGCAATTTTCTTGACTAAGTCAACATTGAAACCTGTCAGTTTTTTTTGGTGATCATACCAACTATAAGGTTTGTCTTGCGAAACCACACCAACAAAAATAGTTTCTTTTTTGTTTGGTGTGGTTTTGAAAATAAGACTAACCGTCAATAATATACCTAAAGTAGTAATTATCAATGCTATAACCAGATGTCTATTATTCGTATACATAAACAGCACACATTTTAAATGGTGCCTACCTCCCTTTTGATTCTTCAATAATACTTGTATTATTATATAATGAAAACTGAACGATTACACGCTATGTATTTCCGGAGAGGAGAACACGATGAGTGGTTTGAGAAAGTTTTATCGCAAAACAGTGCAAGAGCGCTGGAGTACTCTGTATGAGAAAGAAATTTTAACTGAAAAACAAGTTGAATATCTTAAAGACAAAACGTATGCTCCTGAATTTGGAGATTCAATGATTGAAAATTATATAACTGACTATACTGTACCAGAAGGGCTCAGCTTCCATTATTTGATTGATGGTCGCGAGTATCTTGTACCTATGGTAACCGAAGAACCGTCGGTAATAGCTGCTAGCAGCCATGGTGCTGGGTTAGTCAAAAAGGCCGGTGGTTTTAAAACAAGAATTGAACAGCGGCTAATGATCGGACAAATATTACTTGAGAACTGCGAAAACTATGCAGAAGTGTGCCAAAGAATTGAGGAAAAAAAGGCAGCGATTCTTGAAGTTGCAAATAAAGCTCATTATTCGTTAGTTAAACGCGGTGGCGGTGCGAGATGGCTTCGCTGCAGACAGTTAGCAGATGATCTGATGTCTATTGACATGGCAGTGGATGTCCAGGAAGCAATGGGAGCAAATATGCTTAACACAATGCTGGAGGCAGCGGCAGATTATATTCATACCAAGCTAGATCAAAACGTTTTGCTGAGCATTTTGTCTAATTATGCTACTGAATGCCTAGCCGTTGCTGAGTGTAGTCTTCCACTTTCACTGCTAGGTAAAAATGGTCTTACAGGCGAAGAAATAGGGCGTAAAATAGCCCAAGCTAGTCGAGTTGCACAGCTTGATCCTTATCGCGCAGCTACACACAATAAGGGGATTATGAATGGAATTGATGCAGTAGTTATGGCAACAGGAAATGATTGGCGTGCGATTGAAAGCGGGGCGCATGCTTTCGCTGCTCGTTCAGGTCAATATCGCGGATTGAGTAAATGGAAAGTTAGCGCTGATCAACTGAAAGGTCGCATAGAATTGCCGTTACCAGTTGGAACAGTTGGTGGATCCATTGGCATTCTACCATTAGTTAAAATTAATCAAAAAATACTAGGTATAAGGAATGCAACGGAACTAGAAAGAGTGATTGCCTGTGTAGGATTAAGTCAAAACCTTGCAGCGTTGTACGCGTTGATTTCAGAGGGAATTCAGAGAGGCCATATGCGCCTTCAAGCGAAATCATTGGCAATAGCTGCTGGAGCTAAACCAGACGAGCTCTTTCAAGTTCTTAATGTGATGAGAAAAAATGAAAAAAATGACTTGGCGACGGCTAAGGCAGTGGTAGCTAGAATTAGGAGGAATAGATGAGATGGTAGATGTTGAGTTGAATGAAGCAGCACGAAAATTAATTGTTGAGTTAAAGGATATTTATCCTTATGAAGTGGAACTTAAATATCATGCTAAAGAAGCTGGTTTTTTGAGGCACGATCAGGCACAGCAATACCTTCGCGGTGGTAAAATGATTGTAGAAGTAAATGACGTAACAGAGCCAAGTTACACAGTTTCGCATGAACTGCTGCATTTGCTGTTACTATTTAAAGGAGCACCGCAAATCTCGTTTAACATTACGACAGGTGATACGGAACTAGATAATAAAATAATGGCAACTGGAATGGAACTCTATGATACTGTTTTGCATTTTATCGTATACCAACAGCAAAGGGAACGAGGACTGATTGATGACAATGTTGAGGAACTGTACTTTAAAGGAATTTTAGCAACCCTTAAACCTGAACCGCAGGGAAAAACAGACGAGTGGATGGTTCTAAGAACATTGACGCTATTGGATGCTCTAGTATTCTTCAGGGATGAAACAGAACGTATCTTGCCAAAACTGGCAGAGTTGTATCCACGAACTTTAACCGCAGCGCGCGAGATTTATACTGAATTAGCGAGAAAAAGAATCAGTTCGGCTTTTGAAATAAGAAGAGCAATCGTTAAGGTCTATCGTTTGTTTGACCAGCAGCTAAAGCAATGGCAGATGGTACAGATGAATCTGCAGAATTTTGTTACATTAACACCGGTACTGAGCGAAAGGCAAAAGAGATTGGAGGTACGGCAGTTATTTTCGATCTTTCATTCCGAACTACATGAAAACCTGCAAGATACAACTGCTATATAGGCATTCTAAAAAGTGATCAGCAGAACACTTTTGTCTTGCCAGCACCTCAAGGTGAGAAAACAGAAGAAACATTTAAACGTATTTATGCAATGCCGCTTGCTAGTTTTATGGAGAAATTGGCAATTCCGTATTTGACACGATAACTATTGATGTTAGGGGGAACGGATGGATGACAGAGCTGCAAAAAATGATAGAAAGCGCGCGTAATATTGTTTTTCTGACAGGGGCTGGAGTTTCAACTCCTTCTGGAATTCCTGATTATCGTTCAAAAAGTGGTCTGTACACACAAAAAGCGAATCCTGAATATTTGTTAAGCAGAACTTGTTTAGAACAAGAACCCAAAAAGTTTTATCATTTTGTATCTGAACACATGTATTATCCCTCAGCTGAACCTAATGTTATTCATAAAAAAATAGCCGCTGCTTCGCATATCTGTCAGGCGAAGGTCATTACACAAAATGTTGATGGATTGCATTTAAGTGCCGGAACTGAAAATTTGGTGGAGTTTCATGGAAACTTGTATCAAGTTTATTGTCAAAAATGTGGTAAACAGGTAGATTATCGTGAATATTTGAAAAACATGATTCATTATGGATGTGGTGGCATACTTAGACCGAATATTGTTTTGTATGAAGAAACAATAGCGCAAGCTGTATTGCACGCGGCGATCAAGATGGTAAGTCAAGCTGATTTGCTCATCATTTGTGGGACCTCACTGCGTGTTTATCCGTTTGCGGGGTTGATTAGGTATCGCTCTTCTGCGGCAAAAATCATCGCGATCAACCGTGAAAAAATTGAATTGCCATCCGGCGGCAGCATGATTCTTGAAGATGCAGTGCATGCATTTGAAAAATTGCACATTTAACTTTAGGTAAGTGTATTTGAAGGCGTACTTAGATGAATAGAACTATTAATTTTTTACGCGAGTCAGTCCTATAAAATATGATATACTTACAATAATAACTAGCGTGTCAATTGAGTTAATAAAAAAATAAAATTTTTGAATTTAAAAATTACTTGTTGAATTGAAGGAGATTGATCTAATGGGTGAAAAAAAGACTTTTTATATAACTACTCCGATTTATTATCCGTCTGGAAAACTACATATTGGAAATTCATATACAACAATTGCCTGTGATGTTATGGCACGGTACAAAAGGCTGCAGAATTTTGATGTTTTTTCCTGACAGGGACTGACGAACATGGCCTTAAAATTGAACAAAAAGCTGAAGAATTGGGAACAACACCTAAGGCTTATGTAGACAAGATGGCTGCGGAAATCAAGAAATTATGGGAACTTTTAGAAATTTCAAATGATAAATTTATTCGAACAACTGATGATTATCATGAAAAGGCTATTCAGAAGATTTTTCAAAAGTTGCTCGATAAGGGTGATATCTATCTTGGTGAATATGAAGGTTGGTATTCTGTTTCAGATGAGGAATACTTTACTGAATCACAGTTAGCAGAAGTATATCGGGATGATCAAGGGAATATTACTGGTGGAAAAGCACCTTCTGGGCATGAAGTTGAATTAGTTAAAGAAGAATGTTATTTCTTCAAGATGAGCAAATATGCAGATCGCCTTGTAAAGTACTATGAAGCACATCCAGATTTTATTATCCCAAATTCACGTAAACATGAAATGCTCAACAACTTTATCAAACCTGGTCTTGAAGACTTAGCTATTACGCGAACGACCTTTAATTGGGGAGTTAAAGTTCCCAGCAACCCCGAGCATGTTGTGTATGTCTGGATTGATGCTCTGTGTAATTATATTACTGCCTTAGGATATGGAACCGCTAATGATGCTATGTTCAAAAAATACTGGCCAGCTGATATTCAGATGGTTGGAAAAGAAATTGTTCGTTTCCATACGATCTATTGGCCGATTATATTGATGGCACTTGAATTGCCACTGCCTAAGCATGTTATTGGGCATGGTTGGCTCTTGATGAAAGACGGCAAAATGTCTAAATCAAAAGGCAATGTTGTGTACCCAGAGATGCTTGTTGAACGTTACGGCCTCGATGCTTTAAGGTATTATTTGATGAGGGCTGTGCCATTTGGCAATGATGGAGTATTTACACCGGAAGATTTCGTTGAGCGTATCAATTATGATTTAGCAAATGATTTGGGCAACCTTTTGAACAGAACTGTTGCTATGATTAATAAGTACAATACAGGTATTGTTCCCACTCTGGCTGTGGGAGAAGATTTAACTGGATTTGATACTGATCTTGAAGCTCAAGCAGCAGAAATAGTTGAAAACTATAAAAAAGAAATGGACGCGGTTCATTTTTCAAATGCGCTAGACGTTATCTGGCAGCTTGTTAGTCGTACGAATAAGTATATTGATCAGACAGAGCCGTGGATACTGGCGAAGGATCAAGCGAAAAAGACTGAGTTAGACAATGTACTTGCACACTTGGCAGCAAGCTTGCGCGTGATTGCAATTTTGTTACAGCCGGTCATGACTCACGGGCCTAAAGAAATTTTCAAGCAACTTGGGTTGTCAGCTGAGAATATGAATATCGAAAAAGTTAAATTCACCGAATTCCCAGAAAATGTCAAGGTTGTTGCTAAAGCAACCCCTATCTTCCCACGGCTGGATGTTGAAAAAGAAGTAGATTATATTAAGTCCAAAATGACAAAAAATGAAAAGGTAAAAGGTCGCAAGGCGATGGCTGAGGCAAAACAGAATGGTCAAACAGAACTGAATCTGACTAAAAAAGAAATTCGATTCGATAAATTTGACAAAGTTGAGTTAAAAGTTGCTGAGGTTTTACAGGTTGAACATGTTAAAGGCGCTGATAAACTGTTAAAATTTCAATTAGATGCCGGCGACAAGGGTAACCGGCAAATTCTTTCGGGAATTGCTGAATGGTACCCTGTCCCTGAAAAGCTTGTTGGAAAAAAAGTGATTATCGTTGCCAATCTGCAGCCGCGTGAGATGCGTGGTGAAGTTAGTCAGGGGATGTTGCTATCTGCTGAATACGGTACTAAGGTTGAGTTGATAACTGTTGACAGTGCAATTCCTAATGGATCTTTGCTCAGTTGATGTTTTAAAAGGATCGTTCTTGCAAAGTCTGAAACAGATGGATTTTTGCGATGACGATCTTTTTCTTTGAAATTAAGCAATTTGCGGGGGAAATAGAATGAGAATATTCGATTCGCACACACATATCAATGCACCCCAGTTCGCTGGGGAAGTTCATGAAGTACTGCAGCGAGCACACGCTTTAAATGTGGAAAAAATGCTTGTTATAGCTTATGATGAGCCAAGTATGGAACGATTGCAGACATTAATGGAGCAATATGAGGGAACCGTTTACGGTGCAATCGGGTGTCATCCAGAAGATGCGCGACTTTATAATGATAGACTGATAAAATCACTTAAAATAAACTTGCGACGTCCCCAAATGCGTGCCTTAGGAGAAATAGGACTGGATTATCATTGCGAAGTACCGCATGAGCTTCAAAAAAAAGTATTTGTATCACAGGTTAATCTTGCTAAAAAAATGAATTTGCCTATTAGTGTTCATAATCGTGATGCATTTGAAGATGTCTATGAAATTCTTAAAAAGATAGATATTCGACAAACAGGTGGCATTATGCACAGCTTCAATGGTAATGCTTTTTGGGCGCACAAATTTTTGGAGTTAGGAATGTTTTTGTCTTTTAGCGGAGTGGCTACGTTTAGAAATGCAGTTGATGTTCGCGAAGCATTTATGGTCACTCCCTTGGAGCGTGTGCTGGTGGAAACTGATGCGCCCTACCTTACACCTGAGCCTTACAGGGGGAAACAAAATGAACCAGGTTACACGCGGTATACGCTTGAGTATTTGGCACAGGTCAGGGGAATAACTAATGTTGAATTAGCTGCTGCCTCTTATGCGAATTCAAAAAGAATATTGAGGATCAAATAATATGAAGAAGATTAAAGAAGTAATTGTTGTTGAAGGAAAAGATGATACAAAAAGAATAAAATTAGCTGTTAAGGCGGATACACTAGAGACAAGGGGATCTGCAATCAGCGAGGAAACAATTGAACAAATTGCATTGCTGCAGGAAACGAGGGGGGTGATTGTTTTTACGGATCCGGATTTTTCGGGTGAAAAAATACGTAAGATAATTACGCGTGAGGTTCCTGGTGTAAAACATGCTTTTTTAAATAAAAAAGATGCTGCTCCGCAAACTAAGGGGAGTCTGGGTGTCGAGCATGCTTCACCGGCTGCAATTCGTGAGGCACTCGCACATCTGTATACTGAAGTGACAGATGGGGTTCCGTTGGTTGCACGTGAAGATTTGCTTAGAGCTGGGCTAATGTCTGGACCAGAAGCCAAAAAAAGACGTGCACTTTTGGGTGAATTTTTAAAAATAGGATATACCAATGGTAAACAACTCTATAACAGATTGAATCTTTTTCAAATAACCCCGGAACAGTTAGAAGAAGCATTGGTGCAAGTTGAACATGCAATGGAGGAAAATGATAGTGACAGATAAAAAACGGCCAGATATTGCATCTCCAGTCAGGACAAGAGCAATTATGGAAACTTATGGTTTAAGTTTCAAAAAAAGTTTAGGTCAGAATTTTTTGACAGATGTTAATGTTTTAAAAAAAATTGTTAATGCAGCACAAGTCGATGAGAATGATGATGTAATAGAAATAGGTCCGGGAATTGGGGCACTGACTGAACAAATAGCGAAAAAGGCACACAGTGTCTTAGCTTTGGAACTAGATGATCGCTTGATCCCAGTTTTATCTGAAACATTGGCACCATACGATAATATTCAAGTTCTCCGCCAAGATGTGCTTAAAGCTGACTTGAAAGATCTACTGGCAAGGCATTTCGATGGGCAGCATCAAGTTAAGGTTGTGGCTAACCTGCCTTACTATATTACAAGTCCAATTATTCTTCACTTGCTTGAGACAGGGATACATTTTGAAGCAATTGTTGTTATGATGCAAAGGGAGGTTGCAGAACGTTTGGGTGCACGACCAGGAACGAAAGCTTATGGTTCATTGACAGTCCGTGTCCAATATCAGATGAATGTTCAGGTGGCTTTTATCGTGCCGAAAACTGTCTTTGTGCCGCAGCCCAAGGTTGATTCCGCGATTGTTGTTCTCGATCCTAAAGAAGTCCAAGTTTTGCCGCAGAATGAACAATTGTTTTTTAAAGTGGTCAGAGGATGTTTCCAGCACCGGCGTAAAAATATTTGGAACAATCTACTGGCTTTTTTGGGGAAACAGACGGTAGACAAGGAAAAACTGCAACGAGTGCTTGCGGAATTGAACATCTCTCCCAAAGAGAGGGCGGAAAACCTAGCGATTAACGATTTCATACACTTAACAAATAAAATTATTGATTTTAACATCATTGAAAAATAATTATTTTTTAATTGAATTATGGTAGTGGAGTGTGGTATAATTGCTTTTTTTGTGAAACAATGTTATGATAGTTTCACAGAGGGGTGAAATCCATGCCAATAACATTAGCTACTATTAAGAAGAAACTTGATGATTATGTTGGGGAAAATTTAACAGTCATCGCACAAGCTGGACGTAAGAAAACGATTAGGCGACATGGAATCTTGCGAGAAACATTTCCAGCCGTGTTTGTTGTTGATTTGAATCAGGATGAAAATGCATTTGAACGTGTTTCGTATAGTTACACAGATGTGCTCACCAAAAATATTGAACTTGATTTTGAAAAGAATTAGGTATGATGTGGTCATTAAATGAAAAAAACTATTTAGTCGTTAGTTTTTTATTGAAGCCTAGCTGGTTGACGATGCGCGGCTTTTTTTATTTTGTCTTGAAAATGCTTGGATTTTTATTTTCAAATAACTGCATTTTTAAGTATAATGATATTAAAATATTTGAGTAGGTGACCGGATGGATATTTTAGAAAAAGCCCCTGCCAAGATCAATTTATGTTTAGACACTCCATTTCGTCATCTTGATGGGAGCCCGGAGTGGCGGATGGTGATGACTTCAATTGATTTGGCGGATTATGTGCATATTGAAGCCAGTAATGCTTTAAACGGAATTTCGGTAGAGACTGATACCGGATTTCTTCCAAGCGATCAACGTAATTTAGCATATAAGGCTGCCAAGGAACTGCAGCGCCTGTACAGTATTACGGAAGGCGTGCGCATCAGCATTAAGAAAAACATACCTGTTGCTGCCGGTTTGGGCGGTGGATCTTCTGATGCCGCTGCTGTTTTGCGCGGCTTAAATCAGATCTGGAATTTAAAACTTTCATTACGCGAATTGGCAAAGATAGGTTTGAGAATAGATTCAGATGTTCCCTTCTGTGTGTACAGCAAAACAGCATTAGTCGAAGGCAAGGGTGAAGTGATTACCCCTTTGAATGATCTGCCACCGCTTTGGCTGGTAGTTGCCAAACCACGGGCAAGTGTTTCGACTCCATCTATTTTAAAAAGAATATCCTATGAAAGGATAGAACATCCCAAGGTTGACAAAGTAGTGGCTGGTATTAAAAATGGTAGTTTAACAGAGATTTGCCGATGGATGGGAAATGCTCTGGAGCCAATAACTATCAGCGAGATACAAGAAATAGCTAGGATCAAAAAAAAGATGTATGAATTTGGTGTTCAAGCAGCACAAATGAGTGGAAGTGGACCGACAGTTTTCGGTATTTGTGCAAAATATTCACGTGCGCAGCATGTTTATAACAGTCTTAAAGGTTTTTGCAATGAAGTATATATAGTTCATCCCTGTATCTTAGAGAGAACATTCGAGCATAAGTGATAAGTGCGCATAAGAAAAAATGTCAGTAATTAAAAAGAAGAGTTGGAGCAAAATGTTAGTTTTGCTCCAACTCTTCTTTTGTTCATTTGACCTAGATACCCCCAAGCTTTGCACCATTGTAAACAGTACTTGAAGTTTTTTGGTATCAGATTCAAAACTTAATGTCATAATACTGAATTTTTTCTATCGCATTTGGAGGTTGGATATTATTAAAAGTTCAGTTCTTGTTTGGCATTTTTAACTTGTTTAGCAACTTCATTAAAGCCTGTGCTGCCAGCTGAATGACGTCTGTCAATTGCTGTTTTTGATGTTAGGTCTTCATAGACGTCTTTATCTATCAATGGAGATATCTTCTTGTACTCACTTAAGGGAATATCTTGTAGATTAAATCCTTCTTGGGTCCCTTTTAAAACGAGCTCACCAACGATGGCATGTGCTTGTCTGAAAGGAATGCCCTTATTGGCAAGATAATCAGCAAGTTCCGTTGCATTGGAGAAATCGTGCTCCGTTGCATGCGCCATTTTTTTCTCGTTGACTTTGAGCGAAGAAAGCATGCCAGTGAAGACCTTTAAACTAGGGACTATCGTCTTGATCGTATCAAATAATCCTTCTTTGTCTTCCTGCAGATCTTTATTATAAGCTAAAGACAGTCCCTTCAATGTTGTGAGCAATCCTAACAGATGACCAAACACGCGACCGCTTTTACCACGAATCAGTTCAGCCATATCGGGGTTCTTTTTTTGCGGCATAATTGAGCTGCCTGTTGAATACTCATCACTTAACTCTATATAATTGAATTCATAAGAGCACCAGAGAATGATTTCTTCGCAAAAACGCGAGAGATGCATCATTAAAATTGAAGCATTACTGAGAAATTCAAGCACAAAATCACGGTCTGAAACTGCGTCAAGCGAGTTGGCATAGATATCTTTAAATCCCAGTTCATTGGCTGTGAATTGGCGGTCAATCGGGAAGGTCGTGCCCGCAAGTGCTGCCGCACCTAATGGACTAAGATCTGTGTGTTCCTGATTGAAGGTAAAGCGTTCAATATCACGTTTGAACATTTGATAATAGGCCATTAAATAGTGACCGTACGAAATAGGTTGCGCATGCTGAAGGTGAGTATACCCAGGCATTATTGTAAAGATATTTTCTTCTGCTTTCTGGACGATAGTTTTTTGTAATTGCAACAGAGAAGCTATTACTTCAGGAAGTCGATGTTTAAGATAAAGATGTAAATCGGTTGCAACCTGATCATTGCGACTTCGTGCAGTGTGTAACTTACCTGCAACTGGACCGATTTTTTCCGTTAAGATACTTTCGAGGTTCATATGAATATCCTCGTTTTTAACAGAGAAAGTTAATTGGCCTTCATCCAAATCATGCTGCAATTCTTTCAAGCCGGCGATAATTTGATCAGCATCCGATTCACTTAAGATCTTTGTATACTTCAGCATTTTTACGTGAGCCAAAGAACCTTCAAGGTCTTCATGTGCCATTAATTGATCAAAGGAAATCGATGCGCCGAAAGTATCAATCCATTGAGCACTTTCAGCTGTGAAACGTCCACCCCATAGTTTTTTGGTACTCATTGCTTAACACCGTCGTTTGCTGTGTTTTTGTGTGAATCTTGCTTATTTTTAGCTTGAACTTGTGCATAAACTTGTGAAGGAAGCCCCCATAATTTGATGAAACCAGCAGCAGCTTCTTGATCGAATTCGTCAGCAGACGTATAGGTAGCAAGGTTTTTGTCATACAGCGAATTTTCTGACTTCCGGCCTTCACAGATAGCGTTACCCTTGAACAGCTTAATTCTGACCACACCGTTAACATTTTTTTGTGATTCTTTCAAGAAAGCAGTCAATGCAGGCATAAGTGGTGAGAACCACAACCCATTATAGATAACTTCACTTAATTTTTGCTCAATAACTGGTTTGAAATGTGCTAAACCACGTTCACTGGTCAAATCCTCTAAATCTTTGTGTGCTTTGATTAATACAGTAGCGGCCGGACATTCATAAACCTCACGTGATTTAATTCCAACTAACCGATTTTCGATATGATCAATTCTTCCAATACCATGCTTCCCAGCAATTTTATCGAGTTTCATGATCATCTCAGCCAAGGTGTAGTATTCACCGTTTAAGAATGTTGGTACACCCTTTTCGAAAGTGATTTCAATTGTTTCTGGTTCATCAGGCGTATCTTCGATAGCTAAAGTCCGATCATATGCATCCTCAGGAGCACTTTCCCAGGGATCTTCCAAAATGCCGCATTCATTTGCTCTTCCCCAAAGATTTTCATCAATTGAATAGGGGCTTTCCTTATTGATTGGAACGGGAATATTATTGTCTTGAGCGTATTGAATCTCTTCTTCCCGTGACCAGTGCCAATCTCTGATCGGATCTTCAATTTTCATATCTGGTGCTAACGCATGAATTCCAACCTCGAAACGTACTTGATCATTGCCTTTGCCAGTACAGCCATGAGCAATTGCAGTTGCTCCATAATGTTTAGCAACGGCAACCAATTTTGAAACGATCAGGGGACGTGACAATGCAGATACGAGCGGATACTTATTTTCATAATAAGTATGTCCTTGAAGTGCAATCAATGCATAATCTTGTGCAAACTCTTCTTTAGCATCAATAGTAATTGATTCAACAGCGCCAACATCAAAGCCCTTTTGCTTGATAGCTTCCAAATCTTTTCCTTCGCCTACATCAATACAACATGCGATAACATCATAGCCTTTGTTATTTAACCATGCGATTGCAACAGAAGTATCCAAACCACCCGAATATGCTAGAACAACTTTTTCCTTTGCCATTTATATGACCTCCAAATACTTTTTTGATTGATAAAACAATAACATTTATATTCATAAAATGCAACAATATTTGTTAAATATACTAAAAAAATGTAAAAAATGGGTTTTTATTCATTTTTTAGTGAATAAATGCAAAAAAAGAGGCTTTTAATTATGATGACACAATTTTTTTATATATTGACAGTTCAAAGACGATAAGTTATATTAAACTTATTCAATTCTAAGGAGTCTTTAATTATGCATACGCAAAATAGACCTGAACAACAATTGAATACTTTTTATTACTTTTGGTTTTTTCACAAGTGTTTGTAGCTAATTGTTAAAGATTGGGTGCAAACACGGAAGCAAAACGTATTTGCACCTGTGAGGAAAACAAAAGTTTGTTTGCTAACTAGAAATCAAACAAAGCCGCACAGATGTTGCAACAGTCTGGCGGCTTTTGAATTAAGTGGGATAAGCGTGAAGCCTAAAGACTGTTGAAAGTCTTTGGGCTTTTATTATTTGTATCTATATAAGAAAGGGAGTTTTTTTATGAATCCATTAGTCAATAGTATGAAAAAAGAATTAGAACTTTTGAAGCCCTCAGATATCAGAGCTTTTGATGAATTTGCTTCTCGAATACCCGACATTATCAAATTCACAATGGGAGAGCCCGATTTTGCTACACCAGAACATATCAAGAATGTTGGAATTGAGAGCATAAAGAGCAATCAGACGCATTATGCACCATCGAATGGCACGATTGAGCTGCGCGAAGCAGCAAGTTTATTTCTAAAAGAAAAGTATGGGCAAAATTATGACCCTCAAGATGAAGTAATCGTTACAAATGGTGCGACGGAAGCTATCTACACGAGCCTGACTTCAATTTTGAATCCAGGAGACAAAGTTATTATCCCGACACCTATTTTCCCACTATATATAGCGATTACCATATTGAATAAGGCGACTCCGATTTTTGTAGATACCTCAAAAAATAATTTTAGAATGTCGCCAGAAATGCTGCAAGCAGCACTGGATGAGCATGGAGACGCGGTCAAAGCTGTTGTCCTCAATTATCCATCCAATCCAACAGGGGTAGCTTATCCTCAAAAGGAGCTCGATTTGCTTGCAGATGTTATTCGGGGTAAAAACATTTTTGTGATTTGTGACGAAATATACAGTGAACTAACATATGATAGAGAGCATGCATCAATGACAAAAAATCTGCGTGATCAGACAATTCTTATCAATGGGGTTTCTAAATCACATGCAATGACTGGTTGGAGAATCGGTGTGATGTGCGCTCCACGTGAAATAACAAATGAATTGAGTAAAGTACACCAATTCACGGTTACAACGACTTCGACCATGACGCAGGCTGCTGCAACAGAGGCTTTTAAGAACGGACTGGATGATGGACCCAAAATGCGAGATAAGTACCGTGAGCGCAGAGACTACCTGTATACTGAACTCACAGCATTAGGTTTCATTTGTGCAAAACCAGAGGGGGCATTTTATCTGTTTGCGAAGATACCTGATGGTTTGATTCAAGATGATAAGAAATTCATTTATGATTTAGCATCCAAGGCTAAGGTTGCTGTTATAGGGGGAAGCAGTTTTGGACCTGGGGGAGAAGGATATATTCGCATCAGTTACGCAGCAAGTTTGGAGAGCATCAAAACAGCGATTGAACGAATTAAAGAGTATGTAAAAGCAAATAGGAAAAAGGGAGATTATACAAAATGAAAATTTTAATGCTGAGTGTGCGTGATGATGAGCAAAAGGCTATTAAGGAATGGGCTCAAAAAAACGAGATTCAAGTTGACACGGCAAAGTGGGAGTTGCACGAAGATACAGCGGCAAAGGTTCAAGGATATGATGGGTTAGTCATTCAGCAAAGAAGTAAGGTTGAGGCTGGTGTCTACCCAGTTTTGAAGGAGGCAGGATTAAAGCAGATTGCAACAAGGACTGCAGGTTACGATATGGTTGACCTTGACGCAGCAAGAGAAAATGGTTTGCAAGTAACCAACGTACCTGCCTATTCTCCAAGATCTGTGGCTGAGCTGGCACTTACACATACAATGAGATTAATACGGAATCTTGAGATATTTGATAAGAGAACAGAAGAACAAGATTATCGTTGGGCAGGTCTGCAGGCAAAAGAGGTTCACTCTTTAACAATTGGTATCATTGGTGCAGGGCGAATCGGAGCAACGACAGCACGTTTATTCAATGCTCTGGGAGCTAAAGTAGTGGCTAATGATTTGAAAGAGCGTGCAGATTTACAGGATATCGTGACATATAAGAGCAAAGAAGAGGTTCTAGCAGAAGCTGATGTAATATGCTTACATGTTGATTTGAATGAGACAAGTTATAATTTGATCGATAAAAGGGCATTGGAACTGATGAAACCTTCTGCTTTTCTGGTTAATGAATGTCGCGGACCAGTCGTAGATACAGATGCATTGATCGAGGCGTTGCAGCAAAAGAAGATTGCAGGAGCTGCCTTAGATACGCTGACCGGTGAAGAGAATTTCTTTAATTTTGATTTGCGGGGCAAGAAGCTACCAAGTGAGCAGCTAGTTAAATTACGTGAAATGGATAATGTAATCATTACGCCTCATGTTGGTTTTTATACAAATATTGCGGTTGAAAATATGGTCGATATCAGTTTAGATGATGTCCTACTTATTTTAAATGGCGGACGCAGTACCCATCAAGTATCCTGAATGGAGTTTTTTAAATGGAAAAAAAAGTGACCGGTAGACAATATACTATGAATATCTTGAACGGAATCAGTTTGGGTGTGGTAGTAGCATTATTGCCTTCAGCCCTTGTTGGACAGTTAATGCAGGCTGTGCGACAAGTTTTCCCTGCTGCGGCGCAAATCATTATGATGACCACCTTTGCGATGAGTTTACTGCCTGCAATTGCTGCCTTTTGTGTTGGAATGTATTTTAAGCTTAATCCTATTCAAATTTCAGCAGTTGCAATAGCAGCTATGATCGGTTCTGGCGTTATGAGTCAGAAAGATGGTCAATTTGTACTTCAAGGAACTGGCGACATTATCAATACTGGGATAACAATTGCATTAGCAGTTGGTTTGGCGCTGATTTTAGGAAATAAATTCAAGAATTATACAATTCTGCTGTTACCATTGTTGGTGATTATTATTGCCGGTGGAGTTGGAATCCTGCTTCTTCCGAGCGTCAGACTGATTGCTACTTCAATTGGGGCGGCAATTACTCATGTCACATCATTACAGCCTTTAGTTATGGGGACATTGATGGGAATCAGTTTTGCAGTTTTGATTGTTTCTCCTATAAGTTCTGTGGGGATTGCAACTGCAATCGGACTAGTTGGAATCAGTTCTGGAGCTGCTAATTTAGGAATTACTGCCGGCAGTTTTTTGTTGGCTGTCTATGGTAGTTCGGTTAATCATATAGGTACGACTGTGGCTCACTTTATTGGCTCCCCTAAAATTCAGATGGGGAACATGCTCAAGCGCCCACGTTTGTTTATTCCACTAGCGCTGAATGCTGGAATTATGGGGCTTTTGGGTGCTGTTTTTGAAATCAAGGGAACGCCGATGAGTGCTGGCTTTGGATTTAGCGGCCTTATTGGACCATTAACAGCGTACCATGCGATGCCAACAACAGTTTTGAGTTTTATCATATTGTGTATGCTGTTTGTTGTATTGCCAGTTTCTCTAGCTTATATTTCAAAGTATATTTTTGTGGATCGTTTACAGTGGATAAAGCCACAAGATTTATTACTAGAGATTTAAGTTGAACTATTTGATACTGTAAAAGTTTAAGAGGTGGGTCAAAAACGTATTTTGACTTACCTCTTTTTTTACCGCGCATTATGCTAATTAGCCGAGTTATTTTACCTTTCGGCCAAAGTTTTGCTGTGTTTGCAGTTAATAAGCAGTGTTTAATAACTTATTAGCAAACTTCTTGTGCTATAAAAATGACTTTTTAAATATCGAATGTTAGAGATTTATAAAGAGACTTTAATTAAAATATAAAAACCAACTCTTATTTAGCTTAAAAACGAACAATTTTTATTATAATGATAAATTTACTATTCAAATTACGTAAAATGGCTTATAATGATGCTTAGATTATTTTACTGTAGGTTTTTTATAGAAAAATAAGTTTATGGAGGAATTTTTTTGAAAACTAGAAGAAGTGATCGTTTGATCGACATGACGCACTATTTGCTTGAAAGGCCCCACACACTAATTTCATTAACCTTTTTTGCTAAAAGATATGAATCTGCTAAATCGTCGATCAGTGAAGATCTTGCAATTATAAAGCGAACTTTTAAAACGCGAGGAATAGGAATGCTTGAAACGATTCCCGGAGCGGCTGGGGGAGCACGCTACATACCATCAATTGATGAGGAAGAAGCGCGCACATTTATTGAATCAATGACAGAAAAATTGTCTGAAAAAGATCGTTTACTACCAGGTGGATATGTTTATTTGTCAGATTTGTTAGGAAAACCTGAGATTTTACGCCAGGTTGGACGTGTGATTGCACGGCAGTACCTTGATAAACAAATTGATGCGGTAATGACAGTTGCAACCAAGGGTGTACCGATCGCCCAGAGTGTTTCCAGTTATTTGAATGTACCTTTTGTTATTTTGCGTCGCGATTCAAAGATAACGGAGGGATCTACCGTCTCAGTTAATTATGTTTCCGGCTCAAGTGAACGTATTGAAAAAATGGAACTATCAAAAAGAAGTTTAAAAAGAGGTTCGAATGTTCTCGTTGTCGACGATTTTATGAAGGGTGGCGGCACCGTTAATGGAATGAAAAGTATGATCGAAGAATTTGAATCTAAGATGGTTGGAATAACTGTTTTTGCGGAAGCTTCATTTGAAGGGCACCGCATGGTTGATGACTATACATCCTTACTGAAGGTTGATAAAGTGAACACACTTGATAAAACGATTCAAGTCAGCGCGGGCAATTATCTTGAAAAGGTTTTTGGCGAAAAATAATATTTCTTAAAACAATTTTTGCTAAAAATTGTTTTCTAAGGCAGAAAGCAGTAAAGGGTTTGAGGTAAGACGGCATTCGTTTTGTCTCAGCCTTATTTTTGCTTAGCGTGGGGTCAAGCTCAATGCAAGGTAGGAAAGAATTTTATTGCTCAACCAGGCTATCTTGCACACTAATTGTCACTACGGTATCATGTATTAGGAACATATTAAATTAGAGGAGATTAGGAAATGACGGCAAAGTATGCAGTTATTCTTGCAGCTGGACAAGGAACAAGAATGAAGTCCAAATTGTACAAGGTCTTGCACAGAATCTGCGGGAAAACAATGGTAGAACATGTGCTGACGCAGGTTGAAAAAAGTAAGATGGATGAAATAGTAACGGTCGTAGGCCATGGAGCTCAAAAAGTTGAAGAAACATTGGGCGCTCGGACTGAATATGCTCTGCAAAAAGAGCAGTTAGGGACAGGCCATGCCGTGCTTCAAACAGAAAAATTGCTTGGGGGTAAGAAAGGAATAACTCTGATTGCATGCGGAGATACACCTTTATTTACAACACAGACATTTAATGAATTGTTTGAGTATCATCAACAAAAGGGCGCAGTTGCGACAGTCTTGACGGCAACGGCGGAGAATCCGTTTGGATATGGCCGTATTGTGCGCAATGATTTAGGGATTGTGGAAAAGATAGTTGAACAAAAGGATGCTACTAAAGAAGAAGCTGCTATTAAAGAAATAAATACGGGTGTGTATTGCTTCGATAATGAAGCCTTATTTGATGCACTGCATAAAATTAATAATGATAACGTCCAGGGCGAGTATTACTTAACTGACGTTATGGAGATCTTCAAGAAGCAGCATGAGATCGTTGCTGCTTATAAAATGAAAGATTTTTCCGAATCAATGGGCGTTAACGACCGTGTAGCATTGGCAGCTGCTACCAAATTAATGCGTCAACGTATTAATGAAAAACATATGCGTGCAGGTGTGACCTTGATTGATCCGGAAACAACCTATATTGATGCCGATGTGAAGATTGGTGTCGATACGATCGTTGAACCTGGCGTAATCTTGAGAGGGAAAACAATAATTGGTGACGATTGTGTAATAGGAGCACATTCAGATATTTGTGATAGCGTCGTACATGATAGAGTTAGCATTACCTCATCGACACTTGAAGACGCGGAGATGCAGGATGAGAGTAATATTGGGCCATACAGTCATTTACGACCAGCAGCTAAGATCGGCAAAAAAGTACATATCGGGAATTTTGTCGAAGTTAAAAGGGCTGAGATTGGTGAGGAGACCAAGGTCGGTCATTTAACTTATGTGGGAGATGCGACGTTAGGTAAGGATATTAATGTAGGTTGCGGCTGCGTATTCGTCAACTATGATGGCAAAAACAAACACCATACAGTCGTTGGAGATCATTCCTTTATCGGGAGTGCTTCAAATATGATTGCACCTCTGAATATTGCAGATCATGCCTACATTGCAGCTGGTTCAACTATTACTAATGATGTTTCTGCGCATGACATGGCCATTGCAAGAGGGAGACAGGTCAACAAAAAGGGCTATTATGACAGGTATCCTTGTGCTGAAACAGCCCAAAAAGGTAAAAAGAATTAAATTGTCAAAAGATAACCACTAATAATCTTGATTTTAAACCGAAAAATGAATAGTATTATCTATAGATAAATATAAATTATGGAGGCTGTCATGTCTGGACATTATGCTGATCCGAAGCTCAAAATATTTGCTTTGAATTCAAACAAACCTTTGGCTGAAAAAATTGCTGAGGCTGTGGGTGTTAAGTTAGGAAAGACTTCTGTTGATCGTTTTAGTGATGGAGAAATAAGAATCAACATTGAAGAAAGTATTCGCGGAGATGAAATTTTCATTATACAGTCGACTTCAGCGCCTGTGAATGACAATTTGATGGAATTATTGATTATGATAGATGCTCTGCGACGTGCTAGTGCATCGACTATCAATGTGGTTATTCCTTACTACGGTTATGCACGCCAAGATCGTAAGGCGCGACCGCGCGAGCCGATTACTGCAAAACTAGTTGCAGACATGATAGTGAAGGCGGGGGCAAGCCGTGTTGTTGCATTGGATCTGCATGCTGTCCAAATTCAAGGATTCTTCGATATCCCAGTTGATCATTTGATGGGAGCACCATTGTTGGCTGATTATTTCCTTAATAATGGACTTGAGAAGGACGCTGTTGTGGTTTCACCTGATCATGGTGGAGTTACCCGTGCGCGTAAGTTAGCAGAATTTTTGAAGGCACCAATTGCTATCATTGATAAGCGTCGGCCTAAGGCTAATGTGGCCGAGGTCATGAATATCATTGGGGCAGTTGATGGCAAGCGTTGCATTTTAATAGATGATATGATTGATACAGCTGGAACCATCACGTTGGCCGCACAGGCTTTAAAAGATGCAGGTGCAACTGAAGTTTATGCGTGTGCAACTCATCCGGTTCTTTCGGGACCAGCAATTGAAAGAATTGAAAATTCTCCAATTGAACGATTGGTTGTCACGGATTCTATTAAACTCCCAGAAGAAAAACGAATTGATAAGCTTCTCCAAGTTTCTGTAGGGCCATTGATTGGTGATGCGATTAAACGTATCCATGAGAATAAATCTGTTAGCCCATTGTTTAAGAATCGTTTTCACCGAGAATAATGATGAATCTTGGATTTTAGGACAGGCTTGAATGATTTGAACATAATTAAAGCGGCTATGAATGGTAGTGTGTTATCATTCATAGCCGCTTTTGATAATACTGCATTAACACATTCTAAATTTTTTTATCAACACAGCCAGATGCCTGCCAGCTTGCTATTAATTATTAATACTTTAATTTAATGTAAGAGCAAGTTTATTTGTTTCTTTCGCTGAGACAAATGCTTTTTCGAAGTTCGCATGGTAAGTTTTACGGTTAATAGAACGACCATTGGGTTACTATTCCTGCCATAATATGGCTAGGATTTAGGGGCTGCAGTTCTATTCTTTGCTACAATTACTTGTTGTCTTGAAGTTGATGACAAGTTTTTGTTTTGTTAGTAGGTAGTTCAAAATCGAGGAGCTTTTTATCTAGCAATTGACGTGAATGAGAAATTAATAAAAAATCGGTTACAGTAAGTGTATGATGGTTCATTATTTATACTTCGTGCACCCGCATTAACGTCTGGACAATTTATAATATCTTCCGCATTCAACTAGTAATTAGTAGGATAACCCTTTGCTATTAAAAACAGCACTTGCTTAGCGCCGCACAAGGCAAGTGCACAGCTAGATGTGTCTACTGAAGAACAGGCTAATCAAGATGCTTGATTACTCGATACGGCCTTGAATCTGTACCACTTTTTTGCATTGTTGTTTTATCGAAAACGCAGTACAGTTTACCGTCTTTTTCTTGAACAACGAGCAGAGGTTTATTGTTTTTCTTGCGATATATCTGGGCTGCAACATAAGCTTCATTGAAATCAAAGGTACTAGAAATAGCTTGTCCAGGATTGAACAACACATTTTCACTCATAACAAATCACTCTCCCTGAATAATTTTATCTACCAACTTAATTTTACCACCAATCAAGTTAATTGCTTATTTTTAGGCTTGTAAGTTCATTTAGAACACTGATTTTTAGTTCAGAAAAGGGAACTACGGTTTCAACAGAAGCAGTATGTCGGCCAATTTGTTTTTCCATCCAGATCATATCGTACCAAGTAGAAAATTTATAGCCACAGTTGTGGAAGTGAGCCGCTTTCTTGAATCCCATGTGCTCATGGAATCTGACACTGTCTAGTGGTAGATGAGGATCAGTACTTCGTGGGACACTAATACATGCATTTAAGTTTAAGATATGCTGTTGCTTAGCTATTTTTTCTAACAAAGCATAAAAATGACGACCTAAACCAATTCGCCGTTTGTTTCTATTTAGATAAATTGAAATTTCAGCCGCCCAGGCATATGCTGCTCGAGGGTGAAATGCAGACAGATAAGCGTAACCAAGAATTTTTCCCCCCTGTGCAGCAACAATGAAAGGATATCTCGCTGAAATGGCAGTCATTCTGCTTGTAAATTCAGTAACTGAGGGCACTTGATATTCAAAAGTGATTGCCGTTTCTTTGACGTAAGGAGCATAGATAGCAAGCATTTGTGGGACGTCTTTTTGTTGCGCTTGGCGAAAAAATATCTGAGAATTTGTTATTCTGGGCATATGATCATTCCTAACCATTTGTTGAGTATTTTTTTATAATGATAGAGTGTTTGGATGAAAAAAGCAAAAAAGCTTGCAGCGAAATGAAATTTTCGGCAAGCTTTTTTACTAATATTCATTTAAGAAATTATTCCAACACCTTATTGTTTGTTTCAGGCCCAAAGAAAAGAACAATCACTCCAGCAATCAACGCAAAAGAACTTATCAAGATGAAGATCATTGAAGGATTGGAAATAGTGATTAGCCATGAAACAACGAATGGCATACCTACAGTAATCAATTTTGAGATGCCATTAGCAATTCCGGCACCGCGAAAACGATATTTTGTTGAAAAGAGTTCAGAGACATAAACGCCAACAACAGATGCCATCAAAACATAGAAACAGGAAGTAAGCAGGAAACCAAAGAGCATGACTAACATGGGCTGTGTCTGGTGCCCGTACAAAATTCCCAAGATTGCTGCAAAAGTAAATGCGGAAACAATAGTCGGTTTTCTTCCAATACGGTCAACAGCTAAGGCTCCGACAAATGCTCCGAAGGGAGCTCCCAGCAGCATAACAGTGGTGAAACTCAAGGATGAAACGACGTTAATGCCTTGTTTGACAAGAAGTGTTGGCACCCATGAAGTAAAGGTATACTGACATACGATAGTAGCTGAAACTGCAAAAGTTGCCACAAGAAGGTTTCGAATAAAGTGCTTATCTGATGCTGCTGAATTTTGTTCAGCAGTATTCGTTGCAATATTGGCTGCCGGGGCTGTTTTTTCAGCTTTCATCTCATCTTCAATACTTGAAATAACTTTTTGAGCGTCATGGTATTTCTGATGTGCTATGTACCATCGCGGCGATTCAGGCAGATTACGTCTGAAGTACCACAGGATCAAAGCAAGCGCACCTGAGATAACGAACATTGCACGCCAAGAAAACCGTGGAATTATTAGCGTACACAGCAGCATAGTTATCGGAGCGCCGCAATTTGCGACGAAAGAAGTCAGCGCACACCATTTGCCGCGAGATTTGATAGGTGCAAATTCATTGATCATTGCATAACCAGTAACTATTTCAGTACCTAAACCGATACTTGAAATAAGACGGCAAATGATTAGAAAAGGCATGTTAGGAGCGAAAGATCCTAATAGCGTAAACGTACCAAAGATCAGCAAGTTGAGCTGATAAGCTCTTTTACGCCCAAATAAATCACCAATCAGGCCTGCAAAAACAGAACCAAGAAAAAGTCCAAAAAAACCGACCGAAAGAAAAGCTGAATTTAATGAGAGTGTAGACCAGCCATCTTTCAATAAGTAGCTGCTGACACCGCTGGCGAGATAAACATCAATGGCATCAAGAAACATCCCAGCTGAAACTAAAGTGAAGATCTTATAGAATGTTTTTGTCGGTTGGATCTTGTCCATTCTGACATGTAAGCTTTTTTCAATTGTTTGATTAAAATTATTTTGGGAGACAGTGCTAGTATTATCCATTAATGAGTCACTTCCTTAGGAAAATGAGGGCAGTGAATTTTCAAATTCAGTGATTTTATCAGAGTAGTTCAAAGTGACATCGATATCATCAGTACCATTGATGAACTTTTGTTTCCAAGTTGAGTCAATGTCAAAGTGATATTTTTCGCCTTGGCATTCAACAAATTGGTGCGGCAAATCAACTGTTATTTTTTCTTTGGGCGAGATGGCCGCCATCTTTTTGCGTGCTTCAAGCGGCAGAATAATTGGAAGAACACCATTTTTGGTGCAGTTCATAAAGAAAATATCACTGTAACTGCCGGCAATAATAATTTTGAAGCCCCAGTCTTTCAAAGCCCATGCAGCATGTTCACGTGATGAACCGCAGCCAAAATTTTCGCCGCTGATCAGAATAGTTGCACCTTGTCTTTCCTCGTGATTTAAGATGAATTTTGGATCAGGACGCCCATCATCCAAAAAGCGCCAGTCATGAAAAAGATGTTTTCCATAGCCAATTTTCAAAATGTTTTTGAGAAATTGCTTTGGAATTATTTGATCTGTATCAATATTGTTATTCATTAAGGGAATCGTTGTTCCTTCATGTACTGTGATGGCTTCCATTTAAATTACCTCTTTCTGTCTAATGTCAACGAAATGCCCGTGAATGCCGGCAGCTGCAACCATTGCTGGACTTGCCAAATGTGTGCGTGCATCTTTCCCTTGGCGTCCTTCAAAGTTTCGATTAGTTGTTGAGGCACAATGAATGCCAGCGGGAATTTTGTCAGGGTTCATGGCCAAACACGCGGAACAGCCAGGATCACGCCATTCACAGCCAGCTTCTTTGAAAATTTTGTCAAGGCCAAGTTTTTCAGCCTCATTTTTTACGGTCCTTGAACCTGGAACGATCCATGCTGTTACGTTTTTAGCGAGATGATGGCCCTTCAAGACACGTGCAGCTTCTTGTAAATCAGCTAAGCGTCCATTAGTACAAGATCCGATAAAGATCCATTGAATCGGGATCGCACTTGCTGCCATATGAGGTTTAAGATCCATGTAGTCATAGGCACGTTGAAAATTCATGTCTGCAATGTCAGGTAATTTGCTAGAGATAGGCACAGACATCGAAGGGTTGGTGCCCCAAGAAATATAAGGGGCTAGATTGCTAACATCAAACTCTAAGACTTTGTCATAATCAGCGGGGCTGTCGGTATAAAATTGTTGCCAATATTTTATAGCTTCTTCCATTTTTTTAGGGGCATACTTGCGGCCCTTAATGTATTCAAAAGTAGTTTGATCAGGTTTCATCATGCCCATTTTTGCTCCGCCTTCAATCGCCATATTACAGATAGACATTCGATTTTCCATCGAGAGACGGTCAACGGTGTCTCCATAAAATTCAAGAGCGTAGCCTGTACCAAAATCAACACCGTAGGTTGCGATCAATGCCATAATAATATCTTTAGCGGAAACTCCAGCTTGTAGTTTGCCATGCAAGTGAATACCCATTGTTTTTGGCTTTAATTGCCAGATCGACTGAGTAGCTAAGACATGTTCAACTTCTGATGTACCAATTCCAAAAGCAATTGAGCCAAAAGCACCGTGGGTCGCCGTATGTGAGTCACCACAGACAACAGTTTGACCGGGTTGGGTCAAGCCTAATTGCGGACCGATAACGTGAACGATGCCTTGATCTGCAGATCCTATTTCTGCCAAGCGGATCCCAAATTCGTCACAATTTGTTTTGAGTGTTTCAATCTGCTTAAGTGAAATGGTGTCTTGGATATTGAAGATATCCTTAGTAGGAACGTTATGATCCATCGTTGCAAAAGTTCTTTCAGGGCGTCGAACGCGACGGTTGTTCACGCGCAACCCTTCAAATGCTTGGGGAGATGTAACCTCGTGAACTAAGTGCAAGTCAATATAAATCAATTGCGGTTCTCCAGGCTTACCCGTGATAACATGTTTCTCCCAGAGTTTATCAAATAATGTCTTTCCCATTTTGTTCATCCTTTCAGGTTCTTCACAATATTAGCTGTAACTTCTTGTGTTGTGGCAGTTCCACCCAGATCAGGCGTGATTATTTTGTCTTCAATTGTTTTTTGGACAGCGGCTGCTATTTTGTCGGCAAGGAGAGTTTCATTAAATGATTCACGCAGCATCATTTCAATGCTTTGAATCATTGAGATTGGATCTGCGATCCCTTTACCAGCGATGTCTGGTGCAGATCCGTGAATCGGTTCATAAAGATTGGGGCCATCTGTTCCAGCACTCATGGATGGAATTGTGCCTAAAGATCCTGTCAGAACCGAAGCTTCGTCACTCAAGATATCACCAAATAGATTAGCAGTGATTATGACATCAAAGGCTGTCGGTTGTGTGATGATTTTCATTGCTGCGGCATCGACATAGCTGTAATCAACTGTCACTTCAGGATAGCTTTTTTTGAATTCTTCAGTGACTTGACGCCAAAGCTTTGAGGTAGCCAGAACATTTGCTTTATCAACGATAGTGACGTGTTTGCGGCGATGCATGCTCATCTCAAAGCCAATTTTTAAAATACGCTTGACTTCCTGTGCAGTGTAAGTCGTTGTATCTAGTGCTTTTTCTTCATTTTGCTCGCGCGGTGTTCCAAAATAAATACCGCTGGTCAACTCGCGGACGATAACAAAATCTGTTTCGTTAAGAATCTCTTGTTTCACAGGGGAGAAATGAGATAGGTTAGGGTCAACTTTAGTTGGGCGAATGTTTGAGAAAAGTCCTAATGCATTCCTGATTTCTAAAAGCCCCTTTTCAGGCCGTTTTTTGGCAGTATCCCATTTAGGACCGCCAATCGCACTCAGTAAGATTGCATCTGTTTTTTTGCAACCAGCGATTGTTTGTTGGGGCAAAGGCTCGCTATACTGATCAATAGCTGCACCACCGAAGGGATAATCAATCGTTTCGTATTGGAAGCTTGAGTCTTTACTTGCCGCATCCAAGACTTTTAAGCCAGCTTCCATTATTTCTGGGCCAATGTAGTCTCCACGGAGAATTGCAATTACTTTCTTAGACATTACTGCACACCTTTCTTGGTAAAAAATTATTGTGCTACTTTACTTTTTTGCATAATTTTGATCAAATCTTCATCGGAAACCAGCTGTTGATTGTCAGCAACCGACTTAAAAATAGGAAAAATACGCCGCATATCCTCTTTAGAGACCTGATACCCCATGTCACTTAATTTAACCGCCACAGCGTGAGACCCAGATAATTTTCCTAACGGAATTGATGCATGATCTATGCCAACAGTTTGTGGTGTCAAAATTTCATAAGTCGCATGATTTTTTAAAAAACCATCTTGGTGAATGCCAGATTCGTGTGAATAGGCATTTGAACCAGTAACAGCTTTATTGCTTGGAATAGGCATTTTAGTTTTTTCACTGACCATTGTGGCTGTTTTGAATGTCTGCTTAAGATCAATGTTGTTTTCGGCTTTGTAGTAGTCCTTGCGGACATGCATTGCAGCAGCAACTTCTTCTAAAGCAGTGTTTCCAGCACGTTCACCAATACCATTGATAGTTCCTTCTATTCTTGTTGCGCCGTGTTGAATAGATGCTAAGGCATTCGCTGTTGCCATACCTAAGTCATTGTGGCAGTGGACAGAGAAAATAACATCATCGAATTCAGGGATGTTTGCGCGCATATAGTCAAACAAAGCGGCAAATTCGTGGGGATTAGTGTAACCAGTCGTATCAGGTATGTTGATAACAGTTGCTCCGGCATGTATAGCTGTTCTAATTGCCTTGACTAAGAAATCCCATTCAGTTCTAGTTGCGTCTTCTGGTGAAAATTCAACATTGGCGAAGCTTTTTTTAGCATAGCTGACAAAATGATGGATTGCCTCAATTACTTCTTCTTGAGTCATATGCAATTTTGCTTCGCGGTGAATCGGACTTGTTGCGATGAAGACATGTATTTGCCCTGTAGGAGCATCCTTTAAGGCAGCTGTAACTGCATCGATATCTTTTTTTACACAACGTGCCAAGCCAACGACATTTGTCCTCCTTATCTCTTTACCGATGGTTTCAACTGCCTCAAAGTCATTTTTGGAGGCAACTGGAAACCCTGCTTCAATTACATCGACGCCCCAATTTTCAAATTGATGGGCCAGTTCGATTTTATCTTTGATTGAAAAATTAACGCCGATGGTTTGTTCACCGTCTCGTAAGGTAGTGTCGAAAAACTGAATTTTTTTTGTCATAAGAAAAACCTCCTAGATTTTATTGGTGTTTATAAGAATTTTGTAATAAAAAAGCGCCTCATTCAGTAAGAATGAGACGCTAACCATTTCTTAGCTCAAGCCCCATTCCCATAACGCTAAATAGGACTCGACATCTTCGTCAGAGTCCTTCGTCATAGTAGTAGGGCGAATTCAATTGTTGCAGCTGCAATGTATTCGTAAACCATGTCGAGGACTCCTTTCTTTATTTGTCTATTAATCTAACGCATTTTTAATCTTGTGTCAATTACTTTTTTGTAATTTTTTATAATTGGCTCATATTACCACTTAGTATTTTTTAAAAACTGTTAAATTCAAAGCTTTTGTAAACGGGTGCACTTAAAAAAGCTTAAATATGCTTTTAAACGTTTACAAACGCTTACAGAAATGATAGAATTCTACATGTGAGAAGTTGAGTTCTTTCTACATGATTTTGAAATGAGTGAGTCCTTTTACTTGTATACTTGGTATAGTCCAATTATAATAGGACTATACCAATTTATGGAGGTAGAGTTTAATGAAAATCAGTATTGTTAAGGACAAAAACCAAGGTGGACAACTTGCCTATAACTTTTTCAAAGAGGAGCTAGATAGGAACTCTCAAGCTGTTTTTGGGTTGGCAACTGGAAGTACCCCACTTACAACATACGAAGTGCTCGTGCGTAGTGATTTGGATTTTTCTAACAGTATTTCTATTAACTTAGACGAATATGTAGGTCTGGCTGCAGATCACCCACAAAGCTATAAACATTACATGTGGAAGAACTTATTCCAATATAAGCCATTTCAACATTCTTATTTGCCAGATGGAGAAGCTGCAGATGAAAAAAGTGAAATTAGCAGATACGATAGTATTCTCGAAAAAAATCCAATTGATCTGCAGCTGTTGGGTATCGGAAGAAATGGGCATATTGGTTTTAATGAACCAGGTACATCTTTTAACTTGAAGACCCATAAAGTTGAACTCACAGAATCAACGATTGCGGCGAATGCGCGTTTTTTTGATGAGGTAAGAGATGTTCCACGCTACGCATACTCAATGGGAATAGGTTCAATTTTAAAATCCAAGAGAATCATTTTAGAAGCGTTTGGAGCATCTAAAGCACAGGCGGTTAAGGACATGATTGAAGGACCAGTTTCTCAACAGTGCCCAGCTAGTGCACTACAAACTCATTCAGATGTAACAGTGATCCTAGATGAAGCTGCCGCACAAAAATTAAATAAGTGAACAAGTAGACTGAATGTCTATTAAAGTTTTTGATATGGGCTAAAAGCCAGTAGCTTGTGTTCGGACAAAAATAAAAGGAATAATGCATTCTCCAAACCCCTTTGATCGTTCAGAGCATAAGTATACTGCCTTTTGGCCCATATTGCTGTCCAAAAGACAGCCTAGTTACTGGTGATAGGAATCGGTGCGCAAAGCTTGAATCAAAATGTCGATAACTTTTTTTTGAGTAGCAGAAGGTAACTGTGATTGTCGAAAAACCAACGAGATCAAGAATTCGGGCTGAAATGAATCTGTTAAAGCAAGGCTGACAAGTTCATCCTGTGGGGTGAGAGCTGTTTCAGTTAAAAAACCAATACCGACATTTTCGTGAACCAAATTTTTCAACAGGGTAATATCCCCGGTTTTATAAATAATGTTAGGGTTAATGAAGGAGAATTTGTTTAGAGCCCCAAAAGCGGTGGGGTGAACAAAGTCCTCCGTCTGCATAATAAACTTTTCATCATGGAGATCTTGAAAAGCTATTTTTTGCTGTGAAGCCAAGTGTGACTTAGGACTAACGATTATTTTGAAGTGATGTTTCGCTAAAAGTGTTGCATTTAATAAAGAATTGTTTAATGAGTGAGTTGAACCGAGCAGTGCAATATCGAGTTTCCCATCTTCCAAAGCGGTTAGAAGTTCGCCAGAACCGGTTTCTGTAACGGCAAGTTGACTAAGTAAGCCAGCTTGTGCTAAACGTGATGCAGCTTTTGGAAAAAAATAATGACCGATAATCGGCGGCAGCCCAAAGCGGACTTGCTCTTGGTTCAGAGCGGCCATATCAAGGTTAGTCAGTTCAACTTCATCAATTATCCGGTGTGCATGTTTTAAGAGCTGGTGCCCACTTGGAGTAATTAAGATTGATTGATGCGATTGATCACGAAGAACTAGTGTTGTGTCAAATTCTCGCTCTAGTCTTTTAACAGCCATAGTTATCGTGGGCTGCCTGACCGAAAAATAGTCGGCTACAGCAGTAAAGTTTTTTAGAGATGCTAATTTTGAAAAGTAAGTTAGGTCACGAATCTTCATAAGAATCCTCCTGCTAATGAATAAATTGATATTAAGGAATCCCCAAATAAGAGGGGCTGGGTCAAAAGTAAAATTTTAACCTAGCTCCTCTATTTATTTCGTATAAACGCATTCTATAAGTCAAACTTCTCTGTCTAACTCGAATTTGTCGACTTATGGAACAATCCCTTTTTTAGTGCTTATCATGCTCAACGAATAATAGAAAACTGTTCTTATAAATTTATTTTATCACAGCTGCTCAGTTTGACTATAGTTTTTTCTAGATGCTATGCTTTCTCGGCAAATACTTAACTTTGTAAGGAGAGATTTTTAGATGAGTGAAAAAGCACAGCAAATTTTAAATAATCCATTTCTTAATAAAGGAACAGCCTTCACATTGGCTGAACGGCAACAATTAGGGTTAGTTGGATTATTACCGCCCCATGTTCAGACTCTAGAGGAACAAGTTAAACAAACTTATGCGCAGTATTTAAGTAAAACATCAATGTTAGAAAAACGTCATTTTCTGATGATGATTTTTAATGAAAATCGTGTCTTGTTCTATAAACTTTTCAGTCAACATATTGCTGAGTTTATGCCAATCGTTTATGATCCAACGATTGCTGATACAATCGAAAATTATAGTTCGCTCTTTGTCAATCCGCAGAATGCGGCTTTTCTATCGATTGATGCTCCAGATGCAATTGCTGAAACTTTGAAGAACGCCACAGCTGACCGTAACATCAAATTGATTGTTGTGACCGATGCTGAGGGTATCTTAGGAATCGGTGATTGGGGAACACAAGGGGTTGATATCTCTGTCGGAAAACTGATGGTGTATACAGCAGCTGCAGGAATTGATCCGAGTTCTGTTTTACCAGTTGTTTTGGATGTTGGTACTAATCGAGAAAGTTTGTTAAAAGATCCAATGTATCTCGGCAATCATCATGAGCGTGTTCGAGGAGAAAAATATTATGATTTTGTTGACAGTTTTGTTCAAACAGCCGAAACGCTCTTTCCAGATCTGTATCTGCATTTTGAGGACTTTGGTCGCAGTAATGCAGCTAATATTTTAAATAAATACAAGGACAAGATCGTAACATTTAATGACGATATCCAAGGAACGGGAATCATTGTCCTAGCTGGGTTGCTGGGTGCCTTAAATATCTCTGGCGAAACATTCACTGATCAAGTTTACATGAGTTTTGGAGCAGGCACTGCTGGCGCAGGAATTACACAACGAATATATGAAGAAATGTTGCAGCAAGGTCTGACGGAGGATGAAGCACGTACACACTTTTATATGTCGATAAGCAAGGACTGCTCTTTGAGGATGATCCAGAGCTGACGCCGGAACAGAGACCTTTTGCACGTAAGCGGAGTGAATTTGAACATCCAGATAAGTTAACCTCACTTGCAGCAGCCGTCAAGGCAGTTCATCCAACGATTCTTGTAGGTACCTCAACACAACCGGGAACCTTCACTGAAGATATTGTTAAAGAAATGGCAGCACATACTGCTCGTCCAATCATTTTCCCATTATCTAACCCTACTAAGTTAGCTGAAGCAAAAGCAGAAGATTTATTGAGATGGACTAATGGGAAAGCTTTGGTTGCTACGGGTATACCTGCCGAACCAGTTGTCTTAAATGGAGTTACCTATGAAATAGGTCAAGCTAATAACGCACTAGTATATCCCGGATTGGGGTTAGGTACGATTGCAGCAACTGCACGTTTACTTAATGATGAAATGATCAGCAAAGCAGCACATTCTTTGGGCGGGATCGTTGACCCAACTGCAGCTGGAGCAGCAGTTTTACCGCCAGTTACCAAGTTAGATGTCTTTTCTCAAACAGTTGCAGAAGCTGTTGCACAAAGTGCGGTTGATCAAGGATTAAATAAAGAACCCATTGATAATGTAAAAAAAGCAGTTGCAGATTTGAAGTGGGCTCCTGAATATAATTCAATGACAAAGTAATAAAATAAGAGGAGCGTGATTGTTTTGGCAGCATTTCTAACTTCATTATCTAGTGTTGGTCAAATAATTTTAGTGATTGCATTAGGTTATTTTTTAAGACGTAGAGGAAAGTTTGATGATAGTTTTAAGGGTAGTATTTCTTTTTTGATTATGAATATTGCGCTACCTTTATCTATATTCGTTTCAGTGTTGGACAATTTAACCCGTGATAAACTGTTAGGCCTTTCTAGTGGTCTTATTTATGTGCTGATTAGTTTTATAACGGGCTACTTGGTTGCATGGGTTCTGACAAAAGTTTTACGTGTAAAAGCCGGGCGACGCGGGACATTCATAAATATGTTCGTTAATGCTAATACTATTTTTGTAGGATTACCATTGAACATTGCATTATTCGGCAATGTTAGCCTACCATATTTTTTGATTTACTATGTGGCTAACACGGTATCGACGTGGGCAATTGGTGTTTTCTTCATCTCCAATGATGATCCAACTAAACATGGAAAGGGGCAAGATAGCAGTAAGTTCAATTGGAAGAAGCTGCTGCCAGCGCCACTTGTCGGGTTTTTAATTGCATTGATTTGGTTGTTATTGGGCCTTCCATTACCACAGTTTTTCGATAAAACATTTTCAATGGTCGGTGGGATAGTTACACCGATGTCGCTGATTTACATTGGCATTATTTTAGCTGATGCAGGCTTGAAATCAATTCATTTTGACAGAGATACGATTTTTGCATTGCTAGGAAGGTTTGTTGTAGCACCAGCAATCATGATAGTTATTATGATGATTTTCAAAAATATGGGACAAGGAATTCCTAATATTGAACAAAATACACTAATTATTCAGACGGCAACACCAGGGTTAGCTGTTTTGCCTATTTTAGTCGGACAATCACATGGGGATGTTGAATATGCTACAAATGTGGTTACGACGAGCACGGTATTATTTGTTGTCGTTGTGCCAATACTAATGCAGATTGTTCGTTTTATCTAATAAACGACAATATATTCAAGAGCATTCAGAACAAGACTTGTAGCTCTCGAAACGCACGTATGAACTTGGCTAAAAGGGTTTAAAGTGAATGGAACGCAAGGCAGTAAAATTAGAGTACTAACTCAAAATTGTGAGCATGACGAATTTCATGCTATGCGTAATTTGAGGATAGGTAGGAAATTTTGATTAAGAAGTATATTAACATGGCATAAAAAAGGACTGGATCAAAATTTAAATTTGAAGTGCCCTATAATAGTTAGACAAAAATCTAATTATTATAGGGCACTTTTTATGACTAAATATACATATAAATTCAAAATTAAATTAGCTCAGACGGTTCAGCAAGAGCATTTTTCATTGTGTGGACATAGTCTGTCAACTGTTGTTCTGCATGTACTCCTTCCTGAGCGATAATCTTTACAATTGCCGATCCTACAATAACTCCATCTGCAGATTTTGAAATCGTGGCAGCTTGTTCGGGTGAATGAACACCAAACCCGACAGCAACGGGTACAGCGGTAAGTTGCTTAATATCAGACACCATTTTTTTTAGATCAGTTGTGATCTTATTTCGTGCCCCAGTGACTCCTAGTGACGAAACAGCATAAATGAATCCATCCGTGTCGGCAATTATTTTTTTGATACGTTCTCCAGAAGTCGGAGCGACTAATGGAATTAGCGCACAACTGGCTTTTTTAGCAAAAGGTGCAACCTCTGCACGTTCCTCAACTGGAAGATCAGGATGATAACACCGCCGATTTTTAATTGCTGACAGGCAGCGAAGAATCTAGCATAGCCATATTTAAAAACGTTATTTAAATAAACTAAAAGGACTAGTGGAACCGTCGTCTCTTCACGAATCTTAGCAACCATCTCAAAAACGCGTTTAGTTGAAACGCCGCTCTTAAAAGCACGTTGCCCGGCCGCTTGAATCACTGGGCCGTCTGCAACGGGATCGCTGAAAGGAACGCCGATTTCAACTATGTCCGTTCCAGCTTTCGCCAGAGTTTTCACGTAATCAATTGATTTGGTAAAGTTTGGATCACAGGCAACTGTAAACCCAATAAAAGCTTTTTTGTTTTTAAAGGCGTCACTGATATTAGTCATAAAGTTTTTCCCCCCGATAACGTGCAATTGCTGCTACATCCTTATCTCCACGGCCTGAGAGATTGCAGATAATTATTTGCTCTTTAGTCATTTGTGGTGCAAGTTTTTTTACATAAGCAACAGCATGGCAGCTTTCAATTGCGGCAATTATCCCTTCCTCATGTGCAAGGTATTCAAAAGCTGCAACTGCTTCATCGTCCGTGATACCCACATATTCAGCGCGCTTAGTTGCCGCCAATTCAGCATGCTCTGGGCCGATTCCAGGATAATCAAGTCCAGCTGAAATTGAATAAACCTCATTTATCTGCCCATCCTTATTTTGTAAGAATACGGATTTCATGCCGTGAAAGATCCCGGTTGTCCCGCATTCTAAAGTAGCAGCGTGCTGTGTGGTGTCAATGCCCTTGCCAGCGGCTTCACAGCCAATCAATCTCACATTTTCATCTCCAATAAAGTGGTAAAAGGCGCCAATAGCATTACTGCCCCCACCGACACAAGCAACAACCGCATCTGGCAATTTACCTGTTTCTTTAATTATTTGTTCTTTCATTTCAGCACTGATACAAGCTTGAAAATCACGAACCATCGTGGGGAATGGGTGTGGTCCCATAACAGAACCAATAACATAATGCGTATCTTCGGTTCTGCTTGCCCATTCCTGCATAGCTGCATTAACGGCATCCTTGAGCGTCCCCGTGCCGGTTGAGACTGCGTGTACTTTTGCACCTAGCAGCCGCATGCGATAGACATTCAGTGCTTGACGTTCAGTGTCAATTTTGCCCATAAAAATTTCGCATTCCATATCCATCAGTGCGGCGACTGTGGCAGTTGCAACTCCGTGCTGTCCTGCACCAGTTTCCGCGATTACTCTCGTTTTATTCATCTTTTTTGCTAATAGGATCTGTCCTAGTACATTATTAATCTTGTGCGAGCCGGTGTGATTCAAATCTTCACGTTTAAAGTAAATTTGGGCGCCGCCTAGGTCCTTTGTCATTCTTTTAGCATAGTATAGAAGTGAAGGGCGATTGGCATATTTATGCAGTAAATCGTTGAGTTCATTTTTAAAAACGGGGTCATTTTTGTAGTGTTCATAGGCTTTTATTAATTTTTCGATCTCGTGCATCAAAGTTTCTGGGATATACTGGCCGCCATATTCACCGAAACGACCAGCATTTTGTTTCTTTTTAAGCTTATTTTGCATTTCTGACACTCCTTATGAAACTTTTTATTTTTTGCGGATCCTTTTTTCCATCCGTTTCCACACCTGAACTGACATCAACGATGTCTGGTTGAAATTTTGTAATAGCCTGAGCCACATTATTTGCGGTAAGGCCACCAGCGATAATAAAAGGACGTTGTAAATGTGAAATCTTATCCCAATCAGCGCGTTTTCCAGATCCTGGTTTTGCTGAATCAAACATAATGTAATTTGCGGGTGATTTTTTTACAGATTGTGGATTGTTTGTTGCGTGGATGACTGTGATACCCTTATTTTGTAAGATTTTGATTTGCTCTGCAGGAATGCTGCCGTGAAGCTGTGCTGCGTGGATAATTCCAGCTGAGTACAAAGCTAGAACTTCTTCAGTTGAAGGTTCCACGAAAACACCAACTGTTTTAATAGATGGAGAAAGTAGCGAATGCAGGTTCCGAGCCCGCGCAACGGAAACACAGCGTTTGCTAGGAGCAAAGACAAATCCGATGAATTCTGGAAGAAGTTTATTTACAATCTGGATATCTTCCCGCTGGCTTAGACCGCATATTTTTATTTTAGTCAAAATTTTCCACCTCTTTGAAGTTAGCGATCGCTTTCTCTTTATCAATCGAATGCATGAAATATTCACCGATTAGGACACCGTTTACCCCCAAGTGTTTTAATTGTGTAATTTCCTTTTTTCCCTTAATTCCACTTTCAGAAATCAAAAGAATATCAGATGGAATATATTCTTTTAGTCGAACAGTTGTCTCTATAGTTACGTCGAAATTCTTTAAGTTTCGATTATTGATCCCGATAATCCGGACTCCTGCAGCAAGAGCACGTTTTATTTCAAGTTTATTATGGACTTCAACAATCGCAGACATACCGAGACTATTGGTTAAGGTAAAATAACTTTTTAGCTGCTGATCTGTTAAAATTGCAACGATTAACAAAATAATACTTGCACCGTTTGCTTTAGCCTCATAGATCATATAAGGATCGATGATAAAGTCTTTTCTGAGCACAGGAGTGTTTGTTGCGGTGGCGACGTCCTTTAAATACTTTAAATTACCTTGAAAGTAGTGTTCTTCAGTTAAAACTGAAATAGCAGCCACATCTGCTGCAATGTACTCTTTAGCGATTTGCATATAAGGAAAATCACTAACGAGCAATCCTTTTGAAGGAGAAGCTCTTTTTATTTCGGCAATAATACTCAAATTTGCAGCAGCCAGTTTTTTTTCAAAAATAAAGTCTTGCGTTATAGGAATAGCCATAATTGCCTTTTTTAGTGTGTTAAGGCTGCAAGTTTGCTGCCTTTTTTTTAAACTTTGTTTAGTTGTTTTGACAAGTTCATCCAAAATCATAAGTTCACCACACCGTTGTTTGATAATTCAACAAAAGCTTGCAATTTTTTCTGTGCCAAGCCAGAGTCAATAGTTTCAGCAGCAATTTTTAAAGCTTCTGTTAAGGAAATTTCAGGGCGGGCAATATGGATTGCAGCAGCAGAGTTCAGCAAGACGACATCTCGTTTTGGACCTGTTTTCCCTGCAAGAATATTGTGTGTGATCTGAGCATTTTCTTGAGCCGAACCACCAACTAGCTCTTCAGGTTGACAACGGGCCAGTCCGAATTGTTCAGGAGTTATCTCGTAACTTTTGCGTTCATTGCCTTTGAGTTCGATTACCCTTGTCGGAGCGGACAATGAAATTTCATCTAATCCATCCTGACCGTGGACGATCATGGCAGAGGTTACGCCTATTTTTTGTAAAACAGAGGACATTGTATCTAACAGTTTTTCATCGTAGACCCCTAACAACTGCATTGATGCGTGGGCGGGGTTTGCTAAGGGACCCAAAATATTAAAAATTGTGCGAATACCTAATTCTTTTCTAACAGGAGCAACAAAGCGCATTGCTTCATGGTATTTTTGCGCGAAAAGGAAGCAAATATTTTCTGCTTCTAATATTTCTTGAGACTTTTTAGGTGAAATAGAAATATTAACACCTAATGCTTCTAAAACATCAGCTGCGCCGCTACGAGAAGAGGCAGCACGATTTCCATGCTTGGCTACTGGAATCCCAGCAGCTGCAACAACTAGAGCTGAAGTAGTAGATATATTGAATGAGTTCGAGTGATCACCACCAGTCCCGACGATTTCCAATGTTGGTTGTGATGTTCTAAAATTACGGGCATGATTTCGCATGGCAACTGCGGCACCTGCAATTTCAGCAGTTGTTTCCTTTTTCATTGTGAGTGCTGTTAGAAAAGAAGCAATTTGTGTGCTGCTCGCAGTACCGTCCATAATTTCTCCGGTAGCTATTTGAGATTGTTCGAATGTTAAATTTTCGTTATTAACAACCTTTTTGATAATTTCATTAAGCATAAAGAAGACCTCCGTGGTTGAGTAGTTTTATTTCCATCAATGGTTGGACATTTTAGTTAGCAATGGAACACCATCGCATTGTGAATTTCATTACCATCAATATCTCCTTTCAGAAATGAATACAAAAAATCCGTCCATAACATGATCGTTAAGGACGGATTATTCCGCGGTGCCACCTTATTTTGGAATCGAAGAGAGCGCAAATAAACTAAATGCGAATCAGATTCCACACTTGCTAGAGTGCTAACACACTCCTGATAACTGACGTGTATCTTACGTTGTGAAGTACTAGCGAGCTAACTCGTGTTCATCACACCCTCAGTGGTCCATTTAGCAGTCTGCGTTCAGCCAAATTCTCAGCAATATTGGCTCTCTGTGTGTGCATGACCACCTTGATCTCCACTTCAACGGTTTGTATGGACAAATATTAAGTTAAAGAAAGATTAAATCATTATGAGATAAATGTCAATGGAAAATCATTTTATTTTTAAAAAATTATCGATGATTCGATCTCCGACAGCACTGGGGGTCATGATTGATTCAGGATGAAACTGAACCCCAAAAAGTTTTTGTGGCGTATTTGAGATAGACATAATGTTATTATCATTAGTTTTTGAAGTTATATTGAAGTCGGGTGGTAGTGTCTGCGGATCAAGTACAAGTGAATGATAACGGGCAGCTGTGAAAGTTTGAGGACAGCCATCGAGCAGAGGATCACTCATTGTGCGCTGAATCAGAGATGTTTCCCCGTGCATTAAATGATTTGCGTGGTTAATTTTGGTTCCAAAAGCAGCAGCAATTACTTCAATACCCATACAAACACCAAGAATTGGAATTATGCCTCTGAAATTTTTAACTAATTCTAGCTTATACCAGCCTCTTGGGGGGAACCGGGACCAGGAGAGATAAAGATGTGGCTTGGATTCATCCGTTCTATTATGGTACAGGTCAGTTCGTCATTCTTATATACCTGAACATTAGATGTCAAGCTACCGATTTGTTGATATAAGTTGTACGTAAAACTATCATAATTATCAATTAAAAGCTCCATTAGAATTTCCTCCTGCTACTTTTTTAAAAGCTTGATCTACGGCACGAGACTTGTTTAAGCATTCTTGGTATTCAAACTTAGGAATGCTATCAGCTACTATACCGGCACCTGTATGAATAATTGTTGTGTTGTTTGTTTTATGGATCAATCTAATTCCAATACAAACGTCCATGTCATTGTTGAAACCTAGATATCCGAAACATCCACCGTAAACGCCGCGTTTTGTTTTTTCAAGTTTGTCAATTATTTGAATTGCTCTGACTTTAGGTGCACCTGATAAAGTCCCTGCAGGGAAGACAGACTCCAAAATATCCAAAGTACTTTTAGCGGGATCAGCTGTGCTTTCGATTGTTGAAGCTAAGTGCATGACTTTAGAGTATCGTTCTAGCTGAGCGTGAGCTGTAACATGGACACTCCCAAAACGGCTGACTTGGCCAAGATCATTACGCCCGAGGTCGACTAGCATATTGTGTTCAGCTAATTCTTTGGGATCATTTTGCAGTTCATTGGCGAACCTTTCATCTTCAGCAGGTGTGATTCCGCGTCGCCGCGTGCCGGCTAGAGGATAGGTTACCAGTTTCTCTGATGTTTTAGTTACTAAAGTTTCTGGCGAGGCACCTGCAACTTGAAAGTTTGCTTGATGAAAGTAAAAATTATAGGGGGAAGGATCGCTTTGAGATAGTTGACGAGTCATCGGCAACAATGATCCCTTGCTTAAGCAACTATGCGGATTAGAATATATTAGTTGGAAAATATCGCCATCGTTGATATGTTTCTTAGCCTTAGTTATTCCAGCTGTGAATGACTGCAAGGAATGCTGCAACTTGAAGGAAGATAACTGGGATAATGTTGGTTCCTTGCATTCTTGTTTCAGTAAAGCTAATAGTTCTTGCTTAATTGAATGGAGTTTTTTTGCTGCTTGGACATAGCTTGCTGGTAATTTTTTACTATCGACGCTTTGAATCAGGAATAAGCGATGATCAGAATGACGATAAGCGATAATAAAGTCGCATAATAAAAAGCCCGCATCTTTTAAGCTATTAGGATTAGAATGTGTAAAGGAGATTTTTTTCAGGTAATATTTAGTGTACTCATAACTGAAATAACCGACTAAACCACCTGTAAAGGGCGGCATGCCTGCAAGTTTAGGCTGCTGCTGCTGTAAAAGCAATTCTTCGATGTAAGTATGCGGATCTTGTTGGATGATCGTTTCACTAGTACCTTTTCTTACCACTATTGAACCATCAAGTACAGTGACGCTTGCGTGGGGGCGCAGAGTGAAGTAACTATATTTTTCTTTTTTGTGTGCAGCAATTGTCAGCTGAAAAGCATCGCCTAGCTGATCACAGACTTGAGTTAGTTTGCAGAGATTCAAGTTTTTTATCTCAAATGAAATGCAAAGTGGTACACTGGGATATTTTTTTGCTAAAGTTTCGACTGCTTCGATTTTTGGTCGCATTTGATCTCCTCCAAATTTTAAATTACACAAAAAATCCGTCCATAACATGATTGTTAAGGACGGATTATTCCGCGGTGCCACCTTATTTTGGAATCGAAGAGAGCGCAAATAAACTAAATGCGAATCAGATTCCACACTTGCTAGAGTGCTAACACACTCCTGATAACTGACGTGTATCTTACGTTGTGAAGTACTAGCGAGTTAACTCGTGTTCATCACACCCTCAGTGGTCCATTTAGCAGTCTGCGTTCAGCCAAGTTCTCAGCAATATTGGCTCTCTGTGTGTGCACGACCACCTTGATCTCCACTTCAACGGTTTGTATGGACGAATATTAAGTTAAAGAAAGATTAAAATAATTAGAGCAGTTTGTCAACAGTTAATTAAGATAATCTTATTTTTGTGACTTCACCAGAGGCCAATGTTGTGCCATCATCAAGAACGATTTCGCCCTGACGATTTATTTGCTCAACATATCCGCTGAATTGATATTGCCCCTGTGTGACCGTGACCTTTTTGTGCAGCACAGCAGAATGCGCACGATAATAAGTCAAGAACTCACCGCTCTCATAATTCGGGTAAAGTAAGAAAAATTCCTGCAAAAAGGCTGCAATAAATTCATTACGTGAAACTGAGTATTCTTCAGCAAAATTACGCAGGGATCCAGCCCGCTGCTGAAGCTCTGGCGACATACTGGTGATGTCAGTGGAATAATTAATACCGACACCGACAACTATCTGTTTGATATAACGGCTTTCAATGTCTGCTATTCCTTCTGTCAAGATACCGACAACTTTTGTCTCATCGATCAAAATATCATTGACCCATTTAATACTGGGTTCGACATGTAATTTTTTTTCAATGGTGCGTGCAACGGCAGTAGCTGTAGCAGTCGTTAACAGTCCAGGGTTCAGCGAAGGCGATGAATTATTTAAGAGCAGACTTAGGTAAATACCGGTGTTTGGGGAAGAAAAGACCCGGCCGTAACGACCGTACCCTGCAGTTTGCTGGTCACCAATGATAACCAAAGGCAGCTTAGTAGCTGAGTTGATGCTTAATTCTTTGGCGCGAGCGTTAGTGGAGGTTATTTTATCATGTATTTCAAAAGTAAGCAGTTTATTAGTATCAGCGGTTAGGCAACGCCGGATGACGAACTCATTTAGGCGACCATTATCATTATATTTGTAGCTACATGTGGCTTACTTTCAATCTCGTACCCTTTTTGTTTTAGGGTTTTGATGGCTTTCCAGATGGCGGTTCTTGAAACAGAGAGTTTTCGAGCCAATTGCTCACCGGAAATGGGATGATCACTTGACGACAGTTCTTGCAATACAAGTTGATTGGTTTGCATTTTTGATTACTCCTTAGATTGTCGGATGGGACAAAGATGATAGAGGTTTGAATAAAGCATAATGAAAGACACACTCTTACTTAAAAGATAAAACAATGTTTGACTGCAAGCAAGAAACAACACAGCAAAAATATGCTTTGTTTTGTTTAAGAATACAGCTTCTTCTTTATTTTGTAGCATTAACCATGTTATCTTGATTAAAAAGGGCTCGAGAGGAAGCACATAAATATGCAACTCAAAAAAAAGAATTTTATTGTGGGGCTGCTCATAGTTTTGAGTGGGTGTTTGGTTTACTTTTTTACCGTTAATGATGCTTTTTTGTACAAACAACCTATCATGAGAATAACACACGTGAAGAATAATAAGACAGTCAACATAGTTGATGAGTTTAAGAATCATGATCAGCAGACCGGCCAGCTCATCACTGGCGAGATACTTAATGGTAATAGTAAAGGGGAAAAATTCAAAGTTCATAATACATATACTCGCTCACGCGGAATGGACCAGAAGTTTCAAGTAAAGCAGCAAGTCTTTGTCAATATTTATCAAAAGGGAAATAGAAAAACGATTTCGATCTCTCATTATAAGCGCGATACTTATTTATTAATGTTGTGTTGGTTAACCTTAGTCTTACTTTTTATAGTTATGCGTAGTAATGGGTTACGTTCAATCATTAGTGTGATCCTTAATTTCATCTTATTCTTGATTGTTGTGCAGTTGGATGTGATGTGGAATATAACTTCATTTTTTTGGATTTATGCAATTAGTGCAATTTTATTTACAGCGTTGACCTTGCTGCTGGTAATTGGTTGGAATAAGCAATGTTTGGTTACATTCGTTGCGATTTTTTTTGGCACAGCAGTTGCGTTAATGATCACAGTGGCAGCAATGTGGCTGACAGGGGACAAGGGGATGCATTATGAGGCCTTAGACTTTGCGACACAGGCACCTAAGCAACTGTTCTTATCCGCCAGCGTTATTGGATTACTTGGAACAGTGATGGATGCTGCAACTGACATTGTTTCAACCTTATTTGAGCTGAAACGCAGTCAGCCTAAAGTTTCTTTTAAGCAATTGTTTGATTCTGGAAGACAGGTTGGCAAGAAAATCATGGGTCCGCTGATCAATGTCTTGTTGTTGATCTTTTTTGCAGAAACTTTTACGTTGGCAATACTTTACTTCAGGACTGGGAATTCGTTTGCTTATACATTTGAATGGACAATGTCACTTGGTTTGGTTCAAACATTGATTAGTGGGATTGGGATCACATTAGTCATCCCATCAGCAAGTTTACTGGCAGCTGCAGCTTTGAGGGGGAGTAACGAATGACGACAATGACTTTGTTGACATGCATCTTGGCCTTTTTGATGTTTATAACCAGTGGCCGTAGCGGAGTGTATTCTTTTATCAGTTTGGTAATTAATTTTGTGTTGCTGTTTATAACTATCGTTCTAATTGCTGGGGGGATTCCAGCTATTGGAGTATCGTTTTTCAGCGGAATCTGTATTTTGGCGATTACAATTTATATGGGAAATAGCGGTGAAACTGAAACGGACATCGCTTTTTTGGCTACTGTACTTGTGATGGGCATAATGCTTGTCCTGATAATACCAGTTGAGCATCTGGCTCAGGTTCAAGGCTTTAGTAATGAGGATTCTGAAGAAATAGAAGCATTTAACCTAGCAATTGGTGTAAATTTTGAATCAATTATAATTTCAACAATTGTCCTGAGCACTTTAGGGGCAATAGCTGAGGCAGCAATTGCAGTTTCAAGTGGGATGCAGGAGATAATTGAGCAGAAGCCCACTATCGAATTGAATGATTTGAGAAAGAGCGGACGGAATATTGGTCATCAAATCATGGGAATGACATTTAATACGCTTTTTTTTGGAATGTTCGGCGGTAATTTGGCACTTTTCATCTTGTTGTATAAATTACAAGCTACATTTGGTTATTACTTGAACTCAAAGGTTTTCGTTAGTGAGACGATGCTTGTACTCTACGCATCGATCGCTGTAATTATGATTATCTGGACTACAAGTGAGTTAATGGTTCACAGATTGGCTAAACAACGCAAAAAAAATAGTAAATAGCATTAATATAATTGCATCGAACTACGTGCTATAATGTTGGCATAGAGATGGCCTAATTTAAGGGGATGGTGAAAATGAGGAACATCGAGCAAAGAATTCTTAGAGGAATAGGAATCATAGCGTTAGTGCTTGTGCTTGGAGCATGTTCTACTCGGCAAGAAAGTCAAAATACAGGACAAGGCTCCTCAAGTAGAACATCACGTGTGGATGCAAGTTACCAAAAGGCACTGGATGACCTTCAAAACGATGCGCCCCAACAAGCTTACAGTCGACTAGAGAAGGAGGCTGACAAGGGCTTTAAAAATAATAAGGCGGCTATATTATATCGAAATCTGGGATATTTACTAACAGCTAAAAAAGCTGTTACAGAAAATAAATTGTCTAAAGCCGGCGAATATTTGGCAAAGTTAGATAATGTCAATACTCCTAAGGGCTTGGTTAAGCAGATTAATGCTGTGAAAAAAGAATATCAATCTGTCAAATTGGCACGAGTGTACTATGCAGAGATAGGTGATTACTATAATTCTCAAAAAATCTCGGCTGCTGGCGGAAGTTTGGAAGCTTTAAAATCATTGCCTTCTCGCTACCAAGCCGTAGCGGCATATCAGGCTAAGGCGCAAAAGTATGAGAATCTAATTACACAAGCCCAGGCAACGAGTACAGATACAGCAGCAACATCTTCCAGCGATACAACGCAAAATTCAAGTGCCGCTGCTACTTCTGCGAGTTCTGCTGCCACGCAGTCAACAGGCAGCGGCTATACAAATGCACGCAACTCGAAGATCGTTAGTTCAGAATATGAGAAAAAAACAGGTAGTTCTATTTCCTCAGCAACCAATAGTCAGGTCTCCTCTGTGGCCAAAAGTTTAACAGATGCGGAGGTATTAGATAGGTTTCGTGCAGCTGCTGGGATACCGCAGGAAGCGGGAGACCAATATTATGTTCAAAAAACAGATAGTGACAATTATCAGATTGAGATCAGACATACCAGCCTAATAATACAGCAGTTTCGAATTTGAAGGGGATGTACCGTTTCACATTATCAACACAAGTTGTACAAAAAATGAATGAGGTTTCAGGTCAGTATGTTCGAGTAAACTAAGTAAGAAGCGCAGCGACAGCTTGGGAGATAAATTAATAAATATTACTGGAGAATTATATGCAACGACTTAAACAGAAAATCTATTTAAAAACGGTGAGCGTAACACTGCTGCTGGCAGTTGTTTTTTCCGTAGCAGCAAAGTTTGTGCTTGATACCTTGCTGATTTCAAATATTTTGTTTGCAAGCGGTCTTTTGCTGGTTTGTGTCAGTATCGCTGATCTCTTGTTGAAGGCTCATTTGTTTGCAGGATGGTTTCAACACAAGAAAAAAGGGGAAACGGATGAAGAATATCGTGAGAACAAAATCAAAGTTGAAGAAGTTGGCAGCTTAAAAAATGGACCAATTCGCAGCAGTAAGTTTGGCAGAAGCTGCTTAGCAATTGGCAGTTGCTTGATACTTTTTTCAATCTGGGTAACTTTTTAGTTCTCGAGGTACGAGTTTGAGACTATATTCAAAGCTATAAAAAGGGAGCATATTAATACCGTTGAACTTTTTTACTCAAAGTCTAACGGTTAATATGCTCTCTTTGAAGTTAACTTGTAACTAGTAGTAAAAAGCCTTACGCCAGTGTGCTGATACGGCCATTTTTTATATATTTCTGGAACTCTTGGTAAATAGGAGCGAAAACTTCGACCTGTGTCGATTGAGCGAGCATTTCTTTAGGAAAGAAGAATCTTTCATCACCGGAAACCTTGCCTGTGATTGCGGCAACCAGACTACTAACAGTTGAGAGTTCAACCAGAGTTCCATCGTCTTGCATTAATTCAATTTGAGTACGCTGTTTTTTGCTTGCGGGATCGTAAGCATCATATGGAAGATCATAGCTATTATTAGTCGCAGTATAATAGGTGGGATCATAGCCTGCTTCATTGACTAGCTTGCGTAATTTTGGTAATAAGGCGTCTGTCTTAGAATTAAAACGGACGGATTTTAGAGGCTTGCGATTGAGGAAACGCTTAGCTAGGTCACTGAGAATTCTATCAGGACTATCGCACCAGTGAATAAAGTAAGTTGTTAAAACACCATCGTCAAGTTTCAAATAATCGGTCAAGTTAAAGTTATGTTCGAAAAAAGGCAGCAATAGATGTGGGGTAATGGATGTGGTCAAAGAACCATTTTCATACAAGAATTTGGCTCGTTTCAAAAGATGGCTTAAGATTACCTCCATTGAACGTGAAACTGGATGGAAGTACACTTGCTGGTACATTTGAAAACGGCTGACAATGTAATCTTCAACTGCGTGCATTCCACTGATATGAAAAGTGATCCCGTTTTTATATGGGCGCATTACACGAAGTATGCGTGTTAAATCAAATGTTCCGTAATTTGTCCCAGTATAATAGGAATCTCGTAGAAGATAATCCATCCGATCAGCATCTATTTGACTAGAAATCATTTGAACGACCTGGGGGTTAGGGTATGTTTTTTGAATAACACTGGCAACCTCCTGGGGAAAAGTGGCTGAAACACGACTTAAGACTTGATTTACCTCAGTTGTTGCAGATGTCAGGATTGAGGCTGTTATAGCTTCATGATCTGTATGAAAAATATGTTCGAAAGTGTGAGAGTAAGGCCCGTGGCCTATATCGTGAAGCAGTGCTGCACACAAAGCTACTAATCGTTCATGATCATCCCATAAACCGTCTCCCGCTTTTCTTGTAGGGTAATTTCGTTGAAAAAGATCGCATATTTGGCGTGTAATTTCATAAACTCCCACAGAGTGTGTGAAGCGGGAATGTTCGGCTCCATGAAATGTACTGTTAGAAGTTCCAAGCTGATGGACTCGACGAAGGCGTTGGAACTCACGGGTATTAATCAAATCAAGTATAACCTGATGTTGAATAAAAATATAATTGTGAATTGGATCTCTTAGAACTTTTTCCATAGGTAACATTTTGTCTCTGTATGCTGTGATAATAATTCAACTCCTTACGCTTTAATGGTCACGTAGTCTGTATCTCTAATTATAACTTAAACTTCTGCGCCGTGCACTGTTCTCTAAAAAATGTAAACCGTAAAATAGTGACGAAATTTGCTTATTTGAGATATAATGAAGAGAGAACAAGAAAAGGTGGTGGAGACTTTTGGCGAAAGGAACTCCAGTTCTGATATATTTACAAACACAACGAAATCAAGATGGTCAGGTCAGTGACTACGCTAAGAAATTCCAAGGGCAATTATTTCAAATTGGCCCATCGCTTTATTTACGTTATCTTGAAGAAGATGAGAAGGCAACAGTAACATTTAAAATCTCCGAAAATGGTATTGTTCAATTAACACGTAAGCAAGAAGATATTCAAATGAAGTTATACTTTGGCAACAAGCAGCGAATAGCTGCTTTGTACCGCACGTCAGTCGGAGATGTCCCAATTGAGACAATCACACCTAACTTGAACGTTACGTTGCGGGATAATCCTTTGTCCGGTGTTATTAAAATTGACTATTTGTTGTACAATGGGGCAGAGTTACTAGGAGATTATAAATTAAGATTGCAATTTACAGCATAAAATTGTATGATTGAGTCTAGACTGTAGAAGGGACGTGTACCAGTTTGGAGCTAGAAAAATTCAAGGATGCCAACAAAAATGAATTATCTATGATCGAAGTTGCTCGTGTGATTTTGAAACGTCACGGGGATGTGATGCCCTTTGCTGACTTGACAAACGAGATTCAAGAGTATCTTGGAAAAAGTGATGAGGAGATAAGAGAACGTCTTTCTCAATTTTATACAGATTTAAATATCGATGGCAGTTTCATTTCGTTGGGAGATAATCTTTGGGGATTACGCTCCTGGTATCCGTATGATTCTATTGATGAAGCTGTTATTCATGTTGAAGATGAAGAAACTGATATGCCTAAGGGCAAAAAGCGCAAAAAGGTTAATGCTTTTATGGCTGATGCAGCTGATGATGATGATGTTATTGATTATAACAACGATGATCCTGAGGATGAAAGCTTGGATGTTGATTATGATTCTGATGATGAAGATCACGAATTAAAAGAGTACAGCAATGATTTGAATGATATTGATGACCCTGAGGATGAGGAAGAACTACCAGATGGAATTGAAGGGCAGTTGTCTGAATTATCTGATGATGAGATAGATGACGATGATAATGAATAATTGATGCTTGACTGTGCGATAGTTTTTTTGTAAAATTCTTATTGGGCGCCTTGCATGCGAGTGTTAGGGCATTGTACGGAGATATGTTTACAAGCTCCCTATTCCAAATGAATAGGGAGCTTGTTATTTTTATTGGCAGAGTCTGCTGGTATAATTTATTTTTTCGTGGGCCCTCAATTTACTAATCAAAGGAGAGTTGTAATGACCAAGTATATATTTGTTACAGGTGGCGTAGTTTCATCGTTGGGAAAAGGGATTGTAGCTGCTTCTCTTGGAAGATTACTGAAAAATAGAGGGTTGAAAGTAATGATTCAAAAGTTCGATCCTTATATCAATGTTGATCCTGGAACAATGAGTCCTTATCAACACGGAGAAGTTTTTGTAACAGATGATGGCACAGAAACTGATTTGGATTTGGGGCATTACGAACGTTTTATTGACAATAACTTAAATAAGTATTCAAATGTAACGACTGGCAAGATTTATTCCGAGGTAATAAAGAAGGAACGTCGTGGTGACTACTTAGGTGCAACCGTTCAGGTGATACCACACATTACCAACATGATTAAAGAAAAGGTTATGCGTGCGGGCACAACAACTGATGCTGATGTTGTTATCACTGAAGTTGGCGGAACTGTAGGGGATATTGAATCACTGCCATTTTTGGAAGCATTGCGCCAGATGAAATCAGATGTAGGCAGCGATAATGTAGTCTATATTCATACAACGCTGGTTCCTTATTTGCACGCTGCTGGTGAAATGAAGACAAAACCGACACAGCATAGTGTCAAGGAGTTAAGAGGCCTGGGTATCCAGCCTAATATCTTAGTAGTTAGAACGGAAAAACCGATCTCACAAAGCATGCGCAATAAGATTGCAAGTTTTTGTGATGTTGAGCCCGAGGCAGTCATAGAATCAATGGATGTGGACACTTTGTATCAGATTCCGTTAAACCTTAAGGCACAGCGGATGGATGAGATTGTGTGTCAACACTTGCACTTGGAGACACCAGAAGCCGATATGACGAGCTGGGAGGCGCTGACAAAGCGTGTTCAGAATTTGGAAAAAACTGTCAAAATCGCTCTTGTAGGAAAATATGTGAAACTTCCGGATGCTTACATTTCTGTGGTCGAAGCACTGAAACATGCAGGTTTTGCAATTAATTCAGATGTGGATATTCATTTGTTTGATTCGGAAAAATTAACTAAAGATAATGTTGCTGATAAGCTTGCTACATTTGATGGCATTATTGTTCCAGGGGGTTTTGGAGACCGGGGTCTTGAGGGAATGATTCATGCAATTCGTTATGCTCGCGAACAAGATGTGCCTTTTCTTGGTATTTGTCTGGGGATGCAGATGGCCTGCATTGAATTTGCCCGGGATGTCGTTGGCCTTGAAGATGCAAATACGACCGAAGTTGATCCTAAATGCGAACACAATATTATTGATTTGATGGCCGATCAAGAAGATGTGGAAAATATGGGTGGTACCCAGCGTTTGGGACTTTACCCATGTCGCTTGATGCCGGGAACAGTAGCTGCTGCTGCATACGATAACGAAGATGTTATCCAAGAACGTCATCGGCATCGTTATGAATTTAATAATGAGTATCGTAAAAAATTCAAAGATCATGGGTTGGTTTTTGCAGGAACATCGCCTGATAATCGGCTCGTTGAAGTTGTTGAGCTTCCAACTAATGAGTTCTTTGTTGCAGCGCAATACCATCCTGAATTTCTTTCGCGTCCGCAAAGACCGGAAGGATTGTTCCACGCTTTTGTTGCGGCTTGTTCACGAAAATGATTAGAGATGGACTTGTTTCAAGTTAAGACAAATGTGGTATCCTAAGAATGTAAGTAATTATGAATATCTTGGGAGGGATCATAATGAGTGCAGGTAACCAAGCGGACTCTCTGGGAGAAAAACTGGTGTTGTTTCAAGAAAAATTTCATGTAACTGATGCAGCAATATCTTTGGCGAGTCATCTGTCTGTTGAAAAAGTTCATGGTATAAAGGTGAATAAATATTTGCCAGACGATGAGGAAAAAAAGCTGTTGTTGGAATTTGTTAACAATTATACTGAAAAATAGTGAAAGTGTAGTGTTTGGTTAATACACTATTTGAATACAGAAAAAATGAGAAACACCTTTAGGGTTAAAGCAAGATACTTTGACTCTAGGGTGTTTTTTTAGTCGAAATTTAAAATATTTATTAAAATGCGGCGATAATGACAAAACTATCTGAAATGAAACACTAAAATTATTAGAAACGCTAGATTAACTGTTGCTTTACGCATACATATTTTAAAATAGACAATATATTTTTGATGAAAATTTGAGAATAATTATGTTAATTTAACTGTTTTAGATTGAAACAGTAGCTGCTATCTTGTATGATGAGTAAAGGCACATTTTGTGCCTTATGTTAGCGTACATTTGATTTTTTGAATTTTTTACGTATGATTTTAACAGAGTTGAGATTTCTTATTGTTTAATAGTCGAGTGGGGATTTATAGAAAAATGAAAAAAATGATTATTAGAGGAGGGCAGAAACTGTCAGGCGAAGTCACAATCGGCGGAGCGAAAAATAGTACAGTTGCCCTTATACCAGCCGCGATTCTAGCGGATACTCCAGTTACGTTTGATTCTGTTCCTGATATTTTAGATGTACATAACTTAATGTTGATTTTAAAATCAATGAATGTTACGTCAACATTTAACCACGGAGAATTAAGTGTTGATCCTACTAAAATAAAAAAAGTTCCGCTTCCTGGCGGAGCAATCAAAAGTCTTCGTGCTTCTTATTACTTTATGGGTGCGCTTCTCGGACGCTTCGGGGAAGCAATTGTCGGTTTTCCAGGCGGAGATAATATAGGCCCACGTCCAATTGATCAGCATATTAAGGGATTTGAGGCTCTTGGTGCAAAGGTTATTGAGCAAAATGATGCGGTGCATATCAAAACCGGCGTAGAAGGACTCCATGGGGCACGTATTTTCTTTGATATTGTTTCGGTTGGAGCGACAATCAATGTCCTTTTAGCCGCAGTCAAGGCAAAGGGAACAACGATTATTGAAAATGCCGCCAAAGAGCCCGAAATAGTTGATCTCGCAACATTTTTGAACAATATGGGTGCACAAATACGTGGTGCGGGAACAGATGTGATTCGGATTAAGGGAGTCGACAGTCTTCAAGCAACGAATACACATACGATTATTCCAGATCGGATTGAGGCCGGCACTTACCTATCTTTTGCGGCGGCTAATGGCAACGGTGTTTTAGTTAAAAATGTTATTACTGAGCATCTGGAACCGTTTATTGCTAAGTTGGTAGAAATGGGTGTTTATCTTGAGGTCAATGAAGATAGCATTTATGTTAGGGGAGGAGAGCAGTTAACTCCAGTGACAGTTAAAACGGCTCCTTTTCCAGGTTTTGCGACCGACTTGCAGCAGCCGATAACACCGCTATTGATGAAAGCTCATGGGGAAAGCAAGATTATTGATACGCTTTACCCTGAAAGGATCAAGCACATTCCAGAAATGCAGCGAATGGGCGGTGTAATTTCAAGTGATAATGGTATCATCACGGTGGGCTATTCCGACGCTTTGCAGGGCACAACAGTTGAGGCAAGTGAAATTAGGGCAGGTGTTTCCTTGTTAGGGCTTGCTTTGATGTCTAAGGGAACAACAACGATCGTTAATGCTGAAAATATTTTACGAGGTTATGAGCGGATTGTTGAGAAGCTGCGCGGCTTATCAGTTGATATTCAAATCGTCGAAAAAAATGGTGATTTGCAAAAATAATCATTAACGAGCAAGCTGGTGTCAATTGGTGTCTGAAGGGGAGAGTATTACGGAAAATCTAACATTGGTTGATTTAAAGAATAAAACTTTAAAAGAGATTTACGGCTATGCCCGTGAATTTAAAATACCATACTATAGTCAAATGAATAAAAAAGAACTTTCACTCGCTGTGATTAGAGCACAGGCGGAAAAGCAAGGTTTTTACTATATGTCTGGTGTTTTGGACATAACTTCACAGCAAGATGGATATGGCTTTTTGCGACCAATCAACTATGGCTCCTCACAAGAGGATATTTATATTTCTTCTTCTCAAATACGCCGCTTCGGACTGCGTAATGGTGACCTAGTAGCAGGTAAGGCACGTCCACCTAAACCCAAAGAGCGTTATTATGGTTTGATGCATGTAGACAGTGTGAATGGAAAACATCCGGAAGAAGCTAAGCAACGGCCACATTTCCCAGCATTAACGCCGTTGTATCCGAATAGACAGATGATTTTAGAGACAGCACGTGGTCAAATAGCAACACGCATCATCGATTTGTTCGCTCCGATTGGTTTTGGACAGCGTGGTTTGATCGTTGCACCGCCTAAAGCGGGCAAAACAAGCCTGTTGAAGGCGATTGCCAATGGAATTACCAGAAACTACCCGCAAGCCAAGTTGTTGCTGCTCTTGGTTGACGAACGCCCAGAAGAAGTTACTGATTTGGAACGCACAATTGATGGTGAAGTTGTTTATTCAACGTTTGATCAAAAACCGGAAAATCATGTTAGAGTCTCTGAATTGGTTCTTGAGCGAGCAATGAGGCTCGTGGAGGATAAACAAGATGTGGTGATTTTGTTGGATTCGTTAACACGCTTGGCACGTGCATATAACTTGACTGTTCCCCCTAGTGGCAGAACACTTTCGGCGGAATTGATCCTGCGGCACTTTTTAAGCCAAAAAAGTTTTTCGGTGCAGCACGTAATATTGAAGAAGGTGGCAGTCTAACGATTTTAGCGACTTCATTGGTTGATACTGGAAGTCGGATGGACGATGTTATTTATGAAGAATTTAAGGGAACTGGCAATCAAGAGTTTCAGCTAACACGGGATTTAGCTGAGCGGCGTATTTTCCCAGCGGTCGATTTGAAAAAGTCTGGGACACGGAAAGAAGAATTGCTGTTAGGTAAAGACTGTCTAGATTTTATGTGGAAATTACGTAAATCGTTATCGAATGATGTGTTAAGAAGCACAGAACAAGTAATTAAATCGCTGAAAGAAACTAAAAATAACAGAGAGTTTATTGAAGAATTTGAAAATAAGCTAAACAGGCGAGGAGATAACAAAAAAAGATAATTGCGTGCATTGTTTTTTCGTGATACAATATCTTGAGTTGTGGTACTGAGAATAACTCTGATTCAGCAAATGATTCAGGGCAAAGGAGAGTAATATAATGAAACCAGGAATTCACCCAGATTATCATAAAGTTGTTTTTCAAGATTCAGCAACAGGTTATAAATTTATCTCTGGTTCTACAAAGAACTCAGAGGAAACAATTGAATGGGAAGATGGAAATAAATACCCATTGATCCGTGTTGAAATTTCGTGTGACTCACATCCATTCTACACAGGTCGTCAAAAATTCACGCAAGCAGATGGTCGTGTGGATCGTTTCAACAAGAAGTACGGTTTTACAAACAAATAAGAAATCTTTTATTTATATTAAAGAAGGAGCTGTGCCAAAAGTTAACTTTTGGCACAGCTCCTCTTTTTATTCCGTATAAACGTGTTCCATAAGTCAAAATTCTCCGTCTAGTTTCGAATTACTCATAGCAAAGTACTCGCTATGTTCGTAATTTCGAGTTAGTACTCACATTTTCCTGACTTATGTCACATCCTCCTTGAACTGGCAAAAGTAATTTTGCCAGTTCTTTTTGTTTAAGTTGGAATACGCGAATGAACGTTATCCAGCATTCAACAGTTACCCCCCTGTGAATTGCTGATAGTTAGAACCCAAACTAGGTTCGAAATGCAAACTTAAGATTCAAAGGACACCACTTATCATTACACAGTCTATTTATTGCGGAGTTGTAGTGTGTTTTTAGTTGCAAAGCTAACCCAGAAAAAGCCTAAGAAGAGGATGAATGCAGTTGAAATGAAGACACCGTTGTAATCCCAGACACCTGAAATACTAGAGCCAATTAGGGGACCTGCAACACTTCCTAGGGCCTGAAATGACTGATTGTAACTGAAAATTCTCCCAGTTGCAGATGCAGGAGTGTTCTTAGCCAGAAGTGTTTGAACAGCAGGCAGCATTGCAGCGTTAGAAACACCGATCAAAAAGCGCAGGGACCCGAATTGCCATATATTAGCAACAAAAGCCATTGGTATGAAAATAGCTATTGCAAAAAGCATTCCCAATTTAAGAATACGCTCGGTACCTATTTTGTCTCCCATAGTTCCTAGACGAGGCGCCGCTAAAAGAGTTGCGATGCCTGGGATAGAGGCAACGATTCCACTGGCAATCGTGATGGGCCCATTATTATGCATAATCTCGCGGACATATAGGCTGATAATAGGACTGATCGAGAAATTTCCTAGTTGAATTAAAAATGTTGCGACAAGCATCCCTATGACTAGCTTGGTGTTTTTTAGTTCACGAAAAATTTCCCGGGAGTTTTTAACATCTTCTGTGTTCAATGGTGTGTAAGTTTCATGAACAAAAAAAGCACTTAGCAGAAAAACTAGAATCAAAATAATTCCAGTTATCAAAAAGGTGATGCGATATCCAAAAATTGCTGCAATGACACCGCCAACGAAAGGCCCGAATAAAGTTCCACTGACGGAACCAGTGGTCAAAATACCCAGAGCCTTGCCGCTTTGATCTTTCGGTGTTTCCGTGGCTACTAACGCGTTAGCGTTGCTGATGTAGCCGGAGAATACACCTTGAATGAGTCGCAGAATGATCAGTTGATAAACATTAGTGACAAATCCCATGAGACCGATTACAAATGCCATTCCTAAGGAGGCACGAAGAATCATTATTTTTCGGCCTTTGCGATCGGCCAAACGGCCCCAAAATGGTGAAATAATGGCTGTTACTAAAAAAGTTGAAGCGTAAGTCAAGCCGCTGTAAAAGTTTAGCTGGCTAGTGGAGAATTTACCCAATGTATCAATGTAAAGGGATAAAAAAGGCATTACTAGGCTAAAAGCAATTCCGGCCATAAAAGTTCCAAACCAAAGAACAATTAAATTTTTCTCCCATCTTTGTCGTGGACGTAGTAATTTATGTTTTAATCGAACGAACATTTAAGTGTTCCTCCCTTTGTTACCAGATTTAGTATGTCTCCAAAAAAAAGCCAGCTGAGATTTTAACTGTGTCAATGAATAACTTTTTTGGTAGTGCTGCCAGTGCAAGGGAAATAAGCGGGTGTAGCGGCTGTTGGTGAAACGTTGATCTAGCAATAGAATCACTCCAGTATCAGTTGTGCCGCGAATTACACGTCCGGCAGCTTGCAGAACATTATTGAAACCAGGTAACTGATAAGCATATTCGAATCCATTGCGATTTGTCTGTTCGAAGAAGCACTTGAGTTCCTCTGTCTCGTCATTGAGAGAAGGAAGGCCCACAGTGACGATTGCAACACCGGAAAGTGATTCTCCCTTAAGATCTATTCCTTCAGAGAAACTACCGCCTAGAACAGCAAAACCCGTCACATTTTCAAGCGGTCGCTTGGTAAAGTAACTCAAAAAATTATTTTTTGCCGCCTTATCCATGTTGAGGTCTTGACAGATAGTCTTTATATCAGGGTTTGCTTGTAAAAATGCACTGTAAATTTGCTCAAGAAAAGCATACGATGGCAGAAAAATTAAGTAGTTACCGCTTTTAGCATGCACCATCGTACTTAAAGCGGCAATTATTCTGCTCTCATTTTGGGAACGGAAACGATAGGTGACATTCAATTTTGGAGTTGTGAAGATGCCTAAGTTTTCAGTTTTAAATGGCGAAGACAGCTTATAGACCAACGAATTATCTTTTCCACCCAAAACATCCTGATAATATGTAATTGGTGACAGAGTAGCGGAGAACAAAACAGCACTTTTGCCCTTTGCAAGTGTTTGAGCGAGCAACGAACTGGGATTTAAGCAAAATATTTTAATAGCAACATTTTTTTCAGTAGCAACAAGCTTTGTCCTGAAAGTTTCATCGTAAAAACTACTAATTTTAATAAAAGCATGTACTATCAGATAGTAATCCAGTACTTGCTTAAATAAGGAATGGTCGGGATTTTGTTTTAACCAACTTTGTGTTTTGGAAACAAAATGCTGCAATTGTTTTAAAAATTTGTCCGGGTATTTTTTCAAAATAAGTATATTATCCTTTGACTCAACTAATGATGCTTGTAGTTTGGCAAAATCTTTTTGCAATTTTATTAGACCTGATTTGATGTCTTTGGAAGATCCTTTGTGGCTTCTTTTGATTTCAGTCAGCAGATTATTAATAGGGGCTGAACTTATTTCAGCAGTATACATAGCACGCGAACGAGCAACTAAGTTGTGGGCTTCATCTATCAAAAAGCAATAGTCTTTGACTGAATCCTGAAAAAAGCGCTGCAAATAAACAAGCGGGTCAAAAAGATAATTATAATCACTAATGATAATGTCGCAAAAGAGGCTGATGTCAAGTGAGAATTCAAAAGGATCTAGAACATGCTTTTTTGCGTATTTTTTGACTGTTATTGCAGTTATTATAGTTTCATGCTGGAGAATATCTTTTAGTGCGGGTTTTAACCGGTCATAATAGCCGATGAAGAATGGATTTTTATCATCTTCAAGTTCTTTTTCCTCTTCAAAAGTTATTTTTTCTTTAGCGGTAAGTGTAATACTATGAAGATAGAGTCCACTTTGCTGAAGAATTGAAAGACTTTGCTCTGCAACTTGATGTGTGCTTTCTTTGGCTGTTAAATAAAAAAGGCGGTCTATTTTAGCTTGTCCAAGAGCCATAACGGCAGGGAAGAGCGTTGAGATAGTTTTGCCAGTTCCAGTAGGTGCTTCAACGAATAGGCGTGTACGGGCAGCAATCGTTTTATAGACTGCCGCTGCTAATTCATACTGGTGTGGACGATAGTTTTTGAAGGGAAAATGAAGTTTTCGAATGGAATTGTTGCGTTGGGAGAGCATGTCCTTCTTTAACGCGATCCACTCAGAAAAAATGTCCATCGTTGCTGCAAAGAAGTGTTCGGCTTCTTTTTTGGAGAAGGAGCGCTGCTGATGTGTTACTTCTCTGGTGTCTGTTTGAAAATAAAGCAATTCAAGTTCAAGCTGGGTAACATTGCTGTTTTTCATTAACAATGCAGCGTACATTTTTAATTGCGCCCAATAAAGATCAAGCTTGGGTTCAGAAATATTTTCAAAATTGATGGCTGAGGTCTTTATCTCAATGACTTTATCGTAGGTGCCGTCTGTCTGATGGACACCATCTGCCCGTCCGTGAATCGTATAGTCTTTACCTGCAATTTCAATGGGCAACTTCAAGCTGAATTCAGTGGTGTAGCTAGCATTCCATTTTTTTTGAAGCTGACGATGAATAGCTGCCCCTTGAAGTGCAGTATTGTCGCTATTAAAAAGATCGCCATGAAGGTTGCCTGTTTGCCAGACGAATTCAATTAATTGCCGTACACCAATTTCATTTTCCATTATTCATATCCCCACATAGTAGTATCAGAATGACCATGTGAAGTATTATAGCGGAAATAAAGACATGAAACAATTTGGATTGATTAGGATTTCAATCTTAAAACACGAACATTGTTGCGCTGAAGTTCGACTATTTACATTGTTTGAAGTGTATAGTATATTGATAAAGGATTAATTACTAAATATACGGGCTTTAATGTTCGGTAAAAAGGGAGATATAACTTTGAAGGAGAAGTTAGTATCATATTTTGGGATAGATGAGTTGGGGTCTACGGTACCGCGCGAGATCTTGGCTGGGTTCACGACTTTTATTTCGATGGCATACATTTTATTTGTCAATCCGAGTGTTTTAGGAGCTTCAGGGATGGATAAGGGAGCAGTGTTTACAGCAACAGCATTAGCGAGTGCGCTTGGTTGTTTCCTTATGGGACTTTTTGCAAAGTACCCGATTGCGACAGCACCAGCTTTGGGGATCAATGCCTTCTTTACTTATTCTGTATGTATTGGGATGAAGATTCCATGGCAGACAGCTTTAGCAGGAGTTTTTGTTGCTTCAGTTATTTTTTTATTCATAACCATTTTTAAGTTGCGTGAGTTGATTATTGATGCAATACCTGCAAATTTGAAATATGCTATTTCGGCTGGTATTGGGCTTTTCATTGCTTTTATCGGGCTGGAAGATGGCGGCGTGATCGTTGCCGATAAGTCTACTATTGTTTCTTTAGGACATTTTGCTGGCACCACATGGTTGACTATTTTTGGGTTAGTGCTTACTGCTATTTTACTTGTAAAACGGGTTCCAGGAGGAATATTTATCGGAATGGTTGCAACATCCATTTTAGGAATAGTAACGGGAATGATTAAATTACCGACGACTTTTGTTTCGGCTGCTCCCAGTTTGAAACCAACATTTTTGGTAGCCTTGAAGCATGTCGGCGACATTAACACGATGCAGCTGTTCGTTGTGGTTTTAACTTTTCTGCTGGTAACATTTTTTGATACAGCCGGAACTTTAGTTGGTTTGGCACAACAAGCTGGTTTTATGAAGGATAATAAGATGCCTCGAGTAGGAAAAGCTTTGCTCTCAGATTCAACTGCGATGTTAGCAGGTTCATTATTGGGAACTTCACCGGTGGGGGCTTATGTTGAATCATCAGCTGGAATTGCAGTTGGTGGGCGTTCAGGATTAACAGCAGTTACAACTGGTTTGCTTTTTATTTTTGGTGTGTTCTTCTCACCACTTCTGTCCGTTGTGACCAGTCAAGTGACGGCTCCAGCACTGATCATCGTTGGTGTCTTGATGGCACAGAGCATGAAACATATTGAATGGGAAAAGATGGAGATCGCTATTCCTTCGTTTTTGATTTTATTGGGGATGCCGTTAACATACAGTATTTCCGACGGTTTAGCTTTAGGTATTATTGCTTATCCTGTCACGATGATTGCTGCTAAAAGGGGCAAGGAAGTTCATCCGATTATGTATCTTCTGTTTTTTGTATTTTTGGGATTTTTGTGGATTTTAAACATCTAGCAATTATCGAAATATGAGATAGGCTAAACAGAATTAAATGGTAGTGCAGCATATTTAAAAAATATATTCTGAGAGAACTCCTATAATGGGCAGTTCTCTTTTTTTATTTGTATAAGATGAGTTTTTGCATCTGAATCTAGTAATTTAAGGAAAGAGGTATACAAGAACAACCGAAATTGCTAAGATTAAAATGGAACTAGGATTTGGTATGGTAAATTTAATAAAAGCATCAAATGAAAACGATTCCTAAAACGAGATTGGATAAAACTAGATAGAAATATATATGAGGGAAGTAGGCACTTTAAATTGGATAACACGCAAGAAAAAAGATTGCAGGCAATCGGACATCATACTATGAATCTGTACCAAATTGAAATGGGAAAAGTCAAACAGGATTCACAATTAATCGAAAAACCTTTGGCAGAAACGGTTGCCAGTGGCAGTGGAAAAGCTGAGATCAAAGTGATAAATGAAAATATTCTGCACAGAATAAAGAAAGTTTTAAGCTCTGACGAAAAAGTTGGGCTTTTAAATTTTGCGAACCCAACAGTCCCAGGGGGACATTTTTTAGAAGGAGTAAACGCTCAGGAACAGACAATATGCCGCAATAGTTTTTTGTATCCTGAACTTTTGAAATATCGTAATAGTTATTATTTGGAAAATAAGCAGTATCCAAATGACTACTACTACAATGCTAAAATTATATTTGCAAGACATATCAAAATTTTACGCGATGAGACGGAGCAATGCTTTCTTGAAGGTGAAAACCATGTTGACATAGTCAGCAGCGCGGCGCCCAATGTCACTGCAATGAAGGCAACGGGAATGGTTATTGACCAAGCAAGACTGCGTAAAGAACTTAAACAAAAGATTTTACAGATAATCCGGCAATTTAAGGCGGTACATGAGCGTATTTTAATTCTAGGAGCGTATGGATGCGGAGCCTTTGGCAATGATTCGCATACAGTTGCAGAAGCTTTCAAAGAGGTGTTGGAACGAGCAGAGTTTTCGGGAAGCTTTGAAACGATTTACTTCGACATTCTAGATAACGCAGCGACCTTAGGAACTTTTAAGACAGTTCTACAAAGGTGCTAGATTCAGTTTTGGCTGTTCCATCAAAAGCAGATAGTCAGCTAAGTGTTCAGAACAAAAAAATAGAGTGATCAGAATATTGTAGCTGGTCACTTTATTTTTTAATTAAACATCCAAATCCAAGTCCTCAATCCAGCAGTTAGTCTGCTGAGATAGTGAATTTTGATTTGTAAGACTAATTACGCAAGCTCTTAGCATCAGCATCGAGTTTTGCGAAGCCAGACCCACTAGCCTGCTTAGGTTGTTTTGCGCGGTCCTCCAGAGCTTTGCGAGCCATTGCCTTTCGTTCTTCTTTACTTAACTTTTTCGACATCGTCATCGCCTCTTTCCTTTGAAATCCACACTAATGGAAATTACCTTCCACAACTTAATTGTAGTCTAAATGAGAAAAAACTCAAATTAAAAGACAACAGTCAATGATTCCATAAAAACTTGATAACTGCATGATTGACTTCTGGATTGTTATGCAATTGTGAGTGTTGTGCATTCGGCCCCTTGATCATTAATTCCTGATAGGAAGCTACATGTTTTTCAAGAAGGTAAGCCAGAGAACGTGCCGAGACATTTGTTACTAGACTATCGGAATTTGTACCATCTTCTAAATTACCATAAATGTTCAAAATGCGAGTCTCTGATGGAAAACGCATGCGGTAATGATGGTATTGGCGATAGGCTTTATTTTGGATCTTAGGTTCTCCCGCCGTATTAAGTGTATTAACATTAGGCGAGTCGTCGATGTAAATAACTCCATCGAAAGGTCCTGCAATGGGAACAAACTTTTTTAAAGTTGGCGAACTAGGTGTCCGTTCGTGCAGAGCCCAATAGAGGGTGACTGGTCCTCCCATTGAATGGGAAACAATGTTAAATTCTGAAATAGCATAAGCGTTTTTAAGATGCGCAACTATTGCATTTAACCATTTAGCTTCCGTGGGAATCTCCGCGGTGTTATCTTCAAAGAGAACTTGAATGATTGGATTCTTTTGTGTAAAATCCCACTTACCAGCGTAACTGATTTTCCCATCTGCACCTACCTTTGCAATTAAAACTTTTTTTGCAACACCAGCTTTTTCGGCAGCATGAATCATGTGTTCAGTGGAGTTATATACTCCGCCATACCCATGAAGATAGATGGTCGGAACTACCGGGGAAAAGGAGACTTTATTGTCAGTTGTAGTGGTATTTGAGAAAAAAAGTAATAATAAGATACAAGAGAAAAAGGAGACAAGTACTTTTAGTATAGAGGAGTACCATGTATGTTTTTGGGACTTGTTTGTCATATGTTTTGCCATTTTATTACCTCACAGACCGCAATTTTGGCTTCTAGGGTAATTATACGAGCCTTAGTTAATATTTAAAAGGGAGCGATTTACATGCTTAAGATAAAAACAACAACGGAATTAGATTCGGATGTTTATCGTGCGGCTTTAAGGATAAGAAAAGATGTTTTTATAAAAGAACAGAAAGTACCAGCAGAACTTGAATTAGAAAATGAGCGCTCTGCAAGGTACTATGTGTTGTATGAAGATGAGGAACCAGTTACAACGGCTCGAATATTATATCAAGAAGATGGGGCATGGCACATCCAAAGAGTCGCGACATTAAAAAAATATCGGCACCGGGGTTTGGCAAAGGCTTTATTAGAGAAAATTGAGGTAGAAGCCAGGCTGCATAAAGTTCCTTATCTAACTTTGGGAGCACAAGATCAAGCGCAAGGTTTTTATCAAGTATTGGGTTATGCTGTTAAGGGGAAAGGATTTCTTGACGCTGGAATTCCACACCACACGATGGAGAAAAAACTAATTTGATCTTTGAAGTTGCTTTACTTGAATATAAGGAGTAGTATAGAGCACATGCGATGAGTCGAGAAAAGACCAGACGACAATTATTTTGTTGTTCCGCTGCGGCGGCAAGTGGTTTACTTTCGATGCAGGACACATATTCTAGCGTATTCTAGAGTGCCTACCAATGTGTATTGTGGAGTAGACTTGGTTTATCCAGCTTTTAGCTGGGTACTGCAAAAAAGGAGGGGGGTCAAAATTTATTTTTGACCCCCCTCCTTTTTTAAACTTTGCATTACGCGTATTAACGTGTTTCAATATTGGATTCTGAATATCGGTATGTGTTTTTTTTATGTTCCGCAACAGTGTTTTTTTTACTTGTTGTATGAGGCTAAACGGTTTTCGATAATTATTTAAAAATTTTAAAATCGTAAGGTCCGCAGCTTTATAAAAACTAGCTAATTTGTTATCATTAAACTGTTAGTATAGGTTGTCGAAAAAACTGCATAAAGATCTCTTATAGTGGTGTGACAGCTAATGATTGTTCTTAATATTTGAGTGATTTTTCTCGCGAGAGTAGAATTGCCGACGGAGGTAAAGAGATGATTTGGATTATTGTGATAGTTATACTAGTTGTTTTGGGACTAGGATATGTGGCTGTATATAATGGATTGCAGACAGCAAAGGTTTACACCGAGGAATCGTGGAGTCAGATAGATGTTCAACTCAAGCGGCGTAATGATTTGATTCCCAACCTAGTTGAGACAACTAAGGGATACGCAGCCCATGAGAAGGAGACATTTGCAAAAGTTGTTGAGCTACGAAATCAAATGACTCAGGTTCCAAACAATGATCACCAGCAGAAGATGGAAATATCCAATCAATTAACTGGGGCTCTGAAATCTATTTTTGCATTAGCAGAAAGTTATCCTGATTTGAAGGCGAACCAGGAATTTACCAAGCTGATGGAAGAATTGACCAACACAGAAAATAAAATCGCTTATTCACGGCAATTGTTCAATTCAAGTGCAGCCAGCTATAATCAAAAGCTGATGACATTTCCGTCTAATTTTATTGCTAAGATACATGGCATGTTGAAAGTTAACTATCTTGAAGTTCCTGCAGAAGAAAAAGAAGCTCCTAAAGTTTCATTTTAGTTAAATTTTCCGTAGGAGGCGTGAAGAATGTTATTTCAGCAAATAGCAAGAAATAAACGACGAACAGTCTATGTTATGATCGCTTTTTTCTTGTTGGTAATTGCAATTGGGGCATCTTTAGGATATGTGTTTTTTAATAGCTATATCGCGGGAATTATTATGGCAGCGGTTATTGGGGCATTCTATATGATAGCGATGTTGTCGCGTTCAACTGATGTTGTGATGGGGATGAATAACGCACGTGAGATCAAGACTCCAGATAGCAACCCACAGTTGTGGCATGTTATTGAGGATATGGCTCTTGTTGGTAAAGTTCCAATGCCGCGTGTTTTCATTATTGATGATGAAAGTCCCAATGCATTCGCTACGGGAAGAGATCCGGAACATTCTGCAGTTGCCGTTACTAAAGGCTTGATGCTGCGGCTTAACCGTGAAGAATTAGAAGGGGTCATTGCTCACGAAATATCACACGTGCGCAATTATGATATTAGGTTGCAGACAACCGCACTCGCACTAGTAGCAGTTATTTCTATGCTTGTCAATATTGGGTTTAATTCGTTCTGGTGGGGTGGAGGTCGAAGACGTGATAATGAAGGTGGGAACGGTGGAAACGTTATTTTGTTGGTTTTATCTGTTCTTATGCTTGTTCTGGGACCAATTGCCGCTTCATTAGCACAGATGGCTTTGTCACGCAATAGAGAGTTTTTAGCTGATGCTTCTGGGGTTGAGCTGACACGTAATCCTCAGGGGCTGATCAGTGCACTTGAGAAAATTTCTCAGAGTGAGCCAATGAAGGCAGCTGACGCAAGCAGCTCGTCTTTATATATTTCTAATCCATTTAAAAAGGGATCTTGGACACATCTCTTTGACACACATCCACCTACAGCTGAAAGAATTGCTAGGTTGCAAAGAATGTAATTATTTTTTGTAGAATAGAGGAAAATTAAATGCGAGACAATATTGTGTATGTATATCTTGAGCGGGTTTCTCACCTTACCTTATCGTATGGCATTTCAGTGAAAGATTTCATGGCTGGTGTAGAGGTTTTGCCTACTAACTTATTGTCATTGGGACCCGTTGATCCTAATCAAGAGATTGATATTTATTCTGGCTTTAATATGTACATTGGGATTGATGAGGTCCGCAACTATTTGACGGGCAAGCAGAATAAAAATCAGGAATGGATCGATTTTGACAATGCATACGATATTGAGGCTCTGACACCTACTGAGGTTTCTGAGTTACTTTATTTAGGGCATGCATATACACATTTGAAATCTCCTTTTTATTATAAACTTCAGAATAACTATGTTTATCTTACATTGCCCAATGGTGCAAAAAAGGTTTACTATCGTTATTTACCCCAATTTTACAAGGTTTTAGCCAAATGTCTGACAGGACATTTGGCTGAGGTATACCGTGAGAGAAAAAGTTTTTTGAGGTTGCGCTATAAGTTTATTGATTTCCCGACTGAAATTGCCAAAAAAATGTTTACTTTAATGACGAATGGTGTTGTGTTTGATTTTGGAGGTTCTAAGATTAGAGGTCAAGAGGCCACTATTCCAATTATGACAGCACCGGATTCTGTGTACCAATTGAAATGGCATGAACCAACAATGCTGGTCGAAAAATCTAGAATTGTCGGCAATTTAAAGTACCATTTAAACACCAGAAAATGGGAGCTTGAGGTGCTTGACACAAGAGCTTTTGAGGATACTTTTGATTTTTAACGTACCTTGTGGTGTTGATGCTAAAAGATATGGGACGAGATTATACTGTAGCATAGGGTGGAATGCTGTCAGAATGTTAACCTTTGGCAGTTGCGTTTATAGTATAATTCTCTGTCCCGTATTTATTTTGTTTTAAAGTATTATGAGGTTTTGTGATACAATAACAAGGGATTAAATATCGGTGAAGGCTGTAAGAAACATTTATGGTTAATAAGATGATAAGAAAATAAATGTTGAACAAGTACTTTTAAATTTTCAAGATTTGAGTTCACATATTATTATTTCGCTGATGTGAAGAAAGGAAGATAGTCACATGAAGATGCGATTAGCAGAGATTGCGAAAGCACTACAAGTGCAGTCAGTAGATGAATGGGAACAGATCGTTGTCACAAGTGTGTCGTTTGACACACGGACATTAAAGCCGGGAGCTTTGTTTATCCCATTAGTGGGTGAAAATGATGGACACGATTATGTCCCAAAAGCAATTGAGAATGGTGCTGTGGCAACTTTGTGGCAAAATGACCACGATAAAGTGTTCGATGATGAAAATGATATTTTTCCAACACTGAGTGTCGAAGACTGCTTGCAAGCATTGCAGGATTTAGCTGGTTATTATCTTCATAAAATAAATCCAAAGGTCGTTGCTGTAACAGGTAGCAATGGTAAAACTACCACTAAGGACATGATTGCAGCGATTTTAAAGACACAGTTTAATGTTCAAAAGACGCATGCAAATTTTAATAATCATATTGGTGTACCAATGACAATTTTGGGAATGGAGCCGAATACTGAGGCTCTCATTGTTGAGATGGGAATGGATCATTTTGGTGAACTTGATAGGCTTAGTCGACTCGTTGAACCCGATGTTGCAGTTATTACGATGATCGGTGAAGCCCATATTGAATTTTTCGGAACACGAGATAAAATTGCTGATGCCAAGATGGAAATAACCCATGGACTAAAAGAGGATGGTGCCTTGTTTTACAATGGTGATGAGCCCTTGTTGAGACAGCGTGCGCAAGCAGTTGAGCAGGCGACATATACTTTTGGCAGTGAAGAAGGAAACGATGTTCAGGCATTGAATGTTGTGGGCGACGAATATAGCACTAGTTTTCGGGTGAAGAATTGGCCTGAGTATAATTTCGTGATTCATATTCTTGGAACTTACAATGTTGGAAATGCTTTGGCGGCTTTGAGTGTGGGCAATCATTTTAGAATCCCGGTTGAAAAAATGGTTGAAGCACTCTCTAATTTTGATCTGACTCAGAATCGAACTCAGTGGGTGCAAGGTAATCAAGGTGAAAGAATATTGAGCGATGTCTACAACTCTAACCCAACTGCTGCTAAGATGGTCCTACGGGCATTTTCGCGGGTTAAAACGAATGGCAGGCGCTTTGTTGTTTTAGGGGATATGCTGGAATTAGGCAACTTATCTGATCAGATGCATGCTGACCTTGCAGGCGTGCTTGATCCAGAAAGAGTGACTGAAGTTTTTCTCTGTGGTAAAAAAGTTGCTGCTCTGGCTGAAAATCTGACAGGCAAGTTTTCGAGTACTAGGGTGCATTTATATCCAGCCGATCACAAAGACGAATTAATCAGTGCGCTGAGAAAAAGCATTAGTGCGGACGATATTGTCATGCTTAAGGGAAGCCACGGCATCCATCTCGAAAAAGTTTTAGAAGCATTAAGAAAATAATTTTGTTAATCACAGGAATATTAGGAGGAAATTTTTTTTGAAATTTACAGAACTAGGTCTTTCAGATAATTTACTGAAAGCAATAAAACGAAGCGGTTTTGAAGAAGCTACACCAATCCAAGCCGAGACGATTCCGTTGGTTTTAAAGGGTAATGATGTCATCGGACAAGCTCAAACGGGGACAGGTAAAACAGCTGCATTCGGACTGCCAGTTTTACAGCACATTGATCCAAAAGAACATGCAATTCAAGCGGTGATTATTTCGCCTACGCGTGAATTAGCGATCCAAACGCAAGAAGAGTTGTTCAGGCTTGGAAAAGATCAAAGAGCCAAAGTCCAAGTTGTCTATGGTGGGGCTGATATTCGGCGTCAAATCAACTCATTAAAACGTGCACCGCAAGTACTTGTTGGAACCCCAGGACGTTTGCTTGACCATATTCGTCGTCGGACTGTTGATTTAAAAAATGTTAAAACAGTTATCTTGGATGAAGCAGATGAGATGCTGGATATGGGATTTGTCGAGGATATTGAGAGTATTATTCGTGAAACACCTGACAAGCGTCAGACTTTGCTCTTTTCAGCAACTATGCCTCCAGCAATTTTAAAAATCGGTGAAAAATTTATGACCGATCCTAAAATTGTAAAGATCAAGGCAAAAGAGCTAACAACTGATTTAGTTGATCAATTCTATGTTCGCGCACGTGACTTTGAAAAATTTGATACAATGACACGCATCCTTGATGTGCAAGCTCCAGACTTAACAATTGTTTTTGGAAGAACAAAGAGACGTGTTGATGAGTTATCCAAGGGATTAGAGGCACGCGGATATAATGCTAAGGGCATTCATGGAGATCTTTCACAGCAACGAAGAATGAGCATTTTGAAGCAGTTCAAAGCTGGGAAACTTGATATTTTAGTTGCTACTGATGTGGCAGCTCGTGGGTTGGATATATCTGGTGTAACACATGTGTACAACTACGATATACCGCAAGATCCTGAAAGTTATGTTCATCGTATTGGACGTACAGGGCGTGCCGGACATCATGGTGTTTCAGTAACTTTTGTTACACCGAATGAGATGGACTACTTACGTGTTATTGAAAAATTGACCAAGAAACGCATGAGCCCGCTTAAGCCACCGACAGAACGTGAGGCCTTCATTGGACAAATTTCTTCAGCTGTTGAGAATATTGAGGATTTGGTTAAAAAAACCGACACATCAGTATTTGCCAAACAAGCTGAGACGTTGTTGAAAGAATATGATGCGGTTGATCTTGTTGCAGCGCTTTTGAATGAAATGACCAAGGATGCTGCAAATGAAGTTCCTGTGAAAATAACACCTGAACGACCGTTACCGCGTAGAAAATCTAAACATTTCAACCGTGGTGGGGGGCATTACAATAAGAAAAATTATTCCCATAAAGATAGTGGCAACCATAAAGGAAAGAAAGATAAGAACAGAGATAAGTTTAATCGCCGGCAAAAGAGCAAACGCAAGTACACTATTCGTTCTAAGAATGATTAGTTTTTGCTAGAGGTGAGCAGCAAAATACATCTTACATTTTATGGTTAGAACAATGTGTTTTCTGAATAAGGATTTGGAACGGGCTGTGCCAGACATTTGTTTTGGTACAGCCTCTTTCTATCGTAAAATATTGTGGACTTTCAAAATGTAATCTGCCCTTTGTATTGTTCTTTTTTTAAATTTTTAATTATGGTAATATATAGTGTGTATCTATCAAAAGGGCGGCATATGTATTGAGCTTTTTGATTTTTCTTTGAGAAAGAATTGGCGGAGGCTTAGCTGTGATTTACGGAATAGGGATTGATATAACTGATATAGCTAGGATTGAGAAAGCTTGGAAAGAACATCAGGGGTTTATTGAGAAGGTTTTGACACCTAAGGAGCACAAAGATTTTGACAGACTGGGGCAACGACGCAAAAATGAATTCCTTGCAGGCCGCTTTTCTGCTAAAGAGTCGTACAGTAAAGCACTGGGAACAGGTATTGGCAAGCATGCTGGTTTTCATGAGATTGAAATACTGAACAATGAAGAAACGGGAAAACCGGAATTGACAATGCATCCCGCTGACTGTTTAATCGGACATGTTTCAATTTCACATACAGCAGAACTGGTGATGACAGAAGTGATTTTAGAATATAGATCAGATACGAGAGAAGATGCAGATAATGGTTGAGGGAAATCACCGCAATACAAAAGCAATTATCAATCTAAAAGCGATCGAGGATAATATCGTAGCCGAGCAAAAAAGAATGGTACAGGGGCAGGAACTTTTTGCAGTGGTGAAAGCTAATGCATATGGCCATGGAATTATCCAGTTGCCAAGGCAGCCAAAAGGGCTGGTGCCAGCGGCTTTTGTGTTGCAATTGTTGATGAGGCTTTGGAGCTGCGTGAAGCTGGACTGTCTGGAACTATTCTGATTTTAGGTGTTACACCGGCATCTCAGGCCGTCTTATTGGCTAAAAATGATATTTCTATTGCAGTAGGGGATCTAGAATATCTAAAGGATGCATTAACTTATTTGAGCAACACAAAAGTGAAATTACATGTTCATCTAGCCTTGGATACTGGAATGGGTCGCATTGGTTTCAGGAATAAGAAGAATCTGCAAAAAGCAATTAGTTTTATTAACAGTCACAAAAGTTTTTTTGACTTCGAAGGTATTTTTACACATTTTGCGACTGCAGATACAGCAGATAGAGATTACTATGAGAAACAAGTTATGTTCTTTAATGACTTAATGTCTGTTGTGGAAAGGAAACCACGTTATGTGCATGTTGCTAATTCAGCTGCTGCTTTATGGCACCGTGAATGCGGTGGCAACGCGATCCGCTTTGGGATTACAATGTACGGCTTGAATCCTTCAGGGGGAGAACTGGAGTTACCCCAGGCATTTAAATCAGCCTTAGCGTTGCACAGCGAAGTGGCAGCTATAAAGCAGATCAGTAAGGGAGACTCTGTTGGCTATGGTAAAACATACACAGCTGAAAAGCATGAATGGATAGCAACTGTCCCTATCGGATATGCTGATGGCTGGCCAAGAAGAATGCAGGGTTTTAAGGTTCTTGTTGACGGGCAGTATTGTGAAATTGTTGGAAGAGTTTGTATGGACCAGACTATGATAAGGGTTCCTCATCAAGTCAAACTTGGTACAAGGGTTACTTTAATTGGTGAAAACCGTGGTGCAAGAATTTCAGCACAGGATGTAGCTAACTACGCAGGAACAATTCATTATGAGATTCTATGTGGGATTTCGGAAAGAGTCCAACGAGAATACATTTAGGTATACTCTTTTGAAAGAGAGTGTGCTATCATATATTACTAGCATGAGCTTGTGGAGGCTGCCAGAGATGACTTATCATTTTGAAGATGTAATGGATGACTTAATTGTGGATAACAATGAACGTATGGCTCTTTATTGTGATTTTTATGCAATTGACCGGCGCGAATTGGAGAAAGATAAAGTAGTTGCTGAGTATGTCGAAAAACACCATCAAATTTTAGATGCGTTGATTTCAGGGTATAAAGAGATGGGACCACTGAATAAGAAAATATGTGATGAACTTGTGGGTTGCGAATGTGAAACGGAGTTCGAGAAGAAAAGATAGAGGTTTTATATGACAACTGAAGATGTTAAACGAGGAGATATTTTTTATGCTGATTTATCACCAGTTGTGGGATCAGAGCAGGGAGGAATGCGACCTGTTTTGATTATTCAGAATAACATTGGAAATCGGTATAGTCCGACTGTGATTGTTGCCGCAATCACAGCCAAAATTCAAAAGCCTAAAATGCCGACGCACGTGGGGCTGCTTGCCTCCAAGACGGGAATTGAAAAAGATTCTGTTGTTTTGCTTGAGCAGGTAAGAACTATTGACAAGCAGAGATTGCGAGACAAAGTAACACATATTGACGAACAGGGCATGAATGAGATTAATCATGCACTAAAGGTCAGCTTAGGGCTGGCTAGCATACATAAATAAAAGAATATTGTTAACAGGGGGATGAATCAAACATAATTTGATTCATCCCCCTGTTGCAATTATTGTGTTTACTGCTTATCTATTTGCAGTTTTTTTTTGTAAAGTACGAAGTCAATCAAGCCTTCAAATTTTCGATCTCAGGAACCTTGAAGTTTTTTCGTTCTAAATTAGCAACTATTTTAGCAAGTTTTTGTTCGCTCACTCCGGCCGGAAGTGTAAATAAGCTTCGTCTGACCAATTCTGTTGTTTTTACATCAAGAGTGATGCAGCTTGCAATAGAAGTGTATTTAGTTATGATTTTAGCCATTTCAACAAGATCACCGCGGTCCCCGGATGAGACTACAGTTAAGACATAACTTCCAATTTCGACATTCCATGATTGTGATAGCATGTTCAGCAAACTTGAATGTGTTAAAATTCCGAAAAAAAAAGTTGTGTTCATCTAAAACAGTAATATAAGGAAGATCTTTGATCGAGAAAAAAACATTAAAAAATGCAGAATCTAGTGTGATAAACTTGGTTGCATTTTTAATAAGTAAGTGACAGGCAGAGACATATCACCGCCGCGAGACTTATGCCGATAAATGTGCATTTTGTAGATGTTTCCTCTAAAAATCTGACCGGTTTTATCTAAAATAGGTACGCAGCGATACCCTGATTCTTCAAGTACGGCAAGTGCTTGTTCTAGTGTCACATCTTCACGTACGGTCGTTAAATCTTTTTTTCGTTTGATAAGCGTTTTGAATAACAATTTAGCATCCTCCATTTAGTTAAAATGCTCTCATATATCTTATCATAAAAAAAGAGGTATTTAATAATAAAAATACAAATTTAATTAATTAGTCTGTGGTTATGAGCACATAGAATAAAAAAGCTGAGACACTTAAGTCCCAGCTTTTTTTGAATGCAGCTTAACTAATTAAGCATTTTTTTCAAGATTTTTTAATCCATCGTTAAGAACTTTTTTCAAAGTTGCTGCAGAATCAGACATCTTCTTGCTTTCTTCTTCATCCAAAGGAACTTCAAGAATTTTTTCAAGTCCCTTGCCATTAACAACAGCAGGTGTACCGATATAGATATCTTGCAACCCGTCATATTGACCTTCCATGTATGCAGAAACTGGTAGAACAGCATCTTCATCACGTAAGATAGCTTTAGAAATACGAGCCAAAGCAGTAGCAACACCGTAGAAGGTTGCACCTTTCTTGCTAATGATTGTATAAGCTTTGTTACGAACATCGTCTTCAAGCTTAGCCAATTGTTCTTTTGTAATATTCTTTTCTTTAGCAAGATCCAAAACAGGAATGCCACCGATAGTTGCAGCAGAGTATGCAGCAAATTCTGAATCACCATGTTCACCCATGATATAAGCATGAATTGAGCGAGGGTCATGTACGCCAAGCAATTCTCCAAGACCGACACGCAGACGAGAAGTATCCAATGATGTACCTGAACCAATAACTCTATCCTTAGGGAAACCTGAGAACTTCCATGTTGCATATGTTAAGATATCAACAGGGTTAGCAGCCACAAGGAAAATACCATCGAAACCAGAATCTACAACTGGTTTAACAATACTTGATAAGATCTTAAGGTTCTTGTTAACCAAATCAAGACGAGTTTCACCAGGTTTTTGAGGAGCACCAGCTGTAATAACAACCAAGTCTGCATCCTTGCAATCTGAGTATTCAGCGGAATAGATTTTCTTTGGATAAGTCAATGCAGTTGCATCGGCTAAGTCTAAAGCGTCTCCCTCTGTTCGTTCTTTAACAACATCAACGATTCCAAATTCTTCAGCAACGCCTTGAAGAGCCATTGCATAAGCATAACTAGATCCAACGGCACCGTCGCCGACTAAAATAACTTTTTGATGATTTCGTGTTTTTGACACAGTAATTCATCCTTTCATAGTGAACTTGTTAACACAGTGTTAGTATAACACGTTTTTCAGAAAAATGTGTAGCGGTTTTCAAACAAATTTTCCGGTTTTTGAATGAAAATATGCTATACTATTGGAAAAGCAAGTGCTTCATTTTTCAGGGTAAACGTTAGGCGTTTAGCCCCATTTTTTGTGTGTTTAAGTGATAGTAGTGATTTTTATTTGCATTTGCTTGAATGTGCTTACATTAAATTTTTCACAATGTAGTGTACCAGATAGAATAATTTTGGAGGAACATAAAATGAAGTTAATCGTGGGTTTGGGTAATATTGGCAAAAAATATGAGGGAACAAAGCATAATGTTGGCTTTATGACAGTAGATAAATTTGCAGAACAAAATGGTGTTTCCTTCACGAAAACAAAATGTGAGTCAGAAATTGCGGAATTATTTCTCAATGGAGAGAAAATTCTCTTAGCCAAACCGACAACTTATATGAATGAGTCTGGACGCAGTGTTGGACCGCTGCTTGATTATTTTGGGATCGATGTTGCAAACTTTATTGTTATTCATGACGATATGGATTTGCCAGTTGGACAATTGCGTCTACGTCAGAAGGGATCAGCCGGTGGTCATAACGGAATCAAAAGTATTATCGCACATCTAGGAACACAAAACTTTAAACGAATTCGTATTGGAATAGACCATCCTCAAAAACAAAATGTTGTTGACTGGGTTCTCTCGAAATTTCCCGCACAGCAGGAAAAGCAATTAGAGGAAGGCCTTGTTCGTGCAACATCAGCTTTGGATAACTGGTTAACTGAAGGTGATTTTATGAAAACAATGAATAAGTATAACCATAAATGAGTTCTATGAATAAGGAGTTTAAATTAAAAATGAAATTGGAAGATTTGATGTTAAAGATCCCCAAGATAGAAGAGTGGATTGCCAACATCGACCCTACTGAAAGTGCCCGTCATCTTGTGACGGGCTTGTTATCTTCTTCAAAAACTATTTTTTTAGCGGGGCTCTTTGCCAAAAAGCAAAAAACGATGTTGATCGTAACAGATACGCTGCATCATGCAGAGCAGCTTGAAACGGATCTAAGCGGATTGGTTGGCGACCAAGCTGTTTTTTTGTTTCCAGTTGAGGAAGCCGCTGCTGCACAAACTGCTATCAGTTCACCAGAATTTAGAAGTGCTAGAGTGCAGGCCTTGGATGCGTTGTGTACGGATGAAAAGCCACAAATTATTGTAGCCGCCGCTGCCGGTGTAAAAAGAATCTTGCCTCCACCTGAGATTTGGAGCAATGCCAAATTGAAATTTGAGGTGGGAAAACAAATTGAGTTGGATGAATTATCACAAAAATTGCTGGTATTAGGATATCAGAGACAAAAGTTAGTTGATAAACCCGGAGATTTTGCTATTCGCGGGTCAATTATTGATATATTTTCCTTGAATCAACCGAATCCAGTAAGAATTGATTTTTTTGACGAGGAAATTGATTCTATCAGAGAATTTGATGCTGCGGATCAGCGTAGTATTCGAAACATTACACAAACTTATATCTTGCCTGCTAATGACTTGATCATAACAACAGAAATGGTTGCAGGGGCACTGAAAAGAGTTGAGCATGCGTATAAGAAAGAACAGCGTAAGATAAAAGATGACAAACAAAAAAAGATGCTGGCTGCTCATTATGAACAAGTAACAGTAGATTTGAAGAATAACAATGTTTCTTCGGCCACCTTGGTACACAGTGAACTCTTATTTCCTCAAAAAAATAGTTTACTGGACTATTTAAATGAAGACGGGATGCTGGTCGTTGATGACTACCAGCATTTGTTGGAAACACAGAAAAACATGAAGGATGAAACTGAAAATTGGATAGTTGAAGAACTAAAGAAAGGAGCAGTTTTTTCAGAGGAGCGATGGACACTCGACTTGCATCCGCTTGTCAGAGATGATAAACACAATGATGTTTTCATGTCTCTTTTTCAAAAAGGCATGGGTGGTTTGAAATTTAAACAGAAACTTAATTTGACGGTACGGGCAACTCAACAGTTTTTTGGTCAAATGCCACTTTTAAAAACAGAAATGGATCGTTGGGCACAACAAAAACAGACTGTTGTGGTCACTATTTCAGAAAAAGAACGGCTTTCCAAAGTGTTGCAAACTCTGGATGACTTCAAGATTTCTGCAATTATGACTGCTCCAAATGCGTTACAGGATTCTGAAGTCCAGGTTATTCAAGAAAGTTTGGCTGGTGGGTTTGAAATGCCTGAAGGACATCTAGTTGTTCTTACAGAACACGAGTTATTCAAGAAAATAGTCAAAAGACAAGTCAGACATCAGACGATGGCTAATACAGAACGCTTGAAAAGTTATACGGAACTAAAAAAAGGCGATTACGTTGTGCATATTAACCATGGTATCGGACGGTTCATGGGAATGAAAACGATGCTTGTAGCTGGAAAACACCAAGACTATTTAACGATCAAATATCGAGATGATGCTAAACTATTTATCCCTGTTTCTCAAATCGACCGCGTTCAGAAATATGTTTCCTCAGAGTCAAAGACACCACATGTTAACAAGTTAGGCGGGAGTGAGTGGAGAAAAACAAAGAAGAATGTTGCTTCTAAAATTGAAGATATTGCTGACGATCTAGTTGAATTATATGCACAGCGCGAAGAAATGAAGGGATATGCTTTTTCAAAGGATAACGACTATCAGATTGAGTTTGAAAATGCTTTTCCATACGCAGAAACACCTGATCAACTACGCAGTGCTGCCGAGATAAAACATGATATGGAACAAGAACATCCGATGGATCGTCTACTAATTGGGGATGTTGGCTATGGGAAAACCGAAGTGGCCTTACGTGCTGCTTTTAAAGCAATACAAGATGGCAAACAAGTTGCTTTTTTAGCTCCGACAACGGTTCTTGCACAACAGCATTATGAGACGATGGTAGGTAGATTTGAAAACTTTCCAGTTAGTATTGGGATTCTCTCGCGCTTCAGGACGAAGAAGCAAATTAAAGATACTTTAAATGATCTAAAAACAGGGGCCGTGGATATTGTTGTGGGGACGCATCGCCTTTTATCAAAAGATGTAAAATTTGCGGATTTGGGTTTGCTAATAATCGATGAAGAGCAGCGCTTTGGTGTCAAACATAAGGAGCGTCTCAAAAAATTAAAAACATTAGTGGATGTTTTGACCTTAACAGCAACTCCTATTCCGCGAACTTTAAATATGTCGATGTTGGGAGTGCGCGATCTGTCTGTGATTGAAACAGCCCCTCTGAACAGGTATCCAATTCAAACATATGTTATTGAACAAAACTATGGCACGATAGTCGATGCAGTTGAACGTGAAATGCGGCGTGGGGGGCAAGTATTTTACCTGCATAACCGTGTTGCAGATATTGAGAAGGTTGTCAGCGAATTAAAAGCGATGATGCCGGATGCAAGGATCGGTTATATCCATGGGCAGATGACTGAAGTTCAACTTGAAAGGGTTTTGTTTGACTTCATCGCAAGGGAATATGATGTTTTAGTTACAACGACTATTATCGAAACAGGAGTTGATATTCCAAATGTTAATACACTCATCGTTGAAAATGCTGACCATATGGGATTAGCACAGTTGTATCAACTAAGAGGGCGCGTTGGTCGCAGCAATCGTGTGGCGTATGCCTACTTCATGTATCAACAAAATAAGGTTTTAACCGAAATCAGTGAAAAAAGGCTTGAAGCCATCAAAGACTTTACGGAATTGGGTTCTGGCTTCAAAATAGCAATGCGTGATTTGTCCATTAGGGGTGCAGGTAATCTGCTGGGAAAACAGCAGCATGGATTCATTGATTCTGTCGGCTACGATTTATATACTCAAATGTTAAAAGATGCGGTGTCTGAAAAGCAAGGTAAGACCAAAAGACCAAAAAAAGATTGTGAGATTAACCTCGAGTTGGAGGCCTATCTTCCAAATAGTTATATTGATGATCAACGACAAAAGATTGAAATGTATAAGCGCATCAGAAATTTTGAAAGTACAGAACAGTATCAGGAAGTACAGACAGATCTGATTGACCGCTTTGGTGACTATCCGGATGAAGTTGGTAATTTATTACAGATTGGATTACTTAAAATGAATGCTGATCGAGCTTTGATTAAGACAATCACTCAAAATAAAAATAAAATTGTCTTTAACTTCTCTAAAGAGGGGGCACAGTATATCAGCGCAAAAGAGTTGTTGCAGGCAATTTCTAAAACGAGCTTGCAGGCAACAATTAGTGCAAAATCAGAGGGAATGCGTATCACATTTGTCATTCAACCTAGAGATGAAATTGGTGTTGTAGTAAGCCAACTGCAAAAAATTGCACAAACTTTGGCACAAACTGTGTTTTCTAAAGTTAAAAGTCCAATAAAGGTACATTGAATGATGAATAGACAAATCAATACGATGATGAAGGGAACGGCTATTTTAACCGTGGCATCAGTGATAGCGAAAATACTGAGTGCCTTCTACCGAATACCATTTGAAAATCTAGTGGGAAACACTGGTTTTTATATTTATCAGCAAGTTTATCCGATATATGGGATAGGAATGACTTTTGCACTCACAGGTTCCCAATGTATATTTCAAAACTTGTAGCACAACAGGAGAAACAGGTGGAGAAAGATAAAATTACTTGTGAGTTATTCTATCTTTTGTTGTTATTAGGTGCAGCTATTTTTTTGTTTTTGCAAGTAGGAGCTGGATGGATCAGTCGTGCAATGGGTGATGCACAACTGAAGGCGTTAATTAAAAGTGTGGCCTGGATGTATCTTTTGATGCCATTTCTTGCAGTGGGCAGAGGTTACTATCAAGGTGTTTTCAACATGATACCTACTGCTTTGTCACAGTTAGTGGAGCAAATTATCAGGGTAGCAGTAATCATCATTGCGGCGGTGTTAGCCGTTAATCTGAAGTGGTCACTTTACCGCATGGGGACTTGGGCTATGTTGGGATCAACTTGCGGAGCACTTGCAGCAGGTTCTTTTTTCATTTCATTTTATTTTAAGTTACTACAAAACAAACTCGGCATTTCGTGGAGTGAATTAAAAAGGATAGGCATTCAGTTGTTTTCGCAAGGGCTGACAATTTGCTTATTTACAGCAACGATGGTTCTTTTGCAGTTGGTAGATTCATTTACTGTCAAGGAGGCACTGCAGTATGCAGGATATAGCTCAGCAGAGGCTAAGGAGTTGAAGGGAATCTATGATCGAGCCCAACCTTTGATTCAGATGGGATTAGTCATATCGGTCAGTTTTTCAACGGCTCTGCTGCCGCTTTTGACAAAGAAGTTTATGCAAAATAAATTGCATCAGTTCAAACTAATAGCTAAAATGATAATCAGAGTTTGTCTTGGAATTTCAAGTGCGGCGAGTGTTGGATTGATTGTTCTGATGCCGGCAATAAATACGTCTTTATTCGGTAACAGATCAGGCAGTGCTGCATTAGCAGTTTCTATGATGGCAATTATATTTGCAACCCTATTGACAATGTACAATTCATTTTTGCAAAGCTTAGATCAGTACTGGCAGACTTTTTTGGCGTTAATAGTCATCGTATTACTCAAAAGCTTACTCAATTCTTTTTTTGTACAGCATTTAGGAATTATGGGAGCTAGTGTAACGACTGTGCTTAGTCTGGCTGTGGGGTGCTTTTTCTTAAAGAGGACATTGCCGCAATTGGGGGATCATCTGCTGGGGAAAGATCATTTTTTGCTTAAATTAGTAGCATGTATTTTGATAATGGTGTTGGCTGTTTTGAGCTGTACTACGTTCTTAGAAGGATATACTTATGCGGGACGAGCGGGCAATATTTTGGAAACCGGTATTGGCATTATTACCGGAGGAATGGCTTTTATTATCTCAGCTAATATATTGAAACTCTTCACATTACAGGAATGGGCAAGTATTCCAGGGGGAACGAAGATTTTTAAATTATTCAAAAAGAAATGAGGCAGAAAGATGCGAATAGATAAATTTTTGAAAATTTCACGAATTGTAAAACGAAGAACTGTAGCCAAACAAATAACCGACAAGGGGCGAATAAAAATTAATGGAAAAGTTGCAAAGTCATCTGCTAATGTGGCTCAAGGAGATGTGGTGACGATTGGTTTCGGAAACAAAACTCTAAAAATAAAAGTTAATGAAATTAAAGAAACAGTCAAAAAGGATGAAGCGGAACAAATGTACGATGTATTGGCTGAAGACTATAAGGAAAAATTTAACAATTAAAAAACGAGTAAATTATTAGACGCGGTTTCTAAGCATCTGCTATAATCATCTTGGTAGTGGTGTCAAGCGGAATGGAGGGAAAGATAATGGCTGGTGAACATAAGATAAGAGTCCTTAATAATGACTTCTTTAAATTACGTAGGCAGCAGGAACGACAGCAAGATCGTAAAGCACGTGTCAAGCGCGTTCATCGCAGACGTTTGATAGCCATTGTCTTAATTACGTCTGCTATAGCCGTCATCCTTGGATATCAAATAATTAATGCTAGGCTAATGGCCCACTCTTTGAACAGCCAAACGCAGACGGCTAAGGAAAAGTTAAACAATGTCATTACTGAGCAAAAAAACTTGAAGAAAAAAGTCAAACGTTTGAATGAACAGGATTATCTCGAAAAAATGATTAGAGAAAAGTATTACTATTCGAAGGAAGGGGAGACGATTTATAGTTTTCCGAATGATAAGTCGGATGGGATTGTTGATGGAAAGTAGAAAGTTAAGTGGGATGTTAACATATCTGTTGCATACCCTTCCTCACATGGTATACTAAAGTGTATACAAAATAAGGAGGAGCAACTTTTTTATGTCGATTGAAGTAGGTGCTAAAGTCACTGGTAAGGTTTCTGGAATTACAAGTTTTGGTGCGTTCGTTGATTTGGGTGAGAGAAAGAATGGTTTAGTGCATATAAGTGAAATATCGGATAGCTATGTGAAAGATATTCATGATGTGCTGAGCGTGGGCGATGAAGTTACAGTTAAGGTACTTTCTATTGCCGAAGACGGGAAGATCAGTCTTTCGATTCGCAAAGCAACAGATTCTGCGCAAAGTAACACGCATGATTTGGGCAAAAACGAACACAATCATCAAAACAGCAATAAGCAGCACTCACATTATAGCGGGACAGGTGTAAAAACTCACAATCACAATAACCAACGCAGTCAAACTTATAAAAAGTCCGAACCTAAGCCAAAAGATTTTGACTCCTTATTGGCAGGTTTCCTCAAAGAAAGCGAAGCACGCTTAACTTCGCTCAAACGCAACACAGAAGGTAAACGTGGCGGTCGTGGTGGTCGTCGCAGCTAAAAATATTGAGAACGTTCGATTGTTGCCTCTTAAACTGTAAGAGGGGACAATCGTTTTTTAATGGAATAGGCGGAACGAAGATGAATATGACGCAAGCGTTTGAAAAGCAATGGACGCGGCTGGACTTGGGGGAAAAAGTTTTAGTGGCTGTATCGACGGGAGTTGACTCAATGTCACTTGTTGATTTGATATTGAATTTACCTCAAGATAAGAAACCGCAGATTTTTATAGCATATATCGATCATCAGCTGAGAGAACAAAGTAAGACGGAAACAAAATTTATCCAAGCCTTTTGCAAGGAGCATTCTTTGCCACTATTTATTGGAAAATGGCAGTTTGAAGATCATCCGCTAAGTGGAGTTGAGGCTGCTGCGAGAGCGTTTAGGTACTCATTTTTTAAGAAAATAATGAAAGAAGAAAATATTACGGAGTTGCTGACAGCACATCATGCCGATGATCAGGCAGAAACTTTTTTGATGAAACTGATTCGTGGCGGGGAATTAAAGCAACTAATAGGAATCAAAGAACAACGTTGTTGGGGAGATAGTGGGCGAATTTCTCGACCATTGCTAAAATGGTCTAAAAGAAGTATTCGTGACTATGCGACTAGACGTGGCTTACGTTATTTTGAAGATCATACAAATCAAGGTGACGATTTTTTACGTAATAGGTTGCGACACCAAGTAATTCCTAAATTAAAAAATGAAAATAATCGTTTTCTGGAACATATTAGCGAGTATGAAAAACAGCTCGGACAGTTGACTGATGCACTTGAGGAGGCTGGACAGGAAAAACTGATGCTTCTTAAAGAAGGTTCAAATGGCTATTCAACGAAACGTTGGAATGATCTTAGCAGTAATTGGCAGAACATAACCTTGAGAATGATTATTCGGACAATGCGCCAATCATACTCGAAACAGCAGCTGCTGCAAATTGCTTCTTTGCTCAGAAATATTGCCAAACCACAGGGGTCCGTTGCACTTGGTGGCGGGTTGATTTTTATCAAGCAATATGACAGATTCTTTTTAGAGAAGCACGGTAGTACTTCATACATTCGCCAAAAAGAAGAAGCTTTACTGAGAGTGGATGAGTGGCAAAAATTGTCTGATGGCTCAAAAATTGGTGTTTTTCTGCATAATAGTCCAAAATTGAAGGAAAATGATGCGTTCTTTTTCTTCTCTGATGCGTCTTATCTGCCGTTGAAAGTTAGGCATCGTTGTCAGGGCGATGTTCTTAAAACAAAAGTGGGACATCAAAAAATAAAGAAAATAATGATTGACATGAAAATGACTAATGAAGAGAGAAAAAGGGCTTGGCTTGTACTAACTAATACAGGTAAAGTTATGTGGCTAGCAGGAATAAAAAAATCTGATTTGTCAGAGCGTCAATCAAATGATAAAATTCAATACATGATAATTTTTAGGAAAAGATGGGGATGTGGTTAGGATATGAACAGCGATATTAAAGAGGTTCTTTATACTAGAGAGGATATAAAAAATATTGCCGAAAAAATTGGCTCTCAATTGACAAAGGACTACGCAGGAAAAAATCCCTTGGTAATTTGTGTGTTGAAAGGTGCATTTTTGTTCATGGCTGATGTCGTACGTGAAATTAAGACGTATGCAGAAATTGATTTCATGGATGTTTCAAGTTATGGGGATGGTACAGAGTCTACTGGTGAGATTAAGATCATTAAGGATTTGGATGTTCCGGTCGAGGGACGAAATATTCTAATTGTTGAAGATATTATAGATACGGGTAGGACTCTGAACTGTCTAGTCGCCCTTTTTGAGCACAGAAAAGTCGCTTCCGTCAAAATATGTACTTTACTGGATAAGCCGGATCGACGTGAAAAAACGGTTAAACCGGATTATGTTGGGTTTAAGGTCCCCAATGAATTTGTTGTTGGCTATGGCTTGGATTATCAAGGGTTCTATCGTAACCTGCCATATGTAGGGATTTTGAAACCCGAGATTTACAAGAATAATTAATAGTCAATAAAAGTCAAGTATGATATGATTTACTCGATAATGGGATTTATTAATAACAATTAAGCTATGCGTATGTAGTCAAGGAGGAAACGTATGAACAATAAAAAGAATGGACTCTTTAAAAATAGTCTGTTTTATATTGTGATTTTCCTTGGGATAATGGGAATGTTGTATTACTTTTTTGGTGGTAAAACAAATTCACAATCTCAACAAATCCAATCTAGTCAGTTTGTTACAGAGTTGAGAAAAAATAACGTCAAGGATTTCACGATGCAGCCTTCAGGTAGTACCTACAAAATAACAGGTACATATAAAGAGGCACGGAAGGCTAAAGAATCCACTGGCCTAGGCGGTTTGACCAGCAGTAGTAACAAGGTGACATCTTTCTCAACTAATGTGCTGACGAACGATGTTGCAGTTAAACAGATTCAAGATTATTCGCAAAAGAATAATGTAAAGGTAGGTACGAAAGAAGAAGAGTCAAGCAGTTTGTGGCTGCAATTGCTTATCTACCTCTTGCCAGTAGTCTTCTTCATCTTTTTCTTTTACATGATGATGGGTCAAGCTGGACAAGGCGGTGGAAACGGCCGAGTAATGAATTTTGGAAAATCCAAAGCCAAGCCTGTAGATAAAAAAGCAAATAAGGTTCGTTTCTCAGATGTTGCTGGGGCAGAGGAAGAGAAGCAAGAACTAGTCGAAGTTGTCGAGTTTTTGCGCGATCCGCACAAATTCCTGTCATTGGGTGCCAGAATTCCTTCTGGTGTTCTTCTAGAGGGTCCTCCAGGAACAGGTAAGACATTACTTGCTAAAGCAGTTGCAGGTGAAGCGGGAGTACCTTTCTTTTCAATTTCTGGTTCGGATTTTGTTGAAATGTTTGTTGGTGTCGGTGCAAGTCGTGTTCGTGATTTATTTGAAAATGCGAAGAAAAATGCACCTTCGATTATCTTTATTGATGAAATTGATGCTGTGGGTCGTCAACGTGGTGCCGGTATGGGTGGCGGACACGACGAACGTGAGCAAACCTTGAACCAATTGTTAGTTGAAATGGATGGTTTTGCAGGTGACGAAGGTGTTATTGTCATGGCTGCAACAAATAGGTCTGATGTTTTGGATCCAGCTTTGCTTCGTCCAGGACGATTTGACCGTAAGATTCTTGTTGGACGTCCTGATGTTAAGGGTCGAGAAGCAATTTTGAAAGTACACGCTAAGAATAAACCATTAGCAAACGATGTAGATTTGAAAATGGTTGCTAAACAGACTCCAGGTTTTGTTGGTGCTGATTTAGAGAACTTGCTGAACGAAGCAGCATTGTTGGCTGCGCGCCGTAACAAGAAACAAATTGATGCATCTGATATTGACGAGGCGGAGGACCGAGTTATTGCAGGGCCCGCGAAGAGAGATAGAGTTATCAGCAAGAAAGAACGTCAAACAGTTGCGTATCATGAAGCTGGACATACTATCGTAGGACTCATATTGAATGATGCCCGGGTTGTCCATAAAGTAACAATCGTTCCACGAGGACGTGCTGGCGGTTATGCGATTATGTTGCCTAAAGAAGATCAAATGCTGTTATCTAAGCATGATTTGAAAGAACAAATTGCTGGTTTGATGGGTGGTCGTGCTGCTGAGGAAATTATTTATGGCGAACAATCGTCGGGGGCGTCAAATGACTTCCAGCAAGCTACACAGTTGGCGCGTGCGATGGTCACAGAGTATGGGATGAGTTCGAAACTTGGACCTGTGCAGTACGAAGGGCAAAGCAATATGTTTGCCGGTGGTGGAATGGCCGGACAGCCAAATTATTCTGGTCAGACTGCAACATGATCGATGAAGAAGTTAAGAATTTAGCTGATGAGGGAATGAAAGAAGCTAAAAGAATTATTGAAGAACATCGTGAGCAGCATCGAATTATCGCTGAAGCGTTGTTGGAGTATGAGACCTTAGATGAGAAGCAGATTTTGAGCCTTTTCGAAACAGGTAAGATGCCTGCCAAAAAGGGTGAGGAGTTCCCTAGTGAAAAAGCGGCTACTTTTGAGGAGTCAAAAGAGGCTCTTGAACGTAAGGAAGCTGCGAAGAAGAAACAGACAGAGAAATCGTCTGATGATAAGAATGAAAATGATTCAGATACTGTTACGTTTTATCCTAAAGATAAAGGGTAGCAGGGGCTGATCTGCTCAGTTGATTGTGAATGATAAATAGAATAAGTAAGCGGAATGAAACGGTTGCAAAATTGTTTTGTCCCGCTTCTTATTTGTTAGAAAAGTATTTGGTACAGTTAAATAATTAAAAGCTTATTTGGAGGAAAAATGAAAGATTATCTGGTAAAGAGTTTGGCTTATGAGGGACAATTGAGGATATATGCAGTTGAATCTGGTCAAGCTGTAAGGGAAGCACAAAGAATTCATAACACTTGGAGTGCGGCTACGGCTGCTTTAGGGCGAGCAATAGCGGCAACTGCTATGTTGAGTGCAGCTTCATTGAAAGATTCAGAAAAAATGACTGTCAAAATAATGGGGGACGGACCGGCGGGAGCTATTGTAGTTGATGGAAATGCTCAGGGAACGGTTAAGGGGTACATTCAAAATCCACATGTTCATTTTCCATTAAATGGTAAAAAGAAAATTGATGTCCGAGATGCAATCGGCTCAAAGGGATTTTTAGCTGTAACGAAGGATCTGGGGTTAAAAGCACCATTTACGGGACAAGTTCCGTTAGTTTCTGGTGAGTTAGGAGAGGATTTTACTTACTATCTCGCAAAATCTGAACAAATTCCATCGGCTGTTGGCTTAGCGGTTACGATGGACGAGCACGACATTATAGAAATGGCTGGTGGCTTTTTAGTTCAGGTCATGCCACAAGCAAAAGAAGATGTTATTTCAAAAATGGAGACTAAACTAGCTTCTTTCCCCTCTATTTCTGGAATGATGGCTCAGAAAAGGACACCGGAAGAGATTATTTATGAATTATGCGGCAGGGATAACGTCAATATTTTAGAGAGGTTGCCTATCTCTTATCACTGTGACTGTTCCAAAAAGCGATTTGCTCGTTCGCTTGCAAGCATAGCACCCAAAGATTTGAAAGAAATGATTGAAAAAGATCACGGTGCTGAAGCAACTTGTCGCTTTTGCGGGGAAAAATATCATTTTGACGAAAATGAACTTAAGGATTTATATGCACGAGCAATTGGCTAAAGTTTAGCTTTTTTTTAATATGTGTTATCATTGCAAAAGAAATTTTAACGAATAATAATGAGGTGTAAAAGATGGAATGGAAAATAGGTGACATTACGATTCCTAATCAAGTTGTAGTCGCACCAATGGCTGGAGTAACGAATATTGCTTTTCGAATGATCTGCAAAGAATTTGGTGCGGGATTAGTTGTTTGTGAGATGATTTCAGACAGAGGAATTCAATTTAGAAATAAGAAAACATTGGGAATGCTGAAGTTTGATCCAAGCGAACACCCTGTAAGTGTTCAGATTTTTGGCGGGAATAAAGAAACATTAGTTGAAGCTGCACGTTTCATAGAAGAAACTACGGATGTCGATATTATTGATATCAATATGGGATGCCCTGTTCCCAAGGTTACAAAAGCAGAAGCCGGTGCGCGCTGGTTGCTTGATCCAGACAAGGTATATGAGATGGTACACGCGGTAGTTGATGCATGCAATAAGCCAGTTACGGTTAAGATGAGAACAGGCTGGGATGAAGATCATATTTTTGCGGTTGAGAACGCTTGGCAGCACAAGAAGCTGGAGCGGCAGCATTAGCGATGCATGGAAGAACAAGAAAACAATTGTACACAGGTCATGCAGACTGGGGTATTTTGAAAGAAGTCGCAGATCATCTAACGAAAATACCTTTCATTGGAAACGGTGATGTAAGGACACCTGAAGACGCTAAAAAGATGCTTGAAGATGTCGGCGCTGATGCAGTTATGATTGGACGTGCAGCCTTAGGAAATCCTTGGATCGTAAAGCAAACAGCAGAATACTTGGCTGGAGAAGAAGTCGTACCAGAACCAACTGCTGAACAGAAGATTCAGGTTGCAAAAGAGCACTTGCATCGGTTAGTATCACTGAAGGGTGAATTCATTGGTCCAAAAGAGTTCAGAAGTCAAGCAGCGTACTATTTGAAAGGCATTCCGCGTTCTGCGCGAGCAAAAGCTGCCTTAAATGCGGCTGCTACTGAGAAGGAAATGAATACAATTTTTGATGATTTTTTAACTGATTTGCTTGAACGTGCAGAAAGAAAGCGCCAGCGCAACTTGCAATTAAAATAGATTTGCTTTTTATGTGCTAAATTGGCAATATAGTAAGAGAAAAGATTTTTTTGGAGGGATTAGTTTGGCAAAGGAACAGAATTTGAATGATCAGCTTCGCGTACGTCGGCAGAAGATGCAAGAGTTGAAGGAAAAGGGCATAGATCCTTTCGGACATCGTTTCGAACGAACTGCTATGTCAAAAGAATTGCATGATAAATATGACAATGAGTCAAAGGAAGAGCTTGAAAGTAAAGAAGTAAAAGAAACTATTGCGGGTAGAATGGTTGCAAAAAGAGGCAAGGGCAAGGTTGGTTTTGCAGATGTTCAAGATCGTGATGGCAGAATTCAAGTTTATGTACGTAAAGATGTCATCGGAGAAGAAAAATACTATATTTTTAAACGCTCTGATATAGGTGATCATTTAGGATTTACTGGAGAAGTTATAAAAACTGATATGGGAGAATTGACTCTCAGAGTAACAGATATAACTTTTCTTTCTAAAGCCTTGCGTCCATTACCAGATAAGTTTCATGGTCTCCAAAATGTTGAACAGATTTATCGCCAGCGCTATTTAGACTTGATATCAAACAGGGAAAGTTATGATCGGTTTACCAAACGGAGTCGAATAATAACTGCAATTAGGAAGTATTTGGATGGACAACGCTTCATGGAAGTTGAAACACCAGTACTGCACAATCAAGCTGGTGGAGCATCTGCACGGCCTTTCAAAACACACCACAATGCACTTGATATCACATTATATTTGCGAATTGCTCTTGAATTGCACTTGAAACGTCTAATAGTTGGCGGAATGGAACGTGTGTATGAAATTGGACGAGTCTTTCGGAATGAGGGAATTGATACTAAACATAATCCTGAGTTTACAATGCTTGAATCATATGCAGCTTATTTCGACTTCAAAGATGTAATGGACGAAACAGAAGGTATTTTCAAAGCAGCCGCTGCGGTTGTAACCGATGATGGTATTGTTACATATCAAGGAAGTAAAGTTGACTTTAACAAACCTTTTCAACGGTTGCACATGGTGGACGCAATAAAAAATGAAACAGGCGTTGATTTTTGGAAAGAAATGACTATTGAAGAAGCAAGAAAAATTGCTGATGAAAACGATGTCCATTATGAAAGCTATTGGAAAGTTGGACATATTATCAATGAATTCTTTGAAAAGTTTTGTGAAAATAAAATTGTGGATCCAACCTTTGTTTACGGACATCCAGTAGAAGTGTCACCGTTGGCAAAGAAAAATGCTGATGATCCACGCTTTACTGATCGTTTTGAAATGTTTATCTTGGGAAGCGAGTTTGCTAATGCATTTACGGAATTAAATGATCCGCTTGATCAAAAATCACGTTTTGAAGCACAAGTGAAGGAACGTGAAGCTGGAAATGACGAAGCTGAAGGTATTGATGAGGATTATGTGGAGGCATTGGAATATGGTATGCCTCCAACAGGTGGTTTAGGTGTTGGTATCGATCGATTAGTAATGCTGATGACCGATGCTCCATCAATTCGCGATGTACTTTTATTCCCAACTCTTCGTCCAGAGGACAACAGATAATGTCATATTGAGCGGTATGAGCTAAAACAAAGGATCAAGTCAAAGGTTATATGTGGCTTGATCCTTTGTTTTAATTTATTATCAGCGTTAACTTGTTTCAAGGGTGAGCTCTTTTCGTAGTTTCTGCTCAATAGTCAAGGAGTAACGGATAGATGAAAATTAGTTTTTATAATTACCACTTCAATAAAAGACAATATTGCTTTATATTGAGATCAGTTAACTGAATTTAATTTAGCAATGCAATAAGCGAAGCAAAATTTTCTTGGAAATATTTGAAATTTATAGTTGCTATTTCTGATAGACATGGTATACTTTAAAAGTTGGCTGTTGAGATACGTTAGCTTCTAGCAAAAAATAAAAGCTTGCATTTCTGGTTGATAGCTGATATAATTTTAAGTGCTTCTGAAATTTGTAGATCTTTGAAAACTG
>NZ_BALC01000007.1 GCF_000612445.1 Liquorilactobacillus sucicola DSM 21376 = JCM 15457
GCGGGTGTGGCGGAATTGGCAGACGCACTAGATTTAGGTTCTAGCGTCGAAAGACGTGGGGGTTCAAATCCCTTCACCCGCACCATTTTTTATTTATATTGCCGACTTAGCTCAGTTGGTAGAGCATCTGATTTGTAATCAGAGGGTCGGGCGTTCGAATCGTCTAGTCGGCACCATGTTATGCGGAAGTAGTTCAGTGGTAGAACATCACCTTGCCAAGGTGGGGGTCGCGGGTTCGAATCCCGTCTTCCGCTTGTTAATGTTTGCTTGCTTTTTTTTGCCGGGGTGGCGGAACTGGCAGACGCACAGGACTTAAAATCCTGCGGTAAGTGATTACCGTACCGGTTCGATTCCGGTCCTCGGCATTTTCATTTATATATTGCACCCATAGCGCAATTGGATAGAGTGTCTGACTACGAATCAGAAGGTTGTAGGTTCGACTCCTACTGGGTGCATATTCATCGGGAAGTAGCTCAGCTTGGTAGAGCACCTGGTTTGGGACCAGGGGGTCGCAGGTTCGAATCCTGTCTTCCCGATAGGTCTATTATTCGTGTTAAGATAGAAGTTTGTTGTTTAGAATCACTTATCCTTCTATGATGTATATTTTCGGGAAATAGCTCAGCTTGGTAGAGCACTACGTTCGGGACGTAGGGGTCGCAAGTTCGAATCTTGTTTTCCCGATATCTGGAACTCGTAACTGAAATAATGTTACGAGTTTTTTATTTGTGCGATATTATTTAGAAAACCTCACTTGCGGGGGAATTGGATTGTTGTTTGTTGAAAGTAACTTTATAATGTAGGTGGATGAGAATCTGTAAACAGAGCTGTATCTTTGCATTTCTGGATTTTTTACGTATAATAATAGTCAACATTAGTCAAAAAGTTTAGAGGATGAGATAAATGCAAGGACAAAATATTTCTGATATCATAGAGGAATATCTAAAAAGAATCTTGGCTGATACGCATCAGATCGAGATCAAACGTTCTGAGATAGCACAACTGTTTAATTGTGTACCATCCCAAATCAACTATGTGATCAACACGCGTTTTACTATTCAAAATGGGTATATCGTTCGCAGCAAAAGAGGTGGAGGCGGCTATATAAGAATTGCAAAGGTTAATTTGGTCAGTGATGCTGATGTATTGGATGAATTGATAGCTGTGATTGGTGATGATATTAATTCCGCTCAGGCATTTCAAATTATTCAGAGTTTGTTTGAAGATGGTGTCTTGACACGAAAAGAGGCCAACCTTGTGCTAGCAGCAATGGATCAAAGAACATTGGCTTTTGAAGACAAAAGGATTGAAAATACTGTTCGCGCCCGGATCTTAATCAGTATATTGAATCGCCTGAAGTATGACGATTAGAAAGCGAGGGATATGTTATGGATAATTTATTTACACCAAGTGCTAGGCAAGTTCTGGTATTAGCCCAAGAGCAAGCAAAGTATTTTAGACATCAGGCTGTTGGGACGGAGCACTTATTGCTGGCGTTAACACTTGAAACAAATGGAATAGCCAGCAAAGTTTTACAGCAATTCATTGTGACTGAAACAGACATCAGGGAAGAAATAGAACGCCTGACAGGTTATGGAACCTTGAAACGTAATGGTGCTAATAATTATTTACCTTATTCGCCTAGGGCAAAAGAAATATTGTCGATTGCTGGCGACGAGGCTAAAAGAACTAATTCCACGAAGATTGGAACAGAGCACCTTTTATTAGCCCTCTTAAGAAATGATGACATTTTATCATCGCGGATACTTCAAAGCTTGAATGTTGATACGCGTAAAATGTATCAGACTGTTATTCACAAATTGGGATTAAGTGAGGCGCAAATTAAAAGATTTGATAAAAAAGTTCCCAAAAAGAATGGAACACCCACGTTAAATTCATTGGCACGTAATTTGAATGTATTGGCCGAAGATAATAAAATCGACCAGTCATAGGCAGGGAAAAGGAAGTTAAACGTATTATTCAAGTTCTTAGCCGTAGAACAAAAAATAATCCGGTCCTGCTTGGAGAACCGGGGGTCGGGAAAACTGCTGTCGCTGAAGGTTTGGCTCAAAGCATTGTCACAGGGGATGTTCCTGAAAGTCTACAGAAAAAACGGGTTATGATGCTGGATATGGGATCCTTAGTTGCAGGGACCAAGTATCGTGGTGAATTCGAAGATCGTGTCAAAAAGATTATCGATGAAATTTATTCTGACGGCAATGTTATCTTGTTTATTGATGAATTGCATACTTTGATCGGTGCTGGTGGAGCTGAAGGAGCAATTGATGCTTCAAATATTTTGAAACCGGCCTTGGCGCGAGGAGAAGTTCAGGTTATTGGTGCTACAACTCTGGATGAATTTCAGAAGTACATTGAAACTGACTCCGCGCTTGAACGTCGTTTCGCTAAAATCATAGTTGATGAGCCTTCACCGAAGGATACAATTCAGATTTTGAAGGGCTTACGTCCGAAGTATGAAGAGCATCATCAATTAGAGATTACTGATGAAGCTATCGAGGCAGCAGTTCGATTAAGCACAAGGTACATTACTAGCCGTTTCTTGCCAGATAAAGCAATTGATTTAATGGATGAATCAGCTGCCAGAGTTCGGCTGGAAACCTCAGGTCAGACCAAGAAAATTGCTGACAAGAAAAATATGTTAGCTGATTTTGCAACACAAAAAATTGAAGCCCTCAGTACTGAAAACTTTGAGCTTGCGGCAGATATCAGGCAAAAGGAATTGCGGACGAAGAAGCAACTGCAAAAAATGCAGCAGAAGGAAAAAGATGCGACCTCAAGCAGAGCAAAATATGGGGTCAGTGTTACCGAAGAGAATGTTGCTGAAATCGTTTCTGAATGGACAGGCGTTCCGCTGACTCAGATGAAGAAGTCAGAATCCGATCGTTTGGTCGGACTTGAAGGTGTCTTGCATAAGCGTGTTATTGGGCAGGAAGAAGCGGTCTCTGCTGTATCTCGAGCAATTCGACGTGCACGCAGCGGTTGAAGGATCCTGTTCGCCCAATTGGTTCTTTTATGTTTCTAGGCCCGACAGGTGTTGGTAAAACTGAATTGGCTAAAGCTTTAGCTGAAGCTATGTTTGGAACAGAGGATTCGATCATTAGAATCGATATGAGTGAGTACATGGAGAAATATGCTACTAGTCGTTTGGTTGGCTCACCTCCTGGTTATGTTGGGTATGAAGAAGGCGGTCAGCTTACAGAAAAGGTAAGACAGCATCCATATTCTGTTGTTTTATTTGATGAAGTTGAAAAGGCTCATCCAGATGTCTTCAATATTCTTCTGCAAGTTTTGGATGATGGCTATTTGACGGACTCTAAGGGACGAAGAGTTGATTTCCGAAACACGATTATTATCATGACATCCAATCTTGGAGCAACGGCTCTGCGTGATGAAAAGCAAGTAGGTTTTGGAAGCTCCAAAGCACAAGATGACTTTAAAGCAATGTCTGCTAAAATACGAGAATCTTTGAAAAAGGCTTTTAGACCAGAATTTCTTAATCGGATCGATGAGACAGTTATTTTCCATTCACTGACATCAAAAGAATTGCATGCGATCGTCAAGTTGATGGCTAAGGATGTCTTGGACCGTGTGCGTGAACAAAAAGTTGACATTAAAATCACACCTGCGGCTATTGATGTGGTTGCAAAGGCTGGGTTTGATCCTGAATATGGAGCACGTCCACTAAGAAGGGCGTTACAAACTGAAGTAGAAGATAAACTGAGTGAGTCACTGATTACCGGTCAAATAAAAGTTAACAGTAAAGTAACGATTGGTGCAAGTAAGGGTAAGATAAATATAAAGGTTCAAGATGATGACCAAAAGGAAGCAGGACAGCTTACCAAGTAGTTGGCTGCAGCTGTATTTTGAGCTAAGTAACACGATATTAGTATAATTTAAACAAATCAAAACTAGGGGATAGATCAAGGACAATATAATGATCTGTCCCTTTGTTTTAGGCTTAGTATTATTACTATGTATATTAGTATGTTTCAAAATACTTTCTTTGAGCAATTTGTGTTTAATATTCAAAAACTAGCAACCATGGGTGAGATGTTCCCTTATGTTTCGAATAATGTGATGGGATGATTAAAAAATTTTTTGTAGGCAATTAATAAGGGTATCTCTTGACAATATATCCATTAATTGCTAGAATTTGTAATTGGAAAATACTGTGAATTTTGTCAGTTGTGATATATTGTCCATAACTGGCTAGATATGAAGCAAAAATAGTGATGGTCGACAGACAGACATATACTGTTTTTGGTTTTTTTTTGCCAAAAAAACTGATAAAAATTAAATTGTAATCAAATTGTAATAATTTTTAGCTTGTTTTTGGGCAATTCACAGAAAAAATTTGAGAGGTGAACAATTTGGCAGGACATTTAGTAAAATACGGTAAACACCGTACACGTAGAAGTTATGCCCGGATCAAAGAAGTTTTAGAGTTGCCAAACTTGATCGAAATTCAGACTAACTCCTACAAATGGTTCTTAGACGAAGGCCTTCGTGAAATGTTCGAGGACATTATGCCGATCGAAGACTTTGCTGGTAATTTATCACTTGAATTTGTCGACTATCAGTTATTAGAGCCAAAATACACGGTTGATGAGGCAAGACAGCATGATGCAAATTATTCAGCTCCGCTCCATGTCACATTGAATTTAATTAATCATGAGACAGGCGAAATCAAGTCACAGGATGTATTCTTCGGTGACTTCCCGTTAATGACTGAACAAGGAACATTTATCATTAATGGTGCAGAACGTGTTATTGTTTCTCAATTGGTTCGTTCGCCAGGTGTTTATTACAGTGAAGAATTAGATAAAAATGGTCGTGAAAACTACGGAACTACTGTTATCCCTAATCGTGGTGCATGGCTTGAATATGAAACAGATGCAAAGAATATCGCGTATGTTCGAATTGACCGGACACGTAAGATACCACTGACGGAATTGATCCGCGCTTTAGGATATAGTTCAGATGACGAAATAATCAAGATGTTGGGAACTAATGACAGTTTGATGCTGACATTAGAAAAGGATGTACACAAAAATACTGAAGATTCACGTGTTGCTGAATCTTTGAAAGATGTTTATGAACGTTTGCGTCCTGGTGAGCCGAAAACTGCCGATAGTGCACGAAGCCTTTTAACAGCGCGCTTTTTCGATCCAAAACGTTACGATTTTGCTCCTGTTGGGCGTTACAAAGTCAATAAAAAGTTAAACTTAAAGACACGTTTATTGAATAAAACCTTAGCCGAAACACTTGCTGATCCTGATACTGGGGAAATTATTGTTAAAAAAGATACAGTTATCGATAAGCATGTTATGGATAAACTTGCACCATATCTTGATCGCGAAGATTTTAAGACGGTGACCTTCCACCCTTCAGAAGAAGGGGTTGTTACCGATCCAATGACTTTGCAGATTATTAATGTTTATTCTGAAAAAGATCCTGAAAAAGTTGTTAAAATGATTGGTAACGGACATATTGATCTGAAGTACAAGCATATTCTTCCTGCTGATATTATTGCTTCAATGAATTATTTCTTTAACCTGCAAGAAGGCATCGGATCTGCGGATGATATTGATCATTTGGGTAACAGACGTATTCGTTCTGTTGGTGAGCTGCTTCAGAATCAATTCAGAATTGGTCTTTCAAGAATGGAACGTGTAGTTCGTGAAAGAATGTCAATTCAGGATACTTCAACGGTAACTCCGCAACAATTGATCAATATTCGACCTGTTGTTGCATCCATTAAAGAATTTTTTGGCAGTTCACAGTTGTCACAGTTCATGGATCAAACAAATCCATTGGGTGAATTGACACATAAACGTCGCCTTTCGGCTTTAGGACCGGGCGGTTTGACACGTGATCGTGCTGGATATGAAGTTCGTGATGTCCACTACACCCATTATGGGCGTATGTGTCCGATTGAAACCCCTGAGGGACCTAACATCGGTTTAATTAATAGTTTGTCATCTTATGCGCGAATTAATAAATATGGTTTTATTGAAACACCATATCGGCGTGTCTCATGGACAACACATAAGGTAACTGAAAAAATTGATTATTTAACTGCAGATGAAGAAGATAACTATGTTATTGCACAGGCTAACTCACCTTTAAATGATGATGGCTCATTTGTGGACGATATTGTTATGGCACGTGCTAAGAGTGAAAATATCGAAATTTCAATAGATAAAGTTGATTATATGGACGTTTCGCCTAAGCAAGTAGTTGCAGTGGCGACGGCTTGTATTCCTTTCTTGGAAAATGATGACTCTAACCGTGCTCTGATGGGAGCCAACATGCAGCGTCAAGCAGTTCCATTACTTGATCCGCATGCACCTTTGGTTGGAACAGGGATTGAATATAAAGCCGCACATGATTCTGGTGTTGCTTTGATTTGTAAGAATGAAGGAACAGTTGAATATGTTGATGCTCGTGAAGTTCGCGTACGTCGTGAAGATGGTTCACTGGATAAGTACAAGTTAATGAAATTCCGTCGTTCGAATGGTGGTAAAAACTATAATCAACGGCCAATTGTTCGTGTAGGAGACCATGTTGATGCTGATGAAGTGTTGGCTGATGGACCATCAATGGAAAACGGTGAATTAGCTTTAGGGCAAAATCCATTGATCGCATTTATGACATGGGATGGTTATAATTTTGAAGATGCGATTGCCATCAATGAGCGACTTGTTAAAGAAGATGTCTATACTTCTATTCATATTGAAGAACATGAATCTGAAGCACGTGATACCAAGCTCGGGCCTGAAGAAATGACACGTGAAATACCGAATGTCGGTGAAGACGCATTAAAGGATCTCGATGAATTCGGCATTGTTCGTATTGGGGCTGAGGTTCATGATGGTGACATTTTGGTTGGTAAGGTAACGCCTAAAGGTGTGACTGAATTATCAGCTGAAGAACGTTTGTTGCATGCTATCTTCGGTGAGAAAGCTCGGGAAGTTAGAGATACGTCATTACGTGTGCCACATGGTGGTGGCGGAATCGTACAGGATGTTAAGATCTTTACGCGCGAGGCTGGTGATGAGTTATCACCGGGGGTAAATATGATGGTTCGTGTTTACATTGCACAAAAACGTAAGATCCAAGTCGGCGATAAGATGGCTGGACGTCATGGTAACAAAGGGACTGTTTCGATCGTTATCCCCGAGGAAGATATGCCATACATGCCAGATGGTACACCAATTGATATTATGCTGAGTCCAATGGGTGTTCCTTCGCGTATGAACATCGGGCAAGTGCTCGAACTTCACTTAGGGATTGCGGCACGCAAATTAGGAATTCATGTAGCATCACCTGTTTTTGATGGTGCGCGTGATGAAGATATTTGGGAAGCATTAAAAGAAGCGGGAATTTCAAGTGATGGTAAGACAATTGTTTATGATGGACGTACGGGAGAACCATTCGACAATCGGATCTCAGTCGGTGTTATGTATTATCTGAAACTTGCACATATGGTTGATGATAAGATCCATGCGCGTTCAATCGGGCCGTACTCACTTGTTACACAACAACCTCTTGGTGGTAAAGCACAATTTGGGGGCCAAAGATTTGGTGAAATGGAAGTTTGGGCCCTTGAAGCATATGGTGCTGCATATACTTTGCAGGAAATCATGACATACAAGTCTGATGATGTTGTTGGTCGTGTTAAGACTTATGAAGCAATTGTAAAAGGAGAACCGATTCCGAAACCAGGCGTCCCTGAGTCGTTCCGTGTTTTGGTCAAAGAACTGCAGTCATTGGGATTAGACATGAAGGTTCTTGATTCTGAGAAGAAAGAAATTGAATTAAGAGATATGGATGACGATGATGACGATGTCGTTAATGTTGATGCTTTGAGTAAGCTTGCTAAAGAACAGGCTGAGAAGAAAGCTAAGGAACAAGCTGAAAGTGCAGAAGAAACAGAAAAAGCAGAAACCAAGACAGAAAAGTAAGACGGAACATGGATAGGACAAAAATAGTATTTAGAAGTCAACTATAAAAAAGGAGGTCGGTCACTTGATCGATGTCAATAAATTCGATAGCATGCAAATTGGTCTGGCGTCTTCTGATAAGATTCGCAGCTGGTCTTATGGAGAAGTGAAGAAACCAGAAACGATCAACTATCGTACGTTGAAGCCTGAAAAAGATGGTTTGTTCGACGAAAGAATATTTGGACCTACTAAAGACTGGGAATGTGCTTGTGGTAAGTATAAACGCATTCGTTATAAGGGGATTGTTTGTGACCGCTGCGGTGTTGAAGTTACTCGCGCTAAGGTTCGCCGTGAACGAATGGCACATATCGAACTTGCTGCACCTGTCACACATATCTGGTATTTCAAGGGTATCCCTAGCCGGATGGGCCTCGTACTTGATATGAGTCCGCGTGCGCTTGAAGAGATAATCTATTTTGCTTCATATGTGGTAACTGAACCAGGGAATACACCACTTGAGAAGAAACAATTACTGACAGAACGTGAATATCGTGAAAAGCGTGAACAATATGGTCAGGAATTTAAGGCTGGAATGGGCGCTGAGGCAATTAGAAGTTTGCTGCGCGATGTTGAACTTGAAAATGAATGTAATGAATTGAAAGAAGAATTAAAAGAAGCTACTGGTCAAAAGCGGACACGTGCGGTCAGACGATTAGACATCTTGGAATCTTTCTTGAAGTCAGGAAACGATCCCGCATGGATGGTAATGGATGCTATTCCTGTTATCCCACCAGATTTGCGGCCTATGGTCCAATTGGAGGGCGGACGTTTTGCAACATCTGATTTGAATGATCTTTATCGTCGTGTAATCAACCGTAATAACCGTTTGAAACGTTTGTTAGATTTGAATGCACCTGGAATTATCGTTCAAAATGAAAAAAGAATGCTACAAGAAGCAGTTGATGCATTGATCGATAACGGGCGTCGTGGTCGTCCAGTTACGGGTCCAGGCAATCGTCCACTTAAATCTTTATCGCATATGCTTAAAGGAAAACAAGGACGTTTCCGTCAGAACTTATTGGGTAAACGTGTTGATTATTCAGGTCGTTCCGTTATTGATGTTGGACCTAAGTTGAAGATGAATCAAATGGGTATCCCACATGAAATGGCACTTGAGTTGTTTAAACCCTTTATGATGAAAGAACTCGTTAAACGTGAAATGGCTTCTAACATAAAGAATGCTAAACGCAAGATTGATCGCCGTGATGAAGACATCTGGGATGTTTTAGAAGATGTTATCAAGGAACATCCAGTTCTTCTTAACCGTGCGCCTACGCTTCACCGTTTGGGTATTCAGGCCTTCGAACCTAAGTTGGTCAATGGTAAGTCTATGAGATTACATCCTCTGGCATGTGAAGCTTACAATGCCGATTTTGATGGCGATCAAATGGCGATCCATGTTCCATTGTCTGATGAAGCTCAAGCCGAGGCACGTTTGCTGATGTTGGCGGCACATCATATTTTGGCTCCAAAAGATGGAAAACCAATTGTGACACCATCACAAGATATGGTTATAGGAAACTATTACTTGACGATCGAAGAAGCTGATCGTGAAGGTGAAGGTATGGTTTTCAAAGATGTTAACGAAGTTCGAACAGCCTACCTTAATAATTATGTTCATTTGCACACACGTATTGGGCTGCAGACAGCGACATTAGCCGCTGCCGGGAAACCATTTACCGATTGGCAAAAAGAACGTATTATGGTGACTACTGCAGGAAAAGCAATTTTTAATGAGATTCTGCCTGCTAATTTCCCATACTTGAACGAACCTACAGATGATAATTTGACAGGCAAAACACCTGATAAATATTTTGTTGAACCGGGGACTGATATACATCAGTTCTTAGCAGATCATGAGCTGGTGGGGCCATTCAAGGCTGGTTTCTTAAGTGATATTGTTGCTGAGGTTTATAAGAAGTTTAAGGTTACTGAAACTTCTAAATTGCTTGATAGATTGAAGGACCTAGGCTATTATGAATCGACTAAATCCGGTTTAACAGTTGGAATTGCTGATATTACTGATTTAAAAGAAAAATCTGGTATTATTGAAGCTGCGCATAAGGAAGTCAACAATGTTGCCAAACAGTTCCGTCGCGGACTGATTACTGAAGATGAACGTTATGAACGTGTTATTGCCATCTGGAATAATGCGAAAGACCAGATTCAGGAAAAATTGATTCAGAATATGGATCCAGAGAATCCAATTCAAATGATGTCGGATTCAGGCGCTCGTGGGAACATCTCAAACTTTACTCAGTTGGCGGGAATGCGTGGACTGATGGCGGCACCTAATGGCAAGACAATGGAATTGCCTATTGTTGCCAACTTCCGTGAAGGTTTATCAGTTATGGAAATGTTTATTTCTACCCATGGTGCCCGTAAGGGAATGACTGATACCGCTTTGAAGACGGCTGATTCAGGTTATCTGACACGTCGTTTAGTTGATGTGGCACAAGATGTTATTATCCGTGAGAAAGATTGTGGGACTGATCGTGGACTTGACGTAACTGCAATTCGTGAAGGTAATGAATTGATTGAACCTTTATTCGATCGAATCTTAGGTCGTTATGCGATGAAGACGGTTAAGAATCCTCAGACTGGTGAGGTTATCGTTCCTGCTAATGAATTGATAGACGAGAACATGGCACAAGCAGTTGTCAAAGCAGGTGTTGAAAGGGTAACTATTCGTTCCGCATTTACCTGCAATACAAAACACGGTGTGTGTGAACACTGCTATGGACGCAACATGGCTACTGGGGATGAGGTTGAGGTTGGTGAAGCAGTCGGAACTGTTGCTGCTCAATCGATCGGTGAACCTGGTACACAGTTAACGATGCGGACATTCCATACAGGTGGTGTTGCTGGAGACGATATCACGCAAGGACTTCCTCGTGTTCAAGAAATTTTTGAAGCACGTAATCCTAAAGGTCGTGCCGAAATTTCTGAAGTTACAGGTGTCGTTGAAAGTATTGAGGAGAACCCGGCTGAGCGTACAAAAGAGGTTACAGTTAAGGGTGAAACTGACACACGGACATATAGTCTTCCATTCACATCTGTGCTTAAAGTAGCCGAGGGTGATCGCATTCATCGAGGTGAAGCGTTGACTGTTGGTTCGATAGATCCAAAGCAATTAATCAAGGTTCGAGATGTCCTCTCAACTGAAAATTATATTTTGCGTGAAGTTCAAAAAGTATACCGTATGCAAGGTGTTGAAATTTCCGATAAGCATATCGAGGTTATGGCACGTCAAATGTTGCGTAAAGTACGTGTTATGGATCCAGGCGACACTGAATTATTGCCGGGTACTTTGATGGATATCAATGATTTTAGAGATCAAAACTATCAGACATTGATTAAGGGGAGTATTCCTGCGACGGCTCGTCCAGTACTGTTGGGGATTACTAAGGCTTCACTTGAAACTAATAGTTTCTTGTCGGCAGCCTCCTTCCAGGAAACTACACGTGTCTTAACAGATGCAGCCATTCGTGGAAAGAACGATCCATTGATCGGATTAAAAGAAAATGTTATCATCGGTAAGATTATTCCAGCTGGAACTGGAATGCCGGATTATCGTGGTATCAAGCCTAAAGAAGTGGGAGCTGTTTCTGAAAATGTCTATTCGATCTCAGATTTAGAGAAGAAGTTAAAGGCAGAAGAAAAGCAGCCACAAAATGGTAACGAATAATTAAGTGTTAAAACAAAAAGTTTGGGACAAAGGTCTTAAATTCTAAAAAAGCAGCTCTGAGAAATTGTATCCTGATTTCTCAGAGCTGCTTTTGCTTTCTTAGGCTTCTGCAATGGCTATTGTTGGTAATAGATTTTTCTATTGTAACCAAATAAAAAATAATATAGAGGTTCTTTTTAAGCAAATGAGTTATATCATACCAGTAATCAAACTGCTTTGAAACGTAAATTAGACTAGAATGCTAAACTAAAAATAATCATATTTTTTGGGCGGTCGCTGCTTTTAAATTTGTTGGCTAACTGTTAGGCAACTAACTATTTTGTAATAGCTGCCTTTTATTTAGAAAGCATTTTGTAGGAAGTTAGCAATTAGCTTAGAAAATGTTTTTGAAGTTTACTTTTAATAGATAACAATATTTTTTGACCACAGTAAAACTATTAGTAGCCCTAAGGATAGGAAGGGGATGAAGGCAATCTTCTTTTTGAGGGAGAAAAACTGATAAAATGCAGCACAAGATGAACCTAACAAAATGATGTACAGTGTGGTGTAAAAACCTAAAAGCAAGAAAAGAAAACCAATGTATATAAGATCGCCTAGTCCCAGATACTGGAAATACGAAAAAAATGCAAGTGCTATGAGGAAAAAAAGTATGAACTTCCAATCAAGTAAATGACGCAGAAATTCAGAATAATTTACAAGTAATAAAAAAAATCCTCCGAGCCAAAGAAGGCCGTTTGAAATGGTCAGACTATAAAAATCTTGAAATGCAAGAATAAGTGACCAAAGTGCTAATGCAGCAAGAAAGGGAAAAACTGTCTTATTGGAGTTTAAGGCGAATAAAAATAGATAGTAGCAACCAAATAATAGTTCCACAATAAAGCTGATTGCGGAAATCTTGGCATGACAAAAAACACACCGCCCACCTTGCATCAAAAATCCGATAAGTGGGACTAAGTATCGTTTTTTTAACGGAATATGACAGGCTTCGCAAAATGAGCAATAAGAAATTAATGAATAGGAATTAGCAAAGCGCCAACCGCAGCAAACGGCGAAGGACCCGCTGGAAGAACCCAAGATAAAAATCAAAAAGTAAATCAAAACCATCATAGCTGACACCCCTTTCGATAATAAAATACGAAAGAACTAATTTATAATGCTATTTTATTAATAATTTATTGACAGTTTCAGTTGTAACGTGGTAGTCTGTAAAAGGTGCTTTATGTGGACAGTTCTCCCAGGGCAGGTGTGGGACATGCTGACTGTGTTACGGTGGCATACATTTTGTTGTGCGTCTAGGTTTATTTTTTTGCTAAAAAAAGAATCACCTGGATGTGTGTACTTAAGACATGTAAATTAAGGAAGGAGGAAGCTTTAGATGCCAACAATTAATCAATTGATCCGTAAAGGGCGTAAATCTAAAGGTTCAAAATCTGATTCCCCAGCTTTAAACTTTGTATAACAGTTATAAGAGAGTGCAGACTAATAATCCTGCACCACAAAAACGTGGAGTGGCAACTCGTGTAGGTACAATGACACCTAAGAAACCTAACTCTGCTTTACGTAAGTATGCTCGTGTTCGTCTTTCAAACTTGATTGAGGTTACAGCATATATTCCAGGAATTGGACACAACTTGCAAGAACATAGTGTTGTTTTGATTCGTGGAGGTCGTGTAAAAGATCTTCCTGGTGTTCGTTACCATATCGTGCGTGGAGCATTAGATACGGCCGGTGTTACGGATCGTAAACAAAGCCGTTCTAAATATGGTACAAAGAAACCTAAGAAATAATTGTAAAGTATTCGAGGAGGTTATTTAGATGCCAAGAAAAGGTGCTATTTCAAAGCGCGAAGTGCTCCCTGATCCAATTTATAACTCTAAATTGGTAACTCGTTTGATCAATCGTATTATGATTGATGGCAAACGCGGGACTGCATCGAAATTATTATATCAAGCATTTGATCAGATTAAAGAAGAAACAGGTAACGAACCATTAGATGTTTTCGAAGAAGCATTGAAGAATGTTATGCCTGTACTTGAAGTAAAGGCACGACGTGTTGGTGGGTCTAACTACCAAGTTCCTATCGAAGTACGTCCGGAACGTCGGACAACGTTAGGTTTGAGATGGTTAGTTAATTATGCTCGTCTGCGTGGCGAACATACAATGCCAGAACGTTTAGCAAAAGAAATCATTGATGCATCTAACAATACTGGCGCTTCAGTGAAGAAACGCGAAGATACACATAAAATGCTGACGCCAACCGTGCATTCGCACATTATCGCTGGTAATTTTTTTAAAATGGCTATTATATGATTTCAAGTAATCCTATAGTAGTCATTTTTTTGAATGAAATGAAATTTAAAAAGATATTAAGCAGGTTTGGAAGGAGATAAAATCTCAGATGGCTAATAAACGTGAATTCCCACTAGAAAAGACACGTAATATCGGAATCGTTGCTCATATCGATGCTGGTAAGACGACAACAACCGAACGTATCTTGTATTATACTGGGAAAATCCACAAAATTGGTGAAACCCATGAAGGTGCTTCACAAATGGACTGGATGGCACAAGAACAAGAACGTGGAATTACGATTACTTCTGCTGCGACGACAGCTCAATGGAAGGATCATCGTATCAATATTATTGATACCCCAGGACACGTTGATTTCACGGTAGAAGTGGAACGTTCATTGCGTGTTCTTGATGGAGCTGTTGTGGTACTTGATGCTCAATCAGGTGTTGAACCACAAACTGAAAATGTGTGGCGTCAAGCTACAACATACTCTGTACCGCGGATCGTCTTCGTGAATAAGATGGATAAAATTGGTGCTAACTTTGATTATTCAGTCAGCACAATCAAAGATCGTCTTCAAGCTAATGCAGTTGCTATCCAAATGCCTATTGGAGCGGAAGATAACTTTGAAGGTGTTATTGATTTGATTGAAATGAAAGCTGATATTTATGATGAAGATGAGCTGGGTTCAAGTTGGGATACAGTTGATATTCCAGATGAATACAAAGAAGAAGCTCAAAAGCGTCGTGAAGCAATGATTGAAGCTATTGCTGATGTTGATGAAGATCTTATGGAAAAATATCTTGAAGGCGAAGAAATTTCGAATGATGAGATTAAAGCAGCTATTCGTAAAGCTACATTGAATTTGGATTTGTACCCAGTCCTTGCAGGTTCAGCATTTAAGAACAAGGGTGTCCAGATGATGCTTGATGCAGTTAATGATTACTTGCCATCACCATTAGACGTTAAGCCATACAAAGCAACGAATCCTGACACCGATGAAGAAGTTGAATTGATTGCTGGTGACGATAAGCCTTTCGCAGGTTTGGCATTTAAGATTGCGACAGATCCTTTCGTTGGACGTCTGACATTCTTCCGTGTGTACGCTGGAACTCTTGAAGCTGGTTCATATGTGTTGAATGCAACTAAAGACAAACGTGAACGTGTCGGTCGTTTGCTGCAAATGCACTCAAATCATCGTAAAGAGATTCCTGAAGTTTTTGCGGGAGATATTGCAGCTGCTATTGGGTTGAAGGATACTACGACTGGAGATTCTTTAACAGACCTTAAACACCCATTGATCCTTGAATCAATGGAATTTCCAGATCCAGTTATTCAAGTTTCGATTGAGCCTAACACTAAGGCTGACCAAGATAAGATGGATGTTGCATTGCAAAAGCTTGCCGAAGAAGATCCAACTTTCAAAGCTGAAACCAATCCAGAAACTGGTGAAACTCTTATCGCTGGGATGGGTGAATTGCATTTGGATATCATTGTTGATCGTATGAAACGTGAATTCAAAGTTGAAGCTAAAGTTGGTGCACCACAAGTTGCTTATCGCGAAACGTTTACTAAACAAGTATCTTCTCAAGGTAAGTTTGTTCGTCAGTCTGGTGGTAAAGGTCAATATGGTGATGTTTGGGTTGAATTTACACCTAATGATGAAGGTGCAGGCTTCGAATTTGAAAACGCCATTGTCGGTGGGGTTGTTCCTCGTGAGTACATTCCATCAGTTGAACAAGGCTTGAAAGAATCAATGAAGAACGGTGTTTTAGCTGGATATCCTTTGATTGATGTTAAAGCCAAGTTATACGATGGTAGTTACCATGATGTCGATTCAAGTGAAGCTGCCTTTAAGGTTGCTGCCTCGCTTGCATTACGTAATGCTGCTAAGAAGGCTGGTGCAGTTATTCTTGAACCAATCATGAAAGTTGAAATTGTCGCTCCAGAAGATTACTTAGGTGATGTGATGGGACACGTTACAGCTCGTCGTGGTCGTGTTGAAGGTATGGAAGCTCGTGGCAACGCTCAAGTTGTAAATGCTTTTGTACCGCTTGCAGAAATGTTTGGGTATGCTACTACATTGCGTTCTGCAACACAAGGACGTGGAACGTTCACAATGACAATGGATCATTACGAACCAGTTCCGAAGTCTATTCAAGAAGAGATTATCAAAAAAAATGGTGGAGACGCCAAGTAGCAAGAGACTTAGATACAACTCTGAGTCTATCAAAAAAGAGATAGAAAATTCTCGGACTTTGAGAGTTTTCTACCTCTTTTTTTGTTGGTTTTTTAAATAAATGAATAACTACTTTAGCTTTCCCATGTTATTTATCATCAATGCAATATAGTTAACATTGCAACTTTTTCGATTTCAATAGCCTATCCTTACCTGCGCTTTTACAGCAGCTTAGCGGGAAGATTGATACAGTCGAAAAATTTTAATGTAGAACAGAAGCATGGGGTTAATCAGACTATTTTTGCTCCAAGACAATTTTTGAAGTGATTAAGAGCCAACGATGACCGGTGGGATCGAAACTGGCAGTTGCATTCTTGTGTACACATAGATTGAAGTTTTTGTTATAAGCATCGACAGCGGTATGAAGCACACAAATATCCGTACAGACACCGGTTAAGTGCAGTTCTGAAACATTGTGGCTGCGCAGATAATTTTCTAAATTTGTATTTGCAAAAGAAGAGTAGCGGTTTTTGTCAAAAAAATAAACATGTTTGTCAGTACTATGCTGTTTGTACCAAACGGCTAGTTTACCGTAGAATTCTCGTCCCCAAGAATTAATAATATTATGTGGAGGGAAAAGTTTTGTTTCAGGATGAAATGGATCATCAGCGTTATGACAGTCGGTTGGAAGAATGACATAGTCGTCCTTATCTAAAAAATTTTCAGCTAATGAAATTATTTCATCTTCAATGTCTTGTCCTGGTTTTCCGCAAGTTAATGAACCTTTGGAATGAACAAAATCGTTAGTATAATCAATTATTAAGAGAGCTTTTTTACTCATCTTGATAGCCTCCTTGCTATAGTTAGATTCAGCATATAACAAAAAGCTAAAAAATAATAGTTTTTAAAAAAATGCTTGCGCAAGAAGTAAAAAAAAGGTATTATAGATAGGTACTTGTTCTGAGGGACAAGTGCGCACCTATGAATTGAATTTCAAGCTATGATGCAGAAGGTTGCGACACGCCCGGGAGCTTTGCCATGGAAGGACGTGGCGGGAATTTTTGCGGAGCTAGTCTTGTTTTTTAAAATAGACGAAGGAGGGAACACAATGGCAAAACAAAAGATTCGTATTCGTTTGAAGGCTTACGAACATCGTACTTTAGATCAATCTGCTGACAAGATTGTTGAAACGGCAAAAAGAACTGGCGCAGCAATTTCAGGGCCTATCCCATTGCCAACAGAGCGTACTTTATATACGGTTATTCGTTCACCACATAAATATAAGGATTCACGTGAACAATTTGAAATCCGTACACACAAACGCTTAATCGATATTGTTAATCCAACACCGAAGACGGTTGATTCATTAATGAAATTAGACCTGCCAAGCGGCGTTGACATTGAAATTAAATTATAATCATAAATAAAAATAAATTGGAGGTGTACTCATGACCACAAAAGGAATCTTAGGTAAAAAAGTAGGTATGACACAAGTTTTTACTGAAAACGGCGAATTAGTTCCAGTAACAGTTGTTGAAGTTGGAACTAACGTTGTTTTACAAATTAAAACAGTCGAAAATGATGGTTACGAAGCAGTTCAATTAGGCTTTGATGACCTTCGTGAAGTTTTGGCAAACAAACCTGCTAAAGGTCATGCAGCAAAAGCAAAAACTGCTCCTAAGCGCTTCATTCGTGAAATTAAAGATGTTGAGCTTGGAGAATACAAAGTCGGTGACGAAGTCAAGGCAGATGTTTTTGAAACAGGCGACATCGTTAATGTTTCAGGTACATCAAAGGGACATGGCTTCCAAGGCAACATTAAGCGTTGGGGACAAGCACGTGGGCCTATGGCGCATGGATCTCGTTATCATCGTCGCCCAGGTTCAATGGGTGTTATTATCAACCGTGTTTTCAAAGGTAAATTGCTTCCAGGACGTATGGGTGGCAACCGCGTAACAATCAAGAATCTAGAGATTGTTAAAGCAGATACAGATAATAACGTTCTATTGATCAAAGGAAATGTACCAGGCGCAAATAAATCATTATTAACAATTACAGGTACAACAAAAGAAAACTAATTCGAGGAAGGGAGGAATTTTAAATGCCAACAGTTGCATTATTCAAACAAGATGGTAGCAAAAATGGTGAAGTTAAGTTAAACGAAACTGTTTTTGGTATCGAACCAAATAACAACGTCGTTTTTGATGCAGTCGTTATGCAACGCGCATCATTACGCCAAGGCACACATGCTGTGAAAAACAGAAGTGCTGTTTCTGGTGGTGGGAAGAAACCATGGCGTCAAAAAGGAACAGGTCGTGCACGTCAGGGATCAATTCGTTCACCACAATGGGTTGGTGGTGGAACAGTCTTCGGACCGACACCAAGATCATATAGTTATAAACTTCCTAAGAAAGTTCGTCGTTTAGCAATCAAATCTGTTCTTTCTCAAAAAGTACTGGATGAAGGTTTGCTAGTAGTAGACAAGTTGTCTTTCGAACAACCAAAGACAAAGGCTTTTGCAGAAGTTTTAGATAACTTGAATGTTAATACGAAAGTTTTAGTAGTTCTTGAAAATGGCAATGACTTAGCTGCACTTTCAGCTCGTAACTTGAAAAACGTTACGGTTGTTGATGCAAAGGGCGTTAACGTCTTAAATGTAATCAACAATGACAAGTTAGTCATGACTCAAGAAGCTCTTTCTCAAGTAGAGGAGGTTCTTGCATAATGGAATCACGTAAAATTATTTTAAAACCAGTTGTTACTGAAGCATCTATGGCAGATATGGATGATAAGCGCTATACATTCGATGTAGATACACGCGCAACAAAGACACAAGTCAAAAAAGCTATAGAAGAAATCTTTGATGTTAAGGTTGTTAAGGTAAACATCTTAAATGTCAGAGGTAAACTCAAACGCATGGGTCGTTACGCTGGCTATACAAAAAAGCGTCGTAAGGCAATTGTTACTTTGAGTTCAGATTCAAAAGAAATTAAATTATTTGAAGAATAAAAATAAGCAATAGGAGGGAATTCACTTGGGGATCAAAAAATTCAAACCGACCTCAAACGGACGTCGTAATATGACCGGTTCAGATTTTTCTGAAATCACAAAAACAACTCCAGAAAAATCTTTACTTGAATCACAAAGTAAAACGGCTGGCCGTAACAGCTATGGTCGTATTACAGTTCGCCATCGTGGCGGTGGACATAAACGTCAATACCGTTTGATCGACTTCAAACGTACTAAAGACGAAGTGCCAGCAACAGTTAAAGCAATCGAATATGATCCAAATCGTTCAGCTAACATTGCTTTACTTGTTTACGCTGACGGGGTTAAATCATATATTCTTGCACCAAAGGGACTTGTCGTAGGACAAAAAGTCCAATCAGGTAAGGACGCTGATATCAAGGTAGGTAATACTTTAGCACTTTCTGATATTCCTGTTGGAACAATCGTGCATAATATCGAGTTAAAGCCAGGAAAAGGCGGTCAATTAGTACGTTCTGCCGGTGCTTCAGCACAAATTCTTGGTAAAGAAGGCAAGTACGTTCTTGTTAAATTGACTTCTGGTGAAGTTCGTATGATTCTTTCAACTTGCCGTGCATCTATTGGTGCAGTTGGAAATGAACAACATGAACTTATTAAGATTGGTAAAGCAGGCCGTACACGTTGGGCAGGCAAACGTCCTACTGTTCGTGGTTCTGTAATGAACCCTAACGATCATCCTCATGGTGGTGGTGAAGGTAAAGCACCTGTTGGTCGTCCAAGTCCTATGTCTCCATGGGGTAAGAAAACGATGGGTTACAAGACTCGTTCGAAGAAGGCCCAATCTGATAAATTTATTGTACGTAAACGTAATAAATAAGTCCGGTGTTAGCGCATAAAGAATAGAGCTGATCCGAAAGGAGGATTCACATTGAGTCGTAGTTTGAAAAAAGGACCATTTGCAGATGCTCATCTCATGAAAAAGATCGAAGCACAAGCAGATCAAGAAAAAAAGTCTGTTATTAAGACATGGTCACGTCGTTCAACAATTTTTCCTAGTTTTATCGGGTATACAATCGCTGTGTATGATGGGCGGAAACATGTCCCAGTTTACATTCAAGAAGATATGGTCGGACATAAATTAGGTGAATTTGTTCCTACACGTACATTCCATGGTCATGGTAGTGTAGACAAGAAGACTGAAGTAGCTAAGTAAGGGAGGGTATTAAAATGGCTGAACAAGTAACATCAGCAAATGCAACTGCCAAGACAGTTCGAATCCCTGCACGTAAAGCACGTCTTGTGATCGATCTAATTCGTGGTAAGAGTGTCGCAGAAGCATTAGGGATTTTGAAGTTCACACCAAGAGCTGGATCTGAAATTGTTGAAAAAGTGCTGAACTCTGCGATTGCAAATGCAGAGAATAACTTTGATTTAGATGTTGAAGATTTGGTTGTAAGTGAAGCCTATGCCAATGAGGGACCAACGCTTAAACGTTTCCGTCCCCGTGCCAAGGGTTCTGCTTCTCCAATCAACAAACGAACAAGTCATATAACTGTAGTTGTATCTGTAAAATAAGGAGGGATAATGCGTGGGTCAAAAAGTAAATCCAACGGGATTACGTGTCGGAATCATTCGTGACTGGGATGCAAAATGGTATGCAGAAAAAGATTTTGCAACTAACTTGCACGAAGATTTACACATCCGTGAATACATTCAAAAAAAATTAGCCGATGCATCTGTCTCTACCGTTGAAATCGAACGTGCTGCAAAGCGCGTTAATGTTTCAATCCATACAGCAAAACCTGGTATGGTTATCGGTAAAGGTGGATCTGAAGTTGAAAAGCTTCGCAAAGAATTAAATAGTTTAACAGGTAAAAGAGTGCACATTAACATTATTGAGATCAAAAAGCCAGATTTAGATGCTCAATTAGTTGGCGAAAATATTGCAACTCAGTTGGAAAACCGTGTTGCATTCCGTCGTGCTATGAAACAAGGTATTCAGCGTACAATGCGTTCTGGAGCAAAGGGAATTAAGGTGCAGGTTGCTGGACGTTTGAACGGGGCAGATATGTCACGTGTTGAACATTTTTCTGAAGGTACAGTTCCTTTGCATACGCTTCGCGCTGATATCGATTATGCTTGGGTGGAAGCAAACACAACATATGGTAAATTGGGCGTTAAAGTTTGGGTTTATCGTGGTGAAGTTCTCCCTGCAAAGAAAGATAATCGTAAAGGAGGGAAATAGTCTATGTTAGTACCAAAACGTACAAAGCATCGTCGTGAATTCCGTGGTAAGATGCGTGGCGAAGCAAAGGGCGGCAAGTCAGTTGCTTTTGGTGATTATGGATTGCAAGCAGTTGATTCACATTGGATTACCAACCGTCAAATCGAAGCAGCTCGTGTTGCGATCACACGTTATATGAAACGTGGTGGGAAAGTTTGGATTAAGATTTTCCCTCATAAATCATATACAGCTAAAGCCATTGGTGTTCGTATGGGTTCTGGGAAGGGTGCTCCCGAAGGATGGGTAGCTCCTGTAAAACGTGGGAAGATTATGTTTGAAGTAGGCGGCGTTTCAGAAGAAGTTGCTCGCGAAGCATTGCGTTTAGCTTCCCATAAGTTACCAGTGAAAACTAAGGTTGTAAAACGTGAGGAAGTAGGTGGCGAATCAAATGAAGGCTAAAGAAATTAATGAATTAACCACTGCTGAAATGCTTGAAAAAGAAAAACAATTCAAAGAAGAATTATTTAACTTGCGCTTCCAATTAGCTACCGGACAATTAGAAAACACGGCACGCTTAGGTGAAGTTAGAAAGACGATTGCTCGTATAAAAACAGCATTACGTCAACAAGAAATCAACAAGTAGAATACGAAAAGGAGGCAAATAAAGTATGACTGAAGCTCGTAACCAACGTAAAGTCTATCAAGGACGTGTTGTTTCGGACAAAATGGATAAAACAATTGCTGTTGTTGTTGAAACATACAAGAACCACAAAGTTTATGGCAAACGTGTTAAGTATTCCAAGACATTTAAGGCACACGATGAGAAGAACGAAGCAAAAGTTGGAGATATCGTGAAAATTATGGAAACTCGTCCATTGTCAGCTACAAAGCGATTCCGCTTATTAGATATCGTTGAAAAAGCAGTTATTATTTAGCACTATTGCTGAATAAAATGTACTTTGATTCGTATTCTGATTCGTTAACGAAAGGAGGTCACATACTGTGATCCAACAAGAAAGTCGTTTAAAGGTCGCTGATAACTCGGGAGCTCGTGAACTTTTAGTAATTAAAATTTTGGGTGGTTCTCGTGTTAAAACTGCAAATATCGGTGACGTAATTGTTGCTACTGTCAAACAAGCAACGCCAGGTGGTGTTGTCAAAAAGAGCGATGTTGTTAAAGCAGTTATTGTTCGTACAAAATTCGGTGCACATCGTGCAGATGGTTCATACATCAAATTTGATGAAAATGCAGCTGTAATCATTGGGGATGATAAATCACCTAAGGGTACACGTATTTTTGGACCAGTTGCTCGTGAATTGCGTGACGGAAACTTTATGAAGATCGTTTCCTTAGCACCTGAGGTATTGTAAGAAAACCATTTTGGTAAGGAGGTGCGGAACAAAATGTTTGTTAAAAAGAATGATAAAGTTAAAGTGATTGCTGGAAAAGATAAGGGCAAAGAAGGCATTATTGAAAAAGTTTTGCCTAGCAAGAATCGTGTAATCGTAAAAGGTGTAAATGTTGTAAAAAAACATCAGAAGCCAACTAATGCTAATCCTAATGGTGGAATAGTTGAAGTTGAAGCTCCGATTCATGCTTCTAATGTTATGATAATCGATCCATCAAACAATCAAACAACTCGTGTGGGAGTTAAAGTTGTTGATGGCAAAAAAGTCCGTGTATCTAAAAAAACTGGTGAAGTTTTAAGTAATGCACCAGAAGATAAAGAATAAGGAAGGAGGATACTCTCTTCATGGTTAATCGTTTAAAAGAAAAGTATGATAAAGAAATCGTTCCAGCTTTGATTGAAAAATTCAACTACACGTCAATCATGCAAGCACCAAAGGTTGAGAAAATAGTCATCAACATGGGTGTTGGGGATGCTGTCAGCAATGCCAAAAACTTGGATGAAGCTGTTGAAGAATTGACTTTGATCTCAGGGCAGAAGCCGGTTATTACAAAGGCTAAAAAGTCAATTGCTGGATTCCGCTTGCGTGAAGGTATGCCGATTGGTACTAAAGTTACATTGCGTGGTCAGCGGATGTATGATTTCTTAGATAAATTAGTTTCTGTATCATTACCGCGTGTTCGTGATTTTCATGGTGTCAGCAAGCGTGCGTTTGATGGTCGTGGAAACTACACATTGGGTATCCGTGAACAATTAATTTTCCCTGAAATTGATTTTGATGATGTTAATAAGGTTCGTGGGATGGATATTGTTATCGTTACGACCGCTAATAGTGATGAAGAATCTAAAGAATTATTGACGCAATTAGGAATGCCATTCGCTAAATAAAGGGGGTTTCACATTGGCTAAAAAGTCGCAAATTATAAAGAACAAACGCCAAGCTAAGTTCTCGACGCAAGAATATACACGCTGTGAACGTTGTGGTCGACCACATTCAGTTTATCGTAAATTTAAGTTATGCCGTGTTTGCCTACGAGATCTTGCACATAAAGGTCAAATTCCTGGGATGAAAAAGGCTAGCTGGTAATCCAATAAAGTAAAGGAGGGCGCAAACAAATGGTCATGACTGATCCAATAGCAGACTTCTTGACTCGTGTTCGTAATGCTAACTTAGCAAAGCACGAATCACTTGAAGTGCCTGCATCAAAAATTAAGCACGATATTGCTGAAATTCTAAAAAATGAAGGTTTTGTACGCGATGTTGAATACATTGATGATGACAAACAAGGAATCATTCGCGTGTTCTTAAAGTATGGAAAAAACAGTGAACGTGTTATTTCCGGTATTAAGCGTATCTCAAAACCAGGCTTACGTTCATACGTAAAAGCTGATGCTGTTCCCAAAGTTTTGAACGGACTTGGAATTGCAATTATCTCTACCTCAGAAGGGGTAGTTACGGATAAAGAAGCTCGTGCTAAAAACATTGGCGGCGAAGTATTAGCTTACGTTTGGTAAAAATTAGATAACACAAGGAGGTGTAACAACTGTGAGTCGAATTGGTTATAAGAACGTTGTATTACCTGATGGTGTTGAAGTTAAAAGAAACGGCAATACTGTGACTGTCAAAGGTCAAAAGGGTGAATTAACACGTGAATTTACTGATAAAATTTCTATGAAAATCGAAGGAAATGTTGTATCATTTGATCGCTCAAGCGATGACAGCAAGACGAAAGCTTTGCATGGAACGACAAGAGCTAACTTCCATAACATGGTAGTTGGTGTAAGTGAAGGTTTCAAAAAGGAACTTGAACTTCAAGGTGTTGGTTACCGTGCACAAATGAAGGGTCAAAAGCTTGTACTGAATGTTGGTTACTCACATCCAGTTGAGTTTGAAGCTGGTGAGGGTTTGAAGTTAGAAACACCTTCTGCAACTTCAATTACCGTTTCAGGTATTTCAAAACAAGCTGTTGGTGATTTGGCAGCTAGAATTCGTTTGACTCGTGCACCAGAGCCTTACAAGGGCAAGGGTATCCGTTACGTTGGCGAATATGTTCGTCGTAAAGAAGGTAAGACTGGTAAGTAATTAACAGTCTTAGTGAATGCAAGATAAAAAATTCAAGAGGTGAATAATAGTGATTTCGAAACCAGACAAGAATAAAACACGTCAAAAGCGCCATCTGCGTGTTCGTAATAAGATATCTGGTACAGCTAAGTGCCCACGCTTAAATGTTTATCGTTCAAACAAAAACATCTACGCTCAAGTGATTGATGACGTAGCGGGTGTGACGCTAGTTAGTGCCTCTACATTAGACAGTGAAGTTAAGGGTAATACAAAGACTGAGCAAGCTGCTTCAGTTGGAGAAGTAGTTGCAAAACGTGCTGAAAAAAAGGGCATCAAGGAAGTAGTATTTGATCGTGGCGGGTATCTTTACCATGGACGAATCGAAGCTCTTGCCGAAGCTGCTCGTAAAAACGGATTAGATTTTTAGGAAAAGGAGGGAAACGCATTTATGACTGTTATTGATCCAGCTCAATTAGATTTAGAAGATCGTGTTGTTGCAATCAATCGTATTACAAAAGTTGTTAAAGGTGGGCGCCGTCTTCGTTTTGCAGCTTTAGTTATTGTGGGAGACCACAATGGTCACGTTGGCTTTGGTACTGGTAAGGCACAAGAAGTTCCTGACGCTATTCGTAAAGCAGTTGAAGCAGCTCGCAAGAACTTGATTAAAGTTCCGATGGTTGAAGAAACACTGCCACATGAAGTTGTCGGAGAATATAGTGGAAGTCGCATTTTGTTGAAACCCGCTATTGCTGGTTCAGGAGTTGCTGCCGGTGGTGCGGTTCGTGCCGTCATGGAATTGGCTGGTGTTGCCGATGTGACAAGTAAGTCGCTTGGCTCAAACACACCAATTAATGTTGTCCGCGCAACAATGGACGGATTGACAAAGATGAAGAGTGCTACTGACGTTGCTTCTCTTCGTGGTGTATCAACACAACATTTAGCAGAATAAGGAGGGCTCACTTGTGGCTAATTTAAAAATTACATTAACGAGTAGTGTCATTGGGCGTCCTCAGAAGCAACGCGACATCGTTAAGGCCTTAGGCTTAGGACGTGTTCAAAGTGCGGTTGTTCTGCCCGATAATGCTGCAACTCGTGGTGCCGTTGCCAAAATCAATCATTTGGTTGAAGTTACGGTTGCCGACTAAATACTGATGACATGTTATAATATATCAACAAGGAGGTGTCGACCTGATGAAATTGCATGAATTAAAAGCAAGTGAAGGGTCACGTAAGGTGCGTAATCGTGTTGGACGCGGAACATCGTCTGGTAACGGTAAAACAGCTGGTCGTGGTCAAAAAGGTCAAAAGGCTCGTGGAAAAGTCCGTTTAGGGTTTGAAGGTGGCCAAATGCCATTATTCCGTCGTATGCCTAAACGTGGTTTCCAAAATATCAACCGTAAAGAATATGCAGTTGTTAATCTGGAAACTCTCGAGAAGTTCAACGAAGGAACAGAAGTAACACCAGCATTATTAGTTGAAAATGGTGTAATCAAAGATGAAAAAAATGGCATTAAAGTTTTAGCTGATGGCAAATTGACGAAGAAATTAACAGTGAAAGCTAATAAATTCTCCGTTGCTGCTAAAAAAGCCATTGAAGCAGTTGGCGGTCAAGCTGAGGTGATTTAATGCTTAAAACAATGAAGAACGCCTTAGCTGTCAAAGATATTCGCGAGAAGATTTTGTTTACGTTAGGCGTCTTGATTGTATTTCGTTTAGGCACATATATCACAGTCCCTGGGATCAATGCTAAAGCTTTAGATAGTGTTGCGTCTTCAGGGTTAGTTAGTATCTTAAACACTTTTAGTGGTGGCGGCTTAACTAATTATTCAATCTTAGCAATGGGAGTGTCTCCTTACATTACTGCGCAAATTGTTGTTCAGTTATTGCAGATGGATATTGTCCCACGGTTTGTTGAATGGAGTAAGCAGGGTGAGGTTGGAAGAAGAAAACTTAACCAAGCTACAAGATATTTAACTATTGTGCTGGCGTTTGTACAATCAATCGGGATTACGGCTGGTTTTAACGCATTGAGTAGTTTGAATCTAGTTAATAATCCTGGTGTGGAAACATACCTTAGTATTGGATTGATCCTGACTGGGGGTTCGATGTTTACTACTTGGTTAGGTGATATGATTACAGATCGCGGGTTTGGTAATGGTATTTCAATGATTATCATGGCCGGTATTCTTGCACGAGTTCCTACTGGTGTTCATCAGATATTTACTGAACAAATTTTAGAAGCTGCACCAGGTGATCTCTGGAAGGGTATCTTGTTTGTTGTCATTTTAATTGTTGCTATATTAGTCATCGTTGCATTTGTTACATATGTTCAACAGGCTAATTACAAGATTCCAATCCAGTACACTCGTCGTTTAGCGGGGGCAACAGAGAGCTCATATTTACCACTTAAAATCAATGTTGCTGGAGTTATTCCAGTCATTTTTGCGAGTTCATTTATTGCTACACCGCAAACGATCTTAATGGCGTTTACACAGAATCATTCCGAAGATACTTGGTATCGCGTCATGACAAATATTTTTAACATGCAAGCGACTGGCGGAATGATTTTATACACTGTTTTGATTGTCTTGTTTACGTTTTTCTATGCATTTGTACAGGTAAATCCTGAGAAATTAGCAGAAAACCTTCAAAAGCAAGGAAGTTATATTCCAAGCGTCTGGCCAGGAAAAGAAACTGAGAAGTATGTTTCACGTTTACTAATGCGTTTGAGCTCAGTTGGTTCGATTTTCTTGGGTTTAGTCTCTTTAATTCCACTGGTTGCTTCCAATATTTGGGGCCTTGATGAGTCTATAGGTTTAGGTGGTACCAGCCTTTTAATTGTTGTTGGGGTTGCACTTGAATCAATCAGACAATTAAAGGGTATGATGATGAAACGTGAATATGTCGGTTTTATCAGATAATGGTTTAAAAAGTTCGGCTGCACATTTGTGGAGCCTGCTTTTTAATTTTGTAATATTTATGTTACTGACAAGAGAAGATTTTGTGATGAATCATTAGGTTGTACTGCTCTTTATTGATTGATAATTAGTAAAAAAGGAGTTTTTTTAGAAATGACTGCAATGAATTTAATGCTGATGGGCCTTCCTGGAGCTGGAAAAGGAACACAGGCAGAACGGATTGTTGATGAGTACAAGATTCCACATATTTCAACAGGAGATATCTTCAGAGCTGCTATCAAAAATGGAACACCAATGGGACTGAAAGCTAAAAGTTTTATTGATAAAGGTGAACTTGTTCCGGATGAAGTGACAAACGGTATTGTGAAGGAACGTCTGGGGGAAAAGGATACCCAGAAGGGCTATTTGCTTGATGGTTTCCCACGTAATATGGTCCAAGCAAATGCTTTAGATAGTATTGGAGCGGAGCTAGATAGGAAATTAGTTGGAGTGATCAATATTCATGTTGATCCTGCTTCCTTGCTGGAACGCTTGACTGGTCGTTATATTTGCCGCAATTGTGGAGCAACTTATCATAAAGTATTTAATCCTACCAAGGTTGCAGGCGTTTGTGATCGCTGTGGTGGTACAGAGTTCTTCCAACGTGAAGATGATAAGCCTGAGACTGCCAAAAATCGTCTTGATGTGAATATCAAGATGAACACACCCTTACTTGATTTCTACAAGCAAAAGAACATTTTGCATGAAGTGAACGGAAATCAGGCTATTGAAAAAGTTTTCGAAGATGTAAAAAAGATTTTGGATACAATAAAGTAATATTTTTAGACTAAAGCTTGCAATAATAGTCCTTGAATGATATACTATTTCAGGTTTATCTTTTCTATAGGATTAGTCTGTCCATTTGGATGGATTAGCTTGCGGAAACAAGCGAGTCAGTTTTTGGGACTCACGGATTTGCGTGTTAAGTTATAAAACCATTTAAGGAGGTACTTTTGCGTGGCGAAAGATGATGTGATTGAGATCGAGGGTACGATCAAAGAAACGTTACCCAATGCGATGTTCAAAGTTGAACTCGAAAACGGACATGAGATTTTAGCTCACGTTTCAGGTAAGATTAGGATGCATTATATTCGTATTTTACCTGGCGATAAAGTGACTGTTGAAATGTCCCCTTACGATTTGACTAAGGGCCGCATTACCTATCGCTTTAAATAGATTGTACTTCAAATACATTTGGGAGGTATAATTCATGAAAGTAAGACCATCAGTAAAACCAATGTGCGAACACTGCAAAGTAATTAAGCGCAAAGGCCGTGTTATGGTAATATGTTCAAATCCAAAACACAAACAACGTCAAGGATAATAAATAATTAGGAGGTGTAATTGTTATGGCTCGTATTGCAGGTGTCGATTTACCACGTGATAAGCGTATCGTGATCGGCTTAACTTACATTTATGGAATCGGTAATTCAAGTGCACAAAAGATTTTGGCTGAAGCAGCTGTTTCAGAGGATATCCGTGTGCGTGATTTAACAACTGAACAGGAAGATAAAATTCGTGCAGTTGTAGACAGCTACAAAGTCGAAGGTGATCTTCGTCGTGAAGTTAGCTTAAATATTAAACGTCTGTCAGAAATTGGCTCGTACCGAGGTCTGCGTCATCGTCGTCATTTACCTGTTCGTGGTCAAAATACCAAGAACAATGCGCATACACGCAAAGGCCCAGCCGCATCAATTGCCGGCAGAAAAAAATAATTAAAATATAAAGGGAGGTTAGCTATTTCATGGCAGTTAAGAAAGGTTCACGTAAACGCCGCGCCAAGAAAAATATTGAGAGCGGGATTGCACATATTCATTCAACATTCAATAACACACTTGTTATGATTACGGATGTTCATGGAAATGCAGTTGCATGGGCATCAGCTGGTTCATTAGGATTCAAGGGTAGTCGTAAGTCAACACCATTTGCTGCTCAGATGGCTGCTGAAGCTGCTGCAAAGGGTTCAATGGAACATGGAATGAAGAGTGTTGAGGTTGCTGTTAAGGGACCAGGTTCTGGTCGTGAAGCCGCAATTCGTGCTTTACAAACAACAGGCCTTGAAGTAACGTCAATTCGCGATGTTACGCCTGTTCCTCATAATGGGTGTCGTCCTCCAAAACGCCGTCGTGTTTAATGTGGCTCATATTCATTTTGAGGTAAATCTTCATAATGTTTTCGCCAGATTACACGTAACGTTTTGAAAGGGGTAAAGATAAGAATGATCGAATTTGAAAAACCAAAAATTCATAAAATTGAAGAAAGTCCTAATTATGGCAAATTTGTTGTAGAACCTCTTGAACGTGGTTATGGTACAACATTAGGTAATTCTCTTCGCCGAATTCTGCTTTCTTCCTTACCTGGAGCAGCGATAACAAATATTCAAATTGACAGTGTTTTGCATGAATTTTCGACCGTCAAGGGCGTGCTCGAAGACGTAACGCAAATTATTCTGAATTTGAAAAAGGTTGCTTTACGTATTGATTCTGAAGAGGATCAAACATTAGAAATCAATGTTACAGGGCCTATCGAAGTTACAGCTGGAGACATCCAAGGTAGTAGTGAAGTGGAAGTCTTAAATCCAGATTTGTACATTTGTACAGTAGCAGAAGGGGCGTCATTCCATGTTCGGATGACTGCTAATACAGGACGTGGTTATGTTTCAGCTGATGAAAACAAAACTAAGTCTGATGAAATGCCGATCGGTGTTTTGCCAATCGACTCAATTTATACCCCGATTGAACGTGTCAACTATCAAGTAGAAAAAACGCGTGTTGGTCAAAAAGATGATTATGATAAACTGACACTTGATGTTTGGACCAATGGTGCTATAACACCTAGTGAAGCAATCAGTTTATCGGCTAAGATTCTGACAGAGCACTTGACTTTATTTGTTGATTTAACTGATGAAGCAAAAAATGCTGAAATCATGGTCGAAAAAGAAGAAACACATAAAGAGAAAATGCTTGAAATGACGATTGAAGAGCTTGATTTATCTGTTCGTTCATACAATTGTTTGAAACGTGCTGGTATCAATACTGTTCAAGAGTTAACAAATAAATCAGAAGCTGACATGATGAAGGTTCGCAATTTAGGTCGTAAATCACTTGAAGAAGTGAAGAATAAATTAATCGATCTTGGTTTATCATTACGTCATGATGACTAATATTTGTTGAGGGAGGGAAATAATTCATGAGTTACCGCAAATTAGGACGCACAAGTGCTCATCGTAAATCAATGTTGCGCAATTTGACGACAGATTTAATTGTTAACGGTAAAATCGTTACAACTGAAACTCGTGCGAAAGAAGTGCGTAAAACAGCTGAAAAAATGATATCACTTGGAAAAAAGGGTGATTTAGTGGCACGTCGTCGTGCTGCAGCCTTTTTAATGGATGTTGTTGCTGACGTTAAAGAAGATGGCGATGATATTACTATCCAATCAGCTTTGCAAAAATTATTTGCAGAAGTTGCTCCTCGTTACGCTGAACGCAACGGTGGATATACGCGTATTCTCAAGATGAATGAACGACGCGGCGATGCTGCTAAGTTGGTTGTTCTTGAGTTAGTCGACTAATCTTTAGTTCTATTTGTCACTTTTATAACGATAACTGGGCGTTACGATGCTGGTGTTAAACCGAGTCTAGTCCTAAGTACCATCTTAGATGGGAAACCTTCGTTATAAAAAGTGATTTTTTATTTTAATCGATATCTATTTAAAGAATTTATTACCGAGACAGAAGCTTACTTCTTGTAAGGCTGCTATCTCGGTTTTTTAGAACTATGATTATTTTAATCAGTTTGACATCACTAACATTTGGGTAAGGCTGTTTTTGTTTAACTATGGTATGATAATCTGTATAAATAGATAAAAGGAGACACTCATGGAAGAACCAATGATTGAGATTTCAGATCTGTCTTTTCAGTATCCGCAGCAAGAAAGTGAAGCTTTGAGCCATCTTAATTTAGCTGTTGCCGCTGGCGAATGGCTAGCGGTGATCGGACACAATGGAAGTGGAAAAAGTACGCTTGCAAAACTGATAGATGGTTTGCTAATTCCAAAGACTGGGACGATAAAAATCGCAGGAGTACAGTTGACTTCAAGTACTCTCTGGAATATTCGCAAAAATATCGGGATGGTTTTTCAAAATCCTGATAACCAATTTGTGGGAGCAAATGTTGAAGAAGATGTAGCCTTTGGGTTAGAAAATCAGGGTGTTCCTAGAGAAACGATGATCAAACGCGTTGAGGCGGCACTGACGGATGTTGGAATGTGGGATTTTGCACAACATGAACCCGCACGTTTATCGGGAGGACAAAAGCAGCGTGTTGCTTTAGCAGGTGTGATAGCTCTCCAGCCCAAAATCATCATTATGGATGAAGCAACGAGCATGCTGGATCCTGAGGGGCGCAAAGAGATTATTCAGCTTATTCAAAATCTTAATAAGAAAAATGGTTTTACGGTTATTTCAATAACACATGATATTGAAGAAGCCTCTCTGGCTCAACGAGTCGTGGTTATTGACGATGGCCTTTTAGTTCAAGATGATAAACCGGCAAAGGTGTTTCAACGCGGCGCCGCATTGATCGAAAGCGGACTTGATATTCCATTCTCCGAGAAGCTAAAAAATGAAATAAGGAATCAAGGAATTGATGTCCCACAAGAATATCTTACTGAAAAAGGGATGGTGGATTGGTTGTGTCAATTCATTTCGAAAAAGTAAATTACGTTTATCAACCAAATACGCCTTTTGAACATCAGGCTTTGAAAAATGTAACAGTTTCAATTCCTGAGGGAAGCTATACGGCTATTATTGGACACACAGGGAGTGGAAAATCAACCTTGCTGCAACATCTAAATGGGCTCTTGAAACCCTCCAGCGGGCGTGTGACAGTTGCTGAAAAAGTAATAACTGCCAGCACGAAGAATAAAGAACTAGGAGACTTGAGAAAACATGTGGGAATTGTTTTTCAGTTCCCTGAGGCACAGCTTTTCGAAGAAACTGTTCTCAAAGATATTGCATTTGCACCCAAAAATTTTGGTAAAACACAAGCCGAAGCTGAAGAAATTGCTGTTGAAATGGCTAACTTAGTTGGTCTGCCTGATGAGCTTCTTAGCCACTCACCATTCGAATTGTCAGGCGGACAAATGCGGCGAGTTGCAATTGCGGGAATTTTAGCAATGAAACCAGAAGTTTTAGTGCTTGATGAGCCAACAGCAGGACTGGATCCTAAGGGAAGAATTGAAATAATGCAGATGTTTGAAGAGCTTCATTTGCAGCACCAGCTAACCATTATTTTAGTAACGCATCAGATGGATGATGTTGCTAATTACGCAGATCACACAATCGTGTTGGAGAAGGGCGAAGTTATCGCAGCGGCAGCACCAAAAGATATTTTTAAAGATCCCCGCTGGCTTGTTAAGCATCACTTAGCGTTACCTAAAGCAACCAATTTTGCTTATGAACTACAAAAAACTGGGAAGTTTTCGTTTGAGAAGATGCCGCTAACGGAAAAAGAACTCGCGGCTGCATTAGCAGCTTCTTTGAAAAAGGGAGGCAATCAAACTGAATAAAGTAATTCTAGGTCGTTATATTCCAGGAGAATCCCTTGTGCATCATTTAGATCCCCGTTCAAAGCTCATCTTGAGTTTTTACTTTATTATAATTATTTTTCTGGCCAACAATTGGCAGTCATATGCGCTACTTTTGGTTCTGACTCTTGGGGGAGTATTTCTATCTGGAGTCAGTTTTGGCTTCTTTTTAAAAGGGGTAAGGCCTCTTATTTGGCTAATTCTTTTTACAGTGTTGCTACAAATATTTTTTTCACGTGGTGGCACTGTCTACTGGCAATTCGGGCCGTTAGCTTTAACAAGTTTCGGTGTGATCAATGGGAGCTATGTCTTTTGCAGGTTCGTTTTAATTATCTTTATGTCGACGTTATTAACATTGACTACTGCGCCATTAGAGATCGCTGACGCACTGGAGTCTCTCATGGAGCCCTTAAAGAAATTCAAGGTTCCTGTTTATGAGATTTCATTAATGTTATCAATCGCGTTGCGCTTTGTGCCGACATTGATGGATGAAACGGAAAAAATAATGAATGCGCAACGCTCAAGAGGAGTCAACTTCGGCGAGGGCAGTATTATGAAACAAATAAAAGCTGTTGTGCCACTACTGATTCCTTTATTTGTCAGTTCTTTTAATCGAGCTGAAGATCTTGCGACGGCAATGGAAGCAAGGGGCTATCGCGGAGGCGAGGGAAGGACCAAATATCGCATTCATTTCTGGAAACGAAATGATACGCTAGCTTGTATTGTATTTGGTCTGGCAACGCTTGTGCTATTATATTTACGAAATTGGTGATGAGGGAAAGATGACTAATAGATATATGGTGACACTGGCATATGATGGCACCAAATTTGCTGGTTTTCAAAGCCAACCTAATCAAAGAACAGTTCAGTCGGTGTTGGAAACAGCAGTTAATAAAATGAGTACAGCCGTATCTTTTGTGCATATTTTTGGTTCTGGAAGAACGGATGCGGGCGTGCATGCACTGGGGCAGGTCGTCCACTTTGATCTTGAAAATGATATTCCAGAAAAAGGGATTGTTAATGGACTGAATAGTCTTTTGCCGTTGGACATAGAAATTTTAAGTGCAAAAAAAGTTTCCCAGACATTCCATGCCCGCTTTACAACACATGGTAAGCGGTATTTATATCGAGTTGGTTTAGGACGTTTTGTTAATCCTTTTAAGCGATTTTATACAGGACATTATAAATATCCACTTAACTTAGAATTGATAAAAGAAGCCTTGCCTGACGTCATTGGCACACATGATTTCTCAAGCTTTGTTGCTTCAGGAAGTCAGGCTAAAAGTCATGTGCGGACTATTTATGATGCAACTGTTAAGTATGACGAAGCTAATGGTGAAGTTATCTTCGAATTTTATGGCAATGGCTTCCTATATAATCAAGTAAGGATCATGGTGGCGGCCTTACTTGAGATTGGCAATGGCAAACGAGCCGTCCATGATTTTTTACGATTGTATGAGGTAAAAGATCGCAATCAATGTCGAGCAACAGCGCCAGCAAGTGGTTTGTATTTGAAAAAGGTTTATTACGATGAAGATAGTATAGATAATATTACTAATTAATTTATAAACATTGACTTTAGGGAGCAAAAAAAGTATCATAGTATCTGGTATTGTTTGCCCCACAGTAGGCCCCGGAAACTTATTTTGCGTCAAACAAGCATATAAAAATGGAGGAAATAAAACGTGCGTACAACATATATTGCAAAACCAGGTGAAGTGGAACGTAAATGGTATGTCGTAGATGCAACTGATGTTCCACTGGGACGTTTGTCCTCAGTTGTGGCTTCTGTCTTGCGTGGCAAGAATAAGCCGACATTTACGCCTAACGTTGATACAGGCGATTTCGTTATTGTTATCAATGCAGAAAAGGTTGCTTTGACAGGTCATAAAGCAGATCGTAAAGTTTATTATCATCATACAGATCATCCAGGTGGTTTGAAGAGCCGTACTGCTGGCGAATTCCGTCAAAATGATCCTGAGAAGCTGATTGCTTTATCAATTAAAGGAATGCTTCCAAAGGGAACACTCGGAAAAGCACAAGCTAAGAAGTTGCATGTCTATCGTGGTGCAGATCACAAGCATGAAGCTCAACAACCAGAAGTATTGGATATCACAAACTTAATCTAGGAGGAAACTTAATTGGCTCAAGTACAATATAGAGGAACAGGCCGTCGTAAGAACTCTGTTGCGCGTGTAATTTTAGCACCCGGAGCAGGTAAGATTACTATAAACGGCAAACCAGCAGAAGATTATATTCCATTTGCTAACCTACGTAAAGTTATGGTTCAGCCATTTGAAGCTACAGAAACAACTGGTTCATATGATGTTTTTGTTAATGTTAATGGTGGTGGATTTTCTGGTCAAGCAGGTGCTATCCGTCATGGGATTGCCCGCGCTTTACTTGAAATTGACCCAGATTTTCGTGGCGTTTTGAAACGTGCAGGTTTATTAACACGTGATGCACGTATGAAAGAACGTAAGAAACCAGGTCTTAAGAAAGCTCGTAAGGCTCCACAATTTTCAAAACGTTAATATTATTTTTTATCGACGAAGACAAGCACTCCTTGGATGGACAAGGGGTGCTTTTTTTGTTTATAAATAAGTGAGTGAGTGCTAGTTAAGAACAAGTATAAGCGGCTGCTTGGGCCGTCACGTTCTATTTTGTTACCTTGATACCTAAAACAGTCAGATTACCATTATGGAGCAGCTTAATGATGAGATGTGCCATATGTTCAGGTGGAAGTTTAAAATCGGAATGCAGCCACCAATGAATAGTTCCCATAAAAGTTGAAACCATGTAAGAAATAATGAAATCAGTGGGCATAACGATTTCCCCTTCTTCGATTCTCAACTTTGCAAATATTTTAGTGTAGTGGTTACGCAAAAAATCTGAAAAAGCATCGGTCAAAATAAGATTATTTCTGCCTTCAGTAGCAATTAGATAGAATTTTTTATTTTCTTTAATCATGATAAAAGCGGTCGTTAGCAATTCAACCAACTTTTGTTCTTGGATTATACTGCCATCTTCGAGTATGTCTTTTTCAAGTTTATTAAAAAGTGGATTTAAGATGAATGAAAAGATTTGTTCGTAGACATCTTGTTTATCTCTGAAGTGAGCGTAAAAGGTGGACCTATTAATCATCGCTTTGTCCGCAATATCTTGGATGGTGATACAGTCAAACCCTTTCTTTTCAATCAAATCAATAAAGGCATTAAAAATCATCGTTTTTGTCCGTGTGATGCGCAAATCTTCTTTGCTCAATTAAAATAACCTCCATCTAAAAACAACATAACTGCTGCATTTGTTGTATAACGAGCAAAACATAAAATATTGTCGATTGCATGTCGCTCTTAATTGCTTACAATATAAAGTAAGTATAGCAACAGAGTGTCGGTTATTCAACACTATGGCGGATATTACAAAGTTGATAAAGAGACCTTGAGGGGGTAAGCATGATTAAACAGAAGTTATATGGCGGGATTGATGTTGGTTCGACAACTGTTAAAGTTGTTATTTTAGATGAAAATAATAATTCTCTCTACGAGACCTATCAGCGTCATTTTTCTGATGTAAGAAAGGCAAGCAAAAAAGTTTTGTGCGAAGCTGCACAAATAGTAGGCACTGAACATCCCATTTCATTCAAAATAACTGGATCTGGCGGTATGGGCCTAGCGGAGATACTCAAGTTAGAGTTTGTTCAAGAAGTGATTGCTTGTACTAGAACGGTTGAAACGGTAATTCCAGAAACTGATGTAGCAATTGAATTAGGTGGTGAAGACGCTAAAATCACATTCTTTGGAGCTTCTTTAGAACAAAGAATGAATGGAAGCTGTGCAGGAGGGACAGGTGCATTTATCGACCAAATGGCCAGCCTGTTGAAGACTGATGCGGCTGGTTTGAATGAGCTGGCAAAGGGTTATGAAACGATCTATCCCATCGCATCGCGTTGTGGTGTGTTTGCTAAAACTGATGTGCAGCCTTTGATTAATGATGGTGCACGTAAGGAAGATTTGGCTGCTAGTATTTTTCAGGCTGTTGTCAATCAGACGATTGCAGGTCTGGCATCTGGGCATAAGATAACTGGAAGAGTCGCTTTTCTAGGTGGCCCGCTTTATTTTATGAGTGAATTACGCCAACGATTTATTGAAACATTGAAATTAACCCCTGAAAATATTATTTTCCCCCAAAATCCACAGCTATTTGTCGCTAAGGGCGCAGCACTTTATGCCAAAAAAAGTTCTCCAACAACAATAGCTCAACTGATAGAACGCCTGGAAAAAGCAGATGGTCAGGCATTGAAACCAACTAAAACACTACCACCTCTGTTCAATAATCAGAACGAACTGGAAGAATTCAGGAAAAGGCATCAAAAAGCACGGGTTGAAAAGGGGAATTTAGCCAGTTATCAAGGAAATGCTTTTTTAGGTATAGACGCTGGGTCAACTACAACGAAGATTGTCCTGATGAGTGAGGATCATCGTTTACTGTACACTTGGTATGGCAACAATGATGGCGACCCGCTCAAAAAAACGATGAGTATATTAAAAGAAATGTATCGGCATCTGCCTACAAAAGTTAAGATTGTCAAAACATGCACCACTGGTTATGGTGAAAAATTGATAAAAAGTGCTTTGAAAGCTGATTTGGGCGAAGTTGAAACTGTGGCACATTATAAGGCTGCGCACTATTTCATGCCAGATGTTGATTTTATTTTAGATATTGGCGGACAAGACATGAAGGCAATGCACGTTAAGAACGGTGCATTATCGACAATTCAATTAAACGAAGCCTGTTCATCTGGCTGCGGTTCATTTATTGAAACGTTTGCGAAGTCTTTAAATTACGATGTTAAGGATTTTGCAAAAGTTGCATTGTTAGCTAAGAGCCCAGCTGATTTAGGCTCACGATGTACAGTCTTTATGCAGTCAAAGGTTAAGCAGGCTCAAAAAGAGGGTGCTTCAGTGGGAGATATTTCTGCGGGGTTGTCGCTTTCGGTAATTAAAAATGCTTTATTCAAAGTCATCAAAGCTCGTAGTGCTGAAGATTTGGGTAGTCATATTGTGTGTCAAGGGGGGACTTTCTACAACGAAGCTGTTTTGCGTTCATTTGAGAAACTAAGCGGTCAAACGGTGATTCGCCCTAATATTGCCGGTTTAATGGGAGCGTATGGAGCAGCACTGCTTGCTCAAGAACGCGCAAAAGAGGGTGATACTACGACACTTTTGACAACGGAAGAAATGAATGGTCTTTCATCTACAAAACAATTTGATCATTGCGGCCGTTGTGAAAATAACTGCCTGCTCACGATCACTGTTTTTAATGACGGCCGCAAATTTATTACAGGAAACCGTTGTGAAAAGGGCCTGCGGATTAAGTTGAAACCACAAGACCAACGAGTTAATCTAGTTAAAGAGAAATATCATCGGCTTTTCGAGTATCGCCCCTTGCGTAAGCGACTCGCTACTCGTGGAGTTATTGGCATCCCGCGTGTTTTGAATATGTATGAAAATTACCCTCTATGGGCAGTTTTCTTTAAGAAACTGGGAATCAGGGCACAGCTCTCGACCAGATCCAGTGAACAGATGTACGAAAAAGGTCTTGAAACGATACCTAGTGATACAGTTTGTTATCCAGCTAAAATGGTTCATGGGCATGTGCAGTGGTTGATCGATCGTGGACTTAAAACGATTTTTTATCCAAGTGTTGTTTTTGAACGCAGAGAAAGTAAAAATGCTGATAATCATTTTAATTGCCCAATTGTACAATCTTATCCAGATGTTATCCGTAACAATGTTGACCAAATTCGCAATGGGGAAGTTGACTATCGCAACCCGTATCTAAATCTGAACGACCATCAATCTACTGCACAGAATTTATACGAGACTTTTAAGGATAAAGGCGTGACACTCAAGGAAGTAAAAGAGGCACTTGAGGAAGGATATAAGGAATTAAAAAAATTCAAGCAATGGATTCAAAATCGTGGTGAAGAAACGCTGCGTTTAATGCGGCAAAATCATCAAAAAGGAATCGTTTTAGCTGGACGTCCTTATCATCTGGATCCACAGATAAATCATGGAATCTCGCAGATCATTGCAGCCGAAGGTTTTAATGTTTTGACAGAAGACAGTATTTCACATATGGAAGATGTCGCAGGACTGAGAGTTGTTAATCAATGGACATATCATTCGCGTTTATTTGCGGCTGCTAAAGTAGCTGCTAAGACTCCTGAATTAGAGTTTGTACAGTTAAATTCATTCGGTTGTGGGATAGATGCGATAACGACGGATCAGGTTGAAGAAATTCTTGCACAGCATAATAGGCTATATACGGTCTTAAAAATTGATGAAGGAACAAATATTGGTGCTATTAGAATCAGATTGCGCTCATTAAAAGCAGCGGTTAATGAGCGTCACGCACAGCATATTGAACCGCAAAAATTATATGACCTCCCGCAACCTATCAAATTTACTAAAGAAATGAAGAAAAAGCATACATTGCTAATGCCAATGCTATCGCCAATCCATCAGTCACAGCTGGTTGATGTTGCATTGCAGTCTTCTGGGTATAATGTGGTTAATCTACCACTTCAAGATCACAAAGCAATTGATATCGGAACCAAGTATGTTAACAATGATGCTTGCTATCCAGCAATCATAACGATTGGACAAATGATTGAAGCGTTGAAGAGCGGAAAGTATGATGTTAACAATACCTCTGTTATGATGAGTCAAACTGGTGGCGGTTGTCGAGCAACCAATTATATACCATTGATTCGCAAAGCTTTAAGAGATGCTGGTTTCGGACAGGTCCCAGTAATTTCTATCTCTCTTGGTAATAAAGGGGTCGAGGATACTCCGGGCTTCAAGTTGACTATTCCATTGGCTAAACGTGTGGCCTTGGCCTTCTTATATGGGGACTTGTTTGAACGTGTGGTTTATCGAACGAGACCCTATGAATTGAAAGCTGGTCAAGTAGACGAAATGCATGCTGCCTGGCTAGACCGGGTCAGAAAAAACATTGTTAATGGTAGTTTTCACGAGTTTAAACAAAATGTACAGCGGATCGTAAAAGATTTTGATAACTTACCACTTAAGGATATAATCAAACCGCGAGTCGGAATTGTTGGTGAAATATTAGTCAAATATTCACCGATTGCAAATAACAATATTGTCCGTTTGCTTGAAAAAGAAGGTGCAGAGGTTATTTGTCCCGATATTGTTGGTTTTATGAATTATTCACTGTACAATCAAATCTATCGGCATGATCATCTAGGATTTTCAAATAAGAGCAAGTTATTTGCTGAATTGGCGCTCAAAGTGATCAAGTGGTGTGAGAAACCAATGAATACGGCACTTAAGAATTCTGATAGATTTACGGGAATTGAAGCAATCGAGCAACTGGCAAAGGATGCCAGTTCCATCTTGTCTTTGGGTAATCAGACTGGGGAAGGATGGTTTCTGACAGGAGAAATGATAGAGTGTTTGAAGTCAGGAATTGATAATATTGTCTGCATGCAGCCTTTCGGTTGTTTGCCTAATCATATAGTTGGAAAAGGTGCAGTTAAGGAATTGCGCAGCCAATATCCAAATGCTAATATCACTATGATTGATTATGATCCAAGTGTTTCTGTCGTTAACCAGCTTAATCGAATACGGCTGATGCTTGCGACAGCTAACAAAAATCTAGTAAGATAGTTTTAACAATTTCATAGATTAGACCTGAGGAGCTGAGTCAAAAGTTATTTTTGACCGGCTCCTTTTGTAAGCTTGTACTGCATGCATTATTCACAATTAAGACAGGGCAATGCTGTTAAAGCCACACTTAACACGTAAAACTTATTGATCTTTGTTATTCTTTTCACTAGTAGATTTTGGTTCAGCAATAATGCTGTTGGGTAATCGATCATTTTAATTGCACCCCAAAGGAGATTTTTATAGAGTTAACATAAGTAGTTTGCAATGAGGAGAGACCACAAATGAGACTTGCTAAATATCGATCAAAAAAAGAAATAACGGCTGCAAAAAAGATGAAGAAGCGTTTAAGGTCGCAAATGGAAGATGTGATTTATAGTTTAAATATGGTTGGGGTTGGATCAAACAAGCATGCGCGACATTACTATAAGGTAAAATTAAGTTTACTCAAAGTATTATTTATTTATGTAGACCAATTGCTGTTGCTCAACGAGCTTTTTTTTAAAATTAAGCGTGAAACGGGTCAAATCAAAAGGATTAGTAGGGGTACCGCAGTTTTCTTATTTCTTAAAAAAGCAACAAACAATCTTAAGAAAATATCTCCGTTGGAAAAATGTTATCCGCAAGTATTCGAAGTAGAACTTGAAAAGATGATCCTACAAAAAAGTGACAGGATGATTGAGATAAAAAAGAATGTTGTTTCTTTAAGAAAGGGTTGGGAAGACTTAGAAGAAGTAGCAAAAATTATCATAGTCGGTACATCTGCTTTGGAAAAAGCAAAACATACTGAAACTGCTGGAGAATTGCGGGCTGAAACAGAAAAAATGGAACATTGTTATCACACCTATATGGTAAAGAAAATGATCAGAAAAATGAAACTGCAACCCCCTCAAAAAGAAAGTATGTGCGAGAGAGCTGTTCATGAAGTGCGCAATGCAGATATGTTGTGCTGGCCACCTGAAAGTATTGAAGTACTGTTAAGTAATTTCCTTCAAGTCAGATTTAGGCAGAGTGAGGCTCAAGAAAAAAGTTTTCAGAACAGCGATAGTGCAAATTCTTATAAGCGAGTAGGGACAAGATTATTTAGCGAAATGTGGGATTCGTATCAGCAAAGCTGCATGCAGCAAAAAAGTGCGCAAAATAAACTAACATTACTGATGACAGTTTCAAAAATGTGTGATTTAAACGGCAGCAAAAGTCAGACAAAGCATTTGTTACGATATTTTGCACCGATCAGCCTGCTGCCGCTTTCTGGAAAGATTTAGCGAAAACAGTGCAAACTGCCTTTCCTGAGGGATTAAATGCAACTTTGAATGAAAAATTAGCTAAAAACGTTCATCAATTTCGTTATCTTATTTCAGCACAACAGATACAATTTGTCAGAGAAAAGTATTTGCAGCAGGGAAAAACAGAATTTGAAGCATTAGCATGGTATCTAAGTACGTTGCCAGAAGGACAGTTTTCATTAGATGAATCGGCCCGTCTTCATCAAAAACATAGGCGTAAAAATGGCGAAGCACCAGCGAATTATTATAAAACCAATATCAAAGTAGTAGTCGGATTTCACTCGGAATACATTCTTGATGGCAATGGGAATTTGATCAATGAGATTGATGTGGAAAAAGAGCCATTTGAAAATGAAAACGGTATAGTAAATGGAGCAAGCTTTAATTATGCTGCTTCAAATGATTATAAAGCAAGCAAAGGTCCAAAATGGAATGCTGTCCATTCAGACCATTATAAATTAGATATTAGTATTCCATCTAAAATGGAGCCAATATTTCGTTTAAAGACTGTTAAAAATTACAAGTCGCCTTCTTTAAAAATATACAACTGCCAAAAGGATCCAAACTACGGATCGAACGGTCAAAGTGCACATCAAGCCAATCAAAAAGCAATGCATGCTTTTTGGAAAGAAATCAAAAGATTGAGCTGAAAAGCAAAAACATAAGCACAGTCTATAGAGTGCTAAAGTTTGCTAAAAAAAATATTTCCTAGGAAATGGTTAAGAAAAAAATGTTAAAAATTGACTAAATTGTGTTTTTAGGGTAACCTAAAAATGTGAAGAAGTTAACTTTGTATAAGAGGTGATGGGAATGATTGAGTGCAAGAATGTCAGTGTGGTATACAACAATGAGGTCGAAGCTTTACACCATATAGATTTGGCGATTAAGGGTCCAACAATTACTGGAATCATCGGTCCAAATGGATCAGGTAAGTCTACGCTTTTGAAAGCAATACTGGGAATGGCTCAATTTAATGGAGAAATCAATATTGATGGTGTTACTTCTAAAAAGTTTTTAAAAAAAAATTGCTTATGTTGCACAAAAAAGTTTGATCGATTTATCGTTCCCAATTACTGTTAAAGAATGTGTATCCTTAGGGATATTGCCAAGTCTAGGACTTTTTAAAAGAATAAAAAAGGCAGATTGGAAAAGAGTAGAAAAAGCGTTGGATATTGTAGGGTTGAGAGAGCAGGAACAACGCCAAATTAGTGCATTGTCAGGTGGGCAGTTTCAGCGAGTACTGATTGCACGTTGCTTGGTTCAGAATGCCGACTACCTTTTTTTAGACGAACCTTTTGTGGGTGTTGATATGATAAGTGAAGATATTATAATAAAAATTTTAAAAAATTTGAGAAACGAAGGTAAAACGATTTTAATTGTTCACCATGATTTAAGCAAAGTGAAAGATTATTTTGATCAGTTGGTAATGTTGAACAGCAAAGTAATTGCGGCAGGGGCAACTGCTGAAGTTTTTAACATGCAAAATTTGAAGTGCGCCTATGGCGAAAATATTTTTGTAGACAGGGGTGAATAAAGATGCTTGCAGAGTTTATTCATGGATTGATGACTTTTCATTTTTTACAAAATGCCTTAATAACTGCAGTTGTTGTAGGTACTGTTTCAGGTATTGTCGGATGTTTCATTATTTTACGTGGAATGTCGCTAATGGGGGATGCGATTTCTCATGCAGTTTTGCCAGGAGTAGCTATTGCATACATCTTGAGTATCAATTTTTTTGTCGGAGCAATTGCATTTGGAATATTATCTTCAATAATAATTACTTATATTAAAGAAAACAGTCTTATCAAGAGTGATACTGCGATTGGAATAACCTTTAGTTCCTTTTTAGCACTGGGAGTTATATTGATTGGGGTTGCACGCAGTTCAACTGATTTATTCCATATACTTTTTGGGAATATTCTTGCAGTTCAGGATGTGGATAAATGGATAACGATTGCAGTTTCTTTCCTAGTTATATTAGTGATTGTTTTATATTTCAAAGAACTCTTATTGACATCATTTGATCCGCAAATGGCTAAAGCATTGGGGATGCGAGTCAATTTTTATCACTATCTACTTATGTTGATGTTGACCTTGGTTGCTGTTACTGCTATGCAAAGTGTGGGAACAATTTTAATTGTGGCGCTTTTAATAACACCGGCTGCTACAGCATTTTTATTCACTAAAACTTTGAAAACAATGATCTTCTTAGCGGCCGGAATCGGGGCAGTTGTTTCGGTAATAGGGCTCTTTATCGGATACAGTTATAATATCGCAGCTGGTTCAAGCATTGTGTTAACCGCTGCTGTAGTGTTCTTAGTTAGTTTTTTCATCTCACCAAAACAAAAATATGTGAAAAGGAAGGTGCAAAAATGGTGAAAAAGATGCGCAAATATTTAAGTTACGTGGCTTTTACAGCTTTCATCGTTTTGGCGTTTGCAGGGTGTTCTTCAACTAAAAATAGTACATCGGAAAAATCAGATAAAATAAAAGTAGTGGCAACTAATTCTATCATAGCTGATATTACTAAAAACATTGGTAAGAATCGTATAGAGTTACACAGTATCGTTCCAGCTGGACGAGATCCCCATGAGTACGAGCCACTGCCTGAAGATACGAAAAAAGTATCTGAAGCTGATGCTATTTTTTATAATGGACTCAATCTAGAAACTGGTGGCAATGCATGGTTTGAAAAACTTGTCAAAAATGCAGGTAAAAAGGCAAATAAAGATTATTTTGCAGTTAGTGATGGTGTGAAAAAAATATATTTGGAAGGAGCGTCGGAAAAGGGAAAAGAGGATCCCCATGCGTGGTTGGATCTTAAAAATGGTGTTATTTATGCGAGGAATATTGAGAAACAGCTTGCAGCTAAAGATCCGAAAAATAAGAAGTTTTACAAGAAAAATTTGAACGCATATGTAAAGAAATTAAATGGGCTTCATAGCAAAGCTAAACGCGAGTTTGAAAATATTCCTGCTGCTAAAAAGATGATTGTTACAAGTGAAGGATGTTTCAAGTATTTTTCTAGGGCTTACAATGTTCCTTCGGCTTATATTTGGGAAATTAATACTGAACAAGAAGGCACACCAGATCAATTAAAAAAATTAGTACAGAAACTTAAGAATTCAGAGGTCCCAGCACTATTTGTGGAAAGTAGCGTAGATTCAAGACCAATGAAAACTATTTCGAAAGAAACTGGTATTCCGATCTACTCTGAGATATTTACAGATTCTGTCGCTAAGAAGGGTCAGACTGGAGATAGTTACTATTCAATGATGAAATGGAATTTAGAAAAAATTGCAGCTGGCTTGTCTCAATAAGTAAGCACTTATTGGATGAATTTGTTCTTGCTATCTACAATAAAATGATGGGAAAAGTGTGGCATATTTGTTAAAGCTTAGAGTACTGACGTAAAATTAGAAATGTATGTAGTGAGTTGTTCAACATGCATAATGCGAAGTTGGATAGAGAATTTTGAATTATAATGTATCTTCATGCAAATTTATAAGGAGCTGTGCCAAATTTAGTTTTTGGCACAGCTCCTTCTTTTTATTCCGTATAAACGTGTTCCATAAGTCAAAATTCTCCGTCTAGCTTCGAATTACTCATAGCAAAGTACTCGCTATGTTTGTAATTTCGAGTTAGTACTCAAATTTTCCCGACTTTGTACTGCCTTATTTAAAATAAACGCATATTATCTGCATCAACTCGTCTCAAGCAATCAAATACTCGCTTAGCAGCATTAAGCATTTCCGCTTCCAGTATAGTATAACTAGCAGCAATCTTTGAGAATAAAAAAGTTAATGCAGTGATGTTAGCTTTTCTGAAATTATCTTAGCAGAATTGTCTAGTTTAGCTTGTTCTTCGATAGTTAGCTTGATTTTATTTATCTCAACAACTCCCTGACGACCTATAACTGCAGGGTATCCAATATAGTGACCATAATTTTCAAGATAAACAGAGGTCGGGCATGCAAGGTGTGCATCTGAAAGTACCGCGAGAGCAAGCTTAATTGCACAGGTCGTAATCGCGTAACATGTATAGTGTTTACCTGAAAAAATCAACCATCCTCCGCGACGAGCACGGTGATCCAAATCAGCAAGATCTAAACCACATACGGCAGCGGCATCTTCAATTGTGTGTCCCTTAACTTCGACCGTTGACCAAGCAGTGAATTGTGATTCTCCATGCTCGCCAAGAACATAACCGCTAATATTTTTAGGATCCTCATGGACGGCTTGGCCAACTGCTCGCTGCATTCTTGCAGTGTCCAAGAATGTTCCTGTCCCGAAGACTTGCTTCTTGCTGAGACCAGTTTGTCGCTGCAATAGAGTAGTAATAACGTCGCATGGATTGCTAATATTGATAAGTACGCCATTAAACCCAACTTTTTTGATTTTTTGAGCAACCTCTGCAACAACAGCAGCATTGTAGTTCAATTCACCAAAACGATCTCCATCCATCTTTATGGCCGAAATATTTCCAAAAGCTGTTATGATAACATCTGCATCTTTTAAGGCAGTATAATCTTGTGGAATAATTTTGGTAAAAGTGTCTAAGCGAGAAAGGGTATCGCGAAGATCGTACTCTTCTGCAACTGCCTTATCCTCATTTGAATCAATCAAAACAAGTTCATCGGCAATCCCCTTTGTCACAAGTGTATAAGCAATAGTTGCACCAACATGGCCTAGACCTATCACACCAATTTTTCTCATTCAATGAACCTCCATTAAAATAATCTAAAGCTATTATAATCTCAATTTTAAATGTTCTGGGCTTAAAGTCAACTGCGGCTTTGCTTTTTTATATAAAGCTATGTATAAAAACATGGTCTTTTTTGGTAAAATTAAATCTGAGTTAAATCACGTTCCTGTAGATAATTTTTAGATTTAACTCCAATTTTTTGTAAATTTAATTAAATAATTTTAAAATAAAAGCAACAACGTTTTTAGAAAGGAAGATCAAAAATGTCTTTGAGAATAAGCTTGATACAAATGGATGTAAAATATGCTCAGGCAGAAGTCAATTATGAGAGGGTGCAGCAGCTGGTTACGGAAGCAGCTGCTGCTAAAACTGATATAATTGTTCTCCCAGAGATGTGGAATATCGGGTATGCATTGGATCAGCTAAATGAGTTAGCTGACAAAGAGGGGAATAGAACTAAAACTTTTTTGGCGGAATTAGCACGAAAGTTGGAAGTGAATATTGTCGGTGGGTCTGTTGCAACGGTGAAGAACGGCTCCTTCTACAATACCAGCTATGTTTTTGATCGCAAAGGCAAACTTTGCAGTGAATATGATAAGGTACATCTATTTGGCCTGATGCATGAAGATAAGTGGATAACTGCGGGAGCAAAAGCTAATCGTTTTGTTTTAGATGGCATTCCAGCAACAGGTGTTATTTGCTACGACATCCGTTTCCCAGAATGGGAACGGTCATTGATGCATCAAGGAGCCAAAGTTTTATTTGTCAGTGCGCAGTGGCCAGAGCAAAGGATTGAGCAGTGGGAAATTATGTTGCGAGCACGAGCTATTGAAAATCAGGCGTTTGTTATAGCTGTTAATCGAGTGGGGGAAGGTCCGGAAGGAGATCATTTTAATGGTCACTCGCTTGCAATCGATCCTTTGGGCAACATTCTTTTGCGAGCTCCAGATGACAAAGAAGGAATCTTTGATGTCAATTTAGACTTAGATTCACTCGAAGCAATTCGTGGTGAAATACCTGTTTTTTTAGATAGGCGGGTAGATTTATATGATTAGTCCACAATTTTCGTGTAATATAAGAGATAAAATGACTCTGCTAAAACGGTAAATTATAATAGAGTTGCACATAAATAGTAGTAGTCAAAAAAATAAGCGGTACATTTTATATGGACTAGCCAAGTTTTGTTAGCGACTTCAGCGTACAAGTCAATATAAAAAGCATTTTATATTATCATTGGACAACAGCAAGTGCTAAATGCGGTTCTTTCAAAAGGGGGTAAGATAAAGTTAAAGTACTGTTAGGCAGTACTTTAAAAGAGAGCACGATAATGTAGAAAAATGAGTTTATGCTAATTGTGGACTTGTGCAATGTTTTCGTAGAAGGGCTATAGTGTAATATAAGTTGAAATGAGGATGTTTTAAGAAAGAAGGTGAGGAATATTAATAAGTAAAAAATTATCATTTTTAATAATTTAAATGATACGTATTACGATATGTTATTTAAATATTGTCAAAAAAATAGTAGAATAGAAAATATGTGGTTTAAACCTGCTGGGGGTATCGATAATTCTGCATGCAACACACAAAAAAATGTTGGGAGAGTAATATAAATACCAAGACTTTGATAAGAAACATATTTTTAGAATTTTTAAACATATTAGTGTAAAATGTACGCATGGAAGATAGGAAAACACATAATTTATAGCGTTTACTTGACAAGGCTATATTATTTTAGTATATTATGATAGTTCACATGTTATATAAAAATTTTTAAACATTCGGGGGAAAAAAAGCGTGATTACTTTACAAAAATCTTTGACCAACTTAACGCAGGTTTTAAGGCTGCATGAACGACATCAAGATGCACCTGATTTTGAAAAACTGGGCGCAATCGATATTTACTATTTGGAAGCTATTTATCAACTTAAAGAGCCGACAATTGGGATGATATCTAAACTGCTTGATCAATCCACACCTAATACTAACTACCATATTAAAAAGCTAATGAAGTTGGGCTTAATTGAAAAAAGGTTAGATGATGTAGATCGTCGTGTTACACATTTGATGGTAACAGATAAGTATCATCAAATGATGGACTCAGACAATGAATTTTGGCAGAGATTGGAAAATAAGCTCGAAGATGAAGTCGCACCTAAGGACTTAGCTATTTTTAAGCGAGTTTTGCGTCAGACGATTGAGATAGTTACGGATGAGAGCTTGGATGAATTTTAATAAAAGAGTGTGTTATATATATATTGATGGCTGAAAGTTGAGATAGTATCTCGACTTTTTTGTTTTTAATGGAAGGAAAGACAGCTATGTTTATTCGATGAAGTATTATTTAAACCGGACATACCTTTAAAAAATAATTAATTATGTTAAATTTTGACAAACGAGTATTTTTTTAGATGTTTTGTATGAAGTAAGCTTTGTTTTATATGCTATAATCGGCACGAGCAGTTTTGAGATAAAGCAAAGAAAAAAACTGGACAAAGAAGAATCGTGCAGGAGGCAAAGTTGTGCTGACTATACAAAGGATTGAAAAATTTGGCTAAGAAGAGAAGAAAGAAGACCAACCGCAAGAAGAAAGGCTTCTTGATAGTTAATGGAAAATTACAGATAACTAATGTTTTAGTGCTGGTTTTAGTTATAAGCTTGTTAACAGTCCAGGTAATGAATTGGTTAGGCAAGTATTCAACAAGCGATAATAATGATGCTGATACTACACAAATCAATGATAATACAAAAAGAAACTTTATTAATCAGATTTTGCCGGTTGCACAGAAAGAACAAAGGCAGCATCAACTATTGACCAGCATTACACTTGCACAAGCGGCCCTTGAATCAAATTGGGGCCAGAGTCAATTAGCAAGTCGTTATCATAATTTGTTTGGTGTTAAAAGTGATGCAGCTAATGCACAGCTAATGACAACTGCTGAGTACGTTAATGGGCAATGGATAACAGTTAAAGCTAAATTTGCAACTTATAAAGATTGGAATGAATCAATTGAAGCACATACACGCTTATTTGTGAATGGAACCGGCTGGGATCAGGATCATTATCGGTCAGTGTTAGCGGCCAAAGATTATCGTGAAGCCGCTGCTGCCTTGCAAAAACAAGGTTATGCCACAGATCCTGGATATGCCCAGAAATTGATTCAGATTATTCAAGAGTATCAATTAGACAGGTATGATAAGACTTTAACAAAATAAAGTCGAATAATAGAGTTTGCCGATTGGCATAATATATGCTAATCTACGTAGGTATTGTACTTATATAATGTCATAATATGGTTGACAAGTTTCTACCCAAGACCGAAAATCTTGGACTATAAGTAAAAAAAGCTACTAATAGTGGGAGGGGCTTCTTTTACGACTTGTCGTGTTAAAAGAAGCCTTTTTTGTACTTTAAAAAGAAAGGTCGGATAAGTTGAAGTTACTGGAAGAACGGATTCGTGAAGATGGGGTCGTATTGGACGGAGATGTGCTAAAAGTGAATCAATTTTTAAATCATCAAATCGATCCCGAACTGATGTATGCTGTGGGGCAAGAATTTAAACGTTTGTTTGGTGAGGAGGACATAACTAAGATATTAACGGTAGAGTCTTCAGGGATAGCACCAGCTATTATGGCAGGCTTATTGATGCATGTTCCAGTGGTTTTTGCGAAAAAGCAGAAGAGCTCGACTTTGAATGGAAGTCTATATACAGCAAAAGTTTATTCATATACGAAAAAAGTCGAAAATACGATATCTGTAGATGCAAAGTTTTTAAGTACCAATGATAACGTGTTGATAATTGATGATTTTTTAGCAAACGGTCAAGCTGTGAATGGCTTGTTAGATATTTGCAAACTGGCGCAAGCCATGTTGTTGGTGCTGGTATTGTAATTGAAAAGTCATTTCAGCAAGGAGCAGAACTGATTAGAAAACGCGGCGTCAGATTAGAGTCATTAGCACGAATTTCTTCTTTTGCGGGTAATAAAGTTCATTTTGCAGGGAGCGCTGAGAATGATTAATCAAGTCGAAAAAAATGTTAGTAATGGCAAAGCAGCAATATTAGGGTTGCAACATTTGCTAGCAATGTATTCAGGAGCAATAGCAGTTCCTTTGCTGATAGGAACTGCTTTGAAATTTAATAGTACACAAATGACATATCTTGTTTCGATTGATATATTCATGTGTGGGTTAGCAACTTTGCTGCAACTTTTGCGGAATCGTTATTTTGGAATAGGGCTACCAGTTATATTAGGATGTGCGATTCAAGCTGTTGGGCCATTAAAGATGATCGGCAAAGAATTCACGATCGGTACAATGTATGGAGCTATTATTGTTGCTGGAGTTTTTGTCTTTTTGATTGCCGGTCAATTTTCGAAGATAAAAAAACTTTTTCCGCCAGTTGTAACAGGCTCATTGATCACTGTGATAGGATTGACATTGATACCGATTGCGGTCCAAAATATTGGAGGCGGAGATGCAGCCTCAAAAAGTTTTGGTGAACTGCATAATGTTTTACTTGGTTTTATAACTATTTTAGTTATTTTAATTATTCAAGTTTGGGGTAAAAAATTCATAAGTACTATTTCTGTTTTACTGGGATTGGTTGCTGGCACGCTCATAGCATCAATGATGGGTTTAGTTTCACTGGCACCGATTGTTGATGCTTCATGGTTCAGAATACCGCAGCCGTTTTATTTTGGCGCACCTCATTTTGAGTGGTCTTCGTCAATTACGATGATCATAATTTCACTGGTTTCGATGGTTGAGTCAACGGGTGTCTTTTTTGCATTAGGAGATGTGTTGAATAAGCAAGTAACAGCAGCGGATTTAAAGCGCGGTTATCGTGCAGAAGGGATGGCTGCTATACTGGGAGGAGTTTTCAATACTTTTCCCTACACTACATTTTCTCAGAATGTTGGTCTTTTGCAGCTATCGGGTATTAAAACTAAGAAACCAATTTATTGGTCTGCAGGTTTACTGATGCTGATGGGACTTTTGCCCAAGATAGGTGCGGTAGCCACCATTATTCCAACACCGGTTTTAGGTGGTGCAATGCTGGTGATGTTTGCCATGATAAGTGTTCAAGGGATGCGAATGCTGCTAAAGGTTGATTTTTCGGATCAGAAAAATTTGCTGATAGTTGCTCTTTCAATAGGCTTGGGCTTAGGCGTTGCAGTCTATCCTGAAGTTTTCCAGTTTTTCCCAAAAACACTGCAACTTCTCTTAGGCAATGGAATTGTTGTTGCGAGCCTTGTGTCAGTTTTGCTAAATGTTATTTTTAAAGGACGCAGCGGTTTAGAAGAGTAGTGACAGTATCAGGCAAATGGTATGTCGAAGGCAGCTTTTGAGTACTAAGTGTGAATTACGGGTATGGTTAGAGATTGATGAAGGGTAATTCACATGTGTTATAGAGAGTCTGACTAGCTATTGAGGCACACCATCTACAATGCAAGATTTAAAACAAGAAACAGTAGCAAAATATTCCTTGTGACTTAGCGATAGATTTTACAAGCAGCTTAAGAACTACATATTAAGAGTGTTCCAGATGTCAAATTTTGCCACTTAATTGCGTTTTGCTCATAGCCAAATAGCCTATGTATACAATTCGTTGTTGATGGGTAAAGATTACTACAATTTCTGGTACGCTTTTTTATTGTGGAGAATGACTTCACCATAAATCGTTTTTTTAGAATTAATAAAGAATTGAAATCTACAATGTATGGTAAACTATTAGACGAGAGGACACCTTGCGGATTAAACAGCAAGGGCAAAGATGGCTTACGATTATAAGATTAACTGACCACAGAGAAAGTAGTGAGAGAATGGATAATGAAGTGTTGTTCCCTGGAAGCGCGATTGGGATAATAGGCAGCAGCCAAATGGGATAATGTTGGCTGAAACTGCCAAAAAATGGCTTTCAGGTCGTGGCGTACGGAGCGAATGAAGCGGATCCTACCATGCAGGAAGCAGACCTGAGAATTATAGGCGCACAAGACGACAAAACCAAGTTGCAAGATTTCGCCGAGAGGTGTGATGTTGTAACTTATGAGTCTGAGAATGTTTCGGCGGAAGTAGTTGCTTTTTTAGAACGCTTTACACGCATCCCTCAAGGAAGAGAAGCTCTGGAAAATTCGCAGGATAGGTTGTTGGAACGCGCATTTCTAGAACAGATCAACATCAATATTGCACCTTATGCAACGATTGTTGGTTTAGATGACATTTATCAATCCATAGGTTCTATTGGTTATCCGTGTGTTTTAAAACCAATTCAAAAGGGGTATGGTCGAAGAAGACAACAGATTATTAGAAAGCAGTCTGACATCTCTAAGTGTGCAGATTTGGTTGATCTGGGAACGTTTGTTTTAGAAGCTTGGATACCATATGAAAAAGAGCTGTCAGTTGTTATTGCAAAGGAAGCAAATGGCAAACTTAATATGTTCCCTATCGTTGAAAATATTTATCACGAGCATCAGCTGCATCAATCAGTAGTTAAAGCAGATGTTTCTGCTGAAATCAAAGCTGAAGTCCAACGGCTGGCAAGTGACATTTCAAACGAATTGCATTATGTTGGTGTCTTGGAGATTGCTTTCTTTTTGACCAAAAGCGGTACTTTATATGTAAAAAGGATTGTGCCGACTCTTCATAAGGCAGGATATCTTTTTGATAAGGCAACAAATGTTTCGATGTTTGAACAGCACTTGCGTGCACTCGCACATATGCCGTTACCACAAGTAAAATTACTCCAGCCGACTGTAGCAGTTGCATTGCGCACCGAGGATGTTGACCAGCTTAGGACCCAGTGGATTCTTAAAGACAATTGGTACTATCATTTTTATCGTTATCCTCAAACAACGCATGTTCAAGAAGCAGGCTATTTGACAGTTCTAGCTGATACGGTCGAGGCTGCTGTTCAGCAAATCGACGCGACAGGGATTTGCAACGAAGATATTGAAGTTAAACAAAAGGCCCCAGCAGAGATTGAAGACAGTAAGGAAGCTGAAGAAAAGGATTAAAAAATAGTTTTTATGTATTAAGGGAATGAACATCAATTATAGGCGTATTTTTACATGTTGGGAGATACACGGCTTTAAAAAAGAAAACCGCTCTGACGGGAGCGGATTTGTTTCTCTTTTTTAGAGAAGTGTTATCTTTTTTTTGCTATAATGGAAGCCGACTGGACAAAAGAGAGGATTGAAATCAAGTGGTAGCAAATGATCTATTGAACGAAATGAATGATAAGCAGAAAGATGCTGTTTTGTGTACTGAAGGGCCGTTGTTAATAATTGCTGGTGCCGGCAGTGGCAAGACAAGAGTTTTAACACATCGTGTGGCTTATTTGATCAAGGAAAAAAATGTCAATCCGTGGAATGTTTTAGCAATTACTTTTACTAATAAAGCAGCCAAGGAAATGCGTGAGCGAGTAAACAACTTGTTAGGTGAAGGGTCAGAGGATGTTTGGGTTTCAACCTTTCACGCTTTATGTGTCCGCATCTTGAGAAGGGATATTGATAAGTTAGGATACAATCGTGCCTTTACAATTACAGGTACAAGTGAACAGCGAACTCTGATCAAGCATATTCTGACGGATTTGAATATTGATCCCAAGAAATTTGATCCGCGCTCACTTCTTGGTGCTATCTCAAATGCCAAAAATGACTTGAAAACGCCAAAAGATTACTTGCAAGAAGCACAATCCCCTTTTGAAAAAGTCGTAGCTGATGTTTATGCGGAATATCAAAGAAGACTGGAGCAAAACCAAGCAGTTGATTTTGATGATTTGATTATGCTGACTTTGAGACTTTTCAAAGAGGAACCGGAAGTATTACATTATTATCAGAGAAAATTTCTGTATATTCATGTTGATGAATATCAAGATACAAACAAGGCACAATACGAACTTGTTAATAGTTTGGCTCAAGCAGGGCATAATATATGTGTTGTTGGTGATGCAGATCAGAGTATTTACGGCTGGCGCGGTGCAAATATGGAGAATATTCTTAATTTTGAAGAAGATTATCCTGATGCACGAATTGTTAAGCTTGAGCAGAATTATCGATCGACGAAAAATATTTTGCAGGCGGCAAATGCAGTTATTAGAAACAATGTAAGAAGAAAAGAAAAACAGTTATGGACAAATAATATACAAGGTGAAAAAATCCATTATTATCGTGGGCAGAATGCTAATGATGAAGCGTTTTATGTTGTTCGTAATATTCAAAAATTAATGGAACAAAATAATTATAGTTATGGCTCTTTTGCTGTGCTATATCGAACGAATGCACAGTCACGTGTGATCGAAGAAACATTTATCAAAGCAAATATCCCATATAAAATTGTAGGTGCTCATAAATTTTACGACCGTAAGGAAATCATGGACGTACTGGCATATATTCGGCTGATAGCTAACCCACAGGACAATATCAGTTTTGAACGAATAGTCAATGAACCAAACGCGGCATTGGGGCAACAAGTCTCGAGAAACTAACAGCTTTCGCCGAGATGAATGATTTGTCTTTGCTTGATGCAGCCAGTGATGCAATTTTAGCGAATATTTCAGGCAAAGCGAGTCGTGCCTTGAGTGACTTTGCCTATACGATCAAACAATTGCATGTAATGCAGGAAAAAATGAATGTGACAGAGTTAACGGAAAGTCTATTAGATAAAACAGGATATAAAGCTGCCTTAGAAGCTACTAAAAATTTGGAGAATCAAAGCAGACTTGATAACTTGAATGAGTTTTTAACAGTAACCAAGCAGTTTGACGATAATTGGGAACCAGAAGATGAAACAAGTGATCCGTTTGTTGACTTCCTAGCAGATTTAGCACTTGTTTCAGACCAAGATGGTGTTGAAGAAAACGCAAATGAAGTGACATTGATGACACTTCATGCTGCCAAGGGATTGGAGTTTCCGGTAGTCTTTTTGATGGGGCTTGAGGAAGGCTTGTTCCCACTGTCACGGTCAATGATGGATGAAAGTGAGCTGGAGGAAGAACGTCGCTTAGCATACGTTGGTATTACACGTGCAGAAAAGGCATTGTATTTAACAAATGCTTTTTCTCGTATGCTGTACGGTCGGCGCCAAACTAATCCAGCCTCTCGCTTTATCCAAGAGATTGATTCTGACCTGTTGCAAGCCGATAATCACGATGTTGCAAGTACTTCGTTGGGCAGCATGAGGCATTCGGATAGAAAAGAATTTCATAAACCAATATATCGTCAACCTGCTGGGACGATTGAAAAAAATAGAGGAACCGGTGCAGACAAGAAAGCATGGCAGATTGGGGACAAAGTCATGCATAAAGCGTGGGGGACAGGAACTGTTGTCAAGACTTCTGGTCAAGGAGAAGATCTGGAGCTGGATATTGCTTTTGAAGGCAAGGGGATTAAGCGGCTATTAGCTGCGTTTGCACCAATAACAAAAATAGCTAAAGAGTAGGTGGAGATTCTCAATTACGAGAACAGTAGAGGAGTGAGCGATTTGTTGACTGAACACGCTGCGCAAAAACGTGCACAGGAACTTAGAAAACAGCTTAATGATTGGAGTCACCAGTATTACGTTATGGATCAGCCAACCGTTGAGGATGTAGTTTATGATAAAGCCTACAAGGAATTAGTTGGCTTGGAAAAAAGATTTCCTAAGATCATTGTAAGTGATTCTCCAACTCAGCGTGTCGGAGGCCAAGTCTTATCAGGTTTTAACAAACTCAATCATGAATTACCAATGTTATCGTTGGGAGATGTCTTTTCCAAGCAAGAACTAATGGAATTCGATGAGAGGTTGCGCAAGACAGCAGACAAAGATTTCGCATACAGCTGTGAATTAAAAATTGATGGGTTAGCGATCTCGCTAGTTTATGAAAACGGGGTATTTGTTCAAGGATCAACTCGAGGCAATGGCGTTATTGGTGAGGACATTACGGAGAATCTGCGGACGATCAAAGCTATTCCATTGCAATTAACAGAACCGGTTTCACTTGAGGTGCGAGGAGAGTGCTATATGCCTAAGCGTGCATTTGCAGAGTTGAACGCTAAGCGTGAAGCAGAGGGCAAACCGGTTTTTGCAAATCCGCGTAACGCTGCTGCGGGGAGTTTGCGGCAGCTGGATACAAGCATTACAGCACGGCGGCATTTAAGTACCTTCATCTACTATCTGATGAAGCCAGAGAGTCTTGGAATTGAAAAGCAGAGTGAAGCACTGAAAAAAATGGCTGAATGGGGGTTTAGAACCAATTCTGAATCACGAGTAGTGACATCTGCTGCTGAAATAAACGCTTATATTGATGAGTATCAGGCAAAAAGAACATCCCTTCCTTATGATATTGATGGGATTGTTTTGAAAGCCGACCCATTTAATGTTCAGCGTATGGTTGGAAACACGGTCAAAGTTCCTCGCTGGGCAATCGCATATAAATTTCCACCGGATGAGCAAGAAACAATTGTCCGTCAGATAGAATGGACTGTTGGAAGAACGGGGATAGTTACTCCAACTGCTGTAATGGACCCAGTTACGATAGCTGGATCAGTTGTTTCTCGAGCATCCCTGCATAACCCCGATTATTTAAAGCAAAAGGATATACGATTGCTGGATACCGTTGTTTTGCACAAAGCTGGGGATATCATTCCTGAAATTTCAAATGTTGTAATGAAAAAAAGGCTGCATGATTCGCAACCGAGTTCTGTGCCGACAAATTGTCCTATCTGCAAGGCTGAATTAGTACACTTGAATGATGAAGTTGCCCTGAGGTGTATTAATCCAAAGTGTCCAGCACTGATAAAGGAAAGTTTGATTCATTTTGGCTCAAGGAATGCGATGGATATTTCTGGTTTAGGTCCTAAGGTAGTTGAACAGTTGTTTAATCAGAATCTGGTAGCCGACATTGCAGATTTATACCGGTTAAAATTTGAAGATTTGATTAAATTAGATAAGTTTAAAGATAAAGCAGCCAGTAATCTGTTGACAGCTATCGCTAAAAGTAGGCATAATTCCGTTGAGAGACTTCTTTTTGGCCTAGGAATTCGTCATGTGGGTGCCAAGGTAGCACGTCTGTTGATGCAGCATTTTCAAGACTTGAGAAACCTAATGAAAGCCGAGCCCGCTGAAATTTTAGAAATTGACTCGATGGGAGACGTGATAGCTGATAGTGTTGTAACTTATTTCTCTAACGCAGAGGTCAAAGAATTGATCAAAGAGTTGGATGAAGTTGGAGTCAATCTCCTTTACAAAGGCTCAGAGCGGTCAGTCAGCAACACAAGTGACAACTATTTTGCTGATAAAAGAGTTGTCCTGACTGGAACTTTAGACCATATGAAGAGATCTGAAGCTAAGAAATGGCTAGAAGAGCATGGAGCTGACGTTACCGGAAGTGTCTCGCAAAAAACGGATTTGGTAATTGCAGGTCACAGTGCAGGAAGTAAGTTGACGAAGGCACAAAAATTGGACGTTAAAGTTATAAATGAAGCACAGTTCATTGAACAAATGGAGGAAAAAAAGTGAAAAAGATAGGAGTTATTTTTAGCTTAGGGTTGAGTGTGCTATTACTTGCAGCCTGTGGAAAAATCGGTGATTCGACTTCAACTGGCAATAATGTCGCCAAAAATTCTTCCTCAGGATATCAAACAACTGGTCAAAATAGCGATAGCGAGTATGAGGGCGTTATTAAAAATGGAAAATATTTAACAAGCAAGGCCCGCGGTGTCGGAGTGGCACAGAACTCAGATAATATTTTGAATCTGAAGAGTTTTGAAGCTGGGCTGACACAATTATCGAAAGATCAATTTCCGACAGATAGTTATGTTTTTCGTGAGGGACAGTTGTTAACTTCTGCTACGGTTGAGAAATGGCTAGACAGAAAATCAAAAGATAATCCAGACGGGTTAAATCCAATTGACAATGGGCAAAAAGATGCTAATAAACGTAACCCAATGTATGTGCAGCAGCTAGAGGAACAAGACTATATGAAGCAAAAAGATGGCAAATTGACGCTGTCAGGAATAACAGTCGGCATTGGAATGAATACTAAGGACTACTATGAAAAAGAAAAATACGGTGCGACGTTTACGACCAATATTTCCAAAGAAAAAATGGTTCAAGAAGGTCAAGCAGCAGCTGCAAAGGTTTTGTCAAGACTGCGAAATACTGAAGGAGTTCCAAACAATGTGCCTATTCTGATTGGAATGTACCAGCAATCATCAAATGATAGCTTAGTAGGCGGATCTTTTTATTCCTATACTGTTAGCAAGAGCGGAAACACAATTTCATCTTGGAACGATGTTAATGTAAAGAGTTATGTATTTCCGTCAACGTCAACTGCTTCTGTGCCCAATGATAATGATGAAACGTCTTTTGAAAGCTTCAAAAAACAGGTGCAAAACTTCTTCCCGAATTTGGCAGGGGTCACTGCTCAGGGGCAGTATGAGAATAAGTCATTGAAGGGATTGCATGTGAACATTACGACGCAATTTTACAGTGAAACAGAGATAACTAGTTTCACACAGTTCATCGCGCAAACTGCAAAAACATATCTTCCAAATGGAATCCCGATTGATATCACTGTCAAAGGAAGCGACGGAACGGTTCAGAGCTTCCTTGCTAAAAAAGCAAAAGAAAGCAGTTATTATACACATGTCTTCAGCAGTTACTAAACTAGGGACATAGGATTCATTATTAATATTGCTGAATTTATTTCAACAACGCACTTGACTAATCAGATATGCTAAAATAAAACTATAAACGAAGAAAGAAGGAGAATAAATGGCAATTAGTGAAGACAAAGTAGCACATGTCGCCGGCTTGGCTAAACTTGCTTTTTCAAAAGAAGAATTACAAAAGTTTACTGGGCAAATGGGTGAGATCATCAACATGGTCCAACAACTCAGTGATGTTGACACAACGGGCGTTGAGGTGACAACACACGTTACTGACGCTGTTGATACAATGCGTGAGGACAAGGCGGTCAAAGGCACAGACCGTGAATTATTGCTGAAAAACGCACCTGATCATCAAGATGGTTTTATCAAAGTTCCAGCAATTATCGATGAAAGCGAGGAGGCATAGTAATGAACTACTTTGCAAATGATTTAACAAGTTTGCATGATTTACTTGTGAAAAAGGAAATCAGTGCAACTGATCTGACAAAGGAAACTCTTGCTACAATCAAAGAACGTGAACAAAAGGTAGATGCCTTTCTGAGTGTTGATGAAGAAGGAGCTTTGAAACAAGCAGCAGAAGTTGACGAAGCAGGGGTTGATGCTACTAACGTTTTATCAGGAATTCCGCTTGGAATTAAAGATAACATTGTGACCAAAGGACTGAAAACAACAGCTGCAAGCAAGATCTTAGAAAATTTTGACCCGATATACGATGCGACAGTCATTGAAAAGTTAAAAGCTGCTAAAGCAATTACGATTGGCAAAACCAATATGGATGAGTTTGCTATGGGTGGCTCGACAGAAAACTCTGCTTTTAAGTTAACGAAAAATGCTTGGGATCAGACTAAAGTACCTGGCGGGTCTTCCGGTGGCTCAGCAGCGGCAGTTGCATCTGGTGAAGTAGTAGCTTCTCTTGGTTCTGATACTGGTGGTTCGATTCGGCAACCAGCCTCCTTTAATGGTATTGTCGGTGTTAAACCAACTTATGGTCGTGTATCACGTTATGGGCTAATAGCCTTCGCGTCCAGCTTGGATCAAATCGGACCATTTACAAGAAGTGTTAGAGATAACGCTACACTCTTAAATGCAATTAGCGGCGCAGATCCGCGTGATTTTACCAGCTCGAAGCGCGAAGTTCCGGACTTCACGCAAGGAATAGATGGCGGGGTTAAGGGAATGCGTATTGCAGTTCCCAAGGAATACCTAGGTGAGGGTGTCGCTGCTGATATTAAAAAGGCAGTTAAAAATGCGATTACGGTATTTGAAAAATTAGGAGCAACTGTAGATGAGGTCAGCTTGCCTCACAGTAAATACGGTGTACCTGTTTATTATATTATTGCCTCATCAGAAGCATCATCTAATCTGCAGCGTTTTGATGGAATTCGTTATGGACACAGAGCTCAGAATGTTAAGAACTTGGAAGATGTCTATGTAAAATCAAGGTCTGAAGGTTTCGGTGATGAGGTCAAGCGCCGGATCATGCTTGGAACATTTTCTCTGTCTGCTGGTACATATGACGCATTCTTTAAAAAAGCTGCACAGGTCAGAACTTTGATCTGTCAAGATTTTGCACGAGTATTTGCTGAATATGACTTAATATTGGGACCAACAACACCAACAACAGCATTTGGAATCGGTGAGGATATTAAGGATCCTGTTACAATGTATATGAATGATATTCTGACTATTCCGGTAAACCTTGCGGGCTTACCGGGGATGTCGCTTCCTGCGGGCTACAGTAAAGGTTTGCCGATCGGATTGCAATTAATTGCAAATCAGTTTGATGAAAAAACCATGTATCGGGCAGGATATGCTTTTGAACAAGAAACCGAATTTCATAAACAAGCACCAACGATTGGAGGGCAAAATTAATGAATTTTGAAACAACGATCGGTCTGGAAGTTCATATTGAGATGAAAACAAATTCGAAGGCTTTTTCACCAGCTCCCGTGCAGTATGGTTCTGAACCTAACACTAATACTAATGTGGTTGACTGGGCTTTCCCAGGGGTGTTACCGACGGTTAACAAGGGTGCTCTTGAGTTTGGAATGCGTGCTGCGCTAGCCTTGAATTGCGAAATTACACGAGATATCCATTTTGACCGTAAAAACTATTTCTATCCTGATAATCCAAAAGCTTACCAAATTACACAGGCTCAAACGCCGATTGGGCGTCACGGCTGGCTTGAAGTTGAAGTTGATGGACACAAGAAAAAAATAGGGATCGAAGAAATGCATGTCGAGGAAGATGCTGGTAAGAACACACATAACCCTGACGGCTATTCATATGTTGATCTTAATCGTCAAGGAACCCCTTTGATTGAAATTGTATCGAAGCCGGATATTGCTTCTGCTGAAGAAGCCTATGCTTACTTGGTTCGTTTGCGTCAAATAATTCAATTTACCGGCATCTCGGATGTAAAGATGGAAGAAGGCTCAATGCGTGCTGATGTCAACGTTTCTGTACGCCCAATCGGGTCTGATAAGTTGGGAACCAGAACTGAGATGAAGAACCTTAATTCATTCGAACATGTCCGCAAAGGAGCACATTATGAATCTAGACGTCAGCAAAGGGTTTTGATGGCTGGCGATAAAATAAGACAGGAAACACGTCGGTTTGACGAAGCTACAGGTGAAACTGTTTTGATGCGTGTTAAGGAAGGGGCAAGTGATTATCGTTACTTCCCGGAACCTGATCTGCCACCGATACATATCTCGGATGAGTGGGTGCAGGAAGTTAAGAATTCGATCCCTGAAATGCCAGATAAACGACGCAAACGTTATGTTGATGACTGGGGATTGCCAGAATATGACGCCAATGTTCTCACACAAACCAAGGAAATGTCGGATTTCTTCGAGGAAACTGTTGCGCAAGGAGCAGACCCCAAGTTGGCTGGTAATTGGCTGATGGGGGATGTTAATGCGTATCTGAATGCTAATCAGATTGGTTTGTTAGAGACAAAATTAACTCCAGAACATCTGGCAACTATGATTAAATTGATTCAAGACGCAACGATTTCTTCCAAAATAGCCAAAAAGGTCTTTAAAGAAATTATTACAAACGGCAGTGAGCCAAAGGTTTGGGTCGAGAAAAAAGGTCTTGTTCAATTGTCGGATCCGGCTGTACTGCAACCGATTATCGATGATGTGCTGCAAAACAACGAAAAATCAATCGAAGATTATAAAAACGGTAAGGACCGTGCGATTGGTTTCCTAGTGGGTCAGATTATGAAACAAACACGGGGAAAGGCCAATCCCAAAGTTGTTAACCAATTACTGATAGCAAGCTTAAAGCAGCTTTAAGCGTAACCTAATCTTGAACGCAAGGGGAGTTAGTGATGCAAAAGCGTTGTAGGATTATTTATAATCCAACTTCAGGTCGTGAAGCGATGAAAAATGATCTAGTCGAAATTTTAAATATTTTGGAACGTGCTGGATACGAAACTAGTGCTTTTCAGACAACACCTGAACCTGATTCTGCACGCAATGAAGCTGAACGTGTGGCACGCGCAGGTTTTAATCTGGTTGTTGCAGCTGGTGGAGATGGAACAATCAATGAGGTTGTTAATGGGATCGCGCCACTTAAGCAGCGCCCCAAAATGGGAATCATTCCAGCTGGAACGACCAATGATTATGCGCGTGCGTTGAGAATACCGCGGGAAGATCCAGTCGCCGCAGCTAAGGTCATCGCTAAGGGACAAACAGTCAACATGGATATCGGTCAAGCTGGGGAGAAGTACTTCGTAAACATTGCCGGTGGCGGCTTATTGACAGAGTTAACTTATGGTGTCCCCTCACAGTTCAAGTCTTTGTTTGGCTATCTGGCATATCTCGTAAAGGGCGCTGAAATGCTGCCGCGGATTAAACCAATAAAAATGCACTTAGAATATGATAACGGAATTTTTGATGGAAAGGCATCGATGTTCCTACTAGCCTTAACGAATTCTATTGGCGGTTTTGAGCAAATCGTGCCAGATGCATCTTTGGATGACGGTAAATTTACGCTGATTGTTGTTAAAACAAGCAATCTTGTTGAAATATTGCAGTTGATGACAATGGTTCTAAACGGCGGCAGACACATTAATGATTCGCGCATACTTTATGTGAAAACCTCGAAGCTGATAGCTAAACCTGTTGATGATAAAATGATGATCAATATTGATGGCGAATATGGTGGAGATGCACCTATGGTTTTCAAGAACTTAGAGCAGCACATTCAAATGTTCGCTAATACTGAGAAAATCCCTAAGGGAGCAATTACTTCGTCAGACAAAACTCCGGAAGAGATAGACGCAAGTCAGCATTTTGTTGAAAGTGTGGAAGATCTAATCGGTGAAGATATGAATGGCGACGGAACAGTTGGGAAAAAAGAGAAAAAGTAATCAGAAAAAACATCGCGGTCTTTTTTGTTGATAAGAGCCGTGGTGTTTTTTATTAAAGAGGAGAAAAATATGGGAAACAAAGCACCAGTAAATAAAAATGAGAAATTGACAGTTACTATTGAAGATTTAACGTATCAAGGCATGGGGGTGGCTAAAGTTGAACATTATCCGTTGTTTATCGAAAATGCGCTGCCAACAGAACGAGTAAAAGTTCATGTACTTAAAGCTGCCAAAAATTACGGCTTTGCTAAAGTCATAGAACGGTTGAGTACAAGTGAACAGCGTGTTGAAGTTACTGAAAATCAGTATCTGCAAACCGGCATTGCACCATTGCAGCATCTTAACTACGAAGCGCAGCTTGAATTTAAGCGTACCCAAATAGTGGAGTTGCTCAGTAAGGTTCACTTAGAAGGAATTAAGGTCGCACCAACCATTGGGATGACTGAGCCCTATCATTATCGCAATAAGGCACAAGTACCGGTCAGAGCAGTCAATGGGAAATTGGAAACGGGCTTTTTTAAGAAAAATAGCCACACATTTGTTCCGTTAGAAGACTTTCTTATTCAAGATAAGAGAATTGATGAAGTAATTAAAGAAGTTCGTGATATTTTACGTGAATTTAACATAGAAGCCTATGATGAACGCAAACATAATGGTGTCATTAGACATATCATGGTTCGAAGAGGCTACTATACACATGAAGTCATGGTGGTCCTTGTGACACGATCAAAGAGACTTCCAATGCAGGAACAGATTGTGGAAGCAATCCAAGCAAAGTGTCCAGATGTTTGCAGCATTATTCAAAATGTTAATCAAGCATCCACTAATGTAATTTTGGGCAAGCAAGATAAGCTATTAGCGGGTAAAGAACAAATTAAAGACCAACTGAATGGAATAACCTTTAATATCTCAGCACATTCATTTTATCAAGTAAATCCGCTTCAAACTGAGAAACTCTATAAAGCGGTCGTTGAAGGGGCAAACTTAACAGGCAAAGAGACTGTGATTGATGCTTATTGCGGGATCGGAACAATTTCATTGACCTTAGCAGCTAAAGCAGCAAAGGTTTATGGGGTGGAAATCGTTCCTGAGGCGGTAATTGATGCCAAATTAAATGCAGCCGCCAATGAAATTGAAAATGTACAATTCGAAACTGGAAGTGCAGAAGAATGGATGCAGAAATGGGAAGAACAGGAAATCAAGCCAAATGTTATCGTCGTTGACCCCCCACGCAAGGGACTTGCTGAAAGTTTGATTGAAAGTGCGGTTAAGATGGGACCTGACAAGATCGTTTATGTCAGCTGTAATCCCGCAACTTTGGTTAGAGATCTACAGTTGTTCCTTGAAAAAGGATTCAAAGTCGCACAGCCGATTCAGCCAGTTGACCAGTTTCCGCAGACGGTGCATGTTGAGTCTGTTACGGTCCTTGAACGGGCAGAAAAATAGGCGACAAACCGGGTTATAACGACATTTATAGATGATGAAGAGTGTACTTTTTCCTTTCTTGCTGATTGGAATTAGTACACTTTTTCTATTTTTTACTGGAGAATTGAGCTCTCTATGTCTTATTTTGCCGATTGAGCTGATTAATGTGCTGCGACATAATAAGTGTTTGGCTTTATAGCATAGGAAATCTGTGGGGCAGTAGTATATTCAATGTATGATTTAATTACTGGGGAGGATGCAAGGTATATGAATCTAGAAAAATATAAGTTATTAAAGAATAAAAAAAGCTGAAGTGCTTGATGGTGATGAACCATTTGGTGATTTTGAATCATCAAATACTGATTCTTATTTAAGTGTTTCTAATTTTAAAATAGCTATGGCAAGATTGAGTGGACCAGATATTTGCGATGTAGCAAAAAGGCTTGGGGCGACACTGTGGACAAAGCCTTAAAGAAAGAAGAGAGAGCACCCAGCCAAAATAGTTGAATGACGCATAGACTAAATATTTACATCTTAACTTTAATTTTTTAACCATCTTTGAACGTGAACTCCATGTAACGTTGGGAGATGGTGGTGTTCTTCAATCAAGTATTGTGCTAATTCTCCGTGGTTAAAGTTCCGATGATATTGGTCATCACGGTAGGTCTTCTGGCAGAGCATGTCACCGGTGTAATTGATATTGCGAAGAATATTAATCATTGTATTGCTCTACCATGATGACCACGCTGTGTAGGGAGGTGTTGAGCATTCAGTTTTTTAGCAATTTGATTAGTCGATGTGCCGTGCAGAAATTGCTGAAAGATCGATTTTACGATTCTAGCTTCAGCATGGTTAACAATTAAATTGCCATCCTGAATGTCATAACCATATGGGGCGGACGATACTCTGAAGTCGCCACTTGCAGCCTGCTTGCGAATAGACCAGCGTAAACTGAGTCGCCGCTGCCCTCATTTCGAACTGCTCGATCTAGACCTATAATGGTCGCCACAAAACGATCGATCTTTTCAGTAGGTTTGGCCTTATCGAGTTTGACATTACCGGCTGGAAGAGTCCATCTGAAGTTTTCTTTGGGACAAAGTTGCGCTTGATTTGACAGTTCGTCATGAATCTAAAGAAATATACAGTATCTAAGTTCTAAATCAAAAAAATTATGATAATCAAAGCTGATGTGGCGGAAGATAAATTTAAGCAAGGATGGCGGGTAAAATTCCAGATTACCTTAAGGAGATTTTGAATGTTTTTCAAAGAAGATTTATTCTAAGTTGTTAGGCTTTTTTATATTGTATTTAAATTTATAAAATATAATAATAAATATAAAAGGCAAGGGTTGATAAATAAAAGAAGAGGGTTGAAACTGATGAGAAAAATTGCTGTACCAGCGGATTTGGCAGAATTTAAAGAGAAGTATTACTACAAAACCGAGTTAGTTGAATTATGTCGCATACTTAAACTGCCAGTTTCAGGAACAAAAGCAGAATTAAATTTCTATCTTGAACAATACCTTTCTGGTATTTCTGTTTCCAAAATAAGAGCGAGTCGTCCTTTTGTGACTAGAACTAGAAGAAAAATACTAACTGCAAATCAAATCAGGCTTGATACCAAAGTTATCGGTACGGGTTTTACTTTTAATAACGAGGCACGCAAGTTTTTTTCGTCTTACTTCGGAGTAAAGAAGTTTTCTTTCAAAAAAGAAATGGCAATGATTAAACGACAAGCTGAAAAGGAAAATGACACTGAATTGACGGTGGGAGACTTGATTAAACGTTCTTTAAAATTAAGCAGGGACAAAGAACAAATTGCAGCTGTTTCTGAAGAACAGACATACCAGTGGAATAATTTTGTGCGTGATTTTTTCTTAGATTCAAAAACCACGCAATATAATGACCGTCTTAAAGTGGCAGCTATCTTATGGCAATATGTAAAAAAAAGTAAACAGGAGAAAAAATATACCGCAATATTGCTAGAGAATTGTGCCGCTGAAATTGAAGGCTATTTAAAATGAAGATAAGTGTCAATCTAAATAGGTTTGCAAGTTATTGGAAACTTATAATGCAAAAAATAGCACGCCCGTATTTCCTGAACTATCTTGCGAATTAAGTCGAAATTCGCTTTGCGTTTTGATATTTTGCCTTTATTTGAGTACGCTCGTTAATACATGCTTTGATAGATAGCTTTTTTCGGTTAAGCGCTAAATACCCATATTCAAAGGTTATCAATTATTGTCACATTCCAGTTTGTGTATAAAGAAATAACTTTGATCACAAATTGTTTTTGCCCCAATCATTTAGGGATTGCATAAGCGGAACCAAACTTTTTCCCTTAGCTGTTAAATAGTATTCAGACCTGAATGGTGGTTTATCTCCAATTTGCTTGTTGAAAATAAGTTTTTCAGAAATTAAGGTTTCAAGAGATCTAGTCAGCATGATATTGGTGATGCCAATAGTTCTATCTTTAAGTTGGTTAAAGCGAATTCCCTCGTCGTTGTGAACTAACCAAAGAATATTAAGTTTCCATTTCCCAGCAAAAATATCCATCACTTTTGAAATACCACAAGACCAATCGTTTGTCGACTGCATGATTTAACTCCTTTTTTTAGGTTACAAAAATGTGCGTTCTATTTATTGCAACATTTTACCGCTACAATTATTTTATAACAAAAAAGGGATGTGCTGTTAATGAGTTTTTTAAATAACTTGGATAATAGGAGATCAATTCGTCATTTTGTGCCAGGAGTGAAAATCAGCGATCAAAAAATATTAGAAATCTTAGATCATGCTGCAAATGCACCCTCAAACAACAATTCTCAGCCGTGGAAGGTTATTGTCGTCAAAAGTACTGCTTTGAAAAATAAGCTAAAAAAATTGTCTTTCGGTCAGGAACAGGTGGCAGAAGCAGCGGCAGTATTTTTGATCTTGGGTGATAAAAAGCTATACGAAGTAAAGAAACTAGTGCAGAATAGTATTGAACACCAGCTTATCTCCGAAGATCAAGCTGGGAACAAGCAGAAAAGAATTGAAGCGTACTTTGCAATGCATCCAGAGGATAGAGAAGAACCTGGTTTACGTTTAGATCTGGGCCTATTCAGCATGAATCTGATGCATGTGATTCGGACTTTTGGATATGATTCTGTTCCAATGAGAGGCGTTGATTTCAACGAGGTACTTGTCAGCTTGGATATTGATAAAACTTTGTCGCCGATTATGCTTCTCCCTGTTGGAAAACCACTTACTGAGGGGCATAAGCATATTAGAGAAAAAGCTAAGAATTTTACTATAATTATTAACTAAGGAAAAGGACATACTGCCATCGAGAATCTTTATTTTACTTATAAAAACAAAGAATACGGCTTGCTTGTTTTTCAGAGACATAATGATGATTCGGGATGGGTAAAAAAAGATCCACAGACTATGAAACTATTTATCGCGATAGTAGACAGGGAACAGAAAATTTCGGCTGATACCAACAAAATATTGAATTGAAATAAGGCAGTACAAAGTCGAGTAAATTTGAGCACTAACTCGAAATTACGAACATAGCGAGTACTTTGCTATGAGTAATTTGAAGCTAGACGGAGATTTTTGTCTAACTATTATAGAGGACTTCACTTTTAGCGCAGTCCCCTTTTTAATTTATTAGTCAAAAAAATTGTTGACTGATTGGTCAAATATATCTAAAATAGAGTCATGGGAAGAAAAAAAGGTTTTCAGCAAGCTGAAATATTAGTAATTATAAGTAATGTTTTTATAGAATATGGGTTTGAAGGAACATCACTTGATGATTTAGTGAAAGCTACTGGTCTTTTGCGTGGGAGTCTTTACTCAGCCTTTGGCAGTAAGCGTGGAATGTTTAGTGCTGCTTTGGCGGAAAACATTAAGCAGGGAAAGGATAGTGAAACCACAATTAATTTAGTCATCATTGCGATGATGGAATTAACTGCAAAAGATAAAGCTGTCAAGAAACTTGTAGAGTACTGGTATGAAGAAAATTCTTTCTTAAACATCGCAGAGCTTTTAGGTGAAGCCATATTGAAACGAAGTCATCTCTCAGGAGGGAATCTGAATAATGGAAAATAGAATAACGATTACAGATGGAAAATTAGTGGTAATTCCGCAAGGAATCAACAAAATATTTGCTATAAAACGTCGCTTAGAAATACCTTTGTGTAATGTAGCTGGAGCAACGATCGACGAGGGAATTCTCAATGAATCACGGGGACTGAAGGCACCGGGAACAAGCGTTCCAGGATATTATGCAGGGACATTCCGTAAAAACAATGAAAAAACTTTTTTTAACATCAAACGTTCTAGTATTCCTGTTGTTATCCAGCTGAGAAATGACGAGTATACACGACTAATTTTAGGGGTTGAAGAAGCACGTAAATCAGTTGATGAAATTAATAATATTATTGAAAATCAGATTTAATTTTTATTTCTGACAGATTAGTGAACGTGAAAATTAGGCAGAACAAGTTGAAGGCTCAATGGGAAAACATAGGTGTGTTATTTATCACCAAAGTCGTTGTTTTTCTGGCTTTATTTTTAACTCACAGGGTAACTGGATTTAGGACGTTGCTATCTATAATATGTAGCAGAACCTTTGTTATAAAAAAGGCTCTATCCTAAACGAGATAAGGTCGCAGATAGCCTTGTATGAATAAAGATGGTCAAGTGTCATCTAGCCATGAGAATAGCCTGAATTTGACTTTTCTCCCAAGCTCAAACTTGGAGATGTGGTTTTTGTGGCGACAAGTCAGTTGCGCCCACTAAGTTTCAGTTTCTCTTAAAAGAAAGTGAAACTCTAGGTTGAGTTTATGCCACTTTGGAGGATTCACTTTATAAACTTTGCTCCGCCCATTTGTGTATAAACGTATTCGCGAGCCAAAGTTATTCATGTTAATTCAAAATTCTTCAAAGTAAAGAGTTTAGGATGTTTGTTATGTTAGGCTGAGTCAGCATTTAAACTTACTGACTTGTGCTGCATATATATTTTTTAGTTAAGCTTATTTTTTTTATTATCATAACTCTCAGGAAGAGTGACGGTATTAATCGGATAGACACGGTTATCAGCTTCATCAAATAAACTGATTGGTTGATAGTCGGTGGCATCAATACGCAAATGATAGCCATAATTATCCAAAAAAATAAGCTCCTTCGTGTCTATATGTTGAATGCTGCCTGGCAGTTTTTGATTGTCTATCAATATGTCAAATGCTGGTGTGATTTCCAACTGATGTTTCCGATGACTAAGTTCATCAAAAAAGTTCCAGATCCCGACATAAAGGGACGGCAAAACTGTATTTTGACTATGAGAATTATCAGCTGGAAGGTGATTAAAAAGGTGTTTCTTTAGAAGTAAGCTAAACTTCTTTATTTTTCCGGGTTTCATTATAAAAATGCCCCTCCTTGGGTACTGCTGGATAGACAACGGAACTGTACAAGTTACCACATATCTTCAAAACTAATATAACATCTTTTATAGCACAAAGTAGCTAATGAATTGAAATTTAACAGTAACATGATGAAAATGAAATATTGTTGTCGTTTGTAATGATTATGTTAAGAACATGAAATCTGTAATATATACGCAGTATGCAATTTCTGCTACAATAATGGATAGAAAGCGATTAAAAAAGGAGGAACTTAGGATGCTGAAATTGGGAATTATCGGAACCAATTGGATAACAGAGCAATTTATTGAAGCAGTGCTTGAAACAAAAGAGTGGCAGCTGGCAAGTGTCTATTCAAGAACGTTGACTAAGGCTGAAGATTTTGCACAAAAATTTACAAATGATGCAGAATGTTATACGGATTTAGAAAGCTTTTTTAAAAAAGGAAAATTCGAAGTAGTGTACATCGCTTCACCTAACAGTCTGCATTTTGAGCAAGCACGAGCAGCTATTCTTGCAGGAAAACATGTCATTGTTGAGAAGCCAGCGTGTTCGAATCCAAAAGAGATGCGCGAGATCATTAAGCTGCTACGCAAAAATAGAGGTGTCTATTACTTTGAAGCCGCACGTCATTTTCATGAACGCAATTTCAAAATGCTCAAGCAGCAGATAAAGGAAATGGATGTCATCCAAGGCGCAGAGCTGACGTATATGAAGTATTCATCACGCTATGATAGTTTTCTAGCTGGAAATGAACCAAATGTTTTTTCACCGCGGTTTTCTGGAGGAGCATTGCAAGATCTAGGTGTCTATCTTGTTTACAATGCAGTATCTTGGTTCGGTGTCCCCCAAGAGGTTGTCTATTATCCAACTAAATTGCACAATGGAATTGATGGGAAGGGAACCGCAATCCTGAAATATCCGAATTATCAAGTTAATTTGAATTTTGGGAAGACTGCCAATTCTTACCTCGCAAGTGAAGTGTATGGTTTAAAAGAGACGATCGTGATGGACAATGCAGCGGAATTGAAAAAGATAACTTTGTTTGACGGCCAGGGCAGTCAACGTGACTTGACACAAGAGGTTGACAAAAATCCGATGTTGTCAGAGGTTCAAGATTTTACGAGTGTCTTGAATGATCCAACCTCGCTGGATTCATGGCAGCAAATGGACGATTGGCTGGCGGTCGCTGTTCAAGTAAATCGTGTCATGTATGATTTGCGCACCAGCGCACACTTATATTTCGATGCGGATTCAAAATATATACAATAAAGAGGAAAAAATGAAGCGAAAATTAGAAGCTTTCTTTAAAGATCAAGGTTTTAAAGATTTTTCACCTATCCAAGAAAAAGTTTATCAACCACTTATTTCTGGTAGTAATGTTTTGGGATTAGCACCAACTGGCTCTGGTAAAACGTTAGCATACACTATTCCTTTATTAGAGAAGTTGGTAAGGGGTGAAGGGACACAACTGATGATAGTTGCTCCTGCACAAGAATTAGCTGCACAGCTGACAGATGTCATTCGAACATGGGCAAAGGTCATGGAACTCAAAGTTGTGTCACTGATTGGCGGTGCGAACGTGAAGCGGCAGATCGAAAAACTTAAAAAACATCCAGAAATTGTTGTTGGAACTCCAGGACGCATGCTTGAGTTGGCAGAAGCAAAAAAATTGAAACTTCATAAATTACGCACAGTAGTTTTGGATGAGGCGGATGAATTGTTGACGGAAGAAACTTTGATTTCATGCCGTGAGTTGATTAGTCATGGCCCCGGTCGCATTCAAATGTGTTTTTTTCAGCCACTAAAACTGAAATTCTGAATGAGTTGCCGCATTGGTTTGGGATAGATGTCGAAACGGTCGATGTTCGTGCAAGTGATAATACACAAGGAAAAGTGGTTCATTATCTCCTTGAAACACCGGTGCGTAAGCGTGTTGATGCCTTGAGAAAATTAGCACATCTAGATGGATTCTATGCACTGGTATTTTTTAAACAGGTTGCTACTATCCAAGCTGCAGCTGAAAATTTGCGCTACCTTGGAGTTAAAGTTGCAGTTCTTGATGGACAGCAGCGGCAGGTACAAAGAGAGCAGGCTCTGCGTGATTTACGTCAAAGAAAAATCTCACTGTTGTTGACAACTGATGTTGCAGCTCGTGGCTTGGATATTGTTGAGTTGCCAGCAGTTGTCAATTTTGACTTGCCTAAAGATGCTAATACTTATATTCATCGTGTCGGTCGAACTGGAAGAATGGGTGCAGCTGGTGTAGTAATTAACTTGGGAAATGAACATGATTTGCGGCATTTTAGACAGTTGCTCACACATGAAAATTATGTATTGCACGAAGGATATCTATACAAAGGTGAACTGATTGATAAGGAATTATTTACGCAGAAGAAACAAGAGGCCGCTGAAACTTTTGAAAAGGGCAAACGCAAAGTAAAAACTAAGAGTAAAGCCAAAAGGAAGACGACTGACCTTAAAAGAAAAGAGTCAATTGTACCTAGAAGACATAAGAAAAAGCGTAAACGCCAACAGCTGAATAAAGGAAAGCATGATAAGAGTAAAAAATAGTGTCATTTTTTAACCGAGCTATCTTTTCCATTTCTAATTAACTAAAGTTGAAAATACGATTAGTATTGACTTTAATGACATAAGTTTTTATACTTATATGGTTGTTAGTTATTATGGAATGCGCTTGTAGCTCAGCAGGATAGAGCGACCGCCTCCTAAGCGGTAGGTCATCGGTTCGATTCCGATCAAGCGCATTATTGAATAGAAGAGGGTTGTGTCCAAATGTTATTTTGGGCGCAACCCTTTTAGTCTCTAAGCGGAGAGGCTGTCTTATTTGCTAATAAGAATGTTTGCTGCATGTGTTTTGTAGTACAATGTAGCTAAGGAATAATATACTGGAGTTGATTGTTTTTGAAAAAAATTAAAGTAATGACCGTTTTTGGTACTCGACCAGAAGCAATTAAAATGGCTCCACTGGTGTTAGCATTAAAAAAACACAGTGATGAGTTCGAAGCCATAACAGTTGTAACAGCACAACACCGTGAAATGCTGGATCAGGTTTTAAAAACATTTAACATTCAGCCCGATTATGATTTGAATATAATGCATGCTAATCAAACACTTGGCGAAATAACGGCTAGCGTTTTGCAATTATTGGATAGAGTACTTGTAGAGAATAAACCAGATATTGTTCTAGTACATGGTGATACAACAACAACATTTGCAGCAAGTGTAGCTGCATTCTATCAAAGAATTCCATTGGGGCATGTCGAAGCTGGACTGCGGACATGGAATAAATATTCGCCATATCCTGAGGAAATGAATCGTCAGATGACTGATGTTCTCAGCGATCTGTATTTTGCACCTACCAAGCAAAGTAAAAACAATTTGCTAGAGGAAGGGCACGATAAAGAAAAAATATTTGTAACTGGAAACACTGCAATTGATGCTCTGAAAGAGACTATTCATGAGGGATACGAGCATGATGCACTAAAAGAGATAGAGGCGCAGCACAAAATAATTTTGTTGACAATGCATCGGCGTGAAAATCTAGGTGAACCAATGAAAAATGTTTTTGCAGCAGTGCGTGATGTCTTACTGAATCATCCTGAAGTTGACGTTATTTATCCAATGCATCTAAATCCTAAAGTGCGTGAAACGGCACGTGAAATACTTGGAGACATTGAGCGAGTTCATTTAATTGAGCCGTTGGATGTAGTTGATTTTCATAATCTTAGTGCGAGAAGTTACTTCATTATGACGGATTCCGGTGGAGTTCAAGAGGAAGCGCCAGCATTAGGAAAACCAGTCTTGGTGTTACGCGACACTACCGAGAGACCAGAAGGAGTAGCTGCTGGAACGTTAAAATTAATTGGAACCGACTTTAATAGTGTGAAAAAAGAGATGGAAAAATTGCTTGATAATCAAGCAGCCTATAGGGGGATGTCAGAGGCAAACAATCCTTATGGGGATGGTCATGCAGCTGAACGAATTATTGAAAGTCTGCGATATTTCTTCGGTGCCCAGGAACGAAGACCGTTTGATTTTTAATAGTGCTTATAGGAGGAATAGGTGTGAGTGAAAAAAAAGTAGATCGTTACGGTTTTGGCATTGAGGAACATGTATTTAATCGTTACTTTGCAGGATATACGATCGCACTCAGATATTATCCTGAATTATTTAATCTTATAGAAAAACATCCCGACATAGAGAATACGCGAACTATTTCCTCAAATATGAACGTTGTTTTTGCAATTTTGCGTTATCAGGAAATGACAAAGGATTTGGTTAACCTACAAGCCGTCAGTAATTCGAATGAAACCGATGAAAAAATATCGCAAGAAGTTCAAGAATTGCGTGAAATTATTGATGTGTTGGAACATCTTAAGTATACGATTGCACATGACCCCGAAGGAACACATGGGGGAACTGCGATAAAAGACAAAATTTTAGATTTAGATAATTTTAGAAAATAATGAAAAACTAAAAATACCCCGATAGAGACGAAGATTATTTGTGCGGTAAAATTTCCCATACTTTCGCCTGTTGTTTCGGTGAATCGAATTAGAAAACAACTAGTTAGTTAAGGGACAACTATTTTAGTCCTGTCTAGATGTATCTTTTAAGCATAGTGGTAGTGTGTAAATAAGTTTCAATACTAGGGAAGCCTTAAGAAAATTAGTAAAGGCTTCCTTTTTTGTGCGCATGTAGAAAAAAATGGGAGGATCTTGCTTCTTAACCTCACATGTCTGCCATAGAAGCATCCTCTAATTTAGCCATTCCCCATCCTTCACATGGAATCTTTCCTTCCCTAATATTTTTTCCTTTTTAGTGGTTCTTTTAACTAGATGACTTTGAAACATGAGTTGTCTGCTATCAAAAAGAGTTTCAAGCTCTCTTTTTTCTAATTTTGATTACTAAAATGCTGATAGCAAGAAGCATAATTCCCACCAAGCTGAAGTGCTGTCCCATCTTTAATCCTGGTGTTTGATAGGTTAGCTTTATCTGGTGTTTTCCAGGTTTTAATTTAATCCCGACAAATGCATTATTTGTCTTACGTACATGCACAGGAGTACCGTTATCACTTGCATGCCATCCTTAGAATATGGGATAGCTGAAGTGAGAATACCAGTGTGCGAAGTAGTAATGATGCCAGAAACACTGTTACGAGAAAATTGCAGTTTTTTCAGGCCGTTTTTTTGAATTTCTTTGACCTCTGCAAAGTACCGTTTGTCTATTTTTTCAGCTGTAATTTTTAGTTTGAAATGATAGTTACCAATTTTTGATGGTGTTAGTTCCAAACTGGACGGCAAGGTAGTAAAATATCCCATATTGAGAATACCGTTATTAACAGTTTTGTAGAATGACAATTCGTTTTGCTTAGGTTGTTTAATCGTTGCCGATGTCAACGGTGAAACAGCTGTTAATGAAAAACTGCTGTCGGGCGTCCCCTGGAGAATGTGATAGCGGAGGTTTTGGTAGTAACTAAGAGAATCATTTAACATCAATGGACTATTGACCGCGGTAGAACGACGTTTCTGTTGCTCAAGCTCCAGCTGATTCTGCAACGTTTCTGGTGTATAACTAATATCACTGAACTCTAAATGCAGTTCGCAATTTTTGAATGCATTCGGATTTTTGAGTACGATCAGGTAAGACTCAGCACTGTCTTTTCGCTGGATATCAGTTGGCGAAACAATGTTTCCTCTGCTGGATATTAGCTGATAATCAATGTTTTTGACTTCATTGCGGACAGATGCTTTTTTTAAATGTTTACTCGATTTGGTCCCTAAGAAAACCCCAGCTGCTAAAGCTCGTTCTTTTTGAGTAGGGGACAGCTTAGCATAATCTAAACGTGAAAAAGCGCGATCTTGCCAGTAAAGCAAAGGAAAAGCATAATCACTACGATATCGTTGAGTCTGACTGTTTTGAGAAGCATTCTGATTAGCGTCAGAGATCAATGTGCTAACTTTATCAAGCTTATATCCAGCTGGAATTTTCTGGTCATTTGTCCGATTAAGCTGTGTGAATAGGTAGCGGACGCCAAAGAAATTGTTTAGAACAGTCCGGTCATCAAGCTGAGCTAAGGGAATATTTGCTTCAAATTGTGAATTCTGCATTATATTGGCGAAAGATCCTATATTTTTATTTTGCAGAGAGTAGTAAGAACTAATGGAATTAGTGTTACTCGGCAGTGTATTGTACATATGAAATCCTGATCCAAGAGAATAATTACCGCTTATCGTGGAAACACGATAGTCCTTTGTATCTTTCAGGTCAGTATTAAGGCCTGCATATCGTTGTTTGACGAGCTTGTTATATGAGCCTAGTGGAAGCATCTCATTAGAATAACCGCCGTTATAAGGTGCTTCAAAATAGACTGCATTCAAAGTCACGTTCAACAGGACCAAGACAAGGAAGATAGGGAAAACTTTTGTTGTGTGATGCTGTGAATAAAAAGCAAGCACCCCATAAGTTACAAACAAAAACAAAAGTGGAATAAATATTTTCTCATCATTCTGAAAATAATAACAGGAAATAATGAATACAGAGTAGATTATGAGTAAGTTACGAAATAAATGTATGAGTTTGGATGAAAGTTTGGAAACATTGGTAATTAAGATACAGCACGCAAACGACAATGGGAGCGCAAGCATTAACGTCCAACGGTTAGAAGGAGCCATAAATCCGTTAAAAAGGGCACCAAAAAGAGGAAAGAGAAGCATTATGCCGCCTATCATAAAGATGCTTGCAAGGAGGGGGTAGCGTCTCCATTTAGCTAGAATGTAGATGATGGCAAAGAAGACGATGCTGGCAAATCCGAGTGCACTCCAAAAATAAAAATCGCGATTACCACCGTTTATTAGTTGTGAAGGGAGTGCAAGGTAATAATAAAAGGGATACAGTTTTAGTCCATTAGCAAAGACAGCGCCGTTACGGGTTGAATTTTGAACCGCCATTACTTCAGGAATAAGAACAATAGCAGTTAGGCAAAGGCTCATTAGAGTACAGAAACTTAATTTAATAAAAATTTGCAGCAAGGGAATCTTTTTTCGGTAATATAACAGATAACGCAAGACAAGGAAAATGATTGCGCCAATACCTAACATGTAAGCAAAATAAAAGTTATTAAAGAGCATCCAGCAAAAAACAATAATTAAAGGCCAGATGGATAATCCCTGTAAAACACGTTCAATAGCGATGATCAGTAAAGGAAAAATGATAAAAGGGATTGTGAAAAAAGGCTGGGCAACATTTGAGTACAGTAAAAAAGCATTGAAAATGTAAATTAGTGACCCTGTGATTATTACTGGTTGAGCAAATTTAAAGTGCGAAGCGAAAAAGCAAAAAGCAGCTCCAGCACAGTAAAGACGGATAACAATCAAGAATTGGTATACAAATACGATTTTGCTGGTGGGAAATAACAAGGTCAAATAGCTGAAAATATCCCCCAGTACGTAGTAACTATAAATTTGGAAAATATCGCCACCAGCACCTAAACTCCATGACCATTGGGGCAGTTTTTGAAAAGGATTATGCAAAAAAGAATGCAGCAATTGCTGATATTCCTGAAGAAGCGGTAAATGTTGTTGCGCACCATCAAGGCGCCAGATAAGTGAATGACCAGTTAGCAAATAAGTGCCATAAACAAAAAGTGAAACAAATGAAAAAATTAATGTATATTTGAGATACAACGAACTATTACGTTTTTTTTCAAAGGAAAACTGCACAAAAAGCCCCTCCTGACTATCTTCAAGTATTGTACATTACAAACAATGTCCATGTGAAGTCAAGTAGGGGTTATTTTAATATTCCATTACTTTTAAGGCATTACAAAATCAGTGAAATTTAGGAACTAACGCGAAAATATGAGCATAGTGAGTTTTTTGGCATGAGTAATTCGAACTAGCCAGAGAACGTTTATATGCAATAAATAGGAGAACTGGGTCAAAAGTTAAATTTTAACCTAGCTCCTTAGGGATGCTGACAGAAGATACATCAGTTATTTTTATTGTATGCAGTGATTAATGAGTCAGCGAAGTCCTCTAATTGTTTAATGTCTTCATCGGAATCCGGTGCCAAATTGATTTTGACATTTGAGGCTCCCTTGGTGGCACCAGCTTGTGTGAATGCTTCGTCAAATTTATCGACTGCAACACAGTAATATTCACCATAGAAAGTATCGCCTGAACCGGCGACTCCGTAAATCTTGCCAGCTAGATCAAGTTCGGCGAGATCTTCGAAGAAATCCATTCCTTCATCAGGAAGGGCTCCTTCATCGTAGGTATAAGGGGTTACAACACAGATATCAACGTCCTCAAAATCTGCGGCATCGCACTGCGATATCTCTTCTGTATCAACTTCGAGTCCTTTGCTTTCAAGAGCTTCAGAAATAATATCAGCCACATCTTCATTATTGCCGGTAATAGATGCAAATACTACTTTGGCTTTAGCCATTAAAATACCCTCTTTCATAATATTTCACTATGAAACATTATAACAGATAACAAGGATAGCGGACGATAACAATTGATGTTATATGCCTGAGATAAACTTATTGCACTATTTTCAAGAAATTAAGTTATAATGGGTAGTGAAGATAAATGGGAGGAATTCAGAAATAATGATTACATTAAAATCACCACGTGAGATCGAAGAAATGCAAAAATCTGGTGCTATTCTTGCAGGTATGCATATAGGACTCAGAGACATCATCAAACCAGGGATCTCCAGTTGGGAAATTGAAAAATTCGCTCTTAAATATTATAAAGAGCATGATGCGATTCCAGAACAGATTGGATTTGAAGGCTATAAATACGCAACTTGCGTAAGTGTAAATGACGAGATTTGTCATGGTTTCCCTCGCAAAAATTTGATTTTGAAAGACGGCGACTTGATTAAGGTCGATACGGTGGTTAATTATCATGGAGCGATGAGCGATTCGTGTTGGTCTTATGTTGTTGGAAAGTCGACACCTGAGATAGATCATTTGATGAAAGTAACTAAGGATGCTTTATACTTGGGAATTGAGCAGGCACAAGTAGGTAATCGAATTGGCGATATCGGTGCAGCTATTCAACATTTCACGGAAGATGAGAATGGCTATGGTGATGTTCGTGAATTTATTGGACACGGCATTGGTCCGACGATGCATGAAAGTCCTAACGTTCCTCATTACGGTGAAGCAGGTAAAGGCTTGCGGTTGAGAGCTGGAATGACGATTACGATTGAACCAATGATTAACATGGGAACTTGGAAGGCAGAAATGGATGATCCAAATGGCTGGACAGCGAGAACTGCCGATGGGAGTTTGTCGTGTCAATATGAACACACATTGGCTATCACGAATGATGGTCCTAAGATCCTAACTTCCCAAGATCCTGAAAGAGATAAGAAATATCTGTTGAAATAGATCTTCTAAAGCAATATCGTCGTGATTCTTGGTGTTCACAAAGTCCCAAGATTGAAAGACAGGCTGGAAAAATTTTTTCACTTGTTTTGCAGGACAAGAATGCTATAATAATCTATGTATTCTGATAACGCTAACAGATAAGGAGCTATCATAATGAAAGTCAGAAAAGCTGTTATTCCAGCAGCTGGATTGGGAACACGTTTCCTTCCAGCAACTAAAGCATTGGCAAAAGAAATGCTGCCAATAATTGATAAACCAACGATTCAATATATTGTCGAGGAAGCAAAAAAATCAGGAATAGAAGATATACTTGTTGTTACTGGTAAAGGCAAACGCCCAATTGAAGATCATTTTGATTCTGTTCCAGAACTTGAGCAGAATTTAAAAGAAAAAGGCAAAACAGAGTTGCTAAAACTAGTCGAACAGACAACAGATATCAATTTATACTTTATTCGTCAGTCCCATCCGCGAGGCCTTGGTGATGCAGTTTTGATGGCAAAGGATTTTGTTGGAAATGAACCCTTTGTTGTCATGCTGGGTGATGATTTAATGCGCGACAAGGTTCCTTTAACTAAGCAATTGATCGATCGTTACGATCAGACGCATGCTTCAACACTTGCGGTCATGAATGTTCCACATGAGGAAGTATATAAGTATGGCGTGATCGATCCGGGATCGGAGACAAGTAAAGGTTTGTATGATGTTAAGAAATTCGTTGAAAAGCCTGAAGTTGAGAAAGCTCCTAGCGATTTGGCAATTATTGGACGTTACTTGCTGACTCCTGAAATTTTTGGAATGTTAGAAACTCAAAAGCCAGGAGCAGGTAACGAGATCCAGCTGACCGATGCAATTGACCGCTTGAACAAAATTCAACGTGTTTTTGCACATGAGTTTAAAGGAGAACGTTTTGATGTAGGGTATAAGTTTGGTTATTTGAAGACTTCGATTCAATTTGGCCTTGAACACCCTGAGGTTAAAGATGACCTACGAGCATACATCAAAGAATTATCAAAAACTTTAAAGTAAATTAGCTTTGGAAAATGAGAAGAGTTAGTTATTCTTTTCTTGGATTCATAAGCTCAATTATTAAAAAAGGATATAGTAAGTTGCCGGGAACAGATAACTTTTGGTCCCGGTTTATTTTTTGTACACACGCAATATTTTTATTGAAATTATTTGATTTATATTTAATAATTATTTATGATTGATAGGAGACTGATTTCAGGGGGAGAGTACAATGGCAAGGAAAAAAGCACACAAAGGACATAAAAAATTAATACAAGGCACGGCAGTAGCTATTATTATTTTGCTGCTTGGTTTCTTTGGGTGGAAAAATGAAAACATTCGTGCAAGATTGAATAGTTCATTCAGTGACAACAAGAGTGCGCAGAAGGCCGAATACAAAAAACAACAGAGTATTGCTAGAGAAAAATATGGAACCACTAAGAGTTCGTCTCAGGCTGAAAAAACGAGTGTCAAAAGCTCCACAGTGGTCAAAAACTCCAGTAGTAGCGATCCAGATCCTGATAAGGCTCAAAAAACACAGTCTGAAAGCAGTGCAAGTAAGAAAAAATATGGCTCATATACTGTGAAGTATGGGGACAGTTTAACAATTATAGCAGAAAAATACCATACGACGACAACCGAGTTAATGGATTTGAATAAGTTAGATACAGGAACTATAAATCCTGGTGCAAAATTAATCGTTCCAAGCATGAAGGGATCGTCAACAGTTTCATCTTCCGTGACAAATGATAATGAATAAAAAAATACGCGTCTTAGTGCAAGTTGAGTGACTGAGAGGGATTATTGTGGTAATCTGAGCCCGTATATATCGTAGATTGGTGAATAGGATTATTTAGTTAACAGATGTTGGGGGTGGAAATGATTAAAGGGGGAAAAAGCAGTATTGGAGAAATAATCAAAATAATAAAATCAATGTTTCAGCGTGCAACTGATATTGATATCAGTAATACGTCAATTGTGATCGCATACTATTCTCTTTTAGCGTTTTTTCCATCTATTATTCTGGTGGGTAATGTTTTACCGCTGTTGAATATAAAAGCGGGAACGGTGTTATCATACTTAGAAACTGCAGTTCCGGCGACGATTTATGAAACACTGCATCCAATTGTTATATCTTTTTTAAATAGAGGAAGCGGAGGGCTAATTTCAATTAGTGCTCTTGTAGCCTTGTGGGCGGCTAGCAAGGGGATCAACGCTTTAAAGTTAGCAATGAATAATGCCTATGATGTTGAGGATTCACAGGGAGCCATTACAGCAAGATTGATTTCCTTTTTTTTGACAATTGTTTTTGCTATTTTGCTGATCTCAATTATTATCCTATTTAGTTTTGGTCAGATGGTACTAAGTTATATCACACCAATTTTAAATTTACCAGTTGAGTTTGTTGGGATATTTGGCAGATTAAAATGGCCGCTTACCTTTTTTGGGTTGTTTATCATTTTGAGTTTGATGTATTATTTCTTGCCGAATGCCAACCTTCATTTGTTGCTCGTTTTCCCAGGTGCGTTACTTGCGACTGTCGGTTGGATTATTTTAGCGCAAGGCTTTTCGATTTATGTACATTATTTTGCTAGGTCTGTCCTAAGTTATGGAACAATTGGAACCTTTATTGTACTTTTGTTTTGGCTTAACTATTCTGGCTGGGTCATAATGTTAGGTGCCAGCCTTAATGCAACTCTAGAGTATCGGCAGCATAATATCATAAAACCTAAAGAAGGTAAATTACGCAAATACTTACGTAATAATTATGATAAATGAAAGTTAAAGATATGGAATTGGGCAATTTGTATTGTAAATATAACAGGTGCGTTTATTGATAGTACAGAGTTTTCTGGAAGGCCTTATCCATGAAGAATAAAGGGTTAAACCAAAATGTGTTATTTCCATTTTGGTTTAACCCTTTGTTTGATTCTGCCCGGTGTTTTGAAGAAACAATAAAGTATTAATGTTTTACTCGGTGAAATTTGCAAGCACAGTTTCAATTTCACTTAATGAGAAGCCCTTACGGTAAAGGGCCTGCTTTACTTTAAAATAGCGTTGTTTAGGAATTGTTGAATGGTATTTGTGCCATAGTTTTGTAGCTTGTTCTTGCAAAAGCTGTTTTTCGGCATCTTCATTCCTTCCAAAGTCAACGCTGTCAGTAATTGCGCGCAGTTCCTCTGAAGAGAATCCCTTAGCTAAAAAGCGCTGCTTTATTTTCTGAATTTTCTGGTTAAAAGGATAGCGAGAGTACTGTCTTTCATATTTTTTGGCTAAAGCAATCCCCTTTTGTATCATATAGGAGCTATTGTATTCTTTTTCGGCATCTTCGATTGTTTTTTCAAGGACCCCTTTAGAGCGAAGGTTGTTGCGAATTACTTTGAAACCCTTATCTGAGGTTTTCATCATTGTTCTAATATAACTTTCCGCATATTTTTTATCATCCAACAATTTTTCATAGCGTAACTTTTCAAGAACAAGTTGGATCTTTTCAGGAGAGATATCGTGTTTCTTCAAGTAATCAGTTACCTCTTTTTCAGTTCTTAGCTGGGAAGAAAGGTAAGTGAGTGCCTTTGAGTGAGCTTTAGCTGTCTCATCAGCATTGGAGAGATTCTCAATTTGTGTGCTTGTCAGTTCTTGATCTTTAAACAAATGATATTTAACAAGTACGTCTTCACTCAGTGAAAATGAATACTTGCCATCAATGTAGATATTAAAGCGTCCCTTTCTTTTTTGAAGTTGAATTTTAGTTATTTTCAAGGCGCAATCATCCTTTGATAGTGATTTATAAACCATTACAATTATTATAACAATTTAGTGCGGATTATAAAATATTCAAAGAGACATGCTATAATTATTTATAATATTTTAAAGGGAGAAAATAATGGCAGCAGATTATCGAAGACAAAGAAAAAATGATTATCCAATTAAGATCGGACAGCGTTTTCCACTCACAATTAAACGTCTGGGTATAAATGGGGAGGGTATCGGGTATTTTAAACACAAAGTAATTTTTGTCGCGGGTGCTTTGCCACAGGAGGTAATTGTTGCCGAAGTTGTAGATGTTGAGAGCAATTATGCAACTGCCAAAATACACAGAATCAGACGACAAAGCCAGAAGCGAGTTGAAAAAAAAGATAAGTATGATGTTGGTGGTATTGAATTAGAACATCTGAATTATGAAGGACAGTTAGAGTTTAAACGGGATGTTATTAAACAAGCGCTTGAAAAGTTTAAACCTTCTGGCTACAAAAAATACAAAATTTTGCCTACGATTGGTATGGAGAAACCGTTTGAGTATCGGAATAAGGCCCAGTTTCAAGTGCGTAAAAATGTGCACGGGCAGGTAATTGCGGGACTTTATCGACGCAACAGCCATGATTTGGTTGCATTACCGACTTTTAGTACGCAACGCCCCTTAACATTGAAGGTTATCCGTACAGTCTGTAGAATGTTGCAAGAATTAGAAGTACCGATTTATGACGAGAAGAAGAATTCAGGAATTGTAAAAACATTGGTTGTACGCGAATCGCGTGCTGAGAAAAATATACAATTAACTTTTATCACAAATTCAGCTAAACTTCCGCAAAAGAAAGTATTACTGGCGAAAATTGAGGAAGAACTGCCTATGGTAGTCTCTGTTATGCAAAATATTAATAAAGGAAGACATGCTCTGGTTTGGGGAGATAAGACGATCCATCTAGCGGGAAGAGAGTATCTGATGGAGAAGTTAGGCAATATTAGCTTCAAACTATCTGCGCGTGCTTTTTTTCAATTAAATCCTGAACAAACAGAGAAAATGTATACGGAAATTAAAAAAGCGTTAGCCTTGAAGCCAGATGAAATTTTGCTTGACGCGTATTGTGGAGTAGGGACGATTGGATTATTCGTTGCGGAGCAAGCCAAAGAAGTACGTGGAATGGATATTATCCCTGAAGCAATTGAAGATGCGCAGTTTAATGCCAAGCTGAATGGGTACACTAACACAACTTATGAGACAGGAAAAGCTGAAGAGGTGATACCACGATGGATTGAAAAAGGGTTTGTCCCCAGTGCTATAGTTGTCGATCCACCGCGGACCGGGTTGGATATTAAATTGATAAAAACTATTTTATACGTCAAACCTCAAAAGCTTGTTTATGTTTCATGCAATCCTTCTACTTTAGCGCGCGATCTGGTCAAGTTGGCGCAGGAATATCGAGTTGAGTATATCCAATCGATTGACATGTTTCCACAAACTGCGAGGTGCGAGGCTGTCGTTAAGCTGACAAGAAGAAGTAGGTAGTATGTGGACAAATGTAATCTAACAGCTTGAAAAGCTGTTTATTTTTATTATTGGCAGGTAATTTATGATGACAAAGAAAAGATACAAATGGATAGTGGCGTTTCTTTTAATTGCGCTTTTGACCGGCATTTTTATAGGACATAGACTAAATGAACGTAAGCAAATGATAGAAAGTAATACACCAAGTGTGGTTAATGAAGGAAAAACACCGGCGCTTCAGAAAATAGAAACACCTGAACGAAAGCGAGACCAGTTCGCAACAACTGTCAAGGATAAGCATGAAAAAATAGTCACGAACTTTGTGGAAAATGAATTAAAAAATGATGGCTTTATCGGAACAGCGTTGATTATCAAAAATGGGAAGGTTATCTTTCAAAAAGGGTATGGTTACGCAGAGAGATTAGAAAATAAGAAGAATTCACCCAATTCACTTTTTCAAATTGGTTCGGTTCAAAAAGGTGCGACAGGGGTGATGCTGATGAAGCTTGTTCAAGAGGGTCGTGTATCACTTAACGACAAACTTTCTAAGTACTTTCCCAGTATCGGCTATGGCAGCTTGGTCACGTTAAGAGAGATGCTCAACATGATTTCGGGTATTTCTTTAAAAAGTTTGCCTGTAAAAGCAATGTCGCAGGATCAGTTTGTGAAATACGATGTAAAAAATGTAAGGGTAAATCCCAAAAACATTGGCAAGCAGAATTATGAACCCGCTAATTTTGTCTTGCTGGCTGGGATAATTCAAAAAGTGACGAAGAGAAGTTACTATGATGAGTTTAGACGAATGATTCAAAAGCCCTTGGGTCTAAGAAATACTTACTTTTTCAATGACTATTATAAGCTGACGGACGGAAGGACTATTGCCTATAGTTCTGGAAACAAACGGGATTACAGAATGCCTGTGAGTGAGAAGGGATATCAGTATACTAATGAGTTGGGCACTGGAAATCTGTATATGACAAACGGTGACCTGTACAAAATGCTGCGTGCCTTTATCACGGGTGGCGTGTTGAACGCTAAATATACAACTGAACTATATACTGTATTTCCACCTAATAATACGTATAGTTCTGGACTTTACCATCTAAAGTATATGGAGCCATTTAATAGCTTGGGTATACATAATGGTTATCATTTCCACGGAATTGAGTATGGTTACGAGACAATAGCGATATCTCAGCTGATGGGCAGCAGGCTGTGATTCTGCAGACAAACAATTCAAATGCTAATAGACCTTTTAATATAGCGTTTGATTCAAAACTATATCATTTTTTACTGGCGCATTAAAAAAGTTTGGAAGTTCAAGAAAACATGCAATAAACTTTAGGTTTTTTTGAATAAATTTGCTATAATATGAATGATATCGGTGTAACATACACCTGTGTTTATAGAAGGCAGGGTTTTTAATGCGTCAGTCGAAAGAGCCAAGAGAAGGTGAATTCATCACCATCAAGAGTTATAAACATGACGGTAGTTTACACCGAACGTGGCGTGACACGATGGTACTGAAGACGAGTGAGAATGCTTTGATTGGATGTAATGACCATACATTGGTAACTGAATCTGACGGTCGACGTTGGGTCACACGGGAGCCCGCGCTGGTCTACTTCCACAAACATTACTGGTTTAACATCATTGCGATGATTCGGGATAATGGAGTGTCTTACTATTGTAATCTTGCATCACCAGCTGTTCTTGACAGGGAAGCTTTGAAGTATATTGATTATGATCTTGATGTCAAAGTTTTTCCTAATGGAGAGAAAAAGTTATTGGACGTTGATGAGTATGAGGAGCATGGGGCACAGTGGCATTATTCAAATGAGATTGACAAGATATTAAAGCATAATGTTTTGACACTTGTTGATTGGATAAACCAAGGCAAGGGGCCCTTTTCGAAGGAATACGTCGAGATTTGGTATAAAAGGTATCTCGAGTTGTCACGGCGGCAGTGAATGTCTCAGTTTATAACAAAAAATCTGTAGTTACAAAGTCCTTTGGTTTGTGATTACAGTTTTTTTTGACACATTTGGGCTGATAGCGGTTGATTTTGCAGCAAATATTGTAAGGATGGTTATTTTAATGTTTGAAAGTTTTAAAAAATCGAAAATTTTATTTTGGACAGTTGAATTGCTGCTTTTGGCAACTATTGTCTGGGTATGCTCTAACATTGGTTTTGTTTTTGAACCAATAGGTACCTTTATTTCAACACTATTTACACCAGTCATCATCTCTGGATTTCTGTATTATTTGTTTCGACCATTAGTGAACATGCTGATGAGGATCAAGATCAGAAATATCAAGATTAGCCGTACTTTAGCTGTTGTTATTGTTTTCGTACTATTAGCAACGATTGTTGCACTGGCGTTAATTTTTTTAATTCCGTTGTTGGCTTCACAAATTGGACAATTAATAGCTAAAACACCTACATACCTTGCTAAACTGCAGGAGATTTTCAATCAGTATTACACTGAGTTGAATCGCTATGAATGGATTAGACAATTAAATCTTGAAAGTTACACTGGAAAATTTGAAAAAACAGTTGAGGAATCTTTGCAGGGATTCATGGGCAATGTCACAACTAGTTTAGGAACAGTAATTGGTACAATAACCAGCATTACTGTAACAGCAATAACTGTCCCATTCATGTTATTTTATATGTTGAAAGATGGTCATAGACTGGTTCCAAACATTAAAAAAATGCTGCCGGCACGTCCCGCTGATAAAACGGAAGTTTTATTAGGGAAAATGGGAGATACGATCTCTAAGTATATTGGCGGGCAAGCTATCGAGTGCGCGTTTGTTGCAACTTTTACCTTTTTAGGTTACTGGGCGGTAGGAATGCCTTATGCATTTTTGCTGGGAGTTTTAGCGGGCATTACCAATATAATTCCTTACTTGGGGCCTTACATCGGTTTGCTTCCGGCTTTGATCTTGGCGATCTTTATCTCCCCCAAAATGTTGTTCACCGTTATTGTGATCTGTGTGATAGTACAGCAGGTTGACGGCAATCTTATTTACCCGAATGTCATTGGGAAGTCGCTGGATATTCATCCGCTAACGATTATTGTCTTGCTTCTGGTGGCTGGAAATATTGCTGGTTTAATGGGAATGATTTTGGGAATTCCGACATATGCAGTTTTGAAAGTCGTCATTAAATACTTTGTGGATATATATCGCTTGGAAAAGGACAATGGTTCAAAATAGGTGCTGCTTTTTAGCGTGATTGACGGTATTATGCAACTATGTTATTGTATATTAAGTTTATAGAAGTGCCGTCAGTTCATGGGGATCTGTTCCTGTTGCTGCTGGAAGTTCGCGTGGAACAGTAACCTTTTTAGGGCTCGTAGCTCTTCTGGTTATATTGAAAGATTTGATTTCGAGTTGAACAATGAGGTTGAAAAAAATGAAGAGAGTTATTACGTACGGAACATTTGATTTATTGCACAAAGGTCATGTTAGGTTATTAAAACGAGCAGCAGCTTTAGGTGATCATTTAACGGTTGGTGTTTCGACTGATGAGTTTAATGCAATCAAGGGAAAAAAAGCGTATACCTCATATGAAGATCGAAAGTATATTTTGGAAGCGATCAAGTATGTTGATCAAGTGATACCTGAGCAAAATTGGGATCAAAAAATAAATGATGTTATTAAGTACAAGATCGACCTTTTTGTGATGGGTGATGATTGGAAAGGTAAATTTGATTTTTTGAAGGATTACTGTGAGGTCGTTTATTTGCCGCGTACCAAAGGTATTTCGACAGCAAGAATAAAAGATGATTTAGGAATGAACTAGAAAAATAAGTGGGTTTAGGCTTTGGTAACATTTTTATGTCAACCGAGGCTATTTTTATTGTAGCAACGATGTTGCATTTTATTGTGATAGTAACGACCGTCAGTTTCGACGTAAACAAAATATTGGGTGAATAATTATGGGAAAAATGGAAATAAAGTATATTACTAAAAATGAACCGCTAGTATTGGATAAAAAGGATCTTGGAAAAACGAAACTTCCACTAGATGAAAAACAAAGTTTTTGGGAACTCCGCGGTGTTTCGCTGGATATTGTCCAAGGTGAGGCAATCGGCGTAATTGGAACGAACGGTTCTGGGAAACAGACACTGATTGATATTTTAGCTGGAACTGTTAAACAGACGACAGGATTCATAACTATTGATGGCAAGATCAACCGCGCAAGTGCGAGTCGTGGTTTAGAGGAAGACCTGACGGGACTGCAAAATATTCGAAAGGCAATTATGGCGGCTGATCTTGATGAAATAAAGGTTGGTCATTTATGTAATGCGATCGTTAATTTTGTAGATCTAGGTGAATGGTTGTACCGCCCCGTACGTGACTATTCACTTGGAGTTTACGCACGGCTAAGTTTGGGAATAGCTCTTTTTGTGGCACCTAAGTTAGTGCTGCTAGATAGTGTTTTGAATAATTTGGATAACATATTCCACATAAAAGTGGCTCAAAAAATTCAAGCGCTTAAAGATATGGGGGTTTCCTTTATTGTTGCGGATACAAATGTATTTAACATAGAGCGTTTCTGCGAAAGAACTCTCTGGCTCAATTTTGGTGTAGCTCAGGGTTTTGGACCAACGCGTGATGTGTTGGAACAATTTGAATACCACATCAATTGGTTCCGGGCATTAAGCTTGCCAGAAAAAAATGATTATCTTGCGGAAAATCAAAAAAAACGGCTGAATTTTGATGTTGCTTCAGTTTACGAAACATTCAAAGTTGAACAGTTCAAACACGGTTTTACTCGTAAAGATGAGCCGAGAATGCGAAAAGCATTTTATAAAGAACATGGTGCAGACCCAGTGAATAAGGAAAGCATTATTACAAAAGATAAGAAGGATATATCACAAAGTAAAAATAGTCAAAGTAAAGTGAAGTACATTGTTGGTATCTTAGCGGTTGTAGTAATTGTGGCTGCCGTTTGGCTTAGTTTTGACAGTCATATTTTTGCTGGTTTTGGTGATAGCAAAAGTAGTCAAACAATTGCTGAGAAGAATAAACAAACGCAAAAATCAGTGTCCAAAAAACAAAAATCCTCTGAAAGTCAGAGTAGCACAAAAGCAGTATCAGAATCAGAGTCAAAAGCAAAAGCATCTTCCTCCCAAGCTGCGTCCTCTTCATCAGCGGCGGCAGCAAGTGAAAGTTCCGCCAAAGCAGCAAGTGAAAGTAAAGCAAACCTAATGAAAAATACGCAGACTATTAATGTTTCAGATGGTGACACATTAGAAGGCTTGGCACAAAAGTATGCCACGACAGCTGATAAAATTCGAGAGATAAATAGTATGAATTCAGACAGTCAACTGAAATCCGGTGATATTATTCGCGTTCCAAAATGAAATGGGTGAGAAGAACAGTCTGAGGTAAGATTAATTTTTAGAATTGGAGTAAGGACTGATATGAGCTTATATTCTGTACCTATAGGATGGTCGCTAATAATTTTAATAGCGTTAGTTTTATGTTCCCTTTCAATTTCAGTCACGGCTTTTTCGTTGCTGAAAACAAATAATGATATAAAAAAAGATCCAGAAAAAATTACAAGGTTTGCCAAATACTTAAGCGCGATAAAGCTGGCGGTTGTTTTTCTAATAGCGATGGATGCAGCTATTGTGACTCTTATTTGTTTAAGTCTGTACGGTCTGACCTTAGATGGTATTGTTTACTTTGTCCTCGTCAATTGTCTGCTAGCTTGTGTTTTGTATCCATTAATGTATATATTGCCTCTCAAAGTGATTGACAATAATCCAACTAAATCTTTTACGCACTTTTATCGTTTGGCGGTATTTTTCGGACGAATATTTTATCCTTGTACATGGTTTTTAAATAAAGTTAGTTTAAAAATAGCCAAACCTGTGAAAAAAGAGTTTTCGAATAAAGCTTCATGGAAAACGATTATCGATATGATCACACACGAAAGAGAAAACGGGGAACTCAATAATGAAGCCTTTGAGATGATTGAGGGGGTTATCTCCATGCACGGCAAAATGGCCCGTGAAGTGATGGTTGCACGAACCGATGCTTTATGATCGATATTCAAAATGACAATGATCGTAATATTGACGCTATCTTGCAGATGCCTTACTCACGTGTACCGGTTTACAATGAGGATAAAGATAATATTTTAGGTGTGGTACACATAAAAAATTTATTGCGCACGGCACGAAAAGAGGGTTTTGAGCACGTTACAATCAGAAGAGTAATGCAGCCCGCCTTGTTTATTCCTGAAACGATGACAATTGACGAAGTAATGTTTGAGATGAAGAAAACACAAAATCAAATGGCAATTTTATTTGACGAATATGGAGGAGTTGTCGGTTTAGTTACGTTAGAGGATCTCTTGGAGGAAATTGTAGGTGAGATTGATGATGAATCTGACAAGCCTGATCAGATTTATCATAAGATTTCTGACAATGAATTCATCGTGCAAGGAAAACTTTCGTTGGATGACTTTAATAATGAATTTGGTACAACTTTGATGGTGAACGAAGTTGACACAATTGCAGGGTATATAATTACAAAGTTGGGCTTCATACCAAATGATGGTGAGAAGCTCAAAATTGAGACCGAAGAACGAGTAGTGCTTGTAACCGAAGAAATTGATGATTCGCGTATCATGAAAGTTCGTGTGACTTTACCACCGGCTTTAGTAATAGCACATGTGCGAAAGGAAAAAAGTGTTCATCAGCTTTAACAAATAAATAGGATTTGATCCATGATTGAAATGTGTCTAATTTGAATTTTATAAATGTGTACAAGAAAGAGGTTTGAAATGGAAAAAGAAAAATTGATTGATGCCGTTAATAAACGAAGAACATTTGCAATTATTTCTCACCCGGATGCTGGTAAAACAACTATAACAGAACAGTTGCTGCTTTTTGGAGGAGTTGTTCGCAAGGCGGGAACTGTCAAGGCGAAGAAGTCTGGTAGTTTTGCTAAATCTGACTGGATGGAGATTGAAAAAAAACGTGGTATCTCGGTTACCAGTTCAGTGATGCAATTTGATTACGCTGATAAAAGAATTAACATTTTGGATACGCCAGGGCACGAAGATTTCTCAGAAGATACTTATCGGACCTTAATGGCAGTGGATTCAGCGGTTATGGTGATTGATTCGGCTAAGGGGATAGAACCACAGACAAAAAAGCTATTTCAAGTATGTAAAATGCGCGGGATACCTATTTTTACATTTATTAATAAAATGGATCGTGACGGAAGAGAACCGTTGGATTTAGTTACTGAATTGGAGGATGTCTTAGGTATTCAAGCATACCCAATGAATTGGCCCATTGGGATGGGAAAGGGCTTGAAGGGAATCTATGATATTTTCAACAAGCGAATAGAACTTTACCGCCGTGAAGATAAGGCGGAAAGTTTTGTTAAACTTGATGACAAGGGAGAAATTATTGGCGCAATCAATCCGATTGAAGGATGAGAGCATCTATCGACAGGTATTGGGCGAAGTTGAGTTGCTAAACGATGCTGGGAATAATTTTGATACTGAAAAGATAAGTTCTGGTAAACAGACTCCTGTATTTTTTGGTTCGGCACTAACTAATTTTGGAGTAAAAACATTTTTAGATGCTTATCTTCAATTTGCTCCAGCACCAAATGAACATCATACGGAGACGGGGGATGTTGTCAAACCTATCGACACTGAATTTTCAGGTTTTGTGTTCAAAATTCAAGCGAACATGAACCCGAATCATCGTGATCGAATAGCGTTTGTCAGGATATGCTCGGGAAAATTTGAACGTGGAATGGATGTCATCTTAACCCGAGGAAACAAAAAAATGCGCTTATCTAATTCAACTCAATTTATGGCTGATACACGTGAGACTTTAGATTATGCAGTTGCCGGAGACATCATTGGGTTGTATGATACTGGAAACTTTCAAATTGGTGATACAATTTATAGTGGTAAAAAGGCTGTTCAATTCGAAAAATTGCCTCAGTTTACCCCAGAGATATTTGTTAAAGTTACTGCTAAAAATGTAATGAAACAAAAGTCTTTTCATAAAGGAATTGAACAGCTAGTTCAAGAAGGTGCAATTCAACTATATAAAAGTTACAGTACAGGGGATTACATTCTTGGAGCTGTCGGTCAGCTGCAGTTTGAGGTGTTTCAATTTAGAATGTTGAATGAGTATCATTCTGAAGTTTTAATGACTCCGATGGGTAAAAAAACAGCGCGTTGGATTGAGCCGGAACAATTAGATGAAAAAATGTCAACTTCACGGAATTTGTTAGTCAAAGATCGCCAAGATCGACCGCTATTTTTATTTGAAAATGAATTTGCAGAAAGATGGTTCCAAGATAAATATCCCAAGGTTAAGCTGACAGCTAAACTATAAAATATTGAGTAGTTAGAAATTATTACAAAGAAAAAACAAGCACGAAATTAGTGACAGGTATACTGTAACACGTTTATACGGAATAGAAGGAGGAGCTGGGTCAAATTTTAATTTGACTCAGCTCCTCCTTTTATTGATTATGTTGCACAAATTTTTAGTAGCTAGTTTTTTTCGTTCAGCTATGAATAGAATGTGGACTACGTGTAGTAATTTGAAGACTTAGGCAAAGGTAATGATTCCGTTAGACTTATAGCGAAGTTCTAAAGAAATTTCAGATACTGCCGTGGTATCCAAGCTCCTTGACGCAATTTAAACCATGTGACCCCATCATTTATAGCTTGAGCTGTAACAACGACTTTAGTCTTATCTGCAAAAAGACCGATTTTTTGTCCGAATGGAGAGTCGTAAGCAGCTACTTTCCCATTTGGAATAAAGTCAACTAGAGCTTCACGTGATTCTTTGAAGTTGTTGATTTCCACTGAGGCCTTAGCCGGCAACAAGGTCGACTCCGCTCGTTTATTTGAATAAACAACTTTTTGAGGATCAAATTTGATCCAAATTGCCCCACCTAAACAGTACCAAAGATCACCGTTTTCCATGGTAATTGATGAGAAAGTGCGCCAGACAGTGTTCAGTGCGAAGGAAATATTCAATTCCTTTCCTTGTGGTTGTTCATAACTTGCAAGCGGACCCAATATCTTTAAATAGTTTTCGACTTTTCTAACATCTTTCCAGCTGCTTTGTCGATAATAGAAGGTGACAAATTTCTGGTCGTAAGAAAAGTTGCCACGCAAGTTACCTTTAACTCGAATCAAGTTATAACCTGCAAGCGTAGGGGAATATAGTTCAAAGGGTTCCTTGACTTTTCCCCTGATCAGATATGGATCACTTAAGAAAAAGTTAGTATCAATATCACGACAAAGTATCCAAATTACACCGGCATCTTTCTTGTTGTAAGTTAAGGTAATAATGCCATAACGAGAAGCAAAATAGCTGGTAAAACCATTGATTCTAACTAAATTATAGTCGGGGAAGACTTTAAATTGCATTCTTAGTTTTTCGCCAAGCTGACCACTAATTATTTGTGAAGGGAAAAGGAGCTTGTTGTGGATGTCCTGATAAACAATTAAAAGTAAGGCATTTTGGCGAGTGATATTTTTTTGTGGTGCAATCGTTATCGCTTTCTGACGATTAACCTCTTCGGGCTTTGTGACATTTCTTTCAGTTACTGCTGGCTCTGGGAAAGGTGCTGCTGATTGAGATGCGGGAGCAGTAGTTACTGAAACAGAGTCGAAGTTTCTTTTAGGATGCCTATTTTTGCGAAGAGGGTTTCTGGTAATTAAGCGTTTAACAAGGTCAGAAAAAGACAATAATAACACCACCTTAATAAGTTATTGAATACATAAATTATAATCGTCTTTACCGACTATTAACAGTAGGAACTGAAATTTATAATTTTAATCAGCACCATCATTGATGATGATCTCGACCAAGTCTTTAGTTTTCGTGATTTCGACATCTTTTCTGGTTAAATTAGTTAGTTTGGTCAATGTAAAATCGATTTCCTCATTCGTAACTTGACGAATTTTGTTTGAAAGGACAATTTCTTCTTTGCTAGGACTTTTTTTGTAAACTATTCTTGTACGACCAAGGGTATAAATTTTTATAAAGTGAGTAGAAGATTGTGCTAGTTCTCTTTGAATTTTTCTTGAGTAACTGTTACTGACATCTATTAAGTGCATATAAATTCCTCCTTATCCTACTAACTACATTATACAAAAATATACATGTTAATCATGTCTAAAAAGCAGAACATGTGTACTTTGTTAACTCATTTCTTAATATAGACCTATTAATTAGAAAATGAAACAAAGAAAAATTGTAATAACTCGAAAAACATAAAGCTTGGCAGCTTAAACTAAGGTTTGCTAGTTTAAAACAGTATTTCTTGGAAAAATAATAAGGGGCTGAGGCAAAACACAATTAGTTTTGTCACAGCCCCTTAGATTAATTCTAGTAATATTAAATTTTTAGGCTTGATAAAGGTAACTAGTTACTTAGATGCTGGAACATCATTAAGTGAAGATACTACGATGTTTTCATCCTCAACAGAAGCCTTAAATTCCTTTACAGTTGGATGGTCAAGGTAATAATCAGCCAGCTTGTCTTCTATTTGTTCTTGGATAACACGACGCAGCGGACGAGCTCCCATTTGTGGATTATATCCCAGATCTACTAATTTTTCTTTAACCTTCGGTGTTACATTAATAGTTAAGTTTTGCTGGGCAAGCATATCATTGACATCGGTTAGCATCAGCGAAACGATGGAGACAAGATCCTTCTTTGACAGTGGATTGAATTCAACGATATCATCAAACCTATTTAGAAATTCTGGCTTAAAGTATTTGGAGAGTTTATCGATCACTGAGTGAGTTGTACCGGATGCCGCAGCGCCGAAACCTACACTGGCAACTGCATCACCGCTTCCTGCGTTTGACGTCATAATGATGATTGTATCCTTAAAGCTGACAGTGCGTCCTTGCGAATCAGTCAGACGGCCATCATCTAAAATCTGTAGGAACATATGCATCACATCTGGGTGAGCTTTTTCAACTTCATCTAAAAGAATTAGGCTATAAGGGTTGCGTCGTACTTTTTCGGTTAATTGACCCGCTTCCTCATAACCAACATAGCCTGGAGGTGATCCGATCAGTTTTGAGACTGAGTGCTTCTCCATGTACTCACTCATATCGAATCTGATCATCGCATCTGTCGTACCAAATAACTCTTTTGCAAGCTGTTTAGCCGTTTCTGTTTTACCGACACCGGTTGGACCGACAAAGAGAAATGAACCGATTGGGCGCCCAGACTTGTTGAAGCCAATTCTATTCCGTCTAATAGCGCGGGCAACCTTGTTAACAGCTTCATCCTGACCAATAACATGATTCTCAAGCGACTCCGACAGATTTCGTAACTGCTGCTTCTCTTTGGCTTTTAATTCTCCAACAGGAATTTTAGTTTTTTCTTCAATGATTTTCTCCATGTCTTGGTCAGTAACGACCGGCACGTTGTTTTCCTCAATGCTTGAATCTTTCAGTTTATTAAATCGATTGACTTGATCACGATAATAAGCTGCTTTCTCATAATCTTCATTTTTCAAAGCTTCTTGCTTTTGTTTCTCAGCATTTGCTATCTTTTCAGCGACAACTGCTGGATCAATGGATTGGATAGTTAAGTTTTTCTTAGAACCTGATTCGTCTAGTAAATCAATGGCCTTGTCGGGAAGAAAGCGGTCTTGGATATAGCGGTTTGAAAGTTTAACCGCCGCGTTGAGTGCAGCATCAGTGTATTTAACGTGATGATACCCTTCATACTTGCCTTGAATTCCCTTCAGTATTTTAACAGTTTCTTCAATGCTTGGTTCGTTGACTTGGACAGGCTGCAATCTGCGAGCTAACGCCGCATCTTTTTCAATAGCACGGTACTCATTCAACGTAGTTGCACCGACCAGCTGCAATTCGCCTCGGGCCAAAGCTGGTTTAAGCACATTACCAGCATCCATACCACCTTCAGCATTACCAGCACCGACAATCTCATGGATTTCATCTATGAACAAAATGATATCCTTTTGTTGCTTTAGCTCGTCCATCAGTTGTTGCATTCGTTGCTCAAACTGACCACGTATTCCAGTACCTTGAACTAAAGAAACAACATCAAGGCGAATGACCTTCTTGTTGAGTAGCTTTTGCGGAACATCACCATCAACAATTTTCTGAGCTAGTCCCTCAACGACTGCTGTCTTGCCGACACCAGCCTCACCAATCAGAACAGGATTGTTTTTGGTTCGCCTGTTTAATATTTCAATGACCCGTGCTATTTCTTTATCACGCCCAATGACTGGATCAATACGATTGTTCTTAGCTTCTGCAGTTAAGTCTAAACCGTACTGTGCAATAATACCGCCTCCGTTGCCGCGGCCTGTACTGCCGGCAGATGGGCGCTGTCCTTTAGGTTGACCTTGGAATTGTGGATTTGCATTTTCATTACTCATAGTGCGGAAAATATCATCCAAACTACCAAACCCAAAAGGATCTGACATCATATTTTGACTATTTTGTTGATTTCTTTCCTTTATAGAGCGATAACAGTTTTGACAGAGATCGATCGCAGTTTGACGTCCATTAATACTAGTTGATAAATGGATCGTAGCAGGATTTTGATGACAATTTTGACATAACATAGTACTAATCACGACCTTTCATTATCGAATAAAGATCAATTTGACTATCTTTGACCTTTCGAGAATAGTATACATAGTCAGATAAAAAAGCGCAAGTAGAATGCTTATGAGATTTTAATTTGTATTATAGACTTTTTTTAGTTACCATTACTGGGGAGAATCAGTGAATTTGAGAGGGATAGCAAATGGAAAAAAATTATCAGGAATTGTTAGAACAATTAATGGACGAGAAGATAGAAAGTCTTGAGATAACTCCGAAAGAGTTTATGGTTTTTCAGGAGATTTTCATGAATTTTCAACATCGAAAAAGTATAGTTGGGACTGCTCAAAGAGGAGGAAGTATCATATACAAACGAGAAGACAAACATACTAGTGAATGATGGAAAAATACTTGTTTTGAAATTTGATTCATGCTAACATTTAGTCTAGTGAGGATAATGTCGCATTGAATAATGAAAACGCGTTCTTGAAAGGATGCATTATTTTGCGGGATGATTCTTAATAACATTTATATATAGTAAAGGGGTACGATTTATTATGGAGAAGAAAGAATTTCACATCATTGCAGAAACAGGTATTCATGCTCGTCCAGCTACATTATTAGTGCAGGCTGCAAGCAAGTATAATGCAGATATTACTTTGACATACAAGGACAAGTCAGTTAACTTGAAGTCAATCATGGGTGTCATGTCTTTGGGCGTTGGTCAAAATGCTGATGTAACGATCGCAGCAGATGGTGCTGATGAAGCTGATGCTATCGCAGCTATTGGGGATGCAATGAAAAAGGAAGGACTTGCTGAATAATGACGAAAATGTTGAAGGGGATTGCTGCTAGCGATGGAATAGCCGCTGCGAAAGCTTATATGCTTGTACAACCCGACTTATCATTTTCCGAAGCAAGCATTGATGATCCGGAAGCAGAGATTAAACGCCTTGAAGAGGCTGTAGCTGCTGCTAAAAATGAATTGAAGATCATTAAAGAAAAAGCTGCAGCAAACCTTGGTGCCGAGGAAGCAGAAGTTTTTGAGGCTCATTTGACTATTCTTTCTGATCCAGAGTTGATGGGAAACATTAATGATAAGATCAAAGATGAAAAGGTGAATGCAGAAAAGGCCTTAAAAGATGTCACGGATACATTTATTGCGATGTTTGAAGGTATGACCGACAATGCTATATGCAAGAACGTGCCGGTGATATTCGCGATGTTACAAAGCGCGTGTTGAGCCATCTTTTAGGGGTAACACTGCCTAACCCTGCATTGATTGACGAGGAAGTTGTAATAGTGGCACACGATTTGACACCGTCAGATACAGCACAACTCGATCGCAAATACGTGAAGGGCTTTATTACTGATATTGGTGGTCGAACATCACATTCAGCTATCATGTCCAGAACTTTGGAGATTCCTGCAATTGTTGGTGCTGGATCAGCTACAACGACTATTTCGGAAGGTCAAACAGTTATAATCGATGGAATAGAAGGCAATGCATTGGTTGATCCTTCGAACGAAGAATTGAAGAAGTATGCTGAAAAATCTGATGCTTTTGCCAAGCAAAAGGCTGAGTGGAAAGAGCTGAAGGATGCTAAGACTGTTACAGCTGACGGTAAAAACTTTATCTTAGGTGCAAATATTGGAACACCTAAAGATGTTGAAGGCGCTACTGATAATGGTGCGGAAGCAGTTGGACTGTTTCGTTCAGAGTTTTTGTACATGGATGCTAGTGAGTTGCCTAGCGAAGATGATCAGTTTGAAGCCTACAAGCAAGCCGTTGAGGGGATGAATGGCAAGCAAGTGGTAGTCCGGACAATGGACATCGGTGGTGACAAAGAATTACCGTATTTGCCGCTTCCAGAAGAGATGAATCCTTTCTTGGGCTATCGTGCTATTCGAATTAGTTTGGATCGACAAGATATCTTCCGTACACAGTTACGTGCATTACTGCGAGCTTCTAACTATGGCAAACTTGCAATTATGTTCCCAATGATTGCAACCGTTAAAGAATTCAAAGAAGCTAAAGCTGTCTTTGAAGAAGAAAAAGAAAAGCTTGTTAAAAAAGGCGTAGCAGTTTCAAATGATATTGAAGTTGGTATGATGATGGAAATCCCAGCTGCTGCTATGATTGCTGATAAATTGGCACAATATTCTGACTTCTTTAGCATCGGGACCAATGATTTGATTCAATATTCAATGGCCGCTGATCGTGGTAATGAAAGAGTATCGTATCTGTATCAACCATATAACCCTTCGATTTTAAGATTAATCAAGAATATTATCGATGCTTCACACAAAGAAGGTAAATGGACCGGAATGTGCGGTGAGATGGCTGGAGATCAAATAGCTGTTCCTATTCTTGCCGGATTGGGGTTGGATGAATTTTCGATGAGTGCTACTTCAATTTTGAAGACACGTAGTTTGTTGAAAAAGATTGATACAACCAAAATGCAAGAATTAGCAAAGAAAGCTACTGATGATTGTGAAACGACAGAAGAAGTTGTCGAATTGGTTAAAGAATACACTAAATAGCTAGTGTACTATGCACATCTAAATTTAAGGTCTGTGACGAAACACTCGTTTTGTCGCAGACTTTTTTGGTGTGAGCATGTTACTCTATCTAATGATAAAAATTGCGAAAAATTGGTACTCAAATAATATTTTTGTTAAGATTTACGGCGTTTTGCTAAGAACAGCGTATGAATTGTTGCATAGCAGTAACAGAAACAATATAATTAGTGATGACTAATTAACACTAGGGGGGATGCTCGTGAATATTGGTATTTTTACGGATACATATTATCCGCAAGTTAGTGGCGTAGCTACCTCTATTAAAACATTAAAGGAACAACTTGAAAGTCATGGGCATAACGTCTATATTTTTACGACTACAGATCCCAAGGTGGATCAAAATCATTATGAACGCAATATTTTTAGATTTAAAAGCATACCTTTCATTTCTTTTACTGATCGTAGAATAGCGGTAAGAGGGCTTTTTCGCGCTTATCAGGTTGCAAAGGAATTGAATTTAGACATTGTACACACACAAACGGAGTTCTCGATGGGCTGGATTGGAAAGTTTGTTGCAAAAAACTTAAAAATCCCGTGCCTACATACTTATCATACGATGTATGAAGATTATCTGCATTATGTGGCTAAAGGGAGACTGTTAAAGCCTTACCATGTTAAGCAGATGTCGCGTTCTTTTTGTTACCATATGACTGGAATTATCGCTCCAAGTGAGAGGGTTTTAACCACCCTCAAGAATTATAAGATAAAAGCACCAATCTCAATAATACCAACGGGTGTCAACATTGAAAAATTTCAACAGTACGACTCGGTGCCAAAGTGGCGGGCTAAATATGGCATTGCAGAGCAGACGCCTTTACTTTTGACAGTAAGTCGACTGGCCTATGAGAAAAATATTAATAATTTGATAGCAGCAATGCCTAAGATTATTGAGAAGGTCCCTAGGGCACGTTTGTTAATTGTAGGTGATGGCCCGGCAAGGGAAGATCTGGTTGAGCAAACCGAAAAATTAGCATTGCAAGATAAGATTGTCTTTACTGGTGAAGTTGATAATGACGACGTTCCTCATTATTATCATATGGCGAATTTGTTTGTTTCAACTTCTATTTCTGAATCGCAAGGCCTAACGTATATTGAAGCGCTAGCTTCGGGATTGCAGGTTGTGGCTACACACAGCCCTTATACCGATCAGCTTTTGGATGATCCAGCAATAGGCACAACTTTTTTGAATGAGGATGAGCTAGTTGCTAGCATCTGTCAATATTTAACTAGTACAACCAAATTCGATGATAAGAAGAAACTAGCATCTAAATTACATGATATTTCAGCTGATAATTTTGGGGAGCGTGTTCTGCAGTTATACAAGGGATGTCAGATAATTTATGCTAAGGAGAACCAAACGAGCCATTCTAGTGAAATCAGTTAATTTTTATTTTTGAGGAGTTTTTTTATGTTGAAGGTTCACATGTTTTCTTCCGCGACTAAAGTCAAGGGACAGGGCGTCGGAAGTGCTTACACCGAACTCGTTAACTTGCTAAGAGAGCACTTTGCAGATGAGATTGATGTTCAGATCAATAAATTTAGCCGTTCTGATATTAGCCATTACCATACAGTTGATTTTAAATTTTATCTTTCAACTTTTTTACCGAATAGAGGAAGGAAGATTGGTTATGTCCATTTTTTACCAGAGACTATAGATGGCAGTTTGAAGATACCCCAGCCTTTCAAGGGGATTTTTTTTCATTATCTCATAGCTTTTTATAAGAGGATGGACCAGCTGGTTGTTGTTAATCCAAGTTTTATTGAGGATTTAATGCGTTACGGTGTACCGAAGGAAAAGATAGTGTACATTCCTAATTTTGTTTCCAAAAAGAGCTTTTTTGAGTTATCTAGAGAAGAAAAAAAAGAACTTCGTAAAAAAAACAAAATACCTGTAGACAAGTTTGTTGTTATTGGCACCGGCCAAATTCAGGAAAGAAAGGGTGTTGCTGATTTTATCGAATTGGCTTATCGATTGCCGCATATCCAGTTTATTTGGGTAGGCGGATTCTCTTTTGGAAAAATGACTGATGGCTATAACGAACTAAAAAAAGTTGTGGATAATCCACCTGCTAATTTAGTATTTCCTGGAATTGTAGAGCGGAAGCAAATGAATGAATTTTATAATTTAGCTGATTTATTTCTACTTCCGTCTTTCAATGAATTGTTTCCAATGAGTGTTTTGGAAGCTTTTAGCTGTGCTTTGCCAGTGATGCTCAGGGACCTAACGTTGTACAAATCAATTATCGCAGGAGCTTATCTACCTACAAGCAATGTAGATGAGATGGAAGCAGGCATTAAGTGTCTGAGTGATAATAAAGAAAAATTAAAAGAATTGCGTGGAAAGGCGGTAGAGGCCTCTTCTAGGTATTCGGAGGAGCACCTCGCTCAAAGGTGGTATTCTTTTTATAAAGAGCAGACTGAGATGGTGAAATAATGACAAGGAATAACAAAATTGTACTTGTATTGATGCTTATTTTGGGAACTGCGATATTTACTTTTTCTGTCCGTAATGTATCTTTTAGGTCGCTTGTCGGAGATATTACAAAGTTAAAATGGCAATGGTTAATTGTGGCTGTCGTGAGTATGTTGCTTTCTTTCTTTTTAGAGGCCTTGGTTGTAAGGGTTCTTTTGAAAAGAGAGGGGTCTCTGTTTCCGATGCGCGATGCTATCAGAATACCCTTGATTGAGCAGCTTTTTAACGGAATAACCCCCTTTTCCTCTGGCGGACAACCCGCACAATTGTTCGCATTGCTTCAGTCTGGAGTTGATGCTGGTCGGGCGACATCAGTATTGCTAATGAAGTTTGTTGTTTACCAATCGATGATCGTTATAAACTTTATAGTTTCATTGTTGGTGGGTTTTCAGTACGTATCAGACAAAATACATGTGCTATCACTTCTTTTCGTTTTGGGGTTCGCAGTTCATTTTATAGTTATCATCAGCCTAGTGCTCATCATGTACTGGTATAATTTCACTAAGAAAATAGTCAAGTTCTTTTTTAGACAACTTAGATTCTTTTTTAAAAAGGAAGGGCGTTACCTAAAGTGGGAACAGGTTGTTGATGAGAAAATTGATAATTTCTATAATGAAAGTTTGAGATTAAAAAGAAGTTGGAAATTACTCGTTAAGATCAGCCTATTGACATTGGTACAGCTGTTTTTCTACTACATTATCCCCTTTTTTATTTTACTTGCATTAGGTGTGACACATGTAAACTTGATAATGGTGACAACAATGCACGTATTGATTGTAATGATAATTTCATTGTTTCCTATCCCAGGTGGCTCAGGTGGAGCTGAATACAGCTTCTCAATTATTTTTACAAGTTTTATCTCAAATTCCAGCAAATTAGTACTTGCTATGTTACTCTGGCGATTGATTACTTACTATTTGGGAATGTTTATGGGAATGGTTGCATTGGTAGTCAAGCCAAAGAAAGTATTGAACACTGACGAAAATAAGTAAAAAACTATTTTACATTTGTTTAATATCTAGTACTGAATTTGGATTTATATAGTGTATGTTATAGGTTAGTCTGTTAAAATCGGGTATAATGGAAAAGTTGATGCTAGAGTTTAAAAGTAAATTATGAAAGAGGGTCCTTTTTATGGAAAGCTCACAACTAATTGCGATAATCTCAAGGTTAGATGCAATGACTAAAAGTGAAGGTCAGGAGATTCAAACACGACGTTTTGAAAAAAATGGTAAGGAGCTGGGGGTAGTTAGTTTTGATCCAACTACGCAGACTTTTGTTTTAGAAGAACTGCCTGACAAGCAGCAATTCGAATTCGATAATATTGATTTGGTTGCAATTGAAGTTTATGATTTACTGAATGATTAAAAGAAATTATTAAATATAGCTGAAGATGGATGCAAAAAGTTTTCCATGGTATATATAACATACTATAATGTTTAGAAAAAGGGCTTTTTGGATAGATAATGGAGGTAGTTAGATGTGGTCAGGCTTGAGTAAAATTAGAAATGCCTTGAACAATCGAATAGTTTTTTTTGTACTTTTAGTTGCGGTATTTTGGCTGAAGACTTATATAACTTACCAGACGAAGTTCAATCTTGGTGTAAGTGACAGTATGCAGCAGGCTCTGCTGGTTCTTAATCCGATACCTGTAGGGGTGTTGTTATTTGGAATTGCACTTTATTTTAGAGGTCGAAAGTCATATTGGATAATGATGACCATCAATTTGATCCAATCAATATGGCTTTTTGCAAATGTTCTGTACTACCGTGAATTTTCCGATTTCTTGTCCTTAGGGATAATAAAGTCTTCCGGGTCAGTTTCTAACAATTTAGGGTTGAGTATCATGGAGATAATTCATCCTAGCGACTTTTTGATTTTTCTTGATTTTATCATTATCAGCTTGTTATTGGTTTTCAAGATTATCAAAATAGATGATCGCAAAATAAAGTTGCGTACCGCAGCTTTGGTTTCGGCGGCAGCAGTCTTATTATTCGGTGTAAACCTTTCTTTAGCCGAAAAAAATAGGCCACAATTGTTAACGCGGACATTCGATAACAATTATATTGTTAAATATTTAGGGATAAACTTTTATGCTGGTTATAACGCTTATCAGACTTATAAAGAAAGTTCAACGCGTGCAAACGCAAGTAGTAGTGATTTGAAGTCCGTTCTTAATTTTATGAAAACTAACAGAACTTCACCTAATATTTCATATTATGGTAAGGCAAAAGGGAAGAATGTGTTTATTTTTCATCTGGAAAGTTTTCAACAGTTTCTTATTAACTACAAAGTGGATGGAAAAGAAGTTACACCGAATATAAATAAGTTTTACAGTGATAATAGTACGTTATCTTTTGATAACTTTTTCAACCAAGTAGGACAAGGAAAAACTTCTGATGCAGAAACAATGCTCGAAAACTCCCTGTTTGGGCTTCCTTCTGGGTCAGTTATGACTTCTTATGGGACTTCAAACACATTCCAAGCAATGCCGGCTATATTAGACCAGCAGGGATATTCTACTGCTGCAATGCATGGAGATGTTGGTAGTTTTTGGAATCGCGACAATACTTACAAATCTTGGGGATATCAGTATTTTTTCAACGACAATTATTTTAAAGAAAAAACAAATTACAGTGTAGGTTACGGGCTAAAGGATAAAATCTTTTTAAAGCAATCAGTCCAGTATCTTGAACAGTTGCCTCAACCTTTTTATGCAAAGGTGATTACGGTCACAAACCATTATCCTTATGAATTGGATAAAATGAACCAGAGTATTGCTAAGACAGATACAGGTGATCAGACTGTAGATGGCTATGTTCAGACTGCTCATTATTTGGACCAGGCATTTGGAGAATTTATTAACTACCTTAAAAAGTCAGGTCTGTATGACAATTCTATGATTGTTGCCTATGGGGATCATTATGGTATCTCAAATAACCATAAAAAGGCTATAAGCCAATTACTTGGCAAGAAGAGCGTAACAAGTTATGATCTTGCAATGTTCCAGAAGGTTCCGTTTATGATCCATATGCCAGGATTAAAGGGTGGAATTAATCATACTTATGGTGGAGAAATCGATGTAATGCCGACATTGCTAGATCTTTTAGGCATTAAAAATGATGATACTATCCAACTTGGAAATGACCTTTTAGCTTCTGATCGAAATCAAACAGTTGCATTTAGAGATGGAGATTTTGTCTCCCCATCGTTAAGCAAGGTAGGAAGCAAGGTCTATGATAATGCTGGAAAAGAACTGAATAACTTGACTACAGAGCAAAAAGAAGAAGTAAGCAAGCAACAGGAACGTACGGATAAAGTCTTGTCACTGTCAGATAAAATAATTACAGGTGACTTGTTACGGTTCTACACGCCTGCCAATTTTAAAAAGGTTAATAAAAATGATTACAGCTACAAGTATAGTGATGGAATGAGACAGCTAAAAAATGCTACAAAAAGAATAAAAAGAGCTTGATTCAAGAACATGGTGGTAATCTACGACTGATTTGTTTAGTACTGATGCTCCTGAGTTGAAGGATGAGAACAAGTAGTCTAATTATAATTGGTGATGGCTTAGAAGATTTAAATCTGGGTTTGGCGGTAAAGCAGTTGCTTTACCGCCAAACTTTTTTATTTGAATGAATGGCTTAAAAATTACTGTATTTTATATCAAAATAGAATTTGAAACGAAATGCAAGCCAGGCGAGATATGGTAAATGATTAGGTGTAAAACGGCATTTTAGCTCAGCGTTTAGGAAAAAGCTGGATTTATACGGCAGTGGAACTCGAAACCTGTACAGGTAGCTAATATGAGCATCATTTGTGAATTCTGAATTAGTCAAAAGTTAGCCATGCTAAAAAGTACTACATAGTTTGATATTGTAGATGTTCAGTCCATTAGCAAAAGAATTTTTTTGCTGGTTATTTAGATAAAGCAAAATTGATATAACTGTATTGAATATAGAATGTGTAGTAAATTTTAATTGTATTTTTTTGATTACTTAAAAAGCCATTTGAATTATAATTTTGAGTATTTTTTTGCTAAAACACGAATAATAATTTATTAAGTTGAATTAATATGTGCTTTTGTATAAATAATAAAAAAACCTTGATAAAAGGCTTGACCATGAAGCTTATACTTGGTATTATATTTATTGTCGTTGAGGCGCAGGAGTTAGTATTACTCCTTGATGACTTGATGACCTTGAGCTTGAATAGATTCTTTTGAATAAAACAACTTGTTTCTGAATATTTATTCAAAAAACAAGTTGACAAGCAATGGATTACATGTTAAACTCAAGAAGTTGTGTTATTAAACAATGTAGACCTTTGAAAACTG
>NZ_BALC01000006.1 GCF_000612445.1 Liquorilactobacillus sucicola DSM 21376 = JCM 15457
TCGACAACAGGGAGTACGACTGGTTCAACCACGGGCAGTACAACTAGGTCTGAAAAGGGTATGACAGTGGCGCTGAAGTATAAGGGCTCTGACAATGGGGATGGCACTGGTAAAGGAAATGGGGTAAAGAGTACTAGTGAAAAATTGCCTCAAACTGGTGAAACTGCGACAGCATCAGAACGTGTGACGCTTGTAGGAGCACTGCTTGTTGCATTAGGCAGTTTGTTTGGAATATCAAAATTCAGCAAACATCGTAAGTTCTAATTAGGTTCATAGGAAGAAACAAGAAGGTGGTATTTGAGCTAATTATAACGGCTTGAATACCGCTTATTGTTTAATTACAACTAATTAATTAAGGTGGAAATAGCTATGGCGAAAGAACTGGCAAGGAATTTGACTATTTTACTTTACGATGCGAGTCATTGTAATGAGCAGCTATTCAAAGCGCTAGCATCAATCAATAATCAAATTGGATTTAGCAAACGTGATAAGTTGCAAATTATAATTGCATCTCATCGAGAAATTACTCTTTTAACTGAAACCGCACCATTATTCGATGATCTTAACATCAACTTTGTGATAGACGTTTCATTAAACAAGGCGCAACTATTGAATAAAGCGTTAGGGAAAATAACAACTGGTTGGGTGACTTTGATGGATTCTCGTGATTTGCTATTTGCGGATGGATCGTTGCTTGACTTTTTTAACGCTATTGATAATGAAGAGCAAGTTATCGATGTTCTTATTTTCAAGTATCTTTATCCAATCGACGACAAGGATGGGGTAAGAGACTTCGGAAGAGCGGATTTCTTAAACACTCCCTTTGCCAAATACTTTCAAATGAGTCTTTTAGTACAAGGAGAACTTGTCTTTAATGAAAATTTGGAGAAATATTTATTGGAGGACTTCACCAGCCGAGTTGTTGAGTTTTGCAAGCATCCGTTGTGGATCGATTTAAACAATTATTATTTAAGCAGCCGATCTGAGCAAAAGGATTCATTTAGGGAGTTTGTTGCTTATCGTCGTAGTTTTTTGAAATATATTAGAGATCACAACATAAGAACTGAAATTTTTCTACGAGATTTAACATGGTCGATAGTTAGAGCCTGGGGGATTTTAGTTGTACAAGGGCAGACCGAAAATGATGAATGTTTGCAGGAAATTGGTGAGTTGCTAAAGTTGATGTACTCTTTCAAAAATTACAAAGAATTATTGGATACGGAGCTTAGAAATCAGAATATCGGCGCAAACTTGCCTTATGAAAAAATCGCAAACGGATCGAGGTGAACTAATAATGAGACTTCAAAAGTTGCTGACGATTATAATTCCCCAGCATAGTGAAAACGAACTTGGAATTTTTAAGTTGCTTTCATCTATCAACAATCAAGTAGGTATCGATTTTTCAACTGTAAATATTATGATTATTGGAGACGGAGGCTACCAGCTCAAAACTAGTTTTTTTAAACATTTTAATAACTTGGACATCGAATATATATATTATAAAAATGCTCATGGGCCAGGATACGCTAGGCAGTATGGTTTAGAGAGAACCCATTCCAAGTACTTGGCCTATATGGATGCGGACGATGTTTTGAATACCGTCAATGCATTATGGAAGTTTGTAAATCTTATAAAGAACACGGGCGATCATCAAGTAATCTTTTCAAGATACATTGAAGAACATCAGTCAGATGAAAAAGGGGAAAATAGCTATACGGTACGTGAATTTAATCCGTCGGCTGCTTATGGCAAATGGATAAATGTGCAGTATATACGGGAACACAAATTTTGTTGGCATCCAGAATTAAAAAGAGCTTATGAAGATACGTTTTTTCTAGATTTAATAATAACCTTTGCCGATGATATTTATTATTTGGATTCACCTACTTATACATGGCTATATCATTCAGGATCGATCGTACGATCTATGACGGATTATAACAAAGCTTGTTTAGATCAGTATGTCCGTGAGAATCGGTTTTGGGCCCAGGAAATAAGCAGGAGGGCTCCGCAGAGACTTTTTTTTGATATTAATAATGGTTTAACAAATATTTACAATTTTTATGTCTTACACCCACCCTTAAAAGAGATTAAAAATAAATTTTTAAGAGAAGTAAAGCTCTATTTAACTGAAAATATAGCTGATATCAACTTGAGTTACGCCGTACAATTGCTCAAAAAGAATTATCCGCAGGAAAACGAACAGGGATTTACAGAATTTTGGACAAAACAGCTAAGAGGGCTATCAGATAATATTTGGTCAACTAAAGTGCCTAAGATAGAAAAAGACTTGACAATAGTTGTTCCCTTTGGTGGAACTCGCTTAAATGAGTTATACAACTTAATGTCTTCAATCGACTTTCAGATAAATTTCGATCTTCAAAGACTAGAAGTAATGATAGTTAATGATGGCGGACCTATAACTGAAGCTGCTGAATTACAGAAATATTTTCCTAAACTTGATATTCATTGGATTAATCAATCGGAAAGATCTGGACCTGGGCCAGCACGATCAAGCGGTTTGAAGGCGGCTCAAGGAAAATATGTGATGTTTTGCGATGCTGATGATCAATTGCATACTGTGGATAGTCTTTATTTGATGCAATTAGAGGTTCAAAGAGAACCTGCTGCACAAATAATCATGGCTAAGTATGTTAATGAACAGCTTGATAATGATGGAAAAAGAGTTTTGGCTGAGTGGAACTACAATTTTGGTGCAGTTTACCCGAGCTGGTTTCGGATAGATTTCCTGCGAAGTTACGCAATTGATTTTCATCCAAAGATCCATAGTTATTACGAAGATACTTTTTTCTGCGGGTTGGCTTTCAGAGTTGCGCGTAGAACAGTTTTTTCAGAGCGTAAAATATACACGCATTGTTTGAATCCTAATTCGTTGATCCATAAAAAAATCGAGCTTAAGCAACGAGAATTCCTAATCGAGTATTGCAAGGAAAACTATTATTGGTTTAAAGAGGCAAAGCAGCGGTTTCCTGAACAAGTGAGTGCAGACTTAAATAACTTTGCAATTGATTTGTATTATATGTACACAAGTTATGCTATTAGTACAGCAACTCTGGAGGCTGAACTGAAAGAAATAACACATAAAATAGTAAAAGAGAATACAATTTATTGGCATGGTTGGAATAGTGATCTGCAAAAAGCAGCAGATAATAAAGGGGAGGGCGATGCTAAAAGGATTAGTAGCAGTGGATTGAATGAATTTATAAAAACTTTTATGCAACCGGAAGAAGTATCTGAGTTTTAAGCTGTTGGGTGCAGATTTTCAAAAAGGTTATGAAGGTAGATGTTAGGTATACATTTTAATGATTCTTGTACCAATGAATAGTAGTCGCTTTATTGATAAAAAGCTATTTTAATATCATAATATGCTTAATTTAAAGATTTGCTTATTAGTCATAGTAAGTATATGTGCAGGAGGATAAGATGGATAAATTAAGACTTGAAGTTGGTAGCGCCGATTACTTGAGGGCCGCTAGCTGCTATATTCGGATGAATGTTTTTGTTTTGGAAAGAAAATTGGATATAAGAGATGAATTTGATCAAAATGATAAGGAAGAAACCATCTATAGTGTCTTATTTGATGGAACAGTGCCAGTAGCAACGGCACGGTTCCTGCCATTAACCAAAAACGCTGCACGTATTACACGTGTGGCAACGCTGAAGAATTATAGGGGAAAACAGTTGGGGAGTAAAGTTATCAAAGGGTTAGAGAGAGTAGCAGTGGTGAGTGGCTTTAAAAAAATTTTAATCCACTCCGAGCTGACAGCAGCAGGTTTTTATGAAAAACTTGGTTATGTGCGAACTGGAACTGTCTATAAGGAAGATGGTGTTAGCTGCACTACGTTAAGTAAGAACCTGAGTTGATCTTTGGAGTTATTTTGCTGAACAGTGGTTTTACAGTAAGAATCTAGTGTTTTTCTATCATTATGCTTGCATTTTACTATATTCTTGCCAAAATTTCGCTGAATTCAGTATCATCAGCTTGTTTTGAGTGCTCATAAGCTTTAATAATGTCCCTTTCATCTTTACTTAAGGCTTGTGGTTTTTGTTTTTTGGCATTCTTATAAAGTGCTTTGATGAGTAGCTTATGAGTGATTGATAGTTTATTTAATTTCAATTGTCCACGCAAATGATAAAGTGACTGCAGCTTAAATGGTTCTTTTTTTGATATTTTGTTTATCTTTTTTTGGATTTTTGAATGATTTGCTCCACGTTTTGGGTTATAGATTCCTACTGTAAGTAGCGTGAGTTCTACCTGGTCGTCATGATCCAATCTACGAATTAGTTTATCTAACCCCCAAACCTTGCCCATGTAAACAGGTGCTATGAATATAAGTTCATTATATTGTTTTTTATGGTCCACGAACTCGTCTAGCGAACAGATAGGATATTTCTTTTGTTCAGCTATTTTAAAAGCATAATGTTTACTTGTGCCGTAGCGCGAAGCATAAACAATAATTTTATTCAAATCGGTTCTCCTGCCTTTCTACCCCAGTGTACAGTTTTGTTATCATTTTGTAGAAGAGATGGATTTCCTCTTGCGTGTAATCACTGAAAATCTCGTTCAGTTTAGCAGTATGCAACTCAGCGACAGCAGTACTATATTTTTTGGCCTTTTCAGTTAACGCTAAAGCTGTGTTTCTTTTGTTGCCAACCTCTTGTTTAATAGTGATAAAGCCCTTTTTTTCAAGTGAAATAGCAAGTTTCTTTATATTTTGCCGAGATGAACCGAGTAGCTTCCCTAGGTGAGTAAGAGTAGTGTTCTTATCTGTATGTTTAATCATCGTTAACAACATGAATTGTTTAAGTGTCAGCATTTCACTGTTGTTATCGAAAATTATTTGCAGTCGATTTTGCAGAATGAATATGCTGGCAAAGATTCCTCGAATTTCATCAGTGTTTGAGCCTTTAAATTTTGAGATCATCTGTTTGATGTGCATAATATACCTCCATTGACGATTAGCATTATATTACATTATAGTAACTAGTTACTATAATGTAAATAGGTGCTTTGTTACTGAATGAAAACTGTAGGTAGTAAAAAAATTGCCATTATTGTTTGAATAGAAATGATCGCCGGGAAAATACGCGATTGAATATTTATTAGTTTCTATTGTAATAAGCAAAGGAATTGCTGTTCTTGTTGCTAATTCTGTTAGGTGCTAGTAGATCAATATATTAAAAGAATAAAAACACTCGCAATTTTGTAGCAGCCCCAATTAGAGCAAAAGATAACTTGGGGATGCAACAGGAGCATTGCGAGTGTTTTATTTTAGTCTATGTTCAATAAGTTTTAGTTTTGATATGCCCGACTGAAAACCGGATGCAGAAAATGATAACCCAATCCAAGAACAGCACCAACCAAAGCAGGTACTACCCAATCCATACCAATTCCTGAAAAGGGGAGAACACTTTGCTGAAATGCTGTTAAAGCTTTTCCAAGACCGCTCTGACTGACCACTGGTGGAAAAGCCGTAACCATGTCCAATAAAGCCGGAATTGTGGTAAAACCAACGACTAAACCATATACTACTGGGTCACGGTCGAATAGTGGTGAGCAAACTGAAAGAAGAATTAGGACCATAGCAAAAGGATAAAGGAACATCAACATTGGTGTTGACCACTCAATGATAGTATCTAATCCAAAGTTTGCGGTAACGAATGAAGCAAAACACATCAAAGATAACCAAACATGGTAGCTGATTTTGGGAAAATGTTTATGAAAATCCTGTGCAAAAGCTGCTACCAGTCCAACCGCAGTGGTTAAACAAGTTAAAGTCATTAATGTGGCTAACAGTGCGTGACCGATGCCACCCATATAAAAAGTGACGATTTGATTGAATGCAACTCCACCATCTGCTGATAGTTTAAAGTGGGCTAGAGTCGTTGCGCCCAACCAGATGAGACCAACATACAAGATACCAATGGCTGCGGTGGCAAAAAGACCAGCTTTAGCAGTGACTTTAGCATTACTGCTAGGGGTGGTTTTACCTAATTGCCGTACAGCTGTGACAACTGTTACTCCGAACGCTAGACCAGCTAGGGCATCCATTGTGTTGTATCCTTGCAAAAACCCATTGAAAAAGGCTGCATGATGATATTCAGTTATAGCAGGTTGTGCTGCTGCTTTTCCCATTGGACTGGTGAAGGCCAGCAAGAAGATACTAAAGAGCAGCAATAGAAAAAGCGGGTTTAAGATTTTGCCTAGACTGTTTAAAATATTAGATTCCTGGTAGGCAATCAAAAAAGCAAAAACAAAAAATAATGCCGAGAACAGCAATAGTCCAGGACGAGCCCAAGACTCAGGTAACAGTGGTTGGACCCCAACGGTGAAAGGAACAGTGGCTGTCCGGGGCGTACCGAATAAAGGACCAATCGTTGCATGAATCAAAACCATGAAGGTCAGAGCAAACACGGGTCCTAACGGCTTGCCAATGTCATACACGCCTTCAGATTTGGTAACGCTAATGGCTAAAACTGAAAGTAGCGGTAAGGCAACCGCAGTTACTAGAAATCCCAACATGGCTAAAAACCAATGAGCTCCAGCCATTTGACCCAAATGCAGTGGGAAAATTAAGTTTCCTGCTCCAAAAAACAATGCAAATAACATTGAACTGACGACAAAATAATCTTTTTTACTTAAAGGTTTTTGGTTCAAATCTTGATTCATTCTCTATCTACTCCTCTGTTTTTAGTGTCGTAAAAGTTTTTAATCTGACTAATGTCACTTTCGTTTTTCAAATTAACCATCTCCTTAAAATAAAATGCCATGAAAAAAGCACCCTTAGTCTGTTGTTATAACAGTCTAAGGGTGCTTTGATAGCACGGTACCACCTTAATTGTAACCATAGGAATACGGTTACCTCTCACGTACGGCCCCAAAAAAGCGGCGATACGCCAGCACGATAAAGGGTGCTACCAGTGTACATTACTAAGATTTCAGTACATCGCTCAAAAGGGATTTTCTCATTCATCTCCATGCTTTCTCTCACCAAACAAAGCTCGCTTTATGGATACAGAAGGTACTTAACTTTCTCATAGCGTTTTCGAATATTTTTAATTTCCAAATTAATATACTATCAAAGTGATTGTTTGTCAATTACTGAATTAGTAGGCGAGAAGGCCTTTTTATATACAAATAAATGAATTATTATTCTTTTGGCAAATTTGATAACTAAGAACACAAGTTTTCTTAATATCTGCCTACCTAATGGTTTTATCTAACAAGTAACGAGGTAGGTGATATACTGAGCTATCAGATCATGGTTTTGGACGGTGGCGCTAGTTTTCTAGGCAGCTTAATTTGATTACTAGTTTGGGGACAGTTTATTCGCAATGATGTCTGGAAAAGAAGGAAAATATTTTGCTTGAGGAAGTGATGTGGTGTTAATGGTAGCGTTAAGTTTGTAAATTAAGAAGGTAAATTGAGAGTATTTAATTGCTAATTAAGCTAAAGACGTAAAAACATTTAAGAGTAAAAAAAACTGGAAAAAATTTCGTTACTAAGCTAATACTAGATAAGATGGGTAAGTGAAAAATATATTTGATTTTGATTATTAAGGAGTAATGTTATGATTTATACTTATGTTTTTGAAAAGAAGAAATTCTTACAAAAAATAGTAATAGTTCCGGTCTTAGACAGAGGTACAGAATTTTTGTGTGATATTTTTGTAGGGAGTACGGGAAATAAAGTAGTCCCCACTTGTGAAAGTGATTCTTGGTCAAGAAGCATCGCTAAAGATGATCTTTGTTTCAGAAAAAGAAGAATAATTTGGGTAACAGAAAAATTAAAGGAAAGATACGGAGAAGTAAAAATTATAAATGCAGAAATAGAGGTGTCGCTGCAAATTGAAGTAGGTCAAAATGAAAAGTTGTTTGGCCAAAAATACAATATTCTTAATGTGTATTGTGAATTAGGAACTGATTTTCAACATGAGAACTACCTAACCGAAGTAAGGATCTTCCCTTCTACCGAAAAAGGAGAACAGCAAAAAGTGTGTCTGAAGAGGAGTTTTACTCTAGAAAACGTCGAAAGTCAGGATGCGATAATGCGATGGCTTAAAAAAGTGCTGAAAAGAGATATACCGATGTTCGAGGTTCATCAAGAGTTAGAGTGACAGTTCCTACATTGATAATTAGCGCATATTTATGAGAGAGATGTGTTCCAATTATCAGTGTAGGAATGGGTGACTTTTTTTACGTTTTCATACACTCTGCTTGAAATCTGAGGTAAAAGTGATATGTTGCACCAATTTTCTCCTGCAATTTGGCAAGTAACTAAGTGACGTGCTCCAATAGGCGTCTTCTTCATTGCTACCAACTATGGTCACACTGCTATCATGTGTACTTTAAGTGCGCAAGCAGATTAGCTCTTTTTGCTTTTTGCTGCTTCTAATCTTAAAGTTAACGTATTTATACATTTATCGTTATCATATTTTTTTATTTATAAAGGCAAGAAGAGAATATTTAAGCAGCTTTGTTGAAATATTCTTTCATAATTACACTTATTTAATTTGGCAGCCCTAATTTTTATTTTATATTGTGTGAATCTATTGTATAATATGTACGGTTCAAAATTTATGAAGGGTGGTTGTATTAATGGGTAAAAAAGCGGGCAGTCCTCGCAAGCATCATTTAATTGAATATGCCAATGGTCCCTCACTTGAGGAAATCAATGGTACGGTGGAGGTTCCTAAAGGAAAAGGATTTATGAAAACATTATTTATGTATTCTGGTCCAGGAGCTTTAGTAGCGGTTGGTTACATGGATCCAGGAAACTGGTCAACTTCAATTACTGGTGGTCAAAATTTCCAATATATGTTAATTTCCGTAATTTTAATGTCGAGTTTAATTGCTATGCTGTTACAATACATGGCTGCTAAACTGGGGATTGTAAGTCAAATGGATTTAGCACAAGCTACCAGAGCAAGAACAGGCAAAGCGTTAGGAATTATTTTATGGATTTTAACTGAGCTTGCGATTATGGCAACCGATATTGCAGAAGTAATAGGAGCTGCGATTGCGTTATATCTCTTATTCCATATTCCATTAGTAATTGCAGTTTTTCTAACAGTTTTTGATGTCTTGTTATTGCTTTTGTTAACTAAAATAGGTTTTCGTAAAATTGAAGCAATTGTCGTTTGTTTGATTTTAGTTATTTTAGTCGTATTTCTTTATCAAGTTGCTCTTTCTAGTCCAGATTGGGGTGGCGTACTTAAAGGATTCATACCTACAGGTGAAACATTTGCTAGTTCACCAAGTGTTGGTGGAATGACTCCAATTTCCGGTGCATTAGGAATTATTGGTGCCACAGTTATGCCTCATAATTTATACTTGCATTCAGCTGTTTCACAAACCAGAAAAATTGATCATGATGATGAAGAAGATGTAGCAAGAACAGTTAGATTTTCAACATGGGATTCAAACATTCAGTTGTCAATAGCTTTTGTTGTTAATTCACTGTTGTTGATTATGGGGGTTGCAGTCTTCAAGTCCGGTGCTGTTAAAGATCCATCATTCTTTGGACTGTTCCAAGCTTTATCTGATTCTTCAGCTTTAAGCAATGGAGTATTAATAGCTGTTGCTAAATCAGGAATTTTGTCTATCTTGTTTGCGGTTGCTTTGTTAGCCTCAGGTCAAAATTCAACTATTACTGGTACGTTGACAGGGCAAGTTATTATGGAAGGTTTTGTCCATATGAAAATGCCTCTTTGGGCACGTCGTTTAGTAACCAGATTAATTTCTGTAATTCCAGTTTTAATTTGTGTTTCTATGACAAGTAACGAAAGTCCAATTAAACAACATGAGGCCATTAATACCTTAATGAATAACTCACAAGTTTTCCTTGCCTTTGCCTTGCCTTTCTCAATGCTGCCATTGTTAATGTTGACTAATAGTGACGTGGAAATGCATGGGCGTTTCAAGAATGCCCTTTGGGTCAAGGTCTTGGGTTGGATCTCTGTTATTGCATTGACATATTTGAACATGAAGGGACTTCCTGGATCAATTGAAGCATTCTTCGGAGACAATGCTACAAAGGCACAGCTTGCTTTAGCCGATAATATCGCATATGTTTTAATTGTCTGCATCATAGCTTTACTAGTTTGGACTATGGTTGATTTATATCGTGGTGACAAACGTCTTAAAGAACTGCATAATGCACGTGCTAATGATTAATTGTGTTAAGGGGGGACAACGATGAGCGAAAAAAAGATTGATAAAATACTGGTTGGTGTTGATGATTCAGCTGATGCTTTACTAGCCTTTGATTATGCTATTAAAAGGGCTAAGGAAGAGGAGGCAGAACTAATAATTGCTTCTGTTTTAGAAAGTGATGAATTAAGTGTTTATCAAGCGATGGATAAAGATTACATTCACGCAAACGCGGTGACCTTGAGAAGCATATTCTTGACTACCGTGAAAAGGCCATTGATGCTGGTGTTGCCAGTGTACGGACCATTATTGGAGAAGGCGATGCTGGTGAAACTATAGTGAAGGATATTATTCCTAAAGTGAATCCAGATTTATTGATTATTGGTTCTGAATCAAAAAGAGGATTACGGAGACATTTTGGTAGCCAGGCTGCTATATGGCGAAGTATTCACCAACCTCGGTTCTAGTTATTCGTTAAATAACAAGTACTTTGATGTGAATAGAAGGGTCTGTGCAAAAGTTAACTTTTGGCACAGACCCTCTTTTTATTCCGTATAAACGTGCTTTATAAGCCAAAATTATTCGTTTAACCATGAAATTATGGTATTAAATACTATAATAATGGGATGTCGGAGCAGCAGATATTAATTCTCTTTCATAATAGAATGTTTCTCTAATACCTCTTTCTTTAAACTAAAACAGTTTGATAAAGCAAGATATCTTAAGTTGATATGACGGCTTGCTCGTCCAGCTTTGACTAGGCATACAAAGTGTCCTAACTGGTGTTGCTCTAAGTAGTAGCTGGTCTTTATTTTTAGTGCTTGGATTTTGTTAAGCGGACATAATGTTTCCACTCTAGAGATACCAGCGACTGTAACGGTATGTAGCAGGGCGTTATCAAGTGCAACTGTTTGAATATGTGCGCTCCAAAGAGAAATAGATATGAAGAATAGCATGATACATGCTAATGCGAGACTCCACCAAAAATTAAAAAAGTAAATCAAAGTGGGACAAAAGACCATTAGAGCGAGTAGTCGAAAACGAGTAAATAAGAACCAATGTGATTTTTCTGTACCAGCGGCGGCCGCTGCAACTTTCCACTCGGGTAGTAACGTTTGCAGTACCTGCCAGACCTCTTTATCACGAATAATTGGCAGCAGGTAGAAGGTGTCGTCTTTAACGTCTTCTTTTTGGTTGGAATTCTGCCCAGCGGCTAGAATCACCTCAACGGCCTGCAGGCCTAAAAGACTGCGCAGTAGCGACTGGCGTAGTTGTAGTGCCTGTATTCTGTAAACGGGAATACTAACTCGCCGTCTGGTGAAAAGGCCCCTTTCTATTACCAAATGTTCATGTGTGCGCCACACAAAGAAATGGAAATAACGGAGAAGGTTTCCAACTAACACAATGAGGAAAGATGCTATCAAAACAAACAATACTAGGATTGCAATCATCAACACTCCACCAGCAATAATCTCACTAACCTGTGTTTCTAACCACTTTTTAGCTGCAAGGTTGCCAACTTCGCTATAAATGCCGCATGCGGCTAACAACATCGAAATAAAGTTAACGTTTGTAAAAGTGAAAACCAGCAGATCATTTAATGAGACCTGATAAAGAGGGAGTGGCGGAGCTTCTTTTTCTGCAGCCATCTGGGCTCCGTAAGTGCGTCCTTTTTCAAGCTCTCTATAAATCGCTTCAGGAACAGCTTCCAGTACAACGTCATTTTTGCCGGAACTACTCCCAGCTGTTTCAATAGTTAACTTCGCGACATTAAAAGGTTTGAACAGAAACCAGACTTCTCGATGGACTGCTTGAATTCGTTCATAAGGGATGTCTAGCTGATGTTTGAAAATAAAACCATAATGAACCAGCAAGCCTTTCTCGTCTAGCGAGAAACGATAGGATAACCATCGATAAAAAGCCTCACTAATAGCTAATAAAGTAAAAATAGATACACTCAGCACGAGCAGTTTAATATTTGAAATATTTTTGAAAATGACTAGTATTAGAAGGAAGATCCAAGAACGTAGATTATGAACTGTTCGTTGCAGCAGCATTAACCAACTGAAATGTTGCATTTTAGACATCTTCGCGCACCACCTTGACCAGATGCAGAATCTGATTGCGCAGCTTTGTAGCCTCGGCAACGCTCAGCCCAGCAATTCGATGCTCAGTCGCTGCGGTATAAACTACTAGTGACATGAGATGTTGCTGCCGAAGAAGAGGGCCTTGTTGGGTTTCAACATGTTGTATACGAATAATAGGCACAAAAACAGTCTGCCGGAAGAAGAAACCCTTTTGAAATGCTAACTCTTCACTGTTTATCTCATAGCGATGAAAAGCATAGCGATATGGAATCAGCAAAATGGCACCTATGAACTCCAGTGCGATTAAAAATAAAATAATATAGCCAACAAGCGGCAGCCAGTGGGGATTCCAAAACTTAAAACATGCGAACCAAACTATTCCTGCAATAAATAGTGAAAGACCAAAAGTAATAATTGTACGTAAAAACCAGACCATTTTTAGATTTGATGGCAGCAGATTACGCAATAGCGGGTATGTATTATTCATGGATTAATATATCAACTTTCTATCAACTTTTTTTTTAGGATATCAAACAAAGTTGTTTCTGACAAGTTCACGCTGTTTTTGAGATTAGGAATGGAGGATCTAGCCAGATGATGCATGGGAGCAGTTTTTTATGCAGCCATCTCCTCTTTTGGGAATAAGGTCTGCGTTTGATATGCTAATAATAAGAAATTGCAGAAGGAGCGAGAATAATGTTTAAGAAAAAAATAGAAGACGAAGAGATATTAAGTAAAATGTATGATTTTATACTTGACACGGCTATTTCGGAGCGTGAGAGAAAAATAGGAATGATGGCAAAGAAGGATCTGGAAAGGGGAAAGTACACTGTTGCAGTTGTTAACAAATTCAGCATTAGTCTCCAACGGGAAGCGATGAAGAATGGTTTGACTCCTACAGCATCGGATTTTTATCATGTATTGGAATCTATTTTGAATGAAATTGCACCGTTTGGTACTAATCGGGGCTCTAGTTTATCTCAAAATAGTTATTTGAATTAGAGTGTTTTGCTTTAGTTAGAGGCAAAAATTATGCCTATTGCGGTGGGCTATAGTTTTCGCTGACCCCTTTTGACGTTTTTGAATTAAGTATATAGGGTCAGCCTTAGAACTGAGAACTCTTATTTTTTGACAGTGAAATAAGTGAATCAAACAAAGAATGGAGCAGTTTCGTATGCATAAGGTGAATATTTTTAGCATATTTTTAGCAATAGTTATCTTGACTGGGTGTAGTGCCCAAAAACAGAAAACAGATAATACTATTAAAACTACAACGCACAATGTTTTGAAATCAAACTCAAAAACATGGACTTTCGCCAAAAAGGTTACATCTAAGCAGACCCCCAATAATGGGGTTTCTAATGAGCTATCAACATCTGTGGTTTCAAAAATTGGTGATATTTCAAATTGGACAACATCGAAAAACCAGTTTATAACATACCCTATCAACTATAAGCAGGTCCCATTAAAAAAATGGCAGCATGACACTCAAAAAAGTGTGGTTAGAAGTGAACAGAACAACGTCCACTGGATGACGATTGCACAGATTAATATGGTGCTTAAAAAGCTGGGAGCGGATATTAAAATCGATAAACTGTCAGATTTAGTTTTTTTGGAAACAAAAAGTAACAACATGCCTTTGAATCAGGCTTTTGTCGCAAAGGGGTACCATCTATACGCAATCAATCCCCAATATACAGATAATGAGCAAACTATTACTGTTGACCGCGGTCAATCATTTACCGATACGCGAACTAAAAAAGCAACTGGGCAAATTGTACCGGCTAAACTAAATGGGACATGGATTGCACCTGAAACTACTACTAGTGCTAATGATACTGGAAAAATTATGGTAAAAGATGGTTATCTATACCAGCACCGCTATGATAGTTATGAACGTTCAGCAATTCAGGGCTTGAGCTCCTATTCACTAATGTCATTAAACCAAAACACGACTTACGCTTCGCAAAAAACTAATGCGGCTAGAGCCGGCTATCAGCTAACACAGAAGTCTGTTGCTAGTGGTGATAGTCTTGGTTATCTTTATATGTTTGTTAATGAAAACAAATTGATTCGGATCGGTCAAGGACAAACCACTACTTATCAAAAAACGAGTTCATTGGTGGCAGCGAATGATTTGCCGAAAGATGATATTACTATTTTTGAACAGCTGGATCAGAAAAAAACAGGTGAAGCAGCTTCGACAATCACAGTTAAAGCCGGTCCACCGATCGTCGGTATGAGCAGTAGCATTAAATATCTGACTAATCCAGATGCTGGACAAATTACCAGCAATATCCCTGTCGTCGGTCTTGAAGATGGCAGAGTTACCATAAGTGATGAGGAAAGTGGAAGCAACTAAGTTTACGGAAGGCTAGATTAACTGCAAGTTTTTTTATGAAGGTACGGTCAAAAATGAAAGTAGGTTATCATACTTATGAGATCAAAAGTATGATAACCTACTTTTGACTTAATTTTGACGGTTGCCTTAAAGAACAATTGACAGTATCATTTTAGCAGAATTTTAATATTAGATAATTATATAGTTTATCATAGCTATTTACTAAAAATTAAATGATAATAATTATTACTCAGTTTTTAAGACTGCTTGAAGCATGGACTTTTTGTGCATTTAAGTAGCTAGTTGGTATGCTTTTTTTAGTAATTTTTTTAAACATCATCTATGTTCCCATAGATTTTTCGGTTGAAAAAAGCACTGGTAAGAATCATTAGGAGATATGTTGTTGAAAATCAGGTAATGCACAAGAAAGATACAGTATGGATGTGGTGATAGTTACTTTTTAGTCTATTTGGTTTTAAAAATTGACAACATGTGATCGTAGAAACAAAACTATTTGAGAAATAGGAGTTAATAAGAATGAATTTTGCTTTTTTTCGTCACGTAAGAATGAAGTTTCAATTATCATATTTAGTAATTATTACTGCACTATTGCTGCTAAACTGGTCTTTTCGAGATTTTCATAATTTTGGATTCAACACAATTATATATACCATTATTATAGTTTTATTTGGTTTTAAGTTTAATTTTCTTGACGCCAAGTTTTTACCCCTATTAACAAGAAAGTTCAAGCATAATTGGTTGAATATTGTTAATTATCCTCTTCAAATTGTGGTTTTCTTTAACTTATTTCCAATTCCTACAGAAAACTATTTTAATGTTTTTAAAAATGTGGGAAATTTTTTCCATTTCACAACTGCAACGGGTCACCTCAGTTCGTGGGGACTTATAGGTTCCTTTACAGTTTCATTGCTAATTCTACTACCTTTTTTATTTACTGTTGTTATTCCAGAGGTGAAAAATATGGGACAACTACTGGTGATAACCATTGAAATAACCGTTGTTTATGTTATATATCTCATGCACTCTGTCAGCTCTACGATGAGTCTGTTCGGCGACTTGACTGATTCAGGGGAACTTTTGTCTTTGCTGTCTACTTTATTTATTGTGGCCCCATTTGTCTACATCAGCTTGTCTAATCAAGCATTACCTCTACCACAATTACTTAGTAGAAAAAAGACAGTTACGATTAAAACTGCCGTAGTTTTACTTATTCTGTTTACCAGTGCCTTTTGTATTGATTCAGCTATTTGGCAACATCCTTTTCCTACATGGCAGGCACCATCCACCGAGGAGCTTGTTTTTGCACTCAGGTCTGGAATCGGGGAGGAATTAATTTTCCGGGGACTAATATTGAGTATTGGGATCAATTCTTTAAAGAATTTTAAGTATAACATAATAAGTTCTATAATTATTTCATCAGTTGTTTTTGGACTTATACATTTAGTCAATATATTGGCTGGTGTAGAGGTAACAAGTGTTGTATCTTCAACTATCGATGCTGTAGGTCTTGGATTTATGTTTGCTGTTTTGTATATTCTGACACGTAAGTTGATATTTGTTATTGGCATTCATTGCTATGGGATCTTTTACAAGAAATAATTACGGGCGAAGGCAATATGAGTGTTGCTGGGTTAAGTGGATTAGCTATTTCTTTTATTGTGGCTGCACTTTTTGTTGCAAGTAGTTTTTGGATAATGAGAAAGCATGAAAATATTTTTTTTAATAATATCTAGGGATGGTGAGTAAAAAGGTTTAGTAGACAGTACTTGTAGGCTTTATTGATAGTTTATTACCTAAACCATAAAACCAGCTAGAGATTAGACTTACCTAATCTCTAGCTGGTTTTATGGTTGTAAATTTAAAAATACTATTTACAGATTTAAAAGCTGACTAGTTGAAAACATAGCTAAAACTATTGGCTGATTTTAGTTTATTTTTGATAGCAAAGAATAATTTCACTATACAGCTGAAGTTTATAAGAGAATACATCAAAATGAGTTCAACAAAGACATTAAATACAAGAGAGGCTCTTTTGGTATTACAGGAAAGTTAAGCATGGTTTTTCATAGAACAACAACCATTCCTGGCGTAGATAAGGTTATTTTAAGAATTAAAAATAGGGTTGCTGCTATCAACTAATAATTAAAGTATTACAAACTAGTCTATAACTTGAATCTCATGAAATACTAAGGAAGGTTTTCTATGGTCAACTCGGAATATTCTTACATGTAATAATAAATTTTTGGTCAACTATTTTTTTAGTTAACCTAATTACGACCGGCTTACTGATATTTAAATGCGGAGCTAGTTGAGTACTGATGTTATTTGGTTGCCAATCAAGTATAGAAGTTCAAGTTGTTTCAAAGAAATTTTTGATTCTAAATCATTAAAAATTATATTGCCAGTAACTGAATTATTTTCTTTATTTCGGATACTTTCTTTAAGCTGAAAAAGACTGTGTAAAAGTTGGATAGGGTTTTGGCGGTTTCTTTTTCGCGCTTTTTTGAATTATTCATTGATACTACCCATATTTGCTAAATCTTTATTATCAACAAGTTGAGTTATTTTCTCACAACGAATTATTTTATTACTCTTTAAATCCGTCTATAGATAGATTTTTGGTGACTTTTTGTAAAACTTTTATAGTGCTGATAAGTTCTTTGTAATTGGTAGTCTTCAGATAAGTTGTTTATTGATAATCTTTGCTGAAGTAAAAACTATTTTTTCTTCAATCAGATTAATCAAACTAATTGTGAGTATAAAGATAGTTCTTGTGTATAAATAAATTTTATTTAAATTATATATTGATAAAAACGTAACTGGACATTTATCTATCCTATATGTTACGTTACGATTATGTAAGTACGATAAACAGAACAGTAATCGTTTTTGAATTGTATATAAATATTAAAATGTATTTTTGAATGTTAATTATACAACCTTGATTGCTGTCGTAATTTTTTAGGGGGAAAATCTTTGATAATTATAGATGTTATTTTTGGTAAGGTTGATGAATTATTTGCTTTTTTGCGTTCTGATAAGAAACAGTGGCCAGCTTTTTTTGAATTAGCTGTTTTGTTTGCAATTTCAGGGTTTGTGATGGGATTAAAAACCAGTCTACATGATGTTCCAGTAAATCATGTTGTTATGGGGGCATTTGTTGCAATGGGTGCTGTTATTGGCTTCTTACTTTCAGTATTAGCTCTGTTTGTCTTATTTTTTATTTTTAAGCTTATTTTTAATTTAGAGATCAGTAACGGGGAACTTTATAAAATGGGCCTAATTGGAAGTGTCCCCAGTGTGTTAGGCACTATCTTTACAGCAATCTGCACACTGCTTTTTGGTTTTAGTGAGAAGGGTTATACTAGTGTTCAAGCTTTTGCAGGAGCGGAAGTAAAACCGTTAGCAGCGCTTTACAACCTGCTTGATCCCTTTACGCTTGCTGAAATTATTTTTGTAAGTTACTTAGTAGCACGTTTTACAAACAAAAAAAGATTGTTCCCCATATTCGTGGGTATCTGGTTGGTAATCGAATATGGACTAGGTTTTGTCGGATAGCCAAACCATGCTGAACTAGTTTTAGATGAAAAAGGGGAGATTGTAACTGCTATGAAAAAGAAAAATGTAATTATTGGTTCAAGTGTACTTCTCTGCTTGGTAATATTGTTGGGTGCAGTGTACATATTAAAAAAACAGCAAAGCAGTGCTGCCAGAACAAAAACAGAAAAATATTCGCTTTATCGTGTAACAAAAGCTGCTGACTTAGCACTGAGTGGTAGTGTTCAGGCACAGAAATCACAATTATTAACGAATCCACAAGGGAAAGTACAAGTTGTATCTGTTAAAAATGGCGATTCCGTTACTGAAGGGCAGCAATTATTGACAACGCATGACTCTGACGAACAAGAAACGGTAACTTCGCTGCAAGAACAGGCCAATAAAGCGAAGAGAGCAGTGACGCAGGCTCAGCAAGAGGCCAATTTAATTAAAAGCCAATTGCAAAAATTGACAGCTGAAGACGAAGGATATTCAGATCTGCAAAAACAACAAACAGAGGCACTGAACTCTTTAGCTGATGCGCAAGCAGACCAGACGGAAACACAAAATAAATTGCAACGGGCTAATACAAAGGTTGACAACGTTCTAACAGCCCCCTACGCGGGAATAGTACAGTTGGATTACAGCAAAACGGGCGAAGCTGAAATCACTTTAGTCAGCCATGACTTAAATGTTAGTGGGGAAGTATCTGAATATGACTACGACAAAATAAAAGTCGGGCAGAATATCAATGTTACAGCAACAGCAACTGGTCAAAAGGCTAATGTAACGATCTCATATCTTGCTAAAGTTCCAGCTGCAGACAGCAAGGCTAACAATGCGAAGTACCAGTTTGAGGCGCCCTTAAATGCTAAGTTTTTAGATGGGCAAACTGTCAAGATAACGGTGCCAACTTCACAAGTACGTGTTCCAAAGGAAAGTGTCATAAGTGGACAAATTTACTTAGTGCATAATAAGCGCGTGACCAAACAAAAAGTCGACGGACACATTCAAAATGGTTATTATATCGTGAATTCAGGAGTTAAGACGGGACAAAGGATTGTTGTCAATCCAGATAGTACGCTGAAACAAGGAGAAAGGATCGATGTCAATGATTGATATCAAGAATGTCAATAAGTTTTATGGGCAAGGCGAGTCCTCTTTCCATGTACTTCATGATATTAATCTGTCCATTGCAGAAGGAGAATTTGTTTCGATCATGGGCCAATCTGGCTCTGGAAAATCAACTTTAATCAATATTATTGGTTTTTTGGATGATGAATTTGAGGGCAAGTATTTTTATTATAAACATCCTATCCATGAGTATACGCGTGCACAATTTTCTAAATTGCGCAATCAGAACGTTGGGTTTGTTTTCCAAAATTTTAAGCTGATCAACACTCTCTCTGTAGGTGATAATGTTGGTTTACCACTTTTGTATGCTGGTGAGAAAAGGCAGGCTATAAAAAGTCGAGTGAGAGAAGTTCTTGCAGCAGTTGGGTTATCGAACGCCGGTGAAAAAAAGCCAAAGAATCTATCCGGCGGGCAGCAGCAACGAGTTTCAATCGCGCGGGCAATAGTGACAAATCCGAAATTTTTGATTGCTGATGAACCAACAGGAGCACTTGATAGTCAAACATCACGTGAAATAATGACATTATTCAAAGAATTGAATCAAAAAAATAAAACGACGATTATCATGGTAACACATGATGAAAAGGTTGCTCTTCAAAGTGAGAGAATTGTTCACATCCTAGATGGCCGGATTTTGTCAGATGAGAAGGTGGGTGTCTAATGCTTTTTATAGAACTGCTAAAAACCTCATGGCAATCATTGAGAGTAAATCCTAAACGCAGTTTCTTAACGATGATTGGGATTGTGATCGGAATTGCTGCTGTGATAACTATTATTGCTCTAGGGAATGGAGTTAAGGCAAAGATTCTGAAAGAGTTGCAGGCGACCAACTCAGGAAAGCAAACGACTGAAATTAATTACTATCCCAATGACAGCAATGCTGCAAGTCAAGGCTTCACTGAAGACGATCTGACACAGATTAAAAATAATTTTAGCGCAACACTTTCAAGTGTCAAATTCAAACGTGATACTAAAAATATCAATAACACAGTTTTCCTGGGAAATGAAACCCGTACAGCCACACTTTCACTGGTCAAGGGTGGAAATCAGCACTATGATATTGACGTCGGACGCAATATAGCTAAAAGTGATAACGTAATCAATAATCAAGTTGCATTGTTGAACAAGCAACTGGCAATCAAAGAGTATGGGACAGAGGAAAATGCATTGGATTCAGCATTGACAGTTGGAGATGATACATATAAGGTTGTGGGGATATTTACTAAACCGACTGATGATTACAATGTGGATTTTTTGCTACCGCAAAGGACATATCTATACTCAACATCTGCGCAGAACGGAAGCATAATTAAGCTGACTTTCAATAAAGGTGTTAAAGTATCGGCTGCCTCGAAGAAAATTGTTTCTTTTCTTAAGAAAAATGGTTCTAGTCGAAAAACAGGTAGTTATGAATATACTGATATGGGCTCATTGCTTAGCGGAATCTCAAAGGTAATTAGCTCTTTGACATATTTTATCAGTGCCATTGCGGGTATTTCACTCTTTATCGCGGGGATAGGAGTCATGAATATGATGTACATTTCAGTTTCTGAAAGGACACAAGAAATCGGGATCCGTTTAGCAGTTGGTGCATCTGCACGTTCAATTATGCTGCAGTTTTTACTTGAAGCGATCATGCTGACAGTTTTTGGCGGGTTGCTTGGTTTTTTGATTGGTTGGGGAACAGCTGCATTGATTTCACTTGCCTTACCATTCAAGGCAATCGTGACGGTTAGTTCTTTTTTGTTGGCTTTTGGTGTTTCGTCCTTAGTTGGAATAGTTTTTGGACTGTTACCAGCCAAGCAAGCGGCTAATAAGAATTTGATAGATATTTTGCGTTGATTATTTATTAATTGAGAGATTAGAGAAAAGCATGTCAATAGTCGTTAGGTTCTGAACATTAACCGCAGATTACGAACGTAGCGAGTTTTACTATGCGTAATTCGGATTAGACAGAGAACTTTGATTTAGGGAACACGTTTATATGTAATAAATAGATGGGGCAGGGTCAAAAAAATTTGACCCTGCCCTTTTTTACAGTATTTCACAGGATACCTTGTTTTTCTAGGTGTTCCTGAGCTTTAGAAAGAACTAGTTTATCTTCTAGAAAATCTGCGAAAGACCAAGCCTTCAAAAGATAGGAGAGTGCCCCTTTGTTCCAAGCCCCGTGTTGTTCTCGAAGAGTAGTGCATAGAGAAAATAAAATGAATCTATGAAAAGAGGTGTATTGTGTTTTTGAGCAAATGCAATTGCTTTATTCAACACGGCTAAACATTCTCGATATTTTTTGATGTTCGAGTAGTATTTGCTAAGATTGTCTAAAAGCATAAGATACCAAAAAATATTTTTGTCTGTATCGATTTTTTTGAGCAAAGTTGGTAATTGTTCGAAGTAAAAGGCACTTTTATCAGGTTCGCCTTTCACATCATAAGTAACTCCTAATTCGCAAATTGCAAGAATGGAATGAATGTTGCTGTTGTCTGTGCTTTTCTGCAAAATTTTATTGTATCCAAAAATTGCATCGTCGTAATTTTCTTTGACCCACATGGTAGCAGTTGTCTTTAAGAAGGTAAAATGCATTTGCTGATCTAGATCAGCAATTTTTTTTATTTTTTTAAGAGTTGCAAGTGCATCCTCAAAGTGATAACTCATAAATTGTCTATCGGCAGTGTTTAAAATGTTTTGGTTACTTGTTTTAACATTTGCAACCAAAACATCATCTAGTGAAAGGGAAAGCCGCTCAAGGATCTTAGCTAGAATCTCGCTGCTGGGAGTAGTGGAATTTCTCTCAAGTGCACTGATCGTACCCTGTGTAGTAATGTTTTTTGCAAGTTCTTTTTGCGAAATATGGAGTTTTTTGCGTTGGTTTTTTATTGCTTTACCATTTATCATTATAATTCCACCTTAATTTTTTAAAATTGTATACAAATATTATTTAAAAAACAATACGAGTATTGTTATTATGGAAATCTGTGGACTTTTAACTGGTTTACTGATAATTTTACCATAATAAGGAGTATGCTAGTTATCATTTTTGGAAGAATAGCTGACAAGACTGCAAAAATATCTACGCGTTGATATTTTATGGATTATTTATTAAATAAAATTTTTCCCATTATAATCAAGCAATTATTATCATTTATTAATAATGGCGTTTTGTTTTTTCAAAGCATCGTCGTGAATTAAAAAAACCGAGGCATACCCATTCAAAGCTTTATGGGCATGTCTCAGTTTGTCTTGAAACAATAACATGATATCAGTGGAGATTATTGAAACTTTTGATTTTGTTTATTTCAGTTCAAATTCCGGAATGGCATTTTTGAACCCTTTTGTTAGAAAAAAGACGTAGATCAACCCTATCGCCAACCAACTGAGGCCAACAATATGAGCCGTTGATTTTAAATTAATTAGAATCCAGAAGTTTATACAAATTCCAATTAGAGGGAATAAAAAGTTTTGGATAATATTGCTTGCTGATCGCTGCTCTGTAGAAGTTATGAAGGAGTTCCAGATAACGGTGGCATTCAGAAGCAGAAAACTAACTAACGCGCCAAAACTAACCATTAAGGAAATATATTCTAATGAACATACTATTGCTAGAGGTGTAACCACCAAAGCTACAATGATCAAACTAATAACTGGCGTTTTTAACTTCGGATCCAGATAAGCTAGTTTTTTGGGCAAAACTTCATCGCGGCCCATTGCGTACAAAATACGTGCTACAGCTGCTTGCGAGGCCTGGCAAGTTGCTACTGCAAATGACAGCACAATAGTGATTACCGTGATGACAGTTAGTTTATAGCCGCCGATAAATTCAATGATTTTTAAAAAAGCATCATCTGAATTCAATTGCTTGTAGTTTGGATAAGCCAATCCTGCAAAAAAAGTTGTGACAACAAAAAGGAACCCAATAATAAGAATTGACAATATAATCGCTTTACCCACGGATTTTCGGGGCTCGATCGCTTCTTCTGCTAGAGTACCGATAGCGTCAAAACCGAGATAGCTGAGTATAACGATGCCGGTTGCTTGAAAGATTCCCGACCAATGGAAGTCTTGTGGATTATAAAATGCCACCACATTCCAATTAATAGTATTGGTTAATAACAAACGGATCGTGCATAAGATAAAAATAAACAGAACGGTGATTTGAAGACCAAAAAGGATCCAACTTAATTTGGACATGATATTCACGCCTACAATATTGATAATTGTACTAAATAAAATAAAAAGAATTATCCAAGCGTATTTTGGAATTGCTGGCAACAGAAAATGTGCAAATGAACTGCCGATAATCAGAACGGTAGCAGGGAGCAGAAAATAGTCGAGCAGGATAGCCCATCCGGCTACAAATCCCCAAAAAGGATTGGCACCTTTTTGAATATAAACGTAAGCAGATCCTGCATACGGAAATTTTTCAGCCATTTTACGGTAACTTAAACCTGTAAATGACATGGCCGCCATTCCAATCAAATAACAGAGTGCGACCATACCGGATGATGGTTTTAATAGTGTTCCATAAATTGCCAATGGAGCGATGGGAATCATAAAAACCAGGCCGTAAATAACGAGGTCTTTTGTTTTAAGTGACCTTTCCATCAATGTTTTATTTTTGTCCATAATCTCAATCCCTCTTTAGAAGATATATTTTAGCTTGCAGTTGAGACTGCATTGTATACAAAAAACCGAAAAAGACATTCAAATCTTTTTCGGGTCGTAATTATTAATCCCAAGGATGCAGTTCTTTGACGACTTTGATTCCCTTATCGAGTGCATTTAAGGCTTTGTCTAAATCTTTTTTGGTATGACGGTAGGCAATATAACTTTGATGATACGGATGCATAAAGATACCTGACCGGATGAGATAGGAGAACAAAGTGAAAGTACTTGCAGCCCATAGCTCTTCCCCTAAGATTTTTTTATCGAAAAGGAAGCTCGGCATTGAAGGAATACCAGCATTAATCATGGGGGCATGATGCTTTTCAATAATCTCATCAATCTTTTGTGAGAAATATTCTCCTTTGCGATTGATTTCATCATTGACATTGTTTTCGATATAAAAAGCAATTGTTTTGTTTGCTGCTACCATTTCTAAGCTGTTCAAAAAGAATGTAGAGCTTATATATGTCCCATTAGTGCCACCACCCTTAGCCACCATCTGCAACAGTTTTGTTTTACCAGAAACTGCTCCTAAGATGTAGCCGTTAGCGATAGCTTTGCTTAAACAGGTAATATCTGGAGTTACCCCAATGTATTCTGCTGCTCCGCCCAAAGAGGTTCTGAAGCCTGAACGCACTTCATCAAAAATAAGAGGAATGTCATATTTAGTGGACAATTCTCGCAGATCTTCCAAAAATTTCTTGTCATAGTAGATTTTTTCCATTAGTTCATGGTAAATAGGAGTTACCATAATTGCGGCGACATTTCCTTTTTTTATGTTTTCTTCATACAAATCAGCTCGTCCATAAGGCACGCGAACAGTCAGTTTCCTAATTTTCTCAGGAATCCCCGCGTCTGGTTCATACTGTGAGAATTCTCCCCACCCATGGTAACCATCTGTTAAAATAATTTCTTTTTTGGTGTAAGCTCTCGCGATTCGAATAGCGATACTTGTAGTGTCTGTCCCTGTTCGTGCGAAAACGACTTTCTCAGCGCCGGGAATGATCTTACATAGTTTTTCAGCCAAAGTTGTTTGTTCTATCTGGGGAAGAGAAAATGAGAATCCCTTATCTATTCGTTCTTTTACTGCATCATTAATGGAGTCCTCAACAAATCCTAATGTGGTTGGGCCGTATGAGGCAATGAAATCAATATATTCATTACCATCAATATCCCACATGTGACAGTTTTTACCATGATCAATATATATTGGATATTCTCCGGGGACGAAGAATGCCGGGCCACGCATGCCATATACACCGTCAGGGATAACTTTTTTTGCTCGTTCCAACTCTTTGAAAGAATTTGTCAAAGTTAACCGTTTCTTATCTCCTAAAATATCAGGCTGTTTAGCGTACTTGGAAACTAATTCAGGTGGTAATCCTGCCATAATAATCACTCCTAATTCTGTTATTTGGCCTTAGTAGTAAGGGTTGAATTGAGTTTAAGCTAAACTGCGACAAAATAATTGTAAAAAACGGAAGTAGAAGTGATTTTCTTATTTTTATTTTGTTATATGTTATAAGACTTGACATTCACTATTTATGGATTATATTTTAATAAAGTCTATTAGGAAAAACGTATTGTAATATTTGTTTTGTATTCTGGCTATCTTAAGTTTGGACGTTTATTCTTAATATTTAGCAGTTTCTCAAGTTTTTAAAAAGAGAGGAGCTCCAATTAATGCATACCAACAACAAGAGAGTTATCCTTCCTATTCAGCCTTATTTTGTAATTACAAGCCAGTTGTACCGTAAGTGCCCCCAATATAGTTCAAATATCATTCATTTTTATCAATTTGATTTGCACGAAAGCTTTAGCCAAGCTGTTCCAGATGGGACTTTTGACATAATTTTTCAACTTGATGAAACTGCACCAGAGGCTTTTATTGCTGGACCGTCAACCCAAATAAGGCGTACTGTGCTAAAGAAAAACGTGGAGTACTTTGGGGTACGTTTAGCTTACGGTGTGGTTCCTTTTTCGGTTTATCCGTTCATTTCAGCGAAAGAAATGGTTGATGCGGAAACGGATTTAGCCGCCATCTATCCAAACAACAATGACTTTTTAGATGCTTTTTTTGAAGAGGCATTTGCAGATACAAAATTCAAAGCTCGCATTGCGGCTTTTGAAAAACATATAGCACCTAAAATTTTTTTCAGAGAAGAACAACACGAGTCAACTGTCGAGCAGCACATGATGAAAGTGATTTCTAACTGCTATGGTATTATCTCAATTTCCCAGCTAGCTAAAAAATTAGGCTATAGCGAAAGGTATCTTCGACAGCTTTTCTCACAAATGTATGGAATATCTCCTAAAAAATTTGCTGATATTATAAAATTTCAGCACACTGTCCATCTATTGAAGCAAAATGATGATTTTACAAAAATTACGTATGCTTCTGGATATTATGATCAACCACATTTCATGCATGTTTTCCGCCAGTATACGCAATGTACACCGAAGCAATTTGCGGCAATGCTTACAGATAAGAATTACAGGCGAAAAAATGGTTATTGTCTAGTTATAGTGAAAGCTGTGATATGTGGTAATCTGTGAGTTGCTATTGTGGAGGCGATTAAAAAAAATAGGACACAGCTAAAATCAAATTTGATTTTAGCTGTGTCCTACTTCAACGTCTTAAAAATAAACAATTCTTATAAATTCTTCAACCAGCCATCAGCCAGGTTAATCCAGCTAGCTGCTTGAGAGTTGCTTTGACTGTGGTCCTTTTTACTATCAGTTCTCCAATCAGCTAAAGCCAGCCCATGCTTGCCCTTTTCATATATGTGTAATTCAAAGGGAATGTTTTTTCGCCTTAGAGCAGTTGCATAAGCCAATGAATTTTCAACAGGTACTATGGGATCTTGCATTGTGCACCATATAAAACTTGGCGGAGTATCCTTAGATACGTGGTTTAGAGGGGAAACCTGATTTAGTTCTTCAAAAGTAGCTCTTTTACTGCCGGTTATTGCTAGAGCAACCCGATCATCATTATTTGTAGTAGCGTACGGAGTAAAATCTAATACAGCATATGCCAAAATTACAGCATTTGGTCGGTATAAACTACTTTTCTTCTTAGTCAGTTTTTTCAACCAATCTTCATTCCAGTAAACACTGAGTAACCCTGCAAGATTTCCTCCTGCTGAAAAGCCAAGCAAATAAATAGAATCAGGATCAATAGACCACGCTGAGCTATTCTCACGCAAAATAGAAATCGAAAGAGCAAGCTCCACTAAAGGAGTGGGAAACGCAGATACAGGTTCTTGCGGTAGATTGTCATTTTTTTGATAAGCAGCAAGTCCCTCTGTAGAGTAATAAACTATACAGCAATCATATCCCTTTGCAAAAAATTCCATTGCGATCGGTTCTGCTTCTCTATCAGAGGTCCACATATAGCCGCCACCTGGGCAAATAACAATTGTGGAGTACTTCCTGTTAGGCTTAATCTCGGGACTAGGTTCATGTAAATAAAAAACTGCTTTAGCTGTTTTATTACCAATCTTTTTCTCAAAATACTGCATAATATTCCTTCTTTCTGTGAATTAATAGAGAAGCTATTCGATAGACAATTTTTTAAATAACTTGGGTGATTGGATTTTTATTTTTTTTTGCTTGAACATGACTTTCGATAATATCTTCTCCTGAGCTAACAACTCCACTAGTTCTTCGAATGTGTATTTCTGAGAATAGATCAGAATTTGTAATGATAACAGGTATAATCAAGTCAAAGCCCTCCTCCTCAATGGCTTTTTTATTGAACTCTTCAAGTAGATCTCCCTGTCTAATTCGCTGAGAATTCTTAACTTTTGCCTCAAAGTATTTTCCGTTCAAATTTACGGTATCTAATCCTATGTGAATTAAAAGTTCAACTCCACTGTCAGATCTCAGTCCGATAGCATGCTGTGTTGGGAAAACAGAAACGACTTCTCCGTCAAAGGGGGCATATATTTTTCCTTTGTGAGGATAAATAGCCACTCCTTTACCTAGTGCACCGCTTGAAAATAGATCATCATTGATTTTTTCTAGAGGTCTGATTTCTCCATCAACAGGTGAAACCACATTCCCATCTTTCAGATTACTTACTAGTTGGGGGACTTTTTCGGCAGAATATTCTGAATTTTTGCTTTCAACACCTTTAACAAATAACAATCCCAAAATTAGTGCAATGCCGAAGGCAACGATTGATGAGATTACAATTCCAACAAAACCAGCATCTGCACCTGATTTGGGATTTAAAAATCCTGGGAATCCGAATATTCCACCTATTCCACCAGGTATAAAAACTTTTGACCCAGCAAGCCCAGTAATTGCCCCACCTATCGCCGATCCTACCGAACCCACAATAAAAGCTTTTTTATGTGGAATAGTAACACCATAGAGAATAGGCTCTGTGATTCCAAAAAATCCTGAAAGGGTTGCTGCAAATGACAACTCTCTAAATTTATGGTCTTTTGACTTTAATGCGAGTGCAAGAGAGGCCCCTACTTGTCCGAAGACAGTACAAAATGTTAAAGGTAAAATAGGATCAAATCCTTTTGAAGCAATATTGTTAATCGCAATAGTAATAAATGCCCAGTGTAAACCGACGACTACAACTAACTGCCAAATACCTCCAAGTATAAAGCCTGAAATAACAGGTGCTATTCCATAAAGCCACAATATGCTATTTGCTAACTGATTACTTAATAGAGTCACCAAAGGACCTATGACTATAAAAGTGACTGGGATAACGATAACTAAACTGAATAAGGGGACAAAGATGAACTGAAGAGATTTGGGTATAATTCTTTTTAATACTTTAATAATGAGAGAGAGTAACCATATAGCTGCGATAATAGGTACAAGAGTTTGAGAATAATTCATTAAAATGACTGGTATATTTAAAAAATTAATACTTTTACCAGCGGCAAAAGCAGCGATTAGTGTTGGATATTCGATAGCACCACCTATCGTGGCCCCCAAGTATGGGTTCACTTTGAAAGTGTTTGCGGCGGAAAAACCCAGAATAATTGGCATAAAATAAAACATCGAGTTTGCAGCTGCAAATAGTATCATATATGTCCCAGATGTTTCGCTCATTAGTTTAGTCGAGGTTAAGAGTATAAGCGTACCTCTTAAAACCCCAGAAGCTGCTAGAACACCTAGCACAGGCATGAATAACGATGAGATAAAGTTTACGATGGAATTCCAAATACTTTTATCTTTAGATGAATTTTCGGTTGCCTTTTCTAAATCAGAAGTTCTACGCTCTAAAAGAGGTATTATCAAATTGTAAATATCATCGACTTTATCACCTATTACAACCTGATATTGACCGGCGCTTTTCATTACTGTCATGACACCATCTAGATTTTTTATTTTTTCGGTGTTTGCTACGCTTTCGTCCTTTAATTTAAAACGTAAACGAGTAACGCAGTGGATGAGGCTGTTGACATTTTCTTTTCCACCAACATTTTCCAGAATTTTTTTGCTAAAGTTTTGTCATCCATGGTTAAATCCTCCTAGTTTATTGACTATTATTAGGGCATCGCTAAGGCAGCTGAGCAATTGTAATTGTGAAGTAGCGGCCCAGTTCACGGATAATGGGATCCTTTTTTCGAGATCAAATGCAAAAATCTTAGAATTATTGCGGTTAACGTTTAGCGAACTCAGGTCTAAGGCGGTATTTGTAGGAAGATAAATTAGACAATTATTCTTATAAAAGGCAGCTCTGATTTTTGTTGTTTTTGGTGTACTAAGGTCTAAAGGTGTACTAGCCATAGGAAAATATTTTTCAATGACCTTTTTAACAATCTGAAGATCACTTGCACCAGGAAAATGAAGTGCATCGTGCCAATCAAAGGGGGTATCAAAACCTTCTCCAATGGATAGTCCAAAATCAGCTCCGGCATGATGCCAACTCCAAATTCCATGCGCACCATATGTCACACCAGCATCAGCGCCTGATAGAACGGAGCTGAAAACAGCCTGACGAACATCTTTTTGTGAATAACGCCCATATTGATTGCGGCTATAGCTAATCTGTTCATAGCAAGGTTCGGTATTGACGATCGGTTTAGTCAAACCTGCTCTTCGTTTAGAAAACGGAATAGTATAGGCCGTACTTTGTCCAGCACTATTATGTCCTGACTGGTAGCTGAAAAAGTCTGAAGCTTCTGAAAATTCTTCTGGAATTTCTTCAAGCCGTCCTTTTATATGGAATGAACGAAGTGCCTGCGAATCGTTTTTTTTCAATACATCTAGTACTGTACGGTAATAAGCAATAGTGTTTGAAGTTGGGAAATCGGTATCGCCGCTGACAAAATAGATAGGTTCGTATTTTTTAAAGCGTTTGACAGCATAAGTTACATAATTTTCTAAAAACTCAGCTGGAAAAAGATTATTTTTTGCGATCTTAGCTGCCCAAGTATCAGGAACATAGTTTGACCATAATAAAGCAAGGACGGGAATCATATTTCTTTTTTGCATTTCGTGTAGCATTGGACAAGCATGATCAAAATAGCTTTCGTTTATTTTGGAATAGTCAAAGATATAACTTCCATCATCTTTAAACGTAACATCAAATGGATAAAGCTGTTGCGAACAGCTACTGGCGTCCCACTGCTGCAGAATATTGATTTGAATGGCATTAAATCCCTGTATTTTTCTGAAATCTAGGTAATAATTCCAGTCGGAGGCAGTAATGTTTGTAAAAGCACTCCAACACGTATCAGCTAAATAGAAAAAGGGCTTACCATCTTTTAAAAATCTTCCATTTTTGACTTGTAGCACTAAACTCACCTCATTGTTCATAATATTAACAACATAAATCGTTAGTCGACTAAGCCTTAAAGCAATTAATGAATGCGCTTTCTTTAATCAACTAGAATTTAGCACAATAAAAATCTGCTTTCAACATTAATTTACTAAAATAGAACTAGAATAAAAAACAAAATTATAATGATTCTCTCTCAATAAACTTAGTGGCTATTAAAATTTTTTGTGGTTCCTAATTGTTTTGAAATACTTGGTTTTGTAGCTGCAGAATAGCTTGATCGACTATTTGGTCGATTTGAACGTGAACTGTTGTGAGTTCAGGAGTGACCAATGTGCCAGCGTAGATATCATCAAATCCTACAATTGAGAGATCCTCTGGAATGCTGAGCTTTTCTTTAAGAAGTCCCTTAATTAAACGAATTGCAATATAATCATCTTCACAAAACAATACTTCTGGAAGTTTGGCACGCAGGATCTGTGTTAACTCATCCTTTTCTGGCAGAATTTTAGTTGGCGAAATAGTATAAAAATTGGCGGGATCAACATTTATTTTTGCTTCTTTTAAGGCATCGTAAAAACCCCGTTGCCTTTCCTGAAAGTTGGAGATCCATTGATTAGAGGCAGCGTAGCCGATTCTTGTAAAACCTCGCTTGGTAAGTTCCTTGCCAACCATATAACCACCTTGATAATTATCCATAGTTACAAAATTGGCTGCAATTTGTGGAAAGTATGTGTCCACAAAAACAACATTCTTGATACTTTTATTTAAGAAAATGACATCTTCGCTATTGAGATCTGTTCCCAAAACCAAGGTTGGACCAAGCTGCTTTTTTTTGTCCAGACTAATAACATCTTCCTTAAGTTCATCAAGCTGCAAAGAATTGATCTTTAGCGTGCCGCCAAAGCTACTGACCCTCTTTGATAATGCAGATATCAAATTGTCAAAAAAGGGAAGTGAACGGTAGTTTTCATTGATTAGTCCACTTGTTTTATTGACCACTAGTAAGTTTATTTCAGCTAAGTGGCGGTTGAGACCTTTTTTACTTTTTCTTAGAGGCTGATAACCGTACTTATTGATAACTTCGAAAATCTTTTCGCGTTTTTCTTGACTTATCCCAGGTTTGTTATTAAGTGCGATTGAAACAGATGAACGAGAAACATGCGCTAAACGAGCGATGTCTTCCATTTTTAAAGTCATTTAACATTCCTCCATTTAAATATTTTCTAGAATAAAACTAGAATAATATATTGATTTATCAAAACTATTGTCTGCGCTTACATTGAATGATAGCATATTTTTTGAAAAAGCGTTTACAAAAAATGGGAGATGTTGTTATGACAGATAAAATTAAGCTTGGTTTTGCTCCAACACGCCGCAACATTTTTAGCGCAGATTCTGCTATCGATTTTGCAAATCGGACGCGTCAAAAGTTGAATGAACTTGAAATTGACTATGTTGATATCACGAATATTAATGATGACGGATTACTGTACGATGAAGCAGGCCGAAAACAGATCAGCGCTAAGTTCAAGGCCGAAAATATAGATGGTTTATTTTTACCGCATTGTAATTTTGGAACAGAGTATGAATGTGCCCGGTTGGCTAAGGATTTGAATGTGCCAGTTTTACTATGGGGACCGGATAAGGAGGGACCAAATGAGGAAGGAATACGCTTACGGGATGCACAATGCGGGTTATTCGCGACGGGAAAAGTTTTGCGGCGATTTAATGTTCCATTCACTTATATCAAAAACAGTGATGTCAACAGTGCAGATTTTAAACGAGGAGTGCAAGACTTTGTTCGAGTATGCAATGTTGTTAAGGTTTTTCGGCATACGAGAATTTTACAGATTGGGCCACGGCCGTTTGATTTCTGGACGACAATGGTCAACGAGGGCGAATTGCTAGAGAAATTCAACATCCAACTTTCGCCAATTCCGCTGACTGAACTGGTTCAAGAATTTAAGAGGGTATCAAAGAAACAAACGGAAAAAGTTGAAGCAGTTGTTCAGAAAATTGAAAAGGCAGCTCAAATCGAAGTTGACAAGCAGGATTTGGAAAAAATTGCCGTTCTTAAGATCGCATTACGAAATCTTTGTGAGCAGTACTCATGTAACGCTGGTGCAATTCAGTGTTGGACAGCATTGCAAGATGAAATTGGTATTTTGCCTTATGCAGCAGAAGCGTTTTTACAGGATGAAGGTTTGCCGATCACGTGCGAAACTGATATTCACGGAGCAATTTCGATTTTAATTAATGAGGCTGCAACGTTAGGTGAACAGCGTGCATTATTCGCTGACTGGACAGTCCGTCATCCACAAAATAAGAATGCAGAATTGTTACAGCATTTAGGTGTTTTTCCGCTTTCAATTGCGGGTACTAAACCGATATTGCCCCGAGAACATTTTGTTTTTAAATATCCGGGGTCAGTTTCTTTTGAAGCTCAAATGGGTGATCTGACAATGTGCCGTTTTGATGGAGATCATGGTGAATATTCATTGCTTTTAGGAAATGCTAAATGTGTTCCAGGACCATATAATCAAGGTTCGTACGTCTGGGTTGAAGTTCAAAATCTGAATAGATTGGAACAAAAGCTGGTCTATGGACCCTATATTCACCATGTCGCGGGAGTTTACGCTGACGTCGTTCCAATTATTGCAGAGGCTTGCAAATATATAGGAATTAAGGCTGATTTCTATGATCGTGAAATGACTGAGAGAGTAGAGGATTATTGGGCAGGTAATCTGGAATCTGTATTTCCAGAAATAGGAGGTTCTCAAAATGAATGAAAAAGAACTGACAAAGAAAGCTTATGAATTGCGCAAGGATATTTGGAAGTTGATTTATGAGTCAAAGACGGGGCATACTGGATCGTCATTTTCTTGTATTGATATCTTAACTGCGCTTTATTATGATGTTTTGAAGCAAACCCCTGAGACTTTTGGACAAACCGAAGCGGATAGCTATATTCAAAGCAAAGGACACGCTGTTGAGGCACTGTTTGCAGTTTTAAGTGATCGCGGCTATTTTCCTAAAGAAGATTTAGCTAATTACTCAGGTTTTAAGACTCAGTATATTGGTCACCCCACTAACAAGGTCAATGGCATAGAAATGAATACGGGTTCCTTAGGCCATGGATTAGGTATTGGTGTCGGAATCGCTTTAGCAGCAAAACAAGATCATTTGGCGAAACAAGTGTATGTGTTAATGGGTGATGGTGAACAGGCTGAAGGTTCTGTTTGGGAAGCAGCAATGGCAGCTGGAAATTACAGATTAAATAATCTAACAGCAATTATTGATCATAATGGCTTGCAAATTAGTGGTGCAACCAAGGATGTAATGAACTCAGAGCCGCTTGCAGCCAAGTATGAAGCATTTGGTTTTGACGTTAAAACAGTTTCAGGTAATGATCCTGCAGCTATCAGTCGGATTTTACGCACAAAAAGTGCTGAATCTAAGCCGCAATTAGTTATTGCACAGACGGTAAAGGGCAAGGGAATCAGTTTCATGGAAAATCAGGCCAATTGGCACCACAAGGTACCTAGTAAAGAACAGTATGAACAAGGGCTTGCTGAATTGAATTCTAGATTGGAGGAACTCTAAAATGGAAACAAAAACTGCAATTACGGCAAACGAAGTTATCTGTAATACCTTGCAAGAGATAGCACAGAACAATCCGCAATTGCTGGTTCTAACCAGTGATTCTCGCGGATCAGCATCACTTACTCAATTCATTACCCGATATCCAGAAAGATCAGTTGAACTGGGAATTGCCGAGCAGAATCTGGTTTCGGTAGCAGCAGGTTTGGCACGTGCGGGCAAAAGGCCATTTGTTTTTTCACCAGCTGCTTTTTTGACAATGAGAAGTATTGAACAGGTCAAAGTTGATGTTGCTTATTCAAATACAAACGTAAAATTGATTGGGATAAGTGGAGGAAACAGTTATAGCAATCTAGGAAGTTCACATCACTCATTGCAGGATCTCGCTATTACGACTGCAATTCCTAATTTGGAGGTTTATACTCCAGCGGATCGTTTTGAGACTATGGCATTATTTGAATATTTGGCCACTTCTTCCAGCCCAGCCTATGTACGTGTGGGAAAACGAAAGCTGCCTGATTGCTATCATGAACCATGGGAGAACTTTCAACCTGGGCGAGCTAAGGTCATAAGGCAAGGTCATGATGTGTGTTTGATCAGTGCGGGGGAAACGTTATATTCTACAATTGAAGCAGCAAAACTGCTTGAAGATCAAGGAATCAGCACATGTGTAGTTGATTTGGTTTCTATCAAGCCGCTGGACACACAATTGCTGCATAAACTAAGCGAGATTTTTAAGCGAATCGTAACTATTGAAGAGCATTCAATAATCGGTGGACTCGGAGCGAGAGTAGCGACAATTACGGCACAACATACTGGAACTTGTCAACGGATATTTGGATTTCCAGATGAATCAGCAATTTCAGGACCACAAGCTGAGGTCTTTGACTATTATGGTTTGAGTTCAACTAAAATTGCACAAAATGTGCGTTCATTTCTAAAAGATTGAAGGTGGCACAATGTCACAGTATGTTTTGGTTATTGATCAAAGTACACAGGCTACGAAGTTGTTATTGCTAACACGCCAAGGACAGATCAAATATCGCGCTAGTCTAGGACATCGTCAAATTATTGATGAAAACGGTTGGATTAGCCACTCGTTAACAGAAATAAAGAGCAACATTAATCTGTTAGTAAAGAAAATGCTTCAAAAAATTTCAGCGAAAACAATCACTGCAGTTGCGATAACTAATCAACGTGAGACTGCTGCTGCATGGAGCAAAAGTACTGGAGAACAGCTTGAAAATGCAGTTGTATGGCAGTGCTCTAGGGCAAAAGAGATTGTTGAACAACTGGCAGTGAAAAGAGGTTTTAAAGAAGAAGTCAAGAAAAAAACTGGACTGCCTCTGTCTGCTTACTTTACGGCTGCTAAATTTTCGTGGTTATTAAAAAAATCTGCAAATGTGAAAACGCATTTAGTCAATGACGATCTTTGTATTGGAACCATTGATTCGTGGCTTTTATATCAATTGACCGCCGGCAGATCTTTTAAAACAGAATCATCAAATGCATCACGCACCCAGTTGCTTAATCTACGGACACAGCAATGGGATCCTGAGCTATGCCGGAAATTTGAAGTGCCTTTAGGAGCACTGCCTGAAATCGTAGACTCTGATTCGCTATTTGGCATGACGGATTTTGGAGGCCTTTTACCGCAACCGATCCCAATTCGAAGTATGTTAGGTGACTCACAAGCTGCATTACTTGCGCATGATTGTCAAAAAACAGGTGCCTTGAAAGCGACATTTGGAACTGGATCCTCGGTAATGCTAAGTTTAGGTGAAACATTACATTTTTCTGCGGCTTCTCCTTTGAATGCTTCAGTGGGTTGGCGCAGGAAGGGGAAAACGACGTATGTTTTAGAAGGAAACATTAATTATACTGGAGCAATTGTTAGTTGGATGCAGCATGATTTGAGATTGATAACAGATCCTAAAGAAACAGCTAGCGCTGCTTATGCAGCTAATAAGAACGATCGAACAATTTTGCTGCCAGCTTTCAGTGGAATGGGTACGCTTTATGCGAATCTAAAATGCAAAGCAGCTTTTTTCAATATGAAACGTATAACAGGCAGATCTGAGCTGATTCGAGCAGCATTGAACACTGTTGCATATCAAATAAACGATGTTATCCTGCAGTTTCAAAAGGAGGGGATCGAACTGCAGAATGTACTTCATGTTGATGGTGGGATGATTGATAATTATTATTTGATGCAATTCTTAAGCAATCTTACGCAAAAAGAAGTTGTGCTAGCTCCTCTCAAGGAACTCAGTGCTTGGGGAACAGCTTTAAACAGCGGCTTTTTCACTGCGGATACTTTTCGCAGGCAAACAATGTCTCACAGCTATATACCACAAATATCAGGGGTGGAAAGTCAGCAACTTGTTCGGGGTTGGAACGAGGTGATCCAACTCGCAAGTGATTATTAAGGTCAGCTCTTCGTGTTTTTCAGTTTTGCGTTATGAATATTGTCCCACTAGGCGGCCTTTTTTACGTACAAGTTAACCTCCGCTAGAGTAATTTAATCCGTGATTAATACGCAAACGTTGTCTTTTGACACATTCTCTCTTGAAATATTAAAAGTACATGGTATTATAATGTGTAAAGCTTTAATATGACGGCTACGATGAGAAGAGTAGCAACAGGTCGTTCTTGGAAAGAGAGCTGTTGATTGGTGAAAGGCAGTAAGAACGATGGTTGTGAAGATGAGCTCAGAGCATTAGGTACGTGAAAGCGATCCCTACGTTAAGACGCGTTACTGTCTCAAACTTGAGTTACCATTAATTGGTTAAAGAGTTGTTGAGGTAATTGCTGAAAAGTGATTGCGAATTCGGGTGGTACCGCGCGTTATACGTCCCTGCAGATTTTCTGCAGGGACTTTTTGTTTTTCAAATTCTTAGATTGGAGTTGAATAGATTAATGGCTAAAGATGATGTTGAGATCAATAAAGACGGTACTATTCGTGGACTTTCCAACTTAGCAGTGCAAATGATTGCCTTTGGAGGTTCAATTGGAACCGGCTTGTTTTTAGGTGCTGGCAGCACTATTCATCGAACAGGTCCATCGATTTTATTTGTTTATTTGATTATAGGCATTTTTTTCTTTCTGATGATGCGGGCAATTGGAGAAATGATGTACAAGGATCCAGAACAGCACACTTTTGTTTCTTTCATCGGTAAGTATGTCAGCCCTCGCTTTGGGTATTTTGCTGCTTGGAGTTATTGGTTAGAACTTATTTTGGCGGGGATGGCTGAATTAACTGCCATTTCAACCTATGTAAAATTCTGGTTTCCAAGTATACCGGCTTGGGTAATCCAAGTGATCTTTTTGCTGGTTTTGACTTCTCTTAACCTCGCGGTAGTCAGTTCTTTTGGAAAATCAGAAATATTTTTATCTGGCATTAAAATATTGACAATTATTGCTTTAGTTGCTATTGGCATTTATTTAGTTACAACAAATCATAGAAATCCGGCGGGAACTCAAGCGTCTTGGGGGAATATTTTCAGTGATTTTGCGATGTTTCCTAATGGTGTGCATCAATTCATCAATGCTTTTCCCATGGTATTCTTTGCTTTTCAGGGGATGGAGTTTGTTGGTATTACAACAGCAGAGACAAAACAGCCACGAAAGGTATTGCCCCGCGCAGTCAATCAGATTATTGGCAGGATCTTGCTTTTCTATATCGGATCATTGCTGATTATTATGGCAATTACACCATGGAATACGCTGAATCCAGACGAGAGTCCATTCGTACAGATCTTCAAGTTAGCCGGACTGCCAGCAGCTTCTCAGGTCATTAATTTGGTCGTCATCACGGCGGCATGTTCAACCCTAAATAGTGCGATTTTCTCAACTGGACGTCATTTATACCAACTAGCTGAGGAATCACCATCAAAAAAGATGTCGTTTTTTACCAAAGTCTCTAAAACAGGTATTCCAATTACCAGTGTGCTTTTTTCAGCATTAATGATGATCTTGGCGCCAATCATTAGCTCATTTAATTCTCTTGGAGTTGCTTTTTCATTTATTGCGTCAGTTTCAAGCGATATCTACATTCTTGTATGTATTCTGACAATGATTGCCCATTATAAGTATCGTCGTTCAAATGATTTTAAACTGGATGGATTTAAAATGCCGCAATATCATTGGACAAATCCATTGACAATTGTTTTCTTTCTTGCCATTTTTGCGAGCCTGTTTTTTAACCAATCCTCACTTTTACCTGCAATAGGTGCATTGATTTGGGCAATTGGATTTAATGTGCTGCTTGCATACCATCAGAAAAAAATAGGTGCTCTAAATTCGCGTGATCCTTTATAGAAGGAGGTTTTAGAATGAGTTTAATAGATTTGAAAAATGAACTGAGTTACCACAGACTAAAAGATCGTTACCTTGATTTGCCAGCGACTGGCGCGACTGTTAATGAGGCCGCAGAAGTGCTGCATGTTGATCCAGATGCTATCGCCAAATCACTAGTACTAAATGTCAATCAGCAGCCAATTGTAATTGTACTTAGCGACAATGCTCGTTTAGATAATCATCGCTTTAAAGATGAGTTTCAAATACGTCCCAGATTACTTTCGCCTAACGCAGTGCAAAGGGAAACCGGATATCCAGTTGGAGGCGTAAATCCGATCGGATTAGAGAATGACTTACCAGTTTACTTTGATACTTCTTTGAAGGGACTTGAATGGTTGTACCCAGCTGCTGGTGATGAATATCATGCGTTGAAGCTAACCTTGGATGAGTTATCTGAATTGAGCCACCCAGTTCGTTGGGTGGCAGTCAGCAAATAGGGAACCACATCGTGACAGTGAGAAAATAGAGCTAATTTTCAACTAGCTGTTAAAGCGCAACCAGTTCAGAAATTGATGTAAAAACTATAATAACAAAAGTAGTTTCTATGTTCTTGAGGACATCAAGTATATAAAGAAACTGCTTTTTTAATGTTTTCAGAGTTTATACTAAAAAATTTGTAATACAACCTAGCTGCAATACAAATAGATCAACCGATTGGTTGTTTAATTAAGGCTAGGTTTTGAGTATTTCTTGTGTTAAAAAATTTTTAGTTGTTTTAATTTTATATTTGTGAATATCATGGAAATATGGTTATGTATAATGAAATAAAAGATGTCAAAATTACGCTGAATAGGCAGTTAATAGTGTTTCAAATCAATGTGGCGCAGGCTATGCCACCTGGTTGAATATATTTTTAAGTAGGACAAGAGACGAAAAATCATACAGGGTAACCTTAAGCTTAAATCGAGGATAACATGGAAAGAGAAAGACATTCTATATATTACTTACTAGTTTACGGAGGATTTTCAGAGTTGTTTTTTTAATCACTTGCCGCAAATATCTGTCCCATTAGGCATAGGATATACGGGAATTTTGGTTCAACATATTGGCCCTGATTATGCTTATATAATCAATAACCTTCTAGTTATTCTCATTGTATATCTAGTTTATGGACTTCCCAAACCAAAGAAAAGGTAATGAATAATCTTGAGTTAAGTGAAAGTGGCATAATAAGTATGGATAGGGAGATGTAGATAAAAGTGGATTTTAAATTATGTTCATTATATTTATGTGTTTATGATATGGAACGCGCAGTTAATTTTTATGAAAAGCTGTTGGAAATGAAAGTTTACAAGTTTGATACTATTTACAGTATTTTTGTAATAGATAATTTTCGAATGGGGTTGTTTGCTTTTGAAAAGGTTAATGAAACCCATATTTTAGGGACAAATTGTGTACCGAGTCTTTCTGTACCAGACCTGAAGAGCCTTAAGAATAAACTATCTTATCAGAAAATATGTTTTCCTCTAAAACAAATAAATAAGAACTGGGTTGCTGAAATCGAAGACTCAGAAGGAAATCGAATTGAACTGACTGCGCCTGTTAAGAATTAAAAAGTTTGTCTGACAGCGAGAGTTACTCAAACTATAAAATTGATGATCCGCCGTAAGATCTAAGTGATAGGAGGGAGAATAATGGCTGTTTCGCTGGCGATGATAGTAAGGTGCCGTACCTAATGTGAATAATTGGTACGGTACAATTTCAGATATTAATTGTTCGCATTTTCATAGGTCAATCAAATAGTTAGGAGACTTATTATGCGAAATAGTACATTTTTGACTAAGGTTTGGTTCACACAAACCCTTTCTTTTTGTGGAAGTGTTACCTTAACATTCGGAACTGGTATTTGGATATATGAACAAATACATCAGGCTTTAGGGGTAGCACTGGGGACAACACTTTTATACTTGCCAGCAGTACTACTTTCAAAGACAGTTAGTCGCTACGAAAAGATTTATCCACCTGAAGAAATTCTATTAGTAACTAACGTCGGAAGTTTAGTCCTCTGGGTTACATTATGTATGGCAATACAGGTATTGAAGGATGAACTTCCGCTTATCTATGCGGCGTTGTTTATTGGTGGAGGGTTCAGAGCTTTTCAAGTTCCAGCAATGTCCTTGTTAATAAGAAAGTATAGCCCGTTAAAACTTTTACAGCACAATATTGGTCTATTTTCTCTCGGAAATGCAGGTGTAAATATTGTTGGTCCGGGTATGGGTATTTTATTGTTACAAGTTAATGGCGTTAGAGCACTGCTACTGTTTAACATTGTGAGTTACCCTTTGATAATTATTATCCTATGTAATTTTTTCAGAAACAATTGCCCCAAAATTAACGGCATTACACAATTAACGTGGAAAAAGCCGCAGAGCACTATTCAAAAAAATATCCGCAAATTTTTATATTGCTAATTGCTACGGGAATCATGAGTTTATTTTCAAATCTTACTTATGAAAGCATCCTTTCACCAATGATTCTATCTCGTAGTGGAAATGATCAATTTATTTTGCTTTTAGTCAATACACTTTTAGGAATCGGAAGTATCGTGGGTGGCATTATCATGATGAGCAGATGGTTTTCCTTTAAAAAAACAGAAGCAGCCTTTTATTTTTTTGCTGGTGTTTCTTTTCTTTTAGGTGATGGCTTGATGACCTTCATGGTTTTACTAAAATAACTTCTGTTCTCACAAAGGTTTAAAAAATGTGTTTGTCTGTTTTTAAAACGTCAAACACGCACAAAAACGCAGATAAATCAGTCAAATTGGCAAGAAAATGCATCCTTCTCTAGTAGAATGATAGAATACTGGTAACAATATGAGAGAGGGGATAGAATGATTCAGCAAAAAAGGCTTCTTCTTATAAAAGAAATGCTGCAGGAAAAAGATGAGCTGACTACTAAATATTTGGCAAAGTATTTTAATGTTTCTGCAGATACAGTCAGAAGAGATATTCTAAAACTTGTTTCATCAGGGCAAGGAATTAGATTTCACGGTGGAATAATGACAATGGATTTAAACGGGGTCCCCGGATACAAGACTAGGTCACACATAAAGTCCTCGATAAAATCAGACATGGCTCAACTCGCAGCTCGTCTTGTATCCACAAGAGGACTCTACTTTATTGGAACATCTACAACACTTGTTCAACTATGCGGCCTTTTGGAAGAAAAAAATATAACAGTTATCACAAATTCAATTGATAATGCTTTGGAACTATCTAAGAATATGTTACCAAGAGTAGAATTGCTGGGTGGTCGTTTGGATAAGGGCAATCGGTATACTTATTCATTGGAAATGCTGACCCAATTGGCATCATTCACATTTGATACAGTTTTTATAGGAACCTCAGGGGTGTTTAAAGATGGTATTTTTGTCGTCGATAAGGATGATGCTTCTATTTTGAAAAAAGCCGTACAACGTGCAAGAAGAGTTATCATGATTGCGGAACAATACAAATTCGACTCAAATAAGTCGTCACCCTATAAGGTTGCTGACTGTTCGGAGATAGATGTGATCATCACTGACAATAAGCTGGATAATGAGCATAGAAAATGGTTTAAACCGAACATTAAAATAAAAGATATTTTGGAGGGTTGATGATGATAAGACATATTTTTCTTGATATGGATAATACTTTGTTGGATTCTCATGGTGAAATAAAAGAAAAAACAGCTGTTTTTCTTAGAAAAATTCAGATTCCAGTTACGTTAGTTTCTGCTAGAGCTCCGCTGGAGATGGACTTTGCAATAAGGAAGTTGAAGTTAACGGGTTCACAGGTTTCATTTAATGGCGGGTTGATATTCGATCCTAATTCGGAAGGAAAGGATAGTGTTTTTGCGATGCCGCTTGAATACACAGATGTTTACGCGGTTTTAAATAAGATCGGAGTGAATCAACCTGGAATCTCAATCAGTTGGTATACTAGAACAGGATGGTATGCAACAAAAAATGATAAAGGCACACAATTTGAATCGAATTTAACTGGTTTTCAACCAACTATTTTGAAAACGCTACCTACAAATAGTTCAAAAGGTGATCCGATTTATAAAATAATGATTATCTGTTTCGCTGAGGATAAGATGCAAGAGACAGAACAGAAAGTTAATGAATTAGGACTTAATGGCGTCTGTGCAAGATTTTCTGGGAAAACATACTTGGAAATAACTAATGCCAACTCAATTAAAAGTAATGCTATTGCGTATATTCAGTCTAGCCGAGGATTAAGAAGGGACGAACTTGCGGCTTTTGGGGATGGACAAAATGATATTGAAATGTTCAAAGCTGTCGGTACTCCAATAGCAATGAGGAATGCATCGGCTGCGGTCAAAAAACATGCCAAGTTTGTCACTTCATCTAACGATCAAGATGGTGTGATGTATGGAATCAAAAACTATCTTCTCTAATGTGAATTATAGATAGTGTTGTAGAATCGAAAAGTATAGCTTGCTAGCAGTATTCGGAAGCATGCAGGAATGGTTTCTTTAGTTTTCGGTTCTTTGTTTTAAAACTGGAAGCTCATGGGAGTTTAAATATTGATATTCATGTTATAATGAAAGCGTATATAGTTTGAATAGAAAGGAGATTTTTATTATGTATACAATAAAATTAAAAGTATCTTCTTTTGACACGACTTTTTGGGACGATAAGGGCAAGTACTACTTGACTGGGACAACGAGCAGTTCAGAAAAATATAAGGGCGGTATTAGGTTTAATATTCGCAAGACAAACATCAGTGACTTGGTAAGAACATCAAGCATAGATTTTACGAATGACCCCAATGATAACGCGGTATTTGACGGTAATGACAGTGACAAGGTGAAGCTTCTTTTTGCATGATTTAGCTAGATAAACAGTATTAACTGATAAAAAGCGTAGAGCTATATTTTCTAGCTCTGCGCTTCTTGTAGCTGATGTCAGAAATTGCTAACATCATGGTCTTCTTACTATGCTGTAGTTGGAATCTGAGACAACAATTGCTTCACTGTTGCTGATAGGAATCAACTTTAGTTTGTTTCTGTATGTCTTAAAAGTTGTTTGAACAGTTTCTGTGAAAGGCTCTTCTATATAATGCGGTAGAGTGTAGAAGTCGACAACATCTAAAGCAGTATAGTTCGTGAGTTTAGGTGCTGCAGTGGGAGTGTCCATAATCTTATTGTACTCAATATCTGGTGCTAAGATAATTGCCCCTGCAGATTCACCAATATAGGGCAGACCACTATTGATCTTTTCACGAATGGGCAGCAGTAAATGTTTATCCTTAAGTTCTTGGAGCAGGTAAAATGTATTGCCGCCAGCTATAAATAAGATTTCTGCACTTGCTATTTTGGAAAGAGCTGCAGTTTTACTGCCTTGAGCAATATCAAATTCTTCAATAGTAAATCCTAACTTTTCTAAAGTTTCCTTGCCCTCATCAATATAGCCAGTATATTCTTCCACGTTACTTGCAGTGGGGATGTAAAGGACTTTTTTGGAAGTTATGGAATTAGCAGCAGCAAATTGTGTGAAAATTTCTGTGGTCCCTGCGAAATATGATGTTAAAAAGATTTTTTTCATGAGGCACCTAACCTTCTTTTTTACATAGCATAACGGCAAAAAAACTATTTAGCAACATAATATTATCTCTAACTTATTGATTAAAAAATATTGAAAATAATGTTGCTGGAGAGAAATTCAGGTTGGTAAATTAAAACAGAATTTTGGCAAGCAGCAACTTGCTTTTACTGGTAGAATTAAAGTGGTTTATGCAAATATTTCAACAGCCTTTTTGGAAAAAGTTAACTGGCATGCGAATAAAAGCAGTGATTTGTTTTAAAACTAAAATAATGGTGGGGGAACTATGGATAATATGGATGAGAATGGGACAGTGAAAAAATATAGAATATCACGACGGCATCATATGACAATACACTGGAAAGATTTTATTGTTAACGATAATATTCTTGTTAAAGATGCTAGTTTGAAAGAGCGTACTTCGATTGTGGGACGTGTGGGTATCTTGATGCTTTCCTGTGGAACTGGTGCTTGGCGGGTCCGTGAAGCTATGAATAAGGTTTCGCGCGCACTTAAGTTAACTTGTTCGGCAGATATCGGATTGATTTCTTTGGAATTTACATGTTTTGATGATGAGCGAAGCTGTACACAAGTACTGTCACTTCCTAATACTGGTGTTAACACCGATAAGTTGAATGACATGGAACATTTTGTAAATAATTTTGAAACAGTATCCATTTCCTTAACAGTCAAGCAAGTGCACCTGGCACTGGATAATATTCAAAGGAAAACTGGCAATTACTCACCGTTAATTGCTGGGTTGGCCGCGGCTTTGGCATGCAGTTCCTTTATTTTTCTGCTTGGTGGCGGGATTTCTGAGATGATTTGTTCATTTGTGGGTGCAGGTATCGGTAATTGGACACGCAGCAAAATGAATGCGAGACATGTCACAACACTTATCAGCATTGCTGTAAGTGTGGCGATTGCTTGTCTGGCATATTTATGCATATTTACTTTTTTTAAAACTTTTTTTCAAATACTCGTGCAGCATGAAGCTGGCTATATTGGAGCAATGTTATTTGTAATCCCAGGGTTTCCATTTATTACCAGTATACTTGATATTTCAAAGCTGGACATGCGTTCAGGATTAGAACGGCTGGCGTATGCAATCATGGTTACCTTGGTAGCAGCATTGATTGGCTGGCTTGTAGCCTTGATGGTTCACCTCAGGCCAGGGAATTTTTTAACGCTCGGTTTATCACCTTTGATGATTCTACTGCTTAGAATTCCGGCTAGTTTTTGTGGGGTCTTTGGTTTTTCAATTATGTTTAACAGTTCACCCAAAATGGCGACTGCCGCGGGATGTATTGGCGCAGTAGCTAATACATTGAGGCTGGAGTTAGTGGATCTGACGGCAATCCCTCCAAGTGCCGCAGCCTTTGTAGGTGCGCTGGTAGCAGGTTTGATTGCTTCAGTCATCAATCATTATAATGGTTATCCGCGGATATCACTGACAGTTCCTTCAATCGTCATAATGGTACCGGGACTGTATATATACCGTGCAGTCTACAACATCGGTTCTAATGCGATCGGTGTTGGGGCTCTTTGGCTGACCAAGGCAATTATGATTATTATTTTCCTCCCGCTAGGCCTTTTTGTGGCGCGCGTACTGCTGGACAAAGACTGGCGGCATTTTAACTGAGCAACAAGGGGATTTACTGTCAATAATTGATAGACAGGATTTTATTGCATTCAAAGATACTTACGTTTGAAAGCAAGGAAGCTAATTAAGAGAGTACTTTTTATAGGGCCTGCCGACATTTAAGTAGACGGCTCAACTAGGTAACTGGTAGCAGTGAGTAACATGGGTATCGGAAAATAAGTAACTAAAAAAGCAAAAGTAATTGACAATTTATTGAAAACAAGACATAATGGCAATTGTAAAATTGAATATGAATCTTCGGGGCAGGGTGTGATTCCCGACCGACGGTAACAAGCTTAGAGCTTGAAGTCCGTGACCCGCTTATAGCGGTGGATCTAGTGAGAGTCTAGAACCGACAGTTAAAGTCTGGATGGGAGAAGAAAAAAGCAATGATAGTTTATTTAAGTTGCTTTGATGAATACTGTTTTATATCGAGAAAGTACCAAGGAAACAGTATATCTTAGACTATGGATAAGATAATTCCTAATGCCCCGCATTTGCGGGGCATTTTTTTTATTTAAAGGAGGGTGAGCAGTTATCAAATCGGCTGAATTTTTTATGAAAATGGCTCTAACGGAAGCCAAGAAGGGCAGGTATCTGACTTATACGAATCCTATGGTTGGTGCAGTCATTGTAAAAGAAGATCGGATTATCGGATCGGGGCATCACTTGGGATTTGGCTATGAGCATGCGGAAATAAATGCTTTTAATAATGTTTCCGCGCAAGAAAGCATTAGCGGGGCGACGATGTTTGTTACTTTGGAACCATGTTCTCATTTTGGCAAGACCCCTCCATGCTGTCGTGAAATCGTTAGAAGAGGCGTGAAAGAAATCTATATCGCCCAAGAAGATCCTAACCCGTTAGTCGCCGGTCATGGAATCAAATATTTAAAAGAGCATGGTGTGGAGGTTCATGTAGGGGCAGTAGAGAAGACGGCGCGCGAGTTGAATGAGTTTTACAACTTTTTCTACCAAAATAAACGGCCCTTCATCACATTGAAAGTTGCCCAGACTTTGGACGGACGAATCAGCTTAGCACGATCCCACAGGACCTATCTGACTGATGAGACAGTTTTTGAGAATGTGCAAAGGCTGCGGGCGGATTATCAAGCAATCGTAGTCGGAAGTGGCACAGTTCTTGCAGATGATCCGTTGTTGACAGTTAGAAGCATGAAATTAAAGTATCCACCAGTCCGTGTTGTTTTGGATAGAAGCGGAAGAACTACGAGTAAGTATAAGATTATGAATGATGATGCAGCAACATGGATATTCACAGAAAATGAAAAGATGATAGCGCGCTTTGCGACCAGCTCAGTCAAGGTATTTTTCAAGTCTAAATGGACGCTTAAAAAAATTGTGCAGCAGCTAGCTCAGCAAGGAATACAATCCTTGCTAGTTGAGGGTGGGGCAAGAATTCAGGATGCTTTTTTAGATGTTCCATTAATGCAGCAACTTATTGTCTATCAAATTAATCAATTAGCTGGTGGAAATAGCTTGTCAGCATTTCAGTCTGAACGTGCTGCCCACAGCTTGTTAGAGTTAAAGTTGACAGAAAGAAAACAGGTCGGAAATGCATTAAGGATTTCATTAAGGAGGTAAAAAATGTTTACCGGAATCATTGAAGATATCGGCACCGTGCAGAACATTGAGCAGAAACGAGAAACGATTCGTTTGAGTATTGCCGCTAAAAAAATGAATTTATGTGCTAGTCAAATAGGTGCCAGTATTGCTGTGAATGGGGTTTGCCTGACAATTACTGCCAAAGAAGCAGCTGGGTTTACAGCTGATGTTATGCCGGAAACTTTTCGGGTTACTAGTCTGGGTCAGCTGGTGACGGGTGATCTTGTGAATCTGGAGAGGGCTGTTCCTGTTAATGGGCGTTTTGATGGCCACTTTGTTTTGGGACATGTTGATCAGACAACGAGTGTTTTGCGACGGTACCAGGAGCAGACCGCGTTAATAATGGTGTTCAAAATGCCTCCTGCATTGCAGAAACAGATAGTTACTAAGGGTTCGATTGCGATTGATGGAATCAGTTTAACGATCATCCATGCAGATAAACGTGAATTTAAGGTGGGATTGATTCCCCATTCTCAGCAGGAAGCGACATTGGCGGGTAAAAGAATCGGTGCCGTTGTAAACTTGGAGACTGATGTCTTGGCAAAATATATTGAAAGACAAATGCAAACAAGCAAATTTTAAGTGGGGTGTTAATAATTATGAATAATAGGCTAGTAAAAAAAGCGATCAATGACTTAAAAAAGGGGAAACTTATTTTAGTAGTTGATGACCAGGAACGAGAAGCAGAAGGTGATTTTGTCGGGTTAGCGGAATTCGCAACCGGAGCAACACTTAACATGATGGTTACTCATGGACGCGGACTCGTATGTGCTCCTATGGCACGGAATGTTGCAGAACATTTAGAGCTGGACCTGATGACTGCGCATAACACAGAGAGTTTTAAAACGGCGTTTACGATTAGTGTGGATCACAAGACCACTAGCACTGGCATCTCGCATTTGACAGAGCCAAGACTATCCAAGCTTTATGCGATCCCAAGGCTAAAGCAACAGATTTTGAGCACCCGGGGCATATTTTCCCGTTGATCGCTGAAAAAGGCGGTGTGCTGAAACGGCAAGGTCATACAGAAGCAGCAGTTGATTTGGCATTAATGGCCGATAGCAAGCCTGTTGCTTACATTTGTGAAACCTTGAATCTTGATGGGACGATGGCAAGATTGCCGCAGTTAAAACAATTAGCTCAACAACTAGATTTGACATTGATCACTATCCAAGAAATAATCGCTTATCGTTACAGTCTTAACGAAAATGCAGTTACTGCAATCGATCCAGTGAAGATGCCAACAAAAGAAGGAAATTTTTCTTTAACGGGCTACGTTTCGACTACTGATGATCAGACACAACTATTGCTGAGCAAGGGTGAACTTTCGTCTGAGCAGCCATTACTTTTGCGGGTACATTCCGAGTGCTTTACTGGTGATATTTTGGGCTCGAAGCGCTGTGATTGCGGTGAACAGCTGCACAAGGCAATGAAAAAGATTCAAAAAGAAGGCAGAGGAGCTGTTTTGTATTTGCGCCAGGAAGGTCGTGGTATTGGACTTCTGAATAAACTCAAGGCTTATAAACTGCAAGAGATTGGGTATGACACATATGATGCTAATGTTAAGCTGGGATTTGAGCCCGATGAACGGGATTATGGTATCGCAGCAGCCATTCTTCACGATCAGAAAATCAAAAGAGTTCGCCTAATGACCAATAATCCGGCAAAGGTTAAGGCTTTGGCGGATTATGGTATTGAAGTTGTAGAACAGGTACCGCTCGAAACTGAACCACAAGCTGAAAATATAAAGTATTTGAGAACCAAGAAAGATAAGTTTCATCATGAACTGCATTTAATTTAGAAAAGGAGTTAAGATTATGACAACATATGTTGGAAATTTAACAGTTAAGAAGGCAAAGGTCGCAATCGTTGTAGCACGTTTTAATGAATTAGTAACAAACAAGCTATTAGGGGGAGCCTTAGATGCCTTGACCCGGCACGGAGTTTCTAAAGATGATATTGATATAGTTTGGGTTCCAGGAGCTTTTGAAATACCCGCTATTGTCAAATTGCTTGATGAATCAAGTAAATATGAGGGAATTATAACTTTAGGAGCAGTTGTTCGTGGTGAAACCAGTCACTATGATTATGTCTGCAATGAAGTCTCAAAGGGTATTGGAACACTGGCATTGACGGGTAGAACACCGCTTGTTTTTGGTGTTTTGACGACTGAAACAATTGAACAGGCTTTGCAGCGAGCAGGTGGAAAAGCCGGAAATAAGGGTAGCGAGGTTGCTAATGATATCCTTGAATTGATAAATCTCAGAAAACAATTGCGCTAACTTTAAAGTTTGTCACTGGTCTAAATATTTGTGAGAATAAGTTTTCTTAAAATCTTTGCAAAAAAATTGTGAATGGCAATAATTAGATATACTATTGTGGATGTTTCTGTTTTAGAAAACCAACATTATAACCTGGCTAATCAGCTGCTGGTAAGACGGTTGGGGTGTTTACGATGACAGAATAAAGTTTATGTGCTTTTGAGCAGTGCAACGGTGTACAAGATGACAACGGCATCGGAGGTATGTTATTTTTAAAGAACACTCAATAGGGGAGAAGGTTAATAATGGCATTTTTGGAATTAAAAGACATTCACAAGTCTTATTATCTAGGCAAAGAAGAATTTCCAGTTTTAAAAGGTATTGATCTTGGATTTGACAAAGGCGAGTTCGTTTCCATTTTAGGAGAATCTGGTGGTGGAAAGTCAACGCTGATGAACATTATTGGCGGTCTGGATCGTGACTTTGCTGGATCGGTTGCAGTTAATGGCGAAGTTCTTGATCATAAACAAGAAAAAAGGCTTGACCTTTATCGACGCAAGACAATCGGCTATATTTTTCAGAGTTTTAACCTGATTAATTATCAAACTAATTTGGAAAATGTCATGACAAGTTTGAATATGACAGCTATCGGGTGCAGAGCGCAAAAAACGTGCAGTTGAACTGTTGGATCAAGTTGGATTAAAGGAACATATAAATAAATATCCAAATCAGTTATCCGGCGGGCAAAAGCAGCGTGTCGCAATTGCGCGTGCACTGGCATCATCACCAGACATCATTATTGCAGATGAACCTACTGGTGCACTTGATGCTGTTAATACAAAAGACGTTTTAGAAATTTTAGAAAGTATAGCCAAAGATGGAAAACTTGTAATTGTTGTAACGCATTCACAAGAGGTGGCCGATTATGGGACACGTATCCTCCATATGTCAGATGGAAAGATCGATGAAGAGAAAACATTGAAGGATAAGTTTCCAAACAAAGAACAGTCAGAGGAAGTTGTTTCCAAACCATTAGCTGCGCGCACAATTTGGAATATGGCTTTTGATCACGTGCGCTTTAACAAGTTGCGCAATTTCTTGATTACATTGGGTTCCGCGATTGGGATTTTCTCTGTTATCTTATTTTTAGGTTTGGGTAACGGCATAAAGGGCTATATCAACGACCAAGTAAATCAACTGGCCAATCCGAAGTACCCGACAGTAATGAAAAATGTAACGACTGACAATAAAGCTTCGAATAATGAACGGTTACAGGAAACAATGCAAAAAATGGCAACCGATTATAAGGCAACAACGCTGTCGGCTAAGTCTTTGGAAAAAATTGATAAGATTGCCCACGTGAATGATGTTGTCAAGGGCTACCAGTTCAATAATGCTTCATTTACTCATAATAAGACCAGTGTACAGGGCTCGCAATTGCAGACTTGGACACCTGCAATCTCCAGTAAAACGATTAAAGCAGGTCATAAACCTGGTAAAAATGAAATAGTTATTGATAAAACATTTGCCCAAAAGATTGATAGCAATTGGAAATCAGTTGTTGGTAAAAAAGTAACGCTCAAATATATGGCCTTCAATGGCGAAAATATGCCGGTCCAAGTTACCGATACGTTAAAGGTAGCGGGAGTTGCTGAAGGCGGTCAGGCAGGAGCAATATTCAGCACCGACTATCAGACTACGAAAGCTGCGCTTGATAAAGCAGGAGCTATTACGGAAGCTAACATGGCATCAATTGCAGTCGATAAAGCAGAAAATGTTAAATCAGTTGTGAAAAAGGTAAATGCAATAAAAATTGATGGTAAACGTGCTTTTGTAGGAATATCCATAGGAGATGTCTTGGATACAATTAACACGATTACAAGTTTAGCATCGTATGTACTAGCAGCGATTGCAGGTATTTCACTGATTGTATCAGCAATTATGATTATCGTGACGACTTACATGTCTGTTTCAGAACGAACCAAAGAGATCGGTGTGCTACGAGCATTAGGTGCACGAGCTAAAGACATTCGTAAGTTATTCACGAGTGAGAGCTTGATGATCGGAATGATTTCAGCGGTAGTAGGACTGGTAGCAGCATATGTCGGACAGTTTTTGATGAATATGGCACTTCATGGATTAATCAAATATGACATAGTGCAAATCTCAGTTGGAAATGTCATTTTCGCGATTATTATCAGTCTAGTTATTGCACTAGTGGCAAGCTTTGTGCCATCTAGAAAGGCAGCCAAACTAAATACGATTGATGCATTGGCAGCAGACTAGAAAATAACGCTGTTTTCCCGCGAGTGAAGTTTATCCTTCATTTGCGGGTTTTTTGTGCGCTTATTATTATATTAAGTGTTAACAACACAAGCCTATAAACCGATTGAGAATATAGGCAAGGTAGTTCAACTAATAATAAAACTAAAAATTTAAGATGCAAGTTTTTAAACAGTACACAATGTTAAGTGGTTAGTAATAAATATTAACTTTATCACGAATAATATACACATTAAAAATTGAAAAATAAGAGCCGCTTTTTTAGCATGGATCTTAGATAGGGTTATAATAGATTCAAAAGAGTGAGCGCTTTATTTTTGATTATTATGATGAGTTCAATTAAGCAGGCGTACGCTTGACATAGAGAAATGATGAAGTAGTTCTTTCTGAACAGTAGTTTTAGAAGAAGCTCTTTTAACCATAGCTTACCCAAGAGATTAAACCGAAAAAATGAGGGATGAGGAGAGGACAAAAATATGATTGAAGATATAACCAGAAATAAGTGTGAGTTGGTCGAAGATTTTTATTTAGTTTTTCAGCCAATATTTAAAATATGTCCAGCAGGATCCCCTAAAATCGTCGACTATGAAATTCTATTAAGAGCTGCTGATCATCGTTTCCCCAAAGATAGGTTTCAAAATATAATAAAAAATGAAAAGCAAAACGGTATTTTTTTAACGTGGTTTGCTGAAGAGGTGGTCGAACTGGCACTTCGATTTCCACAAAAAAGATTTGATATAAATATAGAACCGCAACAGTTATTCTATCAGAGCACATGGGACTTTTTTTCAAAATTAAGCCTGTACAGCGATCAATTTATAATTGAAATTACAGAGAGAGCACCTTTGTATTTTGAATACTCTTCTAAAAATGCTATAATTTTGGAGAGCTCTTTGAGTAAAATAAAGAGTCTAGGCTATAAAGTCGCACTTGATGATGTCGGCAGCGGTCAGAATAGCTTGGGAGAGGTCGTTAAAAATTACCAAAACATAGATCGACTTAAATTCTCGATGGTTTGCTTTAATAATATGGATGATCAATTAGAACTTAATTTTTTGAAGTCTTGGATCAAACTGTCGAAGGAATACGAGCTGGAAATTGTCGTTGAAGGTATCGAAACTAAGGAAATGTCAGGTAAACTATTGGAAGACAGCTGTTATTGCCTGCAGCAAGGCTTCTACTGGCAAGTTCCTGAGGGAGTAGATAGTCTGGGTTAGAGAAGTTGTGGTGTAGTGGATAAGTTTATATTTTTAGTTTTATTAATGCCAATAATGATAGTTAGTCTTCTGTTTGCCAAATACGTTTTTTATGCTAAGATTTTTCAAAAGCTAAAGCGACCTATTTTCTTTATAATGGTCGTTTTGTTGTTTATTACGCATCAGTATTTTATTGTTTCCTTTGCAATGAATAATGTCGGTTTTGTTTGTTACCAGTACGTTCTAGCAATCGCAGCCTATTTTATCAATAAAAAATATGGAATAGTGATGCTGTTTCTATCTGCTTTTACAGTTAATATCTACCTATCCATTAATGACAGCACGAATTTTGGACGGCTGTTACTAGCATTGACTATTTCTGCAGGAGTATTGCTGTTCGTTAGTATTATTGAAAAAATATCTAAAAAACATACATTGGTTGGTTATGCTTTCATTAACGTTTTTGTTAACACATCTATACCTTGGATTTTTGCAACAATGTATCCAGAGAGAGCTTATTCTTTCAGCGATATGTTTTTTGTAGCACTTGGAAGTTGTTTGATTAACATTTTTATAGGTTTGTACATGCGCAGCATGAGGCGGAGAAGAGAAAACTGGCTCAAATTGAAAGAAGAGAATCACACGATAAGTTAACAGGTTTATATAATTACAATGCTTACAGCAGGTTTATTGAAAAATTAAAATTTGAACCGCAAGGGGACTGGCTCACTGTAATGATTGATCTTGATCATTTTAAGCTAGTAAATGATACTTATGGTCATTTGGACGGTAACGAAGCTTTAAAGTTTTTTGCGCGCAGCTTGTATAATTTTGTTAAAAAAAATTTTGCAGCTGAAACATGGTTATTCCGTTTTGGGGGAGAAGAATTTTGTCTACTTATCAAAAATTATTCTGCTGAGCGCTGTTTTGAAAAAATGGATGAGTTTCAGGAAGCTTTGCATCAAAGGCCTTTTCTCACCAAAAGCGGTCAAACATTGATCCTCTCGTTTTCTGCTGGCTTAGCTTCAACTAAGGATAGTGAGCAAGATATTCTTTTGATGATTAGAAACGCTGATGCAGCACTTTATATAGCCAAAAAAAGTGGCAAGGGAAGAATAGTATGTCCTGATTGTCACTTTTGAAACTCTTAATTCTGACTATATTAAGAGTCAGCTGGGTACTTTGTGTGGCAACAATCTTGTCAGGTTGTGGGCATTAACTGCCTGATTTTGACTATGGGCAATCGCATGGTTAAACAGGAAAGGTCGATTATTGAAACACGTTAATTTGTATATTCCAACTTAAAACAGAGAGGGCTAGGTCAAAATCTATTTTTGACCTAGCCCTCCTGTTGTATTAGGGTGACCTACTTTAATGGTCAGATTTTGAATATTAGTGGGAGGGTTTCGCTGCCAGATATTAGGAATGATAAGATTATCCGCTAATTATTAGTTAATTGCTACAATACTACAATTGGCTTTTGATTAATTGTCAACATTTATCTAGTTGTGTTATTTAGTCCCGAAATATGAAAAGTGAGATAATTTTGCCAAGTTTCACGTGAAACTTCATAAAGACTGATTCATTCCGTTATCTTACATACGAGGGTTGATTGTTAAGCATTTTTTATATTAAAATTAAAGTGTCTTTTTAACGCATAGGTCTATAATGTCCTACATAGAATCGGTAATTCCTTGATAAGGGCTGCTTTACAACAACGGCAGAAATTATTAGAAACAATATAGAAGTTCAGATAGTAAAATTAAAAAACGAGGTGGTGCTTTGAAAATCAAATTCACGAAAAGATTAGGATTAGTTATTACTGCAGTCGCGATTGTTTTGTGTATGATAGGATATATAGGATTCAAATATATTAGTGTTCAAACTGGAAACCGTTCTAAGAGTACGCCGACACTTTATCTGCATGGATGGGGAGCCTCTGGACGCTCAACGAATAGTATGATTGCCTATGCCGAAAAACATAACCACGCAAAGAAGGTTTTGACGGCGATTGTTTCGAGAAGAGGTAATGTCAGGCTTTTCGGCAGATGGATGCAGCATGACAAGCACCCAGTAGTTCAGGTAGTTTTTAGAGACAATAAAGAAAATAACTACCAACTGACTAGTAAATGGCTTAAAAATGTGCTCTTGCTTTTGAAGGAACGCTATCGCATAAGAAATTTTAACGCCGTAGCGCATTCAATGGGAAATTTGACACTCATGTATTACGAACTGAACTATGGTGAAACAAAAAGTTTACCCAAGTTGCGAAAAGAAGTGAATATTGCGGGACACTTTGACGGAATAATTGGTATGGATGATACACCCAATAAAAATAGTCTTCTGAAGAATGGGCGACCCGAACGATTGAATGAATACTATCGGTATCAACTGGGACAACGAAGACATTTTCCAAAAGGTCAAGTAGAGGTGCTTAATATTTTTGGAAATTTAGAGGATGGCAGCAATTCTGATGGTGATGTTTCACGTGTATCAGCAAGATCGTTAAAATACTTACTGCGCGGCCGTTATAGGAGTTATCAGGAAATTGAGATCAAGGGACCTAACGCACAACACAGCAAACTGCATGAAAATAATCAGGTCAATAAAATTGTTGGAGACTTTCTTTGGAATTGACCGAATTGAACATTTAACTAAATAATTTAGAATGCATAAGAGGATGTTCAAATAGTCGTTAGATTTTGAGCATTAACTGCAGAATACAACTATAGTCGAATTTCGACTATGAATAATTTTACGGTTAGGCGGAAAGAACTGACTATCGAAACACATTAGTATGTGTATTTTAATCTGAAACAGGCGGGGCTGGGTTAAAAGCTAAATTTTGACCAGCTCCTTTATTTATTTCGTATAAATGTGTTCTATAAGCCTAAATCCTTCGTCTACCTTGAATTACTGAGTTATTTATAATAAATCACTTGCTGTGTTCGCAATCTCACGATAGTACTCAGATTTTATTGACTTTGTCACACTCCTTTTCTCACATTTAGCCAAGGATAATTGCACCTTACCAGTTGACTCTGATATGGTTTGAACCACGAAAAAACATGGTTCCAGTCCGGTCTATGGATAAGGCTAAAAGGAAACTACGATTAATCCCAATGCCACTCTACTAAGGCCTCTTCGGACTTGCACGGCTAGTGGGTGTAAAACAGTATCTGTCGATGATGGCGCAGTAATCTATAAAGTCATACGGTAATTTCAACAAATTTAAGAAAACGCTTGCGTTGAATTGAAAAAGAATTTATACTCTTTTTATTGAAACTTGGAACGTTCCAACTATTGAAAAGGAGAATTTTAGATGACGAAAAGCAAATGGTGGCAAAAAGCAGTGGTGTATCAAGTTTATCCTAAAAGTTTTCAGGACAGTGATAATGATGGTATCGGTGATTTAAAAGGCATAACAAAAAGATTGGGTTATATAAGAAAATTAGGTGTAGATGTGATCTGGCTTAATCCAATTTATAAAACTTCAAATATCGATGGCGGATATGACATTTCGGATTACCAAGCAATCAACAGTTTTGGGAAGCATGGCGGATTTTGAGGAACTTTTGAAGAAGGCACATGAGCTTGGTTTAAAAGTTATGATGGATCTTGTAGTCAACCACAGCTCTTTTGAACACGAATGGTTTCAGAAAAGTTTAGCGAAGAAAAAGGATAATCCATACCGTGATTATTATATTTGGCGTGACTCAGTCAATGGGCATGAACCGAATAATTGGGGATCATCTTTTTCGGGACCAGCTTGGACGTACGATGAAGATTCAGGTCAATACTACCTTCACTTATTTGCTAAGGAGCAGCCTGATTTGAATTGGAATAATCCAAATACACGTCATTCTATTTTTGAAATGATGAATTGGTGGGCAAATAAAGGAATTGATGGTTTTCGCATGGATGTCATTTCATTTATTTCTAAGCCAGAGGGACTTCCAGATGCCCCCAAAAGAGGAAATGCTCCCTATGGTAATGCTGGTGCACTTGTTGCCAATGGTGCACACGTTCATGAATATCTGCGTGAGATGAACCAACAGGTTTTGAGTAAATATGATTGGATTACTGTAGGTGAGACAGCAGGTGTAACTGTTGAGGAAGCGTTGAAATATGCTGGCCTGGACGGCTCTGAATTGAACATGGTGTTTCAATTCGAACATATGGGGCTGGATAAAAATCAAAATCCGGCAATTGGCAAGTGGGATGATCGCCGGGTCTCTCTAAGTGAATTGCGCGATAACTTAGTTAAGTGGCAAAAAGGTTTGGCTAAAAAAGCTTGGAATAGTTTATATTGGAATAATCATGATCAACCACGGATTGTCTCTCGTTTCGGCAATGCTGACCCTGAATATCGTGTACTTTCAGCCAAGATGCTGGCAGCACTGTTGCATTTTATGCAAGGAACTCCTTATATTTATCAGGGTGAAGAACTGGGGATGACCAATACGAATTTCGAAAGTTTAAAAGATTATCAAGATATTGAGTCGCTTAACGCATATCATGAACTGGTAGAACAAACTAAGCTTGTAGATAGTCAAACAATGCTCAGATATCTGCAAGCGCGTTCGCGCGATAACGCTCGGACTCCGATGCAGTGGGACACGAGTATAAATGCAGGCTTCAGTGAGCATACTCCGTGGTTAAAAGTTAACCAAAATTATAAGAAAATCAATGCGGAAGCTGCTTTACAAGATTCAAACTCAGTTTTCTACTTCTATCAACATTTAATTGAATTAAGACATAAGCTGCCCATTATCATAGAAGGTGATTTTGAGTTGATGTCAGGAAATGAAAAAGATGAGGCGGTATTTGCTTACACACGTAAATTAAAAGAACGGACAATATTGGTCATAGCTAACTTCACGGCGCAGAATGTTGAACGTGTTTATGACATACCGAGTTCCAATGAATTATTGGTTAAGAACTATGAGGATGACTGCGGTAAAAAATTGCGGCCTTACGAAGTAAAAGTATATATGTATTAGTAATCTGGGCAGATTGGTGGACAGAAGAAGTTACTGTCCAAAAAGATATGTCTTTTTGGATGTTTTTTGAGGAGGGTTAAAAATGGTAAGAAATGCAAGGACCGAAAGAAAGAAAGCTGCAGCGTACGACTTGGGTTGTGTTTTCAGATCGAGGCTATCAAATGGCAAATATGAATGATGTTTCACGTTTGGCCGGTGTTTCACGGGGGACAGTTTCAAACTATATAAATGGTCTTAAAGTACGCCCAGCGGCCCAAGAAAGAATTGAAAACGCAATTAAGAAATTGAATTATGTGCCGAATGCTGCAGCGCGGACTTTAAAGACAAATCGATCAAGCTATGTTGTGCTTATTATTCCAAGAGTAGACACACCGTTCTTCTCTGAATTGAGTTATTGCATGCAGCAAGTTTTAAAGGAAAATGGCTATAAAATGATTCTTTGTAACTCCAATAGCCGTCCGCAAGAGGAATTTGAGTATATCCAAATGGCAAAAACACAAAAAGTGGCAGGAATCATAACGATGTCGTATGCAGATATTCGAGAATTGGTTCCGCCCGATATTCCCTTAGTAGCACTTGAAAACAAAGTGGCTGATTTTTTTCCATTAATTACATCAGATAATTATCATGGTGGCAGTTTGGCAGCGTCAAAGTTATACAGTTTAGGTGCAAGAAAATTGCTATTTATTTCGAAAGCACCCGTGAAGGATGTTTCCCAGATTAGGGAACAGGGTTTCAGGGATTACTGTGAGGATAATAAAATCGAGCATGATCGTTTTGTTGCGCAAAACAAGGCTAATTTTGTAGATGATTTTCGTTACTTTATTGAAAGTGAAGTGACAGATAAAAAATTCAAATATGATGGTGTTTTTTCAGATTCTGATGAATATGTCAGTGACTTTTGGTATTTGCTGCAGCAAAGGAAGATTGCAGTACCTGAAGAGGTTCAGCTCATTGGTTTTGATGGAGCTAGAGTCTATCCACGGCAGCAGGTTGTGGTCTCATCAATTAAACAGCCTGTCACCGAAATCACAAGACAGGCATTCAAAAGCTTGCAGCAACAGTTGATTGGCAAAAATAATACACAAAATGAGATGTATGAACCTTTAGTATTGCCAGTTTCCTTTATACAGGGGCAAACGACTAAGCAGGCTGAATCCTGATATTTATTTTAGAATACAGATTCGATAAATATAATTGAAGTAAAAATATAACTTAATAACAAGGGAGCTGGGTTAAAAGACAAATTTTAACTTAACTCTTTTTTTATTCCGCATAAACGTGTTTCATAAGTCAAAATCCTCCGTTTTACTCAACTCGCTATATTCATAATTTCGCGTTAGTACTTAATTTTTAAAAAGATCCAGCCTGACAACTTTAATGAAGGTGGGTTGTCGCTGGCCGTTAGGTTTTGAGCACTAACTACACTTTACGAACATGGTCTGATTTTGACTATGCATAATCTTGTGGTTAAGTACTAAAAGGGTAATTGAAACATATAGTATAGGCAGAATTTGACCTTTTTTAAATTTAAAATTTATATATAATTGACATATGAGTCAAGGAGGTCTTTATCTGTATGAAGAAAGTAGAAAAATGTATCAAGAATGGACGCATATTGAATGTTTTTAGTCGTCAATTTGAAAGTAAAACGCTATGGATCGATCATGGAATGATCGTTGCTTCTGGCAATGCTGCATTGGAAGCTGTTGAAATCATTGATGTGCACAATGCCTATATTGTCCCAGGGATGATTGATGCACATGTTCATATCGAAAGTTCAATGGTTGCCCCTAGTGAGTTAGGTAAAGTCCTTCTAAAAAAAGGTATTACAGCAATCGTGACTGATCCGCATGAGATTGCAAATGTTTGCGGTGTTGCTGGAATAAAATATATGCTTGATGACGCGGCACAAACACCGTTAGACATCTTTTTTATGTTACCATCCTCGGTTCCGTGCACACCTTTTGAACATAATGGTGCAACTCTAGAGGCACAGGATTTATACCCTCTTTATCAGTATAAGGAGGTCAATGGATTAGCTGAGGTAATGGACTATCCAGCAGTTGCCAGACGCGACCCCAAGATGATGCGCAAGATTCATGATGCACAACATTTAGGATATCATGTTGATGGGCATGGTTCCGGCTTGAATTCCGCTCAACTAGATGTCTATCGTCAAGTTGGTATTGATACAGATCATGAATGTACGAGTGCTGAGGATGCCCAGCGAAGACTTACGGCAGGGTTTTATGTTTTTCTCAGAGAGGGATCTGTTGAACGCGATCTGCAGCATACGATCGAAATTGTAAACGAGGGAAATGCGCAAAGATTTGCTCTATGTACAGATGACAAATTGATAAACGATATTGTAGCGGAAGGCTCCGTTGATTATTGTGTAAGGCTAGCAATCGCAAAGGGAATCAGGGCCGAAACTGCATATACAATGGCAAGCTACAATGCAGCTTGTGCGCACAAATTGGATACCTTAGGCGCCTTAAGCACCGGATATCAAGCGGATCTTCTTGTTGTTGAGGATTTACAAAAGGCAATCGTGAAGAAGACAATGAAGAAGGGGAGGTGGGTAGCGGAGAGTTCAAGTGCCCCCTTGCCATTTAAACGAAATACGGTACGGCATCATTTAAAATTATCAGATTTAAAACTGCCTCTTTCAAATCCTTACTGCAACGTTATTGGAATAAAGCCTAATCATATTGTAACCGAGCACTTAAAACAAAAGGTTTCTTGTACCAATGGATTTTTTGTAGATGATCCACAGCAAGACATTGCCAAGATGGTCGTGGTTGAACGCCATCATGATTTGGGGACATTTGGGATAGGACTGGTTCGTGGATTCTCACTTCAAAGTGGAGCCATTGCAACTACTGTTGCACATGATTCTCATAACATTGTTGCTGTCGGAACTGATGATGCTTCTATCTATGCTGCTATAGAGGAAATTACCGTTTGTGGTGGCGGGATTGCTGTTGCATCTCAAGGTAGTATTAGTGCCTGTATGCCTTTGAAGCTTGCAGGATTGATGTCCGATAAACCATATACGGAAGCCGCACGTGATCTTGAAAATATCATGAATGCTTACAGAAAGATCAGCAATCCGCAAGCAGTCAGCTTCAATCCTTTTATTACATTGTCTTTTTTAACGCTACCGGTTATTCCTTCCCTAAAGTTGACGGATCAGGGATTATATGACTTTGATCAAGGCAAGTTTATTGATGTTGAAATTGCAGAACATCAGTATTAATGTGACCTAACAGTACACATATTTTAAATATTTTTAAAAGTGTTTTTTATGAGGATTTGAATAAAAGATACCAAAGGTAAAGTGTGAGTAAGTCAGTAAAGGCTGATGTATTTCCCTTCAGAGTTTCAATTGTATTGAGTATAATCAAACAAAAATTGTTAATTTATTTTCACTTTATCAATTGTTGTATGTTATTTTTTGTTCAAGTGATATAATTCAGTAAACGGTGTCAATGAGGAGGAAAAAGCTATGCATTTTGTCGCAATCGTTGGTACGAACGCTAAGTTATCGTACAATCGGATTCTATTACGTTTCATTAAAGATCACTTTTCAGATAAAGCTACTGTTGATATTTGTGAAATAAAAGATATACCGATGTTCAATGAAAACGTTCCAAAAAATGATCCAGAAGCTGTCCAAAAAATAGCAGCTAAGATTGAATCGAGTGATGGAGTGATAATTGGATGCCCTGAGCATAATCATTCGGTCCCGTCACCATTGAAAAGCGTTATTGAATGGTTATCATATCGCGTTCATCCACTCAATGATAAGCCAGTTATGATTGTCGGAGCTTCATACCACCCACAGGGATCTTCGCGGGCTCAGCTCCACCTGCGTCAAATCTTGGATACACCGGGTGTAAATGCCAAAGTACTTCCAGGAAATGAGTTTCTGCTTGGAAATGTTAAGGAAGCTTTTGATGATAATGGCGTTATTAAGGATCAGCAAACAATCAAGTTTTTGGAAGATTGTTTCAACGAGTTTTTGAACTTTGTCGAGATACATCAAAATGCATCAGCTACTAAAAAAGGAACGCAACATGAAAATGGCGGGGTACGCTGGGATAAAGCATATGATGTACTTGTGTTAGGTTTTGGGGCAGCTGGTGCTACTGCAGCTCGTTTTGCGGCTGATAAAGGAGCAAAAGTACTTTTGGTAGATGCGGCCCCAGAAGGACATGAAGGCGGCAATACGCGTTATGCTGGGCAAGTTGTCTTAACGGGTTATGATTACGATAAAATGCTGGCTTACTTTAAACAGTTGTTTGGACCAATTGAAATTGATGAAAAAGTACTTTCAACCTATGTTGATGGAATAGTCCATATGAGGGAATACTTCCAGAATTATTTGGGTGTCGAACATCCAGTTAGCTATAACAAAACACATCGAGATCCAGATTATCAGGCTTTTGCCAATGGATTGTCACCAGAGTATCCAGAGTTTGAAGGAGCGGACACAGTCGATTTGACGACTGTTCATGATGGTTACTTTGATGCTGCATTGTGGAAGAACCTACGGAAGCAAGTCACTGATCGCAGCAATCAAGTGGATGTCTGGTTTGCCTCACCAGCTAAACACCTGGTGCAAGATCCGATTACAAAAGCTGTTTTAGGTGCACAGATTCAGCGTGGTGATAGTTTGGTCAACATTCGTGCTCGCAATGGAGTAGTTTTAGCAACAGGAGGATTTGAAAATAATCAGCAATATATTCAAAACTTCATTGGTGTGCCTAAGCTTAAAGTAATTGGTACCCTGTATAACAAAGGTGATGGGATCCAGATGGCTCAGGAAGCGGGAGCTGCTCTATGGCATATGAAAAGTTACGAAGGTTACGGGTTCAATACAAGTTTTACCTTTGAAAATTCTGAAGAAGAGCGTGGCAAGTTTATACTAGATCCTTGGCCTGAATTATCGCAGGGCAGTATTTTTGTAGCAGCGGACGATGGAAGCCGTTATTTGCGTGAGGATGAACAGGGGCGGCATGGACATGCGTATGAGCATGGCAGCTGGCACAATCCGACAGTATATGAGCATCCACACCTTGTTTTTGATGAAGCACAGTGTAACAAGATCAAATCTCGCAAACTTCCTTATCCGAAGTTCTTCGAGATAACAGTGAAGGCAGAGAACTTGGATGAATTGGCTACTAAGATACACGCTGACCCGCTTGTTTTAGAAAAAACGCTCAAAGACTTTAATGAAGCTGCACGAACTGGTACTGATGCTGCATTTGGACGTTCAGCTGAATCAATGAAGCCATTGACAACAACAGGACCGTTTTATGCAACCCCGCTTGCAACGGCTATGTTGAATACACAAGGCGGGGCACAACGGAATGAAAGAGCAGAAGTTGTGAGTGCGACGGGGACATCAATCCCTCACCTTTACAGTGCGGGTGAATTTGGCGGAATAAATGCTAATCAATATAATGGCGGTGGTAATCTTGCAGAATGCTTAATTTTCGGGAAAATTGCAGGTGAGAATGCAGCTTTACCCAAAGCTGACATAGCTAAAGCCACATTTGAAGATGATGAAAAAACTGCGACTGCTGACTTTGCGATAGCCAGTGATCTGCAGCCTTCTAGTACCGAGATTAAACTTGAGAAAAACCAGTATCTTGGTCGCAGCAATGCGGGAATCGGCGGCGAACTTTTAGTGCGAGTGACCATTGATGAACAGCAAAAGTTGCGAGATGTGGAGATATTAAAGCAGAGCGAAAGCGGAGATGTCAGTGCAGAAGCACTTAAAAGAATCCCTCAGGAAATGGTGACTCGCAACACTTATGAAGTTGATGCAGTCTCGGGTGCTTCCGCAACTAGCAGGGCTTTGAAAGCAGCTGTTAAAGATGCTCTGAGTCAGATTAAAACAGAAAATCAAAAGTAGGATTATGTTAGAAAGGAGTAGACCAAGATGAAATTAGTCGCGATCGTTGGAACAAATGCAGATTTTTCCTATAACCGAATTTTGCTGCATTATATGCGGCAGCATTTTTCAAAAACCGCAGCAATTGAAGTATGTGAAATCAATGAACTACCGCCTTTTTGTGAGGATCTGCCTGTCAAGGAAGAACCTCGAATTATACAGCTGGCTCACAAAATTTCAAGGGCAGATGGTGTGATTTTTGCTTGCCCTGAGTATGATCACTCTATTCCAGCACCCTTAAAAAGTGCAATTGAGTGGCTTTCCTATGAAATTGATCCCCTGAAGCAAAAACCTGTCTTGATAGTGGGAGCCTCTTATGGCCCCCAAGGTTCATCAAGAGCACAGCAGCATCTAAGACAGATTTTAGCTTCACCGGATGTCAATGCCAATGTGTTGCCAGGTAATGAATTTTTGCTAGGCAGTGTTGCCCAAGCTTTCGATAAAGAGGGACAGTTGGGAGACCAACAGGCCATTCAGCTGCTGGACAGTTGTTTTAATGAGTTTTTGAACTATATTAGAGTTCTTAGAGAAGATACCAAGGGTGGTGCGATTTTTGATGCTGAGCAGCGACCTTTTTTTAGTGATGCAACGGTTCAATTCCCAACAGGCAGACTGAAATTGCTTGAGATTCAACAGTTATTCAGTACATTGCCATTTGAGTTGGATTTTATTGATGCAGATGATAATTTTGCGTGGTTTTCCGATAAGCTTCAACGGGAACATGCTCGTTCTGTTGATGATTTAGGAGAACCAGTCAAAGATTGTCATCCACCGCAGGCTGTTCCAGCTGTTTTGAAGATTTTAGCTGATTTTAGATCTGGGACAAAAGATCAGGTTGAACGTTGTTTTGTTGCACAAGGGCATTTGGTTTACACTCAGTATTTGGCCGTGCGCGATAAAAATAATAAATATCTAGGGACCATGGAGCTTACTGGCAATGTGACTCACCTCAAAAACTTACTAGAGACAGGAGCGTTTGAGGGAAAGAGCGATGCTGTTGCGAGTGCTTCACAAAATATTGAAGAGAATAAAGAAGTTGAAACAACAGATGCAGTAACAGGTGCTTCGCAGCATGATGATAGCTGGAATGATGGAAGCAATCATGGATAAGAACCGTTTCACAGCAGGGATAATAGCTGATTTAGCACGACAGAGTGTGGAAAAAACTTTTTATGCCCTTGGTACAACTGTCACGCTGACAGCTTTTGGAACTATTTCTGATCGAATTTTGGATGAGGCTTACCGCTTGATAATGTGCTATGAGGATAAACTGACGGTCAACCGTGATAATTCTGAGATTATGGCAATCAATCATGCAGCAGGAAAAGGACCAGTTCAGGTTTCAACGGGAGTTTACCAGCTTGTGAAAAGGGCGGTAGCAGCTAGTAGGGAAAATAGTGGCTTTAATGTTGCGATTGGGCCACTAGTTAAACTGTGGCAGATCGGTTTTGAAGGAGCAAACATCCCTAGTGAGCAACAAATTCAAAAAAAAATGGTCCTAATTGATCCCACGCGAATAATATTAGATGACAGAAATATGACTGTTTTTTTACCAGATGCTGGAATGGAGCTCGATTTGGGTGGAATCGCCAAGGGCTATATTGCTGATCGTGTTCGCAGTCTATGGGATGCGCATGGAATTACAGCAGGCATCATTAATTTAGGCGGGAACCTTTTGACGGTTGGTACTTGCCCACTGCATGAAGATGCTAAATGGCGTATCGGGGTTCAAAATCCGTGGCAAAAAAGAGGAAAACCGTTGGCAATCGAGAAAATTGGTCCATGTTCAGCAGTTACTTCGGGAATTTATGAGCGTTATTTTGAAACGGCTGGAAAAAATTATCATCACATTTTAGATTCGCGAACAGGGAATCCATTGGAGACTGATTTGGTTGGTGTGACAGTTTTTACACGGGATTCGCTTGTAGGTGAAATTGAATCGACACGTCTTTTCTTTGCGGGAAGTATGCCTGAAGATTGGCAAAAGGAACGACCTGATTTGTACGGGGCAGTTTTTGTTTATCGAGATCACAGAGTACAATGTTGCGGTTTTGGCGACGTAAATGGTTTAGGCGGATAAAATAGCGTAATGTGGGACAAAGGATTGATCCTTCGAATACGTTTATAAGCGATAATAGCAGGGAGTGTGACATAAGTCGGGAAAATTTGAGTAATAACTCGAAATTACGAACATAGCGAGTACTTTGCTATGAGTAATTCGAAGTTAGACTGAGAATTTTGGCTTATGGAACACGTTTATACGGAATGAGAATAAGGGCTGTGCCAAATTTAACTTTTGGCACAGCCCCTCTTCTTTTGAGCTTTAAGTGGATAAAAATAAGAATGATTCTGTTACAGCAGAAAAAATGTTTTTTCCGGATATAGCAGGTATGATGGAAGTATAAAGAAAGGATAGCAACTCAGCTCTGCAAAAAGATGGGGATGGTGAAGAAACATGAAAAAAATCTACATCATTTTAGGCGTAATAGGTGCAGTTCTTGTCGCAGCAGCAGTTACTTTCGTTGTTTGGAATAGAACTAGTGTCAATAATACTAGTAACAAAAAAGAGACGGTTCCTACAAGCGTGCCAGGGCCATATAGAAGGGCTAGATTAGTTGGTAAACCGCGAATGAGAGCTAATAACTTAGAAGCACCGTGGTCGTTAGTATTTTTTAATGATAGCGTTTTAGTGAGCTTGCGAGATAGTGGAGAAGTGCGGGAGATTTTAGATAATGGGAAAAGCCGCATTGTCGGCGAGATTTCTGCGGCTGAACATAATGGAGAAGGTGGCCTATTAGGCATGACAGTCAAGGACGACAGTTTGTATGTCTATTATTCAACGGCTACGGACAACCAAATCGCGCGCTATTCTATAATTGGCAGCAAAGGGGCACTTCAACTGGGTGAAGCGAAAGTGATACTTGATAACATTCCACACGCAGCCAATCATAATGGCGGTCGAATAGCGTTCGGACCTGATGGAATGCTATATGCAACTACCGGAGATGCAGGCGTTCCAAGCAGTGCTCAGTCAAGAAACTCTTTGGGCGGAAAAATTTTACGTATGACTGCCAATGGTGATGTCCCAGAAGATAATCCATTTCAGAATTCACTTGTTTACAGTTACGGTCATCGCAATCCGCAGGGAATTGCATGGTCAGAAGATGGAACGATGTATGCAACTGAATTTGGACAAAATAAATGGGATGAATTGAATAAAATCGAACCAGGACGCAACTATGGCTGGCCGACACATGAAGGAAAGGCAAATGCACAGGGCTTTGTTGATCCAGTGCAGCAGTGGGCTCCCGCAGAAGCAAGTCCCAGCGGCATGACTTTTTATAATGGAATACTGTTTATTGCAAATTTACGTGGCACAGTTCTGCGTGCGGTTGCAACCTCCGCTTTGCAGGGCTCATTTGAGTATTTTTCAGGTCACTATGGGCGTATTCGAGATGTTGCAGTTTCACCCAAAAATGAATTATGGTTCATCACTAATAACACAGATGGTCGCGGAAACCCTGGAGCCAGAGATGATCGAGTGATGTCTGTTTCGATTAAAAAGTAATTTGCCGATAAAAAATTTTTAGAAGGCACATTGGACTCAGAAGCAGAAGTCTTTATGACATAAAAAAGAGCTTGCCACACAAAGGTGGAAGGCTCTTTTTTCGTGAATAGCACAGTTGGACTAATAGTCATTCATCAAATAAAATGAATTCTTTATATTTTCTGCTTAAGATAGATAAGATCAGATTTAAACAAGTCATTGAGTAGATCGGATCTTGCCCATTAACATTAGGCAATAGACCTGCTTCATAATATAAAGAATAATCAGCGTGTTCGGTTAGATAGTTGGTTCCGAACGAGCTGACCGAACATAAGGGCACATGGTTTATGTTCAAGGTTTTTATAGCATCCTGTATTCCAGGGGTATTTCCGCTCAAGGAAGTGACTATTACTAGGTCTTGTGGTACAAGCTTATTTGAAATGATTTTGAAATTAGACTCGCCCTCAATCAAAAAATTGGGTCGCCCAGAAATGAATAGGTCGTTTGCAAACTCCTTGGTCGCATTGTTTTGCGAAAAACCGGTCGCATATAAAACTAATGTGTCCGCTTCTTTCATTTTGTCTAGCAATAGCTGGAAGTTAGCCTGCCTGACGTATTGAAAGGTTCTCTGAATATCATTTTGCAGCTCAGCCACTAGGTCGGCAGGTTCGAAGTTATTAGAGGCGAGGGACTGCTTCAAAATGAATTTGAGTTCTGAATAACCACGGAAACCCAGTTTCTTCGACAAACGTAGGACCGAACTTTTGGACGAAAGGGTCTTTTCGCCTAAGGCAGTGATTGAGTAATTAGCAACTTCAGCAGCATGGTTTTGGATAAACTTAACCATTTCCTTCTCGTTATCTGATAGCGAATCATAATGCAATCGTAAGCGTTGGTCAAAGTTCATCAAACATACCCCCTAAACTACCAATAGTGTAACATGAATAGTCAAGCAGCAAGATAATCACAGCTTTTGGTGATAAATTAATGCTTCATAAGGACGCAAAACAACTTTTGTGATCAATTCTTTAGGCGAATCTGAATAGTTGCTCAACAACAATTGACTATTTTCCCCCAGCACTGCAGTGGGGACCTTAAAGTTAACGTTAAAGCTAGAGAAAGAACAGATAACGATGATCCTTTCACTTTTACTGGTACGCGTGTAGCTGTATACTGCTGAGTCGTTGGGGTCTAATAACGCGTAGCTGCCGTTAATTATCACAGGATACTTCTTACGAAGTGCTATAAGTTTTTTGTAGTGATAGTAAACGGAGTTCTCATCTGCAAGAGTTTGGTTAACATTTATTTTTTGATTGTCTGGAGAAAAGTCCAGCCAAGGTTTGCCAGTCGTAAAACCGGCTGCATTCGTTGCATCCCAAGGGATTGGCGTTCGGGCATTATCACGTGATTTTAAGAAAACAACACGTTTGATGTAGTCTTCACTCATCTTAGCAGCACGTAGTGTTTTGATCATGTTCACCGTCTCGATATCCTGATATTGATTAAGGGATTTAAATGGGACATTACGCATCCCTAGTTCTTCACCTTGAAAGATATAAGGTGTCCCTTTCATCATATGCAACAATGTTCCCAGCATTTTAGCAGATTCGACTCGATATTCCTGATCATTTCCAAATCGTGTAACAGCTCGTGGCTGATCATGATTGCTCCAGTATAGTGAGTTCCAGCCTTTTTCTAACTTAGACTGCCACTCACTTAAAACTTGTCTAAGATCACTCATTTTGAAGCGGACGTTAGAAAATTTGCCGAAGCGCCCGTAGTCAAGGTGCATATGATCGAAATGAAAAACCATATTTAGTTCCTGACGTTCGGGATCAGTATAAAGAAGTGCTTGCTTGCTGTTAGTATTTGCAGTTTCGCCAACAGTCAAACTTGGGTAGTGGCTAAGCACCTGCTGATTCATCTCGTGCAAGAATTCATGTACGCGCGGACCATTTGAAGCCCCAGCATAATAATTTTTAGTGTAGGGAAGGTCAGCAGGGGCATCTGGATATTGCTGCTTTTTACTGATCAAACTGATGACATCCATCCGAAAACCGTCAATTCCGAGCTCAAACCAGTAGCGCATCATCTTATAAATCGCAGCACGAACTTCGGGGTTTTCCCAATTTAAATCAGGTTGCTGTTTTGCGAAGAGATGCAAGTAATACTGCTTTCTTGCTGGTACGTATTCCCAAGCGGAGCCACCGAAAGTTGAACCCCAGTTATTAGGGGGATCCCCGTTGGGTTGGGGATCCTTCCAAATATAGAAATCAGCATACTTGCCAGAGCGGTTTTGTTTCGAATTTTGGAACCAGCTGTGTTGGTCGCTTGTATGATTAACAACGAGATCCATAATTATTTTTATTCCCAATTGATGTGCTTTTTCTAGAAGTTCTTTGAAGTCATCTAAAGTTCCATAAATTGAATTTATCTGATAATAATCAGCGATATCATACCCATTATCGACAAGCGGGGATGAATAGATAGGATTTAACCAGATTACATCGATTCCAAGATCAGCCAGATACGGCAGCTTAGAAATTATACCTTTTAAGTCACCAATTCCATCTCCGTTGCTATCTTTAAAACTTTGAGGATAGATTTGATAGACAACACTTTTTTTCCACCAGTCTTTGTTCATTACTCATCATCCTCATCTTGTGCTTGAGCTGTCAAATAATCATTAACATAAATCAATTGTGTTTTAGCATCTGTAAGGGCGTTCCTTATTGCTTCAGGTGCTAAATAATCTTCTTTGGGCAATGACAGTAAAATTGTAAGTATCACGGGCAGATTAACACCTGTAATTAAATGAGTGTGTGGATGAGCGAGATATTTTACAAACGCTTGATTTACAGAACCGCCCAGAAGATCTGTAAAGATGATCACCTCATCTTGTACGGCGACATCTTCCCAAAGCCCATTGACCTGCTCTTCGATAGATTTGTTATCCATATAAGCATCCACTGTGATGATTTCAGCTACATGGGGAGCAATGTAGTTAAATGTGTCCTTCAATCCAGAAGCCATCCGGTGGTGAGTAGCAAAAATTATTTTACGCATATTTTATCTCCTTAAACTAAACGGTTAAAATTCCAAAGTACGATAGCACCAAAGCTAAAATAATAATCAAAAAGATAATTTTGATAACGCTCAGTTTTTTAGATGCGATCAGACGATAAACAATAAAGGTCAAAAGTGCGGGCAGGAGAGCCGGCATTATCTGATCTAGGATCTCCTTTTGAATCGGTAACTTAACCTTTCCTGTTTGGAATACCAGACCGACTTTCATCTTGACTACCGAAGGGATCAACGCTCCAACAACGGTCAAGCCCATAATCGAGGCCGCTTCGGTAAAGACCGACAGTTTATCGCCTAATGCTGTTACCAGCTTCAGACCAGAATTATAGCCGATTGAGAATAATTTGAAACGAAAGAATAGAAAGAAGATATTTAGACACAACCAGATAATTGCGCCTGTTGGGTTTCCTTGCAGGCCCATATAAGCAGAAATCGAACCCATAATAGTTGGATATAAGACCCAGATTAATGTATCACCGATTCCAGCTAAGGGTCCCATCATCCCAGTCTTGAAGTTTTGGACAGTATCAAGTGATTTAACACCATCTTTTTCCTCCATTGCCAAGCTGGCGCCTAATAGCAGGTTGGCCATCCAAGTAGTAGTATTGAAATATTTGAAATGATTGTTCAAGGAAGCCTTGTAGTCTTCATCCTTAGGATAGATTTTACGTAAAGACTTTTCCAGACCATAGACAACAGCAGGTCCTTGCTGGTTTTCGTAGTTGAAAATATTGCAGGCCATGAACATATAACGAAAAGCGGCTTTGTTGATGTCTTTTTTATTCAGAATCTTACTCATCGAAGTCATCTCCTTCATCTTCAGTGGTGTTGCCACTGACTGTAGCTGTGGTTGGGGCATTCATTTTAGTATTGAAGAAATAGTAAGCAATTGCGAATCCAATAATTGAAATGCCTAAAATTGGAATATTCAAATAACCAGCTAGAACAAATCCGATTAACAGCATCGAAAGATACTTTTTGGCAGGCATGACCTGCAGTAAAAGTGCAATACCAACTACCGGCAGCATACTCCCAGCAATAGAGAGACCGTTGGTGAACCATTTTGGTAAGAATGTCAGGATAGTTTTAACGATTTGTTCACCGAAGATAACACATAAAGCAGTTGGAAGGGCAGTTGAAAGTCCAAATATCAGAGGCCCGATCCAAAAAATCCGATTCATTTTTTTGAAGTTTCCTAAATTAGCAGCTTTTTGTGCAGCATGTGTAACGTAAGTATTGAGCAATTTAGCGATTACATCTAGCTGAATGCCTAGCATACCAACCGGGACCCCGACTGCTAAAGCGACAGCCTTGGCATCCTCAATGTTATGTGTTGTTTTTATTGCAACGTAGATCCCGACCAGAGCGGCTAGTCCCCAATTAGGCACTGAAGAACCACCGATGTTTGCAACACCAAGAGCCATTAATTGGAATGTTCCGCCAATAACCATCGCTGTTTGCATATCGCCCATGATGACTCCCAAGAAAAGAGCAATCATGATGGGAAACCAGGTAGTGATGACAAGCCCCTGCTGGTCTAAGACCATCCAGAAGGATAATAGAATAACCAATGCACCTTGTATAATAGCCATGTTCTCATCTCCTATTTGATATAAGTCTCTAACGGTTCCTCAGAATCACTTGGAACGAAGTGAAAAGTCACGGGAACACCAAGTGCTTGGATTTTCTTAAGATCAGCAACTTCTTTGTCATCGACCGAAACCATTTTTTTGACAGTCTTTTTGCCTGCACCATCAAACATAATGCCAATGTTGACTTTAGGAACTTTCACGCCTCCTTCAATTAAGCGTACGATTGTTTCAGGTTCTTTCACGATTAGAAAAACATTGTGGTTGTCGTATTTTCCGTTGTTGAAGTTCGTGATGGCCTTTTGAGTATCAATAATTGACATGCCTGTACCGGCAGGTTTGCTCATACGCATAGCCGCTTTTTGATTTTCATCTTTGCTGACCAAGTCGTCGACCACCATTAAGCGCTTGGCCTTTGTATGTCCGGCCCACTGTGTAACAACAATTCCATGGATTAAACGTTGATCAATACGTGCTAATACTAAACTCATAATAATCTCTCCTTGTTAGTTGATATCAAAAGTATACGGTCACAATAAAACGTTTACAATAGTTAGCAAGGCTTTAGGGAAGTACTGCGCCGTTCTTGGGAAAAGCGTCATAAACATGGGAAAGTTCCCTGATCTTAAATGGATTAGCAAGACAATACTTGACGAAAAACGGTGGAGTTTGAGTACTAACTTGAAATTATTAAGATAGACAAAAGTTTTTGACTTCTAGCGCGCATTTGTACAGGACAAATAAGGAGATTAGATCAAAAACTTACTTTTGACCTATCTCCTTAATTTTAAATCTGTTTAATTGAAAATAGCTTAGAAACTATTTATGCAGTTCATGCTTACGCAGTATAGGCATAACAAAACCAAGACCGAATAAAACAAATACGGTGATAATATTAAGCAGTAGCTGGTGATCAAACGAACGAGTGCCGAATTCAGCCTCCTGTGGGATAAACCCAAGCGTTGCACAAACGAAAGTAAAGACTAGGCACCATCCACCTACAAGTAAGGCACCAATTCGATTTTTGATGAAGATATAATCGGATTGGAATTTGTTTTGCTGCCAGCGAACAGCAACAAAAGCAAAAAAGACCCAGCAGGTTTTGTAAGGTGAAACGATGCCGTTGATATTTAACAGCCAGTTGTAGATAGTATTGATGTTTGGCAGGGTTCCAGTCAGCAAAAGTAAAAACAAGCTTAGACCGGTCGTCATCATATATGAATGAATAGGTCGACCGTTTTTATTCTTTTTGGTCATCCAGCGCGGCATGAATTTGTCGGCAACATCTCCTGCAAAGACCCGGCTGGAGGCATCAAGCAGGACAGCCAACTGTGCCATCATGAAAATCGCTTGTACAACTGCAAAGAGGTACATTAGAATCTTGCCAAGTCCCAATTCTTGTCCCAGCATGTGAAATGCATAGTAAGGCCCGTTCATTTTGAAGTCATGCGGAATATTATTAGCATCAAAGAAGACAGCTAATGATAGAGTACCTAAAACAGTTAAGATTGCGGTCATAATGGCAAGCAACCACATTGCTTTAGGAAATTCATGCTTAGGATCACGCATTTGAACGAGATACGGAGCTGCTAATTCAGCTCCAGACATAGCAAAAATCAATAAACCAGTCGTTGAAAAGTATTTAAGGCTGAAGTTGGGCATGAAAGCATGAAAATTGAATGGCTGAGTTGCCATATGTGTTCCATGCAGTACTGAGTAGCCGGCAAGCAAGATGAAAAGTGCAGACATGATAAACATCGCACCACCACCAATAAGAGAAAGAATCTCAAGCGAGTTTTTGAAAACATTTTCAAGTAGAATGAAAGCTAAAATAATGCAAAAAGTTAGCAAACCAAATTGAAATGTTGACATTCTTGAGCCAAGCGAGTTGTCTCCAAGAATCATCCAACTGAAAGAGACAATAACAGAATTTGAAACATCAACGATATAGGGGACACTTTGAATCCAATACATCCAAGATGTCCAATAGCCTAGCGTATCGTTGCTACTACGTCTGACCCATGAAGCTAAACCGCCGCTTTGGGTTTCAAAAGTCAGCCCCATTTGGCTGACAATCATTTCATAAGGAATAACATAGGCAAAAAGCAAGAAAATCCAGGAAATAACAACTGATAATCCTTGGTTTTGAAAAGGATAGAAAATATTTTCAAAACTGATAATTGTGACAAAGTCCAGTAAAGCAATAACTGGCCACCGCATATAATGTTTTCTAGGTTCTAATTCGTTCATTTTTTCTCCCTCATTAATTAAAGATAGTATTTAAAATATAGTAAACACTAAATTAGGGGGCTTATGAATGAATCCTAAGTTTAACCGTTTCACTTGTCGCGTACCTCAGCATATAATAAAATACGTGGAAGAATTGATTTGAGTCATAAGGTTTTAAACTGAATAGTAACTTAAAAAAAGAACTTCAATTTTTTTCATCCACCAGCTAATTGTAAGACAAAATACGTGCATTTCCTAGAGTTAATTTGAAAATTGAAAAGGGTTAGGATATATTAAAATGAAAATATTGAAAATAGCACTTCCGCAGGCTTTATTTACATATCTTCCGCAAGATTGGACATCTGTGGTTTTAAATAGTACCTTGCAAGGGGCAGAGTTAGCGGCAATTGTAATTAGAGAAAAAGAGCGTACAGATAGAGAATTAGCTGCTAAGCTGCTTGTTGATTCAGGGCTTGATATTCCGGTGGTCACAGTTGCTGAAGGAGATGAGGCAACTGTTGTCAGAAAAAAGATCAAGGAAAAAGCACAAGCATATATAACTAAAAATGTTCCGCCTTTTTTAACGGATCTGATTGCATTTGCTAATGACCGCCCTGTGAGCTTTACGACTCCTGGACATCATAATGGACAATATTATGAAAAGCATCCAGCTGGGGTGGTTTTCAACCGTTTTTTCGGAGAAAACATGCTGTATGCGGATACAAGTGATACTGTAGCTGAACTTGGAGATACAATGACGCATGCGGGAACGCCTTTGGCAGCTGAAAAGCGGGCTGCTGCAGTCTATAATGCAGATAAAGCTTATTTTTGCACGAATGGAACAACTAGTGCTAATACTATTTGTGCTAGTGCAGTGCTGACACCTGATGATCTTGTCTTATTTGATCGCAATAACCATAAGTCACTTTATAATAGTGCTCTCGTTATGAACGGAGCAAAACCGGTTTATATTCCGACAGATCGCAATGCATTAGGCTGATCGGCGAAATGGATCCTGAAGCTTTTGAAGAGAAAAAATTACGCAAGGAGGTTGCTAAAGTTTCACCGGAAAAGGCACATGCAGCTCGGCCATTTCGATTGGCAATCGTTCAACTAGAAACCTATGATGGAGTTTTTTACAACGCAAAATGGATATTGGATAAGATAGGCAGACTTTGCGATTATGTTTTATTTGATTGTGCTTGGGGAGGATATGAGCAGTTTATTCCCTTGATGCGTGAACTTTCACCATTATCATATACTTACCAAAAGGATGATCCCGGAATTCTTGTTACTCAATCAGTTCATAAGCAGCAGGCGGGTCTAGGACAGACATCGCAGATATTGAAGAAAGATAAGCATATAAGCGGGCAGAAACGGTATGTCGACCATAAACATTTTAACAATGCATATCTGAAGTACGTTACTTCCAGCTATTCTTACCCGTTGTACGCGTCTTTGACAGTAAATGCTTACTTGGCTTCTGGCGATGGGAAGATGCGGTGGTGGCAGAAATTACTTGAACGCAGTATTGACTGGCGAAAGAAGCTTTTACAAAACTCTAAGCTTTTTAGACCATTGGTTCCACCGAAATTCGGCGAGACCTTATGGCAAGATATCGCAACCAACGATTTGGCTACTGAGCTTAAATACTGGAGATTGACTCCAGAAGACAAGTGGCATGGATTTAACAAGGTTGCTGCACATCAGGTCATGCTTGATCCTTTTAAATTAACGATTGTTACTCCAGGCGTTGACCTGAAAAATGGAAAGTATACTTCGAATGGAATACCCGGACCGATAGTAGCAGAATTTCTAACAGAAAGGCGGATCATTCGGGGCAAAGCTGATCTGAACTCCTTGTTGTTTTTGCTGACCCCTGGAGACACTGATGCCGATTTGCAGGCTTTATTGGACGCTTTACTGGATTTTGAAAGCTATTATGATGCGGATGCGCCTTTGAGTCAGGTGCTGCCACGCTTGTACCAGCAATACAAAAAACGTTATTATGGTTATACTATCAAGCAGCTTTGTCAGGAGATGCACCTGTACTACAAAAAGCGACAGACTTTTGGATTACAGCAGAAATTGTTTGAGAAGAAAGGTTTACAGTCCTATGAATGTACACCACAGGAAGCTGACCTGGCTTTTCGCCGCAATCAAGGCGAGCTCTGCAGTTTAGATGACATTGTCGGAAAAGTTGCATTAGAAGGTGCTTTGCCGTATCCACCGGGAATTTTCATTGTTGCTCCTGGTGAACGATGGCGTGGGATTGATCGTGCTTATTTCAAAGTATTGATTGGCGCGATTGAACGTTTCGCAGGTTTTGTTCCAGAGATCCAGGGAGTGTACTATCAAGAAAATACCGCACATAAGCTTAAAGTTGCAGGAGAGGTTTTGGCTTCTCAAAATAAATAAACAGCGATATCAAAGAAGGGGACTGGGTCGAAGTGAAGTGCTCTATAATAGTTAGACAAAAATCTAATTATTATAGAGCACTTCACTTTGATCCAGTCCCTCAGTTATTCCAAATAAACTTGTTTCGCAAATTAAAATTTTACGTCACTTTCGTATACCCATATGCAAAATCTGTTATCTCATAACTTAAAATACGTTGCGTTTTGCAGGCTTAGATTTTAGCTCGTTAAAATCATACGCAACTAATTCTTTTAGGCCGTTCTGACTTGCATCAAAATAAGCGGTTAGACTTTGCGCTATCATCAAGTTCAACTCTTTTTTAGGGTCGAATTGGATAATTGCAATAGGAGTGTTGGACTGAAAGGCAGCGCCAATTTCAAACATTGTGCCAGAGTCAGGTTCATTGTCGCTTTCTTCAGCTTTGTAGTCCAAAATTGCTACCAGGATGTCCGCACGGTTTACTTGGCGCATATCCGACGCGAATACATATTGCTGCCATGCACGGCTACCAAATTCTTCTTCTTCAAATTGGTGCTCTTGGGGCAAAAAGATGTTTTTCGAGTCAATTGTACTGTTCGAAAGCAGTGCGTCCTTAACTTCCTGAATGCGGGCTTTTTGCTGGTCGCTAAAAAAGGGTGCTGCAAGATAGACTTTGTTCAATTGTTTAACCTCGCTTTTTATAGTATATACAGATACAATATACAGTAGTTAACTACATAGTATACACTATATTGTGTAAAAGCAATGCTTTATTTTTAAGACGATACCGAGTATGATGGTTGTTGGTCACTAAAATGACACGACTAATAAATTGATTGGAAGAGAAAGGGTGTATCGATCATTTTGATTACATTATCAGGAATTATCGGTTCTGGCAAATCGAGTTTAACTGCAATCTTGGCAAATGAGTTAGGAACCAAAGCATTTTTTGAACCAGTTGAAGATAACCCTGTCCTACCGCTTTTTTACAAAGGCAACGAAATTGCGGCAAATAAAAGAGCGGCAGGAGATAAGGAAGCGACAAATCCTTATGCCTACTTGCTGCAAACATATTTCTTAAATCGTCGTTTTAAGATGATAAAGGAAGCAATGCAAGATGATAATAATATTCTAGACCGCTCAATCTATGAAGATGAACTATTCATGAAGATGAACACCGACATGGGGAATGCGACTCAAGTAGAGTATCAGATATACAAAAGTTTATTAAAGAATATGATGGAGGAGCTTCCCTACGCTGCTAAGAAAAAGTCGCCGGATTTAATGATCACGATTAAAGTTTCATATGAAACAATGATTAAAAGGATTACCAAACGTGGTCGTAAATTTGAACTTATTCAAAATGATCCATCATTGGCAGAATACTACAAACAGCTCTTAGGCTACTATGATGATTGGATGAATCAGTATAATGTCTCCCCACTGTTGGTTATTGACGGTGACAAATATGATTTTGTCGGTAATGATAATGATCGAGTTGCGGTTTTAGAGACAATTGAAGAAAGATTGTTGGAATTGAACAAGCTGACACCTGAGATGGTTGCTAAAATGAACAAGAGACATACAGGCTCGTTGTAATTAAGCTATGAGCACGAGCCCTTTTCCCGACTATTTATTTACAAGGTTGTTTCAAACGACGTATACTTGAGAAAACAGCTCTGAGGTGAAATGTGTGAATCCATTCAATAGGAAAAAGAAGAAAATAAGCGAGAGAAAGAAAGTAAACCAAAAAATTGGTAAGATTCTGTTGATAACAGCTATTTATTTTATAGTCTTTCAAGTGACAGCGTTGTTTGCTGGAATAGTGATGATGAACGGAAACGGTTCAAATGCGTCTATTGCAGCTATTGAGAAAAGCGGGGTGCCATACTTCATTGCAGTTGCCTGTGGTCTGTTGGTTGTGATCGCAGTTTCTTCACCTCGACTAAGAAGAAAGATTTTTACAGAAACGAATGTTAAAATGACCCCAATTGCCTTTGTGTGTCTGTTGGCGGTTATGATGAGTGGTCAAGTAGTTGCAAGCTTGTATGGTTCTCTGCTTGAAAGACTTGTCAATTTAATTGGGTATAGTGTGACCGCACAAATGCAAGCAGCAAGTGCACACAGCCAGACATTTTCAATGCTAGTATATGCGAGTCTTATTGGCCCTTTAAGTGAAGAAATTGTTTTTCGAGGTTTTTTACTGCGGACCCTTGAGCCGTATGGGCAGAAGTTTGCAATCATTGTTTCGGCGTACATGTTTGGTTTGTATCATGCTAATCTTTTCCAAAGCCCATTCGCTTTTTTGCTAGGCCTCATACTTGGATATACAGCGCAAACATATGGTCTAAAGTGGTCATTTGCGCTGCATGTTTTTAATAATTTCGTTTTAGGAGATTTCATGCTCTTTATTTTGCGCAATGTGCCGACGCACCAAGCTGAAACTATTAGCGGAATGATCCTTTTGTTCGGCGGATTGTTAGGTATTTCGTTTCTGTGGAACAAACGAGATGAGATCAAGGATTGGTTGGAAAAGCATCGCATAAAAAAAACATATCTAAAAGATACTTTTTTAGGCAGATACAATGTCATAATAACGATTGCGGTCTTTATTTTAGCTTGTATGGGGTTAGAAAAACTGTGAAGCATGCTATAATATAAGCAAACGGAAACGCTGTTTATTGGGTCTTGTTTGTCTTAAGATGAGACTTGGCGTGGAGGTGCGTAATTGTAAAGGATGGGGTGATCAGGATGGCTCATAAGTATGAACGTGTTTTGGCGGCGGTAGATGGATCCAAAGGTGCTGAAGTTGCATTGAAGAAAGCTGTTGAAATAGTTAAGCGAAACCATACCAAATTAGATGTATTGAGAGTTTTAGATTTGAACTCGCTGGAGTACGGCGGGGCAGGAATTGCGTTGGATGGTGAGCGTGTCTATAAGATAGAACAGGCTAATGAAGAGTATATGCAGAAGTTAAAACAAAAGTTGATTGCTGATGGTTTAACGGCAGAACAGGTGAATGTCCATCTGCGCTTTGGAAATCCCAAGATTGTGGTCGTTGACGATTTTCAGCCCGAGTATCAAAGCGATTTGATTGTCGTCGGTTCAACTGGCAAAAACTTCATTGAACGGCTAGTCGTTGGGTCTGTAGCTTCTTATATTACACGTAACGCGGCTTGTGATGTTTTGATGGCCCGTCCAGACAAAAATAGCAAATAATGTGATGTTTATTGAATAGAAAAAAACTGCAGCCGGAAAGTAATTTGTGGGGAAGATAATTCTGCACAAATCACTGAAGGCAGCAGTTCTTTTTTGTTATTTTTCGGCGAGCTTTTTCTCAATCAATTTTGAAAACCAAGTTAAAATAGTAATGAGAAGCAGGTAAATAACAGCAACAATTGTCCAGATTCTGAACCCTTCAAGGTTGCGTGCAATGATTATTTTGCCTGTCTGCGTCAATTCGAGAAGGCCGATTATTGAGAGAATTGAAGTATCTTTAAGTGTAATGATGAATTGATTTATAAAAGATGGGACCATGATTTTGAGCCCTTGAGGCAAAATAATCTTGCGCATGGCTTTGCTGAAAGGTAGGCCGAGACTTCGTGCCGCTTCCATTTGACCAGTATCCACGGCTTCAATTCCGCCTCTGACAAACGCGGCAGTATACGCACCTTCATTTAGTGATAAAGTGATAACGCCAGCTGCGAAAGCAGAAATTTTTGTTCCTGTTAGACTAGGAATTCCATTATAGATAAACAGTGCCAGAACCAACAAGGGCAATCCACGTAAAATATAAATGAGTGTAACCGAGATGCTTTGGGCGAACTTATTGGGAAGGACACCTAAAAGTCCAAGGAAGATTCCAAAGATAGTTGCACAGATAATTGAAACAAGTGTTAGCTCAATGGTTTTGCCGAGGCCCTTCAACAATGCGTCTTTGTTTTGCCGTAATAGACCAATGAAAGTATGATTGTTCTTCTGAGTTGTTGAGTTCAGTTCTTGCTGCTGTTTTGTGGCAGAGTTGTCTAAATATGTATTGACAATTTTATTATATTGACCGTTTTTCTTTATTTTTCTTAATCCTGCATTGAATTTAGTCAGTAGTTCTTGATTCTGTCCTTTCATAACAGCAAATCCATAATGGCCCCCCTGAGCGGGCTTAGTAACGATTTTTAGTTTGAGACCGGTTTTAATGGCATATTGCATGACAGGGTTATCTTCAAAGCAAGCAATAGAATTACCGGTAGTAACATCATTATACATGTTGTCGGAATCATCAAAGATAACCGTTCTAAAGCCGTATTTTGCCTTCAATGATTCGGCGTAAGCAGCAGCGGCAGTGCCAGTTTTTAATGCAACTCTTTTTCCACGTAATTGTTTAAAATTGCGGATATGGCTGTTTTTAGCTACAGCCATCACAAACCCTGTTTTGTAGTAAGGATCTGAAAAGTCGAATTTTTCTTGCCGTTCAGGTGTGATGGCCATTCCCGCCATTACGCCATCTATTTGTCCAGATTGTAGTGCTTGGACAGCTGCATTGAAGCCGATTGCTTTAATATTGACTTTGAAATTTTCGGTTTTGGCAATGGCGTTCATCAGATCGATATCGATTCCGACGTACTTATTGTTTGAATTTGCGAATTCAAATGGAGGATATGTAACATCTGTTCCGATCTGATATGTCTTCTCTGCAGCGTGAGCAGGCATAACTGCAAGGTGGGCGAAGGTTAGCAGACTGAGAAAAAATAGTAGAACTGATAGGTATATCTTGCGCAAGAAAAAAACCTCACTCTCATTTTTATGGTGATGCTAAGAATACTATTCAAAAATTATACCGCCTTTATGATAACATAAGAAACGTCTTCTTTTGATAAGAGGGTTAAGTAAAAATGTAAACACGAAATGCGTATTTTATGTTGAAAGCGTTTTATTTATGTAGTAAGATTTTCTGTTAGGGAGGGCGACCAAAGTATGAAAATATTGACGCTGAATTGTCATACTACAACTGAATGTGATTCCAAGAAGCAGATGGCGGCGATTGTCGATGTTATCGTTAGTGAAAAAATCACTTCTTTTTGTCTTCAGGAAGTCAAACAAGAGCGCACCGGCAGAATAGTTGACCATTCTGTCTTAAAAAAGTTGAGTTTTATTGAAGCCCAAGAAGGTGAAGTGCAGATTAGAGAAAGTAATTTTGCTTTTCTTCTCCAGAAAGAATTACGAAAAGTAAAAAGCAACTTTTCGTGGACTTGGGCTGATTCATATGAAGAAGACGAAGCTAATATCGGTTTGGCTATTTTTTCAAAAATTAGTTTTTCTGCTGTTAAAACCAAAATGTTGACGAGAGACCTTGTTCACAAGGGACGATGTAAAAGAAGAAGTGTAGCAGTTTGTTTGGAAAATAGTCAGGTGCTCGTGAATGTCCACTTTAGCGAGCAGTACAATCAGTTTTTACTTGAGTGGGGTAACTTGATTAAATGGATCAAAGAAATAAAAAAAGAAAATGTGCTTTTTGTGATGGGGGATTTTAATATTGATGCAGAAAGCAACAGGATAGGCTACAAAAAATTATGCGAATATTTTCAAGATACTTATATGGCTGCTCTTTCGCGCGGAGATGGGCTAACTGTTCGTGGGGCAGTCAAGGGTGGCAGGATAGTAAGATAGGCAAACGAATTGATTATATTTTAGCTCAACCTGCCCAGTCGATTATCTCTAGCCGTATTTACTTCGAGGGAGATTTGACTCCAAGAATTTCAAGTCATGCCGGAGTAGTTATTGAAACGGACGATGTGCACTGCAATGAGGGCTTCGCAAATGCCGCTTCTATGTCTATGTGGAATTAAGCTAAACAAATACACCGTATCAATCAAAGAAATTCTGCCTTTCAAGCTTCTTTGATTGATACGGTGTATTCGTGGTGCAAAAAATCTTAGATAACCTTTTGTGCCGTTTCGGTTAAGAATAAACCTGATAAATTTTAGTGGTAATTAGTGAATTAACATGAAGTACCCGATAACGATGATTCCTAAAATTATGCGATACCATCCGAAAGCTTTGAAATCATTTTTCTTAACATAGTTCAATAAGAAACGAATTGATATGTATGCGACAACAAAGGAAACTAAAACGCCGACTGCTAGGACGACTCCTGGCAAGCCAGCGAGGGACCCACCATGTTTAAAGAACTTATAGAGTTTAAGCAAAGAAGCGCCGAACATAGTTGGAATCGCAAGGAAAAATGAAAACTCAGTTGCGACATACCGTGAAGTACCAATCGCGATACCACCTAGGATAGTTGAACCAGAACGTGATGTTCCAGGTACGAGTGAAAGTATTTGGAAGATACCGATTGCGATTGCTGTTTTGTAAGATAGAGTATTCAGATCAGCATAGCGGGGTTCAATGTCACGATTACGATTCTCGATGACAATGAACAAGATACCATAGACAATAAGTGCCATTGAGACGACAAGCCAGTTCATCAAATGTTCATCCATCCAGTCATTTAGCGGCAGACCTATGATTGCGGATGGAAGGACAGCAATGATTACTTTCTTCCATAGGGTCCAAGTGTTCTTCTTTTCAACTGAACTTTTCCGAGGCGACCATGGATTTAACTTGTGGAAGTAAATAACAACAACTGCCATGATAGCTCCAAGTTGAATTACAACGTTGAACATATCAATAAATTGTGATGTTTGTCCCAATTTTATGAACTGATCGACCAACACCAGATGCCCAGTTGAACTAATAGGCAGAAATTCTGTGACACCTTCGACTATTCCTAATATTATGGCTTTGATAATATCAAACATAAAGATTCTCCTTCATACATTAAAAATTAATTTCACTGTATCATCATACTTCATTTGAACCTGATAAACAATTTTAGTTAGTTGTTTTAGGCTCGCTTAAAGGAAAATTAACTTAGCGCCTAGCTTTTTTTGATTCAGATCAGTAAATTGAGATTGCACCACAAAAAATGAACTTGCAAAACAAGTAAGTTTGGTCTGCAAGTTCATTTAAATAGATTGATATAATTCAGTTATTTAGTAACTTTGAGTTCAACGGTACCTAACCCATGGCTGAAAGATACATCCCATTTTCCAGCAGTTAGTTTCGGTGGCAGAACGAATGTCCCAGAAGAAACCATTTGGTCAGCTTTGAACTTCTTGCCTTGAGATTCAAGTTTTTCTACAAGCCAGTGGAGTGATTTTAGTGGATTCCCCAATACTTCAGAAGAAACTCCATCTTTGACCTTTCTACTATCGTGGTGTAACTCGCATTTTACTTCTGCAACTTCTTCAACGGTAGAGAAGACTTCATTTGTGTCATGTTCTTGACCGTAGACAACTAAACCACCTACCGCTGCATCTGACATCACCATGTATTTAGAGAGTGTTGGAAACCAGTCTTTAAAACGTGAGTCCGGAACTTCCAGCCCACCTGCAACTGTCGTCTTATTCATTAAGTCTTCGAGTGAATCAGATGCCGAGAGATCTTCTTTTGCACGAAATTCTAGTTCAACTTCGACTAACGGTTCCATGAGTTCCTGTAAGCTCACAACAGTGGGGGCTTTTAGAAAATGACTGGTTACTTGTGCACCGTATAGTGGAGAGTCTGAATCGAACATTTTCTGGGTCTCAGCACTTGTCAATGACACTTTATAACCGCCAACTTGTTCATTTTTTAATTCCGTCAGACGTTCTTGGACTTTGTAAGCTGTGGTAGCATCTGTTACTTGATCTTTCCAATCAGTTTCCTTGAGTGGTTTCTTTGAAGCATAAGCATTAAAAAGTTCTTGTGCAAATTTTTCTTCAGTTTTTGATAATGTAGTAGTTTGTTGTGTCATGATGAATCTACCTCCGTTTATTGTGTTTTTTATTTGTGACAATTGAGATAGTCCTCACGGCTTATTTATTAATCATGCCCATAAAAGTGAGGACCAAAGATGTTTTCTTGGAAATGCCTAGATAAATTACTAATCTGAATATCACTTTTATCAGAGCTTTTAATGCCGCTTTCGCCTTTCATACGTCCTCACCTCACTTTTGATTTAAAATCGAATAAAAAACGCCCTCTGATTCAAAAATATACTTCTTTGAATCGGAGGACGTCAAAAACGCGTTACCACCTCTTTTTGCATTTTCATTACTGAAAATACCTTAAGCAAACTACTAATTGTCAATTTGCTGGCCAGATAATGGTGGCAACCAGTGCAAACTACTAAGTAACAAAGGTTCGATGCACAACTCCCAGGTGATTTTCACTTATCTTCTTCAGTCTGTCTTGCACCAAATGACAGATCTCTAAGCTGATTCACATAAACTACTTTCCTGATCGGCGTTTTTCTCACTCGAATTTAATTATTGACTGTATCTTAAACTGTAAAAATCATCTTGTCAAGCTTTTTTAGTTATTTTTTTTATTGCTGTAGGAAGTGCTAAGAAATGTACAAATTTTCTGAAGTTAAGCCAGTTATTATTTGTTAGTAGTAACTGAAGTGTAGTACGCTTACGGTGAATAGGAAACCTGAGGGGGCTTGATTATGAAAAAGTATGGTTTGATCATACTTGCCGTAGGCAGCATATTACTTGCGGGATGTACCTCACAGTCAAAAAAAGCAGATGATCGCAACACTACAAAAGTAGAAATGAAAAAAGGGCAGAAGGGAAAAGGCGGCGCACAAGAAGGTGCTCAAAAAGCAGCTGACGAAACTCACTCTAATGCAGCTTGTGCAAAGCAACAGGCGAGGATTTCTATGTTTAATAAGAAATTACGTGAAAAATTGGGTGATGTATTACTGCCTGCTGCGGATGGACTTACAAGTGGAAATAATAGACTAAATGTTAGTTATAGTGGTGATAATGATGAATACACTATTTCTTACAGTGTTGGTAAAAAGGCAAAGCCCCTCAATGAAGATTCAGCAACTCAAGCGGCACCATATGCGGAATTTACTAAAAAAAAGTATGATACTACGGAGGAGGCAGCACGACAAATAGATCATCGAACAGTTACTGATTTTGGAGGATTACCAACTGTAGATCTAGGACATAATATCCAGGGATATATAGAAACAGGTGCAGGACAGCGTTACCTTTACTGGAATGAGGGGAACTGGTCGCTTGTTGTGCATGCGACAGTTGACCAAGAGCAAGATCCAAAGCAGTTGGCAAAGCAAACGGTCAGTTTATTAGAAGAATACGCCTTACCTTTGCCACGTCTGTATGGGCAGGTTTCTTTTGAGGCTGGGAGTCAGAGTGAACAATGCAATCAGGTTATAAGTTGGCAAGATGAAAAAACTGTTTTTAAACTAAGTGCACGTGATTTTACAACGGCAGTCAAAATGGCAGCAAGCGTTAATTGATTAAGAAGATGTCAAGCTCTGTTCTAGCGATTCCTTAGGATACTTACTTGAGTTAGGCTTACTTTTTTTATTTTAAGAAATTCATGAACTTTGAAATTTTAAAAATGTTTTGCAAAATGTATTTGCATTTACACTTAAATGAATTATAATAGTTATGGTTTTAGAATTATTCTAAACAATAAAAAGGAGGAGTTTTATGAATTTCATCAATCAAAAATTAGTAGATTTTAAGGTCAATGCTTATCAGCAAGGGGAGACAAAAGAAGTTTCAACAGCGGACGTGTTAGGAAAATGGGCAGTTTTCTTCTTCTATCCAGCAGATTTTTCGTTCGTTTGCCCGACAGAACTAGGCGACTTGCAAGATCATTATGGGGAATTTAAAAAGGCTAATGCGGAAATCTATTCTGTTTCTGAGGACAGCGAATTTGTCCATAAGGCTTGGGCCGAAGCAACAGATACGATAGGTAAAGTTCAATATCCGATGCTGGCTGATCCGGCTGGCAAGTTAGCTCGTTTCTTTGGTGTATTGGATGAAGAAGCAGGTCAGGCTTTTCGTGGAGTATTTATTGTCGATCCTGAAGGTAAGATAAAATCTTATACGATTAACGATATGGGAATTGGACGCAACGCAAGCGAGATATTAAGAACACTTGAAGCAGCTCAGTTTGTTGCAGAACATGGGGACAAGGTTTGCCCAGCTAATTGGCATCCAGGTGAAGACACGATTACGCCAAGTCTTGATTTAGTTGGAAAAATATAGTAAAGCGAGACGATAAGGATGACAGAAAAACACATTTATGACACGATTATCATAGGAGCCGGACCAGCAGGATTATCCGCAGGAATCTATGCTGGAAGAGCGACCTTAGATACACTTATCATTGAGAACGATCAAGTAGGCGGGCAGGTTACAACAACTTCGGTTGTGTGGAACTATCCTGCAGTTGAAAAAATTGATGGGACAGCATTAATGAACAAAATGCAGCATCAAGCTGTACATTTTGGCGCTGAAATAACGCGTGACAATGTGGAATCATATGATTTCGACGGCGATGTTAAAATAGTCCATGGCGCTAAGCAGGATTACTATTGTCGCAGTGTTATTTTAGCGACTGGTGCTAAACCTAGAAAGTTAGGTTTTCAAGGCGAAGAAGAATTTAAGGGTCGCGGAGTCGCATATTGCTCAACTTGTGATGGTGAACTGTTTAGCGGTATGCAGGTTTTCGTTGTCGGTGGTGGTTATGCTGCGGCAGAGGAGGCTGATTACTTAACTCGTTATGCACGGCATGTAACAGTCCTTGTCCGAGAACCAGAATTTACCTGTGCACCTTTGACTGCGGCACGGGCTTTGAACAATCCTAAAGTGGATGTTAAATTCAATACGGAGTTGGCAGCTGTTCAAGGGAAAAACTATTTGACGAGTGCACGGCTTGTTAACAATAAGACCGGTAAAGAGACTAGTTATCATGTTCCAGAAGGTGAGCAGACTTTTGGGGTATTTGTTTATGTAGGGACACAGCCGGCTACCGCAGAGTTAGCAGACACTATCAAATGTGATGAACATGGGTATATTAAGGTTGACGACTGTCAGTCAACTAATAAAGAAGGAGTGTTTGCAGCAGGGGATGTTGTCGCTAAACCATTACGCCAAATTGTCACAGCTGCTTCTGATGGAGCAAGCGCGGCCACAGCTGCGGAACATTACGTCACTGTGCAGAAACAGCGGCTTAATATTCCAATTCATCCTGCAGCCGCTACACAAGAGCAAAGTGCCAAAACATTTGGACAAACGACAGATTTAGAGACGAAGGCGAAAAAACAACCGGTGCACGAAGGTCAATGGTTTAATGCCGAGTTGCAGACACAACTGCAGGGGGTTTTTAGCAAGCTTGAATCAGATATTACCTTGTTACACTTGGATGATGGCAGTGCAAAGAGTCAAGAACTTGGAGCATTTGCCAAGGAATTTGCAGCAATGGATAAGCATGTGCATTATGAACTTAAACACGCTGTTTCAGATGAACAACGGCTGCCGGCGTTGAGTATTTTGGACGCCGAAGAGAATACATTGGGAATCAGGTTCAGTGGAATCCCAACTGGACATGAACTTAACTCATTAGTGCTGGCTCTTTATAATGCTGCAGGGCCAGGGCAGGCAATTGAGCCTGCGTTAGAAGAACGAATCAAAGCACTGCCGAAAACTAAGATCGAGATAGGAATTGCATTGACCTGTCATTTTTGCCCAGATGTTGTAGCGGCTTGTCAGCATATGGCCATCCTTAATCCTGCTGTTTCTGCTGAAATGATTGATTTGCAAATGTTTCCAGAATTGAGAAATGAAAAGCATATCATGAGTGTCCCAGCAACTATTATTAATGATGGTGATGTTATTTTTGGAAGTCAGACATTGGAACAGTTAGTTACTGCGTGCGAAAAAATAGCAGCAGTTTAGCAAAAACGATACAGTTTTTATTATAAAGTTAACACACAATAAAAGAAGGACTGGTCAAAATTTAAACTTGATCCGGTCCTTCTTTTATTGTGTATTAACTTGGTTTAATAGTCAGTTTTTTTGTTTGAACACGAATTATGCAAGGTTTACCGCCGACTGCCATCTGACTATCTACCCATTTTGAAACTTATTCTCGCAGCTGCCTTTAATTCAAAATGGGCTTTGTCACACAATCATTTGAAGTGTATGATAGAGGATATTCATAGGCAAAGAAGTGGTCATGCAAAATGAAAAAAGGAAAACGAATTCTCAAATTCGGCTCTGTTGTATTTGCAGTAATCCTGATTTTAGGCGGTGTGTGGTGGTATCGGCAGTCTAAGTTTCTTCACAATGTCAACGTGAAGAAAAGTGAAGTTCCGACACTTTTTATTCCAGGTTATATGGGCAATCGACTATCCTTTGGCGGAATGATTTTTAGATTGGATCACTACGGGATGGGGACTAGTGCAATGACGATCCGTGTCAGTGCTAAGGGCGAGATCACTTTTGCTCAAAAAACGTCATTGAAAACAAAAAATCCACTGATTCAGGTTCTATTTGAAAACAATCGGAATGAACGGCTTCAAGCGGCTCAATTGAGTAAAGTTTTGATTCAGCTGAAAAGAAATTATCACATAAATAAAGTGAACTTGGTGGGGCATTCTAGTGGTGGCAACATTGTTTTTGATTATTTGATTAGTAAAGATGCAAAAAATTCGTGGGCTCCGCAAGTCGTCAAGTATGTCAATATTGCAACGACTTTTCCAGGACGGGAAAAAAGTGGTAAGAATTTGAATCCGAATTTGAGAGTCCTGAATATTGCAGGTAACATCTGGAATTTGAAAACAGATGGCGGTATTCCACTGAAAGAGGATCTTTATTTGAAGAAAATCGTCAAACCTTATGTTAAGGATTATCGTGCTGAAGTGATCAATGGAAGTCCGTTGACAGCATATCATAGTATGCTACACGAGAATGGTGAGGTTGACCGTGATGTAGCACGTTTTTTATTCAGTGGTAAAGATTAATAAAACGGCTCTAATACAGTAGATAATTAAAATTTGAAATTAGATGCACAAAATTGTTATGATATGCTTATCCGTAATTTGGCTAAATAAAAATTAATTGTCTATAATTCATGTGAAAGAGGTGCTTGTAAAATGCTATTAGGCAGTATTGAAGCAGGCGGTACTAAATTTGTTTGTGCAGTCGGCAATGAAGATTACCGCATTAAAAATAGTATTAAATTCCCAACTACGACTCCAGAAGAAACACTGGGTCAAGCAATTGAATATTTTAAGAAATTTAAAATCGAGGCTTTATCCATCGCGTCTTTTGGGCCAATTGACGTGCAGTACACAAGTAAAACATATGGGTTCATTACCAACACACCCAAACCTGGTTGGAAAAATGTTGATTTTGTAGGACTGCTCAAAAAAGAATTGAACATTCCTATCTTTTTTACAACAGATGTTAATGGGTCAGCCTTTGGTGAATATACGGTGGCGCAGCTTTTTAATGAAAAAATAAAATCACTGGTTTATTTGACGATAGGAACTGGTGTTGGTGGCGGTGCAATTATTGATGGGGAGATAGTTGGTACTAAAGGTCACCCCGAAATGGGACATGTTTACTTAAAGAGGCATCCTGCTGATACAGGTTTTGAGGGAATTTGTCCATTCCACAAGGATTGTCTGGAAGGCTTGGCAGCAGGTCCATCTATCAAAGCCAGAACAGGAATCGCCGGTGAAAAAGTCGCTGTAGATGACAACATTTGGGATATATTAGCATACTACATTGCGCAAGCTGCTATACAACAGACGTTGATTCTTCGTCCGGATAATATTATTTTCGGTGGTGGTGTCATCAGTGAAAGATTACTTAAAAAGGTAAGGCGTGACTTTGAAAAATTAAATAATGGGTACATTGAGATTGATGATTTGGAGAATTATATCCGGATGCCACGAGTTGAGAACAACGGTTCGGCTACACTGGGCAATTTTGCATTAGCTTTTAATGAGTTGCAAAAGTAACCGTTTATTGCAGTTTCTAGAAAACATTATTATGCGGGTTTGCAGTTAAGCGGAAAAGGCTGGCTTATGGAACACGTTTAGACGGAATAGAAAGAGGGGCTGTGCCAAAATTAACTTTTGGCACAGCTCCTTATTTAGTTCATAAAAAAATGGTCCGTTAGTCAAAATTCACCGTCTATCTTAATTTTACAGACCTATGTCACACTTCCCTTGATGTTTACAGGTAAAAAGTTACATAATTAATTTAAAATTGTCTTAGCATTGACAAACTCACGTATCCCCATGTCGCTCAACTCTCGGCCGTACCCAGAGTTCTTAACACCTCCAAATGGCAACTCGGGATAAGATGTCAGTGGTTGATTAATTGCCACCTGACCTGTTTCAATATGCGAAGCGAGTGCTTTAGCGTGTGCAATATCTTTTGAATAAACTGCTCCGCCTAGGCCATAATTGGAATGGTTAGCAATTTTTATGATGTCCTCTTCAGTATCAGCTTTGTAAATTTGTGCGACAGGCCCGAATAGTTCAGTGTCATACATTGGATTATCAAGTGTCATTCCTGAAATGATAAGCGGGTTAAACAAAGCCCCAGGACCTTGCGGTAATTCTGGATCACCCCAGAGAACTTTTGCTCCTCCTGCAAGAATTTTTTTAACCTGTTGGTGTAGATTCTCCTGTGCGCTTTTGGAGGATAGCGGACCTAATGTTGTATGTTCATCAAGAGGGTCACCCAATTTGCGTTTCGAGAACTCGTCGATAATACCTGCAAGAAAATCATCATAGATCTCACTTTGAACAATATAACGTTTAGCAGCCGTACATACTTGACCTGAGTTGTTCAAACGTGCCGCGGCGGCACCTTCGATTGCATTTTCAAGGTCTGCATCGTCTAAAACAACGCAGACATCTGTTCCACCAAGCTCCATTGTTGATTTCTTGAGGTTCTTGCCGGCTTCGGCAGCAATTTTGCGACCAGCACCCTCAGAACCAGTTAGAGCAACCCCTTGAACACGTGGGTCTGCGATTATGTGGTTGACCTGTTCATAGTTAACAAAGAGATTCTTAAAAGCACCTTCTGGAATTTTTGCGGCAATACAGGCCTCTTCAAAAGCTTGTGCGCATTCTGGAACGATACTGGCATGTTTTAAGATGACTGGATTACCAATAATAAAATTAGGAGCGAAAACACGCATAATCTGGGTGTAAGGAAAGTTCCATGGTTCAACAGACATGATTGTTCCAATTGAACTGAATTCGACATGGGCATTTTTATCGGGAATATTATTGTAAGGGATTGGCTGAAGAATCTGCGCACCATTTTTGACGTAATACATTGCAAATTCAACGTTTTTCTTTACTTCAGAACGCGCCTGCCCGATCAGTTTGCCCATATTGGTTGTTAAGAGTCGCGCGTACTTTTCATTATGTGCTGTAAACTCGTGTGCGAGTCTTTCTAGCTGGGCCGTTCTTTCAGATACTGGTTGTTTTTTAGCTGCATGATAAAAGGCATTGGCTTTTTTTAAAGCTTGCTCAACTTCTGCATCTGTTGCATCTGCAAATTCACGAATTGTTTTTCCGTTAAAAGGATTTACTGCTTTGTAGGACATATAATTAGTTCTCCTTTCCATAACCTAACTTCATAATGACTTTTCTGCGCTGCAATTACAAACCATTTGCTTGTTTAGCGGATATATGATCCTGATCCGTAATGAATATGGTAAAATAATTGGCAAAAAACATACTGCTTACTCATCATTTTAATATTTGCGGGGAGGACATTGGTTGCGGAAATGGCGCACGCATGTAAATTATATGCTCAGGCAGTCTTTATGAAAGGATGGTAAGATGCATGAAAACTAAGACAGTTCAAATTAGAAAGCTCGTTTTAGGCGAAGGCAGGCCTAAGATTGCAGTACCAATCACAGGGAAAAACCTGCTAGAAGTTGCAGACCAAGCTCAAAAAATCATCAACCAAAGACCAGATATGATTGAATGGCGGTTGGATTTTTTTACTGATGTTACAAACAGTGAGAAAGTGCAGATAGGGGCAAGGACACTGCGCAAAATTATAGGGGAGACAGCACTACTGCTTACTTTTAGGACTCAAGCTGAGGGGGGCAGGATGGCACTGAATGAGGATGATTACTTTAGAATAATGGGAGAAGTCATCCGGCAAAAGTTAGGTGATGCACTTGATTTGGAACTATACCATGATGAACATAGACTAGAAGAAACATTGGAACATGCTCATAAGAATGGGATAGTTGTGATTATGAGCAGCCATAATTTTGCAAAAACTCCTAGTAAGGATAAAATAATAGCAAAATTGAGCAGTATGAGCTCAATGGGGGGCGATATTGCTAAAGTAGCAGTTATGCCAAATTCAAGCGACGATGTCTTGACTTTGCTGCAGGCAACGAGAGAAGCAGCTGCAAAATTATCACAGCCCGTGATTACAATGTCGATGGGAGAACTGGGGAAGATATCGCGAATAGCAGGTGAAACCTTTGGATCGGTTGTGAGCTTTGCCGCGGGAACACAGCCATCAGCTCCAGGCCAGATTGAGCTGAAACATTTGAGACAAATACTTGAAGATTTGAAATTAAACTAGAAGGCAGTACAAAGTCGGGAAAATTTGAGTACTAACTCGAAATTACGAACATAGCGAGTGCTTTGCTATGAGTAATTCGAAGTTAGACGGAGAATTTTGGCTTATGAAACACGTTTATACGGAATAAAAGAGGGGCTGTGCCAAAAGTTAACTTTTGGCACAGCCCCCACCGCAAGTCGGATTACTGTGGATGAGTCTGAGGGTGATTTTTGCCTTATCTTTTTTTATAAGAATTAATGAGTTTAAATATTCAAGTTTTTTCTTACAAACAGGAGTCGTTTACAGTTAGACGGTGACTGGAAGTGTAATTCAATTTTTACTCCAAAAATAACTTTAATGTCATATCTTTCTTTTTGTTTTGACAATACTATTCAAGAGTTTGTGAATTCATTCATTAATTATGGCACACGGTCCCGTGCCGAAATGTTGTTTACTAAGTATTGTAAACACTTACATTAATTTCTATAATTAAAAGTGAAATAAAGGGAGGTTACTCAAATGGAAGCTACAAAAACAGTTCCTAAAAAGTCTTCATTGAAGACTAAGATTCAAAAACTAGGAACCAGTCTTAGTGGAATGATTATGCCCAACATCGCCGCAGTTATTGCTTGGGGCTTAGTCACAGCTATATTTATGGCACAAGGATGGTTCCCAAATGCACAGATTGCTAAAATGATAAGCCCAATGCTTAATTACTTGATACCATTGCTGATTGCTTATGTCGGCGGACGAATGGTGTATGAAGAACGTGGTGCAGTAGTTGGTGCAGTTGCTGCCATGGGTGTAATTGTTGGATCAAGTGTTCCAATGTTTATTGGTGCAATGATCATGGGACCTTTGGGTGGCTGGTGCATCAAGAAATTCGATCAGCTTTTTCAAGATAAAATTAAATCCGGTTTTGAAATGATATACAATAACTTTTCGAGCGGTATTCTCGGAATGGTTTTAGCAATTTTTGGAGTTTTTGTTGTAAACCCGCTTGTGACAGCCGGAAGTAATTTTATGAGTCGTGGAGTTGACTGGATTATTTCAATTCATATGCTGCCATTAGCTAATATTTTTATTGAACCTGCTAAAATTCTCTTCTTAAACAATGCTATTGGGAATGGGATTTTAGTACCATTAGGAATACAACAAGCATCCACTGCTGGCAAGTCAGTGTTGTTCTTGCTTGAATCCAACCCTGGACCAGGGATTGGAATTCTTATAGCATTCATGATTTTTGGTAAGGGCACTGCTAAAGCATCAGCTCCAGGTGCTGCTATTATCCAGTTCTTCGGTGGTATCCATGAAATTTATTTCCCATATGTTTTAATGAAGCCGGCGCTGATTTTAGCTGCTATCGCTGGTGGTGTTAGCGGAACATTCACATTTTCACTATTGAATACAGGAATCAAGGCTGCAGCTTCACCAGGTTCAATCATCGCTATTTTACTGATGACGCCGAAGGGCAACTACTTGCAAATCCTAACTGGTGTCGCGGTTGCAGCAATTGTTTCATTCGTTGTTGCTGCTGTTATCTTAAAAGCAGATAAATCTGATGGTACTGACTTGGCAGAAAAACAAGCACAGATGGACCAAATGAAAGCAGAATCAAAAGGTGGGGTACCATCAGCTGAAGATGCAGAACGTTCGGTTCAAGATTATGCAGATGTTAAGAAGGTTATCTTTGCATGTGATGCCGGTATGGGATCTTCTGCGATGGGCGCTTCACTGTTGCGTGACAAGGTTAAAAAAGCTGGTATTAAGGATATTCCTGTTACAAATATTGCAATTAGCAGATTAAAAGATGAACAAGGATTATTAGTTGTAACACAAGATGAGTTAGCTGATCGGGCTTTACAAAAGACGCCAAACGCTATGCATATCTCTGTTGGTAATTTTTTAAGCAGTCCAAAATATGATGAGGTTGTTATTAATTTGAAAACCGTCAAACAGATTGCACCTGCAGACACTCAAGCCAAAGCAGCTGCTAAAGAGGCTGAAAAAGCGAGTGATAACGTTGGTTCAATTGATTATACAGCTGTTAAAGAAGTTGATTTTATCCATCATGATCAAAAGATTGGTTCTGCAACAATGGCAACTTCGCTGTTTAAGGATCGTTTAAAGAAAGAGGGGAAGAAAACACCCGTTAAGAATCTCGGCATTGATGAATTAGAGGATAGCAAGGCACACCTCGTTATTGTGACACCGGAAGCAGAAAAAAATCTGAAACTGCGGTATACTGAGGTTCAGATAGTAAGTGTTGAGGATTTGTTAAACTCTAAAGACTACGACTATATTGTTGAACATCTAAGCTAAGCTGAAGTTAAGGGAATGATTTAGTTGATTTTGTTATCAGACCGTCAAAGAAAAATTTTAATGAGACTCTGTGAATCTGATAACGGGATAGCTATGTCTGTTATTGAGAACTCACTGCATATCAGTCGAAGGACGATTTACCGTGAATTTTCGGAATTAAAATTGTACTTGCAACAGCATGGATTGAGTGTTCGAAATGCCGATGGACTTTATCGTTTGGATGGCTCGGCGGCAGCATTGAGCAGACTGAGAACTGAATTACAGGGACAAAACGAAAGAATGGATTTGACTGCTAAACAGCGTCAAGACGCGCTTGCGTGTTTGTTACTGATGAATGATGGGCCATTGAAAATTTTTTCTTTAGCAGTTTCGTTAGATGTCAGTGAAGGAACCATTCAACGAGACTTAAAAGTTGTGACAGCGGCGCTAAAGGAATACCAAGTTAAGGTCGTGGCGAAGAAGGCGGTTGGAATTGAGGCAGTTGGTCAAGAAACTCAGATTAGATTGATTCTCTGCGGAATTTTGACAAGTGAAATCAATGAGTATGAATTTTTTGAATATTTAAATTCAAAAGATGATTATCAACCGCATAATTTCTTCTTGAAATTGTTTCCCAAAGATATCTTGTTAGCTTGTGCGCAGGCTTTAAAACAGGCTACAGGTGCTAAATTAGCACACAATTCTGATGTTCAAGAAGTGCAGTTAATCTTAATAATTGCAATTTCTGTAATAAGAATGGCTAATAATACGATTAAGAAATACAAGGTTATCGATGTGGGAGATCTTTTCAAGTACAGGCAGCGGGCGTTGGAAATCTTAGGTAATTTCGATAACAGAATCAAAGAAAAGATTACAACAAGCGAAATAGATTTTATTGCAATTCAGATAAAGGGTTTGGATTATAAGCTGGTGAAGGGTGATTGGGCGCATAACTATGATTTCCAGATTTCCTTTAATGTAAAACAATTGATCCAGGAGGTTTCAGAAACATTTCACTGGAATTTCAGTCGTGATACTGAGCTGTTTGCACGATTAGTTAGGCACATGACATTTTTGTTGCACAATGAAGGTGTAAAACTGCCTAATACGCGTATCAAGGTCCTAAATAACGTGAGCATTCAATATGCAGAACTTTATCAAATATTGCGTAGGGCGTTGGCGAAAGTTTTTACAAGTTACGGTTTTACTGAGACAGAAGAGCAGCTTATTCTCTTATACTTCGCTAATAGTTATGCTAGCACGAAAAGTAATTATTTGTCGGCTTTGGTTATTTGCCCGAATGGCGTTGGAACAGCAAGTATTTTAAAAAGTAGGTTGCGCAGAGAGATCCCAGAACTTGCTGAGATAAAAATTGCTAAGGTCTCGCAATTAAATGAAATTCACCCCAATCACTACGATGTCATTCTTTCGACCTTGAATCTGCCAGGTTTTGATTGGGACTACCATATTGTCAGTCCGCTATTGGTGGGCGATGAGATAGCAAGAATAAAAAGTTTCATCAATAAATTCGATGTGAAGTATAAGCATAAGAGAGTTATAGAAAGAAAAGCAGTCAGTCTTGATGAAGGGCAAGAACGGCTAACCGCATTGTTCGAAATGGCAAGTGAGAGCAAGGCTTTAGTTGACCGCATTGGTTTAGAGAGGTTGACTAACAATGGTGAAAGTTTGAAAGAACTACTTGTGCAGATTTTGAACAAAATTCCGACGGCGATTGCAGGAGATAGAAAGCAGATTGTACATGAGATGTTGAAACGTGTTGCGGTTGCTCCAGTGGGAATCCCGAACGCAAGTATCTCGCTTGTTCATGCGACGGATAAAAGCGTTTTGAAACCGTTTTTCTCAGTCTATGAGCTGCAATCACCAATCATAATGAAGGCGATGGATCAAACACCTATTCAGGTTAAACGTATCTTACTAATGATAGGACCAGCTCCAATGTCGGATTTCCAAAATGGTCTGATGGGTACCATTAGTGGGGCGATTGTCATGAATAATCGCTACACAGCGATTTTTGAAAATGGTACGGAAGACAAGATAAAAAACTTAGTAGCTGCACAGTTTATGGAACAGCTTGACTTTAAGAGAAAGAGATGATGAATTATGGATCTGCAGGAAAATATGGTATTACTTGATCAGCATGTGGCGACAAAAGAAGAAGCTATTCGACTGGCGGGTAAATTACTAGTGGATAATGGTTACGCGGAACCAGAGTATATCGATTCAATGCTGGCACGCAATGCAGATGTTTCAACCTACATGGGTAATTTTATTGCAATTCCACATGGAACTGACAGTGGCAAGCAATATATTAAAAAAACGGGAATCTCTGTCGTTCAGGTTCCAATGGGTGTTGATTTTTCAAGTAACGGTGATGAAAACATCGTAACGATCGTTTTTGGAATAGCTGGCTTGAACGGCGAACATTTAGAGTTACTATCGCAGATAGCTCTATTCTGCAGTGATGTGAATAATGTTGTTAAACTTGCTGACGCGCAATCAGCAGGAGAAATAATCAAATTACTGAAAGAAGTTGACAAATAATGAAAGATGTACATTTTGGAGCAGGCAATATTGGACGCGGATTTATTGGTGAAACTTTAGCAGCGAATGGATTTGAAATTACTTTTGTTGATGTGAACGAACAAATCATTGATGCATTGAACGATAAAGGAATCTATACGATCGAGCTTGCGGATGAATCGCATAAAAAAATTCAGGTAAGCAATGTTCGCGGCATTAATAATGGTCAGGACCCGAAGGCAGTGATTGAAGCAATAAAGGAGGCAGATTTAGTTACTACGGCAATTGGACCGAAGATTTTGAAGTTTATTGCGCCATTGATTGCTGATGGGATCAAGGCACGTCAAGAAACAGGAAAAAATGCTAAACTTGATGTGATTGCCTGTGAGAATATGATCGGTGGTAGTCAATCTTTGAAGAAAGACGTGTATAGTCACTTGGACACAGAAAGTCAAAAGTATGCGGATGAGTACATTGGGTTCCCTAACGCTGCTGTTGACCGGATTGTTCCTTTGCAAAAACATGAGGACCCCCTCTTTGTTTCTGTTGAACCCTTTAAAGAGTGGGTTGTCGATGAACATCAGATGGCAAACCCAGATTTGAAATTAACAAGTGTTGAGTATGCACCTGATTTGCAACCTTATATTGAACGGAAATTATTCTCTGTAAATACAGGGCATGCAACAGTGGCATACACAGGTAAGTATCGCGGATACGAAGATATTGGTTCAGCAATTAAGGACACTGCTGTACTGACGCAGTTGAAGAAGGTGTTAAAGGAAACTGGAGATCTTTTGATTAATAAGTGGGGGTTCGAGCGGGACAAACATGAGGCTTACCAACAAAAAATTATCGGACGATTCCAGAATCCATATCTTTCGGATGATATCGCACGTGTTGGGCGCACACCGATTAGAAAACTCGGTTTCGATGAACGCTTTATCCGCCCAATTAGAGAAGCCAAGGAACGTGGCCTTTCTTATACAGCGCTTTTGGAAACAGTTGGAATGATTTATACTTTTGACGAACCAAAAGACGATGAAAGTCAAAAACTGCAAAAATTATTGAAGGAACATTCGTTAGTTAATGTTGTACAAGAAACAACGGGTTTGAAGGATGAAGGTTTGGTTCAAGAAGTGGTGGCCTCTGCTAAAAAAGCAGCCAAAGAATACCAAGTTTAGAGAAGAAGTTAGACTGGATAGGTTGAACCATTAGCAATAGAATAGCAATATATGAAATACTCCGTAAAAGCTGTGAAAAGCCGACGGGGTATTTTTTATGCTCGTGACAAGTGGATCTATTCTTCTTTGGCGATAAATGATAAATAAAAGCTATTGGACCCAGGAACTCAAGCATGTAAAAGACAAAAAGATTTCCGTCTATACCATTTTAAGTTATTCTTGACACATACAAGTTGCTAGGTTATATTTATTGGTGGTTAGTGGAAGGGATGTTGTTTTTTAAACATCTATACCAATTTTAAATAAAATGTGAAAATTATGATATTAAATGTGAAAGGTCGGTTCTTCTTATGTGCGGTATAGTTGGGATTACAGGAAAAGAGAATGCAGTTGATATTCTGCTGAATGGATTAGAGCGTCTGGAGTATCGTGGATACGATTCTGCTGGTATTTATGTCAATGACCAAAACGGTAAAGAGTATTTGGTTAAAGAAAAGGGTCGGATTGCAGATCTTAAAAAAGAAATAACCTCTGATGTTCATGGAACAACGGGGATCGGTCATACACGATGGGCAACTCATGGTATTCCCAGCAAAGAAAATGCACATCCGCATGTTTCTGCCGATGGTCGCTATTATCTTGTTCACAACGGGGTTATTGGTAATTTTGCACAGTTGAAGGAAGAATATCTGCAAGATGTAAACTTTGTTAGTGATACAGATACTGAAGTTATCGTTCAGCTGATTGCTAAGTTCGCACAAAAAGGACTTTCGACTAAAGAGGCCTTTAAGAAAACCTTGACTTTAATTGATGACAGTTCCTCATACTCATTTTTATTAGTCGATCATGAAGAACCCGACACTTTATATGTGGCTAAGAATAAAAGCCCACTGCTAATTGGAATTGGTGCTGGTTTTAATGTGGTTTGCAGCGACGCAATTGCGATGCTTGATCAGACGCATGATTTTGTTGAACTGGTAGATGGGGAAATAGTAGTTGTTAAACCACAAAGCGTTACGATCGAGAACATGGAAGGCAACCAGATTAACCGCAAGCCGTTCCATGTTGACACAGATGCTTCTGAAGCTGAAAAGGGTGCATACCCTTATTACATGTTGAAGGAAATCGATGAACAGCCGGGTGTAATGCGTAATTTAATAGAGCATTATATTGCTGAAGATGGTTCAATCAAAATTGATGAAAAGTTGCTTGCAGCACTTAATCAGGCCCAACGACTATATATTGTTGCAGCCGGTACAAGCTACCATGCAGGTTTAGTCGGTAAAGAACTGTTCGAAAGACTTACCAATATTCCAACAGAAGTGCATGTCGCTTCGGAATTTGCATACAATCCGCCATTGCTAGCTGAGCACCCATTCTTTATTTTCCTGACTCAGAGTGGTGAAACGGCTGACAGTCGCCAAGTGCTTGCACAAGTTAATGAATGGGACTACCCAAGCTTAACGATAACGAATGTTGCCAATTCGACGTTATCGCGTGAGGCTACACATACGTTACTGTTGTACGCGGGACCTGAAATCGCAGTTGCATCGACGAAGGCCTATACGGGTCAGATCGCACTTGAAGCTATCTTAGCTAAAGCAATGGGTCAAAAGAAGGGTATTAAGAAGGCAACTGAGTTTGATGTTGCCAAAGAATTGACATTCGTGGCCAACGGTATGCAGGCGTTGGTTGATGGCAAAGCTCAGATTGAAGAAATTGCTAAGGATGTTTTGGCAACGACGCGCAATGCATTCTACATTGGCCGTTCAATTGACTATGATATTGCGCAAGAGGCTGCACTTAAGCTTAAGGAAGTTTCTTATGTGCAGACAGAAGGATTCGCTTCAGGTGAATTGAAGCATGGAACGATTGCTTTAATTGAAAAGGACACACCGGTTATTGCAATCATCACTGATGAGAAAACTGCTAAGCATACGCGCAGCAATACGCAAGAGGTGCTCGCCCGTGGAGCACGTGTTATTTATATTGCGAGTCGTCAGTTAGCAACTGCTGGGGATCAGATTATCTTGCCAGAAGTACATCCTCTATTGACACCATTGCTTGCAATCATTCCGTGTCAGTTATTGGCGTACTACACAAGTTTGCAGCGTGGTTACGATGTTGATAAGCCACGTAACCTTGCTAAAAGTGTAACGGTTGAATAATAGAGTTTTATTGAGAAGAAAATAAATGCAGTGGAGTGTGACATAAGTCGGCAAGTTCGAGTATTAATGCGAAGTTATGAATATAGCAAGTAGTTTGTTATGGGGAATTCGAATTAGACGGAGAATTTTGGCTTATGGAACACATTTATACGAAATAAATAGAGGAGCTGGCCAAAAGTAAAATTTTGGATCAGCTCCTGTTTTTATGCACATAAACATGTTAAATAGCTGTTTTTGGGGGATTAATGATGCAATGCTCATGTTCAAGTTATGGCTATGTTCTTGATTCACAAGATTAGGTGAGCATGTGGACGTCGTTTTTGTATTAGAGTTGCAAATCCTATTGATTAAAAAAGAATAAAAAAATAGGTTTTTCACAATATTTATTAGATCGTACGATTGGTTTTTTACTATGGTAGTAGTATATTTAGAGTCGAGAGAAGGTTTTTTGAGTTGTAAGAATTTTAAATGGTGAACTTTTGTTACATATCAGGTATTGAGGGGGAGGTAAAAATGAGTATTGTTACACTAGCTCGTTTTCAGTTTGCGATGACGACTATTTTTCATTTCTTTTTCGTTCCATTCTCAATCGGAATGGCATTAGTTGTTGCAATTATGGAAACAATGTATGTTGTTACCAAGAAGGAAGAGTATCTCAGGATGACAAAGTTTTGGGGGAATATCTTCTTGCTGAGTTTTGCAGTCGGAGTTGTAACAGGAATCATTCAAGAATTCCAGTTGGAATGAACTGGTCTGATTATTCACGTTTTGTTGGCGATATTTTTGGTGCTCCATTAGCAGTTGAAGCATTATTGGCTTTTTTTATGGAATCTACTTTTCTAGGGTTATGGATCTTTACTTGGAAGATGGTTAGTCCAAAACTGCATGTGGTTTTTATTTGGTTGGTGACGTTTGCCTCATCAATTTCCGCCTTCTGGATATTGGCCGCGAATAGTTTTATGCAGCATCCTACTGGCTACACTATCAAAAATGGACGTGCAATAATGAATAATTTTGGTGCCTTGCTGACTAATGCCCAGTTGTGGTATGAGTTTTCACATGTTATTGCCGGGGCCATCACAATGGGAGGGATGATCCTAGCTGGTTTGTCAGCCTTTCAGCTACTAAAGCGTAAAAACAGTGAGACAAGCTTTTACAAGAAGTCGATAAAAATCGGGCTTGTTATAACTTTGTTCGGTTCGTTGGCAGTTCTCATGGCTGGCGACTTGCAGATGAAGGCCTTGGTCAAAGAGCAGCCGATGAAGTTCGCGGCTGCTGAGGGAGAATATGATGATACAACAGATCCCGCCGCGCTGACCTTGGTAGCATGGGCAAACGAAAATCAGCATAAGCGTGTCTTCGGTGTCGAAATGCCTTATGTATTGAGTATTTTGGCTTATGATAAACTTTCTGGTTCAATTCAAGGAATGAATCATATTAATAAACAATTAGTTAAGAGGTACGGTCAGCGAAATTATTATCCACCAGTGAATACGCTATTTTGGAGTTTCAGAATCATGGCCGGGTTTGGAATGTTGATGTTGCTGGTTGCCATTCTTGGGCTGTTCTTTACACGTAAAAAGAATCAGCTGCTATATCGCCAGAAGTGGATGCTGTGGGTGTTAGGGCTATGTACTTTTGCGCCTTTTTTGGCCAATACTGCTGGTTGGCTAGTGACTGAACTTGGAAGATACCCGTGGACTGTGTACGGCTTGTTTACCATTAAGCAAAGTGTCTCACCAAATGTTTCTGTGACATCACTTTTAATCTCAAACATTGTCTACTTCTTGCTGTTTTCTGGTTTGGCAGTTACGATGATCGGTTTAGTAATCCGTGAATTGAAAAAAGGCCCGGATTATGAAGAAAAACGGCTGCAGGAAGAACAGCGGTCATCGGCGGATCCATTTGATAAGGGGGCGTTTGAATAATGAGCTCATTACAGCTTCTTTGGTTTATTCTTATTGGGGTCTTATTTGCAGGTTTCTTTTTTTTAGAGGGTTTTGATTTTGGCGTTGGAATGTCACTTCAGACTTTGGCACATAATGAAAAGGAGAAAGACCAGTTGGTTGCAACAATCGGACCTGTCTGGGATGGTAACGAGGTTTGGTTGATAACAGCTGGCGGAGCAATGTTCGCATCTTATCCGTTTTGGTATTCTGCTTTATTCAGTGGATATTACTTAGTCTTATTTATCATCTTGATTGGTTTGATTGTTCGCGGTGTCTCCTTTGAATTTAGACAAAAAGTTGCACCTGAGCGAAAGAATTTTTGGAATTGGATGCTTGCAAGCGGCAGTTTCATCGTGCCGTTCTTCTTTGGAATCTTATTCATCAGTATGATCCAAGGAATGCCACTCGATGCAAAAGGAAACATGTCTGCTGGTTTTACGGATTACATTAACTTATTTTCGCTTGTCGGCGGGATTGCGCTGACACTATTGAGTTATTTACATGGTTTGAACTATATTGCTTTGAAAACGATTGGACCGATTAGGGAAAGGGCTAAAAATTATGCGAAGTTCTTGTATGGTATCTTGTACGTTGGCTTGGTCGCGTTTGCAGTCTTGCTCTACTTCAGGACTGACTTCTTTAAGCTGCATTTGCTATCGACGCTATTATTGCTAATCGTAATAGTCATTTTAACGGTGATTGCCAATGTTGGCGTAATAAAAAATATGGAGCTGTTAGCCTTTTCAGCGAGCGGATTGACTCTTATTTCACTAGTCACATTGCTGTTCACTGGCTTGTTCCCACGTTTGATGATTAGTTCAATTACTACAAAATATGATTTACTGATAACGAATGCCTCTTCTAGTCCATATACATTGCGGGTAATGAGTTACATTGCGCTAACTTTTCTGCCTTTTGTTTTGGCTTATATTGCATGGACATATTATATTTTTCGAAAACGGATTAGACATGACCGGTTTACGGAGTATTAAGAATGATTGACAAAAGTATTCTTAAGTTTCCCAATATAAGGAAGTTAATGACGCTGTTAACTGGTATGGCTTTTTTGCAGTCTTGCGCGATCGTGGGGCAAGCAGGCTTCTTGGCTACAGCCATTGTTGGACTTTGGAACGGAGAAGGCCTGCACAGTCAAGTAACAGAGATACTTCTTTTTGCAGTCTGTTTTTGTGTACGCCATTGTGTTATTTTCTGCAGAGAACGGATGCTCGACAGATATGCGGCTGCACAAGCCAGTTCTTTGCGGCAACAATTATTAACGAAGGTTTTTCGTGTTGGGCCGCAAGTCGTTCAGCAAAACGGGACAGGTAATGTAACAACGATGGTACTTGAGGGAATTGATCAAGTTGAGAACTATCTTCACCTTATTTTGTCTAAAATTATCAGTATGATGATAATTCCATGGGTTATTTTAGCTGCGATCTTCTTTTTTGATTGGAAAGCAGCGGCATTTTTACTGATTATTTTCCCTGTTATTATCATTTTCATGATTGTTTTAGGGTATGCTGCCCAGTCTAAAGCTGCCCAGCAGTACAAAACATACCAGATTTTGTCTAATCATTTCGTTGATTCTCTGAGGGGAATTGACACCTTGAAATTCTTTGGACTAAGCAAAAAGTACGGTAAAAGTATTTTTAAGACTAGCGAACGTTTTCGCAAGGCAACGCTTAATACACTGAAAATAGCTATTCTGTCAACATTTGCGTTGGATTTTTTTACAACGCTGTCAATTGCAGTTGTAGCTGTTATGCTGGGGCTAAGGTTGATTGATGGGCACATGCTGCTCTATCCGGCGCTAACAATTTTAATCTTGAGCCAGAATATTTTTTACCTATTCGTGATTTTTCAAGTGACTATCATGCTACTCTTAATGGAAAAAATTCATTGAAAGCAATCAGGAAGATCTTAGAGCTCGAAGAAATTCAGATAAAGCAGCAGGCTTTACCGAGTTGGAGTGAAGGAAGCAGTTTAAGGGTTAATGACCTGACTTTTAGATATGAAAAAGAGCAGCCACTAACTAAAATCGCATTGAATGTGAAGGGGTATCAAAAAATTGGCATTATTGGACTAAGTGGATCAGGGAAGTCGACATTGATTAATCTTTTGAGCGGCTTTTTAAGTCCTATAGCTGGAAAGATAAGCATTGATGGAACGGAGATTACTTCTTTTGCGCAGCATGACTGGCAAAAGCAAATAATTTATATTCCACAAAATCCGTATATTTTTAAGGCGACATTGCGTGATAATATTGCCTTTTATCAACCGCAAGCAACAGTTGAGCAGGTAGGTGAGGCAATTAAAGTCGTAGGCCTTGAAGAGCTTGTAAGTGAACTTCCTCAGGGACTGGAAACAATTGTAGGAGAAGGCTCGCGTTCTTTAAGCGGTGGTCAGGCGCAAAGAATTGCGTTAGCACGTGCATTTCTCGACAAAAAACGTAAAATTTTGCTTTTTGATGAACCAACAGCACATTTGGATATTGAAACTGAGATTGAGCTAAAAGAAAGAATGCTTCCGTTGATGAAAGAGCGTCTTGTCTTTTTTGCAACTCATAGGCTACATTGGATGCAGGAAATGGATCAAATCATCGTGATGGAAGATGGCATAGTGGCTGAACAGGGGACACTTGAGGAGCTAAAACGAAGAAATGGGTCTTTTGTACATCTAAGCAGTTCAGTTGGGAGGCTTTGAGGTGAAGATATTTAAGGCATTTAAAAATGACAGCTGGATAAAACCTTTTTTAGGCAAGTACCGCAATTCTTTGTTTTGGGCACTTATCTTGGGAGTTAGCACTTTTTTTTTGTGCAGGTGCGTTGATGTTTAATTCGGGCTACCTGATCAGTCGATCCGCCTCGCTTCCTGAGAATATTTTGCTAGTTTATGTACCAATAGTTTTGACGCGTGCTTTTGGGATCAGCAGACCAGTTTTCAAATATTTGGAACGTTTGACTAGTCATAACTGGGTACTTAAGTTGACGTCTGAATTAAGATTGAAGTTATATAAAGTTTTGGAAAAAGATGCTGCATTTTTTAAAAATGATTATCAGACAGGAAACATCCTGGGATTGCTGTCGGAAGATATTAACCACATCCAGAACCTGTATTTGAGAACGGTGTTTCCAACTGTTATTGCGTGGCTTTTGTACATTTTCATTGTTGTTGCATTGGGTTACTTTTCATTATGGTTTGCTCTTGTGATGCTGTTGTTATTTGCTGTTTTGTTAATCTTGTTACCTCTTTGGTCTATCGTTGTCAACGGCGTAAGGCAAGAAAAGCAAAAACAGATGCGGCACCAATTATATACTGAACTGACAGATAACGTGTTAGGTATCTCTGATTGGATTTTCAGCCAACGAAGTCTAAGCTATGCTAGAAGGCATGAAGATTTTGAGCGGAAATTGCAAGAGACAACTCAGAAAATCAAGAATTTCAACCATAAACGAGATTTTTTAGCGCAACTAGTTTTTTGTCTTATCGCGATTGCACTGTTGATTTGGACCAGCGGCTATTTTCCGGGCAATCATGGTGGACAGGCGAATTGGATTGCTGCTTTTGTGTTAGCAATATTTCCTTTGATTGATGCATTTGCCCCACTTTCTGATGCGGCACAAGAAACAAATGTATATCAAGACTCTATCGTGCGTCTCAACCAACTGCAGGATGGACGAAAAGAGCAGTTGAGCAGCTTAAGACCAGCTCTCAAAGTAACAGCCCCTTTCACAGTAGAAATCAAGCACTTGGATTTTCACTACGCAGATAGCAATAAGCAGATTATCAAGGGTCTTGATTTAAAAATCGTAAACGGTGAAAAAATTGCGATCTTGGGTAGGAGCGGTTCTGGTAAAAGTACACTGGCTAGTTTGATTCGGGGTGATCTGCGGCCATCTGGCGGAATAGTAAGCCTGAATCATAAAAAACGTATTTATTCGGGGATACCATTAGTGATTACATTGGTGTGATTCACCAAGCCCCCTATCTATTCAACACGACAATTAGAAATAATCTTAGCATTGGCAATGAAAAAGCTTCTGAACAAGATCTGTGGGATGTTCTGGATCGTGTCGGTTTGAAGAAAATGATTTTAGACTTGCCAGAAAAGATGGATACACTTGTCGATGAGGCAGGGCTGCGGTTTTCCGGCGGTGAGAGACATCGATTAGCGCTTGCTCGGATTCTCTTGAAGAATGTACCGATCATCATTTTAGATGAGCCGACAGTTAGTTTGGACCCAGTGACAGAACAGAAACTAATTGAGACTTTTATCACGGAACTGCAAGGTAAAACTTTGATTTGGATAACGCATCACTTGCAGGGCTTGTCGCTAATGGATCAGGTAATCTTCCTCGAGGACGGGAAACTGCAGATGAGCGGAAACCCACAGGAATTGGTGCAGAGTAATGGGCATTATCGCAAACTATTAGCGATTGACCAAGGCCTTTAACAGAGAAAGCGCAAAAGACATTCAGGCAGCTTCACCTTTGAGATGAGTTGCTAGCAGTCGTTAGGCTTGAGTATTGTACTAACTTTAGATTACGAACATAGTTTGGCTGTTTAATCTAGTGACTAGGCAGAAAAGTCTGACTATTAAAACACGTTAACTCGTATGATTCAACTTAAAATAGATGGAACTAGGTCAAAAATTATTTTTGACCCAGTCCCTGGATTGTTTGATAAGTGAATGTTTTTGTTAGTAGCTTCTTTTGAGTAGTGTCAGTGCAATTTTGCGGATTTTAGTAGTTGTTTCAACCTGCGGAAGTTGATCAATATCAGCTAATGCCTTCTCAGTGTAAGTCTGTGCTAATTGTTTAGCCTGCTTGACACCGCCGTATCTGTGTACTAACTTTGCAACTTGCTTTATCTCCTGCGAAGTAATGCTTTGTCTTTTGTCAAGATAAGGCGCGAACTCTTCGGGGTGTATGGCAGCTGCAAAAAGCAAGGGAGACGTGTAAACTCCTTGGCTGATGTCTTCTAGAACCGGTTTTTGCAGGATTTTTGTATTTGAGGCGTAATCTAGGATATCGTCGAATATTTGGAAAGAAATGCCAATATTTTCACCTATTCTAGAAGCTAATGCAATGGTTTCCTTGTTGGCATGCCCAAAGTATGCTCCTTCCGTGCAGGCGAGTTTGAACAGTGCAGCTGTTTTGCCTTTGATGTTTTCCAAATACTCATCAATGGTCTGTGACTTGTTGAAACGCGCATGCATTTGACTTAGTTCACCCAGCAGCAGCTTCTTCATTGAAGACGCGTTATATTCCATATAGGGAGTTCCGTTCATTGTTTCGATCAGTATCTGAAAAAAAACAGTGAACAACAGATCGCCAGCGTAAACAGCTACGTCTTTACCATAGTCCGCTTGGATAGTGATGGTTCCATGCCGTAACGGTGAATCATCAATGATATCATCATGGATTAACGAGGCACGATGCAATAATTCAAGTGAAGCTGCTATTTTGAATAACTGTTTTTCATCCTGTTGCTGCTGGTCACCCAGCTGTGAAAATAATAGAAACAGGCCAGGGCGAAGCAGCTTGCCTTGTTCCTGCGCACAAGCTGCAAGTAAGTCTTGAACTGCTGTGTTGGGGGTACTGAGCCGCTTGCTTATCAGCTCGTTCACGGCCTCGAGCTTATGTGCGATTATTGGGTAGTGTTTCCATAGATCTAGCATAGTATATTCCTTTCCGGTTCCTAATAGACATGATACATTTTACACCATATTAAACCATATTTTCTAGTTTATGCTTTGAGTACAAAAGAAAGGAGGAAACGAATATTGACGATTCCTGTATTTTTAGAACTGGTTGAAATTAAGGCTAAAACAGCAAGCATTTTTCCATTTTTACTGGGGGCCTGTTACAGTTGGTTTAATTATCGTTCGGTTCATCTGGGACTGTTGTTCTTGTTTTTTGTCGCGATGTTCATTTTCAATATGTCAGTCGATATTTTGGATAATTACAATGACTATCGGCATGCTACAGAAGTGCATGACTATAAACAAAAAACAAACATTATTGGACGTGAACACTTGTCGCTCAAGTTAGTTTCTAGACTAATGATGGGTATGATCGTCGTTTCTGTAGCAATTGGTTTCGGATTGGCTTATGTTGTCGGCTGGCCATTACTTGTCATGGGAGGATTATGCTACTTAGTCGGAATTTTCTATTCTTCGGGACCGCGCCCCCTCTCTAGTCTACCACTAGGTGAGCTTTTTTCTGGGCCAACCATGGGATTTATGATAACTTTGATATGTGTTTATATCAATACATATCAGCTTTTTTCTTGGGATGCTGCAACGCTTGGAGGAATCTTGCTGGTTTCTTTGCCCAATACGTTATGGATATCCAACTTAATGCTGGCAAATAACATCTGTGATCTTGACGAAGATGAGAAGAACAAGCGTTACACACTTGTTCATTATTTAGGAAAAGAGCGCTCAGTAAGACTATTCATAGTGATGAATGTTATAGCTATAATTGCACTTGTTGCTGCTGTTGGTTTTAAGATCACACCGTGGACAGTGCTGCTTTCGTTGTTGGCACTACCTATAATCATCAAACAGGTAAGTATTTTTTGGAAAAGACAGGTCAAGAAAGAAACTTTTATCTGTGCTGTTCGTATATTGGCAGTTGGAGCATTGAGTCAGACAGTATCGTTTATGATTTATATACCATTTGTTTAATTATCTAAGGAGATGTATTAGCAATGAAGGAAATTGTTATTTTAGGTGCAGGATATGCGGGTTTGAAGGCTTTGCGCCGTTTGCAGGCTAGTAAGGGTGACTTCCATATCACGTTGGTGGATCGGAACGATTATCATTATGAAGCGACAGATCTTCATGAAGTCGCAGCTGGAACGCAACCAAAAGAAAAAATAACATTTGCGATCGCAGATGTTGTCAAAGGTTCAACCACTTTTGAACAGTCTGAAGTCAAGGCGATTGATCGTAAGGATCAAAAGGTTCAATTAAGCAATGGAAAAAGTCTATCATATGACTACTTGATAGTCTCGTTAGGATTTCGATCAGAATCTTTCGGGATTGCAGGAGTAGCTGATAATGCCTTGGAAATGGTTGATGTCAAAACGGCTGAAAATGTTTATCAGCATATCATTGATCGAATGAAGGATTATGCCAGCACTAAAAATCAAGACGATTTAAAGATAGTTGTCTGCGGCGCGGGATTCACAGGAATTGAGCTTCTGGGTGCTTTGGAAGATAATCGCAAAAAATTTGCTTCAATCGCAGGAGTTGAGCCGCAAGAGATCCAACTGTATTGTGTAGAAGCTGTTACACGTCTGCTACCGATGTTTGATGAAAAACTTGCGGATTATGGAATATCAACATTGAAGAATTGGGGCATTAATTTCCTGACAGGGAAACCGATCAAAGAAATTAAACCGGATACTGTTGTTTACCAAGACAACAAGGAGACAGGTGCAACTAAAGAACTGACGGCAAAAACCATTATTTGGACAACTGGTGTTAGCGGCAGTAATGTTATGGAAGCATCAGGTTTCTCGCAGCGCCGCGGACGTGTAATGGTTGCAGCAGATTTAACAGATCCAGATTTCAGTAATGTTTATATTATCGGGGATGTTTCAGCTGTTATGGATGCCAAAAGCGGGCGTCCCTATCCAACGACAGCACAAATTGCACTTAGCATGGGTGAACATGCTGCTAAGAATATTCTGGCACAACTTAAGGGAGATACAACAACTCCGTTTACCTTCAAATCATTGGGGTCAGTGGCTTCAATTGGAAATACACATGCTTTTGGATTGGTCGGCAAATCAGCAGTTAAGGGTTATCCAGCTTCATTTGTCAAAAAAATGATTATGGATAAGTCATTATTGGAAACTGGTGGTATCAAAGAGATGCTGTCCAAGGGACGGTTTGATTTGTATCATTAAAAATAGACGCAAAATAATGACTAGTTGGTCTTAACTATGTGGTAAATAAGAAGATGACCGTGAATTACGCGTATATAGAATAGAGAGTGTGACATAAGTCGGGAAAATTTGACTTATGGAACACGTTTAGACGGAATAAAAGAGGGGCTGTGCCAAAAGTGAAATTTTGGCACAGCTCCTTTTAGTGTAATATAAAGTTTTTTTGCTGGAAATATTAGTATATGTTGATCAAACCTTGGGTACCTTGAGCGCCTAATCCTTTGACATCTACCATAATTTCATAAAGTCGTTTAGCTTCATTGGTTGCTCTTAAATCCAGTCCCATTTGGTCTGCTTCCGCGAGTGCAATGCGCAGATCTTTTAAAAAATGCCGTGCAAAGAAACCTGGCGTGTAATCATTTTTTAAAATGCGTGGCACATAATTATCCATGCTCCAGTTGTCTGCTCCGCCGCTTGATAATGTTTCTAGGATCTTTTTCTCATTAAGGCCAGCTTTTCGAGTGTAGAGAAGCATCTCTGTTAAGCCTGTCATTGTACCTGCAATCATGATTTGATTTGCCATCTTAGCATGTTGACCTGCACCAGCAGATCCAAAATAATTTGCTTTTTTTCCGATAGCTTTAAAAAGCGGTAATACTTTATTATAGGTTTCTTCATCACCGCCAACCATAATAGTCAAAGACCCCTGTTTTGCACCGATATCGCCACCCGATACTGGGGCATCAAGTACGTTAAACCCGTGTTCGTTGCCATAAGTGGCTAGTTTTGCTGCTAGGCTGGGTTGGCTTGTCGTCATATCAATCGCGGTCGCACCTTCTGTTAAGCCAGCAAAAATTCCTTCTTTTTCAAAGTAAACTTGTTCCACATCTTGTGGAAACCCGACCATTGTGAAAACAATATCGCTTTGAGCTGCAACTTCTCGTGGTGTGGGTGCCCATGTCGCACCGACAGCTATAAGTGGTTCAGCTTTGGTCTTGGTGCGGTTAAAAACTGTCAATTTATGACCAGCAGCCATAAGATTTTTGATGATGCTGCGCCCATGACGCCGGTTCCAATAAAGCCAATTTTCATTTAAATCATCCCTTCTTAAAAAGCTAAACTAAGCACTGCTAGAGTAACTTGATCATGCTGACCCCAGTGATCATGATAACGATCCCGATAACTTGCAGCAAGTTAACAGGATTTTTTTTCGAAGCGAATAGGCCAAAGTGATCAACTAGGAGGCTGCCAGCAATTGTTCCAATCAATAGGATTACAACTACCATACCAGTTCCAATAATTGGAACGAGGTAGGCGTTGACGCAGACGAAAAATGCTCCCAGTACTCCACCACACCAGTTCCACCAAACTGTATTTTTGAGGTGTAATCGTCTGAAGGATATTTTTCGTTCTTTTATTATGACAATCAACCACAAGGTAAGCGTACCAACAAGAAACGAGATGAAAGCAGCTTTGATAGCTGAATGAATAATAACACTGAGATGCCCATTTATCGCAGTTTGAACAGCACTCAGGCTCCCGTTAGGATACCAGTCATGCGCCATAACCAGTTCGCCCCAGTTGGCTGTACTTTAACGGGCGAATCTTTGAATTTAGTTGTTTGGAGCAGTTTAGGCAATGCGACAGCAAATAAGACACCCACAAAAACTAGTATGGCACCAATTACTCGGGTCACGGTCAATGAATGTGTAGGTGATGCAAACCAACCGTAATTATCAATTAACATACTCATTATTATTTGACCCAGCACGGGAATTATGACAGTCTGGACACTTCCTAAGTATGGAAACAATATGATGTTGCCAGTAAGATATATAACGCCGAGCAAACCGCCAATCCAGATCCACCAAGGCTGATGAACAATCACATTTTTTGAAACAGTTAGGGAACCAGCGGTAATAAATGAGCCGAAAATTAAAAAAATAGTACCGACAGTAAATGATATCATTGATGAAATGAACGCGGAGTCGACAACCATACGCAAACGTGAATTAATCGCAGTTTGCATGGGAAGTATAATTCCGACTCCGACACCCAGCATGAGTGACAACATGGCAACAACTTCCTTCGCTAGCCAATAGATTAATTGTAAAACCCATTAATTCAGTAGCTATAACTTATTTTGTGCCCTTGGTTTCTGTTTGTAAAGTAAGGTGTTCTGGGAGAAGTAATATGAACCATACAGGTAGAAACTGAGCAACGCGTAAAATTTATTATTTAGGCTTTGTTTTCTTCTGGTCTGTGTACGTTGACGAAACCACGCTGAATCCAGAATGAAACCAATAATGCTAATAAGTCAATCAAAATAAATACGATTAACGTTAAAGTATAATTATGGAATAATTCATGTGTTAACGAAAGTAATAGCGGACCAACGACTCCGGCCGCTGCCCATGCTGTTAGAACATAACCATGGATAGCCCCTAATTCTTTAGTACCAAAAACATCACCCAGGTAGGCAGGTATGACAGAAAAACCGGCACCATAACAAGACATAAGCAGACATAATGCGATCACAAATAAAAGTGGTAGTTTGAAGATTAGCATTGCTAACAGCATTACGATATCAAGAATGAAAATGGTACTAAAAGTAGCAGGACGGCCAATGTAATCAGATAAGGTTGCCCACAGCAATCGACCGAAACCGTTAAAAAGACCGATGACACCAACCATGACTGCAGCCGACTGGGCGGACATCCCAGTCATACTTTGGGCCATCGGGGATGCCGCTGAAACAAGACCAATACCACACGTAATATTAATGAAAAACATTATCCACAAGAAAGAGAAGGATTTCGTTTTAAGTGCTTGATTAGCGGTCAATTCGGGACCAGTTGTCAAGCGGGTACCAATTTTTTTCAAGGATTGGCCCATATTATCAACTAGCAGTTTTTTCGGACGGACGATAAACTGCGCGGTCAGTAGCATAACGACAAAATAGAAGATTCCTAGCAGATAAAATGTCCGCTCAAGCCCAACAACAGCCATCAACCGCTGAGCAATGGGGCCAGTCAACATAGCTGCGAAACCGAATCCCATAATTGCCAGGCCAGTTGCTAAGCCCCGTCTGTCTGGAAACCATTTGATAATTGTTGACACAGGAGTAACATATCCCGCTCCTAGACCTAATCCACCAATGACACCATATGCGAGATAAAGCAACCAGATTGAGTGCTGATGAATAGCCCAACCAGTCATCAATGTGCCAGTTCCATAAAGAAAGCTGGCGATCGTACCAGTTAACCTAGGACCGATCTTCTCAACGGCTTTGCCCATAAAAGCGGCCGACATTCCCAAGAAAAAAATAGCAATACTAAAGGCAAGTGCAACTGAAGATTCTGTCCAACCCGTTTGTTTTGCGATGGGATTGGTGAAAACACTCCAAGCGTAGACGGAACCGATCATTAGATGGAACAGAACACCTGCAAATGCGACGATATAGCGATTTATTTTCAATACAAATTCCTCCAATAATATTTTAACGAACAATAAAATATTTTGCACGATGATTGTTAGCTTATAAAGATAATATCATGTTAAATATGATATTTAAATAACTATATTGGATATATTGCGAACTTTATGACGTGAGGAGCAGGCTGGAAGCTGAATTTGACCTAGCGCTTCTATTTATTTTTTTATGAATGTGTTTCATAAGCTAAAATGCCCTAGCTACCTCTACTCATAATAAAGTACTCGCTATGTGCACATTTTTTTGTTAGTATTCGATTTTTATCGATTTGTGTCGTACTCTCTTTTCCTATGATTGAAAGTGGAGATACCAATGTAAGACTGCTTTTTCAAATAAACATCTCTTAAATTATTTAGTAGAACTATTCTGAGATTGCTCGCGGTTATTCTAAGTTTCTAAACACGAACTTGAAGTCTAGGGGAGTATATAAAATATTTAACTCCACATATTCTGTTATAATTCAAAAAAAGCTCCGTAAAACAGATCTTGTTTTACAGAGCTAATTTAGTATGTCTATATTATAAAACGTTAAATCTTATTCAATCTCAATATGGTTACCATTTATCTTTTCTTCTGCTAGTTTAGGCAAGGTAAGTTTAAGGACACCATCTTCGCACTTTGCCTTAATTCCGCTTTCGTCCACATTTGGCAAACTATACTGACGAGCAAAGCGACCATAGCTACGCTCGCTGGCAATCACATTGCCCTCGCTGTCACTTTCATCATTGAAAGAATCGCGTTTTGCATTGACTGATAAAACACCATCATGATAATCAACTGTGATGTCTTTTTTGTCAATTCCAGGAACATCAATGCGAACCTCATAGGCTTTATCGGTTTCTTTAACGTCCGTCTTCAAGGCACGATTAACTGAATTGTCTAAATCAAAGAACGAACGACCCAAGTTCCCGAAGAAATCATCTTGTTTCATCCAATTGTTGAAACGATTTGTTAATTCATTTGCCATAACTAAAGACATCCTTTCTTTTTTCTTTCTTCAATTCTTATATTAATCAAAGTTGGTCAAATTGCAACTAAAACGAATTGTTATTAGCAAAAAAATCAAGGAATTGTGTCAGAAAGTATTGACGTTTATTTAACTCAGGTGCTATACTTAAGTTTCTATTATACGGTGAGCGTCTGCGACGGAAGGCAGGCGCTATTTTTTTCTAGAAGTTGTTCTGGGACTATCAATCAAATAGAGAAGTTGTACCCGCAGAGTTAAAGTGAGAATCTTGACTTTGCGGGTATTTTTTATGTTCGCATTGATGTGTGTATCAACAGCAATACCTTTCTTTTTTGTTTAAGTATAAATTATTATGGTGGAATTCTGACTATGTTAATAGGGAACATGTGTTGCTAAAAATACTAACTCTTTAACCGAACATCCAACTGAATTGACGGAAAAGGTATTAATTTTTAGCTTTTTTATCCGATTTACATACTAGAGAGGCTTATTTGTAGTTTTATTCTATATGCCCTTATACGCAACAAATCACATAAAAAATGAATGTAGTAGCAGAAATAATTTGCACGACCATGATTCTATTTAGTCGTAGACTAAAATGTCTAAAAGTGAGTGGAGGAAACGATATGCGAAAAAGATATGCAGCTATTCTTGTGGTTTTTTCGATACTAATGATTAGTACCGGGGTTGTGGATGCAGTTGAGGCAGACATGTCTTCAACGATTTCTTTCACTGTTATGCCGGGGGGAGTAGCATTGACTGCCACACCAGAACTTAACTTCGATTCAGCGGATACAAAAGAGCCAAAAAAAATACTGAATAGCGCTGGTCGCTCAAATATTTTGAAAGTGGCGCAAGGTGCTAAAGACGAACTGACAGTTGAAGACTACCGCGGAAGTGGGGCAACACCATGGCAAGTCTATGCTCAATTGTCGCTGCGATCCGCTGGTGTGATTCATAGTGAAACAGAGAGTTACGATAGAGCTTCTGGGCAAACTGTGCATCAAATGCTGTCTGTTTCAAGGGAGCCTAACAGTGTTATGAATGGTTCAGCAAAAGTTGGTATAAAAATAACAAAATTAGCGAATAGTCGCTTAGATGTCAGGCACAACACTTCTTCTATGAAAGAGCATCAGGGAATTGTGACATGGACACTTACTAATACAGCAGCAAATTGATCAGGGGGTGATAGGAAACCATTGATGCACTATTTTCTTATTAAATTTTCCTGAGTGTATCTCTATTGTTAATGAATATTTTTTTGATTGTTTATCCTGCATTGGCAACTTTAGTAGCAGTGGAAGTACGGCATAAGGTGCCATTTGGAAATCCCTTAAGCTTTTGTTATAAATAGTTTTTTTATGAACACTCAATTTGATATGCAAGTGAATTTTTCCAAAAATAACGGGAGAGCGATTCAAAAGTGCGACAGACAAGTATGATTGCCTGCCAGAAGAAACGATAGCTACTTTCCTTAACGATAATACAGGTGCAATTTTTTGTGTGAAATCCTGTGAAACAAGGACTGGGAGTGTCATCGAAAATTTGTTAGTAACATTGCTAGAAGAAGATTCAGACTGAATTTTATCTGCTTGAGCAGTTAATCGGGTGACAAGAATGCCCCCGGCAACTGTTCCCTTGAATCCTTTTGTCGGTATTTTGAGTTTCAAAAGTACATCTTTGTACGAATGAGCTGGGACCAAGACCTTCCTTTTATTTTCTGTGGCGCTTAAAGCTGTCAATGGCTTATAATTGCGAGGAATATCTTTAAGCTGCTGTGATGTGGCATAGGCAATTTGACCATGAGCAGTGTTGCCGGCGTTTCGTAGTTGGACCTGAAAGTAAACGGAAGAGGTTTGATTATTATTGAATATACGAACTCGTAAAGGATACTTTTCTCCTCTCTTGACCTGTAAGTGATAATAACCTAGTTGTGTATCTGTCTGTTCAGGTGAAAACTGCGGCACAACAGAGAATTGAGGTTCAGTATTGCTGCGAGTATCAGCCCAAACGTGTGCTGTGTCAATAGTAAAAAAGCCAAGGGAAAAAAGCAGAGCAATTATAAGCGAAGTAAATACTACATATTTGTAAGATAGTGTCATTTTGTAAAACTACTTTCTATTGATTACTAAGCATCAATCGTCACTAGCAGTGTTGTTGAGGGTCCAGATGATACGGCCATGGTATTTTCCAGGTTGAAAATTTTCTCTTTGCGTACGTGTGAGAGTGTTGAAGTTTAAGGTGGAGGAACCACGTGTTAATACGGTTGCAGATCGAATACCATTAGTCGGTATTTTTAAAGAAGTTAAAACAGGAGTGGCAGTCTTAGCCGATAACGTTATCGCAGTAGGTGTTGTAACGTTAAGTGCAGCAGGTTTTAATTTCAGTGTAATTGTTGGCGTGATGGTAAAAGGACCATTTGTCAGCGGAGTAATGTAGGCGTTGACGCTCCAACCACGCTGACTTCTGTTATATCCACGGTAGTCGGCGACAATAATACGATTGATTTTGTCGGAATTGCCATTATGCAAACGGATCTTGGCACCATTATAGATAGCACTGAGGTTTACCTTACCAAAATTTAAATCAGGAACCGCATTTAGCTTCAGAGAGCCATTATAATCATTGTCGGGTATGGAACCTTCGGTGGTGCCTTAGCGGAGTTGTAATTCTGGTTAAGCTTTTCTCTTTGTAAATTGTCTGCACTGGCATCACCTGCATAGACATTAAAGGAAGCTTGTGAATTTGTATTGTCAGCTTGACCATTTTCTATATTAGTAGAGAGAGAAAAAAGTATGATTAGCCAAGCTAGTATGATTCTGCCGCTTTTTTTCATAGAAGAATCTCCCTTTTCCAAGATTATGTGTTGTATTCGGTATGGACTCAATGCGCAGCTGAAAGAGTGGGATTGGAAACTGTCAGATTCCAAGAAATCGTTGTCCCGTAACTTTTGCCAGCATTGACAGTTTTGTTCTGAACACCACTTGGAAACGCGAGGCTACTCTGGATTGAAGTGGAAAAAGCCGCAGGAGTAGTGGAACTTCCAGCGTAGATAACTTGCGGACCATTTCCAAGATTTGCTCCGTTTAGTGCTAGAGTGGACTTCAGACTATTACCGGCATCGTCAGTAAAAGGTCGTGTTTGTTCAGCTGTTAAGTGCCATGAGTGATTCGCATTTTTGACAGCTATTTTTCCTTGAGCGGTATAATTTTTGGTCGAATCACCATTTGCGATGACACGGACTGGAATGGAACCAAAATCAAAAGCTGCTGGTACACTGACCAATTCTGGTGTTGTTTGTGGAACAGGATTGATGCTAATCTGTGCCCTATTTGAGGCAGCAACGATATTCCATGGATACCATTTTTGACAGTTGTTTGCATAGACTACCAGCTGGAGCGATAGGGGCTTGTGATCCCTCGTGGCCTGCACCGCTTGTGTGATGAAATTATTATCATTGTCCGCATCTTTAATCTCTAGTTTGGTAGGAGATGAACTATCACGCAGTGGGCCAGCGGCATTGGCTACACCGGGGATGGCGCCGAGATATACTGGTTTATCAGAGTCTTCAGGCCAGTAAAACCAAGTGTACCAATAGTATTTGTTGGGAGCGAGGTTGTTGAATAACTGTGACAGCGCAGATGGGTCAAGGGCATCGTTCCAGATGTTATTTGCGGTCAATCCCTTGGTACGACTGACAGATTCATTGCTGTTAATAGCTTTCAGACCTCCCAGATACAAGTTTTTGGTATCATAATTGCTACCTGATTGTACTTTTAACTCAAGTGGGAAGCCAAAATTTTGAGTGTCAGTATTAACTTTTGTGAGGAGACTTTGAAGCGGAACATTGAATTTAGTTAGGGCTTTACCAGTTGAATCAACGGATGACTTTCCATTGTTAAGGAAAGTCGCATTGAGGTCTGCTATGCTATCAGATGAAGCAGACCATTGAGCCGGATCAGTCGTTCCATTCGGTGTGACTTGAGCAGACGCAGAATTGTACTGTTCATTAGAACCCAAAATACTGTTAGGAGCAGATGTTATATGTATCTGGGAAGAAGAAATCTGCCCAGAAATGATGTTTGAATAATATGTTACTTGCTGACACCATGGATTATTGTACGCATTGACTCCTACAAAATAGTCCTTACGCATGTTGTCTAGAAGCCAGCTGCTATTTTTGAATTGCGAGATATTCACAGTGTAAGCCAGCTCTGAATAAGCTCCATTTTCTTTATGTGTATAGCTGGCTTGGTCGGTCACCCATGTAGGAGTATTGAAGTTGTCGTAGCCTGTAAAGATAGTGACGTCAATTTTATTGTTATACTTAACGTTTTGATAACTGATAACAACGCTGAATTTTAAGTATGTTTGTCCATTTTCAGAAATGGTATAAGGTTGAGTGGTAAAACCAGCTTTGCCAGCAGCAAGATCCCCAGCAGGGGTTGCTCTTGGGGTGGCCGATGCTGTGACCTGTTTGCTTAAAACAATAATTGAAAAAAGAAAGGCGCACAAAAATAAAAGCAAAAGTTTTAATTTTGTTTTGTGCAAGCTGCAAGTAAGCATTTTTCTCACCTCAAAATTGTTTTTAGAAAATGTCTTTTGTCAGATAGACTGACGAAATAAATTTGGCTCATACAGCATACAGTGAGTATAAAATTACTAAGAATTATACATAGCCTTTGGCGATACTTAATGTTCCTAATCTTTTTCTGTATGCGAAGAGTTAGCTTTTTTCTTATTTGCTGAGCGGCGTCCAATGAAGAATGCAAGCAGGAAGATCAGCAGGACGAGCAGTGCACCTAATAATATCCATAGCCATGTCCAATTACGTTCGATATTGGCTTTTTTGTTGACGTTTGAGGCCTCAGCGCGGTTGATATTGAAGTTGCGATCGAAAACCCACTTGTACTTGCCAGAAGTGGCAGTGAGATGCATGTGGTATCTCCCAACTTTCATTGAGTCATTGCGCCAATTGATGGAATAGTCAAAGTTTGAATTAGGTGCCATCCCAAGATTCTTTTGGGTTGAACGGTAAAGAACTTTACTGCCAGCGCGTCTAGATATCTCGCCTACTAGTTGCAATCTTTTGATCATGGCAGGACGGGTATTTTCAAGGTTGACTTTCGTAGCTGCACTGAAGTTAGCGGTGTCCTGAATACCAGCCGAAATTTTATTCATCTTCATTTTTGGTGCCACCGGCGTCTGTGTATCTTCGCGTAGCACGATGCCCAATGCTAAAGCGTAGCGATTTCTAATCGTCATGCCTTTCTGATTGGTTTGTTGTGCGGCCGAGGTCTGATCATCTAGGAAATATAATGCACCTTCTAGTATCCCATGAAATTTTTGCTGTGGCATTTTAAGGGAAAACGTTAATGTCTTTGTTTCGTGTGGTGCTAAAATGATTTTCTGTGGTCGGCCTAGTATCTCAGAGAGGAGAAAAGGAGCCCGACTAAGGCGGTTGAGCTTATTTTTGTCATATGCTTCAACACCGGCATTGCTGGTGTAACCTGTATTCGGATAGACCGTGACCTTTTTTTGCGCACTGGTCAGATTTTGAATCTGCACACTAATATCTTGTGCCTGTCCTGGTGTGACCTTTAAATCGAAATAGGAAGCATTTTTGTTGAATTGGTTAGGGGGCGTAACAGCGGCAACAGTAAAGCCAGCTCCTTCAGCATGAACTGGAGGCGTTTTTAAGCATATAAGTGAAATTAGGCACGTCATCAACGATAAGGTCATAATGAAAAAATTTTTTCTTGAATTCAAAACTTGTTCTCCCATATGTTTCTAGGTTTTTGGCGTTAAGCTGAAACAACGTTTTAATTAATCTGCTGCGGTGTTGCTGAGAGTCCAGTTTATAGTGGCTGAGTAAGTTCCAGCGCTGACATTAGTAGATTGAGGGATAGAGAGTTCCGTTCCCTTGTTGGTAGTTGCAGTTGCAGTGCTGACGCCTCGCTCTTTACCATTTGAGTGCCAGACTTGTTGGGACGCACTTCCGATCGAAGCTCCCTTGATGTCATCAGCCGCCGTAGTTTTGCTATCTTTATCGGCATAAAGTGTGATGGTTCCATCTAGGCTGGAATTGTTTCCATTGTTGAATTTAGATAGCTGCGCATTGATTGACCAATCTGTAGTTGCATCACTACCACGATAATCTTCAACCTGCAACGGATTTTGAGCATTAGCTAAATTTAGTGTTGCACCTTTAGTAGCAATTTCTTTTACGTTGGTACCTTGGAAAGTAAGATCTGGTGCATTTACGAATTTAAGGCCAGTAGGATTGTTATCGGAATCACCATCACCAGCCTTTACTTGAAATTCAGCTTTTGTATCTGGAACGGAAGATGTGGTTCCAGCGTTGTCTGCTTGAACATTTCCGATATTTAGAGCAAACGCTGCACTTAAAGTAATGCCTGAAAGTACGAGTATTTTTTTTATGTCCATGATAAATATCCCCTTTTTAATTAAAAATAAAAAGTTAATTGTTAACGCTTAGAAATATAGCATGGTTTTTCTGAGAATACAAGGAAAATTTAATTAAAAATATATCTTTTTTTAAAAAAAGCTTAAAAAAGATAATAAATAGCCGATTATAGGCATTTAATTTGAAATAGAGTTAAAAAAATAGCAATAAAAAGTTTTGAATTCGCTTACTCAACTTGAAAGTGATACACTTGTGATACACAAACTTTTGATGGAGGTACGGTGTGGATGACAAGACGTGAAAAAATTTTAGATTACTTGGATAGTCAGACTGAAAATGCTACTAAAAGTGCTACAACCAAGCAAATTGCTGAAGCACTGGGAATTTTGCGACCTAATGTCAGTAAAGAACTCAATCAGTTGGTCAGAGAAGGCAGAGTGGAGAAAAAAATTGGTCGTCCAGTCCGTTATTTTATTTTCAAAACAGATAATTTGGACGAAACTGTTGCATTGGAACGGAAACCTAATATTGGTTTTGCTGGCAGTACCGCGATTGCAAATGATGCGGGAATTGATAATGAACTTTCCAAGATGAGTGAGACCGGTGATGTCTTTGCAAATATGATCGGAGCACATGACAGTTTGAAAAATCAGACTGAGCAGGCAAAGGCAGCGCTACTTTACCCGCCACATGGTTGAACACACTGATTATTGGTCCGACTGGCTCAGGAAAAACATATTTTGCTAATAAGATGTATCGCTTTGCCTTAACAAAAGAAATCGTTGTGAAAAAAGGATTCACTACGTTTAATTGTGCTGATTATGCCCACAACCCGCAGTTGTTGATGTCGCATTTGTTTGGTTATGTTAAAGGGGCTTTCACGGGTGCTAATGAGGATAAGGATGGGCTTATCCAAGAAGCTGATGGTGGGATGCTGTTCTTGGATGAGGTACATCGCCTTCCACCTGAAGGGCAGGAAATGATTTTTTATTTTATGGATCACGGGACATATAGTAGATTGGGTGAAACTGCCAAAACACATCATGCGGATGTAAGGCTGATCTGTGCAACGACGGAAGATCCGGAAAGTGCCTTGCTGCAAACCTTTGTGCGCAGAATTCCGGTCACGATTCAACTGCCAGCTTTTGCACAAAGAAGTGCACGTGAAAAACTACAGTTGTTGCAACGTCTGTTGACACTTGAAGCCAATCGGATACATAAGAATATCCGCTTGAGTGAGGATGTAGTTCAAGCACTGTTAGGCAGTGTGACCTACGGAAACGTAGGTCAGTTAAAGTCGAATGTGCAATTGGTTTGTGCACAGGGATTCTTAAATAGTATGCAGAATAAGGATGAAATTAAACTAAGATTTGACCAATTACCGCCAAATATTAAGGATGGGTTATCACATCTAGCGAATAATCGGCAGGAACTTGGGAAGTTAACACGATTACTGGAACCCATGATGCTTATCAAGCCGAACTTTAAACGTGGGATGCCCGAAATCGATAGTTATGAACTTCCATATAATCTATACGAAATAATTGGAGATAAGGCGGCTTTGCTGAAAGATGAAGGTTTGGATCAAGCATCAATTAATAATTTTATAATGACAGATATCAATCTGCACCTTAAGTCGTTTTATCGTCAAGGGAAACTAGACAAAACGGTAAATAGCCTAGGTGAGATAGTTGATCGGGAAATCATTGATCTGACAAAAGAAATTCAGCAGTTTCTCCGCGAAAAGGAGAATTATCCAGTAAGAGAAAGCTTTATTTATGCCATGAGCCTTCATATAAGTTCATTTATTAAACGCATTCAGTCAGGCAAGCCTTTGCGTAACATGTCAACTGATTTAGTGTCAATGGTGCATGACTATCCTGGGGAGTTGCAGATTGCTGGGAAGATTAAAAAAATAGTTGAAGAACACTATCGTTTCCCTATACCGCAATCTGAGGTGTATTACATGGCAATTCTGCTAGCTTCTCTACGTTCTGAACCCAAGACAGGGAAAGTTGGAATTGTGGTAGCTGCTCACGGAAACAGTACAGCTTCATCAATGGCACAGGTTGTATCTCAACTGTTGTCGGTAGATAATATTGCTGCGTACGATATGCCATTAGAGATGAGTCCTAAAGTTGCGTTGGATGGTATTGCTGCTCAAGTTAAAAATGTTAATCGCGGGAATGGAGTCCTGTTGCTGGTGGATATGGGTTCACTTAGCACTTTTAGCAGCAAACTCAGTAAGAAAACCAATACTCATGTTAAAACAATTGATATGGTAACAACAGCGATGGTTCTAGAGGCAGCACGAAAAACGGCCTTAATTGATAGTAGCCTTGAAATTGTTTATCGGGAGCTGCGTGAATTCGCAGGTTACTCACGTACTCTTGGCAAAACACAAACAGAAAATGAGCATGGAGCTGCGGCACTAGCAACACAAAAAAGTAAAGCGATAATCGCAATCTGCTCAACTGGTGAAGGAACCGCTAAAAAAATCAAAGAATTACTTGATAAGATTTTGATTGATAATCTGATTGATGATATTACGGTCATTACAGTTTCTGTCGTAGGAATGAAAGAAAAAATAACTGAAGTTCAACGTAAGTTTCAAATTGTGGCAGCAACAGGAGTTGTTAAGCCGGAGCTCACAGTCCCGTTTGTTTCATTGGAGAATTTGCTACAAGGTGGAGGAGAAAGTTTTGTCAGCTTGATAGAGCAAATCAATGATCGAAGTTTGAACAGTCCTTATTCTTTAGAGCAATCGGAATTATTGACGGAAAAAACAGTCCAAAAATACTTAGGACAGTATTTTACTTTCATCAATCCTGTAAAAATCACCAAGGTATTGTGGGATTATTGCAACTTTATCCAGCAACATAGCGTTGTTACAATGTCGAATGCTTTTAAGATTAGTTTGATCATGCATCTAGGTGGAGCTATTGAACGTCACCTGACACGTTCTGAGATGAGTGTTGACGAACAGAGATTATCCGAAATCAAAACAGATAAAATGTATTCTATAATCAAGCAAGCAAATGAGTTTCTGAATAGAACTCTGAATATAACACTTTCAGATGCCGAAACTTACTATATTGTTGCTTTGTTTGATACAGAAAAGAAGAAATCTAATACACTGCAGAAGTAATACACTAAAAATAGTGTATTACTTCTGCTTTTTTGTTTACAAAGCCCCTAGAGTTCAACTTCGATAGACGATACACAAAAGTTGGCATGTAAATTGCTTATGTTAAGTGTGGTTGCTTTGGGCTGTCATTAGCTTGCTCTTCTTTTGCTAGATTTGGTTAGGCTATATGTGATGATTGTTTGAAGAAAACCGCAAGCTGAAACTCACCCCTGTGATGGAAGTAGGTGTGAGTGTGAGGCAACGCTGTGTTGGGAATGATGGTGAATTTGTATGACGATGGAAGTGCAATTACTACGTATTGACAGTCGGCTGCTGCATGGACAGGTTGCTACAAATTGGGCAAAAGCACTCAATATCGATCGTATTTTGGTTGTTTCAGATCGTGTAGCGCAAGATGTGATGCGCAAGGTTTTGATTACGCAAGCTGCTCCCCCGGGAATCAAAGCGAATGTTATCACAGTTGAGAAGATGATCCGTATCTACCAAGACTTGCGTTTCTTTTCTCTTAAACCTATGGTTCTAGTTGAAGATCCTATTGATGCTAAACGATTGGTCGAGGGAGGAATCAAGGTTGAAACAATTAATATCGGTGCGGTCAGTTTTGATAACTCAAGAGTTATGGTCACTGATACAGTTGCTGTCAGTCCTGAAGATGTGAAGGCTCTTAAGTGGCTCCACGAACGTGGTATTCGGCTTGATGTTCGTAAAGTGTCCAGTGATAATCCAAAGAATCTTTGGAAATCATTGGTTGAAAAGGGCTTGGTAAAAAAAGCTTAAGAGTGGAGTTTTAAAGATTTCAAACAGCTAGTGAGCTATCTGAGGGAGGTGAGTAAGTTCTGATGTGATAAAACAGTTTCAAACCGATCTTATGTTTTGAAAATAATGTCGGATGAAACGAGCTTTGGTTTTTCACTAAAGCAAAATCTTGCACATAGGAGGTATTAAACAATGGTAGGTATTATTTTAGCGAGCCATGGTGGCTTTGCTGAAGGCATTTTTCAATCTGCCTCAATGATTTTTGGAGAACAAGATAACGTTCAAGCAGTTACTCTAATGCCGAATGAAGGCCCAGATGATGTGAGAGCTAAAATGGAAAAAGCAATCAGTTCTTTTGAAAATAAGGATGAGATTCTGTTTCTTATTGATTTATGGGGAGGAACTCCTTTCAATCAGGCTAATACACTTTTGGAAGCTCATAAGGATAAATGGGCGATTGTCGCCGGCATGAATTTGCCGATGGTAATCGAAGCATATGCATCACGGTTGTCGATGGAATCGGCACATGAGATAGCAGCCCACATTATTGAAACTGCTAAAGATGGAGTGAAAGTTAAGCCTGAGGGATTACAACCGCAAAAGAAAGAAACTGCAGCTGTTAAGGATGACCAACCTAAGGGTGTGTTGTCACCTGGAACAGTTGTAGGCGATGGCAAGATTAAATATGTTTTAGCACGGGTAGACTCGCGTCTTTTACACGGACAGGTTGCCACTGCATGGACAAGGTCGACTAATCCTAACCGGATTATTGTTGTTTCTGATAAAGTTGCTAAAGATAAGTTGCGTAAGAGTATGATCGTAGAGGCTGCACCTCCTGGAGTACATGCCAATGTGATTCCGGTTCAAAAAATGATTGAGGTAGCAAAGGATCCTCGTTTTGGGAATACTAAGGCTTTAATTCTTTTTGAAAATCCTGAAGATGCTCTTACAGTTATTAAGGCTGGTGTCGATATAAAAGAACTTAATATAGGTTCAATGGCACATTCTGTTGGCAAAGTTGCAGTCAGCAAAGTCCTATCTTTAGATGGTAAAGATGTTGAAGCATTTGATGAACTAAAAAAATTAGGCGTTAAATTTGATGTCCGCAAAGTTCCAGATGATTCCAAAGCAAATATGGAACAAATTATTAAAAAAGCTCGTCAAGGACTTGCGGAAAACAAGTAATAAAAGTTAAAAAGGAGGATTATCAAATGTCTGCTATATCAATGATTTTAGTTGTGATCGTTGCTTTTTTTGCAGGAATGGAAGGTATTTTGGATGAATTTCAATTTCATCAACCTTTAGTATCTTGTACACTGATAGGTTTAGTAACTGGTCACTTAACACTTGGCATTATGTTAGGCGGTTCATTACAAATGATCGCTTTAGGATGGGCGAATATTGGGGCTGCTGTTGCTCCTGACATTGCTCTAGCTGCTACTGCGTCGGCAATTATTTTGATTCAAGGTGGTCAAGGAACTCATGGTTTAGGGTCAGCTATTGCTTTTGCAATCCCGTTGGCGGTTGCGGGCTTATTCTTAACGATGATTGTACGTACGATTACTGTTGCTATTGTTCATTTTATGGATGCTGCTGCTGCGCAAGGAAATTCGCGCATGATTGATTTTTGGCAGGTTGTATGTATTTGCCTGCAGGGACTACGGATTGCGATTCCTGCTGCTCTTTTACTGATTATCCCAGCTTCAAGTGTGCGTGATATGCTTAGTGCAATGCCAAGCTGGTTGAACGAAGGTATGACAATCGGTGGTGGAATGGTCGTCGCCGTTGGTTATGCAATGGTTATCAATATGATGGCATCGCGTGAAGTGTGGCCTTTCTTCGCAATCGGTTTTGTTGTAGCTGCAATTTCTGACTTAACGTTGATTGCTATTGGTGCTATAGGCTTATCCCTTGCTTTAATGTACCTCCAACTTGATAAGGGCGGTTCAGGTAATAGTGGCAATGGCGGCAACAGCAACACTGGTGATCCACTAGGCGATATCTTGGATGACTATTAAATTCGAAGGGGGTAAGCGAGATGCAAGAAAAGAAAGTCAGTTTAACAAAAAGTGATCGATTACGTGTTGCATGGCGTTCAACTTTTATTCAGGGCTCATGGAACTATGAACGTATGCAAAATGGTGGTTGGTGTTATTCGATGATTCCGGCCATTAATAAGTTATATAAGAAGAAAGAAGATCGCATTGCTGCATATCAAAGACATTTGGAATTTTTCAATACTCATCCGTATGTAGCTTCACCGGTTATTGGTGTTACTTTGGCACTGGAAGAAGAGAGAGCTAACGGAGCACCTGTTGACGATGTTGCAATTCAAGGGGTTAAGGTCGGAATGATGGGTCCTCTTGCCGGTGTTGGTGATCCTGTTTTCTGGTACACTGTTCGCCCTATCGTAGGGGCTTTAGGAGCATCTCTTGCACTTAGCGGCAACATCTTGGGACCTATTTTATTCTTTGTTATTTGGAATATCATTCGTTGGGGCTTTATGTGGTATACACAAGAGTTCGGCTATCGTGCAGGAAGCAAGATTACAGAGGATTTATCTGGTGGTTTATTGCAAAGTGTTACTAGGGTTGCATCAATGATGGGAATGTTTGTAATTGCTGCTTTGATTGAACGTTGGGTAACGATTAAATTTACGCCAGTTGTTTCGAAAATCACACAGCAAGCTGGAGCGTATATTGATTGGGATAAACTTCCCAAGGGTGCAAAAGGAATACAGTCGGCTTTACAACAACAGGCTAGTGGTCTTTCGCTTACAAAGGTGAAAGTTACGACTTTACAAGATAATCTTGATTCTTTGATACCAGGATTAGTTCCACTGCTTTTGACTTTCCTTTGTATGTGGCTCCTTAAAAAGAAAGTTTCCCCAATTGTTATTATTATTGGAATCTTTGTCGTTGGGGTCGTTGGTCATGTAGTCGGACTTCTGTAAGCTGCTTTTCGTTTTTGTCAAAACATCTGTAAAGGGTTAAATCGTAGGAGGTGATGGTATGGTTGAATCAATTAATTCCAAAATTGATCTAGCGATTGAAGCTACATCATACTTGGGTTTAGGTGATTATGGGAAAATAATGGTAGGTGACAAGGGATTTGAATTTTATAATGACCGTGATATAAATAAATTTATTCAAATACCATGGGAAGAAGTGGATTTAGTTATTGCTTCTATCATGTTCAAGGGCAAGTGGATTCCGCGATATGCTATTCAAACGAAGCATAATGGAATGTACAAGTTTTCATCTAGAAATCCTAAAAAAGTTTTACGTGCTGTTCGTGTGTATGTGGAACCAGACCATATTGTACGTTCACTGACTTTTTTTCAGGTGCTTAGGCGCAACTTTAAGTGGTTGTTCAGGACGATCAAGAAAAAACTGTCAGGTAAAATAAATGTTTAATTTAATTCTATGAATTGATAGCCTAAAATTTTCCATAATCTTTTGTAATGTGAAAATTGAGAATGAAATTTTTAGATGATGCTGCAGGGTATTGATCCTGCGGCATTATTTTTTTACAATAAAATCAATTAATCGTACAAAAGTGAAATATCTAAGTTATATATATTATAAAATTGTGCTGATTTTTTTTAAAAAGTTATTGACGAGTGAAGCGAGTACGTGTATAGTAATTGATGTTGTCATGTTTATGTGACTTGTACTTGCAGTCCATAAAAACAATTAATGCTTGACATTTTCGTGACAGTCAAGTATGATAATAAAGTTGTCTCGGCTAATCTGTTAGAGTCAATGTTAAAATTAATATTGACAAAGCAAACGAGATGTGATAAAATTTAATTGTTGTGCTAAACAACTTTTTTACAAAAGTAGATCTTTGAAAACTG
>NZ_BALC01000005.1 GCF_000612445.1 Liquorilactobacillus sucicola DSM 21376 = JCM 15457
AGTTGTACTGCCAGTCGTTGAACCAGTTGTGCTGCCGGTCGTTGAACCAGTTGTACTGCCAGTCGTTGAACCAGTCGTGCTTCCTGTTGGATGGATATCCCAACGATGTGATTCACCACTAACAATATTAACGACATTTGCAATAATATTGCCGTCAATATTTACACCTGCGTTAACAGTAGCATTCGGAGCCAAAATACTTCCCATAAAGCGACCGCTATTAAAACTAAAAACTTGGTTACCATTTCCAAAATTCCAGAGAACATGATTAGGTTTGGTATGTGACTCACTATTTGGCAAGTTATTTGTTCCATCATCATAATTCAACTGAACTTGTGTTGAAACAGTTTGCCCGCCATCTGGGATACCAGTAACGTTAATAACGATTGTTGAACCGTTCTGTACGCTTGAAATTCCCTTGATTGTTATTGGCTGAGGACCATTCAGTTTTTCAAAGGGCACATTTACATAAATAATTCCGTTGGTTGCTGTTGCGTCAGTGACATCCACATACTGTCTATTCATATCTGAAAAATCTATTTTCACACCTGTGGAGTCTGATTGCGTGGAGAAATTAGTTGAATTCTGTTTTAGCTCATCAAAAACTTGTGCGAAGTCGATATAGTTATTCCCATCGGTATCTTGGTAAACATTCTCCGGTTTTAAGTCCGTCATTAGGATTCCATTAATCCACACCTGATCCCCATCGGTTTTCACATCGATATCCTTGCCCAAAACTACATGATTAAACTTTTTATTTCTGAAAGCATTACTTTGCAGATTTTTAGATAACTGCTGAATATAATACACGTCACCGCTGGTTAAATTTTGAGATTCTCCCCGAGTACCAAAATCATTCGAATTATCTAATAATGCAACTGCCAGATTACCATTAGTGTCGGCATTCAAACTAGATTGATTGGCGAAAATATGAAAGAGCGATGCCAATTTTAAAACACTATTTTCATTAAGGTTATTGATATCAATTCCTAGATTTTTCAAATATGCATCAGCATCAATTGACTTAGGAGCCGCTTGAGTTTGCGTTCCCATAACTGTTGCTTGCGCTTTTGCTGAATTCAACTCAGAGCTTGCTTTTTTGTCGCTTGAAGTTGAACTAGCTGCTGTGCTTGATTCGTTGCTATCCGCAATATTTTTTTCAGCATTTGAACTCACTGCTACATCTGACATAGTATTTGCATAATTTTTACTATTTGACGAAGGTGTTGTACTGCTTGTTTTCTCCTCACTAGTATTCGAAGAATTTATATTGCTTGACGAAGCTATTGCACTGCTTGTCCTTTCTGCACTGGTACTTCTGGACTCCTCACTACTTGATGTAGCCGTTGTACTATTTGTCTTCTCCACACCAGTGTTCGCACTCGAAGAATTTGCAGCACTCGAAGAATTTGCAGCACTCAACGAAGATGTTGTGCTGCTTGCCCCTTCTGCACTGGTACTTGCGAACTCTACACTACTTGATGATGTCATTGTGGTATCTAATTTGCTTGAGCTATTATCCCCTACGGAAGATGTTAATGATGCCGCATCACTATTATCAGCGTGAACAATTAATTCACTTTCAATGTAACCGGTCAAGCCAATTGTCGCAACCGTCACCGTAGCGAACACCCATTTTTTGCCATTTTTGTACATTTTATAATGCTCTTTTTTATTAAAAATCATATAGCTCCCCCTGTTTTATATTTTAGTGATAACTTATTAAACATTTAATCGTTATGTTACTATGATTATAAGTTAATTACAATGAATATAGGGTTGTAAATGATTCTTTTATTGGATAATTTTAGTGGCTGCCATGCAAACCGAATAGGTCATCAAAGCACTTAAAAAGTTTGGGGGAAGCAAAAAAATATTTTTGTATCGGTGATGGCACGAATTTTTATTTTTACTGTTAAGATCAGGTTTGAAAAATGTGTAACTTTAGCTCAGGTGAATAAAAACATAGTATTAAAAAAGCTTATCTCCAAAACGGAGATAAGCTTTTGATTGAACTAGAATGCTTAAACGTTCAATGTTATAGTTTTAAAAAACTTTCAGTGCTGTGCTTGTAATGTAACTAAATCTTGTTGCCCTCGGCAAAATAATGCAACTCCCATTCGGGAAGCTGAAGGAATTAGAACTAAAGCCATACCAACATCATTTGAATCAACTGTGGTGTGGTACCTTTTCAGAATAACTGTAGAATTGCGACTTGTCAGAATAATCAGACATATATGAGCCATTTAAGCCCGCTTTTTGTCCGATTACACCTAAATCTATCATTAAGCTTTCTTCCTCATGTGGGAAATGAATTCTTCCCTCAATCGCAACACTGCGTATATAATTAACGAGTCTGTTAACCAGTGCCTCTGGATTCTTTACAGTATCTAGCTTCACATAAACTTGCGCTAAGACATCGCTAATATCCAACAACTCTGCTGATTGATCCGTGCGTTTTTTCAAAAGTTCGAATAACTCTTGTATATCTTTTCTTGTTTCATCTCTGACTTTAGAATTATTGTTCATTGCTTCTCACCTTTCATTTTTGTAACAGTTTTAGCGAAATAAGATTTATGAGTGACAGCCTAGCTAGAAAGTCGTGTACATTATTTAGAGCTGACCACTGTTACGTTCTCTTCAAGCTGGTGCTTTCAGTATATCGCTAAGCAAGCTTATAAACAAATTATTTATATTATTTTTTAAAGCATTAAACTATCTTAATAATTGGATTTTTTTTAACTGAGTCCATTACATTTTTTCAGTGAGCGCATTTAAGATCTAATAAAAAATAACAAAATGTAAGTTTCTTTGCCTTTTCGTAACTTGGAGTATGGTCTTACCCTGCATTAAAATATAAATGTTCAGAAAAAAACACAGTTTTGATGTGAAACGTGTTCAAGTGCCACCAACCAAAGTCAACTTTGGCATGAAAACATGCTGGCTTCTTCTAATTTTTATCTTTCATCAAACTGAGTAACCCAATACTTCGTATAGAAAGGAACAAAAAATCATGAAACATAGAGGTTTCAAAATAATTGGTATAATTTTAGCACTAATTATTTTATTATTCTATGGGCTATGCAATATGGACCATATTTTAATTTTTACCTGTTTCCACCATCTGCTGCAAAATATGGGCAGGTCGCACTTAACGATATGGATAAACATGGTATTTATACTGATAGCAAATTATGGAGAACTACAAAAAAACAAGTTCTAACAAAAATTAAGACAAAGAAGAATTACAAACAAGTTCTCCCCTTATTAAATAAAGCAATAAAAACTGCAGGTGGAAAACACTCCTCTATTTTGACTAAAAGCTCACGAGAAATGAATAGCAAGTTCTCCCCACCCACCATAAAATATTCCGACAACATACTATATATTCACGAACCAGAGTTTTCAGGCTCAGCTAAACAAGGCAATGCTTACGCCAACCAAATCAACGAAGCTCTTCAGAAAACACAAACTTCAAAAGTAATTTTGGACCTAAGCAATAACACCGGAGGAGACATGGGACCGATGATTGGCGGAATTTCATCTCTGCTACCTAATGGAGAAATTTTTTCTTTTGTTAGTCAATCTGGAAAAGCTACAGCTATCAAACTATTCGGCTCGATGATCAACGCTGGCAGTTCAACAATTAAAGTCAACCATCCCCAAAAACTTTCTCATAGAAAAATAGCTGTAATCATAAACAACCTGACAGCTAGCTCTGGTGAATTAACCGCCTTGTCATTGTGGGGATTGTCTAATGTTAGATACTTTGGTACAGCCAGTGCAGGTTATACAAGTGTCAATCAGACCTTCACTCTTTTTGATGGGACACAGATGAATTTAACTACTAATAGCGTCAGAACACGTAATGGCAAAAATTTTTTAAATGACAAAATAGAGCCAGATCAGTTCAGTAATTCTCCTGTAAAAAGTGCTACAGACTGGCTGACTCGTTGATTTTCCAGAAGCAGATCTTGTCCTGATATTATTCAATTACTGCTACCAGCTACAGTTACACTAAATGTTTTTTGCAAAAAAGGGAGCTGTGTCAAAAGTCAACTTTTGGCACAGTTCCTCTTTTATTTCGTATAAACGTGTTCCATATGTCACACTTTCCTTCTTAACTCGATTTGTAAACATTGACGAAGTTAACCCTAACAAAGTACATTAGCAAGATCATATATTAGCACTTAACCCGGGTTAAGTACCCCATTGTTCATCAAAAATTGGGGGCTGCCTTTCCTTAAGCTCACAGCATTATGCTATTTAATAATCCAAGCGCCTAACTCACAATTTTTAATAATTATTGTATCCACTGACGTAACCACTAATAAAATCATAAATATTAGGCCACAAGTAAAGTGCAACCAGAATAAATAGAAGACACACACTAAGCCTTGAGAAGGCCGCTGTAGCCTTATGCCAGTTGATTGAACAAGCAAGACCTATTAAGAGCGCTACTTTGGGGAGTTCTGTCCATACCTCTACTGTATTTCTTCTAATCTGCATAGAAGAGGATGCTGCATAAAATACAATTGCCAGCACCAAACCACAAACTATGCTGAGCCAAACTTTATTTTTATCCCAAAAACTTGGTACAGCCGCACCACATTCCCATTTTGAAATTGATTGTCGTGAAATATGCAGTTCTTCAGCCAATCTTTGCTGCGACCAATTTCTTTTATGCCGATTTAACTTTAAAATCTCAGCTATTTTCAATTGAGCGCCTCCTTTCTGAAACCAATATACTAAATCTTACTAGTTTTTCGAAGCACTTATTAGTTGCAGCCCAAAAATAATGGCTGCTGCTTTTAATGGCAGCATATGCGATAAGAGAAACTAAATCTTACCGCTTTGTACTGCCTTTTCCAACTGGTTGCTCTTTATTAATTATTATTGAGCTTTTATTAGTTTAAGCTGCTTTTTTCTAAAAATTTACACTATTTCACTTCTCTAGTGAGTTAAATTTCAACCCATTTACTACAAATACTATATAATGGTACACAGTGGTCTTTAGACAAGCGCTTAATATAACACTTACAATATCAAAATATGAATTAGGAGAATGATATGTTTTTAGCTATTAAAGAAATCTGGTATGAAAAATTACGTTATTCATTAGTGATGGCATTAATATTCCTAGTAAGTTATTTGCTGATTATTCTAACGGGCTTATCTTCTGGTCTAGCGAACCTCAACAAGTCAGCTGTTAATGAATGGGGGGCTAAAACCATTGTGCTGGATAAGGACTCTGAGGGTCGATTAGCACAGTCCTTTTTATCTAATCAGACCATCAAATCAACTAATGGAACAGCACTTTCACAATACAGCTCTATAGTAAAGTCGAAAAAAGGTTTGAAAGAAAATTCGACAATTATTGCGGTACCCAAAAATTCCTTCGTCTACAATAACCTTATTGTTCTTAATGGAAAGAATTTCACTTCAAACGGAACTGCTCTTGTGTCAGACATATTCAAAAAAAATGGTTTTAAAATTGGCGACACCTTATATTTAAACAATTCCACTGTTAAATTACGCATTGTCGGCTTTACGCCGCATGCTACTCTCAGTGCGACACCAGTTGTGTATACCTCTTTCACAACGATTAGACCGCTAAATCGTGGAACAATTAATGCGATACTAACGGTTAAAAGCAAAATTAGGCAGCCCAAAAATGCTATGGTTCTTAGCGTTGAGCAATTTATTAACAAGTTACCGGGTTACAGCGCTCAAAAGACTACATTTAATTTTATGATTGGTTTTCTCTATATCATTATTTTCATCGTTATTTCAATTTTTCTGTACATTTTAACAATTCAAAAATTACCGAATTATGGCGTGTTAAAAGCTCAAGGTATTCCGACAAAATTTTTAACGCTAAACACAGTGTCTCAATCATTAATTATATCCATAATTGGAGTTTTAGCCGCTATTTTACTTGGTTTTGCCACTACAATTTTGATACCTAGTGAGGTGCCCATTGTCATCAATGCGTTTAATATCGTATCTACCAGTATTGGTGTTATTCTCATGTCATTATTCGGCAGTATTATTCCGATCTACCAAATAGCAAAGGTTGATCCATATAAAGTAATTGGAGGATAAGTATGTCAAATCTAGTTTTTTCATCAGTTAATAAGATCTTCGGCTCAGGCAGCAGCCGTTATGTTGCTTTGAAAAATATAGACTTTGAAGCTAACAGCGGGGAATTAATTTTAGTAGTTGGACCATCCGGCTCTGGAAAAACAACTTTTTTAACTATTGCAGGCGGTCTACAGACGCCAACCTCTGGTAATGTGAAACTTAATAATAAAACAATTACAAAACTGAACAAAAGGGAACAAACTCAACTTCGGTTACATAAAATTGGGTTTGTTCTTCAATCCTATAACTTAGTACCATTTTTATCCGTTAAAGAACAATTTGACTTAGTAGATAAAGTTAAAAAAAATAATGCGTCAGCTCAAGAGTTAGATCAATTACTCGAGGATCTAGATATTGTTTCGCTGAAGGAAAAATACCCTAATCAACTCTCAGGCGGGCAAAAACAACGTGTCGCAATCGCTCGAGCCTTATATACAGACCCAGAGTATATTTTGGCAGATGAACCTACAGCGGCGTTAGATACTGAACGGTCTAGCGAAGTAATGAGGTTATTAAAAGAACTAGCTCATAAACGTAATAAGGTGATAATTGTTGTTACCCATGATATGCGTCTAAAAAACAATGCAGACAAAATCTACCAGATTATAGATGGCAAAATGTCTCTTATTAGTGAGAACTTGTAAAAATTCAGTAGTAAACTTAGAATCATTCAAGTCTTTAACTCAATAATAACTTAATAGCTCATGAAATGCTTTCAAATTACTATTATTGGCAATGATAATAAACAGCACTCCATTCTCCCATTCAAATTCACAACATTTTACACAGAAGAAGTCTAAAAAAGCCCAAAATACTCATTTGAAGTATCTTCGGCAAAATGACATTATACTCGCTCTCAGCTACAAAGTGATAATTCTACATAACCCTCAAAACTCCGGCAATATACTGGGTTCTTTAGTTGGCTATTTCTCCTTGTATTTGCTGTTTTTTATTCTTACACCTGTAATCACTTTAGTTTTTATTTTAAGGGAATTGGTTGATTAAAAACCTAAAAATTACAACTGCTTGTTATTACATTATAGTTTTTAAATCAATAAAATCTGTTTGTGCAACATCAATTTTCTTGATTGTTTCTTGACCACAATAAAGATATCTATTTTCAACCCCGATTTCCATTTTATCTGAAAGCGTGATTATGCTATACCCTGATGCATCACTTACATAATGTTGGTGTTTATCTCGACAATCGATATGGTAAGCGGTTGATTCAGCAACGCTATTCAATATTCCATCTATTGAGTAGGTTGTTGAAAAATGTACGTGTCCCGAAAAGATACCTTGAATATTTCCTTGTCTGCAAACCCGCAGTAAATCCGCTCCATTTTGTAAAACGCTAAATCGCATATGATGTAAAGAAGCCCCTGCAATAGGATGGTGCATGAAAATTAAAGCTGGGCGTTTTGGCTCTTTTTTCAAATTCTCACCAAGCCAGTCTAGCTGTTCTTTATCAAGATAGCCTTGTTCGATATTTCCAAAGGTCGTATCCAAAAAATAGTTATCTTTTCCATTAACGGAAACTTTGTGATAGTACTTGTTTTTGACTGATTTTTGCAAAAAGCCATGATAGAAAGCCTCCGTTCTATCGTGATTTCCTAGTAATACAAAAATCGGGGTCCCTAATTCTTGCTCCTTATAATGTAAAATCTCTCGCAGATGAGCATAATCAGTTGCATTTCCTTCATGAATCAGGTCACCTGTTACCACAATGAATTCCGGCTTTTTTTTTATCTTTTTTATATCGGCAAATACAAGGCTTAGTTTATCATATGGATCTAATCGCTGATTAAAGGATGGCTTATTTCCCATAGATGTTAAATGTGTATCCGAAATTTGAATAATCAATGTGTCTTTCATTATGCACCTCTTTCTTAGCTTTCGATATTGATCCCGCTAGTGTACTCAAAAAATAAAATTCTTTCTTCAGAAAATGAAGCATATGCCAGATCACCATTTTTAAATTCATTGTTAGTAGTGATTGCTTTAATGTTTTGCTCTTCACCAATATTCAATAAAAGTTGCTGGTAGCGCCCATAGTCAATAACCTGCTCGACTTTAACAGGCAATTCAAGGCCTGTCGCATTTCTTTTTTCACGCTTTACGCTTACATGCTCTGGTCTTATTCCTAAATGTAATTTTCCGTCCGATAAAGCTGCTTTTTTCAAACATTCAACACTTAAAGGTAATAATTTATCTTTTAGATAAATTTGCTCTTTTCGATAGGCAATCTCTAAAATATTGATCTGTGGTGTTCCGACAAATTTAGCCACAAAAAGATTAGCCGGATGATTATAAATATTGTCTGGCGTATCAATCATCTGAATTTTTCCTTCATTGATAATCGCAATTCGATCTCCCAACGCCATTGCTTCTAGTTGATCATGTGTTACATATACGATTGTCTGCTGATTTTTCTCGTGTAAATTCTGTATTTCATCTCGAGCTTTCTCACGCAACTGAACATCAATATTCGAAAGTGGTTCATCTAAGAGAAAAATTCTGCTCTTCTTTGCCATCCCTCTACCTAAAGCCACACGTTGTTTTTGCCCACCTGATAACTGCCCCGGCAAACGATCTCGATAAGCCGCTAGATCAAGGGTTGCAATAATTTTTTTCAATCTATGTTCACGTTCATTTTTTCTTACTTTATGAACTTTTAACGCGTATTCTAAGTTTTGGTAAACGGTCATATTTGGATATAAAGCATAATCTTGAAAAACCATTGCAATATTTCGCTCGTAACTCGTCATTTTTTGCGCATCTTTGCCATCTATTAAAATTTGCCCATCACTTGGTTTTTCCAAACCTGCCATCATACGTAAAGTAGTCGACTTACCGCAACCGGATGGTCCTAATAGCACCAAAAATTCCCCATTCCTAACCTTTAAGTTCATTTTCGAAATAACATCGGTTCTCTTATACTTTTTTGTTACCTTGTTCAATTCTAAAGCTGCCTTATTACCCATAACTGCTCCCCTTCTATTTTAATCCTGAGCTGCTAATACTATTTAAAATATATCGTTGAAATATTAGATAAATAATCAGTGGCACAACAATCATGATTGTTGAGAGTGCCATCGCTAATGGAAAGTTTGTGCCACCTTCACTTGAAATATAGTTTTGCAAAGCCAGTGGTAAAGTAAAACTGCTTTTATCCTTCAAAATCAACGTAGGCCAGACATATTCATTCCATGAATTAATAAAGAAAATTGCCCCGACACTGATAATACTTGGTCGTAAAATTGGGATCACAATATCCTTCAAGATCTTATGCGAAGAAATTCCGTCAATTTCTAAAGATTCGATCAAACTATTAGGGATTTTATCCATCGCTTTTAAAAAAAGCATAATTCCTGTCGCATCACATAATTGAGGTAATGCTACTCCAAACGCCGTATTTAGTAAATTAATCTTGGAAATCACTAAATAATTAGGAATCATAATTACAGTAAATGGTACAAAAATCGTTGAAACAAAAACCAAATATACCCATCTTTTACCCTTAAACGAAAAATATTTAAAGGCATAAGCTGCAAGCAATCCAGTAATTATTTTACCCAGTGTTACGATAGTTGCCATAAAGAATGTATTCCAGATAAGGCGTAGCAAATTTACTTGCCTTCCTAATGTTGTATAATTATTAACTGTTGGATGCATTGGGATTATTTGCAGCATCGAATGGTAAGAATCTTGCAATGTCTTAAAGGAGTTTGAGATCATAAAAACAACCGGTAGCAAGAGGATCAAGCAAATAGCTAACAATATGATGTGCCATCCACTTTCTTTGAGCTTATTCATATTCGCCTGTCCTTCCTTCAACAAATTTCATTTCCACGTAAAGTAATACCAAAAAAATTATGAAAGTAATTACAGCCAGTGCGGAAGCATTCCCTGTCTTATAAAGCACAAAAGCGTTTAGATATGTGTGGTAGAAAATATTAGAGGATCCATAGTACGGTCCACCTTGTGTAATAACACTGATAGGTGTAAAAACATATTGCAAGCCCTGAACGATCGTTAAAATAAGAACGTAAAAAGCAATGCCTTTATTTAACGGTAGTACAATGTCCCAAATCATTCTCCATCTGGGAATGCTATCCATTTTCGCCGCATCAACAACGTTCTGCGGAATACTCCCCAGACCTGTCAGAAGTAGTACAAAATTGTATCCAAAAACCTTCCAATTGGTTATCAAGCACAGCATTACTATTGCCATAGCACTAGAATTGGTCCAATTAGGTAATACAATTCCCACGTGTCGCAATAGAAAAGCAACCGGTCCCGAAACAGGATTCATTATCCATGAGAATAACATCGCCCCGACAACAAGCGAAAATAGACTTGGAATAAAGAAAATTATTTTATACGAGCCTTGCATTTTGTTGATGAAAAACTTTACTATTACTGAAATAAGATATGGAACTAAAAAATTTAAAAACAACAAGAGTAATATATAAAAAATAGTGTTCGTCAATACTTTTCGATTCACCGGATCTGTAAAAATACTAGTGTAATTTTTCAACTACAAAATCTTTTGTTGGGGCGATTAAGTTCCAATCATAAAAACTTAAATAAAATGTATAAATTATCGGAATAATCATAAAAACCAACAGAATCAATGCTGTTGGCGAAAGATAAGCAATCGTTAAAAACTTATTTTTGCTTCTACTGCTGTTCATTGATCTTCTCCTGAGCAGATTTTAGTGTTTCTTGCACATTGCTGCCCGATAAAATCTTATCGCGTGCATCAATCATTGTTTGTTCTGCTTGTAACCCATTCTTAGAAAATGAGGTCCATGGAACAGCTGTTTTAATTTGACTGGTAGCAGCTTTCAGCATTGGATTTTCATTCAAATAACTTTTGAAATCTTGTGAAGTAAGTGCACTTTGTGTTGGAGGCAAGTAGCCAGTCCCTTTGCTCCATGTCACTAATGAACTGTTTTTGTACATATATTTTTCAAAAGTCCATGCTGCTTTTTGCTGTTCACTCTTTTGTGCGGTTATTGCTAGCATCGATCCACCTACAGGTACCGTTGCCTTGTGGCCCTTGAAATGTGGTGAAGTAACTGCTTTTACATCAAAATTAGAGCTTTTCTTAATGTGTGAAGCTTGTGCTACGGTCGTGTATGCGATTGCTACCTTTCCATTCAGAAAGTCATCAATTCCTTGGGCCCATGGGGTATGTAATGCTGTTTTCTCTTTAACCACCATATCTTGGTAAAACTGATATGCTTTACTTCCATTGGTACTTGCAAAAGCCGCCTTACCGTCTTTTTTAATCTGTGATCCATTACTCAGCAGCAGTGCTTGCTGAGCCCATGTGTCACCGGGTTCCTGGATGTAAAGGCCATAATTCCCACTCGCTTCTTTAATCTTCTTAGCTGCAGCACGCACGCCTTCCCAAGTTTCCAAACTGTCAGCACCTATTCCGTACTTATCCAACATCGTTTTGTTGTAATATAATACAGGTGTGCTCAGTGAATATGGAAGTCCTACCAGATTACTCTTGCTGTCTTTGGCAAAAGACAATGTTTGTTTACTAAAATTCTTGTTAATAAAAGTTTTATTAGCGTCAAACTTACTCTGAGCATCTGTTGGTGTTAAATATTTAAAATTATCCGCAAAATAATTTGTGTACGCCCAACCAACTTGAACTATATCCGGTACTTTCCCTGATGCCTGTGCAGATTGCAAATTTTGCATTAACCCTTGATACATATTAGGATTATATTTTGCTGTAACCTTAATATATTTATGTGTTTTATTAAAGTTCTTTACAAGTTCATCAACTGACGTTCCTCCCTGTGTCTGAGCATTAACATGCCAATAAGAAACGTGAATGACCTTTTTAGACGATGCCTTGGTACTTGAACATCCTGCAAATAATATAGCTAACACTAATAGTGAAGCTGCACCCATTATTTTTTTTACACAACTATTAATTTTCACTTAAATCTCCTCCTCGCTGTATAATAATAAACTCAAATTGTATTTATCTTGTTTTGGTATTGTAATTTTTAAGTATGCATCCAGTAATCAAGCTGTAAAATATTTTTTTAGATATATCGCCACAATTTTTTGCTCTAGGTACATACAGATTGAGTATCATTAAAATATAAAAAAAGAAACATAGTAGAATTTACAGCAGGATAAAGAATTCTCTTAACTCGCTGTACAACTCTACTAATGCTGCTTGATTTTATATAATCAAGTAATATTTACTAACTCAGCTATTTATACCAATGGGAATTTCGCTTAATATTGCCTTTCCCTGTCGGCTTTCTATATTTTTTAAAAATACCGATTTAGACCGCTCTTCAAAATACACACTAAAAAGTGCGCTAATCAGTCGATAGACTTTTAGCGCACCTTTTTAATATGTTCGAAAACGGATTAATCGATTGAAATATTAGGTAATATTTTATCGAGCCACTTAGGCAGATACCAGCTGGCTTTACCAAAGAGGGCAATGGTTGATGGAACTAGGATAAGTCTGATAAAAACTGCATCAAACAAGATTCCTAACGTCAAGGCCAATCCCATTGACTTAACAATTGCATCACTCGCAAATATAAAGCCTGAGAAAACCGCCATCATAATCAAAGCAGCTGCAACGATCGCTGTCCCGCTTTTTTTCATTCCCGAAATGACTGCTTTCTTAGTGTTCTTGCTCTTCACGTACTCCTCACGCATTCGGCTGACTAAGAAAACCTCATAATCCATCGCCAGTCCAAACATGATACCAATAACCAGCACCGGCAAAAAATTCAAAACGCTGCTTTTAGCAGGAATATTCAGTAAATTGATGAAATTACCATCCTGCACGATGTACACCACTGTCCCTAAGGTAGCTCCTAATGATAATACAAACCCTAATACTGCGACCAGCGGTATCAACAATGAACGAAAGATCATCATTAACAGTATGAACGCAAAACCAACAATCAGTATCGCAAATTTAGGCAAAGCTTTCATCAGTGCATCTGACATATCAATATTAATTGCCGTTGATCCTGTCACTAATAACTTCGGCAGCTTGTCCTTGTGAGAATAGCTGCGGATTTTATGAACCAAATTCTTTGTTTTAACACTGTTTGAATCAGTTTTCGGCATTACTGTGATCATTTGGTACTTATTGTCTTTGCTCGACATCATAGGTGTTGCAGATTTGACATTTTTTAACTTACTTATTTTTTGAACGACTTTTTGTGTGTCTTGTTGATCAGAGGTCTTTGCCAAAACTGCCAATGTTGACTGACTTCCCTTGCCGTAAGCCTTCGTCATCAAATCATGTGCTCGACGCTCTGTAAGATGTGTTGATTTAACTGCATCATTTGGTAAACCTAGATTGATATGTGTAAATGGCACGGTCAAAACACCTAGGCCACCAATTATCACAACTGTGAAAAGTATTTTATATTTCGTTATAAGTTTGCCCCAACCGCCTTCGATCCGCAATTTGTGTGTTAATTTTATAATCCGATTGCCCTTATTTGACGAAACACGGTCACCCAGCAAACTCAATAGTGCTGGCACCAGCGTCAAGGAAGTTATAATAGCAGTAGCGACTGCTATCGCCGCTGTTATTCCCATTGCGCTTAGCATCGCAATCCCAAGAACCGACATCCCTAAAAGTGCAATGATAACTGTGACTCCCGCAAACAAAACAGCCGTCCCAGCTGTCGACATCGTTTTCGCTAATGCCTTTGACCTGTCAGGCTCCTCTTCTAACTCTTGGCGGTACCGCGAAACAATGAACAAAGCATAATCGATTCCGACAGCTAACCCCATCATTCCAACTAACGATAATGCAAATGAAGCAACCGGCAAGAAGTGACTGGCAATAAAGACAAGCATCACACCAACGATCAGACCTAAAAGAGCCGATAAAATAGGCAAACCTGCAATCAGGAGTGAGGCAAATGTAATTGCTAAGACAGCAAAAGCAACAATAATTCCGACAAATTCAGCACGCTCGCCGTTATCAATCTCAGATATAGTCACATCTGTTGAGGTTAGCTCTGTTTGAATTTGTTTTTCACGCGTCGTCTTGATAGATTTCATTAACTTCTTGACGGTTTTTTGTGAAACCTTCTCGCCCTTTTGTTTGTAAATCACCAAACCGTATGCTGTCTTGCCGTCTTTACTGTAATTTCGCAACATTTCTGGCGGAACAACGGATTTGACTTTTTTGTCCTCTTTAACTTTTGCAAGCATCTTGTGAATAGTTTGCATGTTTTCTGGAGTTGTCAGCTTAGCTCCATTTTTGGAATGTAGAACAACAGTGACCTGTCCCCCCTTCTGGTTAGCCGCTGGAAATTCTTTCTTCATCAAACGGTTTGCTTTCTCCGACTGCGAGCCCTTAATCGACATCCCGCCGCTTTTGAAATCCGAGCCAACATGCATCCCAGCAGCAATCGAGATCCCGACAACTATTAAAACAACTGCTATTACCAACTTGGCGTGTTTTGATATCCAAATACCTGTTTTTCCCAATAAATTCTTCATATTAATCTTCCCTTATGCTTTATTATCATTAGTTTTTCGTGTCAGTCAGTTTGCTTACACTAGCGGTAACAATTGTCCCGCATTTTTTTTCAAACGATTGATCTCCTTGAATCGTTGCGTGATTGAAGGAGAAATTTCTGCTGTTTTTCTTTTTCTAGCATTTTTATAGCTTGGATATGCTATCAACCAGCCTATTAACCCCATAACTACTAATGCAACTGCAACAACTCCAAACGACAAAACAAACGCTAGGATGGAGCCTAGCAGCAGCACTGTTCCTGCAACACCAATCACATATGCAACTGCCGCTGCCAGAAAGTTTCTTGCCTTATTCATATGACTAATTTCTTTCATTTTAAACTCAAATCTGCGTTGCAATTCTGACAATTCCGACTTATTTGGAATTTGGGCGCTCCTTCGAAATTTCAAAGTTACTTTTGCTCCATCAAAGCGATCCTTGTGGTAACTTATTCCTTTCAATTCCCAACCAAAACCTTCATAGCCATCAATATAATTAGGTGCGTATTTACGCTCGACGGTGATTTTTTTATAATCATACTGTTTTTCTTCCATTTTTCCTCTCTCCCTCGCTAACATTTTCTTCCGTCAATTAACTATGCCCTTAATTTATACCCACAATATTTACTAAATGTTTTCAAGATGTTTGAGTAATGTTAATTAAGTTTTTTATTTTTCTTTTAAACACCAAAAAACCCAGAACATTGATTCTTTCGTTCTGGGTTGCTTATAAAAATATATTTGCTTCTTATAAATTATTCAAAATGGCTTAATCCGTATGCTTTCTCACAAATCTTATATATCACATCATATTCTTCGTCAATCAATGGTTGGAGCCTGCGACTGGCACGTCCAAACTGGATTCTATATAAAGGAATTGGCAGTATCCATCCCAAGAATCCTAGAATTCCAAGGAAGATCATAAACAGCAGCGAACCAGCATTACTTGCGAAAACCGCTCCCGCCATAAAAAACGTTCCAAAAAGTCCAAGCAAACATGCCTGAATTGTTGGAAATAGTTTCTTCTGTTTTTCCATTCTTTCAACATCTGACATACTTGCTTCAAATTTATTCTGCAACCGTTTAAGTTCTGCTTGATTTAACAACTTGCGATTTCTCTTCATACTGAATTGAACTTTGTTAGGACGCTCCTTGGCTTTACCTTCCATCTCAACCTCCCAGCCAAAATTAGGATAAGCATCAATATAAACGTCGCTGAATTCTTTATCAACTAAAAGCTTGCGATACTCATAACCAATAAATTGTTGTTTATTCATTTTCTTCACACCTATCGTTAAATTCTTAGCCTTATTTTCCACCACTTACATTGTACAGGAAAAACTTGTGCGAACTGTTTGAATAATGTTAATTATCGATTATCTGAAACTGGGAGCCATATTTTGAAATTACTCCCCTTTCCAACTTTACTGCTTAGACTCACAGTTCCATTCATTAGTGTTATAATTCGCTCAACTAGCGTTAGCCCTAGGCCATTCCCCTTTTCAGAATGTGATGTGTCCCCTTGATAAAATTTATCAAACACTCGCTTAGCAGTTTCCTTATCCATCCCGCTTCCCGTATCAATTACTTCAACTTCAACCCCATCGCTATTTTTATGTGCTTTAACCGAAACAGTTCCGCCAGTAGGAGTAAATTTGAAGGCATTACTCAATAAATTCTGCCAGACGATTTCCATCATTTCAGCGTCAGCTTTTACAAAAATATCGTCCGGTACTTCCACGTTGATGGTCACTTTTTTTTCTTCCCAAACCTTTTCAAAAGTTAAAATCATATCAACTAATTGCCGGCTGACATCGTATTCTTTCGTAGTTGTTTGAATAATTTGATTTTCTATTTTATTCAGCTTTAAAACATTCGTTACTAGCAAGGCCATCTTGTCGGTTTCAGCTATAATAGTTTCTACATAATCATCTAATTCACCGTCTTGGGGAACCTGCTCCTGTAAAACTCCGGCATAACTCTTTATCACCGCCAGCGGAGCTTTAAATTCGTGGGAAACATTAGCCACAAAATCATTTTTTAGCGTTTCTGTTGAACCCAGTTCCTCAACCATCGTGTTAAAGTTTTCAAACATATAATCAAGTTCATTGTATTTTTGTGCTGAATGCATTGGCTTCAGATATATCGAAAAGTCCCCTTTCGCGACTTGTTTCGTCGCCTCACTCAGACGTTTGAGTGGAACATCAAAAGCAATATATTTTTGGTAAGCAATGACCCCAGTAAAAACAAGCGACACTAGCAGCCAATACAATAGCAGGTACCACTTCAAATAACTGCTGGCTAATTCATGAAGATACTCACCATATAGCAAAACTGGCAGAGAGGAAACGATCATTAATCCAACAAGACTGCCTAGATACCCCTTCAGTGAAATGTTGCTTATCGTCGTTTTTTTTTCTCCCTTTTTCTTTGTTATCATTTAATAACCGCCTTATAACCTAGCCCATGAACCGTTACAATCTCAAAGTCGTTAAAATCTGAAAACTTATTTCTAATTTTGGTAATATAGACGTCAACTGCACGCAAACTTGTAGTGCTGTCTACACCCCAGAATTCATCCAGTAACTGTGCCCGTGAAAACGTTTTGTTCGGATAGGAAAGTAATTTGAATAAAATGTTGAATTCACGCACAGTTACTGGGATGTCTTTGTCTTCGACAGTTATACTTACTGAATCTGAATTTAACACCATATTTCCAATCTTAAGTCGGCGATCATCTGCAATATTGGATCTTCGTAATAAGGCTTTGATCCTCATTAAAAGTTCCACCATGTTGATCGGTTTCACCATATAATCGTCAATCCCAGATTCAAATCCAAGCTGCTTGGACTGAATATCATCTCGCGCCGTTACAAATAAAATTGGGATACCCGGATTTATTTCGCGCACAGTTTGTGCGAACTCAAAACCATCAATATCAGGCATCATTACATCGGAAATAATCAAATCAAATAATTGGTTATACATCTTATCATACGCATCTTGTGCTCCAAGTGCTCCTTGGGCATTTTGTCCATGATTATTCAGATAAGTGCAAACTATCTGATTGAACTTTGTATCATCTTCTACCACAAGAATATTTGCCATAAGTTAAATCTCCCTTAAAGAAATCAATGTTTTTTTATTTATAGTATACATATTAGATCTTCAAACACCTAATTTCTCTCAGCTGAAAAATGCAGTCTTCAAAAACTATTAAAAAGATCTCTCACTTGAGTAACGTGCTTTCTACACATTCTTTAGACATTTACTGAGTTTTATGCCGTTTAACATTTTGAAAACACTTCTCAAACAACTCGGTAACACACCTAATCTATATTAAGGTCAACCTTGATAAGCAAGGTGTAACTCGGTAACCCAAATAAGCATACCTTGAAGGAGCAGATTACTATGACTACAATTACAAAAAAAGTCACTTATCAAAGTATTTTTGAAACTAAAAATGGTCAGGACTATCTAGCTGTTTTGGCAGACAATGCCAAAATAACTTCTGGACAATCTTTTTTATACACTAAAAATGGTGCAAGAAGCATGATTTTTGAAATTAGGCTGACTGAAGACGTCGAACAACAGACTTTACAACAGGCTGTCAATCTGTCGTTGCAGCGTTTTCCATATTTCACTAGTAAGTTAATCGAAAAGAACAGTAATTACTACCTAGCACACAACAAGCTGCCTGTTGTTGTAGCAGAAACTGATGAATTACGTGAACTCGGCAGCAATAGTGTTAATAAGCATCTGATAGATATTATTTTTAAGAAAAGGAGGATTTTGATCGCTTATCACCACGCGATGACTGATGGTAGGGGAATTAAACCCTTCGTTGAAACATTACTATATTATTATTTTGCACTTAAAACCAAGACTTTCCCATTAATTGATGAAATTAGCAAAAGCGATGATCCGTTGAATCCAGGCGAGTTGCTTGAACCCTTCGAAAACTTTCAGCAAATTAAGCAAGAACAACAGGAAACGCCGCAAATCAATCACAATGGGCACCAGCTAATTGAGTCCAAACACAATGAAATTGGAGATAAAAGCTGCCGCTATGAACTAGTAATTAATCAGGAAGACTTCATGCATTTTGCTAAAGCACATAATGCTTCATTGGCGATCGCACTTGCCATCATGTTGCAACAAGCAATTCGCAGAGTTTATCCCGACATAGAACTTCCCGTTGTTGCAAATATGGCCAGTGATCTGCGCCAAGGAGCTGTTCATAAAGAATCATTTAGAAACTGTGTCGGCAGCATTGCTTTACCTTGTAACACAGATATTTTAAGTGATAAAGATTTTACTGCATTGGCAACAAAATACCGCGAATTAATCAGGGAACACAAACAGCCTGCAAGCTTGGAAACAGATATCCTAAAAATGATTCATCTGTTCGATAAACTAGACAGTCTCAAGACTCATAAAGCTAAACAGGAAATGTTTTCCTTTTTCAACAACATGATTATCAACTCTTTTATCCTCAGTTATTCTGGACAAACTAAATTAGGTGGTTTTGAAAAGTATATTGACGAGATGCATACTTATATGAGCGGGACAAAAGGACTATCGGTTCAAGTACTAGCAACTAACGGGAAAATTTTTGTTGATATGCAGCAAAGTTTCAATAGTAATGTCTATTGCAAGACCCTATCGAACATTTTGAGCGAGTACAATATCGCTCATAAAGTATCTGAGGAAATCATGTTCGAAACACCGCATGCCCAAATCTGAATACACCGTCTGTGCCATCTCTTGCTACTGTATTGAGCAAAAACAACATTTAAAGTAACTGGGGCAACATGAGGAATACCTTAAAGTTAAAGTGGAAAGCCTTTAACTCTGGGGTATTTTTGTAGTTAGATCTTTGCAATGACCAAAACTTAAACTCTCGATGTATACTTTGTGAGTGGTGGTTCCAGCAAAAATGTTACCTAAAGTCTAGCACTTGCAAACATTTCAAATTAGTGCATAAAGTTTTTTATTGTTTAATTTATATATAGCAAAAAAGCTTAATTTCAAGAATCGAATTAAGCTTATCTCAGCTAAGGTAAATCCCGCAATAATAAGATCCCTCTTCGCGATCCAGTGACAGCCGCAAATTATCTTTTCAATCCTCGTATTAATATACTTGCGAGCCCTGCCATGCACCCTAGTGACCCATAAAGAATCAGAGGTGTTTGCGGATTCCAGAACCCAAAGGGAACAAATAGGGCTCCCGAAACGATCAAGAAGAAGCAACTCCAATCCTGAATTTCGTTTTTAATATAATTTTGAAATATAAGTACGATCCCAGTCTCAAATTGACTTGACGTTGCCACAACCACTATAGTTTTGGTTGAGAGTGTTATTGTCTGATTCAGATCCGCTACTTTAAAAATTGAAAAATCAGTTATCCACCATGCAGTCAAACACACCAAAAACATACCTAAAACGAATTGACAAGCGTTCAAAACTTTATTTCTGATACGATCACCTTTATCTCTACACAAGTCTTCAAAACTTCCAATCCTCAGTTATTAAGCAACCAACCATCTTTGCACAGGTGATGTTGAAAAGTAAGCGGAACCCATAGCTTGGCCCTTCGCACACTCTCCAATGATCTCCACAGCAAAGGATCATGTCGTTCCTTTTTAGACAAATTAACCGGCAAGTACTGGCCTTTATCTGTCCGTGCTATAACAAGTGGGTAGATAACACTTATTATCTGTGCCGCGATAATCTCTGTTAGTTTATTTTTCCTGTCATCTAAAAGCATCGTTAGCTCCTCCTTACATAATACATGTTTTTCTAAAAGATCTCTTTATCCAGCTTTTAAAATTAATTCTTGGGACTATTAATTATAATCTGATCTTATCTTGTTAATGTTTTGAAAACGTTTAAAACTTGTTTTAGAAATGTTAATTTCTTTGCTAGCAGTCCTGTAGCTTTTTACTTGTCAGCCACACGCTTCTTCTGCTCAAGCAACACCTTTTCAGGATATTTCTTTTTTCGCAAAATCATTGCGAGTCCGACTAGGAAGAACAAGCTGCTGCAGCCCATACCAAATATTGAGCTGCTTGTACTTGCAAATCTGGAACCTTCCAGCGTCAATAGCGCACATTGTACCATTACAATAGAAACTACGGCATCAATGAAACTTATTATTCTTATTGCTAATTCAGCAGAATCCTTTTCTCTTAAACTATCGGTCACTTTGTAAAAAGCGGCCCCAAGTTTGTAAAAAGTTATGGTCGTTAAGCCATATATGACATAATCTGGATACAAAATAGTTTTATTGAAAAAAAGCATGTAGAGACAGACCAGTAAGTAAATAATGGCGATTAAGCAAATAAAAATACCACTGTGGCGAAATAATTTAAATTGCTGCTCGAATTTCGCAGTGTCTGTATCCAATTGACTAATACTTTCATCTTTTTTGAGTATATGTTTTCTCGCTGAACAGAGCACCAAATAATATATTGCTGTGATAATAAACCACTGTGAAGAAAAAAATATACCGCATATCATTTTGCCAAGACCAATAAGTACACTAGCAGCAAAAGGAAGCTTTGTGATGAGCAGAGACTTTGTGTAACAGCTTCTCAGATGTTTTTTCTCATTACTAGGTCTCCTTTTCAACATTAAGCATCCCTCCTAAAAAACATCTGCTGTGCTATCTAAACTAAAAAGCGCCTATTCACAGGCGTTAAGCATATATATTACTTTTGCTTTTAACTCGCACTAAATGAACAGACGCTTAAAAATTATTTTCTGTCTACTTCCCTGACACGCTGATGCTCGCTTATCCAGCTGTTACTTATTCTTTTCATCAAAGTTTTCGTTAATGTGAGCTCGCATATCTCTTAACATCTCTTCATATTCCTTACGATTTTCCTGCCTAACTTCTTTGCTATTTCTTTCGGCGTGCGAGAGCAACGTATTCAATTTGCCTTTCAAACCTTTTGCGTTTTTAAACTCTTCAAAATCTGGGTCAGCTTTTTTAGCCTCCTCGAATCTGGACTTTGAATCAGCTTTCACTGCATTGAAATTTTCTCTGTCAATTTTTTTCTGTTTCCCTGCTTCCTCTTTCATATTACTGAATGCCTTCTTAAAAAAATCCTTGTTTTCTGTCATAATATTACTGCTCCTTTTTTACGTTATTATTTTAATCCTTTTACGAGTGGAATCAGTCCCACCAAACTGAATATTCCTATAACTCCTACAATAATTCCTATAATTAAAAGGTCCCAGATCATTATTAAACACATTCCGGTTCCTAGTATCAAAGCCCCAACTATTCCAATTAATAATGTTAAAACAGTTTTTATGTTGACTTTGACTGGTGTCTTATGTTCCATCTTGCGCCAGACTATGATAGTAGCCAGTCCCAGCAGTATTCCAAGACATCCGAGCACGATTCCAGGAATGAATGCATTCCATTCTTGAATTGATGTCATGGACATCCCGCTTCCTAGCAACAGGACACTGATAATTCCCAGCATAAGTGCTACGAAACTACTTTTTTTCATTGTTCTATCCTCCTTAGATTATTATCTCTTCCAACCACAAATTCATAATATCTTAAGAATATCTATAATTTGTTTCTAAAATGTTTGAGAAATGTTAATAGAAAATATTCATTCATAATAGCGGGTTCTGCCTACTTCTTTCTTATTCTCAGCGGTTTAAAATGTTTTACTGAAACTCAGTTTTAATAAAATTATTCTGATGTTCTAAATTAATAAAAGAGGGGCTGTGCCAAAATTTCACTTTTGGCACAGCTCCCTCTAAAAATTGCGGTGGCAATCTTAACTTTATCTTCATAAAAGATTTTTTTATTTTTAATTTTTAATTACGATTTTCCCTTGAGCGTGATGACTTTCGCTACGCTTATGAGCTTCTCGCAGACCATTAGCCGACAGATCGAAAGTACTATCAATTATTACCTTGACTTTGCCTTGTTCAACTAGCTTGCCCAAGTCACTTAATTCTTTTCCATTAGGCTGTAACCACCAAGCTGAAACAGACTGCGTTCCAGCCTGCTGCTTTTCAGTTGGTTGACCAGCAATCGTTACAAGACGTCCTTCAGGTTTTAAAATACTTAACCCTTCATCTATCTGATCAATAGTATCAAAAACTGCGTCATAATCTTTTAGCACATCTTTAACTGAAGTAGTATGGTAATCAATAACCACATCTGCTCCCAATCGTCTTAAAAGCTCATTGTTTTTCGGGCTCGCTGTCGTCGCGACATACGCTCCTAGGTACTTAGCGATCTGGATTGCAAATATTCCTACACCACCGGCACCAGCCTGAATCAATATTTTTTCGCCTTTTTTAACTTTTAACTGATCCACAACGACCTGCCATGCTGTCAATCCAGCAAGTGGAATTGCCGCCGCTTCCTCAAATGAAACCCTCTCAGGCTTTAGTGCCAATTTGTCTTCTTTAACTGCTGCAAACTCAGCATAGGTTCCGCGTTTGCCGTCCTGATAGATATCCGGACGGGCAAAAACTTCATCTCCTATCTTGAATGAAGTAACATCTTTTCCTACTTCAGTAATGATTCCTGCTAGATCCCAACCTAAGACAACTGGAAAACTCCAATTAAACATGGCCTTCAGCATTCCTTGGCGTGCTTTCCAATCAATCGGATTGATACTGGTTGCTACTACTTTCACTAAAACCTCATCCGCAGCGATCTGGGGTACTTCAAGCTCTGCTTCATGAAGCTTTTCAGCAGAACCATATTCGTCAATTACAATTGCTTTCATAAGCTTTGTCTCCTTTTTCATATGTTCAAATTATACTTAGCGATCCTTAGTTTAATTCTAAAAGGTCATCTAGACCTTCTCACTAAATCTGCCATTATAATCAGTGCATGCCACAAAAATTCAAATAATTAAGCGTCTGTCGTTAAATAATAGTCGCATACGATATATATTAGCACGCAGCATAAGAAGGTCAAGTAATATTACTTGGTCTCCGCTATTCCTATAAATTCTGTTTTGTAAGATAAGCTCGACATCGCTGCATTTCGCTAATTCAATGCATATTTTTCAATAGCCCGTGCTACACCGTCATGGTTATTATCCGCTGTAATTATTTGTGCAGATTTTTTTAATTCTGGAATAGCATTCCCCATTGCAACGCCGATTCCTGCATACTCGATCATGCTCAAATCATTGCCTCCATCCCCAATTGCCATCAAATTATCTGCTGTCAGGTTTAACTCTTCGCAAAGTTTCTTAAGTGCACTTCCTTTGCTAACTCCTTTCGCATTTGCCTCATAATAAAATGGTGTGCTTCTTGTAAAGGTAACTCTGTCTTCCAATTTTGCAAATTCCGTGTAATCTTGCAGCGCCGCATCTAAAACTTCGGACTGGTCAACAAACATTGCCTTGACAATTTTGACACCACGCATTTCCGCAGGTGTTCGATAGGAAACATTTAAAGATACCAAACTAGATTCATATATTGTGTACTCTCCGATATCTCGATCAGCCGTATATATTCTATCCTTGCTAATCGCATGAAAATGAAGACCCTTTTTTCGTGCTAAATATTCTAGATCAACATAAGCCTCATAACCGAGTGGAACAGATGAAATAATTTTTCCATCTGTAGTCTGCACCAAAGATCCCCCAAAACTAACGACATACTGCTCTTGCTGACCACCTAATTGCAACTGCTCTAAAAGTGGCAAGACGCCTGCTAAGGGGCGTCCTGTACAGAGTACGACCTTGATTCCAGCTGACTTGGCTTTCTTTATTGCAATCTTTACGGAATCAGTCAGTTTCTTTTCTTCATCCACCAATGTATCATCAATATCAATTGCTATTACCTTGATTTTAATAACACTCACTCCCCTTGTTCGTAGATTTCATTCACATTAGTCACTACATTGGACCGCTTTCATCTTAGCACATACACTCAAAAATTAATCTCTTTAAGCATACGCCCTATGGTCATTTTCTATTTTTGATATTTTTAAAATCATAAATTACTGTTATCTTTATAGGAGAAACTCGGTTATTAACTATTCAGATTGGAGTATTATTGATAAACACTTTTTTTATGCTGCAAGAACTGGAAGAAATTGCATTTATACCTACTTGGATCGCAAAAATCAAAGCGCAAAAAAATAATCAGTTTATTCGACTGCTTCCGAACAGCAGCGCTAAAATTTTTACTTTGCTGGTGCTGGAAGAATATATGCTCTTGCTGATTATTATGCTTATTTGCTGGCAGGCGCAAGTACTTAATCTTTATTTCACTATAATGCTAGCCTATAATCTGGATATTTTAATTCATGTTGCGCAGGCTCTGCTGCTGCAAAGCTATGTTCCCAGTCTAAACTTAGGTATCATTTCTTTTTTGATAACAAGCGGAATGCTGTGGCAGGATAGTCACCTAGTTAATCCAGAAAAGGTCTTTTTATTCCTGCCGTTTATTATTGTTTTAATTGCAGCAAATCTACTTTTAATCCATAAATGGTTTAAATTCTAGCATGTTTGTACAAGATTATCAGCAAAAATAAGACACATCTTCAAAGCTCTTTGCCTTAAAGATATGCCTTTTCTAATAAAGTGGAATAATAAATTAATGAATTAGTTAGTCTGCTTAGAAACTGCCTCTACCTATAATATTTTGGACATATAGTATTCATTTACATATTGCCCGTCAACAAGTAACGCCTCTTTTCGTGTACCTTCAATGACGAATCCATTTTTTTCGTACAAATGTTGTGCAACTATGTTATCCTGCATAACAGTTAGCTCTAGACGTTTAACATCGTTGTTTCGCGCCCATACACCCATATCGCGAAACAATCTCGTTCCAATTTTTTGACCTCGATAAGCCGCAAGAATACCAATAACTACATAAACCGTATGTCTTATTCGCCGTGGTCTTCCTCGCTCAGCTGATAGATAACCGATCATTTTGCCATTTTTAATGACAGTTTCCAAGAAGTCTGTTTTTTGATTAGCTCCCTCAATAACCTTTTCTAGCTGCTTTGCTCCAACAGACAACTTGTCTCTCTCGCCAGGTTCATACATCATAAAATGTGTTTCACTATCCAGCTGAGTCATCAGCTGCCACAACTCGACCGCTTCAGCAGCCCCCCTAGGAATTTTGTAAATCAGATCCATGTGTTGCCCCCTATACATTGCCGCCCAACTTCATTAAGCACTTGAAAAGTTTCATGTGAAACAATATGTTAGGTTGTAGTTGCACTTTTCATGCCCGCAAAACCAAATCACTTTTTATCTACTAGGCTAACAATAACTTTCCCACTATGTTTCCCTTCCGCTACATAATCTTGACCTTTTCTGATATCTTCTAAATTAAAATTAAGCACCTTATCTATCCGTGTGTAAAGCTGTTTATTTCTAATCATCAGTGAAATTGCCGCAAAAGCATCACGATCAAGATACTTTTTCTGCGGAACAAGTACTTTAAGTGTAACTTTTTTCTTGTTTTCTTTTTGCGTAGGCAGTTGTGTTAAAGAAACATACACTCCTTTTCTTTTAACTATACTCAACCCAATATCTGTCCTTAAACCGTGATTAGTAGCATCTATTATAATATCCGCTGTGTCCTTTAAAGTAGACATTTCTTCGGTATTGTCCATATCGACAAACTTATAAGCCCCAATGCTAAGAACATATGCTTTGTTGATGATTCGATCAATTCCAATCACAGACAATCCATAAGCTTTGGCCATCTGAACAACCATCGAACCGACACCGCCGGAAGCTCCGAAGATCACAATTTTTTGCCCCGCGCGGGCTTGTGCTAGATGGATCAAAACATTATACGCTGTTATGCCAGAAAGCGGCAGACCTGCTGCTTCATAAACATCATATTGCTTAGGTCTGATACCAATATGCTCCGGTGAAACACAAAAATATTCTGCATAAGTTCCGTATCCCGCATGGGCGATTATCTCATCTCCCACATGATAATTCTCAACTTTCGCCCCTACTTTAATGATCGTTCCAACTGCATCTGTTCCCAAAATAGTTGGGAACAGCAGCAAAACAGAACTATTAAATCGTCCTTCTCTGATAGCTACATCTAAAGGATTCACAGCAAACGCCTTTGTTTTCACTAATATTTCGTGTGCTCCAATACTCGGCACATCAAGCGTGAATTCTTCAAGAACTCCTGAACTTCCATATTGATTAATACCGAAGGCTTTCATAATTCCCTCATCCTTTCTGGGAAAATAATTTTAATGTAGAAAAAACAAGCTCGGCAAATTTCTCACGGTCAATATCAAATAACACGTAAGCGTTTTTTTTGCGCTTCGTCAGCTCATAGTAATCTATAATCGTTTCACCAGCAGTCAGTTCACCTTTGGTTTCTACCTCCACATTGCATTCTTTGCCGGAAAAGATTTCCGGCGCTATCAACCAAGCAATCGTACAGGGATCATATATGGGCACCCCATTAAAATGTCTATTTCCATGGTTAAACTGTAAGCCGTAGAAATTCAACAAGGAACTGACTGCTTCAGAAACACTGGTTCGCAGTGACTTTATTTTTCTCAAATCTTGTTTAAGAAGCTCAGCTTTATATGCAACGTTTAACGGCAATAAAACTAAAGGAATTCCTGCATCAAACACAATTTTGGCTGCCTCAGGGTCAACCAACATGTTAAATTCTGTTGTAGGCTGCCAATTTCCAATCCCCATTCCTCCTCCAAGTACAACCAGCTTTTTAATTGATTTCTTTAATTCTGGATGAATTGATAGAAACAATGCAATATTAGTACATGGTCCTGTAACAACAATTGTAACCGGTTCAGGTTCTCGCCGTAATACTGCTGCAATTAGTTCGATTGCAGGAATGGTTTGAACAGGAAAGTCCGGCTGAGGCAAATCAGCCCCATCAAGCCCAGAAACACCATGCATTGTCACCCCCGTTTTTAGCTCTCGCATCAATGGTTTCCTATTTCCTGAAGCAACTGGAATATCTTTTTCTCCCAAAAGTGTAAGTATGCGCATTGCATTATTCAACGTTCTGGACGGCAGTTGGTTCCCCGCGGATGTCGTTACCGCTTTCAAATCAATGGTTGGGGATAAAACTGCCATCATTAAAGCTATTGCATCATCATGCCCTGGGTCACAATCTAAAATAATCTTTTCCACAGAGTAACACCGACCTTTTGCTTATAATAATGGATTCTGTCCAATTAAACATAATAAGATAAATTTAAAAAATTTACCAGTACATTTAAGTTTCCAAACAAAAAGTCCTAAACCCCTTCATCGGCTTAGGACTAAAAGCCCAAGGATATAATAATGGTTCGTACAGAAAAATTCAAAATAGGCTTTTTAAGAGTTGCTTAATTTACTTGATAGCGGAAGTTCCTTCATAATCCTTGTCGTACTTCGCTCGAAAATAACTTTCAACTTCTTCCAATTGAACACCTTTTGTCTCTGGAATTCGCGCATGAACAAAGAACAAACCTAGAACACAACATGCCGCGAAAATATAGAATGATGTTGCTAATCCGAGAACAGAAAGCATAACTGGGAAGAACAACCCTACTAAGAAGTTCGCAAACCAAAGTACGAAAATCGTTATTCCTGTCCCTAAACCACGATAACGTGCAGGAAAAATTTCCGAGTTAATCAGCCATGTGACTGGTCCAAGTGTACCTTGGAAAAACACGATGTAGATAAGTACAATAATCATGACTGCAACTCCTGACCAAGAAGCACCATTAGCAAAGGTCCGGAGTAATCCTACACAAACGAGACAAACTGCACAAACCGTCAACCCGCTGTATTCCAAAAACTTACGCCCTAAGCGATCAACTGTATACATTCCAATAACTGCACCTATACATGAAAACAACCCATTAGCGACATTTGAGATAAGTGCCGCCTTGGAACCAAAACCACTTGCTTCAAGGATTTGTGTTCCATAATACATTACTGAATTTATCCCCGCGAACTGTTGAATTACACCCAAGGTTGCCCCTGTAATAACAATCTGCAATATCCATGGTTTTTTAAAGTCGGCTAACGATGCTGCCTTTTCCTCTTGTTTCTTGTCCTTTTGAATAGCAGCTTTAATTTCCTTCATCTCTGAAGTAGCAGTTTCATTAGAACGCACACGCACAAGTGAGTTAAATGCATCCTTATATCGACCGTGAGCCGCAAGCCAACGCGGCGTTTCAGGAACGAAGAACATACCAACCCAGAGCAAGATACCAGGAATTGTTGCAACCCCAAGCATTAGACGCCAGATAGCAGCATTGTCTCCAAAAGCACTTCCTAGCCATGCATTAACCCCAAACGACAGAAATTGTCCAAAAACAATCATTAACTGATTCATCGAAACCATCTGTCCACGCATATGGGCGGGAGCAACTTCAGCTAAAAACAGTGGAACATTAGCTGATGCTGAACCTACAGCTAAACCTAGAATAAAGCGAAAAACTAAGAGGATACCTGCCCCAGGAGCCCAAGCACAACCTAGTGCCCCCAAAGAAAAAATAGCACCTAACCATAGCAAAACACGTTTACGTCCCATTCGATCACTCAATGGCCCACCAAGTACAGCACCAAATGCCGCTCCCAACGTCAAACCACTTGAAACAACTCCTTGATTGAATGGGGAGAGTGCTAGCTGACTCTTAGCAGACATAAATCCAAGTGATCCATTAACCACTGCGGTGTTATATCCAAACAGTAACGAACCCATACATGTAATTAATGCGATAAACCACATATATCCTCGCCGTTCACTGGGATGCCCAGCCATATCAACACCTTTATTCATTCCATCTCCTCCTCATTATTCCTGAGAAATACCAGTTAACTTTTTATATTTGCACTTATTCCTGATAAAACTTAGGACTTTCTGGAATGTCAAGATCCTGTGTTTTACCGCCTTCCTCAATTGATTTCAAGGCAGCATCGGCCGTAACTGCAGCAATGTAGCCATCCCATGCTGACGGACCGACAGGTGATTTGTCTTCAGATACATGTGCAATGAAGTCTCGAAATTCAATATCATATGCACTTTCAAAGCGTGCCTTCCAATCTGTCAGTATTTCTGTACTGTACTTAGCATCTTTCCTTAAAGCAACTTGAGGAACTGTTGGTAATTCGGCAACCCCTTCTTCACCAACTACATCACATTTTATATCGTATCCATACTGACACCGTACAAAAACCTCAACAGAAATATTGATCCCACTCTTTGTTTCCATTACCACGATCTGCGGATCCCGAATGTTCTTATTTTGGACATGGCGAGTCTGTTTCGGTAAATAAACCTTGATGTTCTTATAGTCATCGTTCAGTAACCAATGCATGACATCAATTTCATGGATCGCTGTTTCTATAATTGAGCGTGTTGAGTCGTACTCTTCTGGCTGTGTTTGATTATAATGACGACAATCTGCCATCAAAGGTGCTCCAATTTGACCACTGTCAATGATATGCTTCAACTGAACATATTCAGGCGCATAGTGCCGCATAAATCCAACCTGCAGCATTCTGCGGCCATGTTTCTGCTCTTCTTCCACAACATCCATACATTGTTTTGCATCCAAAGCCAATGGCTTTTCACAGAAACAGAATTTTCCTGCTTTTAACGCCGCCATCACAATTTCGTAGTGAGCCTCATTACTTGCAGTACATACTACCACTTCAACTTCTGGGTCATTAATTAATTCATGATAATCAGCATAATCTTTGGCTTCTAAACCTTGCTCATCCAACACCTTTTGCGCCTTACCTGGTACAATATCACAGACTGCCGTCACATCAACATTAGCAATCGTTTTCGTCAAACGATTCAAATGGTCTGATCCAATGAAACCAATCCCGATAATACCTACTTTTGTTGTTTTAGCCATAATAAAAATCCCCCATCTTAATAATATTTTTTATTTATTTTGAAAATAAGTGTTTTTCAATGTAACTGTGTGCAATCTGAGCCATCTCTAGCGGATTGGCCTTAGAAGGATCCTGCTCAGCTTCTATCACGATCCATCCTTTGTAACCATGTTTAACCAGTTCATCATAAATGGGTTTAAAATCTAGATCGCCATCTCCAGGTACCGTGAACATTCCATTTAAAAAGGACTCCTGAAAAGTAAGTTCTTTTTCTTTTGAATCTGCTTCTTGCTTCTTACGAACATCTTTGAAGTGAACATGAACTACCCGATCAATATGTTTTTTCAGGAGACTCATATAATCTCCGTCTGAAACATAAATATGTCCTGTATCATAAAGTAATCCTACTTTCTCAGGATCTGTATTAGCCATCAAGCGATCTGTTTCCTCTTCTGTTTGAATACCTGTTCCCATGTGATGATGATATGCAACTTTAATCCCGTAATTGGCAGCGATATCGCCATAATGATTCAGGCCTTCGCAGACTTTATCCCACTCAGCATCTGTAAAATGCGGCTTGTCTGTGAAAATATCGGCATTATCTGATCGTTGAATAGTGTATGTCTGCTCTGAAACAACTGCTACTGGTGCTCCAACAGCCTTTAAGAATTGACAGTGTTTCTCAAATGCCTCACTTGCTTTTTCAATCCCATCGCGAATAATGTAGCTGCTAAACCATTGACCTGCAATTTGCAGATTACGCAGCCTCAATTCATAGTTGAGTTTATCCGGTCCTGGGAAAAATCCTCCGACTTCTGTTCCTTGGAAACCAGCAACAACTATATCACTTAGTAGTTGCTGTAGATTGTTTTCTTTCCCGATTGATGGAATATCATCATTCCTCCAGCCGATCGGTGCAATACCCCATTTAATATTCTTGTTCTTTGAGCCTAAATTCATTACAAACTCCTCCTTCTTTTATTCGACCTCTGCTACTTTCTCAGCCTGTCCACTCAATAAAGAACGTTTTGCCGCCTCTGCCAAACGGATAGCACGAATACCGTCTTCAAAATTGCACGCGACTGGATGTTTCCCTCTAATCGCTCCAAAAAATGACTTTAATTCACGTGCGTATGCATCTTTATATCTTTGCAAAAAGAAATACATGGGTGTATCTGACAATGATCCATCTTTTCCGACAAAGATAGTTTCCGAGTTCAATACATTTTCAGCACGAGCTACACCTTTTGAGCCGAATAACTCTATTCTTTGGTCATATCCGTAAACAGCTTTTCTTGAATTATCAATAACCCCAAGCATTCCATTCGTGAACTTCAATGATATTACAGCTGTGTCAATATCCTTAAATTTACGAATGTTGTCATCGATTAGAACATTACCGAAAACATGAACCTCATCAATCTCCTGTCCAGTAATGAACCGTGCCATATCGAAGTCATGAATTGTCATATCCATAAAGATACCCCCAGAATGCTCAACATAATCCAATGATGGAGGTTCAGGATCTCTTGAAGTTATTTTCAATATTTGCTGCTCGCCTATTCTGCCCTCATCGCGGTGTTCAACAATTTTATCGAAATGTTTATCAAAGCGGCGATTGAAGCCAACTTCAAATTTCACACCTGTTTCATTAACAACCTTATATGCTTCAAGAATATCTTTATTTTCGAAACCAACTGGTTTCTCGCAGAAAATATCCTTGCCTGCCCTAGCGGCATCAATTGTGATCTGTGGATGTAGGTCTGTTGGGGTGCATATCAAAACTGCGTCTATCATCGGATCATCCAAAACATGATGATAATCCTTAACGAGGTTAGGAACTCTTGTATATTTTTCTTTCCAACTATTGTCTACAAGAATGTCGCAAATCGTTTTTACATGCACATCACTGAATGTAAGCAAATTTTGATAGTGAACATTACCGATCCTCCCCATTCCAATAATACCCACATTAACGTCCTTGTGATTATTCAAACTTAAGTCTCCCTTCTTTTACTTAATAAATTTGGATTATCTAGCATTTAAAGATCTCCGTCTGTAGTGAACAATCGATTGTGAAATTAATATCAAAAAGAACTAAAAAAATAACAACTTTTTAATCACACCCACATACTATCAGCAAAATAGTTCGTTGTAAAGCCATTTATCAAAAATATAAGTTTTAATGTAATCGATTTCTATATTTGATTTGACATTCACAAGTTCTCGTGAAATAATCGGTGGGTAGTTAGCTGATATTTCGTTCAACGGATAAAATCTCCTAAATACTGGCAATATGGTTTTTGTCACAATTAATTTTGTTACCTAATTCACTTTAAGTTCTAAGGAAAATAATGTTTAGAAGAAAATTATTTAACGACGGATAGCTATCTTAGGAATTATATTCTTGCTACGATTATCGGCAACTAAGAATTGAGAAAAACTATTTTTTATCCGGTTTGACCACAACGTATGCGAAAGAAGTTGATTCTGATGATTTTTTCAAAAAATAAACCTCCAGCCAAGTCTACTAATACCACGGCCCAAAAAAATCTGAAAAAAATTGCTATTCTTTCCACTTTCGGAGGCCTTCTTTTCGGTATCGATACGGGTGTCATTAATGGTGCATTAACATTCATGGCTTCGCCGCAGGAATTAAATTTAACTTCGACAGCTGAAGGGCTAGTTACCAGTAGCATTACACTAGGTGCTGCAGTAGGTGCTCTTGCCGCAGGTAAATTATCTGATCATTATGGTCGTCGCAAAGTTATGCTGGTTCTATCAATCATATTTTTGATATTCACCGCAGCTTGCTCGCTCGCACCTACTGCTCTCCTAATGATCACCTTTCGTTTCTGCTTAGGACTAGCAGTAGGAGGAGCATCTGTGATAGTTCCAACCTTTCTCTCGGAACTATCAACGCCGTCTATTCGTGGAAAACTTGTAACACAGAATGAATTGATGATCACTGGGGGGCAATTACTAGCATTTAGCGTTAATGCACTGCTCGGTGTTTTATTCAATGAACAGAGCAATATCTGGCGTTGGATGATCGCCTTCGGAATGATCCCATCACTTTGTTTGTTTGTAGGAATGCTAATTATTCCCGAATCACCAAGATGGATGGTGATGAAGGACAGGTCGCAGAAGCTCGTAAGACATTGTCCTCTATCCGTTCAACGCCAAAAGAAGCATCAAAGGAAATAGAACAAATTCAGCATAACTTAAAAAGAGAAGATGAAACTAAACAGGCGAAATTAAAGGACCTAACGATTCCTTGGATCCGCAGACTTATTTTAATTGGCGTGGGTATTGGAATTGTTCAGCAGATTATTGGGATAAATATCATGATGTACTATGGAACAACAATATTGATGAAATCTGGGTTCGGACACCAGTCAGCGCTTATTGCTAATATCTTCAATGGACTCGTTTCCGCGGTAGCCACATATGTTGGAATGCATTTGATGAATAGAGTAAACCGTAGAAAAATGCTGCTCACAGGTATAACAGGAACTGGTCTCTCATTGATGACAATAGCGCTTGTTTCTACCTTTCTATCTCAATCACCGTTGTTACCGTATCTCGTCATACTGACAACTATGATTTTCCTTGGTTTCTTTCAAGGATGTGTCTCACCAACTACGTGGCTGCTGATGTCAGAAATATTTCCGCAAAACTTGCGCGGTCTTGGAATGGGCATTTCAACGTTCTTTCTTTGGTTAAGTAATTTTCTAGTTGGCTTTGCTTTCCCTATCCTCTTAGCAAGGATAGGATTATCAGCAACCTTTATTGTTTTTGTAGGCTGTAACTTACTTTCCTTCTGGTTTGCTTGGAAATTTGCTCCTGAAACTCGTGGAAAGAGTTTAGAGCAGATCCAACTAGAGTTTCAATACGGGCAAAAAACGGGCATTGGGCCCGAGCAACATTAAAAAAATAAACAACTTAATATTATAGGAGGTTTTTTTATGAAAAAAATAAATGTTGGAATCATTGGACTAGGTCGAGCAGGTCAGATGCATTTGCATAACTTGATGACACTGCCAGAGGTTAATATTATCCAGTTGGCTGATGTTTTTATTGATAAATTTTCAGATAAATTGCATGACCTAGGCTTTGATAATCTGACCACAGACTATCACGATTTATTAAATAATCCTGAAATCGATACTGTTTTTGTCTTTACCTCGACGGATACACACGAACAGATCGTAACCGATGCCGCTAAAGCTGGAAAAAATATTTTCTGTGAGAAACCCTTGAGCATGAACACCATTGAGCGTGCTAGTCTGAATGTCTTAAAAGAAGTCAAAAAAAATGGTGTGAAGCTCCAAATGGGATTCAATCGCCGCATGGATCCACAGTTCCGTGACATCTACACCCAAGTTCGCAACGGCAATATCGGTACACCACAAATCGTCAAAATAACTTCACGTGATCCTGATTTGCTGCCGCATGATCTTATCCAAAGAATTGGCGGACTTCTCTTCGATTTTACAATGCATGATTTTGATATGGCGCGATATATGATGAATAGCAATATCAGTGAAGTTTATGCTAAAGGCGGAACATTAATCGATCCGACCTTAAAAGATATTGATGATATTGACACCCTCGCACTTGTTCTTCAATTCGAAAATGGAGCTTATGGTCTGATTGACAATAGCCGCAAAGCTGTCTATGGCTATGACCAGCGCGTAGAAGTCTTCGGCTCAAAAGGAATGCTCAAAGCTGAAAATGTTAGCCAAAGCACTGTCGAACTTTATAACAGTGCTAATAAAATTGAGAAAAAACCACTCCCCATTTTTGTTCAAAGATATCATGAAGCCTACATTGCTGAAATGAAAGCTTTTATCAATTCACTTATAGAAAATAATCCCGTTGTTGCTACTGGAGAAGATGTTATTATGGCCCAAAGAGCTGCAATTGCGGCGCAAGAATCCATGAAAACTGGAAAACCGGTGAAGGTCAATACTCACTTTTCTTTAGATTGATTCAAAAAATTGGGAGATTTTAAATATGAAAAGTACAATTGAGATTTTAGATCAAGAATTAATGGCAACTTTGAAACATTTCACTTTAAGTGATGTTCCTAAGCTAGTTGATGCAATCGAAAAGACCAGTAAAGAGGATTACCAAAGAATAGTCGTTGAAATTTATAAGGGTTCAAGGTTGGTTTTTCTCAGTGCTGGAAGCAAAACAACTTTTGAAAATAATCTTTGGGCAAAGAAGAAACATAACGTTGTTGCTCAATATGAGCATAGTTCCCTATATGAAAAAGCTGTGTACAAAGCTGATAACAAAGTTTTCTTCGAAAGCAGCGGCTGTTCCGCAGCTGATTATGCAATTGTAGGCGGTGGTTTCCCAATAAATGTAACTACTGTAGGATTTAGTGGTGTACTAGTTATTTCTGGTTTAACCGATGAAGAAGATCATGAACTAGCTTATACTGCATTAACTGAGCTTAAAAAAACACAGTGAGTCTACATCCTCTTTTTAGTTTATCCAGAAAATCGGTTATTGCTTTTAATCACTTAACTAAAAGAAACAAAACCCCGCGAAATAGTGGGGTTTTGTTTCTTTTTGATTAATGCTCTTAAATTAAGCTGTGACCATGTTAACTCTTACTGCTATGGGCTCTCTTAAATGATGCTTCAACTTAAAAGAAATCTGTTATACTTGCAGCAATAAATGAACAATGTTATCCAAGCTAAAACCTGCGAATGTAGTTTCCACTGACAAAATCGGTAGTTTGAACACTTATGAAAGCGGCTGGATCACCGTCAAGAATAATCTTCTTCAAAAATGATATTTCGTTTTTCTGAATCAGCATTAGTATCATATCAGTTTCTTGATCAGCATAGATCCCTCTGCCGGAGAATAACGTTGCGCCATGACTGTAATTCCGCAATTTTTGTGTCAGAATCGCTGGTTGTTTAGTGAAAACAACCAAAGTCACATTCTTTTGCTGGATATAGATTTTATCCATCACATAGCTAGTTACAATCATACTGATCAAGCTATAGACTGTTCCTGGAATGCCGAAAAAGATGGCTGTTATTCCCAAAATGATACCATTCATAAGCGTGTTTACGAAACCAATATCTTTGTGATACTTTTGCTGAATGAAACTGACAATAACATCAGTTCCTCCCGTGGAAAAACTGTTACGAAAACATAGGCCAATACCAACACCTATGATGACACTCCCCACAATTGTATTAGTTAAACGCTCGTGCAGAATAGAAACTTCAGGAATAAGGCCTAGGAAAATGACATTTGAGACAACGGCTGTTAAAGAAAATAGTGTGTAATTCCAGCCAAACAAAACCAAGGACAAAATAACCAATGGTACATTGAGGATGATTACTAGGTTGCTAATACTCACATTGACTTGGATAAACTTCAACAAACTATTTAACAGCTGTGCAATACCTGGAACACCGATAGAATACGCGTGGGCTGAACTTAAAAATAAATTAATCCCTATCGCTGATAGCAATCCATAAATTATGGCAACTAATAACTTACGGATATTAGAGAAAATATGTTTATCCACTTTTCAGTTTTCCTTCCGTAACGATGGTAAAACGACTGTAAGTTCGCTTGCTTACGGTCGTTTCCAATCAATTATTTCAAAATCAGATCCTTGAGTTCTGTTGGGGCCTGTGTCAGTAAACGGTAACCGTCCTTCGTTATTACCGCAGTATCTGAGTGGCGATAGCCGCCCTGATTTTCAAAGTAAATAGCTGGTTCTACAGAAACAACCATGTTTTCTTGCAGTGTCTCATCGTTTCCTAAGGATAGTGTCGGCCATTCATGATTATTCAAACCGATTCCATGACCTGGGCGATGCAAAATACGGTTAGAGACCCCTTCTGCTTCGAAGTAGTCATCTACTATTCTTTCAATATCGCTTGCTTTAGTTCCAGGTTTTAGATTCTCCAAGAAAAGCTTTCTTGCCGTCATCATCTGCTCAAAATGTTTTATTTCTTCATCAGTTGGCTCTTCAACGAAAAATGTCCGTTCACATTCAGCGGCATACCCTTGAAGATTGAAAAGTGCGATATCAATATTGGGACCTGCTCCAAGTGTGGAATTGACATCAGGAATACTATGCGGCATAAAACTATATTTAGCCGGCCAAACTGCATTTATCGTGCGATTTTCCAGACTAAAGTTCTTTGCTAGCTCTTCCGCACCGACTTTCATTGCAATTGAATAAGTATCCATTACTTTTGTACCTGCACGCGATATTTTTAATGTTTGCTGTACTACCTTGCTGCAGATGTCTGAAACATACTGTAGTTTGTCTAATTCGTACGCGCTCTTAACCATTCGTTGATTTTGAACAAAAAACCCGGTTTCCCAGTTAATATCCGGTGTAAATTTCGTTATAAGCAGCTCGCCATTACTTTCGATTCCAACTCGCGCTAGAGGAGCAAGATATTTTGTTAGCACATCATACCAATTTTTCCCATCCTTGGAAGTAACGTCGAAGTAGTTATCCATATCATAGTCAAAATATGAGACAGTAAAATGGTCAACCTCTAGTTGAGGGACAATAAATAATGGTTTTCTGTCAGGATAAGCAATGAATATGAATGGTCGCTGTTCAGGTTTATAATTGATATTTGTAAAGTACCAAATATCTTCTTGATCAGTAATAACGTAGGCATCTAAATCAGCCTGTTTTAGATTATCTTGCAAGCTAGTTAGTCGTTCTTTTAATTCCTGTTCTAAGTTCTGCATGACGATACTCCCTTTACACATTATTGAAATACATATATCTTTGAATTTCAACGTCATGATAATGCTGATCAGAATTTAAAACAACACGCAAAGTCAATCAAAGAGTAGGTTTTCAAACGTTTTACCACTAATAGTAGGAAAAATAGATGGAGGTTATGTATGACTACTGATATTCGAGTAAAAAAAACGCGCCGGAACATCATTCATACTTTTTTAGAGCTTCTTAGCAAAATGCCTTTTAAAAAAATAACAGTTGCTAAGATTTATTCCGAAGCTGAAATTGCTAAGTCAACTTTCTACGATCATTTTAAGGACAAGTATGATTTATTAGAACAAATCATTCAGTCGTTGAGCAATGATTTTTCTTCTGAAATAAGGCAGAAATTTAACAAATTCAATAATGAAACTATTTTAGAAGCACTAACAAATATTTTTCTAAACCTGACGCAAAACTCAGCTGAACTAAAGGCGCTGCTAGATCTACATGAAACCCCTACTACCTTAGAAACTGAGCTCAGACAAATCACTTTTGAAACTTGTAGAGAATATCTGCAGCATCAGGAATTGAATGGTCAGTTTTCAATTGACTTTCTAGCACATTTTTATAGTGAATTATCGCTTACTTCTATTCGCTTTGCATTGAACAATGCTGCTAACCCTGACTGGGTGCAACAGCAAACAAAGCTAATGAGTATGCTACAGCGAGAACTGCGCTCAAAGATATCTTCCAATCAGCTTTAATCCTTTTTTCTCTGTACAACAGAGAAAAAGATAAATTTTGAGTGCCAATTTGAAATCGGTAAGTAAAGTAAATCCCTTAATAGGAAATGAGGCTCAGTTAAACGGAACAAACATAATAAAATTAGCTCTGTAAAACCAAATCAGTTTTACAGAGCTTCTTTGAATTATAGTGGAATGTGTGGAGCCAAAGATCGCGTATACTCTCTTGAACTTCGAGTCCGTAATCATAAAACCGATTACCGTCATTATTCTCAGTAATTCTGTTTTAGGCATGTTGGTCTTCGAGACCGTGTTTAGCAAATTAAAATAATCAAAAATAAACCCAGAATAGTTCTACTAAATAATTTAGGAGATGTTCATTGGAAAAGTATGACATTATTGGAGTTGGTGTCTCGATGAAAAAAAGCAGCTATACCACTTATCATCAAAGTGGTTCGATTCTAACAGTCTTATATTGCTATTTTCAATTTCAATCAGCGAGAGATTCTGTTATATTTACACTCATTAGTCGTGTTCACTACGTTCTGGCTTCCACAGATCCAACCTTCTTCACAATTGTCATTGCCAGCTAAGTTTGCTCTGCTTATGGCTGGTTTAAAACCAAATCTATATTTTTTTTGCTTATAAAACTGAGATCTGCCTTCTCCTGTTCCTCAAGCACACTATGTGTAAAAGCCGCTAACAGTTCGGCATTTCTAACTCCAACATCCAGCTCACTGCCCAATTTCACTAATGGGTCTATTCCAAAGGGAAGATCCTCTACTATAAAGCGTGAATTAAAAGATTTAGGTGCTTGTAGGTTTTTATAGGTCCCCAGTGTTGAAAACAAAGTTGGTAAATCGGGGAATTCTCGCCCCCACTGTTCTGAAAGTTGAGCAACGATCGTATTGTACGGGATGCCTAGTTCTTTCGCTAATGCCCTTCTTTCAGAATCTATCTTCATAATAAAATTTGCAACTTTAGGTGTTAATCCATCAACTAAAATAGAAAAATTATCCTGTCTCTCGATCCTTGCTAAATTAAAAATCACAGCCGGAACATGGATAATAGGATTCAGCGATGTTAACGAGGTAGCTATAATATTCCGCGCAACTTCAATACTCGTATATAACTTTTTGAACAGCGTTACTACTTTTTCACTTGCTCTTTTTTCCAGATTAAAAACAGAAAGCGTAACTAGTTCTTTGATCTGCTTTATTTCAAGATGATTCCGGTCTTTGAACTCCGCAACATAGGGCATCCCAGATGTTTCCCCGATTTCTAAGTGTAGTTTGCCAATGCTATCTTGGCCCAAATACGAAATAGCCTCTAACGCACCCCAGTTTCCATTCAAAAAAATTATGCTTTGCTGAGAGGATAATAATGAAGCGATGTTTTTGAGTACATCATTGTGAGCATTAGCCCATGTTGCAACAAAAACTATATCTGCATTTGCTACGGCTGCTGTCAGATTAGATGTAGTTTTAACTCTGTATCGTCCTGCCAAAATGCCAGTAACTTCAAGTTTATTATTCGAAAAAAAATCTGCTTTTTGCCTACTTCGAGAGTATACAACTACCTCATATTTTTCTTTTAGTAGGTGCACAGCTAAGGCATAACCCGTTTTCCCAGCACCAATAACAACTGCCTTCATCACCCAATCCCCTTCACTAATTATTTTTTAGAAATTCTTTTAATTCAGCGGTTTGCGGTTCATTAAAAAAATAATTTGCTGAATTACTTTCAATTACTTTCCCCTTCGCTAGAAAAATGCATTTAGTTGCAACTTTCTCTGCAAATTCCAGATGATGAGTCACGATAATCATCGTCTGTTTCTTTTTTTGCAATTCCAAAATGTCAGCTGTTATCGTCCCTACTAATGCTGGATCCAATGAGCTAGTAGGTTCATCAAACAATATAATTTTTGGAGCTAAGGCTTCAGCTCGGGCAATGCCGATCCTTTGCTGTTGTCCACCTGATAATTCTGCAGGATATAAATTCGCCTTACCTTTAAGCTCCATCTGCTGTAGCAGTGTTTGCGCAACTTCATAAGCTGTTTTTCTAGCTATTTTTTTACCATATATCAATGGTTCCATTATATTTTCAATGGCAGTTTTGTTGTTGAATAGTGCGTAGTTCTGAAAAACCATTGCAAGGCGACTCCTTATAAAGCCTATGTCCGCTTTATCTAGGCTGTCATAATTTATTTTTCTTTCATCGAAAAGCAGCGAACCCTTATCCGGTTTTTCAAGTAAGTTAAGAGACCTCAACAAGGTCGTTTTTCCCGCGCCGCTTTTTCCAAGTATGACTAGTGTGTCACCGCTGTTTATCGAAAAATTCACATCTGCAAGAATTTTTTCAGCATTAAACTTTTTTTCTAGACCTGTAACTTTTAATAACGCCATTTTATCAACCTACTTACTGCTTGCGTATGATTTAGTCACATCAGTGTAGCTTTGACTTGCCTTGGTGTATGGATTGCTGCCAAACCATTTTTTGGAAAGTTTACTTAAAGTCCCATTTTTTCTCAACTTACTAAGTTCTTTATCTACGTCCCTGCGCAATTCAGCATTATCTGAGCTCTTATGGTAATAGTATACAGTTGGGAATGTTGCAATTGATTTCGACAACTTCAAAGGTTCATGCAGTTTCTTTTGTGCAGTATCAAAATTGGTCCTTGGATACAAAATAGCATCATACTGCTTATTTGCTATATCCTTAAATTGGTCAGCTGTATCAACAAAGCCTGATGTTTTCACATTAACTTTATATTTAGGGTTCTTTTTATTCCAATTTTTGATGATGTCATATCTTGGGTCAGCTACGTCAATAGGTTCTAACTTTCCATTTGATTTCGATAACGATTTTAAATCATTTATCTTATTATCTTTTTCTCTAACTACCAACCTCAAGTCACTTAAAAACGATGCTTGATGGGAGTAGTAATAAGTCTTAGCTCTTTCTTTTGAATAGTAGTAATTTCCCACTGCTAAATCGTACTTGCCTGACTGTAATCCTACAAAAACAGAGTTTGCATCAGTTAACTGATATTGAAACTTATACTTGTCTTTGAGATCCTTTTGAACGTACTTCAACACGTCACCGTTATAACCTGATAGTTTGTCTTTGCTTTTCAAAATCTGATAAGGTTGTGAAGCTGATGGGCCCACAACTTGCACTGTGCGTGGCGCATCTGCGGCAGCCACTGTCTCAGTGTTCTGTCTTGAGAAAAACGCTACTGCTGCAGTTACCCCCACTAACGTTGCTAAAAATATTTTACTTTTCTTTATCATAATCTGACTTCCTCTCCCTTAAAATTCAGCTTATTAATTATAAATTTGAAACCTATGTTCACGATTATATATATCGCGATATATATCACCCACGCTGCAAAATATGCGGGAATATATTGATAAGTCATTGAGCCTACTAATATACTTTTTCCGGTAATTTCTAACAATCCTATGTTATATATTATGGCTGTTCCTTTGATGATATCCATCACCGTGTTAAAAACGTTCGGTAAGGCAAAGAATGCGGCTTGCGGCAGAATAATTCGCTTCAATGCCGACCATTTGCTGAGATTGGACGCAAGTGCAGCTTCCATTTGTAGTTTCCCCACAGAAAAGTACGCTGAACGGAAACTCTCACCAAAATACGCGCTGGAAAACAGGCTTAATGCAAAAACAGCAATTATACTTTTAGGAACACGAATCCCCTGCTCTGCGACTAACCCTGCCGTTAAATTCGGCAAAGCATAATAGCAAACATACAACACCACGATCATCGGAACTGAACGTGCAAATGACAGATAAATCTGGACTACCAAACTTAAAACAGGTATCTTTTTAATTCTTATATAACTAACCACCCCCCCTCCTAAAATTCCAACTATGATCGACCATGCGGCTATATACAACGTCTGTAAAGCGTTTGGAACTATTTGACCAAGGTCTGTCCAAAACAAACTCATCTTACGCCACCCCATTTCTTCTTGCTACCGAACCATTCAATCAACTCTTGAATCAGAACACACGTTATCCAATAGAATATAGAAAGAACTATAAACACGGTCAGCTGATTTTTGCCGAAAGAAGCTTGGGCAGTGATTTGTGCTTGCTGATACAAATCTGTAATGCCAATGACGTACACATATGCCGAATTCTTTACAACTGTTATCAATGTATTCCCTATGTTGGGCAGTGCAGCAAAGAAAACCTGCGGTCCAATTATTCGCCTTAAGGCTTGAAATCTGTTTAACTGCAATGCTGCACAAGCATCATATTGTGATTGCGGAATCGAAACGTATGACGAGCGCAAATTTTCTGAAAAATACGCGCTGTTTTCTAAGGCAATCGCAATAATTGCAAATAGATTTTTAGGCCAACTTTCAATGTTTAAGCCGAAAAATGAAAAAAGAAGTGGAAAGCCATAGAAAACCAACATTAGTAGCAGCAAAACTGGCGTTGCTCGCATAACACTAATAAAACCAAAATAAATCTTAGATATAACCTTACTTCTCGAAAAATGTATCAACGAGAATAAAAAGCCCATAACAAACGTTGCAATTATTGAATAACCAATAATTGTTAATGTTGTTCCTAAAGATGGTAATAAACTCTCAAAAACTTTAAATACTACGGTCATAAATCCTTCAGCCTTTCTCCCAATATAAAAAATCCTCGCCCCTGTCATAAAACAGGGGCGAGGATTTTCTCACGGTACCACCCAAATTTCTTATCAAATTTTCATTCGATAACTCATAAGCACACTTATATATGCTCAGAACGGTAACGTGTCCCGACGTAAGTTATGCTTCCACATACCTTAAGCTCCAAGTTCATCTTCAATCATCTTTCCAACTATGTTGCTTTCACCAAATTATGCAACATTCTCTTCGGATATACTCGACAATCTACTCTTCTTTTCAACGCATTAATATTAAATGTGATTTTAATTAAATCATGATATATAGAATACCGTATCAGTATTAAAACTGTCAAGCATAATTTTTATCTTTTAGCCATAATTATTTTTTGGTAAATTTAAAAAACTAAAATAACATTGATTTTTATTTGTTAAAAAGCTGAAAAGTGTGTCTTAATCACCTTTTACCTTGTGGTACAATTCTCATCAAGCTTATTTTTAATGAAACTTGCACTGAATAAACATTCAATGTTATCTAAACTATTTTACTCAGTTTCAATAATTGTATCTTTGCTTTTTCTAAATCAGCCTTGACCTTCGGGCTGCAAAGCATTTCAACTTCCTTGGTTCTTGCTATAGTCAGTGAAGAGTTCGCTAAAAGATAGCTGTCTAAATATCCTGGGTGGCAAATAATCATCGGAATCTTACTTGATGAGCTTAACTTAAATGCTTTTTTCATAGTTTCAAAGGGATCATAGTGCAAAGACATGCTTTCCATCAGCGGATACAATTGGCTTTTTTTAAAATCCAATCGCTCGGTTCCACCAGAAAAACCCAGAAATGGTACATTATGGAGCCTAGCAACCAACTGCAAGCCCTTAATAAAATTGCTGCTTGCTACTGCATGCCCCCCTAAGAAGACTGGTTTGCTTCCGGTCAATTCAACAAATTTTTGATATTGGGCTTCGATCTCAAGAACAACTTCATCAAACACAACAAAATCTGTAGTCGCATTACGATAGGTTTTAGATGTTTTAAACATTCCGTCTTTTGTCGTAAGACTTGGAACCAAATCAGGAGCTGTTATTGGTTTGCCTGTACAAATAACGGTGTGCAGTCCTAAATCCGCCTTTGTGTTTCTGACCAATTCAATACCGTGTTCGGAAAACTGGGTATTTACCATAACGCAGACATTATTTACTATTCCGTTAACAATAGATTCGTAGATTCCATAATTAACTGCTTTAGAATAACCTAGATCATCTGCCCTAATAATTAACTTTTTCAAGTTTTCCCCCTCTTTTCATTTTCCGTTTGAAATTAAAGTGCAGTTTGTGCTCTGTATCAAGCCCCAATATATAAGTTGCAAGTGCAGCCACTGCGAAGGCAATTATCCCGCTTAGTATTCCATTAACAACATTGATTGTTGTTCCTCCAACATATCTCGAAAGTGCAAGAAAATTGGCAATCGGTACAAGAACATATGCAGTAAGATGTGTCGCCCCTGCATACAAGCCTCCGCAAAAACCGCCAATCATCATCCCGATAAACGGTTTTTTGTAACGAATCGCAACACCATATAAAGCAGGCTCTGTGACTCCGCCGATAATTCCAGCAACCAAGTAACTGAAAGCTAATGAACGTTCTTCCTTGTTTTTTAAACGTAGGGCCGCTCCTAAGCACATTCCCGAAACGGATAAACTTGCTGCTGCCGAACCTAAACTAACAAAATTATCATATCCATTTTGAGCAAATAAAAGCATCATTGCGCTTATCATCACTAAATGCATCCCAGTAATAACCAACAGCTCCCAAAAAGCACCAGTAAGAGCAATGCCGATAATTGCAGGCACCCCGCCCATACGACCAAACGCTAAGATTCCGTTGCAAATATAATTTCCCAGGAAACCACCTAAGGGGCCTATGAAGCACAAACTGATTGGCAACATTACCAAAATTGTTAAAGTGGGAGCAAAAACAGTTCTGATAGACGCATGGATTTTCTTGTTGAAAAATTTTTCAATGTACGACATAATCCATACCGAAAGTAGTATAGGGACTACCGTACTAGAATAATTTACCAATTGCATGGGAATTCCAAAAACCGTGAAAGCTCTTTTGGCGTTTACTATATTTATTAAATTTGGATCAAGCATGATTGCGCCCAAAAACATTCCTAAAATTGGTGAAGTCTTAAATTGTTTGGCCGAGGTGTACCCAATTATAATTGGGAAAAAGTAAAAACCTGCATTTCCCGCAAAAGAAAATAATTTATAAATATCACTGTTGGCAGAAATTATGTTAAACATGTTTGGTCCGAGAACAGCGACAAGCATTTTAAACATTGAAGCTGCGACAAGCATTGGAATAATCGGTGTCAAACTGCCTGCTATTTTATTAAGGATCGCTGAACCAACAGTTTTCCATGTTTTCTTTTCCTTCGCAGTATTTTGCCTATTTTCTTCAACCACTGGTTTATCTTGCGTTAAATCACCAGCTGCGACAACTTCATCATAAACTTCATTAACTGTCTGTCCTATAACAACCTGATATTGTCCCCCTGCCCGCATCACTCCAAGGACACCCTTGATTTTTTTAACTTCATCATCGTTAGGAGAACTCATATCTTTAAGATTGAAGCGTAGTCTGGTCATACAGTGTGTTACACTAGCTACATTCGCCGCCCCTCCTACTTCTTTTAAAATTTCAACACCCATTTTTTTGAATTCGTCTTTTCTTTTTTTCATGACTTACTCCTTTGTATTCAATGATTTTACGACTATCCTTTTGACATAAATCATTAGATAAAATAATTCATCGTCTGTACTTTTGTTATTTAATACGTCATCGATCATTGCCACTATTTGTTTCGTACATTCATATATCCTCGGAGATTCTTGTTTAAAAGCTTGTATAATTGCTTGACTAGCTTCATCAACTATTTGCTTGTTTTCTGCAATGCGGATCAAATAATAACGCAAATGCATTATAAAGCGGTTGTATGAAAACTCATTTTGATCAATCGTTATTTGAAAATAGTTTTCAATAATGACGATAGTTTTCTCGGATATTAAATTAAAAGTATCACTCGTTATGGATGTTATGTTGGCGGCTTGTGAATTAATAAAGTGCATCGCGATGGCTGTACTTTCACTTTCAGGCAAGTTCACATCTAACTGCTTTTTAACTAGCCCCAGTGCCATTTTTCCAATTTCAAATTCCTTAGGATAAAGCTGCTTTACATCATAAGAAAAGGGCAGGTTCATTTCTCTATATTTTTTTTGCCGAATAATTGCAAAGTTTATATGATCTGCCAAACTGAAGATCACGTTTGGATTCAACTCACGGGCAAGCACTTTTTGAGCTCTATTTACTATTTGCGCACTAATCTCGAAGATGTTTTCTGGTATTTCTTTCAATAATTGAAAATTATGCGTATCTAAACGATAGAATGTCATCGTTATTTTCCTCATGTCTTTTATTTCATATGGCATCCTGCAAAAACCAATTCCTTTTCCGAATGCCACCAGTTCATCACCATTGTTATCTACGCAAACAGCAACATTATTATTGATCTTTTTTACCGCTTTCATTTTTTATCACTTCCTTTACTTTCAATTGAATTTCCTACCCTCTTAATAAAACACTTTTGCTGGAAACTGCTGTACCGAAGTCTTCTGTCAACGTAATTTCTTTGTCATATCCACCGGTAAATATAGTCATAACTGTCATATCGAGCTTTTGTTTGCTCATGAAAGCTTCATCAAACTCTAGTAAAGCATCACCTGCATTAAGCTTTTGCTGTTGTTTAACAAATGTTTTAAATCCTTTTCCATTTAGCTGAACTGTATCAATGCCGACATGTATCAGAACATCAACTCCTCCTTCTGTTGTAATTCCTACTGCATGCTTGGATTCTGGTAACGACACTACAGTCCCATCAACCGGTGAGAAAATTGTCGAGACACCTTTAGCAGGTTTGACAGCAAAACCATCGCCCATCATTTTTGTCGAAAACACCTGATCATTTACATCTTCCAATCTTGTTAACACTCCGGCTATTGGACAAACTACTTCTAAGGCTTTATTCTTTTTTAAAAAATTAAACATTTTTTCCCTCCTAAATAAAAAACTCTCCAAGACACTACCACAAAAATGCTACAGCCAACCTGCACATTTTCACGGTAATGCCTCAAAGAGTTACAATCCGTTCTTTATTTGATTACGTTTACATTATAAAGTGCTCAGCCAAAATAGGCAAGCTTTTTTTGTATGCGCTTTTCAATTCGTTTAGAATCCCTTGTGCTAGTCGTATCATAAGGGATTAGTATTAGATGAACATTATTATTTATCTTATTTTACGGCATCCAAAACTAGTTGTTATATAATAACAACACATTTAATAAACAATTGGTTTAATTTTTTTTGATAGTTGTATATCTAATAGTTTTGAGCGTGTATTTGACATAACTTTTAGCCATTCTGTACAATAACTTATGTACAAAAAGCATTACATAAATAAAAAATAACCCAACCAAAAAAGTTAGTACGTAGAAAAACACCTCAACTGCGCCCTCTGGATGATAACTGAACAAAACAAAATGTAGCTCCCCGATATTAAATAGCCACATATAGGCCGCATAAAGAGGTCCTAAAATAAGACAGCCAGAAATCATCCAACCTATTAGTAAAACAAGCAAAGTTCCCAGTCCAATAGTTGCTATCAAGAAAAAATCAAACACAATATTCCCTAAAATAGCAAAAAAATTAATTCTTTTTTCAGTAATTGAGCCTTGTCCAATTAATTCAGATATTGGTACCTTGTACAAGACAGATAAATCATGTAAAACTGTTAAAGAAGGTTCACGCGCACCTGTTTCCCAACGAGAAACTGTTTGACGTGTGACAAATAAAGAGTTCGCCACCGCCTGCTGGGTCAGACCCATAGCTTCACGCGCGCACCTTAATTGTTTGTGTATTTCCACAATTTGCCTCCTAAATGTGGTTGAGTGGCACTGGAACTATATTCTCCTTTTTCTGTAAGTAATAATACTTGTCAAACAGATATTTAGCAATAATAGTAAACGCCGTTCCCACAAATAAAGCAACAACTATTCCCGAAATACCAGGGATTGATAAATTTGACTCTTGGCTAATAAAATTTTCGCCAATATCCCACAATGAATGTAAAAGAATAACAATCCATAGACGCTTAGTAATTAAATAGATGACACCCCACAAGATTCCCATGGCTGCAACATCAAGTGCAATCGCACTTGATGTTGCGAGTGATTCTCCAACAAAAACACCACTAATATGTGCTAATCCAAAAACACCCCCTTGAAGAACAAGCGCTTTCCACACACCTTTTTTATCGTTACGACACAATTTCAAAAAAGCCTCTAAAATGAGAACACGCGCCACCATTTCTTCAATCAGTCCAGCATATATTCCAATTAAACTACCTTTAACTGTCAGTTGCCAAGTATTTACCCGCATCAAAACACAACAGAATGATATGGAAAAATATAATAATAAGCCACAAGCCTAGTGAAAAATTTTGGCTTAGTGAATTAATAGCGGTTTGACGGTTAACTCGTATCTGTTTATTAATTAATTTAATACCTAGTACGATTGCAGCTATTACGCTGCCGACAAAACGAACCGTACTTGATCCTGTGGCAAAGCTATTGATCAAAGCAATAGAAATTCCATTAAAAAAGCCACTAACTATTAAAAGAACTAGAACACTTTGAAAGAAAACAAAAAAATGATTATTGCCAAAATGAAATGACCAAAAATGAACCAATGGACAACAAAAAAGAACTACCACAACAACCGCTACAGGTGTTTGTATCAATTTAATCCCGTTAGTCTGTAGAGGGATTAACAATAAATTCCAAGAAATAATAACCAAAATAAAATTAAAAAAGTTAGCTGTTTCAGATTTATATCGTCGCGTATACCAATTTTTATGTTTGAAAATATTGAATTTCATTCCAAACACCAATATATAAGTCATTCCGAACATCCCCAATATGCTTACGCCGGAGTATGGTCGCAAAACTATAGCTATACTTGAAAATATAACAGCAGTAATTTCGGTTAATGTGTATGCTAACGACCAATACAATGTTTTTTTCTTCATAGTAAAACCACCCCAATAATATTTTTAGAAATCGAATAACTCTTATCACAATTAAAAGGGTAGTTTCTCAAAAAGACTAGCACCGTTTTGGTAACACTGCTCTGCACGGGCTTCTTTGCAATACTATTATTTATTATAAGTTCTTCCTGCGTTAATCATAAATCCCCTATAGATCTGCTCTGTTAGCACAAGCCGCATCAACTGGTGAGGTAGCGTAAAGCGTCCAAATGAAACTTGTGTGTTTGCTCGTTCGAGAACTGCTTCGCTCAACCCCAGTGACCCGCCTATAACAAATGTTACATCGCTATGTCCGTAGGTACCCAGTTTTTGAAGCTCATCTGCCAATTCCTCAGATGAACGTTCCTTTCCTAAAATTGCCAAAGCATATACATATTCCTTGTCCTTGATCTTGTCCAAAATACGTTTACCTTCAACTATTTTGACCTGCTCCATTTCTGAATTACTTAATTTTTCAGGAGCTTTTTCATCTGCAACTTCCATAATCTTGAATTTACAGAATTTGCTAAGTCTTTTAGCGTACTCTGCAATTCCCTGTTTCAAATATTTCTCCTTCAATTTACCCACAACAACTATTTTGATGTTCATAACTCTCCACCTTTTCACAACTTATCCCCAAAGTTATCCACTTATCCACAGGCTATTTTCTACATATTGGACCGAACAAATTTTCGTCACAACATTTATTAATTCCAAATTTGTCAAGCTTAAATTAGTTATCCACAGTTATCAACAGTGTTAACCTTCTTGCTTTTCTTGCCAAAGACCTTGCTATACAGGCATTACGAGGTGTAATCATCATTCTGGCAAAAAGTTAATCACAGCTTTCACACACACCTGTGGATAACTAAAAATCAATTAAGAAGCTGACATATCAACAACTAAGCATTTTTTCAACAAGCACTATTTAAGTAAATCACTTTTTTATCCACAAATAAAGACTTATCCACCGTTTGTCTCCAAAAAAAGAGGCGCTACAGTGTTTTTGTCGTTCACACCGAGCGCTCTTTTTAATCTACAATTATCTATAAACTTTATCTTAAACTAGTTACCTGAATTCGACGAGGTAGTTGTATTCGAATCATTGGCCTCAAGTGTCAATTTGACATTCGCAGTTTTCTGCGAACCCTCATGATAGTACTTAATCTCCACTGTGTCACCTATTTTATGATCATATAATACTTCACGCAATGATGATAGGCCTTTGACCTCTTTGCCGTCTAAAGAGGTAATAACATCATACTTTGTTATCCCTGCTGCCTTAAGTGGTGAATTGTTAGCAACCTTCAATACCACAACTCCGTTTGTAACACTTGTTGGCAGTTTCAACACTGACTTTTGGTCGCTTGTTGAAACGTAACTCAAATCTACTAGTGAAATTCCCAAAGCTGGTCGCTTGATCTTCCCATCTTTTACCAGCAAGTTGATAACTTTAACAACTTCATTACTTGGAATTGCAAAACCCATTCCCTCTACAGAAGTCGAACTAGTTGATGCCGAACTTGAACCCGTATTTGCAAGTTTCATTGAGTTGATTCCAATAACCTGCCCAGCAAGGTTGATCAGCGGTCCCCCCGAATTACCGGGGTTAATCGCAGCATCAGTCTGAATGACCGTTGTCTGTCCCGTATTTACACCCGAACTATCCGTTGTATCAATCGTTCTCTTTTTAGCTGAAATAATACCTTGTGTCAATGAAGTTGCATAAGTTGAACCCAATGGCGAACCGATGGCAAGTGCTGTTTGTCCAACCTGAATATTGTCTGAATTGCCAAATGAAGCTACTTGTTTGACATTCTTGGCATTAATTTTCAAAACTGCCAAATCAGTAACAGAATCATGTCCAACAACAGTGGCAGTTTCCTTTTTGCCGCTATTCAGCAGAACTTCCACTTTATCTGAACCGGAGATAACATGATTATTAGTTGCAACAAAAGCAGTGTTGCCATCCCTTTTGTAGATTACTCCTGAACCTTCACTCTCTGATGTTGCACCACTACTACCAGAATCAGAACCAAAGATATCGTCTAATGAGTCACCTGAACTTTTTGTGGAATAGGCTTCCACCGAAACAACCGCGTTTTGAATCTTGTTGAATGCTTTTGTACTCTGTGTACTTACATTAACCTTAATATTGCTGACCCCTGTTTGCCCCTTGGAATTATCCGTCATAACAGAGCTCGATTCATTCTGCTGGTAAATAGTGTATCCACCAACAATCGCGCCGCCGCCTATCACACCACCTACCAGTGCTACGATAAAAATCTTCAACATACTGGAACGTTTGCCGCTATTATTATTGCCAGAACCAACTTCACTGTATTTTGCATCTTTTTCCTTTTGCTCATTACCATTCTTCATGAGTTTTGTGCTCTTTCCGAATCAGGAAAAAACACTACCCTCCCTCCCGATTAAATTATCCCTACATGTGCATGTTTTTATTTTAACGATAAAGTTTGAAAAAAGCATGAATAAAATCCTAAATTTGTCTAAAAAAAACTAAATTTATCAAATAATTGTCAATTTCGTTGCTTTATCAGGGTCTGTATCAAGAATATTAAAATCATGACCTACTCCAAAATCATGTTGCTTCATCGTTGAAGCAACAGTCAGATGCGCTAGTTCTTTAACGTTATTATCCTGACTCAGATGTCCGAGATAAATTTTTTTTGTATTTCTGCCCAAAATATCCATTAAAGCAGTTGCTCCGTCATCATTCGAAAGATGTCCACGATCGCTCAATATTCTCTGTTTTAGCGGCCATGGATAGGCACCCATTCGCAGCATTTCAACATCGTGATTGCATTCCAACAAATACCCATCAGCGTTTTTAATCACTCCTTCAACCCCTTCAGAAACATACCCCGTATCGGTCAAAATAACAAAGGAGTGTCCGTTGTGATGTACTTGATAGAATTGGGGTTCTGCCGCATCATGTGAAACCCCGAAACTTTCAACATCGAGATCTCCAAATGACATCGTTTTTCCCATTTCGAAGATGTGTTTCTGTTCAAGCGGAACTTTTCCGATTTTATGTGCCATTGCATCCCAAGTACCTTCATTGGCGTACACATTGAGATGGTATTTCCGAGCAAGTACTCCGACACCCTTGCAGTGATCGCTGTGCTCATGTGTTACCAGCAAACTGTCAACATCGCTCAGATCACGTCCAATCGACTTCATCAAACCAGCTATCTTTTTGCCGCTCAACCCTGCATCAACAAGGATTTTGCGTTTAGGTGTTTCAACATATGTAACATTGCCAGTACTTCCGCTGGCCAACACACTAATCTTCATCGTATCTTCCTGCTGATTCTCCATCGCCATTCTATTGTCTTCTCCTTCTTGATTCCTATCTTTACATATTTTCTAGTAGTATAATAACTAATTTGCTTCCTCCATAAATGCACCTGTAAATGCATTTATTCTCCGATATTGGACGCTTCCCGAGGAATCACTTTTCACTTTGATTACCCATGTTGGTATATAGACTGTACTGTCATTGACAGTCAACAATTGTGTATACCCTAAGCGCACCCACTCAACTGTGCTGTTATTGATTAGTTTATTATATTGATATAGCCAGATCAAAGCCCGCTGTTGACTGATCATTGGTTTTTTCTCACGTAATGTTTCGATCTTTGCCAAATGTCCCTGTGTATACTCAGTAACGTACCCATTTCGAATAGCAAAACGAATCTGTCCATTTGTTGTATACACGGGCCACCCTGAGGCTTTCTGCGTATAGACAACCGTTCTTTTAGTCGATAGATAGCTATCATATTGATAATCTTTCCCGTCAATTACTTTTGTACTATCCTCAACAACCTCATCCAACGTTTTTTGCGGATTAGCAGCATCTCTGATTTTTATACTAGTTCCAAAATCAACTGTCAGCTTATGATTATTATACGACCAAAGCACTCCTTGAAGCTGGTTTGAGCGATCCTTAAGATTGCTTTTTGTCGGACTAGCGATGTAGAAGCCTTCTCTTCTCTTATTAGATAAAGTTCCATAAGATATTTGATCATTGCGAATACTTTTCATGATCGAAGTGGGCGTATTTCTTGACGAGGTGTTAGCTGTTGATTCGACTGCATTATCTCTTTGCGTATAAGAAGTAAATAAAAAGATGTCCAGCGCAATAAACGCAATAAAAAAGATCAATTCAATTCGTTTAAAATTCATTTCTCGCGCCGTCCTTTCATCTAGTTTCCAACATCCGAAGTTGGATTCAACAACTCATTATACTCGATCCATTCACCATCATAGTTTACAAAATACGTTGGTACTAAATCAATGACCAAATTCGAAGCTTCATTTTTCCTCCAACTATAACCAACCTGAATGTTTTTTACTTTATTTGCCGAATAACCAGCATTTATCAGATTTTGATAAACAGTTATCGTTGGCGGCAATGTAACATTCTTATCCCCTGAAGGTACAGGAACCTGCAAGCTCAAAAGTGAAAAATCGTATTTCAAACCACCAGAATTCATCGTTTGAATCTTAAAGGCCCCATAATTATTTTTATTAATGATTGGGAAGCCAGCCACATAACTCCTATATACAACGGTGCCGCTTGCTTGGTAGAACTCTGAGTAATGCACATCGTCAAGTGGTGCCCCGATTGAATTAAGTTTCGTAAAACTATTCTTTAAATGATCGTTGAAAGACTGTCTCTCCACCGTACTATTGTTATAGTCAGAATTAGAATAATTAGCGTACTTTATCCTATTGGTGTGGTCTTCGACCGTCATTCGATTATCAGCTCCATCTGAGTAAATAATCTTATCCTTCTGCATTTTAGTTGAAATTGAGTTTCCCCCACTAGAATCTAATAGTCGTGTGACGAAGGAACTCGCATTTGCTTTGTTGATTAAATAGGTATAATGCGGCATCTGCACATTGTTCAAATAAAACATTGCTAGATGACCATCCAACAGATAGTATTCTACCTGCAATTTTTTTATCCCTTTACTATTTACTAATTTTTTTATTTTTTTGCTATTTTTATTAGTAAATGACACTTTGTAAACACTTTTTGCTTGATCATTCAGCAGATAGACTACTTTCTTCTGATTTAAAGGCACTAAAATGCGGTTGTATTTATCCCCTTGATGACCCTTGATTTTTTGTGAAAATGTCTGGTTGAATAGTTTTATTGTCATCTGATCCGCGTAATTCAACACAATTGCGTTTTTTTGTTCTAAAAATGCAACATACTCTTCTTCATTTTTGAAAGTCGTTTTAGTTATATTCTCATTTGCCGTCCACTTGCGAATCTCACTGCAAAAATTATTTATCATATTTGTTTGGGGGCTATACAATTGGTGCTGCTTCCGCTCCTGATTCAGGATTATCTGAACAGGCGCATAAATGTCACTTAACGTTTTATTGCTTGTTGTTGCATCATTCTCGCCTGGTGAGGTGGTTGTTTTTGAATCGCGCTGAAAAGTTGCTGGATTCGTTAAGATAATCGTAGTTAAGACCACACTGAGGATCACAGTGATCGTCAATCCGAAGTGTAATAAGAAGTTTCTAATTTTCATCCCACAGATCCCCCTCATATTCTTCGTAAGGCAATGAGATATAGAATGTTGAGCCCTTTCCTTCTATACTATCGACCCATATTTTTCCTCCATGCATTTCAATTACTTCTTTTGAAATAGCTAACCCTAAGCCAGTTCCTCCTTGTGCACGCGATCTTGCTTTGTCTACCCTGAAGAAGCGGTCGAATATATGCGCCACATCCTTTTTAGGAATCCCTAAGCCTTGGTCGGAGATACTTAAAATAACGTGATTATGCGTCTCTAAAAGGCGACAAGTAACAATGCCTCCATCTGGTGAATATTTAATAGCATTATTCATAATGTTGTCAACAACTTGCATGAACTTGTCCGTATCTATCTCGACCCATAACTCTCTGCGTGTGAAATCACGCTTGATGGTATAGTTTTTCTTAACTTTTTGCGAGTTGTCGTTCGTGTCTGTTTTTAGCATCATGTCAAACCGATCAAGGATATAGTTATATAGTTCATTCAAATTAACCAATTCCAAATCAAGTTTTGAAGTTCCCGAATCCATCCTAGATAGACTCAACAAATCATTGATCATTCTTATCATTCGATCCGTTTCATCTTGGGTTACTTTCAAGAAATTAGGTGCAACCTTAGGATCCTTCCATGCACCATCATTCAATGCCTCTATATAGCTGCGCATACTTGTTAGCGGTGTCCGCAACTCATGGGAAACATTGGAAACAAATTGGCGGCGTTCGCGATCAATTTTTTTCTGTTCAGTGACATCATGTAACACACATACGAGCCCGCTAATAAACCCAGATTCCCGTTGGATAAGTGAGAAGTAAGCATTTAATACTTGCTCATGCTCTTCATCAGATAGATCAAGGATAATTTCATCATGCTTTTCCAACAGATCACGCAGGGTGTAACGTCCCCGAATATTCAGAACATCTAAAATCGATTGCCCATCTACCTCATCAGCATCAGTATCAAGTGCTTCAGAAGCCGTTTCATTCATAATGATGACATTACCACGCCGATCAGTCGCAATAACCCCGTCAGACATGTGCGACAGGACACTATCTAGCCGTCGTCGTTCAGCTTCAGATGATTCCTGAGCCTCTTCAACACGGACAGACAAGTTATTAACGGCTTGAGCTAACTGACCCAGCTCATCATTGCCATATACATGCACCTGCCCAGAATAATCTCCACGCGCAATTCTAGAGGTCTGCTTTTTCATTTCATCAATCGGTTGCGTGATCTCACGCGAAATTAAAATTGCTAGAAATAGACCTAGACCTGTAGCTATCAGTGAGGCCGAGAAAAAGATAACTGTTACATTGCTGAGGGACGAATAAACCTGCTCCAAGCTTGCTCTGAGATAAACTGCACCTACCAGAGTGTTGGTATTCCCACTCGAACTGAATAAAGGCGTGATCGAAACATAATAACGTTTGTCATCGCTCTTATCGTAGGTTAACTTGGTGTAAGTTCTACCATTGTAGAGAACTTGTTTGATATCTTCATCAGTCGTTTTCTGGCCAACCCATGACTGACTGTTAACATCACTGTCTCCCCTGATCGTTCCTTTAGTGTCCACCACCTGAACTTGGGTCACATTAGAATTATTGATGTCTTCTAGAATATCCCGAATATTCGCGTTAGCGTTTCTGGTATCTCCCTTAGACAGATTATCAATCAAAGAGTTATCGACATAACTTGACAATTCCACCTGTTGCTTGAACGTTTTCAGGTTATCCTTTTTCAATTGTTGCACAAAATAAGCTCCGATTATTTGAAACGTTATTAAAAATAACAGTGCAAAAACGAGAGCTATTTTAAAATGTATAGATTGAAAGAAATGTAGTTTTTTATTCATTACAACTCCACTGACCTAAGTTCTATTCTGCTTCTGGATTGCGCAAGTAGTAACCAACACCGCGCCGAGTTACTAACCACGTCGGTCGGCTAGGATTATCTTCAACTTTTTCACGTAAACGGCGCACTGTCACATCAACCGTTCTAACATCTCCAAAGTAATCGTAGCCCCATACAGTCTGTAAAAGATGTTCACGCGTCATAACCTGACCAATATGCTTGGCTAAGTAATACAACAATTCAAACTCACGGTGCGTCAATTCAATTTTTTCATCACGCTTAGAAACCATGTAAGCTTCCGGATGAATCGTCAAATCACCAATCGTAATTTCATTGTTTTTATTTTCTTCCTCATTCTGTGCCGTCGCTGCTGCACTCGACTGACGCCGCAAATTAGCCTTGACACGGGCAACCAGTTCACGGTTCGAAAAAGGTTTAGTGACATAGTCATCGGCTCCCAATTCTAAGCCCAGTACTTTATCTATTTCAGCATCTTTAGCTGTCACCATAATAATCGGCATATCGTGTGTTTTTCTTATTTCGCGTGCAACTTCGAGACCATCAATTTTCGGTAGCATGATATCAAGTAAGATCAAATCTGGATTAACTTCCTTAACTTGCTTTAAAGCTTCCTCGCCATCATAGGCCGTGTAAACATCAAAGCCTTCTTTTGTCAAATTAAATTTAACTATATCAGAAATTGGTTTTTCATCATCCACAACTAATATCTTCTTCATCTTCTAACTCCCTCCAATAACCGCTTCCTACACTGACTGCTTAAGCGGTCCAAAAACATTTCTGTAATTTTTATTACTGGTTGATTATAATCTACGCTCAACTTCAGTTATTTCTTCAAATAAAATCTAGCTACTAAACTCATCAAACCATAGTCCACTTCATTATAACCTATCCTTAATCTAAAACCAACTAGCCTTCAGTTTGTCATCCTCCATGCGCTAAGCACAAAATGAATCAATGATTCACCTTGAGTTATGTTATACTATTGATACTTTATTAGCGTATACGGAGGTGACATTATGGCGACAAATGTTCTCGTCGTCCAAGACCTATCTTGTGTTGGTCAAGTCTCAATGGGAGTTGCGCTGCCCTTGTTGGGAGCAGCGGGGCTTAGGCCAAACATTCTGCCAACAGCTTTACTTTCAACTCACACAGGTGGATTTGGTGCCAACACATATCTCGACTTAAGTAATGAAGTTGTAAAAATAATAGATCATTGGGAGTCTCTAGGGCTTAAATTTTCAGCTGCTTATCTTGGTTATTTAGGACAGAGACCCTTAAATACCATCTTGCATTATTTTGACAAACTCGTTGCTCCCCAGTCTTTTAACCTTATTGATCCAGTGATGGGGGACAACGGCAGCTTGTATCATGGCTTTGATGACAACTATGTCAAAGGCATGCGAAAATTGATCGTCAAAGCCAGCTTAATTACTCCTAACGTAACTGAGGCTGCCTTGCTTTTGGGCAATGAACCACCCAAGCATCCGCTGACTCTTACTGAAGCACATGCACTGTTAAAAGAACTAAGGCACCGTTTTGATATTCAACAAGCCATTTTAACGGGTGTTCATTTAACAAACGGTCAAGTTGCTGTTCTGGGCTATGATGAAATTTCCCAGGAAATATGGGATCAGCAGCGACCCAAACTGCCTGGCAGCTACTTTGGTACTGGAGATATTTTTGCCAGTGTGCTTTTTATTATGTTAGTACATGGTGCAAGTCTTAAAGGGGCCGTTAAAAAATCTATGGAATTTGTTAGCAAATCGATCCAAAGTTCACTTGCAATTCCAGAGTTTGATAATCGTTATGGTGTCGACTACGCTTCGCATCTGCCACAATTGTTAAAAGAAATTGAACAGCTTCAAAGGAAGGGATAGGAATGCTACATTACAATAAAAATTCGCTCCAAGCAATAATAATGACTGGACTCTTTACTGCTCTTATTTATCTTGGTATCTTTATTTTCAGAATACCGATTCCTGCCCTTGTTGGAAGGCCTTTTATTCATTTCGGTAATACCTTAGCAATTCTCGCTGTTTTGTTTCTTGGGCTGCGCAATGGCGCTTTAGCGGGAATAATTGGACTAGGTGGTTTTGATATATTGAACGGCTACGCCTTAACATCATGGCTGACGATGTTGGAAATAGCAATTGTTGCTATTGTTGTTAGTTCTATAATGAAGCTAATGCGCTACAACGATAGCAAACGAAATATTACCATCATTGCAGTTGCAGCTGGTGCTCTTAAGATTATTACTTCATACTGTACATCGATCGCTGAAGCTTTGATGGTAGGGACGTCATTCAAGGCTGCCATCGTTGCGTCATTTTTCAGCTTACCAGCAACGGTGATTAACTCTATCTCAACCGCTATTTGCGTTCCACTTCTTTATTTTCTGCTGAAACGCATCTTCAAAACTATTGGACGTCGTCACAGTTAATTCAGAATCTTGGTGCTGCCTGATAAAAAATCTCCTTTTGTAATTTTTTTCAATTTTTAGGTTGCATCTCATCGACATAAATGGTAACATATCTCTTGTTGATAAGTTATGGGTGGCTAGCTCAGCTGGCAGAGCAACGGACTCTTAATCCGTGGGTCCAGGGTTCGATCCCCTGGCCACCCATCAGAGGTTTACTACCAGTAATCATAGGATGTCAAAGTCCTTATGGTTACTGTTTTTTTGTGCAGAAAACAGTTACTCACTTGAGAGCAAGCATTATCAAGGCCAAAAAGTACCTTATCGAAGCCAACAAGCCTAATATTTGCAGCAAAAGCATAAATAATTTCACCAAAGATATGCTGAATATAGCTTGTGGGAACCATTGCTCTATAAAATCAGATTTGCACATACAACTGAAAAACATCATTAAACATGGAACAAACAAACTAAACCATTTTTCCTTGCTATAAGAATCCACGGAATTTAGTCCTGTGTGTAATGGAATTATATTAGGTAAATAAAGGTACAGAACACATGCCAAGAACAACTGAAAAGCATAAACTCCTATAAAATAATAAAATGAGTGATCATAAAGATTATCAAATTTTGCCACCTGTACCGCACCTCTCTATTCTTGAATATTATGCTATTATCAGTCATCAAAGAATGTAAGACAACTTACTTTGCTACAATAAAAAAACCCACTGCGCAAATTAAACTGATCTTGCTAGTGAGTTTTTTTGTTGGGGATCTACGTGAATCCCATTGCATGTGTTTAAGTAAATAAATTAATGCCCATTTGTTTCTGACGTACATACGAATATTAATTTATTTGCTTGACTCAGTCTGCCGCTTATTCAACCAGAAAAGAAATTACTAGTAAAAAATTAGATCGTATTGATATCATTTTTAAGGGAGCGCAGCACATTTATAACTTCTGAAGTGCTTAAAACATTTTGTCCTTCGCGCAATACTGCTTCGATATCATCGATTCTGGTAAAAATAAGACCTTTTTCTCTTTTATCCATGAGCCCACCTCCCTTCCTAAGCTCTATCCTAATATTACCATAGGCTGGTGTGTTATTTCATCTGCTTTTTCATTTTACGGTAAATTTTATGCATTGTCGAAAGCAGTATATTTCACAAAACTATCTTAAAGTATTATCTTAAAGATGCACGTTAGTGGCGGATTTTTTGTGAATTGTGAAATGCTACTAAAATAATTGAGGAGGAGACTTACTTATGAATATTCCTAAAAAAACCCTTAACGATGGTCATCGCATCCCCTTTATTGGTCTTGGAACCTATCAGGTACGCGGAGGTCAAGGAATTGATCAGGTTCTCTCCGCTATTCAGGATGGATATCGCTTGCTTGATACATCTACTAATTACGATAGTGAAGGCATCGTCGGGGAAGCCGTTCGTCGTTCGGGTGTACCTCGCTCGGCCTTCACCATTACTTCGAAGTTACCAGGTAAGTACCATCATTATGATGATGCGCTGATGAGTATTCAGGAATCACTGTGCCGCATGGGACTCACATATTTTGACTTATACCTGATTCATTGGCCATTGCCTAAAAGAGATCATTATGTTGAGGCATGGCGAGCTCTCATCACCGCTCAGAAGCTAGGTTTGATTCGTTCAATTGGTGTTTCAAACTTTGAACCTGAACATCTTGATCGCCTTACTAACGAAACAGGTGTTACTCCAGCAGTCAATCAAATCGAAGTACATCCCCTGTGGATTCAAGAACGGATGTTGCAAGAAGACGAAAAACGCGGAATTGCAACTGAAGCATGGAGCCCTCTCGGACGCGGGAGTAAAGTTCTCCAAGATCCGACGATTCAAAAGCTCGCTGCTAAGTATCACAAAAACGTTGGTCAAATAGTTCTGCGTTGGCATATTGACCGCGGAGTCGTTCCAATTCCTAAGTCAAGCAATCTACTTCATCAACGTGCCAATCTAGATATTTTTGATTTTAAATTGGAGGGCTCAGAACTCGCTGCAATCAATGCTTTAACACAGGCAGATGGGCGCATCGACAATCAAGATCCTAACGAATATGAAGAATTTGATTGATCCTATTTCATTTTAGCTTAAACAATTTTACCTACTACATACTGCTGCTTATTAAACAAAAAAAGATGTTTACAAAGCATTGATGATATGGTATAAATATATACGTGCTATTAATTGTCATTGCTCAGTAGTTCAGTGGTAGAATAATTGACTGTTAATCAAGAGGTCGTAGGTTCGAATCCTACCTGAGCAGTTTGTTGTTAACAGAATGAGTTATGGAAGACTTGCAGTTGCTGCAAGTCTTTTTTTATTGTATCCTGATTATTCTTACACACAAAAAAGACTCAGTTTAAGTTCAGCAACTAATTCCTGCCAGACATCCCGAGTCCTTTGGATCTTATAAAGTTCATCGCTATTTTTTATCCGTCTCATCTTTAAGCTTTAGTTCTTTTTCTGCAATCAGATCTTCTAAATTTTCCTTTTGCATCGTCAATTCTTCAAGCGTCGGCTCTGCATTGAGATTTCCTGATGTTGATGTCTTTAAAGAATTTCCCGTGCTTTTTACCAAACGTTTTAAATCACCAGCATTATCTTCGAGTAACTTGTACCCTGTTGCACCAACAACTGCTCCGCTAACAAATCCAGCCAAAAAATCCTTGTCAAAATTAATCATTATATCATCTCCTCACATTAAAATAACTCATCAATACTCATTAAGTGTAATATTTTTTCTAAGAAACTTCAAATTATATACTTTTTTGCAACAATGCCTGATGATTATTCAATTTTTGATAGTCATTTATCAATTCAAGCAAATTGATAACCCAAGATGTAAGTGCCACTTCCGTCATCTTTTTTGGCCCTAGCGTAAATGAAGTAATAAAAGCAGTTAAGACGTCAGGATGATGGAAGCGCCCTTTTCTGCGATCACCATGGGATAAGATCGTATATCCTGTAAAAACAGTAGCAAAAGTATCAAGCAAAACATTTGGATATCCAACAAGTTTCAATCCAAAGCTCGCCGCCAGCAAAATACCAGATATTGCAGATCTCTGCACTTCTCTCTCAAATGACTTCTGCCCCTGCACATAGGTTCTTGAAATGTGCTCACCATCATTATAAAGTTGGAAAACTAGCAGTGTTCTAACCACCTCATTCAGATCCAAAACTGCTGGATCGTAACGAACAGTTAAAGTTGTTATGCGCGGTTCCACTCGAAAACTAAGAATGCCCTTTTTCTGCGCAAGATTTCCTTGAATTCGCCTGCGGTTCTTTTCAGAAAAAACCAAGGTCTCGTAATAGACACGAATTCGCCCAGGTATTTCGTGTAAAATCAACATGCCTTTTGCCACCTTCCCCTTCTTAATGAAGCTTTAACAACGAACGTAGTATGACCCCTATTGTTGTTCCATTGTGAATAAATGCCCCGACAATGGGATTTATTTTCCCATTGAAACTTAGAATAATCGCCGAAACATTAAATCCTAAAACACCAGCATAATTTTGTTTAATGACCCTCATTGTTTTCTGTGATGCATAGACGGCGTCCGAGATAACTTCTGGGCGCCCATCATTGATGAAAATATCGCTTGCACTCTTGGCAGCATCACTAGCATGCGAGCCTAAGGCGACACCAACAGTGCTCCATTTCAATGCAGCCGAATCATTTAAACCATCACCCACCATCATTACTGGATGGTTCTTTTCAGCCCTCTTAATATAATCAACCTTATCTCTTGGTAACAACTCGCTTCTAACATTCGTGATCCCTAATTGCTCTGCCACTTCAGACGCTGCAGCACCTCTATCACCTGTCAGCATAGTAATCTTAGCAATATTTAAATTTCTTAACTGCTGGATTGTTTTAGCCATCGCTGGACGTACTTGATCGCTAATCAAAACTATTCCTAACGCTTTGTCATTAACAGCAAGATAGATCGCATTGCTCAGTTCGGTGTAATTTTCAGAAATCCGTTCGAATCCCTGCACTTTGAATCTTCTCATTATTTTTAGGGAACCAACAATGACTGTATCCTTCTGTTGGTAATTCCTAGCAATAATTCCGTAACCAGTTATAACCTCTTCATCCGCAATCTGAAGGCTAGGGTAAGCAAGTCCTCTCTTCTCGCTTTCAGCCATTAACGCCCGCCCCAGAGGATGGCTGGCGTGTTGTTCAGCATACGCACCTGCACGCAGCAATTCGTCCTGTGAGAAGTTTTCTGAAACTAATATCTTTTGAATTACCGGTTTTCCAACTGTTAAGGTTCCAGTTTTGTCAAAAATAACTTCCCTTACTCGGGCTGTGTTTTCTATCGCTTGACCACCCTTAATAACAATACCTTTCTGTGTGAAATGGTTCATCGTTGCTAGGATAGCTATTTCACTTGATAGTTTCACTCCACACACGAAATCTATTACAAGAATTCCAACAGCTTTGAGCCAATTTTGCGTCAACAAATAGGTAGCTGTTGCAACTCCAAATGAGATAGGGACCATTTTCTGTGCAAGGGCATCCGCCGATTTCTGCAGCCTGCTTTTATTTGTTTCTGCTTCTGCTAGTAGACGATAAATCGCCGCTTCTTCAGTCTGAGTTCCTAATTTTTCAGCTTTTACCCTAAGTTGTCCACTTTCTATAACTGTTCCTGCAAAGACAACGTTACCCTTAGTTTTAACAGCAGCTTGATATTCACCTGTGATACTTGCTTCATTTATCACTGCATTCCCTGCCATTATCTCACCATCAACGAGAATTTTTTCACCCGTATAAAACGCAATTATTTCACCGCTTTTGACTTTCGCTAATGGAACATCTACCACTTCATCATTTTCAATACGATGAATTATTTTGGAATTTTTTCTGACAGAACTATACAAGAAGTTATGACTTTGTCTGCTTGTCAATTCTTCAAGATAGTCAGAGAAGCCGCTCATCATCATACTATCGTTGCCGTAAGGGGTTGAAGCGTCAAATGTGCCGCCAAAACACTAACAGCTGTCAAACTTTCCGCAGTGGGATGAAGCCTTACCAACTGCGTAAGCCCCTTTTTAAAAACATGCGGGTTCAAACTAATGTTTCCCAACAAGTTTAATGCTACTAAAGAACGCGTGCAGAATCTTGCACCGTACACCTTCAGGTACTCCTCGGTTAGCAAAGACAAGCCCATTATCCCTGTTAAACTCAGTACTTTGCTTCCGCTAAATCTTTGGTGCGGTCCTATTTTTTCACTTAATGATGTGATTATTTCCTCAGCATTTGTCTGATGCTCATAATAAACTAACAAACTGTGTGTGTGCTCACTGTAACTAGCGCTATAGATGTAAGCTGCTCGTCTTGCACAAGCCTCAAGAGCCCCTTTTCCCCACGGTTGAACCTCTTTTTTAGTCAATTGGATTCTTAATCTGCCAGGTAACTGATGGATTATTCTCAATTTGCAACACGCTTCCTATTAGAGCGTTCTAAGATCGTGTAACTCCACCATAAAAATCCTAAAGCTGTTTGCGGAGTCGACTTCATTAACCTTGTACCTTGAATAACGGTGTAAAGAAAAAAGGCAGTATCAACATCGACTAACCCCAACGTAGCGTGCTTCAACAAGCCATCTGCACGAATCTTTTGTTCGTAAATACGATTTAACAACGTTACTGGTGCATATTCGTATGCCAAATCAGTTTGTCTAACCACATAATTTAAAAATGCAGTAAATTCTTCTTGAGTAAAACTTTCTTTCTCAAAAACAAACAAAAGTGTTCCCAATACTTCAGAGCCTTGAACCACACTTATGTTTTTCCCCTTGCTTAATTCCTTTTCAAGATAAGCAAGAATATATCTATTCTTCCATCTGTTGCATTGTAATCTTAAGCGATATCGGTTAGCATATTTTACCGTTATCTTTTGTGTACGCAGAATCTTCTGATAACCTTTCATCCCTAAAGACATTACCCCTAAGCCAATTAGGTTATTCATTCAAAACCCCCCTTTTTCGATGAATTGCGTCAACTGCCTTTTCTATCTCCAAAATGCGATCAAGCGGGAACTCCTTTGGAATCAAATACTGAATCGTAATCGTTCCGATCAAAGGTGTAGTATGTACACTTTTTATTTCATCTATCGTTTCAAGATAGTTGCTTAAATCGTTTAGCAAAAGATCGTTTCCCTTCCAGTATGGTGAACTCAGACGGGCTCGCCCTTTGATAGCACTCAAAAGCTGTATCTTATATCTTTTTTGTATTCTTAGTGCTTGTTCTTTTAATTCTAAAAGTGTGAAAAAGCGCATTCAACTCCTCCTACCAGCTGACTTTCAGCTTATAAACATTAAAAATTAACGCTACCTATATATGGCTAAGTATAGCAGTTGTGCTGACTTTAGTAAAACGATTGCATACTTAATTTTCTCTCTGAAAAAACGCATAGTTAAGAAGGATACAATAGACGTTATTCTTTGAATATTGCTGCGTACATTCATTTACATGTAATTGAAGAGCTGTTTACAATGTCTGTAGTTATGCGCATCACATCATATACCCTTCACTTTGTTTTCTAGTTTATAGCATGTTTCAGTCCATATGAATTTTTTAGGAAAGTACTAATTGCTCTGCTTTTCTTCTACAAGTCTCGAACTTTCCGCCGATTGGGGAGAAATACTCCGTTTTAAACCTATTCCTGTAAAGCCGCTCAAAAGTGAAAAAAGAGGACATAGGAGGCTGAAGAAAACAAAAGGCAGGTAGTGCAACGTGGGCACGCTCAAGGTATTAGCCAAAAAAACTCCACCTACTCCCCACGGAACTAAGTAGTTAATAACCGTACCACCATCTTCAAGAACTCGACCTAACGCGTTATTCGCCAAACCACCAGCATTAAACATTCGTTTAAATGCCCGCCCAGGTAAAATAATCGATAAAAATTGTTCGCCAACGAATACATTAACACCAATACATGTAAAAATCCCCGCCGCTATCAGCTTACCTGAGCTATTAAGATGTGCTCCCAAGGGATCCATTACAGTTTTTATTAATCCAAATCTGACTAAAAGTCCGCCGAGCGATAAAGTCAAAACAATTAAAGCAACGGTTGGCATCATACTGACAATCCCTCCACGTGATAAAAGCGTGTTGACAGTCGTATCTCCAGTTTTTGCAACAAAGCCATTTGTAATGATGCTCGCTAACTGCTTTAACGGGAGTCGTGGATTCTGGATAAAAATCATAACACTCGTGACAAAAATATTTAACAACATTGTTGGAACTGCCGGCATTTTAATAGCTGCGCATACAAAAACCAGAATAATTGGAATTATTGCCCAAAGAGAAATGTTAAAATGCGCATCTAAAATAGCAACTGTTCGCTTGATTCGATCCAGACTCATGGTAGAGTTATCATGTCCCATTATCATAAACAAGACAGTCGTCAATATCCCCGCTGGAAGAGTTGACCATAAAAGGTTTTTGATATGTTCAAATAATTCTGTGTCCACCACTGCTGAAGCCAGATTATTGGTTTCAGAAAGTGGTGAAAGTTTATCACCAAATATGGCACCTGAAATAATAGCACCTGCTATCATCGCTGAATTTAATCCCATTGTTATTCCCATGCCCATAAAAGCGATGCCGACTGTCGATGCTACTGTAAAAGCACTCCCCACTGCTGCACCAACTAATGTGCACACTACAAAAACAGATGGCAGAAACCAGCGAACACTTATTATTTTGAATCCTGTAACCATCAATGATGGAATCGTCCCTGCTGCGATCCACGTGCTGATCATGGCACCAATCAGTATAAAAATAAAAATAGGAATAATTCCCTTTTCTATTCCGTCTTTAATGCCCAGATTGACACTTGCCCAACTAAATCGTCTTACTTTTGCCCACAGAATAATTGCTCCCATTGCCAACATAACAGGAACTTGTGGCGAGAGTCCAAAACCAATCACACCAATCCCCATTATTAGTAACACTAAAAACAAAATACCACTTGCCTCAACCAGACTAACCCTTTTAACCTCTTTCATTTAATCCACTCCCTTTTTCATTAAAGCTCGGTCATCATTTACACTATTTAACTTCAGCGCTGATAAGCAGCTATTCCACCAAAAACTCCATGCATTTCTATCATCCCTTTTTAAACTAAAAAAAGCCCCTACTGCAATAATTGCAATAGGGACGACATTCCGTGTTACCACCCAGTTTGAAGATACAAAAAACTAATCTTCCACTCACTAGACGATAACGGAGTCTAGTTATTAACCGTTCAGAGAAACTCTGTCAATGTATTTCGTCAAACTACCCTGATCGGTTCGCAGCAACCACCGACTTCCTGACACCCAGATAGAAAAACTACTTGTTATGACATTTAACGTTCAGTTATTAGATTACAAAAAGATTAACATGCTGAGATTTTAGTGTCAACCCTATTATTAAAAGAGCTGACAGTCCTCTCTGTGCAAGTACACTAAAGTGCTTCTGCAAAAAATATGCTTAAAATTTGACAAGATATGCCACATAGTATAACATCTAGCTCATGTCGCACAATTATTAGTTCAATCCAGTAGAATTTAAGCCAATCGTTAAGAAAGTCGGTGGTTGCTGCGAACCGATCAAGCTTAAACTTCGAATTACGTTGAACCGGTTTGTTTATTTTTAAATACTCTTTTAAAGAAAAACGTTTATTCGTTTTAAAATTAAGGTGGTACCACGAGTGAAATCGTCCTTAGCTAAAAAGCTAGGGATATTTTTTTGCCACAGTAATATGTAATTTCTTACAAAAATTAAATTTATTATCAGGAGGTTAAATCCATGCGTTCCAAAAAAGTCTCATTACTAGAAGCAAGTATCGTTCTTGCAATAATCATATTAAGTATTTCTACAGGTGTTATAGTTTTAAAAATAGCCCCTAGTATCGCAATTTTATTTTCAATCAGTCTTACTATGCTTTATACCCTATTCCGCGGCTTCCCCCTTGCACTTCTAAACAAGGGCATTATTACTGGAATTCAGCCTGGGATCGTCCCAATCTTCATTTTTATTTTGGTAGGTTCACTAATTGCCGTCTGGATCAAAGCAGGGATCATTCCAACTTTAATGGTAGTTGGTTTCAAGATCCTCAGTCTTAAATTTTTTGTTCCATCAATTTTTATTGTCTGCGCTGTTGTTGGGAGCGCCGTCGGAAGTGCTTTTACCGTCATGTCAACTATTGGAATAGCTTTTTTTGGCATCGGCACAACCCTCGGTTTGAATTCAGCTTTAGTGGTCGGAGCCATCGTTTCTGGAGCAATATTCGGTGATAAAATGTCGCCCCTATCGGAGTCCACTAACTTGACCGCTGCCGTCGTTGAGGCCGATTTGTTCAAACATATTAAAAATTTGATGTGGTCAACCATTCCAGCTTTTGTTTGCTCACTGGTTTTGTTTGCCATATTAGGTTGGAATAATCACAGTGCCAGCCTAAGCCAGATTGACGAGGTAGTTTCCATTCTGGAAAAGAATTTTTCAATTTCCTTCTGGGCAGTGATTCCTATTCTCTTTATGTTTATCTGCGCTTGGAAAAAGGTTCCAGCTGTCTTTACTATCCTACTAAATATCTGCATCTCTATCGGTATGATCCTTATTCAAAATCCACATACTAGTTTTAGATCACTTGGAGTCGTTATTGAGAGTGGTTTTGTTTCTCACACAGACAATAAGCAGATCGATCTCCTTCTTTCACGTGGTGGAATTGAGAGCATGATGCCAACAGTTGCCTTGATTATTTTGACACTATCGTTGGGAGGGCTTCTCATGGAAACCGGCTTAATCGAAACTGTTATGAACGCTTTAGCTCAAAAATTAGGATCCACTGTCAGTTTAATCAGTGCAACGCTCTTAGCAAGCATTGGCACTAATATTTTTGTTGGCGAACAGTTTCTATCCGTGATCTTACCGGGAAATGCATTTAAAACTGTCTACAAACGTAAGCAACTTGATCCTGTTGTCCTAGGCCGTGCCCTTGAAGACGGCGGCACAGTCATTAACTACCTTATCCCTTGGGGAGTAGCAGGCAGCTTCGTTGCTGGAACATTTGGTATTTCCACCTTCTCGTATCTTCCTTTTGTTTTTTTTAGTTTGTTTTCACCACTCTTTTCTTTTTTGAGTGGATTGACGGGGATTGGAATAAAATACATTAAAAAATGAGTACTATTTCGTCAAGAAGGCCATCAATGTTTCACATGAAACATTGATGGCCTTCTTCGTATTTTTCATAGCTTTTATTAATGTGCTATCATGATACTAAAAACTCAAATAAAAAGCTCTGGGAGGTTCTAAAACCACTATGAATTGTCGACAAACTTTAGCAATTACAAGCCACCGTGTGCTTGCAAGCGACTTAAACGAACATGAAACTGTTTACGGCGGACGTTTGCTTGAATTACTGGATAGCACTGCCTCAATTTCCGCATCTTATGTTGCACACAAAAAAACAGCTACTGCTTCGCTTGACCGTTTCACATTTATTGCACCTTTCAAGCTACAAGACTTTTTCTATATTGAAACCTATGTTAGCGGTGTCGGAAAGCGTTCAATTGAAGTTTTCGCAAAAATAATCGGAGAACATCTTGAAACAGGTGAACGTTTTCTGGGAGCAACCGCTTTTTTAACTTTTGTCGTCCTTGACAAAAACATTTCATTGGATTCTGTCATCCCCATGTCAGAAGAAGAAAAAAGCATTTGCTCAAAATATTCTGAACGAAAGCAAAGACAGCTAAGACTTCTTAAGCAAGAAAAAGAACTTAGAGCCAACATCAACCTCACACTCCCCTGGCAGCAAGGCTGAACCGCAACTTCTTAGTTCACAGATCTTTGCTTTTGTACGACATCAATTAAAAAAGCTATCGCTTCCTCGTATGTGCATGCTTTTTGTTTCATAACTGTCCTGATCGCCTTTTCTGTATCATTAGAAAATGCCATTTATCATCACTCCTATAACAATTAACTCTTAGCACCGTACTCTCTATGGACCACAAGACAGTTTTGCTAGACATCAATCTTTTAATGAACATTCATCTTCATTCTATAACGGTTAAGGTCAAAAAACGAGGATAACATATTATCAATATTTGAGCTATGTCCTTTTCACGGCGCCAAATAAGGGATTCCTTGCTCAAAAAAATTTTTGCTGTTTTTATTCGTCAAAATAGCAAGCATGCACTTGAGTTCCTGTCTTAATCAGTTTTAACTACTACTGCGGCGAGTTTCGTACAGCTAAAAAGGATTGGTCAAAAAATAAATCTTGAGCCAATCCACGTGCACTTGCTTGCATAACCCATTTTCGAATAGTTGTCATACTTGAAATATTATATTTACGCATTAAATCAGGGTAAGAAACATCTCCACTCCAGTACCCTTGAACTAATTTAACTTTGAATTCATACGTATATTTGGTCATAAAAAGCGCTCCATAATAATTAGATTTTTGTCTAACTATTATAGAGCACTTCAAAATTTAACTTTTAACCTAGCTCCTGCATTTTTTCGTATAAACGTGCTCCATTATTTACTCTCATTTGTAAATAAATGAGCCTAAGAAATCTGAAATTTTATTCAATAAATTTTACTTCACTAAACAGTGGTTAGATTTGTTCCCATACATTGTCTAAAACATTAGTCTGCTCACGATCAGGCCCTACCGAGAAAGTTGAAATCCTAACACCCACTAATTCTTCAATCTTCTTTATATAGTTGCGCGCATTGACAGGCAGATCTTCAAGCTTCTTAATATGTGTAATATCCTCTTTCCATCCCGGCAGCGTTTCATAAACTGGTTTGCACTTACTTAATTGCTTCAAACTTGCTGGATAGTGATAGATAGTTTTTCCATCCAGTTCATATGATGTACAAATCTTTATCTCATCTAAACCGGTTAATACGTCCACACAGTTCAAACAAAGGTTAGTCAGTCCCGAAACACGCTTCGCATGGCGCAACACCACACTGTCGAACCAGCCGATGCGCCGTGGACGATGTGTAACAGTTCCATACTCATGTCCTGCTTCGCGAATAAAATTCCCTGTTTCATTATTCAGTTCTGTTGGGAATGGTCCATCACCCACTCTTGAAGTATAGGCCTTGCATGCCCCTACTACTTTGTCAATTTTAGAAGGTCCAACTCCGCTACCGATTGTCACTCCGCCAGCAACTGGGTTCGACGAAGTTACGAATGGGTAAGTTCCCTGATCAATATCAAGCATAACCTTGTGCGCCTTCAAATAAAACTTTTTTGCCGTCATCAAGTGCATCATTCAAAATTACTGAAGTATCCGCAACATTATCTTTAAATTGTTGCCCATATTCATAATAAGGTTCAAAAATGTCCTCAAATTTCAAAGGCTCATGGTCGTAGAAACGTGTAAATTCCTGATTCTTTTCCTCAAGATTTTGACGCAATTTTGCCTCAAAAATCTCCTTATCCAGCAAATCTGCCACACGAATACCAATCCGTGCTGCTTTATCCATATATGCTGGTCCAATTCCTTTGTTAGTTGTTCCGATCTTCTGATCTTTTTTAGCTTTCTCTTGTAATCCATCTAAGAGAATATGGTAAGGCAGAATAACATGTGCACGATCTGAAATGCGCAAATTATCGGTTGAAACCCCACGATCCTTTAGGTATTTTAATTCCTCTACCAAGGATTTAGGGTTCAGTACTACACCGTTGCCGATTACACTTGTTTTGGAAGAATAGAAAATTCCAGATGGTATTAAACGAAGTTTGAAGGTTTCTCCGCCAAATACGATCGTATGTCCTGCATTGTCACCGCCTTGATACCGGGCTATTACATCTGCATCGTGACTTAGGAAATCCGTAATTTTTCCCTTTCCTTCATCGCCCCATTGACTACCTACAACTACTATTGATGACATTGAATTTCACCTCATTAAATGATTTATACAAACTGCGCAACATTCTCTTAATCATTAACCTCGATAATTGTATCAGTCAAAAGTTAATCTTTCAAGTAAATAACGAATAATTACAAAAAAAAGTTTTTTTAAATACGAAAATAACGAACTTTAAACTAGGCAGTGCAAGCCTTATTTTGAACATATGCTAAGCCACAAATAAATCACCGAAAGATCTCACCTAGCTGAATAGACGGTCCTAAGGAGGCTCCGTAGTGTCGTTCAGATTAGTCGAAATTTCTTTTTTTCGGCCTACCTTGAAGCCGAACTTAAATACATTTTTTCGTAGTTTCAAGTCATCCCCATATACCACGTTTCAGCCGCTCCATGTCCAACTGGTAAAACGACTGTTCTTCACAATCTGCCCTTGATTAAAACTAGGGCCACATTTATGCGAAATAAACAAAGAAACAAGGTTAAAATTTAAATTTTAACCTTGCTTCTTTTGACTTTTCATTGCTTATAATGGTTTATCTCTTTAACCATTATCAGGACATACGCCACTGATGAAAACTTATTATATGATTTTACGAATAAAAGTTTCACTGTTCCACGCGGACCAGAACGGTTTTTCTCAATGATCACTTCTACCTCACCAACATCCTGTGTCTCATCATCTTTGCTACCGTTGCCTTCATTCTCGTCGCCCTCTTGCCGTTCGTAATAGTCATCTCGGTACAAGAAAGCAACAATATCAGCATCTTGTTCAATGGATCCTGATTCACGAATATCAGACAAAACAGGACGCTTATCTTGCCGTTGCTCAACTCCACGTGAAAGCTGTGACAAGGCAATCACTGGCACTGATAATTCTTTAGCTAATTTTTTAAGTTGTCGTGAGATTTCAGAAACCTCTTGCTGCCTACTCTCCTTATTAGTTCCCTCAATCAACTGAAGGTAGTCGACGACTATCAATCCCAAATTGCCCTTTTCCTTCGCTAAACGACGACATTTAGCCCTTATTTCAGCCATTTTAATTCCTGGAGTATCATCAATATATATTGATGCCTGTGACAATGAACCCATAGCGACAACCAAATTCTGCCACTCTTCATCATTCAATTGTCCCGTCCGTAGGTGATTAGCATTCACACTTCCCTCGGCGCAGAGCATTCGATTAACTAATGATTCTGCACTCATTTCCAGCGAGAAGATCGCTACAGTTTGATCCGTCTTAGTGCCCACATTTTGTGCTATATTCAACGCAAAAGCTGTTTTACCGACAGCGGGACGAGCAGCTAGAATGATTAGATTATCAGGTTGCAGACCAGCAGTCATTTTGTCTAATTCATTATAGCCGGTTGCTAGACCTGTTATATCTTCGTTGTTCTGATATAGTTTGTCAATCTGTTCAATCGTATTATTCAAGACATCCGTAATTGATTTAAATCCGCTGCGATTTCGGCGTTCAGAAACATCCATAATTTGCCGTTCAGCATCATCTAATAATGTTGGGACATCTTCTTCTTGACTGTAAGTTTGGGTAACGATATTCGAAGCAGTTGCTATCAACCGGCGCATAATTGCTTTTTCCTCAACAATTCGCGCATAATAAGCCACATTAGCTGCAGTCGGAACGGCTGTCGCTAATTCAGCAATATAGCTGACCCCCCCGACATCTTCACTTTGATTTTTAGCACTCAAATAATCATTCATCGTAACAACATCGATTACTTCATCTTGATTATTTAAATCAATCATTGCTTGAAAAATTATCTGATGCGAACGTCGATAAAAATCATCAGGCTGCAAATATTCCATTGCTTCAACTAATGCATCCGAGCGCAAAAAAATCGAGCCCAAGACAGCTTGTTCAGCTTCAATATTCTGTGGCGGTAAATGATCTGTTAAAACATCATTACTCATCTTTTTTCCTCTCACTCCAAATACGCTGCAACATCAAATATACTGCTAAATCTACCAAAAACACTTATTTTTCTGCTACATGCACTCTGATTTTAGCAGTAACCTGATTATGCAATTTAACAGGAATATTAGTGTACCCAAGAGCTTTAATCGGTTCTGGTAACTCCATCTTACGTTTATCAATCTTTAAACCATACTGCTTGGCAAGTGTTTGTGCTACCTGCTTGCTTGTAATCGAACCAAAAAGCCTTCCATCTTCTCCAGCTTTGGCTTTCAATTCGACAACCATTTCACCGGATTCCAACTTCTCTTTGAGAACTTTTGCTTCTGCTAAAGTCTCAGCATCTTTTTTCTCTTCAGCACGTTTCTGTGCCTTCAGTTGACTCAAAGCTTGGGCAGTTGCAGCCTTAGCTTTATTTGCTTTTATCAAAAAATTAGCGTACCCGTCTGGAATACTCTTGATTTCCCCACGTTTGCCCTTGCCTCTAACATCTTGTACAAAAATAACTTTCATTCCAATTCCTCCTCAAAATAAAACTTTAATCTTCTTTTTTCAGAATATTCAAAAGTTGTTCTCGTGCTTCGCTGACAGAAACATCTTCCAATTGTGTTGCAGCATTAGAAAGATGTCCGCCACCGCCGAGCTGCTCCATGACAACTTGTACATTCGCTTTGCCATTGCTGCGTGCTGATATGCCTACTTTGCCATCCTGACGCTGTGTGACAACAAATGATGCTTCTACTCCGCTGACCGTAAGGAGAGCATCCGCAGCTTGAGCTGCAGTTACTGGGTCATAACTCTTCTCTTCTTCTCCTGCACATAAAGCAATATCATCACCAATAAACTCTACACGATCAATCAAATGATTACGTTGTAGAAAATTATCGGCATTTTCTTTCATAAAATGCTGCGACATAGCAGAATCTGCACCGACTGACCGCAGATAACTAGCCGCATCAAATGTTCTGGTTCCTGTCCTCAAAGAGAACGATCTTGTGTCTACGATAATTCCCGTCAACATCGCTGTTGCTTCAATTTTGTTGATTGGATCGCTTTCTTTTGATTGATACTCAAACATTTCTGTTATCAACTCACAGGTAGATGAGGCATAAGGTTCAATATAAACTAAAATAGGGTTCTCAGGGAACTCCTCACCGCGCCGATGGTGATCAATCACCATTACCCGATTGATTAACTTAGCATAAAGCTCTTCGCTGGCTGATATTGAGGGTTTAGAATGATCAACCATTATCAGCAGGCTGCGCTCTGTTGTTTTTTCCAACGCCTCTTCAGTTGAAATAATCTTGCCTTTGATATCAGGATACTGTCCAAGTTCCTCCATCAGGCGAACTACGTCCGAATGCAGGTTATCTTTATCAATAACAATCCAACATTTTTTCTTGTTCATAGCAGCAATCCGTCTAATACCGAGACATGCACCGACGGAATCCATATCAGGCTGCTTATGTCCCATTACAAAAACTTGATCCGACTGCCCCATCAATTCCTGTAATGCCTGAGAAATCATACGCGCACGAACACGAGTCCGCTTTTCCATCGGATTTGTTTTGCCGCCATAAAAACGTGCTTGCCCGTTGGGTGTTTTCACCACGACTTGATCCCCACCACGTCCGAGTGCCAAATCTAAATTACTTTGTGCCAATCGAGCCAAAGCAGCCAGATTATCATCATCATAAGCGATTCCAATACTCAATGTAAGTGGAAAATTTTGTTTTGAAGTCCGTTCACGAATACGATCCAATATTTTGAACTTCTCATCCTCCAACTGCTTTAAAACTCCCGTATAAGCTACTACAAAAAAATGATCGTCATCAACACGTTTTAGATACATTTCAAAACGTTTAGCCCAATTCGACAATTCATTAGTGACATAATTGCTTAAGTTGGAAACTTTTTTATCAGTCATTGTCTGAGTAACCTCATCGTAATTATCTAAGAAAATCTGGCCAACGACAATTCCCGTCTCCCGATCGTGCTGTTCAATTTGAGCATATCGAGTTACATCCATCAAATATACAGCATGAATGTCATTTTGGATCAGCATTTGAAATTGACGGTCTCCCCAAGAAACTTCTTGCGCATCCTTTGCTTTCGAATTTTTCTTGATTAGAGAAGCTAATTCTTCATCAACTTCTGCAATCTGCTTTCCTAAAACTTCATTCTTTCCGAAATACTTTTGCAAATATGGATTGATCCACTCTATTTCGCCTTTTTCACTCAAAAATAAAATACCAATCGGCATTTTTATCAATGATTCTTGCTCTCCACGCTTAATTCGATAAGACAAATCCGAGATATACTCGTTAGTATCTTCAGTAATTTCCTTCAGCGTATAAAAAGCTACACCTATCGTTAACAAAACCAAGACCAAAAGAACCAGTCCTAAGATCGGATTCACGATAAATGCCATTATCTCGCAAACTATTGAGAGCAGCAAAAGAAAAATTGCGATTAACATTATTTTACTGTTTTTCATAAAATCTGGCAGATGCCAGAAATCCTTCGAAAAAATTTGTTTCACTATCTTCTCCTCACATTCTGTGATATTAACAAAAACTGTTAATCAGATTAAAAGCTGTTCCTAGTTCTAATCAATTTTAATTTCTCTAATCAGTACAGTATACAGCTTTATATGATAGCATAAAACACTGAAAGTTCATCGTGCCTTCTATTTTATCACAAACAGCGAACTCTTACACCAGATACTAAAACATACACTGCATGCATTATTTTATAATACTTTAAAGCATACACAAAAAAAGAAAACTGCGGTTTTAATAACTTATCCGCGGCTTTCTTTATTTGCTACTATCCTATATTAATTAAGCTCGTGTATGTGTGTCCGAACGAAACCATCCCCGAACACTGAAAAAGGCATACATGTCATTCAAGAAGAAAACACTGTAACTGAAGATCAAAGCAAAATTTCCATCTCCTTGAATCATTGTTTGCATCCAGAGGGCAATTGTAAAAACTGAACTTATCGTCCACACGTAATACTGTTCTCGTTTTCGATTCAGTTCAAGCAGTGAACCGGTGATAGCCATTGCCAAATTCAAACTATCCAAGAAAACACGCGGGTCACTAGTCAGACTGAAAATGTAATAAAGTACTGCCCACGCAAAACCGAAGAACACAATGTATGCGATCCACTCCAGCCAACTCTCAAATTTTTCTGCTTGAATGTTGTCATTCCACTTGGGATCCAAAATGCAAAAGAAATCTAGAAAAAGCAGGTAGCCAATCTGTTCCCACGCAGTCGCATAGTTGCCAGCCATAAATCCCACTGAAGCAATACAGACAGCACTTATTGCACCTGCCCAGCCTTGAATTCCTGAACGATTCGAGATTCCAATGACACAAGCTACAGAAAGATTTCCCCCGATAAACGAGATCACAGACTGTAGTGGTGCCACGTCAAATGATTGCACTAATGAAAAAATCTGCAACACAAGGTTAAACACCAATAAACCATAACTGAACTTTCCCCAACCACGACATTGATGTAGCAGCCAGCTAAAGTACCCTTTGCGAAAAACATTTTTAGAATAACTTGGTAAATTGGTCAACACATCCACATATCGATTAAACATTTTGTTGCTGTCCCCCTTGAAATTTAAACGCTCTTAAAAACATCAACTATTACTCTTCATCACTGCAGCTTAGAAAACAATAGTTGAATTACTCTTTAAGCAGCTCACATCGTCCTATTATATGCACTAATTTCAAGAAATAAAAGACTTGACTTTTCAACATATTGGGCAACTACCTATCGCAAGGCACTATATATAGTATTAAATTTCAATTAACAGTTTTTAAGACAAAAAAAATAAGGCTCGGAAAACCTCGCCTTCATTTTTCTTAATCTTCTGTAACAAATGGTAAGAAACCCATAATACGCGAACGTTTAACTGCAATAGTCAAACGACGTTGATTCTTAGCACTCGTTCCCGTTACTCGACGAGGTAAAATCTTTCCTCGTTCTGAAATGAAACGCTTCAAAAGATCTGTGTCTTTATAATCAATATAGTCAATATGGTTGGCTGCAATAAAGTCAACCTTACGGCGACGGCGTCCGCCTCTGCGTTGTTGTGCCATTTAATTTCCCTCCTTTTGGATTAAAATGGTAAATCATCATCCGAAATATCTATCTGTTTTCCATTATCTGCAAAAGGATCAACATCTGTATTGTTATCTTGTGCCTTAGCAGAATTGTTTTTAGTTGAGTTTCCAAACAAATTATCATTGTTTGGATTAGAACCATTTTGAGAAGAAGCGGAACCTTGCGAATCATTGCCGCCATGCTGCTGTTGATAGCGCTCAGACTGCGAACGAGACTCAAGCAATGAGAAACTGTCAACAACAATTTCAGTCACATAAACACGGACGCCCTGCTGATTTTCATATGAACGAGTTTGAATTCGCCCATCTACTCCAACCAATGAACCCTTATGCGTAAAATTAGCAAAGTTTTCCGCTGCTTTACGCCAAATCACACAATTAATAAAATCAGCTTCGCGTTCTCCCTGCTGATTAGTAAACTGGCGATTGACAGCAACCGTGAAAGTTGCAACAGCCACTCCATTGGCGGTATAACGCAAATCGGGATCACGTGTTAATCGACCTACAAGTACAGCTCTATTGATCAAGATTCCGTTCCTCCTTTTTTAATTTCAAAATAATTAAGCTTCACGTTTAACTATCATGTGACGCAAGATTCCTTCATTGATCTTAGCAAGACGATCAAATTCATCGATTGCCTGTGCATCATCAGCCTTTACGTTAACGATATGGTAAATACCTTCTGTAAAACCACCGATTTCGTAAGCAAAACGACGCTTAGACCAGTCTTTTGAATCTACGACTTCAGCACCATTATCTTTTAAAACTCCATCGAAACGTTCTACCAAAGCAGATTTAGCAGCTTCATCGATTGCTGGGCTGATAATATAAGTAATTTCGTAAGTCATGACTGTTTACACCTCCTTATGGACTATTGGCTCTTATTTTTTAAGAACAAGGAAAGTAATCTAAAGCTATTTCTAGTTAGATACTAACGAATAAAAATTATAACATTCAAAGATCAATAATGCAAGAGGACCTCAGACGCGCCTACAACTATTAAATACGCAAGCTTACTGAGATCCTCTCAAAAAATACATTTTTTAATTCTGGTCTGTATCTTGTTCTGCTGTTTCTGGAATTTGTTCAGGTTCAACTTTCGCCATAGTTGAAACAACCGCATCTGCATCAACCTTAATCAAATGGACACCGAGTGTCGCACGTCCAGTTTGAGAAACACTTTCAATGCCGAAACGAATCATTACCCCTTTATCCGTAATCAGCATAATGTCTTCTCCCCCAAGCACTGTTGTCAAGCCAGCTAAAGGACCATTTTTCTTAGTAATATTGGCAGTTTTAATTCCCTTGCCACCACGGCCTTTAATTGGATAATCCGCCGCCGCAGTTTGTTTTCCAAAACCTTTTTCACTGATAACAAAAACACGGCTGTTAGGATACAGAATATCCGCACCAACTACATAATCATCTTCGCGCAAACGAATCCCTCGGACGCCCGCTGCCGAGCGACCCATCGACCGCACAGCCTTTTCAGCGAAACTAACTGCATAACCTAAGTGTGTTCCAATTATGATATTGCGCTCATCATTAGTGATCTGAACGCCTATCAACTCATCACCCTCTTTTAGCGTGATAGCCTTAAGTCCATTGCTCCTTATGTTCGAAAATTCTTCAACGGCCGTTCTTTTGACGATTCCTTGTCGCGTAGTGAAGAAGAGATAATTATTCTGCCCTTCGTTCTCTTTCGAAACATTAATTACGGCCTGAATCTTCTCACCGGAATCGATCCCTAATAAATTAATAACTGGAATTCCCTTAGCGGTGCGTCCATACTCGGGAATTTCGTATCCCTTCATCCGGTAGACTTTCCCCATGTTAGTGAAGAATAAGATCCCCTCATGAGTTGAGGTTGTGATCAAGTGCTCGATAAAATCATCATCATGGACACCCATTCCTTGAACCCCGCGTCCTCCTCGACGTTGTGCTTTGAATTCGCTGGTTGGCAGACGCTTCACATACCCATTATGAGTCAATGTCACGACAACCTCTTCTTCTTCGATCAAATCTTCATCTTCTAGCTCAAAACCTCGCCTACCATCAATTCAGTTCGCCGTTCATCTCCGTATTTTTCCTGAATTTCAAGCAGTTCTTTGTATATAATTTGATCAATTCGCTCTTGGTGTGCCAAAATATCCTTGTAATCAGCAATTGCTTCCATTAGTCGCTGATATTCATCTTCAATCTTGTCACGTTCCAAACCAGTCAGTTTGACCAAGCGCATATCCAAGATCGCCTGTGCTTGCTTGTCTGATAATTGGTATTCATCAATCAACCGTGCTTTAGCAATCTCACCGCTTTTTGAACCACGAATAATGTTAATGATTGCGTCAATATGATCTAATGCTATGCGCAATCCTTCCAGAATGTGCGCTCTTGCTTGAGCTTTCTTTAATTCAAACTCAGTCCGGCGCCGAATGACACTTTCTTGATGTTTAAGATAATACTGTAAAATTTGTTTTAAGTTTAAAATTCGCGGTGTTCCATTTACAATTGCTAGCATATTGAAACTGAAAGTCGTCTGCATCAATGTCATTTTATACAAGTTATTCAAAACAACTGAAGCGCTCATGTCTTTGCGCACATCAATCGTGATCCGCATTCCTTCGCGGTCAGACTCATCTCTGATATCAGTGATTCCTTCAATCTTTTTCTCTCTCGCCAGTTCAGCTATGCGCTCAATTAATTTCGCTTTATTGACCATATATGGTATCTCATGTACCACAATGACCTCTTTGCCGCCTTTGTTTTCTTCAATATCAACTTTTGCACGTAATGTGACCGTTCCCTTGCCAGTTTCATATGCCTTCCTTATTCCGGATTTTCCCATAACAATCGCACCGGTCGGAAAATCTGGTCCCTTGATAGCTTCCATCAGATCAGCTGTTGTTGCTTCTGGATTATCCATCAAGATATGTAAACCAGAAATGACCTCTTTCAAATTGTGGGGTGGGATATTAGTAGTCATTCCAACAGCAATTCCAGTTGCTCCATTAACTAGCAGATTAGGAAAACGTGCTGGTAAAACTCGGGGTTCGCGTTCAGTACCATCATAATTTTCTTTAAAATCAATCGTATTTTTGTTAATATCCCGCAGCATTTCAGTTGCTATTTTGCTCATACGAGCCTCTGTATAACGCATCGCAGCGGCGCCATCACCATCGACTGACCCAAAATTCCCATGTCCATCAACCAGCATGTACCGGTAACTGAAATCCTGTGCCATCCGAACCATTGACTCATATATAGCTGAATCCCCATGAGGATGATATTTTCCCATTACGTCTCCGACAATTCTCGCAGACTTTTTATACGGTTTTTCCGGTGTAACACCTAACTCATTCATCCCATACAGAATACGTCGATGAACTGGTTTCAACCCATCACGGACGTCCGGCAAAGCCCGGGCTACAATAACGCTCATCGCATAATCTAAGAACGATTTACGCATAATACCGGATAAATCAGTTTTTTCCACTCGATTTGGTAACTCAACCAATATTCTTACCTCCTACTTCTAAATATTTCTGACATTTCATAAAGTAAAAAACATTTATTTCCCCGGAAATATTGTTATACATCCAAGTTTTCGACAAATGTCGCATTTGTTTCAATGAACTCGCGCCGTGGTTCGACTTTGTCCCCCATCAGCATGTCAAAAACATTATTAGCTTCCTCGGCATCAGATAAACTAACCTGCAGCAGCCTTCTTTTTTCTGGATCCATTGTGGTCTCCCACAGTTGTTCTGCATCCATTTCCCCTAATCCTTTGTATCGCTGAATAGCAGGTTTTGGACTTGGTTGCAGTTTACTCAATGTTTCTTCCAGTTCTTCATCTGAATCGATATACCTGATCATTTTTCCTTGTCGAACTTGGTATAAGGGCGGCTGAGCAATATACACAAAGCCCTTGTCAATCATCGGCCGCATAAATCTGTAGAATAAAGTTAACAGCAGCGTACGGATATGAGCTCCATCGACATCGGCATCTGTCATAATAATCAACTTATGATAATTAGCTTTAGCAACATCAAACTCATTGCCAAAACCGGTTCCCAAAGCTGTAAATAACGAACGGATCTCTTCATTTGCAAGGATACGATCTAAGGTCGCCTTCTGAACATTCAGAATCTTTCCCCGAATGGGCAAGATTGCTTGTGTCAGCCGTGAACGACCTTGTTTGGCAGATCCGCCGGCAGAATCACCCTCGACAATAAATAATTCTGAAATAGCAGGATCTTTGCTCGTATTATCAGCCAATTTCCCCGGCAAATTACTGATTTCCAAACCATTTTTCTTTCGCGTCACCTCTCGTGCTCGCTTAGCGGCGACCCGTGCTTTTGAAGCAAGAATACCTTTATCTATTATTTTGTGTGCAACAGCTGGATGTTCCATCATAAACTTGCTAAAGTGCTCTGCAAACATGCGGTCCGTAACTGTCCGTGCATCTGAATTTCCCAGTTTTGTCTTAGTTTGTCCTTCAAATTGCGGATTTGGATGCTTAATGCTGACCACAGCTGTTAATCCCTCACGTACATCTTCACCTGACAAATTATCTTCGTTTTCCTTCATCAAATTATTTTTGTGTGCGTAATCATTGATGACTCGTGTCAAAGCAGTTTTAAATCCTGCTTCATGCGTCCCGCCTTCATAAGTATGGATATTATTTGTAAAAGTCAGCAAATTTGAATGATAATCATTAGTGTACTGCAATGCAACTTCGACCGTGATCCCCTTTTGTTCTCCCTCAACATAGATAGGCTCATCAAAGATTACTTCTTTGCCCTTATTCAAGAACTCAATATAATGTTTGATACCACCCTCGTAATGGAAAGTGTTGTGTGTCGGTTTTTCTGGTCGCAGATCATCAATTGTTATCTTAAGTCCCTTATTCAAAAAGGCTAGCTCTCTTATTCGCGTTGTTAATATTTTAATATCATAAACAGTTGTTTCCGTAAAAATATCTGGATCTGGTAAGAAATGTACAATTGTGCCATGTTCATGTTCACCGCAAGTCCCAAGAACACGCATTTCTTTGGCCACTTTTCCCCTTTGAAAATCCATTGCATAGACTTTTCCGTCACGCAATACTTTGACATCAAGACTAGTAGACAAAGCATTAACTACAGATGCACCAACGCCGTGCAACCCCCCTGAAACCTTGTAGCCACCACCGCCGAATTTTCCTCCAGCGTGCAAAATTGTAAAAACAGTTTCCAATGCTGGCCGCCCGGTTTTAGCCTGAATATCAACGGGTATCCCGCGACCATTATCTTTAACAGTAATGCTATTGTCTTTTTCCACAATAACATTGATCTCATCTGCAAAGCCTGCCAGTGCTTCGTCAATCCCATTATCAATGATTTCCCAAACTAAATGATGAAGCCCTTGTGAGCTGGTTGAACCAATATACATTCCTGGACGTTTTCTGACTGCTTCTAGGCCTTCCAGAACTTGGATCTGACTTGCATCATAATCCTTGGCACGCTCTTCTTTTACCTCTTCTTGTTTTTCTTTGTCTGTCAAACTTCTTCCTCCTCAAAACTATACTTTAAGCAAAAGCGTTATTCATTAGTTTTCTTCTCTCAGCTCAATTTTCCCATGTGCAATCCTAAAAATTTTGGGATCATCAATCAACTGCCTAGTAATTTCACTCAGACTAGGTGTCGTCAAAAAGGTCTGTACCTTATTCTGAATAGTTTTTAATAAATGCGTTTGTCTTTCTCCGTCAAGTTCAGATAAAACGTCATCCAAAAGCAGGATTGGATATTCACCAGTTTCTTCTTTCATCAGTTCAATTTCAGCCAATTTGACAGCTAAAGCTGTTGTCCGTTGCTGTCCCTGTGAACCGTAAGTCTGAACATTTTTAGCATTGATCAAAAAACGGACATCATCGCGATGAGGACCATATAGAGTTGTTCCTTGAAATATTTCTTTTTTGTTGTTATCCGCAAAACACTGCGCAAGGTGCCATACAGCTCATCAACCGTTTTCGCTGCAACTTCAGCAATGCTTGACTCATATTCAAAAGTCAGCTCTTCTTTAGAGCAAGTTATACTTTTTTGAATATCCTGCGCATATTTCTCAAGTTTCGCTAAAAATTTTAACCGCCGTGCAATTATTTCAGAACCAAACGCAGCCAATTGATCTGAAAGTACGCCCAGTAAAACTAGATCCGTCGCTTTTCCTGCTTGTAGTTGTTTCAAATACCTATTGCGCTGCTTCAAGATTGCTCGATACTGGCTCAGATTATGCAGATAGTGCGGGTCGATTTGCCCAAATTCCATGTTGACAAATTTTCTTCTGACCGCCGGTGCACCCTTCACAAGCGAAAGATCCTCAGGAGCAAACAAAATCACATTCATCTGACCAATATACTGTGAAAGCCGTGCTTGTTCTAAATGGTTCACTTTTGCTTTTTTTCCCTTTTTGCTTAACATTAACTCTAATTTGAGCTTGCCCAATTTGCGCTCAACTGTTCCGCAAATAGTTGCTTGCTCTTTTTTAAATGTCAAAAGCTCACGTTCATTGCTAGTCCTGTGGCTTCTTGTCATCGCAAGCACATAAATTGCCTCAAGTAAATTGGTCTTGCCTTGTGCGTTTTCGCCGATCAAGACATTTATTTGTGGAGAAAAAGAAATCTTAACGTCTTTGTAGTTGCGAAAATCTTTCAATGTTAGCTCACTTAAATACATTATTTTTCCTGCTGCTTAGAGCGCATAAAAAAAGTACCTGCATTGGGGACTGTCACTTTGTCCTCCGCACGCAACTTTCGCCCACGGCGAGCATCAGGTTCGCCATTGACTAAAACCTTATTCTCCTGCAAAAACCATTTTGCTTGTCCACCCGAGTCAATAATTCCGGCAATCTTTAAAAATTGTCCTAGTGTTATGTATTGCGTTTTCAAAAAAATTTCCTTTTTCAACGGACGTCACCCACCCTTAACTTGTAGTTTAATTATAACCTTTTTTGCCTTAAAAGACAATTTTACAAAGCTCATACGAGCCATTAGAGGCATTTTATACCTCTTGAATGTATTTATACTAGTTAAGCAAAAAAACGGCTATAAGCCAGTTTAATTACAAATTAGCTTATTTTTAAACCATCAGCTATGCTGCATCTTTTGCTACAAAAAAATACCTCCAGAGTTAAAGTTTTTTGCTTCAACTTCGAGGTATTCTTTGTTTTTACTTGGTCCTTATACAGAATACAATTCTAAATCAGAGACAGAAATTCCCCACACTTTAAAAAGTTCGAACTGGAGTAATCAGCTGTATAAAGTGTTCATGATCTTCACTTGGAACAAGTGTGAATGGACGTAAAGGTTTTGTAAATGAAACTGTGACGGTCGTTTGTCCGAAGGAACGCAATGCATCCTTCATATAATCAGGATTAAATGATATTTCAAGTGAATTACCCGTTAGATTTTGAAATTTCAAGGATTCCTCAACATTCCCAATTTCTGGAGAATTGCTGTAAATGGTTGCCTTTTGTTCACTCACCTCTAGCGAAAGCTTCACAATATTGTTGTGACTTTCGTGAGAGAGCAATGAAGCACGCTCGATAGAAGACAAGAACTCAACTGCATTGAACTCAATCGTTGTCTCTGAGGTTTGCGGAATCAAGCGTTCTGTATCGGGATAGTTTCCTTCCAGTAAGCGTGAATAGAATGAGGTGTTTCCAAAAACAAAAAGTATTTGATTTTCCGAAATTCTTAATTCTACATCGCTAGCATCATCAGGAAGCATTTTGGCGAGTTCATTCAGTGATTTACCAGGAATAATAATGTCGTATGCATTATCTTGCGCGCTATCAATTGTTAGCTTGCGTTGACTCAATCTATGACTATCAGTTGCGACAGCCATTAGGCTGTTATTTTTAATTACAAGGTGAATTCCAGTCAAGATTGGTCGACTTTCTTGATTAGAAACAGCGATAACTGTTTGACTAATAATCTGTTTCAAAATATCGCTTGTTAGTGATAATTGCTGTGCTTCGTCAATTTCAGGTAAGTGTGGGTAGTTGTCAGCATCTAGACCTTTAATGGTGAAAGAAGCTTGTCCAGATGTTATTTCAGTCTGATAATTATCCGTTACGTTGATTGTTAACACAGATTCTGGCAATTTTTTGATAATTTCACTAAAAAAACGAGCTGGTAATACGATTTTTCCTGGTCTTTCAATTTGTAGTTCTGCACCATCATCATCCGCTGAGATAAAGGTTTCAATAGAGATATCAGCATTACTTCCGGTTAATGTTAATCCTTTTTCTGAGAGTGTTAATTTCAATCCGGTTAATATCGGAATAGTAGTTTTAGCTGAAATTGCTCGCTGAACGTCGGTTAGACTTTTAATGAAGTTTGTTCGATTAACTGTGAATTTCATGGGAACCTCCTGTAGATATATTTAATAATAATAAACCTAGTAATAGTAGTAGGTGCTGTGGATGCTGTGGAAAACTGAAATGAACTATGAAATCATAAGATATCCACATGTTAATATCTTGTGTATAAGTACGCTTTTTTATCCACATTTGTCCACAAGTGGATTATTTTTTTAATTCACTTTTTAGATCATTGATCGCCCTTTGTAAATCTGTATCTGTTTCTAAAGCGCCGGAAATCTTTTCATGTGCATGAATTACAGTGGTGTGATCTTTACCACCAAATTCATGACCTATTTTCGGTAAAGAAGCATCGGTAAGCTCACGTGCTAAGTACATAGCGATTTGACGTGGGGTCACTATATTTTTAACCCTTTTCTTTCCTTTTAGATCACTAATCGAAACATGGTAGTACTTAGCAACTTTGTCTTGAATAACTGCAATTGATATTTCATTGGTTTTACCATTTAGTTTGAGATTTTTCAATGCATCGGCCGCTAGACTGGTAGTTACCGGCATGTGTGTCATTGATGAGTAGGCCTGCACACGCACAAGAGCTCCTTCTAATTCTCGGATATTAGAGTCGATTTGGCCCGCTATGTAACTCAAGGTATCATCAGGGATAGCCAAGTCATCAGCGTCTGCTTTGTTTCTAAGAATAGCTATTCTTGTTTCAAGATCAGGTGGGGTGATGTCTACTGAAAGTCCCCATTTGAAACGGGATACCAAACGTTTTTGCAGCTTAGGTATTTCGTTTGGAAGGCGATCTGATGAAAGAACAATTTGCTTTTTGTCGTCATAGAGAGCGTTGAAGGTGTGAAAGAATTCCTCCTGTGTTCCTTCTTTGTCGGCAAAAATTGGATGTCATCAACAAGTAGAAGATCAACGCTGCGGTACTCTTTGCGAAATTCTTCTTGACGTTTGGTTTGAATCGAATTAATAAAATCATTTGCAAATGCCTCACTGGTAACGTATTTGACTTTTGCTTCAGGATTATTTGCCAGCATTTGATGTCCAATGGCATGCATTAAATGGGTTTTTCCTAAACCTACACCACCAAAGAAGAACAACGGATTATACAAGGCACCTGGTTCCTCAGCGACAACAAGTGCAGCTGCATGCGCCATTTGATTGCCTTTCCCGATAACAAAGGTCTCAAATGTATACTTGTCATTCAATTTTGTTTCGCGCATAAAGGTCGGCCGCGAAGGATCTCTTGCAGCTGAAGTGTCTTTTTGTGCATATGAGGTAGTATCCAAAGGATTCGGTTCTTCCGGTAATTTAGCGATGACATTAATTTTTTGGCCTATCGAGTCAGCTATCATGGAAGTCACTTGTTTACTCAAGTTGGCTTTCCAATAGTCCTTGTGGAGCGCCGTGGGTACTTCAAGGACTAGGGTATTGGCCTTAAACTGAACAGGTTTGACAGCTTTGAGCCAAGTGTTATAGCTGATGCTCGAGAGTTTTTTATTGAACTCATCGCAGATATATTGCCATAAAGTTTCAAGATCAGGCACAATTGAACCTCCTTTTCTGAATTATCACTATGCTATTCTAGCATTTAATTAATAAGTTTTCCACAGGTTTGTGTAAAACTCAGAATTACAAATAACAAGCTGTTGAATAAGTTTTCCACAGGCTAACGTAACCAGTGGATATTTCATTCAACATAAAGTTTTCCACATGACGATGTTCTTTTAGGTGCCTTTAACAACAAGGTTTAAAAAGGTTTTCCACAAACTAGATTATAGCTGTGGAAAAGATATAAACAACCTGTGAAACTGTTTTTAAGTGCTGGGGAGTACCTGTGAATAAAATCTGTGAATAACAGGGAATCCACAGGTTTTTGAATTTCAACGGAAAATTTTGTGGATAACTTCAAATTGTCTTTTTTTTAAATTGTCTTTTATTGAAACCCAAATTATGATAGGATAGTTCAGTAAGGCAACTTGACAGAAGTATGTTTTTTTAGTAGAATTCTGATTACGATTGCTGAATATGCTTATTGGATTAAGGAGGTGTTAAATCCTATGAAGAGAACTTACCAACCAAAGAAGCGTCATCGTTCAAGAGTACATGGTTTCCGCAAACGTATGAGTACGAGTAACGGTCGTAATGTTTTAGCACGTAGACGCCGTAAAGGTAGAAAAGTATTGTCTGCATAGACCACTGACCGTCAGTGGTCTTTTCTTTGTTATGGAGACTTTTACAAGACACTTGGAGATGTATTATGCGAAAATCATACCGTGTCAAGAAAGAAACGGAGTTTCAAAAAGTATTTGAGCAAGGAAAGTCATGTGCTAACCGGCAGTTCGTTATTTATATGATTGAGAAGCCACAGCAACTCCATTTTAGAGTGGGAATTTCAGTTGGTAAAAAAATTGGAAATGCTGTGGCTAGAAATTGGGTAAAACGCCGTATAAGACAGAGCTTGACTGAACTTAAACCGCAACTCAAGCAGGATTGTGATTTTATTGTGATCGCACGACCTGCTGTTTCCGGATTGTCAATGGCTGAAACCAAGAAACATTTAATACATGTTCTGCGCTTAGCTCATGTATTACAAAAAGATTAAAGAGATGTTTAAAGTGAGGGAAGTGCAGTGAAGAAAGCGAAACGGATCAGCCTGCTTCTAAGTACCGGCTTGGTAATGCTTGTTTTAGCTGGCTGTAGCAGATCGACTGTGACACAGAATAGTTCTGGTATTTGGGACCATTACATTATTTGGAACTTTATCCAAGCTATCCAGTTTTTAAGTAAGATATTCGGTAATAGTTATGGCTGGGGGATTATTGTATTTACGATCATCGTTCGCGTTGTCCTCTTGCCGCTGATGTTTTATCAGACCAAAAGTATGCGCAAGACAACTGAACTGCAACCGAAACTTAAAGCACTGCAAAAAAAGTATTCTGCTAAGGATAAGGAAACGCAAGGTAAATTGCGTGAGGAACAGCAGAAGCTATATGCTGAGGCTGGGGTGAATCCTGTAGCCGGTTGTTTACCTATTGTAGTGCAAATGCCTATTTTGCTGGCTTTATATCAAGCAATTTTGAGATCTCAAGTTTTGAAAACAGGATCATTTTTATGGATGCAGCTCGGTGATCGCGATCCATACTTTGTCCTACCAATTCTGGCAGCTATTTTTACTTTTGCCACATCCAAGTTGAGCGTCATGTCACAGCCTGAGCAAAATGGGATGACAGCTGCTATGACTTATGGTATGCCAGCGATTATCCTTTTTTCCGCGATTAGTTTACCTTCAGCACTTTCTCTTTACTGGGTTATTACCAATGCCTTCTCAGTAGGGCAGACGATGCTCCTTAATAATCCGTTCAAGATTAATAAAGAGCGGGAAGAAAAACAAAAAGCAGAAAAAGCAAAAAAACGGGCACTTGAAAGAGCTAAGCGCAGGGCTTACAGAAGTAAGAAAAAATAGTATTATTTAGTGGTATTATCATTTTTTGAAAATATACTAAGAGGCAGGACAGCCTATTTCCTGGGAAATAAGCTGTCCTGCCTCTTTTTGCTGTTTATCTTGAAAATCTTTACCAGATGTTTACCCGCTTAGCAGGATCTAAATACATACCATCTTTGGCTCGTATGTTGAAGGTAGTGTAAAAGTCGGCTAAATTCTGTGGCTGGATATTTGCTCTTAGTTCATGAGGAGCATGAACATCAATTGCTAAAAGCAGTTTTTGTCGTTCAAGTGATGATTTCATACACCAGACACTTGCCCAGTTATAGAAGAAAGCCTTTAAGTCAGCATCCGGTTCATTTTTGGCCGCTTCAAGGGCACAACTTAAGCCACCAGCATCGGCAATATTTTCTGAGACCACTAGTTTTCCGTTAACTTTACCTGCGGGTGTCTGAAGACCATCGAATTCAGTGACCATTTTTTGAGACAGTTTTTCGAAGTGCTTAAGGTCTTCTTCAGTCCACCAGTTGTGAAGATTTCCCAGTTCATCGAAGTGTGCGCCATTGTTATCAAAGGCATGTGAGATCTCATGCGCAATAACAGCACCTATACCTCCGTAGTTTTCGCTTGCAGACTGTTTAAGACTGTAGAAGGGAGCTTGCAGAATGGCTGCTGGGAAAACGATAATATTGTATGAGGGGTTATAGTAGGCGTTGACAGTGTGTGCGCTCATTTCCCATCGTGTTCGGTCAACTTCCTTATTCCACTTGGCGTAGTGATCACGTAATGCGATCAAGTCAAAAGCTAAACTGTTCTCTAATAGAGAACCGGGACCGACTTTGAATTTTTTATACAATGGGTCAAGTTTATCTGGGTAACCGACTTGGATTCCCAATTTTTCAAGCTTAACAACGGCCTTTTCACGTGTCTGTTTACTTAGCCATGTGTTACTAGATAGCCGTTTTTTATAAATATTAGTCATTTTTTTGACCATCTCTGTGACATCTTTTTTTGCTGTTTCACCGAAGTATTTGTGTGCATAGTAAAGTCCGACAACTTGATCAAACTGTGAAGTTGCTAAATAATAAGCACTTTTAATCGGTTTCATCGCTTCTTTACTGCCAGAGATTGTACGTGAGTAAATTCCTGCTGTAGTACGTGCATCATCAGAAAGGTAGGGACTGACCGCTAGGATTGCTTTTACTAGGATCCAGCTCTGCATGTTAGTGAAAGTCTCTTCGTTAACGAGCTTGTTCAACGCTGCGTAATATTTTGGTTCGGTGACAATGACTTGATTCGGTTCATGACCAATCAAGTCATTGATATAATGATGAAGGTCAAACTGACGGCTAGTATCTGTGAAGTCAGTTAAACTGTATTTATTGTATGATTTGACATAATCAGCAAGCTCCGTGCTGTCTTTAACGTGAGGAACTAGTGATTTATCAAAAGCCAGCGCACGGGTAATTGTTTTTTGTATAAAGGCCGATGAATAACCCGCAAGTTCTAGTAACTTAGTCAGCATTGTAGAGTAGACTTGCAATAACTTTTCAGATGATGGGTTTTCGGGAGAATAGTAGGTTTTGTCAGGCAAAATAAGACTTGGAACTCCCGCATATAGAGCATATAGTTTGGTGTTTTTCATATCAGGTTCGACATAAAGCGGGACAGGTGATGAGTAACCTGCCAGCGTCAAGTCCGTCAGTTGTTTTTCCCAATCTGACAAATCTTTTAAGTCTTCAATTTTTTTTAAGTATTTGCGTGCAGGTGCAAACCCGTCTGCATTACGTTTAGAGAAATCTGTTGCTAATTTATAATATTTCAAGAATTCAAGTAGATAGGGGTCTCTTGGATCAGGAGTATCTGCAGAACTTAATTCTTTAAAATCATGCATCAATGTTTTTTCAATATTATCAGCTAAATCGGCAAATCCTCCAGTCAGTGGCTTATCAGCAGGAATCTTAGCAGTTTTGAGCCATGTACCGTTGACCGCCAGATAAAGGTCATCTTTGACTAAAGATTGATTTATTTTATCGCTCATTTTAACGCTCCTTTATGCATAAGTATTGTTTATTGCAATCTAAAATTGTATAACATTAAAATCTTAACGATCTATGAAACATATTTATACGGGAAACTAGATTAAAATTTAATTTTTGACCAAAATAAGTGTTAACTATTTATATATTGCCAGATGAAGATTTTTAGATGTATCAGACCTTCAAGCAATGCTTTGGTTAGCTCAAGCATTACGCTTTTTAGTCAAGGTGCGAATATTGTTAGAAATCAACTTTGTCAGGATCAGGCGCATAGCCTACAACTCCATCCAAGTCATCAATGGACTTCATGTCTGCATCTGATAACTCGAAATCAAAAAGATGTGAATTCTCTTCAATACGGTCCTCATGGATCGACTTTGGCAGTGGTAGAAATCCATGCTGCAGTGACCATCTAAGGCATATTTGAGCTATAGTTCGCCCATTTTTTTCTGCTAAATTCTTCAGTGTATCGTTAGAAAAAATTTTGCCCGTTCCTAGGGGACTATAAGCTTCTAATAAAATATTTTTACTGCGGCAGAACTCTATTGTTTCTCGATCCACGTCACCTGGGCAGATCCGAATCTGGTTCACCATTGGGGTAATGCGCTGTGTTTCTTCCAATACTTCAAAATGCCTTTTTCTAAAGTTTGAGACGCCTATTGCTTTGAGTTTGCCTTTATCGTAAGCATCTTCAAGCGCACGCCATGTGTCTTGTAAACGGTCTTTCCAGCGGGCATCACGGGCTGCCTTAGGATTAGGCCAGTGGATCAAAAATAGATCGAGGTAATCAACTTGGAGATCTTTGAGTGTTTTTTCAATGGCATCTTTTGCCGCTGTGTAGCTGTGTGCCTCATTATTCAATTTACTTGTCACAAAAAGTGTCCGACGAGATATGCCACTTTCCTTAATAGCCTTTCCCACACTTTTCTCATTGCCATACATTTCTGCAGTATCTATATGACGATATCCAGATGATAATGCAGATTTAACAGCTATGACCGCAAGAGGCCCAGCTTGTGTCTGCCATGTGCCAAACCCGACGATCGGTATCTTTGAGCCGTTGCTTAGTGTGTAGGTGTCAATTAAACTCTTCATCGAAAAACCTCGCTTTTAATTGATTTAAAATACAAAATACATTCTACTACAATCTGAATAAAAATGTTTGAATTCAAATACTAGACAACTAAATTACGATAACGTATCTTTAGGAGAAAATATAGGTAATAAAATGCTATAATGACTAGTATGTAGCAACTATTTGGAGAACGGGAATCTTTTTGACAGCGCTAATATTAGTTAGGGGGTAATAATAGTGTCTAATTATAAAGGCTGGACCGTTTCAGAAGCCATTGAAAATGGTCTGACTGCTATGCATAAAACTAGAGATGATGTTAGAGTAACGGTTATAACGACTGGGAAAAAGGGCTTTCTTGGAATTGGCAAAAAACAGGCCGAAGTGAAGATTAAACTTGACCCCAAATCCAAAAAGAAAAAAAGAGTTACAGATGGCCATCAAGAAACAAGACAGAATATACAGGAGAAGCAAACACGAAAAGACAGACCAAAGAAAAATACAAGTGATGAAAAAGATATGGTTATTCGTCAGTTGGGCTACTACCTAGCAGATATTACTGAACAGATGGGGATCAAAGCTTCAATCTCAGTTGATTTTGAATCGCGTAATGTCGTTTATAATTTTAATACAAAGCAGGAAGGCACACTTATTGGTAAGCATGGTCGGATCTTAAATGCTTTGCAGGTTTTAGCACAGAATTATTTAGAACAAAGAAATTTTGCTAAACTGCGTTTGATGCTGAATGTTGGCGAATATCGAGAAAAGCGCCAGAAAACGTTGGAGCGCTTAGCGCAGAACGTTGCACGCGATGCAATAGAGCAGCAAAAAGCAGTTCACTTAGATGCTATGCCTTCATTTGAGAGAAAAATAATTCATGCATCTTTAGCGCATGATAAGCAGGTGAAGACATATTCGCACGGCAGGGAACCACGGCGTTATGTTATTGTCGAACCGGTAAGTTAATTTTGATTATTTTTGCTACAGCAATGGACTGAAATCTTTAGAAAATAGGAGAGATTCACCATGGGATTAGAACATGTACCGAATAAGTTGGATGATGAATTATGTTTTGCTATTTATACTGCACAAAAGATATACAACAAATTTTATGCGGGAGCGCTCAAGGAGTACAAACTGACATATCCGCAGTACATTACCTTATTGGCTTTATGGGAAACTGGGGAGCCGATGATGATTAAGGAGCTTGGAGCCAAATTGAACTTGGATAATGGAACGTTGACCCCACTTTTGAAACGAATGGAAAAAGATGACTGGATAGAGCGTAAGCACAGTGTTGAAGATGCTCGCAAGGTTTTTATTTGTTTGACAAAGAAGGCCAAGCAAAAGAAATGTGAAATAAAGAACAAAATGACTTCCTGTTTTTCTGCAGTTGAAATGTCGGCTAGTGAATATCGTAAAGATGTTGAGCTTATTAAGAATATAGGGAAGAGAATTGAAGAAGGAAACGAGAAATAGGATGCACAGGTAAGGAAGTTTAGTTACAAAAACATGGAGCCATGTCGAATCTGGGCATAGCTCCATGTTTTTGTGCGAGGTAGAGATAAAGTTGACAACATTAAAGTCAAAGTACTAAATGTGAGAAGAGGGGAACGACTAGATCAACAACAGCTCCGATAATGACAACAGCTATTGCTGCCATTGATCCTTGAACTGAGCCAAGTTTTAAAGCAAAGGCAGAACCGACTGTATGGCCGGCAGTACCTAATCCAAGTCCTTCACCAATGGGATCACTGTCTAAGTGGAATCGACGAACTAGCCAACTACCTAGTGCATAAATAATGACAGCATTAAGTATGCATGCCATGGCGGTAATAGCTGAATTTCCGCCAATCGCTTTAGAGATTGGTAATGCAATCGCAGTTGTTGCAGCTTGGGGCAACATTGATGCAATACCGATTCGATTTAGACCGAGCAGTTTTGAGACGCCTACAATGGCAAACAAAGAAATAACAGTTCCGAAAAGCAAACCCGAAAGAATCTCTGCCCAATATTTCTTCACAACATCATTACGCTTGTACAGTGGAACGGCAAAAGCAATTGTTGCTGGGTTCAAGAACCAAAAGATAATGTCTCCGCCTGGACGATAGGCGGTGTTATAAAGATTGGCGACATCTTGTCCTAAAAACTTAGCGAGAACGACTAATATTGTAATGCCTAGAACCATTGCAACAAACAGTGGTTGAAAGAAGAACAAACCGTGGGATTTTTTGAAAAGCCATTGTCCAGCAAGGTAGACGATCAGTGAGAGAAAGATTCCAAAGAATGGCGTTGTAAGTATTTGCATGATTAATTCTCTCCTTTCACATGACTAAGTGCACGAACTGGGACTCCTTTGGAAACTTTAGTCTTCTTGGAACGTGCAGGGTGTTTTTTCTTGAGCCAGATAAAAAACCGTGTAGTGTATGCTGTTACAAGTAGTAAAATAACGGTTGAAATCATAATAACAGCGACAATTTGAACTCCTTCGGCGCGCATGATGTCCAGATTAGCTGCGAGAGAGATGCCTGAAGGAACAAAGAGAAAACCGATTAAATTGATTAAAATCGCACCGAATGAGTCTACCCACTCAATTTTCAGAATATGCAATGAAAGTAGTGAGTAGAGAAGGAGCATCCCGATAACGGGAGCTGGAACTGGAAATGAGGCTGGAACTAAACTAGAGATAATGTTAGAAACGAAAAGGATACTTGCATAGATGCCCATCTGTACGAGAAAAGGCGCTGGTTTAGTTTTTTTTGTGGTAGCGTTTTTATTTTGCTGTGACATAAGTCATCATCCTTTCGTGTTTTTACATCTATATCATAAATAAAAGACACACAAAAAGACCATTTTATAGGCTAAATGCAAAAAATGGCCTGCGAATGATGAAAAATAACGGGTTAATGACTATGGGGTACAACCAACTACATATTAAGACGCTGTTTTAATTCTTTTATAAACGAACGCCCAACTGGTACGCGGGCATCGTTGGTCAGGATTAAAACAAAGGTATGATTGAACCATGGCTGAATTTCACGGATAAAGTCAACACAAACAATCGCACTGCGATGTACTTGGATAAATTTCTGTGGATCCAGCTGTTTTTTAATCCAGCTCAATGTTTCATGTGAAACAAAAGTACGATTATCATTTGTGGTAACTGTCAAAAAACCATTATCAACAGTTGCTGAAACAATGTCTTTTGTTTTTATTACAGCCGTTTTTTCTTCGGCGGTGAGCGTAATAAAGTCGGTCATAGGGTTAGTTTTTATTTTCCCCGCCTTATCCAACTGTCTTCGATTTGAGAGAGCGGCATTTGCTTTTTTAAGTGCTTGATTAATACGCGTCTGTTCGAAGGGCTTGAGAACATAGTCGATAGCATTGATATCAAAAGCTTGCAGAGCGTACTTATCATAGGCTGTTGCGAATATCACTAACGGCGGGTCAGCTAATTGTTTGAGTTCTTTCGCGAGAGTGAAGCCATTTTCTTCATTTAAGGAGATGTCTAAGAAGATCAGGTCGATTTTCTGTGCAAGTAAAGTTCCAAGAGCATCTTTAATTCCTTCAGCTTCGGATACGCTAGTAACAGTGATATTTTGTTTTAGTAAATATGACAACTCACTTCTGGATAGCGGTTCATCATCAACAATCAGTATATTCATCTTTAAGCCTCCTTGAGAGGAATCATTATTTTAATCGTTGTTCCTGCAGTTGTACTCCTGATTTGGAGATGACTTTCATTGCCATAAAGTCCGATCAAGCGGCGATTTAGATTTGCGAGTGCCGTTCCTGTCCCAGTGGAAGAAGTAATGGTTTCCTGTCCCAAACGTTTAAGCAGACTGGGCTTAATTCCGATGCCGTTATCTGTAACATCTATCTGCAGGTGACTGTTCTTCTGTTTGACGGAAATATGTATCTTATTATCATTTTTGCGGTTGGGAAAAGCGTGTTTGACAGAGTTTTCGACCAAAACTTGCAGGCAAAATGGAGGAACCTTTACATCCATGTCAGCTTGAATGTCATAACTGACAGTGTATTTGTTGGGGAAACGTGTCTGTTCAAGGGACATGTAAGAGTTCACATGTTCTTTTTCCTGCTGTAAGGGAATCTCTGTTTCTTGGACACCTTGCAAACTTGAGCGGAAGAAGGTGCTAAGCTGTAACAGTGCAGCACGTGCTTTATCAACATCTGTCCGCATCAGAGCGCTAATAGTGTTGATAGCATTGAAAAAGAAATGAGGATTTATCTGTGCCTGCAGTGATTTTATTTCAGCATCGCTGATTAATTTAGATTGTTCCTCGGCTAGTCCCAAAGCTAATTGACTTGAAAAGATGGAAGCAAGACCCTTGGCTAAATTTTCTTCAACCTGTGTTAAACGTTCTGCTTTTGTAAAATACATTTTTAAAGCCCCAATAGTTTTTTCGTTAACTTTGAGTGGGAGAACGATTGCTGATGCAAGGGGACAGTTTTGATGGGGGCAGCCGATTTCCTCCTTATGATAGGCGTATCTGCTTTCACCACTTGCAATTACATGTTTGGAAAGATCCGTCAGCACGGCTTGACCTGCGACATGATGATCTTCACCGGCCCCGACATGGGCAAGAACATTGACACGGTCTGTTATACCGATAGCATCAAAGTTGGTGTAGCGTTTGATGATATTACAAGCTTTCTGGGCCGAATTAATATTCAACCCTTGGCGGAAGTAAGGTAGAGTCTTGTTGGTCAGGTTTAAAACATCATGTGTCTGGACTGCTCTTAATTGTTGTTCATTAGATAGATAGGCATTTAGGATGGAGATAAATACGGATGCACCAATACTATTAAGTAAGAGCATAGGAATAAATATTAGTTTTACAAGAGCTAGACCGCTGAAGATGCCAATAAAAGTCATTTGAATCGACTCGGCTATGATACCTAAAAATGCAGTTGTCCAAGGTTTAGGATAGGCATTATGTGTTTTTATACTTCTTCCAATCAAACCAATGACCCAGCCGACGAGAGTCGAACTCACGATGTAAAAATAATCAGAGAAATTTCCTTGAATTACACGATGAATACCACCAAGAAAACCAACAACACCACCGACGATTGGGCCACCCACTATACCAGCGACTGTGATGACCAAGGTTCGTGTGTTAGCGATCGAGTCAGACTGGGGCAGGCCAGTCAAAAAGGGAGTTTGGACAAGTGTATTATTTTTAGTGATTTCGACACCTGTTAAATTTGAAATCACGGCGAAAATAGTAAAGATCAGAATTAATGCGATTTGTGCTTTCGTTGTTTTTTTAGTGATTAACTTTCTGAAGAATGAAACATTGACCAACAAAAAAGCTAGTACAAGAATAATACCTAGACGTTGGAGCATAAGAACAAATAGGGTGAACAAGATATCCAGCTCCTTCCCAATCCCAAGAGATTAACTAACTACTAATTTATCGTATCACTTTGATTGGAAAGATGCTACGGACCAATTATAAGGAGCTAACAAGGCCGGACTCTTTGCAATGAGCGCAGATCTTCCTGTAGAGACAAGCTGATAATATAAACAAAAAACACAGGGAGTATGTCAATAGCTGGCGTGGTTTGACTTACGGACTATATTCACACACAATAAATAAGAAAACCGGACCAAGATTTAACTTTTGATCCAGTTTCTTATATTAGTGAGCATTCGATTTTTAGTTGAAGGATCATCCAATTAATCAGAAACTATAATTTATGATTTGTGTATCAAACCAATCGTAGCGCATTAATTGGTGCAGAACACGGTTGACAGGAATCCAAAGACCGCTTCTCAGTAAATCGGTCATTGTTAACATGAATATTTTGTGCTTGTTTTTACCTTTCGGAGCGGCGACCGTGATGACTTCATTCGTTTCAGTTTTTAAAATTACTTGTTGTTTTTTTAATGCAATTACTTGTGCAGGTACAATATTATTAGTAGTATTCATAACAGATGCACGTCCAATCTTTATTTATCTGTACAATCACAAGGATAGCAGCAAAGAATAAAGAAAGCGTAAACATAAATTTATGTTTTGTTAAAGATTGTGAGATAATAATAGCGAGAAAAGTGTTTTTAAGATGATTTGGTTATTTACGAGAATGAGTGGAGGGCAGAGCTTGATGATCGGCAAAAAAAAATCTTTAAAAGCAGACATCATTATTGGAATTGGGGATCTCAGCAAAATGACGGGAGTTTCCGCGAGACAACTCAGATATTGGGAGGAAAAGGGCTATATTCAGGCTGTTTCGGGCAAGAAAAATGCGACCCGCAAGTATAAATTTGAAATGTCATTTAAGGTTCAGGCGATTAAACGCTATCTAGATGAAGGCTATACACTGGCTAAGTCAGTGGAGCAAGCTGAGAAACTGCGAAAAAAATTTGAAATATGGAAAAAATTCCTTGTAGGAAAAGTGCAGGAAGTTGAAATCACAGACACACAACATAATTATGGTGTGATTGAATTGGGGTGTGTGGATGAAGAGCAAAAGAAGAAAATATACGGTGTAGTTGATGAAAATGGATGTCACTTTGAGTTGAGAGATTATGCAGAAGCGGATAATTAAATTTGAAATGGGGTAGGCAACTTGGAATTTAAGGGAACTCATCATATTGCTATAATCGGGCACAATTTGAAGAAAACATTGGATTTTTATGTTACTAAGCTAGGATTTGAAATTGTAGCGCAGCATCAGCGTGCGGCTAAAAATGATGTCAAAGTGGATTTGCAAAAAAATGGTTTGATGTTAGAAGTCTTTATTAAGCCTGATGCGCCTGCAAGATTAACTTATCCAAAAGGGGAAGCTTGTGGTTTGAGGCATTTGGCCTTCGCGGTGTCAAATGTGGATGAGACCGTAGCACAGCTAAATAAGGTTGGAATTCAAACTGAGCCTGTAAGAAAAGACGATTATACACATGATAAAATGACGTTTTTCTTTGACCCAGATGGCTTGCCACTTGAAATTCATGAATAATAGCATAAAAAGAGCTTAGCTTACATTAGTGTGTAAGCTAAGCTCTTTTTTTTAAAATAGAATTGCTTAATATTTTGATTATTTTATGGCTATTGACATTGGAATAGTAAGTTTATGATAAGTTTACCTTGGTAAAAGAAAAAAAGTGAGATTAAATGAAAAAATACAGCAGTATTTCGTTGATAACAGGGCTTTGTGTGACATTATTTGTAATTAGAATTATGTTAGAATTGTTAAAAATAAAGTTAATTTTTAATTAAACAGAATCTAGGTGTAAAAATGACTTCTGATTACAAAAGAGTTTTCAAGTCAAGCGGACAAGAGTACGGCTACTATGACATTGCTTCTTTTATGGAAAACCAAAAACAGAATATTGAAACTTTACCTTATTCAATTCGAATATTGTTGGAGCTAACTTTACGGCATAGTGCGGACAATTCTAAGATGGAACAGTTTTTAGAAACCTTTGTGAAATGGGATGAAAAGCATGAGGCTGATGTGCCGTATAAGCCTGAAAGAGTTGTTCTGCAAGATTTCACCGGTGTTCCGGCCTTGGTTGATCTGGCTGCCATGCGCGAAGAGGTTAAGCGGCGTGGTGGGGATGTTAAGCAAATTAATCCAGATGTCCCAGTCCATCTTGTGGTTGATCACTCTGTTCAGGTAGATATGGCGGGCAGCGACGAGGCATTTGCATACAATGTTGAACAAGAGTTCCGACGTAACAAGGAAAGGTACACTTTTTTGAAATGGGCACAGAATAGTTTTGACAATCTGACAATTATTCCGCCTGATACTGGAATAATTCATCAGGTCAACCTTGAATATCTATCATCAGTGGTGCGTTGCACGACAGAGGGTGAAAAGATTGCTTTTCCAGATACACTGGTGGGGACGGATTCACATACTACGATGATCAATGGCTTAGGTGTTCTTGGCTGGGGTGTTGGTGGGATTGAAGCTGAAGCGAGCATGCTGGGGCAAGAATCATATTTTCCAATGCCTAAAGTTGTAGGTGTTAAGTTGACTGGAAGATTATCTGCGACTGCTACAGCAACTGATCTGGCACTGACTTTGACGCGGTTGCTGCGTGAACATAATGTTGTCGGCAAATTTGTAGAATTTTATGGTCCTGGCTTAGAAACATTACCGTTGGCAAACCGTGCCACCATTGCTAATATGGCCCCTGAATACGGAGCTACATGCGGTTTTTTCCCCATAGATGAGCAAACATTAGCCTATCTGAAATTAACAGATCGAACGCCTGAACAAATTCAATTAGTGAGAGATTATGCCTCTGCGAACCATTTTATGTACAATGTTGAGCAAGATCAAGTCCGACACTATTCTGAATATGAAGAACTGGATCTATCAACGGTTCGCAGTAATGTTGCAGGGCCAAAAAGGCCGCAAGATTTGGTTTATCTTGAAAAGTTACCGCAACAATTTGCGAGTTACGCCAAACTGCCAAAGTACCCAGTTGAGGTAGAGGGAAAAAGGTTTGAACTGCAGCCGGGCGATTTAGGGCTAGCAGCTATTACGAGTTGTACCAACACTTCTAATCCTGAAGTGTTGATTGCAGCAGCTTTGATTGCTAAAAATGCAATTGCATCTGGTTTGAAAGTTCCAAAATACGTCAAAACTTCTTTTTCTCCGGGATCACGTGTCGTGACAGATTATCTTGCTGCAGCGGATCTGCAGCGTTATTTAGATAATCTTGGATTTCAAATTGCAGGTTATGGTTGTATGACATGTATTGGTAATTCTGGCAAGCTGAAGGACGGGTTGCAGGAAAGATTAGCGGCTGAGCCGTATCCAGTTGCAGCAATTGAGAGCGGAAATCGTAATTTTGAGGGAAGGGTCAATCCATTGATTAAAGATACCTATTTGGCTTCGCCCCCTCTAGTAGTCGCCTATGCTTTGGCAGGAACACTGAATATTGATGTTGAGACGCAACCGCTAGGAAAGGATCTGCGAACAGGTGCAGCCGTATATCTTAAAGACTTGTGGCCTAGTCAAGAAGAAATTAGTACAATTATTCATCAGTTTGTCAAACCGCAGCTGTTCTCTAATAACTATAGTGATATCTTCAGACAAAACAGTATGTGGAACGAATTGCAAGCTCCCAAATCTGAGACCTATCATTGGGATGCCAACTCAACTTACATCGCTGAACCAGATTTTTTCTCTGAAACAGATGCACAAGAGGATTTAACAGGGTTGCGGATTCTGGCGAAATTGGGCGACTCGATTACGACAGACCATATTTCACCAGCTGGTTTTATTGGTCAGCGAACCCCAGCTGGAAAGTATTTGCTAGGACATGGTGTCTCCCCGGCTGACTTTAACTCATACGGTTCTCGGCGAGGCAACCATGAGGTTATGATGCGTGGTACGTTAGCTAACATCAGATTGCAAAATCAATTGACACCAAACAAACTCGGCGGGTTCACTAAGTCCTGGCTGAGTGGAGAAGAAACGACCATCTATGATGCTGCAATGGAATACAAAAAACGTGGGATCGGAACTGTGGTTTTAGCAGGGAAAGATTATGGGATGGGTTCTTCTCGGGACTGGGCAGCCAAAGGAGTGCTACTTTTAGGAGTGAAAGCAGTTATTGCTGAAAGTTTTGAGAGGATTCACCGGTCCAACTTAGTAATGATGGGTATTTTGCCATTGCAGTACCTTGCGGGAGATACAGCGGCTAAACTTGGGCTGACAGGAGATGAGAAGATCTCAATCTTGCCAGATGGAGAGATAGCCCATGTAACTGCTGTTAATAAGGACCATACGCTAAAATTTAACGTCAAAATCAGATTTGATGCCCCGATAGATCGAGTTTATTATGAAGAACACGGTATTTTACCTTTAGTGGTCAAGAAAAAGCTAGACGCATAAAAATATGAGGGGGGATTAGATGAGTTACGTAAAGGGATTGGCTGGTATTGTCGCAGGGCAAACAAAAATCAGTTCGACGGATAATCAAAGGTTAACCTATGCTGGTTATCCGATTGAAGAGCTGGCCCAGAAAACATTCGAGGAAGTTGTTTTTCTATTATGGAATACACGCTTGCCGGATCAAGATGAACTGTTGAGGTTTAGGAATGATTTGGTGAGCAAGATGGTTTTACCAGCGGAAACAATCCGCTTACTGAGTTATATCGCTAGGGAACCGCAACATCCCATGAGCATTTTGCGAACAACGACTTCGCTTTTAGGAACAACTAATGATGTTGAACATGACGAACCGCCTAAGATACTTTCAAAAATGCTGACGGCAATCGCAGCAATAGTTAGAATCCGCGATGATGATCCTTTGATTGATCTTGATCCCACTCTAGGCGTAGCTGACAATTTTTTGTATATGTTGACAGGAAAACGGCCCAATGCAGAATTGTCTGGAATGTTCAATACAGTCATGATTCTGCATGCCGATCATGAATTTAATGCATCAACTTTCACAGCACGTGTTGTTTCTTCGACTTTTTCCGATTACTATTCTTGTTTGACTGCAGCTGTTTGTGCGTTGAAAGGTCCGTTGCACGGAGGAGCAAATGAACGCGTTTTTGAAATGTTGAGCATAATCGTAGAAAATGAGATGGATCCCCTAAGTTTTGTAGCAGAGCAGGCCCACGCTAAACGAAAAATAATGGGATTTGGGCATCGAATCTATAAAAACGGGGATCCAAGGGCTTTTATTTTGAAAGAGATTGCTGCAAAATTAGCTGAAGAAACAAACAATCAGAAGTATTTTGAAATCCAGCAGCAGTTGGCAGATTATATGCTCAAAAATAAACAATTACATCCGAATGTTGATTATTATACGGCGCTTATCTATCACTGTTTAGGTTTAAAGAAAGAGACCTTTACTATGATCTTTGCTGCGTGTCGTACGGCGGGATGGCTGGCACATGTGATGGAACAGCGAAGTCAGAAATGTTTAATTAGACCTAATTCTGAATATATTGGTCCTAAAGAAAGGCATTGTGTCAGATAGCGGAACTAATAAGGGGAGATGAAAGTTATGGAAGTTAAGAGAATTCAAATCGCAGGCGGAGAACTTTTGACTCCTAATAATCCAACGATTCCATTTATAGCAGGGGATGGGATTGGTCCTGAAATCTGGGAAGCTGCTAGGCGAGTTTTTGATGCGGCAGTAAGAAAAGCATATGCGGATAAGCGGAAAGTTAATTGGTTTCCGGCTTTGGCAGGTGAAAAAGCGTTTCGTGAAACGGGTGAGTGGTTACCTGAGGAAACAGTTACGACGTTGAAAAAATATCTTGTTGCGATCAAAGGACCATTGACGACGCCGGTTGGACAGGGACACCGCTCCATCAATGTGACTTTGCGACAGAAGTTAGATCTATTTGCGTGTTTTAGGCCTGTAAAATATTATCCTGGAACGCCGTCGCCCGTCAAAGAACCCGATAAAGTCAAGATAGCTGTTTTTCGAGAAAATACAGAAGATATCTACGCAGGAATTGACTTTGAGTCGGGAAGCGCTGCTGGACAGGAACTGTTGAGGCTGCTCAAAAAAGCAGGTTTGGCTGACAGAGTGCGTTTTCCTAAGACTTCAGCATTTGCGCTTAAACCAGTTTCAAGCGAGGGAAGTAAACGCCTTGTTGGTGCTGCCATCACATATGCACTTGAACATGGGCTGCATACAGTAACACTGGTGCATAAGGGTAACATTATGAAAAAGACAGAAGGCGGTTTTAAAAAATGGGGATACGAGATTGCTGAAAGTTTTGGAGATAAAGTCTACCCGATGACTCATTATGAAAATACCAAAAACGAAGAAGGCGAAGCGATAGCTCAGCGGCAGCTGGTAGCTGCCAAACAAGATGGAAAGGTCATTGTTAATGACATTATTGCAGATAATTTTTTTCAGCAAGCATTATTGAATCCTTCTGCGTTTGATGTTGTTGCTACGTTGAACTTGAATGGCGATTATATCTCGGATGCTTTAGCGGCTCAGGTGGGAGGTATCGGTATTTCTCCAGGTGCAAATATCAATTATCAGACGGGACAGGCTATTTTTGAGGCAACGCACGGAACAGCACCACAATTTGCTGGGTTGAACAAACTGAATCCGACCTCATTAATCTTATCAGGAGCGATGATGTTCGATTACATCGGTTGGGTAAAAGCTGCGCGGCTTATTGAACAGGCTGTCGCAATTGCAATTGGACAGCGCTATGTCACTATTGACTTTGCTCAAAAAATAACAGATGCGCATGAACTGGGAACAAGAGAATTTGCTGATTATATTATTAGCAAAATTTAAATTGCAACAAGATGCAAACAAGAAAAAGTGTAAAGACAGATGAGAAGGATATTATAGTCAATACAGATATTGCAGTAAAAGTTAAGCAGTTATGCCCAAAATCAGGTTAGGGTATGGCTGCTTAGTTTTTTTTCGACTTTGAATTAAATCTAAAAATAGCTGTATTTATTTAAAAATATAAATGTTGTTGCAGTGATAAAGGTTAAAACTGTTCTAAGTAAATGTAAGGTGCTATTCTTAAATTGAATGGGGTGTTTGCTACATGGAGATGAAAGAGCACAATGTTAAAGCAGTACTATTTTTTGTCATTTTTGTAATGACTTTGTTGAAATTATTGCGCTGGATTGTGGGACAAAAATTCATAGATTACTGGAATACGATGCTTTTTAGCGAACTGTGTATTTTTGTGCTGGTCATTACGGTGAACCAGATGTATTTTAGAATTCCTTTAGCTTTTAAGCGTAAGTATTGGAAAACAGGTTTGTTTTTGGGTCTCCCTACACTAATCCCGACTCTTGTGAACTACTTTCAGATAAAACAGGCTCCGCCTTGGATGCTCACAAGTAAAATATTCATGTTAAGTCTACTAGTAGGCGGTTTTGAAGAACTTCTGTTCAGAGGAATATTGCTGCGAACTTTAGTAACAAAGTGGCACCACCTGAGGTACGGTCCGCTGTTAGCTTTAGTTGCGTCTAGTATGGTTTTTGGTGCTGCTCATTTAACTAATTTGACCCAACAATCGCTTTTGGCGACTATATATCAAATCGAATTTGCTTTTAGTTTAGGAATGATACTTGGTGCAGTCTATTTGAGGTCGCACAATCTATTTTTGCCTGTTTTTTTACATGCATTAATAGACAGTGGTGCATTTTTGGCCAATTGGATGAATAAAAGTATGGCAATGCAGTCTCCAGCAGCGTGGATGTTAGTCACAGGAATTATTATTTTTGCACCGTATTACTTATTGGGAGCGCTTTATGTCAGACCTAGCAAAAAAGCAGTTCTTCTTAGATGAGGTTTTGTAGTTAAATGTTTTTAATGGACTATACAAATATAGCTTTAAGATTTAGTACAACGAATTAGTCCATGATGAAACTAGGTGTTGCAGATATAGAAATCAAATGACGGAGTGATATCGTGACAGGGAAAAGAAATAATCGAAGAACGCTTTACACTAAGAAAGTGATTCGGGAAAGTTTTCTTGAATTATTAAGGTACAAGGAATTGGAAACGATAACTGTGACTGATATCTGCCGTAGTGCAGACATCAATCGCGGAACTTTTTATCGTTATTATCGAAATCCACTTGATCTGATGCAGCATTTGCAAGATGAACTGTATCGAAGAAGCATGTATTTGATCAAGCAGAGGTTTAAGGGTGATAGTTGTGAAATGCTTGGGACTATTTTTGAGGTATTGAAAAGTACCGATCCAGAAATAGTTAAGGTTATTATTGACAAACAAAAAGGATATACATTTTTGGAGGAAATTTTTGATGGTGCAAAGGAGGCAACACGTCCATTTCTGATGCAACGTATAAATTGGTTGACAGATGTCCAGTTTGATTACTTTTATGCTTATATTACGAATGGTGCTATTGGGGTTATTTCACAATGGATACGCAGCGGGATGAGTCATGACACAGATAAAATTGAGAAGACCTTCTCAAGCATGTTTGAACAAAGTAAGAAATTCATGGAAGATAAGGGTTCAAAATTTCACAAATCAGAAACAAAGTAGCTTGTTTTCAGGAAATAGCTAAGTTAGGAGTAGAATGATGCATGTGTTGAAGTGAAAATAGCTTCATGTGCTAAAATTACATTGTGTGCGTACTATTACTTGGGTGCTGCATGAAATACAGTTGTGACAACACTGGTGCTGCTCAGTTTATGCAAGGGAAACTGAAAGATTTCAACCTGCCACACCTGCAGGGAACCGCCAATATGGATGGGGTGTGCAATTGCTTTGAGAACGCCATATGAAACAGGTGTGAGATGGTTAGTGTTGACACTGGCACCGATAGCGATTTGACCGTCAGGTGCTACACAGTTAGCAGCGATACTTGCCGCTGTTTCAGCTAACACAGCATTTATACCACCGTGTACAAAACCATAAGGTTGTTTAATGACATCACTCACTTTTAAAGAGATAATTGTTTTTTGTGAGGTGCTGTGTTCAATTTTTATATTTAACTCTTCAAGTAGATTCATGGTCAAGCCTCCCCAAGTTAGTTGCAGCTCTATTTTAACAGAAAGGAAGAAGAATATGGGAAAACATCGTTGGGAGAAAGTTAAGGATTATTCTGAGATTATTTTTGAAAGGACAGGTGCAATTGCAAAACTAACGATCAATCGTCCTGAAAAAAGGAATGCTTTCACTCCTGTAACTATCAGTGAACTTATGGAAGCATTCAGTATTTGTCGTGATGATAGTACGATCGGCGTTATTGTTTTAACTGGTGCAGGAAATCAGGCATTTAGCTCAGGCGGTGACCAAGGGATACGCGGTAATGGCGGATATGTGGGACCAGATAAAATTGCGCGGTTGAATGTTTTAGATTTACAACATCTGATCAGAATAATTCCTAAACCTGTAATTGCAATGGTAAAAGGCTGGTCTGTCGGTGGCGGAAATGTACTGCAGTTGGTTTGTGATCTGACAATTGCAGCTGATAATGCCATGTTTGGACAAACAGGACCAAAAGTTGGAAGCTTTGATGCAGGGTACGGTTCAGGTTACTTGGCACGTGTCATCGGACATAAGCGCGCTAAAGAGGTTTGGTTTTTAAATCACTGGTATACGGCACAAGAAGCTCTTGAAATGAATTGGATAAACAAGGTAGTACCATTGGATGACGTTGAGAAGGAAACGCTGAAATGGTGTGATGAGCTACTGACGAAATCACCAACAGCACTTCGTTTTATCAAAGCAGCAATGAATGCTGATACGGACGGCCTTGCAGGGTTGCAGCAATTCGCTGGAGATGCGACAATGCTTTATTATACAACTGATGAAGCAAAGGAAGGACGCGATGCATTTAACGAAAAAAGACATCCTGACTTTGGAAAATTTCCAAAGTTTCCTTAAAATAAGGTGGCAGGAAACGATATTATGGAAAATTGGTTAATTAAACAGGTAAAACTAGCACCACATCGCTTGGCTTTAATGTACGAGGATAAAACGTGGACTTTCAAGCAATTGCAGGATGCGGTGTATAGGATTGCAAAAAAATTAGTTGGTTTTGATAAACGGCTAGGTAAACGAACCGCACTTATCACAGGTAACACACCAGCAAGCTACTTTATGATACTTGCATTGCAGCAGATAGGTGTGCAACCGGTTCTTTTGAACTTTCGACTGGCTTTTGCAGAATTAGAACGACAGCGAAAAGATGCAGGGGTCGTAGTTATGTTCGTTGATGACTCGTTGAAAAAGCAATTTTCAGAGTTCGTGAAATCAAATGAAAACTATTACTTCATTTCAGAAATAAAGAAATTTAAAACCGGTAAATTAAAAATAATACCAACTTTTGAGGATGAAAGTATTGCATCAATTATGTATACCTCAGGGACCACCGGACGACCGCATGGAGTTTTGCAGACATACCGCAATCATTTCTTTTCCGCCATTGGTTCAGTACTAAACCTAGGGCTGGAAGCAGATGATCAATGGCTTTGTGCTGTGCCTATTTTTCATGTTAGTGGTTTGTCGATAATGATGCGCAGTTTGATATACGGAACGGGCGTTGTTCTAGTACCTCATTTTGACCCCGTGAAAATCAGTGAACTGCTTGCCACGCGACCAATAAGTATAATGTCGGTTGTCCCAGTGATGCTAAAGCGCCTTTTAGAAGTATATCCGTCAGGAGGGTACAATAATGCCTTTCGCACATTTTTGTTGGGAGGTGCACCAATTGCCGCTGCGATTTTGAATGATTGCCGTCAGAAGAAGATCAGTGTTATTCAGTCATACGGAATGACTGAGACTTGTTCCCAGATTGTAGCATTGAACTTTGCCGATGCTCCTTCTAAGATTGGTGCTGTGGGTAAGCCCCTTTTTCCGGTAGAAGTACGTATAAAAGGCAGAAACCACATAGGAGAAGTTGAAGTCAAGGGACCTAATGTTGCCCGAAGTTATCTCAACGATCAAGCAGGCTTTGAAGCTAAGCTGACGCCAGATGGCTGGTTCAAAACTGGAGACATTGGTTTTTTTGATGAAGAGGGTTTTTTATTTATCAAGGGACGTAAGGATGAGATGTTTATCTCTGGAGGCGAAAATGTTTTTCCGACTGAGATTGAAAAGGTTTATAGTCGGGTTGCGGGTATAAAGGCAATTGCAGTGGTTGGAGTTTTTGACAAAGAATGGGGGCAAGTTCCCTGTGCATTTGTTGAAACCGAAAAAGACTTTAAACTCAAAGTTAAAAAACTAAAAAACTATGGGCGCAAGTTCCTAGCACACTATAAAGTGCCACAGAGATTTGTTGTGGTGCCACAGCTTCCACGAACGGCTAGTGGTAAAGTAAAACATGCTGAAATAGAAAAACTACTTTCAAGGGATGCCGAATAGTGTTCTATAGGAAACGAGTATGGAGGTATTTCTGAACTTTTAATTTCCTGGGAAATTAAGCAATGAGCTGGTAAAAAAAGTGTGCAGACCTATCCTTAGATATGAGCGAACATTAATCTCTAAAGCAAAACGACTGGGAGTGTGACATAAGTCGGGAAAATTTGAGTACTAACTCGAAACTACGAACGTAGCGAGTACTTTGCCATGAGTAATTCGAAGTTAGACGGAGAATTTTGACTTATGGAACACGTTTATACGGAATAAAAGAGGGGCTGTGCCAAAAGTTAAATTTGGCACAGCCCCAGTTGCTTTTTAGTTAGCAGCCCCAGTGCGTTTTTCACTGACATGTTCCCTAACCTGTTCGAATATCGTCATAATATGGCGATCCGATAGCTGATAGTTAACCTTTTGTCCAGAACGGATTCCCCGTACCAGTCCAGTTTGCCGAAGCAATTTTAATTGATGTGAAATCGCAGACTGTGAAATACCAATTATTTCTGCAATTTCGTTAACTGAAAGGCTGCGTTCAGTGAGTAAAAACAATATTTTATAGCGTGTCTGGTCGCCAAAAGCTTTAAAAAGCTGGACGCTCTTTTCAAGTTCAATTGTCGTTGGTAATTTGATATCAGTTGATTTTGCCATCAGGTTCACCTTTTTAGATGTTTTTGTAACGTTATCAGAATTCAACGCATCCAATAGTTACTTTCAACCATTATACCCCAATTCAAAACCGAAGAAAAAGGGTATGCAGTTAAACTAATCAGCTTTTTTAGCAAGTTCATCAATTAAATCAAAAAATCTAGTATTATTAACGTCATAGATTAAGTTTGCTCGGCGCCCCTTTGAGGTTAAGAAGGTGCGCCCATCAGAAGGAAAGTCCACTTTAACATCACAAGTTATTTCTTTGGTCTTAACGATACTTGGATCAAAGAAGTAGCAGGTCGTTAAAACATCCCATAAATAATACGTCGAGTTCGTCTCAAAGAAACTTAATTCTGGAACGAAGGCATAGCTGTTGCCAATAAAATCAAGTCCTGTAAAACGGCGTTGGGAAGCCCAGCGTTGCCGGATGGCCTGAGTCAGTGGCACATTGTTTGTGCTTTCGAGGCTAACCAAGTCAATTGGTATCGAAGAATCGAAAACTCTCTTAACAGCTTCTGGGTCCCAGAAAGCATTCCATTCTTGAGTACCATCACAGTCAGGCTCGGCGACATTCCCTTTATCCAAAAAAGTACCACCCATCCAAATTAACCGCTTAATTTTTTTTCGATTGCAGGATCAATTTCTAAAGCTCTGGCAAGGTCACTTAGCGGACCTGTGAAGAGCAAGGATAAAGGGCTTGTGGATGCTTGCAGTTTGTGTAAAAGATCAAGGTGCGCAGCTTCTGCAGTGATAGGAGTTTCTATTTTTCCGTTTTCGTTCAATAATGGCAACGAGTTTTCAGAATAAGCTGCTAAGCGCCACTCCTTAGGAAAAGGATGGACTGCGCGCGAGTTTGAAATTGCAACAGGTGGAACAGCCGCATGACTGAAACGATCGATAATCTTACGGCTAGCTTCAGCTGCTGGAATAACGTAACTATCGGCGTCAACAACACCAACACCGACTAGCTCACTTCGTCCATCTGCAATAATAAAAAAAGAGAGACTAAATCATCAACGCCTCCATCATGGTTAAAATAAACTTTTTCTGTCATATTTTGCGACCTTTCTAAGCAGAATTAAAAAGACTTAATTTCATGGATTGGATTATACATCATAATAATAGTGTTCGTCAAAATTGGCTTTAAGTAAACTTATAACATCATTTGTTAGTTTTCTTTTTAATATATACGAACAATTGGAGTTTATAATCTATAAATGTATTGATTTTTAACTTGGAATAAAGTATACTTTTCGGCGTAGAAAAATAAATTGGGGGATGCATTCATTGAAGAAAAAAGTAGTGGCAGTTTTAGCGGCAACACTGATGGTCGGAACCATTCTTGTGGGATGCGGTGGTAATTCATCAGCAAATAAGGGAACAAAATATTCAGCGGCATTAGTTACTGATGGTGGAGGAATTGATGATAAGTCATTCAATCAGTCTGCATGGGAAGGTTTAAAGAGTTGGGGGAAAGACCAGGGACTCAAGAAGGGGATCAATGGTTATAACTATGCCCAGTCAAATGATGACTCAGATTTTCTGCCCAATATTAATAAGCTGATTAAGGCTAAATATGCAACTATCTTCGGAATTGGTTATAAAATCGATAACGCAATCAGTTCAGCGGCCAAAGACAATCCTAAAACAAACTTTGCAATTATTGATTCTGTGGTAAAAGGCCGGAAAAATGTTGCTTCTGTGACTTTTAAAACGGAACAGTCTTCCTACTTGGCTGGTGTTGCAGCAGCTGAAACTACTAAAACAGGGCGCGTAGGTTTTATTGGCGGAATTCAAAGTGATGTTATTAAAACGTTTGAGGCCGGATTCAGGCAAGGTGTTAAAGCTGTTAATCCTAAAATCAAGGTCGATGTTAAGTATGCAGGATCATTCACTAAAGCTGATGTTGGACAGTCTTTAGCGACCGCTATGTTTAACAATAATGAAGATGTTATCTTCCACGCAGCTGGTGGAACTGGTGCTGGGGTCTTTACAGCAGCTAAAAATGAAGCAAAAAATGGTAAAAAAGTTTGGGTTGTTGGGGTCGATCAGGACCAAAAAGCCGATGGAGCCTACAAAGGTGGTAATGTTACCTTAGCATCAGCAGTCAAAAAGGTTGGAACGGCTGTGGAAGACTTGTCTAAACAGGCAGCTAAGAACAAGTTTCCAGGCGGCAAGACAGTTACGTATGATTTGAAGGACAATGGTGTAGGGATTATCAATGATAACTTATCTGCTAGTGCCTGGAAATCAGTTCAACAATATGAAAAGAAGATTGAAAATGGAGAGATTACTGTAAACCCTAAATAAAGTTCTAAAGCAGTATGCTGGTCTATGGCTGGCACACATTTAAATGGTGGAGGATTTGGCGAGAAGCCAAAACTTCGCCATTTTGCTACTTATGCAAGTCGTGTTAAAGAAGGAGAACTGTATGGAAAAGTACGTTGTTCAAATGAAGAACATTACCAAAAATTTTGGCAACTATAAAGCAAATGACGATATTTCCTTGGAATTGAAACAAGGTGAAATATTGGCCCTGCTTGGTGAAAACGGTGCAGGAAAGTCAACTTTAATGGGAATGCTATCAGGTCTATTACAACCAACTTCAGGCGATATCATAATCAATGACAAAATAGTAAGAATGGAAAGTCCACGTGAAGCAAAGAAATTAGGCATAGGCATGGTACATCAGCATTTTATGCTGATACCAGCTTTTTCTGTACTGGAGAACATTATTTTAGGAGACGAGCCACTTAAGGCAGGGCGAATTAATTATAAACAGGCAGCTGCGGATATAACACTTTTAGCTGGTAAGTACCACTTAGAAATTGATTTGAATGCAAAAGTCCGTGATATTACGGTCGGAATGCAACAGCGTGTTGAAATCATGAAAGCATTGTACCGTAAAGCTAATATTTTCATTTTTGATGAGCCGACTGCGGCATTGACACCGCAAGAAATCAAACAGCTGATGAAAGTGTTGCGCACTCTGGCAGCGGAAGGCAAATCTGTTATTTTTATAACACACAAACTCAAAGAAATTAAAGAAGCTGCTGATCGCTGTGTTGTTATTCGCATGGGCAAGTTGGTCGATACCGTTGAGGTTTCTGAAACCAAAGAAGAGAGTTTGGCAGAAATGATGGTCGGGCATAAAGTTAATTTTGCTGTCAAGAAGCAAGAGACTGATCAGGGAAAGGAAATTTTTAGGATTGAGAATTTGAACGTTGAAGCGCATGGACAGCTTAAACTCAAAAATCTCAGCCTAACAGTTCATGCCGGTGAAATTGTTGGTGTTGCAGGAGTTGATGGCAACGGGCAAAGCGAATTGATTGCAGCTATCACTGGACTGCAAAAAGTCAAAAAAGGAGTAATTATGCTTGGCGATAAGCAACTGCAGCAGCAAAATGCACGTAAAATCGCTGCGGCCGGTATCGGATGCATTCCTGAGGATCGTCAAAATATAGGATTGATATTGCCGCTGACGATTGCTGAGAATCTTGTTTTAAAATCTTACTATAAGCAACCAATCAGCAATAAAGGTTTTTTGAATTATAAAAGAATTAATGAAGACGGACGCGCACTGATTGAAAAATTTGATATTCGTTCTCAAAGCGAAAAAGAGCTTGTAGAAGATCTTTCTGGCGGAAACCAGCAAAAAGTGATCGTAGCGCGTGAGATAAATGCTCACCCTGATTTGTTGATAGCTGCTAATCCGACACGTGGGGTCGATATCGGTGCAATCGAATATATCCATGAAAAGATTGTCGAGCAGCGTAATTCAGGTCACGGTGTGTTACTTGTGAGTTTTGAACTTGAGGAAATCTTAAAACTGTCAGATCGTGTAGTTGTGATGCATGAAGGCCAGATTGTGGGGGAAATTGATCCGAGAAGAACCTCTAGTGAGGAACTGGGGTTACTGATGGCTGGAAGAAAAATAGCTGAGTAGGAAGAGATGGGAGAGATTAGTTAAATGCTGCATAGTAGATCAATACGGGCTTTAGCCGTTCCTTTGATATCAATTATTGCGGGTTTCATTATTGGCGCGATCTTGATGTTGATATTCGGCTATGATCCAGTACAGAACTATCAGAATCTATTCATTGGTTCATTAGGTGATGTTTACTCGCTAGGTGAGACACTGCGTAATATGACTCCTTTGATTCTGACAGCTTTAGGATTTGCGGTTTCAAGTAAGGCTGGTTTTTTTAATATTGGGGGACCGGGTCAGTACTTGATGGGGTGGTTTGGTTCAATTGTTTTTGCGTTAAACTTTACAACCTTGCCAACATGGGCCTTGATCAGCGGCTCTATGGTGTGCGGCGCACTTTTAGGCGGAATCTGGTCGTTTATTGCAGGTTTTCTAAGAGCTTATTTTGGAACCAGCGAGGTCATTACGACCATTATGTTAAATTATATTGCATTGTATTTTGTTAACTTTGCTGTTAAAAATTGGTTGGCTAAAAAGGGGAGTGACTCGTCTCCTAATATCGTACAGAGAGCTAGTTTAAACACAGACTTTCTGCAAAAAATAACCAACAATTCGACTTTTAATTGGGGTTTCTTTATTGCAATTATCACAGTTTTTGTGATTTGGATGTATTTTAATAAAACACGCTCAGGATTTGAAGTCCGTTCAGTTGGACTGAATGAGGCTGCCTCAACGTACGCAGGTATCAATGTGAAAAAAACAATCGTGATTGCAATGCTGCTTTCAGGATTATTGGCTGGCTTGGGTGGTGCAATTGATGGAATAGGTAATTTTCAAAATATTTCCGTATCCAATAATCTTCCAAGTGTTGGATTTAATGGGATGGCAGTCGCTTTGTTGGCGGCAGAGAATCCGATTGGAATCATTTTTGCTGCGTTGCTGTTTTCTGCCTTACAAATTGGTGGGCTAAGCATTTCGGTTTATTCCAATACGCCTAGTGAAATCGTTGATATTGTCATTGCATCTATTATCTTCTTTGTTGGAATTAAGTATATTTTTGAAGTTATTTTAACTAGAAAATGGGGCAAAAAGCAGCACAAAGTAACAAATGGAGGTGCAAATAAATGAGTTTTTCGACAATTTTAATGACAGTTTTTTCAACGACTTTAATTTATGCTGCTCCGCTTATTTTTACCGCGCTTGGTGGAACATTTTCTGAACGAAGTGGAGTTGTTAATGTTGGACTTGAAGGTATGATGATTGTCGGTGCTTTTTCCAGCACTGTTTTTAACCTGTCTTGTGGAAATATTTTTGGAAATGCAACTCCGTGGCTGTCGCTTTTGATTGGTGGAGTTTTTGGATTACTTTTTTCAATTCTTCATGCTGTCGCAACTATCAATTGTCGTGCGAATCATATTATCAGTGGAACAGTTTTAAACCTGATGGCCCCAGCGCTATGTATTTTTTTAACACGTGTTTTCTATAATGGGAAGGGGCAGACACCCGTAATCAATCAAAGTATGGGAACTTTTACATTTCCCGGGTTAGCAGATATTCCCTTTATTGGTAAAATTTTATTCACCAAGACGTCACTAGCCGCTTATGTAGCTGTCTTTATTGGCGGAGTTAGCTGGTTTTTCCTCTATCGGACGAACATCGGTTTGCGCTTGCGCTCTGTAGGTGAGAATCCAATGGCGGCTGATACGTTGGGAATAAATGTAGCACAATATCGCTATTTGGGAGTACTGATTTCTGGCGCCTTGGGTGGAGTCGGTGGAGGTGTTATGGCACAATCAATTACATTGAATTTTTCAGCCAGCACTATTTCAGGTCAAGGTTTTATGGCGCTAGCCGCGATGATTTTTGGCAAATGGAATCCGTTGGGGGCTACAGGAGCAGCAATCTTCTTTGGTTTGGCACAAAGCCTGCCCATTATTGGCGGTTATGTCCCTATCCTAGATAATATGGATTCTGTATGGTTCCAGATTGCACCATATGCCATTACGATTGTTGTTCTTGTTATTTTTCTTGGCAAATCAGTTGCTCCTGCAGCGGATGGTCAGAATTATATTAAGGGAAGATAATAATAACTTTGTTTTTTCAAAAGATTAAGAAGCTGAACCAAGGTATATATGACATATTTGGCTGCCTGACAAAAAATGCAGCTGTAGGGCATATATTTATTTTGTTTCAGCTTTTTGGGGTTGCAAATAAAACTGATAAGAGATCTTTAGCCTACATTGAGCAAGCGTTTTAGATGAAGCAATTTTTTTAATATGTTAGCATTAGGGCAAGGAATTGGCACTTAACTGTTACAGGTTTGATGTTACTTTAATATTGGAGGGATTCGCTATGGCGCTTACTGAAGAATTAAAAGATATTTTAAAATTGAAAGATAGTCCCGGCCCATTTATCTCACTTTTCATGCCGCTTAGTTCATCACTTCATGATGTTTCGGCTGACCGTACACAATTCAACAGTCTAGTTACTGAAGCCAAACGTGAACTAACACAAAACTATACCGCAAGCGATTGGTCCCTGTATGCACGCGAGTTAGAGAAGTTTGCGCATGACCCGCTGGGGAATGGCACAGCGCGTGGGTTGGCAATCTTTGTGGGGCCAAAGGGTGGTCTGCATTTTAGAGTAGCACAACCATTGTCCAGCAGGATAAGTATTGCAGATAAACCGGAAATTTTGCCTTTAATTGCGGCGCGTGAGCTGACTTTCTCGTACGATATTTTGTTATTAGGAAAAGATGTCTTTCATTTGGTTAAGGTCGTAGACAATAAGCCTGAGCTTGTAGAACTCCCAGATGACGCTCCTAAGACTTTGCAGGATGCTCTAGGATCTGAGCTGGGTAGCCGTGGGCACTGGCAAAGATCAACTGGTGGTGATAATGGCGGGACACAGTATAGTGGCACAGGTTCTTTGGATACTGCTGAGAATGCAGATCGGCGCAATTTCTTTATGGTAGTAGACGAGTATGTGTTTAAGAACTATTCCAATCTTGATCGGCAGCCACTAGTTCTAGTAACAGATGCAAAAAATCAAGGTAATTTCCGAAAGCTTTCTCAAAATCCTTATCTGAGCAAAGATGTGCAGCTGGCACAAGTAGCCAATTTGAATGGTTCGGTTAAGGAATTGCAGCTTTTGACAACAAGCATAACAGATAAGTTTAAAAAAGCAGAGATGGAGACTTTTGAGCATAAATATGAAAAAGCTGCAGGATCTAAAAGGACCACAACTGACCTGAGTGTTTTAATGGAAGGAGCAATTGCAGGGCAAATTGAAATCCTTTTCGTCCGTGCGGGTGCGAGCTCCCCTGGAAGGATTTCAGATCAACTGCAAATCGATACAACATCAGTATTGAGCCACGATAATAATGTTTACAATGACTTAGCGTTGTTGACAATAAGCCATGGAGGAGAAGTGCATGTTCTTCCTGCAGAACAGATCCCAGTTGAGGCTGATGCAACAGCTATTTTAAGAAGCTCAGTCGCTGCGGGTTAAGTATTTGTAAAAGGCACAACTACTGAAAATAAGAAATGAATTGATTGGTGAAGGACTCTTGGTGGTTCTTCACTATTTTTTATTAATTTTGGTAAAATGCAAGAATTCAAAGATAATTAATTTTAGAGAGGTCAAAAATGCAGAAGAACAAAGGATATAGTTCAAAAACAGTAAAAGCATATTTAAAACAAGTAAATGAAAACTTCAAACACAGTAGCAAAAAACTCAATCTCAACTTAATTGCAACCCCACTGGGAGAGATGCTCAGTTTATCTGATCAATGTTTTTTATATTTATTAGAATTTGCAGATAAGAAAAATCTTGTTGAGGAGATTAAAGAAACTGCTCGAAGACAGTCTGCATTTGTTGTTTTGGGAGATACTAGCATCAATCAAAGGGTGCGCAAACAGTTGCGTGAGTATTTTTCAGGGGAAAGAAAGTCTTTTTCATTACCACTGTGCAAAAGCGGCACACCTTTTCAAAAGAGCGTATGGGCCGTTCTACAAAAGATTCCTGCCGGAGAAACACTGTCATATCAGGAAGTGGCAGCAAGATTAGGGAATGCAAAGCTAGTTAGGGCTGTAGGGAGTGCGAACAGATCGAATAAGTTGGCGCTTGTGATCCCGTGCCATCGTGTGATCCGTGCGAATGGGGAACTTGGAGGTTATGCTGGCGGGGTGGAGCGTAAACTAAAACTACTTCAACTAGAAAGGGGCGGCAAGTAAAACTATCAGACTGGTGACAAAACATTCTATTATAAATATTTCCTGGGAAATTAGTTAAAAATTAATTGAGACTATGACAGTCAGCACAAGTTATTTGAATTTAACGTGGATTTTCTGACCTTTATCTTCTCAGATCTAATGGTACTCCAAGAAACAGAGCTTTCGAAGTTTGGGAATGACCGATCTGATTAGTTTTCACTAAAGGTGCTTTGTATTGCGGAAGTGAGTCCAAAAAAAGAGTAGCCGCATTTCGTGCAGGTTTTGTTTGCTCGTACTTTGTGAATGTTCCTAAAATGACGCCTGCCAATCCAGAGAAAGCTGGCAGCTGCGATAGTTGATGGAAACTTGAAAAGAGTAGCTCCCTTTCTCCACTATAACTTTCTAGAAAGAGAATTTTATTGTTTAAATCTGGAAAATACGCGGTACCTGCGAGTTTTAAAAAGCAACGAATGTTTCCACCGATCACAGGCCCCACCATCTCATTTCCCTTAACGAAGGAATAATTGAAATGGTAGAGCTCTTTCATTTCCTTAAAGAGGGAGTTGTAAAGCAGCCGTTTTTGTTCACCGGACTTGTCCCACACGATCGTTTTTAACTGGAATAGAACAACTGGCAGTTTGGAGTGCGTTCCAATAGCATTTAAAATTGCAGTTAGATCACTGTAACCGAAGAATAATTTAGGGTTTTTCTCGATCAAGTTGTAATCAAGGTAGGGAATAAGGCTATTAGACATATTACCGCCGCTGACATCAAAAATAGCTTTGATTTTTTTATCAGCAAAATAGTGATTAATAACAGCAGCCTTTTGAATGAAGTTTCCAAGATCATTATCGAAAAGTAAGGGACTGACTTTCACTTTTAAATTCCATGAAGTGAGAATTTCTAGCAGAGAATCAATGACTGATGCATCGGAAATTTTTAATGGGTCAGAGCTTCCAATCAAGGCAACAGTATCACCTTGTAATAACGTTGTATTTAACATAAATGTACCTCTTTATTATTTTACTTTACATCCCCATTGTACATGTTTTTTGTATAGCGGTCAGGGTGCATATTCATAGACAATGAAGAACGGGTCAAGTTAAGCTTAGGGCAAGAGGTAGTAACAAGCATTTTAAAAAATATTAGTTATAAAAGGAGGATTTTTTTGAAAAAGCTAAGTACTGTGATTTTTGGAATAACCATTTTAGGATTACTGGCAGGCTGTTCTTCAAGCAATCAAGACGACAAAGCAGCAACTAGCAGCTCAGAATCGACTAGTTCGAGTGAAAGAAAGTCAAACCAAAAAAGTGTCTTTGACAAAAAGGTAAGGGTTTCTGCCAGCGATGCAATTGCGATTTATCAAGATGCATATCCGAATACAGATATCACTTCGATTGAATTAGACGCAACCTTTGGCAAATATTACTATGAGGTTGAGGGTGTTGATGATGACAAGGAGTATTCCCTCAAAGTTGATGCACTTAACAAAGACGTCAGTCAAAAAAGACAGGAACAACTTGATAATGATGAAAGAAATGGCAGTAAGCGTAATGAAGATAAATTGAACCTGGATAACCTGATTTCTGTGAAAAGAGCAGCCGCTATAGCTGAAAAGTCCGTGGGAGCAGGCCAAGCATTTGAGTGGTCTATGGACAAAGATATGGGTACGACCTATTGGGAGGTCAAGGTAAAAAACGGCAGCAAACAGGTTGAGGTCAAGGTCAACGCACAGACAGGGAAAGTTTTGGAGAAAGAAACAGATGATTAGTTTCTGCGATGCTTTTCATTCAGGTTTTCGGTTCGAAAATGTATATAGACTCGTTTATGGTGGTTATAGGAAAAGAATGCAACAATTTCTTAGTGTATAAAGAATAACATGTGTGTAGTTCCAAGTAGCAAACAAGGACCTTAGGTTTTCAAAAAATTGATATACTGTAATTGAATCGACCTATTTTAATGCTCTTCGCTAGTTTCGGTGGCTAGATGGCGGGAGGGTGAATTAAAGTGATTTTAGTGCGTTCATCCGATAGTGGAATAGGTTGGTAAAATTAGCTGCTAATTTAATTTGTGAACATAATGAGTTCTTTGTTATGAGTAGTCAAAATTAGATGAAGAATTCTGATTTGCGAAACATATCCAGCTTGAATAAATAAGAGAACTGAGTCAAGATTTAAATTTTGACCCAGTTCTTTTTTTGACATAATATAACAAGGTTTAAAATTGCTTTTTCCTTTGTTTGCAAACAATTACAATAATATACTTGTGTTTTTGTGCTTTTCTCATTAAAATTAAAAGAACATTAGATTTTTTTAAAATAAAAAGTAGTATTTTTTCTAAATAACAAAACTAATGTCTGTTGAAAATGACTTGTTAAAATAAGGTGGGAAAATTATAAATGATTGATAAAAATAAAACGATGTATACCCCGACCTTTGAACATGATGCCTGTGGAATGGGATTCATTACGCAGGTTGACGGTAAAACTAGTCACGAACTAGTTGAACGTGCTTTGATTATGTTGAAAAGAATGAATCACCGTGGGGGAACTGGTTCTGAGCCGGATACTGGCGATGGAGCGGGCATTCTGCTTGCGATGCCCGATACTTTTTTCAGGGCATATGCTGAAGAAAAAGAATTGAGCTTACCTGCCTTGGGCGAATATGCCGTCGGGATGTTCTTTTTGCCGCAGGAAAAGTATGAAAAAGATGCAATGTTAAGATCAGTAAGTGACGAAATCTCACGTTATGGTTTTCAGGTCATCGGAACACGTGATGTGCCGTATGTTTATGAAAATTGTGGACCTACAGCACAAAAAGCGCTGCCGGGGTTTGTTCAAGTAATTGTTAGAAAACCTGCTGATATTGAGGCAGGCAGATCGTTTGAAGATACGCTGTATCACCTGCGCCGCCACTTAGAGAAGACATTTTCAGCTGACGAGTTCGCTATCGTTAGTTTTTCAAGTCGCACGCTTTGTTACAAGGGAATGCTGCATGCTTATCAGGTGGGGGAATTCTACCCAGATTTACATCATCCCGAAATGAAATCCTCAATTGCCCTAATCCATTCGCGTTTTTCAACTAACACTTTTCCGAGCTGGGAGCGTGCCCAACCCTTTAGATTCATTGCGCACAATGGTGAGATTAATACATTAAAACGTGCCGAGAATTGGATGGTTAGTCATAATATTGAGATTTATAACGAAGACGATTCGGATTCTGCAAAACTAGAAAATTGTATGGAATATCTTTATCGAAATGGGCGTGATATACCACAGATACTGTTAATGATGGTCCCTGAAGCTTGGGGTAAAGAGGCTCATTTATCTGCAGAACAAGCTGCTTTTGATGAATACAATTCAAGTTTTGTTGCTCCATGGGATGGACCAGCTGCCTTATGTTTTACTGATGGGGTTCAGGTGGGGGCTATGTTAGATCGGAACGGATTAAGGCCTTCACGTTATAACCTTGTGAAAGGTAATTTTCTAATAGTTGCTTCGGAGTCAGGTGTGTACGATGTGGAGCCGGAAAATATTATAGAGAAGGGTATCCTTGGTCCTGCGGATATGATTTTGGTTGATACCGCCAAGGGAAAGTTCTATCGAACTGAAGAAATAAAAGAACATTATGCAAATCAACATCCCTATAAAAAATGGCTATCCAAGGAACAGTTGACGCTTGCAGACTTGTCAGAAGCAGATGTGGATGAAAATATATCATCCAATGCTTTACGCACATTGTGGCGCCGTCATGGTTATACAGAAGATGTGATTCGTGATGCAATCATCCCAATGGCTCAAAACGGTGAGGAACCAGTTATTTCGATGGGGTATGATTCTCCACTGTCTGTTCTGAGCAAAAAACCTCAATCTTTGTTCACGTACTTTAAACAGCAATTTGCGCAGGTTACTAATCCTCCAATCGACGCGATTCGTGAGAAACTTGTTATCGGCACGGAAATGTTTCTGGGTGCGGATGGTGATATCACAAGTGATAGTCCCTTAAATGCTAAAAAAATAAAAGTTGATTCCCCTATTTTAAATTCAGCAGCATATGAACGCTTGCGCCATTTGAATGGAAAAAACGGTTTTAAAGTTGCCGAGACCTCGTTGTGTTACGATAAAGCGCAACGTCCCAATCGTTTGGAACAAGCACTTGATGATATGTTCAAAGATGCTGAGAGCAAAATTGATAGCGGTGCAAATCTTGTTATTTTGACCGATCGCAACGCGACACGAGAAAAGTTGATTATTCCAGTGCTATTAGCTGTTGCGGGCTTAAATAATTATCTTGTACGCAAAGGCAAACGTGAATTAGCCTCAATCATTGTAGATACAGGTGAAGCATGTGAAATCCATCATTTTGCGACTTTATTAGGATATGGCGCATCTGCGATTCATCCTTACGGAGCCTACGCTACTTTAATAGCTTATGATCTTGGGGATAAGGTAGAAAACTACCGCAAAGCTTCTGAAAAGGGAATTGTAAAAATCATGAGCCGCATGGGTATTTCGACGATTATTGGTTACCAAGGAGCACAGTTGTTTGAAGCTGTAGGGCTTTCACAAGCAGTTGTTGATGAATACTTTACTGGAACTGAGAGCAGGATTGGCGGTTTGTCGTTGGATCAGATCGAAGCTGAGTATCTTGCACGTTATGAACGGGCATTCGGGTCTAAGGCGGTCGAGGATCTTCCGTCAGGAGGTAGCTTTAAATTCAGACATGAAGGGGAACATCATTTATACAATCCGTTGATTATGTACAAATTTCAACAGGCAGTTCGAACAGGCGACTATGATGTATACAAAGAGTATGTCCGTGAAATGCATGAAGAAGAACTAACTACTCCAACAACACTCCGTTCGCTTTGGGAAATACAAGAGAAGAAAGATAAAATACCGTTGAGTGAGGTTGAACCAGTCAGTCAGATTGTCAAGCGTTTTAAAGCAGGTGCGATGAGTTTTGGCTCTCTTTCCAAGGAAGCGCACGAATGTATTGCAGAGGCAATGAATGACTTGGAAGCTAAGAGTAATAGCGGTGAAGGTGGTGAGAATCGTGCGCGCTATAAGAAGAAAGCTGATGGGCGAAATCTGAATAGTAAAATCAAACAAGTTGCATCGGGACGTTTTGGTGTTAACGCTGAATATCTGATGAGTGCGGAAGAGATTCAGATAAAGGTCGCGCAAGGTGCTAAACCCGGTGAAGGCGGACAACTACCAGGGACTAAGAACTTCCCGTGGGTCGCGGAAATTCGGGGTTCTGTACCAGGAGTCCGTTTGATTTCACCACCACCGCATCATGATATTTATTCAATCGAAGATTTAAAACAGCTGATATACGACTTAAAACAGGTCAATCCTTTTGCTAAAGTCACGGTCAAATTGGTTTCAAGTACTGGAGTGGGAACGATTGCTGCGGGTGTTGTTAAGTCAGGAGCAGACAAAGTTGTTATCAGTGGATATGACGGTGGAACAGGTGCTGCTCCACGAAATTCGGTTCGAGATGCTGGCCTTCCCTGGGAAATGGGTTTGGCAGAAGCTCACCAGACACTGGCACTGAATAATCTACGCCAAAGGACGACATTGGAAACAGATGGAAAACTAATGACTGGAAGAGATGTTTTAATCGCAACAATGCTTGGAGCAGAAGAGTATAGTTTTGCTTCTTTAGTACTTGTCTCAATTGGCTGTATTATGATGCGAGTCTGCAGTAAGAATACTTGTCCAACAGGAATTGCAACCCAGAATCCTGGACTACGCAACTTCTTCATAGGTAAACCTGAGCATGTTAAGAATTGTATGAGGTTTATTGCGGAAGATCTACGTGAGGAAATGGCGGAGTTAGGATACCGCACGATTGATGAATTAGTCGGGCACACGGAGAACTTACGACCGCGGTTTATTGCCAAAGGAAAAGCAAAATCACTAGATTTTTCGCGAATTTTGAGTACGCCATTAGGCATTGAACGTAAGTCAGCTGACCCATTTGTACCAAAATATCAGTGGCCAGATTTAAATGATTTTGCTGAAGCAGCAATTGCAAGTAAGCAAGATGTTGTTATCAAAAATGACATCAATAATAGAATGCGTACTGTCGGAGCAAGAATGGGCGGGTGGATCGCCCAACGATTCGGAAACGATACGCTGTCTGAAGGACAATTGAAATATAAGTATACTGGGGTAGCTGGTCAGAGTTTTGGTGCATTCATCACTCAAGGTCTTGAACTTGAATTGACAGGGGAAGCAAATGACTATGTCGGCAAAGGGCTAAGTGGTGGTCGACTGATTGTCAAAGCACCTGAGAAAGCACAAGAACTTTATAGTAATGCGCCAATCGTAGGAAATGTTGCTTGTTTCGGCGCAACACGTGGAGAAGCATACTTCAATGGTCGAGCGGGTGAACGATTCTGTGTCCGAAATTCAGGAGCACGAGTTGTTGCAGAAGGAATCGGCGACCATGGTTGTGAATACATGACAGACGGCATTGCTTTGATCTTAGGTACAACCGGGCGCAATTTTGGTGCAGGGATGTCTGGTGGAGTTGCTTATATCTATGATCCAGCAGATAATTTTAGGCAAAAATGTAATTTAGAAATGATTGAACTGTTTAGGTTGAATGAAAAGGGTGATGACAGCGTGGTCTTAGAATTACTGCAGAAACATTTCAAATACACAGGATCACGAAAAGCCAAATATATCTTAGATAGCTGGAATGCTGAACAAGCTAATTTTGTTAAAGTTTATCCAAAGGAATATCGACATGTGAATGAGATCATAGCACAGTTTGCAAGTGAAGGTGTTGCAGCCGATCAACTGGAACAAAAAGCTTTTGATACTGTAGTCGGGTCACAGCCGACGATAATAAAATAAAGAAGGGGAGGAAGGGAAATGGCAGATCCGTTTGGTTTTATGAAATATGCACGTGTCGATAATCCCATCAGACCAGTGGAAGAAAGAATCAAAGACTTTGAAGAAATGCAGAATGCTCTGAGCGACAAGGAGAGACGTAAACAAGCTGCACGATGTATGAACTGTGGGGTACCTCATTGCCACGCAGGTTTCTTTTACACTGGCGGACGCGCTGTCAGCGGCTGTCCGAATGACAACTTGATTCCGGAATGGAATGATCTCATCTATCGAAATGAGGACAAGCGTGCTTTTGAGCGGCTGACAAAGACGAATCCTTTGCCTGAGTTTACAGGACGTGTCTGTCCAGCTCCTTGTGAGGTTGCCTGTAATGAGGCTTTGCATGGTAAAGGAGTTACTATCAAAGACAATGAGCGGTTCATCATCGAACAGGCTTTTAAGTTCGACTGGGTTAAAGATAGTGGAACACCGTTGCGTAGAAATGGAATTAAGGTGGCTGTTGTTGGCAGTGGACCAGCCGGTTTGTCTGCGGCTTGGGAGTTAAATAAACTAGGTTATACAGTAACAGTTTTTGAAAGAGACGATCATCCTGGGGGCTTAGTCATGTATGGTATCCCTAATATGAAGCTTCCTAAAGAAATTGTGCGTCGTCGAATTCAAGTCATGAAGGAATTGGGAATTGAGTTTAAGGTAAACACTGAGGTTGGGGTTGATATCACGGCTGCTGAACTGAAAAAAGAGTTTCAGCGGGTTATACTGACTATCGGTGCACGTTCAGCACGTGATATCAATGTTCCAGGGCGTCAATTGAAGGGTATTATGCAAGCCGTCGACTATTTGACCTTGGCTACAAAACAGGTTATTGAGGATGGAACTAAGGCCAACAAGGCCTTGGCGGGTAAAAATGTTGTTGTTATTGGTGGCGGAGACACGGGAAATGACTGTATCGCAACTGCTGTGCGTCAGGGTGCAGCGAATGTTCAGCAGCTTGAGATTACCCGGCAGGCACCGAAAAAACGTCCGGCCAGTAATCCATGGCCACAATGGCCATTGGTCTCCAAACAGGGATACGGGCAAAAAGAAGCACAGAAACTATTTGGTGGCGAGCTTACATCCTATGAAATGACAGCTGTTGGCTTCAAGGGTAAAAAAGGTACAGTCACAAGTATGACTACAAGCAAAGTTCGTTTGTTTAAACCGATCGCTGGTACGGAACAGGAACAACCAGTTGATCTCGTTTTACTCGCAATGGGCTTCACAGGGGCACAGCAAAGTGTGCTGGATTCTTTTGATGTTACCCAAGTTAATGACGACTATACAACTGATCAAGAACAAGTTTACGTAGCGGGTGATGCACGCCGCGGGCCAAGTCTTGTTATCTGGGGCATTCATGAGGGGAGAATGGTAGCAGACGTGGTGGATCAATCCTGCCGAGTTCATGTCTAATAAGCCTATGCTGCACGTTTCTTTGTTAGGATAAGAGTGCCAACAGTTCTTAAGCTCTAATAGGGGTTGTAAACTCAAGATTTGACCATAAATAATTTACAAGCAAATGAGAAGATATAACACATTAATGCGTATAATAAAAAATGAGAGTTTGATATTGAGTAATAACTCGAAATTATGAACGTAGCGAGTACTTTGCTATGAGTAATTCGAAGTTAGACGAATAATTTTGGTTTATGGAACACGTTTATACGGAATAAAAAGAGGAGCTGTGCCAAAAGTTAACTTTTGGCACAGCTCCATTTGTTTGTTCTTAGTTGAAGTATACGAACCAGCCTGGTCTAGTTCAAAACTTACCGCCTGTTGATATACTCCCATTGATGACGTTCATATTAGAATTAGAAGGAAAAAATTGTCAGAAAATAAGTAGATGTTATATCTAACAGTTACATTGTCGCAAATTTCTCACGAATTGTAGCAGCAGAATTAGCTAATTTTGCCTCTTCATCATCAGGTAATGGAATTTCGATTAATTCTTCGACACCATTTTTCCCAATAATTCCGGGCTGTCCGACATAGGAGTCATATTTTTTATTATAGGAAGAACATGGGCACATGAGGCGTGCATCATCTAAGACCGCTCGACTAAGCTTGACAGCGCATGTCGCAATTGCATAACTAGTGTAACCTTTACCGGAATGAATTGCCCAGCCACCAGATCTTGATTGTGACTCAAGCTCCGTTAGGTTGATATTGCGCGCTTTAGCAAGTGGAATAACATCGAGCCCGTTAACTTTTACTGTTGACCAAGCAACGAATTGTGATTCACCGTGTTCACCATAAACAAAGCCGGTAACGTTCTTAGGGTCAACATCGAATTGTTCTGCGACAACACGCTGCATCCGTGCTGTATCTAAGAAGGTCCCTGTTCCAAGAACTTGAGAGCCTGGCAAACCGATCTCTTTTTGGAGATACTGGGAAATCGCATCACAAGGATTCATTGTGTCGATCAAGACACCGTGAAAGCCGCTTTCCTTGATTTTAGGTGCAATATCTTTCACGATTTCGCGAGTATATTCAAACTCTGCCCAGCGGTTGCCACTAGCGTGATCAAGTGCGTGGATATTCCCCGCGGTGACAAACAGAATGTCTGTGTCAGCAAGTTCAGAATAGTCTTGGATCTTAATCTTCGGACGTGTTTCCAGTCGTGCTGTTGCATCTTTCAAATCTAGCTGTTCTGCACGAGCCTTCTTTTCATTTTTATCAATCAAAATCAATTCATCTGCATCGCCCTTAGTAACAAGTGCAAAAGCAATTGTTGCGCCGACGTGACCAACGCCGATAATTGCGTATTTTCTTCCCATAAAAAACAAGTTCCTCTCTAGAATTAGTAATATTTATTTTTATTCGATAATGGTTAAACAATTTCCAAGTGCAACTGGTTATCTTGAATAAGACCTGCTTTTTTCATCATGCCATAAGCAACTAAGGAAATAGCAGCAGGTAAGACAACCCCAGTTAACATATAAACTGCGAAATCTCCCCATCCTTGTGCAGCGTATGCTAAAGGTGCAATGAGGGAATTAAGTCCCAGGCCTGCCAATTTATAGGTCGAACGGAACCCAAACAGGATCGTTGCAATCGGTGCGCATACAGTGGCGGAAAGTATAGATGGTAATAAAAGATATGGGTTGATCAGCAGATTAGGGAATTGAACCTTAGGTGTGATAAGACCCTGTGCAATATTCGCTCCAACGTTGTTTTGCCGGAAAGACATCACAGTAAAGGCAACAAATTGAGATGTTGTTCCAATCAAAGCAGCGGCAGAAGAGATAGGGTCAAGCGTCAAGGCAATTGCTAAAGCCGCAGAAGAAGCGGGAGTCATTAAGAACAATGCCCAGACTACAGAAACACAAATTGAACCGATTAATGGGTTCACCTGCATTGTTTCTGCAATATAAGCACTGACTCCCAGTAAGAATGGAGTAGTTACAGCGGCTAATCCCAAACCGGCAACTCCGCCAATAAAGGTAGCTGCAAGTGGAACCAACATCATGTCTAACGGGGTTTTACCCGTCAGATATTTACCAACCAAAGCGGCGATTAAACCGGCTAAAACAGCACTTATTGGTTGTCCCGTTGAAAGGGTGATCGAACCAGCAGCTTGCATCAAATTAGCGCCAGTAGCAGTGGTTCCGTTGACAGCACTTGTTGTAAAGTGAACAGCGTTTGCACCGATAGTTGATGAGATCATAGCACTAAAGATGACCAAAGAATTTGTTCCCAGTTGGGAAGCAACTGCAACACCAAGTGCTGGGGCAAGCAAGCTATTTGCTATTAAACCAACTTGGTAAAGTGCATTCCAATGGACAAAAGAAGCAAATGTCTGTAGTAAAAGTCCAATTCCTAATGTTACCAAAACTGCATTAGCAATTGCGGCAGTAATACGATATGCATATTCTTTAACAGTTGGGTTTGTTTGTGCCTCAGCATTTTCCATAATTAACACTCCTTCAAAATTTTAAGCCGACTAGGCTTTTTCAACCCAGCCTTCGGGTGCTTCAACGTCACCAAATTGAATGCCAGTTAATTCATCATACAATTTACGTGTTACAGGACCAACTTCGGTTTCACTATAAAAGACATGGAAATTGTCGCCATATTTGAAACCGCCGATAGGAGAAATAACAGCGGCAGTTCCACAAGCGCCGGCCTCTGCAAAGTGATCCAGCTGGTCAATGTAGATATCACCTTGTTCAGTTTTCATCCCAAAACGGTGTTCTGCTAAATAAAGTAAGGAATACTTAGTTACACTAGGCAGAATTGATGGTGACTTGGGTGTAACAAATTTACCGTCTTTTGTGATTCCAAAGAAGTTAGCTGAACCCACTTCTTCGATTTTTTTATGTTCAATTGGATCGAGATAGATACAATCTGAAAAGCCATCATCATGAGCGATTTGTCCTGGGAAAAGACTAGCAGCGTAGTTACCGCCAACTTTGCTTGCACCAGTCCCCTTGTGTGCAGCACGATCATATTCAGAAGCAACGAAGTTTGTCGGAGTTAAGCCGCCTTTGAAGTAGTTGCCAACAGGCATTGCAAAGATTGAGAAAATATATTCTTGCGCCGGATGAACCCCAATATTTCCACCAACCCCAATAAGGTATGGACGAAGATAAAGTGTACCGCCTGAACCATATGGAGGAATGTATGCTTCATTTGCACGAACAACTTCTTTTAGGGCCGCAATGAACATATCAGTTGGGACTTTAGGCATCATCAAACGTTCACAGCTTTTTTGCATTCGTTTAGCATTCTGATCAGGGCGGAAGAGGTTAACACTACCGTCTTTACACCGATATGCTTTTAAACCTTCGAAAACCTCTTGACCATAGTGTAGGCAAGTTGATCCTTCACTAATGGTTACATTTGCATCTTCAGTCAGACCAGTGTCCTGCCATTCACCATCACGCCAGTAGGCGCGATAACGGTAAGGAAGATTCATATAGTTAAAGCCCAAGTTGTTCCAATCGATTTCTTTAGGTTGCGGTGCTTTCGGTTCTGACATAGTCATAAAAAAACTCCTCCTTCTAATTTATTACAAAGTGGCTGTTCGATTAAATTGAAATTAAAAAGCACCTATCACTGAAACTAAGCGATAGGTGCCAAAAAACGCCATCGCCTAGAATCTTCTTAGCGCGATGGCGTTAATGTTCTCAAGTTTAATCAGCCGAGACATTAAGCAACACATCGCGCGTGCTAATAATGACTAGGCTCACTAGGTATGCAACTACAGCAAAGCTCTCGCTCATAGTCCTACAAGTTCGTGACATGTTGTTTAACTCCCTTCCAAGTTAAAATCCACTTCATAATTGATAATCCTAATTATATACAACAAAATTAGAATTGCAAGCATTTTTTAATAAAAATATCATTTTAATATTTTTTAGTACTAGTACTTTACTGAAGTATAAATTTTTTAAATACTTGTAAGGAACAGTCCGAAAACTTTTTATAATGATTGAACTTACTATAATAAACGTTTACAATTAAAGAAGTAAAGGATCACGATCTGAGAGGTATCGGTAGTTTTAGTTGTTTCTTAGATACAGCGGATGAGATATCCTCAATTGAGTATCCTTTACAGGCAGCAGTTGGACTTGTGCTGTATCGGAAGGGTTTTTAATTGTGGTCTGGTTATCACATGCAGCAGCCCTTGCGATGATGGCAAATAATAAGGGCGTTTAAAAGCGTTTCTTAGTCTGGCTGTTGTTTTGATATGTGGTGTCGCTGGTGTCTTTTATCTGTCTCAAAGTGGGGGCACTTATTGACAATTTTGACGTTTAAAAGTATATTATAAGCAATCATTCTTATCTTAATTGATAAAGTAGTCAAAGTGCTTTGTCCACGTTTTTTGGCGTGGAGTGGCGCTTTTTTTATTGTCTAAAAGGAGGAAAACTTGTTGACAACGACAGAGTTTGACACAATTGCTGCTATCTCAACTCCACCAGGAGAAGGGGCAATTTCCATTGTCCGTTTGAGTGGAGAAGAAGCGGTGGCTGTTGCAGAAAGAGTCTTTGCAGGCAAAGACCTTGCGAAAGTTGCAAGTCATACGATTAATTACGGACATATTATTGATCCTAAAACAAAACAAGAAGTAGATGAAGTGATGGTTTCTGTTATGCGCGCGCCTAAAACTTTTACACGCGAAGATATAATTGAAATCAACTGCCATGGCGGGATAGTAGCAACCAATCGTATTCTGCAGTTGTTATTGAGCAATGGTGCCCGTCTGGCTGAACCTGGTGAATTTACTAAACGAGCTTTTTTGCATGGACGAATCGATCTGTCGCAGGCTGAAGCTGTAATGGATCTTATCAGAGCCAAGACTGACCGTTCAATGAAGGTTGCCTTGAATCAATTAGATGGAAACTTGGCACATCTTATAAAAAATTTACGGCAGGATATCCTAGATGTCCTAGCACAAGTTGAAGTTAATATTGATTATCCTGAATATGATGCAGTTGAGGAGATGACAACGCGTCTTCTTAAGGAAAAGGCGCTCGATGTTAAAAAAAGAATTGTCCAACTGTTGCAAACTGCCAGACAGGGCAAGGTCTTGCGGGAAGGCTTAGCAACAGCTATTGTTGGGCGGCCCAATGTTGGAAAGTCAAGTTTGTTGAATCATTTGCTACATGAGGATAAAGCAATTGTGACCGATGTAGCTGGAACAACGCGTGATGTGATTGAAGAATATGTCAATGTTCATGGTGTGCCCTTGAAACTTATTGATACAGCTGGAATTCGTGATACGTCTGATAAGGTCGAAAAAATTGGTGTTGAACGCTCCAGAAAAGCGATTGAACAGGCTGACCTAGTAATGCTCGTTCTGGACAGCAGTCGCAAATTAACTGAACAAGATCGTTCTTTGATTAAACTGACTGCTGCCAAAAAGCGAATTGTCCTTTTGAATAAGGTGGATCTGCCACAGCAGATCGAAGTCGATGAGTTGAAAAAGTTAACTGGTGTAAATGAACTCTTGACAACATCTGTTTTGAAGAATAAGGGGCTTGACCAGCTTGAAGAGCGAATTGCTAAGTTGTTTTTTGGCGGTATTGACAACAGCCAGACAACAATTATGGTCACGAATGCACGGCATATTGCCTTGTTGAATCAAGCTGAGGATGCGTTAGACAATGTTCTCCATGGCATTGAGGGAAATATGCCTGTTGACTTGGTTCAGATTGATATGACGAATTGTTGGGATCTTTTGGGCGAGATCACTGGTGATAGTTATCAAGACGAATTACTGACTCAGCTCTTTAGTCAATTCTGTTTAGGAAAATAATAAACTGACTTTTAATATAGTGGGAGATTGAAATGGAAGTAAAACAATATGCAAGCAAAACATATGATGTGATAGTCGTTGGTGCCGGGCATGCTGGGTGTGAGGCCGCCTTGGCAGCAGCACGAATGGGGAATAAAACACTTTTAATGACGATTAACCTTGAGATGGTGGCCTTTATGCCTGTAATCCTTCGATTGGGGGACCGGCGAAAGGGATCGTTGTGCGTGAAGTCGATGCGCTAGGTGGAGAAATGGGGCGCAACATTGATAAAACGTACGTTCAAATGAGGATGCTTAATACTGGCAAAGGCCCCGCAGTGAGGGCGTTGCGTGCACAAGCTGATAAGCGTGCGTATTCTATTGAAATGAAGCATACGATCGAACGTGAACCTAATCTGACTCTGCGGCAAGGGATTGTTGATGACTTGATAGTCGAAGACGGGACAGTTAAAGGTGTAATCACCAACACTGGAGCTCGTTACGGGGCAAAAAGTGTTGTTTTAACAACAGGAACAGCTGCTCGCGGTAAGATCATCATTGGAGAATTAATGTATTCTTCTGGGCCAAATAATTCTCAGCCTCAATGAAATTATCGGGCAATTTAGAAAAACTAGGATTTGAGCTGAGACGATTCAAGACCGGTACTCCACCACGTGTGGATGGAAATACAATCGATTATGGACAGACTGAAGAACAAAAGGGCGATACAGAGCCAAATCATTTCAGCTTTGAATCAAATGATGCAGATTATCTGGCAGTAAAAGACCAGTTATCATGTTGGCTGACATATACTAATGAGATGACACATAAATTAATTCGTGCGAATCTTGATCGTGCACCAATGTTTTCTGGAGTGATAGAGGGGGTAGGCCCACGTTATTGCCCTTCCATAGAAGATAAAATAGTTCGCTTTGCGGATAAGCCGCGCCACCAGCTCTTTATTGAGCCGGAAGGGCGCAACACAGATGAGTATTATTTGCAAGGACTTTCGACCTCAATGCCAGAAGAGATCCAGCAGAAAATGGTGCATTCGATAAAGGGCTTGGAAAAGGCTGAGATGATGCGCCCCGGTTATGCAATCGAATATGATATTGTTTCTCCATATCAATTGCGCCCAACTTTAGAAACCAAACTGATCAGCGGATTGTATACGGCTGGACAGACTAACGGGACTTCTGGGTATGAAGAAGCCGCTGGACAAGGGATGTTAGCCGGTATCAACGCTGGCTGTCATGCGTTGGGTAAAGAGGAAATTGTTTTAAAGCGAAGTGATGCTTATATTGGTGTTATGGTAGATGATCTGGTCACTAAGGGAACCAATGAACCATACCGCCTTCTGACATCACGTGCAGAGTATCGCCTGATTCTGCGACATGATAATGCTGACTTAAGATTAACAGAGTTGGGTCATAAGCTGGGACTGATATCAGATGAGCGCTATGAGCCTTTGAGGCCAAGAAGACGGCTGTTGAAACTGAGAAAAGACGTTTGGAAGAATTTAGAATCAAACCAAACACTGCAGTTAATGATTTTCTGGCTGCTAAGGGTGATGCCCCGCTGAAAGACGGAGTGTTGGCAAATGAATTCTTGCGACGGCCAGAGATCAACTATGCAGATTTGTTAAAATTTATTCCAGCACCTGAGCAGCCATTAGACAGCAGGGTCATTGAACAAGTTGAAATTCAGGTTAAGTACGAAGGATATATTAAAAAGGCATACCAAAAAGTTGAGAAGCTAAAACGGATGGAAGCCAAAAAAATACCAGATCGTATTGACTATGATGCGATTGAAGGGCTCGCAACCGAAGCACAGCAAAAACTTAAAAAAATTCAACCTGCGACGCTGGCACAAGCTAGTCGCATCAGTGGGGTAAACCCAGCCGATCTCTCTATTTTGGCTGTTTATATCGAACAAGGTAGAATTGCGAAAGTTTAATAGCAAAAAATGCACATGCTTTTTGCTGCTCTTTAAAGAGCGGAACAAAATGCAATGTGCATTTTATTTGGTTTCTTTCGCCTTATTTTTCCTTTTTTTCTTGAAAGTGTCAATTAATAAAACGGAAAGCAATGTCGATTCAATTGTCAAGTAAAAAAAATCAAATAAAAAGATCCCGAGGATAAACCATTTGTGCCCAGTTGAAATGGCCCAGATAGTCGCTAAAAATAAGGGAATAAAGGGGATACTCAACAATACGAACGCCAGCTGTAATCTGGTCTTAATCTTTTCCAAATAACATCGTCCTATCTGAGTTGGTAATTTTTGTTTCATTATGCGCTCAAAGCGTACCTAAACACAAAAAAATAAGTAATAGCTACAAGAACTTCTTTGGATATAGTTTAACATGATTTCTTTTGAAAAGAGAGTTATATCTGACTGATATGATGTTGTATAATGAAATGAACATCAGAGGGTAAAATTAATGATAAGTAAGATATAAAAACAGGAGGTTCAACTTAATGGTGTCTCTGCAAAATATGTATAAGCAAGTATTTAAAAGAAAATATACATACATGTCATACATGCTTGCTTTTTTTATACCAATTTGTGTTTTTCTTTTCCTGTATTGGTTAACGGGAACTGAACCCTTTGGCAACAATACTATAGCAAGCGGAGATATGATTAATCAATATTTAGCACTGATTTCGTATTTTCGCAGTAATGTTTTTCATATTGGAAATTTGATATACTCTTATCAAGTTTCTTTAGGCGACAATTTTTTCTCAGTATGGACATATTATTTGATGAGTCCTTTCAATCTTTTAGCAATTTTCTTTAAAACAGAGCAAATGCCCCTTTTTTTTGAATTGAATACACTGTTTGATGCTGGACTTGCAAGTTTGACGATGTCTATACTTTTGAGAAACTCTTCCTGTATTAATTACAAAACGAATTATGACGAGAATATCAGAGGTTTGTATGCCGCTATTTTCAGTACAGCCTACGCGTTAATGTCTTTTATTTTTGCTTATAAGGAATCTATATTTTGGTATAATGCTATCGCGTTGATGCCATTGGTTATTCTAGGATTCGAGAGATTAATCAAAGGTAAGGGTCCTACCTTATATTGGGTAATGCTCTCGGTTACAATACTTGTGAACTATTATATAGGAATTATGATCGTTTTATTTATATTCATAATTAGTGTTTTTTTTATAATATATAAATTACTAAACCGGTCTCACTGCAAAGATGTTTTTCTTTTAGGTTTAAAAATATTTTCGATGACAGTTTTATCATTGATGATTAGTTCAATTGCTTTGCTACCAAGTATTTTAGGCCAAGAAGGTGTGGCAAAAGAACCCTTCAATTTCAAATTTGATTATATTTATCAACCTTTCCATCTTATGGCGGGACTGTTTACGAGAAGTCATTTTCAAGACTCCCCGTTGATCTATACGTGTTTGTTAGTGACATTACTGGTATTCACATATTTTAGAATCACTTCAATTAAACAAAAAGACAAAAACTTGCTGTTGGCTTTCTTGGTAGTGTTGTTTATCTCAACTTGGTTGAATACTTTTTATATGATGTGGCACGGTTTCACTATGCCGAATGGATATATAAACCGTGAGGCTTTCTGTGTTGCTTTCACATTGATAGTTATCGGGTACAGTACTTTGGGGTTGATCTACAAGCAGCAAAATATTTATTTTAAAACACCATTGTGGATGTTAATAATTACTTTGCTGGTTTTAGTGCAAGTGGTCAAGGCGTTTTCCGGATTAGAAGTGTTAATGAATATTTTAGGCCTCGCTATCGGAAGTATTCTCATAGCGTTAGTTCAGCGTGGATGTAAGCCTTTCTGGGTAGCTATCTGTGTTTTTCTTTTTGTACTCATCGATATTTCGTATAGCAACTATCCGATGATTGATAGCCAAGCTAAAGCATCACCCAAAAGAAGTGCATATCGTGCCGTTGTTCAAAAAACTAGCAGTACAATTAGTAAAATAAAGAAAAAAGACAATGATTTTTATCGAATTGGAAGCTCGTTTGAATTGAACCCGAATGATCCGTTGCAGTTTAATTATGCGGGGATATCAAGCTACGTTTCTCAGCAACCAACAGAATATACAGATTATATGTCGGCGTTGGGGTATTATCAAAAACATGGTTGGACCCGCTGGACTCGCTATAATAATGGGTCAACATTATTTATGGATAGTTTCTTAGGAGTAAAATATATTTTGTCTGCAACTGATAGTGAGTTTAGCAAGCAGCTGGACAAGACAAATAACCCCCTTAAAGCTGACAATTCTAGCCAGCCATTTCAATACAAGACTCTTTTCTTAAAGGGGGAGGGGAATATTAATGTTTACAAAAATAGATATTTCTTTCCACTAGCATTTGCAGTAAGCAAAGGTGCACAGAACTTGTCGTTGAACTATGATACAGCTGCTGATCCTTTTAAAATCCAAAACAAGCTTTGGACAAAAATGTTTAAAACATCTAGTCTGCTCTACAGTAATCAGAGTTACCAAAAGAATGTACAGGATAACAGGGCCACTTTTTCTTTTACGACAAATCATTCTGGGTTAGCGTATATTTATGTTCCTACACAAAAGTGGGTAATGTGGCCTTCTTCACTAAAGCTGTCATGTAACGGTAAAAATATTACAACGCTTTTTGGAAACAATGAAGGGGAAAATGGCATAGTTTGTCTAGGAAGATTTGATAAAGGAACAATGCTCAAAGTAGCCTTGGAACCGACTGATAGCAGCATCAGTTTGAGTCAGCTAAAAGGAATTCCTAACTTGATGCCCTATATTGATGTCGAAAATGATAAACTCTTGGGTGAAGTAAGAAGTAAACGTATAGTAAGAGATAATGTTATGATAAAGAGAATTAGTGGTCCTAATATGACCTTTGAAACAGATAAGGATTTTAAGGGAGGCAATATTTTAGTAACTGTCCCTTATGATTCGGGCTGGCGTTCCGAAGTTGATGGGGAGAAAACAGTAATTGGTAAGGGTCTGGGTCACTTTATAATGATCGGAGTTTCTGCAGGAAAACATGAGATCAAGCTGAGTTATTCTGTGAAGGGTTTGAAAACAGCTGTTTTCTTATCGGTAATAGGATTTGTATTAGCGATAATCAGTTCAATAATATCTAGTAGATCAAATAGGAAAAAAATAATGCATACAATAGCAACAAAAAGTTCTAGCGAATAGGAGATATTTACTAATGAATAAGTTAATTTCACTTGTCGTGCCTTGCTTTAACGAGCAGGAGACAGTGCCACTTTTTTATAAGGCACTTGAAAAAGTTAAACCACAACTCCGAGGGAACGAACTTGAGTATATCTTTATTGATGATGGATCAAGAGATGATACGTTGAAAGAATTAAAAGATTTGCAGCAAGAGGATCCTGAACATGTTCACTATGTTTCTTTTTCAAGAAACTTCGGTAAAGAAGCGGCTTTATATGCAGGCCTGAGTTATTCAACGGGCGATTATGTTGCAGTGATGGACGTTGATCTGCAGGATCCGCCGGAACAATTAGCAGAAATGCTCGCTGGAATTGAGGACGAGGGGTATGATGTTGTGGGAACGCGGCGAACAGATCGCAGTGGTGAACCGCCGATTCGTTCGTTCTTTTCAAACATGTTCTATAAGATCATTAATAAAATTTCAAACACACCGATTCTTGATGGGGTTCGAGACTATCGGTTGATGACGCGGCAAGTTGTCGATTCCATCATAAAATTGAGCGAGTATAATCGCTTTTCAAAAGGGCTGTTCAGTTGGGTCGGTTTTAAGACCAAATATTTAGAGTATCAGAATAGGGATCGGGTAGCTGGTAATACGTCTTGGTCGTTTTGGAAACTGTTTAAGTACTCGTTGGATGGAATAGTTAACTTTTCGGATGCACCGCTCTCACTTGCATCATTTGTCGGTCTTTTTTCATTTATAGGCTCGTGTATTGCAATGTTTTTCATCATTATTCGCAAACTTATTTATGGCGGAAGCGTTGATGGGTGGGCATCGATAGTGACTATTGTTCTTTTAGTTGGCGGAATGCAGCTCTTTTGTTTGGGTATTGTCGGCAAGTATATTGCCAATATCTATCTAGAAGCCAAACATCGTCCAATTTATATTGTTAGAGAGAAGAAGTAGTTTTTATAAGTATGTGCTAATGGGAAAATGAATGTGACAATAGATGTTAGATTTTGAACATTAAGCGGAAATTAAGAACCATAGTGAGTTCTTTTCTATGAGTAGTTTGAAGTTAGACGGTGAGGTTTGCTGTGTGAAACATCCTTATGCAGAATAATACGAGGGCTAGATCAGAATTAATTTTTGATCTAGCCCTCTATTTGATTGTGCAAAATATTGTTTTATTTATCACAAAGATGGTAAAGTTGAAAATAATAATTAAAATGTGGCCAAGAAGGGTCAAAGATGTTTTCTAATTAGGCATGTTAAAAAAACAACAATGTTTAATTTTAAAGCAAAAGGCGTTACAATTCACATGTAAGCGGTTCACTTTGTAACAGGCGCGTTAGAAGCTCTAATTACTTTTATTATCTTGAAGGTTGTGTTATCTAATTAGGTGGTTATTAAAGTGGATTTTTACTAAGGAGGTTCTAAGAATGGCTAAAAAAATTATTGATTTTGAACAGTTGAAAGACGAGCAATGTGCTGAATTTAAGACTGTTAAGTTACTATCAGAAGATGGTAAAATTCTTGATTCTGAATGGCAGTCGGATCTGAGTGATGATGAACTGATTGAACTCTTTAAACAAATGGTTTGGTCGCGGACTTTGGATACCCGTTCGACTAAGTTGAATCGCCAAGGACGGTTGGGATTTTATGCACCAACTGCTGGCGAGGAAGCTAGCCAAATTGCGACTAATTTTGCAATGGAAAAAGAAGATTTTATATTACCGGCATATCGTGACGTTCCACAACTTGTTCAGCACGGGTTGCCGCTGTACAAAGCTTTTCTCTGGTCACGGGGACATGTTGACGGCAATAAGTATCCAGCTGATTTTAACGCTTTACCTCCGCAGATTATTATTGGAGCACAGTATGTTCAAGCTGCAGGAGTTGCACTTGGCTTTAAGTTAAAAGGACAGAAGAATGTGGCTTATACGTACACTGGCGATGGTGGAACCTCTCAAGGAGACTTTTATGAAGGAATTAACTTCGCAGGAGCATTCCAAGCACCAGCAGTTTTTGTCGTTCAAAATAATGGTTTTGCTATTTCAGTTCCACGTGAAAAGCAAACTGCAGCGAAGACGTTGGCACAAAAAGCTGTCGCCGCAGGAATTCCCGGAGTACAAGTGGATGGGATGGATGCGTTAGCAGTGTATGAAGTTGCAAAAGCTGCGCGTGAGTTCGCTGTCAGTGGAAACGGCCCTGTTCTGATTGAAACTCTGACTTATCGTTATGGACCACATACATTGTCAGGGGATGATCCGAAACGTTATCGGACAAAGGAAACAGATGATTTCTGGCTTAAAAAGGATCCACTTGTCAGAATGAGGAAATTTTTGACAGAAAAGGGTTTGTGGTCACAAAAAAAAGAAGATCAGTACGTTGAAGAAGTTAAGGCAGAAATCAATGAAGCAGTTGCAAAGGTTGAAAACATGCCTAAACAGAAAATCAGTGAATATTTGAAAAACACTTTTGAAGAAATACCTGCTAATATTCAAGCTGCAATTGAATATTATGAAGCAAAGGAGGCCAAATAGCTATGGCTAAAATAACGATGATTAAGGCCATCACGGAGGCACTGGATGAAGAATTGGCACGTGATGAAAAAGTCTTAGTTTTTGGTGAGGATGTTGGTAAAAATGGTGGTGTTTTCCGGGCAACAGAGGGGTTGCATGACAAATACGGAAATGAACGGGTTTTTGATACGCCTTTAGCGGAATCAGGGATCGGTGGTTTAGCTGCTGGACTTGCACTGCAAGGATTTCGGGTGGTTCCTGAAATACAGTTTTTTGGGTTTGTGTATGAAGCAATGGATGAGATCGCAGGGCACATTTCGAGAATGCACTTTCGCCTAGGTGGTACGCGTAAAATGCCAGTTACGTTTCGTGCCCCTTTTGGCGGCGGAGTCCACACACCTGAGCTGCATGCCGACAGCCTTGAAGGCCTTGTCGCTCAAATGCCTGGCTTGCGTGTAGTCATCCCAAGTAGTCCATATGATGCAAAGGGGTTATTGATTTCTGCGATTCGCTCGAATGATCCTGTTGTTTTCTTAGAGCACATGAAGCTATACCGGTCTTTTAAAGAAGAAGTTCCAGATGAAGCCTATACTGTTCCGCTTGATAAGGCCAAGGTTGTATTGGAAGGAACCGACATCAGTATCATTTCTTACGGAGCGATGGTTCGTGAGAGCTTGAAAGCAGCAGAGGAACTGGCCAAGCAGGACGTAAAGGCAGAAGTTGTGGACCTACGAACAGTTTCTCCTTTGGATGAAGAAACAATACTGAATTCGGTCAAGAAAACGGGACGTGTTGTCATAGTCCAAGAAGCGCAACGACAAGCGGGTGTGGGTGCGCAAGTTGCGTCGTTGATTGCAGAAAAGGGGATTCTTTATCTTGAGGCGCCCATCAACCGTGTTTCTGCACCAAACACACCATATCCTTTCAGTGAAGCTGAAAGTGATTGGCTTCCAAATAAACAAGATATCATTGATAAGGTAAAAGAAAACATGAATTTTTAGGAGGCAAAAAAATGAGCGTATACCAATTCAAGTTGCCTGATATTGGTGAAGGTATCTCTGAAGGAACGGTTGCTAAATGGTATGTCAAGCCAGGTGACACCTTAAAAGAAGACGATGATCTATTGGAGATCGAAAATGATAAATCTGTTGAAGAGATTCCTGCACCGGTTTCAGGAACGATTAAACGTATTTTAGTTGAGGAAGGTGAGACAGCAGAAGTTGGTCAAGGACTGGTCGAATTTGAAGTAGCGGGTGATGAACTGCCTGCTGGTGTACAAGAAGAGTCCCCTGAAATGACAGAGGAATCTGCACCAGAGGAGTCGGTTGAGCAGACTCCAGCTGCACCCGCCTCTAAGACTGCGCCTGTACATGCCGAAGAAGCAGAAAATGCTGCGGCTGTTCTGGAAAAGCCAGATCATAGTTTGCCAGTTCTAGCAATGCCTGCAGTCAGGTCTTATGCGCGGCAGCAAGGTGTTGATCTGAAACAGATCAACGGAACTGGTAACCACGGACATGTGACTCGCGCAGATGTCGATGTTTTCCTTAAGAGGGGAGCAACTGCTGCGCCTGCACCAGAAAAAGCGGTGGATAAAGAGCCAGTATCAGTTCCTGCTGCAGCAGGTGAGTGGTCAGAAACAAGAGAAAAAATGTCTGGCATTCGTAAGGCAACAGCCAAAGCTATGGTTCGTAGTAAAAGTGAAATTCCGCATGTGACGGTCTTTGACGACGTGGTTGTTGATAAATTATGGGCACACCGTAAAAAATATAAAGAAGTGGCTGCTAAAAGAGAGGTACGTTTAACTTTCCTAGCTTATATAGTGAAAGCACTGACTGTCATCTTGCATGAATATCCGATCTTCAATTCTAAGGTGGATATGGAAAAACAGGAAATCGTCTATCGCGACTATATCAACATTGGTGTTGCAACAGACACGGATCGTGGTCTGCTTGTCCCCAATATCAAACACGCGGATGAAAAAAGCTTATTTGCGCTTGCACGTCAGATTAGTGCAAACACAAATAAAGCCCAGGAAGGTAAACTGAGTGCAGATGATATGAAATACAGTAGCATGTCAATAACAAACATTGGCTCGATTGGCGGCGGATTCTTCACACCCATTATTAACTGGCCGGAGGTAGCGATACTGGGTGTCGGTAGGATCAAAAAAGAACCAATTATAGTGGACGATGAAGCAAAGGCGGCGTATGTGATGAAGTTGTCATTGTCCTTTGACCACCGTGTGATTGATGGGGCAACAGCTCAGAGAGCTCTCAATCGCCTAAACGAATTATTAAGCAATCCAGAACTTTTATTAATGGAAGGATGACGACAATATGGTAGTAGGAGATTTTGAGATTGAACTAGATACAGTTGTTGTTGGCGCGGGGCCTGGCGGTTACGTTGCGGCAATTAGAGCCGCTGAAAAGGGGCAAAAAGGTTACTGTGATCGAACGAGAATTTATTGGAGGAGTGTGCTTGAATGTCGGCTGTATTCCATCGAAAGCACTGATTGAAGCTGCACACCGTTACCAAGCTGCAATGAGCTCGCAAGATATGGGGTTACGTGTTACCGCAGCAAATTTAGATTTCGAACAAACCCAGAGATGGAAAAAAGAGGGGGTTGTGGATAAGCTGACAGGAGGAGTAGCAAGCCTGTTTAAGAAGCACCACATAGATGTTATATGGGGTAGCGCTTTTCTGAAAGATGAGCATAGCTTGCGTGTTATCAATAATGATCAAGCCCAAACGTATACTTTTAATAATCTGATTGTTGCAACGGGCAGTCACCCAATAGAAATTCCTAATTTCAAATTTCAAGGACGAGTTTTAGATTCAACAGGTGCATTGGAGTTGGAAAGAGTACCTAAGGACTTGATTGTTGTCGGTGGTGGTTATATTGGTTGTGAGCTGGCATCTGCTTATGCCAATCTAGGTGCACATGTTTCGATTCTGGAAGGTACCGATGGGATTTTAGCAAATTATGAACGTGATCTTGTTTCGGTTGTTGAACATCATTTCAGTTCACAACACGTGGATATTTATACAAAAGCTCTGGCTAAGAATGCTGAACAGACCGAAGATGGGGTAACAGTAACATTCGAGACCAATGGTGAAGAAAAGCAGTTACAGGCTGATTACTGTGTTGTTTGTGTCGGCCGTCGTGCTAATACAGCCGATATGGGGCTAGAGCATCTAGGGATAAAGATAGATAAGCGTGGTTTGATCGATGTTGATGCTCAAGGAAGAACAAGTGTTGCTAATATTTATGCAGTTGGTGATGTTGTCGCCGGTGCTGCACTTGCCCATAAAGCCAGTTATGAAGGGAAAATAGCTGCAGAAGCTATCTCTGGTTCAAAGGGAACCGTTGACTATCGCGCCATGCCAGCAGTTTGTTATACAGACAGCGAGATTGCTACAACAGGTCTAACTATTAAAGAAGCAAAAGCACAGGGACTTGATGTCAAAAAAGCACAGTTTCCTTTCGCGGCAAATGGGCGTGCAATTTCAATGAATAGTACAGACGGTTTTGTTCGAATTGTGTTTGAAAAACAGAGCAAAGCAATCGTCGGCGCACAAATTGTCGGGCCTAATGCCAGCGACCTGATCACGGAGTTAACATTGGCAATTGAAAGCGGAGCAACGGTCGAGGATGTTGCCTTGACGATTCATCCACATCCAAGTGTTAGTGAAGCGATTATGGATGTTGCGGATTTGGGTTTAGGCTTACCGATTAATATTTGACAAACAAGGAAGTGTATGAGCATGCAGTATGTAGCGATGCCGACGTTTGATATCAGAAGGAACTTGGCAACTGAACAGTATTTGATGAATAACGATAAGTTAGAACTGCCATTGATGTTATTCTATATTGAAAAACCTTGTGTGATTGTGGGACGTAATCAGAACACACTAGAAGAGGTTAATCAGAAATATTGTCGTGAAAATGGTGTTACGGTCACACGTCGCTTGTCTGGCGGCGGGGCAATGTATCAAGATTTAGGGAACCTTTGTTTTAGTTTTATTGTTGATGCTGACAGTCGCAGTTCGGTGATTTTAAAACAATGGTCGCACCAATTGTTACCGCGCTGCATCAGATGGGAGTCACCAGAGCCGAAGTCACTGGTCGCAATGATATCGTCGTTGACGGGAAAAAGTTTTCTGGAAATGCAATGTATACACGTGGTGGGAAGACCTTCTCGCATGGAACATTAATGCTGGACGTGAATACTGATGAGGTAGCTAAAACATTGAATGTTCCGCTGGATAAGATAAAATCGAAGGGGATTAAATCAGTGCGCAGCCGCGTGACAAATTTGCGACCATATCTGTCACCCGAATACAAAAACATTACGACAGAGGGGTTTCGCGATTTATTGATAAAAAATGTTTTAGGATTGACTGATAGCGGTCAAATAAATCAGTATGAATATAAGCTGACTAATGAGGATGAAAGGCAAATCACCAAATTAGAAGAAAAGTATTACAGTAATTGGGACTGGGTTTACGGTGAATCGCCGGAGTTCACTGTGAAAAAAAGGCAACACTTTACAAATGGGACTATTGATGCCCGTATTCTGGTTGAAAAAGGGAAAATAAAGACTATTACGTTTTTCGGTGATTTTTTTGGAACCAACATTGTGACAGAGTTAGAAAAGAAATTAGCAGGATGCATATTTGAAAGAGATGAAGTGGAAAGGGCTTTAAGCGACGTCGATCTTAACCAGTATTTCCAGGGAATTCCTAGACAGAATATTATTGATCTGCTGACAGATTAAGTTCTTTATAACTTAAAATTAGGATATGAAAGGCTGGAGATAGAAAGATTGTCCCAGTCTTTTTGCTTTCTGGAAAGTTATATGGACAGGAGGAATTATGTTGGAATGGAAATTGGGATGGTATCATAGCTGCGATGACTATCGTGCTTTGCCCTTTACTTTTACGGAAATAACAGAAGTTATTCAAGCGACGGTCAATCTTAGTGGAGATCAGCTTCGGCTGGGTTTATCGAATCAGTATGGAGTGAGTGAGCTTGTCTTTCAAAAAGTAGAAATTTCATTGGATGAAAAGTTTCACGTGAAACAAAGTATAACTTTTAATGGAATGACACAAGCTAGAATTGCTAAGGGTACGACACTTAAAAGTGATCCGGCATATTTGAAAATTAAGGCAGGAATGCAGCTTTATGTAAAGCTCAGCAGCAATGTGACACAAACATATGCTGATTTTTGTTGTACGTACGATACAACGCTGACCAACGCCAGTTTTGTTCGCAGTTATGTAGCATGCCGCATTTTTATCACTCAATGAATGCTCGCAGAGGATGGTTTTGCTTGAATGAAATTGATATTTTAACAGATAGTGAACCTGTTCTTATAAATGTGACGGGGGATTCACTAGTTGAGATGGGGCAGATTTCAACTAGTTTGACAGAGGCGTTGTATTACATGAATCCTGAAAAAATTGTTGTTGTAAATACAGGCGTGTCAGGTGAAAGACTTTTGGCTAACGCACCAACAGATGAACCAATTTATCGGACCTTCGGGCAAAGCCTGTTGCAAAAAGCACCAGTTGAGGTACGAAAGTTACAGCCGACATTGACGATTGCATTTGTTGGGGCAAATGATTTACTCCTTCCACTGCTTAGTGAGGAAGCAAAAAAACAAATTATTACTCTTGAACAATTTCAGCAAGGAATTGAACATTTGAAAAGAATAATGGCTGAACATGACAGCCATTTGATTTTAGGAACGATTTTGCCATTTAGGTTAGGGCATGGCAGTGTTCCACACACACAAATGTATGCAGATGCAATGGCTAGGCGACTAGAAATCAACTGTTATCTGCGCAGCTTACCGGAGACACTGGACTGTAGTTGCCTAGTAGAAGATACGACACAAGAGTTGAAGACACTGTATGATTTTGGCGATCATATTCATTTGAACAAACGAGGCGGACAAAAAATTGCTATGGCGCTCCGTAACACAATTGAAAAGAAAGTTGTTTTAAAAAGGCTGCATGATAAGAAATACAATTAGATTTAAGAAAGAAAGTGGAATTATGAAATATGTGGCAATGCCAACATTTGATATCAGAACCAATTTAGCAACAGAACAATATTTAATGGCTAAAGAAGATATCGAAATGCCATTAGTTTTGTTTTATATCCAAAAACCATGTGTGATTATCGGGCGCAATCAAAATACACTTGAGGAGATAAATCAATCATACTGTGAAAGTCAGAATATTATTGTTACACGTCGTTTATCTGGTGGTGGGGCGATGTATGATGATTTGGGTAATTTAAGCTTTAGCTTTATTGTGCCTGCAGATCGACAGCGTTTTGGAGATTTTAAGACAATGGTTGCTCCAATTGTTAAAGCACTGCATAGATTAGGAGTCGCTGGAGCCAAAGTTACGGGGCGTAATGATATTGTCGTTGAGGGCAAGAAGTTTTCCGGCAATGCAATGTATACTAAAGGTGGTAGAACATTTTCGCATGGAACTTTAATGCTGGATGTGGACATGAATCAAATTACTAAGGCACTGAATGTTCCCCAAGATAAGATAAAATCGAAGGGGATTAAGTCTGTCCGCAATCGCGTAACAAATCTACGACCATATTTAGCAGAAGAATATAGAAACATTACGACCGAAGAATTTCGTGATTTTATAATCAAGAGTCTTCTCGACGTGAAGTCGATGGCTGAAGCTAGAAGATTCTCTTATAATTTAACACCGAAGGATCAAGCAGAGATTACAAAGCTAGAGCAAAGGTACTACCGCAATTGGGACTGGGTCTACGGTCAGTCACCTGAATTCACACTTAAGAAAAGGCAGCATTTTACAAGCGGAACAATTGATGCCCGTGTGTTGGTAGAGCAGGGCAGAGTAAAGAATATAAGATTCTTGGGGGACTATTTTGGAACTAAAGATGTTGCTCATTTGGAAGAAATACTGGTAGGAAAGCCTTTTGATCCTGTAAAAATCAGAGAGGTTCTTGCAACAAAAGACGTTAATAGTTACTTTCAAGGGATAAACTCGCAACAAATAGTAGAGCTTTTATTTGGCTTGTAAGTATGACTAGTTTAAGTGCTTGGATTTTGTAAATATCTCTAAGCATAAGCAGGAACACTGTGTCTACTCTTCAAAAGTAGAAGTGATGCTTGGAAAGGGACTTGAGCGGTATAATCAGTATGGTATACTAATTTACAAAAAAATATGGCTTGTTTCTACGAAGGTGAAAGAATGATCGATCTACACGAGATTTTGGATAGAATGAACCAAAATCAAAGAATCAATTATGATAAAATTCTACAGAAAATGATTAAAAATTGGCAAAAACAGGGAATCAGACCCCAAATTTTGCTGCATAGTTGCTGTGCTCCTTGCAGCACTTACACACTGGAATATTTGACGAAGTACGCAGATGTGACGATTTATTATGCTAATTCCAACATTCACCCGCGTGACGAGTATAAGCGGCGTGAATATGTTCAGCAAAAATTCATTACCGATTTTAATAAAAAAACAAACAACAATGTGAGTTTTATCGCTGCCCCGTATGAACCACAGCAATATTTTGAAGCAGTTAGAGGTCTTGAAAAAGAACCGGAGGGCGGTCAGCGCTGCAAAGCGTGTTTTAGTTATCGACTGGATCTAGTTGCAGCCAAAGCTGTCGAACTAGGATTTGATTACTTTGGAAGTGCATTAACGATAAGTCCGCATAAAGATTCACAGGTTGTTAATCAAGTAGGGATTGATGTACAGAATTTCTACACCACTAAGTATTTACCAAGTGATTTTAAGAAGAACAATGGTTACAGGCGTTCAGTTGAAATGTGCAAGGAATATGACGTGTATCGTCAGTGTTATTGCGGATGTATTTTTGCAGCTAAAGCCCAAGGAATTGACTTGCCGCAGATTCGTAAGGAAGCGAGAGCTTTTATGAAAGGTAAGGATGCTGTTAAGGAATTTCCAGATATTAAGTTTGTCTACCATGATGAGGTTAAAGAATAGGGCTTGGCGACTTAATCTATAACAAGCTGCGCATTTTAAAATACTTAGGGGGATTACATAACATGTGTAAAAAGGAACGATATGCAGTTGAAACTATTTTAGCTCAAGCGGGAAACCGGAATGATGGTGACGCGCGAGGATCGATCTCGACACCAATTTATCTGTCATCAAATTATCGTCATAAAGATTTAGAGGATGTTCGTAATTTTGATGAGCGGACGCAATATTCCTATTCGAGGTTGGAAACACCAACAAAAAAGGTTCTTTCCCAAACACTGGCAACTTTAGAACATGGTACCCAAGCTTTTGCTCTGAGTTCGGGTATGGCGGCAATCCAACTTGCCTTCAGTATCTTCAAAAGCGGTGATCACATCGTAACGTTAGATGATCTTTATGGCGGCTCCTTCCGCTATTTTGACCAGCTTCATGAACAGTATGATATGGATTTCAGCAAATGGAATGGAAAGAGTATCAGAGCCTTGCAGGGCTTGCTGCGTCCAAATACACGAGCTGTTTGGATCGAAACGCCTTCTAATCCAACAATGAAAGAGATCGATATTGTGGCTGTAGCAGATACAGTTCATGCAGTTGATCCAACGATATTAGTGATGGTTGATAATACTTTTTATACCCCCATTTATCAGTTGCCACTCACTCAAGGGGCGGATGTTGTCGTCCACAGCGCAACCAAGTATCTTTCAGGGCATAACGATCTACTAGGTGGAGTAGTTGTTGCGAAAGGAGAGAAACTTAGTGAGAAACTGATGTTCAATTATAAAACAACAGGTGCAACCCTTGATCCTTTCGATTCATGGCTGTTGTTAAGGAGCCTGAAAACATTACCTTTAAGAATGCGCGCGCACACTGCTAATGCGCAGGAAATAGTGGCGTATTTGAAGCAGGAAGCCAAAATTGAAAAAGTAATGTATCCCGGTAAGGGTGGAATGATAAGTTTTTATGTGCAAGATGAAGAAATTATCGACAAAATGTTTAAAAGTTTGAAAGTTATTTCGTTCGCCGAGAGTCTGGGTGGGGTGGAAAGTTTGCTAACTATTCCATATCTTCAGACGCATCGTGATATGGAGGAAGCGGAAAGATTGCGCTTAGGAATAACTCCTAAGCTGCTACGTCTATCTGTCGGTCTTGAAAATGCGGCTGACCTTATCAAGGATCTCAAACAGGCTTTGGCTTAGTTTTTTTTCTAAATAAGTTATTGACAACATTAAATTCAGCATGTACTATTAAAGCTAAATTAGATAATTAAGATTTATCTCATTTGAAAGGAGTGCAAATCTATGTTGAACCAAAACATAAAGAAAGACCAACAAGTCATGTGTATGAATGTTAGTCTATGTTGTGCCATGTGCAACATGTGTTTTGGTGTATCAAAAAACGTAGATTGGCACGGGAAATTACTTCAAAATGGATTTTAGAGATGCGACTAATGGATTAGTGCAATTTTAATATCTTTGGTGAAGAACCGGCGATCTGCGCAGATCGCTGGTTCTTTTTGTTTTATATACAACACAGTTTGTGGGGAAATTGAAAGGGGAACATGCAAATGACAGTTACAGTTTATGCAGTTGGCGGAGGCCAAATGGCTGAGGCAATTTTACGAGCGGCTTTAAAAAAGGAAGTTATTGATCCATCTTCCACGACAGTGACCGATATTGCAGAACAACGAGTTGAATATTTACGTGAAAAATATGGTTTTGACACACAAGCAGAGCTTGATAAGAAGAAATTGACCACGGCCGACATTATTCTATTGGGGATCCGGCCCCAAGATAACTGGAAGGAAACAATTGCTCAAATCGGAGCAACTCAAACAAAAGCGCAGGTTATCTCGATTATCGCGGGAGTCACATTAGCACAACTGCAAAAAGCGAGTGAATCAAAACTGGCATTAACACGAATCATCCCTAATACCTTGACCGATACAGGCTATGGTTATTCTGGAGCTGCACTTGGGGGGAAGCTGACCGAGAGTTAGTGACACCTTTCCTAGAAAGTTTTGGCAAAGTTGATTTTATTCCAGAGGAGCAAATCGACATTTATACAGGCTATGCAGTTTGTGGCCCCAATTATGTTTACAACTTTTACATTGCGCTTACCAACGCTGGAGTTCTTAGTGGGCTTTCACGCAAACAGGCAAATGCAGTTGCGCTTGAGAACTTAAAGGGAGCAGCTGAGTTCCTCGAACTGACCGGTAAGCATGCCTATGAGTTATTAGACATCAACAATTCTGCTGGTGGAGTTGGAATTGCAGCGCAGCATGCAATAGATGCTAGCGATTTTGCAGCAGGAATTCAAAATGCAGTGCTAGCTGCAGTAAAACGGACAACTGAATTAGGAAAGAAGGATGAATAATGACTAAACTCAATTGGGATCATACAATGATCAACATCAAAGATTTAGCAACGGCAACTGAAATTTTAAAAGAAAAAGGAATTACTTTTAAAGCTGGGGGTGAACATAAACGCTGGGGAACAGGCAATGCCCTTGGATACTTCGGACTAAATTATATTGAGTTGATAACTGTTGCAGATGAAAAAGTTGCACGAACAGTCAAACGTACAGATGGGGCAGCAGTCTATGACGCGATACAGGATTATTTTGCCGATGTCCAGCGTCTTAACACAATTGCAGTCAGGTCAGACGATATAGAAGAAACACATCGACGTTTGAAAGAACAAGGTGTTGCAGTAGGGCCAATTGAGGAGGGGCAACGTTTAGATCCGCAGGGAAAATTGATCAGTTGGAAGATATTCTTCGTTAATGATCACCTTGCACAGGATTTGCCTTACCCATTTTTTATTCAGTGGAAAGGCGATGATGCCAGCCGCTTTGATAATTTATCCAAACAGGGCTTGATAGTCAAGCACCCCGGTGGTGATCTAAGAGTCTTTGCGGCAAATTTTGAAGTTATTGAACCACAAGCAATCGCTGCTAAGTGGGGCGACTTACTTCAACTTCCTGTAATAACGGAGGATAATGGATCGGCATTGCTCAAGTTCAATGAACGGCAACTGAAATTCACACAAGGAACGCTGAATCATTTGGTTAGCTTGGACTTCACAGGTGCTGAGCAAGAATTGCAGGGTCAGACCATAAAAATAGATAAAGTTACGTTTAACTTTTGAGAAGGATGGATAGATATATGAAACTAGGTAAATTTAAGAAAAACTTGCTCATAGCTTTTACTTTTGGGGCAACATTAGGCGGAGTTCTTGTGTCACAAGCTGATGATGCAGCTGCAACAATCCGCTATTATCTTGGAACAGTGGGACGAGTATGTCAGGCCGAGTGACTTGGAGGTTCTTAGCACTGCCAAGAGTATTAAAGACAACAATATTTTGCATATTTGTGGATTTAATAATAAACGCAATAATTTGAAGTCATATCGTGAGTATCTTTTTAAGGCAGTAAATTGGGCAACACATGTTGAAAATGTTAGTTTGCCGCAGGGTAGGAAAATCTTTGGTGGACGAGCTGTTTTAGGCGGTTTTTCCAACACAGCAAAGGATACCTTGTTTCAAGCCGATCGTGAAGAGTTGATCCTTGAAACACAGCGATTGATCAGTGAGACAGGAACAGAGGGATACTTAGTAGGAGCTGACTGCAGTATTCCTTTTGAGACAACAGATCAGCGGCTGCGATGGATTAATAGGACTGCGTATGCCTATAATAAGTAATATGTAAAAACTAAAGGGGAAAGATAATGGTTGAGATAACAAATGCAGCAGAAGTTCAGAAGTCTTTGGTTGAAATTTATCATCATTTGCATCAACATCCAGAACTGTCAGATCATGAATTTGAGACTAGCGCATTAATTCGTTCAAAGTTAAAGGAGTGGGGCGTTTCTCTTACCGAGACCCAGCTTAAAACAGGTGTTATTGCAGAAATTAATTCTGGTCAAGAGGGGCCTACTATCGCTTTGCGAGCGGATATTGATGCCTTGCCAATTCAAGAAACGACCAAGCTAGCATTTGCTTCACAAAATGCAGGTATTATGCATGCTTGTGGCCATGATATACATATAACGGCGCTCTTAGGAGCAGCTTATGTTTTTACGCAACAGCCGCTTGACTTTAAGGGCAAGATCCGGCTTATTTTTCAGCCATCTGAAGAAGCGAATGAAGGTGCACTTCAGGTAATCGATGCTGGACATGCCAAAGGGGTTGATGCCATCTTAGGGCTGCATGTTAAACCGGGGAAACCAGTTGGAAACATAGGAATTAGGGCTGGTTATGTGGCGGGATCAATTGACAAATTCAATGTTACGATTGAAGGAACCGAAACCCATGCAGCACACCCTGACCAGGGTACAGATGTCATTGTGGCTTTAACAGATATAGTAGGAGCATTGCAGACTATTATTAGTCGTAATGTTGAACCAACATCTAGTGCAGTTTTAAGTGTGACAGAATTACACGCAGGAACTGCTTGGAACATTATTCCCAGAACAGCAACTTTTTCCGGGACGGTCCGCGTTTTGGGGAAAAAGGAGCGTGAACTTATACGTACTAGGTTTAAAGAGCTTGTTTCACAGCTTAGTGCAGCATATCGAGTAAATGCCAAGATAGATTGGTATGTCGGCGATCCGGCAGTCTATAATGATCCCGATCTGTCGGAGATCGTAAAAGATGAAACGGGGAAGTTTACAAAGGTCTTCGAAAGTCACGCAGAACTTGGTAGTGATGATTTTTCCTGTTATCAAGAATTGCTGCCGGGAGTTTATGCTCATCTTGGTGTAGGTGATACTGGGCAAGTGCATCATTCTGATTTTGCACCAGATGAAAATGCAATTCTGACAGGTGTTTCATACTATGTTAATAACACATTGCGTTTACTTGAAGAGCTTAGATAGTTATGCAGCACCTTGATTACGAATAGCCAGATAAAGAAGAGATTAGTGAAGATCGAAGAACAATTTTCGCTAATCTCTTCTTTTTTGAAGGTCTTATAGCACAGTCCCATTCCGTCTGTATAAACGTGTTCCATAAGTCAAAATGCTTCGTCTGTCTCGAATTACTCATATCCTAAAATGCAGTTAATGCTCGAATCCTAACGACTATAAGATACATTTCCGTCTTTACAAGCTAAAATTTAGAGAAAACAAATATAGAATTTTCAGTGAATACATTGAGAGGAGGCAATCCAACAAAATTGTTATTCAAAATCAGTTTTTATCCGTAATACACAACTACAATGTTATTAGATATTTTGAAATGCCGGGTCTGTACAGCAAATATCCGTGTTATTTTTTTTGTGGCGACTTGAGATAAAGGTAAAAGATAATCTCTGTTATTAGTAAAAGCAAAACAGTAAACCATATTGCAAGGCGTGTTCCAGTGACGAAAGATGCTGGTATGTCAGCGATTACGATCATAACTGTGACCGAAACGGCCGCGGCAACCTGTCTGAATGCGTTGTTTAAGGCCGTAGCATGACTGACATGCAATACTTCGACATCTTTGAATGCTTCAGACATGGCGGGTGAAAATACCAGTGAGTTGCCGATCATACGCACCATATAGGCACAGGTGATAAGCCAGATTGGTGTCTGAACATTGATTGTTATAAAGGGAATTGTGGCGATCAGCATCAAAGCAACTCCAAGGCTGATCATTAGTTTGGGACCATGTGCGTCATAGTACCTTCCTGCTAGTGCAGCAAAAAGAGCGTTGGCAATTGCTCCCGGTAGCAGGATAAGTCCTGCATGCATGCTACTTAATCCCGCAGCGCTTTCGACAAAAATCGGAATGATCTGCTCAGTACCTATCAAAACCATGAAGGCAAGTACTCCAACGAATGTCAGCATTCTAAAAGAACGAAGTTTTAGCAGTTCAATCCGCAGCATGGGTTCAGAGAGTTTAAGCTGACGGCGGGCAAAAATTGCTAAAATTGCGCCCCCCACGACTAACATCACTAAACCACCCCAGAAGTTCTGCTGGAAGACAGTTAAACTGGCTAAAGCCAGACCTGATCCAATAAGTGAGAGAAAAACAGACAGAAGGTCAATTTTAACTTGACGTTTTTCAGAATAATTTGGAAAAACAAGGTAGGCAATAATCCATATCAATAAAGCAAAAGGCAAAAGTAGGATGAATAAATAATGCCAGTTGAAGTAATTAAGAATAACGCCGGCGATTGTAGGACCAATGGCCGGACCGGATGAGATTACCAAACCTGACATTCCTAATACGGTCCCGCGTTTTTCTGCCGGATAGATCGTGACCATTGTTGTCATTTGGAAGGACATTAGAATTCCGCCCGCACAGGCCTGCAGCAGGCGCGCAGCCAGTAGCATCCAAAAATTGGCGGCGAAGCTCCCTAATAAGATTCCAAGTATGAAAACAGCGGTCGTTGTCAAAAAGACCTGTCTGTTTGTGTATTTGTCATATAGGTTTGAGGACAAAGGTGTTACTATTCCAATAATCAGCATGTAGCCGGTAGTAAGCCATTGGGCACTGGTCAGCGATACATGCAGTGTATGCTGAATAACTGGCAGAGCAGTTACCATCATTGTTTGACTAGCTAGATTAAAGAAAGTTGAGATTAGGACTAGTGCCGTAACAATAGTTCTCTTATGCTTGCTCATTTCTGAAGACATGACTAGTTCCTTTCATAAATATAAATAATAGGTAGAAAAAATTATTAGTGCGTATCCATGTTATATGTATTTTGAAACAAATTCAAGCGCATCCTATTAAGATAACTAGCTAAAGAAGATAATTCGGGTAATAATATGTTTTTTGGACTATTCAAATCTAATATACGTGTATGCAGTAGGTAGTCTAATGATATCGGACGGGTGAAAAAGGGCTTATAAGTAATGGTACAAAAGGTTTTTACGTTTAAAAATGAAACCTGAGGCTATAAGTGTGATTGCGGTTTTGTTCGGGAAAGGCTATACTATAAAATAAGTTAAATGGAATTGAAAATAAAAAATGAGGTGGCACCCATGAAAGCTATTTTAACAACGATCGGTAAAGATCAAGTCGGAATTATTGCTGGAGTAAGTCATTTTCTTGCTGAAAAGAACATTAACATTTCAGATGTGTCACAGACGATTATGAATGGATACTTCACGATGATGATGATGGTTGAGATTCAAGACAATAAAACGGATTTTGCGATTTTGGCGCAACAACTGGATGAACTTGGAAAACAGTTGGGAGTCGAAATCAAGATTCGGCGTGAAGAGATATATGATGCGATGCATCAACTGTAGGAGGAACTAAATGGAGACAGAAAAAATCAAAGAAACAATCCATATGATATCTGATGAAAACCTAGATGTGCGTACAATCACGATGGGAATTTCTCTGTTGGATTGTATTGATAGTGATAGCGATGTTGCATGTGAACGTATTTATCAAAAAATAACAACTAAAGCTAAAAATCTGGTGGAAGTTGGACATCAAATTGAGATAGAGTACGGAATTCCTATCATCAACAAGCGAATTTCGGTCACGCCGATCTCAATTGTTGCTGCTGCATCGAACGATAAGGACTACTTCAAGTACGCACAGACCCTTGATAAAGCAGCAAAGGCTTTGGGGGTTAACTTCATAGGCGGTTTTTCAGCTTTAGTTCAAAAGGGCTATCAAACAGGTGATCTCAAATTGATTCGTTCGTTGCCGCGTGTGCTGGCTGAAACTGATTTAGTCTGTGCCTCAGTCAATGTCGGTTCAACCCGAAGCGGAATAAATATGGATGCTGTTGCTGAGATGGGAAAGGTAATTAAGCAAGCTTCTGAACTTTCTTTTATGTCTAATACTAAACTTGTTGTTTTCTGCAATGCAGTAGAGGATAATCCTTTTATGGCTGGGGCTTTTCATGGTGTGGGTGAACGCGATACAGTCATCAATGTTGGGGTCAGCGGCCCAGGTGTCGTTAAGCATGCTCTTGAAGAAGTTAAAGGCAGCCCAATGGATGTTGTGGCTGAAACGATCAAGCAGACAGCATTCAAGGTGACAAGAATGGGTCAGTTAGTTGGAACGCTAGCTTCTGAACGACTGGGTGTTCCCTTTGGAATTGTCGATCTTTCTCTTGCACCTACACCGGCTGTGGGTGATTCTGTTGCCCAAATACTGGAAGAAATCGGATTAGAGCAAGTTGGGACGCATGGAACGACTGCAGCTCTAGCACTGTTGAATGATGCGGTCAAAAAGGGCGGTATTATGGCTTGCAGTCATGTTGGCGGACTTTCAGGCGCCTTTATTCCAGTATCTGAAGATGCAGGGATGATTGATGGGGTAAACAGCGGTTCTTTGAATATTGAGAAACTTGAAGCGATGACAGCAGTTTGTTCCGTAGGACTTGATATGATTGCGATTCCAGGTAAGACACCAGCTGAAACAATTTCAGCTATGATTGCTGATGAAGCAGCAATCGGAATGATCAATAACAAGACTACTGCTGTCAGAGTTTTGCCGATTCAAGGTAAAAGTGTCGGCGACACAGTCGAATTTGGTGGTTTGCTAGGGCATGCACCCGTGATGGCAGTAAATTCAGCTTCATCCGCAGATATGATTCATCGCGGTGGCTTGATTCCAGCACCTATTCATAGTTTTAAAAACTAATTATCTAGTTGAACATGGGAAAAGTAAACGATTTTTACTTACAAGCAGGCACGAATGACTTTTAAAAGCTGATTTTTAGTAGCTCAGTAACAGAATATTTAGCATAAATACAAAAAAGTGCGGCAATGCAACAATTGTCGTGCTTTTTTGGTGCAAGTTTTATTAAAAAAGTTGCATGAATTGAGATTTATTTTTGCTTGTAACTATAGCTATAATAATGTTTTTATAAAAAATAATGATTGTTTTGATGCAAAATCTTTCAAAAACAATCAAATATACTTAATTATATGGCTAAAAATGAATTTTTTTGCGTTTTTATGATTGATTTTTAGTTTGTTAGGTGGTAACATATTTTCTGGGGGTAATGTAAGTGCTTGCAGAAGAACGGCAACAAGTTATCTTGTCTATGCTTAAAACAAGCAGTATTGTTAAGCTCCAAGATATTTGTAAGGAAGTAAAATGTTCTGAGTCGTCCGTAAGGCGCGATTTGCAATTATTAGAGGAAAAGGGTTTACTGATCAGAGTTCATGGAGGAGCGAAAGCCAAACACTCGTTGCAGCGTGAACTTGATATGACTGGAAAATCCTTGAGGAATGTACAGCAGAAGAGCTCAATTGCTAGGCTGGCTGCGGAACAGATTCAGGATGAAGATGTTGTATATCTGGATGCAGGAACGTCAACGCTTGCGATGATCCAGTTTTTGCATTCTGGGCAGCATTTAACAGTCGTTACGAATGGGGTAATGCACGCATCAGCTCTGGCGGATCGAAATATCCGTACGATTCTGGTTGGTGGTGAGCTGAAAACCACAACGAAAGCGATCATTGGTATTGAAACAATTAATTCATTACATCATTATCGCTTTAACAAGGCTTTTTTGGGTATAAATGGAGTTCATCCGCGGTTCGGTTATACAACCCCTGATCCAGATGAAGCCGCAGTTAAGAAAACTGCGATTGATCAAAGTGAGAGAAGTTATATTTTAGCTGACGAATCGAAGATCGATCAGGTTTCATTCGTTAAGGTTGCAGAACTCGCGAAAGCAATTATTATTACTAACAAGCTGCCTAGAACAGTTCTCGATCAATACAGTAATCAAACAATAATTCAGGAGGTTTCAATATGATTTATACGGTAACGGTTAATCCTTCGATCGATTATATCGTCCAATTAGAAAAACTTACGTTAGGTGAAGTTAATCGAATGGACTACGATACCAAATTACCTGGCGGTAAAGGAATCAATGTTTCGCGTATTTTAAAAGAGCTTGGCCAGGATAACGTTGCACTTGGTTTTTTAGGAGGTTTCACGGGGAAATTCGTTGAAGACGCTCTTAAAGAAAAAAACCTCAAGACAAACTTTACGCATATTGCCGCTGATACGAGAATCAATGTTAAAGTCAAAGCACAAGATGAGACTGAGATCAACGGGAAAGGCCCTGAGGTAACAGGTGAAGAAATTGCAGCGTTTAAAAAGCAATTTGATAATCTGACAAGTGAAGACGCTGTTATTTTATCAGGAAGCTTGGTTCCAAGTTTAGGACAGGATTTTTATTTTGATTTAATTAAGCTGGTTCGCTCAAAAGGTGCACAATTTGTGATTGATACAACTGGTGAAAGCCTGATGAAGACTCTTAAAGAAAACCCACTTGTTGTAAAACCAAATCACCATGAACTCGCTGAACTGTTCGGAGTCAAATTCAACGGAATTGATGACATCGTTACTTATGGCAAAAAGCTGTTAGAGTTAGGTGCACAACATGTACTTATTTCAATGGCCGGCGATGGTGGACTGTTGATTACTCCTGATGAGGTTTATTACAGTAAGGCACCTAAGGGAACAGTTATCAACTCAGTTGGGGCCGGTGATTCAATGATTGGTGGCTTCGTAGGAACATTTGCTGCTACTAAAGACCCAGTTGAGAGTTTTCGTTATGGTCTTGCTTGCGGAAGTGCAACTGCATTTTCTGAAGACTTGGCTGATCGTGCAAAGATTGATGAGATCTTGCCTGCAATAAAAATTGAAAAATATTCTAAATAGATAAGGAAGTGTTTTTAGTGGATATTCGTGATTTGTTATTAAAAGATGTTATGATCATGGATCTTAAGGCTTCAACTAAAAAAGAAGCTATTGATGAAATGGTTCATAAGTATTATGTTAATGGCGTTATCAACGATGAAGACTTTTATAAGAAAGCAATTATCGCGCGTGAGGAACAATCAACAACCGGTATTGGTGATGGAATTGCCATGCCGCATGCTAAGAACAAGGCTGTACAACGAGCAACTGTTTTGTTCGCTAAGAGTAACGCTGGGGTGGACTATGATGCATTGGATGGCAACCCCGTACATCTCTTCTTCATGATAGCTGCTCCAGAAGGCGCTAATGATACGCATTTACAAGCATTAGCAGCGCTATCAGGTTTGCTGATCAATCCGGATTTGGTTGCTAAGTTGAAAAAAGCTCAGACACCGGATGAAGTGCAGCAATTATTTGCAGATGCGGAAGCTGCAAAGGAAGCAAAAGAAGCGGAAAAAGCAAAAGCTGAGGCTGAAAAGGCAAAGGCTCCTGCATCTGAGAAGAGTGACCGTCCTTATGTTGTAGCTGTCACAGCCTGCCCGACTGGGATTGCCCACACTTACATGGCTGAAGAGGCTTTGATCAAGCAAGCTGAAGCAATGGGTGTGGATATCAAAGTTGAAACAAACGGTTCAGAAGGTGTTAAGCATCTTTTAACAGCTGACGATATCAAACGTGCGGCAGGTGTTATCGTTGCCGCTGATAAGAAAGTTGCTATGGCTCGTTTTGATGGCAAGCCATTGGTAAACCGTCCTGTAGTTGATGGTATTAAGAAGTCCGAAGAGCTTATTACTGAAGCCGTACATGGCGATGCTCCAGTTTATCACGCTTCACAAAGTGATTCTTCAAGTGAAGAGGAATCAGCAAGCGGTTCAGTTGGAAGCCGTATTTACAAAGACTTAATGAACGGTATCTCACATATGTTGCCATTCGTCGTTGGTGGCGGTATTTTAATGGCTTTGTCATTCGTCATTGAGCAATACTTTGGTGGACCTAAGTCAATTGAATTTATCTTCTTAAACAATGCTGGCAACATGGCCTTCGCGTTTATGATTCCTGTTTTGGCTGGTTTTATTGCTGAATCGATTGGTGATCGCCCTGCGTTGATGCCTGGTTTCGTTGGTGGTTTCATGGCAACGGTCTATAGTGGGTCATTTGGCGGTGCATATACTGCTAATGTCATGACACATGCTCAAAGCTCAGCTGGTTTCTTGGGTGGTATTGCTGCCGGCTTCCTAGCTGGGTACCTTACGATTCTTTTGCGGAAACTGTTCTCCCATCTTCCAAAATCACTTGAAGGTATGAAACCAATGTTGTTGTACCCAATCTTTGGTTTATTGATTATGGCGCTTTTGATGTTCTTCATTGTTAACCCAGTCTTCTCTGTCATCAATGAAGTTGTTACAACTTTCTTGAAACACATGGGAACTGGTAACGCGGTTGTCTTGGGAATTATCTTAGGTGGTATGATGTCAATTGATATGGGTGGTCCCTTCAACAAAGCTGCTTATGTCTTCGCGGTTGGTGCATTTACTTCAACTAACAACGGCGATTTGATGGCTGCTGTTATGGCAGGTGGTATGGTTCCTCCATTCGCAATTGCACTTGCAACAGCTATTTGGCCTAAGAAATTTACAGATGATGAACGTAAAGCTGGTATTACGAACTGGGTTTTAGGCTTCTCATTCATTACAGAAGGAGCTATTCCATTCGCAACGGCTGACCACTCCGTGTGATCACTTCGGGTGTAATTGGTGCTGCGATTGCTGGTGGATTGACACAGTTCTTGCACGTGTCAGTACCTGCACCTCATGGTGGCTTCTGGGTAACACCATTAGCAACTAATCCGTTTGGTTACATCATTGCAGTTGTAATAGGAACAGTTATTGCAGGTGTCATCTTAGGATTATGGAAAAAAGAAAAAGAAGCTAGCAAGTAAATAAAAAATAATTAAAAAAACAACGAGGCTGTGCCAAAAGTGAAATTTTGGCACAGCCTCTCTTTTATTCCGTATAAACGTGTTCCATAAGTCAAAATTCTCCGTCTAACTTCGAATTACTCATAGCAAAGTACTCGCTATGTTTGTAAGTTCGAGTTATTACTCAAATTTTCCCGACTTATGGCACACTTTCGCTGTTTTTCGTTGAGTTTAGAGAAAAAGCAGTTATTTGTAATGCTGCTTATAACTGATTTCAGATACGCGTAAAAGCTATAACTAAACTAGAAGTAGTTCTTTCCTGGGTTCAATTCTAAGGGTCGTTGATCAACACTGGTTGAAAAAACGATTTGAGTTTTTGTTTCCCCAAAACGCTGGATGTCATTGATGAAGTTATCAAGGGATTTAGTACTTTTAAAGTAACAGACAATGATTTGTGAGTAACTGCCAGTAACACAATCACAGGAAACAACGTTCCCAACTGATTTTATATAAGGATAGAAAGCGTCCTTATCTTTGGGGGACAAACGCAAACTAACATAAGCTTTTATTGGGAAGCCGAGAATTTTGTAGTTAATAGCGGTATGATAACCGATTATTATGCCACGTTCCCGCAAGTGAGCTAAGCGGGTTGAAACAGCCGGTGCAGAAATAAAACAGATATCTGCAAGTTTTTTGAGTGAAATGCGTGCGTCTTTTTGTAAAGTCGAGACAATTTTTAAATCAATTTCATCCATTCTAATTCCTCCAAGCTTATCTATATGTAATATAATATAACATAGATGGTTAGCTAGGTAAAATCAAGAATGGACGCAAGCAGTTTTAACAGTAATAAAAAAGTAGATATCCTTAGGAGTATCTACTGCAGTTATGTGAGTTAACGATGAGCTTTGTTTCTGAGCGTTACCAGAACTTTTAGTATGAAAAACATTCGGTGTTTCAGACAAAAAACAAAAATTTTTTCTTGGTTAGTTAATATATCATAGTTTATCTTGTTTAGGGCCGTCTGATACCTTTTTTGAGATAAAAGGGAGATAAGCTCTCTTCTCTTTGTTTGATAACTTGCGGTATTAGAGGGGTGGAAATAAAGATTGCCAAGGAAGGAGTTAAAACTGGTTAATTCTTTCATTGAAAGGGCATCATACATGATTTTTTCTTTATGACAACTGTCTAAGAACTTTCGGGTTTCATCGAAATACTTTTCAAAATTTGTTACAATTCCTGTCGAATACTTAAGCGAAGCTGAATTTTCTTCCTTTCTATAGTAATAGATTTTTTCGGGAAGATAGTGAATCTTGTCAGCATACTCTATTGCATATAGGCAAAAAATATTATCCTGCATTCTCTTCATGCCAGGAATAAATGCTAGGCCATTAGTATCGATAAAACTTTTTTTGAACATTTTTGCCCAAGGAACGCCAGCTGCGATTTCGGGGGGGTAGTAAGGACAAAGTTTTTTGCTGATTAGTTGATATAAGAGCAAATTTTTATTTTCCCCAGTTAAAACGCCTTCATCCATGTTGAGAAAACGATTGTCTTTAGCGTGGTCATCGTAGCATACAAAACAGTCAGAGATAACAAAATCCGACTTTGATGTTTTTATTGCCTGCAACAATTTGAAAACATAATCTTCCGCTACCCAGTCATCTGGGTCAATAAAACAAATGTAAGATCCTTTTGAAATTTTAAGACCAGTGTTTCGCGCCACAGAAACACCGGCATTTTCTTGCTGAATTGTTTTTATCCGTTTATCTTTTTTAGCATAGTCTTGACATAGTGCGTATATATTGTTTGTTGAGCCATCATCTACTAGGATGATTTCAATGTTTTTGTAAGTTTGATCAGTGAGAGAAGCAACACATTTTTCCAGAAACTCTTTTTTTATATTGAAGATAGGAAGAATCAAACTAACTAGTTCGTTTTTCATTTAGTTTACTCCTAGCATTTAATATTCTATATTTTCATTCAGCGTATAATAAATATAGGAGCTGGTCAAGTTGCAACTTTTTTTCAGGCTATTATGCTATAATTGTACGTGTGTTTAGCGTTAATTAACAAAAAAACTAGGTAATTATACGAATTCTCATAAAGAGTGAAAAATATTTTTAGAGCACTACGGTGTATAGAAAAAGAGGTATTTATTGATGAGTAAACGATATCGAATTGCAGTAGCCGGAACCGGTTACGTAGGTTTATCACTCGCAACATTGCTGTCGCAGCAAAATATTGTTACGGCTGTTGATATTGTCAAAGATAAGGTTGAACTTATCAACAATAGAAAGTCGCCTATTCAGGATGACTATATTGAGAAGTATTTAGCTGAAAAAGATCTGAACTTAACAGCTACGCTTGACGCAGAAGCAGCCTATAGCAATGCTGATTTTGTCATTATAGCCGCACCGACAAATTATGATAGTAAAACACAGCATTTTGATACTTCGGCTGTTGAAGCCGTTGTAAAATTAGTTATTAAGTGCAATCCGAACGCTATCATGGTTATTAAATCGACAGTTCCAGTTGGATATACTAAAAATATTCGTAAGAAGACTGGCAGTGAGAATATAATTTTTAGTCCTGAATTTTTGCGTGAATCGAAAGCACTTTACGATAATCTTTATCCCAGTCGAATTATTGTGGGTACAGATAAAAAAAATAAAAGACTGATCAAAGCAGCGAATACGTTCGCGTCCTTATTGCGAGAGAGTGCAATAAAAGAGAATATCGACACATTGATTATGGGATATACAGAAGCAGAAGCTGTTAAGTTGTTTGCCAATACTTATTTGGCATTGCGTGTTTCTTATTTTAATGAATTGGACACTTATGCCGAGGTCAAGGGCTTAGATACTCAACAGATTATTGAGGGTGTGGGGCTGGATCCGAGAATAGGATCACATTATAATAATCCCTCATTTGGGTACGGTGGATATTGTTTGCCTAAGGATACAAAACAGTTGCTTGCTAATTATCAAGATATTCCAGAAAACTTAATTGAAGCTATTGTTGAGTCTAATAGTACACGTAAAGACTTCATCGCAAACCAAGTGCTTCATATGGCGGGGTATTATAACGACTCTGATATCAAGAGCAAGAGCGGAAACAAACAGATAACTATTGGAATATATAGGTTAACTATGAAAAGTCACTCGGATAATTTTCGACAAAGTTCAATTCAAGGAGTAATAAAACGGATTAAGGCTAAGGGTGTTAATGTTATCATTTATGAACCTAGTCTAAGCGATGAAAAAACTTTTTCAGGCAGTGAAGTCATTAATGATTTGGATAAGTTTAAGCAACTTTCCGATGCAATTCTAGCGAATCGGTATAATGAATGTTTGGATGATGTAAACGATAAGGTATATACGCGGGATATTTTTGAAAGAGATTGATCTAATCAAGGCAACTTTACACGTTAAATCTTAATTTGGAGCAACTATTGAAGTTTAGCGGGGCTTTAGTGTTTTTAAGTTTGATACTTCTAATATAAAGGGTGAATAGTAGTGCAGGCTGTATTGGTGTTGGCGCATAAAAATGTTGACCAAGTTATTGCGCTGTCAAATTTACTAAAAAAGAGATTTATCGTATTTGTTCATTTTGACGCAAGATTGTCTCTAACTAGTAAGGACAAGGAAAAATTGCAAAAGAATGAAGTGAATTATATTTCTGAAGTTGAGGTGCATTGGGGAAGTTGGAGCATAGCCCATGCAGCAATTTGCTTAATGAAAGAAGCGTTGAAGAATCCAGAGATAAGTTATTTCCATGTAATTTCTGGACAAGACTGGCCTGTAGAAAATTTAGACAAAATATATAACTTCTATGAAAATGATGATCATATATACATGGAGTATCAAAGTTCAAAGGATGTGAAAAAGTCTGGGGAACCTGTTATTTTATGGCAGAAGTATTATTTCAATTATGATCGTGTAAATAGGCGGAGTAATTTTGGAAAAATCTATCATAGGTTTTTGCTATTGGGGCAATCATTACTTAGGGTTAACAAATTTAAAAAGTATGATATCAATCTAGAGATATATAATGGGCCTAATTGGGTCGATATGCCAAGGGATGCGGTTGAATATTGCCTAGAGTATTTGCGGGTACATCCTAAACTATTAAAAGTATTTCAAACAGGATGTTTTTCGGACGAATTTTGGATGCAAACCATACTAATAAATTCCCCAGAATTCAAGAAGAGAGTAATAGCAAATTGTCATCGTTATATAAAGTGGCAAAAGCAGAATGGAAGTTATCCTGCAGTGTTGGATGAGCGCGACTTTGAAGATATTGTGAATAGTGAGTGCCACTTCGCAAGAAAATTTGATGCTAAGTATTCAAAAAAACTAATTGATTTCTTGAACAATGAATATACTAGCTAAGATGTGCTATGTTTTTTTGTTATCGAATTTAGGATGAAAGTGTAGCAATAGTTTGTTTTTGACTATGAGTAACTTCAGGGTAAAATAAAAAAATGACTATTTAAAAGATATTAATACGTATATTTTAATTTAAAACAAATAGAGCTAGGTCAATTAAATTTGAACTTAGCTCTACTTCTTATTCCGTAT
>NZ_BALC01000004.1 GCF_000612445.1 Liquorilactobacillus sucicola DSM 21376 = JCM 15457
CATAAGCGAAATCGTTTGAGCGAAGCTGGTAGTTTGCTCAAACGATTTTTTTGTGTCATAAGGCTTTTTGATACGAAATAATTTTTGGCTTCGTTATAATGAAAATGGAGCTGGAGGTCATTTCATATAAAAAGTTAAGAAAGGATAAATGGTTATGAAATCACGTAGAGAATTAAAAGATGAAGTCAAAGAGACTTTCAAAGGTAATTGGGGGCAGGCTGTCAAACTAACCTTAATTCCAGTTGTTTTAAAAATCGTGTTTAGTTTGATTATGGTTACTGTGGTAGCAGGTGTATTGTTTTTTATCACCCAGTATAGTGGTGGTGGAGCATCTGATGTTTCAAATCTAAGCGATTCAGGATCTGCAGGTGGCAATAGTTTTAGCAGCCCGATTGCGGGGTTATTAATGACTATGATACTGGTTGGAATTAACTTCACATTCTTAGATTGGTTGAGAACCAAAAAAGCTGATTTTAAAGTTTTAAAGGGCGCATTCAGTGTCTTTTCAAAAAAACATTTTATCTCAGTATTAGTACTTTATATATTGATTAATGTTTTCACTGTTTTATGGTCATTGCTTTTTATCATTCCAGGAATCATTAAAAGCTTTTCGTATTCACAGACATATTTGATTTATAAAGATCTATCGGAACAAAATACTGAGGACACTAATTATCTCGATTATATTACTGAAAGTCGTAAATTAATGGATGGGCATAAATTTAACTTTTTTGTACTTAAATTAAGTTTTATTGGATGGGACATATTAGCTCTTATAACCCTCGGAATTGGTTATATTTGGTTGACCCCGTATAAAACGGCAACTTATGTTGCTTTTTATAAAAACTTGGTGGAAGAGCAAAAGCCAGACTTTTATTCAAAAAACAATACTGATGGAGATAAAGCGGTTGTTGTCGAATACTAATTATAAATAAAACATACTAAGATTAGCTTTGTAAAACCAGTTGGTTTTGCAGAGCTTTTTTTGAATTCCTTAGAGTATGTGGAACTAAAGATCTTACACAGTTCTTTTGGACATCGAGCCATAATTATAAATCGATTACCGCCATTATTCCCAGTAATTCAGCTTTAAGTACGTGGCCTTCTGTGTTTAGAGAATTAGAAAAACCATGGGAATGTAATCGTTTAGCTCATGTTGAGGTTAATCAATTGACCTTACACACATCAAAAGCATATTAACAAATGTGGTAATGCATACGTTCGTTGAATCTTGTTTTTATCATGCGAAACATGATTCATCAACAGATTGCAGTGCCTAAACACATTGTTGGCTGCTGTTATTGTCTAAAAAAGACCTCATCCCAAGCAAGATGAGGTCGCAGTGGAGAACAGCATGAATAAAGACAACTAATGTCTTTTGAACGTGGTGAAAGCTAACTAGGTGTATGAAACTTATACCACAGACTTTAGTTCCAATAAGGCCTATGTCTTGTTGTTTAATTTTAACAGTCTTTCGTTGCAGAAGTGGAAATATTGTTTTTTAGCATAAATGATAAACACAGAGAGATTGCAAGAAAAACGGCAACAACGATGTAAGGAAAGTGATGGTTCAAATCAAGCAAAGCACCAGAGATGATAGGTCCGATAACATTGCCCACACTGGTCAAAGACATATTGATGCCGTTTATAAGGCCTTGATTATGAGGGCTTATCTTCGTTAGAGAAGTTGTAATTGCAGGTCTAATCAAATCAAATGAAGAAAAAATTATGAGTGTGGCAATGATCACCTCTAATTTAGAATGAGCTAAGATAATCCATATGGTTCCTAAGAGGCTGAAAAAGAAACAGTATCGAATCAAAGTATTTTCTTGCAGCCAGTTAACTAATCGTTCAAAAAAAACAACTTGAAGAATTAGTGAAATAATCCCATTTAAAGTTAATACAAGCGCTAAATTGTTAATACTAAAACCAAAAACTTCATTGACATAGATGCTGTAGATACTTTCGAAACCTTGAAGTCCAAATGATGAAACAAGGATCAGCACAAAAAGGGTAATAACCGTTCCTGTAAAAACAGTATTCATTTTACTAAGTGTACTTTTTCTATCTTCAGATATTATAGGTGAGCTTGGTGTATTATGAACTAATTCATCTTCATTTGGTAAAAATAAAAGAACAGCGAGTGCACTTAAAAAGCCGAGCGTCCCCGCAAACCAAAAAGGAGCTTTGTAATCAATATTTGCTAAAATCCCACCGAAACCTGGGCCTAAAATCAGGGCTCCACTAAATGCAGCAGAGATCCAGCCTATCACCTTGGCACGTTGACGTTCAGTAGTGATATCAGCGGCCATTGCCATTGTTGGAGGAATAGACATAGCTGCCGAAAGACCGCCGATGATACGTGAGATATTTAACAGGGCTAGATTATTGCTCCAGGCAAAGAGAAATTCAGAGAACATATATAAGAGTAATCCAAGTGCTAAAATCGGTTTACGACCTAGTCGATCAGATAGACGCCCAACCAGCGGTGAAGCAATAAACTGTGCAAGTGCAAAAAGTGATGTCATAATTCCCATATCAGTAGCAGAAAAATGGAGTTCGTTTTTTAAAAATGGCATAACCGGAATTACTAATCCGATACCTAAGCAGATTAGAAACTCACTGAAAACTAAAATTAGAATTGCACGTTTGGTCCTAGCAGTCATCATTTTTACATCCTTTAATATTAATTAGAAACACATAACAGTCAGTGTAGCTGATATTAACATCATTTGTCCATTTTTTAGAACTATGCATGTAAAATTGAACTTTATTATTTGATGCCCAACTTGAAGAGCAAAATTCAGCATAAATCAAACATTTCATAATTGGCATAATTGAGAGCCTCCTAGTATATCTTAAATAGTTTAAATTTAAAATATTCTAGAAGGCTCCCTCTGATATATACTAAGACTTATTATCCTATTTAATTAGTTTTTTTAAGATTCCACCATGTTCCATTGTAATTCAGAGTACTGTTACTTTCCAGAATAATATTATCCTGCTTTCTCTGTGGGAATAAGCGTAAGGTGAGAACGTTAAGACCATCGTTAACAAAAATTTCGCAAACTGAATTGTCGAAGAAAATATCGAGATTTAACGTTTTATTAGCATCTAATACTAGAGAACGTTTTGTACCGTACTTTTCAGCGAATAAAGTGCCAGCTTTTTGCCGTTTAACGTTAAGAAAAGCATTTTTTCCAGTTGAAAATTCAAGTTCAAGGCTGTGTGCTAGATCTTCAGTAGCAGCCAGATGAAGCTTCCCATTTTGTTGTGGCGGTAGCGTAAGTTTAAGTTCATAGTGTTGCGAAGCTTGTTTCACCAAAAAAGTTTTTTTGCCTTTTTCATTATTAGAGGATAGGTGTTTGCCTTCAGTACGAAGACTTGCCATGGCAGGAACAGGTCGTTGATGCAGCTTCCCGTTTTTTATGTGCAGCTCTTTTACCTGGCTTAAGCAATGTGCCCAGTTTTCTCCATCAGTTGGGTATGAAATGTCAGGTAAACCTACCCAACTTACAGCATAGGCTTTGCCATCGGGGGCATTGAATGCTTGTGTCGCGTAAACATCAAAGCCGTCGTCCAAATTATGTGGTGTAGTATTCAAGGCAGTGAATGTGCCTTTGTTTAAATCAATAGTGTCCCCGAGTATGAAAACATTTGGATATATGTTTTCATAAGAAGTTACCTCTTTGTTTAGCCCTTGGGGACAAAAAATCAAAATGGGTTTGTTTTCAACAAATACAAGGCTAGGGCACTCTATCATGTAGCCCATATCAGCAGTAGTAAATTTCAGATATCCCAAGTCCTTCCATTCCTTAAGATCGCTTGAACTGAAAAGAGCTATTTGACCTTTGAGAGTGTCCTTATCCTGTGCTCCAAGCAGTGCATAATAAGTGCCGTTAAGCTCTAACAACTGTGGATCACGAAAATGATCAGTTGTATGTGCGGGTTGCCCGAATAGAGGCTGTGATAGTTTTGTCAAATGATTGTCTTTATCCAACCACGCACCATTTTGATAAGGGTGACGTTGCCAGTTGTTATCGCGGACATTACCAGTATACATGATAAAAAGTTTGTCATTAATAACGCGAGCAGAGCCAGAGTATGCACCGTGGCTGTCATACTTTGAGTCTGGTTTTAGCGTGATTCCTTTTTTGTCCCAATGTATAAGGTCATCTGAAACAAGATGAAACCACGATTTGAGTCCGTGAACAGCTCCAAAAGGAAAAGATTGATAAAAAAGATGCCACTGTCCGTTGAAAAAGGAAAAACCGTTCGGGTCATTCAGCAATCCTGATGTTGGACCAATATGATAGTAAAAACGGTAGTCTGAAGCAGCTGTCTGTTGTTGTAAATTTAAAATTTTATCCGCTGACCAAGCTGAGTAAGGCAGATATCTTTTAGCACGTGTCCATTCCATAAAACGGACCTCCTTTTAATTGAAAACGTTAACTTATTAAACTGATTTTACCCTAGCCAACTAATTATGTCAATCGAACGTCATTACAAAAACGCTGATATTATAGCATTTTAATAAGACTAAAATATGGTTTATTTTTTATGTGATAAACGTTTATCAAAAGATGAATATCTTTTAATCATGTACAATAGAATCATTGAATAATAACTATTGGAGAAACCTTTTTAGTGAAAGATTTGCTGGTGTTGTAATTATACTTGTTAGATAATAAAGCAATAGCTTATAATGAGTCAAACTAGTCAAGGAGTGGTTAATTATTATGGTTTCAACAGCAACCAATATTGCACAAAAAAAATTTGATAATTGTATTATGAACGCTTCAGGAGTCTGGTGTTCTGATGAAAATGAATTGACAGAGCTTGACAGGTCAGAAGCGAGTTCTTTTGTGACCAAAAGCGGTACTCTGCAACCACGAAAAGGTAATCCGCAGCCACGTTACTTTCCAACATCTTTGGGGAGTATCAACTCGATGGGATTACCCAACCAAGGTCTTGATTATTATTTAGAAGTTGTTAATCGTTTGCAACAGCGAAAACCGCATAAAAATTACTTTGTTTCATGTACAGGTTTTAATGTTCAAGAGGATATTTCATTACTGAAAAAAGTAGCAGTTTCTGGCTTTACGGGAGTCGTAGAACTGAATTTATCTTGTCCGAATGTTCCAGGGAAACCGCAGACTGGGTATGATTTTGAAACAGTTGATAATATTTTAAAAACAGTTTTTAAGAGTTACAAGGGCCCCTTAGGAGTAAAATTGCCACCATATTTTGATATTGTTCATTTTAATCAAATGGCGCAAATCTTGAATAAATATCCTTTGGCGTATGTCAATAGTGTCAATAGTATTGGAAATGGCTTATATATTGATGATACCCAAGAACAGGTAGTTATCAAACCTAAAAATGGTTTTGGCGGTATTGGCGGTGATTATATAAAACCTACAGCTTTAGCGAATGTCCATGCTTTTTATCAGCGGTTGAATCCAGATATTCAAATAATTGGAACTGGTGGAATTAAAAATGGTCGTGATATTTTCGAGCACATTTTATGTGGCGCAAGTATGGTTCAGGTAGGTACAGCTTTAATGAAAGAAGGCCCAGATATTTTTGCACGTTTGACACGCGAGCTGAAAGCAATTATGCGTGACAAAGGGTACGAAAAAATAGCTGACTTTAAAGGGAAACTACAATACATTGAGTAATGCGCATTGTTTGCGGTATACAATCTGCTTAGCAAATGTGTCAGCGTACTCTGGAGACAGAAGAGATTAGTTGTTCACTATAGAAATAAATTCTTGCAATCATTTATGCAATGAAAATTAAAAAAAGGTTGACGAAAAGTTAAGGTTCAATTATACTATTAGCATCACATTAAATTCTGGTAGGAGGTTATTTTTTATGAACAAAGCACATTTGAATTCAACTGAAAATAGAATAGCCGTTATCCGCCAGAATTTAGCCCTACTACTAAAGACAAAGGACCCGATATCAATTAGTTAGACAGTATATGCTGTGTAGCTCAATTGATTGATCGAGCCCTTATTTCTGTTTTTAGTAATGGGGCTTGATTACTAGGGTATTCAAACCTCATTCACTGATGAATGAGGTTTTTTGTTTGCTTAGAAGGAGGTAAAATTTTTGCTTTTCGGCGTTTCAGCAATTATTCAGCACAATTACAAATAATATAGAAGAAGGTAGGATCAGATATGAGAAAAAGTGTAGTTAAAAAATTAATAGGTTTAGGGACAGTAATGATGGCGGCTGGAATATTAGCAGGATGCAGTACTGCTAAATCCGAGAGTAAGGGAAATCCAGTTGGCAAGACAATTAAAATTGGTGTGAATATGGAACTTTCAGGAGCTGCAGCCGGTTATGGAAATTCACAAAAGCAAGGTATCCAGTTAGCTGTGGATCAAATAAACAAAGCTGGTGGAATTAATGTTGATGGTAAGAAAAAGAAAATAACGTTGATCATCAAGGATAATAAAACCTCTACAAGTACATCAGCTTCTGTTGCCGCGCAGTTAGTTAATAAAGATAAGGTCAACGCAATTGTTGGACCTGCAACAACAAACGCAGGTACGGCCCAGATTCCAAACATTACTAAGGCAGCTGTTCCGAGTGTTAGTCCATCCGCGACGGATCCAAACTTTACATTGCAAAAAAGTGGTAAAGTACAACCTTATGTTTTCCGTGCTTGCTACCAAAATAATTTTCAAGGTTCAACTGCGGCCAAATTTGCATATACTGATTTAAAGACTAAGCGGGTTGCTGTCTTAGCAGATAATTCGAGTGATTATGGTACTGGATTAGCTAAGGCTTTCAAGAAGACCTATAAAGGAAAAGTAGCCGCTTCTCAATATTTTCAAGAGGGGGACAAAGACTTCAATGCAATTTTAACATCATTCAAGAACAAAAAAATTGACGCGATTTATGCACCTGGTTATTATTCAGAGCTCGGTTTGATTGTTAAACAGGCAAGACAAGCTGGAATCAATGTACCGATTATTGGAAGTGATGGAATGGCAGATCCAAAATTAGCTCAAATTGCGGGCGACAAAAACGCATCAAACGTCTATTACACCACACCGTTTTCAACACGAGTTGCTAGCCAGAACGGAACGGCTAAGAAGTTTATGAATGCTTTCAAAGAACGCTATAATGAAGAAGCTCCGACTTTTTCAGCCTTAGCATATGATTCAGTCAATATGATAAAAGACGCAATCGAAACTGAAAAATCTGCTGATTCGGCTAAAATAGCTGCCGGGTTGGCAAAAGTTAAAAACTTTGACGGTGTTACCGGCAAAATCACTATTGACAGTAAACATAATGCTAATAAACCGATAGTTGTTGAAACATTAACAAATGGGAAGGTCAGCGCAGCTACAGAAATAAAATAGTTTCTTGAATCTGTAGCAGTTGATTAAATTAGGAGGAAAGAGCGGTGCAAACATTTTTTCAACAATTAATTAATGGTTTATCGCTAGGAAGTATATATGCGTTGCTGGCATTGGGCTATACGATGGTTTACGGCATTATCAAATTGATAAATTTTGCCCATGGTGATATCTATATGTTGGGTGCATTTTGGGGATACTATGTGATAAACGTTTGGCATTTTAACTTCTTGCTGGCTTTATTATCTGCAATGGTGATATGCGGAATTTGCGGGGTAGTAATCGAGTACCTTGCATATCGGCCATTAAGGCACTCACCACGTATTACAGCATTAATTACTGCAATAGGTGTTTCATTCTTCCTCGAAAATGGGATGGCATATTTATTTGGTTCGAATGCACGTGATTTTCCACAAGTAGTTAAACAGGTCAACTATGATATTGGCGGTGTGAGGATCTCAAATATTCAACTTGAGATTTTGATTACATCATGTATCTTGATGCTGATTTTACAGCTGATTATTAAACGAACTAAGATGGGACGTGCGATGCGCGCTGTTTCAGTTGACAATGATGCAGCTGAATTAGTCGGTGTCAATCTTAATCGAACAATTTCTTTTACCTTTGCTCTAGGATCTGCAATGGCTGGTGCTGCCGGGGTCATGATCGGATTATATTATAATTCGATCGATCCATTAATGGGATTAACGCCGGGAATCAAGGCGTTTGTAGCAGCTGTTGTTGGCGGAATCGGTTCGGTTCCAGGAGCTCTTTAGGCGGTTTTCTGATTGGACTTCTAGAAACTTTGGTCCAGTCGGTCGGTTTATCTGCTTATAAAGATGCGGTCGTTTATGTGGTATTGATCGTTATTTTGTTGATACGTCCAATGGGGATCTTTGGCAAGAACGTTAAAGAAAAGGTTTAGGTGATCGTTTTGAAGGCGAATTTTAAATACAATGTTTGTTGGCTTATCATTATGATAGCTGGCTTCTACATCATGAACACACTGATAATGATAGGTGTGATTGATAGTTTTATTGAAAATATGTTTGTAACGATCTGGATCAACATTATTTTGGCAACCGGATTAAATTTGATAATTGGTTTTGCGGGCCAATTTTCTCTAGGTCATGCAGGTTTTATGGCAATTGGAGCATATGTGACTGCCATTGTAACTCAAAAAGCAGCCAGTCTAGGAGGCTTTTACGCTTCTTTTGTAATCGGCGTGATTGTGGCTGTGATAGCGGCTTTACTTGTTGGTATTCCAACATTGCGACTAAGAGGAGACTACTTAGCGATTGCAACAATGGGAGCCGCTGAAATTATACGAATTATTATTAATAATATGAAAATTACCAATGGTCCAGCAGGCATGTTTAACATTCCTCAATTTGCCACGTGGCCTATTGTCTATATTATGATGTGTGTCACAACAATTATTATTGTTAATTTTATTAATAGTCGTGGTGGCAGAGTGATCAAGTCTGTCCGCGAGGATGAGATCGCGGCAGAAGCAATGGGAATAAACACTACCAAATGGAAGTTAGCAGCATTTGTACTTGGTGCAGCAACTGCAGCTATTGCCGGATCACTACATGCGTCATATTTACAAACTATTGCACCTAATGATTTTGGAATAATGGAGTCGATTTCGATTTTGATTATTGTCGTACTTGGAGGAGTGGGCAGTGTTACGGGCACTTTCCTGGCTGCTGTCGTCTTAGGGGTTTTAGATACGGTCTTACAAGATTTTGGAACCCTGCGAATGGTAATTTATGCGGTGGCTTTAATTTTAATCATGGTTTTTAAGCCCTCCGGTTTACTGGGAACATGGGAACTTTCAATCAGACGCTTATTCAACCGCATCAAGAGAAGGAGCGTGTAGCATTGTGACGACTATACTTAAAGTTGAGCATTTAGAAAAAGTTTTCGGTGGATTGACGGCAGTGGCGGATGTCTCAATGCAATTAAAAAACGATGAACTAGTTGCATTGATTGGACCAAATGGCGCTGGTAAAACTACTTTATTCAATTTACTGACAGGTGTGATTCCTCCAACTGCAGGGATGATTTATTTTCGTGAAAAAGAAAAGTTAGTTTCAATAAATAACAAAAAAACATATCAAATTGCAGACTTGGGATTTGCACGGACCTTTCAAAATATTCGTTTGTTTAAAAATATGACAGTCTTGGATAATGTTTTAGTAGCGATGACTAATCAATACAAGGAAGGATTTATTAAATCAGTTTTGCGGTTTCCAAGTTTTTATCGGACGGAAGATGAGATTTTGAAGAAAGCACGTGATTTGTTAGCTATTTTTGATTTGGATAAAGACATGTATAAACTAGCGTCTAATCTTCCTTACGGAGTTCAGCGACGCCTAGAGATTGTGCGTGGATTAGCTATGAAACCAAAAATCTTGTTTTTAGATGAACCTGCAGCAGGCATGAATCCTGAAGAAACTGCAGATTTAACACGTTTAATACGGCAAATTCAGCAGCAATTCCATATCACTGTGCTTTTGATTGAACATGACATGTCTCTAGTAATGAATTTAGCGCAACGGATCTATGTTTTGGATCAGGGAAAATTATTGGCAAAAGGAACACCGAGCGAGATTCAACATGACAAGTCAGTTATTAAAGCATATTTGGGTGAGGAGGGGTGAGCCGAATGATCCTAGAAGTTAAAGATCTCGTTGTCGATTATGGCGTAATCAATGCTATTAAGGGTGTCAGTTTTAAAATCAACGAAGGTGAAATAGTTTCGTTGATAGGGGCTAATGGAGCTGGTAAAACAACTATTTTGAAGTCAATTTCCGGCCTCTTGAAACCAAGCAGCGGCTCAATAATATATATGGGTAAAAACATTGAACACCACAAAACACCTAATATCGTGGCAGCAGGAATCTCGCATGTTCCTGAAGGAAGACATATTTTTCCTGGCTTATCAGTTAAGGAAAACTTACAAATGGGGGCTTTTTTACAAAAGGACAGACAAAAAATTATGGAATCTCTTTCGGAAGTTTACGAACGTTTTCCTATCTTGAAAAAACGTGAAAATCAGGATGCTGCAACACTTTCAGGCGGTGAACAGCAGATGCTGGCGATTGGGCGTGCTTTAATGTCTAAACCAAAGTTACTGTTGCTAGATGAGCCTTCAATGGGCCTTGCTCCTATTTTCATTAATAAGATATTCGAAATTATTGAAACTATAAAGAAACAGGGAACAACCATTTTGTTAATTGAACAAAATGCAAATAAAGCCTTAACGATCTCGGATCGCGGTTATGTGCTGGCGACAGGCGAGGTAAAAATGTCCGGGACAGGACAAGAATTGTTAGCAGATCCTGCTGTTCAAAAAACATATTTGGGAGGCTAATGAAATATACTAAGGTTAGGGAGTGTGACATAAGTCGGGAAAATTTGAGTAATAACTCGAAATTACGAACATAGCGAGTACTTTGCTATGAGTAAGAGTAATTCGAAGTTAGACTGAGAATTTTGGCTTATGGAACACGTTTATACGGAATAAAAATAAGAGCTGTGCCAAATTTAACTTTTGGCACAGCTCTTATTTTGAATTGAATTATAGTAGAATAAGACCGCACATACTCTTTTGGACTTCAAATCCGTAATCATAAAACCGCTCCCTGCTATTATTTCCAGTAGCAGAGTTTTAAGTGATGATCTTCGAAACCGTGTTTAGAAAATTAGAATAAGCCTAGTATAATTCTACTAAATAATTTAGGAGATGTTTATTTGAAAAAGCATCTGTGCCATTTTATTATCAAAGTCAGTGTACTTATGACTTTACTTTTCCCCATATGGTAACTGCATTTGTATATTTTACTATTCGTAATATGATTCGCTAACAAGCGCCGCACTTAATCATATTTGTTGACCAATTCTAGGAAAGGGGACAAAAGAAGTAAAGGGCTAACTTGTGCTCACGCTCTTAGCTCTGTGGTGTACGTACTAACTAAAATTATTTAATTGGTATTTTTTTGTCTAAACACAAAACGCGCACAGTCAATTTGACTATGCGCGTTTTGCTTACTATTAGAGATTTATAGTTTTATTGGAAATACTCTGCTTGTAGAGACGAATAAATTAAAGTTAGTTAACGTGAACAGCGAATGATGGTTGGTAGTAAGTAAAGCTCTTAACGCTAACATTTTCGCCTGGTTCAGGAGCAGCTGCGTAGCTTGAACCACCCAAATAGATACCTGAATGGTAGGCAGTACCTCTTCCACCCCAGAATAACAAGTCTCCAACCTGTGCGTTGGCAACACTCGTTGCTGTTCCAATGGCAGATTGTGCTTGGGAAGTTCTAGGAATTGAAATTCCTGCTTTACCATAAACGTACTGTGTGAAACCAGAGCAATCAAAACCACTCAATGATGTGCCACCTGTTACATAAGGGATTCCCATACTTGCAACTTGGTAAGCAACTGATGTAATTGAACCGGATGACACTGCTGGTTGTTGAGCTGCAACTGGTTTAGCTTGTGGAGCAGCGTTATTGTTATTATTTGTTGTAGAAACAGCTGCTGATTGTGTATTTTGTGATTGTGTTTGAACCGAACTGCTGGCTGCAGGTTGTGCCTGAACCGTAGAGCTAGAACTCTGAGCAGGAGTACTTGTCGTGTTACTGTTTTGAGCAACAGAAGTAGCACTACTTTGAGTTGTAGCGGTAGCACTTGTTTGTTGCGCAGAGCTTTGGGCAACAGAGGCAGTACTACTTTGAGTTGTAGCAGCAGGACTTGTTTGTTGTGCAGAGCTTTGAGCAGCAGAAGCAGTGCTACTCTGAGTTGCAGCAGAGCTCGTCTGTTGTGTAGAATTTTGCGTAGCAGCGGCTGGGTTCTTTGTAGGATCATTGACTGTCAAAGTTTGCCCAATTGATAATGTCGAACCAAGTTTGTTAGCTGCCCTTAAGGAATCTACAGAAACACCATAAGCTTGAGCAACAGTATACAGTGAATCACCAGCTTTGACCGTGTATGTAACGTGGTTAGCAGAAACAGTCACTTGTGGTGTCGTTTCCTGTTGTGCAGTTGTAGTAGAAGCAGCTGCAGCAGGAGCTTTCGTTTGTGTATTTTGAGTTGCAGTAGTGTTACTTTCAGTTGCCTGAGGTGCTTCACTAACCTTAGGAGCACCCGCGACCTTTAACTCTTGACCAGGCAAGATCAAAGTTTCGCTTGAAGATAAGCCATTTAGCGAGCGTAATTGATCAACACTGATATTGTAGTTGTTAGCGATCTTCCAGAGTGAATCACCATTTGTTACTTTTACGGAAGATGTTGCACTTATTTTCGTTGTATCCTTTGAACTAACATTGTTTGCACTGGCACCTTTTTCAGGAATTGTCAGCGACTGATTAACCAAAATCAAATGACTGTTTCCATCAATATGGTTTAAAGTTTCAATAGATTTGATTGAAACTCCGTATTTTTGGGAAAGTGCCCAGACTGTATCATGTTGGTTAACTTTAACGTTTGTTGTTGATGCACTAGCATTCGTTGTAGAAGCAAGGAATAAACCCGCAGCCCCAACGGTGCCTGCCAATAATGTTTTTGTTGTACGTTTCAAATTTAAGTCACTCCTACTTTTTTCTCTTGATATTTATTTTCAACTGATACTTAGATTGTAGACCAATAATGTTGCAGGAGAGTACAATTTATATTACAAATAATTTATAGAATGTAACAAACACGGGAACACACTGGTATTAAAGGATTTTTAAATATATAAAAATGCTGTTTTTTTAAAAAAAATTTAGTAGTGCGAAATAAACGCTGATATAGCAACATTTTATTGCAGATGAAGCCTATACTTAACAAAGGAAAATCTTAAAAATGTTACAAATAGATTACTTTTTTTTAAAGAAATACGAAATGAACACAAATTTTGATGTAATGCACCGTTGCGGAAATAAAAACCACTGTAGTTATAGCTAACTTTTAGGTATATGTTACAAAAAAATTAAAAATAGCGAGCTTGTTGATAACGCTATCTTTGGGAAAATAGTTTTTTGATAACACACACAAAAACGGTAAGTCTCCTAATTGCCGCCATTTTTCGCTTTTATTAATTTGCTAGATTATAGTCTTGACATAAGCAATGCAATACGCTACATTCGTAACATTGAGTAAAATGAGGTTTAGTGTATATTTTGCGGATTTAGCGGTTGCTTAACTGCTAAAAAGTCATCCTCATTTTTGGCTTCAACGTGTAAAAAAAATTAAAGAAAGAAGTGGGTAGCGTGGCACAAATTTATAACTTTTCGGCCGGACCAGCAGTATTACCAGCCCCTGTTATTCGCCAAGTGCAAAGTGAACTGGTTTCATATAAAAATAGCGGTATGAGCATAATGGAGATCAGTCACCGCTCCTCACTCTACACGGATATGGAAGCAGAAGCAGAAGAAAACTTAAGAAAATTAATGCGTATTCCGAATGATTACGATGTGCTTTTTTTGCAGGGTGGGGGGACACTGCAATTTGCGATGGTTCCTCTTAACTTGGCTCAAAAGAACAAACAAACTGGTTTTGTTGATTCAGGGCATTGGGCACAACGTGCAATAGAGGAAGCTCGGCTTGTGCCGGGAGTGAAAGCCGACATTATCGCATCGTCTGCAGCAGTAAATTATACTGCTCTGCCAGATGTACCAGAATTGAGACAACAGTACGACTACGTACACCTTACGTTAAACAATACAATTGAAGGAACGATGTACCGAGACCTGCCTAATGTTCTCCATGGACAGACACTTGTGGGTGATATGTCTTCAAACATTATGGCACAGCGCTATAATGTTGAAGATTTTGGCTTGATCTATGCTGGAGCACAAAAAAATATTGGTCCTGCTGGAATGACGCTCATAATCGTGAAGCATGATTTGGTAGAGGGTGGAACCGAACTGCCTGCAATGTTGAGCTATGCTAAACAGGCAGCAAAGCACTCGGCCTTAAACACACCTCCGGTATTCGCAATCTATGTAGCTGGATTGGTCTTTAAGTGGTTGTTGGAACAAGGTGGTGTTGAGGAAATGCAGAAACGCAACGAGAAAAAGTCTGCCTATTTGTACGATTTTTTGGACTCTTCAAGCTTGTTTAGTTCACCAGTGAAAAAATCCTCACGTTCAGTAACTAATATACCTTTTGTGACAGGTAATGCTGAATTAGATCAACATTTCGTAGCTGCGGCACAAGAAAATGGGTTAGTGAATTTGAAGGGGCACCGTTCAGTGGGTGGAATGCGTGCTAGTTTATACAATGCATTTCCTTATGAAGGGGTTCAAAAACTAGTAGAGTTTATGGAAAGATTTGAACAAAGTGTTGGAGGAAACAAATAATGAAATACGATATTAAAACCTATAATGTCATTGCTCAGGAAGGGTTGGATGCTTTTCCTGAAGAGAAGTATACGATCAATCAGAGCGACAAACCGCAAGCATTGCTTATAAGAAGTCAGGATATGCACAAAACTAAATTTGGCACCAGCGTGCTTGCGATTGCACGTGCAGGTGTAGGGGTCAATAATATCCCGTTGCTTGAGGCAAGTGCAAATGGAACAGTTGTTTTTAACACACCAGGTTCTAATGCGAATGCAGTTAAAGAATTAGTTGTTGCGATGCTTATTTTGGCTACAAGGCCGGTTGTGGCTTCTGCAGCTTGGGCTAAAAAAATTGCTGGAGCAGATGTCAGTACCCAAACGGAAAAGGGAAAAAATCATTTTGCAGGAACGGAACTTCTCGGAAAAACGATTGGTGTGATCGGACTAGGTGCTGTTGGTTCAAGAGTTGCTCGAGCTGCGGCGGATTTAGGAATGCATGTTATAGGATATGATCCTTATATTAGCGTTGAACATGCGTGGAAGTTATCAAATGATATTCCACGTGCAGAGAAGCTGTCAGAATTATTGCAAAAGAGTGATTATGTTACTATTCATATCCCTTATACAGACGAAAACAAAGATTTAATTAATACTGAAGAATTGAACCAGATGAAAGAAAATGCCGTTTTGCTGAATTACTCTCGTTGGGGAATTGTCAATGAAAAGGCTGTAGTTGCTGCCTTGGCTCAAGGTAAGCTGCGACGCTACTCAACTGATTTCAGTTCGAATGAGATCATCAATAATGAAAAGATCGTTATCACACCCCATATTGGCGGTACGACTCTTGAAGCAGAGGTAAATGGTGCCAAGATGGCAGCACAGACATTACGCAAGTATTTAGAAACAGGCAATATTATCAATTCAGTCAATTTCCCGGCTGTCGAGATGCCCTTTGAAGCCCCGTTACGTTTGACTCTGATTCATCAGAACGTGCCCAATATGGTAGGACGAATCACAACGATACTTGCAAATGATTCCTTGAATATTGACAATATGATTAACCGAAGTCGCGGAAAGATTGCTTATACAATGATTGATATGTCGGAGATTTCCGATGAACAATTGGCAAAATTGCGCAAGGAGTTACTGAATATCCCAGAAGTTATCCGTGTGCGAGCACTTAAGAAATAAGAGCTAGTCGTGAAAAAAGCGTGACAAATTCTAGTAATATGCTATACTGTGTTTCCTTGGCAGGGGCACATTAACAAAAGAGGAGCAACGGCAGTAGTTTTTTGCCGTTGCTCCTCTTTCTTAGCTTTTACTGAACATAGCACTCGTAGACCTTAGACCGAAAAGTTTAACTTATGGAAGGCACTTCTAAAAATAAGAGCTAGGTTAAAATTTAATTTTTGACCCAGTTTACTTTTTGGAAGAGTACAGAAGACGCATAAATTATGGCCTCGATAACAGTAATGAAGAAACTGACAGGCCAGTCTGTAAGGTAAGCAAGATACAATCCTACCCAGATTCCAAACAACGAGAAAATGGTTGTTAAAAAGATCATTTTCTTCAATGAATGAACAAAATATTTTGCTGCTGAAGCAGGGATAGTCAGCAAAACGAAGATCAACAATGAACCAATAATTTGAGCAGTGATGCTGATTGTCAAAGCAAGTAATGCAAGAAAGATAATCGAAATCACCGTGTTGAAACGCTGGTTATACTGCGAACCAATAGCATCAAATGAATTATAAGCCAATTGACGAAAGAAGATTGCAATGATGAGCAAGATAAAGATGCTCAAACAAATAAGCGAGTACAGGTTGTTAATATTAATGCCAACGATGCTTCCAAAAAGAATGTTGGTGGCGTAATTTGCCTGTTTGTTTGAAAGAGAAAGAAAAAGGATACCTAAACCGATAAAGACTCCTGAAAAGACGCTGATAGAAGCTTCCCGTCGGCTTAGCCTTTCTCCAGATAGACCTATGAAAAAAGCGCTGGCGAGCGTGAAAATAATCATTCCGTATAAGGGACTGATTCCAATAAAAATACCAAACGTTGCACCGGAAAAACCGATTTCAGATAAGGTATGTGTAAAAAAAGATGTTTGGCGTGCAACAACGAACGTTCCCATTAGACCGCAGATCAAAGAAATGAAAATTCCTGCGATAAAAGCATAACGCATAAAATCAAATTGTAGCATGAGAGAATCTATCCTTTCTCAGCAGCTGTCCTTTTTGGTTAGCGAGTATCAAGTCATAATCAGCATAGCGTGCGATTAGTTCAGGATCATGAGTGATGAAAAGAACAGTGATTTCTCTTGTTTGTAGTAGTTTTTCGATCAAATCCATCAAATTGTATTTGGAATCTTTGTCTAAACTGGCGGTTGATTCATCTAAGATCAGAAGTTTTGGTTCGGCACAAAGAGCTTGTGCTAAAAATGCCCGCTGTTTTTCACCACCAGATGCAGCTCCCAAAGGACGATTTTGGATGGCACTCAAAGATGTTTCATCTAAAATACGCCGCAAAAGCAGCCGTTCCTTAGCTGTATGCCAAGGAAGGACTGCTTTCTTTAGCCCGAGACCGACAAAGTCGCGGATGTTTAGTGGAAACTCATCATCGATGTTACGCAGTTGTGGTACATATTGTGTTTCCTTAGAAGTGACACTTAGGTTAACGTTTTGACTAGGGTGCTTAAATGTATTGAGAAGGTACTTGACTAGTGTCGTTTTCCCAACACCATTTTCGCCAGTAATACAAGTCAGCTTATTGGCGGGAATTTGAAAAGTTAAGTCTTTAAAAAGTTGTTTTCCTTGAACACTTAAGTTCAGACCGTGAACATCAATAATTGGGTTCATACTTATTATCGCTCGCTTTTTTGAATGTCTAAAACCTGTTGATATTGTGATTTCATCCATTGATGGTAGTTCTTGTCTTTTGGTAGGGTTTCTGTGACCTTAACAACCGGCACATTATGTTCCTTGCATAGTTTAACCAAGTTAGCAACCACTTTGTCAGTTGCCTGAGTGTTTTCAACAAAGAAAGCAATTTTGCGGTTCTTGATGTCATCTTGCATTGACTTGATATCGCTTGGAGAAGGGTCAGTTCCCTTTTCTACCGACTCAGAAAAATGTTGATTATTGACTTTGTAGCCCATATCGGCTAATGCATAATCAAAAACAGGTTCACTAACATCGACAGGTTTATTATCACTATTTTCTTTGATTTCAGAAATCATTGAATGGAGATCTTTTAAACTTTCGGCGTACTTCTTAGCATTAGCCTTGAACTGCTTTTTGTGTTTAGGATCTTTTTTACCATATTCAGTTGCAAGATAGTTAGCAACTTTGGGCATTGTTTCACTATTGTACCATAAATGTTCATTGTCCCCGTCTTTTTTATTCATGATATCCTCACCAACGGCTATTTTTTTGCCACCAGAAAGTTTTTTTGCCCATGCATCATAACCGATCCCATTGTATAGCAGAATATCGCTCTTTGAAACGGTCTTAGCTGTTTTGGTAGTAGGTTCATAGTCATGAGGATCAACATTAGGGTTATTTATGATAGAGGTCACTGTACCGTGTTTTCCCAGAACATTTTTAGCAACTTCGCCGTAAAAATCAGTTGTGGCAACAACATTAATCTTCTTATCATCAGTGGTAGAAGCTTTTTTAGCGGAGCTACACCCTGCTAAAACGGCTCCAAGTGCAAATATACTTATCATGCTATGTAGAAGAAATCTCTTTTTTTTCATCCTATAATACTCCCTTTGTATTTGCTCCAAGGCAAAAAAATAATAGTAATAATTACAATTTAGAATATTAAGTGATTAAAGCACTGCTGTCAAGGAATGTTTGAATACAAAGAGTACTAATTACTATTTGATAAAGAAGTAGTGTTACATAGGCGTAAGGCTGCAAAGAATGCATTACGATTTAATTTTTTTACTATTTTTCAGCGTTCCACTCTCTCTTAAAGCTGTCCAAGAAAGACAGCATTACTTGTTGGCGGCTTTCTGCAATTCTTTTGGCTGTTTCGGTATTCAGCATATCTTTTATTTTTAATAGTTTTTCGTAAAAATGATTGATGATCGTTTCTTGACTCAAATCTCGATATTCTTTTTTTGTCATTGTTTGACGTGGTAGGATTGCAGGGTCGTAAATCTTCTCGGCATGAGCACCTCCATAATAGATTGCACGAGTGATTCCAATTGCTCCTATTGCATCCAAACGATCAGCATCTTGAACTATCTTTCCTTCAAGTGAAAGTTCAAGCCTGTCTGATTCTAGACTTTTACTGAAAGAGAGGTTTTGTGTAATAAGAATTATTTTTGTGATCTGTGCGGTAGTTAAAGAATTTTTTTGCAGAAATGTGCGCATTTCTTCTTCAAGCGCTGCCGGATCATCGCTTAATTTGTCATCTGCCACATCATGTAAGTACGCTGCGCTAAGTGTAACTAAATTGTCGGCATTTTCATATTTAAGAAGTTGTTCGGACATATTAACGACGCGCTGTATATGATCGAAGCCATGACCTGTTTTATCCAAATGCATTTTTTTGTAAGAAAAGGAACGTATATTTTTTAATTGTGTATCAAGTCTCATGGTGACATCTCCTTTGATTCAGAATACCATATAAGCAAGAGCTGCTTAAAGGCCAAAAACAAGAACGTGTAATTGGAGAGACTGGATTGAAAAAATTTTAACCTAACTTCGCTATTTGTTTCGCATAAACATGGCCCATAAGTCAAAATTTCCCCTCTAACTCGAATTACTTATAGCAAAGTACTTGTTTTGTGCGTAATTTCGCTTTGGTATTCAAGTCTTACCGACTTTGTACTGCCTTAAAAAAGTTGGATATGCGGGTCAAATTTTGCAAGACACTTTATTTATGTTACACATACATTAATGCATTTTATTTCGTTGACAAAATAATTTATGCTAAAATCTCTCTAAAGGAAGTGAAGTGGATAGAAAAGTAGACAAATACATTTTAATAAAAATAGCACATGCTCCTAAAGTATGTTATTTAATACTTTTCCAAGCTTAACTCCTTGGTGAACTACTTATTTTTTGTAGAACGAAAGGAAAGGAGGTGGCCGCTGTCACTTATTTAAGGAGAGCGGCACAGCTGATGAAGGTATTGATTGTGTTAGAAAATGTGGTAATGGATGGAGTGAAGAGAGCCGCTACAGTAGTCGGTAATGATCTGAACAAGTATGTTGATGTTACCTATTACTCATTGGAGAATGTCGAGCCGTATTATACTTTAGATGCTCCTCTTGTTACAGCTAAACGTACTGTTTCAGCTGATATCCTGAATTTTTTTGGATCTGATCCTTATGGAGCATATGCTGATCAAATAACGGATTTGTGTGATTTTATTGAAAGAAACGCATTTGAGGCTGTTATTTTACCTGCAGGATTGTTGACCAGTTTTTCCCCCTTCATAAAAGAAACGACGCCGAAGGTAAATGTGATTGCTTGGATGCACAATAATTTTAAAACCTATATGGAACAATACTATACTTCAATGCAGACAGAATTTAAACGGGGGTTAAGAGCTGCAGACACAGTAGTCGTTTTAACAGATGCTGACTATGCAAAGTACAGTGAGTTTAATCCCAACACTGTGAAAATATACAATCCGCTAACACTTGAAGCACCCCAAAAGGCAAATTTGAGAAAGCGGGTGATTGCATTCACGGGCAGAATAGCCATCCAGCATAAAGGAATTGACTTACTGCTGGATGCTGCAAGATTCTTGCATAAGGATTGGAAAATTGCGATTGCTGGGAGTGGAACTCCCGCAGATATGAAGATTTTTCACGAGTTGATTGCGAAGTATGGAGTAGAGGACAAAATAATTTATCGGGGTGCTCTAAAAGATAAGGAATTGCGGCACCATTATGAAGATGCCTCGATTTTTGTTTCAACCTCACGCTGGGAAGGAATGCCATTAGTTATGGGTGAAGCTATGGGCTTCGGACTTCCAGTAGTTGCGATGAAAAATACTGGTTCAGATGAATATTTGCGTGATAATCGCTATGGTATTATTACGAAGCCACAGGATGTGCCTGATTTTGTCCGTGTATTGGATAAAATGACACGGAGTTTGTTCCTCCGACGTTATTATTCGGAACGTGCGCTAGAACGAATTCAGCATTTTATGCCTGCAACGATCACTAAACAATGGCTCTCAGTGATTGCTACCCCCAAAAATGAATTAGTGTAAATGGCTGAAGAGATAACTTTTAAAGGAAAGATAAATGACAAATATATTAAAAAAATAGGCTAGCCGTGCGTTATATGCGGCTGGCCTATTCTACTTTTTGAATTAAATTAAAAATAACAGTTTAGGTATATGATAGAAGTTAGACTAAGAAAGATATATTGCAAATACATATTGATTGTTTTTTGGCATATTAACTGCTAAATTACAGCTATTAGTGCGTCTGCTCGAACTTAGCGGGCACGAAAATGTAAACTCGGGAGGAAGTAAAATGAAACAGCAGGTTGAAGAATATTTAAAAAAAGTTTATCAGATTATACAAAAACGCGATCCAAGACAACAGGAATTCACTGAAGCAGTAACGGACCTATTAAAAACGATCGGACCGGCTTTGGAAAAGCATCCAGAATATATCAATGCCAGTCTGCTTGAACGTCTGATTGAGCCCGAGAGAATAATCCAATTCAGAGTTCCATGGATCGACGATAAGGGTAATTATCAAGTTAATCGCGGTTTCCGTGTTCAATTCAACTCAGCAATCGGGCCGTACAAGGGCGGTTTGCGCTTTCATCCGTCGGTCAATTTGAGCATTGTTAAATTTTTGGGCTTTGAACAGATTTTTAAAAACGCCTTAACTGGCCTGCCGATTGGCGGCGGTAAAGGCGGTTCTGATTTTGATCCGAAAGGAAAATCAGATAACGAGGTAATGCGTTTTTGCCAGAGCTTTATGACAGAATTAAGCAAGTATATTGGCCCTACTAGAGATGTTCCTGCAGGAGATATTGGAGTCGGAAGTCGAGAGCTGGGTTATTTATATGGGCAATACAAACGCTTGCGGGAAGCTGAACGTGGGGCCCTAACAGGAAAAGGTCTGGGTTATGGTGGATCACTCGTGAGACCCGAAGCGACAGGCTTTGGGCTTGCATACTACACACAGGAAATTCTGCAAACTTTAAAAACGAGCTTCAAGGGCAAAAAGGTGGTGCTTTCAGGAGCAGGGAATGTTGCAATTTATACTATTCAAAAGGTGTCAGAACTGGGAGGAAAAGTAATCACTTGTTCAGACTCGTCTGGATATATCGTAGATCAAAATGGAATTGATTACAAAATGGTCCAACAGATAAAGGAGATTGAACGTGGTCGGATCGCGGAATATGCTGATAGGGTACAAAACGCAGTTTATTATCCGGGATCAATATGGGATGCACAGCTTACCTATGAGATAGCTTTACTATGTGCAACTCAAAATGAAATTGATGAAAGAAAGGCACAATTGCTTGCAAATAATGGAGCTAAAATAATTGCTGAGGGAGCAAATATGCCTAGCTCGGCTGCTGCGATTGATATTTATCGTAAGCAGGGGATTATCTATGGGCCAGGAAAAGCTGCGAATGCTGGTGGTGTCGCCGTTTCAGCACTCGAGATGAGTCAAAATAGTACTCAACTAAGATGGAGTTTTGAAGAAGTTGATAAACAGCTACAAAAAATAATGCACAATATCTATCAAGAGAGTGTTACGACGGCTGCTGAATACGGTATTCCTGATGATTTGTTGAGTGGAACGAATATTGCTGGATTTATTAAAGTTGCAGATGCGATGATGGCACAAGGAGTAGTATGAAGAGCCAATAAAATTATTGAGTGCCTATTTAGAGTCAAAAATTAAAAAAGCAGCAGAATTAAGAGGGTGGTGAAATTTTGAGCCCTTTGCTGGATAAACGAAAATAATTGGTTTAAACTGACTAATTAGCTTGAAGTTTCGATAGGGGGAGTAGTTAATGAGTAAAAATAGTTTCGACATTAAAAATGCTTTGATTGTCGGTGGAATAGCTGGAATCGTTTCGGGATTTGTTAAATTAGGCTGGGAGAATTTATTACCGCCACGCACACCGGAAAGAGAGAAGACTAATCCGCCGCAAAGGTTCATGCAGCAGTTGGGAATACCTAAAAAAATCACACACTCGACTTATACTTATTCAGGGCACCAAATGCCATGGGCGAGCTTCATTATCCATTTTGGTTTCTCGGCAACTTTTGGAATGGCATACAGTGTGACATCCCACTACTTACCGGTACTTAAAGCAGGACAAGGAACTTTTTTTGGGATTGGTGTCTGGGCTGCAACTCATCTAGGAATGATGCCAGCTATGAAAACTGTTCCGAATGTTAAAGAACAGCCACTTGAGGAGCACGTTTCAGAGTTGTTAGGTCATATGGCTTGGATGTGGGTTAACCATATTGTTATAGATGAACTTTCAAATGGATCAGAAGAAAAAAATAGAAAATAAAATAAGTAGGGATGCACTTATGGATAAAAAAATGCAGACTAAATGGTCAGAACGTATCAGTTATGGGTTGAGCGATGCTGCTGACAATCTTGTTTTTCAGGTTATGACTACCTATCTGCTTTTTTTCTATACCGATGTTTATGGTTTGGAACCTGGGGCGGTAGCAATTTTATTTGTTGTTGCTCGAATTGCAGATACGCTTGAGAGTCTATTGATAGGAGTCATGATCGATAAAACCCATTCTCGCTTTGGAAAGAGTCGACCCTTTTTTCTATGGTACGCTTTTCCATATGTCATTTTTGCAATTCTGACTTTTGTTACACCTGATTTCTCAGCAAATGGGAAACTAATTTGGGCTTATATTACCTACTTAGGTCTAGGTTTTTTCTATACGGCCGTTAATGTTCCGATTACCTCAGTTTTACCAACAATGACACAAAATGGGTGAGAACTAACTTTGCTAGGTGTTATTCGACAGTTTTGTGGGAGTTCGGTTCAAATCGTAGTTGCAGTTTTTACTTTGCCACTAGTTGCATTTTTCGGACAGGGTGACCAGAAGAGAGGTTTTCTCTTAACAATTATTGCTTTTGGAGTGATTTCTCTGATATTGATACTGAATACCTTTTTTCAAATTCGGGAAAGATTTACAATCAAGGAAATAAGGCATCAGCCTATCAAAAAGGTTATGCAAATGCTTTGGCACAATAAACAATGGCTGACGATTTCAGTAGTAATTTTCCTATATTGGCTTGTCACCGCTATTAAAAATCAGACAACGGTCTATTATTTTAAATATACTTTGCATAATGAAGGACTGGTTCCATGGGCGAATAGCTTTACACTGGCTGCATTGATTGGTGTCTTGCTGATCATGCATCTTACATCTTCAAGGTCCAAGAAAAAGACGATGGCTATAGGAATTATCGTTGCTTTCATTGGTCAGTGTATCTTAAGCCTTGGGGTGTATGGTGGTACACTGCCAATTTTATTTAGCGGCATTTTGCTAAACTCAATTGGTCACGGAATTGTCGTTGGCTTGGTTTCGATCATGATTGCCGATACGATTCGGTATGGGATGACAATGGGAATTCAGGCTGAAGGCATATTAGCTTCAACGGATGATTTGGGTGTTAATTTAGGTCTGGGACTTGGTGGCCTTGTAACGGCAGGATTATTCCATGTTGCGGGCTATCTCCCTAATCACGCGCAGAATGACGCCACACTCCATATGATAAACATTAATTATGTTTGGCTTCCCTTAGTTATTTATCTTCTAATGCTTCTTGTGCTGTACTTTTACGATGAAGAAAGAATGCAGATTGCTATAAAAAATAAAAATGTGACGGAGTGAGTTTTATTTTATAGGTTGCTTTTTTTAATTATTTTAACTATTATAAAAAGGATAGCAGTTTTGAAGAGGAATAATAGATTTAGCAGACAAGGCGGAGGAATTAATGAGTATTGATGCAAGCCAATCAGTTGGAGGACCGACTGAGCTGAAAAAAGCAGCAGATAGTAAGCTGGTGCATGGCAACCAAACAGACGGACAGGCATTCAGACAAATTTTAGCAAATCAGAACATTGATAGTTCAACAAGTAGTAATGCAAAACGTCAAAATATTACAATCAAGTGGGGCGACACTGTTTCGGAGCTGGCTGAAAAGTATAATACAAGTACCGCAGCTATAACCGCTGCCAATAATTTACAAAATCCAGATTTTATTTTGGCTGGCAATAGGCTGGTAATACCTGGAAGTTCAAAACAGACAACGGTAGCAGCTGCTACAACGAAAACTGCAACTCCCAGTTCAGCTATTGTTAATGCAAAGTATGAAAGCAGTGATAGTAGGGAAAGTTCAGCTGAAGCACAGGCTCGCGCTTACATTGTCGAACATGAATCGGGTGGCAACTACAACGCACGTAATGGAAAGTATATTGGAAAGTATCAATTGGATTCAAGTTACTTGAAGGGGGATTACTCTCCAGCAAACCAGGAGCGGGTTGCTAATCATTATGTTGCACAACGCTACGGAACATGGGTCAATGCAATGCAGCATTGGAAAAGCAATAATTGGTATTAAAAAACTTATCCAGAGCCTGTTAAGCACGAGAAACGAAAAATCAGCTACGTTCGAGAGGATGTAGTTGACTTTTTTTTGCCTTCATGTTACTTTATTTATAACAATAAAATGACTATACAGGGGGCTTTAATATGAAATATGCAATCACAGGTGCTACGGGGAAATTTGGACGCAATGCTATTTTAGATTTACTGAAATTAGTTAAAAAAGATGAGGTTGTCGCACTTGCACGAAACACTAAAAAGGCTGCTGATATTCTGCCACAGGGTATTGAAATCAGAGAGGCTGACTATACTAATGAGGAAGGTCTTGAAAGAGCGTTTGCAGGTATTGATCGGCTACTCTTTATTTCTTCTATCCCTGGTGGAGAGTATTCTCGGGAAAAGCAGCATTTAAATGTTGTAAATGCTGCTAGAAAAGCTGGCATCAGTTTTATTGCTTACACTAGTTTTCCACATGCAGATCAGGCGCAAAGTCCACTGTCTGCAGACCATAAGGCAACTGAAAAAGCAATCAGTGAGAGTGGAATCAGACATTCGTTTTTGCGTAACAATTGGTATCTTGAAAATCAGCTTGACTTGATACAAGGGGCTTTGGCAGGAAATCCGGTGGTATATTCTGCGCAAAACGGTCATGTTGGATGGGCACTGGAACGTGAATATGCAGAGGGAGCTGTTAAGGTTCTAGTGAGCAACGAACCTAAAGAGGTATATGAGTTTGCTGGTCAACCAATAACATATGCGGATCTAGCAACTGTATTAGCCGAAATCAGTTCAAAGAAATTTGAAGTTTCTGCAGTTACCGATGATGAATATAAAAGGCTTTTAGAAACTCAAGGTACGCCAGCTCCAATCATTGATGTAATCATTATGATCCAGAATCTAATTAAAAATGATGAATTAGCAAAGGGCTCGAGAGATTTGGAGGAAGTATTGGGGCATAAGTTGGTACCCTTAAAAGAGGCGATTGAGGAAGCTGTTGGAAAATAAAACGACTATCCTCAGACAATAAAAATAGATGTTAGAGAGTAGTTACGATAGGCTGTAGTAGAACAACATGTTAATTAAAGTATTGCAGCTTGTTAGAACCGCAGAAAAATTTCAGCTACATTTATAGTTTTTTGAATGGCAGCCTGCCTTCAGGATCTTACTGAAAGCAGGCTGCCATTGTTTATGGATTCGCATAGGGGTTGCCGTAGGTCGGTAGAATTCGATATTAGACAGGAAGTTTTAGCTTATGAAAAACATATTTATTACAGAACAAAAAAAGAGAATGGATCAAAATTCAACATTTGACCCATTCTCTTTTTTATCTTGCATTATATGAATTAACTTATGTCAATAGACAGCCTTTTTGTTTAAACACGGATCGCAAACACTGTAAAACTTTTGAATATATACTGTTTTCAAGAATAGTTACTGTGCGCTCAGATTAAGGAAACCTAGAATAAAGCACCGGCACGATTATCGAAGTCGGGTTTATCAACGGCAACGATTAATTTTTCATTGACAAAGGCATTCAGACCGATTGTGCTCATTTCACGACCATATCCAGAATTTTTGACGCCACCGAATGGAAGCTCAGGAAGTGTATACAAGAAGGTGTTGACAAAAACCATTCCCGTTTCGATCTGACTAGCAACTTTTTTACCACGTTCTTTATCCTTAGAGAAAACAATACCGCCCAAACCATAGTGAGAGTCGTTTGCAAGCTTGATCGCTTCTTGTTCAGAATGGACGCGATAAACTTGCGCAACTGAGCCGAACATTTCTTCGTAGTAAGCAGGGTTGTCTCGTGTTATATCCGTTAGAATTGTTGGTTCAAAAAATTGTCCAGGTAAATCGATAGGACTGTTTCCTTGATAAAGGGTTGCACCATGCGCGATGGCCTCTTTGACCTGTTTTTCAAGTTTGCTCTTGGCCTTAGCTGATGACATTGGTGCCAAGGTCGTGCTTTCATCAAGCGGATTGCCAGGTTTAAAGTTTCTATATGCTTGGCCGAGACGTTTCAAAAAGGCATCATATAAATTATCAGCAACAATAAACCGTTTAGAAGAAGTACATACTTGTCCAGCATTGTAGGTACGGGCCCGTGCTGCGACCTTGATCACTTGATCCAAATCAGCATCATCCAAGACGATAAACACATCATTTCCACCTAATTCCAGTGAAGATTTTTTGAGGTATTTGCCAGCTGTTTGGGCGACTGAACTCCCTCCGCGTTCTGAGCCAGTTAATGCAACACCCTGAATACGATGGTCAGCAATTACTTGATCAACTTGATCATGTGATAAGAAGAGATTAGTTAAGCTTCCATCAGGTGCGCCCGCTTTCTGAACGATTTTTGCAAAGGCTTCTGCAGAACTAGGGGTGTTAGAGGAATGTTTTAAGATCATGGGATTGCCAACCATATAATTAGGAGCAAAGACCCGCATTATCTGATAATAAGGAAAGTTCCATGGTTCAACCATAAGTAAAACCCCAACAGCATGCTTTTCGATGCGAGCTTCACCAGCCTTGGTAGAGATAGGGGTCGGTTGCAGTAAATTTGCAGCATGATCAGCAAAATAATTAGCTATCAGCGCACAAAGCTCGACTTCACCACGAGCTTCTGAAATTAATTTTCCCATCTCGATAACAAGAACCCTAGCGAGATCTTCTTTGTTTTCTAGCAGTAGCTTAGCAATCGCATGCAGTTTTTCAGCCCGTGCTGCAACGGGTTCTTTCTGCCATTGGTGATACAAGTCATTTCCGACAGTCAGTGAATGTTCGATCTGTTCATTTGTTGCATTAGGAAAAGTTTTTACGACTTCATTTGTAAAAGGATTAATTGTTTTATAAGCCATCTGATGTTCCTCCTTAAGGTTTTATACACTTATAAGTATATGGCTACTTCATTTTTTAAAGCAAATTTTTGGCTTAAACGTGAAGATGATTAAATAATTGCCTGTTCTTAACAAAAAAATCTATAATGTAGATAGAAGATTGTTATGCAAGAAGGAAAGAATGTGGGTTTATGAAAAACGAATGGTTGGCACAACTACCTTTAAGTAACATTAGGCAGGCAACTCCAGTCAGTGGTGGGGATGTTAATCAGGCATTTAGGCTTGAGACAAAAGATAAGCAATATTTTCTATTGGTTCAACCGCGACATGACCAAACCTTTTATGCTGGAGAAATTGCAGGACTGCATGCATTTGAAGAAGCAAAAGTTTTAGCTCCGCATGTGATTGCTAGTGGTCAAATAAATGGAGATGCGTATTTGCTACTTAATTTTTTAGAAACAGGTTTCGGCAAACAAGAAGATCTTGGCAGATTGGTTGCACAATTGCATCAATACAAGAGTCCGAATGGCAAGTTCGGTTTTGATTTTCCTTATGCTGGAACAAGTGTTTCTTTTGAAAATGATTGGACGGATTCATGGAGCAGCCTATTTTTAAAGCGGCGTTTAGATGTTCTGGCGGGGGCTTTGCAACAGCAGGGACTATGGCAGACGGAAGAAAGGGCAATCTACCAAGATGTGCGCAAAATTATAGTTGAAGAACTAGCAGCACATAAAAGTGTTTCAGTTTTGCTGCATGGAGACCTCTGGGGCGGAAATTATATGTTCTTAGCGGATGGACGCCCCGCCTTGATAGATCCTGCTGCCTTTTATGGTGACCGTGAGTTTGATATTGCCATCACAACTGTGTTCGGCGGTTTCAATACTGCTTTTTATCGTGCTTATCAAAAAGCGGCACCCCTAGCAAAGGGGTATGAAAAGCGTTTTGCCTTTTATCGTTTGTATTACTTAATGGTTCACTTGAATAAATTTGGCCAGAGCTATGCACAAAGCGTACAACAAACGATGCGGCAAATAAAACATGCGGATTGAAAAAGATACTTTTTAAAAATTGGTGATATTAAATCACAAACTAAACCAGCTGCAGCAAAACATGCGTCTTGTTGCAGCTGGTTCTTTACTGCCTAAATTATTTCGAAAAATCTACAGACTTGGTTTCTTTGATCGTTATCAACGATACCAAACAAGCAACAGCCATCACGGCCAAGTAGATACCAACAGAACGGATTCCCCAATTTTCTGCTAACCAAGTTGCGATTGTTGGGGCAAAAGCAGCACCAACGATCGCTGCTAGATTATAGGCGATTCCCGAACCCGAATAGCGAACTTTTGTCGAAAATAATTCTGGTAAAAGAGCTCCAACGGGTCCGAATGCTATTCCCATTAAAACAAAACCAATAATGAGGAATAAGGAAACACTTACGAAATTTCGCTGACCTTGAAGCAAGTACGGGAAGAGAAAAGCAAAAACAATCAAAGCTGTTGATGATACCATCAATGTACGTCTGCGTCCCCAAGTATCAGCGAGTCTTGATGATAAGACAATCAGTGCAGCGAAGACAATAATAGAGCCCATAAGCATAAATAAGTATTCCTGGTTTGTAAATCCAAGTTTGGTGGTAGCGTATGTTAGTGACCATGTGGCTAAAGTGTAAAAAAGAGTGTAGGTGACAGAAACAATAAAAGTTCCTTGGATTATTTGGCGCCAGCTGGTTTTGAAAACGACCTTCAAAGGAGATTTGGTGACCTCGTTTTTTTCTTGAGCTAAACGGAATAAAGGTGTTTCTTGCATCCGTTCCCGCACCCAGAATCCGACCAAAACTAAAACGGAAGATGCCAGGAAAGGAACACGCCAGCCAAAACTAAGCATTTGTGCTGGTGTTAAGAATGATTCAAGTAAGAAAAACAAACCATTGCTTAAAAAGAACCCTAGTGGCGCACCAAGCTCGGGAAATGCGCCATATAAAGCTCTTTTGTTTGCAGGTGCATTTTCAGTAGCGACCAGTGCTGCACCCGACCATTCACCTCCCAAACCAATTCCTTGAACAAAACGGCAGGCACACAAAAGGATGACAGCCATTAATCCTAAGGTGGAGTAACTAGGGAGCAAACCAATCAAAACTGTTGAGATTCCCATCAACAGCAGTGAAACAACAAGGGTTCGTTTGCGGCCAATTTTATCACCAAAATGTCCGAAAACAAAAGATCCTAAAGGACGGGCAATGAAAGCAACGCCAAAAGTCAACAGACTTAAAATCGTTGCGATCGCAGGCGTAACTTCAGGGAAAAAGACTTTGGGAAAGTAGGCTGCTGCCGCAGTCCCATAAGCATAAAAATCAAAAAATTCAATTGCGGTCCCAACCATTGAGGCAAACATGACGGTTTTGACTGAATCACGTTTTAATCCCTTAGAATTTTGAAAATCCTGGCTTAAACTATCTGTATTATCCATAAAAATCCTCCTAAAATAAAATTTTGCGATTCCAATAGTTTTGTGCTGTAACACCTCCAAAGAATAAGGCAAAGAAAAAAGCCAGAAACTGTTTGACAGCTTCTGGCTTAACCAACACTGTCCGCTGAACTGCGGACATCCAAAAATACAGCCCGCATCAATTAATAATCGCGCTGAGAATAATAATAATTTGAATGTTAGTGTTGGTAGTTATCATTTTTTGTTCTCCTCTTAGTCTTTTTTAATATGTTTGTAACTATACAGCTAAAAAAACTTGTTTGTCAACAGTAAATTAGAAAAATACTCAATGAGTTATTGATATTATGTGAGATATTTTTTTATATTTACATTATATGGTCCCTAAAAACGCTGCAGTAAAAGATTGTTTAGAATAAATACAAAAGAATAAAAAGAACAAAAAAGTTGTGTACAACCTAAAAACAAAAGGAATTTTATTAGAAAAAGATGTTGACATCATTAAAATCGGAGTGTAGTATGCAACACATGAAAGACATTCATGCTTTGATGAGACAGGGACCTGAAAGCCGTTTTAGTATTTTTAGAAAAAAACGGTTCAGCAACTGCTATAGCATTCTGTAACATGTCAGTGTTATCTGTTCGTCGGATAATGGTTCGGAGGGATGTTTATGAAGTTAGCGTATGATATGGTTACTTGTCAGACTTGTGGAAGTAAGGTCACCGCTGGAAAGTATTGTTCAAGCTGTGGCGCACGACTTATTTCCAGCTCTGAGAAGGAAGAAGTAGAGGTTAACATTTGTGTTAACTGTGGAGCACTTACTCCCAATGAGGAATATTGTTCGGTTTGTGGTTTTCATGCTGAGCAAGAAGTTTTTTTCTAATAGAATATCCGATCATAAAATTAAAGAAAGGGGTCAGATCACATGAGTTCATATAATGATCAATTAGCTGTAAGGACATTAAAAAACGTTATTTCACTAATTATCCTAGTCATTATTATCATGCGCGAGTGTGATTTGATGCCTGGGCTAGTTTGAGTTAGCAACCCACGGAATTAATCACACCGCGCTAAGAAATTAGAGCGGTGGATTTTTTAGCATCCATCGTTAAGATGGATGCTTTTATTTTTGGAAAAAATAAGTGTTCTCGCAAAAATTAAGGGAGGTGATGCTGAATCTGATTAAGTGAAAAACGTTGAGCTGCAGAGATCAAAAGAGCATTGAAGTTAAGAGCTGATTTTCAAGAGGAGGTGATTTTCATGTTGGTAGGTCAAAATGTAAAAGATAATCTAAAAAAACATACATTGGCAACCGGCTCAGATGTTTTGCTGGAAACATTAGCACATCAAGGGGTGGAACTCATCTTCGGTTACCCCGGCGGTGCTGTTTTACCGCTCTATGATGCCGTTTACCGACAGAAGTTCAACAATATACTTGTACGGCATGAACAAGGTGCAGTCCACGCCGCCGAGGGGTATGCCAAGTCAACTGGGAAAACGGGGGTCGTATTTGTGACATCTGGTCCTGGCGCTACAAACGCGGTAACTGGAATTGCAGATGCAATGCTTGATTCGATCCCATTAGTTGTTTTTACGGGGCAAGTTGGATGTGCGTCAATTGGAAAAGATGCTTTTCAAGAAGTAGATATTTTAAGCATGACAGCACCTATCACAAAGCAAAACTATCAAGTACATGATGTTAATTCTCTTTCTCAAGTTGTAATAGAGGCATTTGCGGTTGCAGCCAATGGCAGACCTGGACCGGTTGTTGTTGATCTTCCGAAAAATGTGGCTGCAGATTTGGCAAATGCCAAGGATGTTAAAACAAATGATTCAGTGGTGCACAGCATACAACAGAAAGAAGAAATTGATGAAGGCATGATGGCAAAAATTCGCATGGCGCTTTTAAAAGCAAAGAAACCATTGCTTCTTGCAGGAGGGGGAGTCATTGCGGCAGATGCAGTGCCAGAACTAAGAAAGTTTGCTCATAATTTTGATCTTCCTGTGGTTTCGACACTGATAAGTTTGGGCGCAATGCCGGCGACCGATTCACTTTTCTTAGGAATGGGCGGGATGCATGGAAGTTATCAAGCTAATATGGCATTTTACGAATGTGACTTTCTCTTGAATATTGGATCTCGCTTTGATGATCGATTGGCAACTAATGTTTCCGAATTTGCACCAAATGCACAGATAGCACATATTGATATAGACGATTCAGAGTTAGGGAAAGTCATTGCTACAGATTTTCCTGTCAGAGCTGATGCCAAGCAAGCTTTGAAGTGGTTGAATAATATGAACTTGTCTAAGAACAAACATGAGAAGTGGCTACAGCAGCTAACTACTTGGAAACAACAACACCCTCTGCGCTATGACGAGAGCAAAGGAAAAATCAAACCACAAGCAGTAATTGAAGAAGTTGGCAGCTTAACTGCTGGGGATGCAACGGTTGTTACTGATGTCGGGCAGCACCAAATGTGGGCAGCACAGTACTATCCCTTCAAAAGACCGCGTCAGATAATTACCAGCGGTGGATTGGGAACGATGGGCTTTGGCCTGCCGGCAGCAATCGGTGCCAAACTAGCTGAACCGAAAAGAGAAGTTGTTTTGTTCGTTGGGGATGGCGGAATTCAAATGACAGTAGAAGAACTTGATGTTATTAGGGCATACAATTTGGATATTAAAATAATCATTCTAAATAATAAAACACTCGGAATGGTACGTCAGTGGCAAGATTTATTCTACGAAAAAAGGCGCTCTCAAACAGTATTCAACGGGCAACCTGATTTCATTAAGCTAGCTCATGCATATGGCATTAAAAGTGTGAAGCTTTCTCCAAAGCATTGGCGTGAAACATTGGCAGATGTTTTCGCCAAAAATGAAAGTACCTTGGTTGAAGCGGATATTCCTGCACTTGAGCAGGTTTATCCAATGATCGCCCCAGGTCAACCCAATCAGGTCATGATGGGGGTCGATTAGATGCATGGAATAATTGTATGCAAAATGAAAAACAGAGTGGGCGTTTTAAATCGCCTCACTGGGTTGTTAACACGAAGAAATATCAATATTGAGAGTGCCGTGATCACTTCAATATCAAATAACCAGTTGGCAATAGCAGAATTCAAGTTGCAAGTTGCGGACCCCCAAGAACGCGAACATCTAAAACGGGTAATTGCTAAACAGCTAGATGTTCTAAGTGTAGAGTGGCGTGCAAAACATTCAGATACCAAACTAGTTAGTGACATAGAAAAAGATTAATTGGATACATTGTACACATTTTTCAACTAATATTAAAGTATTTTGACAACTTTAAAAAATAAAAATGGAGGCTATTAAAATGACAGTAGAAATGTTATACGAAAAAGATGTTACAACGAACTATTTGAAAGGCAAGAAGGTTGCTTTTATCGGTTATGGTGCCCAAGGACATGCTCAAGCTAATAATTTACGTGATTCGGGAGTAGATGTCATCATCGGTGTTCGTCCAGGAAAATCTTTTGATAAAGCTAAGAAAGATGGCTTTGAAGTTTATCCGGTTGCGGAAGCAGCAAAAAAGGCAGATTGGGTACAAATGTTAACTCCAGATGAAGTTATGTCTGATGTGTATAAGGCAGAGGTTGCTGATAATTTGGAGGCTGGAAACGTTCTTGGCTTTTCACATGGTTTCAATGTTTACTATAAGGAAATCGTTGCGCCTGAGAATGTTGATGTTGTAATGATGGCGCCTAAAGGTCCAGGTAACTTGTGCCGTCGGACGTATATGGAGGGTTCGGGTGTTCCGGCATTGTATGCTACTTATCAAGATGCATCTGGTCATGCTGAGGATCTTGCAAAAGAATTTGCCAAAGCAAATGGTGCTGCTCGCGTCGGACTTTTGAAGACAACTTTTAAAGAAGAAACGGATGAAGATTTATTTGGCGAACAAAACGTTCTGATGGGTGGAATAACAGCATTGATCGAAACTGGTTTTGAAGTATTAACGGAGGCTGGCTACTCACCAGAATTAGCCTTTTTCGAAGTAGATCATGAAATGAAACTGATCTGTGATTTAATCTATGAGGGTGGTTTTGCCAAGATGTATAATGACTGCTCTAACACATCTGAATATGGTTCTTACACAAGAGGACCACGTGTAATCAATGATGAGTCAAGAGAGGCAATGAAACGCAACCTTAAGGAAATTCAGGATGGAACATTCGCTAAAGAGTTTATGGACGAGTATCGTGGCGGATTTAAGAAATTATACAAGTACCGTGCAGAAATGGAAAAATCAGAATTACAAAAAGTCGGTGATGAACTGCGGACTAAGATGCCGTTTGTAAACAATGCTGATAAATACAGCGACTAGTTTTAGTTTGAAAAGTTACACTAGAGAAGCGAAATAAGGGAACCTCTATCCGCATAGCGGAGCGCGGTGAGCATATTCCGCTTCTCGTCATACATAATATATTATTCAAAGGGGTGGTGGCGTTAATGGATGTAATAACGAAAAAAGAGCTATTAAAAAAGAAAGATATCGAAGAAGCGTATGAGGTGTTGCGTCCAATTATTAAACGCACCCCCCTACAGTACGACACATATTTATCCAAAAAATATCAATGTCACGTTTACCTAAAGAGAGAGGATCTGCAAGCGGTCAGGTCTTTCAAAATACGAGGTGCATATTATGCAATTTCGCAAACACCGCCAGCAGTTCGCCAAAAAGGAGTGGTTTGTGCAAGTGCCGGCAATCATGCTCAGGGGGTAGCGTGGACATGTCATCAAATGAAGATACCCGCTGTGGTTTTCATGCCGACAACAACTCCGCAGCAAAAGGTTGCTCAGGTCAGGTTCTTCGGTGGAAGTGAGACAACGATCAAATTGGTCGGTGATACTTTTGATGCCTCTGCCCAAGCCGCAACTGACTTTTGTCAAAAAAATGGGCTAACGTTTATTGCACCGTTTAATGATAAGCGGACAATTGCTGGACAAGGAACTATTGCATATGAGATTTTCGATGATGCGTGCGCACATAATATGAAGGTTGATTATTTATTTGCTGCGGTTGGCGGTGGTGGACTTATCAGCGGGTTAGCTGCATATACCAAGGATGTCAGTCCGCAAACACAGGTGGTGGGAGTTGAACCAACAGGAGCCGCATCAATGGCAGAAGCCTTTAAATGCGGACATCCTGTGACGCTTGCGAAGGTCGATAAGTTTGTTGATGGTGCTGCTGTTAAGACCGTGGGAACTTTGACTTACCGCAATGCTAAGGAATATGTAGACAAAATGGTCAATGTTGCCGAAGGCCATGTCTGCACAACACTGTTGGATTTGTATAGCAAAGAAGCAATTATTGCTGAACCAGCCGGAGCTTTGAGCGTTGCTGCTTTGGAGGATCAACGAGCTGAAATAGTCGGCAAAACTGTTGTCTGTGTGATAAGTGGCGGTAATAATGACATAGACAGAATGCAGGAAATTAAGGAACGATCATTGATTTATGAAGGCTACCAGCACTACTTTATCGTAAATTTTCCGCAAAGGCCAGGTGCTTTGCGTGAGGTAGTCGACGATGTTTTGAATAAGGATGACGATATTACAAAGTTTGAATATACCAAGAAAGTGAATCGGGGTAAAGGCCCGGTCCTGATAGGTATCAGGTTAGGCAGCAAAAACAACATCGAGCAGCTGCGAACGAAGCTAGGCGAGTTCGATCCTCATTATATTGATTTGAAAGAAAATCAGATGCTATATGAAATGATGGTGTAACACACAAGTAAGCATAGAATTTAAAATTAGTGATTTTTTACTGAAGGGAGCTCAATAAATGGCTAGTGTTTTGTCTTTCAAGAATGTTTCGCTAACAAAAGGTGATAGGCAAATTTTAAAAGAGATCAGCTGGACGATCAAAGAAAAAGAAAATTGGGCTATTTTAGGGTTAAACGGAGCCGGCAAAACGACCATGCTGAAGATGATTCATGGTGATGTGTGGCCATCACAGGGGAAGTTGGAAGTGCTGGGAGGTGTTTTTGGACACACTAATATTCCTGCTCTAAAAAAGAGGATCGGTTGGGTGAGCACAGCGCTGCAAGATTGGCTTCACCCAGGAGATTTGGTTGAGGAGATAGTTCTTTCCGGTAAATTTGCGAGCATTGGTTTGTATGAGCACTATTCAGATCAGGAAATGCAAAAAGCCAAGGAAAGAATAACTAAATTAGGCGGAGCCAAATTACTTGGCAAACCGTACCGTGTTCTGTCACAAGGTGAGAAACAACTTGTTCTAATAGCAAGAGCTTTGATGGCACGACCAGAGTTATTGATCCTAGATGAACCTTGTAATGGACTAGATCTTTTTGCGCGGGAAAGATTGCTTGCAAAAATTCAAGAAATTGCACAGATGCCTAATAGTCCAGCACTACTGCTGGTTTCTCATTATACAGAAGAGTTGCTGCCGTGTTTTGATAATGTGATGTTCTTAAAAGACGGAAGCATTTATAAGAAGGGTAAAAGAGAGGAGCTTTTGAATACAGAAAGTTTGACTAATTTTTATGGAGCGCCAATTCAGGTGGTCACTAATGCTCAGAAAAGAATCATTGTTTATCCACAGTAAATGAATATAGCGAAATGGAGGTACATATATATGAAGAAAACGATAACGACTGACATGGCACCGCATGCGCTGGGACCATACTCGCAAGGAGTTGAGGTCAATAAAGTACTCTATTGTTCGGGTCAGATAGGTATTGACCCGCAAAAGGGGAAATTAGCAGGAGTGAGTGTGGTCGAACAAGCAAAACAGGCACTGCAAAACATAAAGGCAATTGTAGTTGCTGACAGTTTGAGTGTGGCTGATATTGTAAAAGTTACAGTTTTTATGACGAATATTGCCGATTTTAGCAAGGTCAATGAAATATACGCAGAATTCTTCAAAGATGCTCCATTGTTACCCGCGCGTTCGGCTGTTGGAGTACAAGCACTGCCAGCAGAGGCCAAAATAGAAATTGAAGCAATAGCAGCTAAACATTGTTGATAGATGTAATAAATATTGAAAAAAATAAAAAGAAATGAGGAACTGTAAAATGAGCAATACTTTGAATTTTTCAATTAGTGGAGATGAGTTAAAGAAGAGAAGTGACACGATCACTGAAGGAACGGACCGTGCACCTGGACGAAGTTTATTGTATGCAACTGGACAAGTAAAAAATCCAGCAGATATGAAAAAACCATTTATCGCAATTGCAAATTCATATATTGAAATTGTTCCTGGACATGTTCATTTGCGTGAACTAGCAGAAATTGCGAAAGATGAGATTCGTAAGGCAGGTGGAGTGCCCTTCGAATTCAATACAATCGGTGTTGATGATGGAATTGCAATGGGACATATCGGGATGCGCTATTCTCTGCCGAGTCGTGAGATAATTGCTGATTCAGCAGAGACAGTCATTAATGCCCATTGGTTTGACGGAGTTCTATTCATGCCTAACTGTGACAAGATCACACCAGGGATGCTGATGGCTGCAGCGCGGACTAATGTCCCAGCAGCTTTTGTATCTGGCGGACCGATGAAAGCAGGACTTGACCCTAATGGTAAGGCAGCCACTTTATCAACTGTTTTTGAGGCTGTTGGTGCTTTTAAGGATGGCAAGATGAGTAAGGAAGACTTCCTTGAACTGGAACGAAATGCCTGTCCGGGCTGCGGTTCTTGTGCGGGAATGTACACAGCCAATTCAATGAACTCATTGATGGAGGCTATGGGAATGGCTTTGCCATACAATGGAACAACACTGGCTGTTTCCAAAGAGCGACGTGAACTTGTTAGGCAGGCGGCTAGGCAAGTTATGTATAATGTCGAACACAATGTTAAGCCGCGAGACATTATGACCAAAGAAGCGTTTGATGACAGCTTCGCCCTTGATATGGCAATGGGGGGATCGACCAATACTGTTTTGCATGGTTTGGCAATCGCACATGAAGCAGGAATTGATTACAGTGAGCGTGAAATTAATGAGATCGCTAAAAAGACTCCTCATCTAGCCAAGATTGTACCTTCATCTTCATGGACAATGGAAGATGTGCATAATGCTGGTGGAATACCTGCTATCATGAACGAATTGATCGAAAAGGGTGGAATTCTTCATCCCGACCGACCAACGATTACTGGTAAGACGATTCGTGAAAATGTCGCCGGTGCGCACACTTTAAATCCTGAGGTTATCAGACCGCTGGATAATCCATACTCCGAACAAGGAGGATTATCGATTCTTTACGGAAACATCGCTAAAGACGGTTCAGTTATCAAAGTTGCCGGTGTTGATCCAGATATTAAAAAATTTGTTGGCAAAGCAATTTGTTTTGACTCACATGATGATGCTGTAGAGGGAATTGACAATGGCTCGGTCAAAGCAGGTGATGTAGTCGTTATTCGTTATGAAGGCCCTAAAGGTGGTCCTGGGATGCCAGAAATGCTGAATCCAACTTCAGATATTATTGGTCGCGGTTTAGGAAGAACGGTTGCTTTGATAACAGACGGACGTTTCTCGGGAGCAACTCATGGAATTTGTGTGGGACATGTTTCACCGGAAGCAGCGGCTGGTGGCGAGATTGCTCTTATTAAAGATGGCGATCAAATTACGATCGATCTTGAAAAAAGGACTTTAGATGTGGCAGTCAGCCAACAGGAATTCGAAGAAAGAAGAACGGAACTTAAACCATTTCAGCCTAAGGTACGAATGGGTTACCTTGCACGTTACCAATACTTAGTTACATCTGCTAATACAGGTGGAATCATGCGTGGAGCGGATGAACTTTTCGGAACTGTTGAGACAGAACAAAAAGAGCAGTCTCAACAATATGGAGATGAACACACTTGTGGTAAAAAGTGTCGCTGCCATGAGGAAAAAACTAAATAGGCATGGAAAATAGGTTAGGAAGCAAAGAGGGGAAAGAGAAATGAGCAAACTAGAAAGGTTAGGAAAAATAATCGGACGTTGGTTTACGCTCTTAGTAGTGCTTTGGGCAGCTTTTAACTATATTCTGCCCAAAACAAGTTTATGGCTTGTTCCGAATATTTCCTATTTATTAGGAATAATATTGTTTGGCATGGGCCTGACTTTGAAGATTGAGGATTTCGAGAGAATTGCTAGAAAACCGTTACCCGTAATCGCTGGCACAGTGGCACATTATGTTATAATGCCAACACTAGCATGGCTGCTATGCCTTATTTTTCAGTTGAAAGGTGCGACTGCAGCCGGTGTAATTTTGGTTGGTTCATGTCCAAGCGGCACCTCATCAAGTGTAATGGCATATTTGGCTGGCGGCGATGTTGCATTAGATGTTTCAATTGAAACTCTATCGACATTGCTGGCACCAGTTGCACTACCAGGACTATTGCTGCTTTTTGCAGGCAAGTATATTGATATCCCAACTGCTTCTTTGTTCCTAAGCACGGTAAAAATCGTTTTGTTGCCGATTATTTTAGGGGTAGCTGTGCATTCGATTTTTGGTAAGAAAATCGAAAAGATCACACATGTTCTTCCACTAGTTTCACAGTTAGCTATTTTAATGATAGTAGGTGCGGTTATTGCAGCCAACCATGATAACTTATTTACCGCTGCAACAGCATTAGTTATTCCAGTAGTGATTCTGCATAATCTTTTTGGGTATGGCCTAGGTTTTCTTTTTGCCAAATTCATTCGTTTGCGTGATCCACAAAGAAAGGCAATAACTTTTGAAGTTGGAATGCAGGATTCAAGCTTAGGTGCGACTCTGGCTATCAAGTATTTTGTGCCAGCAGCTGCAATTCCATCGACAGTCTTTAGTATCTGGCATAATATTTCTGGCTCGATCCTAGCTCCTATTGGCGTACTAAGAGCAATGATGAGCCAAGAACGGTTAAGCCAAAATTCAGCAAAGTATAATATGTAGAAACAATTTAAGTTATTTCAAAAAATATGTCTTATTGCTATGGCTCATTTCACAGAATTTTTGTTGCGAAAATTCTGCGAGATGAGCTTTCTTGTGCTGGGGCAGTTAAGGTAAACAGAACGGTGTATACGGTAAGGGATGATGTGTTATGATGCTGTTGGATAAATGGCAATATTTTTCTATCCACTAAATGAATTTAAAGGGAGGATCTTCTATGAATTCTGTTTTCGTTATTGGAGCTCACGGACAAATTGGCCAGTTATTAATCCCTAAGTTAGCGGCAAAGGGCATCAAAGCATATGCAGGTATTCGAGATGACAAGCAAGCCAAGAATTTTCCAACTGATGACCTTGTGCTACCAGTGCATTTTGATCTAAATGCTTCAGTGAAAGAAATCGCAGAGTGCTTTGAGCAAAACAGAGTAGATGCAATTGTTTTTACAGCAGGTTCTGGAGGCGGAACAGGTGATGACCAAACACTGATAATTGACCTTGATGGGGCTGTTAAATCAATGGAGGCTGCTCAAGTTGCAGGAATCAAGCGGTATGTAATGGTCAGTTCAATCGGAAGTGACAAACGGGAGCTTTGGGACAAGAGTGGGATCAAGCCGTACTTGATCGCAAAGCATTATGCAGATGCAGAGCTGCAGCGAACAGACCTTGACTATACTATCTTACGCCCTGGAATGCTTACAAATGATCCGGGGAGGGGCAGGATCAGTGTAAACCCAGAAAATAAAAGCAAGACAAGTATTCCACGCGCGGATGTTGCGGAAGTGATTGCCGAGATTGTAGGCAACAGAGCGACAACGGGCAAAAGTTATACGCTTGGCAGTGGTGATACACCAATAGCAAGGCATTCTAAAGACTGAAATTGTATTTGTTAGACATCAGATGAATCGATGGATAAGGGAAAGAGTCTGATTATTTGAACATTTTAATTTACATGATATGAAGAAAAAAATAAGTGGTCAGGACAAAGCATAGCTTTTGTTCTGATCACTTTTTTTATTTAAAACCTTATTTTAATACTTTTTGAAATGTCTCTCACACCCAAACATGAACAGGTATAAGCAAATCTTGCACACAACGCGATTGGCTCTAATGCCTCACAAACATTTTTCCATGTAAACAGCATTCTACCACTCAAATTATTACTTGTTCAACGGGCCCTTATCAAGAAAAGCACTGATCATCCAGATGTTTTTATCAGCCTCTGCTTTGTAACCGTTAAGAACATCTTGTGTCGGAAAATCTTTTTCTTCGTCTGTAATCTCAATTCCCTTTTGATATTGATCGCGTAAGTATTTGAACTGTTTCAATAGACGCTGCATCAATTCTGGCAAGTCAAATTGACCAAAGGTAACCTCATCATCTGGAAGCCCTGTATTCTCCATAAATTCATGTGTTGTTGAGATAGGGGAACCACCTAAAGCAATTAAACGTTCAGCTAGTTCATCCAGCTGTTCAGCCAATTCTTCTTTATATTCATCCATTAGAGGATGCAAACGGAAAAATTCAGGGCCACGCATATACCAATGTGTCTGCTGGATGTTAGTCTGCAACTGTGTTAAATCAGCTATGAGCTGATTTAGCTGTTTCATTGTTTCAGGGTACGGATGTGTCTCTAACATAAATAGAACCACCTTTCTTGTCAATAAATCAATTATACCTACAACTTGATTATAGATGGTCCTTAAGGGACATACAAACAATACGCGTTTTCTAAAAGACGATACAGATGCAATAAGGTGGAAGCTAGAAAAAAGCACAAACAACAGATTTAATAGTTCTCGTCCCTTTTGAAATTATGTTTGAGCTGAGGAAAGATTAGACGGTCAGCTTCTGCAATAATCACACCGTTAAGTAGAAATGAAAACAAGGTGGCGACGTTAACTGCGTATATTTTATGTGAAAAAATAGTACAGAAGATGATTATTACTATCGGAACAACAAAGTCAAGCAGTTGTGCTGCAGTAGAATTTCCCTTCAAATATAGGAAGCGCAATAAATTCGTTGTATCATCATTGGGATGCATAATGATATTTGCACGCTGATATAAGGAAATTGCAATACAGAAAAAGACTACGCCTAGGCAAGAAATAAGAGCTCGTATAAGAAAAGGTAAATTGGGTATGCGAGGTAGTTAAAAAATTGGGCAAAGGTATTCACGAAATAGCTAAAGAAAAAAATAAAACAAAACTCACCTACAAAACGATGCCAATCCCAATGATGTATCAAAAATTGATTAGTTACAACATTCAGAATGCCAAGTGTGAAGAGGAATATACCAACATTGATATTGGTAAGCTTGCTCAAATTAACAGCAGAAGCTGTCCAAAGACCACTACCGGCATTTCCTGAAATACAAAGTCCATTGCCAAAAGCATTTAAAAGCAATCCGCCGATAAGCCCAAGAAACCGAGCTTGAATAGAATTCTTGATGATTTTCACCTCACAAAAGATCGAATCAGATAATTGAGAATAAATAAAACAACACATGCTAAGTTATATAACCCGTTAGGTGAGCTGTCAAGCACTTTATAGGGTCATGGACATCCTATCTTTAGCTTAGTTTTGTTTCTTTGAAATAGTTAAATTAGATTATGATAAGCAGCAGTTTACTTTTTATACGCAATAGAATATAATGATTACTAGATTATAAACATTCTAAATTAATAACGAGTGTAGTTAGGGAGAGACTGTTGTGGAAGAAAAAAGTTTAGCGCAACGCGTTAATGTAATGCGTGCTGCTGTTATGGGAGCCAATGATGGCATCCTCTCAGTTGCCGGTATTGTGATTGGTGTAGCTGGTGCAACAACCAACAGTTATGCTATTTTTATCTCTGGTATTGCAGGCATGCTGGCTGGGACAGTTTCGATGGCGATGGGTGAATATGTATCGGTCAATACTCAAAAAGATGCCCAAAAACGAGCTGTTGCGCGACAAAAACAAGCATTGAAAGACAACTATGAAAAAGAAGTTGAATTTGTAAAGCAAAATTATCTCAAACAAGGAATAAATGAGCAATTGGCTGCGAAAGCAACCAAAGAAATGATGGCGAAAGATGCGTTGGTAACGACTGTTCGCGAACGGTATGGTTTTGAAGTCAACGAGTTTACGAGTCCTTATGCAGCTGCTATAGCTTCAATGATATCCTTTCCATTAGGTTCGATTTTGCCATTACTGGCAATTACATTGCTTCCAACTAGAATTCGTATTATAGCAACCTTTGTAGCTGTTATTATCGCGCTTTCGTTCACTGGCTATGGTGCTGCTGTTTTGGGTAACGCTAATCGACGGCAGGGCCTTTTGCGTAACGTTGTGGCAGGAATTTTAACGATGGTAGTGACATACGTTATCGGAAGCTTGATTGGAAGTTAGCGGGAAAAAGGAGTGCTTGAATATGGATGTTTTGTTAAAGAAAAAAGCTAATGATAAAAACGAAACAATGGATGAAAAACTAAATACTTTACGTGCGGGTGTTCTGGGGTCCAATGACGGTATTCTAACGGTTGTCGGTGTACTGTTCAGTGTAGCTGTAGCAACACCAAATCAGTTCACTATTTTTATCGCTGGTTTAGCTGATCTCATGGCCTGTGCTTTTTCGATGGCTTCAGGGGAGTACGCTTCAGTGAGTGCACAAAAAGACACTGAACAAGCAGCGGTTAGGGAAGAGCATGGTTTGCTGAAACGTAATTATGAGACCGAGGTAAAGAGTGTACAGGATTATTATATGGCTAGAGGTGTCACAACTGAAACGGCAAGACAAATTGCTGAAGATCTAATGACTAAAAAGCCGCTGCAGACTGTGATCAACGTTAAACATGGTCTTAAACTTGGCCATTATATGAATCCGTGGAAGGCAGCGATTTCTTCGCTTTTTTCAGCAGCAGCTGGCGGTGTTTTCCCATTAGCTGCAATGACCTTGAGCCCAGTAGCGTATCAGTGGCCGGCAACAATTATAGCAGTTTGTGTGTCTGTCTCATTGACTGGATATCTGAGTGCCAGACTGGGAGATGGGTTAGTTAAAGTGGCTATTACCCGTAATCTTATTGTTGGAATTTTGACCATGATAATTCACTATAGTGTGGGTATTATATTATAATATGGAACTTGATTTGATTTTTTGTAAAGCTTACGCTTAAGAAGATGCATCAATAGTCGCTGAGCAGAAAAGACTATTGGCACACATTAATGTGGGCTGTTTAACTTGAAATGGATAAGGCTGGGTCGAAAATAATTTTTGGCCCTGCTTTATTTTTGTGTCTAGCAAGCCTTATTTGGCAAAAAATTACCGTATTTTTGAACATGTTAAAAAACACCTCACTGAAGTGTAATTGGGAATGTTAACATGAGACTGCTAGGCTCAAGTTGTAAGGCATAAATTTTGTTAGGTCTTGGGTAACTCAGTTGCTTAGCTTTCACGATGGTGAGAAGATATTTGACCATCTTGCTCGTACAGGCTTATCTGGAGGAGTATGATTCAAGCCGTTAAAATTCGGGTTAGACGGAGAATTTTTATTTATAGAACATATTTATACGGAGTAAATAGAGAAGCTAGGTTAAAATTTTCCTTTCGGGATAGGCCGAGCTCTTTTTGGCATAGCTGCATTTTTTATGGACGATTTTTTGCTAGAACTTACCCTTTAGGAAATTTATTTTTAAGTTGACAAAGATTAGTGACATAAATATAATAATACATGTTAACAAAAAAGTAACATTAAAAGCAAAACTTACTGAAGGAGAACAATTATGAATGAAAAATATATTGAATTACTAAAAAATCGGCGGTCTATTTATGGTTTGGGACGAAAAGTTACAGCATCAAAAAAAGAAATTGTGGAATTAATAAAAAAAGCTGTGAGAGAATCGCCAACAGCTTTTAACAATCAAACAGTTAAAGTAATCATTTTGTTCGGAAGGGCCTCGGAAAAAATGTGGGACATTGTCGCTGAAAGATTGAAGACAGAAGTTCCTACGGAAGAGGCCTATGCTAAAACAAGGAAGAAAATTGCTGCATTTAAGGCTGGCTTTGGAACTGTGCTGCTTTTTACGGATCAAGCAATAGTGGATCAGCATAAGGAGCAATTCAGTCTTTATGCGGATAACTTTCAAGATTGGTCGGAACAAGGGTTAGGAGGAGCACAGCTAAGTATCTGGACAGCTTTAGCGGATAATAGGATAGGTGCAAGTCTGCAACATTACAATCCTCTGATTGATGATCAAGTTAAAACGGTTTTTGATGTGCCAGCAGATTGGACGCTGCGTGCGGAAATGCCATTTGGCTCGATCGAAACTCTACCAAGTGAGAAGAAATATATTGCTGGTGACGAACGCTTTAAGGTTATTGAAGATCTAAGTTAGATTTGGCGGTGGATGTATAAACATTTTTTAAGACAGATTAGTGGTAACTAGTCAGCTAGATAGAACTGTAAAAGGCGGCAGTTTCTGAGTATTAAGAATATCTTGAAGCAGGGAATCATTCTCAAACGATAAAATTGACTGTTGGGACATGTTAATATCGGTAAATATAGATTTAAAAACAAGGAGCAGGGTCGAGTTTGGACCCTGCTCCTTGTGATATGCAGATTAAATTTCCCTTGTCAAAATAGGTGTTTCTTGTTTTTCAACATATTGTGCGGAAAGAGGATGAGCATACAGTGATTCCCCTTTTTTATCAATGAATATACCGAGATCAGCGATATCCTGCATAGCTTTAACGACTGTTTCCTTATCTAGATTGTTGTTGATGTAATTCAAACGCAAATGATGCTTTGTAGGACCACTGTGACCGGCAAATACCAAATCTAGTTGTTTCATTTTAAAACCTCCTTAAGTTTTAAACTTAGGCACCGATATTATCGATCGTTGTCAGCTTGAGCTCATCCGTTGAGGTTCCGGTCAGCAAGGCTAATACTTTACCGAATTCTACGATTTCTTGGTCTGTGGCAGCAGCTTTAATATTGTTGAAGCTGCGTTTACGCTTTTCTCCATCGTTTGAAACTGATACAGTGCTTAAACTAGTTTTGATCCACGTTTTACTCATGTGAATGACTCCTTTCAACTTTAATAAGTTGCTATTTTATAAGTGTCGCGACCGCTTATAAGTCTAGTAACGCAAGTGAGCGCAAAAATGTAAAGAAGCAATGACCAAAGTTGTTTAAGAAGCCGTATAAAAAAGAAGGGCAGCAGTAGTTAACAGGTCTTGAGTGCTAAGTACAGCTTGTGAGTACAATCAATCTTTTTGCCGTTAAGCAGTTATTTGATATATAACTTACGGAAATTGGAAATGTAGTCAATGGGCAGGTGCAATCCTTTTTCTAAGTAGACATCAAATGTTCCATAATGCTGGTTTATCAAATGAAATGCATGTGCTAGATAAGCTGCTTTTACGTTAAGTGAAACATTTAAAGCAGCAAGTTTTTCTGCTGATAATTTTTGCTGGAAATATGCCAAAATTTTTTCATTTTCCTTTTTACGTGCTTGATTTGTTAACAGGTAGTCTTCAAAGATATCGGCTTCGGCTGCACCAGCAATTTTTAAAAGAAGTGCGGCTGCAAAGCCTGTGCGATCTTTACCAGCGAAGCAATGAAAGATTATAGGGTCAGTGCTATTTAGAATTTCAACTAAGAACTGATGGTAGCCCCTTTGGGAAGAAGGGCTGAGAACCAGTTCAGAATAAACTGAAAACATATGTTTCTCAATATTTGATGAGATAACCATGTTTTTCAAGCTTGGGTTTGCTTGTCCGGGAGAAGACAGCAAATTTATATTTTCGTATGAAATGTTTTCAATTCTTGTATCGGGCCGATTGCTGATTTCTTCAGGTCTGCGAAAATCATAGATTTTTTTTAGATGAAGCTTTTTATTGAGAAAATCAATGTTTTGCGACTCTAAATTGTATAATTCACCACTACGGAAGAAAACACCATTTTTTAACTGACCATCAGTTGTTTGATAACCGCCGATATCTCTAAAGTTAGTAATATCGGGTTGGACGAGTGCTTTTTCATATGCCACGTAATTCACCCCTATATAGTAAGTGTAGGTTTATTGAACATGATTGTTTTCAGAAAAGATTATACAGCATAATGTTTACATTTTCTAAGAGTATTTTCAGATATAGTGATAATTACATAATTCTATTGAAAATTAGCTAACGAATATTTTTAGTCTATGAAAATATGTTAAATATGGTATTCTTTGGAATGAGTCAATTAGTATCTAGCATAGGAAAGGGGGATGAAATGAGAATTAATGACGAAATATATGCGACCATTCTTCATCTTCTGGAGAAAAAAGGACCAACATTTACAACGGCAGAGCTTGCTGCGGAATTGCAAGTTAGTAAAAGAACCGTCTATAAAATGTTCGACAGTAAAGAGATGATCATTGATAAAACGATCGACTATGTTTTCAAAGGTATTTGTTTTGGTGAATATGAACCGTCTTCAAGAGCACAGTTTTATTCAGATGAAGTATTGCAAAAGTATCTTATCGATTTTCCCAGCACGCGGCAAGTGGATAAAATAAGCAAACATGCGCAAGTTTTAGAAAAAAGATATCCACGACAATGGCGTAAATTGAACACCTATATTGATGAGTTTGGCAAAAAAATATGTGAACTTTTTATTGTTGATCCGCATGTTCGTATTTTGACTGCTACAGAAAAAAAGGTTTTGTTAATAACAATTCAGCAGACTATTCGAAAATTATTATTGAGTAGCTACCTTGCACCTAAAGATCTAAATTTCAAAGAAGCTGTTAATTCACTGTACAACATGCTCTTGCATGGCATAGCATGTTGAATTTTGCCAATTTTATAAAAGACTGGTCGCGATTTTTGTTAGAAAACACAAGCAATTGTACGAAGTAAAATTATCGTCTAGCGTAACCTACAGCGGCCAAGGTAGACTTTTTAGCGAGGAAAATAAAGGGCCTAAACCTCACCTTTTTTACCCATCAGCAAAATTTTACTGGCTGAAACAGGATCTAGTTGATCATTTAGCGGAGACTAAAAGACAGTCAGATTTTTTTGCTTTTTAGACTGTTTATTGTATAATTTCACTGCTTTTGCAAGTTGAAAATGATATTACATAATGAGAGGAATGGTTCAAATGAAGATCACACGACATGGTGAAGCTGGACAGACTAACGGGATACCTTTTGAAGTAAAAGCAGTATTTCCTAATGTCACTTTGGAAGCTCAAGGAGACGGAAAGGTAAACATCTCAAATTTAAGGGGAAAATATACTTTGGTTAGTGTTGTTCCAGATATTAATACACGTGTATGCAGTTTATCAACTAAAAAGTTCAATCAAGAAGCAGATCAATTTGCTAAGATTAATTTTTACACAGTTTCAACCAATACTGTTGCAGAACAGGAACAGTGGTGTGCAGCCGAAGGCGTCGAAAAAATGCAGTTACTAGCAGATCACGATGGACAATTAGGAAGAAAATTGGGAATATATGTTGAAGAGAGCCATACCGATGCACGAAGTATTTGGATCTTGGATCAGAAGGGAAGAATTGTTTATCGAGAATTGATAGTTGAGCAGTCAAATGAGCCCAATTATCAAAAAGCACTTGAATTTTTGAAGGTTCACGCAAAGTAGGTTGCCGAACAAAGGTAAAAAATACCAAGATTATTGGAATAACTGGGTGTACTTTTAGACTTGTTGGGAAGGGAAGCAGTTTCGCTGTACCTTCCTTTTTTGTACACTAATATTATTGGAGGAGTGTCACCACGAACCCTCTAAGGTAAAGGCATGGCAACGTATCAAAAATAAAAAAACTTCTCTTATCGTAGGAGAAGTTTCAGAGTATTTAAAGCAGCAATAATTGAGAGCTTTTAGTTATTATGGAAATCTTTTTCTTTATCCAACAGAAGTTTTGTCCCACGACCGCGATTACATTCAGCTTGGATAGTCACATGTGAAACGTTGTAATTTTGTTTTAAAATATTTTCAATTTTGAGATAAACACATTCTGTTTGACTTAGTGGCAAATCGGCCATGTTTACATGGACGGACAATACAAGTTCATTTTCATCAATCAACCAAGCGTGAAGATGATGAACGCCGGTTATTTCAGGAATAGTCAATAAATCAGTTTTTATATTTTCAAAGTCGAGTTGCGGAGATGCCTCCATTAAAATTGCAAAAGTTTTGTGTACAATTGGCCATGATTCGTAAATAATATAGAGAGACACTAAGAGTGTCATCAATGGATCAACCCAATTGATCTTGAATAAGAGAATAAGGGCTGCACTGATGATGACTCCGATTGAAGCCAAAGCATCACTGAGCAAGTGAAGGTAAGTTGCTCTGATATTAAGATTGTGCTTGGAATCATTATTTAAGAGAATCGTTGAAAATAAATTGGCAGTAAAGCTGACAACAGCAACAACTAGCATAATGCCACCGTGCACTTCTTCAGGATGCATGAAACGTCTTAATGCTTCGAGCATTAAGAAAGCTGAAATAGCAATTAGTAAAATTGAGTTAAGCAAGGCTGCTAGGATCTCAGCTCGACGGAAACCATAAGTATTTTTGACAGTGGGAGCCCGTTTACCAATACGATTGGCAGCGTAGCTTAAAATAATTGAGAATGCGTCACCAAAATTATGGAATGCATCTGACAACAGTGACAGACTGCCTGACAAAAGGCCACCGACAAGTTCGAATAAGGTAATCATGACATTTAATAGTGTAACTAAAAAGAAACGGCTGCCGGTTTTTAGTGAATGTTCTTCCATTGTGAACCTCCTTAGATATTTTAATTTTATATATGAACATATGCTCATAAGACGGTTAAACTATAGCATTAAATCAAAAAAAACGCAATAGCGGATACTATGAGCTTAAGATAATAATTGGTGAAAAATTAAAAAGTTACAAAGAGGAGAAACATTGGTTTAATCATGGTAATATAATAATTATCATCGGAAATTAATTTTGGGGATAATGTGAGTTACAGCGGGTTATATATTAAGTAAGGATTCAGGAGGAAAGATAAGATGTCTGAGAAAGCGAAAATCAATGCCGCACATTTAATCGTACGGTGTCTTGAAAATGAGGGAGTCAAATATGTTTTTGGAATTCCCGGTGAGGAAAACATACATTTGATTGATGCTTTAAATGAATCAAATGAGATCGAGTTCATATTAACCAGACATGAGCAAGGGGCTTCTTTTATGGCTAGCACATATGGCAGGTTGACGGGCATTCCAGGTGTTTGTTTAGCAACTCTAGGGCCGGGAGCGATTAACTTGATGCTAGGCGTAGCCGACGCAGAAACGAATTCCACACCGTTAGTTGCTATCAGCGCTCAAGGTGGATTGGCGCGACTGCATAAGGAATCACATCAAGTGATAGATCTGGTTGCGATGTTTAAACCGATCACACAGTATGCAGATATGATCCTAACGCCGCAAGCAGTTCCTGAAATGGTTCGTAAAGCTTTTTCGACATCTAAGCGTGATCGCCCAGGTGCTTCATACTTAGCAGTTCCGCAAGATATTGAAGAAGCACCCGTTCATGACCAAGTCAAACCATTAAAAATTGATCCAATATCAGTCACTCAGCCTACTGCTTCAGATATTGACAAGGCGCTTAAATTGATCGCTGCTGCTAAAAAGCCCGTAATTTTAGCTGGAGATGGTGTATTATGGAAACACGCCGAGCGAGAGGTTAGAGAGTTGAGCGAAGAATTGCAAATTCCTGTGGCAACAACTTTCATGAGTAAAGGGGTACTCTCGGATAGGCACAAAAATTCATTGGGTGTGGTAGGCTTCATGCGCCGGGACTATGAAAACTTTGCAATTGATGAAGCTGATTTGATTATTTCAATTGGGTTTTCGATTCAACAGTTTGATCCTCAGAAAATAAATCCGGAAGGAAATAAAAAAATAATTCATATCAACATGTTTCGACAAGATGTTGATAGCCATTACAATGTGACTTTGAATATCATTGCTAATATACGGGCTAGCCTGCAAGCACTTTTACAAGCATTAAAATCGCAGGAACTGCATTTCAGCCACCGGACGGCCGAAATTCGCAACCTAATTCAAGCTGAACTTGCCAGTGGACGAGAGAGCAGTGCTGTTCCTTTGAAACCACAAACAGTTGTCTATGCTACGCGTAAAGTCTTGCCTGATGATGCAGTTGTTCTGGTTGATACAGGAGCAGTTAAGATGTGGATGGCACGGTTATATCAGACGTATTTATCCAACACATGCCTCATAGACAACGGACTATCTACAATGGCATGGACATTGCCAGGCGCAATTGGGGCTAAGTTAGCCCGACCTGACAAAGTTGTAGTTGCGGTAATGGGAGATGGAAGTTTCTTGATGAATTCGCAGGAAATAGAAACGGCTGTTCGCGAAAAACTGCATCTGGTAGTTGTTATTTGGGAAGACGCTTCCTATGGACTGATTAAATGGAAAATGGATATGGAAATAAATCATCATAATGGGGTTGATTTTGATAATCCTGATTTTGTTAAGTATGCTGAAAGTTTTGGTGCTATTGGTCTGCAGGTCAAAAAGCCAGGAGAGTATCTCAAGTTCCTGCAAGAAGCTGTTGCGGCTAAAGAAGGAGTATTTATCATAGCTGTTCCTGTCGATTATCGAGAGAACATGAAACTGATCAGTAAGTTAGGCAATACGACTGTGCGCATCTGATTCGATAATAATTGGGCAAGATGTGTTTCAGATAAATTTTTAATATTTAAGCATTGATGAGAAGAGTAAATGCAGAAGTGGTTTTTAGCGACTGTCGATGATGAAAGGGCAGACTACAGATGTATTGAAGATGAACTCGGAGCTAGGTGATTGGTGCAAGCTGATCACTCGTAGGAATACGATATCTTTCAAGATATAATTTAATTTATATCTATGTCAATGAGGTTAACGATTGTTTAACGAATTTGGGTGGTACCGCGAAGAAAGCTCGTCCCTATAATTTTGTAGGGATGGGCTTTTTTAGTGGCATTAGTTGCAGAAAAAGTATTGTTGATGGGGGCTTTAAAATGGAGAAAAAACAGGAACATAATCTAAAACGTAGGATGGAGGCACGCCATCTATTAATGATTTCTCTGGGCGGAGTTATTGGAACAGGGTTATTTTTAAGTTCGGGATACACGATTCACGAGGCTGGGCCTGTCGGGGCAATATTAGCTTATGCTATTGGAGCAGTTGTTGTTTATTTAGTTATGCTGTGCCTTGGTGAATTAGCTGTCGCGATGCCACAAACCGGTTCTTTTCATGTCTATGCTGACAAGTTTATCGGCCCAGGCACTGGTTTTACAGTTGCAATATTGTATTGGTTAACATGGACTGTTGCTTTGGGATCTGAATTTACAGCTGCTGGGTTGATAATGCACACTTGGTTTCCACATTCTCCAACATGGATTTGGAGTCTTCTTTTCATGATTGTGATTTTTACATCCAATGCTTTATCAGTCCGTTTTTTTGCAGAAACAGAATTCTGGTTTTCAAGTATCAAGGTGATTGCTATAATTGCTTTTATCATTATTGGTGCACTGGCTATTTGTGGAGTTATCCCAATAAAGGGTTATTCACATGCGCCTTTATTTAAGAACCTTTATGGAGAAGGCTTGTTTCCCAATGGGTTCAAAGGCGTTTTTACGACAATGCTGACTGTTAACTTCGCTTTTTCAGGCACAGAGCTGATTGGGGTGACTGCGGGAGAAACAAAAGATCCAGAAAAGAACATTCCTAAAGCGATTAGAACAACTTTACTTAGACTAGTGATTTTTTTCATCGGTAGTATTATCGTTATGGCAGCGTTGATCCCTTGGCAAAAAGCAGGTGTCAATCAGAGCCCCTTTGTTTTGGTTTTTAAAAGTATTGGCTTACCATTCGCAGGTGATTTGATGAATTTTGTCGTTTTAACGGCTATTTTGTCAGCAGCTAATTCTGGGTTATATGCATCAACCAGAATGCTGTGGTCACTGGCACATGAAAAGATGATCCCTGCACATTATGCGAAAACGAATAGACGTGGAGTACCAATTACAGCTCTGCTTGCCAGTATGTTGGGGGGGATATTGGCTTTGATTTCTAGTGTGGTGGCAGCATCGACTGTCTATCTTGTTTTGGTCTCAATTTCAGGATTAGCGGTAGTTATTGTATGGATGGCAATTGCACTTTCAGAAATCAATTTTAGAAAGCAATGGTTGAAGAGTGGACATACAGTTGCTGAATTAAAGTTTAAAACTCCGTGGTATCCGTTTATTCCTTGGACAGCATTTATTATGAGCATGTTGTCGTGTGTTCTGATCGTATTTGATCCAACGCAACGCTCGGCATTATTTTATATGATTCCATTCCTTATTGCTTGCTATGCTGTTTATTATGGGAAGAAAGCCTTGAAACGTAGAGGAGAAAAAGCGGATTCTTAATTTGAAGAGTAATAAGTAATGATTAAGGGCTGATAAAAATGGCAGTAAATATCAATGAAAGTTATGGGAGGCTTACACAATGGATCTTATTTCAGAAAATCTAAGGAGTAAACAGCTATTGGTTGTTGATGGAGCAATGGCAACAGAACTTGAAAAAAGAGGAATTGATACCAGTAGTGACTTATGGTCAGCGACAGCGCTGATAGAGGCCCCACAAAAAATAACCGCTGTTCATCGCAGTTATTTTGAAGCTGGAGCTGATGTTGCGATTACGAATACGTATCAAGCTAACGTGGCAGCTTTTGAAAGACAAGGATTGAATCGGGTACAAAGTGAAGCGCTGATCACACAGGCGGTTCGTTGTGCGCAAGAGGCTCGGGCTGACTTCTACGCATCTTTAACATCTAAGCAGCGTGCATTACGAGCTAAGGTACCACTAGTTGCAGGCAGTATTGGGCCTTATGGAGCATATTTGGCAGATGGAAGCGAGTATACAGGAAACTATTCGCTTACTGAAAACGAGTACCAGTCTTTTCATTATCCGCGTTTAGCTTTAATGGATAAAGCAGGTGTTGATCTTTTTGCAATTGAAACACAGCCTAATTTTGATGAAACACGTGCTCTGCTTGATCTCATATCTCAAAAATTTCCCCACCAGACAGCATGGCTGTCTTTCAGTGTCAAGGATAGCACTCATCTATGTGATGGAACTCCAATAGCTCAGGCAGTGCAGTATTTTGAACAATATAAACAAGTGACAGCTATCGGAGTTAATTGTCTCGCGTTGGAAAAAGTTGAGGCAGTGATCAAAAATATAAAAAAGAAAACGAATAAACCGATTATTGTCTATCCTAACAACGGTGATCAATATGATCCGCATACGAAAACATGGAATTCTAATCAAAACTCTGCGACCTTTAGTGAATTAGTACCCTTATGGCAAGCAGCTGGGGCAAGATTAATCGGTGGGTGCTGCCGCACGACCCCAGCAGATATTGCAGATATTGCAACAATAGAAAAAATAGGCTTACGGCATAAAAAATAAGCAATAGTAAACTAAAACACAAAAGATAAACTGGGTTAAGATATTGTGAATTTTAAAATTAAAAACGGTTTATAATAAGCTCTTTTTATAATGTAAAATAACAATAATTTTTTGTAATTTTCAAATGTCACTTTAGCATTAAAAAACAAAACTCCTTTAATACAAGTAAGATTTTGATGAGTATTAAATTTTTTAATGACTACCACGGTGTTTGACTATAATGACTTTGAACTTCTATTATATAGTTGTTAAATGTTTAACAAAGTTGCGGGATTAATTTGTGGTATTGAATTTTTTTATTATAACATGTAGTTTTTTTCACAATAAAAGGAGGAAGTAAAATGCCAGAATATCGTGTAGAAGAAGATACATTAGGACCAGTAAAGATACCAGCCACGGCGTTATGGGGTCCACAGACGGAAAGAAGTCGTAACAACTTTTCAACGGGGCAATTCATGCCCTTAGTTGTTATCCGGGCTTTATTACAGATTAAAAAGGCTGCAGCTCAAGCTAATAAAGAACTTGAACAGCTTTCAGTGGAAAAAGCAGATTTAATAACCAAAGCGATCGATGAACTACTAGCCTTAGATGATGATGAACTGCGCAAGGACTTTCCATTAAGAGTTTATCAGACGGGTTCTGGAACACAGACCAATATGAATACAAATGAAGTTATTGCAAATAAAGCTGCTCAGTTAGATTCTAAAAGCAAAATATTACCTAATGACGATGTTAACCATGGACAGAGTTCTAATGATATTTTTCCAACAGCTATGAATATCACAGCAAGTGTGGCAGTAGCCGAACTCGAAAAGGCAGCACAGCATCTGATTGATGAATTAAAAGAAAAACAAAAAAAATACTGGCACACGGTTAAAATCGGGCGGACACATCTGCAAGATGCAACTCCATTGACTTTTGGACAGGAAGTCAGTGGATGGGTCAGCATGTTGGAACATGATTTGGAATATTTAAAGAGTTTAGATCATACATTGCTTGAATTAGCAATGGGAGGAACTGCTGTTGGCACAGGCCTGAACGCAGCTCCTGGATTTGCTGCTGATATCGCTGCACGCGTCAGCAACGTTTATGGGCAAAAATTTACGGCTGATGGCAATAAATTTTATGGTCTTGCAGCACATTCCAGTCTGAATGTAGTTCATGGAGCCTTCAAGACTTTGGCTAGTGACTTGATGAAGATTGCGAACGATGTACGCTTTTTGGGAAGTGGTCCCCGCGCTGCTTATGGTGAATTGAATATACCCGCCAATGAACCGGGATCATCTATCATGCCTGGTAAAGTAAATCCAACGCAAGCTGAAGCAATTACAATGGCGGCTGTACGAGTTATTGGAAATGATGTAGTGGTAACACTTGCATCTTCACAAGGAAATTTTGAAATGAATGTGTACAAACCTGTTTTGATAGATGCATTTCTTGAATCAGCAGAATTGTTACGCGGAACAATGCAAAGCTTTGCAGACAAATTAATTCATGGATTAACAGTCAACAAAGAAAGAATGGAAGCGCTGGTAGATAATTCATTAATGACTGTAACTGCTCTTTCTCCGCATATCGGATATCATGATAGTGCCAAAATTGCCCAAGCAGCTGATGAAGCGGGAAGTACTTTGAGAGAAGCTGCACTTAAATCAGGCAAGGTGACACCAGAACAGTTCGATGAATGGTTGATCCTCTGAAAATGACAAATGTCGATCGGTAGGGAGAAGCAACCCCTTTCTTAGTGAATGTAGTTATTTCAAAAGGAAGGAAAGATTTTAGATGGTAAAAAGGTTAAAGTTTATTGCGATAGTTGGAACTAACGCAAGTTTTTCATTTAATCGGTTACTGCTGAACTATATGCAGGAGCGATATCGTGATTTGGCGGAGATAGAAGTCCAAGAAATAAAAGATATTCCGCTGTTCAATGAGGATATGATGTCATCTCCGCCAAAGTGTGTCCTAGAGTTGATCGACAAGGTTACGGAGGCCGATGGTGTTATTTTTGCCACACCTGAGTACGATCACGCAGTTCCAGCTGCACTAAAAAGTGTTCTCGAGTGGTTGTCATCGGTTGCTCATCCGTTACTGCACAAACCTGTTATGATCGTTGGCGGATCATACGGAGTACAAGGGACAGTACGTGCTCAAATTAACTTGCGTCAAATTCTAGATGCCCCCGGTGTAATGGCTGATATTCTTCCTGCAAATGAGTTCATGCTGGGAACAGTTAAAGATAAGCTTGACAAGGAAGGAATAACGCATGAAAAAACAGCTGAATTTTTAGATCAGTGTTTTGGGAATTACATTAGTTTTGTGAAAGATCACATAATGTGTCAAGCTAAGCTGCTGACCAAGGAGGAAGTATAAATGGGGGATAAATTTGTATTTGAACCAACATCAATTGAAAAACTACAGGATCAGTACGATACAATCGTGATCGGTTCTGGGAGTACAGGGCTGGTGAGTGCGATTCAAGCACATGAATTGGGGCTAAAACCAGTTATCTTAGAAAAGATGGAGCAAATTGGAGGAAATACCAATCGGGCTTCATCTGGTATGAACGCTGCCGAAACAAATGTTCAGTTTCAACATGGCGTTATCGATAATTTCGAAGATTTTTACCGCGAAACGTATCGCGGCGGCGGTAAGCTAAATGATCAAGATCTGCTATCTTACTTTACAAACCATGCTGCACTAGCAGTTGATTGGCTTGCTGACCATAATATCAAACTTGATGATTTGACGATTACAGGTGGAATGAGCAAGATGCGGACTCATCGTCCTGCTACCATGGCACCAATTGGAGCTTTTTGATCAAAATTTGTTAAAAGTAGTACAGCAGAAAAATATTCCCCTGTTTACCAAAGTTACAGTTACGTCCTTAAATAAGAATGATGCTGGCAAGATCACCGGAGTCGCTCTTGAGCTTCCCAACGGAGATGAGCGTACTTTAAACGGCAAGTCAGTGATTTTAGCGACAGGAGGATTTGGTGCTTCTAAAAATATTATTAAAAAGTATCGACCAGATCTGGCAGGGTATAAAACTACTAACCAGCCTGGAGCAACAGGAGATGGATTGGAATTAGCAGAGGACATAGGTGCAGAATTAGTTCAAATGAACCTCATTCAAGTCCATCCTACTGTTCAACAAGACAATCCGCACACATATTTGATTGGTGAGGCAGTCCGTGGTGAAGGTGCAATTTTAGTCGATGCACAGGGGAAACGCTTCGTAAATGAACTGGGAACACGTAAGATAGTTTCTAACTCAATTGTTGATTTACCAGATAAGAGTGCTTACTTGATTTTCGATCAAAGTGTGCGAAATCGTGTGAAAGCGATTGAATTTTATGACCACATTGGTTTGGTGGTTACAGGAGAAAATGTGAACACGTTGGCAGAAAAAATCAATTTATCCCCAGAGGTCTTGTCACAAACAGTCAGCGAGTGGAATGAGGCAGTAACGAATAAGCAGGATAATAGATTTGGACGAACAACGGGGATGGAACGGCAGTTAAGCAAAAAGCCATTTTTCGCGATTCATATTGCACCAGCAGTCCACTATACAATGGGGGGCATTCACATCGATAAAAAAACACATGTTTTGGATGGGAATGGCAATGTTATCCCAGGGCTTTTTGCAGCTGGTGAAGTTGCTGGTGGTTTACACGGGAATAATCGGATTGGAGGCAATTCGATTTCAGAAACAGTTGTTTTTGGACGGCAGGCAGGACAACAATCAGCGGAGTACATCCTAGATAAGCATTGATCATTTGGTGATGTGTGGGAAACTCATTTAAGATTGCTGCAATCATACTAAGGAGAGTATAAATTATGCAGTCTTTAGAGAATATTAAATACAAAAAATTCCTTATCCCCCTTTTGACAGGATTAGTACTATGGTTCGCAACCCCGCTGCGACCAGCGGCACTATCCATTACTGCATGGCATATGTTTGCATTATTTGTCGCGACAATTATCGGATGTATCACACAGCCGCTCCCTATTGGCGCGGTTGCAATTATTGCATTTACTTTAACAACATTAACTAAGACTGTTCCAATTGATAAGGCGATCACAGGTTTTGGGAACGGAAGCATCTGGTTAATTGCGATGGCATTCTTTATATCACGGGGATTTATAAAAACTGGTCTTGGACGGCGAATTGCTTTCGTTTTTGTACGTGCTTTTGGAAAGAGAACGTTAGGTTTAGCGTATTCTTTAATTGGAGTGGATTTGATATTGGCTCCAGCTACACCAAGTAATACAGCTCGCGCCGGTGGTATCATGTATCCGATTATTAAATCGCTGGCACAGGCATTTGGCTCGGATCCTAAAAATAAAACGGAACGCAAAATGGGATCATTCTTGATTTTTGCAGAATTTCAGGGAAATACAATTACATCGGCAATGTTCTTAACGGCTATGGCTGGAAATCCTTTAGCACAGTCACTAGCTAAAAGTAATAATGTAGATTTGGAATGGATGAACTGGTTTCTTGCAGGACTTGTTCCTGGAGTGATTTCGTTGCTGCTGGTACCCTTTATTATTTATAAGATGTATCCACCTCAGATTAAAGCAACTCCTAATGCACGAGAATGGGCCGATAAGCAGCTTAAAAAAATGGGAAAAGTGACACTTCCTGAAAAAATCATGACTGTTGTTTTCATAGTGGCACTACTTCTTTGGATCGTAGGTAGTTTTATTCATGTTGATGCAACTTTGACAGCTTTTATTGCGTTGACATTATTATTGATTACAGGTGTTCTATCATGGCAAGATGTTTTGCATGAAACTGGCGCATGGAATACACTGACATGGTTCTCAGTTCTTGTAATGATGGCCACCGAACTGAATGATCTTGGCTTTATTCCTTGGCTGAGCAAAACGATTGCAAGTTCGCTCAGTGGGTTGAATTGGTTTATTGTCTTGGTGATTTTGGTCATAACCTTCTTTTACAGTCATTATTTATTTGCGAGTGCAACAGCACATATCAGTGCGATGTACAGTGCCTTACTGGCTGTTGCGATCTCTGCTGGGGTACCAGCAATGCTAGCAGCTTTAATGCTCGGATTTTTCGGTAATTTGTTTGCTTCAACGACCCATTATTCTTGCGGACCAGCCCCAATTTTATTTGGCTCTGGTTACGTCAAGCAGGCTGAATGGTGGAAGATGAATGCTATTTTGGGAATTGTGTATCTTGTTATTTGGCTGAGTGTAGGTACAGTCTGGATGAAACTTATTGGTGTATGGTAAAATATACATGTAAGCGATGAAGGGGCGAATGGGGTTGAACACAAGAGATTTGGCTTATTTTCATGATTTAGTAGAGCTAAAAAACTATACTGAGGTTGCTAATAAGTTCTCTGTTAGTCAGCCAACGATCACAGTTGCTATCAAACGTCTTGAAAATGAATTCGGGGCACAGCTGATCAAGCGGGATTATATTCATAATCGGTTAGTTGTGACTCGTGCGGGTGTCTTGCTGTTTCAACGAGCACAGCAGATTTTGCAGAGTTTGGATCTAGCATACAGTGAGGTTCAAAATGCTGATTCTTCAATGATTCGCTTCGGATTGCCACCGATAATCGGGACAATGTGGTTCCCGCTAATCGCGCAAGAATTACTAAATAAGGGACTTCTATCACATATTCAATCAATTGAAGCTGGGTCTGATCAATTGCTGGAGAAGTTAAAACAGGGCAAGATAGATGTGGCACTTTTAGGATCGATTCGGCCGTTGCAGGAAAAAAAGTTGGATACTTTTTTGTTGGCGGTGCATCCTTTTAGAGTTGTTGTCAGTCGAAAGCATTCCTTAGTTTCGAAGAAACATATTTCTTTTGCAGAGTTGAAAGGTGAAAGATTTGTGACCTTTACCAATAATTTTGTTCACCCACAAGCGCTGGCAAGTTACAGCAAGTATGCAGGTTTCAGACCGCAAATTGCATTCAGTACACCTACATTATCCTTGATTAAGGAACTGGTTAATGCGGATTTAGGTATCAGTCTGCTAGTAGATGATGCAGTTAAACCACAGGATCATCTTTGTTGTTTGGAATTAGATGATCCGTTGCCAGAAAGATTTAATATGTCATTAGTTGTGCGTAAAAATTTCTTGCCTAATAAAATTCAAAAAGAGTTTATCAGTATTTTGTTTGAACTTAAAGGCTTGATTGAAACTAAAGATTGTTAAATAATAAACTACTAAAAAAGGATTTAAGCTGTTTGCACTGTGAACAGCTTAAATCCTCTTTTAGTAGTGCTAGGAGTCGGTTCTGAATATCAGCAATTTTATTTTTTTTGCTGTCGTGTATGTTCAGCTAAATGAACAAGATGCGTTAAGAAGGCATGGGTTGCAGCTTCGTAGTGATATTTACGTCCCAGCTTCACTAAGTAACCATTGATGTAATCGACTTCAGTTGGTCGATTGTGTGACATATCTTGGTACATTGATGGATAGTGTAGCGGATTGGCAACTGTTGAAACGTAGTTCACACTGTCTAATTCTTCCTGTCTTGTATTCAACATCTGAATTCCAGCACGTTCGCAGACATCATAGGCCTCATTGATTAGCTGTTTGCTTAATTCATCTGCACCAGGATAGCTTGCAAATTCACCCATTGTAATTTCAAACAGCGTACAGAGTGTATTAACCACAGAGTTGAAGACAACCTTAGCAAGCAATGTTCCCATGAAGTTAGTAGTCAAGTTCGGATTAAATTGCGCTTTATCAAGTTCATTAACTATCTTATGTGTCATTTCATCCGGTTTTTCGGTGTAGTTTGCAAGATTCATCGTACCAGCACCGCGTGCACCGATAAAGTCAACATCCCCAGGACCATTTAAAACAGTGGCAACAAGGGCTGTTCCGGCAATGATTTTTTCCGGTTTAAAGTATTGCAGTAGTTTCTCTACATGACCCATTCCATTCATGCAAGTCAAGACATATTGCTTTTCATCAAATGATTGTTGCATTCGTTCAAGAAAAGAAGCGAGATGCATCTGTTTGTCAAAAACGACCCAAACATCTGGTTTACCCGTGTAATCTTCAGGGTAATACATTTTTATGGGAACAAGACGGCGATCCTTATGATCACGTGAGACGTAGACACCGCCTTGTTGCAAGACTTTTTCGACGTTTGGTTTCCAAGTATCTACAAACTCAACCTCATTGCCCGCCTCTTGCAATAAAACACCATAACGATAACCCATTGCACCAGAACCTAAAACTGTGAACTTCATGAATACTACCCCTTCCAAAAAAGTTTAAATTAATGACAGTAAACAAAAAGCGCCCCCCAGATAATAATTAGCAATATTATCTAAAGGACGCTCACGCGTGGTACCACCTTTGTTTGTTCATATGAAATGAACCTCTATCCCGGACTGAAAATCAATCCATCAGCACAATAATGGGTGCTACCCACTGCAATTTACTTGATTTCTGATTTTTAACTGCAGCGCTCAAAGATGATCAATGGTTTCTTTTAGATACCTGCTTGCATCAACCCAGGCTCGCTTAAATCGTCAAGAAACTATCAGTTCTTATCATTGCGTTTGCTCTCATCACTTTTTAATATAACTGTAGTCTAACTCAAGCATATTAGATAGTCAACTTTTTATAAAAAAAATAAAAGCCAATTGTATTACTAAGTATTAGGCGCTGAACAAACATAGATAATTAAGCAAAATAATAAATTAATTAAAATAGAATGAAGAAAACAACTTGACATACTATGGTGATATAGGTTAAACTGGCGACAATCTTTGATAGGTTCGTTTGGAATTGAAGGAGTAAGATAATAGTTTTGCTTAGAGAGTATTGTTGGGTGGGAAGATACCAGAGCTATTGTGTGAAAGCTTGATTCTGTGACTTCGTTTTTCGAGACGAATGGGCAGCATCCATTAATGTGCGCATATATTATTAAACTTGATACATGCTAAGAGATTATTCGTGAGAATAATTTGAAAAAGGTGGTACCACGCGGAAGCGCCCTTTGGTTGAAAACCAAGGGGTGCTTTTTACGTGTCAAAATATTGTGAGGAGTGATTTTATGAATTATGGAATTATTGGTGCAGGAGCTATGGGATATCGTTATGGTGTTATGCTGCAGGAAAATGCGCATGTCAAGGTTGATTTTATTGATACTTGGGAACCTAATGTTGAAAAGGTTCGGCAGCAAGGGGGAGTCTCTGTAGCGCGCGATCATAAGAATCGACGAATTGTACCAATCAACATTTTCTATCCTGAAGAGTATCAAGGTCATCCTGATGTTTGGATTATTTTCAAAAAGCAGATGCAGCTTGACGAAGAGCTGAAACGCGACAATGCAGCTGGAATTTTTCATAAAGACCAGTACGTTTTTTCTGCAATGAACGGAATGGGACACTTTGAAAAAATTGCCAAGTATTTCCCTGCTGAGCATATTATCTGCGGGACGGCGATGATTGCAACACGCCTTGATGGACCTGCAAATGTTGATTTTATGGGTGCTGAAGGCACCGAGGAAATGCATGTAGCACAATACGTCGGAACTACACCTGCTGCGGTTACTCAGCAAATGATGGCTGAGTTTAAAAAGGCCTCGCTTAACCCTATTTTTGCTGAAGATTACTTGGGTATGTGTATGTCGAAAGTTGTTTTTAATGCGGTAGTTAACACTTTATGTACAATGTTTGAGGTTCAAATGGGGCAATTTATCGAATATGAGGGTGTACCAGAGATGGCACGGCAATTATTCAATGAAGCCTATGACGCATGCGAACGTGCAGGAATTCATTTGATTGAAACGCGCCAGCAGGAAATCGATTCAGTGACGACAATCAGCCATGCTTATAAATATCATTATCCATCAATGTATCAAGATTTTTCTAAGGGGCGCCCAACGGAGGTTGATTACATCAACGGATATATTGCTAAAATAGGGCGTGAAAACGATTATGTTTGTCGCACGCACGAGTTTGCAACCCATCAAGTCCATTTGGCAGAATTAATGCGTAAGTATCATCAAAAACAATAGTATGAAGTATTAAAGAGACGAAAAAGGCTGGAGAAATTGTGACAGAGGTTGGTATGGTGTCACAAATTCTCCAGTCTATTATGTTTTATGCTTTGTTAACATACAGAAAGATTATTTGAGTGCTGCAACAATTTCTTTGTTGAATGCAGGCAGATCGTCAGGTGTTCGGCTGGTAATCAGGTTGTGATCAATTACCACTGGGGCATCCTTGACAAGCGCACCGGCGTAATAAAGGTCAGGCTGAACTGTCAAATATGATGTTAATGTCCGCCCCTTAACCAATCCCGTTTGAATAAAGAGTTGTGGGCCATGACAAATTGCGAAAACATTTTTATCTGCAAGCAGAAATTTTTTAGTGAAGTCAACGAAATTTTGATCCGAACGCAGTTGATCTGGAGAAAAACCACCAGGAATCAATAGAGCGTCAAAATCAGCAGGATCTACTTCTTTGATGGATTTGTCGATGGAAATTTTAGTTCCATGTTTGCCGGTTACTGAATCTTTACCTTCAAATCCGATTGTAACAACATCATGTCCTTCTTTTTCTAAAGCAGCAACAGGGGATGTGTATTCAATATCCTCGACTAAATCTGTGACGACAACTGCAATTTTACTCATAAAACATCCTCCTATAGTGTATTTTTTGAATTGCATCCTTCTGTTACAATATAACAAGAATCATTTTTGGGTACAATTTATCGGCTTGAAAGAATGATTTATCTAAGAACGAAAGTTGGAAAATGGAATGAGTAGAAGAAGGAAAAAAAGAACTTTACTGCCGAGTGCAGCTGTGGTGATCCTGTTGCTAATCTATGCTATTGCCCGGCCAGACCAGTTGGCAAAGAATAGTACACACGATGCAACGACTCCAAATACGGAACAAAAGAGCGCAAGCAAAGACGTAACTGCTGAAAAGTTAGTTACGCTGGATTTTCATTCTGGGGACACCCCAATAGTGATGGTTAATGGTGACAAAAGTACACTGCAGATGAGTACATGGAAGAAAAATATGGTGGTCTACAGTTCGTTGGATAGCTTGAATCGGACATCAAGCCCCAATACCGCTTATTTAGAGCAGCGAAATGTTGTAGACGACGAGCAAAGAATGCGACAGTATGTTCGTCCGACAGCATGGCACCAGAAAATGGAAAATGGAGAAGCAATTATCAATCGTGGTCATCTGATTGCCTATTCAATCTCTGGAGGAATTGATCAAGACGGGAACTATGATCGCATGCAAGAAAGCGGTGATCAGAATAATCCTAAAAATCTTTTTACTCAAACTGCCTTTTCTAACCAACGGTTGCAGACGATTTATGAAAAGAAAGTGCGAGATGCTTTGAGGAGTGGGCATAAAGTTATTTATCAGGTCCAGCCACTTTTTAGAAACCAAGAGTTGATGGCTCGTGGGGTGCATATGCAGGCTTTGTCTGATGACGGTTCGCTGAATTTTAATGTTTATTTGTTCAATGTTCAGCCACGTTATGTCTTTGACTATCAAACTGGGCGTTCAACAAGAAATGCAGGTTTTCAAGTAGCCTTGCCACAAAACTTTGTGCCATAAATGTTGTGATTTCCAGCCAGTTAAGTTGTATCTTGAACTTTAATGGCTTAAAATGGCGGCAAGAGCGTAGTTTATAGAAGTAGAAACTGTTTGGAGGTGCATTAGATGAAAATAGGTTTTATTGGCGGAGGTCATGTAGCTCAAGTACTGGCTAAGCTTTTTATTGGTAAAGGACACACCGTGGTTCTGACGAACAAACATGGTTTGGAAAAGTTGAAGCCAACGATCGAACGCTTGGGTTCACAGGCACAAGCTGGCAATTTAGCGGAAGTAGTCAGACAAGATGTTGTTGTTCTCGCCGTGCCTTACAAGGCTGTTTTTGAAATAGAAAGTCAGTTACTGCAGGGAAAAGATATTATTGACGCTACCAATTATTTTCCACACCGTGACGGCGATATCGAAGAATTGCGTGAGCATCAAAAAGCAACAACTGAGTTGGTGGCACAGCATTTTAAGGGTGCAAATGTTGTTAAGGCTTTTAATACAATCCCAGTTGCCGATCTGGCGAGACTGGCAACGTCCAAGGACAATGTTAAACGAGTCGCTTTGCCTATTGCGGGTAATGATGCAGTTTTAAAAGACAAGGTTGCTTCATTAATCACCGAGATCGGTTTCACACCTTATGATGTGGGTAGCCTTGCAGACAGCCGGAAGAGCCAATCAGACACTCCAGCGTTTCTCTTCGTTGGTAATAAAGAGGAGCTAAGCAAAAAAATCGGTGATTGATTTTTTGCATATGTGAAGACATTTTTTGAACGTAAGTAATGCATGAATGATGAACAAGAGATGGAAATGTGACATAGCTTAAAAGATACTTGACCGGGTCTTATTCATGCAAGCTATCACTGTGACCTTATCCCGCTGGGGATGGGGTTTTTGTTTTAAGTTGAAGCATATGAATTAGCGTGTTTTAACAGTCAGCCTTTTTTGCTTAACGATAAGATTACTTATAGTCAAGATTCAAGAGCAGATGATGTTCGTAATTTAGAATTAGTGCGCAGTGTCTAACGACTAGCGCCGTATTTTTTGTATTTCACATGTTTTTAGATCCCACACTTGTAAATATGCTGGGAAAAAAACAAAGTATGTGTGGAAGCAATCAAAGTGCTAATTTCTTGCATATTCTGGGGATGAAGGCCATGATAATTAATATAGGTAAGTATATTAAGGAGACTGACAGGGTGTGCAAGCAGGTCTTTAAAAACACACCAGTAATCTTAGAATCAGCAAAGGGATGATTGAGATGGCAGATTTCTTTATTGAAACGAAAGAATCAAGTGCACAGCTTCCACAAAATGCTAAACCAAAGATGTTTATGTTTGGAGTACCAAGCTATACGAATATGGGGGATCAAGCTGTTTCCTTGGTTTCACGCATCTTCTTTGAAAAAGAGTTTCCAAATTATCAGTATATCGAAATCATGGATTACGATAATGAAGCAGGAATCAAGGCAGTGAAAGAAATTATTACAAAGCAGGATATTGTGGGCTATGTTGGCGGCGGAAACATGGGCAACCTGTACACGGATATTGAAGAAGATCGACGTGCAGTTTTTAGTACTTTTGTAGATAATTTGACAATTTCATTTCCACAGTCGATTCACTTTGAAAAAACAGCTTACGGCGAGCGTGAGAAAAGGCTGAGCCAAGACGCCTATAATAAAAATCATAATTTGGTTTTACTGGCTCGTGATGCTCAAAGCTATCGGCGGATGCAGAAAACTTTCAAGAACAAGATAGTATTTATTCCAGATATGGTTTTATATCTTAAACCTAAAGTATTTAATGCTGAACGTTCGGGAGCCCTGTTTGTTTTGCGTCATGACGGCGAGAAAATCTTAGATGAGTCGTTTATTGAATCTTTGAAAGTAATTTTGAAAAAGCATTACTCATTGGAGAGAACTGATACGGTTTTGGAAACCCCAACTCAAATCACACCGAAAACACGCCAAAAGCTTTTTGAAGAGCAACTGCAAAAAATTGCAAGTCAAGAATTGATCATCTCTGATCGTTTCCATGCAATGGTCTTTTCAGTTTTAACACAGACTCCATGTTTATTGTTTGGAAATAGTTACGGCAAGGGCAAGCATGCTTATTTTGATTGGTTGGAAAATATTAGTTGGATAAAATATAGCGATGAGCGCGATATTACTAGAATAAAAACTGAACTTGCGGATTTGACAAGTGCACAGACACATGAGTATGATCTTCAACCAAATTTCCGGCCTCTGAAGAGAATTATAAAAAAATATATTGAAATGCAAGCATGATCAGACAACACAGTTTTTAAGTTATTTAATGAGTAAATTTGTACTAACGTGAAATTATGAATATAGTTATAGTGAGTACTTTACTATGAGTAGTGTGAGGCAGACGAATAGTTTTGACTTACAGAACAAATAGAGGGACTAGGTTAAAATTTAACCTTTGATCTTACTCTTGGCTTCGGTTAAAAATGAGACTTGTTGATTTTTTAACTGAAGCTTTTTGTTGCATTAAAATATAGATATGGTGTGAGGTGGAGAGACGCATCAATAGCAAACTTTATCTGATGATCTGTAGCGCAATAAAAAAACATATACACGAGTAAATAATAACGATTATGTATTTTTATTAGAGCAATAGACATTGAAAAATAATTGTACTGAAATTCTTATCTTGAAGTTGTAAGCAAAGTCCTTCTATAGTGAGCACATAACTTATAGAATCTGTTTCAATAAAGTAAGTTTAAGTGTAGCACAGGTTGCAATCTATGTAAGTTGCTCAAAAAATTAAACTTGGTAATATGGAGAGTGTTAAGCATGTCAAAAAAAGAGCTCATTACTCAATTTTATGAACCTTTCAATAATGGAGATGTAACGGTTTATAATCGGCTGTTAAGCCCAAACTGGATTAATCATCCAGCCGACGTTGGGAAAAGCCCTGATCTTACCGGCTTCAAAGAAGGTGTATTGGAGTTGCGAGAGAGTTTTAATGATTTTAAGCTAGAAATTCTTTCTCTGACAGAGCAAGATAAGCGTGTAGTTGCTCATATAAAAATGAGTGGCGTTCATACTAAGAAATTTGCGGGGATTCTTCCTTCACATCACTTTGTTACTTTTTATGGTCTTGATTTACATCAAGTAGGAACTGAACATATTCTAGCAACATGGCATTTTGAAGATTTAAAGCCATTACAATAGAATTGTTTTGGCTTACTGCTGAGTTAAGTGTGGAATGAAGAGGATTAATTAGCGGAATACGTTTATGCAGAACAAACTAGGGAACGGAGCAAATTTGACTTTTACCCTGTCCCCTAGGACTGAACTATTTACAATAACAATAAGTTTATTCTCTAAGCAATCATGAATGAACAGCTAAGCAATATTGCCGAAAAAGCTTAGTAACTTTTCTTTGGTAAGCTTATCTTTTTCTTTTCCACGTACGTCGAACTTAACTTGACCATCATCTAGGACAATCAAACGATTGCCATATTTTAAAGCATCATCCAAGTGATGGGTGATCATTAAACAGGTTAATTTTTGTTCCAGAACTTTTTTATTGGTCTGGTCCATTAATTGAGCACTTGTATTAGGATCCAGAGCAGCGGTATGTTCATCAAGAAGCAAGACATCAGGCGCCTAAGCGTCGCCATAAGGAAGCTTAATGCTTGACGCTGTCCCCCGGAGAGGTTCTCAGTCGCTGTATTCAGGCGTTCACTCAGACCATTGTTCATTGAAACAGTTGCTTGTTTGAATGCTGGCATGTTTTGCTTCAATTGACGTAAAGCAAGCGTGCGGCGTTGCCCGCGTTTAGTTGCTAGCAGCAGGTTTTCCGCTACTGTCATTCTAGGAGCTGTCCCTAACTTGGGATCTTGGAAAACCCGCCCCAGAAAACGTGATCTTTTTTCAACGGAATCACCGGTGATATCGGAACCAGCATGCAGAATTTGTCCACTGCTTGGAGGCAAGGTACCGGCTATTGTATTGAAAAGAGTTGACTTTCCGGCGCCATTAGAGCCGAGGACTGTGATGAAATCACCATCGAAAACGTCAAGATTGAGATGTTTCAAAATCATGGTTTCAGAAGGAGTTTTTTGGTTTACAAAGGTCACGATGTTCTTTAAAGAAAGAATAGGCACACTATTTTGTTTCATCAATATTCACTCCTTTCGCAATTACGTGATTTAGTTTTAATGATTTGCTGAGGTTAGGAAGCATTAAGCAGATAGCAAGAATAATGGCAGATAATAAATTCAAATCATTGGTGCTGAAGCCCAACTGCAATACGATCAACAGAACAAAACGATAGAGAATACTGCCAAGAGCTACTGCGACTAAACGTTCATTCAGGGTTAATTCTCCAAAAACAACTTCACCAATAATAATTGATGCCAGAGCAATCACGATAATACCGATCCCCATATTAATGTCGGCGTAACCGTTATTTTGTGAGATTAAGGCACCACCCAATCCGATTAGACCGTTTGACAGCATCAATCCCATGATTGTCATGTTGTCGGTGTTGATGCCGAAAGAGCGGGCCATCACAGGGTTATCACCTGTAACGATAAATGCTTGGCCTAGGTTTGTTTGCAAAAACAAAATGAGAAGGGCGGTCACAATTATGATCATCAAAAGTCCGACAAAAACACTGTCAAAATACTTGGGTAATGATTGTAGAAAATGACTGCTAAAAACAGTTTTTTTACCTAATAGTGAAACATTAGCTCCACCCATGATTCGCAGATTTACCGATAAACAAGCAGTCATGACTAAAATTCCCGCTAGCAGGATAGGTATTTTACCTTTGGTATAGAGCAGCCCAGTAATAAGCCCAGCCAGCGCGCCTGTTATAAAAGCTAAAACAGTTGCTAATAATGGTGATATACCATGACTGATGGCAGTAACTGCAGTAGCGGCACCTAACGGAAAAGTTCCTTCAACTGTCATATCCGGGAAATTAAGAATCCTAAAAGTTAGGAAAAGCGCAACTCCTAAAATGGCCCATAGCAACCCTTGACCAATACTAGATACTATCATACTCATTTAAAAACTTCCCCCTCTTTTTCAGCTTGTTCCACAATGCTTTGCGGTAATTGAATACCTAATATCTGAGCTTCTTTTTGATTAATGACATACTTTCCTTTGGTAACATATGCTACTGGAAAATCAGCTGTCTTGCGTCCATGCAGCACTTGTCCTGCCATCTCACCAGCAACTTTTCCTAAATCATACTGGTTGATAGCATAGGATGCTAGTCCACCGTCCTTGACCATTGTATCAGCAGAAGGTATTACGGGAATTTTTGCTTTATTTGCAACATTAACCAGTGTTTTCATTGCAGATGCAATCCCGTTATCCTGCGGTGCGTAGATGGCATCAACCTGAGAAACAGCTTGTTCAGCTACTTGCTGCATATCATTTGTACTAGAAATCGTATATAACTTGTAGTTGATCCCTCTTTGCTTGCAGAGCTTAGCGAATTTTTTAGCATTATATTGACCGCCATGATCTGAGGAAGTATACATGATACCAACAGTTTTAGCATTCGGGAGAATTTGTTTTAGTAGATCCAATTGTTCCTTCAAAGGTGATTCGCCTGAAGTACCAGTAATATTGCCGCCAGGATGTTTATCGGAAGAAACTAAGCCGCCTCCCTTTGGATCAGTGATTCCTGCCAAGATGACAGGGGTTTTTTTGTTTGCAGCATTAGCAAGAGCTTGAGCTGCTGGAGTTGCGATTCCTGCCATTAGATCAACATTCTCGTTCGCAAATTTTGTGCTCATCGTTTTAAGGTTACTCTGGTCTCCTTGAGCATTCTGAAAGTCTATCTTAATATTTTTCCCTGGAGTATAACCATATTCTTTAAGTCCATCAACAAAACCACGGTGAATCTGGTCAAGGGCAGGGTGGGTCACTAACTGTAAAATACCGACTGTGGGAATCTTTGCTTTTGATGAATGTGTATCGTTATCCTTATTGGTTGCAAAAAAAGCAAAAATTAGAAAAGCAGCAAGTGCTGCGATCAGTGCATACATTCTCTTCATTATAATTCCTCCAAGTTTTAAAAAATAGGGCAAAAGAAAAAGGGCAAACCAGCAGCTCTGGTTTTACCCTTAAAACCGAAGCCTGCTGTATTAGACCTATGCAGACTTCGAACAACACGAAAGTTAGTCGGCACAGATACAAACTGTTTGCCAGATTGCATCCGTAACAACGAATTACAACCAGCAGTGCCGGCTTTGCCAAGAATTATTTAAATTGGCATACGTAAACTTTCGCATATTATTCGTCCTTTCTGAAACTTATTAATGACAGTATAAAAAAATGATTAGAGGTTGTCAAGAGCATTATTAAAAAATGCCTTAAAATTAGGAGTTCAACATTGAAGATTCCTTTTGATGATGTTCAATGTCCATTTTTACATCATTAATGATATCTTGAATAGTAATTCTGCGCATTTTTGCTTCTGCAGTACTTTGAATATCAAGGTAGTACTTATTGAGGACTTTCGGCAGAGCATGCCCAACAGCACAATTTTGTGAAGTGTTTTTATCAACCTTTAGTAACGGGGATTCAGGTTTTGTTGCCATGTAAACATCAAAAATAGTAATTTGTGTTGCCGGACGACTTAACTTTGGAGAGGCGGTTCCTTGAGTCGTGTCCAGTAATGATGCTTTCTTTAACTGGCTCATCATTCTGCGTGCCAAACTTGGGTTGGTATTCAAGCTACTTGCAATCAAGTCGCTAGTTAATTTGCTTTCTGCATGCATTTGGATGTACACAAGAATATGAACTAAATCGCTTAGACGGTTGTTAGCCAATTGTCATTCTCCTTTCTAAGATGTTACTTTTAATGTGATAATAGCATAAACCTTTAGAAAAATAACTTTAAGGTTGTAGTTAATATTTAAAAGTGCTATATTGTTCATGTGATAAAAAAAGTAACAATTAAGGAGCGGATAATTATGACAAAAATGATTGCAGGGCAAGCACTTGCCAAGGTTCTTTTGGATTGGGATATTGACCATGTCTACGGAATTACAGCAGATTCTATTAATAATACAGTTGATGGTTTTTACAGAGAAAAGGAAAACTTAAAATATATTCAAGTAAGGCATGAAGAGATTGGAGCATTAGCAGCGGCTGCTGATGCAAAATTGACTGGAAAAATCGGCGTAAGTTTCGGATCTGCAGGACCGGGAGCAGTACATTTGTTAAATGGACTTTACGATGCCAAAATGGATCATACACCGGTTCTGGCCTTGGTTGGTCAATCCGCAACTGGTGTAATGAATACGAATTTCTTTCAAGAAATGAATCAGGATCCTATTTTTGCAGATGTTGCAGATTTCCACAAACAGGTGGTGAGTGCCGAACAAATACCTTATGTTGTTGATGAGGCAATTCGTTCAGCGTATGCACATCACTCAGTTTCAGTTGTCATTATTCCTGACGACTTGTCAGGCCAGGAGATTGATTTTAATGGGTTCAAAACCAAGGCTATCAAAGCTGTCGAAACACAAGTAGTACCACAACAAAATGATATAGCAGCAGTTATTAAAGCTCTAAAAAATGCTGAACATCCGATTTTATGGGTTGGGCGCGGAGCCATGAATGCAAGAAATGAGATCATTAAAGTTTCTGAAAAATTCAGTCTGCCGGTTTTATCGACTGTACCGGCAACCGGTGCTATTCCAACTGACCATCCTAATTTTATGGGTTCACGTGGGCGTCTAGGAACTAAACCAGGTTTTGAGGTTTCGCAAGCAGCAGATTTAGTTTTGTTTGTAGGAACCAACTACCCATTTGCACGATACTTACCTCAGAACATCAAATTCATTCAAGTAAACAATAACTTGGCTGATTTAGGTAAGCAGCGCGATGCAGATTTAACGGTGTTGTCAGATGCCAAATTGTTCTTCACAGAGTTATTGAAATCTGATTATACAGTTGCACCTAATAGATTTTTGAAAGCAGCTCAACTTGATAAAAAGAATTGGGATAAATGGTTGGAAGACTTAGCTGCGGATGATAGCGAAGGCTTGGCTGCAGAAGGAGTAATCAAAGCGATTCGCGAGAATGCAGCAGATGATGCTATTTTTGGCTTAGATGTGGGAAACAACACAGAATGGGCTATCCGCCAGCTACCATTGAACAAGGAGCAGAAAATGACTATGTCTCCGTGGTATGGGACAATGGGATTTGGACTTCCAGCGGGTCTGGCAGGTAAGTTGAGTTTTCCAGAACGTCAGACATGGACAATTTCCGGTGATGGCGGTTATGCAATGGTGATGCCGGATTTGCTGACAGAAGTTAAGTACCATTTGCCTATAATCAATGTTGTATTGGAGAACAATTCTTTTGGGTTTATCCAACACGAAAAACTAATGAGCGGTCAAGCGTTGTATGGTATTGACCTTTTGGGAGCTGATTGGGCACATGTGGCTGAAGACATGGGAGCAATCGGATTCAAGGTTACTAATCTTCAAGAATTGAATGAAGCAATGAAGAAGATAAATAAGCTGCAGCAACAAGGCAATAATTTGCCGATCGTTCTTGATGCAAAGATAAAGAACGTGGATCCAATTGATACAAGTTTTGTGCAGGTCGATCCAGAATCTTTTGATACGCAAGCAGTGACTGCATATCGCAAACGTTATAATATTGATGAGAAATCGCAACCAGCATTCAGTCAGCTTTTGAAAAATATTGATGAATAACGCTATGTTGCACATAAGGTAACATAATTAGTAAATAAAAAGACTCCAAGATCAAGCCCTCCTGATATAGAAATGAAAGGGTTATTAGATCACGGAGCTTTTTTGTTTGGATTTTAGTTAACTAGGAAAACTAAATGGCTTCCTGCGAGGAGAAAACTTGTTCTTGAAGTGCCATCATTTGTTCAAAATTATCGGTGATCAGGCCGTCAACGCCGACTTGAAATAAATGGCGTGCAGAGTCCTTATCATCAATGGTCCACAAGCGCTGTAAGACATTTGCTGACTGGTAGTGTTGCAAATGCAGTCCTGCCAAACCAGTTTTTTTGATGAACTCTTCAGGGTTCGTGACTTGACGTTCTGTCAGCCAACAGTACTGCTGCTGTGCATCGAGCTGGCGACATTTTTTTAAGGTCTCAAGGTTGAATGAAGAGAAAATGACAGGATACTTAAGATCAGCTTTACGGACCAACTGCAGCACTGTTTCCTCAATATGGGGATAGTGTGTCTTGTCGGTCTTGAACTCCAAGTTAAGATGTACCGGCTGGTAAGCAGCGAGTTCTAAAAGTTCAACCAGACTTGGAATCGGTTCAGCATTTCTGAGTTTAAATTGCCGCAGCTCAGAAAACGTATAGGAAGCAATTGCCCCACTACCATCAGTTGTTCGATCAATCGTTTCATCGTGCATGATTACGGGAATACCATCTTTAGTTAGATGAACATCGAATTCAAGCCCATCGATATGATGCTGGATACTGTATTTGAAACCAGCAAGTGAGTTCTCAGGGAATTTGTGCGGATACCCACGGTGACCGAAAATTAAAGTATGTTTTAACATAAGAAACTCCTTCAATGTGTATATTAGAAATATTTTTTGCAAACAATCTGAGGCTGTGTTTTGATAGCTGTATTGATTTTATTACAGCTTATTGTAGCGCTCGGCTCTTTCAACACCTTCCAATAGTTCACCGTTAGGCATTAATCTTAATCAAATTGGTGCTGCAATTCTTCCGTTCCCAAATTCAGCTAGCATCATAATACACCATAGCTAGCAAGGTGTTAAGTTAATATTAAAATCAACGTTATATTTTAATTCAATAAACGACTCACTTAACTCATAGTTTAAGCATAGATTATGAATGTAACGATGTTACATTCAACGTGTAACTAATGTGTAAAAAAATGAAGCTGCTTAAAAGTTGATTTTCGCCAGTAGTAAGCTGTGCCTGCAATTAAATTAGGATTAAGCCGTGATTGACTGTTACTAACGGATGACCTCTTTGTTAGGGTCTAACATATTCGTTACTAAAATAACAATGAACAACAGATTTACAACTCCAAAAACTGCGTGCAGCGAGTTGAGTACGATAGGTGCAAATATTTGCTGCAAATGAATATCAATTTTGTTAGTTGAACTAATGAAGTTGTTGACAGCTGAAAATCTTAGACCATGTAATTGAAGACGGATAAAGAGATTCAAGACGGCACCATAAATACCGATCATTAATGTTTGCCCTAGTGTTCGCCCTAAAGTAATAATTGCAGTGGCTGAGCCTAGTAGTTTTTTACTAACGAGATGCTGGCTTAACATGATGTTTATACTGATGACAATTCCCATACCGAAACCACTGATCGCAGCGATAAGGTAGAAAACCCAATATGGAAACGAAGAATTGATGAAAAGCAGCGAGAGGTAAGAGATAAATTGAACTGAAACGACCACCAAAATAATGTTTTTAGGTGAAAATCTTCTCAATAGTCCACCAACAAGGAATGAAGCGAGTAGCCACATGACCGAACTTGAAGTAACAACAAGACCTGAAATGGTCGCGGGAACACGATAAATAGATTGCAGCCAAATAGGAAAATAGATTTGATAACCAATAAGAATCCCGCTTAAAAGGGTTGATGTAACGACCTGAATTGAAAAAGTAGGATTTACAAACATTTCGAAGGGAATCAACGGATCAGAAACCTTCTTCTCCTGTTTGATGAGAAGAAAGAAGCTCAGCAGTGAAACGCTGAATAAAATGATTGAGCTCCGAATACTGATATTGATTTGCTGAATGCCAATCAGTAAAGCAATTAAGGTAATAGAAAGCCAGCAAATTCCATACCAGTCGATATGCAGAACAGTTTTAGCTGCTAAAGTCTCCGTGTATTTAAAAGTGATAACTAGAAAAATAAGTACGCCCAGCGGAACATTGACGAAGAAAACCCAGTGCCAGCTGAGTGTGTCGACCAAGAAGCCTCCAAGTAGGGGACCAAGCAGGGCAGATAGACCCCAGGCTGTATTATTAAAGGCTAGGACTTTGGCACGATCTTGAAAAGAATATATGTCAGCAATAATGGTAAAAGTCAATGGAATGATTGAGCCAGCTCCCAATCCTTGCAGTGCGCGCGCTAAAATAAGAGAAAAAATCGAAGGAGAAAGGCCGCTTAGAAGCGAGCCTAGGGTAAAGAGAATTACTCCAACCTGGAAAACTATTTTACGGCCCCAACTGTCGGCCAACTTCCCATAGATGGGTGTCGTTATCGCCGTTGTCAGCAAGTAAGTGCTCATAATCCAGCTTTGATAAGCAAGACCGTGTAATTCGCTGATAATAGAAGGCAATGCGGTAGTAACAATTGTTATCTCCACAGAAGTCATGAATGTTGCAATAAAAATCGCAATCATGATCCAAATTCGTGTTCTATTTTTCATAAAGTGACCAACCATCCTTTTAATTTAATGCTCCCCAAAGAGCCACTAAACCATTATTCAACAAAACAAAATTATTTTCAATTGAATTAAACACATATAGAAGTTTAATTCAAGTAAGCTAAAAAATTCTCATTTTAACATGTAATAAGTTATAATAAGGTAACGTGTTGTACCTTTTTAAGGGATTAGGTGCACTAAAAGTGCAGAGTGGATTTTGACGGAGGTGTGAGATATTAAGGGGAAAATAGCGGCGTATCGTATACCAGATCGATAATCAGAATATAAATAACACAAAGGATGGTTTTTTTATGCAGGAAGAAAAGCACACAAATCTAATTGGATCAAGTGAGGACAATGATGATTCTGGGCCTAGACAGCAGCTCTGGCAAAAGAAGTCAGAAGAACTAGAAACAGAGTTTAAAACGCATTTAGAACAGGGACTAACTAGCAAAGAAGCTGAACGCAGGCTTGAAGAAAATGGCAAAAATGAACTTGTTGCTAAGAAAACTTCTAATTGGCTGTTGTTTTTTAAACAGTTTAATAATAGTATCACCTACATTCTAGCGGCCACGGCAGTTGTCACTCTTTTGTTGCGTCATTATCCTGACTCGAGCGTTATTGGAGCAGTGATTGTTGCAAACGCATTAGTTGGCTTTTTTCAAGAAGTTTCGGCAGATAATGCTCTTAGCAAGATTAAAGAGCTCTTGGTTTCCGAATGTTATGTGGTTCGAGATGGACATAAAGTGGAATTGCCAGCTAAACAGGTAGTAGTTGGTGACATCATTCGCTTGGAAGCGGGGGATGCGGTACCTGCTGACTTGCGGCTGGTTTCTGCAGATAATATGAAAATTCAGGAGTCAAACCTGACCGGTGAGACTGATTCTGTCATCAAAACCGAAGAAGCAATTGATTTGGAGACGCTGCCTTTAGCAGAGCGGACAAATATGGCCTTTGCTGCGACTGCAGTTACTAGTGGTTCAGGTGTCGGGATTGTAGTAGCTACAGGGGCACAAACAGAAATCGGACACATACAACAAGATGTCGTTGAGGTCAAAAGCAAGGTAACACCTTTAATGCAGAATTTAAATAAGCTGGGTTGGGCACTTTCTTTGGCTATTGTGGCAGTTGCGATTTTAATGTTCGCCTTAGGGGCTTTTCTTCGAGTATATAGTTTACCTACACTTTTAATTGCCGTGATTACGATGATCGTCGGCTCAATGCCAGAAGGTATGCCCGCAAGTGTTTCAGTGGTTTTAGCGATGGGAACGCGTAAATTAACACGAAAGAAAGCCATTGTCAAAACTTTACCCGCGGTTGAAACCTTAGGGGCTGTCAGTATTGTAAACACAGATAAGACTGGAACACTGACAAAAAACGAAATGACAGTAACAGATATTATCACAGCCGATGGACAGTATACTGTCTCTGGAGTTGGATATGATGCAACTGGTCAGATTCAAAAAAGGGATGGCACGGAAATTGACTGGAAAAATAACGAGAAACTGAAGTGGATGATTCAAATTGCAGGGCAGACGACTGATGCTTCCTTTCACCAAGAGGATGGGCGTTGGGTGCTGACCGGTGAGCCAACTGATGGGGCGTTGACAGGCTTGTTTCATAAGTTTACAGGCAAGGCGCCTTCTGTTGAAGAAATTGATTCTCTGCCATTTGACTCGGCTTTCCGCTATTCAGCTCGTCTAGCTCTTTTAGACGATAGAAAAGTTTTGATGGTCAAGGGAGCACCACAAACGCTTTTTGAACGAATGAAAAAGCATGGAAGTACGATTGAAGAACACGAATGGCTTGCCAAAATGGAGCAACTGACAAAACAAGGTAAACGTGTAGTCGCGTTGGGCTACCAGCAGGCGGACGAGATGTCAGATAAAATCATTACAGCTCACATCGGGCGTGATTTTCATCTAGTCGGAATGGTGGGGATCATTGATCCTCCACGGCAAGAAGTTGCTGCAGCAATTCGTAAGTTAAGATATGCAGGCATTAAGGTTAAAATGATCACTGGTGACGACCCTAACACAGCTATGGCGATCGCTAAACAATTGAAATTGGCAGATAGGGTCAATGTAATCACGGGGCCAGAACTTGACAAAATGTCAGATGAACAACTAACAAGGGGAATTGATAAGTATACTGTGTTTGCGCGGACGACACCGAGTGATAAATTGAAAATTGTGCGTGCTCAGCAGAAAAGAGGACATGTAGTTTCAATGACCGGTGACGGTGTTAATGATGCACCCGCACTGAAACAAGCTGACATTGGGGTCGCGATGGGGATTAAAGGGACGGATGTTGCTAAGAGCTCTGCTGATATGGTTTTGGCAGATGACAACTTTACGACGATTTTGACAGCTGTCAAAGAAGGACGGCATATTTTTGATAATATTCGCAAGACAATTCGTTTCCTTTTACCGACTAGCTTTGCTGAAGGACTGATTGTTGTTATGAGCATTCTGTTAGATCAAACAATGCCACTTTATCCGACGCAGTTATTATGGATAAATATGGTGTCCGCCTTGACTATTCAGTTTGCATTTATTTTTGAACCAGCTGAAAAGGGAATAATGACACGGGGACCACGAAAGGTTAACCAAGGAATTTTAAAAAAAGCAGATATTATTGAAATTACCTATGTGTCGTTGCTTATTTCAGGTCTAGGGATGATTGCATACGATATAATGACGAAACAAGGAATGTCAGCTGCTGTTGGTAGTACAATGACACTGAATGTGATTATTTTTGGGAAGATTTTTTATCTCTTCAATATGCGTAATAGTCATCCAGTGCTCTCGCGATACTTCTTCCAAAATAAAATGGCTTTTTATATTATAGCCGTTTTACTGGTATTACAAGCAGGAATTATATATCTGCCATTTATGCAGGAAATATTCCATACAACTGCACCAGGGTGGATAGCTGGCTGGGGAGTTCCGATTGTGGCTGGAATAATAGTCTTGATCGTTACAGAAATTATCAAGTATGTGCATTCGTACATTTATCGGATGTCACTAAAAAAGAGCAGTTGAGCTAAAGAATGAGTAAACATAAGTGCTTACGCTGGATAGAGGCTTGATATTGGCTTAAAATAAGGAGCTGGGTCAAAAACCCAGCTCCTTATTTTAAATTTGTATTATGTGACTCAAAGATCAGTTTTTCTATGTTCAAAATATTCTGCCTTTTTGAGGTTACTACACTGATGATTATTAGCGTGTTTATTTTTTGTTTAGGTTAGTGTGTTGACTTGGTCGGAAGGGCAAGTAGTATTATACTATTTCTAGATAATTTTTATGAGAAAAATGGGGTAAGCAGATGATCAGAGAAGCTTATCAGAGTGAGGGTAGACAATGAAAAAAAAGGTAGCAGCTTCAATAAAAATATTTTGTTTGGTTTTATTACTAGCAATTGGACTAGCAATGATTTTTAATGAGCAAATCAAAAACATAGTTATCGGCGATATGACCCACAATGCTTTGAAGAGCGAAACACAGTCAGTTGACCAAGCTAAAAAATCAAAAACAAGCTTTGATTTTAAAAAGGTTAAACCAGCAGGTCCGGCTGCAGTAAAAGATGCGTGGAGTGATAATACGCATGCTATCGGGAAGTTGGCGATACCGGCTGTTAAGATGAAATTACCGATTTTTTATGGGCTTCGCAATGAAAATTTATTACGCGGGACAGGAACGATGAAAAGTAACGAAAAAATGGGACAAGGAAATTATGCCTTAGCAGGCCATCACATGAAGGATCCGCGAATTTTATTCTCCCCATTAACAAAAGTAAAAAAAGGCGAGTTAATTTATTTGACCGATAATAAAAGGGTCTATCAATATCGAATCACGGTAAAAAAGGTCGTTGATGAGTATCAGGTTCAATGGATTAAAGATGTGCCAGGAAAAAAGTTGTTAACTTTGGTAACCTGTCTAACAGCTAAAACTGGAGAAAATAATCGAATTGTTGTGCGTGGTGAGTTGGTTAAGATTGAATCTTTGAAAAAATCATAAGTTTTTAGGTGACTCTTTTGCTATTTATAAGCTATGAGCAATATTATTGCTTATAATATTATCCAATGTTACCATTTTCTTAGAGGTTGAAGGAGAACCGTTGATTGTTATGTTTAACAATTAGAGGTTTTTCTTTATCTAAAATCTGAAAGGGGTTGCTGCTATGAGTCAAGAAGAAAAGTTTGATAGTGCAAAGGATAAGGTTGCAGGCAAAGCAAAAGAAGTTGAGGGAAAAGCAACCGGCGATAAGACACGTGAGGCTCAAGGCAAGGCACAAGGTGTTCTTGGCAAAGCAAAAGATAAGCTAAGTGATGCTAAAGATGCGGTCAAGGGTGCTGTGGATGATTTGAAAGATAAGGTTGATAAAAAAGACAAGGAGTAATGGGTCTCAGGTATATAAGGGATCTGTTGCATTGTATTGACTTAAAGTTGTCGGAATATATAGGGGGGCAATACTTTTAGAGGTTTTGTCCTGTTTTCTGTGTAAAAGCAGGAATGATTATTGAGATAGGGGGAGTTTTAATGCATTGGTTATGGGTGTTAATTGTTGGTGCAATTATTGGTGCACTTGCAGGTGCAATTACGAATAAGGGTAAGTCTATGGGCTGGATCAGCAATATTATCGCTGGTTTAGTAGGATCGGTCGTTGGTGAAGCTATCTTGGGATCATGGGGTCCACAAATTGCTGGAATGGCCATTATTCCTTCGGTTATAGGTGCAATTATTTTAGTATTGATAGTGTCCTTCTTCCTTTCGAGATCCTGAGGCTCAGATAGAGTTGGCTAAAGTAATCTTTTGCCAACTGCTGTCATGAAATAGTAAGTAGAGGCTAGTTATGTCACAGCCTCTTTAAAAACTACTTCGTGCCATTAGCCTTGAGTACCAAATAAATGATAAACAATTGAACAACTAAAGAAGCAGATTAGAGCAAATGTTACTTGCAAAGAGTTTTCACCCTCTAGCATACAGTTTAATTAAGGGTGAACAGCCTTGTACTGTAGCCGTTTATCAGTATATCATATTGGACTTAATAACCATAAAATGATAGTACACAGGTAAAGTAGATGTGAGAGCAAAGAGTTTGACTCTTTTATGTGGACTTGAACAATCCACACACTCATGGACTCCAACTTAATTGCTGGGGTCTATTTGTTTGCTTAAAATTATCTCTTTGCGGAATTGTGTGTCGAAAATTAAATTTAATCAAATTAATATCGAACATACGTTTGATGATTTAGAAAACAGATCTTATACTGAGTTCATTCTTAAGTGAAAGGAAGTTTTTTAATGGATCAAATGGTGTTAGAAACACAACGATGGTTGAACAAAACATATGGAGATGTTAGTGGGTTTCAAAAGGCTCCCGAAAATGGGCAAACAGGTTGGGCAACAATCTACAGTTAACATCAGCGGCAATAGCCAAATTTAAAAATGCAGGTTTTGAAATTGTAGGCCGCTACCTTACTGGAACAGTTGGGACAGGCAGCAATGAGCGCCCTAAGAATTTAACAGCTGATGAAATTACAGCGATTACGTCAGCTGGTCTGAGCCTCTTTCCGATTTATGAAGATGGCGGTTATGAAGAAAAATATTTTACAAACAGTCAAGGAACAACAGATGGCGGCATGGCAACTGCTGCAGCACGTAAGTTAGGTTTTCCTGAAGGAACTACTATTTACTTTGCGGTTGATGTTGACATTCAAGATGGTGATATCGACGGAACGGTTATTCCGTACCTGAAGGGAGTTCTCGCCGCAGTCGCAGATTCTGGTTACGAAGTTGGGGTCTATGGAACGCGTAATGTTTGTCTGTATGCGGAAAAAATCGGGGTTAAGTACAGTTTCGTCGCTAATATGTCTTATGGCTGGAGTGGTAACTTAGGTTTTAAGATGCCTTCAAACTGGAGTTTTGATCAGTTTACAGAATATACAGCAGGTTCAACTGGGATTGATATTGATCAAGATGCTGCTTCCGGGAAAGATCAGGGTGTATCCAAATTTGACAAAGTTACAGGTGTGTCAGCGAAAGCTGCTTTGAAGTCATTGTGGCCGAATTGTGAATATGACCAAGAAGTCGAATTTACAATGTTTGATACGAAGTGGATGAAAATTACTGGTAAAATTACTACTTCATTCAAAAAAGCAGATGGTAGCACCGTTATTACCATTAAAAACGGTAAAGTTGATGAGGCAAGTATGAATGGTTTCCTAAATTCACTGGGTGCTTCGAACAATATCATTAATGATCTTATTATTGATAAATTTAATACACTCAGTTTCACTAGTGAAATTAAAAATGGACAACTTTCTGTTAAATCTACAACGGGCTCGGATGGTTCATACACAATTGAACTTGCATGGACGGCGTTTGAAACTGATGAAGGTGTTCTTGGTGAAACGCTGACTATTGCATTGGAAATCAAGATTAATTTGCCTGATTTTCCGAGTTGGGGAACTTTCACCGAGACTTTGGGGAAGATTGGTCAAGTTGCAGTAATTGCTGTTGCAGTTACTGGGACTGCTATATTAATTGTGGGAATGTTACCGGCTGATATTGTAGGTGCGATTGTAACTGCAACAGTAACTCTCTTTACAACGATAGTCGCAGATTTAGCGTAAAAATTAAAATTATACAATTGCTTTAGTGACAATCAAAGACTGTAAGGGTTAAAATTAACCTACAGTCTTTTTAGAGAGGAAATTTAATTTTTTATGTTGATTATTCTGTTAGCTGAAACAGCAATGTTTATTTTTGGAGTACTTGGTATAGTGCAGGCGATAAAACTTAATAAAATAAATAAAGAAATTCGTGTTTTTCGTATAAAAGAAAGGGCTAAGTTAACTGAGGATCAAATAAAAAAGCAACAAGTCTATCTTAAAATTCATATGAGTAAATTTATTGTATTTATTATAAATATAGCAATTGTTTTTATTATTATTTTATTGGTACTTCTAGGGTACAGTCTGCGGAATCTTTTTGATAAATCAGGAAGTCTGGTATTCTTCTTGATAAGTCTATTAATGCTAGTAGTTATTTTATGTGCTAGTTTTGCACAAAAGTCAGTAGCAAGAGGACAAGTAATCAGAAAAAAGTATATTGACAAGTATCCAGATAACCCTCTGAAATTTTTTATCTACCCAGATGAGTTGCTCATACAGTATAGATACGTATTTAAGCGTGCGGGTATATTATTACTGATTACCAGTATTTTAGCTTTTATCATGGGTGTAATTAGTTAAATGATTTCAGATGCCATCTATACAATGTGAGTTGCATTTTATAAGTGTGTTAATTGTTTGTAGTAGAAATAGAGCCTTTGAACTTTTTGAGTGTATGCGAACGGGACTTAAAGAGAAAAATGGGATTATGGAAGGCCAATGAAGAGAACATAAAAATGGTCTATATTATCATCATAGGAGTAGGAGACAAGCTGAGAGATAGGGTTGTAGTACATAGGTTTCATATTTCGATACGCGACAGCCGACAGCTGCTTATGAATGAACGCTAAAAAGTAGACCTCTGGTGAACTCAGCCAGAACTTCACAAAAATAATTGAGTAGTCTATGGATTCTGTAATCTGATCCGTAGGCTGGGTTCAGAGCCGACCTGCAGACATAGAAGCTGCTGTCTAATGGCTAGAGTGGTACAGTGGTAACGAATGGAGTCTTAACATACAGGGGACACGATAGGGTCTGGAAATGACGTTTCAGGGCGTAAATGATGGCAAAATTTTTTAATGATAGTTATGTATTTATAGACATGGAGGTATAAGTATGAGTAACAAAATGGAATTAACGACAATAAAGGATAAAATTTCTACTACAAATGTTACGGAAGCTCAAAAAAATTACTTGGTTAATACTTTAGAAAATGAATTTCAAGATAAAAAAATAGAGAAAAAAGCAGACGCATTACTTAAAATAAATAAAAATATAAGTGAAGAAAAACTGACATTAAAACTTATGGAATACGATTTTTTAACAACGAGCAACTTTTAAAAAAAAATAATTTTATCAAGAGCCATAAAACATTTTAAAAAAAAAATGAAGGAGAATAAAAAAATGGCATTAAATAATTTAATAATTAAAACTTCCCTAGGTAAGGCTACTAAGTTTATTAAGAGTATAGTAAAATACATTTCAGAAAATCCTGAAGTGAAAGATGCTATTGAGTCTGTTCTTATAGATTTTTATAAAACCATTGCTAAAAATAGAAGGAATATAATCCATTAGTGTGTACCTAATGGTACAATTATTACATGTTATAAGGTCGGTTATGTAAACTATGAAAGGTACAGAATATGTGAAGCACGAATTTTAATAATACATGGGACACTTTTTTCAAAGTTTACCTAGGATAGTATTCTAAAGCTGACATAGATGTCAAAAGGATCAAAGATACATCTGAACGATTTGTGAGTAGAACTGTTCAATTAATAATAAACATACATAAGCATGCATATAAAAGCACCCAGAAATTAATCTGAGTGCTTTACGGCTACTTTTTGTTATTGCTAAATATCAAGTAAATGATAAATAGTTGAACAACTAAAGTAACTGGTAGATAAATTGTTAGGTGCATCGATTGACACCACCCAGTTACAGTTTGATTAAAGGTAATCAGCCTTGTACTGCAACCTTAATCAGTATATCAGATATTGGATTATGTAACTAGATTATGCTAATATGTAGATAGATAAATTGTTACGGTGCTAAGATTGCATCGCTTTAGTGGACTTAATCAATCCACGGCACTCATGGACTTCCAGACTTAACTCTCTGGAGGTCTATTTTTTATTGCAGAGAACAGTTTCTAATCTGTTTAAGCCCTATTCTGATCACCCCTTCTTTAGTCTCCTTGTCAACCGCTGTTGATGAGAAATTTTTATAAGAAAATCAATTCATTTTCGAATTGGTCTTCTTTTTTTATTTGAATCGTAAATTCAATTCTAATTCGAGTGTAAAAATGTGACCAGTTTCTGTATCCATATGCGGTACGTTTAATTTGTTTGATTTTCCGATTAACGCCTTCTAGTGGGCCGTTTGAATAATTACTGGTCATCATGTTTCTAATTAGTGATAGTTTTTTTCGATAGGTCTTTATTGTAGTTTCAAGTTGCGGGCTGACTTTGTCAGCACGGTTTAGTATTTGGCTGAACTTTAAATAATCACGACATCTTAAGGCATCAACTAGCGAATGTGCAACAAAATAAGTATGTTGAAAGATTGAATTTAACTCAAGACCTTGCAAAACTAATTGTTCTTGGGTGAACCAGTTCTTTAAGTGCGCAAACCATTGTGATTTGTGTTGATTTAAATCAGAATAAGTTTTTAAAAATAAACGCCAGTGATGTTTTAGTACTCGATATTCTCGTGAATTTTGAGTAAAACGATGCATTAACTGTACGCGTGTCTGGTTCAGTGCTTGGAGTCCCATTTGAACTAGATGAAAGTTATCGGCGATAATTTTTGCTATTTTATTGTAAATGAAATAGCAGTACTAAATTTTAATGTTATGCTTATTAAAAAAAGCTGCGGATAGTAATGCAAAAAATTCCTTATAAGTATTAGTTTAGACGTTAAAATAAAGCTATATATAATTATATAATCAATAAAATTAAGCGTAATATTTTTATTTTAAATTCACGACTATTTTTTAGGGTTGGCAAACAAAAAAATTAGAATTACTTTGTTGTTGAAATATATAATAAAATATCTCATATTTTATGTTGAGGAGGGATAAGTCTATGGAAAAATTAAAAGATCAGTATATTTCTTTATCAAATAAGGAGATGGTTAAGGTAGTCGGTGTTCATAATGCTGCGTGGTGGATTGGTGAAAAATTTGGCGAAGTCAACTATGCAGCAGAACAAGCAGGAAAATTACGTGCACATAGATACGGGTAGTACAGGAGTGTGTAAAATTAGTTAGGAGGATAATTTTATGAATTCATTGAGCCAATTCGATTTTCTTACAGAAAAAGAAAGCTCTAAGATTATTGGTGGTAGCAAAGGGACTTGGGTTAGATGAGGTATCGATGTAGGTTTAGCTTACGGTTCGGATTTTGTGAATGGATTTAAGCATGGAAATAGACGGCAACATTAATCGAGTGTAGGCTTTTTATTTTCAGTTGTAATGAGATAGATTTTATGATTAACATAAAATTCATCTCATTATAATAGCTGATTTTTTAAAATTATATATTCAAAATTGAGGTATAATAATGAAAATAAAAGTTAGAGAAACTATACTTTTTTTAAAGAATATTTTTACTGTTATTTTTATTACGTGGTTTATCGGACTATTTATGGAATTTCCTATAGCTTTCCCAGGGACAAAAAATTCTATTTTTAGGATATTACTAGGTGTTATTTTTTATGTATTTGAGATTATTGGATTATATATATTTGGGAATTGGATAAAAAAAGAGAGAAACAGTAAATGGTCAAGTCCAATTGACAAGATGGGAAATTTCAGAAATAAGAGAACATGGATTATTATTTGCATATGCCTACTAATTGCGTTAGCAGTGGCATTTGTATACCAACACATAAATGTTTGGATGAATATCCCAGAAACTAGTAATGATCGAGTTTTTAGTAAGTATAATCAGTCTGGATCTATTTTATTTTTAAGCTCTGTAGTGTTGTTCGGACCGATATGTGAGGAAATGATCTACCGGCATTGTTTCTTTTCATTTGTTAACTTTGAGCAATATTTGAATAAATATTGGGTGATATTAACGGTTCTGATTAATGGAGTTTTTTTTGCTTTTTTACATAGTGGGTGTAATCTTGTTCCATTTATATACTATTCATTAATTGGGATTACATTGGCTAGTTGTTATGTCTTAAACGATGGAGATGTAAAAACTAGTATATTTGTTCATATAGTTGGCAATACCATCATTACCTTGTTTTTTTAGAATGGCTAGAGGCATAAAGAATCTTCGATACATTTAATTCAACGTAGACCTGAATTTGTAACTTAAGATACAATTAGTGATGCAAGTCCAGAATTTTAAGAATTAAGATTGCTCTTAAGTCAATATTGGGTATATGTTTTTCTAGACACTTGTTCTGATTCTTTCAGTGTTGAACTAAGTAATGTAATTGAGATCCTGAGAATTATGTCTTTGAAACTTGAGAAGCACGTTTGAAAAACAAATTATCGTTTTAGTAATGAGTTAAAAGCTTCTATTTGGCTATTATCGTAAGGATATCCTTGTTTAGAATACGAGTGGATGATTTAATGTCGTCTAAGCAAGTTTTCAACACCATAGCTCGTATATTATGAACCAATATCTGAATGAAAATATGTTAGCCTTTTATGATGTCAAGTGCTTGGTTAACTGTATCTACTACTAGTTTAGCGTTCATCTGTCGTCCTATTTTATATGCAAGTATCTTATGAACCCTTGTCTCATATACTGAACTAAAATATACCCAAGTTCCAGATCGTAGCTCAAGATAAGTAATATCAGCTCGCCAAGCCCTAGCTTTTGGTTTGTTTTTAATCAGATTGGGACGTTGTAAATAATCAACATGAGTACTAGGCTTTTTAAAACGCCGATGCATGAGAGAGTGAAGCTTCATTTCTTGCATTAGTCGAAAAATCCGTTTGACACCAACTATAATTCCCAGTCTATTTAATGCTAGTTTGATTCTTGGATAACTATAAGCGGATAGTTTTCTTCCCAAATTTTTCGAATGCTTGCTTTTAAATGACGGTCAACACGATCGGGTTGACTAGGTTGATAGTTCAATCAATGGCAATAGTTACTACGAGCTAATCTTAAAGTTGAAAGTATTAAGGAGGGGCGGTAATAGGGTAACTGGCTCTTAACGAAAATAAGAGCTTTAACTCGCCTTAGCGCTTTCCCGATAACACTGCCGTAGCTTTTAAAATCTTCAATTTTTCCTTGAGACGTTGGTTCTCTTTTTGTAATTTTTTAAATTCTTTAGAAATAACTTCAGTTCCATCATCAAGTTCAACTGATTTTGCATCTTTAATCCAGTTATGAATTGATGCAGGAGACACTGCATATTCTTCTGAGAGAGAACGAACTGATCTCTTTTCCTCGGTATGCATTTTAATAATGCTTGCTTTAAAATCATCAGTGTATCGTTTCATATAAAAACTCCTATCCTAGTCATTTTATTATGGCACAAATGTCTAAATGTTTGTGTACCAAATACTAGGATAAGAGCAATATGTACCTGATGGCGTACGCCAATTGAAAATTACTACAAAGTGTGAGATAACAACTTATGTGACAAGTCATCTTACCAATCCAAAATTCTAATGTTTTCAAAAAGGCATAGGATACCTTACTCGATAACTTTAAACCCAAAAATTCATAAAACTAAAAATTACCCGGATTTAAAGTCGAAGTGCAACACCTAAAGGACTAGCTCAAAAGGGCCATGAAGACCTATTCTTAAATCAACCATGAACTAAGAAAGAGATGTCTTCATGACTGATGACCAGAATACCATTACTCGTCACTACCAACAACTTCAATCTTACGAACGCGGAGTAAGGATTCTTTCTCGAAAATTGACTTATTGTCAAGCTGCTTCTTTAGTATCTATCATTTTGAGCATGAACTTGGATATTCTCAACATAGTAATGTATTTCTGAATTAGGACATATCAAAACTGGAGGGATAAAGATGCGTGAACGTTTTATTTCTACTAAAGATAATATTACCTGGCATGTTTATGAGGACGGAAAAGAACAAGTAACTACAATTTTATTGATTGCGGGCTTTCCTCAAAGTGCTTACGCATGGCGCAAAATTTTGCCGATTTGGCAAAAATATCATGTTTTAGCAATTGATTTACCTGGACAAGGATATTCAAGTGTCCCTCGGTCGGGATACGACACGAAAACAACTGCACAAAGAATACATGAATTAGTTGTTCAACTAGAACTAAAAAAGATTTTATATGTTGGGCATGATGTAGGAAGTTGGATCGGTTATACCTATGCACATCTATTTCCAGATGATCTTTTAGGCATTACACTAATTGATGCAAACATTCCTGGAGTGACATTAAAAAAACAAATACCATTGGACACAGAAAGTTGGCGTAGTTGGCATTTCTTATTCAATGTTATTCCTGATTTACCTGAAGAGTTATTAAGGGATAAAGAACGTGTTTTAATTGAATGGTTCTTTTCTAATAAAGCACACAATTGGCGAAGTGCTTTTACAAAGGAAGATATTGATGAATATGTACAGGAATATCGTCAATTAGGGGTTATGCGTGGAATGCTTGGCTACTATCGTGCTGTTTTGGATGATTTTAAAATTAATGAACCCTTAGGCTCACAAAAAATAGCTGTTCCTATTCTTGCAATAAATGGCGAATTTGGTTCATCACGCGATCTTCTTGAAAAACTAAAAGTATTAGGGGAAAAGGTTACTGGAACAATGATTAAGGGGTCTGGACACTATATTCCAGAAGAAAAGCCAGATGAATTAACTGCGCAGATTATAGAATTTATTAAAAGTTTAATTTAAGTGTAAAGTTAGGATTATTCTAAAAATGAATCTCTTATTGCTGTTGCTAACAAGATTGGTACTAAGAAAGGATGAGAAATTTTCTTATGAAAAAAAACACATTTCTTGATATGTTAAAAGACATTACTTTAAGTAATCCTCAAGAGCAAGTTCTTATCGATTCTGCAATTAATGAACTATATGCTAAGAAAAACAAAGCTGTTGTTCTCTCAAGTCTTAAGCGCGAATTCGGTAAATTAGCAATGCAGCAAAAGCTTTCTGCCGAAGGTGTTAAATTCCTGTCAAAAATAAGTAGGCCGAATATTAACGTTGATATTGCTAAGTCGTCAACAACTTGGTTTCAATAATCAAAACAACTAATTAAACATTGTTTTAAGTAAAGTTAACTGTTCTGAATAGGAATTAGTTAGCTTTTTTGATATGTATTAAACATGTAAAAAGTATATAGGGGGTAGACTATTTATTGTTAATTGCTTGGTCACATCTTCAACAACAATGTACGGAACGTCATTAAAAAAACGTGGAAATGTCCCCAAACTAAATAAGTTACTATATTTTTATAAGTGTTGACTGCGTTGTAACCCAACGGTGTATACTGCTTTTACGAGGAGGCGAACTTATGAAATTACTTACTACTGGAGAACTAGCCTCATTGTTCTCTATATCAAAATATACCATTAGGCACTATATCGATATTGAACTTTTAATACCCAAGCATAGGAAAGAAAATGGCTACTATTTATTTGATGAAGAAAATGTTTATAAACTATATCAAATTCTCGTTTTAAAAAAAATTGGCTATTCTCTCGGTACTATCAGTACTATTTTGACACAAAATGAAATTTTAAATTATTTCACTGATGCTGAACAGCGCCTACAAAATAAAATTGACGAGTTGAGTGCTGTAAAAAAACGGTACAGTCAATTATACAAGCACAAGATATTTATAAACTGAATGAAACAATATTTTTCGATAGGCCTGATCGCTACTTTAAGCCTGTACCCAAATCGGTGCTTGAGAATGAGACAGTAGATTTATTAAAAGCATCAGATTTGAATATTTCGCCATTAGATGAAATATTTTATATTACTGAAAAAAATTTATCACATATTCCTTGCCTAAGAAGCGAAAAAGAGGACAGTGAATACGTTTTTCCACAAGGCACTTATGCCTGTAAAAGTTTTATAGTTAAAAACGAAGAGTGTATTAAAAGAAATATTGATCTTTTTTTATCAGACAGATTATTGAATATTAATGGTCCTAGTCATAATGAGTTACTACTTTACGAAAATGTTTACTGCTCTTTGGCCTATAATAATGTTACTATTTTTTCTCTGGAGGTTAGATTGTGAAAGTAGAGATTATAGTCGCTTCAGAATGTAACAATATAAACTTTTCAGAAGATCTTTCTTTGCTTATTTACGAAAGTTTTAGAGGAAAATTTAGCTCATCTTTTTTCTCTAAGGAGACGGCGAAAAAGATTACAAACATCATCAGTATTTATATCTGTGCATGTGAGCGTGAGCGACTTCTGGTTGCAATTGCGAAAGATAAAATTATTGGATGCTTATATTTTTTAGACAAAGAGACTTCCGATTATTATTTTATGTATTTATTGAAAAGAAATTTTAAGCTACTTGATCGATTAAGAATATATGCCTTTTTAACTCTTCTTTCCTATAGGCCTAAAAAGGGAGAAACCTATATTGATTTTCTTGCTGTAGCTGCTAGTTTTAGAGGGAAGGGGGTAGGAAAAAAATTATTAAACTATTTACAAATACATTCTTCAAAAAAAGTGTCATTACATGTTGCTTCCAGTAATAAAGCTGCATTCAGTTTGTATAATAGTCAAGGGTTTAAAATGAAAACGCACAAAAAGAGTATGTTAAGCAAACGGATACTAAAAATACCTTTATGGTATTTTATGGAATGGAGGAAAAATTAAATATGTATATAGTAACTACGGAAAATATTGCTGACAAAACAATTAGTGAAGTTAAAGGTGCGATTTTTAGTGAACAAGTTATTTCAGTAAATATTGTGAAAGACACCTTAAGTGGATTAAAAGGAATATTTGGAGGAAAGTCTACCACCTACTCCGATGAGTATGCAAAAGGACGAAATCTAGCTATAAAAGATTTAAAAGCAAAAGCACATAGCTTATCTGCTAATGCAATAACTAAAGTTCAAGTGAGTTATACTCAATTTGTAAATTCTGACATCATGTTAATAGCTATAACTGCTAGTGGCACAGCAGTTGTTATTGAAGAGTAAAATCAGATTCGCTCACTTTGCTCCTCCCCTAGTGTTTGCACCATAATTGAATGACTAGGATGGGATCAGAATAGCTATGAGAGACTATGGTAAATACTTATTTTTTTCAAATAAAGTAATGTTGCAAACGCATAAAGCATTGGTTTCTAGTATTGTGTTTGGCGTCTTGTCTTTGTTAGTATTTTATTTTGATAAGCACTTTCGGAAAAGAAAGATAATTTCAAAAATTTTACTGATCTTTCCATGGTTAAGTCTATTCTTAGTGGTTGCATATACACATGAAAATTACCGGTCAACTAAAAATGTCTATGGAATACAGATGTTTTACTCGAAATGCTTCAAAGTAAAAATAGATGGGAGAATTTATTTAGCTAGTATAATTATTTTATTACTTTAAACTCTCCATATTTTTATAGAATTTAACAAAAAACCCGAAGAGAGCCCACCTCTTTCGGGTTTTGGAGACACATAGAAGCTAAAATATCGTTAAGAACTCTAGCTTTACTCTTATCATAATAGCTGAAGGTTTATATTTGATATCCATATCGAATATAAATGTGGCTTTGTTGTAAGGGCTTAATGAGTAATGATACTACATTTATGACTATGAATTAAGCTGGAGTCCGCAATAACATCTTGATTTCTGTATAAACTGAAAAGCCGAAAAGAGGAGGTTCTCCGCGGCTTTGATGGGATGTTTGTGGGGACCTATCTGCTATTTTTTGTGCAGATGCTTTGCGTTGATGCAATCTTTTATATAAAAAATGAGCGATAAAGTACTGGGTTAATATTAGTCACTTATCGCTCAATTATTTATTTAACAGGGGTTCTAAACTATGTTGAACTCATTTAGAAAGAGTGAACCAAGTATTTTGGGTATTATCAATCAAATCTTTTTTTCAAAGCCTTCCATTGGTGCTAAAGTATTTTGGTAACTTTGGTGAATTTTTGGGTCATCTGTAAAATGCATAACTGAATAAAAGGATTCCTTCAAATAAGTTTGCATTACGGGTGGAATAGCTAATTCATCCATATCTGATGGGCTAATTTGAGTTCGAATACTGTTTAAATCATTGCCAGCAACCTTTTGAACCCATTGTGGCTCCCTAATAAATTCTCGACCAATCGCGACTAAGTCAGCACCATCGGCCATTGCTGCATTTACATCTTCCGGTGTTTCAATAGATCCAATTCCAATGAGGGGAATTATTCCTTGGGTGTGTCGAGCAAACTGAGAAATTAATGTTTTTTTATTATTTGGATTATTTAGTGAAGTACGTTTGTAATCGCCCATTGAAAGATGAAGATAATCAATTTTACTCTTGATCTTGTCAACAAAGAAAAGAGAATCTTCTAGCCGAATTCCGGGTGTTTCAATTTCTTCCGGTGAAATTCGATAGCCTACTAGGAAAGGTCTATTTGCATATTTGTTAACAACTTCGTTAACAGTTTTGATTACAGCTAATGGAAATTTTAAACGTTTTTCTCTAGAACCTCCCCAAGTATCTGTTCTTTGATTGGAATTCTCGGAAAAAAATTGTTGTAGTAGGTAGGTGTTAGCACCATGAAGTTCAATACCGTCAAAGCCAGCTTGGATAGCTCGCCTGGTGGCTTCACCAAAGTCAGAAATGATTTGGAGAATTTCTTGATTGTTTAATGCCCTAGGGGTTTCGGAATTGGCTGGATAACTGGCTGCTAGTGCACTGGCACTAACAGGCTTTTCACCACGAAGTATAGCACTATTAGACTTTCGTCCCGCATGAAAAATCTGTAAAATTGCTTTGGTACCATCTTTATGGATAGCTTTAGCTAGTTTGGTCAAACCAACTAACATTTCGTCATGGGCAACTGATAGTTCGCCTTCGAATCCCTTGCCATTGTCACTGACATTAGCAACACCGGTTAACATCATTCCCGGTCCACCAGCACGAGCCGCATAATAGTTAAGCTCATCAGTGGTAATCATGCCGTTATAAAAGCTAGACATTGTTGTCATAGGTGACATTACAATATGGTTTTTGATTACTAAGCCATTGTTAAATCTAAATGGTGATAAAAATGTCTTTGTTGTCATAAAATCAATTCCTCCAAATAGTAATAGGTTTTCTGAATTATACGTGTTATTATAATTCGTACATATATTTAAACAAGTACGTACTAAAAAGTTATATAGATACTAAAAAGTTCCTAATGTATTAAATAAGGGATTATGAGGAGATTAATAATGGCGAAAATTTATCATATTGGTGTTGAAGCAACGTTAGATGTAATTGGCGGTAAATGGAAACCTATCATTTTATGTCATTTGGGTAATGGACCCACTAGAACTGGCGAACTTCGAAGATTGATTCCAAATATTACTCAGAAAATGTTGACCCAGCAACTACGTGAATTGGAAAATGATCGTATTATTATTCGCAAGATATATAATCAAGTGCCACCAAAGGTTGAGTACTATTTATCTGATGAGGGGAAAACACTACGTGAATTATTAGTAACAATGTCTGTTTGGGGTGAGAAGAGAGTCAAACGTTTAAAAGCAGAAGGGCATCAAGTTGAACTATTGAGTAAGGGACACGAAGGCTATTTGAATTTTTAGTTTTGAATATTTGATATGAAAATAATATTTAATAATTCAGAATTGAAGCTTTTTATTGGATTTCTTTATACAATTTAAATCAATAACTTTATTGGATGCACCAAGCTCAAATTAATAACGCATAGTTTTTTCATATTTGCCAACTCAATAGATGCTTTAGCATTTGCAGCAGATATAGAAGATTATTATAATTGGAGAAGATTATAGTGCGGCACTCTAAGCATTCAAAGAGTCTAAAATACAGCTGTCTGATTGTACAAACGGATTCAGCAATAGCCTATCAAAATTGGTAGAAGGAAGCATATAATCTTCAAAACTCTTTATTAGTTAGAAGGCTTGCACTGAAAAAGTAAAGTATGGGATACTAACTCCCGTGCTTTGCTTTTTTAGTGTGTTTTCTTGTTTCATTAGGAAGTATGTATTTGCGAATAGTTTAAAAACGTTGATGTTTCGAGCTTTATAAGACAAAGGGCAGGAATATATTCGATGAGCAACTGTGGGATATACATTGAGGTGAGGTTGATGTCTAAAACTAGGTTAAAAAAATTCCTTTTTTTCGTATTTTTATTTATTTGTACAATTTTTTCTGCGAATAAGGTGATGTTACAAACACCTAAAGCATTAGTTGCAATAACAGCTTTTATTATTTTATCTTTATGGTTAGTTTATCTTGATAATTGCTCGAGCAACTCCTCAAAAGGAATTTCAAAACTAATGTGCTTAATGCTTTTTTTCAGCTTATGTACTGTGATTATCTGTACCCATGAAAATCGGTATTCAACAAATGAGGTTTATGCTATTCAAATGTTTAATTCAAAAAGTTTTAAGATTAAAATACATGGTAGGGATTACGTGCTTACTACTCAAAATAACAGTTTTGGTTTTTCCAGAACATATTTTTTCAATTTATACAGAAGACGCGGGATTTTCTATGAACGTGTTAATAAGAAAGTATATTTTATATATACACGGAATATGCATCCTGATAAAAGTTCGGTATGGATTTTTAAAAATATAGTTTTGAAAAATATTCATAATTTACAAGTAGATCCGAAAACAGTGTTCTACTATCAACCAATAAATTGATCTCTAATAAGTCATAATTAACCTGAATATACGAAGTGTATCCTTTGAATGTGCTCAAGAGATGCATACTATAAAAAAATCTGGCATACATTAAATTTCAACAATTCAATATATCAAAATCTTCTTGATTTAATTCAACAAAATATAACTAAATCAAAATGTGCAGCTGATATTCTTTGTATTTGATCCAACTAGAACAATTGACGATACTTTTTTTGAATTTGAGGATATTAGCCACGCAAGCTTATGACATATAGTTTAGCCATAAGCTAATGATCACTTATAGAGTCAAAGAACATATCACTGTTTAAAAACAAGCAATTTAACTGATCAAAGTTTTAAGAAGGTGAATCAGGTGCAGCTTAAATATATTGAAATTCTTTATAACTGTACTTGAATTCATAGTTTTAATTAATACCAAACTAAAAAGAAATCTTGTTGAATTAAAAGTAACATAATTGTGCTTAAATTATTGTTTTAAGGTTATTTAATAGAGAATTACTGAATGACACCTAAAAGGAATGATTATAAATGATAAAAATAAAGGTTGTTAAAATTTCTAAAAATGTGGACGACGAAGTGCTTTTCCATGTACATGAGGTTACTGGAAATATACAACAGGCAATTAGTATTTTAAAAAGTAATAATCAGCATTTTTTTGCAAGCGCTGTGGATTCCACTCGAGAACAACAGTTGGATTATGCAAATATTGTCTTTGTGGAGTACCTAGAGCGACAGATGTTTATTTATACTGCCGATAAAGTTTATTATGTACGATGTTCACTAGCTAAGTTTAATCAAGAATCCCCTAATTATTTAGTTCAAATATCTAAAGCCACCATGATTAATTTATATACAATTTCCAGTTTTGAGACAAAAATAAATGGCAATTTGTTGGTTACTTTAAATACTGGCGAGCAACAAATTGTTAGTCGAAAATTTGTTGCTCATCTGCGAAAAAAATTAAAATTATTTAGTATTGTTTCCTGATGTGTATTAAAAATGTCATGAAGTGTCATAAGCTATTAACTTTTAAACAAGACACCTTTATATTGAGGTTATTGGTCGCACAAGTAACTTGAAAACATTAATGGAGTTGAAAAAATGATATTAAAAAGAGTTTTTCGTGGTTTAGGTACTGGATCATTCATCTTTTTATTAATAAGATTTTTTAATAAACCAACTTACCTCAATGCAAAAACAATTTTGTTTGTTTTTTTACTTTCGGGTTTTATTGGTTTAATGACCTTTATATTCGACATAGAAAAAATCAGTCTCTTGGTTGCGGGTAGCATACATTTTATTGCTATCTTATTGTTTATTTTTATGTTTGACTGGATAGGGCATCTTAATTTTTCGTTTTTCTCTGTTCTTAGTAGTAGCGCTTTAATATACATTCTTTCTTACTTTGTTGTGTATATCAATTTACTTGTTACAACTAATAAACTAAACAGTTATGTTAGGAGAATGAATAAACAATAATGGAAAATATGAAGATACTTGCTATAATGGTGCCATTTTCTTACCTGCTTCATTGTATTGAGGAGTTTGCATTACCAGGAGGTTTTATGACTTGGTATCATAACTTGCGACCATCGTTGAGTAGACAAAAACGAAGTTACTACTGGAGAGTAAATATAATCGCTTTTACAATCGTTGCAATTACTGGCGGTTTTGCATTTTTTACTGAGGGTAATAATTCTGGTTTGGTAATTTCTGCTGGTTTTCTGGCCAGTAATGCAATTTTTACACATATTATTGGTGCAATTAAAACGCGTACTTATTCTCCAGGCATGATAACGGGGATCGTCTTATACTTGCCAATCTGTTTTATGTGCTATTTTACAACATACTCATTACATTTAATAAGCGTTGGTAACCTGTGTCTTTATATTTGCATTGCCCCGCTCTATGAACTATGGAACTGGCACAAATACGAAAAGCTTGCCAAAAAAAGTTGTTAGCTTATCAAAGTGTGGCTAATATGTTTAGTGCCTTTTTTAAAACACTCACCATAAAATGGTTTGTAATTAAAGAGATAATTATTTAGATGAATTCGAAGTTCTAGTGAATTAAATGAACAATCAATATATTAAGGAGACACAATGAAATTCAACGCTTTATTTATGCTAATTTTTTTGGGAGTGATATTTCAAGTAGTTAGAAAACCCTTTGAATTTGAAAAACTCACTAAGTTTACAAATGTTTTTATTCCTTTTTATTCAATAATTATGTTTATCACCACAATGGTGTGGAATCTTACGAATATCGTGATTTTACTGTTCTTGCTTATGTTATCTGTATTTATTGCTTTATTTCAAGCATCAAAAGTTCAAATAAAAAAGATGCCTGGAAAGGGTAATAATAACCAGATGTTAGTATATGTTCGTAAAGGCTATCCTTATCTTTTGGGGTGGGTAATCATTTTTTTAACAGGAATTGGTTGTTCCCTTTTTTTTGAATCAGTAACTAAGGAGTTTATTTTTAGAGAACTCTTTTCTGAAATCAAAAGTGAATTTTTAGTCTATTCAATATTCAGTCAACAAAAGAATTGGTATGTCTGGTTAATGAGTGGGGTCACTTCTTTTTTGTATATAAAAATTTTAGAATTCAAAAATCCAGATATAAAAAGTGCTTTGCATAATAACAAAAAAACACATAGCTAATTTGGCTAGTGAGTCATGAATTTCTTGTGATGTTAAACAGTTATTTAAGCACATGGGAGTATACTTAATCACCCTAGTTTCATTTTGAGGAAATCCCCAAGTGCCATTTTATTCGGCGGTTTGATAGCTAGTTTAATTTTTGGAGTAGTCTATAGTTGCATGTGCTCTTAGGGAAGATAGGATTTAGGGAATATTTTATATCAAGTTGTCTACACCATAGCGATTGACTTTGTGTAAAAGTAGAAATATTTTTTCTATTATTCTGCAAGATTTTGTGGATTGGTCAGACTTGTTTTTAAATCTGACTGGTGAATCTCCAATGTCGGAAATAAGTTGGTCTCAGGTTATCCTTACAGTCCATTTATGTTATGTCTGGTTTCCTTCTTTACCAAGACACTAAGGGCAAATATTTATAAAATATAGGCTTTAAAAATATCTGTAGAAGAAGTGAATAAATATCTGCAGAAAGAAATAATTGATTTTTCAGTGATAAGTAAAAGAACTATGTTTTCAAAGGAGAGTAAAACTATGGCTGACGTGCTTAAAATTATTTTTCAAATAGTTCATAACACTCCTTTTTGGGTGTGGGTCGTTTTAGTGATTTTAATCAAACGCGGAACTGCTTTGATAGCAGAAAGTCCAGTTTCTTTGAAAAGATCATTCATAATGCCTTCTATTTTCATCATTTGGGGTTTAGATACTATTGTTAATCAATTTGGCAATCCTAATGTACTATTGAATTTTTATGTGATTTCTTTAATTCCAGGTTTCCTGCTTAGCTATTTGTTATATAAAAAACAAGCATTCTATATTAAGAATGGGTTGCTGATACAAGAAGGCAGTGTTATACCGTTAATAATTATGATGCTTAATTTTTCAGCTAAATATTTATTGAATGTAGTACTCGCTACACGGCCGATGCTTTATAATGATTTTCAATTTAATATCTTCTATGGGTGTATTTGTGGTTTCACTATTGGTCTTTTCTTTGGGGGGATTTTTAGAATTGTACAAGCTAAAAGGCAATTAGGTATTCACAAAAAGTAAACTCACATTATATAAAATTTATTTAAGTTTATTTTTTATAATTGTTCATGGAATCTGAATATTTTGTGCTGACTGTCAACTTAGGGGGACTACTCTAGAGAGAATGATAGGGAACTGTATAAGAACTCCAAAAAAAGGCCCATCAGAAAAAATAATGATGTTTCTGATGGGCCTTTTTTTCGTATAATTAAAGATTAAAGGGTTCTTATGGTAATAAGCAGAAATATATATAAATTACAAATTAAGTCAAATAGTATTTGATTTAAAAGCCAGCTGAGTGACAAAGAAATAGCGAGAATAAAATAGTTTACGAGAATGAAAAATCTATTGAAAAAGGAAATACTATCCCATACTCTTAGATCGTCAAACCAAAGCGGGAATTATGTGGTGGCTTAAAAATAATTGAAAGCTGGCTACTGGGCAAGTGCTCGGATTTTAATCTCTTGGTATAAATGAACTGGATAAATTGTAAATAATCATGAAGAGTAGAGTTGACTAAATTATGATATCTATCAAGTTACTAATTTTTTCAAAGAAGTGTGCTCTTTCTCACCAAGGACAATATAAAAGAAAGCCACAGTCATGTTAGATGTTCCTTACGACCATGGCTTTTATTTATGTGCAGCAGTTAAGTTTATTAGCGTATAACTAAAACAGAAATCGGTGCGTATTTAGCCATGTATGCTGCTTGACTGCCAAAGTGCTTAGCCAGTCCTTTTTTAGATTGAGAACCAATGATAAGCAGGTCAGGTGCTACATGAGGAATAACATCTTTGACGATGGTTTCTCCAGCTTCACCTTCTGCAACAACTGCGCTGACTTTCTCAACGCCGGCCGCTTGGGCCTCATGCTGATACTTAAGGAGATGTTTTTCCAGCTCCGCGCGTTCACCATGGATGTAATCCTTATCTAAAGCTTCAAAAACGTTCATTTCGTGACTTTCAAGGATAGAAACAATAACTAACTCAGCTTCGTCATTCTTGGCTCTTTTAATAGCATAGCGGAATGCAAGAAGTGCATCAGCGGAATCATCAACACCTACTAGGATTTTTTTAAAATTTTCCATTGGTTAATTCAACTCCATTCATGTAGTGTGCAAGCAACAAATTAATAACTATTTGTAGTCTTGGCAGTCGAACTTTGATTACGCGATAGAGAGCATAGACCGTCAAAATTAGCAATCCTAAAATGGCATTCTCGTGTAATCAAAACCTTCGTGATAGCTTTTTAAAGGGCACCAGCAGGGGAGACCGATCGCTTGAGGTCTCTCTCATGAATAAGCCCAATAAAGCAAGTTAGATGCAACACGGGAAATGACTGAGATAACTAGAATTAAAAGTTATATGATTGTGCAAAAATTCATGTGTTCAGCAACTATTGTACACCAAGTTTTTTATATTGAAAAATTCTTTCAATTCATTTTGAAAAGCATGCAAAGGCTTTTTGCGGAAAGATAAGAGTCGAGTCGTAAAAACGCAATAGTATATATATGTGTGCTATCTTAAAGAAAGAATGAAGTGAACCTTGATAATGGAAATGGTGGGAAAGCAATGTGTCAGAAATATATAATCTTTTTTAATCCGCGAGCTGGAGATGGTAAAGCACAAAAAATAGCCGATGATATTCAGAAACGGTTAAAAATAAGAGGACAGGATGTCGCTCAACTGGTAGCTGGAGGTCGAACAGAGGCTATACAAATGCTAATAGGTGAGCTGCCACAAGCAAAAGCAGTGATTTGTATTGGAGGAGATGGAAGCCTTAATGCAGTGCTGACAGCTTTTGTTCGTGCTAAAAAAAGTGTACCAGTTGGGCTTATTCCGAATGGAACAGTTAATAATTTTGCTCAAAAATGGGGGATTCCACTAGACCAGAACAAGGCTTTTGCAAAAATTATGGAAAACAATCTGCATTCCGTGGGTATTGGTAAATGCGCTGGTCAAGCTGTGGTAAGTTCTTTGGCTTTCGGAAGTTTAGCGAGCATTTCAAATGATGTCCGACAAAGTGAAAAGAAAAAATATGGTTTGGCGGTTTATGGTTTTAACGCAGTCAAAAATTTGCGTAAAAACCACTCTTATAAAACAGAATTCTATAATGATGTTTTTTCAATGCCTGCGAAAGTCTGGTTCTGTTTAATAACAACCACTGATTTTGTCGGTGGGCGGCGCTATCTTGGAACACGAAGTGACGGGCTGCACGTAACGATGCTGAACAACATGAAATTCAGCAAGTTATTGAATTACGGCTATTTTGCCTTGACTGGTAACTTGCGTAAGTCGACCACACTGACATCCTTTGATGTGAAGAAGCTGATCATAAAAACAACTGATGGGAAGCTCACAGGCACAAGAATTGATGGTGATCCAGGACCGGACTTGCCGGTCAAGATCGAATGGCTTCCCAATTTTGTTTCTTTTTTCATGTGATACTGAATAATAATGCAATGAGCAGATACTTTTTCATAATACTGGTGTAAGTCTTATAATAACGGTAGATTTTTGTAATTAAGGAGGCATATAAATGGCAGAAAATATAAGAGTTGGTAAGAGTGATGTCATAACATCAAAGCTAGGATTAGGAACCAACAAAGTAGGTGGGCATAATCTTTTTGAAGGGTTAAGAGATGAAGATGGTTATGCAGTTGTTAAAGCAGCTTTGGACGAAAAGGTTTCTTTATTGGATACCGCATATATGTACGGTTTAGGACGTTCAGAAGAAATAATTGGTGATGTTTTGCAAAACTATGAACGTTCGCAGGTTGTACTAGCAACTAAGGCAGCTCAGGATAAGACAAACAATTTAAAAATAAATAACTCACCAGAGTTTTTAAAACAAGCCGTCGATGAAGCACTACTAAGACTTAAAACTGATTATATTGATATTTTTTATATTCATTTTCCGGATGATGAAACCCCTAAAGATGAGGCAGTTGGAGCACTAGCAGAACTGAAGAAGACTGGAAAGATCAAGGCAATAGGTGTTTCTAATTTTTCGCTTGCACAGATAAAAGAGGCAAATAAAAATGGTGAAGTTGATATCGTGGAGGATAATTATAATTTAGTTCACCGCGATGCTGAAAGACAGCTTTTTCCATATTTGAAGGCAAATAACATTACTTTTGTACCGTATTTCCCATTAGCAGCTGGATTGTTGACCGGAAAATATTCATTAGATGACCACAAAAAATTTAAGAATTTTTCAGCTGAGCAATACAAGAATATTATCGAAAGTCTGGAGAAAGTGCGCCAGATAGCTGCAAAATACAATGCAACTGTTGCTCAGATATTTTTAGCATGGTATATAGCGGCACCAAGTATAGGAATTGTCATCCCTGGGGCACGAAAACAAGAACAGGTTTTAAGCAATATTAAAGCGACAGATGTTGATTTGAGTGAAGATGATTTTGCAACTATTGATAAACTATTCGCTGCATTTTAAAGTCATTTCTGTGAAATCACTAAGCTTTTTGTGATATAGGGCTTAACTAAAAAAATGGGCGGGGTCAAAAATAAATTTTGACTCCACCCATTTTTTAGTTGAAATATACGAACTAGTGTGCTTCAACAACTAGTCTTTTTCGTTTAACCAGCATATTACATTCATAGCTTTTTTTTGACTATGAATGTAATATGCAGTTAATGTTCAAACTTTAAATTTTATGCCAAACGATTTACTTCTTTAACAAGATGCGTTGGAAAAACTTAACAATTTCAACGATAACTAGCATCAATAGTCCGCCAATCAGGACCACAAACCATTGTTGAGGTGCAAGTGGTGTGACTTTGAAGGTATCGTTGAATGCTGAAACAAAAATTGTTGCAAACAATAATATTCCAGAAAGTAGGATTGACCAGTTAAACATACGGTTATTAAATAAATCTTTCCTAAAAATTGACCCATGGATTGATTTCGAGTTGAATGCATGGAATAACTGAATCAGTCCCAATGTTGCAAATGCCATCGTCAACGCATCAGCGTGAATTAAGGCATGAGTATTATGGAATGGGAAAGTCAAAGCTACTAGATAAACTCCCAATGTTAGAGCACCTTCAAGCAAACCTTGGTAAAGAATACTTGACATGACTCCGTCACCAAAGAAACTCGATTTATTTCCACGTGGCTTATTCTGCATCATGTTTGCTTCTGCTTTTTCAACACCAAGTGCAATCGCTGGGAATGTGTCTGTTACCAAGTTTATCCAAAGGATCTGGCAGGTGCAAAAATATCCCAGCCGAGCATTGTCATGAAGAAGAGTGTCAGAACTTCACCAAGGTTGGCGGATAGGAGATATTGAATTGCCTTTTGAATATTGGCAAAGACTTTGCGTCCTTCTTTTACTGCGACGATAATCGTTGCAAAATTATCATCAGCCAGAACGATATCACTAGCGTTTTTGGAAACCTCAGTCCCTGTAATTCCCATTCCAACTCCGATATCAGCAGTTTTTAACGCAGGGGCATCATTGACACCATCACCAGTCATCGCAACTATTTTACCCTTTTTCTGCCATGCTTTAACGATACGAACTTTATGTTCTGGTGCGACTCGCGCATAAACAGAGTATTGTTCCACATTTGCATCTAACTGTTCTGTAGAGAGATGATCGAGTTCATTCCCAGTAATAACACTGCCTTCGACCTCGTTTTCATCAATAATCTGTAACCGCTTTGCAATCGCTGTTGCCGTATCTTTGTGATCCCCAGTTATCATAAGTGGGCGAATTCCAGCACTTCGAGCTTCTGCGACAGCAGCCTTTGCCTCAGGTCTTTCTGGATCGATCATCCCAACCATTCCAACAAAGATTAAGTTGTTTTCGATCTCGGTGGAATCATAATTGGTAGAAGCATCGATACTTTGCGTAGGTGCATAGGCAAAAGCTAGGACACGCAGTGCTTGTTGAGCAAGAGAATGATTGATCTCCAAGATCCGTTTGCTATCTTTATCGGTCAGAGAACGGACCTGACCATCTTCTTCAATCTTAGTTGTACGTTTCAGCAGCTCATCAACAGCCCCCTTTGTCATGACCAACTGTTGTTCATTGTGTGAAACAACGACAGACATCAGTTTGCGCTCGGAGTCAAATGGAAGCGACATAATACGTGGGAAATTTTGCATGACTTCATTGACAGGCTGTTTGTTATCCAAATAGTACTGGATAAGTGCCGTTTCCGTAGGGTCACCGACAAGGCCTTGGTCTGACTCTTGGCTATCATTAGCAAGAATCATTATTTGGGCCAAGCGGTTTTGAAGTTCAAAGTTACTTGTATGAGCATCCTGCAAGCGGTCATTCTGGTAAATTTTTTCAACAGTCATCTTATTTTGAGTCAAGGTCCCAGTTTTATCAGAAGCAATGATCTCCGTGGTTCCTAAAGTTTCAACAGCAGGCAGCTTGCGAATCAAAGCATTGCGCTTGGCCATTGCCTGTGTTCCTAAAGCAAGCGTAATAGTCACAATTGCGGGCAGACCTTCAGGAATAGCAGCGACTGCAAGTGAGATGGAAGTCAGCAGCATATCAAGGATAGAAGCTCGATCAGCTACAATTCCTATAACAAAAACAAGTGCTGCGATGATTAAGACAAGGACACTTAGAATTTTGCTCAAATGAATGATACTTTTTTGCAGGGGAGTAATTGATTTATCAACAGTATTTAACATATTAGCAATATGCCCGACTTCGGTTTGCATTCCTGTTGCAGTGACCACCCCTTCGGCCGTTCCATAGGTAACATTTGTATTCATATAGCCTAAATTATGCCGGTCACCCAGAGGTAGTTTCTCGGCTTCAAGCGGACTATCATTTTTATCAACAGGAACAGATTCACCAGTTAAAGCAGCTTCTTCGACTTTTAATGAGTTAGTCTTAATAAAGCGCAAATCAGCAGGAATGATATCCCCTGCTTCAAGCAGAACGATGTCACCTGGAACAAGTTCGGAGCTTTTAATGGTTTGGATCTGCCCGTCACGTCGTACATGTGAAGAAGGAGTGGTCATTTCTTTTAAAGCATTAATAGCATTCTCTGCCTTTGCTTCTTGGAAAACACCGAAAGCGGCATTTAAAACCACAACTAAGAAAATAATTATGGCATCAGATGCATCGCCGGCAAAAAAAGCTATCACTGCGGCAATCATTAAAATGATAATCATTAGGTCTTTGAATTGGCTAATGAATTTTTGCAACAGTGTGGAGCTCTTTTGCTCAGTTAAAACATTATGACCATATTTAGACAACCTTGATGAGATTTCCTCGTTTTTGAGCCCTTGTTCTGTTGTATTTAACTCAGTTAAGACCTTGTCAGATGATAGCTGATGGTAATTTTGTGTCATTTCGGATAATCCTTCCCTTTTCTTTTCTTAAATGTAGCACAGTACATATGTTTAAGGAAAGTTATATACTCGCCCTTTTTGAAATTATTCAGGGGATAATAATCGCTTGCCTTTTCTAAAATTTGAGGGAACAAAAAGTTGAAAAAATTGATAGTTATTGTTAAATTGAGATAGAATAACTACATAAGGGGGAAATTGTGTTGATTAAAGAATTCAAAGAGTTCATTTCACGTGGAAATGTAATTGATTTAGCTGTTGGTGTTATTATTGGTGGGGCGTTTACTTCAATCGTAAAATCCTTAGTTGACTATCTTATCAATCCGTTGATTGGACTTTTCATCGGTGGAATTGATTTTTCAGACTGGGTTTTTAAAGTAGGAGATGCTACATTCAAGTTCGGTAGTTTCATTAATGCAGTGATTAACTTCTTGATCATTGCCTTCGTTGTGTTCTTGCTGGTAAAAGCTGTTAACAAGTTTTTAATTCGCAAAAAGAAAGAAGAAGCACCAGTTACCGCACCAGAGGTTGAATTATTGGAAGAAATTCGTGATTTGCTTAAAAAGCAGGGCGAGTAGTACCCTAGAACTCTAGATATTATTTTATTATTATTTTACTAGTTAGCAATTGCAGGAGCTGCAGCAGAGTTATTTTTGCTGCAAATCCTGCTATTTTTAGTTTTTATCTGGAGTAAACGTCACTGAAATTATCTTGTTGCTGAGCAGGCAGAACAGATTGGGAGCAATTTTAAGATTGACCTTCTGAAGAAGAAAGGCTGAAGCTACTTTTTTTGCATAATAAATTTGAACGAAATAATTTGTTTTATTAGAGATAAAAATGATAAAAACGGCATTTTGCTGCCTGATTATGTGGTAAAATCAACTTTGCGGTAATTTTGCTGAAAGATAAGAATTACTTGGCTTTACGCAAGCGGAGAGGGCAGGATTATGATCAAAGTAAATATTGTTGGCTATAATATTTTTTCACCAGGTGGGACAACACGCAGTAATTTGAATTTGATGAAAGAGTTCATTAGGCAAAACTATAAAGTGACATATTATAATTATACCGATTTTGACACGCTTGATCTGCGTAGATTACATAAGTGCGAAGAGATTACGGCTAGCGTACAGATAGAAAAAATAGATGTGTTGTATAAACAAAAAGTGGTGAACGATTCTGCTGAAGAATACTTTTTTATTACACGGGAGGATCTTTTCCCACTAGCTGCATTAATACGAGAATTTAATTTGAAAGCGCTAATTATTGGAGAAGTACATACACCATTAGCGCTATTAAGCGAAAGTTTTGCAAGTGTTGATCTGACACCATTCACTTGTATCAGGGTTGCAACGCCAACAATTAAAAAAAGGTTTAAGCAGAAATATCATTTTGACCGAATTTATGTGCAGACTGTCAGCCTAGATCATTTGCAGCTATGTATCCCAACAAAGACGCAGAGAAATAAGACAAGCAACCTTTTAGTCTTTGCACGTTTTGATGAAAGTGCCAAGGACATCAGTTACGCCATCAAGCTGATAGTGTACATCACGAATGAGTTAAAAAGAGACGATATCAAGCTATACATCAATGGATATGGGCCAGATAAGTCGGTGTATGAGCAAATGATTGATCAATATGACCTTAGATCCTCAGTATTTATAAATAAGAAACCACCGCAAGATTATGTTGCACTGTCCACTGCGCATGTTGAAACATTGGGATATACGATTGCTGAAGCTGTAGCTCAAGGACACCGTGTGGTAGCGTATGTCGGAGATGACCATGTAACTTATGAGAACTTTCAAAAAGTACCACTTATCAGCTGGCTATATAAAAAAGATATTTCTGCTGACGCACGACAGGTTGTAGATGCGGTTTCTGAGGAAATCACACTTGAGAGACTAACTGCCAGCATAGCAGTCTTAAAGAAAATGAAGTCAGGGTACGTAAGAAAAATGATTGAAAAGACCTCAGTATTTAAAGGAAAGGGAACTTTGGCTGCCGAAAAAAGTGCAGATGTTAAGAGTACAACCAAAAAACAGCTGGAAAGAGCGTTAGGAGCGGCGCATGCTCCTTGGTACCTTAAATTATATCGTCACTTGAGACGTGTTCCTGGATTAAGAAAACTATTGCAGCAGTCCAAGCTGAGCAAGTGGTTGAAATCTGTCAGAAAATGAAAGTATTAACTGGATAAATAACATTTCTAAAATTTATGCTCTATTTTTTATTAGTTGTTTAAACCAGTTAAATTATCACAAAACTATCCGATAGTAGTAGATATGGCTCTTTTGAACGAGTTGAAACTGGTTGGATGGTTACTTTTATGGACAGAATCCACTATGATTAAATCAAGAAAAATGGTACTATTTGTTCTAAAGAGTTTCCAGGTTCTAACTAATTTATTAAAAATAAAAACAACTACGCTTTAAAATTTTTTCTTCAGAACCATTGAATTGTAAGTTCTATACGGTTAATGACAGTATAGAAAAACGCTAAAAGACACTCATTTAGGTATCGTTAGGGATGCTCACTGATGAACTGTCATTTAATGAACATGTGTTTAATTAATATATAAAGGAGTTTATGGGATGAAGACTGGGGAATTAGTAAAAAACATTCGAACGGCTAAGGGAATAAAGGCGAAGACTATTTATGACAACTTATTATCACGCTCAATGTATTACAAGTATGAAAGCGGACTTGTTGAAACGACGGCTGATACATTCTTACATATACTGGATAGGTTGAATGTGGAATCTGACGAATTTGTCTTGTTGTTTAAGCAGGTAATGCAAAAACAATCGCAGTTCCACTATAATGAGTACCGGCAGGACTTGCTGCGATCATTTCATGAAGGAAATTTTACTGAGATACGAGCCTTGGAAAAAAAGCTTACACGTGGGTATGAAGAAACTCAATTGCTGCGTTTTTATAACTTACAGCTAATAGCACGGGCTATGAAGAAAAGACTGGGCAGATCAAATGAAAGCATTTTAGCGGAACGAAAGGAGATCACACACTATCTTTCGCGCAGCAAACATTGGGGACATTATGAATATAGATTGTTGTCTGACTCGATGTTTATGTTTGACAGCTCATCTGCTGAGAAATTACTGCAAAACCATGAATGGATGGAAGATTATGAACAGCAGGACAGGCGGCTAGAAAATTTAAAAATCAAGACGCTATGCGGGACGATTCTGCTGTTTATGAAATCTAACAAAAAAGAGCATACAGCGTATTATTATGGTTTGTTGGCTAAGATAAAAGTCGACTCCAATAATATTTACGCACGAAGTAACAAACGCTTTTTTAAGGGATTGAAAACAATCTATGATGGAGACTATGAACAGGGAATTAAAATTGTTTCAGAAACTTTCTCACTGTATCAAAAAGTCGGGTTAGACGAACTGTATCATGAACATGTTGAAATTTTGCAGGATCTGTTAAGTACGCAATTACAGAAAAAGGGAACACGTCGCCGCCGTAAAGCGTAAGAAAAAAGTTGCTTTGGATAAAACTTGAAAAAAATATAGTTACAGTATAGAATTAGGAGATATGTGGATGACGAAAGGAGGAGCAGTGATGTCGCAAAATACTCATGTTGGGGTTGCTAATGATCGTCGCCCTGTAAATCAAAAAAATATTAAGAAACGTCGTGCTCAACATCAAGCTGTTTTGGCTTTTTTGAAGAGTCGTGAAGAATTAGAAAAAGCAGCCAAATAATTCGGTGCAGCTATTCTGGTTGCAGTGACCGGCATGAAACGTCCCCAGCGTTTTGTGGTGGTCTTTTTTAATTTATTTATAGAATCTAGAAAACATTGAAAAAATTTTTTTAGACAGGATATGATATAATCGGTCGATAAGAGGATGGAGAAAAGATGAGTATTTTAGAAGTTAATGGTCTCTCACATACATTTGCAGACAAGCAATTGTATCAGGATGCCAGTTTCAGGTTAAATAAAGAAGATCATATGGGCATAATCGGGCAAAATGGTGCTGGAAAGAGTACCCTTATCAAAATTATTACGGGACAACAATTGCCAGATGAAGGCCAGATAAAATGGCAAAATGGTTGTAAGATCGGTTACTTGGATCAGTATGCTCAAGGAGCACATGAGATGACTGTTTTTGAATTTTTGAAGACAGCATTTGCGGAACTGTATCGAATCAGCCAAGAGCAAGCCAATTGCTACGAAAGATATGCAGAAACTATGGATGATAAGTTGATGGAGAAAGCCGGACGTTACCAAGAAATCTTGGAAGCCAATGATTTTTATGAGATCCAAACGCATATTGAACAAGTTATGGCAGGTCTGGGAATAGATGCGATCGGCAAGGATCATAAAGTTAGTGAATGCAGTGGAGGACAGCGCTCAAAAATAATTTTAGCTAAGCTCTTACTTGAGAAGCCGGATGTTTTACTGTTAGATGAACCGACAAACTATCTAGATACGGAGCACATTGAGTGGTTAATTAATTACTTGAATGGTTTCAGTGGTTGTTTTATGGTTGTGTCTCACGATTTTGACTTTTTAGAGAGAATTACGAATACAATAATTGATGTTGCTTTCGGCAAAATTACCAAATATACTGGTAGTTTTAAATCTGCGATAAAACAAAAAGAAGTTAAAAAGGAAGTTCAATTAAAGGCTTATGAAAAACAGAGGCAGCAGATTGAAAAAGATGAAGCTACATTCGGAAAAATAAGGCTGGAACACGGTCAACAATGGCAAAATCAAGACAAAAAAGGCTCGACAAATTGGACCGGATTGATCCGCCTAGTGATGCGCTTCAGGCACACTTTAATTTTCCATATGTCGAATTGATGTCAGCGGCGACTTTGACTGTTGAAAACCTTTCAGTTGGCTATAAGGCTCCTTTGCTAGAACCGGTAACTTTTTCTATGAGTCATGGTGAAAAGGTTGTCCTAAAGGGCTTTAACGGGGTCGGAAAATCAACGCTGATCAAATCGATCTTAGGACTTATTCCAACATTCGGCGGAACGGCAAAATTTGTTGACGCAGTGGAGGTCAATTATTTCACACAAGATTTGGAATGGGATGGCAATATGAAAACGCCATTACAAATTGTACAGGATATATACCCAAGGCTTGAACCAAAGACAATTCGACAACGGTTGGCGCGTGCAGGACTTAATGCAGCTAATGCTATGAAACCGATCAAATTATTGAGTGGTGGAGAACAAACAAAAGTTAAAATATGCATTCTTGAACTCAAACCTAGCAATTTTTTGATTATGGATGAACCTACTAACCATTTGGATGATGAAACAAAAGCGGCGTTGAGGGATGCCTTGGTCGCTTTTCCTGGAAATGTTCTGTTGGTTACTCATGAATCATCTTTTTATGAAGGCTGGATTGACAAAATTTTCGATGTTGAAAGTGTCAGGTTAAGTAAAAACTAAATTGAGAACAATATTATTGCAGATCTTACTTAGAGACTGAACGTAAGTGTTAGCCACATGGATAACAGCTTAAGTTTTTTTAACTCTAAGGGAGATCTTTTTTTACGCTCAGAGAGTAAAAGATAGTCCAGTGCAGCAGACAATAAATAAAACATTTCGATTATTTAAAATAAGCAAATAATTATCGTGTACAACCTTTTTTGTACTATGCTTAATACAGAAGCTCCTTCTTACAGAAGCTATTTTCTAGAGGAAGTGTTTTAAATGTCAAAGATCAAAGGTTCAGATGTGTTAGTCAAGGTATTGGTTGATTGGGGAGTTAAAAATGTTTATGGATTGCCTGGTGATTCAATTGATACAACGGTCGATGCTTTAAGAAGACAAAAAGATAAGATCAAGTTTGTTCAAGTCAGACATGAAGAGGTTGCGGCACTGTCAGCTGCTGCGGAAGCTAAATATACCGATAAGATAGGGGTATGTTTGTCTATTGGCGGTCCAGGAGCAATTCACTTATTAAATGGGTTGTATGACGCCAAAATGGATCATGTTCGTTTTGGCCTTGTTGGGGCAGGTAACTTCAAAGTCACTGAATGAGGGATATTTTCAAGAAGTTAATACTGCGAAACTTTTTGATGATGTTGCGGTCTTCAATAGAAATATCTCATCTGTTGACAATTTACCAGATGTGGTTGATCAGGCGATTAGAAGTGCTTATGAAAACAAGGGTGTCGCCGTTTTAACAATTCCAGATGATATTCCTGAGCAAGAATTGAAGGGATTCTATAAATCGGCAGCACATGCTTTTTCATTAAGTACCCCCGAAGTTGACAAAATGCAGGTCAAGCACGCGGTCAAACTTATTCGTGATGCGAAGAAACCTGTTGTGCTGCTTGGTATGGGAGCTAAAAAAGCTGGTGCGGATATTAAACAGTTTGTTGAGGAAAATCAGATTCCTTTCATTGCAACTCTGCCTGCTAAAGGGATCATCAATGATGCGCATCCTAATTCATTAGGAAATGTGGGTAAACTGGGAACTAAGCCAGCTTATGAAGCAATGCGTAACGCAGATTTGCTATTGTTGTTTGGGACCAACTACCCATACCGCCCGTACCTTCCCAAGAGAGGGCAAGCTAAGTGTATTCAGATCGATTTGAAAGCTGAAAACCTAGGCAAACGATACAGTGTTGATGTTGCCATTCAAGGAGACACAGCGAAGGTCATGAAGGAATTGAACAGGCAGGGAAGAATTCGAGAGGATGGATCTTTCTTAAGTGCTTGCCAAAAAAATATGAAGAACTGGAATAAGTGGATGCAGGCTAAACGTGAACTGAATACATCCCCGCTAGCTCCTGAAGCAATGGCTGCTTACATCGATGAAACTGCACCGAACGACCTAGTTTACTCAATTGATGTTGGTACTTCAACATCTTGGGCAGCACGCTTTCTTCATGTTAGAGAGTCACAAAAATTTGCAATCTCTGCTTGGCTGGGCACTATGGGATGTGGTCTTCCAGGCGCAATTGCAGCACAAGTTGCGTATCCTAAACGCAGGGTATTGACGCTCAACGGTGATGGCGCTTTTTCAATGGTTATGCAGGACTTTGTTACGGCTGTAAAATACAACCTACCAATTATTTGTGTTGTTATTAATAATCAGAAATTAGCATTCATTGAATACGAACAGCAATCTGCGGGCCAGTTGAATTACCAAATTAATCTTGCTGACATTGATTTTGCCAAGTTTGCTGAAGCTTGTGGCGGAATTGGAATCGTTGCTAAGAGCAATACGGAATTTAAAAAGGCTTTGGATCGTGCGTATAAGATTAAGGACAGACCAATTCTGATTAATGCTTATGTAGATGATAATGCACCTCTTCCGGGAAAAATAGTCATGGATGAAGCGAAGGGTTACATGAAGTTTGGACAGGAATATCTTGAAAACTATTGGAAAATTCCTGAATTGCCGCCATTAAAGGATATTATGCGGCAATTCTTCTAGCTGAAATAGTAGTTTTGGAGCAGGCTTAAAGTCTGAGTGTGTTGATAGCTGAGTCATTGAGCATAAATAAGTGTATGTTACGGATGTAATTAGAACTGTAATCGATAACATATTAGCACTTAAGTGAGAAGAGAAGACATTAGTACGCGTAATGCAAAGTTAACACAAGGGGCTGGATCTAAAGTTAAATTTTGATTCAGCCTTTTATTTGTTCCACATAAACGTTATCTATAAGGCTAAACTTTTCGGTTAACTTCAATTACTCAAATTTTGGTGCTCTATGTCAAACCCTCTTCTTTAATGTATAATCTTTATGACAGTATGCGGGAATGTCAGTTAGATAAAACACATTCGGAAAATATCTGTAGAAAATGAGGTGGATAATTTGAAAGTATTGCTTATTGGAGGATCGGGCTTTGTCGGCAGAGGTATTTTACAATACTTAGCTGCTGATTCTAATTTTGACTTGATTAGCATTTCCCGTTCAGGACGTCCTCATGGGACACAGGCTTGGCTGGAACAAGTTACTTGGATACGTTCAGATTTAAACCATGACGAAAATTGGAAAAAATATGCTGCAGCTGCTGATTGGGTACTGGATTTAATTGGTGTTTTAATTGAAAAAAATTATCACGAGTATCAGCAAAAAAGTGTCACACCTGCTAAAGAGTTGATTAAATACCTACATGACAAGGATGTCCCCACTAAGCTGTTATTTGTGTCGGCCAAGCACGCTCCTTTTTTTATGAAAAACTATATGCGAGCGAAAAAAGAAGTTGAGGCTGACATAATGCGGAAATTACCTGACAGAGGTATATAGTGTATCCAGGAATGATATATGCACAAGAGCGCAAAATGGTATACTTTAGTGCGGAATTACTGAAGTTAGCACTAAGAATTCCTGTTCTTAAACAATTGCTAGCTGGGTATGAACCTATCAAAAGGACAGCTTTCAGTCGTGAAATCAGACAGATTCTGTTGGGACATGATAGCTTTTTACTGCAAGACCAATACAGATAGCAGCTGCAATTGATTACTATTTAATATTATGTTGGAGGAATTGAAATGGAAAAAGCATGTACAACAATCCTAGTTGGGAAAAAAGCAAGCGTTGATGGATCAACGATGATCGCCCGCAACGATGATACTTTTTTGCCGCTCACCCCGCAGCGTTTTGTTATGCGGCCAGCTACAAAGTCTAAAAAAAGATTGGTGTCCAATCAGAATGGCTTTACCGCAGAACTCCCAGACAGGGGTTTTCGTTACACAGCAACACCGAATGCGGATGTGGAACATGAGGGTGTTTTTGAAGAAAGTTCTATCAATGAAAAAAATGTTGCAATGTCAGCAACTGAAAGTGTTTATGGCAATGAAAAAGCATTAGCTTATGATCCATGGATACCAAACGGCTTGGCAGAGGATTCGCTACAAACGATGGTTGCGCCGTATATTGAATCTGCGCGTGCTGGAGTGAAGTATTTAGGAGGTTTAATTGCACGATATGGTTCGCCTGAAGGCAATGGAGTTCTTTTCTCGGATAAGGATGAAGTCTGGTATATGGAGATTGTTACGGGGCACCATTGGGCTGCCACACGTATTCCTGATGACGCATATGCAGTTGCTGCTAACCAAGTCGCACAACAACAAATTGATTTTAATGATAAGGATAACTATATGTGGTCAGAGGGTATTCAGAAATTTGTTACCGAATATCATCTCAACCCAGATAAGAAGGGCTGGAACTTCAGGCATATCTTTGGGACAGATACGGAAAAAGACCGGCATTATAATACACCACGGGTTTGGTTCGGACAGCGCTATTTGAATCCGAGTATTGAACAAGATCCAATGTCAAGTGACCTGCCTTTTATTCGACATGCAGAGAGTTTGATTGCGGTTTCTGACCTAGAGTATATTCTAAGCTCGCATTACAATGAAACTGAATATGATCCGTTAGGCCATGGGAACAAGGCTGATAAATTGAAATTTAGGCCGATTTCGCTCAATCGGACCCAAAATTCACATGTTTTGCAGATCAGAAATGATGTTTCACGTGAACAAGCAGCACTGATGTGGATCTGTTTTGGGATTCCCTCGTTTACACCATATGTTCCCTTTTATACTAATGCTAACGATACTGATCCGAGCTGGAGCAACACACCGCTTGAATATGATTCAAAGAGTGCGTACTGGATGTATCGGACGCTGTCGATGTTGGTTGAAGCGCACCATGCGGAATTTATCCAAGATGATTTGGATTACATCAAAGAATGCCGTGAATTGCAGTTGCGTTTGCTTAAAGAGGCGGATACTGCAGTTGTAGGCAAAAACAAAGAAGATGCAATGAAATTTTTGACGCAGCAAAATTACAGAATGGCTGCTGCAATGCGGGAAAAAACTACAAAAATAATCGGTCATTTTGTTACAAAGGGTTTGACATTGTCTAAACTAACTTTTAATATGGACAAGAATCTTTGATATGATAAAGACAATTTATTTTTGGAGTTGGTGTGATGAAGATAAAGGTTGAGACCTTTGTAGAAAAGATTGAGAATAGTGACTTTCGAACAGCAGCTTTGGAAACTTTGACCATAAAGAAAGCAGTTAGCATGCAAGTTCTTAATCATCTTTTTGAGCAATTTCGACAATTTTTAGAACAAAACAAATTAGCACGGGTTAGTCAACCACTTCTCTTTGAAGATGAAGAAGTGATTGTTTCGTTGGAAAGTGGAATCATCAATTTACCGTTTGCTAACAGCAATCGTGTTGATAATTTTTTTGAAAATGATGAAGAAACTGCTGTGATCGTGAATTTGATTGTAGAAGCGGCAGATGTCAATGCTTCCGGTTTGAGGATTGACTCTTTTGGAACTGTGGCGGATTATCTTACTGCATTCGAGCAGATTGACCAAGCCTTGGTGCATGGTATCAATGAACAGTTGAATCTGATTGCCGAAAATAGAAAAGGAAAAAGCGAAGATTGAGGCAAAGCAGCAGGATAATCAGCGGTAGCTTTGAAATAACCGGCAAATTATGATAAATAACTAACAGCTATAAAGTCCGCTGTAATACACTGTGAGAGTTGCAGCGTTTATAGAGATATTTTATTGACAAATAATAAAATTAAAATTAGAATTAATGAGAACTTAATAATTAAAGATAATTTAATGAACGTTGAAGAGAAAAGTAATTTTTCCAAACATGTTATAGAGACCCTCGTTAGGTGAAAAAAGGGATGGGCAGGAAAATGAAAATGAGCTTGGAGTTCGATTGTTGGTTGTCAAACTGATAATCCGTGGGTTTACGGTATAACCATCGGCTTTTAATAGCTGTTGAGATCGTCAGTATAAGCTGGTGATGAAAAAAGGTGGTACCGCGAGACTCTCGTCCTTAAAGATGGATGAGGGCCTTTTTTATTCCAAACAAGGTGGGGATTTTGTGATTGAGTTTAAGAATGTTTCAAAGATATATCAGACAAAGTCGGGAAGAGTCCCGGCCGTACAAGATGTTTCTTTGAAAATAAACACAGATGAAGTTTTTGGCATTATCGGTTTCTCTGGAGCAGGTAAAAGCACGTTGGTTAGGATGATGAACGGGCTAGAAACTCCAACAAGCGGCGAATTGTTGATTGATGGTAAAAGTAATGATAATTTATCGAAGAATCAGTTACGTGAACAGCGTCGGAAAATCGGTATGATTTTTCAGCATTTCAACCTGTTATGGTCAAGAACAGTTTTGGAAAACATAATGTTCCCCTTAGAACTTGGTAAGATGAGCAAGGCCGAGCGGGTAGAGAAAGCTAAGCATCTGGCAGAACTCGTAGGATTAAGCGATAGGATCGATGCTTATCCTGCACAGTTGTCTGGGGGACAAAAACAACGAGTGGGAATTGCACGTGCCTTGGCGAATGATCCTGCGATATTGATCTCCGATGAGGCAACGAGTGCGCTAGACCCGCAGACGACGGATGAGGTGCTCGATTTACTTGCAAGTATTAAGCAGAAGCTGAGGCTGACGATCGTTATCATCACCCATGAGATGCATGTTATTCGCCGTTTGGCTGATAAGGTCGCAGTCATGGAAGATGGGCGTGTGATAGAAGAAGGTACTGTAGCAAAAGTCTTTACGCACCCAGAACAGGAATTGACTCGGAAATTTGTGAACGTTGAGACTGATACGGGTCCGAATGAGGATGTCAAACCTGTTATTGGTGAGTTGTTGCAGAAATATCCAGAAGGACAGCTGTTACAATTGAAATTTCACGGTGATCAGGTTAAAATGCCAATCGTGTCAGAGATGCTCCATCAATTTCCAGATCTGCAATTGAGTATTCTTCAAGGATCAGTACGACAGTTGCAGGATTCATCGGGGTCGATCGGCAGCCTCTTCGTTCAACTCGTAGGAAGCGAAGAAGACATTAGGGAAGCACTTAAGTTCCTTAATACTATGAGAGTTGAAACGGAGGTGTATAACCATGAATAATCAGGGCTTAAGCACGTATTTTAAATTCAGTAATGTTAACTGGGGCAATATGTGGGGCGCAACTTGGGAAACTCTTTGGATAACTGTTGTTTCAGTAGTCTTAGTTGCAATCTTTGGTATTTTGCTAGGACTTCTTTTGTATGAAACGACTGGAAGCAATAACTTAATCGTTCGTGGATTGAACGCACTTGTTGCATTATTTGTTAATGTTTTCCGCTCAATTCCTTTTATTATTTTGATTGTACTATTATTGCCTGTGACACAGACTTTGGTAGGTACGCAGATTGGGCCCAAAGCAGCACTGCCTTCGCTTATCTTTTCAGCAGCTCCTTTTTACGCACGGTTGGTTGAATTGGCATTCCACGAAGTTGACGGTGGAGTTATCGAGGCGGCAGAATCAATGGGGGCAAACAAATGGCAGCTCATCTATAAAGTACTGATTCCAGAAAGCATGCCGGCTTTGACTTCAGGTATTACAGTGACAGCTATTTCCTTGATTAGCTACACTGCGATGGCTGGAGCAATTGGAGCAGGTGGATTAGGACAATTAGCTTATACAGATGGTTTCCAAGCTTACAATAATGCAATTACATTTACAGCGACAATTATCATTGTTTTGATTGTTTTTGCTTTTCAATTTTTAGGTGATTTCGCTGTGCGTCATTTAGACAAACGTTAAAAGTATTAATAAAATATAGGAGTGATTTTAGATGAATAAAAAATTAGCAGGGCTATTTGCATTAGCTGCTTCGGCTTTATTATTGGTTGGATGTGGCAAGGCATCTTCATCAGAAAAAAATACAACGATTACGGTTGGGGCTTCGTCAGTTCCACATGCTGAGATTTTAAAGCATGTTCAGCCGCAACTGAAAAAGGAGGGCGTTAATCTTAAAGTAAAAGTTTTCCAAGATTATATTATGCCCAATAAGGCGTTAGCTAACAAGGAATTGGATGCTAACTATTTCCAACACATTCCATTCTTGGATAATTGGAACAAGAAAAATAATGGTAGTTTGGTTTCAGCAGGAGCTGTTCACTTGGAACCAATCGGAGTTTATTCCAAGAAAGTTAAGAATCTGAAGGATCTGAAGGACGGAGCAACTGTTTTGGTCAGCAGCAATGTTGCTGACTATGGTCGAATTTTGACGATTTTCAAAGATGCAGGTCTTATCACATTGAAAAAGGGCACTAAGATTACAACTGCAAACTTTGATGATATCCAAACAAACAAAAAGCATTTGAACTTTAAACACACTTATGAAGCAAAACTGATGACACAGTTTTACAAGAATAATGAAGGCGATGCAGTTGTTATTAATGCTAACTATGCTGTTCAGGCCGGCTTGAATCCTGCTAAGGATACGATCGCACTTGAAAAGTCTTCATCACCGTATGCCAACATTATAGCTGTCAGAAAGGGCGATAAGAACAAGCCTGCTATTAAAAAGCTGATGAAAGCTCTGCAATCTAAATCAACACAGAATTGGATCAAGAATAAGTATAAGGGCGGCGTGTTGCCGGTTAAGTAGACAGGCTAAAACTTTAATAAAGTAAACAAAAACGGTAGTGTGCCGATAGTCGTAGACTCAGAGGCATTAACTGCAAATTATAGATAGCCTGAATTTTGAATATAAGTGATCTTGCAGCTAAAAGGGAAAGCTCAATAGAACACGTTTATATGAAATAAATAAACAATCTAAGATTAGTTCTGGTATTAATTGATGAAAATCAGTTAATATCAGAACTTTTTGTTTTACACTGAAAGTGAAGCTAAGGTCGACCATGGCTCCTGGGACTTCGAGCCCGTATTTTAAAAAGACATCCTTTACTTTCTACGCACAAATATGATTTAAGATTGAGGACCCTTGAGGCCGTGTTTAGGAGCTGGGTTAAAATTTAACTTTTGACCCAGCTCCTGTTTTTTGCTTTTTGAAGTGTATATACTGGTAGTAAAGCAAAAATATAAGATTCTTTGCCAATATCGACCAACATTTGAAAAGAAAAAAATGATATGATGTACTCATAGAACAGATGGTAGAAAGAAATGGGGAATTGTTTTTGACAAATGATCAGTTAGTAATCAATTTGATCATAATGTTAATTGTTTTTTATTTTGCGGCTTTCTTTGTGGCAGCAGAATTTGCGTTAGTTCAAACACGTAAAAGTGCTTTAGAAAGTGCGCTTGATGCAGATCAAGGGAACAAACGTAAATTAAAAACCGCACTTAAGATGGTGCAGGAATTAAATGAATACTTATCAACAACACAGGTCGGAGTGACTCTTTCTGGTATTATCTTGGGCTGGATTGGTGAAGGAACAATTGAATTACTGCTTGTTGATGCTTTGAAAATAACTCCGCTGAGTACTAGTGCATTGCATGCAGTTGGCGCGGTTTTAGGGGTTTTGCTGCTGACTTATTTGGAGGTCGTGCTAACTGAGATTGTTCCTAAAAATCTAAGTATTGATATGCCAATGAAAATGCTAATGTTGGTAGTTACTCCACTGCATTATTTTCATATCCTCTTTTATCCGTTTGTGTGGCTGTTAAATATTTCAGCGATGGGGATCATTAAATTATTTGGCTTGCCACCAGCCAATGAGAGCAACGACGTTTTGACTCAAGCGGAGATCCTGCGTTTATCAAGAAATGCAGTTACAGGTGGTAATTTAGACAAAAACGATTTGCTCTATATGCAGCGGGCATTCGACTTTAATGATAAAGTCGCCAAGGATATTATGGTTGATCGAACAAGCTTAGAAGTAGTCGATATAACTGATTCGGTAAAGACTGTCATCAACTACTATCTTAGAGACGGGTTCAGTCGTTTTCCTGTGGTGGCGAACAATGACAAAGATAAGATTCTAGGTTATGTTTATATTTATGATTTGATTCGTCAGGCAAGGATAGACGATTCTATTTTAGTCAGCAAGTTACTGCGGACGATTATTACGGCTCCAGAAGTAACTCCGATTCAAGGCCTGTTGCAGCAGATGATCAAAAAGCAGACACCAATAGTGGTTATTTTAGACGAATATGGGGGCACAAGCGGAATCGTTACTGATAAAGATATTTATGAAGAGTTATTTGGGGTTGTTAAGGATGAAATAGATGATGTTTCGAGTGAATATATCATCAAAACGGGTGCTAATGTCTACCGCATTTCCGGTAAAACCACACTTTATGATTTTGAGCGTTTCTTCAGAGTCAAAAACCGCAGCTTTGATGAGGCCGAGAGTGTCACGATAGCTGGTTATTTGCTGGAAAATTATAAAGTTAAACGCGGGGATGTGATCACAATCGGACAATTTGATTTAAAGATCACCGAGTTTAATCGAAACTATATTGAGTGGCTTGAAGTAACCAGACACAGTGAAGCCAACGAGAAAGAACAAAATAATAAATAAAAGCAAAACTAAAAACTTAAAAGTGTACAGAACATTTAATGAATTGTATTATTAAGTGATATAAATTAAGAGCTAAATTTGATGGAGGAAGTTGAAAATGGTGGAAAAACGCCAGCTCAAATCTGCGCGGATTGTTGTCAAGGTTGGGACGAGCACATTGACACATACAAATGGTAAATTGAATTTAAAGGCGATCGATCAGTTGTGTTATACACTTAGTGGATTAGTTAATGAGGGCAAGGAAGTCATCCTTGTTTCATCAGGAGCGATTGGAGTAGGGCTGGGATTGCTTGGAATAGACGAGCGTCCTAGCTCGATCCCACAGCAGCAAGCGATAGCTGCGGTAGGACAGACACAATTGATGACTGTTTATCAGCGGCGGTTTGCTGTTTATGGTCAAAAAATCGGACAGATTTTGCTGACACATGATGTAGTTGACTATCCGACAAGCCATCAAAATGTTTTGAATACTTTTGAGAATTTGCTACGGCTTAATATCATCCCAGTTGTGAATGAAAATGATACTGTTGCAGTTGATGAGCTGGATCACCATACAAAATTTGGCGATAATGATCAGTTGTCAGCGATCGTAGCAACAATGACGGATGCAGACTTGCTGATTATGTTATCAGATATTAAGGGTTTCTTTGATAAAAATCCACGTAAATTTAATGATGCGGTTTTGATACCTAGTATTAATCGGATTGACGAAGAGACGTTTGAAAAAGCGGGCGGTCAGGGAACTAAACTTGGAACTGGCGGTATGGTTACCAAGCTAAAAGCAGCTCAAAAGATGCTGCAGGCCAATAAATCGATGATCTTAGCGAGCGGAGAAAATCCATCTATTATCTTTAAGTTGCTACAAGGTGATCCATTGGGAACATTGTTTCAAATACAAAAATAATTATTAGAGGAGTGGAGCCCATGCCATCTAATATAGTTGAACTAGGTAAGCAGGCGCAAAGGGCGGCTTATCAGTTAGGTCAATTGGAGACAGCGCAAAAAAACAGCATATTAAAATCAATGGCGCAAGCACTAAATGAAAAGAGTGCTGAAATCTTAGATGCCAATCAAAAGGATCTGGAGAATACAGAAAAGTTGGCAACTAATTTTGTTGATAGGCTGACTTTAACAAAAGAAAGAATTAAAGCAATCGCTGAAGGCTTGAACCAAGTCGCACAATTACCCGATCCCATTGGTAATGTCGATAAGGCATGGGTCAATGCGGCCGGTCTAAGTATTGCTAAACGACGTGTGCCGTTAGGGGTTATTGGTATTATTTATGAAGCACGTCCTAATGTGACTGTTGATGCGGCGGCGTTGTGTTTTAAGTCTAGCAATGCAGTAATTCTGCGTGGCGGCAAAGAAGCCTTACATTCTAATTTGAAACTAGCAGAAATTCTGCGTGCAGTTTTGAAAGACAATGGTCTCGATGCCAATGCAATTCAGATTATTGAAGACACATCGCATGAAACAGCCGCACGCTTTATGGAATTGACTGGTTATTTAGATGTTTTGATTCCAAGAGGTAGCGCACGTCTTATTAAGGCTGTAGTTAATAAAGCTAAGGTCCCAGTGATTGAGACTGGTGCAGGAAACTGTCATGTTTATGTAGATGCCGATAGTGATAAAAAAATGGCGGCTGATATTGTTGTCAATGCGAAATGTCAGCGGCCGGCCGTATGCAACGCTATGGAAAAATTATTGCTGCATAAAGATGTGGCCGATGAATATCTGCCTTACATTGCTGAAAAACTAAAACCATATCATGTTGAGCTAAGGGGCGATAAAAAAGCCCAGCAAATACTTGGTGCAGCAATAAAACCTGCAACTGAAGAAGATTGGTATACAGAATACAATGACTATATTTTAGCGATTAAAATTGTTGACTCAGTGGATGATGCAATTGAACATATCAATAAATACAATACAAAACATTCTGAAACGATCGTAACGAACAATTATCAGAGAAGTGAACAATTTCTTGATCGCATTGATGCGGCAGCAGTTTACGTCAACGCGTCGACGAGGTTTACGGATGGATTTGAATATGGTTTTGGCGCTGAAATTGGTATTTCAACGCAAAAACTGCATGCACGTGGGCCAATGGGACTTGAGGAGCTGACAACAACTAAGTATGTTGTTCGCGGCCAAGGGCAGATCAGAAAATAGCAGTTTTTGTACATTATTGTAGTAATCTGAGTGCCCTTTATTCTAAAGGATGAGAGAAAAAGCAAGATAATGAATAAAGTGATAGTATTCCGGAAAAGAGTTTATTATAATAATTAAGAAGACATTCTAAATTGGAGGCAGTTATGAGCGAAAAACAGGCAGAAGCATCTTTGAAGTTGTTTGCTTTGAATTCTAATCAGGAATTGGCAGATAAAGTTGCACAGGAACTCGGAGTTTCCTTGAGTAAAGCGTCAGTCAATCATTTTAGTGATGGTGAGATCCAAATCAGCATTAACGAAAGTATTCGTGGGGATGATGTATTTGTCATCCAGTCAATTTCCGATCCAGTCAATGAAAACTTTATGGAATTGATGATTATGATAGATGCTTTACGTCGTTCAAGTGCAGGCACGATAAATCTGGTGATTCCATATTACGGCTATGCGCGTGCAGACAGAAAGGCACGTCCACGTGAACCCATTACCGCCAAATTGATTGCTAATTTTTTGGAACTTGTGGGTGCGGACCGTGTTGTGACGATGGATCTGCATGCTGGTCAACTGCAAGGATTTTTCAATATTCCAGTAGATCATCTGCTTGCAATTTTTGTTCAGGCTGAATATTTTGTTAAGAAAGGTATTACAAATGATGTGGTCATAGTTGCGCCAGACCATAATGGTGTGAAAATTGCACGCAATTTAGCAACGCTTTTGAAGGCTCCGCTTGCAATCGTTGATAAAAGAGAAGGTAGATCAAACCACGGCAATGAGGATCTGACAATCATCGGTGATGTGAAGGGCAGACGCTGCATTGTTTTTGATGATTTGATTGATACTGGGGAAAAAATGATCGATGCCGTTCGTTCATTGAAAAATGCAGGAGCAACTGATGTTTATGCCTGTGCCACGCATCCAATTTTTTCTAAGGGTGCTGTTGAACAATTGCAAAATTCTGCTTATACAGAAATCGTTGTTACTGATACGATTGAGGTTCCTAAGTCAAAGAAAATTGCTAAGCTAAAAGTTTTGTCTGTTGCACCAACCTTTGCGAAGGCTATTGATTTGATTTTCAATAATCGTTCAGTTGATGCATTGTTTAATAAAAAACACACTGTTTAGTTGGATAGAGTGAATTATCTTTCTATGTTAACCATAAAGCAGTTATAAATTTAGAAAAGGATGCCAGTACGTCGAATTTCACGATGTGGGGCATCTTTTTTAGAGCAGAGAATTTGAATTGGGGATGCCGTTTGTTGATAATATAAGATGATTTTATAAGGGAAAGAGGTCATCACAGCATGTTAGATTATCAACAGCAAGAAAAATGGGAGTTTATTCCATCAGCGTGGCAATCACCGATTGATATTGAGACAAAACAAGTCGAACAAAAAAATATTAATCAAACACCATTAGTTTTTTTGACAGATTATGTTTTTGAAAGTGTGATCAGTAAGGGCAATAATTTACAATTTAATGGCAGAGGCAGAATGAAACTGAAAGGAAACGAATTTGAATTTCAGCAGCTGCATTTCCATATTCCTGCTGAACATATCTTAGACGGGAAAGTTTATCCAATGGAATGGCACTTCGTTCATCAAAATAATATCGGACAGCCATTAGTTGTTGCTCTTTTTGTCGAGTTAGGGCAAGACAACTCTATTCTACAGCCTTTTTATGAGAAGGATAACCTGAGAGATGGAGAGAAGCAGGCGTTTGAATATCGTCTGCCGATGAATAAGCTGATTACGGAGAATAAACAAAATGCTTATAATTATTTGGGCTCACTGACAACTCCACCATTGAGTCGGGGGGTCGAATGGTGGGTCTTGCAGCAACCGTTAGTCGTTTCTATAATGCAGCTGAAAGCTTTGCAAGAAAGCTTTAATGGCAACGCGCGCGAAACACAAAGAAAGTCGGGTCGAAAGATCATTCTATATAGGTCAGAATTTTAACTGCTGACATATGTAAGTGTGTGATAATATGGGAATATGAGAAATTGGAACGTTTGGATTTTAAAATGATGAGAGTAGGGAGCGAAGAGCTATATGGAAAGAGATATCACGATGAATGATCTGGCGTCTTTTAGAACAGAGTTGGAGGACACGCCTTCAGCTAAAGTTATTGCACGAGCAGTTCAAAAAAATGGAGTAAACGCTGCAAGCGAAAATTATGTTGCCAAACGAAATCTAAATCGAGTTTTTTCGCTTGATTTGGAGACCGGAAAGGTCACTAACCAAAAAAGAAGTGGACGCTGTTGGCTTTTCGCGACTCTCAATACACTAAGACACGAGTTCGCCAAAAAGTATAACGTGAAGGATTTTCAGTTTTCACAGAATTATAACTCATTTTATGATCGACTTGAAAAGGCAAATAAGTTCTATGAGACAGTGATTGAAACAGCAGAACTGCCGTTTACAGAGCGCCATGTTGAGTATCTTTTTGCTGGTCCCGACAGCGATGGCGGTCAATGGGCTAACGCGGCAGCTTTGATTGCCAAATATGGTGTGGTTCCACAGGCTGTTATGCCGGAGACCTACAATAGTGAAAATACAAATGAGTTCAGTGAAACTTTAACTTTAAAATTACGTAAAGACGGTTTGGCCTTACGCAAGTTAATTAGTAAGGGTGCAACAGAGATAGAAGTAAATAAAGTTAAGAAAGAATATCTCAACCAAGTTTATCGCATGCTGGTTTATGTTTTTGGTGAACCACCAGTTGAATTTGATTTTGAATATCAAGATGATAAAAAAGATTATCATCTTGATCGTAACCTAACACCCCAAAAATTTTATGGAAAATATGTTGCACGTCAGTGGAGTGATTATGTTTGTTTAACGAATGCACCTGATCATGAATTGGATCAGCTTTACGGGCTGGATAGTCAGGATTACATTTTTAACGGGCAAAAGATTGCACTTGTGAACACAGATATTCAGGCTTTAAAGAAGGCAGCAATCGCACAAATGAAAGATGGTGAAACAGTCTGGTTTGGCAATGATGTCTTAAAGGATATGGATCGTAAACAGGGCATTTTGGATACGGAATTTTACAAAAAAGACGATTTGTTCAGTATTGATTTGAAGTTGTCTAAGGCAGATCGGCTGCGAACACATGAAGGCAGCGTTTCGCATGCAATGACACTGACTGGTGTAGATATTGTAGACGGAAATTCAACTAAATGGAAGGTTGAAAACAGTTGGGGCGAGAAAAATGGAGCTAAAGGGTATTTTATCATGAGTGATGCTTGGTTTGATGATTACGTTTATGAAGTGATCGTTAATAAGAGGTATCTGGGAAGCGAGCAAGAAAAAATCTTGACAAAAGAAAAAATTATGTTGGAACCATGGGATTCGCTGGCCTAGTGTCTAAGATTTTTTCAAAAGGTTAATAGTACGCGGTATGCAACTAGCGAGGACTGGGTCAAAAGTAAAATCTTGATCTAGTCCTATTTTTTCTTCTGTAACGAGTTTAGGCCCAACGTTTTCCATCCAACTTCGGATTAGTGTTCAGGCTTGGCTGATTTATGTAAGAGCCACTTTTTCCGCTTGAGGGCGGATCTCTGATAGTTAGATCTATAATTAGTAAATAATGATCAGAGACTGACAATTATGGTTGTATCTCCTGGCTTTTTTCGGATGTTTAAGGGGTGATTTTTCTGATCTTGGTCATAAGATGGTAAAATAACAGGTAGGAAAAGAAAGCTGGGAGGAAATAATATGAGTCTAGGGTTCATTTTAGGCAAAGCTTCGCGGGATCATCAAGAGGAGCTAGTAAGAGAAATTGCAGAATTAAAGAAAAAAGATCCGCGGGGAAACTTTTTCTATCTGGTTCCTAATCATATTAAATTTGCATCAGAAGTCAGAGCTTTAAAAATTTTGCAATCTTTGGAACAGCCAGAAGAACCGCTTTTCGCTCAGACTGATGTCCAAGTTTTTTCTTTCACACGTCTGGCATGGTTTTTTCTTAAAAACACTGCCTTTTATCAGATTCCTCGCTTGTCTCAAGCGGGATTGAATATGATAGTTCAGAATATCCTGCAGCAGCATCAAGATGAACTGACAGTCTTCAAGGGCGAACAGACTCAGATTGGTTTTGTAAGTCAGCTAGTCAGCCAATTATCAGAACTTCGTGCTGGGTGTGTTGCAAGCGATGATTTAGCGACTATTACCGCTTCGTTAGAGAAGGCTGGGGACACTGCAGCTGATTTGCGGGCCAAGGCCCATGATTTACGAATCATTTATCAGGCGTTTGAACAAGCCACTCTAGGAAAATACAACGAAAGTGCTGATCTTTTGGATGAAATGAGCCGTTACTTGGCAAAACAGGATTTGAGTCATTGTTATTTCTTCATTGCAGGTTTTTCACAGTTGACAGCGGGTGAACGACGTCTGGTAGAAACTCTTATTCGATATGCACAGCATGTACGAATTGCATTGGTTTTGGATAAACCTTATAGCAATCAGCAACCAGAACTTCATGACCTTTTTTATCGTTCTGGTAAATTATATTTTGAATTGTATCAAGGGGCAAGAAAGGCCAAAATTCCAGTTTTAGTGGATAAGTACGCATCAAAAATGCGAATTCAAAATGAAAGCTTACTGGCTTTGGAAGACTATTGGATTGAGACAACTAAGATGACACCAATGAAAGCACAGCGAATTTCAGATAAACAAGGTTTGCAAATTATTCAAGCTTCTAACCGTTTTGTTGAAATCCGAGAGGTGGCGACACGGATTAGGCAGCTAATCGCCGCGGGTTATCACTATTGCGATTTTATAATAATGACTCGGCATCTAGATCTTTACCAAAATATCATTCACCCAGTATTTGAACAATTTGATATTCCAACTTTTGTGGATCTGCAAAAGAAAATGAATGATCATCCGTTTGTTGAACTGATAAATGCACTGTTTGCAATCAAAAAACGCTACTATCGTTATGATGATATGATGAGGCTGTTAAAAACAGAACTGCTTATTCCGCAGGTAAACGGCAAGCCTATGGCTATTGAATCATTTAGAAAAGCACTTGATCTAACGGAAAATATGATACTTAAATACGGCTTTGAAGGTAACCGCTGGCTTCAAGATGATGATTGGACCTATTACCGTTTTATGGACACGGATACAGGGATAAAAACCGATGAAGAACGAGATAAAACGCAAAAAGTTAATTTGGTACGGCATTTTGTAAAAGAAAAGATTGCGCCATTTTTCAAAAAACTTGATAATGCCAAAAATGGTCGTGAAGCAGCGACATTATTGTTCAACTTTTTAAACGCACAGCAGGTCCCGCAACGTTTACTTGAATGGCGTGATGTCGAATTGGAGAAAGGCAATATTGAGGCTGCTGCACGTCCTGAGCAAACATGGGATACTTTTTGTCAATTATTGGATGAATATGTTTTGGCACTTGGTGATTTTGATTTTGACAGCGAAAATTTTCTAGAACTTCTGCAAAGTGGTTTTGAAGGTTCTGAGTATAGTCAGGTGCCTTCCACACTTGATCAAGTAATCATTTCAGAATCAGGAATGGTTCAAATGAATGACCGCAAAGTAACATTTATGATCGGTTCAACAGATATGGTGATGCCGGATAATATTACACAAAAAAGTCTTCTGTCAGATGAAGATCGGAAAAAAATGGAGCCTTTTTTGCAGGACGGACAATACTTGGCTGAAACCACCGATCATCAAATGGCAGCTGAGGTATATCTTAATTATCTTGCATTCATGAGTAGCAGTGAGAGGTTGTATCTGTCATATCCGAGCAGTAGTGAGGAGCAAGTGGGCATTAAACCATCTAGGTATCTGGAACACATTCAACAACAGTTTGGTTTGAAAGTCAAAAGGGTTGCTACAGAACCATTGCTTGCAGACACTCCGCATCAAATAACAAGCCATTTTATAGGTACTAAGCGAACGACGCTGACTCAGCTTCTGAATATTAGTAGGCAGGCACATGCCGCGAAAAATACGCTGCCGGTTTTTTGGCATTACATATACAGATTGCTGCAGCGAGATGCTCAGTTCAGGCCACTCACGCAAAAACTGTTTGCGAGTCTCGTGTATAAAAACATTCCAGAAAGGCTGCAACCGGAAATTATAGAGCAATTGTATGGAAAAACGATCAGTACTTCGGTTTCGAAGATGGAAGAATTTTATGCAAATCAATATGCCTACTTTTTGAAATATGGATTACGGCTACAAGAGCGCGATGTTTTTGAATTATCAGCCGCTAATACGGGCGAGTTTTTTCATCTGGCACTTGATTCGCTGATGAAGGCGATTGCTCAGACTGGAAAAACAATCGCAGAGACCTCGCGGAACGAACTTAATCAACTGTTGCACAAAATTTTGCTGCAAATCAGAGAATTACCGCAGTTTCAGATTTTAAGCAGCTCCAATAGAATGGACTATCTCAGTAGACAGTTGCTTGCAACTGTCCAGCAGATTGGGTGGTCGATCCACCAACAGTCACAGCGTACAGGAATGCGTCCATTGAAGACTGAAGTTTTGTTTGGACATGTCGGTGCGCAAGACGGTTTACGACCATTGACATTTGAATTACCGCATGGGAAAAAAGTCAATGTCCGCGGAAAAATCGATCGGATTGACCATATGCATGCGGCAGGTAAAAATTACTTAGGAATAGTCGACTACAAATCAAGTGAGCACGTCTTTGATTTCAGAGACGCTTACTATGGCCTTGCTCTTCAAATGCTGACATATTTAAACGCGGTGATGAAAAATTTAGATCTGCTTGCAGCGGGCACCGTTCAGGATAATGTGCAACCGGCGGGGGCACTGTATATGCATTTGTACAATCCTAAGCTTAAGCTCAAAGAAGCAGTTAAGAAACCGCTCGATGAAGTGTTGCTGAAGAAAAACAAGTATGATGGACTTTTGGTTGCTGATCCGCTAATGCTTGAGGAATTGGATCAAGAGTTGAATGAGAAAGGAAACGGTGAATCGACAGTCTATCCTTTCAGACGCAACAAGGATGGTTCGTTTAAGTCTAGAAAGCATCAACTGGTTACTTATGAGGAGTTGCTGCTCCTTTTGGAACACAATGAAGAATTAATCAGACAAGCTGCAAATCAGATTTTTGCGGGAGAGAATGCTTTGAACCCAGTGCTTTGGCCAAATGGGCGTTCAGCGCTGCAATATTCACCCTTTAAGCCAATTTTTCAATTTGATGCACTACTACCGGAAAATAATTATCATCGTTTAGAACCAATGACGCCGTTAGAAATTTTGACGACTCTAAAAGAGCAGAGAGGAGCTGAAATAAGTGACAAATAAGATTAAGTATACCCCAGCTCAAAAAAAGGCAATCACCGAAACAGGTAAAAATATTTTAGTTTCAGCATCTGCTGGTTCAGGGAAAACAAGGGTATTAGTTGAGCGGGTAATTGAGCATCTGCACCGTGGAATCGGTGTTGATGAACTTTTAGTCGTGACCTTCACGGAAGCTGCAGCGAAGGAAATGCATGAACGTATCCAAACGACCTTACGTGCTGAAATCAATCACGGAGATCCCGCACAAAAGAAATGGTATGTGGAACAGCTTACTAAGCTCGGAACAGCGAATATAAGTACACTACATGCTTTCTGCTTAAGGGTTATCGAGCAGTATTATTATGTTATCAAACTTGACCCTTTGTTCCGCTTGTTGACAGATGAAACAGAACGTGAGTTACTGCTTGAAGATGTTTGGTCTGATTTACGCGAACGCCTTTACGGTGAAGATGATGTGCTTTTTGAACAACTGACGCAGAATTTTTCCAATGACCGCAGTGATGATGGATTAACAGATTTAGTACTCAGAACTTTTGACTTTGCTAATGCGAAAGCTGATCCGAAGGCATGGTTAGAACATCTAGCAGACGAGTATATGGTTCAAAACAATGATCTGAGCACAAGCAGAGTTTACCTTGAAAAAGTTAGGCCACTAGCTGCTGCACGGTTGAGGCAAGCAAATAATGAATTGAAAATGGCGCAAAGGATTTCCGAAGATGAGGGATTTGAAAAATTTACTGCTGAATTACGGAAAGATCAAACAAATATTCAGGTGATACTAGATGCATTGGATCAAAAGGAAAAATGGAATACAGTCAAAGAACTGATACAATCATTTAAATTGCAACGTGCTCCACGACTTAGTCAGTTGGAAGACGAGCAAAAGCAAGCAAAAGAAGAAATCATGCATTTGCGTGAACTAGCTAAAAAAGCTATCGCGGAACTTGCAGAGCGTTACTTTCCTTTGGGCGAGGCAGAAACAATGTCGGCCTTGAACCATGCGGAAGCTTTAATCCAAAAATTGAGTCAAGTTGTGACTGAGTTTATGGATGAATTTACCGCAGAGAAAAGGCGACGGCATATTTTAGATTTTAATGATCTTGAACACTTGACATTAGCGATTCTAACGCAAGATACAGTTGAGTCGAAACAAGTTTTGCATAGTCTGCAGAACAGGTATCATGAGATATTGATTGATGAGTACCAAGATACTAATCAGTTGCAGGAGACAATTTTAACAACGATTGCTCAAAAAGATCCTGGGAACATGTTTATGGTGGGAGATGTTAAACAGTCGATTTATGGATTCAGACTGGCAGATCCAACGCTGTTTTTGAAGAAGTACCACGCATACGCTGCTGGAAATAATACTCAAGGACAGCGTATCATTTTGGCTGAAAACTTCCGTTCGATGAGTAGTGTGACGGATTTTACAAATTTGGTTTTTACGCAGCTGATGGATACAGAAGTTGGTGAGATGAACTATGATCAAAATGCCAAACTGATTTTTGGGGCTAAGTACTACCCTGAAGTAACACATAGGACAGAGATCTTGCTGTATGAAACAGAAGAAAAAGAAAAAACATCCAAAGAAGATGAAAAAGAGCCTTTTGATGAAAGTTTCACAGTGGATAGTGCGGCCCAAGGACAAGTTATCATGACGGGGCAGCGTATTAAGCAATTGATTGAACAAAAGACAGTTGTTTTTGATAGAAAAAATAGTGTTGAGCGAGAATTGCAATATCGCGATATTGTTCTCTTGGTTCCAACGCGCAGTAATAACTTGCTTATTACAGAAGAATTCAGGAAATTGGGGATTCCAGTTTTTGTAAATGACGCGCAGAACTACTTTCAAACGATCGAGATTCAGATTATGCAGTCTTTTCTGAAAATAATCGATAATCCCTATCAGGATATTCCGCTGGTCAGTGTGCTTCGCTCACCGTTAGTTGGGTTAAAGGAAAATCAATTAGCTTTTTTGCGGATCAATGATCGGACAGGAGATTATTATCAAGCGGTTTTGAAGTTTTATCAGAATTTTATGCCACAGAAGGCAAGTAATTTCGCGTTGGATTTGTATGAAAAAATTGCTAAGTTTTTAGATCAATTAGAACGTTTCAGAACGCTTGCACGGCAAAATGAATTGGCGGCGCTTATTTGGCAGATATATGACGAGACTGGTTTTTTGGACTATGTGGGCGGGATGCCAGGTGGAGCGCAAAGGCAGGCGAATCTGCATGCTTTATATGAACGTGCTAGTGCCTATGAGAAAACCAGTTTTAAGGGTCTTTTTCAATTTTTGCGTTTTGTTGACAAAATGCAGCAGAAAAAACGTGACCTGACAGAGGCAAATGCACAGACAAATGAAGATGCTGTTCAAGTAATGACAATACATGGTAGTAAAGGGTTAGAGTTTCCTCTAGTATTTTTAATGGATGCAACTCATCGTTTCAATGAGCGTTCCTTGATCAAGGATTATATTCTGGACGAGCAAGAGGGCGTTGGAATCACATGGATGAATCCGCAAACGCGAGTCAAGATAGACACGCTGCCCAAGCTTGTTGCGCGGGATAATGGACAGAAAAAAATGGCAGCTGAGCAGATGAGACTCCTATATGTAGCGTTAACGAGAGCTGAACAACGGTTGTACATTGTTGGTGCCTGCACTGATCAGCAGACGGTTATCGAAAAGTGGAAGCGGGCGTTTCAAAGCAAGGGAACTGTTTTGAATAGCCGATTACGGCAAGAAACTAAGGATTTTATGGATTGGATAGGAATGTGTCTTGTGCGACGGCAAGATTCCAGTGCTGAACTTGGAATTGACAAAACCCAGTCGCTGCCATTACTTGAAGAAAATTCAGCCGATTTTAGCATTTCTTTCTATAATAAAAAGAAGCTTGAAGAGACAGTACAGACTTTCCAAGAAGACAATGAAGACTGGTTTAAAAAACTAGCGAAGGAACCGGAGATTGAGGATGCCGTAACTGAAGAGGAAGTAAAAAAATCACAGCATATTTTGGAATATCAATATCCAGCGCTTCAATTGACGAAAACGACAGCTTATCAGGCCGTTTCAGAGATTAAACGTTTATTTAATGATCCTGATCAAGAAAGAATGGAATTTCTAGAACCTGATTTTGAGGTAAAAGCAAAAATTAGAGCTAAACGTTATGTTAAAAATGAAATCACATTACCGAACTTTATTGAACGCAAACAAAAAATAACCAGTGCACAGGTTGGGACAGCTACACATCTGGTACTCCAAGAATTGCCGCTCACAGAATCGCCAACAGTGGATAGTTTGCAAGCATTAGTGGATTCATTGACAGCCAAAAAACTATTGACACCAGAATTAGCTGCAGCAGTTGACCAGACCAAAATTCTGAAATTCTTTAAGAGTGATCTAGGAAGCAAACTCTTGCAGGAACCAGAACACGTCAAACGTGAGGTACCTTTTTCATTATTACTGCCTGCTAAAAGGCTGTTTACGGATATTGGAGATAAAACTCAAGATGTTCTTATTCATGGAATCATAGATGGCTATCTGGTTAACAGCGACAAAGTAGAGTTATTTGATTATAAAACAGATTATTTGCTGCCAGGCGATGAGCGGGCAAAGCAAAAAATAATCGAACGTTATAAAGGACAACTGAATTTATACGCCATAGCCCTAGGGAATATTTTGGGACGAGAAGTTACACATAAGTATGTCTATCTTTTAGAGACCAGTGAACAAATCGAAGTATAGATATATTTGTCCAGAACCGCGATAAGGCTGGTATCGAAAAGGCAATCGAGCAGATTTTTTAAGACAGAAAACAAAAGTTTGTAGTATTCTAATATAAAAGGGGTGGGGAATGATGTTTCCAGAACGTTTAAAAGCTTTGCGCAAAGGGCGCGATTTGACTTTGGCAGAACTAGCAGAGGAATTGAACAAAATGAACGGTGATAATCTGACTGACCGTCCCAATTCGGGCCCTCAGATCGGGAGCTGGGAAAGAGGGATCAATACCCCTTCTTATCTTGAAGTGTTGAAGTTGGCACGCTTTTTCGGTGTTACGCTTGATTTTTTAGTAGGAAATAGTTACAGTGTCCGAGATTTATCGGATCTTTTTGCAATGAATACAGAGTTGTCAATGGAAGGACATATTTTAAATGGACAAGAGCGCGAAGTAATTTATGGTTTGATTAAAAGTTATCTGCGAGGAAAATATCCATTGGAAGTACCTGATAGTGAGGATAATAACGACAGTGAAGTAACTCTCCCTCTTCATTAAGCCAAGCATAGATAATTAGCAACAATCAATGTTGTGCAATTATTTTAATAATTTTAGATTGATTATCAATCTGTGGGTGGCGTAAGTTCACAACATCTATAAAAATATGCATTTGTAATAATTGCGAAAGAGGGAACAAATATTTCCGAGCACCATACGATTAAGTTGTTTTATCTGTATGACGGCTATGGTAGAATAAAATGAATTAATAAAAGCGTAATGAGAGGAGCTTTTTGTTGAGTATCATTTCAAAGTTATATGGGCCTTTTTTTGATGTTGAAAATTGGAAAAGTGTGATCGAATCTGGCAGTGATTGGATGATTATCCTTTCTCTGGTCTTGATTGAATGTTTGCTTTCGGTGGATAATGCGATTGTGTTAGCAGCACAGACACAGACACTTCCCACTAAAAAAGAACAAGAAAAATCATTGTTTTATGGACTGTGGGGGGCTTATCTTTTTCGCTTCTTGATTATTGGTCTAGGAACCTATTTAATTAATTTTTGGGAAATCAAGGTTCTGGGGGCTGGTTATCTGATGTACTTATCTGTTAACCATTTTTATCGTATTGCTCATCCAGCACCCGTAAAAAAGGGCAAAAATAAGAAAAGGCTGCTACCACTGTTCTGGTCAGTTGTTATCTCTATTGAAATGATGGATATTGTTTTTTCGATAGACTCAGTGCTAGCATCTTTGGCGATTTCAAGCAATCCGGTAATTGTCCTGATAGGTGGGATGATTGGAATCTTATGCATGCGTGGAATTGCAGAATTTATTATTAGATTGATGGAACTTGTTCCAGAGTTAGAGGTCATGGCCTATGGATTGATCGCCTTAATTGCGGTCAAGCTTTTCCTATCAATTCCAGCTATTGATATCGAAATTCCAGCGGCTGTTTTTGCGATTATTGTTTTTCTGTCAATTTTGACAACGATTATTGTGCATCGAATCCGGCGTTAAGCATCATTAATATTGAAAAATGATAAGGTGGTCTGACGTATATGTATAAAATGGTAACTTGTGATTTAGACGAGACGCTTCTAAGTGATGATAAAGGAATTACTGCAGAAAATATCCAAGCTATTCAAGCAGCGGCTGCTAAAGGTGTCCATTTTGTGCCTAACACAGGGCGCAACTATCTGACCGTTCAGGACAATCTGCGTGAACTTGGATTGTTCCAAAAGAAAAATGAATACGTTATCTCTTTTAATGGAGGAGCGATAGTTGAAAATAAAAACAATCGCTTTTTAAGGGTCAACACTATGAAGTTTGAAACAATTCGACAGTTATTCAAGCTTGGAGTGGCACATAATTTTTGTGTTCACGTTTATTCATTGCACGAGTTGTATATTTGGAACATGAATCAAAGTGAGGTTGATTATCTGACGGGGAGGATCAATGGTTGGATAGATTTGAAAGAGGACGAGATCGATAAGTTACAAGATAAGGAGTTAGTCAAAATACTTTTCTATGTCCCGGCAGCTGAGGAGAGGCTTGAACTCAGAAAGTTCGTGGAACAGAATATAAGTCAAGATTTGAATATCACTTTTTCTTCAGATAGATATATTGAATTTAATGATCCGTCTGCTGATAAGGGAAGTGCAACATTACAGTTAGGGCAGCAGTTGGGGATAAGACCAGCGGAAATTATTGCTATCGGTGACAATAGCAACGATTTGCCAATGATAGAGAAAGTCGGTATGGGTGTTTGTGTCAGCAATGGCAAGGATTTTGTCAAAAAAAAGGCTGCTTACATCACCAGAAAAGATAATAATCATAGCGCAGTTGCCGAGGTTATTGAGAAATTTATTTTGTGATAACCAGTTACTATATAAGTGAAGTTAGAAGCTAAGCAGTGACTAATATTCTATGAAAGGATTGGTAATATGTTTATTCCAAATGAAAAAAGGTATGAAGCATTGCCTTATAGACGGGTCGGAAACACAGGGTTGCGTCTGCCAGTTATTTCTTTAGGTTTATGGAAGCGGTTTGATAGTGCTGCACCGTACTATGATAGGAAACAGGTCATTTTAAACGCTTTTAATAAGGGAATTTTCAGTTTTGATTGTGCAGATCATTATGGCGCTCCTGAAATAGGATCAGCTGAGACTTTGTTGGGCAATGTTCTGCATGATGAACTAAAACCATATAGGGATGAACTTGTTATTACGACCAAGGTGGGCTACCGTACCATTCCAGGGCCTTATGGGCATTTTTTGTCGCGTAAAACGATACTACAGTCGATTGACCAAAGTTTGAGAAGATTAGGAACAGACTATGTTGACGTTTATTATGCACATCGCTTTGATCCACATACTGATCTGGAAGAAACAGCGGTGGCTTTGAATGATGTTGTACGTCAGGGAAAGGCACTATACATTGGTATTTCTAACTTTGATGTTCAACAGACCAAGATGATCAGTAAGATCTTCAAAGAATTAGGAACACCTTTTACTGTCAATCAGGTTTCATACAACATCTTGAATCGCGAAGTTGAAAAAAGCGGCTTACTCAATACACTAAAACAAGAAGAAAAAGGAATCGTGGCATATGGTCCGCTAGCAGAAGGTCTTTTGAGTGACCGCTATTTAGATGGCATTCCCGATTCCTTTAAGATTCATCACACTAGCCAAGCAGTTTTTGATAATGGCAAAGATAAGGTACTTGCTAAAATACGCGAATTAAATGAGCTCGCAAAAGAACGAAAGCAGACTTTGTCGCAACTGGCATTGGCTTGGCTGTTGCGCAATGAGGTCGTTGCGAGCGTTATTATTGGGACAACTAGTTTGGAACATCTAGACGCTAACTTAGAGGCTGTGGATAATTTAGATTTCACTGCAGATGAACTGGAACATATCAACAGTATTTTAGAAAGTTAAACAAACAAGTGTGTAAAACTTAACCGGACATAAGTAAAATAGTATGAGGTTGCGGCGGAATAGAGAAGAGCCGTGATTTCATGCTATTTTTGGCTGAGTAAGAAAACATTGTGTAAATTTACAAAAGTGAAGGTAGATGCTAGAATACAAAAGATGGTTTTGAAGATGCACACCGTGGGGGATTACTATGATAAATGAGCCTAAGAATTAGATCATAGTTTGATGAATAAGAGATATTGCCTATCTGTAAAAAAAAACAGCACTACATTATCAGTGAAAGGACACCTAAAAAATGATAAACAAACTAAAAAAGTTTTTCGACATTACAATGCTCAAATTTATCATAGTTGGTATTGCAAATACTGCTTTTGGCATGGGAATCATGTTTTTGTTCTATAATCTGTTCCACTTTAATTACTGGGTTTCTTCAGCCTCTAATTATATATTTGGAAGTATTTTGAGCTATTTTTTGAATAAATACTTTACCTTTCAAAATAAGTCAAAGGATAAGCGAATTATTTTTCGTTTTGTGATAAATATTACGATTTGTTACATAATAGCCTACGGTGTTGCACAGCCTGTCATCAAAATCCTGTTCAATACCTTTCCTAAGGGGACACAAGATAACATTGCAATGCTGGCCGGAACAGTTTTTTTTGTGGGGTTGAATTATCTGGGACAAAGATTTTGGGCATTCAAAAAAGAATAGCTATTTTTACTTTGGGTAAGTGTTTTTTTGGAATAACTGATTTTAAATTAGACATGAAAGCTGCTTTTTTCCAGCAGTTTTTTTTGTTATAATCAATGGGTGTGCAAGCAGAAGCGGTTACAGTACAGTTATTGTCTAAGTAACAGCTAAAACCTGCAATGGTGGTTCGCGAAAATCCCACCAAAATAAAAAAACTAGAAAGAGGTCTTTGAAATGGAGAATACCCACGCTAAAACAGTGGGGCTGCTTAAAAGCGCCCTAGTTGCAGCACTTTATGTCGTGATTACGGTGGCTTTGCTGCCCTGGAGCTTTGGACCGATTCAACTGCGACTGGCCGAGATGCTGAATAATTTGGCAGTGTTTAACAAACGCTATATTTGGGCACTGACCCTAGGGTGTTTTATTGCTAATTTGTGGTCAAGTTTGGGTGCTGTCGATGTGGTTTTTGGTTCATTAGGCACATTAATGATGACGGGTGTTAGTTATTTATTGAGTCGTTTTGCTAAATCTACGCCACACAAGCTGGTAATCAGCGTGCTTTCATGCACAGTGCTGACATGGAGCGTGGCACTTGAATTGTTTTTTGTCAGCAATGTTCCTTTTTGGGCAACATATTTTACGGTTGCAGTAGGCGAGTTTATTTCGATGGTCATTGGAGCAGGCGTCTTTTGGCTCATCAGCTTGCGGATTGACCTGACTAAGTAAGACAATAAGACAGACATAGTAGAGGTCGCCTGGCAGTTCTCAACGGATAGGAAGGCCGACTGTGGAATAAAATAAAAAATTAAGGATCTGTAGCAAAATCAGAGATTTTGCACAGATCCTTGTTTGTGTTTGAAAATTACTTATAACTTGAGATCTCAAGTAGATTGTGGTCGTAGTCATTGATATAGATTGAAGTCATCTCGCCCTCCGAACCTATTCTTTTCATTGGACCTGCTAAGATAGGAACATAGTAGCTGATCAAATGATTAATGATGTGATCCATTGAATCACCCGCTATGATGCATAAGTCCGCGGAACCAGCAGTTGGGGCAGCCGGCAGCAAAGGTTTTTTTTCATGGTCAAGGTGAAACTCGATCAACTGATGACCGCAGCGGACACATTTTTCTTCGGCACTATTCTTTTCTTTGATGATCGGCATGTCGAATACTTCGTGGTAGAAACGAATAGCACGCGGCAAATCGGTAACTGTTAAAACAATATGATCAATACGTTTAATATTCAATTATAGTCAGCTCCTTTTGTAACCAAACATGGGCAATTATAACATGCATCTAGGGTGGCAACGCATTTTAAGCTGTGTTGAGCGGGGAAAACGGACTGTTTTCTATTAGAACACGTAATGCGTATATTTCGACTTAAAACACAAGGGGCTGGATCAAGTTAATTTTGATCTAGCTCCTTGTGTTTATCAGGTATAATAAGCATTCCTATAAGTCAAAAATTCCCAGCTAGCTCTGAATTACTCACAGTAAAAAACTTGCTGTGTTCAATTTCGAATTAGCTCTCAAGGTTCCCCGCCTTACAGCACACTTAAATGTTTTACTACTAATGCAGAATTAATCCGCAAAGGTGTCATTTTCGACATCTTGCAAGAATTTCTTTAGATGTGCGAAATAAACAGGCGCGTTATCGATCATATGATGATGTCCGCCGTTCGGAGTTGTTTCCAAACGTGCATGCGGAATTACATGTGCCATTCTTTTAGCAGTAGCGAGAGGCATTGTTTCATGCTCGCCGTAAGTAATTAACGTCGGCACATTTATTTTATGAATATCCTGACGTCGGTCCCAACCCTGCATCTTGCCGGTAACAACAAATTCGTTATCTCCTTGGAAGTAGTTGTAAACAGGAGTAGCTACGGTGTCAGTTAGATGCGAGATTGCTGGCGGTTGTTTACGATCTACATATCCACGATTCAAGATATCAATCAGTTTTTGATACTTATCATTAGCATAGTCATTTTTAGCTTCACAGCTCTTCATGAATTGAAGTTCATCAGCTGAGAACTCTTTTTCACGGATAGCATTGATATTAACAACGTATTCTTCAATATTATCTGTCATACTGGAAATAATAATGCCCTTAAGGTGGTCAGGATACTTAAGCGCATATTCCTGTGTTAGAATGCCACCCCACGATTGACCGATAAGGTAAAAGTTATCCAAACCGAGTTTTTGGCGGACTTCTTCCACTTCATCAATGAAATAATCCATGTTTAAGAACTTATCAATATTTTCCTGTTTTGTGAAATCAGGCTGGTCTGAGTACCATGAACCGAGTTGGTCGTACATTGATACTTGCACACCGAGATCTGCAAGTTTTTCTGCGAAGTTCTCATAGTATTCATGATTCCCGCCTGGGCCTCCATGCAGACAGAGCAACTGAATGTTGCCATGTCCTTCTGTATGTGTCCATAAATGATAACCATTGTCTAAAGTAAGAATGGTTGTACCTTGATTCATAATCAAACACCTAGTTTCTTTAAAGATAATTTTATCATAGCACTTTGAGAAGATTTAGCGGAATAAATTGGAAAAGATTAACCAAAACAGTTTATCCAGAATCAAGCAAATATAAGCTTTAAGCGGCTAGCACCGAGATTGATCGAATAGGCCAGATCCTCATTTCCCCGAACTGTCATCCCCATATCTGTGGCATAGATGATGAGGCCAATGTGATGCCCCTGAGGAAGGTGATAGAATGTTGGTTGCATTTTAGCACTAATGTTGTAGAAATAATTAGGTTGTAATTCATCATTCTGCCAGTTGGAATGCCTATTTTGAAGATTGATATGACCTTTTGAGATCATTTTCCAAGGAGTTTCCTGTGCTAAAGAGAATTCAACGAGATCGTCTTCCCGCCACTCAAAACCACAAGCAAGTCCCTTACGTTCAAGGACTGCTGGGGTAGGGGCAAGCCTCCTTGTACTGCCATAGTCGACCAGCATGAAACTCAGCATGCCGTGATCTTTATTAGTAGCGACGCTTAGAGTTACTTCTGGTTCTCCCTGAATTATTCTATCAGCCGGCACGGCTGCCGTTCTGAACAACAGTCGATTGTGTTTCAGCGGTGAATGGTCAGGTGTTAACAGTGCTTCCGTCCAAGCATTTAAATGATTTTGATAGTATTCAAAATCATCTGTAGTTAATTGATCTTGAAAATTAGCTGCTCCTTCAGCAGGACCTAGCTTTGAGGAAACTAGTTCGTGGGGACGCAAGTATAGTTCCTCAACATCATGCGTCGGAGCTATCCAATCCGTGAAACTATTCCACGTTTCTGGTTGGGTGTTATCTTGGACTAGAACATCTGGCAGAACAGTATTTGCTTGATTATCAATGTCGTATAATTTATAGGAAAGCCAGAGATTCATCATGTCATTGAAGTCAAGTGAACGCATGTTATTAATATAGATGTGCTGGCCTTGATGAAGAATGAGCTTGCGTGTAACAGGCAGCTGTTTTAATGACTGCCAGAGGTTAAAGACATTACGCGGTTTAACATTCCAATCATTAAGTCCATGAACCATAATGATATCGGCCTTAATCTTCGCAACATTCTTCAGATAGTTTCGTTCATCCCAAAAAGTGTTATAGTTACCGCTTTCCCGGGCTTGACCAGCCGTTATTTTATTCAATTGCTGTGCGAAGGCTTCTTTGACTTTTAAGTAATCGGCCGGATGCTTTTTACGGCTGAAGCACTCCATTGCCAGAACATCGGCGTCCTCGCCAGGAAATCCCCCAGGGGCAACAACAAGTCCGCCATCACGATAATAATCGTACCAGCTGGAGATAGCAGCTTCCGAAATGATGGTCTTTAACCCTTCAACTCCAGTTGTTGCCGCTGCGGTTGCTAAGGTTCCCAAATATGATTTCCCGGTCATTGCAATATTTTTATTGCACCACCAGGCCGCAATTGCACTTCCATCAATTTTGTTGGTAAAGGCTGTTCGCTGGCCGTTCAGCCATTCGATGACAGCAACAGCAGCAGCAGTTTCAGCAGGAGAACCACAGGTCCTGACTCCATCCGAATCGAGTGTACCGATTCCAGCAGAATAGACAGCAGCAAAACCACGTGCTAGCAAATAATCATTGAGTGTGTATGAAAATTCACGTCCAAATGTTTCTTCAGCTGTTTCAGTCTTAGCCGTGATTTCGCGTGGAGCGGGGACAGCAGCTTCTTGAGCCTGATATTCTATTTCTGCGTAATGGGTGTTGTTGGGTTCCTTGTGTTTCAAAGGAGTGTTCATGTTATGCATCATTTTTTTGCCGTCGGTATCGTTGGTTCCTTGGTTATAGGGACTAGCAGTAAAGATGGCTGGAACTTTCAACCCAGTATCAGTTTCCGCAGGCCTAATGATTTCTGTTTTGAGAAGATCACGTTTTCCATCGTGATCAGTATCCACAGCGGCTTCAACATAGACTACCTCACGAATTAACTTGTGTGTGTCAAAAACTGGTTGGGCTTTACCATTAAAAAATACTGGACCCGAAACATTACCCCACAGTGGCTTGAAATAGCCGAGTGAAGCTAGTTTATCCAACAGAGTCTGGCCACTGGCAGTGTAAGTGCAGAGAAGGTCATACCAAGCACTCAGGACATCTTCTCTTGAAATGATCTTTTTTTGATAAGTTAGGTTGTATTTTTTCATAGTCTCAAACGGGTTAGAGAGGGAAAAGTCTTCGTCGGGCTCAAATCCCAATAGCTGCAAGCCAACATTATAAAAAACTCGCTCATTTACGTTTTTTTTAGCAGCGTAAGCGGGTAGAGCAACTAGATTATCGGCCAGAAGCATTGCCGTTTTTTGATTTTTGGCGGCGACTGAGTGTGCTTGGGGAAAGGTCTTTTTAACTAAGCCTAACCACAGTTTAGTCGGTGTTTCAGTTGTAAGCAGTGAATGATCGAGATAGTGAATTCTTTTTAGTTCTGCGATCTTTGTTTCCAAAGAAGCATTTGTATGTGCGAATTGATTGAAATGCATAGGTAAAATCCTCCAGAAGTTATCTTTTAACTCCTAATTATAACGTAAAACAAGGTATGTGATTAAAATAATCTCTGTGTCTGGGGAGAAAATAAAAAAACTGCGAATTGTTAGATTCCATCTAGCAATTACACAGCTTTTTATGTTGCAATGCGCGCATAACTAATTATTTTTTGTTATTTGACTATGCTTGATACCATAAGTGAAGTAGATAACCATGCCGATCGCGAACCAGATGATCGATGCAATCCATGTTTCCTTTGATAATTGGGACAGCATTAGGATACATAGGAGCGTTGAAACAATCGGCAGAAATGGATAAAAGGGAACTTTGAATCCATTGTTGGGAATATCCTTGCGTTTTCGCAGAGGAATGATTCCGATTGAAACGAAAGTAAAGGCAATCAAAGTCCCAATATTGACAAGGTTAGTCAGTTGGGTCAATGAAACAAATCCACCCATAAAACTGATGATGATTGTTACGAAAGCCATACTTTTGTTGGGAGTGTGGTGTTCAGCGTTTACTTCACCAAGAAATTTGGGAAGCAGCCCATCACGACCGATAGAGTAAATTAAACGTGAACTGCTGTAGATCATGGTAACCATCATTGTGAACATTCCCGCGAGAGCCCCAATAGAGATAATACCAGCTATCCAGTTTAAGTGAACAAGCTGCAGGGCAAACGAAACTGGGTCAGCCACATTTAATTTGGTATAAGAAGTCATACCTGTGAGAACTATTGAAACTAAAATGTACAAAACCGTACAGATTAACAATGTTCCGATTATTCCAATTGGCATATTCTTACGCGGATTCTTGACTTCAGCTGCAGTTGCAGAAACGACATCAAAACCGAGATAGGCGAAAAAGACAAGTGATGCTCCCTTCAAAACTCCACCATAACCAAATGGAAAGAAAGGATGCCAGTTTGCTGGTTTAACATAGAACATACCAACAAGCAGGAAGAGAAAGATAATAGCTATTTTCACAACAACGATAATATTGTTGATACGTACAGATGTTTTAACACCTCTAGAAAGAATGAAAGAAATAAATAACACAATTAAAATTGCTACAATGTTAACGTAAGTTCCATGTGCCGGATCGAAACTGCCACTGACAGCTTTGGGAATCTTAAGACCAAAACCGGATATAAATGAATTGAAATATGCTGCCCATCCGGTTGAAACCGCAGCAACTGCCAGCATGTATTCGAGAATCAGAGCCCAACCCAAAAACCAGCCTATAATTTCACCGAAAACGATATTTCCGAATGAATACGCACTGCCAGCAATGGGAAGTGCAGATGAAAATTCAGCGTAGCACATGGCTGCAGTTGAGCAGATGATGGCTGCTACGACAAATGATAGGATGATACTAGGGCCGCTGTGCAGGGCGGCTACCGTTCCCGGTAGTATGAAGATACCAGTTCCAATAACGGCTCCAATGCCTAATGCGATCAGATCGCCAGCACCTAATGTTTTTGCAAGGCGGTTATCTTTGTCAATATAACGTGCCAAGCTTTCTTTTTTGAAAATCCTTTGTTTTAAATCCAATGAATGATCCCTCCGTTTCTTAAAAAAATAAAGCATACAGCCTTGATAATATACAACATTAGAGCATGATGTCAATTATATTTGAACGAATTAATAGCTGACAATGAATGAAATGTTGAAAAATCAAGGTTGAGCAGGCCGATATGATTGACTTTTAATGGAAAAATTAAAAAATAGCAGTGAATAACTGACATCTATTATTTTACCATGAGGAAAATTGACTAATGCTGCTGAAAGATATAAATTCATAGTCAAAGTTCTATTTTAAAACTATAATAACATATGTATACGGTAGATGAGTCAGCGAGTCCATGGGATCAAGCCATGTGAACATTTAGTTGAATTGAGGAATTGTATGAAACGACTTTTGATTATTTGCGGTCCATCTGGTGTTGGTAAAACAACTATTCAGGATTATTTGGTAAAAAATTATGGGTTTGAACGCGTTATCACACATACAACACGACCGCGAAGACCACATGAACTAGATGGACGCGACTATTATTTTGAAACTACAGAATCTTTTTTTAAGAACAATTATCTAGAACATGTCGAATATGCGCATTATCTTTATGGATCTTCTCGAGAAGGACTGCAGCGCGCTTGGCAGAAGTGTGATAAGACAGTTATCGTTTTAGATACAAAAGGAGCTGCCGCGTACTTCCGCCAGTTAACAGTGGAGTTAAGGTGCTGGTATATCAGTGTATCGGATAAAAAAATGCTAGCCAGTAGGTTGAAAAAAAGGGGTGCTGATAACGCGGCAGTCACAAAACGACTAGCTAGTTTGGAAGCACAGCGAGATATGCATGTCCCAACTGAACTTAGAAATTCTTGTCATCTTATTCGTAATGACGATTGGGGAAAAACTAAAAAAACAATTGCAGAAATGTTACGGGCTGAGGGCTGGGACAATTAATTTTTATTATAGATGAGCTATGGTATACTATGCTTAATAGTAATAATTATTATTTGTATAGAGGAGCATAGAGCTTATGATAGAAGTTGCGGTTAAATTGTTGCAGAAGAATAATTATAAGATTACTAAACAGCGATTAAGTTTGTTGGAATATTTAAGCCATTTTCAGGAACAATATATCAACGTTGTGGCGGTTGATAAATATATGCACAGTATTTATCCTGGCATGAGTCATAATACGATTTACAGAAACATCAAAGAATTCGAAGAAGTTGGAATTGTCGAACAGCGAACAAAAGACGGAAATGCAAGTGTCAAGTATCAATGTGATTTTATACATCAGCATCATCATCATTTTATTTGTAAACACTGTGGCAAGGTCCAAGAGGTAGAAATGTGCCCATTAGATTATTTCGAGCAGCAGCTTCCGGGTTGTCGAATTGATGAACATCATTTTGAATTGTACGGTTTATGTGCCGATTGTATAAAATTAAGCAAAGATCAGCCTGACTAGTATCTTTTGCGGGCTAATTTTGGTTTAATAATATTAAGTTTCGGAGTAAGAAATGGAGAGATCAAGAATGGCTTATCGAACACCGCCCTTTATTACACCATTTGCGGTTATGTCAGTTGTGTTGGCTTTAGGTGCAACCAATGTTGCGGTGAACAAGGCAACCAATACATCTGAAGGTAGACCGGTGACACAGAAGGTTGAACAGACCAGTTCCGTTCCAAACGGCTCGAGTAATTCTTCCAAACCTGCTGACTCCAGCGATAAGAAGAGCAGTTCGGATGATGACAGTGAAGAAGATTCATCAAGGTCCAGCAGTGAAGACAGCTCTGTTTCGTCTGCGGAGAGCCAAGAGAGCAGCAGTACATCTGAAGAAGATCAAAGTTCAGCTGAATCAGCAACTTCTGCTTCGCGTACAAGCAGCAGCACAACGAGTAGGGAAAATAATAATGAGAATGATGCGACACAATCTAGTTCCCAGACTGGTACTAACCGACAGAATTCGAGTTCAGCTTCAAGTACCCAAAGTCAAAATACGCAAAACAATCAAGATAATCAGAACAACCAAAATGTTCAAAATGATAACAATACTGGAGAATAGGGGGAAATGACTTGTTCGGTCTTATAGGGTTGATTAATAGCTATCTAGGATACATCAATATCAATGTCAAATTGAAAAATCGTGTGTACACTATTTTAGGAACGGCCGGCAATTTCTATCTGTTGTATGTGGCCTATCGCTTTCTAGCAAACGGCTTCTTGGCTCGCGGTCTATTGTTTGTCTTGGCATTTTTTGTTATCAGTTACTTTGCTTATTTGAATATTCTCTATTTTTTCACATCCAAAAAATCACGATTTGATTTTTCACCTTGGATTGAGAAAAAATTAGGGATGAAACCTAAAGAAGAAACAGCAGATAAAAGAAATGCAAGACCGCAAGCAGGATTTGTGCAGACCAATGGACTTTTCAAAGGCGAAGCGACATTGCCTGCGAAACTTAAAAGAAGTCCTGCAGAGATTCAGGCTTTAAATGAGATTGTTGCCCAGTTGGAAGCACAGGGCTATCTGCGGCTTGACTATGGTGGCCGCAGTGATGACGAACTGTTTAAGTTGGCTAGAACGAAGAAAGAAAATATTTACGCATTGAGCGAGCCAGTTGCGTTGCCTTATTTTGAGCTGGTGCATGAGGCAGGACACTTAGATCTATACGGCGGGATTAATCAGATTGAAAGGAAAAAACTTGGCCGGATCCAGTCTGTGGGACTGATGCCGGCTGCTGAGGTTGAACGAAAGTACAGTCTGTTCATAGCGACTGCAGTTGTCCAAGGTGGTGCATACAAATTCGCCGGACGATCAACAGTAATGCACGAAGACGGACCATATGATTTAAAGATTCAAGTTGCATATAGAGAAAAGGAAGCGGCTAAGAAGCTATAGATGCTGGTGGCGTAAAATTTCTTACAGTCTGTCTTGAAAATTAAATGCATAAAATGAAAAAAGTTGCGGTAATGTTTATTTTGCCACAGCTTTTTTAATTTGTTTTTAAGATAAAGGCGCAGCTTTGAAAAATTTGTTAATGCGAAAAAATAGTTAACTTTGTTTTTTTAGTGGAAGGCACAGCTTTTTATTTTTAGAAGAAATTACTTATGCTGTGAAAATTTACAGTAAAAGCAGCATGACTTTTCTGAAAAAACATTGATAGATCTTCAGATGAAACTATATAATTTAAAGTAATTTAGCTGTTGAGTTTTAAAAGTATATGAATTGTTTTAGGCTTTTAACTTTGTTAAACAAAGTTAAAATGGCAAAAATAATATTAAAAAACATAATTAATTCGAAATTCTTGCGCAAAATCAAATTAAAATTTAATATTGTAGTTACCGGAAATTAATGATTGTTCTCAAGGGGGAAAAAAGAATGGCAATGATTGAGTTTAAAAATGTTGAAAAGTACTATGATCAGTTTCATGCGCTAAAGAATATCAACCTGAAGGTAGACAAGGGTGAAGTTGTTGTTGTCATCGGTCCTTCTGGTTCTGGAAAAAGTACATTAATTAGGACTATCAATGGCCTCGAAGATTTTACTGAAGGACAGCTGATTGTTAACGGGTATGACTTGGCCGATAAGAAGACGGATTTAAATCAGATTAGGAAAGATGTTGGAATGGTTTTTCAGCATTTTAATCTCTACGATAACAAAACAGTGCTTGAGAATATTATGTTGGCACCTAAGCTGGTTTTGAAGCGCGATCCTAAGGAAAATAAAGATCTTGCCATGCGGCTTTTGAAGAGCGTTGGAGTAGCAGATAAGGCTGGTTCATATCCACGTCAGCTTTCAGGCGGTCAGAAACAACGTGTAGCAATTGCACGCAGCTTGGCAATGAAACCTAAAGCATTATTATTTGATGAACCGACTTCTGCACTTGATCCTGAGATGATTGATGATGTGTTGAATGTTATGAAGAAAATCGCGACTGAAGGAATGACAATGGTTGTTGTTACCCATGAGATGGGTTTTGCCCGCGAAGTGGCGGATCGTGTTATTTTTATTGATAATGGCGAGATCCTTGAGGATGAAAAGGCTGACGTCTTCTTCAAAGCACCTAAGGAGAAAAGAGCACAACAATTCTTAAGCAAAATCATCAAGCATTAAGAGGGGGAAGAATGATGAGAAGATGGAAATCGATCCTTGTTTTATGCGGGATGCTTTTATTGACCCTATCACTTGGTGCTTGTTCGAATGAGAAGAGTGCACAGCAAAATGCGTTGAAGAGGAGTCAGGAAAGCAACACTCTTACATGGGGCGTTAAGGCTGATACGCGTTTGTTTGGGCTGATGGATATTAAATCAGGAACGATCAAGGGGTTTGATATTGACATGGGCAAGGAAGTTACTAAGAGAGTTCTTGGCAAGAAGGGGCATGCGAAGTTCGTTCAAGTTACCAGCAAGACACGTATTCCCTTACTTAAAAATGGCAATATTGACGCTATTATAGCTACGATGACAATTACACCTGACCGAGAAAAGATCGTTGATTTTTCGAATGTGTATTTTGCGGCCGGTCAGTCATTGCTGGTAAAAAAAGATAGCGACATTAAAAATGTGCGAGATTTAAATAAAGATGGAATGACTGTTTTGGCAGTCAAAGGCTCAACTTCGGCGGTCAATGTCAAAAAGTATGCACCGAAAGCCAAGGTTCTAGAATTAGAGGATTATGCCCAAGCTTTTACGGCACTTAAATCAGGTCAAGGCGATGCCATGACAACTGATAATGGTATTTTGTTTGGTATAGCTGCAGAGAATCCAGGTTATCATGTAGTCGGTGGAGCATTTACCAATGAACCTTATGGGATTGCGGTCGATAAAGGACAAACTCAGTTAAAAAATAAGATTGATCAGGCGATTGCCGACATGAGAAGAGACGGCACCTATCAAAGACTGTTGCAGAAGTGGTTTGGAAATGTCGCAGGATTTGATTTGAAGGAGGCGAGCCAACAATGATAAATGTCTTTACGCAACATTGGCAAGAATTACTGCTTGGTTTTGGTAATACACTTCTTTGCAGTGTAATAGCTTTATTCTTTAGTTTGATAATCGGCTCGACATTTGCGATTTTTGAAGTTTTGCCTTATAAGGTATTGCATATTATTGGGCGCGTCTATATCGAAGTTTTCCGTAATATACCTCTGTTGGTAATCGGCATGTTCTTTTACGTTGTTGTACCGCAATTCTTTGTTACCCTAGATGGTTTCACTGCTGGAACAATTGGGCTGACGCTATATACCTCGTCTTTTATCGCAGAAACGGTTCGTGCAGGTATTCAGGCAGTCGATGACGGACAAATGGAAGGTGCTCGTGCTAATGGGTTGACATTTATGCAGGCCATGTGGCATATTATCCTTCCGCAAGCATTTAGATATGTTATTCCGCCTTTAGGCAACCAGTTCATAAATTTAGTTAAGAATTCTTCTGTGTTAGCATTTGTGGCAGGCTTTGATCTGATGTATCAAGGTGATGCAATTGCTTCAACGACTTTTGATACTTTTAATACTTACATTGTTGTCGGTATTTTGTATCTGATAATTACGTTGCCATTGAGCTACTACATGCGCTATTTGGAGAAGAAGCTGGCCTAAAGGAGGAGGGTGAATTAAATGTCAAATTTAGCTGAAGCTTATTCGTGGATCAATTTACGCTATCTATTAGAAGGTTTGTGGGTAACGATTGAGGTGTCAGTCGTTTCAATTATCTTGAGTTTCATTTTTGGATCAATTTTAGGTATAATTCGCTATGTTCGCTTTCCTTTTGTGTCAGCCATAGTGGGGTTTGTTATCGACTTGATTAGAAATTTGCCTTTGCTGCTGCTTCTTTTCTTTACTTATTTTGGGCTTCCCAAGATTGGCATTAGAATGGAACCTTTGAGTGCGGCGATTGCAGCAATGACTGTTTTTGAATCAGCTATGATTGCTGAAATTGTTCGTAGCGGTATCCAAGCGGTCGATACGGGCCAAATGGAAGGAGCCCGCTCAGTCGGGATGACATATTGGCAAGGGCTGCGAGTGATCGTTTTACCACAGGCCATGAAAAAAATGATTCCGCCACTGGTAAGCCAGTTTATTTCTTTGATAAAGGATACTTCGCTGGCAACAATCATTGTACTGCCAGAACTGTTGTACCGGGCTCAGATTATTTATGGACAGAATACCCGCTATATGATACCGATGTTTATTGCATTGGCCGTGATGTACTTCGTTGTATGTTATGCCTTATCGCTAGTGGCATCAGGTCTTGAAAAGAGAACTAGTTAATATAGTATTATTGAAATTAAGTGAAAAATAAAAACCGTTTTGAGATGAGGTACATAGTCAACATCTCAAGAACGGTTTTTTTATGATTTGTTTTTAATGCTGCAAATGATTATCGTTTCTAAATTTATTTTTGTAGAAATAGATTGGAATGCCGACTACTACGATTATGAGTGATACGAAGACGCCTTGAGTATCAGAGATGATTTCACTGATCAAAACAAAAATGGCTCCACCAATAGCAATGATAGGAATCCAGGGATAAAGCGGAACAGAGAAAGGACGCGGTAGTTGCGGCCGAATAAGGCGTAATTTGAAGAGGCCGAAGAATGCCATCACGTAGAAGCAATAAACAGTGAAGATGCATAGTTCAGTTAAACGATCAGCATTGACGGTTAAGATCATTAAAACCGCGATTGCGAAAATCGTGAGTGTTGAAACCATTGGACTGCGAGTCTTAGCATTCAGATATGATAACTGTTTGGAAAAGGGTAGGTCATTATTTTTAGCCATTGCATACATGATGCGCGGGAAGGACATGACCTTGCCATTCAGACATCCAGCAATAGAGATAATGATACCAATACTGAGAAGTTTACCACCTAGGCTGCCGAACGCGATCGTTGCAAAGTGTGGTGTTGTATTTTCGCCGAATTGATGAATTTGATCAGCTGATAACACACTAAAGACACCCCAAGTAACTAAAACATAAGCCAGCAAAACTATTACTAGCCCCCAGATGATGGCTAACGGAAGTAATTTTTGCGGATTTTTGATCTCTCCACCCATGTTTGCAAGAAGAATCCAGCCATCATATGCGAAGAGTGTGGCTAAGATTGCAACTCCAAAATTACCTGTAGCGCCAGTTGAAGCCTGCGTAGCGACATTTCCCAAAGCATTATGGTCACCAAAAAAAAGTCCAAAAATAATGATTGCGATAATCGGGATAAACTTTCCAATGGTAGTCAAAATCTGAAAGGCCGCACCATAGCGGTTGGACAGCAGATTAAAAAAAGTTATTAGAGCCACTGACAGTATAGCGAGTGGATGCTGCCATGATGAGGACAAGCCGAAAAAAGCGACTAATAATATGGCTAGGTAAGAACCGAGCGCGGCAATCATAGCCGGTCCGTAGATAATGATCTGCATCCAACCAGAAAGGAAGCCCCATAATTTACCGTAGATTTTTTCCATGTAAACATAAAGTCCGCCAGTATGCGGCATCTGTGCACCGATCTCGCAATCGTTAGGCCGGATGCCAAGGTAAGGAGTCCCCCGAAAAGCCATGCAAGCAAGGCCATAGTGGTTGAGTGGGAATAATCTAAAACGGATGCTTGTTTGAAGAAGATTCCTGAACCGATTACAGTTCCAATGACCATGGCAAGCGACGACCATAAGCCAAGTGTGCGCTTGAGCTTTACTTGTTCTTTCATTGTTCAATTCCTTTCGTTTTATATTAAAATAAATTGTACTGTGGTGTGTCTACTCAGCTAAGAAACGTGCAAAGTATTTCTCCTGTGTGGGAGAAACTTCAGCGGTTATCCTAGCCCCGTCCTCTGTGTAATCTGTTGCAGTTACCAGTGCAAGATTATTGATTTTTTCAAGATAATGTCCTTGTTCATAAGAAATGAAGTATTTATGAGTTTGATAATCTCTGAAGAGGATCTTCTTGATCAGCTCTGCTAAAGCATTGAGCGATTTTTCATCGCGAGCACTGTAAGTTAGCTGATGTCCTTCTATTATCGGATAGTTACCACCAATTTTATCGGCCTTGTTAAAAGCATAGATCATAGGTGTGTTCTCAACCCCAAGTTCTTTCAAGGTTTCGTTGGTTACTTTTACCATCTCAGCGGAATGTTCATCCGAGATATCGACGACATGCAGTAGCAGATCGGCATTTTTAACTTCCGCTAATGTTGATTGAAAAGCTTTGACCAAGTTATGTGGCAATTTACTAACAAAACCGACAGTATCGCTTAACAGAAATTCACGTCTATCTTTGAAACGTAATTTACGAACAGATGTATCGAGTGTGGCGAAGAGCATATTTTTGGTCATTACTTTTTTGGTATCATCGCTGTTCAGTAGATGGAGCAAACCATTCATTGTTGTCGATTTGCCTGAGTTCGTGTATCCGACTAGGGCGACACTAGGAAGACCGGATTCTCGGCGTGAACTGCTTTTTACATACTGTTCTTTGTCAATGTTTTTTAATTCGCGAGTTAATTGTGTAATTTTCTTCTGGATTGTCCGCCGATTTAATTCAAGCTTTGTTTCACCGGCACCACGATTGGCAAGAGAGCCACTCGCACTTTGTTGATCTAACTTTTCGTGAACTGATGTCCGCAAACGCGGCAGTTTGTATTTAAGCCGTGCAACTTCCACCTGAAGCTGGGCTTCTTTTGTCCGTGCACGCGATGAAAAGATTTCAAGTATCAGTTCCGTTCGATCAAGGACATCTAATGAAGTTTCTTTTTCTAGATTACGGATTTGTGTAGGTGAAAGCTCATCATTTAAAAGGAGAACTGCAGCGTCCTTTGCTTGTGCTATTCGTGCAAGCTCCTCAATCTTGCCCTTTCCTAAATAAGTTGCTGCGACTGGTTTTTGAAGCTTCTGTCGGACTTCTGAAACGACTTGCATATTATTTGCGTATGCCAATTCTGCTAGTTCCTGCATTAGGTAGTCAAAATTGGACTGCTGATTTTCAATTCCCGCGATAATAACTGGAATCATGAGAAACTCCCCTCCTTTGTTACTCAAACATTATAACATTTAATTAATATGGTCGTTGAATAAGATAAAGATGAGAGGTTACTCTGATAGTATTTGATAGCGTTAACTGCTTAATTGTCAGAAATACGCGGCATTCTCTAGCACATAAAGTTAAAAAAATTGGCTAAAAAAGCAGTGAAATTGATTATTTTTCAATTAGAAATACTTTTTGCGATTGCAAGAAAAAACTGTAGTTTGCTTTGAAAAAATAAATAAAGGCAGCTAAATATTAACAAAAAAAAGTTGTAACAGCATACATCCCGTTGAATTTGCGAAAAAAAGCACTTATTAGCAGTAATATAAGAATTTTTGCTTGTATTTAATTTAAATTTCATATAAAATTTAAGCACTGTTATAAATAATGTTTCGGAAGAAACAAAAAAGGGAGTAGTTTTGCGATGAAATTGAACAAATTCGCTAAGCTTGGAGCAGTTGCAGTGCTGTCAGCAGTATTTTTGGCAGCTTGCGGTTCTAAGAGTTCAAGCAGCTCATCCAAGCAAGTTTTAAATTGGGATCAAACTGCGGAGTTACCGACAATGGATCTATCCAAGGCAACTGATCGTGTTAGTTTTGATACATTGAATAATACAAATGAAGGTTTGTATCGTTTAGGCAAGGACAGCAAGGTCGAACCGGGGATGGCTACTAAGACGGTAGTATCTAATGATGGCTTGAAGTATACATTCACATTGCGTAAGAATGCTAAGTGGAGCAATGGGGATAAAGTTACAGCCAAAGATTTTGTATACTCATGGCAGCGGACAGTTAAACCTTCAACAGGTTCACAATACGCATACCTCTTCAGCGGTATTCAAAATGCTGATGATATCACGGCTGGTAAGAAGGCACCATCAACTTTGGGTGTTAAAGCAGACGGCGATTATAAATTAGTAGTTACATTGGACAAACAGATTCCATACTTCAAGTTATTGATGGGCTTTGCAAGTTTCTTCCCGCAAAACCAGAAAACTGTTGAAAAATATGGCAGCAAATACGGAACAGCTTCAAAATACATGGTATACAATGGACCATTTAAGTTAACCAAATGGACTGGTTCTAATCTGAGCTGGACGATGAAGAAGAACAATGATTACTGGGACAAGAAGAATGTTAAGTTGTCAGCCATCAATAATAAGGTCAACAAGAGCAATTCGACAGGTTACAACTTGTATCAGTCTGACAAGCTTGACATGACTTATTTAAATGCTGAACAAGCAAAACGTTTAGCTGATTCTAAAGAATTAGTTACACGTCGCGGGGCATCAACATTCTACCTTGAATACAACCAAACCAAGAAGGAATTCCAAAACAAGAAGATCCGTCAGGCATTATCCTTGGTCATCAATCGCAAGCAATTCACAGACAAAGTTTTAGGTGACGGTTCGACTGTTGCTAAAGGGTTAGTAGCATCTGACATGTCTAAGCATAATGGCAAGGACTTTGCTGACGAAGCTGAAGTTAAAGAAGCAACAGCAACAGATACTGCTAAGGCTAAGAAACTTTGGAACGAAGGTTTGAAAGAATTAGGTGTCAAAGAATTAAGTTTTGCATTATTGAGTGATGATACTGATAAAGCAAAGGACTCAACTGAATTTATTCAGAGTCAGATCGAAGAAAATCTTTCTGGTGCAAAAGTTTCTGTTACTAATGTACCGTTCAAGACTCGTTTAGATCGTTCAGTGAAAGGAAACTTTGATGTTGTTATCACTGCTTGGGGTGCTGACTTCGCCGATCCAATCAGTTTCTTAGATTTATTCACTGCAGACAACACTTATAACAATGGTAAGTGGAAGAATGCTGAATATGATAAATTGATCGAATCTTCGAAGACAACCAATGCTGGCGATACATCTAAACGTTGGGATGACTTAGTTCAAGCACAAAAAGTCTTATTAAAAGACCAAGGTATCGCTCCTATCTACCAACAGGCAGAAGCAACAATGGTTAAATCTAAAGTTAAAGGCGTTATCTACAACTCTGCAGGTGCAAACTACAACTTTAAGGATGCATATATTAAGTAAACAGCTTCGTTTATTTTAGAATTTAAAAATCGATTGGGGGATTAACATCAAATGTTAACCCCCAATTGCTATTTGACGGTATATAATAAAAAAAGCTGCTAGATGCGGTTTGTTAATCTATCTTGTTATTAGAATGTGAGGAAATAATATGCGGAAATATCTTCTTAAGCGTGTTTTCTATATGATATTGACGTTATTCTTGGTTGCGACGATCACCTTTTTCTTGATGAAATTAATGCCAGGGACGCCTTATTCAAATCAGCAGAAAATGACGGCTCAACAAATTCAGATCATGAACGAACAGTATGGTTTGAATAAACCTATGTGGGTACAATATCTGATTTATCTGGGTGGAATGCTCCACGGTGATCTTGGAGTTTCATTCCAGTTCAGTAATCAACCTGTTTCTTATCTGATTGCTAGTCGGATCGGCGCTTCAGCACAGTTAGGCATCCAAGCAATGATTTTCGGAGTTGTTTTAGGAATAATCATTGGTTCGGTTGCCGCTGTTAATAGAAATACTTGGGTTGATACGCTGTGTACGGTGCTGTCAATCATCGGGAAATCAGTCCCTAACTTTGTTTTAGCTGTTTTACTGCAGTTCTATATTGCTTTAAAACTAGGATGGTTTCCAATTGCCGATTGGGGCGGTTTCAGTTATACGGTTCTGCCGACGATCGCACTTGGTGTGGGACCATTAGCTGAAACGGCGCGCTTTATTCGAACTGGAATGGTTGATGTACTTAATTCCGACTATATTGAACTGGCCAAAGCAAAAGGCTTAACGCGTTATGGGATTGTGTGGCATCATGCGCTGCGCAACAGTTTGATACCATTAGTAACTTTGATTGGTCCATATACGGTAACTTTGATGACGGGTTCAATGGTTATTGAAAATATCTTCTCAATTCCTGGAATCGGTGAACAATTTGTTAAATCGATCCTAACCAATGATTATCCAACAATCATGGGTGTCACGATGTTGTTTTCCGCTGGATTAGTTGCTGTTATTTTAATAACAGACGTTATTTATGGAATTATTGATCCACGGATTCGCCTAAGTGGAAGTGGGGATTAAACAATGGAAGAAAAAATTAAGTTAAGTCCAGATAGTTTTGAGGCATTGCCCAAAGCAGAAGAATTGGATAATGAAAAAATTGCTGCTCCGTCACTAACGTTCGTGCAAGATGCATGGCGGCGTTTGAAAATGAATAAAGGTGCGCTGGTATCTTTAGTAGTGATTATCCTGATGATAATTGTGGCATTTGGCTCAACACCTTTTATCAATCATGATTCGTTGGTGAAATCAGCACCCAAGTACGCTAATTTACCAGCTAAAATACCTGGAGTTCCAATCAATGGGCTGAATGGTAAATTGAAAGTTTCCGGTGAATGGGTCGATGAATACAAGGAAAATAATGTTCCAGCCAACAAATATTTTGTTTTAGGAACAGATTATTTAGGGCATTCGTTAGCTCAACGAATTGTTTACGGAACAAAAATTTCACTGATTGTTGCATTAGTCGCGACATTCTTCGATTTAACGCTAGGAGTCGCGTATGGGATCTTCTCTGGATGGCGTGGTGGTCGAGTCGATAATATCATGCAGCGTATCATCGAGATCATCTCATCTATTCCTAGTTTAGTCATCGTTGTGCTGATGTTGATTGTTCTGAAACCCGGGATGACCTCTATCATTGCTGCGATTGCTATCTCAAGTTGGACGACAATGGCTAGGATGATTCGAGCTGAAACATTGCAGTTGAAATCGCAAGAATATGTTTTAGCGGCACGAACGCTGGGGGAATCACCTTGGAAGATAGCATGGAAACATCTGGTCCCTAATCTCTCAAGCATTATTATTATCCAGACAATGTATACTATTCCGACGGCGATCTTTTTTGAGGCGTTCCTGAGCTTTATCGGAATTGGAATCAGTGCACCGCAGACATCATTGGGTGTGCTGCTGAATGATGGACAGAAAAACTTCCAATTCTTACCATATCAAATGTGGTATCCAGCAATCGTATTGTGCATCTTGATGATTGCTTTCAACCTGCTTGGCGATGGATTGCGTGATGCGTTTGATCCGAAGACTAGGAGGTAGGTGCAGATATGGCTGAAAGAATTTTAGACGTAAAAAACTTAAAAATTGATTTTCACACTTATGCTGGAGAAGTTAAGGCGATTCGGGACGTTAGTTTTCACTTAGATAAAGGTGAAACACTGGCAATTGTTGGTGAATCTGGTTCTGGTAAGTCAGTAACAACGAAGAGTTTAATGGGCTTGCTAGCCAATAATGCTGAAGTAACTGGTGGTTCGATTATGTTTCATGATCAGGATATCTTAAAGAAATCGGAAAAAGAGATGCAAAATATCCGGGGGAAAGATATCGCGATGATTTTCCAAGATCCAATGACTTCACTTGATCCAACAATGCGCATTGGACAGCAGATAGCTGAACCATTGATCAAGCATAAACACGTTGATAAGAAAAAGGCATGGGCCCAGGCTTTGGAGCTGATGAAACTTGTCGGAATCACAGATGCTGAAGAACGGATTAAAAATTATCCGCATCAGTTCTCTGGTGGGCAAAGACAAAGAATTGTGATTGCGATTGCTTTGGTCTGCTACCCTGAAATATTGATTGCTGATGAGCCGACAACGGCACTTGATGTTACAATTCAGGCTCAAATACTTGAGTTGATGAAAGAATTGCAGGAAAAAATCGAAACTTCAATTATCTTTATTACTCATGATCTTGGTGTGGTAGCAGGCATGGCAGATCGAGTTGCCGTGATGTATGCTGGTCAGATCGTAGAGTATGGTACCGTTGATGAGATCTTCTTTAACCCGCAGCATCCGTATACATGGGGGTTGTTGAACTCGATGCCGACATTATCAAGCACTAAGCTTGAAGCAATTCCGGGGACACCGCCAGATTTGCTGGATCCACCTAAGGGAGATCCATTTGTGGCGCGCAACCCATATGCGATGAAGATCGATGCTGAACAACGGCCGCCATTCTTCAAAGTTTCAGAGACTCATTATGCTGCAACTTGGTTATTGCACCCAGATGCGCCTAAGGTTACACCGCCGGATGAAATTATTCGCCGCAGGCAGACCTTTAAAGACATAATGGCTCATAGAGCAATTTAAGAGGCTGAGGAAGGAAGAAGACCGCATGTCAGAAAAACGAAAAAAAATTTTGGAAGTTAAACACCTTAAGCAATACTTTAATGTGGGAAAAGCCGACGAAGTACGAGCAGTCGATGATGTTACTTTTGATGTCTATGAAGGCGAAACATTCGGCCTTGTAGGTGAGTCAGGTTCTGGTAAAACAACCACCGGCAGAAGCATTATCCACTTGTATGAGCCGACAGACGGAAGCATCTTATTTGAAGGCAGGGACATCAGCAAGCTGAAAACCAAGGCAGAGTTTTTAAAATTCAGGAGAGAAATGCAGATGATCTTCCAGGACCCATATGCTTCATTGAATCCGCGAATGAAAATCAAGGATATTGTTGCTGAAGGAATTGATATTCATCATCTAGCCAAAAATGATGCAGAACGCAGCAAATTAGTTGAAGATCTGTTGGAAACTGTTGGGCTTAACCGTGATCATTCAAGCCGTTATCCACATGAATTTTCAGGTGGTCAGCGGCAAAGAATCGGGATTGCACGTGCCTTGGCAGTCAAACCAAAGTTCATCATTGCTGATGAACCGATTTCCGCTTTAGATGTGTCAATTCAGGCTCAAGTTGTCAATTTATTGAAAGATTTACAACGCGAACATGGGTTGACCTATCTTTTCATTGCACATGATCTATCGATGGTTAAGTATATTTCTGACCGAATCGGTGTCATGCATTATGGAAAACTGCTTGAAGTTGGAACTGCTGATGAAATATACGCACATCCGCTGCATGCTTACACTGCCAGCTTGATTTCAGCAGTACCAGTACCAGATCCAGAGTATGAGCGGAATCGTAAGCAACTTCCTTATGATGCTTCTGCTGAACAAGATCACCCTGATAATCCGCGCAAATTGCGTGAAATCGTTCCAGGACATTTTGTGCGTTGTACAGAAGACGAAGTTGCAACTTATCGCAAAAAAGCAGAAGAATACAAACAGCAGGCTTAGTTTTTGACGGGCAGCTGATAGCAGATAGATAGTCTGTGGATTACGCCATAATCAGATTTGGTTATGGAACAAGATTATACAAAAAAATGAAGGAGCTAGGTCAAATTACTTTTGGCCTAGCTCCTTCCTACGTTTAGTCAAGGGCTAATCTTAGTATGTTTTGGCAGAACAAACTAAATTGTGTTATGTGAAATATAACTATTTTTAATATGTTTGATCATCAAGATAGTGGTTATAGTAGTCCACCTTAACATTGCTCTGATCAACGATCATTTTGGTAACCGAGCCATTAGCCGGGCCCTGTGAAATGATGTCAATGTCAGGCGCAAAACGGTGCACAATACTGCGAATAGTTGTCCCATGACTGACAAGCAGTACTTTATCATTGGTCTTTTGTTTAGTACGCAGGTAATCAAAGCCGGCGTTGATCCGGGTCCAATATTCAGCATCATTTTCAGCATCATGGAAGGGGTCGGTTTCTTTCATAAAATCCCGTGACTTTTCAATTGAATACTTAGTAATCAATTCTTCAAATGTTTCACAGTCGTGCATTGCACCAACCATCAGCCAAGTTTGACTGGAGTCATTGCCTTCAAAGTAACCATAGCTTTGTTCGCGAAAATTACGCAGAATTTTTGGCTGCGGCAATTCTGCTGATGCAACATTTTCGTCAATAATATAACCGCAAGTTCTTTTTGCTCTGGTCGTGTCACTATGATAAACATTGGAAAAACTGATATGTGCAAGATGACGGCCTGCACGATGACCATCTTCAATACCTTTTGGAGTTAAAGGTGAGTCACACCAGCCTTGCATCCGACGATAATGATTTAAAAAGGTTTGCCCGTGACGTACGAAATAAATAGTAAACGACATCAATTTGCCTCCTAGAAAGTTAGTTACGAAATAATTAACGCTACAACAACAAGTATACATTGAAACATGCTCTGACTGAAATTAATTTGACCTTTTACGACTAAATTAAATAAAAACATTCGCTTTAGGTATAGAAAAATTCGAGCCAAAATAATTAAAGATAAGGGACACCTCTAAAGCTTTTCACTTTATGGGTATCCCTCACTGATAATTATTAATATTTTTTTAAAATCAAATTAGTATCCAGCAGTAGCCCGATTCTTCATAAAGCGGTAAAGAAACAGCATCAGACCTGGGACGGCTGTCAAAGCAGCGAGTCCGATAAAGATCAACGAAAAATGTTCCTGCACGTAGCTGATCTGCCCGAAAAAGTAACCAAGCGAAGAACCAAAGGTCACCCATAATAAAACGCCCAGCAAGTTATAGATAGAAAAACGTTTGTAATCCATTTTTGCACTTCCAGAGATTAGGGGGATAAAGGTTCTGATTAAGGGAATGAAACGCCCAAAGATAACCGTCTTTCCGCCATGTTTGTCAAAGAAATGCTGTGCTTTTGCAAGCTTTTCTTCTGAGAGCAGGCGCCTGAATAGTGGAAGTTTATGCAGGTTACGTCCAATTTCATAGTTAACTGTATCGCCGATCAATGCGGCAAAGAAGAACACAGGAATCAGTATGCGAATATCGAGGGTTGATCCGGTAATTGCCGCTAAGGTGCTCGTGAAAAAGATTAGCGATTCCCCCGGCAGAAATGCGAAGACAACAAGCCCAGTTTCCATAAAGACAAGTGCGAACAGAGTGAGGTATACCCAACCGCCGAGAGTCTCAATTAGCGGTGCCATATACAGATGGAAATGTGAAAGAATAAACAGAGCTTGACTAATCAAGACAACACTTCCCTTACATTAGATTTAGTTAAATTTTACAGGTTTTGAAGCCAAATTGCCAGTAATATAGGTGTAGTTAAACTAAATTTAAGGTCTTTCGAATAGGCTTTAATTGTAGCTGTTCTGTAAAAATGATAAAATTGTATGATCAGTAATTAGGAGAGCGGGGGATCAACATATGACGATCAGGCAACAAGAACAGCAGCGAATGGATGAAGTTATACGCAAGATAAAAATAGCGGAGCAAAAGCATCACGAAGAGATAAGAAATGCTGAGAGTGATACCCACGCCATCAGATGATTTTTCAAATAATTTGCGTTTAAAAACAGAAACATATTCAGGTATTTTTGAAACAGCAGCTACAGTACGGCAACAGCAGCAAATGCTGCAAGAACGTGAAAATAGCTGGCAACATGCTACAAAAAGACTGGATATTTTAAAAAAGCTGGAGAAAACACCGTACTTTGCCAGAATAGATTTTCAGGAAAAAGGAGAGCAAAAGGCAGAATCAATCTACATTGGTTTGGGCTCTTTTGCGGATAAGCCGGATAATTTCCTGATATATGATTGGCGCGCGCCGATCTCAAGTATTTACTATGACGGTGGTATCGGTGATATTACTTATCAGACGCCAGATGGACTGCAGCATGTCAATGTGACTTTAAAGAGACAATTCTTAGTTGAGAATGGAAAGATAAAGACAGTTTTTGATACAGATGAAGCAGTGGGGGATCAGATGCTGTTAGATGTTCTAGATGAATCGTCTGACACCAAGATGAAGAGTATTGTGACAACTATTCAAAAGGAACAAAATCAGATTATCCGTGAAACCGATGCAGAGCTTCTATTTGTTCAAGGTGCAGCCGGTTCTGGTAAAACATCTGCTGTCTTGCAGCGTGTAGCTTATTTACTGTACCGTTACCGGGGAAAACTGACTTCCAGCCAAGTTATTTTATTCTCGCCCAACCAGCTGTTTAATGATTATATTGATCAGGTCCTGCCAGAATTAGGCGAGCATAATATGGTTCAAATGACTTACTACCAGTATGCGCAACGCCGCCTGCCGCGTGTTCAAGTTGAGACACTGCAGGAACGGTTTGAGGCAAAGCGGTCTGAAGCGCAGCAAAGGATTCTGAATTTGAAGAATAGTCTGCGCTTTTTTGGGGCGACAACTGCGTATACACGTTATCTGGAAAAGAAAGGTATGCGTTTCAAGAATATAATGTTCCGCGGGAAACCATTCTTTGAAAAGCAGAAGATCAGTCAAATCTACTATAGTTTTAATGAGAATTATCATCTGCGCAATCGGTTAAGCGCGACCAAGGAACGGTTGTTGAAAATGCTCAATCGCAGGGTAGAAAGTGAGTCACGAACTGAATGGGTTGAAAAAGCAATTCAAGAAGCTAGTTCGCAACAGTTAGCAGAACTTTATGGAGACCATCCGCGTGATTTCGAAAATGGCGATAAGGAATTGCGCTTTCTTGCACGACGCTTTGTCATGGAGCAGTATAAGAAGATTCATGCGGACATTATTCATAATCGTTTCTTGAACATTAATGCACAGTATATTCATTTCCTGAAAAATATTCCAGAATTAATTGAGCTCTCGAAGCTTAGTGTTGCGCAAGAGGAGTGGAAAGATAGTATTGCCGCTGTAATCTCAAGGTTGAAAAAAGGTCAGATGCAGTTGGCAGATGTTACCCCATACTTGCATTTGTATGATCGGATTACCGGTAAGCGCGGAAATATTGAGATGCGACATGTTTTTATCGATGAGATTCAGGATTATACGCCTTATCAGTTGGCATTTCTGAAAGAAAACTTTCCGCGTGCTAGATTCACAGTCCTTGGGGATCTGAATCAAGCAATTTTCACGAAAAAAAATAGTTATAACTTGTTGGATGATGTTAGTGTGATGTTCCCTAAGGAGAAGACAAAGGTTGTCCAATTAACCAAGTCTTATCGGTCAACGCAGCAGATTACCGACTTTACCAAGCAAATTCTTGTTGACGGAGCGGCGGTCGAGTCATTTGAACGTGAGGGAGAGCTGCCGCAGATTATGGTTGACACAACGGTGAATGCTTTAACACATGATGTTGTTGCACAAATCAAAAAAAATAACGATGACCAGCTGACAACGGCGATTATCTGTAAAACATTGAAGGAATGTGAGAAGCTGACAGATGCGCTTCGTGCTGAAGAAGTCCAGGTAACCTTGATCAAGACTGAAAATCAGCGGTTGGCTGCAGGAACGATCATAGTGCCGGCTTTTCTTGCCAAAGGGCTTGAATTTGATGCTGTTATTATGTGGAATGCGAATGAAGAAAACTATGCACTTGAAAGCGAAAGGCAGCTGGTGTATACGATTTGTTCGCGGGCAATGCATCGTTTGAGCATCTACGCTTGTGGTCAATTATCGCCGTTATTCAAACGTGTTCCTACGAAGTATTTTGAATTTAAGTAGTGAGGTTGAATGTGCGGCCGCAAGTAAACGCACTTATGTTGCAAGAAGGGGCTTGGGCTGCGGTGAAAAAATGGTATAATTGGGACAATCATTTAAGCAGGTATAGGAGCCGCAAATGTATAATCAGATGAATTACTACAAGATTCCGCGTGAAGAGTGGCGTGAATTTTATCAGGATCATATTTCTCCCTTGAGCGCAGAAGAGTTGTCACGGATAAAATCAGTAAATGATCGTATTTCATTGCAGGATGTGCAGGATGTGTATGTTCCGCTGGTGCATCTTTTGGGACTTTATCTTAGGTCGCGCCAAGACCTTTTGAACAAACAGGCTGACTTTTTGGGAATAAGAGCACACAAAGTGCCATTTATACTGGGGATCGCCGGTAGTGTAGCAGTGGGTAAGAGTACGATCGCACGTCTGCTGCAGACAATGTTGAGTGGGATCTATCCCGATAAGAAGGTTCAGTTGATTACCACAGATGGTTTTCTTTTCCCGAATAAAGAACTGAAAAGGCGTCATTTGATGAAGCGAAAGGGATTTCCTGAATCGTATGATATGCGGCGCCTACTACTGTTTACGAACGACGTTAAGAATGGACTTTTGGCCAAAGCCCCTGTTTATTCGCATAAAGTGTACGATATTATACCGGGAAAATTTGAAGTTGTTGATAATCCTGATATTTTGATAGTTGAGGGGATCAATGTTTTGCAACTGCCAAGCAACCAGCAATTGTATGTCAGCGACTTTTTTGATTTCTCAATTTATGTTGATGCACAGGAAAGTTTGATCAAGAAATGGTATTTGGAACGCTTTGGGATGTTGTTGGACACAGCTTTCCAAGATCCGACGAATTATTATTACCCATACGCGATTGGTGATCGTGCTTCCGCGTTTAGAATGGCAAAACGAGTTTGGCGTTCGATTAATCTGCCCAATCTGCATGAATATATCGTTCCAACAAGAAATCGCGCAGATTTGATCGTGCATAAGACCAAAAACCATCTAGTAAACGAACTATTTCTGCGCAAGTATTAAAGAACTGTCATAATGTACGTGATTTCCATAATTTGATTTGACCAGTCTCTTAACTATCTGTAAAATAAGTGGGAGATGTAGTAGTAAAAATAAGATGAGGTGAATGTCTTGACAAATATTGACATGCAGGCTTTTGATAAGATCATCGTTCTTGACTTCGGGAGTCAGTATAATCAATTGATCACACGTCGAATTCGTGAATTCGGTGTTTATTCAGAATTATTATCACATAAAATAACGGCTGCTGAGATAAAGAAAATGGCACCTAAGGCATTATTTTTTCTGGTGGTCCGAACAGTGTCTATGATGGCAAAGCTTCCATGTTGATCCAGAGATTTTCAAACTCGGGATACCGATTTTAGGAATCTGTTATGGAATGCAGCTGATGGCAACAGAGCTGTCAGGTGGAAAAGTTGAACGAGCAACCAATAAAGAATATGGCAAAGCTGTCATTGAGGTAACTGATAGTAAGGCAGTTCTTTTCCATGATTTGCCGCAAAAACAAACTGTCTGGATGAGTCATGGAGACTTGGTCACACAAGTTCCTGATGGTTTTAAGGCAACAGCAACAAGTGAGAACTGTCCTATTTCCGCCATGGCAAATGACGACAAGAAATTTTACGGTTTGCAGTTCCATACAGAAGTCCGTAATACTGAATACGGTAATGAAATTCTGCGCCACTTTGCATTTGATGTCTGTGAAGCTCGTGACAACTGGTCAATGGATGATTTCATTGACATGCAGATTGCTAAGATTCGCGCCACAGTTGGCGATAAAAAGGTTCTGCTGGGACTTTCTGGTGGAGTTGATTCATCAGTTGTTGGGGTATTACTGCATAAAGCAATCGGCCCACAATTGACAAGTATTTTTGTTGACCATGGTCTTTTGCGCAAAGGCGAAGTTGAACAAGTGATGGAGAGCCTAGAAGGCAAGTTTGGCCTGAATATCATTCAGGTCAACGCCAAAGAACGTTTTATGAAGAAACTTGCTGGTGTCTCCGATCCGGAAAAGAAACGGAAGATTATCGGCAATGAGTTTATCCGCGTGTTCGATGACGAAGCTGCCAAGTTAGATGGAATCGATTATCTAGCTCAAGGAACGTTATACACCGATGTGATTGAATCTGGAACAGATACGGCGCAGACAATCAAATCGCATCATAATGTAGGCGGACTGCCAGAAGATATCCAATTCCAACTAATTGAACCCCTGAACACTTTATTCAAGGATGAAGTGCGCGAATTGGGTGAGAAGCTAGGAATGCCATCTGAATTAGTTTGGCGGCAACCGTTCCCTGGTCCCGGTTTAGGAATTCGTGTCATTGGGGAAATCACTGAAGAAAAATTACAGATCGTACGTGATAGTGATCTGATCTTACGTGAAGAAGTTGCTAACCATGGACTTGAACGCGAAATCTGGCAATATTTCACCGTTCTACCTGGCATTAGAAGTGTTGGTGTGATGGGGGATGGTCGCACATACGACTATACAGTTGGAATACGTGCCGTGACTTCGATTGATGGCATGACAGCCGATTTCGCAAAGATCCCATGGGATGTCTTGCAAGAAATCTCTGTCCGTATCGTTAACGAGGTTGCACACGTCAACCGCGTAGTGTACGACATCACCTCCAAGCCCCCGGCAACGATTGAGTGGGAATAAAGGTTATATAGGATTTGAATGGGGAATCCCTTTATTTCAGGACTTTAGCGGAGCACATCCAACTTAAAAAGATAAAAAACATTATGGTTGTTTGCCAAAAGTTTACCAAAAAATGAAAAGCAGTGATACTCTGTTGGGTATTACTGCTTTTTTACTTTTTATTTTTTGAAAAGTATTTTAAAAGCAACATCCTGGTATTTGTGTGCCAAATACTAGGATAAGAGCAATATTTTACAATTAATAACTAGATAAAAAATACTCAAATAAGCAGATTTGTCTACCAAAAATCTAGAGTTATTTTTTGGACATACGAATTTAAGGCTTAAACGGATAGTAGGTGATTAAAATATGAACTAGAATATGTTATGCTTAATTAAGTTCAATGACAAGGAGTTGGCACCATGAATGTGAATGTATTATTGAATGAACTATTTACGGTTAACTCTCTAAAAAAAATATTAACTAATAAAAATTACACAACGTTCCAGAAAACGGCACATAAAATAGTTGAAATCAATAATGGAATGACAAATTTTGAAATTTTGAGCGCAATTTACAAATTTATGTCTAAGAAACATAGAAATGAATACTTTTATAAAAATACATTGTTTAATAAAATATTATTAGGGCAACATAGCGTAAATACTACTACAGCTATTCGTGAATTACCAGTTGCAGGTAATATCTTAGATTTTTTAATAGTTAATGGTAGTGGACAGGTCTACGAAATAAAAACAGAACTTGATAATTTAAAAAGATTAGAAGGTCAAATTAATGCTTACTATAAAGCTTTTTCTTTTTGTAATATTGTGACAAATGAAGATGATATTGAAGGGACTATGAGCCACGTAAGCAGACCAGAGGTTGGAATTATAGTGCTTACAAAAAGAAATACTTTGCATGTGGAGAGAGAACCAGTTAAATATGATGGTGGCCTAGAATATGAAGCTATGTTCAAGATTTTAAGAAAGTATGAGTTTGAAGATATACTAAAAACTCATTTTGGAGAGCTTCCCAAAGCAAATTCTTTTGAATATTATACAGTTTGCTTTGATATGTTTAAAAAAATTGAAATTACTTTAGCTCAAAGCTATATGTTAAAACAGTTGAAAAAAAGGTATACTATCACCAAGAATCAAGTGCATGAATTTAACAAGGTTCCTATGGAACTCAAATCATTAGTATACTTTTCAGAATATAAAAAAAGAGATTTTGAACAATTAAATCATTTTTTATATAAAACAGATATGGAGGCCTAATATTATGTATTTTCCCTTGCTACGTGGTAAACAGAATGAGTTACTGGCTCTGAGAGAGCTTCTGGAAGAAAATAGTCTTAGTAAAGAAATTTTACCAATAATTGAACCTATAAAACCATCCGCTACTTTTAGATTATTGCTTAATCATTTTCAAGACAAAACTCGAGAACTGATGGTAATTCAAAATACCAATTTAACTAATTACGTTGGATTCGATAATGATGAAGTAAGTGAAATTAAAGCAGAAGACAATTTCATTCCTACATACTATATAAAAAAAGATGAAGATCTTAATCTTATGAATAAGGAGAAGGCTTACAATGCACTTATTTTAGGCAAAAAAGCTAAAGTTGATGTCGGAAAGATTCTTGATAGCAAATTGTACTTAATTGTTAATACACAGAACAGAACCATAAGAGATCTGTTGAGGGCTAATGTGGAAAAACTTGTAGAACTTAATGATAGTTTTGACAAGCAGAAAAGAAATCAAGATTATGAACAAGAAAACGATGAAGTTTTTTCTGAAGAGCATCTGTATTACAAAAAAGATGGTTTTTTGGGGTTTAGCGACTATTCAATTGTTGGAGAAGAATTTATTGACGCGGGTTTTGCACCCAAAGCGGTAGCTATACATATCGTGTATTTTGATAAGGATAATAAGTTGCGGATACGCCATTTTGTTTCCGATTCTAATGATGATATTTTTAATCCTGCCGGTAAATTTGCAGAAGCTTTAAAAAAGCTTATTGATTGGTATGCTGGAAATTCATTTGATAGGAAAAATGATTCTAATGCGCTAAGAGAATTTAAAAAGTTAAATGATGCAGGTACATATCCAGGATTAGGAGTTATAAAAAAGTTGTCTATAAAACATCATTTAGAGATTATGGGGAAATTTTTAGAAGGTCAAAAAAATGAATTGTTGCAGTAACTGTTTTAAAGATCATGATATTCAAGAGAGAATTGAAACATTGCATGAAAAAGGAAACTGTGATTTTTGTGGAAGCGAAGATACTTATATAATGGATTTAGAAAAAGCCAGTAAAAAGCAAGACTATGCAATTGGATTCGCTTCAGATTTTGAAGATTTATTAGAACAATATACGCATCAATATCCGTATGAGTATTTAGATTACGCACATAAGGTTGCTGATGCATTATTAGACATAGAAAACTTTTTTTCCCTGCCCAGTGAAAAAGTGTCAATTTTTTTAAAAGCATTATTGCCTGATTTGTACAAAAATGAGCCTAAACTGTTTGATGGACTTGTCGTACCTATTTTTAGGTTGAATTCAGAATCTGTAAAAGAGAGTGGTATATTTAAAGGAAAATCCTGGAAAGATTTTGAAAATGACATCAAAAGAAATAATAGATTTTATTCAACTATGGTAAATGAAGAAATTTTAAAACTTTTTTTTGGTTCTTGCATAAAAAATCTTCCTGAAAGCAAAAAATTATATAGAGCTAGAATTGATGATGCAGGAATAGGGTTCGAGTTAAAAGACATGGGTAAGGCTCCTGAAGGAAAGGCAACGCCTGGAAGATTAAATGCTTCAGGAATTGGATATTTTTATTTAAGTGAAGACTCTAGAGTAGCATTGAAAGAAATAAAAGCGGCCGTAAATGATGTCTGCACGATTGCAGCTTTTGTAACTAAATCTTCAAAAAATAATGAGAATTTAAAAGTTGTGGATTTATCACAAATTAAGAACATTGATATTCTTAGTTTTTCTGACAAAGATGTATATCTTATGAATAAAGAAATTTTAAAAGATATAGATAATGAAATGCAAAGAATGAGTGGTAGAGAACGTTCAGAAGTTCTCTATGCGCCTACCGAGTATATGAGTGATTTAATTAAATCTATGGATGTAGACGGTATAATGTACGATAGTTCGTTGGATAGTGGTGTAAAGGATATTGTATTATTTGAAGACTTCAATGATAGTGATTCGAAAATTGTAGCGGTTAAAGATGAGTTGAAAACTTATGTAATAAAGAATATAACCTATAATTTTGAAGAGCGTTTTGATTAAATTTACTAAAAGATTGCATTAAGCAACACGAAGAGTTCTTAAAATGTACATTATCATTTTAAGAATTCTTTTTATTTTTATCATTAAAGTCATCAATAAGCATTGAAAAATGCTTGCTTATTTTGTTAGCTTTATCATAATCAAAACTGTTTAATTGTTTGAAAAGGAGAGACATTGAGGGAGGAATTTTAGGAGAAGATTCATCTGGACATGATAAGTTATTTTCTATTAATGAAATAATATTTACACCAAGTGTATCAGCTATGGACTTAAGTTTCTTAATACTAATATTTTGACCATCAGTGCGCTCAAGTTTAGAAATAAAATTTATAGATAAACCACTATATTCGGCTAACTTTTCTTGTGTTAGGCCGGATTTTTTTCTTTGAATACGTATATTATTACCAATGTTAAAGTCATTTTTCATAAAAATACCTCATATCATTTCTTATATACATGACATTAAAGCTTTTCATCGCTAAAAATAACTCATTATAGTAATTAAAATAAACTGTTAAAATAGTAATATTTTGTGTTAAAATATCTTTGTGGAAAATAATATGTTAGGAGATGCACGGTACATGGAAAATTTATTTGGATTTATTATTTTTATCGGAATAATTTACGTGGTCTATAAAATTTTAAGTAGACCTAAGTATCGAGTTATTTTGGTCGATCCTGTAACAGGTTATCGTAAATATCTTAAATCAGTTGATGGTATTAATAACACTTTTCAATATACTGGGGATTCAAAAAGCGCACTAATTTTTAACAATGGTTCTCGTGCAGAACAGTTTATTACCGGTGTTGATCAAAATGCTATGCCTGAGGTAGAGGTAAAGAAATTTATTGGTTGGAAAAAATTGACTAGGGGTTAGTAATACATAGGTAGTGTCTTACTACAAATTTGAAAGTTAGCAATTTTTAGGGGGAGATTTTTTGTCTAAATTTAAATTTTTAAGTATAATTTGCCTTTTTTCACTATTATTAGTTGGATGTAAAAAACAGAGTGATGGTGGAAATACTGTTTATTCGGAAGCAAGTAAAAATGTTAGCAAAAAGCAAAGTACTAAAAACGATTTACTAAAAAAGAAAGTAATAATTGCTAATAAAATAGTAAGCTCTCTTAATAGTCCTGATACAAAAATTAAGGTAGTTAAATCTAGTAATGGTGCTCTTGCTGTTAATGATGTTGTCTGGTCCTCAAATTCTAATAAGGAAACTTATGCCTATACAACAGGTATAGAAGGGGTAAGTATTACAAATTTTGCACAAAATAAGAATTTAGGTCAGACTGGAGTTAACGCAATACAAAGTTTTGTGTCTCATGCATACAACAAAAGTAACGATTCTATCTCGGACGCTTCTAATTTGATGCCTGTAGGCTTGAATCCAAATGATTGTACATACAATTATGTAACGTTTAATGGTGTACACATTGAAAAAAATCCAAAAGGATATGGAAAAGGAACAGTTGTAATCAAAGGCAATGTTATTTTAAAATATACGATTTCAGGGCAGGAAAAGACTGAAACATATAGTACATCTAAAACTCAAAATACAGTGATAAGTGATACTAAGATAGAAACTCTTAGAAAAAAATCTTTGAAAAGGATCGATAACGCAAAATTTAAAAATGTAACCTACCCAAATAATGTAATGACTTCGCAAACACATGATGCCAAAAATGATACAGTTATTGCCCAGTAAAAAAAATGATATTTTAATGATTAGTTTGCAGCTTAAAGGTGGAGAAAAAATGACAAAAGGAAAATACATTGTTAGTAGGAAGTTAATGGCATTAACGGCGATGTCAGGAGCTCTAGGGGCTGTAGCATTTAACTCAAATATTTTGAAAGCAAATGCTGATACAGTTTCAAATGATAGCAGTTCTTCATCATCAGCACAGGCTTCTAGCCAATCAAGTACGGCTGATAAGAAACAACAAGCAACCGATGATGTTTCTAAAGCTCAAACAGATTACTCACAAGCTCAAAGCGAAACTTCGTCAGCAAAGGCAACGGCCGATAGTACAAGTTCAGCTCAATCAGATGCACAAACTAAGGTCAATCAAGCAAGTTCTAGTGTTTCAAGTGCTCAATCAAGTGTTGATACAGCCAAGGCAAATGAATTATCTGCTGAAACTAGTCAATCAAGCGCACAATCAACTAAAGATGAAGCTACACCAGATAATATTAGCAAATCTCAAGCTGATGTTACTGAACAAAAGAACTCTGTAAGTGATGCTGAAAATACAGCAAATAGCGCAAGTACCGCCACAAAATCCGCACAAACAGACGTTGAAAATGCACAAACTGCTGAAAGTTCAGCACAAACTGATGTTAACAATCAGCAAACAAACGTTGACCAAGCAAGTTCAAGTGTTGATAAAGTACAGGGCGATCTTGATGGAACAAATACTCAAAAAGCTGAATCAGAAGTTTCAAGTACCAAAGCACAAGTTGCAACCGACCAGAGTAAGGTTGATGACGACCAGACAAATGTTACTAAAGCTCAATCAAGTGTAACTGATGCACAGTCGGCTCAATCCTCTGCTGAATCAACAGCCGATACTGCTCAACAAAATGTTGAAGATAAAACAGCAACGGTGAACGATAAGGCTTCTTCTAAAGCAGATGCTCAAAAAGATGTTGACTCAACACAAGCATCGGCTAACAAGGTTTCTGATGAAATCAATTCAACCAATACGATCACATTGCCTGATGGTTATAACGACAATATGTTTAAGACCAAGACAACTGATGAAATTGATGCAATTGCTAAATCAGGACTTACAACCAATACTTACAAAGCTAGTGATACTGATAAGGCTACTAAGATTGCCGATGTTGACAATTTAGATGCCAATACTCAACAGCAATTAGCTCAATTCGTTGCTAGTTTGTTACAGCCATTGCGCAAAGAACTTGGCAATCATACTCTTTCAATTTCGCAAGGTTCAATTGATTTTGCACAGGCCGTAGCTAAACAATACGACACTGATAACTGGAATTTATTTGCTAAGAGTGCACATGATGTTGATGGTATTAGTTCAGTGGCAAGCAAATATGGGTTAATGACTGGTGGCAATTATTACGAAGATTTAAGTGCAGGGTTCTTGTCTGGAACTTCAAATATCACATTAAGTGATTTGAAAGAAGCTCTTTACAACACAATTGTTTCAATGCTCTTTGATGATAGTGGTTCATCTTACTTACATGCTGAATCGTTGTTAGGATATGATAACTACGGTTATTCAGACAACACGTACTTAGGTGTTTCAACCGATAAAATGGGACAAGTTCATTTCGAATTTATTCAGGATTACCAAATTCAAGATGCTTCTAAGTTTAATACTGCAACAACTTATGAAATTCCATCAAATGATGTTTCTGCTTTGAAAAAGCAGTTAAGTGATTTGAAAGACACCTTGTCAGCTCAAAAACAGATTTTGAGTAATGCAACTACAGCTTACAACAGTGCGGTTACTGATTTGAACAACGCAAAAACAGATTTAACAAAAGCACAAATCAACTTATCTGCAAAGAAACAAGCTGTCGCTGATGCTGAAAATGCTGTTTCAAAGGCACAACAAACTTTGGAAGACGATCAAGTACAATTGACAGCCGATCAAGCAAAAGAAAAACAAGCTGAACAAGATTTAGCTGATGCCAATGCTGACATTGCAACTAAGCAAGCTAAATTAGCTAGTGCTAAAGCAGAATTGAAAACACAGCAAGATAAGTTAGCAGAATTACAGGCTATCTTGCAGAAAAAGCAAACTGCGGTTTCCAATGCTGAGAAAAAACTTACAACTGTTCAAGCTAACGAAAAAACAGCTAATGAAAATGTTGCTAACCAAAAAGCTATTTTAACAACGTTGCAAAACAAATTAGACACTTACCTGAATGCTGATACAGTTTTAGCTGATGCAAATGATAAATTGGCACAAGCTAAGACAGCCGTTGAAAATGCCGAAACTGCATTGACACAAGCTAAGGCAGAATTAACCGATGCTGAAACTGCATTAGAACAAGCCAAGTGTGATAACGAAACTGCTCAAAAGGCTTATCAAGATGCTGTAGCCAATGAAAAAGCTAAGAAGACAGCTCTTGCAAGTGCCGAAAGTGCATTGAATAAGATTGTTGCTCAAGCACAGGCGGAACAAGCTATTAAAGAAGCTGAACAAAAGGCTAATAACAGTCAATCAGCTAACAGCTCAACATCTGTAAAGGAAACGCAAACAGTTGCACCTAGTCAAGTTCAAAACGTTGTATCAGGTAAGACACAAACCGCATCTGCAAATGTTTCAGATGGTGCTATTACGCTCAATTTTAAGAATCCAACAGTTCAGACCTTTATTAAAGCACTTTGTCAAAGTGGATATAGTGATAAATCAATTGAACAGATTTTGAAAAACAACAATGATATGATTTCCTTAAAAAAAGCTGTTCTCGATGCTATTGTTGAAAATGATTTTGAAATTCACACGAATAATATGAGAAGTGCAGGATACCAATTGAATAATAGTTTACCCAAAAAAATTATCAGTCAAAAAGGGCAGAAAGCATATCCGCAAACCGGTGAATCAAGCAATCAAATTGTCAAAGCTTTGGGATTGCTAATTAGTGCTGTCAGTATGATATTAATGTTTAGAAGTAGAAAGGCAAAACATTTTATTAGATAACGAATAAAATATTAAAACGAAAGAAACTAGTTGTAAGAACATAGAGCAGTATGTTCTTATGACTAGTTTTTTATTTTAGCGAGAATTTAATCTGATTAAAGACCATATTCACTAAAGTCAAACATTTTTTTCAATTTAGTCACTGTTAGTATATCTTTTTGGAAATCATATCCATTTGTATGATTGTTTTGTAATTTCAACCATTTATTCCAGTATTCAGAATTATCAAAGATGTCCTGATACCATGTGAACCATTCTTGCAAACGAAAATGATAGGTATCAGTGAATTCCTTTATCTTAGTCAATCCTTTGTAATTATAGCGAATTGTGTTGTCAGAAAAGGGACATATGAAGTCGTTAGTGTGTAGAGTAGTGAGATCAGAATATATCTGCAAACTAATTGCAACTTTATTTTCTGAGGTGAGCAAGTTTTGTATTTTTTTTAAAACTAAAGGCATAAAGTCTCTTAGATAAAATGCTAGTAATCCTTTGCTCTCAACAGTCTTATATTTAGAGTTACGGTTTATATTGGTGAAATCGTATTCTTTTTTATCCAATAATTCAGCAGCTATGTCAGCAAATAATGCTGTAAACATATTACTTAGGACAGGATAGTAATCTGAAAATTCTGAATTAGTGAGGATTTTTTTACGTCCGATTTTCGGAAGTTTTTCCAAATACATACTGCTAAACCTGTATGGAAGAAATCCTTCTGAGAAAAATATGCGCTGCCATTCAAAAAAAGATTTTTGAGTAAGGTACTTCTCTTTGCCATCAAGTGCGCCTATTTGACCACTATAAGTGGAATACATTCCCATAGAAATAGGAGCATACAACATACTAAAACCAAGCTTTAATTTTATAAAAGAATCAAAAAGGTGATCTTTATCATAAAATTTTCCAGGAAATAAATTTCTTATGTCCGGATTTTCGTTCAAGGTGTCGGGGAATTCATTAAAGATTTCATATTTAGGTAAAGATATAAAAAAGAATTCATATGCATAGGTAGTTAAAGGAAGCGCATAATCTTTAGCACTGGAAGTAGTGACATTTAATTTATCTTCTAAAAAGGTAGATACTTTTTTTGTAGGAAAAATTGAGTTTTTTCCTTTTTTTAATTTAGAATTTTTGAAACGGCTTAATTCACTTTGAGCGGGAACATTGGAATCATTTAAATCTGGATAATAGCCCTTAGAAAGGTCTCCAGGATCCTTAGGAATCTGATTAAAAAGGTCGGTTGTTTTCTTGAAATGTTTTTCTTCCATAGCATTATCATATAGATTTTTATAATGATATTTGAGATATTTTTGAAATGTGGTGAGTAAATATTTTTGACTTTTATTATCAAGTTTGACTCGCCCGTACTCATCTAATATTGGCATTAAAGTTTTACCTCCCTACAATTTTTATAAGTATACAAATATAATAAATCATAAAAATGTTTTCGAAAAGCCCAGGAAATAGGCATATTTCAATCTTAATATTTGACCCCAAATAAAATAATACTCCCAGATATAAGATGTTATTGTACTAAATAGATTTTTTAGAATTTTAAAATCTTTTAGAATCTTATAAATCAAGGAGGTATGGTTATGAGAATCCGACAAACTAAAGGCGGCTATTCTGAAGAAACTTTCATAGAAGCCTGCAAAACAAATAAGTGTCTCTTTTTGTTAGGTGCTGGTCCTTTACCGGTCAATGAATACGATCGGGAGAACAAGAAATTTACGAAGAAGATCGTCAATGTAAAAATTGATGTGTATTTTTCAGGATGCGGAGTTCAAGAAGTAAAATTGCCAAAAGAATTTTCGGCTAGCAATCTTAAAGATTTGTCAGAGATCGAATTAGTTTCACCCGAAGCTTGTGTCGTTAACAAGAATGTTTACGTAAGAGCTAAGGGGGTTAAATAATGGGATTCAAGCAAAAGAAAACTAATCTGATGCTTGAGTATATAAAGGATGTACTTCGGTACATTCTTTTTTCAAACTCAGATCAAAATGCTGAATATGATCTTTTGTTAAAAGATGATGGAATGATCTTTGTTCCAATTTATCCGATAACCTATGTCATTGATGAAGCATTTTACAACAAAATTTTCAATGTTTTAAACTTAGCACTTACTCCTGAATACACATTGATAAGGCCTTTGACAATGCAAGTTGTGGTTTTAGAAACAGCAAATCTTTCGCAAGAAAGAGGATTATTCTTCCCAATGCGTAAGGGAACTGCTAATCGTTTAAACGAAACAATGGAACAGATTATACAGCGCTTTTACCAAACAGGAAGAATCCCGATTATGGATATCATTGATTGGGATTTTGTTAAAGCTCCTCATGCAATAATCACAGGAGTAAGTGGTAGTGGAAAGAGCTACTACATGAAAGTTCTTTTTCAAATTTGTTCAATTATTGGAAATTCAATCGCTATTGATCCCAAGGGAAGCGATCTTGCAAGATTAGCTCATAAACAAGGAAATGAAGATATTGTCATTCCACAGTTTATAAGTAGTGGAAATGGTGAACAGGGAATTGGTGGAAAATTTTTACAAGATGTTATCAAAGCTTTGAAAAATATTGAGAGCATCATGTATGAAAGGCAAAGCCAAATTTATCAAAATTCAGATAAAGTTTCCACAGATTATAGAGAGCTAGGATTTAAGCCTTACTTTGTATTTATCGATGAGCTTGCAGCATTGTTAACCGGAGCGAATAAAGCGGTTAAAGATGATTTTCAAAATACATTAACAAGGTTGATTGTATTAGGTCGTGAAGCCGGAATTTATTTGATACTTGCAATGCAATCAGCACGTGCAGAATATGTGCCGACCATCGTAAGAGATTCTATCTCACTAAGAATTCAATTGGGGCGCATTAATTCTGAAAATACAAGATTTTTGTTTCCAGAATTGAATGAAATGCCAATGGTTCCGATGGGAGGAAAAGGCACAGGAATAATAAGCATTGCAGGCGATAGTAGGTATTCGGGGATTGAACCGATTGCTACACCAACAATAATTTAGAAGGGAGAGATATAAATGCTTTATTTTAAAAAATTTTTATTTGAAACATTGTTATTGATGATATTAACTTTGAATGTTGCTAAGTATGGTGTCCAGTTTATTACAAAAGCAATTCTTTTGATAGGTTTGAGACTACAGGAGTGGCATTTTAGTTTTATTAATTTGAACAAGGTTGCTGAATTTAAAAGAACAACTGATAATACGGCGTTAAAATTTTCGGAATATTTGATGCTGCTTCTGATGGTTATGGTAGTGCTTTTAATTCTGTGGTTCTGTATTGATCTCTACACAGGGCAATTTAAACGAGATTGGAAAACTGGAGTTTTAGTTAAGCATATGATTCGTGATGTGCCTCAAAATAATATTCAGATGGTTGCTAACGAAGAAAAAAAGGCTAATTTCTGGTTGCGCAAAAGCAGAATCAGTAAACATAGAAAAAAGCTAGTGTTGAGAATTCCTTGTGGTATGAACGAGGCTGTTGTCAAAATTATGCAGCAGAGATGCAAAGAATTCTTACCTTCTTGGCTGAACACTAATTTTAAAACTGTTAATTGGCAACCTGTTGTGGTGGAAAGAAAGCTTTTTTTCACATGGATTATTGTTAGGGAAAAATAAGATTGGAGGTTGTAATAATGAATAGAGGACCATGAGAGCGAATAATTTATAAAAATTTTCTGCCGTGCTGGCAGAGAAAAGCTTTATAAATTGTTCGCAAACTAGTGTATGAAAGTTTAGTCCCCATATTTGACCAAAATAAAGGGTAATTTTTCTAATTTTTCCTTCTATCGCGTAGTTAAGGGGCTAGTTTCTTAACTACGAAATGAAGGAACGAAATTGGATTTTATCCTGCGATGGTGGGCTTTGGATGAATGGAGGAAAAAGATTGAAAATAGACAAAACGAAAAATGAGAAAGCTGGTCGATCTTATCGGTCAACTGTATGGATGTATGAACAGCAATTAGAACACTTGCCCTTTGCTAATATAGATGCTTTGAAAAGGAGAGTTGATTCTTTGATTGATAATTATAATTTGGACAAATTTGCTATGATTCAACATGCCAAAGATGTTAATGCTGAAGGTAAGCGGGTTAAATCGCATATTCACTTAGTAATGACCTTTAAAGAACGTGTGGCTGCAAATTCACTTGGAAAAGTATTTGGTGACCAGCCGCAGCAGTTTGAAAGAATGACTAAGCGTGGAAACAGTGCGAAAAAAGGTGCAGACAATGCTTTCATGTATTTAATTCACCAAACTGATAATTCGCGTGATAAGTATCAATATCGTGTTGAAGATGTTGTAGCCAATTTTGATTATGCAAATTTTGTAAGTCGTAAGAGGGCACAAATAGATCCTAGGGACATAATTGAATTACTTGGTGCTGGGGAGATACAAGAAGAGCAGGCCAGGGCAATGATGATGGGTGCAAGTGCCAATACTTATTTTAAGTATTCAAGACGAATATCTGAAGTTGCACTGGGAGCGAACAAGCTTAAGTTTGAAAAATGGCTCAAGAATAAGATTGAAACGAAGGAATCAATCAAGGTGATTTGGATTTATGGTGGAGCTGGAACTGGTAAAACACGATATGCAGTTGAGTTCGCTGATAAACGAAAAATAAGTTTTTTTAAGACAGTTACTACAAATGATCCTTTTGAAGGTTATAACGGACAAAAAATACTTATAATAGATGAATTACGACCAGAAACTCTTAAGTATCCCGATGTGCTACATTTGCTAGATCCTATGAGCTATGAAAAAAAGACAGTAGCTCGTTACCATAATTCTAATATCATGCTGATTTTATTTTTGTAACGACGCCGTATGATCCTTTAACTTTTTATGAAAAGATTACAAAACTTGATAGGAGCGTTGATAGTTTTGAACAATTAAGAAGACGTATCGGCCTGCTCCTACATTTCAAAAAGAAATCAATAGACGCAGAATATTTGGAGAAAAATTCAAACTCTAGATGTGGTTGGAATTATTGTGTTTCGCAGAGTAATGAAAATCCTTATTTGAATGATAATAGATCTGTAAATTTTAGTTTAGAGGATCTAGAACAGTACGGTAAAAGCGATGATAAAAAATGACTACTACTGCCCTCGAAAGCAAAGTAGTAGCCATACTCTATACTTATGATAGTTTTGAATATAACTATCACTGACATTATCGCATATAATGGAGGTTGGTTACATGTTAAACACTGTAGATTTTAATGATTTACGCAAGATGGGTTTTCCTGAAAATCAAGCCAGAAGAATTATTAGAATGGCTAAGAAAAACTTGGTAAGCAAGGGGTATGGGTTTTATAATGGAAGAAGAGTTGGACGTGTTCCGATTTCCGCAGTTGCTGAAATAATTGGAATTCCCTTAGATCAGGTTGAAAAGGGAGATCGAAATGGCAACTAAAACAAGATATGCGAATGTTTACCAAGATACAAAGGGACACTTTTTTTACCAAGTTTTCGTTGGGCGAGATGGAGATGGAAAACAAAGGTTTAAAAAGGGACGCAAAGCATCGAATGGCAGGATTTTTAGAAGCGCACATGAAGCACACAAAGAAGCTGTTAGAGTAAAGAACGAATATCTAGAACATGATGGTAGAGCTCCTTATCGGATGACTTACAAAAGTTTTATGGAAAATGAATTTATTCCTGCATATCGCGCTGATGTTGAGAAAAGTACATTTATTTCTCATAAACGTGCATTTAATGTCGCTATAAAGCGTGTGGGTGCAAAATTACTTGAAGATATAACTGTGAGAGATTGTGCAAGTTATCGTACATGGTTATTAACCAAAAGTGGTTTCTCAAAAAGTTATAGTAGTGTTTTGTACATTGCATTTAGGCAGTCTTTAGATTATGCTGTGACGCTTGATTTGATCAAAATAAATGTATCACGCAAGACAAAATCTATTTCTAAAGGTCATGTAAGTATAGCGTTTTGGGATAAAGAGCAGTTTGAAAAGGTTTTGTCAAAAATATGTATTTCTGATTATTATGGCAAATTCGAGTTCATTCTAATCTGGTTATACTTCATGACAGGGATCAGAGTAAGTGAAGGGCTGGCCCTGTCTTGGAAAGATGTTGACTTGAGGAATAAGAAATTGCATATTTGTCACACGTTAGACTTTAAGAACAAGCATGAGTACACAATAAAGCCTTATACGAAAACAATTAATAGTAATCGAACAATTGTTCTAGACGAAAATACACTACAATATTTAAAAAAGTGGAAAAGTGTTCAACAAAAGCATGGTGTCTTCAATTTTGTTTTATCTTACGATGATGCACCAGTCCCAAGATCGACTGTAAGCCGTATTGTTAAACGTTATGCCAAACTAGCAGGAGTGCCGGAGATTGCAGCTAAAAGTTTGAGACATAGCCACGTTAGTTATTTAATCAACGAGTTTAATGCTGATTTGTTAGTCGTATCTCAACGATTGGGACATTCTGGGCCTGATATTACTTTGAAACACTATTCGCATTTATGGGATCGAAATGACGACAAATTAGCTAAGTTGATGACAGACAATATTAATGTAAGGACAGCTAAAGAACCAACTGTTTATTTTAATGGAAATCAAACTGTTAAAGTAAATTAGCGCTGTTTGCCAATTGTTTGCCAGAATTAAAATCAATCACTTGAAACATTGATATATAAGCGATTTGAACAATATTTTCAAGATTGAGTGGGAATGAAGTATATATATTAAATGGATGCGGAATGTTGATTCAACGGCATTTTATGCTGATATACGGGATAGTAATTGGGAAGCTTTAATATAGTTCCCCGCCAAGAGCCCCCGCCAAACGGTGGGGCTCTTTTTAATGTATTTGGATGAATGTACAAAATAATGAAACATAGGAAAGATAGCTGTATAGTATATAAAGAAATATTTGAAAGAGGCGAGAAATAATGGATTTTGATAAGTATTTTAAGAGTGTAAACTATCATTCACTGGGTCCAACTACTATAACAAATGAAACTGAAAAGGGTAAATTAAGACCATATATTAAGAATATTGAAGAGTCTCTTAAAAATGATACAGTGAAAAATATTGCGGTGTTTGGTAAATTTGGTGCAGGCAAGAGTACAATAATTAATACATTTTTAAAGGATCATAAGTCCGATTCTAGAATTAGACCGTTACGTTTATCGCTTGCAACATTTACACGAAATGAATCAGAAAATCCGAAGGAAGATGAGTGGATAGAAATTGAGCGAAATTTGGTACAACAAATATTGTATGGGCCAAGTAACAAAGAATTACCCGATTCTAAATATAGAAAAATTGAGCCTATAGATATTTCCAATAAAAATAAAGCATATTGTACCTCGTTATTTTTTGCTTTAAGCTTTTTGTTATTGATAGATAAGTGGAATATGTTGTATATTATAGGACCGTATTGGTTGAATATATTAATTCGAATATTTCTGATTTTAATTATGTTTTGTTCTGGAGCATATTTGTTGTATAAGGCTTTTGAGTATATACCTAAGTTTTTTAGCTCAGCTAAAATTGGATGGGGACAATCTGAATTAGCAATTATGGACTCAAAATCTGCATTTAATGAATATTTAGATGAAATCATATACTTTTTCACTCAAAAAAAATATAATTTGATTATTTTGGAAGATATCGATAGGTTTAATGACCTCAGCATTTTTGAACACTTAAGAGAACTCAATCAGATTCTTAACAATAACAGAACATTAAGCAATGCATATAATGTAGATGAATCAAAACCTGCGATTAAGTTTCTTTACGCGGTAAAAGAAGATCTTTTTGACAACATAATGCTTGCACATAACGATAAATTCAAAAGTAAAAGTGTAAGGGGGCAAATTGACGATAAGTCAGAGTATGATGAAATGCCTTCTGAACAAGGTGTTGCTGAAGCGACAACAAAGTTTTTTGATTGGACAATGACTATTTTACCACACGTATCATTAACAAATTCTGCTGATTTTTTAATGGAAATGTTTATTCAGCCAACCCCTGACTTTAAGAATTATTTACGTGCAGTCTCAGTTTATTTTGATGATGTTCGAGTATTGGAAAATACAATTAATGATTTTAAGTTATGTTTAGAATTGCAGGATAAATCGGACTTAAATCCCAAAAAAATGTTTACAATTTTATTATTTAAGAATGGATTTCCTCGACAATTTCAAAAATTTCAGCGAAGAGAAGGAGGACTAAACAAGTTATTGCGAACTCGGGATTTGGCGAACAATGTTATTCAAGAAAAAAGGAAAAAGTTACAAGCACTAAAAAAGAAAAAAGAAATACTAGAAAAAAATTCAGAAACACAAGTACTGCAAATGTATAAAGCACTGTTTTTTGATCTAGGAGCAGATTCTAGTTATAGTCTGTCATATTCCGATGACAACAAAGTTATTGAAGAATTGGGGAAAATTACTTTTGCTGAATTGGCAGATCTATACCGATATACTGAAATATCAAATAATGAAAAATTTACATTTTTTTGGCATAGTCCTTACGGAAATCAAAATGAATACGTAGAATTTAAACATTTAGTAATGAAGAACGATTATTTTGATTCAAAAATTTATTTTGAAAATAAGGCTATCGAAAGGGGATATTCGAGTATTGATAATAAAATTAGTGAGTGTCAACTCGAAATTAATAATATTTTAGGAATGTCAATTTATAAAATTGCGCAGAAAAATGGAGTGGAAATTCGAGAATTATTAGTTGATACCTTAGAAGCACAAAATTTTTTAAGCTTTGGAATTCTGAATGGTTATCTTAATGAAACAATTGATGATTATTTATCTCTTTTTAGTGGGCAAAGAATTTCTATTGCTGATAGACAATTGATACGACGATTACGCAGTGGGGAATTGTTGGAGTTTGGAGAACATATCGAAAGTGTCCCAAATTTTGTTGGCGATTGTGTTCCAAGTGATTTTGAAAAATCATCAATTGCACTGTCAGAATTGATTGAATATGTTGTGCAACGAAAAAAAACAATGAAAGATAAAAATCCTCTTTTAAATGCTTATAATGCTGCACTGAAACAATTAACACGACAAAGTTCAGCTAATTTTTCTACACATCTTGATGAACTTTTAGATAGAATGGATATACAATATGTGAAAATCTTTATTACAGATTTATCTGTAATTTTACAAAATGATTGGAGTAAATATAGTGGCAATAATATTAACGCTTTTGCACAGGTGCTACTTCAAGACACAGCTGTCGAAGGTATAGGAAAATGTATCGCAACACTTAAATCGTTAGTAGATTATATAAATGGAAATAAATGGCCGGTAACTTGGAGTTTTGTTGAGAATTATCGTGATAGAGCTGATGCGATTTTTGAGAACACAAATGTTAAACTTAGCCAATTAGACATAAATATCCAATGTGATAAAAATTTAGTTGAGTACTTAATGGAAAATAAGGCAGTTTCTTGTTCAGCAAATACTATTACCACTATATTAGAGTCTTATTACCCAGGTGCAGCTAATGAAGTATCTTTTTCTCTTGTTCAACAAATAAATGATCCAAAATTAAGCAAATTTATTGAAGAATCTTTTGAATCGTTTCTGCAAATAGAATTAACAGAAATGTATTTACAGAATGAAACACAAGAATCTATGGCTAAAATACTCACAAATGCAAGATTAGACTGGGAAATGAAAGAGAATATTTTAGATGAATATCCATCTAAAAATTTAGACTTTTCGAGTTTTACAATTGCTGATACAGGAGGAGAAAAGTACTACGAACTTATTAACCTTATCTTAGAAAAAGATAAATTTAATAGAACATGGGAAAACCTTAAAATACTTTTATCGGTAAAAGATGAATCGTTTAAAACTACTGAAATTGATCTTTTTTTGCATAAAACGAGTTATTTGGCAGAATTTCAGCAGAATCAGGATGGGTTTGATGAAAAAATCCTTATTGACTTGGTCAATACGCATGAGATTGAAATTAGTCAAGATAATGAAACCGTAATTTGCCTAGCAAATCAATATTTGGGAATAAATCAAACTCCAAAGACATTTAACACAATGCTTAGGCTTAATTTGATAAAACTAAGTATGGAACTTGTTAATAAAATAACAAATCAAAAGGAAATTGTTTTGCTGTGTTTAAACAAACTCAATGATAATTTTGAGGAATGGTCAGAAGAAGAGAGTGCACTATTTAGTAAATTACAAGTATCAGAATTATTTAATATTTCGACAGGTAAGTATAGACAATTTACTAAATTAAGAGAAAAGGTAATAACAGATCTTTTTTCAAATCACTTAGAGGATGGAACACTTTCAGACCAGAAAAAGGATAAATTGATTGATGTACTATTATCAGATTACAATGGAAATGTTGATAAGATATTAAAAATTTACGAGACATACGATTCTGCAGAGAAACAAATTAAAAAGTTAATTGCTTTATGTAGAGTTAAGTCTATTAAAAATAGTGATATAATTAATTTTATATTTAATACGCATGATGATAACATTATGAAGTTAACTGAGGAAAAAACTGGAACAATTCGTTTAAAAAATAGAAAGAGTATTATAAATTTATTACAGGAATTTTGTGAACGTGATTTAGTTAGAGGAATGAAAGAACTTAGAAGGCCTAAAAACACAATATCAGTACAGAAAAGTAATCAATTTATTAATTTAGTTAGAAATTAAATTTATGGTTGCTGAGTAATCGCCCGTAAGCCATAACAACTATAACAACTTATAAATTTTTATCGGCTAAAATAGAGTATTGATCGAAATACCCAATCATTTTTATTTAGTGTAGATTTTGAATGTTGATTTAACGACATTTCAAGTTAATGTAATTGCTAGTAATCTTTTTATTTAAATAACTATTGTGTAAAAAAAGACCCTGACCGGTAAAATCAGGGTCCTTAATTTCTAGTGCTAACCAAGCTTACTAGGCGTTAGACAGACAATTAAAACGTATGAATTATCAGATAGATCTTGGTAACAGTTCCAAATTCTTTCATCAGCTGGTGTGTTTTTTAAATAGTCAGTAATGCCACTGATGTGATCCTTGAGTTCTTGTTCAGTAAAGAAGATATGCTGTGTCAATTGAAGCATTTTTATCTGAAGTGGTGAAAGTTTTAAACCAGCCTGTAGTTCTAAATCTTCGATAATTTCCTCAATCATTTCTTGTTCTCTAATCTTTTGTAACATAAAAAGACCTCCTAAAATTTAAACTTCAAGAGGTTAAAAAGGGTGTCTTTGACACCCCTAATGGTAAATAATTATTTGCGATACTTTAAAATTTTCAAAATTGATTTTGAAATATCCTGGCGTTTGTTTTCGGGTATTTCTTTTAAATATTTTAATAACTCGATTGTATCTGGATCATCTAATTTACTATCAGTAAATAAGTCAGCTAAGTCCAAGCCTAATGCGTTAGCTACATCAGCTAACTTTGCAACACGAGCATTTGCAATGTTATTTCGTTCAAGTCGAGAAATGTAACTGTCAGAAACTTCAGCTTTTTCTGCTAGTTTTTCAATTGTTAATCCTTGCTTTTCTCGGCACTCACGAATAATTTTACCTACTGATTTAATCATTTCAATCCTCCTTATAGTTACTTTTAAGATAACTGTAAGGATTTTTTATTTTCTCAAACATAGCTAAAAAGCCATATTTTTTTAAAAAATATGGCTTTTTTAACATGATGAAGTATAATGAGTCTTAGATAGGAAGATTTACATAAAATATAAGTTTTAAAAAGGGAGTTTTGAAAATATGAATAATAAATCAAAAAAAATTGCAGTGGTGACTGCAATGGCGACTGCAACAACTTGGGCAGTTGGGGGAACGTTAAATACGATTAAAGCTAGTGCTGATACTGTAAGCACTGCGGATCAATCTGATTCTACAAGTACATCTAATGCTTCTGTTACTTCAAGTTTATCTAGTACTCAGACGCCAGTCGAAAAGGCACAGTCTGATGTAAATTCTGCCAAAGAAAATGTTTCGAAAGCCTCATCAACACAGGAAAATGCGCAAACAAATTATAATGATGCAGCAGCAAATCAATCATCTGCCCAAAAGAACGTTGATCAGGCACAGTCAAATACCGATGCCGCATCGTCTTCTGTCAAAGATGCACAAAGTAGTGCCTCATCTGCCGCTGATGAAGTTTCATCAGCCCAAAAAACTAATGATGAAGCCACTAGCGAAAATGTTGCTAAAGCATCAAGTTCTGTTGATACAGCCAAAAACAACGCAGCAACAGCTTCATCCAATGTTGATCAAAAGCAAGCAACCGTGAATGCTGATCAATCATCTGTATCAGATGCACAAAAGAACGTTGATACTGCTTCTTCTGCTGAAAAAGATGCTGAAAGCAAAGCCTCATCTGCATCATCCGATGTTGATACTGCTAAGAAAGCAATGGACACAACTGGTGCTAAAGCAGATGTTGATAAAGCACAATCAAACGTTGACACTGCTACAACCGCTGAATCAAGCGCACAAAAAGATGCTGATTCTGCAACAAGTGCTAAATCCGATGCCGACAGTAAAGTTTCCGATGCATCAACAAATGTTGATAAAGCTAAAGCAACACAATCAAGTGCCGCTAACGACTTGAACACAGCCAAAGACGCTACGTCTAAGGCACAATCAACGGTCAACACTGACCAAGCTGCTGTAACTGCTGCTCAGAACGCATTAAATCAAGCTATTGCAAATAATAGTACTACGTCTAACAACGTGAGCGTTACCGTATCAAATGCCTTAGCTTCAGCTGTTCAGAAATACATTGCTGATTACAAGAAGAACAGCTCTGATACAACTACACTTACAAATGATATGACTGCTATTGGCAAGGCTGTTGGTGATGGCACTGAAAACGGGGCTGTTAAAGTTACTTATAATGGCAACACTGCTAACGATAAAGCTACATTTAACGTAGAAAGTGGCTATAACGTTGCACTTAACAAATTAACTGATGCCGAAGTAACAGAAGTTCAACAAGCTTTAGCTGGTGCAATTAACGCTGTCCGTAAGAATCTGGGCATTGCTGATGAAGTTGGTTACGTTGAAATTAACAATGATGCCATCAAGATTGCTTCAACTTTAGCTAGTTCAAGCTTTACTGGTAACGTAACAAGTAAGTTAGCAGATCTTTCATCAAGCACAGGTGTCTCTAAGTCACTCTTAACCAGCATGGTTAACTCTGATTATCAAAGCAGTGGTATTGACGATTGGAATATCACTTACAAGACATTAACGCTTGCACAAGTTAAACAGTTTGTTCTTGATTATTACATTACGCAATCATTGTATACACTTGGAACAACCAACTACATTACTGCAAGTGCAGCCGTAACAAGTGATGCAAACGAAACTGTTGGTAAGCAAATCTTAGGAATTACTAAGTCGCAATTAAATAGTACCGTTGCAAATGGTGTTACAAATTCGTATTTTGGTGCTTGGGATAATGCATTCAAGGGTCTTGACTATGGCATGGAGAAATTCCGTATGGCATTTGTACCTGCTACGGATGCATCATTCAGCAATGCCTCAGCCTTTGATACCGCTACAATTACCACACCGGGCACACCTGCAAAGTCAACTGATACAACTTCCTTGCAGACTGCTTTAGACAAAGCAAAAGCTGCCTTAACATCTGCTAATACTGTCTTAACAAGTGCCAAGAGTACACAGGCACAAAAACAAAGTGCTTATGACACAGCAACTGCTGCTGTTACTGCTGCACAGACTGCATATAACAATGCTGTTTCGGCACAAACAACTGCTGCCAACAACGTAACTAAGACACAGGCCGCTTTGACAAGTGCTAAGACTAACTTAGCAACTGCCCAGACTGCTTTATCGGACGCCGAAGCTACGTATGAAGAAAGCTTAAAAGACACTGCTACAAAGCAAGCTGCTCTTGATAAAGCCGAAGCTGCTTATGCTGATGCACAATCAAACGTAAATGTTGCAAAAACAACCTTATCAAAAGCTAATGATGCCTTAGCAAGTGCTAAAGCAACACTTGCAACTGATGAGACTGCCTTAAACGATGCTAAAACTGTTTTAACAAACGCTAACGATGCTGTTACGACTGCTGAAGCATACTTGAACAAGTTACAAAACGCTCCAGCTGTCTTAGCTGCTGCAAAGGCAAAATACGCAACTGCTGAAGCTGCTGTCACAAAGGCCCAAGCCGCTTACGATTCAGCTAAAAGTACATTAGTTGCATACCAAACTGTTTTATCTAATACCAAAGATGCAACAACAAAGGCAAAAAGTATTCTGGATCAAGCAAACACCAACTTGGAAAATGCCAAATCAGAACTTGCAACTGCCCAAACAAATCTCAAGTCTGCACAGGACGCCGAAACGTTGGCTGAAAATGTAGCCCGTGAGCAACATCGCTTAGCTGATGAAACAATGGCAAAAGAAAATAATTATCGCATTGTAGACAATAAAGTCGTTGATAAAAATGGAAGTCTAGTTAAAAACTGGACAGTTGTTAACGGTAAAATGGTTGATCCTTACGGAAATGCGATTACTGTTTCGGAAGTATCTACTGCTAATTCAGTAAAAGAGGCAACCAATAATATCAACTTTACAACCACAGAAATAACGACCCCTCCAGTAACTGGCAAACATTTTGCACCCAAAATAGGCAAACATTTTGTTAATGATTTAAATAAGGCAGCACTTTTACCGCAAACAGGTGAGTCTGATAATTCTGAAATAACTGCTATAGGTTTATTGATGATTAGCATTGCTGCAGTTTTCGGTCTTGGAATTCAACGTAAGAAGACTCGTGACTAGGTGTGAAAAAATGTTTGATTAAGGACGGGAGAGATGTTACATGGGATCAGGGCCTGAATTGCATGAAAATAAAGAGCAAAGTGAAAAAAATGTTTCATCTGAAAATAATTGGTTAAGAATTATGGGTAAGTTCGTAATATGGACAGTCATTATAGTTTTGGGTCTATGGATAGGTTGGTGGTTGATCTCCACAATTGTAGGATTAATTATTGGTGTTGTTTCAGTGATAGTTAGTTGGCTTATTTCTGCTTTTTGGTTCGTTGTAATTGCGTGGATTGTCTATGCAACTACACTTTCTCCTAAAGCAAGAAGGAGATCTAATCAAAAAAATAAAGAATGGGAAAGAGATCAAAAAAAACGATTGGGTGCGGATGAAAGCCAACAATGGTGGTGGTGGATGCATTAGTACCTGCTGTGAGTAGATAGTATTTTCGTTTGTAAATATATAAACGATTTTGCTAAATACCAGACTATTGTTTAAGGATAACCCAGAATTCAACTAACTTTTTATGCAATACTAAAGTTAAAAATAAATAAAAAGATGCAGAATGGCAAGAAATTACAATGGAGTATAGACGATACTCCAAAGAATTATTGTAACATTGATAGTGAGATTCAGTGTAAACAAGTTTATGATGCACAAAATGGAGTTTGTTGTGGTGGTAAAGATACTTGGAGGAAAAGCTGTAAATGTTGATATGGACGAATTTAAAAAAAGCAAATGAAAAATATCATATTGGTAAAATAGTAATAGCCCTAGTGATAATTCTTTTTTTAGATGGTTGTGCGTCACAAAATAATGGATTTGCTACAAAAAAGAATTTCAAACAGATAACATCTAATAAAGTTTCGTTTGTCAATCAAGTAAAAAGTCCTGCAACTCATGTTTGGGTGCAGGCCAAAGGAGATAGTGTTTCTAAAGATAGTATTGTGAGCACGATCTATGTGTTAAAAAATAGAAAATTACAAGCTTATCAGATTTTTGATAATAATATCACACTTGGAAAACTAAGTTCCATGAGTGATAGTAAAGCTATTGAACTAGCAAAAAAGCAAGATAAAAAATATACAATGAATGGTGCAATTAAAGAAATTAATAACTATTTAAAACAAAAAGATGGGCAAATTGGTCAAGAAACCGATTTTGACGATAATACTAAAACAATAGCAAGCGGGGGACTGAATATTTATTACACATTTCAAGAAGATGATACAAATAAATATCAACAACAAACTGTAAAAAATATTTATAAAACATCTGCTGAAGCTCAAAGGGCTGCTGAGGATGAAGGATTAAGCAATGGGTCAAGTGATTTGCTGTCATTAAGTGACAATGCTCTTAAGAAAGATCAGAAAGTTGATACGAATTTTGGAAGAGCAATTATTAAACACATTGAAAATACTAAGTATCAGCCCCCAATGGCACAGAAACTTAAAGTAAAGAATACAACTGATGATACAGGAAACAAGATTGTAAGTCAGACCGTAACATATACAGCAGTTGATATGTTTGATTCGAAACAAGCAGAAACTACTCTATATAATTATGTAATGAAACATAAAGTAGATTTTATTAAATTACTAACATTGGCTTCGAGTTATGGTTACGGAATGAACAGTAAAGACATTTCTAGATATATGGTTTTTGGTTCTGATGGTTGGAATCCAAGTGAATTGAGCGCATACAAATCACAAATAACGCAGTTCAGTGCAGAAGGTAATGATCTGTATGGTCAATTGCTTAATGATAAGTATAACGATTTAACTAAAGGAGTTTATGGTTATCATAAGTGGAGTAAAGCAATGACGATAAGTGATTCAATAAGTCAGAAGATTTATAAGGCTCGTTATGTTGGATATGTAACTACTAAAGGTTATTTGTTAACTAAAACACAAAATTCCAAACAAAAAGCAACAATTAGCAATTAATGCTAAGATGTAATTAAAGATGGAGATAGAAAAGACATTATACCAAGAATATGCGTATAGTCAGTTACACAGATTAAATTCAGCCTTTAAATACCGCCCACGCGCGTATCAAGAAACACAAACCGAAGCCGTCGCGCATGTTGTCCTGCAAAATATTGGGGTTATACAGGTAACCTACTTGCGGTTACCTAGACCAAAGTTAAAGCCATGACCCATAGCGTTTTAAGTGAAATCCAGCAGGTTAGCAACAAGGTGAGTGTGCTTAGTGAGTTTAACCAAGCAATTGGGATTACAGGAAGCACAACAAGAATCCAAGCATGAACTTAAATAGTTATTCAAGGTATTGAATAAATCCTATCAAAGCTTACAATAACAGGTTGTTGGTACCACCACCCTAGCACAAAAGTCCCAGTTAAAGCAGCAGTTATATGATTTTGACCAAAAAATTAGTCAATGAACCAAACAACAATTGCAAGATTTTGCCAAGCAAGGTCCAGAGATTAAGCAATCAGAAATGACAGACAAGCTACAGCAAAGAAGATGGAGCTATCATGAAAAACTCGTTGTTTGAAGCAACTAAAGAAGAACTACGCTGCCGCCCTAAACATTTAATTGATTTGAACCAATGGCTTTTTGTAACCATTAATACCGCTAAATCAATGATTGACAATACGGATAAATCCCGATTTGTTTACTTAAAAAAATTTGTTAGCTGTGATACAACTAGAGATATTCAGCAACTATTTGACAAAATACAGGGAAAATTTGGTAATACGGGTTTTTCGAAACGCCATAGCCCTAAATACCTATATCTTTGTTCTCTAGTAGCCAATTTTCCTCAAACAAGCCTTCCTAGTGAAGCTAGCCAATTGATTAGTTATTTTGTTACCGAAGACAAGTATCTATTATACGAAATATAGAAAATAAAAGTCGGAACAGCTATTTAAAACGGCTCTTTCTCAACCGCTGTTGAGGAGAAACGTTTATAAGAAAATCAATTCATTTTCGAATTGGTTTTCTTTTTTATTTGAATCGTAAATTAAATTCTAATTCGAGTGTAAAAATGTGACCAGTTTCTGTATCCATATGTGTGCGGTACGTTTAATTTTTTTGATTTACTTTTGGTCTGTCAATATAGTTTTGATGTTTTGAATCTAACCAATAAACTCTATCGCTCAAAAATCGATATGTTCAGCAGTAGTCATACTAAGTTCTCGGTTCCATCAGAATATAGCACCCCGACACTATTACCAGTACCCTCTTTTTTTGAATACTTTCATCCACAATCAAATAGTCACTAATTTTATTATTAGATTTAGAATAAGCAGAATTAAACTCAATATGTTTTCCATTAGATAATGTCATTTTGATATAAAAACTGTATGATGCAGTCGTACTATTATAATCTGTACGCTTAAATTCAAAAGCATCAATATCTTTAAACATGTTTTTCAAAGCCACAACGAGTCTCGTTCTGCATTCATCAGCTGATCTTCATACTGCTTTGCTCGACAATCAATATATTTTCCCCTCCAAGTGCTAAAACAGCTAATATCACTAGTAGCCACCACCACTTTTTTAAATATTCGTCTTCGCATTTTTAAATTTCAAATGTAAAAAGACTGTCTCACAATTATGAAGTGCTTCAATGCATCACGGTTTTTACTGTATCCTCTATTGTAAAATATTTTTCACCTTATTTGTTTTTATCATTAATTCTGACTGCATGCTCTGTTGACGTAGTACGCTTTCGCTCTGTTCCCCAGCCAATTTATCTCTACAGGCATATTTTTGCTATGCAATAACGAAAATTTATACCATAAATACATGTATTAAGTACAGTTTATATTGACACTTTTAAGTTTTTTTAATAGTATTAGGTGTACAAGATACCGGTTTTGACTGTATTTGTTAGGTTTCTTATATATTTTCTACAATTATTCACTCAGAAATAATTTAGAAAATAATAATTGATAATTTTTTCAGGAAATGAATGATTTATTAATGATTAGAGTTTTTATAAAGAAAATCGATAGAACTTAATCATACTTATTCTATTGACTGGGGAGGAATGTTATGAGGGAAAAGGAAAGTTCAGGGTCGGGTTAGTGGTACATGTTGAAAGGTATTTTAAGTATGCTGTTACATCACAAGACGTCACTGAGTTAACTTATACATACAAAGTGGAGTGAAGGGATGGAACTAAATTAGAAGAAGTATTGTTAATTGCAGTGAAAAAAATTATTTTGTCTCTGCAATTTTTAGTGATTTATGTAGTGTGGTTGTTTAGCTGAATATTTGGCTGAATGATTTGCAAATAAATATTGGGGGAAAAATGTATGGTAAAAAAAGGAATGGCTAATAGCAAAAAGTTAGTAGCGTTAACAGTGATGTCAGGAGCAGTAGGAGTTGCTGCATTTAACTCAAATACTTTGAATGTCAATGCCGATACAGCCTTAAAAGATAGTAATTCTTCATCATCGGTACAGGTATCTAGCCAAAATGATGTAGCTGAGAAGAAACAGCAAGCAATTGATAATGTTTCCCAAGCTCAAACAGATTACTCGCAAGCTCAAGGTGAAACTTCATCAGCTAAAGCAGTAGCTGACAGTACGAGTGCAACTCAATCAGCTGCACAAAATAAGGTCGATCAAGCCAACTCTAGTGTGTCAAGTGCTCAAGTAACTGTTGATACTGCTAAAGCAAATGAATCTTCGGCTGAAGCTGCTCAATCCAAAGCCAAAGCTGCTGCGACTGCTGCCAATGGGCAAAGTATTGCTGAACAGCAAACTATAGTTGATCAAGCACATGCACAAACGCAAAGTGACACACAGGCCGCTAAAGATGCACAAGTGAAAGCTGATTCTCAAGCAGCTATTGTTTCAGCAGCATCATCTAGTGTTGCTGTAGCAAGTTCTGCAGTTAATGATGCTCAACAAAATGTTAATAATAAACAGAGCAAGCTTAATAATATTCAAGGTGTTGATGTTACTAAAGCACGACAAGGCGTTAAAGATGCACAAACAACTGTCAATAACAATCTAAAAGAAGTTGATGATGATAGTGATGCGCAAACGCAATTGAATCAACAAGTTAGCGATGCACAAGATACAAAAAATGCAGCCGATACTAAGTTGGAAAAACATAATCAACAAGTTAGCGACGCTAAAACAGATGTCAATACGGCACAATCAAAAGTTGATACTGATCAAAAGAACAGTTCGGACACTCAGAAACAATTAGATAGTGCCAATGCTCAATTGAGCAAACATGGTACACAACAGACAATCACTGTTCCATCTGATTTGGCTACCAAGTTAAAGAATTATGATTCAACAGGTACGTATAGTAATAGTCAAGAAGATCAAGACGCTTATAAGAAGAATCAATATGTTGCAAGTGATAGTGATGATGTTAAATTTGATGCGACGGCAGAAATGTCAGATGCACAACGTAATTATTATAACTTGTATGTGATCGATTTGATTAACCAAGCTCGTACACAAGTAGGTCGCAAACCAATTGTCGCCTCAGAATTGGCTAAAAACTTTGCACATCAAGTTTCAGATAATTACACCGCTGAAAAATATGGTTTTGCTCATGATGGTGAAATGTTAGTAAAGACAAGTAATGACATGAATGCTGGTTGGACGGGTGAAAATATTTCATGGAGTGGCGCATATTCATTATTGAATGGTCTGCCAGATGATTTCCCAGATGGATATACTGTTAATGATTTCAAACGTGATATCTACAATGCTGTTAACGGTATGTTGTTAGATGATTCTGAATCTCTCTACGGACATGCAATTAATTTCTTGAATCCAGACGTATATTCCTTTGGATTTAGCTATCGCGTTGGTACTGATGGACAACTCATCTTGAACTTTGATGGTATTTTAAATCAATCAACTGTTATTACTGATGACACAGCCGCATTGAAAGAACAAGTGGCTCAATTAAAATCTAAGTTACAGAGTCAGCAAGCAATTACGCAAACAGATCAAGCTTCAATGGCTGCTGCTGTTGCAAAGCTTAATGCATTACAAAATGATAATGCTCAAAAGGCTGTTGATGATGCGACTGCTGCACTTACAGATGCACAAAATGCAGCCGCAGCTAATCAACAGAAATTAGTTCAAGATCAAAGCGAGTTAGTTTCAGCTCAAAATGAGTTATCAGGCGCACAAATAAGATTAGATAATGCGTTAAAGAGCCAACAAGAAAAACAGGCTGAAATTGCAGAGGCCAAAGCGGATTTGGAAAGTGCTGAAACAGCACTAGCAAATGTTAAAATGGTATTTGCTGCAAAGCAAAATGATTTGGAATCAGCTAAGAGTGAGCTAAGTGCAGTGCAGGCTAATGTCGTTAGGTTAACTGCCAAAGTCGCACTTGATAAGAAAGCAGAAACAGCTGCTCAAGATAAGTTGAATGCTTACTTGAATGCGGCCAAAAACCTTGCAGCTGCTAACGATAAGTTGGCACAAGCTAAGACAGGCGTTAAACAGGCCGAAACTGCATTGACACAAGCCAAAGCTCAATTAGCAGATGCAAAAACTGCTTTAGAACAAGCAAAATTCAATAACGCCAATGCTCAGAAAGCCTATGCAGCTGCTGCAGTTAATGAACAAGTTAAGAAAACAGCTCTCACAAATGCTAAAAATGCACTGAACAAGGTTGTTGCACAAGAACAGGCTGAGCAGGCTGTTAAGAAAGCTGAGCAAAAGACTAAGGAGGCTGATGCAAAGGCAGACCAGAGCAATCAGTCAGCAGGCGACACAATTTCTGGACAAAACGCTCAAACAACTGTACCTAGCCAAGACAAGAATGTTGTATCCGATGGGAATCGGGCTGTACCTACAAATCTTTCAAATGATTCAAGCAGTGATGGTAAAATTAATTTCGAAGACCCAACAGTTCAGCCATTTGTCAAAATATTGAAAGAGCATGGATATAGTGATAAAGCTATTGTACAGATTTTGAAAAAGAATACTAAAATGGATGTCTTAGAAAAAATTGCTCCAAATGATGTTGCTGAAAATGATTTTAAAACTCACACGAATAGCGTAAAAGGTGCAGAAAATAATGTAAACAGCAGATCAGCAAACAAGATCGTTAGACTCAAAGAACAACGTGCATATCCACAAACAGGCGAAGCAACCAAGCCATTTGTCAAAGTGTTAGGATTGCTAATTAGTGTATTTAGTATGGTATTGATATTTAGAAGTAGAAAGGCAAAACACTTTATTAGATAGCAAATAAAAGAACAGAATGAAAAAACTAGGAGCTGTGACAAATTTAACTTTTGGCACAGCTCCTTTTGTATATTTCTATTTTGAAAAAACAGCTTAATTATTGGTCAATAGTTCTGTTTGCACGCTCAATTAGTGAAATGAACTGTAACATGCTTTCTACCTGTTCATCAGTCAATCCCCCCATTTTAAATGGCAAGGTATCGGACACACTAAGCAAGTAATCTGCAGAAGTATCTAAAATGCGACAAATTTTGACGAATGTTTCGAGAGACGGATAGGACAGACCCTGCTCATACGCCGAGACAGTACCTTTGCTAACGTCTAACCGTTTTGATAATTCCAGTTGCGTTAAATGTTTTGATTTGCGGACTGCTTTTAACTTTTCTCCAAAAAAGTCTATGGTCATAAGTTCACCCTCGTTCTAGAATAGCAAAGGTGTATACATAAAATAACAGTACTCAATACATATAATATTGACATTTTTACTAAAGTTTATTAATATTACCTGTATAAAATACCTGAATAATCGGTATTTGTTACGTGAGAAAGAAGGCGAAGGGGAGGTACATAAGTGGATGGATCAGGGAGTAAATGGGGAATGTATTAAGTATACAAATAAAGCCTGAATAAGTTTTAGAACTTTGAGGAAACAAAGGAGGTTTATAGTAATCAGAATTGAGATAAAGTAGTGCTCTTTGCCAGTGATGGGACTTATTTTGATGCGGATAGTATAGATGTGTGCACCTGCGATATAGAGTGTTTAGATATTCCTATTCTCAAGCCGGTGCCTATTGACTGTCACTGCAATTGAAACTAGGAGGGATGTGTAATAAAGTAACGGGAAGCTAATTAAAGTCTAATTGCACATTCGCAAAAATAAAATGTAACAGTTAGAAAAAGCATGTTGAGATTTGCTGAATCAGTCTTATTTATAAGTAGAATGAAAATAGGGGAAAACTAATGAGATCATTTAGAGATGCAAATGGTAAAATCAAGAAAAGTTGGTTAATTACTGGTATTGCTATAATTGCTGTAGTTGTTATTGTAGGTGTGGTGAAGGCTCTTCCGAAGCATTTGGATGGAGAATATTCGCATACTACCACATTTCTGTTTATTTCATCAACTGATACTTTGAAGTTTGATGGGGATAAAGTTATTGAATATGCAGATGGTAAGAAAACGAATTCTGGAACATATAAAATTTCCGGCGACGAACTGAAAATGAAAATTAATGGTGTGAATATGGCTGCAAAACTTTCAGATGATAAAAAATCGTTTGTAGTTAAGTCTGCTGATGGTATAGCATCTTTGGCTAAGGGCTTTAAGTATACTAAGAATTAAGTAGATATTTAATTTTAATAATACAGCGTTTAATTCAAAAGATAATTGAGCATATTGAAGAATGGAGAAGTTTATAATGAGCAAAAATGAAATTTTAAACTACTTGGAGAAAAAGCGAAATTTAACTGCTGATTTGCAAAATGCACGCCATGAGCTATACATAGCAAATAAAAATCTAGTGTCTATTAGAAAACAATTCAAAAAGCGCTTGATTTGGTCAATTGTTGTAACGGTCGTAGTTGTAGGTATGGATACTGGCAGTATTGTTAAGGGTATCTTAGTTCTTGGATGTTTGGCACTGTTGGGGTGGGTAGTTGCTAAGAGGGTTCAACAAGGGAATCAAGCAAATCAGCAAATTAATACAGCTAATCAGAAAATTGCAGATGCTCAAAATCAGCCGTCTTACATTGAAGGAATGGCTGATTTTCCCAAAAAGTTCTACAGTTACTGGACAATTGATCGTTTAATGCATCTTGTACAGGAGAACCGAGCAACTACGCTGCAAGATGCATTTAATGTTGCTGAAGCACAAGACTTTCAAAATGATCAAATAGCATTACAACAACAAAACCTTGCAGTTGCACAATCTACTAATTCTATGTCAAAAATTTCTGCCGCTGCAAATGTTTTTACAGCATTTAATACACGTAAATAGCGCAACTTAGGAAATGAATAGGGGAGGTTCCATGCTGAAAGTCATCTTTGGGTAGGGACCTTTCTTTTAATGTAATGAATTATGATTTGTATTATTACTAATCCTCTGTCCGATACTAAAACTTAATTGTTGAGCGATTATGCAAGGTTTTAATGTACCTGAGGATTCATTACCAGTCTAACTTATCTTAATATTCATTATTTACATTATTAGGAAAATTACTGATAAAGACCAAAAGGACTAGGCAAAATACTTAGGATAATTATCAATAAATGAGAAGAGTAGGTGTTTCAGAAATAAAAATAGGACATAGAGGTACTAATTAATAAATTATAGAAGGAATGTAAAACATAATGGCTAATAAAAAATGTCGGAAAAGTATGCTTGATTATCTAAGTTTAAGCAAACATATGGCTATTGCCGTGACAACTATAGTAGTTACTGCTAATTTGGCGGCATGCAGTAATAGTCAATCTAAGCAGCAAAGTAGTAACAAAACTAGGGTAACAAGTAGTAAGAATAAGAGCAGTCATAAAAGTTCAGTGAAACAAAAATCCAATCAGGAAAGTGATAATGCAGCAAATTCGCAAACATCCAGCAAGAATAATGTCTCAGAATCAGCTTCAAAAGCAGAAAGCACGACAAAACAAATGGATTTCTCTCAAATTCAGCAAGGTAATTATGCAAGTTTACTTGGAAACTGGCAAGAGGTAGCAATTTCTGGTAATCATCATGATGGGACAGGGAGTAGATGGGAAGAAAGCCAAGGAACAGATACTCTTGAAATAACTAAAGACAAACTTGCTAATGGTTCTTTGACATTACAAGGGAACAGCTTGAATGATGGAACCGCTAGACCTGTAACATTTACTCAAAAAGATGGTTACTTGAATGCCAATCTTGCAGATCAGAGTGTTGCCGTTAATTATGCTATTTACTTTTATCCAAAGGGGATAGCAATGTCCGGTTTTGGCGATGATGTGCCGGCATCAATTGATAATTCTAAAAATCGAATAGTGATTTGGACTAGCAACAACAGTTACACGGAAGTTTTTCAAAGCCAGGACAATTGATGGTTTGTCATAAAAACGAGATTATCTACTAATAGAGCATGTTAATATTTTAAATAACGGTACACTAATTTAACGGAAAGGTTACTGCTGGATTTTCTTTCAGTAGCTATAACTAGGTAGAAAAGCAGAACACTTTACGTAGATAGGTAATAAAATAAAAAACTGGTTGGAAGAACGTATATTTGTATGTTCTTCCAACCAGTTTTTTATTTTATGACAAAAGGCTTTTAGGTAATTGAAAATTTAATCTGGAATTTATCCTATCTGGCAACACTTGTTAAAGTAGTTACCAATTTTGTTTTTCAAAATTAACAGCTTGTTTGAAAGAAGTAATTACTTTTTCAAAATAGGGTTTACTAGTGGTTTCTCTAAGGTAGCCAATGCTGTAATGGATGGAAATTGATATGTCTAACTTAACGTAATTAACGTCATTACTAGCAGGATTATAAAGAAAACTAGGTACGATTCCAATCACTTTATTAGCAGCTGCATAAATTTCTAAACTTGAAGAATCGTAGATAGGCGTAATATCAAGATTATTGTAGTTTGTATTCAATTCGTATTTAAGATTACTTATAGCAGGAATTGACTCATTTCCCTCCCAAATAAGGATTTTTTGTCCTGATAATTGATCCAGTGTAAGGTATTCATTGTTGCTTAAGGGATTCCGCTTAGAAATCAAAACTGAAAATCCCCCAGTCAGCAAGGCTGTGGAGGCCAGTTCTTTTTTTTTGAAGAATAAATCGTCTTGGAAGAGTTGGAAATCATAGCGCTTGTTAACTAGTTCGTTAACAATTTTTTTATTACCATTAGGGTCAGTAAAAACTAGCTGCACATCATAGTGGTATTTTCGCTTTAAATTTGAAATTAATTTAGGCAGATAGCTTTTTTCGAATGAGATATCAGAAAAGCCAATTTTGATAGTAATAATGTCATTAACATCGTTGTTCTGCATGTTACTAACAGTTTCAGTTACAATCGATTCCACCGTAAGCATTTTATTCCAGAAGTACTTTCCATTTTGTGTTAAAGATACTTGATGATGACGGTACTTAACTAGATTAACTTTTAACTCTGCTTCTAATTTCTTTATATTCTTCGAAACTGCTGGTTGGGACATAAAGAGCTCATTTGCAGTTTTGCTATAATTTAAGGTTCTTCCCAATGATAGGAAGCAAGCAATTTGTGTACTATTCATGTTTCCCTCTATTCCAAAAAGTTATAATAGTATTCTAACCGCTTTCAAGCACTATGTCTAGATTCAGGTAATATTCTAGATGTAGGGAACTTCAAGAAAGGAGTAGAAAAATGAAATCAAAAAAATCCAATTTTCGTCCATGGATAGTCATGTTGGCAATTAGTTTAATTTCGGCTACATGTCTAGGCTCAAGCATGGTTCTAATGGGATCATTTTTGGGCTCAATTAGCGAAGCAACTCATGTTTCAATTGCAATTGTTTCATACTATTATACAGTGTTAGTTTTAATTATGGCACTTATGATGCCGCTAGTTCCGAAAGCTTTGGCTAGTATCAATAATACTGTTATTTATTTGGCAGCAACAATAGCGATCACTGTTAGTCTTATCTTGATAAGCCATATTACGCAAATCTGGATGTTCTTTGTCATTGCAGTTGTTATTGGAGTCGCAATCTCGTTTATGAACTTTGTTCCTGTGGGAATCTTAATTGATAACTGGTTTAATGAAAAAATTGGGCTGGCAATCGGTATTTGTTGGGCGATCACTTCAGCCTTTCAAGGAATTATGAGTCCAGTATTGTCGGTATGGATAGACTCAGTGGGCTGGCAAGAGGCTTTAAATACTTTAGCCATTATAGTTGGTGTTTTGAGTATCCCATGCTCATTTCTAATTAAATTTACTCCAAAGTTAGCTCGTTCACATGCTTTGGGTGAAAAGCATGGAGAGGTGGCCGATGATGAAGAAGTTCAAATTTCAACTAAAGTAATATTGCGCAGTGCATCTTTCTGGATTGTGACTTTATTAATGTGTCTTTTACAATTTCCAGCGGTTCTGAATCAAATGTTTCCAACTTATGTAGTGGCTGTCGGTTTTAAACCAACTATTGGTGGCTTTATGGTTACGGCAGCTATGCTTTTTGATATTTTTCTTAATCCGCTGGTTGGAATAACTGGTGATAAATTTGGCGCTGAAAAGTCAAGTGTTGGCTGGATGTTTGTTGGTCTTCTTTCACTTGGAATGTTAATTTTAGCGACTAATGTTCACTCAGCAGGTTTGGCAATAGCAGCCGCTGGACTCAATGATATTATCTATGTTTTCTTAGGAACCGGAATCACAGCACTAGCACAATCAATCTTTGGAGCAAGAGCTTTTGCTAAGGGATTTTCTTTAGTGGGATCATTTTCCTTTATAATTGGTGCTTTCGCGATGCCGGTTAATAATTTAATTGCAGAAAAGTTTGGCAATTTTAATGCAGTGTATATTTTCTTTGGAATTTTAGTGCTGATTTCAATTGGACTAATCATATTTGGTGGAAAGAATCACTTTGAAGATAGGTCAGTAGATTAATAGATATAACATAAACTTTTAATGATGGAGGAAAAACATGAAAAAAGAATATGATGTGATCGTTATTGGGGCAAGTAATGCTGGCGGGTTTGCCGCGGCGGCAGCTGCCGAAAAGGGTGCTAAGGTATTGGTGATTGACAAGATGAGAAGTGCGGGGTACTTATACCGTGATACTATCGCTTCAATTGGCAGTAAGGCACAAAAAGAAGCTGGAGTTGAGATTGACAAACAAGAGTTAATTAATTTTTTAACTGAGTTTGCACAAGACAACGTTGATCAGCGCCTGTTAAATACTTGGGTTGATAATAGTGCTGAAACGATTGATTGGCTCGATGAAAGAATTTTGCGGCCGCATGGTGCCCATATACAAGCTACCCCCGATGCTTACTATGAGTCAGCGATGAATAAAGCTTTCCCAACAGGAAATGAAGTCACAAATTCTGACGGCACCTACTGGGAATTAGGCTATGGTAACTGGGTCCTTGATGAGGTTAAGAAATTGGGAGCAGAAGTTCGTTGGCAGACTAAGCTGCAAAGCTTGGTAGTTGCGGCTGGTGAAGTTGTAGGAGTGAAAGTTGAAGACCTTCCAACAAAACGAAGTTATGAAATTGGTGCCAAAAATATCATTATCTGCACCGGTGGTTATGGTTCAAATCTTGCTCTGATGCAAAAGTGGAACCCAATGGGACTCAAAACTAATGTTTACAGTGATAGTATGCGTGATGATGGCTCAGGGATTGTAGCCGGTCTGGAAGCTGGGGCTGCTAAGGACGAGGAAGCTGCTTCTATTGTGTTTAACCGTGCTGCCGTTTCTGTTGGCGCTAATGCGCGAGACATGTATGAAATTGATATGACTCCGCCCAATGATCCTGCTTATCTCTGGTTCGGCAGTTATCCATTCTTACGTGTAAACCTTGAAGGTGAACGCTTTTATAATGAAAGCGCACCATATCAGTTTGCAATACATGCAGCTGCTCGTCAAACTGGTTATATGCAGGCAATGATTTGGAATGAAGAAACCATGGATGATGAGCATTTGAAAGCTGTTCATACTCTTGGATGTTCTCGTCTTGGGTTCCCAGGTATTTGGACCGCGGAAGAAGGACGTAAACAAATTGCTGGACTGATTAAAGAAAATTTAGTTCAGAAGGCAGACAATATTGAAGAATTAGCAGATAAGTTGAATTTGCCAGTTAAAACTTTGACAAACACAGTTAGGCGGTACAATGAACTTTGCCATAAGGGTAAAGATGAAGATTTTGGTAAGGAAGCTTACCGTATGCTTGCAATTGACCAAGGTCCTTACTATGGAGCATTTATAAGTGGGCGACTTTTAGCAACCCTTGATGGCCTAAGAGTCAACACAAAGATGCAAGTTTTACGTGAGAATGGGAAAGTGATTCCCGGACTGTATGCAGCTGGCAACTGTTCAGGTGGCTTCTTCTGGGGAGCATATCCAGATCATGTTCCAGGACTAACCGCTAGTCATGCGCAAACATTTGGACGTTTGGCAGGTAAGTTTGCGGCAATGTCTAAGCAGGATTAGTTTTAACTAAAAAACAAAGGATAATATTTTGAAAATTAAGTTTTCTCAAGCTTCGGCACCAGCTTTAATTCCAGAAATTTTTCTATAACTAAATATTCTGAAGAATTTAAACGGATCTTTGTTAACGGCCGTTGAGGAGAAACTTTTATGGGAAAATCAATTCATTTCGAATTGGTTTTCTTTTTTTATTGGATCATGAATTCAATTCTAATTCGAGTCTAAAAATATAACCAGCCTTGGGTCCCGTATGCTATGCGCTTGATTTTTCGATTAAAGTTTTCTAGTGGATTGTTTGAATTAGATGAAAGTTAGCGGCAATTATTTTTGCTGCCGGAAAGATTACGTGAATGACTTGCTTCTTTAATCTGAATTACCAACGTTGATATATTTAATATTGGGGTTTTGGATTTGAAGGATATTTCCGACAGGATGTTCTTGGAACATGTTTTCTCGCTTGTCTTTACTTTGGTTAGTATTTGGTGGTGCATTTGAGGGCCTATCCTTTTATTGTATATGAAAATTGGATGTTGATGAATTTCCAACAACACCCGAATTTTGACTAATTCTTAAAAAATGTTAAATCATTATATATTTTATTAGCAACTTGTTATATGAATAAAAAACTAATCTCTAGCTGAGTTTTTGTACTTAATAAATTTAAAAATGGCTATTTATAGGTTTAAATACTTATTAACTGAGGGCAAAAAAATAGCAAAGCACTGGACTTTGCGGAGAAAGAAAAATGCAAGAATAACTGTTGTGGGGTCTTTTCTATGTAAAGACCTCTAGGATAATTATTTAATATAAGTCTTTGGAAGTCAATAATTATTTTCGTTAAATTGTGCATTTTCAGAAATCAATTGAAATCTATTTTATCAAGGATAGACTCACGGGAGAATTGATCTAACCCAAGATATTCCAGAGTAGCTCTTTGACTGCTGTGATTGAGCAGCTGCATCACCAAACCTATGTTGTAGTTAGTCTCTTTGTACACGATATACGCTCCAGTTTTTCGCATCGTGTGCGTTCCTAAGTAATTCAAGCCTAATAAATCACCAGCATGAGTTATTATTTTATAGTACTGTTTTCGAGTTATATGCTTGGAAGGATTGGTTGTAGAAGGGAATAGCCACTCTGAATGAAGTTGATTGTTGTTTAGCCAGTCATTGTACTTCATTAGGTCATCCATTACTGGTCTAAGGTAAAGAGTGTTCGGCTTGCCTGTTTTTTGATCTGTAGTATAGGTTCTGGTTCTAACACATCCCTTGTTATCAAAAACATCATTGTAACGCAAAGATAGTACATCACTGACTCGCAGCAATGTTGCTTTTCCAACTTGAAAAATTGTATAGTTGCGTCTTCCTGCTCGAAAATTTTCTAACAATGTCTTTTCAACCTGTTTCTGTATTTTTATATTTTTTATTGGGCTAACTATGTGTGGTTTACGCGATGCCATATGTATCTTCCTCTCAAGGTGTTTTTGGGGGTATGTAGATTATAACTCTAAATTAATTAATTAGATAAGCTTATACCTTGGTTTATCAACATTTGTGAGGGGACTTTACATAGAAAAGACCCCTCTATACGTAAAAAAGGGGAATAATGTCATGGACAAACAAAACAAGTACAAGTTAGCAAAGGTAGGTAAAATCACAGGTTCTATTCTTTTCGCATCAATTCTCTTATCAGGTTCAGTCTTGAGTACTACAACGGCGTTCGCTGATACCACAACGCAGGCATCACAGACAAGTAGCCAACCAGCATCATCTTCATCTTCATCGACTGCTACAACACCTGTAACGGCATCATCAGCAAGTACAGCATCATCATCACAAGCAAGCACAGCTTCTTCAACTTCTTCGACAGACAAAGTACCAACGTTAGAGGAAATGGGTAAGATGTCAGAAGCAGACCGTGCAGCAGCTCTTGCCAAATTGACACCAGAACAAAGAGCTAAACAGCTCGAAGATGCTGGCATTGATGTTGATAAACTTAATGGTAATGAAACTGGTTTAGACGGTGCTTCTACTGCATCAAGCACTTCTAATACTACTAACGAGTCAGTAGGTTGGCACAAAGATGCTTCTGCTGGAAAGTACTATCAAGTATTTAGTGATGGTACAAAAGGGCCAACTGCTTACAAGAAAGTTACGACTGTTGTTGCAGATAAGGACACTGGTGCTACTTTAGCAACACTTGTAGACTATATCGAAGTTGATATGGGTCAATATGCTACAACGTCTAACTACAAAAGTTACGGTTTTGATTCCCAAGGTTACACTTATGATTCTTCTAAGATTACTGAGGGTGTTGGTTCTATCGAAAATGCTAATAGTGTCAATGCTACAATCGTTCTCAATGCTGATGCGACAGCAGGTAGTGACTTAGGAGCAACGATTTACTTGACAAAGGGTAGCACAGGTGGCAACACAAACCCAACCAACCCAACTCAAAATGTTGACCGTTCAGGCTTGGAAGCTCTCTTACAGACAGCAACAGGTTACCAACACGATTCCAAGAACTACACGCATGAGTCACGTCAAGCCCTAGATGACGCCATTACAGCAGCTTATGGAGTAGACGAAACACCTACTGCTACACAAGCACAAGTAGATAGTGCTACAGACAAGTTACAACAAGCTGTGAATGCAATCGAAGCACAAGGTAACTTGGACAAGACAGATTTGCAACAGAACATTGCTAAGGCACAAGGTTTAGTTAAACAAACAGATACTTACACAGAAGTATCACTTTCAGATTTGGCAAGTGCTATCCAGCGTGCTCAAGATGCTGAAAACGACTCTAGCATGGTACAATCAGAGATTGATTCAGCCAACGCTGATTTGGTAAGTTATATCAACGCTTTAGAGAAACAAGCACCCAAGGTAGACACAGATAAGAGTGCTTTGAGTGATTCAATCGTAGGTGCGCAATCTAAATTAGATGATGGTAAGACATACACTGATGAAACGGTTGCTAACGTACGAGAGGCTTTGAACAAAGCTTTTGATGTAAACGACAATGCTCAAGCAACACAGGCACAGGTTGATGGAGCCAAAACAGCATTGGATAATGCAGTATCAGCTCTCAAGGTCAAAGAAGCCGACCCAACACCAACACCCAGCAAGCCTGACGAGGGTGGTACAATTACTCCCGCTAAGGTAGACAAAGCTAAATTACAGACAGAATACAACAAAGCTATCCAATACAAGGGGGCTGATTATACAGATGCTTCCTTCTCTGCATTACAACAGAAAGTTAGTTATGCTCTTTCAGTTCTTGGGGCGACTGATCCATCACAATCTGATATAGATAAGGCTGCTGCAGGGCTAAAAAGTGGGGTTGCTGGCTTAGTATCCGCAACAACCAATGATAAACAAGATACTCCAACAGAACCCGGCAACCATGATGCTGATGGCGGTTCTAACAAACAGACTGATGAAAAGAAGCCTGATACAAAGAACCCTACTAACTCATCAAATGATCAGAAAGAGCAATCAGATCCAAAAGCAAATACTGGGGTTGAGGACTCTGATGCTAATAAAGATAGTTCTTCTTCTGAATCAGATAAGAAGACAGAACAAGCTCCAGCAGATAAGCATGCAAATACAAATAAAGACACAAAGAACGTTGATAAAACAACAAATAGTTCCAAAAGTGTGTCTGATAGTTCCAGTGAGTCTTTGAACAAAAAGACACAGGTTTCTGAAAAAGCTAAGGTTGTTACTAAATCTAATGATACCAAGGCAACTAGTGCTATATCTAATGCTATACCTAGTTCTTCGGCCAATGAGAATGTTCCTGATGTTCCAAAGACATTGAAGAACACTTCTACAGCAAAATTAGATTCTAAAGCTGGATCTGTTATAGCTGCTAAGAGCAGTCAGAAGGTTCAAGAGGCTTCTCTTCCACAGACAGGTGAGGATAAACAGGGTAGCAAAGCAATTACATTGTGGGGTAGTGTTCTCTTGGCCTCTACTGCTGCGGTCTTTGGTTTTGGTTATATGCGTAAATATAAACACTTTACTAAATAGTTGTTTTACGCTGATAAGTATGTGCTGCCACTTTTAGAAGTTAACTATAGATTTATCGCTTTAGCTGAAGCATGGTTGGAATTTTAATTACTAAGAGGTCTGCAGAATATTATGCGGAGGTCTGGTATTAATTTCATCTTCTTTAGACAATGGCTCAGCAAGAAGAGTAGGAATGTGAAGAACTAACCCAAAGATGAAAATACAATGTTACAGCTAATAAGGAAGACAGAATAGCATTTTTTGTTTGAAGAATTAACGGCTGTTGTTTATTTAGAAAACTATATGCAGCAACATATGAATAAAATCATTGCTGCAGCAGTTAAAAATGTTTTATAGCTGATGAAGAAGGGCATAGCAACGCTTGAGTGTGTATTTCTTAGCTGAAGATAAAATATTTATAAAGTAGAATTCTTTATCAAGTAGCTGTCACGACGAAATGCGGTCTATATGTAAATATTGTTAATTTTAGGGAAGAAATAACCTCTCAATGTCGAATGGAAAATTCACATTGAGAGGTTTATTGTAGTAGAATTTTAAATTAAATAGCTGTTAAAGTAAGACAGAAGAGAACAGATTTTACTAAAAAGTGTGAAGCCACTGAAGCATGAATATTTTTGAGAAAGCAGGCTACGATACCTAATTCTTGGCTGCTGCTTCTTGTTCTTGTTTTAGCAGGGTACGATCATAGTATTTGATAAATGGATACCAAACTACAAAAGCAGCTGCGGCACAGATGAATGCAAGAATAGCTCCTTGCCAACTTGTTGTTGCGGTGAAACCACCTAAGCCAATAGGTGTTGGCCAAGGTTGCTGAATGATAATTTTGTGAACCAGATTAGTACTAATTGCGAAATATCCAATGCCACCTGAAACTAATGGTGCAAAAACAAAGGGAATAAAAAGTTTGACGTTATAAACAATCGGTAATCCGAAGATCAAAGGCTCATTAATATTAAAAATTGCTGGGACGATTTCTGCTTTACCGATTTCACGTAACTGAACGGACCTGGATCTAGTTACTAGCCAGATAGCTACGCCTAAAGTAGCTCCCGAACCCCCAAGAAGAACAAAGGCATTTAATGGATCACCAGCGAAGAAATGGTTCGCCCCTTTAACATTAGCGGCCATGTTTGCTAGCACGATTGGCGTATAGAAAGAACTGACGATCGTTGCACCGTGAATTCCAAACCACCAGAGGAAATGAATCAAGAAAATAATAATTAGGAATCCCCACCAAGTGTCGGCAATATTGCTGACGAATGAGAATGGGATGTAAAGGACCTTAAAAATATCAGTTTTGGCAAAAACCAACAATAAGTTGAGGCCGGCAATTACAAAGGCAACACAGAATCCCGGAATCAGAGCGCTGAATGAATTAGAGACACCGGCTGGTACCGAGGCCGGCATTTTGATCGACCAGTTGTGTTTAATTGTAAATCTGTAAATTTGAACTGTTAGCCAGCCAACAACTAATCCGGTGAAAATTCCAACTGCGCCAATTCTTGTAACACCTGAGACCGATACTGCATATCCTCCGCCGATAATGTTAGCTTTATCTAAGGTTTGTACAAACTGAACTGTACCGCCTTTCCAAATTAATTGTGGAACAGTAATAAACATTGCCATCAAAAACATTAATAGACCATTAAGCGGATTTAAGTTAAGATGTTCCTCTTCTTGATAAATCTTGGTATAACTGAAAGTGAATGTTCCTGCAAAAATCAATGCCAAGATTCCCATTGTTGAGTTATAGACTGCCTGGAATAGAATGTTAAAGCGACCTAGTGTATTTGCATATAGGTCCGCGAATCCCGGGATGGGGAAGGCTTGTGGTAAAACTTGCAAAATTAAAAATATAGCGCCGATAATGGAAAAAGCAATAACACTGTATCCTGCCTCCATGATTGCGCGTACAAACCGTGATCCAGAAAACTTGCCGACCAAATTTGTCATTTTCTCCTTAAATGCATCAGAATTATTCATAGACTAACGCCTCTTTCCGCAAGATTTAAATCTTCTTAGTTTCAGCCAACTTCTTGTAAACACTAATCAACTCTTGAGCCAAATCAATAAATGTAATAGCAGTCATCAGATGATCTTGAGAATGCACGGTTAGTAAGGTCAGTTTTGCATGGTGTCCATTTGCTTCCTCAGTTAACATTTTTGTTTGCATATTATGAGCAGCAACCAAGGCCTTGTTGGCTTCGTCAATCTTTGTTTGAGCCGCTTCAAAGTTGTTGTTGTGAGCAGCATGAATAGCTTCCATTGCCAGAGATTTCGCGTTACCAGCATTAGTTATCAACCCCATTGATTGCATCAATTGTTGTTCTTCATTATTATCAGCCATTAAGTCATCCCTCCAAAAATTAATTGAACTTTTAGTCGATCAATTTTAGACCTTGTTCCAAAACTTTGGCACCATTCATCATTCCGTAAGCCTGCATGTCAATTACATCAACTTTGATTGGCTTGCCTTCAACTTTTTTCTTGATGTTGTCAAGTAAGTAGCGAACTTGAGGGCCTAATAAAATACTGTTAACATTTTCTTGTTTTAGTTTCTCGTCGACTTCTGCGGCTGGACAAGCAAATATTTTTGCATCAATTCCCTTTTCGTTGGCAGCATCCTGCATTCTTTTAACTAACATACTGGTACTCATGCCGGCAGCACAACACAACATAATTGTTTTTTCACTCATAATTAATTCCTCCTAGCTTGTTTTATGGTTTAGTGTTAAAAATAATAGAACTCAACAATTTAGCAAAACTGTTTTTTGCTTTACTAACGTTATTATAGCAGTACTTGTAAGCGCTATCTATAGTTGTAGGAGAAATGGTTACATTTTACAGATAATGGAACAAAGTGTAACTTTGTATTTTTTAAAGTATTATTTTATAATTTAGTCACCATGCATTTTAAGGAAGGGTTGGATGAAAGAAATGATCGATTTAAAGGATTTCACCCCAACGGAAATTATAATTTACAATTACCTAATAGCGCACCCTAACGAAACGCTCAAATCAAGCATTCGCCAATTGGCCGCTGCGGTTCACGTTTCATCAGCTTCTATTATTAGGTGCATCAAGAAAATGGGGTATGATAGTTTTTACGAATTTAAATTTGATTTAAAACAGCAAAAACTAGTGTTGCAAACTAAGAAATTATCCACAAATTATGACACAGAGATTGTAGATTCAGCAGTCGAATTTTTTAGCCGTCCTTCACTACAGCAATATGCTGATGAATTGGCGGCTTTTAAAAAACTGGTTACTAATACGAATAATGTTCTGTTTTTTGGCATAGGAACCTCAGGGGTCTTGGCCCAATATGGTGCGCGTCAATTTGCTAATTTTGGAGTTAATTCAGTTTATAATAGTGACCCGTTTTATCCGCTGCCTCAGGAGGTACGGCATGATACTGATCAAATTGCTATTATGCTATCGGTAAGCGGTGAAACACCTGAAATCGTTAAGCGGGCGATTAGTTTAAAAGGGGAAGGCTTTCATATTATCAGTATCACAGATAATAACTACAGCACTCTGGCCAAAGTTTCTGAAATTAATTTTTCATACAACGTCAAACCTGAAATTATCAATGAAACACTAAATATTACGACGCAGGTCCCAGTTATCTTCATTTTAGAATTGTTAGCTAGAAACATTTGATAGCGCTAACGTATAAAAACGACCAAAAATTTGTGAGAAGATTTTTGGTCGTCTGTTTATGCTTTTTTGTTACATCGTTGAAGTATTGTAAATTTTTGTGCTACTCTCTAAAATTGTTTGTTAGAATCTAGCCTAAATCAGAACCGTTTGTTTTGATAACCTTTTGGTACCAATAAAATGAATCTTTTTTAAGGCGCTTGTCACTGCCGTTGCCTTTATCATCACGATCAACGTAGATAAAACCATAACGTTTTGACATTTGGCCTGTCCCAGCTGAAACAAGGTCAATACAGCCCCATGGGGTATAACCGATTACCGAAACGCCGTCTTTTTCAATTGCGTCTTTCATTGCTTGAATATGGGCTTTCAAATAAGAAATGCGATAATCGTCATGTATTTTACCTTCGGCTGTAACTTCATCCTTAGCACCTAAACCATTTTCGACGATCATTAACGGTTTGTGATAATGGTCAGCCAACCAGTTTAAAGAGTAGCGTAATCCTAGTGGATCAATGGGCCAGCCCCAATCACTAGTTGTCAAATAAGGATTTTCTTGCGCTGCTTCGGAGCCAACAAAATGAAATTCAGGATTGTTTTCTTGAGCAGCAACAGTTGATGAATTATAGTAACTAAATCCGATATAATCAACGATTCCTTCCTTGAGAACTACGCGATCCTCGGCGGTAATATCTGGTCTTAATCCATTGGCTTTGAAGAATGCTTCCATGTGTCTTGGATATCGACCGAGTGCATGAACATCACCGAACCAATAACGCCGCTGCATTGCTTTCAAAGCTTGGAAGGCATCTGCAGGTTTGCACGTAGCGGGGTATAACGGCGAAACATTCAACATGCAACCAATTTTGAATTCAGGATTGATTTCATGCCCGATTTTTACTGCAAGGGCGCTTGCAACTAACTCATAATGGGCTGCTTGATACATCAAAGCTTCACTTTCAGGATCATCCGGTTCTAGCACTAGGCCGGAATCAGTAGCCATTAAAAATTGTTCTTTGTAATTTGTTTGATTGTTGATTTCGTTGAAGGTCATCCAGTACTTCACCTGGTTTTTGTACCTCTTAAAGACGGTTGTAGCAAAACGAATGAAGAAGTCGATTACACGACGATCACGCCAGCCACCATATTTTTTTACTAGGTGATAGGGGATTTCAAAATGGGCCAACGTAATAATTGGTTCAATTCCGTATTTATGACATTCTGCGAATAGTTCATCGTAGAATCGCAGGCCAGCTTCATTCGGTTGTTCTTCATCGCCTTGCGGAAAAATACGTGTCCAGGCGATTGATGTGCGAAAGCTTTTAAAGCCCATCTCAGAGAACAATTTAATGTCATCTTTGTAGTGATGGTAAAAGTCAATAGCTTCGTGGTTAGGATAAAACTTGTCAGCTTTGACCCCATCCGTGATTTGACGGGGAATTCCATTCGCTCCTGCAGTCATAACGTCAGCGATACTTGGGCCTTTACCGTCTGCTTGCCAAGCACCTTCCAGTTGGTGAGCTGCAACTGCGCCCCCCCATAGAAAGTCTTTTGGTATTGAATATGTCATCTAAGTCGTCTCCTTTTTATTTTATTTTCTTAAGTATAAACTGTTTTGGATGCGCTAACATAAGAAGCGAGCAAATAGTAACAGTAATCGAAGAAAAGTATTATGTTACAATTCTGAAACGATTGTGGTTAATACAGGGGTAGAGGTACTTAAATTAGTATAAAAGTTGATAAAAACAGATCAAATAAAATACATTTACAAAAAATTAATACTTTTTGACGTACGCTGGATAAATAAGATATAAAGCTGAAAAATAGAAAGGGGTGGGTCAAAAAAATACCGCCAAAGTTAAAGTAAAAACTTTAACGCTGACGGTATGCCTAATTCTTTGGAGAGCCTGGAACGCAGTGGGCACGACTTGAAGCCACGAAAACATGTCTCCAAGTTCCAGCTTAGGGTAGGATGGAAAAGACTCAAACTAACCCAAAGGACAACCACTGACCCTCTTTCAAACCTTTTTCATATCTAAAAGCGTGAATAAAACAGTATCTCTCGCTGATTAAAATTGAAAGGATCAATGTAAGGTTGCTGGCAATAACACATTAGACTTGTTTGTTATTTAATGATGTCATTTTGAAAAAGTAGCTTGCGATTAGACCAAACATTACCAATGCTAGAACGAACGAGAGCCAGGAGAAATGTTGGAGACCGCTAACCACACCGCTCTTAGCCTGCAGTAGGGCGCCTACTGTAGTTCCTAATGCACCCATGAACATTTGAAGAGTTTGGACGATTGCTGTAGCGTCCGCCTTTTCAAGTTCGTTTTCATCTGCAATTGCGGCAGTTTGCGCGCTCGTGTATGCCATGTTTCGCCCAATAATGAATATAATATATAGCCCGATAATCAAGATTAAGGATAAATGACGTGACCATATGGCTATACAAAAGACGACTATTGTAAAAATAGCATTACCTAAATATAACGGCAGTTTTGGTCCCTTTAAGTCATATAGTCTTCCGAAGAATGGCGTTAAGAATGCACAAAAGAGTACCTGGCAGTAAGGAAAAACCTGCCCAAAAGCTTGAAGTATGCAGAAAGCTTTGAAGATACGTTGGAATAATCAAGTTTAAACCCAACATAATGAACATGTAGAGTGCAATGGGAATTAACAGTGAAACAAATCTTGCCTTTGCGAATAATTTTAAATTCAAAAAGCTGTGTGTGGAAGTGATTCCCCGCCAGATAAATGCTATTAATGTTACGAGTGCGATAACGAACCAAGTCCAATTAAGTGCACCGCCTTCTAGCTGATTAACCAGTAGCAAAGCTGTTGTTAAGCAAATTGCCAGTAGTACAAAAGCTACAACATCAAACGGCTTATTTAACGGATGCCGTTTGATCTCACCAACCGTTTTCCAACCTATCAGCAACGAGGCTACTGGGGCAAGCAATAGGATAAAGAAGATTGAACGCCAGCCCAATGTATCAACCAACGCACCACCATATGTTGGACCAAAAGATGGTGCCAAACTGACTACCATTGCGGCTAACCCCATCCATGTACCGACTTTAGAGTAAGGGACAGTTGCCACAACGATATTAAAGACGAGTGGCATCGCAATTCCGGCAGCAATACCTTCTAGGATACGTCCGAAAAGCAGTAGTTCCACACTTGGTGCCAGACCTCCAATCAATGTTCCTACCATGAATACCAATACGCTGGTCAACCACAAATTGCGACTGCTATAGCGTTTGACCAGATATGCACTGGTTGTCATCATCACTGTAACTGCTAATAGATAGGCTGTCGTGACCCATTGGATGGAATTCAGATTAGTATTGAATTCTTTTGACAAAACTGGAAATGTGACGTTCATCGCTGTTTCTGCCATGATTCCTGAGAATGAGACTAGGGCCACAGCTACAATGCTCAACATTGTTTTTAATGAAACTTTCTCTTTCATAAAATAACTCCCTTGATTTCAAAAATAAACGCTGAACCCCCATTTCTGGTAGTTCAGCGTTTATACTCGCTAGATTGAGTTGCTTCTCTGTACTTCTAATTTAACTGATTCAAAAAGACAAGTCAACACCTAAAATTATTAACTGAATTTCTATGTTCTTAATTTTATGCAAACAGCTGCTCTTATTCAGGGACAGTTTAAAAGCGATTTTTTATTAATTTCATTGTAATACTTGTTAGGTAGCAAAGCTTGAAAGTTTCATCTATCTAACTACTATGCTTTACAAACTAGTGAAGGATGTGTTATATTTCAAATACGGTAGTTGCTATTACATACTAGTGATTGAAAGGAATGGCGTATTGAGTAAAACACAAATGTTAAAAGGTGTTTTAGAGGGCTGTGTTTTACAAATTGTTGCACAGCATGAAACATATGGGTATCAACTTGTCCAAGAACTGCGAGCCGTGGGTTTTACAGATGTAATAGGTGGAACGATCTATCCAATTTTGCAAAAACTTGAAAAAAAGTCACTTATTATCGGCAAGATGAAACCATCACCTGAAGGACCTAGTCGCAAGTATTTCAGTATTACTCCAGATGGAAGGGCGGAGCTAACAGCATTTTTGCGGGACTGGCAAGAAATTAATAACAATGTCAAACGGATCTTTAAATTAGGGGGAGAAGAATGAACAAAGAAGATACACGAACGAAATTATTGAGGGATGAAACAAATAAGCTCAGAAAGCAGTTAAAAGAACCAAATGCAATATTCTTTGATGATTTAAGAAGTTATTTGATTACTTCAGGGATTTTCTACGCCGAAGAAGATGTCACTGAACAGATATACAATGTCTGTCTTGATTTGATTGAGGCGCAAGAAAATGGACAAACTGCTAAAGAGTATTTTGGTAAAGACAGCCGAAAACTGGCAAATAGTATGATCAAAAATTTTAAAAAAGCCAGCCTTAGAGAGATGATTAATATAACTTGCATTCCCATTGGTATTTTTTGGCTGATTACTTTTTTTAGTGACTTTGCCAATCCTGGAACGCTTAAAATAAATATTTTAGAGTACTTTTTGATGGCTGTGCTATCGGTTGCATTGACGTGTATAGTTTTCAGTCTAGTTCATAAATCAGTCTATCTAAGTGAAGATAATATTTTTCGCAAGTCAAAAACAGCAGGTTTTATTCTCGGTACCGCCTTTTTTGCAAGCTTTGTCTTGTTGTTCTCAGCTATTTCATTTTGGACTCCAGCCTTTTTGACAATAAGAATTATATATCCTTATGATACAATTCTTATTTTAGCTTTAGCAGTTGTCTTCGTTACCTGGATTATTAGCAGTAAACAGATTTACCTGTATCCGATAACACCATTTGTTGTTTTGATAGCAATAGTGGGAATTATTCAAAGGATACCTGTGATGGTTGCTGCTATAGGAGCAGACAATGTCAAATATCTGGCAATTGGGGCTGCTGTAATCGGATTTTTAGCCAATATCATCTGGACAAGAATTCAGGTAAAGAAAGTAGCAAACGATTAAGTGTTGTCGGCATAACACATTTTTTAACATAATTAAAATAGCTTTTATGAGTTGTTTGAAATTGCAGGATTATTATGAAAAGTACTTCTAGTTTAAAATACTTTTTATTTTATTATCACCGCTTCCGTTGAGGGAGCTTTTTTTATCTGTACTAATCTTTTCAAGCGAGTTAGGGAAAATTTATTATGTTCACTTTGTTGCTTGGAGAAATGGGAAAAATATATGTACTTCCGAAAAAAAGTAAGACTAAATTCTTCGAATAAAAAACGAACATACGTTTGATTATATGAAACTTCGGGCTTAAGATGAAATCAATCTTAAAAGAAAGGGAGTTATCATATGGCTCAAGCAGTATTAGAAGCACAAAAAAGGTCAAGCAAAAAACAGGGAGGTGAAAATGCTAAAGCTAAAAAGCAAGTAGCCAAGTCCACTACTAAGCAGCGTCGAAAGAAGCAAACACAAGAGAAAAAAGCTGCTGCAGTTTCAAAAATCTCTAAGGGCAAGTATGTAGATTTGAAAGACACACGCTTCTACGTTGACAGCCACGGGAACAAGCTAAAAGGTTTGAATAAGATTAACGGGAAATTGCAGTATTTTGATCAAATCTCCGGAGCACAGGTCAAAGGAGAGTTTGCAAAAGTTGACGGAACGACTTATTATTTTGATCAAATCTCGGGGAATGCTGTACCATATGTTTTAACAGAGGACAACAAGATCTCTGCCTATCAAAGTGATGGTAAACCGGCTAAATGGGGCTTTTTCACCGCTCAAAACGGTGACATTTACTACTTTAATGAGGATGGTTCATATGCTGCAGGTTTGCAGACAATTGACGGTATAGTTTATTTCTTCGATGAAGCAGGTCATCTAGCTAAAGATACGTTAGAAACAGCGGATGGTAGCACATATTACGCAGATGCAGCAACTGGTCAAGTTGTCAAATTGATCCCTCAAAGGATTCCAAGTCGAGTAAGTTCTGCCAAAGCGATTGCGAGTTTTGCAGCCCATAATGTTGCACATTCCGCTAACAAAAAAAGTTTTGAAGAAATCGATGGCTATTTAACAGCCGATTCATGGTATCGTCCTAAAGAAATCTTGGTTGATGGACAGTTATGGGAAAAATCAGGTAAGGCTGATTTTCGGCCGCTATTAATGTCATGGTGGCCCACCAAAAGTATTCAAGCGGATTACATCAACTACATGATCGAACAGGGAATTGTAGAAAGCAAGCGTAAATTTACTGCTAAGGATAGCCCACGAGTGCTCAATAATGCAGTACAAAATGTTCAGATAGCATTGGAAAAGAATTTAACGATAACAGCATCTGCCAACTGGCTGCGTCAATTGATTCATAGTTTTATTAAAACAGAAGCAATTTGGAACAAGTCTTCTGAAAGTGTAAGTTCAGATGGGCTGCAGTCATTACAAGGCGGATTCCTAACTTATAAGAACAGCCGACTGACGCCAAAGGCCAACTCGGATTATCGTATTTTAGGCTATGTACCGTCATATATTAAAAATAATGAGAATAAAGGGTCAGAATTTTTGTTAGCAAATGATATCGACAACTCCAATCCGGTGGTGCAAGCTGAAGAATTGAACTGGCTGCATTATTTATTGAATTTTGGTTCGATCACGGGAAATGATGCGGCAGCCAATTTTGATGGTATTCGGGTTGATGCAGTTGACAATGTTGACGCGGATCTATTGCATATAGCAGCTGAGTACTTCAAAAATGCTTATCATGTCGATCAAAGTGACCAAGCTGCTAATGCACATTTATCGATTTTGGAGGATTGGGGATCGGATGACCCGCAATATATTTATGACCAAGGTGCTAATCAATTAACAATGGATGATTATTTTGTTGGTCAAATGAACTATTCTTTGGAAAATAAACCAGGAACAAATGACAAAATGCTTCGCTTTCTACAATGGTATTTGATTGATCGGGCTAACAACAGTACTGAGAACACAGCTATTCCCAATTATACGTTTGTGCGAGCACATGATTCTAACTCACAAGATCAAATTCAAGCAGCAGTTCAAGCTGCTACAGGTGGAGAGTACGGCGTATTTAACTGGGAACAGCTGCAGCAAGGTTTAGAATTGTACTACAAAGATCAAACCGCAACTAATAAGCAATACAACCGGCATAATATGCCAAGCACTTATGCAATGCTTTTGACCAACAAAGATACGATTCCGCGAGTATATTATGGTGATATGTATCTTGAAGGCGGACAATATATGTCTGCTAAGACCATTTACTACGATACAATTGCTAACCTATTAAGGACAAGGATTAAATATGTTGCTGGTGGGCAAACAATGTCTGTTGACCATAATGATATTTTGACCAGCATTCGTTTTGGCAAAGGAGCACTGACTGCGGATGATCACGGCACAGACGAAACACGGACAGAAGGAATAGGTGTAATTGTCAGCAATAACACCGATCTGAAACTATCAGATGATGAACAGGTCGTATTGCAAATGGGTGCTGCACATCGTAACCAAGCTTATCGCGCAGCTGTCTTGACTACTGAATCCGGAATAGTTAACTACACATCTGATGAAGGTGCTCCAATCGTCTATACCGATGACGAGGGAAACTTGATTTTTAAGAACCGCGATGTAGTAATCGATGGGCTTAGCGAGGCAAACACAAGTGTTCAAGGATATGCTAATTCACAAGTAACTGGTTATCTAGCTGTTTGGGTACCGGTGGGGGCAGCAACTAATCAAGATGCACGCACATCAGCAGCGGCAACGCCATCAACTGACGGTAAAATTTTCCATTCCAATGCAGCGTTAGATTCAAATGTACTCTTTGAAGGCTTTTCAAATTTCATATCTTACCCAGAGATTCACGATGACAATGCAAATGTTGTCATTGCAAAAAATGTGGGATTATTTAAGTCATTAGGATTTACCAGCTTTGAGCTGGCTCCACAATATCGTTCAAGCGGAGATAAGACATTCTTAGATTCAACCATCGATAATGGCTATGCTTTCACTGATCGGTACGATCTTGGATTCGGGAAACCAACAAAATATGGGACAGTTGCTGATTTGCGGAATGCGATTAAAACACTGCATGCCGTGGGAATTCAGGCAATTGCCGATTGGGTACCTGATCAGATTTATAATTTGCCAACTAAAGAACTAGTAACAGTTGATCGAACAGATGAAAGAGGCAACCTATTAGCAGATTCCAAGATCCATAACCGTTTGTATGTTGCAAATACAATTGGTGGCGGTAAATACCAAAAATTGTATGGAGGAGCTTTTTTAAACCTATTAGAAACCGAATATCCTGATTTATTTACTGCTATTCAATCATCTAATGGTAAAGCTATTGATCCGAGTGTTAGAATCACTAGCTGGTCTGCCAAGTATTTCAACGGAACAAATATTTTAGGACGCGGCAGTGATTATGTTTTACGCAGCCCGCATAGCAACTATTTCTACGTTGGAGAAAATTCAGCAGTAGCGCAGAAGTTTTTGCCATCAACTCTTGTAGCTGAACACGATCAGTCGAATGAGTAGGGTGAGTGTTTTGTGGCAATCCTTCTTCTTTTTCTGAAATATTTTTTACGATAAGACATAAAAATTCTTTATAAATAAGCAGGGTCAAAAAGTAATTTTTGGCTCTGCTTATTCATGTATTCTGCACAGACGTGTTCCATAAGTCAAAATTTCGCGATAATACTCAAATTTTACCGCGCCTATTGATTTGGCTTAAGTACCCAGAGGATAATGACTTTCGAAATTCTTTCTTTTTGGCGGTAAAATTATTTGTTTAATTAACGTTCTCAGAGTAAAAGCTTAATTTTACTTTTAGTTAGCGAGCTTCTATAAATAAATTTAATATTTTGATGTTATCGTTCACTATACTTCAAACTACAATTATTGACTACAAGGATGCATGCTGGTTGCTAGTTGAAGGTTGAGCCAATTATTGAACATACTGGTTAAAATAGTAATTGATATGTGAAGACTGTTATAATAGTTGTTAATAGAACAGACTAAGGGAATGACGTTTATGGGAATATATGGGGAGTATGGATCTTATCTTTCTCGGATAAAGGATGATGTGATGAACAAGCTCAGTGTTCTTAACCAAAGGGAGCTTGATAACAACCAAACTAAGTTATATGAACATCTTATTGGACGTATTAAGGCTGAAGACAGTATGGTGGAGAAGTGTAGTCGAAAAGGATATGAACTTTCCTCTAGAAGTGCTCTTTATGAATGCAAGGATGCGATCGGCATTCGAGTTGTTTGCAACTTTATTGATGATGTTTACCGTTCCATTGAACTTTTAAGAGCTGCTGACTGGTGTGAGATTGTTAAAGAAAAAGACTACATCACGAGGTCGAAACCGAACGGATATCGGAGTTATCATCTTATCTTAAAAGTTGCTACCCCATATCCTTCCGTCGACTTGAACGATGCGGGGTGCTACTTTGTCGAAGTTCAATTGCGAACGATTGCAATGGATTCATGGGCTAGCTTAGAACATGAAATGAAATATAAACATAACATCCGAAATTCAAAGCAAATAGTTAAGGAATTAAAACGATGTGCAGATCAGCTTGCCTCTTGCGATGTTCAAATGCAGACGATTCGGCAGCTGATCCATGAAAATGATTGAGGAGCGATGTACGATGCGGATATTGTTAGCTGAAGACGAAAAGGAACTATCAAGAGTCCTTGTTACTGCTATGCATAGTAAGGGTTATAGTGTTGATCCTGCATATAATGGCTTGGAGGCTGTCGAAAAAGCTAGTCAGGGCGTATATGATCTGATGATTTTTGATGTTATGATGCCTGTTATGACAGGAATTGAAGCACTAAAAAAGATCCGGGCTGCTGGCGATCAAACTTATATAATCATGCTAACGGCTATGTCTGAAATTGACGATAGAGTTACCGGCTTGGATGCGGGGGCGGATGACTATATGACTAAGCCTTTTTCGTTAAAAGAGCTGTTAGCGCGTTTACGTTCCCTCGAAAGACGAAGTGAAAATTATACCAATGATGTTTTAAAATTTGGCGATATCGTTCTTGACAGTAGTGAACAGCGTTTGGAAAGTTTTAATTCAATTAGTCTTTCTGCAAAAGAAACGAAACTTTTAAATCTTTTCATCTTAAATGCAGATAAAAAAATAGACAGTGATGTACTCATTGCACATGCTTGGGAAAATGCTGATGATTTGGATCAAGACACACTATGGATCTATATCTCATATTTGCGGCAGAAACTTCAATCAGTTAATGCACATGTTGAAATTCAGGGTGAGAAGGGCGGACCTTACCAGCTAGTCAACACTAACGGGGGGAACTCTAATGATTCAGAAGTTTCGTTATAGGTTCATCGCTATTTCTACCGCGGCCTTGTTTTTGGTGCTTCTCACGGTAATTGGGAGCATCATTGGAATCTCTATTTATCGTGCAAAACAGCAGATCAATAATGTCCTAGTTATACTTTCACAAAATGACGGGCAAATAAATTCCCAAATCAATACGCAAAATGTAAAAAAAAGGTTTGGACCTGCATTTAATCGAGAAAGCCTGTACCAGTACCGTTATTTTAGCGTTTCTTTCGATAAAAACGGCAATCAGGCTGGTTTAGATGACTCTCATATTGTCAGCGTCTCAAGGGAAACAATTATGGATTTAGGTCGTCGTGTATATGATAGTGACAAAAAAACTGGAACCATCAGCTCGCTAATGTCAAACTACGCTTATAAAGTGACTAAAAAACCTGACAAAACAACTATCGTTTTTCTCGATCAATCGGTAATCATGGAAAGCACTAATAATATTATGGAACTTGGGCTCTTCCTTGGGGCAATCAGTCTCGCCCTTTTCACGTTAATTCTGATTGCATTTTCTAAAAGAGCTATTGAACCAATCATTTTAGCTGACAAACGGCAAAAAGAGTTTATTACTAATGCAGGACATGAATTAAAAACGCCCTTGTCGATCATCAAGGCAAACACTGAACTGCAAGAGATGATGGATGGCAAATCCGAATGGACAACCAGCAATGAGCAGCAAGTAGATCGGCTGACGCGCTTAATCAATAATTTGATCTCATTAGCTCGAATGGAGGAACGGCCCAAAGTTACGTTGACTACAATCAATGCTTCGGAAACGTTCAAGAAGGCTGCTGATAGTTTTAAAACCGTTATTGATAAGGAAAAGAAATCTTTTAAAGTAAAGATTATGCCAGATTTAAAAATTAAAGCTGATGAAAACAACTTTTACGAATTATGCAATATTTTACTGGACAACGCCAGCAAGTATTGCGATGAAGGTGGTACAGTGACTGCTGCGCTTACTTCTGACAAACGACAAAAAAGAGTAATTCTTGCGATTGGGAATACGTATGCAGATGGTAAAAAAACTGATTACAGCAAGTTCTTCGAGCGCTTTTACCGAGATGACAAGTCGCATAATAGCAAGAAAAAAGGTTACGGTATCGGACTCTCAATGGCTAAGAATTTGGTAGCTTCTTTCAAAGCAAAATTAAGTGTACGGTACAGCGGCAATCAAATAATATTCAATATTAGTTTCAAACCGGTCAAGTAATATACTGGAGAACTTTAATGGTCATTCATCTCAGATGGGTGGCTTTTTTATTTCTTAGAAGTTTTTTTTCGCTCTAGCATTGTTAGCCAAATAACTGCAGGAATAGAGAGTGTTACCCCGATTATTGAAATAATTGTCAGTAGAAATTCAACGACAAAGATTTTGTTATTGAGAAATTCACCAAATGTATAACTAAGACGGATGAACCAAATAAATAAGGCTAAGAAACCACCGAAAAAGCCAAAAAACAAGGTGTTAAAAGCTGTTGATATTATCTGTTTTCCAATCATCATTCCATCTTGGTAGAGCTCTTCATTTGAAACAGAAGGATCATGTGACAGTACTTCACTAAGTCCAGCTGCAACGGATACAGTCGCCTCAGCTACAGCACCTAGGCAACTTAAAATTGTCATTGCGATTGCAGCATTCATGAAATTAAAACCAATCAAAAGAGACATGCTTTCAAGGTCTGCAGAGTTTTCGCTGCTAAAGCCTTGCACTTGAGCCACATATTCCAGTGGGATAACTAAAAGAACAAGCAGTACTAATATAATTACGGAAGAGAGAAAGGCTGTGTTTGCGCTTTTAATATCCGCATCTCGCAGGTAGATTACTAGTATCAAGATAATAAGCGAACTGATAATAGTGATCCATAAATATGGAAAGTTCCATGCGATGAGTATGATAGTTACAAAAACAACACAGCAGCAACTTACGAGACTAAAAAAAGATTTGATACCGCTTTTTCCTCCCGCTGCAAACATTGTTAGCAATAGCACGAAGGATAAAATTACGATTGAGTTCATAGAACATCTCTTTTCTTACTTCTGCTACAGTGCCAGCTAGTTAAAAAAGTGGTAATTGGGATGGTTAAAGAAATTGCGATCCCGCTAATGATGCTCTGCACGATCCCGAGCGACATGATCATTGAAAAGGAGTAGCTGAAGCTGTTACCATTACGCATTGCTAGAACCATCATAGGTAAGGTGCCAGCAAGAAAAATCAGAAATAAGACATTGATGAGCGGCCCCATGACTGACTTACCGATTTTATGGCCAGCCTGCACAAAATCGCGAAAACGCAGCGTCGGCGTGCGGTAAGCAAGCGTAAATAAACTAGCAGTGATGTCGGTTGCAACATCCATAACAGCTCCTAGGGATCCTAAGATACTGCCAGCGAGGTAGAGCGGAACACGAAGCTGTGTGACGTATCCCATCATTTCAAAGTTTATTCCGTTGTAGTTAGTAGTTGTCAAAATGATAATTGAAAGTAGTAGACCAATAGAAGTGCTGCCTAATGAGGAGCAAAATAGAATTAAAGTCTGTTTTGATCTTCCAAAGGTTAGCAGAGAAGTGATTCCCAAAAGTAGTACAGCAAGAGCCCCAAAAATAAATAAGACGTTGCTGGTAGTTGCATGAGTGATAACATCAAGTTTGACAGCAGCAAAAAAGAAAGACGCATTCAACAGCACACTGATGAGCGCTAGAAAGCCGTGCATTTTAATAATCATAAACAACAGCCCAATGGCCAAATATGTGATTAGGAAAATAGTAGTGTCGCGCTTCATACCAGTAATTATGATGTCATCATTTTTTTCAAGGCTATGTAAACTAATAAATAATTGCTGACCGCGATGATACTGCAAATCGTAGGCGTTTGAAGACGAAAAAGTATTGCTGATATTAACAGTTTTGCCGCGATATTTACCATTCAATATTCTTAATTTAAGGATTTGTGTTTGCTGATAATCTTTATTATTGAAGTTATCAGTTTGATAGATCTTTTTTTTACTGCTAAGCGCGATGACTTGACTTAGCGGAGTTTTATATAGCATTGCGTCATTAACTATCAGTAGATAGAGTATGCTTCCAAGTGAGAGGAAGAGTAACAGCTTGATCCAAGCAATGTGAAAATCTTTTGTGGTTATTCTCAAAATAATATCAACTCCGACATATTTTTTAACTTCGCTTCTTATGTTTAGAAGCAAAGCTGTTGTGCAAATAAAAATAGTAGTGCAAAATTATTTTTTTTGGTTTATCATAAATAGTAATAATTACTGTTTATGATAAAGAATACCACGTTGAACCAGTTAGGAAGAGAGAGTGTGCATAAAACTTTAGAGAAAATTAATACTAGGATGGGCTTCTTTTGGCTGCTTGTTTTTCTGTCTTGGTCAAAAAGCATCTTTGCCTATACTACGGAATTTAAACTAGGCGTTTCAGGTATTTTCCAACAGTTTATCTTGTTTTTGAATCCCTTGGCTATGACATTTTTTATTTTTGGCTTAGGGATGTTTGTTAAAAGTACAAAAAAATATTACAGTGTGCTTCTTTTGCTTTATTTGTGCAACACAGTACTACTATATTTGAACGCAATTTATTTCCGCGAGTTTTCCGATTTTGTAACGATGAGCACGGTTCTGGGGTATTCAGCTGTGAACAAAGGGCTTGACGGCAGCTCAGTCGCATTAGTCAAATTACATGATATTTTCTATTGGCTTGATTTTTTGGTGTTATTTTTGTTTTTATTCATGGGCAAAATAAGCTTGGATGAGCGACACATCAGAACCAAAAAAGCGATGGCTTTAATTTCCAGCAGTTTACTTTTGTTCACCTTTAATTTGACTCTGGCAGAAATTGACCGGCCACAATTGCTGACACGGACATTTGATCGAAGATATATGGTCAAATATTTGGGGCTTGACGTCTTTACTGTTTATGACAGCCTTAACATGGAACAAAAAGCAGTCATGCGCAGCAAAGCAACACGGAAAAGTATGCACAAAATTGTCCACTATGTGCAACTTCATCAAGCACGACCTGATCCACAGTATTTTGGTGTTGCTAAAAAGAAGAATGTGATCATCGTCCACTTAGAAAGTTTTCAACAATTTTTAATTGATGATAAAGTCGAGGGCCAGGAAGTAACTCCCTTTTTGAATAGCCTCTATCATGATTCAAGCACATTGTCCTTTGAAAACTTTTTCCATCAAGTAGGACAAGGGAAAACGAGTGACGCTGAAAATATGTTAGAAACTGGTACTTTTGGATTGCCGCAAGGGTCTCTTTTTACGGAATTAGGCAATGATCAGGTTTTTCAGAGTGCACCAGCAATTTTGAAACAGAAACAAGGATACACATCTGCTGTTTTTCATGGTGATGTTCCAAGTTTTTGGAATCGGGCGAATGTTTACAAAAATATGGGATTTCAATATTTCTTTTCAGCAGATTATTTTAACACCAAGAATGATAATTCAGTTGGCTATGGTTTAAAGGACAAATTGCTGTTCAAAGACTCGGTTAAATACCTTCAGTATCTGCAACAGCCATTTTATGCAAAGTTTATAACTTTAACCAATCATTTCCCGTTTGAGTTAGGCAATCAAGATTCGAGTTTTCGGACACCTGATACTGGCAATCAGCAAGTTGATAATTACTTTAAAACGGCTAATTATCTTGATCAAGCTGTCGCAGAATTTTTTTCCTTTTTGAAGCGTTCAAAGCTGTATAATGACTCACTTATTATCTTGTATGGCGATCACTATGGTATTTCGAACTCTTCTAATCCCGCGCTCGCTAAAACATTTGCTCAGGATCCAGAACATTTCAAGTCTTTAGGGGAAGATGCGCAAAACTGGTCAAGCTGGAATAATGCACAATTGCAGCGTGTTCCCTTCATGATCCATATTCCAGGATATAAAAATGGTAAAATTTTGAAGCAATATGGTGGAGAAATTGATGTTTTGCCGACATTACTTCATTTGTTAGGCATAAAAACGGCCAGCTATATTCAGTTTGGAACAGATCTACTGAGTAAAGAGCACGATCAGACTGTTGCTTTTAGAAATCAAGATTTTGTTTCTCCAAAATTTAGTGAGATAAATGAGGTATTTTACAATAAGGCAGGCAAGCAGATTACGCCGCATGGGAAGATAAAATGGGAGATCGCGACTGCTCAAAAAAAGGTACATACGCAACTGGAAATGTCGGACCTCCTTAATCAGGGAAATCTGCTTCGGTTTTATCATCCGAAAGGTTTTAAAAAAATCAATCCTAGGATCTATGACTATACGAAACTGCTTGAAAAAGAAATAGGTGTTCAGAAAAAGCTGAAGATAAGATCAACGTCACTTTTCTCGAAAAACAATAAGTGTCCGCTTGAAAACGAATATTCTACCAATGCGCCAGAGATTAAGTGAAAAAGCTGCGGTTTTTGAAATCTGAAAAAATACAAGCTACCAAAACTTGACAAAGTGCTAGCGACATTCTATATTATTTCTAAATAGTAATAGTTACTATTTAGAAAAAGAGGTGTTGTTTTGCCAACCATATTTAAATTTATTTGTTTTTTGATTATGTTACCGATGATTTTCAGTGTTCCTGTAATCTATGCTCAGGCACTGCCAAATAGACGATTTCAAGCTGGAATGATAGGAATGATAGTGTGCTTATTTGCAGGCATTTTATTTTGGCTGCTTTTTGGTTACTTTGAATCATTTTATTTGCGCTTTGATGGTTTTGTTTTGCAACAGTTTCGTTTACTGGGAGCGGTATACGCGGGCAATTTCTCCAGCGGCAATGTGTTGAATGCTTTGGTACAATTGGAATTTTTTTTGTACGCAGTGGTGATGTTCAGCGGAACAGCAGCTAGTCGGTTTAATTGGCCGTTTTTTATTATCTATATTCCGTTTTGGCTGCTCTTGGTTTATGGACCGATTGCTAATTTTATTTGGTCAGAAAGTGGATGGCTTAAACAACTGGGCGCACTAGATTTTTCGGGAGCTCTAGTAGTTCATTTGACTGCAGGGATAACGAGTTTAGTACTAGCAAAGTTTGTCAAGCGTAAAGAAGAACATGATACCGTTTCCACAGATGATAGGACAACCAGCTATATCGCGCTATTTCTTATTTTGACTGGTTGGTTCGGTTTTAATCTTGCTCCGCTAGCAGAATGGAATCAGTTCGGCGGACTAGTGATGCTAAATACCTTAATATCAGTTTTGTTTGCAGTTTTAGGGTGGAGTATACAGGCTTTCATAAAAGCTGGCGATTTGGAGCTTGGTGATCTGATGAACGGAGTTATTTGCGGTTTAGTGACCAGTACCGCCTTTGCCGCCTATATTTCCCCGTTAAGTACTGCCCTTACTGCATTTGTTAGTGGGGTTACCTGCTACCACGTAACTTTGAAAATGCAAGCAAGTGTTCATTTTTTTGATGCAGTTGATTCGTTTGGAATCAATGCAGTAGGTGGCATAGTTGGGACAGCAGGACTTATCATTTTTGCAGATAAAAAGCTCAATTCCGCAGGCGCTGCCGGATTACTGCAAGGACACCTTGCTTTTCCAGCAATCGAACTGCTGGCACTAACAGTAACCCTAGTCATGACGTTTATTGGGGCTACACTTACTTATGCTATTACCAAACTATTATTTGTAAGTGGAAAGAAAATCAAGCTAAAAGGAAAGTATAGTTTACGGCAGCGCAAAATATAAAGATGTAGTTGGAGGTGAAGCATGTATGCAGTTATCAGCTAAAGAATTAAAGAAATTAAAAAAGAGCATTTTGGTCGAAGAAGAAAGAAAAAACAAAAAGGATAAGGAAAACTGTTGTACACAGGGAAAATGTTGCAAATAAGATAAAAGTTTGACTGAATAAGAATATTTTTGAAAAGAGTGCAGCTAAATGATATTGTCTGGGAAAAAAATTCAGGAACTTCATGGCAAGGAAATTATTATAGAGCCTTTTTCACAAAAACTAGTAAATCCGAATAGCTATAATTTGCGGCTGTACAACAAACTGATGGTTTATGAAGACCAAGTACTGGATATGAAAAAAAAGATGAAAACTAAGTGTATCGCTATTCCGCCTGAAGGATATGTACTGCAGCCGGGACACGTCTATCTCGGCAGAACACTTGAATATACTAAAACACTGAAATATGTGCCAATGCTTGAGGGAAGGTCGTCAATTGGCAGGTTAGGACTATTGGTTCACGTGACGGCTGGATTTGGAGATGTTGGTTTTTCAGGTTGCTGGACCCTTGAAATGGCTTGTCTGCAACCGATTCGTATATATGCTGGTGTTGAGATCTGTCAGATTTATTATCATACCATCAGTGATGAGTACGATTCCTATCAGCATGGGAAATATTCAAATAGTCAGAATATCCAACCAAGCAAGCTATATCAGGAGTTTATGGATTGATTTGCCAATTAGTCTGCAGAGAAGCTTCATTTTTAGCACGCGGAGAAAGGATTTTAGAAAATGAAAAAGGGTATTATTATTATTGGAGCAGGCGCAGCTGGAATAGGTTTTGGAGTTGCCTTGAAGGATTTGGAGTATGATGATTTCTTGATTTTAGAAAGTGAGACTATTGGAAATAGTTTTAAAAACTGGCCTCAGGAAACACGTTTCATCACTCCTTCTTTTACAAGCAACGGTTTTGGCATGCCTGATTTGAATGCGGTCAGTTTTAGTACTTCTCCAGCATACTCATTAGGGAAGGAACGATTAGCTGGAAAAGAGTACGCACAATATCTAGAGTTAGTTGCTAAGGGGTACGAATTACCGCTGTTGGAGCATCAAAAGGTCAATGAGATCAAAAAAGAGGACAACAGATACCAAGTCTATACTGACAGTAAAAGTTTTGAAGCGAAATATATTATTTTTGCGGTTGGACAATATAGTACTCCAGATAAAAGTTTTGGAAACATAGGGATACATTACAGTGAGGTTCAATCGTGGAAGCAGTTTACAAATGAAAAACAAATTGTGATAGGTGGCAATGAAAGCGGCATAGATGCTGCTTTGAATTTAGCCAAAAATGGTAACAAAGTAAACGTTTATACGCAAAAAAGCGGATTGAGTGCACCAGATGCAGATCCGAGCATCAGACTGTCACCGTATACCCGCCAAAAATTTTTTGCGCTGAATGCAAACCAGCGACAAAACATTAAAATTCATGAAAAAATGGAACTTAAAAGGCTAACACAGCAAAAAAATAAGTACCTCTTAGAATTTGCAAATGGTCACTTGATTGAAGCAAAGACAGAACCGATTCTCTGCACTGGATTCAAAAATGGAGCGGTCAAATTGCAGCAGAATTTATTCGAAGAGGAAGAAGGTACAGTGTTACTTAATGACTACGATGAGTCACTTAAAGCACAAAATATTTTTCTGGTAGGACCAGATGTGCGTCATCAAAATGCAATTTTTTGTTACATTTACAAATTTCGACAGCGTTTTGCGGTTATCATCGAAGAAATTGCCAAGCGAGAAAATCTCCAAATAGATAAAGAAAAAATAGCCGAGTACCAAAAAAACAGCTTTTATTTGGCAAATTGCAATAATTGTGTAGTCGCGTGTGACTGTTAGAATATCATTATCCCCTCATGATTGATAGACAACATCAGTTATGGGGGGATTTTTTTGTGCAAAATACAGTGGAAGAAGGGCTTTAAGCAATCACAATAAAAAAACAAAAAAAGGTTGACTTATTTTTTGTTTGAATGTAACATTATGATAATATTTTTATGGCATTTGGATGAGTAGTTTATAACCTATCTTTAAGAGAGACTGTGTTAGGTGAAAGCAGTTAGTGCGGAGTAAATGAATATGGTCCAATTAGATGCTGGTACTGTGAGGGAGTTCTGAGCAGTATTCGAGTTCGCCCGATACAGCGACTAAGATTATCTGCTTGATGATCTTTTGAGGACAATTATTATTGTTGAAAACGAGTGGTACCGTGTTTAAAAGCACCTCGCAGTTTATACTGTGGGGTGCTTTTAATTTTTTAAATTGGAGTGATTAAAATGTGCAGAATTCGCGCTCATAAGGTCAATGTTTGGCTACTTATGTGGAGAGGCAAGGGTAAGAGGGGAACAGAGATGTATATGGAATTTTTATAATTTTATTGCTCGTCATCACATTGGGAGGGGAAATCAAAAAGTGTTTTTTGATATTAAGTATCTTTATGAGTTGTTTCCGCAAATAATTAGTTCTTTACCAATTACCCTTTCAATTGTAGTTGTTTCGACTATTGGAGGGCTAATCTTGGGTTTGATTATAGCCTATTTTAGGATTGAAAGGATACCTCTATTAAATTGGTTGGGAGCCTTGTACGTATCATTTGTCCAAGGAACACCAATTATCGTGCAACTGTTTGTAGTTTATTATGGTGCTCCTGCTGTTCTTGATTTGGCAGGGATCAATGTTGCTGACGTCAGCAAGATTTCATTTATGTTTATTGCATACGGCTTAAACTCAGCAGCTTACTTCAGTGAAATAATACGTGCAGCCATTAATGATATTCCTAAAACTCAATTTGATGCAGCTTATTCGGTTGGGATGAACAAATATCAAGCCTATAGAAAGATTATTATTCCTCAGGCTACAAAAGCTATGGCGCCTAATGTTGAAGTTTCAGTAGTATCATTGCTTCAGAATTCTTCATTAGCAACATACCTAGGGATTATGGATATCATGGGAAAATCACAATTAGTCGGGACGAACACAGGGCATCAGATGGAGGCGTACATTGATGCAATGGTTATTTTTATGGTTCTTAGTTTAGCTGTTCACTACTTATTTAGATACTTTGGCTTAACTAAAAGACATATTAAATTCCGTTTATACAATGTTAGACCTCTTGCAGAAACAAATGAGTTATCGTTTAAAAAGGTAAAATGAAAAAACTATGCTTGAGTTATGCAAAAATGATGCAGATTTATTAAGTCGCTCATGTTTTGCAACCAGTCTGTATAAAAATAAAGAGTGTTGGAGGAAAAATATGAAGTTAAAGCGATTAGTTGCTTTGTTTGCTTTTGTCACTTTAGGCACCATAGCTGCGGGCTGTGGTAATAAAAAAGCAGAAGTAAAAACTATTACGGTCGGAACAGGTACAAATTATCGGCCTTTTGTTTACCAAACAAAATCTGGCAAAGATACAGGATATGAGATAGCGGTGCTTAAAGCAATTGATAAAAAATTACCACAGTATAAATTTAAGGTATCACATTATGATTTCACCAATTTATTTCCGGCTTTAAAAAACAAGAGAATTGACATTCTTGCCAATCAAATTGAATCAAATTCTGAAAGGCGCAAGTTATATCAATTTAGTAAAGAAGGATACACTAATTATGACCTACACATTGTGTCATTATATGGCAAGTACCATACTTTAAAAGATTTAAAGGGAAAGAAAGTTTACGCGATTCCTGGTGGCAATGCTCCTTTAATTTTGGAAAACTATATTAAAGCTCACCCTGAGAATAAATTCAAAATTGTTTATGGGAATTGGTCGGACCAGCTTTTGTATAAGAGCTTTAAAAATAAAACAGTGGATGCTACGTTGGGAACCAAGTTTTCGGCAGACTTTACAAATAAACAGTTAGGGTCTCATTATGTATACTCCGACAAGCCTGTAAATACTTCTTCGACATATTATCTATTTAGAAAAAAGGACCCAGATTCAACAAAATTGAATAGTCAAGTAAGTAAAGCTTTGAAGCAGCTTAAAGATGATGGAACGCTTAAAAAACTGTCTGTTAAATATTTAGGCGGAGATTATACTAATTAATTTTGATAGGGACAGAAAGGATGTAGGAATACTAATGGATGTTACGTTTTTAATTACTTGTATAAAAGTTGCTGTAAAGTATGTTCCAATCACCTTATATTTAGGCTTGACCTCGTTTTTTATAGGGTTAATTTTTGGAATTATTATCGCACTCGTCAGGTTTTTCAAGGTGCAGTTTATCAGTACATTTTTCAAGTGGACTATCAGTCTTTCTAACAGTATTCCTCTGCTTTTGACGTTGACAGTGTTTTATTTGGTTGTTTCAGACGCTCTTCATCCTCTAGGAAACATAGTGGGGGCCAATTGGCAATTCAAATTTTTTGATCGAAAGTGGATCGCAATTTTTGCATTATCAATTTTTTCAACGAACTATGTTGCAGAGGCAATTCGATCTGCCTTAAATGCAGTACCGCAATCACAGTGGGATGCAGCATATTCAGTTGGGCTGACTACTAAACAAACACTATTTGGAATAATTATGCCGCAAGCTTTACGTTCAAGTATTCCTTTATTTGGAAATATTTTAACGTCTTTGATTAAGGGCTCATCATTGGTATCGGCTGTTTCAGTAGTTGACCTGTTGAATTCTGTAATGATCAAAGCACAAGTCAACTATGAATATTTTGAAGCATATCTAGCGGCAGCTATTGTCTATTGGGTGTTATGCACAGTAATTACGTTTGCTAGCCGCTTTCTCGGAATTATTTCTAGTAAGCAGAGGAGGATTTTTAGTGATTGAAGTAAGAAATCTGTCACAAAGTATCTCAAAACATAAGATTTTAGACAATATAGATTTCTCTGTTGCCAAAGGAGAAGTTGTTTCGATTATTGGACCAAGTGGTGCAGGAAAAACTACATTTTTGCGGTGTATCAATTTACTGAATACCCCTGACCAAGGAGTTATTGATTTCAATGGAAAAGTGATCAACTTTCCACGAGTCAAGATGAAAGATGTTTTAGAAATTCGAAGAAAAACTGCGATGGTATTTCAACAGTATGCATTATTTCGAAATAAAACGGCATTTCAAAATATAACGGAAGGTCTTGTAGTAGCCAGAAAAATTGATAAGGAAAGAGCGAATGAGATTGCTGAGAATCTTTTGAAAAAAGTAGGTTTATATGAAAAACGAAATGCATATCCTGCTGAACTATCAGGAGGGCAACAGCAAAGAATTGGTATTTCACGAGCTTTGGCGCTTGACCCCGAGCTAATTTTATTTGATGAGCCTACATCAGCTTTAGATCCAGAATTAGTCGGTGATACACTGGAGCTTATCAAAAATGTTGCGGCAACACGGGTGAAACAAGCAATGATAGTTGTGACGCATGAAATGCAATTCGCCCACGATGTATCAGATCGAATTGTTTTTATGGAAAATGGAGCAATCCTTGATGAAGGGACTCCAAGACAGATTTTGGAGAATCCTCAGAATCCAAGAATTCAAAATTTTTTGAAAAGTGTTAGATACAATTGACTTAGGATAAATTGATAAAGGAGAGTTATTTATGGCAATAAAAGCAGAGTTAGATACGAAAGAGCTACTAAACGTAGCAGAACTGGCAAAAAACTATATAGATTCAAAAATTGAAAAAACTGATCACGGAATACGATACTCTTTGGAGGGATCAGCAAATTCAGATCCTTATTTTGATGAAATCTGTTTATATTCAGGAAGTGCAGGCATTGTTCATTATCTATTGCAGCTTTATAAGACGACTGGAAAACAGCAGTACCTTGAGCAGGCAGAAAAATCGTATCCATATATAGAGTATCGGTGGCGTGAAAAACCGGATTTGAGTCTTGCCTTCTCACCATGGGCTTTTACAAGTGGATTTGCTGGAGTGGCATATGCGGTGAGTGAACTGTATACAACGACTCATAACAAAAAATATAAAAAATTTGTTGAAGAGGTTGTTGCAGAAATTATCAAAAATGCCAAACCAGCAGACGATGGTATAGGAGCATACTGGTCAGGTTCATTTGGAATTGTTGCTGATTCAGGAACATTGCTTTTTCTGTTATATGTAGCTGATTTATTTGAACGCCATGATTGGCAAGAATTCACGGTTAATGCTGGGCGCATTTTAATAGGACAAAAGAAAAAATATTCCGAAGGTGGTTATTATTTTGAAGGAAGCCAATTCAACGAACAAATAGTTCCTGGATTTCCGATTGGAGCTGGTGGAGTAGCCTTTACACTCTGGAAACTTTATGATGTAAGCAGAGATGAGGTTTTTAAACAGGCCACCGAGGGAATAGATGATTTTTATCGAACAATTTATCGGTATGATGATAAAGGTTTTGTTAAAATTCCGCATGACATACCAAATGAAAATCCAGTTTATTACCTAGGATATTGCGGCGGAAACGCTGGAGTAGCACGGTATTTTTATAAATTGTATCAAGAAACTGGTGAAGCTAAGCATTTAAATGAAGTAGAACTATTGCTAGATAGTATAGTTGCTGCTGGTGCTCCTGAGATTCACTCAGAAGGATATTGGAATACAGTTGCACAGTGTTGCGGTTCCTCTAGTATACTAAATACCTTTTTAGGATTTTATCTAGCCACGAACAAGAAAAAATTCCTGAATTATGCTAAACGGACTGCGGAACAAATTATAGGTGATGCACATTATGAACTTGAAGGTGGCGATAAATTGGCTAAATGGTATGAAGCTTATACACGATTGGAACCTCAGAATATTTCAGCACCTATTGGATTTTACGATGGAGCTGCTGGTGCAGGATCAGCTCTTTTACAACTTTATTCTGTATTAACAGAGCATCCACAGGTTCCTAGATCAGTTGATGATCCATTTCCAACTGAAAAAAAACAGGAGGTAAAAGAAAATGACTAAAAAAATTGGCATTATAGGTGCAACAGGAACAGCCGGTCAAGCCATTGTAAAAGAGGCTGTCAAACAGGGGTTTGATACTACTGCAATTGTCAGAAACGAAGTAAAAGCGAAGGATTTGTTTGAAAACACAGTTTCTTATTTAACAAAAGATGCATTTGAACTTGAAAAAAGTGATTTGCAGTCTTTTGATGTAATTGTTGATGCCTTTGCTCCATCAGATGTGAAAAAAGCGTACCTGCATATTGATTTAGCTACTAGATTAATTTCTTACTTTCGTGAAGAAGAGAGGCCACGCCTTTTTTTCATTTTAGGTGCGGGAAGTTTATTGAATGGTAAAGGAAAACATGTTTTGGATGATTTAAAGGAAAGTCCAGATGCAGCGGCATGGATTGAAGCTCCTAAACAGCAATTTAAGGAGTTTAACTTTTTATCTGAAGTTGAAAATGTTGATTGGGTTGGAATTTCTCCAGGTATTTTGTTTAAACAAGGGGAAGTACAACCGGCTAAGATTGGCAAGAATACCATTTTGTATGACGCAAAAGGAAAGTCTGAAACCTCTTCTGGCACGCTAGCTAAGGTCATTGTTGATGAAATTAGCAATCCTAAGCATAAGCAGGAACGCTTTACAGCAATTGACGCATAAATTAGCTATTACAAATAAGATTTGTGGTGCTGGTGTGTTAAGTTTTTGTCATGGATAATGTGAAGCTGGACGAGAAATTTTGACTTGTAGGGCTCGTTTATACGAAATAAGGGAAGCTAGATCAGAATTTTACTTTGATCCAGCTTCCCTTTTTTTATATTTAAAGTTCGTAGTTAAGTATGCTTAGATTGAATTTCTTGTTCGTTTATATAAACGATCGATTAACCACGCCCAAGTTAAGTAAGATTTAACCGTGAGGCAAGATATCTTTATATTGTTTAACTACATCATAAACAGATAATGGTTCTCTGCCCAAAAGTTCCTTTACAGTGTCGCTGACAACGTTAAAGTAACCTAGACGAATGCTGCGTCCGTTATCAACAATATCATCACCGCAGATGCGTACCGGCGATTTGGAAAAATCACCAGTCATCGTCCGTGGAATGTTTATTGAGTCGCAAAAAGCATACAATTCTTCATCGCTAACATAGTCAAATTTGCATTTCCAGCCAGTCACAGTTTCGCAGCTATTGAAAACATCTTCATCGGACAACAGATCAGGTCCGGTAACAAAGTAAGCATGATTCTTTTGGCCTTTGCCCGCGGCAAGAGCTGCAGCTACCTTGGCAACATCTTCACGAGCAACAAAACCTGCTTTCCCACCTAAGGAATTTGCATGCCAGACATTGCCTAATTTGGCAGCTAAAGGAACGAAAAGGGTTAGTAAGTTATCATAATAAAGACAGTTGCGCATGAAATTATAATCCATACCTGATTTGAGTATTAACTGTTCAGTGTAACGATGATCGATTGCTATTTCAGGTGTATTTTCAGCAATTTCAGCACCTTTGAATGAGGAATATATTATATGCTTCACACCAGCGTTCTTGGCTGCTTGAACTGCATTAAAATGCTGTTCACGTCGCTTCTCGCCGATAGCCATGGTTGAAAGCATGAATAGTCTGTCCACACCGGCAAAAGCTTTTTCTAATTTTGTTTCGTCATCATAAGGTGCCTCGCGAAACTCGACACCTAATTTTTCCCAACGTTCGAATTTCGGCTTTTTGATCCATGCTAGTGAGGGAGCGCTGAAAATCAGTTTTTCAGGTGCTACATACTTCAAAACCTCTTCAGCTGCAATTCCTCCAACATGTCCATCTACACCAGTCATTAAAATTTTTCCCATTAAGACACCTCCAAAAAAATTGTTAATCATATCACAAGATGATTATACAAAATTTTACTTGTAATTACTATCGTTAATTTTTGATTTATAATATTCATCTTGTGGGTAATGATTTTTTATTCTGCTTAAACGCATACATTGTTATTTTAAAGCTGATTTTAGTGGCATAAAACAGTAGATGTTTCAACTTATAGAAGAATATATTGTATAAACTAATAGATTTTACGTATATTAATCATTTGTTAAAACTTAATTATAAAATTAATGCAAAAAACATTTTACGCTTTTGAGTTTCCCTAGCAGTCTTATAGTTGATGGGATTATGCTTACTTAAAAAAGATTAAAAATGTATAAAAGGTCGTAGAAATCCTTTTTTTAAAATAAAATGAAAAAACGATTAAATATCGACGCTTTATTCTCTTGACATTGTAATGATTTGTTTGTAGAATATGAGCAACTTAATTAATTCTTTTGGACGTTGAAGAGAAGAGTAGGTAAATTAGTAGGATTAAAGCGACCGTTGAAAGTGAGAGGACGGATCTGAAAGTTTACTGAAGATGAGCTTGGAGTTCAGATTTAAAGTGAAAGCTGAAAATCCGTTGGGGTACGATATAACTCAGGACATGTTAGTGTCTTTAAGAAGGTAATTATTTATTTAATTACGAATTTGGGTGGTACCACGGGTTTCCCGTCCCTTGTTATATAAACATAACAAGGGGCGGGATTTTTTTATTTGGAGGTGTGAAAGTGGAATTTGGAGCGGCGAACAGGATAAAAAAGATACCAGAGAATTTTTTTGCAGAGCTTGATAAGCAGGTTGCGACTATAGGTGCTGAAAATGAAAGTGTTATTGATTTGTCTAAAGGAAATCCAGACATTGCTACACCGCAACATATTGCTCTCTCTTTAAAAGAAGCTGTGGATAAAAGAGAAAATCAAAGATATACGCCCTTCAAAGGGAAAATAAGTTTTAGAAAATCAATTCAAAAATTTTACCAGCAACAATATGGTGCATCAGTTGATGTTGACAAAGAAATAGCTGTTTTTCATGGAGCAGTGGTAGGTATAAATGCAGTTCCTCAGGTATTGCTAAATCCTGGTGATTATGTCATTACGACTGATCCCTGCTATCCAGAGTACGATACTGCTATCGAATTAGCAGGGGGAAAAATTTACAAGTTACCACTTTTGCAAGCAAACAATTATTTGCCTGACTATGCACAAGTACCCAAGGAAATCTTGGCTAGAACTAAGATAATACTGCTTAATTATCCGAATAATCCCACGGGTGCGACAGCTTCTGCATCTTTCTTTGACCGTTCACTTTCTTTTGCACATGCTAATAAATTACTGGTCGTCAATGATTTTGCATATGCCTCCTTAGGGTTTTATGAAACTCCTGTGAGCATCATGTCCCGTCCAGGAGCAAAGGAAAATGCATTGGAGATATATACTTTGTCCAAAACCTACAGTATGGCAGGCTGGCGAATTGGTTTCGCTGTTGGCAATTCATCGGTTGTAAAATCTTTGAATAAGTACTTAGCACACGGACACAGTACAGTTTTTGGGGCAGTTCAGGATGCGGCCGGTACGGCTCTAGAATCTTCGCAAGAATGTGTTGAAGAAATAAGGAAAAAATATCAGTCAAGAAGAGATGCGCTCATAGACGGTTTAAAGAAAATAAATTTGGAAGTTGCAGACACAAGGGGGACTTTTTTTGTCTGGGTCAGAATCCCTGAGAATTATACAAGTGTTTCATTTGCAAAACTTCTTTTGCAAGGAGCACACGTTGCAGTCGCGCCCGGCAATGGTTTTGGAAAATATGGTGAGGGGTATATTCGTTTCAGTGTGGTATGCGGATTAGAAAAAATTCAAGAAGTCTTACAAAGATTAAGAGTTCTAAAGGTGAAAGAAGGTTTTTAGATGCCAGACTTTATTTCAAGAGTTGGACCCCAGCAATATATTGCTGGGAATCATGTTTACAAGTATCTGAATGATTATTTTCGGAATAATAGTATCAAGAAAGCCTTAGTTTTGCATGGTGAAAAAGCACTGCTTGCCGCGAAGAAATACTTGCCGGATTCGTTTCTGGCTACGAAAGTTCAATACAGAAAATTCTCAGGTGAATGCTCTCCAAACGAAATTACAGGTGTAGCTGCTCAAATTATTAATGAAGGGTTCCAAGCAATTGTGGGAATTGGTGGCGGAAAGGTTTTAGATACAGTCAAAAGTGTTGCTGATAGGTTGCGAATACCCTTGATATTGCTGCCCACACTTGTCAGTAATTGTGCCCCCTGGTCTTCACTGAGTGTTCATTATCATACTGACGGGAAGTTTTTGGATTTTGATACCTATGAACACTCAGCTGATCTACTTCTTCTGGAGGAAAATGTTCTTTTTGATTCACCAAAGGCATATTTTGTAGCAGGTCTTGCTGATACGCTAGCGAAGTATTATGAATCTGAGCTGATACTAACTGAAGAGTTTATTCATGGAAAGACTGCTCTGGAGCATGCTGCATATTTTGCTAAGAGATGTCAGCGAATTATCCTAGGTCAAGGAATACAAGCTACGGTCGACATGGAGAAACACATAAAAACCAAAAGGTGGCTGGAAGTAGCTGAAACTGTCATTGTGACTGGTGGACTGGTCGGTGGTTTCAGTGATCAGTATGGACGTGCAACAGGGGCACATTCAATTCATGATGCATTGACCCAATTTCCAGAAACTCATGCGATTTTGCATGGCTTGAAGGTAGGCTATGGTATATTAGTTCAATTAGTTTTGGAACATAAACTAGAAGAAGCTAAAGAGGTCTTAATATGGTTGCGAACACTGAATTTACCAACCAATCTAGCTGAATTAGGGCTTGAGAATAGGTTTGAGATCAAAGAAAAAATTGCAGCCGCCGCTGTTAGGAAAGACAAAATGATTCATCTACTACCACTCAATGTTTCCAAGGAAGCAGTTTATGAGGCTGTTACTGGTGTAGAGGAACTAAACGATAATTTTCTGAGAGAGAGGGAACAAAATGGCGTCTTCTGAGCTGGTAAAATTTCAACATGTAAGCAAATCATTTAAGACTAGTAAGAAAAAAGAACATGAAGTTCTGAAAGATGTTAATTTGGTTATCAGAAAAGGAAAAATTTTTGGAATTATTGGTTATAGCGGTGCGGGTAAGTCAACCTTGATAAGGTGTATCAATGGAATTGAAGATACGACTCAAGGCAAAGTTTTTTTTGAAGACAAGGAGATCAATCAGCTTTCAAAGAAATCATTGAGGCAGGTAAGGGGACAAATAGGAATGATTTTTCAACAGTTTAACTTGATGCCCGCGCGAACAATTGCCGAAAATGTCGCCTTACCCATAAGGTACAGTAAGCTGGGAAAACAAAAAATCAAAGAAAAAGTTAAGAAAATGCTAGAGCTTGTTGGGCTTCCTGAAAAAGCTAATGCGTATCCATCTTCCTTGTCCGGTGGTCAAAAACAAAGAGTCGCAATTGCACGGGCCTTAATAAATGACCCAAAAATATTATTGTGCGACGAGGCGACTAGTGCACTTGATCCTCAAACGACACAGTCAATTTTAGAATTATTAAAGAAACTAAACAAAAGCTTGGGGATAACTTTGGTAATAGTAACTCATGAAATGCAAGTTGTGGAAGACATTTGTGATGAAATTGCTGTTTTGAATAAGGGAAAGATAGTTGAGCAGGGAGATGTATATTCCATCTTTGTGAACCCCCAAGCTGAGTTAACTAAACGTTTTATAAATACAACTTCTAAATTAAATATTTCAGATAGTTTGCTGAATACAATAAATCTTACCGAAGAGCAGCGTTTGGTTAAGATTACGTATATCAGTGATGAAGCGGTAGTCCCGCTCATTTCAATTATCTCGTTAAAATTTAAGATCAAAGCTAATATAATCGTTGGAGATATCAAGATACTCAGAGGTAAGCCATTGGGAGGCCTGATAATTGTTTTAGACGGCGAGTCTGCGCAAGTGACTGATACATTAAAATATCTCAAAGAACAAAAAAACATTCAGGTGGAGGTGTATCAGAATGGACGCTTTCTTTAGCAAGTTATTTCCGAACGTAGTAAGTAATCTCGAGGTCTTCAACCAAGCAATTATACAAACGTTGCAAATGGTTGCTATTTCAGGGGTAATTTCATTTTTACTGAGCCTTACTTTTGGAATTCTAATAGTTATTACCAAAAATGGTGGTATTTTAGCTAACAGAATAGTTTGGAATATTTTAGACAAGATAATAAATTTGTTCAGGTCAATTCCATTTATAATTTTAATAGCAGCCTTAATCCCGGTAACCAGAATTATCTCGGGGACGGCAATTGGTGTCAAGGGAACTATTTTTCCACTGATTGTAGGAATAACACCTTTTTTTACAAGGCAGATAGAATCTGCTTTAAACGAGACTGATGATGGGTTAATCGAAACTGGTGAGGTCATTGGACTGACGCCATGGCAGTTAGTGTGGTCGGTGTATCTGCATGAAAGTATTTCAAGCATTTCGAGAGTGACTACAATAACAATTGTAAGTTTGATAGGATTGACCGCAATAGTCGGTGTGGTCGGCGGCGGTGGTTTGGGAGACTTCGCCATTCAATATGGTTATCAGCAGAACCAGTTTGATGCAACCATAGCGTGCATTATCGTTTTATTAATATTAGTAAGTATCGTTCAAATTATAGGAACTTTCATCAGTAAGAAAGCCACTCATTAGGAGGAAATAAAATGAAATTCAAAAATAAACGCTTTTTTCTAAGTTTTCTGGTTGTTCTTGCAACCTTTGGAATTGTTGGGAGCCTAGCCGGATGCGGTAAATCTGCAGCAGCTAAAACTAAGACTAAGGTCGTTAAAGTTGGTCTGGTAGGGACAACAGATAAACCGATTTGGGAACAAGTCAATAAAAATTTGAAGAAAGATCATATTCAAGTTAAGACTGTTTCTTTTACAGATGGTATCTTGGCAAACCAGGCCCAGAACAATAAAGAATTGGACCTAACTGCTTTTCAGCATTATGCTTTTTTGAAGCAGGAAGAAAAGGAAAAACATTACAAATTTACGGTTATTGGCCAGTCATACTTGGTGCCGTTGAACGTCTTTTCTAAAAAAATCAGCAGTCTGAAAGAGATAAAAGACGGGGACAAAATTGCAATTCCAAATAATGTAACTAATGCTGGACGAGCATTGAAAGTCTTGGAAAGTGCGGGTCTTATAAAAACAGATCCAAGCAAGGGAAACTTGCCAGCAATCAAGGATATCACTGAAAATAAGCATAATATAAAAATTGTTCAAGTCGACCCAGCAAAAATAATTAGTTTATTACCTGACTTCGCTGCTGGTATTACGAATAGCGATTTTGCAGAAGCGGCTCATCTTAACCCAATTAAGGATGCAATCTATAGCTTGAAACCGGATATCAATGATTCACGAAACAAACCATGGATCAACGTTATTGTAGCTAGAACAAGTGATAAGGACAATGAAACTTATAAAAAAGTTGTCAAAGCGTACCATACAAAGTCAGTTGCCAAAGTTATAGAAAAGACACATAAGGGTGTTTATACTCCTGCTTTTAAATATTAATAAGGAAGTGAAGTCGGCTGATAGATAGTAAAAGTGTAAGTGGGCAGAATCATTTATTTTCAAGTATTTTGAAATACCAATAATTTAATTAATGAAAGGTGATTTATTTATGGCAAAAGTAGAAAGTTTCACATTAGATCATACAAAAGTAAAAGCTCCATATGTTAGGTTGATAACGCAAGAAAAAGGAACAAGAGGTGATGTAATTTCCAACTATGATCTGCGATTGGTGCAGCCCAATGAAAATGCTATTCCAACGGCGGGATTGCATACGATAGAACATTTATTGGCGGGGCTGTTGCGGGATCGGCTCGATGGGGTCATTGATTGTTCGCCATTTGGTTGCCGAACAGGTTTTCACTTAATAACTTGGGGAGAACACTCAACGACAGAGGTTGCGGTAGCTCTAAAAGGAGCATTAGAAGAAATTGCTGAACAGATTGAGTGGAAGGATGTTCAAGGAACTGATATTTACAGCTGTGGAAATTATCGAGACCATTCGTTATTCTCGGCTAAAGAATGGTCAAAGAAAATCCTTGATGAAGGAATCAGTGATGAGCCTTTTGAACGAAATGTGATTTAGTGGTGATTAGAATGTTTAGAGAATTAGAAGATAAGCTCGTTCTTGTTGTTGGAAGTTTTCAAGGGATAGGTAAGGCTGTTGTGACAACATTCCTTGCAGAGAATGCAAAAGTAATTGCAGCTGATGTTGTTTATGAAAATGCAGACCTCAAGGAACTAGAAGAAAGACTGTATACTGTCAAATTGGATGTCAGTGATGAAGAACAAGTTGAAGATTTATTTACACGACTTGAGGACAGAGGGCTAGTTCCAGATATATTGGTGCATGTTGCTGGAATTTCGACGATGGATTATTTGACAGAAAGTAAGAGCTCGGATTTTCAAAGAAATTGGGAAGTCAATACTCGCGGCTTTTATTTGACAGCCAAGCACTATACCAGACTTCTTAAAGCTAAAGGGAAAAAGGGCAAAGTTATTGTGGTCGACTCCCAAGCCGGTAAGAACGGTTATCGAGCGATGGCTGCTTATGTTGCATCCAAACATGCTGTTCTAGGCTTGGTTAAAACATTAGCGCTGGAAGTTGCTGAAGATAAAATCAATGTCAATGCGGTCTGCCCAGGCATAATCGAAACTGGGATGAAACACAGAGAGAGAATCGAAGGTGGTAAAATACGAGGGTTGACTCCAGAAGAAGTTCAAGCTGAAGATAATAGTCAAGTACCCTTAGGCAGAACAGGTACTCCGCAGGATGTTGCAAATGTTGTTTTGTTTTTAGGCAGTCATTTGTCCGATTATATGACGGGGCAGGCAGTTAATGTCACTGGCGGAATGACGATGAATTAAGCAAGTAGCGTTTTTAGCTTTGAAACTGGGGATTTGATTGATGCACTAATGGCATTACTTAAACACAGTACCTAAGTGCCTTGATCTTCTGCGATGCAATTTATGATTAATTTGGCAAATCTTGATTTTGTTACCTTAATTAACTTTGTACGATACAGTATTTTATGGGAAAATCAATTCATTTTCGAATTGGTTTTCTTTTTTTATTTGAATCGTAAATTCAATTCTAATTTGAGTGTAAAAATGTGAGCAGTTTTTGTAGCCGTATGCAGTGCGTTTGATTTGTTTATTTTTTCTGCGTTCCGCCAAGGAATAGTTACTTTGAAAGTGCTTTTTGATATTTCGATTAAGTCGGTCAGGCAAAGTAGAAACTAGCCGATTTGTATCGACATCAATGGCAATAAAACTCATCTGATGACAATACAGCGGTTGGTAAGGTAAGTAAGGCTGTCTTGGTCTGAACCGCTAATGAATCAAGCCCTCGAGTGACTGCTACTGGTGAAAATTTCTCCGCGATATCAGTAATGCTACGATCTTTAGTAAGTCGTAAAATAATCATCTGCTTGGTATCTTCCGAGATCTGACAGTGTGATTTAACTAGCGATATTGCGGCACTAAAAGTATGTTGTCCTCTTTTACACAAGTAACGTTGTTTAAGAAGTCCTTCTTACTCTAGCATCATTAGTCAAATAAGTGTAGGAATAGAGAGTGTTACGCCGATTATTGAAATAATTGTCAGTAAAAATTCAACGACAAAGATTTTGTTATTGAGAAATTCACCAAATGTATAATTAAGACGGATAAACCAAATAATAAGACGAAAAAATTACCGAAAAACCCCAAAAAACAAAGTGTTAAAATCTGTTGCTATTATCTGTTTTCCAATCACCATTCATATCAGCAATTATGATGTCATTCTTTTTTAGGCTATGTAAACTAATAAATAATTGTTGGCCGCTGCCAACGTCTATATAAGTGTGTAAAAGATAAATGAACTTTTAAAGTTGAATAAATATATTTAAGTCACTGATTATGAATGATTGGAAATTGTCTAGAGTAAATGAGATGGTTGTACAATAATTGAGCGTTTACGGACGCGTGTGTACACTCTTTTTTAAGTACCTAGAACATGCGATGGCAAGTTTTCTCGAACGCTGTTTGAGAGGTACCTGCGAAATGAGGAAGATTTACTGAATTCTATGCTTGAAATGTATGTTTCAAGTGTCTATACGCGCAAAGCTTCTAAAATTGTTGAAGAACTCTGTGGAAAGTTAGTATCGAATTTTTTCGTTCCTACCCTAATTGAATAGCTAGAACTTATGGTCAAAAAATGGCTCAACTCTATAAGAAATTATATTAAGTTTGATTGGTAAGAAACTTTTAAAAATCTTAGTGTATTTTACACAGAACTATGGCCTTGACTATGCTAATTAATATATAATAATTACATGAAATAAATTTACATATGCAGGTGATGATTTTTGATTTCTTTATCAAGACAGGTGACGACTCTGTGGGCCAAAAAGCGTTCCAAAGAAGGTGAACATTATTGGTTACCATTAATTGCACATTTACTCGACACGCAAAATACTATCAACTGGCTTTTTAACCACTGGTTTAGTGAAGGGCAAAGACAACTACTTGCACAACGGTCAAGTGAGGAAAATATTGAAAAACTGGTTAAATTTCTTGGGTTTATCCACGATATTGGTAAAGCAACACCTGTGTTTCAAGTGAAAAGATCTTTTGATGGTGATAGTGAATTAGATATTGAACTATTGGAAAAACTCGTTAAAAACGGTTTTACAGGATTAGATGAGTTAATTTTAGCAGCACCTCAGGAATCTCAGCATGCACGCGCAGGAGAAGCTATTTTAGACCGTGAAGGTGTTCCTGAATCAATTACTGCAATCATTGGTGCCCATCATGGTAAACCAGAGGAAAGCCCACAGGACAAACAGATTGCAACTTATACTGCAAATTACTTACAAAGGGATGTTGGAAAAAGCTTTGCAGATAAGAAAATTCAGGAAAATTGGGAACAAGTGCAGAAGACTCTTTTTAAGTATGGATTGAATTTATCTGGCTACGAATCAGTCGATGAAATCCCAGACATTAATCAACCTGAGGCTGTTCTATTAGAAGGTCTGCTTATCATGGCCGATTGGCTTGCTTCAAGTGAATATTTAGGAAATGAGACCGCAGTACCGCTATTTCCACTGATTAGTATTGATCAAACTTTTGTAGAGTTAGATATGAAAAAGCGATTTAGAAGTGCCATGATGGCGTGGTATCAGACGGGAGAATGGGTACCAGATCAGATCGATACCAAAGATGACCCTTATAGGAAGTATTGGGGATTTGATGCACGACCAGTGCAACAGATTATGACAAAAGCGATAGCTGATACAAATGATCCTGGTGTAGTGATTATAGAAGCCCCTATGGGTTTAGGAAAAACTGAAATCGCTCTTTTAGCTGCCGAGCAATTAGCGTTTAAAACTGGACAAGATGGCTTATTTATGGGATTGCCAACTCAAGCAACAACGAACGCAATGTTTGCAAGAGTGGAGGATTGGCTGGAAGTATTGGCTAAAATGCAAGATGAGAACTTCGCTATTAAGTTAATGCATGGTAAAGCTGAATTCAATGAGGATTATCGACAAATCCCTAATGCGTCTAACATAGATGATGAAGGTGCGGTAGTTATCAATAATTGGTTTTCGGGTAAAAAGTCAATCTTAACTAAATTCACCGTTGGTACTATCGATAATTTGCTCCTGATGGGGCTTAAACAAAAACATCTCTTCTTAAGGCATCTGGGATTTAGCGATAAAGTTGTCATTATTGATGAAGTCCATGCATATGATAGTTATATGAATCAATATCTATACAAAGCAATCGAGTGGCTAGGGGCGTATCACGTTCCTTTGGTAATTTTATCTGCAACCCTTCCCAAATTAAAGCGCAACGCACTGTTAAAAGCCTATTACAAGGGAAAATATGGAAAACATTTTAAAAAGAACGTTATTGCTCCAATTGGATGGCAGAACCAGCGGGCGTACCCCTTACTTAGTATTCTTGATGATAAAGAAATTAAGCAAATAACTGATTTTAATGATCAAAATAATCAGAAGTCTGTCGAACTCCAAGTGAAAAGACTTCAAGTGGCTGATACAGAAGTAATTCAAATCGTTTTGCAAAGAATACGTGGTGGTGGTATTGCAGGTATTATCGTTAATACTGTTAAACATGCGCAGGTATTGGCCAAATTGGTACCGGACGATGTTAGGTTAATGGTGCTGCACTCGGCATTTTTAGCAACGGATCGTGTGCTCCTTGAGAAGACACTTGAAAGGACTATCGGAAAGAATGCTGACCGGCCACATAAAATGATTGTGATTGGGACACAGATTTTGGAGCAATCATTAGATATTGATTTTGATGTCCTGTTCACTGACGTTGCACCAATGGATCTTTTGCTTCAACGGGCAGGGCGTCTACATCGACACCGTATCAAACGACCTAGGATGTTAAAACAACCACGGCTCTATGTTATGGGGATTAATGAATTCGGCGATTATGGTTCTGGAAATGAATCGATATATGAAAAGTATCTTTTAATGAAGACAGACCATTTTTTAAGTGATAAAATTCAGTTACCAAATGATATTTCAAGTTTGGTGCAAAATGTTTATGACAATAATACAGATAGGGAAGTTGAACAATTAACTGAGGCACGAGATAAGTTTGATACTGACTTACAACGCGAAGAGAAAAAAGCAGAGGTTTTTCAAATTAATGATCCTAATTTAGCGGTATCCGCGATGGACGATGACATGACGATTCATGGTTGGTTAAGCCGAGGACAGAACCATGTTGATACTGACGAGCGGAAAGCAGCTGCCGCTGTCCGTGATATTCAGGAGACATTAGAAGTTATCTTAATTCAACATCTTGAAACGGGCGATTTTTTGATGGACGGGCAAAATTTAAGAGAATGTTCACCTATTAAAATTGCCCAGCAAGTTGTCCAAATTCCAGCAGCTATTACGCCAAATTACAAAATAGACCAAGTGATTTCTCAACTTGAAACACAGACAAGTCATTATTTTTCGGATTGGCAAGATAGTTGTTGGTTAAGAGGGGCATTAGCGTTGATTCTTGATAAAAATTTTTCAGGAGAATTGAATGGCTGGAAACTACATTATTCCCCAATACTAGGCTTAAGTTATGAAAAGGAGGATGAAGATGAATAATCAAGTCTTTAATTTAGTTACCGACCCATGGATTAAAGTGATTGATAAAACAACAAATCAAGATAAAGAAGTATCCCTTACTGAACTATTTGAGAACGCACAGCATTATAGACGACTAGCAGGGGAAATGCGGTCACAAGATTTAGCTATCTTACGCTTTTTATTAGCAATTTTGACAACTGTTTATTCAAGAGTTGACGCTGACGGCGTAGGATACGAGTGGCTGGAAATTGATACAGAGACCTTAAAAATAATCAATTCAGTTGATGAGGACGACTATGACCAAAGCGATTTGCAAGAAACTTGGCAACAACTATTTCAGCAAGGCCATTTTTCAAAAATTGTGACTCAGTATTTAAAACGACACCAAAAACGGTTTGATTTATTTGGTGAGCAGCCTTTTTATCAGGTGACAGCGGATGAGTATGATGCTGTGGTATCTGAAAAGAAGAAGGTTGCGACGGGCTCTGGTACAGTTTCAGTTAAACAAATCAACCGCCTTATTTCAGAAAGTAATAATACACCAGATATTTTCACACCCAAAACGGATGGCAAAAAAAATCAAGTTTTGTTAGATGAATTAGTACGCTGGTTGATTATGTATCAAAATTTTACTGGCGTAACTGACAAAACAAAGGTTGACACCAATGAAAAATTTTCGACACCATCAGGATGGCTGTATAAATTAAATCCGGTTTTTGCAAATGGAGCTACCTTATTTGAAACTCTAATGCTAAACCTTATTTTATTTACTAAAAAAGAATATGTTGCTCAAAAACCAGTTTGGGAATACGAAAATCTCCAAGACTATGTAGCAAACCGCAAAAAATTAGTTTTACCAGATGATTTAGCAGGACTGTATACTGCATGGTCACGAGTGTTGCATATTGAATGGGATGAGCAAAATCAGCCAACTATTTTCAGTGCAGGATTGCCAATGTTTAGCAACAAAAATGCTTTTGTTGAACCGATGACGACTTGGAAACCAGATTTACAAGGAGGCACAGAAGATTTTAAGCCAGCTGTAAAAAGTACTCGTTCTCTGGGGATTGCAATGTGGCGCAATTTTGGTCAATATGTCAATGTTGACAAGAGTACACCTCATGAACCTGGAATAGTTTCATGGTTACACATCCTGGAGAAAAAGGGCATGCTAGCATCAAATCGACGACTAAATCTAGCAACTGCTGTTTTGGTAAGTGACGGTAATGCTACATCTCAGGCGCCTGTCGCAGAAATAGCTGATGATTTGGTTGTTAAAGTGGAGGTATTATTTGATACTGAAGGGACACATCGTTGGCCTGAACGAATTGAAAATATTATTGATCTGACACAACAAATTGGTAAAGATTATTGGCAATTTGTTGTAAATATGGGTCAGATTCGAAATCTTGATTCTCGTCAATTTGCGAGCCAGTACAGCGCTAAGTTCTATGATCGATTAAATGAACCATTTAAACAATGGCTAGCAGGATTATCAAACGATGACAATCGTGATGAGAAAGAGCTTGAGTGGCAACGAACTTTAAAAAAAATTGTATTACGGTCGGCAGAAGAATTTATGAATTCAAGTACTTCAAGAGATATTAAAGGTATTACGGCTATTAGGAAGGATAAGTCAGTTATTCAGAACATTTTTACGTCAAATAATGATTTGAGGTATAACTTGAAACGACATTTAAACCTCTAGGAAGAGTGGTCAAATATATGAGAAATTCAATTGTTATCTCTGTTAATAATATCCTTTGTAATTTGTACAGGAATGGGAATATCAATAAAGCAGTTCTTGCAAGTGCGAGACACGCCGTATCTATGGTAAGCCCACAAGCACAATCAGTTTGGCCAATAATGATGGCAGAACTGCAGAAGCCAATGTTGAGTCAAAATGGTGAACCAACATATGCGGAAATAGCGACCTATGCGGCAGTCCGACTATATGCGATTCATCAACAAAGCACCGATACTTGTGTTTATTCACCATCGTTTAATCAATACAATAATGAGAAGTCAGAGGGCATTTCGTTATTCGCGGCTTTAGCTAGTTTACGACAAAGTGACGATGCTAGAGCTGCGTTAGACAGGCGGGTACAGCTACTGCTTGCGACAACGAATGTTAATAGTGTTATTAATTCACTTACACATTTGGTTGCCATTCTTAAAGTTAGTCAACGAACATGTAAAATTGATTACGCTCGTTTGGCAGATGATCTTTTTCATTTTCAAATGAGCTACGAACAGGCTAATCGAGTCCGATTGAATTGGGGACGCCAATATTTTTATTCAATTAGTAATAGTAAATCCAGAAAAACACAATCTGAAGGGAAGAAAAATTAATGATTACTCCAAATTTATACATTGACTTACATGTTTTACAGACTGTACCTTCTTCAAACCTCAACCGTGACGATACAGGTGCACCTAAAACTGCATTGTATGGTGGTGTAACTCGAGCGCGGGTTTCCTCACAGAGTTGGAAGCGCGCAGTTCGTCAAGGATTTAAAGCTGAAGATGTAACAGCTGGTGTTCGGACAAAAGAAGCTGCTCAATTATTAATTGACCAGTTGATGAAATTAGATGAGGACCTAGGTGATAAAGATGCACTCAAAATGGCAATTGAAGTCTTCAAAGCTGCGGGTGTCAAAATTGATAAGAAAACAAATGAGACGGGTGCACTGCTTCTAGTTAGCCGCGGTCAAATTGAAAAATTAGCTCGATATGCACTCAGCAATGCTGATCTAAGCAAGAAAGAAATTAAAAAAGTTTTAAAGAGTGACCAATCTCTCGATCTTGCATTATTTGGACGTATGGTAGCCGATAATCCAGAATTAAATGTCGACGCTTCTACTCAAGTAGCGCATGCTATCTCTACGCATGAAGTTGTTCCAGAATATGATTACTTTACTGCTCTAGATGATTTACAACCTAAGACTAATGCCGGGGCTGCAATGCTTGGTAGCTTAGAATTTAACTCATCAACCCTCTATCGCTACGCAAATGTGAATGTAAATGAACTGATACATAATATGGATATAGATAGTGCAATAATTGGTGCAGTCGCTTTTATTAAAGAATTTCTGTTGACGATGCCATCAGGAAAGCAGAATACATTTGCTAATAAAACGTTACCTAGTTATGCCATGATTAACCTTCGTACTGACACGTCAGTTAATTTAGTTTCTGCTTTTGAAGAACCAGTAAAATCAAAGAATGGTTATCTTAAAAAATCTATTGAAAGATTTGAAAAAGAATTTGAGATAAGTGGGCAGTATCTTGATAAGCCAGAATTAAATGTTGTTCTGAGCAAATTTGAAACGAATACCGGTGTAAGGGTTGCTAATTTATCAGAGTTGTTGCAACGAGTTACTGATGGACTTAAAGAGGCGATACAAAATGAAGACGTTAACGATTAAATTAAATGCACCTTTGCAATCTTTTGGCAATGAAGCTACATTTGCCCGTCGGACTACTTGGAAATATCCTTCCAAAAGTGCTGTTATCGGAATGCTATCAGCAGCAATGGGTTACCGGCGTAATGATTCACGAATTGCTGATCTTAATACGTTAAAGTTTGCAGTCCGCATTGATCAACCTGGTCAAACAATGACTGATTATCAAACTGTTGAATGGAAACTCAGTACGCGAAAAATAACCTATCGTGATTATTTGCAGGATGCTATTTTTGTAGTAGCAATTGGGAGTGAGGACGATCAATTAATTGACACCTTACGAACAGCACTTCGACACCCAAAGTTCCAGTTGTTTTTTGGTCGTCGGGCCAATGCTCCGGCTGGGCCGCTTCAACTACATTTAATTAACCATCAAAATCCAGTTCAAGTTTTGAAGGATTTTAAGTGGCAGGCATCTAAGTGGTTTCGTAAAAAAACTAAAAAAGAGTCTGTCAGTCTTGAGATGATTGCAGATGCTGAGCTATTACCGGATTCTAAAGTGAGGCCTGAGTTAGTAAAAGACCGTGTTATTTCGCTTGACCAGCAGTATCGGCAAATTGGATTTCGAGCTGTTTCACGCACGCAGGTTCAACTCAACAATGATAAGTTTAAAAAACAAACAGTAGATACTAACCATGATGTTATGAATTTTCTCTAGAGAGGGGTCGCTCTATGTACTTATCAAGGGTCGAAATAGCAACTAAAAATCGACAAAAAATTAAGGATCTAACACATTTGGGCGCTTATCATAATTGGGTTGAACAAAGTTTTCCAGATGAAATCAACCTCGGTGAACGAAAGCGTCATCTGTGGCGGCTTGATCAGTTAGCAGGTAAAAATTATTTGCTAGTATTAAGTGAAAATCAGCCGGATGAAGGGCAATTGGAAAAATATGGTGTTTCAGGCACTGTTAAAATCAAATCTTACAATCGATTTTTGGATGCAATTAAAATTGGTGAAATAATGCGATTTAGATTAACTGCTAATCCAAGCTATTCTGTTTTGCAACCAGGTAAAAAACGTGGACGAGTGTATCCACACATTACTGTTAAACAACAGCGCCAATGGTTAAATGAAAGGTCTGAAAAAGCGGGATTTAAACTTATTCGTCAACGCTTGTTGAATAGTGAAGGTGATGATGATGGTTTTGCTTTTGATATCGTCTGTCGTGATCATCCAGTTCTGTATCGTGAAAAGGGACACGTTATGAGATTGAGCCGCGTAACATTTGAAGGTTTGTTACAAGTTCGGGATGTAACTGTATTTAAGGAAACCCTTATCAAGGGATTAGGCCGAGAAAAGGCTTTCGGTATGGGATTAATGACAGTGATTACCGAGGTGTAAGCAATGGGTAAGAAAATAGGTGCAAAGAAACCTGAGCGGTCTGAATTGGGGCGGGTAAGAGACCGACTGACTTTTCTTTATTTAGAGCATGCAAAATTAAATCGTCAAGATAGCGCTATCATTGCAATAGATAGCAGGGGAACAGTGTGTGTTCCGGCGGCAGTTGTCAGTGTTTTAATGCTTGGGCCGGGTGTTGACGTAACTCACCGTGCCATGGAATTGATTGGCACATCAGGTATGGGCGTCATTTGGGTCGGCGAATATGGTGTAAGACAGTATGCTTATGGTCGTCCATTAAATCATGCTTCAACACTGTTAGAAGCTCAAGCAAGATTAGTTTGCAATTCAAAGACCCGAATAGCAGTTGCACGGAAAATGTATCAAATGCGTTTTAAGGGCGAGGACGTCTCTGATTTATCTATGCAAGAGTTAAGAGGAAAAGAGGGGGCAAGAGTTCGTCGAGTTTATCGGGAGCAGTCGAAGAAATCGAAAGTAGACTGGTCACGTAGAGAATATAATCCAGATGATTTTAATGCAGGTACACCAATCAATAAGGCATTGACTGCAGCACATCAAGCTCTCTATGGATTAAGTTACAGCGTTATTTCTGCTCTAGGTGCCTCAGCAGGATTGGGGTTTGTGCACACGGGACACGATTTATCTTTTGTGTATGATTTTGCAGATTTATATAAAGCAAAATATTCAATTCCAATTGCTTTTAAAATGACAGCAAAGTTCGGTAATGATAAGAATATTGCCGCTAAAACACGCTTAGCAATGCGAGATGCTTTTAAAGATGGAAATCTTTTATCTCAAATGGTTGTAGATTTAAAATATCTTCTAGGTGAAGCAAATTTGGAAGAAAATGTTGAGTCTCTAAGCCTTTGGGATGATAAGCTTGGGTTACAAAAGATGGGTGTTCAATATCATGAGATTGAAGAGGATGAATCGGTATGATAGTGATTACTTTAACTAAAGTTCCTAACTCTCTTCGGGGTGATTTAACCAAATGGTGTCAAGAAATTCAAACCGGTGTTTATGTTGGCAATGTTAGTGCTAAAATTCGTGATGGACTATGGGATAGAATAATGCGCGATATTGGGAATGGGCAAGCAACAATGGCTTATAACACGAACAACGAGCTCGGATATACGTTTAAAACAACTCGTTCAGACCGTGATGTGATAGATTATGATGGAATCCCATTAATGATGCATTTGGTTGTACCCAATAAGGCAGTTAAACATGGCTTTAGCGATGCAGCAAAACTTCATAAAGCTAAAGTAATGTCACATAAGAGGCTAGAAGTAACGGATAAATTGGAGAAAGTTTTAAGCGAGTCAGTTGTATCGCTAGATATTGAAACAACAGGTCTAGATGTTACGAAAGATCAAATAATTGCTATTGGTGCAGCTAAAAAAAACAGTTGTTTTTATTCTTTGATTAAGTCGAATACCATAGTACCCAAAAAGATATCTGATTTGACGGGTTTAACTTCCACGATTTTGTCAGACGAAGGTGTGGATCTTAGAGTGGCACTAGTCCAATTGAAAAAATTTATTGGAAGTCTACCGATAGTAGGTTATAACGTTCATTTTGATGAAGCTTTCTTGGAAAGGGGATATAAAGACATTCAAGAACCTTGTTTATCAAATAAAATAGTTGACTTAATGCCTGTGATTAAAAAGACAAATAAGTTTTTGGATAATTATCGTCTCAAGACGGTTTTAGAAGACTATAAAATTTCAAATCGTCATCCTCATCGTGCGGATTCAGATGCAAAAGCAACACTTGAATTGGCGATACAACTCATAAAAAAACAGAATTTGAACATTTAAAGATGCCGGTCTAACGGGATTAATTTAGTGTATTCCCCGCGTATGCGGGGGTGATCCCAACAGCGAAATAGTAGGTGGCGCAATTGGTGGGTATTCCCCGCGTATGCGGGGGTGATCCCAAATGGAAGAACAATTTGCCAAGATCCAACCAGTATTCCCCGCGTATGCGGGGGTGATCCTAAAGCTGGCAGATTATTTCAAAGTTAGTATTGGTATTCCCCGCGTATGCGGGGGTGATCCCTATGAAGACATGGTCTACCCTGCTGAAGAAATTGTATTCCCCGCGTATGCGGGGGTGATCCCTTCCCCAATGGCTCTTTGAAGTAAATCTTTTAGTATTCCCCGCGTATGCGGGGGTGATCCTAACGTCTACAGTTGCACCATTTAGTATTCCCGGTATTCCCCGCGTATGCGGGGGTGATCCATACTGGTCGTTCCTCGGCAGTTAGTGGAATGAGTATTCCCCGCGTATGCGGGGGTGATCCTAGCTTCAAACGTTCCACAAGAAGCGCCCACACAGTATTCCCCGCGTATGCGGGGGTGATCCTGTTCCATCATCTTTAACCATATCTGGATCGAGGTATTCCCCGCGTATGCGGGGGTGATCCTATAATCAAGCAAAGTAGTTACCCATCCAGTTAGTATTCCCCGCGTATGCGGGGGTGATCCCAAAGCTAATCATTCTTTTTGGTATTATTATCGGTATTCCCCGCGTATGCGGGGGTGATCCCGCCACCGCCTGCCATTCATAACACCAACTTTCAGTATTCCCCGCGTATGCGGGGGTGATCCTAGCTCTGCTGCTTTGGCACCTCTTCTTGCCTCGTATTCCCCGCGTATGCGGGGGTGATCCTGAAATGCTGATTGTGTTGCAAGGGGCAAATCAGTATTCCCCGCGTATGCGGGGGTGATCCTCTAAGTAGTGATTGCTTAGCAAAAATTGATAAGTATTCCCCGCGTATGCGGGGGTGATCCTGTAATGTTCTTGTGTGTGCTGAAAGTCTGAATGTATTCCCCGCGTATGCGGGGGTGATCCTTGGTTGTTATAGCTTCGTCTTGCACGTCTTAAGTATTCCCCGTACATGAATCAATGTGTCCAAATCTATTGAAGACCGATCAACTGACACCAACACTTGAACTGAAATCGGTCACTGATAAGATGGTTTGTTTAAAGGTAAGTAGGTCATTAGTGAATTTACCATCATGACTTTAGTCGAACGAAAAAGCTGTCATGGGACCATCGATAAAATTTGACAATGACCATGCGGATACTTGCTGTTAAGCACTCAAAAGTATCGTTAAAGACTACAGTTCTAAATTTGCGGACTTGTCAAAAGCAACGGACACAACGACTTATTTTGACCACCCATATTTACCGTGGGAGCGTGAAGTTAATGAAAACTGAAAACAATTTATTCGAGAATTTATTTCCAAAGGCCGTTCCATACGTTAAGTGGCATTGGTTGGAATTCGAGTTTTCCAAGATGTTTCGAATCAACGACCACTCAGTTGTCAATCAGCTATAGATATTCTGTCAGCCTTTGATAGCTAAGCCACTGGTTAGAAAAAGCTTGAAGATGATTGAATTGACAATTCTAAGATTTCAGATTTTTAAAAAATGGGAAGTCAATACTCGCGGCTTTTATTTGACAGGCAAGCACTATGCCAGGTTTCTTAAAGCTAAAGGGAAAAAAGGCAAAATTATTGTGGACTCTTAAGCCGGTAAGAACGGTTATCGAGCGATGGCTGCTTAGGGTGCATCCAAACATGCTGTTCTAGGTTTAGTTAAAACATTAATTAGCGCTGGAAGTTGTTGAAGATAAAATCAACGTCAATGCGGTCTGCTCAGGCATAATCAAAGGTAGTAAAATACGAGGAGTGGTACGCATGATTGAAAAAAAGATCTTGGATATTGATCAAATAAATGTTTCAAAGACAAAAGAAGAATTAATTGAAATCGGCAGAAAGAAGTATCAGGCAGTACCGAGTGAGAAATTGACTGCTTATCAAGACGTTAAAAGAAATGCTGTTAATATTATTAAGTCTGTTGAAAAGAATCTAATTTCCGAGCTTTTGCCATTGCGACGAGAACGAATGCTGAAAAATTCATTTTCATTTTATCGCGGGACAGCTGGTTTGATGGATTTTGATTTAGCTGCACAGATTCATAGTAATATTCCAGTTTTGCTTTGTGGTGATGCACATATTGGAAACTATGGTTTTTATGCTTCACCGGAACGACAGTTGCTGTTTGATCTTAATGATTTTGATGAAGCTAGGATCGGCAACTGGGAAAGCGACCTACGTCGTTTGCTTGTTAGTGTATACCTAGCAGGCAGGGATAATGGATTTAAAGATAAGAAATTACGGAAGTTACTCGGGAAAGTCACTGCGGCGTATCGCGCGGCTATTGCTCAAGCAGGATCAATGAATCTGATGGAACGCTTTCATCTTTCGCCTAAAGTTAGATTGCTAGCAGAAACTGTGCGTGAACAGACCGATGGTGATTTTGAAAAACCGCTAGCAGATATTATTGGGAAGGCAACTAAAAATGATCTGGGCAAGGTGCTCAAAAAATTTACAATGCTGAATTCTAATGGGGAGCGAGTCTTTATTGAAGATACCCCACGGTCTGTTCATGTTTCTAAGAAACAAATGCAAAAATTTACCGTTGCATTTAAAGACTATCGCACAACAGTTCCTGAAAGGATTAAAGTTTTGCTGATGCAATATCGGATTACAGATGTTATTCGACATAGCGTGGGTGTGGGTAGTTTTGGTACCCGCTGTTACCTATTATTATTGACTGCCAATGATAGCAGCCACTTGGTCCTTCAAGTTAAAGAGGCCTTGCCTACGAGAGATTCATTTATTCCACTGAAACTGGATATTGATCTTCATAGAGAAATAGGTGAAGGTAATCGGATCATTAAGGCACAGAAAATAATGCAGTCTGCCTCAGATCCATTTTTAGGAAGTATGAATGTTGGACAACGCAGTTATTATGTGCGGCAATTCAGAGATATGAAAGGTTCATTTGATCTTGAAAAAATGGGATGGCAAGGATATAAACTTTATACAGAAGTCTGTGCATTGCTTCTGGCTTTCAGCCATTTTCATAGTCCAACTGCACCGATAATTCAAGGTTATCTTGAAGAAGCGGGGGATGATTTTGACGAGTTAATGGCTGCGTGGACAGTTAAGTATGCACAGCAAGTTAGTGATGATTATAAAAAGTACAAGAAGTATGTCGTAGAGAACTAGTAAGCAATGGTCTTTTTGGCCTGTTTACGAGGTGCTTTTTAATGGTTTCCCATTTCAGGATAGTAGCGTCTTATGAATGAAAGTCGTATAATATTTTTATTCTAACAAAGTAGAGGAGAAATTATGGCTGAATTGAAACGCTTTTATAATATGTTCCAACCAACACATTATGATATTTTTTTGGATATTGACCGTGAATCTAAAAAAATTACCGGTAAAACAACGATTACAGGTACGGCTAAAGAGCAAAATATCTCGATTCATCAGAAAGATCTGGAAATACTATCTGTGCAGTTGGATGGTCAAAGTTTGCCTTTTGAGATTGATAACGAAAATGATGCCCTTAAAATTGATTTAGAAAAAACGGGTGATGTTAAGTTAAGTATTGTATACGATGCGCAATTAACAGACACAATGATGGGGATTTATCCATCATATTACACGGTAGATGGTGTCAAAAAGCAGATTATAGGAACACAGTTTGAAACTAATTTTGCAAGACAAGCCTTTCCGTGTATTGATGAGCCTGAGGCCAAAGCGACTTTTGATATAGCTCTTAAATTTGATGAGCATCCAGGTGAAATTACGTTAAGTAATATGCCAGAAATTCGGGTTGTCGATGGAATCCATTACTTTGACACAACTGTTCGAATGTCGACTTACTTGGTTGCTTTCGCTTTTGGTGAACTGCAAAGCAAACAGACAACTACCAAAAGTGGCGTGAAAATCGGTGTGTTTGCGACTAAGGCACATCGGCCTAGTGAATTGGACTTTGGGCTTGATATTGCTAAAAGATCCATTGAGTTTTATGAAGACTTTTACCAAACACCTTATCCATTACCTCATTCTTGGCAGCTGGCTTTACCTGATTTCTCGGCAGGAGCAATGGAAAACTGGGGACTGGTAACGTATCGTGAAGCGTATTTGTTGCTTGACCCCGAAAATACGGCACTTGATATGAAACAGCTCGTTGCAACCGTAATCGCACATGAATTAGCCCATCAATGGTTTGGCGATTTAGTGACAATGAAATGGTGGGACGATTTGTGGCTAAATGAAAGTTTTGCCAACATGATGGAATATGTTGCAGTTGATGCTCTTGAACCTAGCTGGCGTATTTGGGAAACTTTCCAAACCTCAGAGGTTCCAGCTGCGCTGCAGCGGGATGCTACTGATGGGGTACAATCGGTGCATGTTAATGTTGAAAACCCAGCAGAAATTGATGCTTTGTTTGATGGTGCGATCGTGTATGCAAAAGGTTCACGTATGCTGGTGATGGTACGTGCGTTGATTGGTGATGATGCTTTGCGAGCTGGTTTGAAGAACTATTTTGCAGCCCATCAGTTTAGCAATGCGACGGGTGCTGATTTATGGTCCGCTTTAGGTGATGCAGCTGGTATTGATGTAGGTGCTATCATGAATTCATGGTTAGAGCAACCGGGCTACCCAGTAGTAACGGCTAGTGTCGTCAATGGGCAGTTAGTATTGCAACAGCAGCAATTCTTTATTGGCAAGGGTGAAGAAGTAGGCCGCCAATGGCAGATCCCGTTGAATAGCAATTATGCAAAAGCACCGACAATTTTAGCTGAGAAGAAGGTAGAGTTGGGGAATTATGCTGCTCTACGTGAAAGTGCTGGTACACCATTCAGGTTGAATGTAGGTAATAATTCACATTTTATTGTTCGATACGATGACACTTTGCTAACCGATCTTTTGAATGATGCGGACTCTCTGGATGATATTTCAAGGTTGCAACTTTTACAAGACTTGCGTTTGCTGGCAGAAGGAAAACAAGTATCTTATGTTGCTGTTATACCGCTGCTCTTAAAATTTGCAGATAGCCACTCAGCCGTTGTTAACACGGTTTTATATCAGGTAGCAGGCAATCTGAAGAAGTTCGTAACACCTGATTCTGAACAGGAAAAGAATCTGCAAGACTTCTTCAATAAGTTGAGCGCGCCACAAGTTGCGCGTTTGGGCTGGCAAAGAAAAGCTAATGAATCAAATGATGACCAGCTGACACGTCCGTACGTGTTAAATGCAGCTTTGTATGCTAAGAATGCAGCTGCGATTGCTGTAGCGCACGATTTATTCACTGCCAACAGTACGAACTTAGCGTCATTACCAGCTGATATTAGAGTTCTTGTACTGCGTAATGAAGTAAAAAATTTCGGCAACAGTCGCTTGTTTGACGACTTACTGGAAGCATATCGGACAACTTCCGATGCAAGTTACAAAGCAGATATAAATTCGGCTTTGACAAGTACTAATGATCTAGAATTGATTGCACGTTTAATTACCAAATTTAAGGATGCTGAAACAATAAAGCCGCAGGATTTGCGTGCTTGGTTCCGCGGTGTCTTGTCTAATGAAGATGGGCAACAGGCAGCGTGGGACTGGCTACGTGACGACTGGGACTGGCTTGAGAAAACAGTTGGCGGAGACATGGAATTTACGACATTTATTACAGTTATTGCGGGCGTTTTCCGAACAGCAGAACGGCTGGCAGAGTTTAAAAAGTTCTTTGAACCTAAGCTGGAAACTCCAGGTTTGAAACGTGAGATCACAATGGATATTAAAGTGATTGAAAGCCGCGTCGAACTCATTGAACGTGAAAAAGAAGCAGTAAACAAAATGATAGCTTCTATTGTTGAATAATTATTGTTTGGTGAATGTTGGGTACATCAATGAACGTGTGCATAAGTCAGCGGATTTGAAGACTAACTCAAAATTGAAAACACTATGAGTTTGTAGTTATGAACAATTCGAAGTTAGACGAAAAATTTTACTTATAGAACACGTTAATTCGTATATATCGACTTAAAAAAGGAACCTAACTCAAGATTTAATTCTTGACCAAGGTTCCTTTTTTGATAGTTCGAGCAAAAGGGCGAAGACATATATTGTTACTAAAATAGATTTAATTAGCTTTCTCTAACGGTAATAGCGCGTTTAAATCTGTAAAATGCGGTTTCTTTTTCAAAATATTGCGAAAATGATCCAAGTTTATCGCTGCATTCCAGAGTAATACGCCTTGTAGGATATTCTCTTCAAAATAGTAAACGACTTTGCCGTCCGAATGTTTGAGTTTCTCTTCATACATTTCTAAATTTGAGCTGACAGTCCCCAGAGCTTCCCATGAAACATCGAAAACCCAACTGTAGAAGTATGGTGTATGGTCATAAGGAATTATCTTGCCAGCCATATTTTGCCCAGCAATATATCCTGACTTGATAGCATGGTTGACATGGCCTGCGTTCTGACGTCCCAAAATAACATCTGGATAGCAAATAATATCGCCTGCAGCCCATATATCATTTGCAGAGGTCTTTAAATACTTATCAACAACTACCCCGAGGTTGTCTGATTTTAGATGCGCATTTTTTGAAAGAGCGAGATTGGGCTGAGCACCTAATCCTAGAATCAAACCATCTCCTTCAAGAATTGAACCATCATTAAGAAAAAGCTTAACATGATTATCTTCAACTTCGTATTTTTGAGCACGTTTGCGAGAGTATATTTTAACACCGGCAGCAAGGTATTTGTCTTGATACTGTTTGCTTAAGTTCGCTGGAAATTTTTTATCGTAGAGCTGTTCTCCACTGATGACAAGAGAAACTTGAACATCATTTTGGATAAGTCCAGCTGCTATTTCATTGCCAATATAGCCATTACCAACAACGATAACGTGTTTATGAGGACTGCTAAAAGAACGAATTTTACGATAATCAGCTTTAGAACGCAGTGCAACAACTAAGTCACTCTCGGGGCCATTCAGCGTTAGAGCTTTGCTGCCAGTTGCAAGTAATAGCTTGTCGTAACTGAATTTGGTTCCGTCGGTCGTAGTAACAAGGTGCTGCGCTGGAGATATATTTGTTACCTGCGTTTTTAAAAAGAGATTGGCGTTATTTTTTTCTTTGGTATGAAAATTTGTATCATTTTCAGTAAAGTCTGAATCAACCCAAAGTTTTTTACTTAAAGCCGGTCTTGCGTAAGGCTCGTCAGAATCGGCGGAAATGATTCCCAATGATCCTTTGCGGTCAATGGAACGAATGCCTGCAGCTGCTTGGTCAGCCGCCATTCCACCACCGATTAAGAGATAGTTAAAATGCCTGATTTTCTCGGTCATAGATTGTACCCTCTTTCAATGTTTTATTGATAGTGCAACCCTTTGGTTTACAAAAAGTCTTTTGTCTTGATTATAGAGGAGCGGACACAAAAGTTTAAAAAATCTGCTTAAAAATAGCATAGGAAATTTTTTCCATACCGGTAAAATACTCTAAGTTATCAGAAGAATAGTTCAAGCTAAAATAATTCTTTTTAATGGTTAATATAGTATACTTAACTAAAATAATTAATAAATTACAGAGAGCTTCTAAATAAATTAAAAGGCAAAATGATTGAATAAAAATAAATATTGTGTACAATATAAATTGTTATGATAGCGGATACATAACTTCGGAGGGTAACTTTTTTAGCAATTCTCGCAATATTTTAAGGGGGGCTATTGATGGATAATAGATATGTGATGGCAATTGATGAGGGAACGACTAGTACACGAGCAATCATTTTTGATCATGATGGGAAAAAGGTTGCCGATTCACAAAGAGAATTTACACAGTTTTTCCCACATCCAGGATGGGTGGAACATAATGCAAATGAAATTTGGAATGCTGTTTTATCGACGATTGCAACTTCCTTTATCGATTCTGGAATCCATCCGAATCAGATAAGTGGAATCGGTATTACAAATCAACGTGAAACAACGGTTGTCTGGGAGAAAAAAACAGGTTTGCCAATTTATAACGCAGTGGTTTGGCAATCACGTCAAACTAATGAATTGGCTGAAAAGCTTAAGCACGAGGGACACGCAGAGATGATACATCAGAAGACTGGTTTAGTCGTCGATGCTTATTTCTCCGCGACTAAAGTGAGGTGGATACTAGACCAAGTACCTGGAGCGCAAGAAAGAGCTGAGAAGGGGGAGCTGTTGTTTGGAACGATTGATACATGGCTTGTCTGGAAATTAACAGGTGGGGATGTACACGTTACAGACTATACAAATGCATCCCGCACGATGTTATTTAATATTCATAAGTTGGATTGGGATCAAGAAATTCTGGATTTGCTGAATATTCCGCGAGTGATGTTGCCAGAAGTGAAGGGAAACTCTGAGGTATACGGTAAAACAAAAGAATACCATTTTTATGGCAGCTCGATTCCAATTGCTGGAATGGCTGGGGATCAACAAGCAGCATTATTTGGTCAATTAGCGCTAAAAAAAGGAATGGTAAAGAACACCTATGGCACAGGTTCATTTATCGTTATGAATACAGGTTCAGAACCAACGCTTTCAAAAAACAATCTGTTGACAACAATTGGTTATTCAATTGACGGTAAAATTACTTATGCTCTTGAAGGCTCGGTGTTTGTATCTGGCTCAGCCTTGCAATGGTTGCGCGACAGCATGAAGATGCTTAATTCAGCCCCAGAGTCAGAAGAGGCTGCGCTTTCCTCAAAAAGTCAAAATGAAGTTTATGTGGTCCCAGCTTTCACTGGGTTGGGTGCACCATATTGGGATAGTGAAGCACGTGGTGCAGTTTTCGGATTAACGCGCGGAACAACGCGAGAAGATTTTATCAAAGCAACTTTGCAAGCGCTATCTTACCAAACGAGAGATGTTGTTGATACGATGAACAAAGACACAGGACTCAACATCCCAGCGCTTAGGGTTGATGGCGGGGCGGCCAATAACAATTACTTGATGCAGTTTCAGTCTGATTTGCTTAATATTCCAATAGAGAGGGCAAAAAATCTTGAGACAACAGCGCTGGGAGCTGCATTCCTGGCAGGACTTGCCGTTGGTTTTTGGGAGAACACAAACGAGCTGCAACAGATTTTTGAAGTAGGCAGGTCATTTAAGCCAGAGATGGGACAAAAAAAACGTGAGAATCTATATACAGGGTGGAAAAATGCAGTTAAAGCAACACAAGTATTCAAGTTCAGGCCAGAAAATGAAGACGATTAAGGAAGGATGGAAAAGCTAATGGGATTCTCAAATGAAACTCGGCAAGAAAATATTGCACGTCTACAGGATGAGGAGCTTGATCTGTTAGTTATCGGTGGTGGAATAACGGGAGCAGGTGTGGCTGTCCAAGCGGCAGCTTCTGGTATTAAGGTCGGTTTGATCGAGATGCAAGACTTTGCTGAAGGAACTAGTTCACGTTCAACTAAATTGGTACATGGAGGCTTGCGTTATCTAAAGACGTTTGATGTCGAAGTTGTTTCTGATACGGTAAAGGAACGAGCTGTTGTGCAAGGAATAGCACCACACATTCCACGCCCATTTCCAATGCTGCTGCCTGTTTATGATGACCCAGCTTCAACCTTCAACATGTTCAGTTTAAAAGTTGCGATGGATCTTTATGATCGTTTAGCAGGAGTAAATGGTACTAAGTATGCTAATTATACAATTGACAGGGCAGAAGTGATTCAAAGAGAGCCGAACATCAATCAGGAAGGGCTGTTAGGCGCCGGCGTTTACCTTGATTATGTCAATAATGATTCACGGCTAGTCATTGAGAACTTAAAGGAGGCAAATACTTTAGGCGGAATTATTGCAAGTCGCGTCAAAGCTGTGTCTGCGCTTTACGATACCGCCGGAATTATTAAGGGGGTGAAAGCTAAAAATGAGTTGACAGGAGAAAAATTCGATATTCGAGCTAGATTGGTTATCAACACCACAGGCCCGTGGGTGGACCGGGTTTTTGCACTTGACAAAAGCAAGAGCCAAGTTCCAAAAATGCGCCCAACCAAAGGTATTCATCTAGTTGTGGACGAGACACGTTTATCTGTTCCGCAGCCCACCTACTTTGACTCTGGAATGGGTGACGGCCGAATGATCTTTGTCGTACCGCGTGAAGGGAAAACTTATTTTGGGACAACGGATACTGATTATGAGGGTGACTATAGGCATCCGAAGGTTGAAAAGAAAGATGTTGATTATTTATTAAAGGCACTTAACAAGCATTTTCCCAAAACCAGACTTAGCTTGAGGGATATTGAGGCTAGTTGGGCCGGATTGAGACCTTTAATAGCTGGGAACAGCAGCTCTGACTATAATGGGGGTGGTGCAAACGCGGGCAAAGTATCAGCAGAAAGTTTTGCACACTTGGTCAAAACCGTGAGCGAGTTTAATGAAGACGAAGCGACGCGCGCTGATGTTGAGCAGGCAATCAGTCAATTAAGGACCGCGAGAATGGAAACGGCATTGACACCGTCGCAGGTCTCACGGGGTTCGTCACTGGATGTAGGAGAAAATCGGTTGATTACACTATCTGGTGGGAAAATAACAGATTATCGTAAAATGGCTGCGGGAGCAATGAAACTTATTAGAAAAATGTTGAAAGACTATTTTGATGTTGATTCTAATGAAATCGATTCCAAAAAGCTCCAAGTATCAGGCGGACACTTTGATCCAACTAATGTTGAAGACACGATTGAGTTTTATAAAACAATAACAATGGAGAAAGGAATACCTGAAAAAAGAGCACTTGACCTTGCTAATCGCTTTGGTTCAAACACACCGCGTGTTATCGCAAACATTAGTAAAATAGAAATGAAGACAAATTCTACACTCGATCTTGCCGAACGGCTAAGTCTCTATTACGCAGTCAAAGAGGAAATGACCCTGACACCTGTTGACTATCTTCTGCGTCGGACAAATCATATATTGTTCCATGCAGATAAGGTCGGCAAAATAAAAGAGTCAGTTGTTGGAGAAATGGCTGAGATTCTAGGTTGGTCAAGTGAACAAACAGATAAAATGCGTACACAGTTGGATCAAGTGATCTCAGAAACCGAATTGAACTATCTTAAACAAAGCAAGCAAAAACAACTTATAGGGTAGGTGAAAGAGATGAATAGTATTCCAGTTCAAGCATTGGGTGAATTTATTGGGACATTTATTTTAGTATTATTGGGAGACGGAGTTTGCGCGGGAGTTAATCTTACAAAGTCGAAAGCGAACAATTCAGGATGGGTGGTAATCTCGCTGGGATGGGGATTTGCAGTTACAATGGGGATATATACTTCGGCTTTTTTAGGCCCTGCTCATCTTAATCCAGCAGTTACCATTGGAATGGCACTGGCAAATAAATTTCCTTGGTCAGGTGTGCTGCTTTTTATTATTGCACAAATGCTGGGGGCATTTTTAGGAGCACTGTTAGTTTGGGTTCACTATTTGCCTCATTGGCAAGCTACTAAGGACAAAGAATTGATTTTAGGAACGTTCGCAACTGGTCCGGCAATTCGTAATTATTTTGCAAATTTCATGAGTGAAGTTATTGGAACGTTTGTTTTAGTTTTCTCACTTTTGGCATTTACCCGTGGTCAATTTACAGCAGGTTTAACCCCGGTTATCGTGGGAATTCTTATTATTGCGATCGGGCTTTCGTTAGGTGGAACAACAGGTTATGCTATCAATCCAGCACGAGATCTAGCACCGCGTCTAGCACACGCACTTTTACCTATTAAAAACAAGGGTGGTTCTGATTGGAAATATAGTTGGGTTCCAGTACTTGGCCCTGTTGTGGGTGGCATTTTAGGAGCTGTGCTTTTTATAATATTACCGTAACTGCAAGTTGATAAGCGGTATATAAGACAAGGGCGATATTTAAAGCTAGTCGGGTTCTGAACGGATTCAGGACAGTAGACTAGTTTTTTTATTGCAGCAAAACTGGAAAGATTTCTCTTTTAGTGAATATATTTGCAAATTCTTTATTTTGCTTAAATTAAAGTTATCTCTTGGAACGCTTGGAAGTATGCTACTTAAATAAGGCTTTTACAATATATTAAGGAAAAGACATTTGTTTATTATTATTGCTTCTATAGGGTTGACATTATATAAAAAATAGTTATCATTATATTTGTGAAGTAAATCACATAAATTATCAATAATTCCACAATTTTGGAGGAATGATCATGGAGAAAATACTTGCCGTCAATTCAGGAAGTTCTACTCTCAAAATTCGGCTTTTTGCAATGCCATTAGAAAAAAGCCTTGTTAGTATGTTATTTGACCCGATTAACGCTGATTATTGCAATATAACTTTTAAACAAGACAATTTTAAAACTAAACTTCATTTAGATACAGCAATTGATTATACTGAAGCGGTTGAACTAGCACTTAAATTACTAAAGAAATATCAGGTTATTAATGACTTTTCAGAAATACATGGAATTGGTCATCGAATTGTCGCAGGAGGAGAAAAGTTCACCTCTTCAACTGTGATTACAGACAAAGTTTTGCGAGATATTGAGGCATTAGCTGAATTTGCTCCTTTACATAATCCCGCTAATGCAAAGGGAATTCGTGCAACTGCTAGGTTGTTGCCGCATGCACGGCAGGTTGCGGTTTTTGACACGTCTTTTCACTCATCCATGGGAAAAAAGAATTTTTTATACGGACTCCCATATGAATACTATCGTACGTTAAAGGTTCGCAAATACGGAGCGCATGGAACAAGTCATCGTTATGTGGCAATGCAAGCTGCTAAGCTCATCGGGAAACCGTTAACTTCTCTGAAATTAATTACGTTACATCTTGGGGCAGGTGCATCGGTGACTGCTATTAAGAATGGGAAGAGTGTTGATACCTCTATGGGCTTTTCACCAGTTTCCGGCTTAATGATGAGTACGCGTTCAGGAGACATTGATCCCTCCGCCCTGTTTTATTTAATGCATAAGGGAGTGATTAAGAATATTGATGATTGTCTTAACATCTTAAATAAAAAGTCCGGTTTGCTGGGTGTCTCAGAGACTAGTAACGATATGCGCACTTTGGAGAAGAAGGCGTCTGAGGACCCCCAGGCACAATTAGCAATTGAGATGTTTGTGAAAAGGATTGTGGATTATATTGGTGCTTACTGGCTGGAATTAGGAGGTGCTGATGCTTTGGTCTTTACTGGTGGAATTGGTGAAAAAGATGCTGTGATGCGTGAACGCATTGCCAACAAGTTGGAGCCGCTTAACATTTTCAGGGCAGTTGAAGGACAGTGGACTGATGCAGATGAGCTTGATTTTACGGGAAAGGGAAGTAGTGCAAAACTGTTGATGATCCCGACAAATGAAGAATTAATGATCGCACGAGACGTTTTTAGCTTAGACTCCTCACGCGATGACAATAAAGAGCTTTCGCTTTAAGCGGGATAATAAAAGAAACAATTTTTGCCGATGAACAGTAAAGTTTGAATATTAAGTGTGAACTAAAGGCAGTTCATACTTAAATGAAGAAAAGATGGACTTACAAAAACGTTAATTTATACAATGTGAAATTTAAATAGGGGGCTAGATCAAAAGTTAACTTTTGATCTAGCCCCTATGTTTATTTTATATAAACGTGTTCCACAAGTCGGAATCCCCTGCCTGCCTCGAAATACGCATATCAAAATGGTCTCTCTGTGCATAATTTCGCGTTAGCACTCAAATTTTGTCGACTTATGGCACGCTCGCTTATTAACCTCCATATGAGTAATGTATTACGTTCGCAATTTTGCGTTAGTGTGCAGGTTATATAGATTTTAAATCTTTTATCCGCTGGTCTTTTTAGAAAATCCCTATGACTTTCATCCATAATGTTCCGATGCCCAACCAAACCACTAGATAAAATATTCCAAGAATAGCGTTTAAAGTCCACCAGTCTTTTTGAAGTACATACCCCGAGGAGAATAGGATTGGCGCAGGACCATCACTGTAATGTGTGGTTGAAGCAAAAAGATTACCAAAGAAACCAAGCATCAAAGCACCAAGCAGAGGAGGAACGCCGGCAGCTATAGCCACTCCCAACAAAGCAGTGTACATTGCACTGACATGAGCCGTTGCACTAGCAAAAAGATAATGTGAATAAAAGTAGAATAGAATTAAGATCACTAGGACAATCGGCCAGCTAAGACCATGCAAACTGGTGGAAATTGTCTTACTCAACCATGGAATGAAACCTAGAACATTTAATTGGGTGGCCATCATCACAAGGATGGAAAACCACGTCAAAGTATTCCATGCACCTTTTTCCTGCAAAATATCGGACCATGAAAGGACACCTGTTAATAGCAGCAATGAAAGAGCGATAAAAGCTGTTAAAGTCGCATCTATCTTAAATGTTCCGCCTAAAACCCAAAGAATTAATGCAACGACGAAGATGACTGCCATGAAACGTTCAGCTATGGACATATGGCCCATTTTATTTAATTGATCTTCCGCCCATTTTTTGGCGTTAGGGGTCGTTTTGACTTCAGGTGGATAAAGTTTGTAAATCAAAAATGGAACTAAAATCAAAGAGATGATTCCTGGGACAAGTGCCGCTAAGAACCAACCCATCCATGAGATATTAACATGTGCAGCCTTAGCTAAGGACTGAGCTAACGGGTTGCCTGCCATCGCTGTCAAAAACATGGCAGAAGTTATTGTATTACCATGAAATTCGGCAAAGGTCAGAAATGAACCTATTTTTCTTTCGGTTTTATCTTCAGGATTAGAGCCAAACGATCGTGATAAAGAATCAATGATCGGATACATGATTCCGCCGGCTCTGGCCGTATTACTTGGAGTTGCAGGCGATAGTATTAAGTCAACCCCAATAAGAGAATAGGCAAGCCCAAGTGTCTTTTTACCGAACAGCCTGACAAAAACAAGGGCTATTCTCTTGCCGAGCCCAGTTTTGATAAAACCACGTGAGATAAAGAACGCCATGGCAATTAACCAAATGCTATCATTGCCGAAACCAGCAACTGCGGTATCGATTTTTACTTCTCCCGTGATGACAGTAACGGTGAATCCGAGAATAGCAACTGCCCCGATTGGTAAGGGCTGTGTGATACATCCAATGATAGTAGCAACAAAAATGGCAAGCATATGCCATGCTATTATTGAGACTCCAATTGGTTTAAAAGGTGCTAAAAACCAAATGAGCAATCCGACTATAAGCGGCAAAAGAAATTTTTTATAATTTATTTTTTCGATGGTCAATTTTGTCACACTCTCTTAGTAATGTGGTGTCCACTTAGTGTTTTCAATCGCTACGTCAACATCAGCAATTTTTGAACGGGTCAGGTTCTGTTTAACGGCGCTGTTAGCAACTGCTTTTGCAACTGTTGTCGAAAAAACATTTAACTTGGAAACTGGAGGCAAGACAGCAGCACCAGGTTTGTCAGGATCAACAATTCCACCCAATGAATGAGCAGCAGCTGAAATCATTTCATCATTTAGCAACTTAGCCGTTGATGCAATCACGCCAAGCCCAAGACCTGGATAAACCAGAGCATTATTAGCTTGACCGATTTGGTATTTAGTGCCATTGAAATCAACATCTTCAACTGGAATCCCAGTAGCAACTAAAGCTTGACCATTTGACCACTTCAACAAATCTGCTGCTTTGGCTTCTGCAAGTTTAGTTGGGTTGGAGAGCGGGAAGATTATTGGTCGTTCAGTGTGCGCAGCCATTTCCTTCACTATGGTTTCCGTAAATGCACCTGGTTGTGTTGAAGTACCAACTAAGATTGTTGGATGGATAGTTTTAACAACCATTTCTAGATTAGTTAACTCAGCTGCGTTTTTAAATTCATCGCGTGTCCTTGCAAATGGCTTTTGTTCAGGTGTTAGAGTTGGATCATCATCGAATAATAAACCTTGCTTATCGACCATATAAAAGTGCTTTCGAGCTTCAGAAGGAGTCAAGCCTTGTTGTAAGAATTCATCATAAATACGTTTGGTAATGCCTGCTCCAGCCGTGCCTGCACCGAAACATAAGTAAGTTTGGTTAGTCATTTTTTGTTTGGAGATATTCATTGCGCCTAAAATACCTGCTAACACAATGATGCCGGTACCTTGGATATCATCATTGAATGTGGTGATTTGATTTTTGTACTTGTTAAGCAGATTAGCTGCATTGTCGCGTCCAAAATCTTCGAAGTGAAGGTAAAGGTTGGGAAAAAGTTTCTCAGCTGTGTCGACAAAACGGTCAACAAAGTCGTAGTATTTAGCACCTGTAACGCGTTTATGATGATTACCGAAATACAAAGGGTCTTTCAAAAGCTTTTCATTATTTGTTCCAGTGTCCAAAACAACAGGAAGAACTTGACTAGGATCAATGCCTGCGGCTACGGTATAAACCATTAACTTGCCGACCGCAATATCAACCCCGTTTGTTCCCCAGTCACCAATACCTAGAATCCCCTCGGCATCCGTAACAACAATAAGACGGATTTTACGACCGTTAGCTGCGTTGCGTAATGAGTTTTCGATGGCGTCTGGCTCATCAATTGACAAAAAAGTGGCATTTTGAGGATCAACAAAAAGTTCACTATAGTTTTCGATCGTATCAGCAATTGTTGGGTCATAGACGATAGGCATAAACTCAACGACATGTTGGCTGAACAGTTTAAAGAATAGTGTTCGATTTTCATTGAAGATCTCCATTAAGAAAAGTCTTTTTTCAAGATTCGATGTCTTCGTCTGAAACTGAGCATAGACACGTTTTACCTGTTCATCTAATGTTTGAACATACGGGGGAAGCAACCCCTCTAAGCCTAATTCTTTTCGTTCTTGGGCGGTAAAGGCCGTACCTTTATTTTTGAATGGATCATTAATAATATTTATTCCCAATAGTATTACTCCCTTTTTTTGAGTTGCTTTTATGATATATGAAGATTATTTTTATAGTCAAAATAGTGTATTATAATAAGTATTTATTATAATAAAACTTAAAAAGCTGCTGTGTCAGCGTTATTGGGAGCTCTGGATGAATACAAGAGATATAGAGTACTTTATAAAACTTACAGAATTGAAAAATTTTTCGAAAGTTGCACAGGAATTTAAAGTAAGTCAGCCAAGTGTAACATTTGCGTTGCAAAGACTAGAAAAAGAATTAGATACGAAATTGATTATTAGACATCGCGCGCGTGGTCAATTGGTGATCACAGACAGTGGGCATCAACTTTTGCAGCATGCCAAACAAATGTTGAGACATTATCAGCTGATCAAGATGGAAATAAATAATATCAAACAAAAGAAATTGTCTCTGGGCTTGCCGCCGATTATAGAGAATAACTACTTTCCAGCAGTTGCACGAATACTTAAGGAAAAAAATTTATTAAGTAAGATCAATACAATGGAATACGGATCGATGCGAACACTTGAGGCATTAAAAAATGGCGCGGTCGACTTAGCACTGCTCGGATCGATCGACTCATTAAGCGATGAAGAAATTATCACGGAGGAATTTGATCGGCAGACCTTTAGCATTTTTGTATCACGGGAGCATAAACTTGCAAGTAAAAAAAACATTTACTTCGCAGAATTGAGAAAAGAAGATTTTGTGTTATTTAAAAATGGTTTTGTTCATAATCAAGCAATTAATGTCTTAGCACAGAGAAATCACTTTAGGCCGCATGTCATTTTTCGTTCAAATGGGACGCATAGCCTAATGAATTTGATTGCAGATGGTGTGGGTGTTGGTTTCTTGACATCGGTTATCAAACCAATGAGAACCGATATTGTCAAGCTCAACTTACTGGACAAGGACATGCCACAATTTGTAACAAGCATTGCATACAGACAAGCCTATTTTTTTAATGCTTTGCAAAAAGAGATTTTAGATAATATTAGAACTGCTTTGTTTGAAAAAGGCATCGGATAAATTCTAAAACAATCAAGGGTGGGATATATTCAAAAGACTAACATTTCGTATTGCTTACGCTGTTTGTGCGCGTTCAATACCAAAAATGAAAATGTGTTAATTAGGCGGTAAGCTACAAAAATTTTGCGAGCGAGCAGAAAATAATCTTTATTAAAACACGTTACCAAAAGGGAATGTAATTTTCCCTCCTTTTGGCAACGTGTTTTAAATTCTAATCTTTTTAAGAGGCTAGTCTACGAATTGAAGTTGACTCTGCTGACACTCAGTGATATGGTTAACTGCATAAGTAACTAACTAAAAGAGTGGATGGAGGAAATACATTGAATACACCTGTTGTCAAAGTTGTTAATCTAAAAAAGGTTTACGGTAAAAAAAATGAAAAAATGTATATGGCGCTTAAAAAAATTGATTTTGAAATGCAGCAAGGTGAATTTGTGGGGATAATGGGGGCTTCCGGTTCAGGAAAAACCACCTTATTGAATATGCTGTCAACTTTTGACAGTCCAACCTCAGGTTCAGTAAAAATAGCTGGAGATGAGGTCAGCTCATTGAAGGGAGATCAGTTAGCTGATTTTAGAGCACAAAAAATTGGATTTATTTTTCAAGATTTCAATTTGATTGAAAGTTTGACGGCAGCCGAGAATATTGCTTTGCCTTTATCCTTGCAATCTGTTACAGCCAATGAAATAGACAAAAAAGTAGCAGAAGTAGCACAGATATTAGGAATTTCAGAGCTTTTGAAGAACTATCCGTATGAATTGTCTGGGGGGCAGAAACAAAGGGTGGCATGTGCGCGAGCTTTGGTTCATGATCCCGCAATCTTATTCGGAGATGAACCAACTGGAGCTCTTGATTCTAAGTCCGCACGTGAATTGCTAAGTCTTTTAACTGAAATCAATGAAAAACATAGAACATCTATTCTGATGGTGACACATGATCCGTTTTCAGCGAGCTTCTGCAATAGGATCCTATTTATTAAAGATGGCTATATTAGTCGTCAATTGCTCAAGGATAAAAAGCAAACGCGTGGTGTTTTTTATCAAGAGATTCTTGATATTTTAGGAACTTTTGAACAGTGATAGAAGGAGGAACATGATGTTACGAAAATTGGCAGTTGGCGGTTTAAAGAATAGATGGAAGGATTACTTGATTTTACTGTCAGGTCTCATTATTTCCAGTGCAATTTTTTATCTTTTTGAAACACTGGCAACAAACAGCCGGTTTTTACAGGCTAACGGAGAGGTTGTTAGTTTTACCGGTTATATTTTCAACTTTGGGTCAATTTTATTGATGCTGATCACGTTTGTTTATCTAAACTACGCAAATAATTTTTTACTGAATATGCGTAAGCATGATTATGGACTTTTTATGATGCTTGGAGCGAAAAAGAAAAAAATCGGTCAGCTTGTATGGGTGGAGACGATTCTAATTGGTATTTTGTCGACGATCATTGGGATCGCATTAGGAATCTTAGCTAGTTCATTTGTTCCTAGACTTTTAACGAAGCTATTGGGAATAACCCCCAAGTATTATGAACCATTTTGGGGAAAAGCTATTTTATGGACTGCACTTTTATATTTAGGTTTGTTTCTGCTGGGAGCAATTCTTAATACAATTGTTATGGTACGCAAACCTGCATTGAAACTCCTTAAAAGTGAGCAGACGGTCAGCAAAAGTTTTATGCCATGGTATTTACAATTACTGCAGGCTTTAGTGGGAATTTTACTCTTAGTTGCTGGATATTGGGTGATATCTAACGCAAATGTTTTAAAGCAAAGCACAATTCCAGCATCATTAATAACCTTGACGCTGGGATCTTACTTTTTGTTTAATGCCAGCATAATCGTAATTATTGATTTTTTGAGGAAAAGCCGCTTAGCGAAAAAAAAGATTGAATACTTTTACGTTGGGGCAGCTAAAATATAGAATATTTGACTATACTAGGATATTAACTGTTGTTTCGATGCTTTTTGCCTTAGCTTTGGGAGCGATAACTACCGGAATTGGGTTTAGAAATTCAATTGAAAATGCAGCACACGCACAGTCGGCATATACAATGGGAATTCTAGAACCAAGCAATCAACAAAAAAGATTGATTGCAAAATTGAAAGTCGAGAAACAAGGTAAATACAAGCTAAAAGCCACTGAGAATGTTGTTTATCTCAATAAAAAGCAAGTGAAAGATGTTCCACTTCAAATGGTCAAATTCAACAACAGTTTGTATAATATTAAATATGTTAATCAAAGCATTCCTGCACTTGAGAAAAATAGCAATGAAATAATGTCGCTTTTACCAACATCCTATAGTAAACATCGTTTGAAAGTTGTCGGCCAGAATGCATTTGTGGGAATCAATACTAAGAATAAGGCTTTATTTCTGTTCAGAGTTAAGAACATAACGAATGATTACGCTCTACTGCAAAAGCTTGAGAATACTAAGAATAAAGATGGTGTGACAGTTGCGGAACAGCTGGCGGCTAATACTTCTGTTAACGGGAGCTTCAGCAGCTTTAAACAATTGAAGACAATTTTTGGTGGTTTTGAATTTATAGGAATTTTCTTGGGAGTTGCTTTCTTAGCGATGCTGGCAAGCTGTCTGATGTTTAAAATTCTTTCAGGTGCCTTTGCAGATGTTAGACGCTATCAGCTGCTTGCAAAATTGGGTGTAAGAAAACGTGATCTGAAATGGGCCATTAAAAAAGAAATAGGGATTCTCTTTGTTTTGCCAGGAGCACTTGGAGTAGTCCACGTAATGTTTGGACTGAAATTATTTAAAGCATTGTTGAATGATCCTTATTATGCTATTTGGATACCTTTTACAATTTTTGGATTGCTGTATTTCGGATATTATGCAGGGATGGTTTTGATGTACGAGCGCATTGTGTTAAATAAGAAAAGGCAGAGTGACTAAGTAATTTGCCCTAGGGATGATGAGGTGAAAAAGATGCGTTTTAATTTTAATAGTTCGGAACCAATCTATTTGCAAGTAGCCCAGCAAATCCAAGAGGCTATTTTTACCAAAACATATGCAGAAGGCGAGCAAATACCGTCAACAACGGAAATATCGCGCGACTTTCATATTAATCCAGCAACTGTTTTAAAGGGAATGAACTTGCTTGTTGCAGATGGGCTAATTGAGAAAAGGCGGGGAATTGGAATGTTCGTTGTAGAAGGAGCACAGAGTAAGATCGTCGAAAAGAGGAGAGAACTTTTTTACCAAGACGAAGTCGTTAAGCTTATCAGCGAGGCTAAAAAATTGCAGATTTCACAAGAAAAATTGGTTGATTTAATAAAAAGGGGGTTCTGAATGTGAATGGAATAGTTGTTAAGGAGATCAAGAAAAAATTCAATAAAAAAGAAGTGCTAAAGAATATAAATCTGCAGATCAAACCAGGCAAAATATATGGTCTGTTAGGACGAAATGGTGCAGGAAAAAGCACATTGCTAAGTATTATTGCTAACCGAATTTTCCCAAATGAAGGGGATGTAATGTTGGATGGCAGTACAGTTTTTGAAAATGATGAAGCACTCGGGCAGCTGTACTTAATGAGCGAACGTAATCTTTATTCTAAAGGCAGTAAGCTGAAGCAATTGTTCGTTACTACAGAATTGCTGTATGGGGCTTTGATTATAATTACGCCCAAAAATTGGCCAACATATTTGAATTGGATTTAAATCAGAAGTTTGGTAAGTTATCGACGGGCTATCGCACAATTTTCAAACTAATCGTTTCACTTTGTGTACCAGTAAAATATGTGTTCTTGGACGAACCGGTTTTGGGACTGGATGCGAACCATCGTGAACTATTTTATCGCGAATTAGTGGACAATTACGTTAAAACGGGGAAAACATTTGTAATTTCGACACATTTAATCGAAGAAATCGCAAATAGTCTAGAACATGTTTTTGTGATAAGAGATGGGCAGATCATCGTGGATGGAGACGTTGAAGATGTGCTTGAGAATGCGTATTTGATTTCTGGTCCCGTGAAGGAAGTTGAGCAATATACATCTGGGTTGAATGTTATCGGGCAGGAAACTTTAGGCAATATTCAAGGAAATTATGTTTTCGGTGAGTTAGACAGTGAACGAATCCTACCTGATACAGTTACCGTCGAAAAGATGGATCTGCAGAAGCTATTTATCAATTTAACGAACGTAAGGGGGCAAAAAAAGTGATAACAGCAAAAGAAGAAAGTGTTGTTTACTTTTTATTCAAACGTGTTTTTCGCCAACTACTTTATGTATTGTTGTGGTTGCTGCTTGGTGGAATTGTTTTTCCAATGATACTATCCTTTATGACAGGTGCCAACTATAGTTTAGTTGAAGCAATTAAAAATATAACGCTGGGCCCGATGCTTTATATTATCGTTGGCTGCCTTGCACTGTTGAGCTACAGTGATTTTAAAATACTGATTCAAAATGGAGTTTCACGGCATACATATTGGAAAGCAAGGTAATTGCCTTTCTAGGGATCAGTACGTTAGGCCAAGTAATAGGTATTTTGTATGCTTTTTTGCTTAAACTGACATTGAATGGCGTTAGTTGGGAAAAATTTTCACTGTTTATGCTGATATATGGGGGTTTCTTCAAAAATACAACAGTTGCTTATCTAGTGAGCTTCCTTTTTGCAATATTATCGTCTTTTGTGTTCTCACTCACCTGTATTTTGATTGGAAGTGTTTTTAGCCTTTTCACAAAAAAACAGCGACGCCTGATATTTTTAGCGCTGATAACGTTGTTCATCGTCGGGATAGTAACAATAGCGGATTCTTATGACAGATATGGATTTAAGGTGTCGTTTAGAATTATCAACATGCTGAATTTCTTGGCGGGATATGATCAAAATAGTGCTGGCAAAACTTTGAATCCAACAATGCCGTTTATTGATTTAATTGTAGCGGGAGTTCTAAGCAGCATATGCAGTTTATGGGTCATGAAACACTTTAAAATCAGAAACGAGTAATTATTTTATAAACTTCAACTCAATTTGTTTGTCCTCGCGCTATAGTAGTTTATACTTGAGAGAAAGATAACAAGTTGAGGAGTGAAGTAATGAGTAAAGATGTGGAGCAATTAAGCAGGCGCACGCGTAATCGCTATCTAACTAAGACTCCAGGACATGCGATTAGCCGGTTGCTAGTTGTTTTAATTGGGATAACACTTTTTTTGGCAGTTGGCGCACATATTCTGCAAAGAACAGTCCTAAACGCGCATTTCGTAGCTGCAGAAGTAATTAAATCAGATTATGTTAATGAAGCCACAACAAATGTGAATAATGTTGTGGCTGATTTGGCGTCTTCAAATGGTGTCCCCGCTTCTTTGGCTAGTGGATTGGTCACCTCAAAGCAGGTGAAAGAGGATTTAACAGAAGTTGTGGAGAATGTTTATAAAGGAAAGACAAATGCAATCGACAGCCAGAAAATAAAGCAGCAAATCAGTCAAAATATTTCGTTAAAAGCGCAGAGTGCTGGAGTGTCAACTAACAACGAGGAATTTGCAGCTGTGCAGTCATCACTGCTAGGCAGTGTGGATAACTACCTTAATCAAACCATTCAGGACAGGTATTTAGACAGAGTAACAGAAATGGTGAAAAATATTGATGAAGGTACAAAAATAGTGTTTTGGGTCAGTACCATTGCAACGGTTGTGCTAGCAGTGCTGCTTCTGCTACATGAGCGCGCGTTTCTACGCTGGCTTCATTATCTAGGATTGGCGGCTCTTTGGAGTGGACTATTAATGGCGGTGCTGGCGTTTGCCGCTAACAACAGTGGCTTTTTTGCGCAAAAGCTGAACGAGCTGCTCAGGCAAGCGGGTTGGCGGAAAACTTGCTTGAACTGGTGGCTGTCAACTTTCAAAGTGCCGGGCTTTTGCTTGCATTATGCGGTTTATTTGGAATAGTTGTAGGCTTTTTTAGAAAGAAAGCCTAAAGTTTATTTGGAAGAGAGAGCTTATGCATTATACATGGAGTAGTAGAGAAGATAAAATAACAGTTAAACGTTTTTTGGCAAATCGCGGGGTAAGTCATCGACTGTTGCGGCAGATTAAAGAGGGTGGTGGCAAAGTTTGGCTTGATCAAAAAAATGTCCAGTTGAATACTTACGTTTCTAAAAATGAAGAAGTAACACTTTGTTTGCCACCAGAAAATAATCAAGAGGTTAAGCCAGATCATGAGAAGATAGAAGTTCTTCTAGAAAATGAAAATTGGCTCGTGGTAAATAAACCTGCAGATCTGACTAGTGTTCCAGGTCCTAGCAATCGGACAAAAACATTGGTTAATCGAACAAAGGGTTATCTGCTTGATAAACATGCGGAGGACTTGGTTCCGCACATTATAACACGTCTTGACCGTTTTACGAGCGGAGTAGTTTTAATTGCTAAAAATCGGTTAGCACAGGGATTGATCAACAAACAAGTAGAAGAAAAGGCAATCAATAAACAATATTTAGCTGTAATTGAAGGAAAAATTTCTGAAAAACATGGCATAATTGAACAGCCAATCGGCCGAGTGGGTGACCAGATAAGAAGAACAGTCCTGCAGAATGGTCAATATGCTAAAACTGAGTATTGGGTACTTTCAGAAAATGAGCGCGGATCTTTGTTGCGAGTAAAATTGCACACTGGTAGAACGCACCAGATCAGAGTTCATTTCGCCTTTTGCGGCCACCCATTGCTGGGGGATGAGCTTTATGGCGGGGAAATGCAGATGGGGATAACTAGACAAGCGCTGCATGCTAGCACGATAGAATACACAGATCCATTCAATGGAACACGGCAAACCATCACTGCACCTCTACCAGATGATTTTACGCAGCTTTGTGACAAAATCGGTTTAGCTTTACCTGCTTTTGATTACTGATTAAGCATTTTGTACTTGGTGAGAGAGTTTATACAAACAGATCAGAGAATTTTCTGGTATAATAGCTTCTAGTATTTTTATTTTAGATGTATCGTTATGATATATAAATTAGGTGAGGTGAATTGCATGACACCCATGAAGGAAGATTATTTAAAGATTATTTTTGAATTAGGCGGGACACAAGCCAAAATCTCGAACAAGCAGATTTCGTTAAGCTTGAATGTAGCCGCGGGTTCAGTTACTGAAATGGTCGGTAAACTAGTTAAGGATGGCTTGGCTGAGCATACACCTTATGCAGGGATTTCGTTAACTTCTGAGGGCATTAAAATTGCAGAAAATTTGGTCCGTAGACATCGATTATGGGAAAGTTTTTTAGTATTTAAACTGGGATATAAACTTCAGGATGTGCATGCCGACGCTGAAGTCTTGGAGCACGCTACAAGTGAAAGATTGATGGATCACTTAGATGATTTCTTAGGTCATCCATCACATTGTCCACATGGTGGAGTTATCCCGACCAAAGACGGCGACTATAAAGAGGACAGCCATCAAGTTTTAGCAGATGCTGAAGATGGGCAAAGCGTTATTGTAGACCGTTTTATTGATAATCATGATTTGCTTACTTACTTAGATGATATCGAATTGAACATAGGTGATAGGTTGAAGATAATAAGCCACGCGCCTTTTGAGGGCCCAATAAAAATATTAATCGAGGAAACTGGTCAAGAAACCAATGTTAGCTTTAAAGCAGCACACTATATCTTTGTAAAATAATTGCTTTTTTGACTATCTTTTTTGACAAAGTATGATATACTATGTTTGTATTTTTGTATGGGTTACCGTGGTTAGATTGTTTCAAATAACTTTCCCCATTTGTGCCGATCAAGAATTACAACTATTTTAGTGCCATCAGGCACAAGGAGGATTTTATTTATGGAACAAGGTACAGTAAAGTGGTTTAATGCAGACAAGGGTTTTGGTTTTATTACTCGCGAAGATGGTAGCGATGTATTCGTACATTTCTCAGCTATCCAAGGTGAAGGATTCAAAACTTTAGATGAAGGCCAACATGTAACTTTCGACGTTGAAGAAAGCGACCGTGGCCCACAAGCTGTTAACGTCGTTAAAGACTAATTAATTAAAAATAATTTAACCGAAGCAAGACAGCTGTCTTGCTTCGGTTTTTTTATTTTGGGAGAAATAAATGAGAAGAGGGGAAATTAAATTAAGTTGGCTGCTGCTGGGAAGTCTGATAGCAAGTACCGGTACAAGCTTTGTTTGGCCATTGACGACGGTATATATGCACGAGTATTTAAATCAGAGCTTGACAACGGCAGGGATCGTCTTATGTATAGAGTCAATTGTAATGATTCTAGGCAGCTACTTTGGTGGGTATATCTATGATCGCTTGAATAGCCAGCACTGGCTGCTGACCGCAATTGGACTGTCAATGGGTTCAATGTTTATTTTGATTTTTCTGAATGGGTGGCCAGCGTACCCGATACTTTTAGTTATCAATGGTTTTGGCGGAGCAATCGCAAATACGATTATTAATTCTTTGGCAACATCCATAAAAAAATATGATGCACGCTATGTTTTTAATATGTTATATTTTACTGCTAATGTTGGCGTAGTTTTGGGAACCTTACTCGTCGGTTTTATTATCGACATTAATATACGCTATATTTTCTGCATAACTTTTGTTTTGTTTTTGCTTTTCTTCATCATAGCTAAAAAGCATTACAATAATCCTCAAGATAAAGAAAACAAGAATGTTCATGAGAAAAAAGCGAGCGGTGATAGAGGTGTCAAGACTAAAACACGTAATGTTGTCATTATTCTGTTTATTTTATTAACATATTTGGCAATTCAGATTGGTTATTCCCAGTGGCAGAGTAATCTGGCTGTCTATATGCAAACCTTAGGAATTGCTATTGGCAAGTATAGTTTACTGTGGACAATGAATGGGTTGCTGATAGTGTTGGGGCAGCCGCTGATAAATTTTGTCGACGAACATTTTAAGGTTAATGAATACACAAAAATATATGTGGGTTTCTTTTTATTTACAATAGCGTTCACATCATTGATTTTTGCTAAAGATTATATGCATTTTATTTTATCAATGATTGTCGTAACTCTGGGAGAGGTAATTACATTTCCAACGATCTCATCATTGGTTAATAATTTGAGTGGTACAGGTGAAAAGGGAAGGTATCAGGGCTTAGTCAGCATTGCAGCGTCACTGGGGCATGCTGTTGGACCACTACTAGGTGGATTAATAATTGAAATCGGATCATATGAAATACTCTTTTTTATCATGGTTGTTCTAGTTGTTTTCAGTGGTGGAGTGAGTGTTTTGCTGACGGGTGTCAGAGGTCCCAAGAAGAAAAAATAGTTTTTTAAAGCAAACAGACATGAAGTAGGCATAAGATTGTAGGAGCTTTTAGAGAATGACTCTAGAAGCTTTTTTGTTAAGAAATATCCAAGTCACAAATATTACTTTTGGTGGGGAAAAGCAAGTAGATAGACTATGTAAACCGGTAAAAAAGAACGAGATTGTGACTTATGGAACACGTTTATACGGAATAAAAGAGGGGTTGTGCCAAAATTTCACTTTTGGCACAGCCCCGTTCTCTTGCTGCCTATTGCGTGTATAGAGATATCGTGCAAGTAAAAGTTTCCCGATTAATATTGAAATAGTCATAGCTAATGGGGAGCGTTGATTTACAATATTTTGTATACTAACAAAAGAGAATAGTAAAAACTTAAATTTTAAAAAATCAGACCATTTCTTCGTCTAATTGAACGATGGTGTAGTTTTCTGTTGGAACGTGATGCTTTTTCATGATCGCTACAAAGCATTGCTCAAAAACTGCCAGTTCTGGGACGATAGATTTAACGCGCCATTTTTTATGTTCGGAAACGGTAATCTTTCCTAACTCTTTTAATTCAGGGAAATCATTAACTTCTGGTGACAAAATGCTATTGCTGAAGTTAATCTCATAATTATGTGGAACTGACTCAGCCCAAGCAAGATAACTTTCTTCATTCATAGTAATAAATCCTCCTTTTGTGAAAACGCTTACTAACTTGTAATTACTATACTATTTTGACTGGATAAATGTCAATAATATTTTGCTATAAAAATATTATTTCACAAACTTATTTTTTGAGAACGTAGCAAGCACTTGTTTTGATGGCAAGTATACTGCTTGTTTTTGGAATAAAAAAAGCTGCGACAGAACGCAAGCAAGCGCCCATTACAACTAATTTTAATTGTTTAATTTTGAGTGTTTATTAAACTGCCATTTGAATTTAAAAGAGTATTTCCAGTTTCGGCTTTGGGGATATCCAAAGATGAACGCAATAAATCTGTAACACGTTGTTTCTCATCTTCAGGAACTGATTCAAAAGACACCCCATTGATCATTTGTGGGTTTCCTTGAGCATGATCCGAGGTCATGTGATGTGTTGCTGTGCGATATTTTAAAGCGAGCAGCATAATGTCATTGAAAGAAAGATCTGTTTTTAATTGCTTAGAAATTTCTCCAAAGAAACGGGTGCTTAACAGATTTTTTAATTTGCCGCCATTAGATGCAACTTGTGTAAGAACCTGTCGCTGCCGCAGTTGGCGGCCATAATCACCTTGAGGATCTGTATGGCGCATTCTGACGTATGCTAGTGCTTCAGCCCCAGACATGTGAACAGTCTTGTTCTTTGTAAATGAATAACCACCGTAAGAAAAAGTTAAGGTTGGGCTGATATCAACGCCATTGACTGCATTGACCATATGCTCTAATCCGCCCATATTGATGGTTGCATAAAAATCGATTGGAACATTAAGATATTTTTGTACCGTTTTCACAGCAGTTGCAGAGCCACCATAGTCATAGGCTGAGTTTAATTTGCTAGGGTAGCGGTTTTCATAATTAGTAACAGCAACTTTGGCATCACGCGGAAGACTAACTAGTGTCATCTTCTCTTTGTCAGGGTTTAACGTCAAAATAATCAAAGTATCTGTTCTGCCTTTAAAATTTCTCCCGAGAGCGCCGGTATCAGTGCCCATTAAAAGAATTGAAATAGGAGAGCCGCTTTTTAACAAAGAAGATGTGTCACGCTTCTTTTTGACATTATTTGGACTATAGATAGTGTTAGTGGCTTGACGTGCGTTTTTATAGATTCGTGAAACGTAAAGTATCCCTATTCCTAAGCAGCAGATTAGGCCAAATAGTGTCCAGAAAAAAATCGTTTTTTGACGACTTTTAAAAGCGGGTTTCGAATGGGGAGGATTCGCTCTTCTTGAATTTTCTTCCTTAAGCCGTTCTCTATCCTTAGCCACCGTGAACATCCCCTTAATACTTTTTGATTAAAGCTATTCTTAGTTTAGCAAATTAACTTAATGATGACCAATTAAGAAACTAATAATAAGGATGAAAAGGACAGTGAGGGTGATGTAAACGTAAAGTGTATCTTTTTCCTTGTAGAAGGCATATACCGAAATAACAACACGCAGGAAGGGAGTTAAAATTAACAGGAAGATCCCAGTCATCATAAAAGCGAATGCCTTGAACTCTGTTAGGCCCGAAAGAATTGCTGCTATAGTTGTCGGGAAACTTTTACCAGGATAACCTGAATTAGATGTGATTAGTAGGAGCAATAGACCTGCCAGCATGAAAAGAGTGGCTAGCAGTACGCCAACCCGCATAATCTTGCCAATGATTATTTCAATCTCTTCCATCTCTGCAGCGGTATTTTTGTTTTTTGAATTCATTATGCAATTACCCCCATTCCTTTAAGAATCATTTGCAGCCCTAAATAAAGCAATACTGGAATAAATATACCACGGATAATTCTAGCTGGAAGCAACTGCATGATACGGCTTCCAATTGCGGCGCCGACAAGTATTCCAAGTGCTAATGGAACTGCAATATCTGGACGGATCGAGCCATTAAAAAAATAGATAGTTGCACTTGCAGTCGCAGTAACTCCCATCATAAGATTGCTAGTGGCACTAGCCGGTTTAAGCGGCATTTTCATAGCATTATCCAAAGCCATGACTTTGAAAGCGCCCGAACCAATCCCAAGCATTCCACTTGCAATGCCAGCACCAAACATGATTGTTAGACCGGTCGGTATATTATCAACTTGGTAGTTGATTTGCTTTTTTAAATTTTTATCATAATAGGAACTGTTAAGTTTGAACTTATCGGCTAGTTTATTATGCTGGGGACTGTGGAAGACTTCAGCTCCAGCACGTAACTTGCGGTACATATTCCAACTTGAGAAAACAAGGAGAGCACCAAAAATAACATAGAGAAAACTAGGGTCAATAATACCTGTTAAAAAAGCTCCAACAATCGCACCGATCGTTGTTGCAATTTCTAAAAACATGGCCACACGAAGATTAAGAACATCGTCTTTAAGAAAAGCAATCGTAGAGCCCGAACTAGTCGCTATTACAGCAATTATGCTTGCCCCAATGGCATATTTGATATCAAGCCCGAAAGCCAAGGTGACGATTGGTGTGATGATAATTCCCCCGCCAAGCCCTAGGATAGCACCCATGGTTCCAGCGAAAAGACCGATAACAAAGAATAGTAAAACGTCATTAATCATATTGAATTCTCCTTGAAAGCTATTTTATTAACTGAGTTTGCGCTAAAGTTAGCAAACAATGCAAACACAAATTAAAGCTACCAAGCTATTGTATAATCAAAATCAAAAAGTATAAAGGTCTTAGCAGCGTGTGGAGACTAAAACTTATGCTGTTATAAGCAAGATGAGGATGAGATTTGACCCCAGCAGCATAATGAAAAGCAAACTTGAAGATATTTAATGCTTATCAACACAGGCAGTTACAAACTAGTAGTATATTGTTTGGAAAAAATGCTAAAATAAATTAGTAGCTTCTTAGAACGAACTGTTGAGAAGATGTCTACGAGAGGGGCTTTCTCTTCATTTCCAGAGAAACTCTTACTGCCTTGTAATTGGACTGAGGAGCAGGTTATTAAGAAGATGAGGATTTATGCTAAGAACAAAGAGATTAAAAATTAGGCGTATTAAAGAGAGCGATTTATTTGATTTGCAGGATTATGCTACGCAAAAAAAAGTTGCTCAAGAAGCTGAATTTACTTTGTGTAAAACATTGGATGATGTCCGTGCTTTTTACAGGATTCTGGATAATGAACACACATGGGTTATTGAATATAGCGCTGAAAAAAAAGTAATCGGCAATATCTGTTTGTATGAGCAAATAGGAGAGCAGAGTCAACCAATAGAGGATAGACGGGTTGTCGGTTACGCGCTTAACCAAGACTATTGGGGTCAAGGAATTATGACGGAGGCCCTTGCAGCCATGGTTGGTTGGGCACAAGAAAATGGAATAAAAGAAGTGACAGGAATGGTGTCAGATAGGAACGTTGCTTCACAGCGAGTTCTTGAAAAAAATGGTTTTGTGCTAGTTGTTAAAAGGAAAGCCAACCCGTTTTTTGGGCATACTTCCGCGAAGCAAGTTTATACATATTGCAGGCTTTTTAATTAATTAAAGTTAAGGGTGAGAATTTAGAATGCAGTTAACAAAGGGATTTGAACAAGCGGCATGCATCATTGCTCTGCTGGCAACGCAGGATCGTAAAGTTCCGCTTTCTTCACAAATGATCCATCAGCGAATCAGCGGTTCCCAGACATACCTGCAGAAGGTATTGCGTAAACTAGTTGTAGCTGGATTGATAACGTCTGTTTCTGGTAATAGTGGTGGTTTTTCGTTGGCAAGAGATCCTAAAGAAATTACTTTGTTGCAGATTGTTGACGCAACTGAGGGGAAAATTCAATCTTATCCAGATTTAGGCTTTATTGATCTTGTTTTTAAAGATTTTCAACCTATTTCCCAAGAAGCAAAACAAGTAATGAATGGTATTTTTCATCAGGCTGATAGACGCTGGTGCCAGTATTTGGGTGAACAGACAGTTTATCAGGTTATCTCCAAGACTCTGGGCAAGGAGGAAATACCGCTGGTGGACTGGAATAATCCAGACTTAACAGAAAGTGATGTCATTCCCAAACAAACATAAATTGCTGGAGATGACCAAAATACTTATTTGAAGTGTGGTGTTTCACAATATAAATAATTTAAAAGGTACTAATGCTGCAGTAATTTTATTTGATATGAATTTAGCTCCGTTGCCAAGGCCTTTTTCAAAGGATAAATGTAACAGCTTACTTTGAGATGATTTCACAAACTTTTATAGGCCAAAAGGGTTGATTTAACAATTATCTGATTTCATTTTTAATTAATAAATTCACAAATGTAAAAGATACTAGTATTTGTTTTGATGCAATGCTATGATAACTTTTGAAATGGCTTTAAAAAGCATGACTATACTGTATTTTCGAATCCGAATTTTTTATTAAGAGGGAGCTAGCGAGATGAAAGATGATGAAAAATATTATGGAGCCGATGCGATCGTTGATAGTTTGATAAATCACGATGTTAAGTATGTTTTTGGCATACCCGGAGCTAAGATCGATCGCGTTTTTGAAAGATTAGAGAACCCAACTTCACCTGATGCACCAAAGCTCATTTTGACACGGCATGAACAAAATGCTGCCTTTATGGCAGCAGGGATCGGGCGTATCACAGGGAAACCAGGGGTTGTTTTGACGACATCTGGACCTGGAGCAAGTAACTTGGCAACAGGCCTTGTTACAGCGACAGCTGAAGGCGATCCTGTGCTGGCTATTTCTGGACAGGTTCAGAGAACAGACTTGTTGCGCTTGACACACCAGAGTATGGATAATTCAGCGCTATTTGCTGCTATCACCAAGTATAGTGCAGAGGTACAGGATCCAGAGAACATTTCTGAGGTGCTTGCTAATGCCTATCAGGAAGCAGAAGCTGGTAAGCAGGGTGCCGGTTTTGTTTCGGTTCCGCAGGACGTAACGGACTCTGAGGTCAAGACACAAGTTATAAAGCCTCTGGTTGCACCTCAATTAGGGCCTGCCAGTCCAATTGAGTCAACTTTATTGGCACAAAGGATTAAGGCAGCCAAATTACCGGTACTGCTGTTGGGGATGCGGGCATCATCACCGGAGACAACCAAGGCTATCCGCAATTTAATCGCAGAAACACATTTGCCAGTTGTGGAAACTTTTCAGGGTGCCGGTATTATTCCGCATAAAATGGAGGAAGATTTCTTTGGTCGTGTTGGTTTATTCCGTAATCAACCAGGCGATCAATTGCTGAAAAACAGTGATTTGGTAGTGGCTATTGGGTATGATCCGATTGAATATGAACCGCGAAATTGGAATGCAGATGGAAAGGCTAATATTGTTGTTATTGATACAATGAGAGCTGAAATAGATAAAAACTTTCAACCTGAACGCGAATTGGTTGGAGATATCGCGCAAACACTTGATTTTCTTTTGCCATATATGAAGGGATACAGTGTTTCTGCTTCTTCAAGAAATTATTTAACTGATTTGCACATTAAATTTGAAGAACGGGACGAGGCTCCTGCTATTAAAGAAGGACAAATTTTGAATCACCCTCTAAGTGTTATCCGTGAGCTTCAAAAGAGGGTTACTGATGAAATGACGGTCACTGTTGATGTAGGAAGCTTTTATATCTGGATGGCTCGGCACTTTAGAAGCTATGCACCTCGTCATTTATTGTTCAGCAATGGAATGCAAACGCTGGGAGTTGCACTTCCGTGGGCAATAGCTGCTGCATTGGTTCGTCCTGAAACACAGGTAGTTTCTGTTTCTGGTGATGGTGGTTTTCTTTTTTCAAGTCAGGATTTGGAAACAGCAGTACGCCTAGGCTTGAACATTGTTCATATTATTTGGAATGATGGAAATTATGATATGGTCAAATTTCAAGAAGAATTGAAGTATGGCCGTGCGGCAGGTGTTAAGTTCGGCCCCGTTGATTTTGTTAAGTATGCAGAAAGTTTTGGTGCAACTGGTTTACGGGTGACTCAAGCGAGTGAATTGGGGAAGGTCTTGGATCAGGCATTTGCAACCAAGGGGCCCGTAATTGTAGATGTGCCGGTCGATTACAGTTTTAACCAAGGTTTGGGTAAACAGATTTTAGATGATCAGATACACTAGAATAGAAGATCCTTACTTGATTAATGCCTAGTGCAGTATTGTTTTTAGAATTTTAAAAGTGTAGAATGTTTTTATCGAAGAGAGGTTGCAGATAATATTAGTAGTTATTTTGAGATGTTAAAGCATCGTTGAAGGATAACGAAAGGAGCATCTGCCGAAGCTGGTGTCGCTTTAACGGCATTTTGCTGGGGGTCGGTTTAATAGACCGGAAACTGTCGCAACTGTATTTGCGGAGAGCTATCGAGTATGACTTTGATTTTTAGTTTACTAAACTGATTATTAAAAAAAGCCTTGCCGATGCAAAAATGCGGCAAGGTTTTTTAATTTAAGCAATTGAAGTATACGCATAGGCCTCAAAATTGGGGAGGTTTAAAAGTGAAAATTGAACAGGATTCACAGCGGCCACAGATTAGACGGGCCCTGAAGACACGGCATTTATCAATGATTGCTTTAGGAGGAAGCATTGGGACTGGGCTATTTGTTGCTAGTGGCTCAGCAATCAGCACGGCTGGACCCGGTGGAGCACTTGTAGCGTACATTGGAATAGGATTGATGGTTTTCTTTTTGATGACGAGTTTGGGGGAAATGGCTACTTATCTGCCTGTGACGGGTTCTTTTGCAACATATTCTAAGCGTTTTGTTGATCCCGCACTTGGATTTGCGATGGGATGGAATTATTGGTTTAACTGGGCAATAACCTTGGCTGTTGACATTAGTACAGTTGCCCTTGTAATGAAGTTCTGGTTGCCAAGTATTCCTAGCTGGATTTTTAGCTTACTTGCTTTAACTATCATTTTTTGTATCAATGCTTTTTCTGTTCTTTCATTTGGTGAAACTGAATATTGGTTAGCACTAATCAAGGTTGTGACAGTTATTCTTTTTCTGATAGTTGGTGTACTGACAATTTTTGGTATCATGGGGGGACATGCTGTAGGATTAGAGAATCTTTTTTACAAAAAAGCTCCATTCGTTGGTGGAATTCCGACAATTCTTAGTGTCTTTGTTGTTGCTGGTTTTTCTTTTCAAGGCACAGAATTGATTGGGATAACGGCTGGAGAGTCTGAAACACCGGAAAAAAGTATTCCAAAAGCAATCAAACAGGTTTTCTGGCGGATTCTATTGTTTTATATCTTATCGATTTTTGTTATAGCTTGTTTGATCCCATATACAAGTTCGAACTTATTAGGTTCAGGTGCAAATGATATTGCGATCAGTCCATTTACCCTTGTGTTTCGCAGGGCGGGGCTTGCATCGGCAGCGAGTGTCATGAATGCTGTTATATTAACTTCAGTATTATCGGCTGCAAATTCAGGAATGTACGCTTCAACAAGGATGCTGTATTCTTTAGCACGCAGCGGAGATGCTCCTAGAATATTTGGATTACTGAACATTCGCGGTATCCCTTTCCCAGCCCTTTTAGGGACGACAGCTGTTGGTTTATTTACTTTTTTAGCTAGTGTCTATGGAACGAGAATCTACACTTTTTTGGTTAGCGCAAGTGGGTTAACAGGTTTTATCGCATGGCTTGGAATTGCGATCTCACATTATCGATTTCGCAGAGCTTTCAAAAAACAGGGTAAGTCTTTGGACAAATTACGGTACCGAGCGAAGCTGTTTCCACTGGGACCGATTCTTTCATTGGTACTATGTATTCTGGTGATTATAGGACAAGATTTGAAGTCTTTTGCTAATTGGGACTGGCAAGCAATAGGAGTCAGCTATATGAGTGTCCCACTGTTTTTGGTTCTTTATTTTTATTATAAGTTTAAGCACCACACTAAGTTGATACCGTTGGAGTCAATTGATCTAACCCCGACGGATACCAAAAAATAGTAGAGCTGTTCGGGCCTCAACTTCTGTACTTGAATTTTTTAGTAATTGATATTATGATGATACTATAGTTATAGGGAAAACATCTGAGTTCGCCATAAGTAGACAAGAAGAGACATGATGGTTGCTGTGAATCATGACGTCGAAAATCCAGCGTTCGATTGTATGGGCAGGTAATGCTGCACGGGAGACCGTTATTTTTTGAGTGCGATGTTTTTTGTCGAACTTGGGTGGTACCGCGAATCGAGTCTTTTCGTCCCAATTGAGGGATGGAAGGACTTTTTTGTTTGTAAATGAAGGAGGAAATTAAATGTTAGATATTAAGATGATTCGGCAAAATGTTGTAGAGGTAAAGGAAAGACTTGCCACGCGCGGAGTCAAAGCAGAAACTGTTGACAATTTGGTCGCGCAAGATCAAAAGCGGCGTGAACTGGTCGTTGAGAGTGAAACCTTACGACAGAAGAAAAATGAAGTATCTGAGGCGATAGCAACTGCAAAGCGGAACAAGGAAGATGCTAGTCAGCAAATAGCTGATATGAAGGAAGTTGGAGCTAAGATAAAAGCCTTGGAAGAAGAATTAAAAACCATAGATGCAAGTGTCAGGGATATGGCTGCACGATTGCCTAATCTGCCTAATCCAACTATTCCTGTTGGGCCGGATGAAGATGCAAACGTGGAGATAAAGGTAGTAGGTAAACCACGCAAGTTTTCTTTTGAACCTAAACCTCATTGGGAAATTGGCGAGAAACTTGGAATTTTAGATTTTGAACGCGGAGCAAAGGTTTCCGGCAGCCGTTTTTTGTTTTATAAGGGTTTAGGGGCTAAACTTGAACGTGCAGTTTATAATTTTATGCTGGATGAACATGAAAAAGAAGGCTACACTGAAATACTTCCACCATATTTAGTAAATGGCGCTTCAATGTTTGGCACTGGTCAATTTCCTAAATTTAAGGAAGATGTTTTCCAAATTCAAGGACAGGATTTGACTTTGATTCCAACTGCAGAAGTACCTTTAACGAATTATTACCGTGATGAGGTTATTCCAGCAGAAAAATTGCCTGTTTACTTTACAGCTTTATCACCAGCCTTTAGATCTGAGGCTGGGAGTGCAGGACGTGACACACGGGGGTTGATCAGACTACATCAGTTCAATAAAGTTGAGATGGTTAAGTACTGCAAACCCGAAAATTCATATGATGAATTGGAGAAAATGACTAAAAATGCGGGCAATATTCTGGAAAAGTTAGGATTGCCGTACCATATAATCACTCTGTCAACTGGTGATATGGGCTTTTCTGCTGCCATGACGCACGATCTTGAAGTATGGATTCCTGCACAGGATACGTATCGTGAAATATCGAGTTGTTCAAATTGTGAAGATTTTCAGGCTCGTCGCGCGCATATCCAGTACCGTGATGAAAATGGCAAGCTGCAGTTAGTGCATACATTGAATGGTTCTGGTCTTGCTGTGGGAAGAACCGTGGCTGCTATTTTGGAAAATTATCAAAATGAAGACGGATCAGTAACGATTCCACAGGCCCTACAGCCTTATATGCACGGTGTAGAAGTAATCAAGTGAAATAATAAAAGTGTGTTGCTAGTCTGCTGAAGCGTATTAGTTCGTATAATGCAATGTTTAGAACAAGGGGACCGGGTCAAAGTTCAATTTTGATCTGGTCCCCTGTTTATTCCATATAAATATTTTCCAATTTTGCTTGTAAGACACTAAATTAAAAATGAAAAGCGAACAATATCATGGATTTATTTTTTATAATGTGTGATTTATAGATAAAGGCATGTTGTATTTTTGCAAAACGACCTTTTATGATCCTAAAAAATGAATATTGATAAAAGAATTTATTATTTAAAAAACACCTTGTTTTTAGCAAACACAAAAAAACAAAAAAATTGTTGACGTTAGGATGAATAGTTGGTATTATATTCATTGTTGTCAGGGCGACTTGAGATTTGTTGAGAGTTTTTCTTCTGTCCCGCTTGCCTTGACGGACAACGAGTTATATATTTTTTGATTATTTATACATTTTGAACGTGAAATGATTAATAAATATAAATCAGAATTATGTTGACATATAGTTGACTATAGTTTAGAATTAATACTCGTTGTTAACTTATGTAGACCTTTGAAAACTG
>NZ_BALC01000003.1 GCF_000612445.1 Liquorilactobacillus sucicola DSM 21376 = JCM 15457
AACTATTTAAAGTAATTAATTAAATAACGTATTAATTTTAAATTTAAACAAGTAGCTAAGTTAAATTTAATTGACCTAGCTCTTCTTCTATTCCGCATAGGTGTGTTCCATGAGTAGCATTCTCAGTTCAATAACTTAATCAAAAGCACTTATTGCTTTTTTGATGTAATGACCATTGCGCATTTTTTTACCTATCGAAATAGTTTTCTGACGCATTTTCTTATATTCATCAGGAGAAACATTTTTTAAAATATCGTCTAGATCGTTTAAATTACTTATTGCTATCCCGACGCCATTCGAAACAATAAAGTCAGCTAAGGCTGCTTTGTCCCATATAATAACAGGGATTCCAGAACTTAGATAAAGAGAAACTTTGTGCGGGTTGTTGAATTTCATGTATTCACCAAAAACACTATTACACTGGGATAACTCAGTGCCATCCCAAACCAAGCCAAAATTTTGAGTTAAGTATTTAGGCAGTTCCTCCGGGGAATATGATCCCTTGTAGTTTAATCCATCTGGATAGCTTTTTGCAGGGTTAGGACCATATATATCAATTTCATTCAGCGAGTGCATTTTTTCTAGAAATTCAGATTTCTTGAGATTGCCTGCAAAACATACACTTCTCTCGTAGTCAGAACTTGTTTGGAAGTTCTGCGGGTTGTCATAGTCAAAAACTTCAAGTGGAACCATTTGGGTGGTAACCCCATTTTGTTTCAACCAACTGAGCATTTTTTGATTATGAACAACTAGGCCATCTGCTGCATTAAGAAGTTTAATCTCGGATGCAACATAAGCAGGATCGTTTTTGAAAAGACGGAGAGATTCAACATCATGGATGATGAATACCAAGTTAGTGTCAGGATGTTTTTTTGCATTATTAATTAACTTTTTCATTAGGAACAATGAATAAAATGGATATTGCAAGACGAGTGTGTCAATTTTGCGCCGGCGAAAAATATTCGGAATATCAAAAAGTGAATATTTTATTTTCGTCAATCTTCCAGCTAAGGAAGTAGTTAAAGAGAGTTTTAATTTAATAATTTCAAAATTCTCTTCAGTTAAAAATTTATCAATGTCTTGTTTCGCTTTGGGACCAGCATCATTTTTTTTATTGTCATATATTGAAAGAACATAGTTGTTCATTATGAGAGCCTCCGACAGTATTATATTGTTTTAAGTAGGTTGTTTAGAGCTGTATTCAGGAAAAAACCATTTCGCATCTTTAGACCGATGGATACAGCATTTTTTTTGAACTCAGCATACTCCGCTTCAGTTATCTTATCTAAAATATTGTCTAACTCAGATAGATCACTCACTAAGATACCGAGGTTATTCTTTGAGATAAAGTCAGCAATGGCTGCGTCTTTCCAAATAATTACCGGTACTCCTGTACTTAAATAGAGCGAAACCTTATGCGGATTATTGTAGCGAAGGTAGCTACCATAAGCCCCATCACAAGTATCTATCTTGGGACCATCCCAGACGAGTCCCCAGTTTTGACAGATGTGTTTTGGCAGTTCATCAGGGGAGAATGCCCCTTCGTACTTTGTATTTTCCGGATAGCTTTCAAGTTGGTTCGATCCAAAAATGCTTAAATTATGCCTTAAATTAAGATTTTTTAAAAACACTGATTTGCCTAAATTGCCTGCAAAACAAATAGAGTTATCAAACTTAGGGTTTTCTTGAAAAGGTTGCAGATTGTCATAATCCCAAACCTGCAGATCGACCATAGGGATAGTAATGCCTTTATCGGTAAGCCATTTTTTCATTTTCGTATTAAGAACGATTAGTCCATCAGCAGAATTCAACCTTTCAAGTTCAGCTTTTGTTTCCTGTTCATGACCAGATCCACTGTGGAGACGGAGTGCTTCAACATCGTGTACGAGCATAATAAGTTTGGCATTAGTATACTTTTTTATACTAGTAATTATTTTTTTCATAATGACAGGGGTCCCAGAGGGAAATTGAACAAAGACTATTCCAGGCTTTATTTTAATAAGAACTAGTGGGAGTATGAAAAAAATATATAGGACTTTGGAAATTTTCCCATAGGGAGTGTCAATGACTTTATAATCTAACTTTTTTAAAAATTTATCGGTATCATCTTTTGCTTTGACTCCCCCAGTATTTTTTGCACTATCATGCCACGATAAAATATAATTTTCCATAAAATAATTAAAACCTTTCCAATATCAATACAACGTAAATCATAGTATATCCGTTGCTTGTAACTGCGTACATTATATTACTAGCGTTGCTTGATATCAATTCGTATAGTTAACAAACACTATAATAATATACCATAGAAAATGAAATTGTATATTCACTAAGAGGGAGAGTGCTAAGTGTTGTTAGCCCTTGAACATTAGCTGTGGATTACGAACACGGTCTAATTTGACTATGGTTAGGTTAATCTGTGATTAAGCGTAAAAGATTGATTATTGAAATACGTTAGTTCGTATATTTTAACTTAAAAAGCAAGGAGCTGGGTCAAAAAAATTTGACCTAACTCCTCGCTTTTTAAGTTTGTTGAGCACCTATGCTTAATTAGGTATTCAGGACAACCCACTGATATTTTAAGGTGCAATCTATTCGGGCTTGATACCTAGTATTTCTGCGACAGTTGTCTTCATTAATGCTGGAGCAACTTCACGGTGATGCTTGAGTGGAAGTACGGCGAGGTCCTTGATTGTCTGTGGCAGCGGTGTGCCAGTTTTAGAGTGAAGGGCATCAACCAATGATAGTGGCGAACCAGAACTGTATTCTGCATGAAGCGCAGTAAGTACAAACTGGGGAAACTTATACGGACTAGCTGTTGCAACAACGACCGTTTGGTGCGGATCCGCAGTATTTTTTTGATATTCTTTTGCGACATAGGCAGCAACTGCTGTATGTGGATCGATAGCTGTTTGATCCGCAGTAAAAATTTCCGCAATTTCCTGTCCAGTCTGCTCCTCAGTAGCATAGGCTGCATAGAAGTCTGCTAATTTAGAATGCATAGAATCATCAATTCTATATTTGCCTGTGCTTGTTAATTCATCCATCAAAGATTTTGTTTTGACAGGATCTTCCCCGCTAATATAAAATAGTAGTCTTTCAAGGTTGCTTGAAACTAGGATGTCCATTGAAGGAGAAGATGTTACATAGAAAGGTCTGTTTTTATCGTAGACCCCTTCATTAAAGAAGTCAGTTAAAACATTATTGCGGTTTGAAGCACAGATAAGTTTGTTGATTGGCAAGCCCATTCTTTTAGCAAAATACCCAGCAAGTATATTGCCAAAATTACCAGTGGGGACGCTAAAATTGATGGAATCTCCCTTCTTTATTTTTCCAGCTTTAAGTAATTGACCGTAAGCGTAAAAGTAGTAAACAACTTGAGGAAAAAGACGTCCAATGTTGATAGAGTTTGCGGATGAGAAGCGGAAACCAGCTTGTTCCAATTCTTCATTTAGTTCGGTGTCGTTGAATATTTTCTTAACATTTGTTTGAGCATCATCGAAGTTACCTGCCACACCGACAACAGAAGTATTCTTTCCTTGCTGTGTCAGCATTTGTCGTTCTTGAACAGGGCTGACGCCGTCTTTAGGATAAAAGACAATTATCCTAGTACCAGGAACATCTGCAAAACCAGCCATAGCAGCCTTACCAGTATCACCGGAAGTTGCTGTCAGGATTACGATCTCTTTTTGTAAACCATTTTTACGGGCCGCGGCTGTCATCAGATGAGGCAGCAATTGCAAGGCAATATCCTTGAATGCGATCGTTGGGCCATGGAATAATTCAAGGTAGGCGTTTTTCGCGTGGTAGGTGATAGGGGCGATCTTGGGTGATGCAAAATTAGATCCATAGGCATTATCAATGCAGTCCCTTAATTCTTTTTCACTGAAATCACTGAAGAAAGTCTGCAGGATATGGTAGGCTAACTCGCGATAAGACAGTTTTTCTAAAGCCGACAAAGGCAACTCGAATTTGGGGATGGAAGCAGGAACATACAAACCTCCGTCTGGACTGAGGCCCTGCAGGATTGCTTGAGACGCAGTGACTGTTCGTCCGTTCTTGTCACGCGTGCTCCTATAAAGTACAGTCATAAAGTTTTTCCTCCTTGAATTCTTAATGTTTTTCTCATTAATATAGCATGTTTTACAAGAAGAATAACATAATTGTGGAAGTGATAACAGCTAATCAACAATTCAGATGCATGTTTTTAAGGTGGTCCGTAGTCGGTAAACTTTAGGGATTTTGTGTAAAGGGACAAAATGTGATCAGAGTAGACTATAGCAATCTGTACCTAAATGTAAAAGGTTGGTTATTGAAATGTATTGCTGTATTTAAGGTATGAATCGAATAATGGATGTTTTTTATTTAGATCTCCTATCTGGAATAAAATTAAACTAATTTCATTTACTGATTTAAAAATTAGATTTATATGATAAAATGATTCCATCAGAAGAATTGGAGGATACGACATGCAAGTCATTAATATTGGAGTTTTGGGTCTTGGAACTGTCGGCAGTGGTGTGGTTCGAATTTTACGTGACCATCAGAATAAGATATCAAGCATCACAGGACGAAAATTAGTTATAAAAACAGTCGTTGTTCATGATCTTGCTAAGAAAAGGAATGTTGACTTAGCAGGAATTAATGTGACAGATAAAATTGATGATTTGATAAATGATAAGGATATTCAAATCGTTGTTGAAGTGATGGGGACAGTTACAACAGCTAAAGAGTATATTGAAAGATTATTAAATGCGGGGAAACATATTATTACTGCTAACAAGGATTTAATTGCAACTTATGGATCCGAACTTGCTGAACTTGCGGGAAAGAACAACTGTGACCTGTTCTATGAAGCTAGCGTAGCGGGTGGAATCCCGATTTTAAGGACAATCGTCAATTCCTTTGCAGCTGATCGTATCGTTGAAGTCAAAGGAATTGTCAACGGGACTACTAACTATATTATGACTCAGATGAGTCAGAACCATGTTGAGTATCAAAAAGCGTTGCAATCAGCACAAGAACTTGGCTTTGCTGAACCAGACCCGACAAACGATGTTGAAGGCATTGACGCGGCCTATAAGATGATTATTCTGACACGTTTTGCTTTCGGGATGAATGTAACACTCGACGATATTGAGGTTGAAGGGATCAGCAATGTTGATCTGGAAGACATTAAGCAAGCTAAAGAATTAGGTTACAATGTTAAACTGGTAGGAATTGCAAAACTTATCAATGACCGTATCAAAGTTTCAGTTGGCCCTGTGTTAATACCTGAAGATCAACCTTTAGCAGCTGTTCAAAATGAGAATAACGCAGTACTCGTTACAGGTGCAGCAGTTGGAGAAACAATGTTTTACGGTCCTGGAGCTGGAGAGTTGCCCACTGCTAATAGTGTCTTGAGCGATATTATTGCGGTCACCAAGGACATTGTTTTAGGGACAACAGGCAGCAGGTTTAACGACTTCTCACGTGAAGGAAAACAGGCTTTGGCAACCGAAGTTGTTTATCCATACTATATCTCTTTACGTGTTAAGGATCGGCCGGGACAAATGCTAAAGATCACAGAAGTTATGACTAGTGTTAAAGCCAGTTTTCATCTTATTCTGCAAACAGAACTCGATGATGATTATGCACGTGTGGTTATGACAACGCATAAAATGTCTGAAGCTCAGTTGACGGAGATCCTTGGAGCAGTTGCTGGGCTAGAAGGCATTGATGTAATTGCTTCTTATAAAGTTTTACCAGACTAATGATGGAGATGAAGCCGCAATGCAGATGCAAATTAGAGTCCCCGCAACAAGTGCAAATTTAGGCCCGGGATTTGATTCATTAGGGATTGCAGTTACATTATACCTGACTATTACGGTTAAGGGCAGGACAAAGGAATGGGTCGTTGAACATGATATGGGGGCAGATATTCCCCATGATGAGTCGAATATGATCGTTAAAACAGCTCTAAAAATTCTGCCGACTCTCCCGGCACACTGCTTTAAAGTTGAATCTGATATTCCTTTAGCGCGGGGATTAGGTAGCAGTTCATCAGCAATTGTAGCAGGTATTGAAATGGCTAATCAACTTGGCAAAATGAATTTGACGAATGAGGAAAAAATTCAGCTTGCTACTGAGCTTGAAGGGCATCCTGATAATGTAGCTCCGGCTATTCTGGGTGATTTTGTTGTTTCAACTTTTGTAAAGCAAAAAAACACGAGTATTAAGGGGCATTTTCCCGAATTGCAATTCATGGCATATATTCCGCACACGGAATTGTTAACAACTGAAAGCCGGGAAGTTCTTCCACAACGGTTGCCTTTCAAGGAAGCTGTGAGTGCCGGAAGTATTGGGAATGCCTTGGTTGCTGCTTTATTGACTGGGCGAACAAAACAAGCTGGGTGTTTGATGGAAGAGGATCTTTATCACGAAAAATATCGGCTTAAACTTGTGCCCCATCTAACGAAAATCCGGTCAATTGGACACAAACACAATTCAATGGCGACATATTTAAGTGGTGCAGGTCCAACCGTTATGACTATTATTCCAGGACAAGAGGCCGCCGCTTTTTCACAGGAAATAAGAGAAGCAGGGTTGACCGGTAAGTTGGTGGCGCTTGATGTTGACCGGCAGGGAACTTTTGTTACACATAACAGATAGTGCTAGGTTTAATTAAAGCAGACAGATTTTGTATTTAAAAATTTGTTTGCTTTTTTTGTAGCAATTACTATAATTAGTGTATTTGAGACTAGATAATTGTATATTGCATAAGGTGGTATAATAAATCTTCACGGAGGGGTTCGGTAATGTCAGAATTGAATGTAATGAAGAAAAAAGATCATAGGGGTAAGCTAGAGAATATTTTTATTGTGCTAATTTTTTTAGTTGCCACTGTGATAATGATAGTGCCCTTTTTAGAGACACAACGTATCTTGGCAACTTCTGATTGGGCGTTCCATGCTTCACGGGTTGAACAGATTTATGATAATTTGCGACAGGGAAAGTTGTTTACATATATTGCAACGACAACATTCCAACATACTGGTGTGGGTTCTTTTCTCTTTTATCCGACACTGTTTTTTTATCCTTGGGCGATCCTCAGATTTTATTTTAATCCGATAGTTTCATTCTATATCTGGTATGGGATAGTTACCTTTTTTACGTACATGATTGGCTACCTGTGCATGCTAAGTTACTCTAAAAATAAAATGCGTAGCCTTAGTTTTGCCTTCATCTATGCGTTAGCTCCCTACCGTTTATACTTAGGTGGTTTTGTGTTTGGTGAATTTATTGCGGCAACTTTTATACCCTTAGTCTTTTTAGGACTTTATGAGATAGTATGGAGAGATAGCAAAAAATGGTATATTTTAAGCATTGGTATGAGCTTATTAGTTTATAGCCATATTCTTAGTGTACTTTTGATGGTAGAGCTTCTCGTTGTTGTGGTTGGAATCCTTTTGATTGCTAAGAAGATTTCTTTCCTGCAATTAAAGGCGTTGGCTTTTAGTGCTTTGCTTACGGTACTTCTTTCGTTACCAATCATCATCCCTTTTGTGACAGATTTTATAGGTCATGATATTTTTTCGGCGTATAAAGGAATAGGGATACTAATCAATGGGACTACTTTAATCCAAGATTCATTTGCTAATACATCTGGCACTAGCATCGGCATCGTTCTCTTAGCAACTGTAGTAGTGGGATGGCATGCGACTATAAAGGGTACTCTTGAACGGTACTCCTACTGGTTAGGTATTGTGCTAATGATAATAGCAACTTCTGTTTTTCCATGGGATATGTTTTCTGAGTCTTTTATAGCAACAGTGCAGTTACCTTGGCGATACTTGAGTTACTCGGCTTTTTTCTTGGCCGTTGTCGCATCGCACATACTCGCCCGATCGTGTAAAAGTTGGAATACTAGAACAGCTTTCGTAGTTTTTTCACTAATCTTAGCAGCTGTTGGGCTTCTAGGTTATTTTGGCTCAGTTTCTGGTACAACAGCTAAGATTAAAAAATACGATCAGAATATGGCGTTGAAGCTGCTAATCCCAATAATCCAGTTCAAAAAATACCTCAACCGACACAGTTGAACAAAGAGAATTACCAAAATCAGTTTGGATACGCAGTTGCTTACGGTGAGACCGATTATTATCCTAAAAGGGCTCAAGCAAATAGCAATTATGCTGAGTCGATTGTAAACAATATGGTGGTCATCAATAATAAGGAAATAAAGATCAAACCTACAGCCGCACCTAATTATTTGACATTCAATATAAAACTGGATAATAAAAGTAGGGTTGATCTGCCTGTGGTGACTTACGCACATACTTACGTTTACGTTGATCATAAGAAAGTTCCTTTCTCCAAAAGTAAGAGAGCGACGGTTCAGTTAGAACTGGCTAAGGGGAAGCATGTTGTGACGATAGGATATGCCCCAGGTAGTTTGTATTTTGTTGGCTTGTTTATAGCGGGAATCGGATGGCTTAGTTTAGCAATTTTCTTTACTTTAAAAAAATACAAGAAATATTTTTCAAAAAAGACTACAGCAAAGGCTAGATCTTAAAAAATATTAAAGAATATATAGTTTTTAGATGATGATAGGCGAGCAAGACTAAAGTTAATTATAAATTCAATTGCAAGGAGAGGCGTAGCAGGGTTGAAGACTTTTTGCCTTAGATTTGGTTCTGCAAGAATGGCAAAGCTGTATTTTAAAGCGCTAGACAGGGTAAAATTGCTAAAAAATATGTTTCGTATTATAATTTGTGTTATGCTTGAAGCCAGTCTAAACAGGACGAAAAACAGTGGACAATGGCTTTTCAGCAGACCAAAGTGAATTATTATTAAATGGTCATTAGCATAACTGAATAATTGGCCGCGATGCTATTGGGTTAGTGACGTGATCACTCCGGTTAGTGTGGGTTTTAAAAGTGTATATTCGAAGAGGAGAATTATGATGGCTCGTGAAGCTAAAAAAGTAGGCCAAGGAAATGTCTATCTTTTTATTAAGAGATTGATAGACATTGTTATATCGATAGTCGCATTAATACTGATGGTTCCGATATTCATAATAATGTTTATTGTCTATCGCTTTGGCACAAACAAGGGGCCTTTGTTTTACAAGCAGGAACGGGTAGGTAAGTGTGGTAAGAAGTTCAAGATATATAAATTTAGATCGATGGTCGTAGGTGCAGATGCTAAACTCAAAGCAAATAAAAAATTGTATGACTTGTATCTGAAAAATAGCTATAAGTTACCTAGTGAGTTGGATCCGCGGATCACCAAGTTGGGCAGATTCTTAAGAAAGTCCTCAATTGACGAACTGCCACAATTTATTAACATCTTTAAGGGAGAAATGACTCTGATAGGCCCGCGTCCCATTATCGAAGAAGAACTTAAAGAGTATGGGGAAGACGTTGATAAATTCTTATCTGTAACACCTGGAGCAATGGGCTATTGGCAAGCATCTGGTAGAAGCAATATTGAGTATCCTGAGAGGTGTCAATATGAGCTTTACTATGTTGACCACGCATCTTTTTTATTTGATTTGAAAATTTTGTTTAAGAATATTGTTAGTATCTTCAGAGGAGAAGGTGCTTATTGAATCTTTTCTTCAATTATTTATGAAAGTGGGATATAGTTGAAAGCTGAAATATACATAGTCAGTCATAAAAAGGTAGAGATGCCTAAGGATAAAATCTATGTTCCTGTACAAGTGGGAAAGAGCAAACAAACTTTTGAAGGTTTTTTAAGAGATGATACAGGCGATAATATCTCTGGAAAAAACCCTAACTATTGTGAATTGACTGCACAATACTGGGCGTGGAAAAATCGACGTGCCGATATTAAGGGGTTGGTACATTATAGGCGCTATTTCTCAAATGGAAAAAAGAATTTCTTCAAAACATCAGCTGAAAAGTTGAACGATGTAATGAATGTGCATACACTACAGGCCTGCATGGAAAAGTATGAGATGATTTTGCCCCATAAGAGAAATTACTATATTGAGACATCGTGGTCTCATTATGAACACGCACATCATATAGAAGGACTAAATGTAACGCGAGATGTGTTGCAGGAGCTTTATCCTGAATATGTTCCTATTTTTGATGAGGTTGTAGAGCGTAAAGCAGTGCATATGTTCAACATGTTAATTGCTCGTGGGGACATTTTCGACAATTACACCGAATGGTTATTTGAAATTTTGCCTGAAGTTGAAAAAAGAGTTGATATTTCGACTTATTCAGAGTACGAGAAACGAATATTTGGTTTCATTAGTGAAATATTGCTTGATGTTTGGGTTGATAAGAACAAAATCAATTATACTGAGAAACCGGTGATGTTTATTGGAAAACAGCACTGGGGGAAGAAAATCTTTAGTTTTTTGGCACGTAAATGTGGCTTTGCTCTCAAATAATCATTTTTAAGTGTTAAAATACAAGAAAGCAACTATAGGACAAATGTGTAATATAAATAACTTTATTGTTGGAACTACAGGGCGGATGAATATTCTTACAGAAGCAAAAATTTTTGTTGGAAACTTCAAGTCTTTTATTAAATAGCGGGTTAGAGTGATTTCACTGTCATGAAATGGATAACTGGTTAAAAGAATAGTTATGTCATACATTTTAGAAGAAAATTCTCATTTAACTGTGCTAAAAAAGGTTTTGGGTCTAAGGATTTGAATTGAAAGTGGAGGAATGTTTGATGGCAAAGTATTTAGTAGTGGGAGCGGGTCTGTTTGGGGCAACTTTTGCATACGAAGCAGCAAAGCGTGGACATGAAGTTAAAGTTATTGAAAAACGTGATCATGTTGCCGGCAACATCTATACAAAAGAAGTAGACGGAATTCAAGTTCACCAATACGGTGCACACATTTTTCATACATCTAATAAAACGGTTTGGAATTACGTAAATCAATTTGCTGAGTTTAATCGGTATACGAATAGTCCAGTAGCTAATTTTAACGGTGAGATTTATAATCTCCCTTTTAACATGAACACTTTCAATAAATTATGGGGTGTGGTAACACCGGAGCAAGCAAAGAGCAAAATTGAAGAGCAAAAATCTGTGTTACATGGTAAAAGACCAGAAAACCTTGAAGAACAGGCTATCTCTTTAGTTGGAACTGATATTTATGAAAAGCTGATAAAGGGTTACACAGAAAAGCAATGGGGTCGTTCTGCCAAAGAATTGCCAGCTTTTATTATTAGAAGACTACCAGTAAGGTTTACCTATGACAACAATTACTTTAATGATAGTTACCAAGGAATTCCAATGGGAGGCTACACACAAATTGTTGAAAAGATGTTGGACAACGACTTGATTTCGGTTTCAACTAGTGTAGACTTTTTTGCTGATAAAGACAAGTACCTTAAAGACTATGACAGAGTTGTTTTCACCGGAATGATCGATCAGTATTTTGATTATTGCCTAGGCGAACTGGAATACCGCAGTCTACGTTTTGAAACGAAGGAAATCGATGTTGATAACTTTCAAGGTAATGCAGTTGTTAATTATACGGACTCAAAAACGCCTTATACGAGAATAATTGAGCACAAACACTTTGATTTTGGTAAGGGTGGTAAAGGGAAGACGGTTATTACGCACGAGTATCCTAAAGAATGGAAACACGGCGATGAACCATATTATCCTGTGAATAATTCGAAAAACAACGCTTTATACAAGAGTTATAAGGAATTAGCAGATAAGGAAGCAGAAAAAGTTATTTTTGGAGGACGTTTAGGTCAATATAGATACTATAATATGGATCAGGTTATAGCAGCTGCTCTGAACACCGTTAAAATTGAATTTGGAGAATAGATAATGAAAGTTTTTCGAAACTATTTTTACAATGCAGGTTATCAGGTGCTGGCAATGATACTGCCTCTTATAACTAGTCCATATATAACTCGAGTTTTAGGTAAGAGTGGTGTAGGGATCAATTCCTATACAAATTCACTTATTCAGTACTTTGTCTTATTTGGGAGCATTGGGATAAGCTTGTACGGGAACCGTGAGATTGCGTTTGTTCGGGACGATAGAGAAAAAATGACGGCAACTTTTTGGGAGATACAGATCCTGAAAACACTGACTATCACTGTCTCATATGCTGTGTTTTTGATATCTTTAATGTTTATGCATAGATATCATACATACATGCTAATCCAGTCTTTGTATATTTTAGCAGCTGGGATAGACATTTCCTGGCTCTATATGGGAATTGAAGACTTCAAGAAAACAGTTTTGCGAAATACCTTTGTTAAGGTTTTTTCGATTATTCTAATTTTTACGTTTGTAAAAACACCTAATGATACAGGTATTTATATTTTGATATTGGGTGGTTCGACTTTGCTGGGTAATGCAACTCTGTGGCCATACTTAAGAAAAACGCTGACATCTGTTAAATGGAGTAAGCTTAATATTTTTCAACATTTTTATCCAGCACTATCGTTGTTTATACCTCAAATAGCCATTCAGGTATACCTAGTTTTGAACAAGTCGATGCTGGGGATCATGATCGGGGCGGATTATTCTGGTTTTTATGAAAAAGCGGATAATATAGTAAAGCTGGTTTTATCTTTAGCCACGGCAACAGGCACGGTTATGCTTCCACATGTGGCCAATGCTTTTCATAGAGGAGAGCGTGAGCGGGTGAACCGTTATTTATATGACTCATTCGATTTTGTTTCGTGTTTAGTTGTGCCGCTAACCTTTGGTCTGGCCGCAATCGCATTGAATTTTGCCCCTTGGTTTTACGGAAAGCAATTTACACCAGTCGGATCTGCGATGATTTTAGAGGCAGCTGTGATAACTTTTATTGGTTGGAGTAATGTTGTTGGACAGCAATATTTGTTGCCAACGAATCAGATAAAGAGCTATTCAAGTTCTGTTATTCTAGGAGCGGTAGTAAATATTATCTGCAACGTTCCCTTTATCTATTTTTGGGGTCTGAGCGGGGCGGTTGCTGCTACTGTACTTTCAGAGTTAGCAGTTACAATTTATCAACTTTGGAAAATCAGAAAGCAAGTCGAGCTGAAGCGACTTGCAGTGAATGTTCCCAAGTACCTATTGGCAGGGTTAATTATGTTTATAGCAGTTTTTAAAATTAGCACGATGATTAGATTCAATTTTATGTCGTTAATTTTAGAAGTCACTTTAGGAATATTACTTTACTTAGGACTGCTATTGCTTTTGAAACCAACTATTTTAGACAGGGTAAAACAACTACTTAGGGATAGAAGATCAGGAGGATAAGATGAGAGAGTTGAGCTTGCAGATAACAAATAGATTTGACAGGTTAAATAAATATTTGTTCAGAAAGATGCCCAATATTAATGACAATATTTATATATTGGCTTTTATTATGTGTGTTACTGCAAATTTTATGTGGGGCACAATGTTTATGCGTTTCCACTTGGCTGGATTTTTAAATATTTTAACACAAATTTCGGTAGTGTTATTATTCTTCAAACTACTTATTATTGATAGATTGAGCTGGAAAATATTTCTGCCGGCTGTTTTGTCGTGTGCTTTAGTGTATTACATAAGTGGTCGTGCTGCTGGATTTGGTTTATATTACTCATATATTTTCGTGATTGGGGCAGTTAACGTAAACCTGAAAAAGGTAGTTAAAGCTTTTGTAATAACTATTTCGCTTTATCTAGCAATAACAATTATTTCCGCATTAGTGGGAATAATTCCGAATTTATCATATGGTCGGACAAATAGTGAAGTTGTGCGCTACGCTTTAGGCACAATTTATCCCACTGATTTAGCCGCGCGTATTTTTTATTTAATGCTGGCGTATGCTTTTCTCAAAAAGTTCAAATTTAATATCTTTGATTATGTCGGATGTGTTTTGTTGGCGGTGGGAGCATATGTAGTTACAGATACTAGACTTTCGGTACTTTTGATGGTATTGCTTATTTTGGTGGTTGCAACTTATAAGTACTGTGTCAAAGTTATGCTTTGGATGGGTAATAAAGTAATTACTGCGCTGATGCTCTTACTTACAGCAGGGGGGATTTTGGCAGCTTATTTCTACACTGAAAAAAATCCAGTATTTGAATTTCTGAATAAACTGCTTTCTGGTCGGTTATACTTCGAGCATTTGGCATTTAAATGGTACAACGTTCCTATTTTGGGGCAAATTGTTTATCAGAATGGCAGTGGAGGTACCGACAAAAAGGTAATTAATTATTTCTTTATTGATTCTTCATTCATTCGAGTTTTAATGATGTATGGTGTTGTTATGTTTATAATAACAATGGGAATTATAATTTTCTTATCTCACAGATTTATGCTGAAAAATTGTTTTGCTTTAGAAATAGGATTGATATTGGTAGTCCTAAGCTCGATTATTGATCAACATTTGTGGGAGTTATCATTTAATTTACTTTTTTTGGCGACGTTTTCGAATATTGATTACTTTAAGGAAGATAAGTTAGTTTATCGAAATTAAAATGTGCTATTTGTAAATATATATTTCAAAAAGTTAATGGCTATTATGGTGTAGGGGTGTGTAAATGTCACTTGAAGTAAGTATTATAATGCCTGCATACAATTCAGCTAAGTATATCTGCGATGCTATCATGTCGGTTCAGAATCAAAAAACATCACTCTCAACGGAATTGATAATTGTTGACGATGGCTCGACAGATAATACAGTAGCTATTATTAAGGATATGCAGAAAAGGTTTCCTAGTATAAAACTGTTTGTGCAGGCTAATTTAAAACAATCTGCTGCAAGAAACAAGGGATTATACCATTCTAAGGGTAAGTATATCATGTTCATGGACAGTGATGACATTATGCTCCCAGGGATGATTGAAAAAATGCACAGAGAAATAATACATAAAAAGCTTGTGGTTTGTGGCATTAAAAAGCAGTTTAAAGCGCATGCTGCTCTTGAAGTTGAATCTGTTTTAGAAAATACTACAGAGCAAGATAGGATGATAGCAGCATATCTTACACGAAATAAGGAAATGGATGTTGGGTTGTGGAATAAGATGTTCAGACGCGACATCTTAGATGACCAACGAATGGAAAACGGTAATTTCTTCGAAGATAGTTTGTTTGTATTGGATTACCTACTGAAAATAAAACCGCAGGATATTGGGTTTATTCATGAGCCTTTGTATGTGCTATTTAAACATAGTGATACAACGACTACGTGCTATAATTCCGACATCGATATTCTATCGTTGAGTTATATGGAAAAAGTTAAAAGTCGAATTCAAGAAAAAGGAACATTTGATAATAGGTTTTTTCAGGTATTTGTTGCACGGACTATTCTGCATGTTATTCATCATCATATAAAGTATGATAATGGCTGGGAGCCAAGAAAGCAGATTTCCATTTTAAGAAAAAACGGTTTGAATTATGATATAGAACTTAATCCGTGGTTGAAAAATAAGTATAAAATTGCTTTCTTTTTGGCTATATTCTTCCCTAAGTTATACATTAAACTATACAGAAAAAACATTAATGCTTGATGGAGCAATATAAATAAAAAACTCCGCCTAGGCAATTATGCCAAGCGGAGAAGGGAATTCGTTAGTAACTAACGATAAAAGGATGTTCATTTACTTTGTTAGGGGGAGTAAATGAAGTTGGTTAAATATCATGTTACAGGTACAGTCTAATGCTAATTTATGAAGAATTTATGAAGAAATGTTTCAAAAAGAGTTAAGTTTGGCAGCAAGATCATTTAATGAGAGTCACGGGTGGAAATTATGAACAAGTCAACTAACGAGGCACTTAATAAATTATTAGCGGTGAATCTGACAATTGAACAACAAGATTTAGAAAAACGGCTGCTCCGCTTTTGTAAAAAGCTTCTCGCTGAACAAAAGCGAGGGGTTTTTGTTATTTCTGGAGATGCTGGAACAGGTAAGAGCGTAGTCTTGACTTCCATTTTTGGGACACTTCAAAAACTCGCTAAGGATAAGGCATCACTTCTATACAAAACTAATAACTATCTTTTGGTAAATCATCCTGAGATGCTGAAGCTTTATAGAAATATTGCAGCAGTATGTCCCGGGTTATTAAAGAAGAATTTTGAAAGGCCAACAACTTTTATTAATCGTTCCCAGAAGGAGCAAAGTGAGTCGGATATAGTTCTAATTGACGAAGCTCATTTGCTATTGACAAAGCGGGATCCTTATAATCATTTCAAACAAGAGAATCAGTTGCAGGAAATCATAAAGCTTAGCAAGATCGTTATCTTGGTTTTTGATGAAAAACAGGTTTTAAAGGGCAAAAGCTATTGGAGCAATGATAAGCTCAAGCGACTTGTTGCTGCAAAAAATGTCCAATACTACCATCTGACAGAGCAATTTCGGGTTAAAGCTGGGGAAGATGTCAAAGATTGGATTAAAGAGCTTGTTGAAAAACGTATTTCTGCACCACCCGCACCCCAGAAGTTTGACTTTAGGATTATGAATGATGCACAAGAAATGTATGAGCTGATTAAACAAAAAAATAGTACAGTCGGCTTAAGTCGTATGCTGGCAACTTATGATTTTCCATACCGGTTGGACGGACAGGATTATTATGTGAACACTGGTGATTTTAAATTACGTTGGGATAGGAACCAGCCACAAGCACCATTGCCGTGGGCTGAACGGAAGGACTCAATAGCTGAAGTAGGGTCTGTTTACACTATTCAAGGATTTGACCTTAATTATGCAGGTGTTATCCTTGGCCCTAGTGTGCGGTATGATGCTGTGCGCGACTGTCTTAAAATATGCCCTGAGGCCTATCAAGATCAGGCAGCTTTTAACGGTTTAGCTAAGAAAAAGAACGCATTTGTGTTAAAAGAGCGACTGATTTTAAATTCGATAGACGTTCTCTTAACGAGAGCTCGTTTGGGAATGTATATCTATGCAGCAGATACTGCCTTGCGCACACGATTACTTAAAGGATATTCAAAGTAGATGATAGAGCGGTGTAACTTGATTTGAGAATTGCTTTCTAAGCAAGGAAGAGAAAAAATGGATAATTTAGAAAATAACAGGCATTATATTAGCTGGCCAGTGTTGGCATGATGGCTTTTGTTACAGTTATTGGTTTTGATGATATAATTTATAATTTTAAGAATCAGGGTATGGGTGTTATTACATCATGGGTTTTAATGCTCTTTTTGTATGTGATTCCATATTCATTAATGGTTGGTCAGTTAGGATCGATTTTTAATAAGGAAGGTGGCGGTCTAAGCTCGTGGATCAGGGGAACAAATGGTGAATTCCTAGGCTATTTCACGGCGTGGACTTATTGGGCCGCATCAATTCCCTATGTGGTCGATACTGCTAACTCGGTTGTTGTTGGTTTAGGCTGGGCAATTAAAGGCAGTGGAAAATTTCAAGACACGATGTCGAATGGCCAATTTGCTTTGTGGACTTTATTAGTATTTGTTGTTTTCATTGCGATTCAGTCACGATTTAAACGTTCCTTGGAACTACTGAGTTCGATTGGCGGAGTTGCTATGTTTGGAATGACTGTTTTGTTTGTTATCATGCGCTTTCCTCCTTAGGTATGGGTGGGCATATTGCAACGCAGCCAATGAATCTTGGGGCTATTGTGCCTAAATTTGATTTAAAATACTTAACAACAGTTGGGTTGCTGATTTATGCTGTTAACGGGTGTGAACTCATTGCGCCATTTGTGACTAAAATGAAAAATCCGCGCCGAGAATTTCCTAAATCAATGCTGATGTTAGTTGTGATGACGGCTTTTTTAACAATTTTTGGATCATTCTCACTGGGGATTTTCTTTGATGCACATCATTTGCCGTATGATCTCAAAATGAACGGATCCTATTACGCCTTTCAAGCGCTTGGACAGCAGTATCATGTTGGCAATTTATTCATGTATCTATTCGCTTGGACAGAAGTTATTTACCTAGCAGCTTTATTAGCAGTTCTATTAGATGCTATGACACGAATGTTAGTCGCAGATACAGGTCAAAAATATATGCCACGCTTTCTGCGCAAAACCAATCAAGCTGGACTGCCAATCAACGGTTACCTGCTGACGTGCTTTTTGTCTGGGTTCATTCTATTTCTGGGTGTTTTCTTGCCTGAGATGAATGATGTTTTTAATTGGCTGCTTAATTTGAATGGCATTATTTCTCCAGGTGTCACCTGCTGGATCTTTTATGCTTTTATGCGTGTTCGCAAGGATCCCAAACGATATCCATCCCAGTATGTTTTTATTAAGAATAATAAACTGGCGTGGTGGGTTGGTTTTTGGGCTTTGGCAGTGACTGCACTCGCAACAGTTTTTGGCATCGCCCCCCAAGATGTTACCGAATTCAGTGCACTATGGTGGCATGAACTGGTTATTAATATTGTTGCGATTGCTGTTTTGATCGGCTTAGGAGGTATTTTACCACTGGTAACAAAACGTGAAGAAAAGTACGGTACGGCTTTCAGTAAACTTCAGTGGATTACGATGCTGCTGAGTGTAGGCATAACTATTATCTTGAGTGTTTTTGTGGGAAGCACACAGCTGGCTGAACGAAATCTGCTCGTCGTAGGAATTGTCTTGTTGGGGCTTGTAATTCTTTGTATGATCGGTTGGAAAAAACCCTATAAGAATAAGAAACCTTAAGTAGTTGCAATTCATTGCAGTTAGCTTGAACTTAGCTCGCAGTGAAGCTATTATTAGATCGTAGCAGCTGTGTGATAATAATTATCGTAGCTATTAGATGTAATTGTGTGAACTAAAAGTTCCTTGCGTAGCTCTTACGTTGATGAATAAACATTTAAAACAATGGGCTGCAAAACGGGGAGGCGATAAAGATGAGGCTGAGTAATAGATGGCGGTACTTGATTTCGGGCAGTGTTATTATAATGTTGCTGTTTTTTGCTGGTAAAAACCTGCAATTCGTTAAGCAGCAGCATCATAAGGAAACTATAGAGGCAACGGCAGTTGAAAAGAAAAAGACAGCAACAGTTAAAAAAGCGAAAAAACAGCGGAATATTGACTGGCGGGCGCCCTCAATGAAAAAGGCATACCCGCAAATATCTGCACATCCGGATTTGTGGATACATGTGTCGCTTGAGAAGCAGCGCGTTTATCTAATAGATAAAGGTAGACGGCTTTATACGATGTATGCTTCCACAGGTAAACCTGGAAAGACTGCTACTCCTAGAGGTGTTTATCATATTCAGGGTGAGCGTGGTGATTATTTCTATAGCCAGTCTGAAAATGAAGGCGCGTATTATTGGGTTTCGTGGAAGAACCATGGTGAGTTTCTCTTTCATTCTACCCCAACAGATGAGCAGAAGAATTTTATCAAATCAGATGCCGCTGCTTTGGGTAAACGGCCTTCATCGCATGGATGTGTGCATCTGACAGTTGCTGACTCCAAATGGATGTATGAAAATATTCCATATGGAACTAAGGTTGTTATTGACTAATTCATAAAAAGTAACTAAACCAACTATCAAGAACTCAGTTCAAGTCTGAAGCCCTGATAGATGGTTTTTTTGTTGCACCAAAAAGGTCTGCGATGTCTGCTCTGAGAACAGACTTTTTAACAGACCTTTAAGTATTATGTTGTGGCTTAAAAATATTCAGTTACTGACCAACTGTTTTTTCCAGAAAAGGTATTTTTCTGCGTAGAAAAGGAATAATAAAATAGTCTAATCCCAGTTTGGAAGCATTGAATCCAGCGACAAGGATGATAAACTCTAAAAAGATATATTGCGGATTCACTGAAATAGAGCCTGCAAGCAGGTAGCTGAAGTTCATTAATAGGGCAAAAAAAGTCGCAGTTGTTGCAAAAGCACCTAAAATCAAGCCGATACCAATAAAGATTTCGCCCCAAACAACAAGAAAATCAAACAAATTTACGTTCGGCATAACAAAGTTCCTTAAAATCTCTGTATACCAACCATAAACAGGCTTTCCATCAACACCTAGTACCGGATTCTTAATCCCATTTTCAATGAATTTCTGTGCGGTGAAACCATGTAACTTCTCAATTCCAGATGTTAGCCACAGATAGCCGAGATATACACGGATAATTGTTGTTACTACTCTTCCGCTAAGTGATTGGCGCAGCCATTTTACCATAAAATCCCTCCTAATGTTTATTTAGAATAATCGCTTACATTTAGTTATTTTAAATATTAAAGTAATTAAGTGCAATTATTATGCTCAGTAAAATGCAAACTCAAAAACGTGGATATGCGAATAGCTGGCAGGTTTTGAGCTTCAACTGTAATTAAAGAGCATAACCAAGGCTCTATGGTAAATATTTCATTCTTAAACCGACTATAATATAAGATAAAACAAGGGGGTGTGAACATAAATCGATAATATTTGAGTACTGAAGTCAGATTACGAACATAGCGCTTTTTGCGATGAGTAATTCTAAGTTAGACAGAGAAGTTTGCCATATAGAACATGCTTATATAAAAAAACGGGTCAAAAATTAAATTTTGATCCATTTTTTGTATAAAATCGGATTTAGTTTTTCTATTTATCTTTTTTTGAAGTCATTTTCGCAAATAGCAACTCACCATAAATGAATTAAGCTTCTTGTGGTTCAGGTTTTTCGGAAAGAGTAATTATGCCGACAGCGTTCAAGCCCGTGTGCGTCATAATGATAGGGCTTGTCAAACGAGCTAGATAATTGGCTTTGCTCTCGGTTGGTAGAATAATATCTTTTAAACGATCAAGGAACTCATTATCGACTCCAACATGTGAAAGTGACAAGTCAAGGATTTTGTTGTTTTGATGAGCTGCGGCCACCTGTTGGCAGAACTTCAAAAACGTTTTGCGGCTGCGGCCTTTGACAATGACATCAAGACTTTTATTGTTAAGTTGAACGATAACTTTAAGGTTAATCAGCTTAGTTACAGCACCAGCAAAGCGACTGATTCTTCCACCCTTCACAAGGCAGTCCAAGTTATCTATCAAAACATTGATACGGGTCCGTTTGTAGATATCGGCACAATGCTGTTTGATTTCAGCGATAGTTTTACCAGCTGCAATATCGGCAGCAGCGCCTAAAACTTGGAATGCAAGCCCACGGTCAGTTGACTTGCTGTTGATAACCGTAACTTTGGCCTTTGACATCTCAGCGGCCGATTGAGCAGTATTGAATGTTCCGCTAAGGACGTCAGAAATAGTAATAACTAACACTTCACTGCCGTCTGCGCCTAACTTGTCATAGAGTTCGACAAATTTTCCTAATGGCGGCTGGCTGGTCTTAGGATATTTGCCGGCGCGTAAATTGTCGATTAATTCTTGACGGGTGATATCTTCCCCGTCAACATAGTTCTTACCCTCAATTTCTACAGATAGGGGAACAATATGGATATCATTTTTTTTCACTTCTTCAGGTGTAAGTTGAACAGATGAATCTGTCACAATTTTAATTGGTGTTGTCATATTAATTAGCTCCTTAGTTGTTTCTAACGATCTTAAAAAAAACATCTTTCTACATCATTATACACCATATGGTTTTTCGTTCAATAAAACATAAAATGTAAGTCTAGGTAATGTGCACCTGCACTACCGTAATTATACCAGAAACCTCTTTCAATGCCCAAAATTAAAATAATAAATTTGAACCAGTTGGTTTTAAAGGTCCCTTTTTAAAATATTAGGTTGTTTCGATAGTTGCTGGCGGATACTTTCCTTCAAGGTTACTCCGATTCCACTGGCGTGTGGTAAAGATAGTGTGCCGTTTTTTAGATGGAAGTCTTCGGTGATAATGTCTGTTTGATAGTAACGGTCAGATGCGGAAATATCGCCTGGAAAAGTTAGGGGTGAAAGACTGGCCAAGGCAAGATTGGTTGCCCGCCCGATTCCTCCTTCAAACATTCCGCCACACCATACAAGCAGATGATGTGCCTTGCAATAACGAATAATTTTAAGGGCATTAGCAAGGCCGCCAACACGAGAAAGCTTAAGATTAATGGCTTGTGCGCTTCCAAGTTGGTAAGCGGTTCGCACATCATTTAGTGAAAAGATGTTTTCATCGAGACAGAGAGGAACATGTAGTTGTTTCTGTAGTACAGCGTGTTCGACAAAGTCTGTCACGGCAAGTGGTTGTTCCAGCATGACGATGTCTGCTTCTTCAAGTTTCCTGAGTTGAGTAGTATTTTGCAAAGAAAAGCTTGAATTAGCATCCAGCATGAATTTCAATTCAGGAAAATACCTGCGTATACTGCAAAAAGACTTTACTTCAGAAATGCTTGTAACTTTGAGCTTAATTCGCTTGTATCCCATTGCGGCAGCTTGAGTGATGGCAGCAATCATTTTTTTAGGCTGAGTCTGTGCACCAAGACTGATACCGACAGGGATGCACTGTCGACTAGGCAGATGAGAATGTTCAGCAAGAAGTTGAGCCAAACTTTTTTGCTCGCGCTTAGCAAATAAATCCCAAACTGCTGTTTCAAGTGCCGCCTTTGCCATTTGATTCCCTTGAACAGATATAAAAGCTCTTGTGACATCTTCTGGAGCACACAGCTCTTGTTTCTTCAACAGTGGGAGTAAGTGTTCACAGATGATCAGGCGTGCGGTCGCTTGAGTCTCAGAAGTATAATTAGGTTGTGTGAAAGCTTCAAGTTCGCCATAACCCCAAGCCCCATCATCTGAGCCGAGTGCAATGATTGTTACTGGACGTAGATTAATAGTTTCGTGTGCAGAGCGAAAAGATTTTTTTAGTTTTAGATTGTAAGGCAGTATTTTGGCAGTGCTTATCTTCAACTAGATTCCCTCCAATTCAACAATTTCAGCTACGGTGCGCGGTTGTTCAAGATGGACATTATGACCTGCTGCATGAATGAGATAACGTTGTCCTTGTGGCAGCAGTTTCTGCATTTGTGCTGTTATCTTAGTATATTTGGGATCAAGTTCTCCTGCCAACAGAGTAACTGGTAGTTTTAATTTTTTAAGCTGTGGCCAGTAATTTGGCATTTTACCTGTACCCATTCCAAGTAAGCTGTTAGCTAGGCAAACGCTATCCTGTTCTAGACGCTGCTGTTGAATAAATTTTCTTTGTTTTTGCGGCAGTCGTTTTTGTGAAGAAAAAAGAGCGAGTTCTGACCAAAATGAAACAAAAGCGGGTAGTCCGTCTTGCAACAATACTTGCGCCAATCGCTGGTCATGTCTGCGCCGCTTCAAACGTTCAGTTAAAGTCATGAGGCCAGCTGTGCTGCTTTCTAAGACCAAGTGTTTTATAAGTTCGGGATGCTTTAATGCCAACCCAAGTGCTAAGCGGCCGCCCATTGAATACCCCCAAAGATTGACTGGAGGTGCCATTTTTTGTTTTATCAAAGTAGCTAAATCACTTATTTGGTATTCAATAGAAAAACGCTCATAAGAAGACTTAGTCAAGCTCTTTCCATGTCCGAGCAGGTCAGGAAGCAGAATAGGTCCATTCAAATAAGGAACAATTCGATCAAAATCATGGTGACTACCCATAAAACCATGAAGTAACAGCCATTGTGCGTGTGAGTTGTCAGTGGTAGGTGCAGATGTAAAATAGTATTTCTCATGATTAAGGACAATCTCCATTAATAAAACTCCTCAGATAGTTTTTGCTTGATTTGCTGAACTGTGTTCTGATGCTGTTCAACATTGGCAGCACGATCGGTAATAACCTCGATAATTTCTAGTCCATGAGGGGAGTGTTGGAGCTTTTTTACAAAATCAGCACTATTTTGAATTCTGGTATATTCAGCGTGATAAAGAAGTGCTGTCTGTTTTATGGACAGGTTTTGCGGTGTTCCAAAGACTGTTTCGAAGTCAGTGCTGCCAACTTGCGGAAGAAATGAAAAAATACCACCGCCGTTATTGTTAATTACAATAATGCGCAACTGCAAGGCATAACGGTATGCCATCATCAACCCATTCATATCATGAAAAAAGGCCAGATCCCCAATTAATAAGACGTTATTTTGAAATTGACTGCTCATTCCTAGAGCGCTTGAAATAACACCATCTATTCCATTTGCACCACGATTACAGTACAGGTAACAGAACTTGGTCTGTGGTAGATAGTAACTGTCAATATCACGAATCGGCATGGAGTTGCTGATGAACAAGTGAGTGTTAGGTGCGAGTGCTCGCTCCAGCAGATGTGGCAGCAGGGCTTCGGACACGACCTTTTGGGGGCTTGTGCTATCCCAACTTCTTTTAATAATCTCTTGAGCTTTGCTCCATTGGCTGAGCCAACTTGGTTGCGCAACAGGAGCAGGGCAGTTTTCAAAAAAATCAGCTTCGGAAAGCGGTAAAAGTTTTGTGGTAGTTTCAGTATAATCATTTAATTCGCAGTTTGGGTCAAGGTAGTAGGTTGGTACTCTGAGTTCTTTCAGCCAAGAGGCAAGACTTGCTGAAACAAAAGTTCCTCCAAAGCGAATAATGATCTCGGGTTTGAGCATTTTTAGAATTGAGTGCTTGGTTTTCAGCAGAATATCATAGGCCGAGATAATACAGTTTGAGTCGTATCCACGCAATTGACTCAATGGATCAGCAAGAATTGGCCAACCTGCATTTTCAGCCCAACGCAACAGAGAATTAGCGGGCATGTCTATTTCGCTGGGCCCAGCAATAATAAGGCCGCGTTTGCCTGCAATTTTTGTGGTCAGCGCAGTAAAATCAGCACTGGTAAGACTACTTTTACTTGTTAAACGATCAATTTTCTGCGGTATGTTATTAGTTGCAAACGAGAAGGGGAGCCGTGGCATTAATGGTTTGCGCAAGGGCAGGTTTAAGTGAACAGGTCCGCAAGGCAAACTGGTAGCCTGAATGACACTTCTTTGAACAATGAAATTGGTATAGTGGCATTCGGCGGGATCATCTGAAGCGAGCGGAAGTTGCCAAAATTGCTTGACTTGCTGCCCATAGAAATGATCCTGATCCAGTGCTTGCGGTGCACCAATTTTGGTCAATTCTGGCGGGCGATCAGTTGTCAGCACAATCAAAGGAATATGTGATGAATTGGCCTCACAAATAGCGGGGTAAAAATTCGCAGCTGCGGTTCCCGACGTACATAAAAGCAATACAGGGCGAGCGGTCGTTTTTGCGATGCCCAAAGCAAAAAAAGCGGCCGATCGTTCATCGATGTCAACGTACAGCTTGAGTTTATTCTCACGTGCCAACTGTGCCAATCCTAGAGCTAATGGTGTGGAACGTGAACCGGGTGCCAGGACAGCAGTCTGAATGCCCTGAAGTAATAGAGCGTTTAAAATAGTTGTTATTTGGTTAGTTAATGTTTGTGTATTCGTCATTTTGATCTCCTAAAACACGCAGTAATGGCTGGAATTTCAACTGAGTTTCAGCTGCTTCATTTTGTGGATCTGATTCTGAAACGATACCTGCTCCGGCAAATAAATGTGCGGTTTTTCCGGTCAGCAAGGCAGAACGGATGCCGACGGCTAGTTCACCGGCATTATCAAATTGAAGATATCCCAGTGGACTTCCAAAGAGCCCACGTGTTCCTGGCTCGACCTGTGCTATTTGCCTAAGAGCTTTTTCCCTTGGTAATCCTCCTAGCGCTGGGGTAGGATGTAGGTCGCGCAATACTTTGAATAATTCAAAATGCCCGTCAGCCATGATGGGAGTGTAAAGATGTTGGACATTAGGATTTTTAAGTAATTGCGGTCTTTTCGAACATCTGACAGTTAGATTATGCTTTTGGAGGATGGTTTTGATCGTTTCTACAACATATTTTTGTTCTTGCAGATTTTTGTGGTCCTGTAGAAGTTTGTTCCCCAAATAGTCATCTTCTTTTCGATTACGTCCGCGCTTAATAGTTCCTGCGACAGCTGCTGTTTGAAATTGATTTTCCTTGAATTTACCAAACCTCTCAGGAGTTGAGCTGATAAACGAACCGTTAACGGTCTTTAGTAAAATATGGTAGGTCTGTGGTTGCGTCAGGGTTAGTTTTCGCCAGACAGCAAGAGAATTAATTGTGTCACTGAAATTTGCTTCAAGTGAACGTGCCAAAACAACTTTGTCCAGTTGCTGCCGCTTTATTTGTGCAGTAGTGGCAGATACTGCAGCTGTCCATTGGGCTAGTGCTGTATCATTTTGCATAAGTGTCTCATGGGATGTCAAAGACAAGGGATGCCCCGAAACAGCTTGGAGTTTTTTTGCAAATAAACGGCTTTCTTTTTTTAATGTTGTGGAGTCAAGACTACAGGTAATCAGCTCGGTGTTATTGCCAGATTTAATGACAGTATACTTGGGTAGGAAAAAATATCCTTGTCCCAGTTTGCCCCAAAAAACGTCTTTTCCAGCGGAATTTGGATCAAAAGAGAAGCTGCCTACTAGAGCGAGATGCTCAGCCTCTGCCTTCTCGCTATTGGTTAAACGTTTTTTTAAACTTGACTGCCATTCTTTTAGTGCGTCAAATTGATTCTTACTCCTATCAAAATAGTATTCTGCAACTGCTCCATAGGCCAAACGGATCGTATTATTTGAAGGTGCCTGAAAAATGAAGGCAGTTTGCCATTCGGTCATCAAGGACAGCATTTTTTTTAACTTTATATTGGGTAATTCAATTTTTGAATAAAAAATAGATTGGTTCATTGGTTCTCTCCTTGTCGAATACATTTAAACTTGCTCAACGAGATCCTCACTAATATGAGAAGTAAGGAAGCAGTGATTACAACATAGATTTTAGCATAATTCCCAGCATTTGCCGTTAAGTGTTGTCTTTTTGTAAAAGGTTTCATTGCTGTTGTAGCTATGAGTTGCATAAACTACCCTTAATGTTGTTTTTTGCAATGAGTTTAAATATGAGCTGAGACGCGGTTAAAAGAAAAATTAGATTAAGACTTACTGTAAATAAGCAAAGTAAGCAAAAATCAGCTTACAGAATGAGACTTTCGGTAAGTACATTAACTTAAGCATCCATGGGCTCTCTATTTTTAAACAAATAAATTTGCTTATAATTGTTAACTTTTCTTTGTTTCTTCCGATATAAATAAATGTATGTTGCTGTGCGTTTATGTTTTTGGTTTGAATATTGGGATTTGAAAATAAAAAACAAAGGGGTCTATAACTCATGAAACAAAAGGATAAAAGTATTAGCGGTTTAGTAGCTAGTATTTTACTAATCATTGCAATGGTTCCAGTCATTGTCATGTTGGCAAACTCTTACTTTAGCACTGAGAACTTTCTACTCAAGCGAACGGCCGATAGCCGTGAAAGTGCGGTTAAGACAGTGTTGGATAGTCGTGATTCGATGAACGTCTCGGCGAAAAAAGCTATAACAACATTGGCAGGAGAAGATCTTTTCAGAGATAACTTTGATATGAACAACATCAAAAAGATAATTTCTGCGGCGGAAAGCGAAAATGATGTCATGCTGGATACAATTTTCGCAACCTCTAATGGTAAGTACGTTTCGACAAAAAAGACTTTTCCAAGTAATTTTGATCCGACGACACGTCCTTGGTATAAGGGTGCGGTAAAGGATGTGGGACAGGTATACTGGTCGAAGCCTTACTATGATTCTGCTTCAAAGAGTAATGTCATTAGTATCTCCGAAGCGGTGCAGAATTCTAAGGGGCAGACCGGCGTACTATCATTCAGAGTTTTATATGATGATGTGCAGGATATCCTGAATCATTTAAATGTTGGAAGAACTGGCAATGCGATGCTTGTTTCCAACAATGGGACGGTTCTCGCTTCAAAGGATGCGAAGTTAATTGGCAAGAATGTTGCACAAACGGCTGCCTTCAAGAAAGCAGCTGCAGCATCCGGTAAAGAGGGCAGTGTTTCACTTGCGGGGACATCTGCGATCGAGAAGGTTTACTACAACCGTGGAAATGATAACAACGGGACATTCGCAATGGCTCAGCTCAAAAAAGATGAGCTTGCACCCGAACAACGGTCAGCTGTCAGATCTTCAATTTTAGTTTTGGTGATAATGATAATTTTTGCTATTTTCATGGCATTTCTTTTCGTACATGTAATCAAACGAATAGTTAATACTCTCAGTGCATTCTTTGCGGAGGCGGGTAAAGGTAAACTTGAAAAGATCGTTCCGGAACGGTTGAAAGCTAATAATTTCTTTGAAAGAAGAATTAACCGATTTGTTTATCCATATGAGCACGGTAATGAACCACAACAGTTGGCTTATGAATATAACAAGATGATTGATTCAGTTGGTAGCTTGATTCAGAAGGTCCAAAACGAAGGTAAAAAGGTTGCAGAAATGTCGGACTCATTACTGGAATTGTCAAAGCAGACTAACACGGCTACTGAGGAAGTTGCTAAAACAATCACTGGAATAGCGGAAGTTACAAGTTCGCAGGCTGAAGACACGCAAAAGGGTGTTACCCAAATGCGCGAACTTTCCCAAACAATTCAAGGCCTTCACACAAACATTCAAGATATGAGTAGTAAGTCACAAGAGTCAAGTGAAATGAACCAGGAAAACATTGATGTTACCGGTGAAGTTAATTCTAATTGGCATAGCGAATTGGATAAAATGGAAGAATTGATGCACGGTGTAGAAGAAATGAACAATAATATTCAAAATATTAATAAAATTATTGGTGTTATCAATGAAATTTCACATCAGACTAACTTGTTGGCATTGAATGCGTCGATTGAAGCTGCTAGTGCGGGTGAATCAGGTAAGGGATTTGCAGTTGTTGCTGCAGAAATCAGAAAACTTTCGGATCAGAGCAAGGATTCCACCAAGGAAATTGAGAATATTATTCAGAAGATTCAGGGTCAATCGTCTGAGATGGTTAAACAGACATCTGATTCTCTTGCTGGTGGGGAGAAGCAGACCGAACTGATTAAGAATGCGATTGAATCATCACGTGATGTCTACTCTAAAGGACTGAATATCCTTGAAGGAATACATCATATTGAGAAGGCGAGCTCACACATCGAAGGAATACAAAATACAGTATTAGAGAATCTTGAAAATATTTCAGCCTCTACCGAAGAAAACTCGGCAGGTACAGAAGAGGTGTCAGCTAACTCAGAAGAAGTGCTGGCAACAATGGAAGAATTTACAACACATGTTGCTGAATTGAAGAAGATCTCAGAAAGACTTGAGAAAAATTTGACTGAAGAATTTAAGATAGTAGATTAGATATCAATATTTAAAGAAGCAAAAGAAAGGCTATCAATAGTTGTTAAGCGCTGCGAGCGATTAAACTTCGCGGGTAAGTGAAAAAGCTGACTATTGAGATACACTACTGCGTATAGTTCAACTTAAAATAAAACGAATAGACTGGGTCAAAAATAACTTTTGATTCAGTCTTTTTGTGTTTAGTCAGCATATAAATGTGTTCCACAAGCCAAGCTTCTCCGTCTATTTCGAATTATTCATAGCAAAGTATTTGCCATGTTCGTAATTTTGCGCTGGTGTTCAAATTTACCGAATTATGTCACAATCTTCGCTATTAATGCTAAGTCCACCTTTAGGATCACTTTCACAGTTAAACAAAACAGTCTCTTACGCTAATTGAAATTGGAAATATCGACGTGAGACTGCTAGAATCAAATGGTAGAACAAAAACCTTATTGGACCTTGAGTCCATGGTATGAGTAACCCGTACAACTGGAGGGGTAGATTTGAAAAATAACAATATTTTTGAAAATGGGTATATCGAAGTTGAGGATGCTTGGCAGAATAATCTGCAGCATATCAGTTTGAAGATCCCTAAACAAAAGATCACAGTTTTTGTTGGACTATCCGGCTCAGGTAAGTCCTCGCTTGTCTTTGACACCATCGCAGCTATGTCCCGTCGTGAATTAAATGAAACCTTTCCGAGTTTTACACAGCAATATCTTCCTAAGTTTGGACAGCCGCATGTTGGACGCATCAGTCATTTACCTGTAGCTATAGTAATTGAACAGAAAAGGCTGACGGGCAACGCGCGCTCAACGCTCGCGACCTATACTGGTATCTATTCACTGTTAAGATTATTGTTTTCACGTATTGGGAAACCCTTTGTTGGCTATTCAGACAGCTTTTCCTTTAACTTACCTCAGGGCATGTGTCCTGAGTGTCAGGGATTAGGATACGTCGATGAACTTGATGAAAGCAGACTCATTGATCCAACAAAATCATTAAATGAAGGAGCAATTAGATTTGTCAGTTTTGGTCCTGGAACTTGGCGCTGGAAGAGGTATGCGAACAGCGGTTTATTTGACAATGATAAGCCACTCGCAAAGTATACTACTGCAGAATATGATCTTTTGATGCATGCTCCCCAGCAAAAATTGACGGATCCACCAGAAGGATGGTACAAAACAGCCAAATATGAGGGATTAGTGCCACGAATCAAGCGGTCGATCTTATACAGTAAGGAAGGTGAACACCACAAAGAAGCGCTCTCAGAAATTGTAAAGCATAAGGTTTGCCCAGTGTGTCAGGGTTTACGCTTGAAGAAAGAAACGTTGAAAAATAAGATCAATGGTTATAATATTTCCCGGGTTACAAATATGGATCTCGTACATGTGATGGAATTTTTAAGCAAAATCACAGCACCTTTAGCAACGGACGTGATCCGCGAACTGCAAACTAAGATCCAGTCATTGATTGATATTGGTTTGGGCTATTTGACACTTGACCGAAACACAGGGACACTGTCGGGAGGTGAAGCTCAACGAATAAAGATTGCCAAGTATCTGACAAGCTCCTTGGCAGATATGGTTTATGTTCTTGATGAACCGAGCGTGGGGCTGCATCCGCACGATATCAAACTGATTAAGCAGGCATTGACAAGATTACGACAGAAGGGCAATACGATTATGATCGTTGAGCATAACCCATCTGTGATATCTTTCGCAGATTATGTGGTAGAAATCGGTCCAAAAGCTGGTAGAAAGGGGGGCAAGATAACTTTTAACGGGACATATACAGAACTAATGGAATCTAATACTTTAACTGCCCGCTGGCTGCGAAAAGCACGGCGCTTTAATAAAGGAAGAAAACCAACAGGCAAACTAAGTTTGCGACAAGTCGCACTGCATAATTTGAAAAATATCGATGTTTCTTTCCCGTTAGGTGTAATGACTGTAGTTTCTGGGGTAGCGGGTTCGGGAAAGAGTTCGTTAATCACAGCTTTGAAGAATAACTTAAAAGTAGATTATGTTGACCTTGCGCAAGCACCATTGGGGGTAAACATTCGCTCAACACCAGTAACATACTTAAATATTTTGGATCACATTCGCCGCTTATTCGGTAAGGCTAATCATGTTTCAACACAGCTTTTTAGCTACAATAGCAAAGGGGCTTGTCCACGTTGTAAAGGTAAGGGCGTAACGATTACTAACATGGCCTTCATGGATCCGGTGGTTCAGGTTTGTGAGTTGTGTCAAGGGAAAAGATACAATGAGGATGCTCTGCAGTATCTTTATCATGGTAAAAATATTGCAGATGTATTAGCCTTGCCAGTTAAAGATGCAGCAGGTTTTTTCGCGGATCTTCCAGAACTCAAGACGAAATTGGACAATCTAATAAGAGTGGGTTTGGCCTATCTGACCCTTGATCAACCACTGACCACATTATCGGGCGGAGAACTTCAACGTCTGAAGTTGGCATTTGAACTTGATAATAAAGGACAAATTTATCTTTTAGATGAACCAACTGCAGGGCTGCATTTACAAGACACTGAAAGGCTGATTAGTTTGTTCAACGAGCTGGTTGAACAAGGCAATACAGTTATCATTATTGAACATAATCTGGACGTAGTTATTGCGGCGGATTGGTTGATTGATATCGGGCCCGATGCAGGAATTTACGGCGGAAAGCTGACATTCAGCGGTCGCCCCTGTGATGCAGTGAAAGCGGAAGAGTCACGAACCGGTGCGGCGTTGAAAGAATTTCTGAGGACGTATTAGTGTGGTGGATTTTGACCTATTGAATACTTTTGGATAGAACAGACAGAGAACTGCGGCAAGATTTAACTTTTGACTCGGCCTTTTGCTTTTTTCTAAGCATCCCCTTTAAGTTTTACTTATTTAAACCGATAAATTTTATATAGACAAGAAAGGGGTTCATTTTGATAGCCTTTAATAGCAAGGTCTTCTCACAGCACATTCTTTGAAGGAAGACCTGTTTATTCTTGGATAAAATTTTAGGGGGATTTTCAATGAAACGCGGTAAGGGCAAAAGTATTAATAAGTTTGTTACGCTAGTGCTGTTACTGATTGCATTTATTCCGGTTTTGATAATGTCAGTCAGTCCGTACATAGCTACAAAAAAATTACTGATTAGTCGAAATCAGATCAACAAGCAAAGCGCGACAGCAGCAGTTTTGGCTTCAACAGAAAATATGCGGCAATCTACTGAGAAGGACTTAAAAAATGTTTCTAGTTTGCCGGTCTTTAAAAGTAAATTTAATTTAAGGGATATACGTAGCAGCCTTGCAGCTGCAAAGAAAGGTAATTCTAGTATAAGAATGGTTGGTTTTGGAACCTCAGATGGTCAGACAGTTGTTTTTCAAAAACTGCCCGCTGGATTTGATCCACGAACACGACCGTGGTATAAAGGTGCTGTTAAGGATAATGGGACAGTACATTGGACAGAACCATATCGTGACACAACTACAGGGGACTACGTAACAACTGCTTCGATAACAGTCCATAATAATCAAGGACAGCGCGGTGTTCTCTGCATGGATGTTTCATTTAAGGATGTGCAGGAAACTGCTTCGGCATTGAAAATTGGACGAACAGGAAGTGTAACCTTACTTTCTAAAAATGGTCGTGTTATCGCGACTGGAGACCCTTCACATTCAGATGGCTACAAGGCGGGGCAAGATATCAGTAAGACTGAATTGTTCCAAAAAATGAAGAGAGCCAATAAAACAAAGGGTGAGATAGATTTATCCAATTCAAACAGTGTTAGTCAGGTCACATATGATAAGCTTTATCCAGGCAATACAGTGTGGGCATATTCCAAAGTACAAAAAAGCGATTTGAACAAAGAACTAGGCTCGCTTCTTGTAACAACTGGTGTCGTAGCGGTTATTATGTTGATTCTGGTAGCAATCGTAACATTGTTTGTAAATGGTCTGATTCGCGAAACACTAAGCGTCTTCGCCGGTTACTTCAAGCGTGGCAGTGAAGGAAAAATCGCACCGATCAAAGTAGATACAGGCAATGGTTTGGGGATGAAGGCACTAGCACATAAAACGGCTGCTCCCGATGAAAATGGAAACGAGATCAACCAAATTTCAGCACAGTATAATAAGATGGTGCTTGCGATAGGTGAGCTGATTAAAGAAGTTCAGAAGCAGAGTGATAAGGTAGCTGAAAAGTCAAACTCACTATTAGAACTTTCCAAGCAGACCAACACGGCTACAGAAGAAGTTGCCCAGACGATTACGGGTATTGCGGAGGTTACAGGGTCACAGGCTCAAGAAACAGAGAAGAGTGTTAACTTATTCCAAAAACTAGCCTCGGTTGTGGATGAGTCTACAGAAAATGCGACACATTTAGCCGCAAAATCAGAAAAATCAAAAACACTTAATCAAGAAAATATTGAAATTGCAAAAGATATCACACAAGGTTGGGATAACGAATTAGCTAAATTGAAACAATTGTTAGATGGTATTCAAAGCATGGATGGCAATATTCAGAATATCACTAAGATTATCAATGTAATCAATGATATTTCACATCGAACAAACTTGCTGGCACTGAATGCTTCAATTGAAGCAGCCACCGCTGGAGAGTCAGGAAAAGGATTCGCAGTTGTAGCTACAGAAATTAGAAAACTGTCAGAACAAAGCAAATCATCAACTAAGGAAATTGAAGAGATTGTAGGCGAAATTCGTGAACAATCAACAGACATGGTGCAACAAACATCTAAGTCAATTGCAGACAGTGACAAACTGACAAGTAAAATGCAACGTGCTGGAGAGTCAACGAGCGAGGTCTTTGACAACAGCCAAGAAATAATAAGTGGCATTGAAAAAATTTACGAATTTGGTCAACGAATTGAAAAAATTCAAGGGCAGGTTTTGGAAAACTTGGAAAACATTTCTGCTTCGACCGAAGAAAACTCAGCTGGAACAGAAGAAGTATCTGCAAATTCTGAAGAGGTTTTGGCAACGATGGATGAATTTACAAATCACGTGGGTGACCTGAAGAGTGTGGCAGATGTATTGAAAAAGAATGCAAACAAATTTAGTGTTCAAGATTAGAGTTAAACAGGATTAACCAATATAAAAGTGAAAAGATCTGGTCAGAATAATCGACTCTGGCTAGATCTTTTTTCTGCACCACGGATGTGGAACTGACACAAAAGATTAAGGAAAGAATTTAAGAACAAGATTTATGTAAGCACAGCATGTTTGCAAGAAAGGTGCCATAGTAAAGCAAGAATATGAGTTGATTTTTGTGCAGTTAGTTAAGATGAAAGCTAATAGTCGTTGCGTGTCAGAAGAAGAAAGGTAGGCGCAATAATTGTTAGGTCGTTGAGCATTAACCTACTCATAGTATGTCTTTGGCCAATATCATGGTCAAGCTGCAAAGTCTGACTTGTGGAACACGAACATATTTATATGAAATAAATAGAGGAGCTGAGTCAGTTTTTTGACCCAGCTCCTTGTTTTTACTTCGGCATAAAGCAATAAAAATCAGGCTACTTTAAATAGTATATAGCCTGATTTTAATTATTTAAACGTTGAATGATCACTTCAACTCTTCTATTCTGTGCCCGACCTTCAGGGTTGTCATTTGAAGCTTTAGGTTTATTTTCTCCATAAGCTTGAATAGAGACATTGTCTTCGGCGAAAACCTTTTTGGCAACAAAGAAGTTCATTACTGAGATAGCACGCTCTGCACTCAGATTCCAGTTGGAAGCAAAGCGACCGTTTTTTCTGATAGGAACATTGTCGGTGTAGCCTGCAATGATAACGGGATTATTACTCAAAACCTGCAAATGAGGTGACATCCCCTCCAAACTTCGTTGAACCTCTGGGGTCAGATCAGCACTGCCAGAGTCGAATAAAGCATTGCTATTCATCGTTATGTGAATTCCATCACTTTGAAGAGAAACAGTAACATCATTTTGCAGATTTGCTTGTGCAAAGTCTGTCTGAAGCTGCTGTTTAACGTTTTCCAATTGCTTGGTTTCCAACTGCTTTCTGGCTTGAGCTTCCTGTGCAAGGGCATGTGCCTCGCTACTGGAGTTTTTACCGCTTTCTTGTTTTACAACGGCTTTGGTTCCGATGATTGAATCAGATCCAGGCCCTGAACGGGTTGACAGGATAGAATTAAACTCAGTCTTGATTTGTTGAAACTTCTTATCATCAACTTTTGCCATTGCAAATAGAACAATGAACAAAGCAAGTAGAAGTGTCAGCATATCTGAGTAAGGCAGCAGCCAGCCTTCGTCAACCTCTTCTTCTTTCTTTTTCTTTTTCAATGAGCTTCAACACCTTTTTATTCGTCTTCTTTGTTTTCATCACTGTCAGCGGCACGATCTTTTGGATCAAGCATACTAAAAAGCTTTTTTTCAATACTTTTAGATGATTGACCGGCTTGAATCGCCATAACCCCTTCAAGAATGAGTGTTAATTCTTGCATCTCCTGCTCAGATTTTACTGTTAACCGTGAACTGAAGGGGATCAAGATTACATATCCGAAGAAGATTCCAAACAACGTCGCTACGAATGCCGATGAGATCGAGTGACCTAAGGCATCAACATTATTTAAGTTGCCAAGCGCACCAATCAAACCGATTACGGCACCTAAAACACCTAAAGTTGGCGACGTACTGCCAGCTGTTTTGAAGATTCCTGCACCTACGCGGTGTCTTTCCTCAACCCCTTCGATCTCGTTTTCCATAATTTCGCGGATCTGTTCGGGTTCAATTCCGTCTACGACCATTTCAAGCCCGTTTTTTAAAAATGGATTCTCTAATTTCTGGACTGGATCTTCTAAGGCCAAAAGCCCGTTTCGACGGGCCAAGTTAGACATCGTGACGATTTCTTGGATTATTCCAGCATAGTCATAATGCTGATTTTTCACTAGCACACCAAGTATTTTGGGAATCCGTTTTAGTTCTTTGCTGGGGTATGAATTGATAATAGCAGCGATTATGCCTACAAAGATGATAATAACCGCTTCTGGATTAATCAAGACAGCAATACTTGCCCCCTTGGCAACCATTCCGACCACAATAGCTCCGATTCCTAAAAATATTCCGATGAATAAGAACAAGTCCATTACTGATTCCTCCTAAAACTAAATGACGATACATGCGTATAAATACTATATCGGCTGGGACAGTCTAAGGTTTAATAAGTAATTTTTTTTTAGAAGCAGTTGTTCTTTTCGAAATAAGGGTAACAAAAAGTAAGTAATGCAACAAATTAGGTTTTAAAGTTCAGAAAATTCCAAAAAGAGGGTTATATTGTATTCTTTTAACGTTAAAATAATAGTTACCATTAGAATTAAGAATAAAATATTAGTATCATTATACGATTATGCGAATTAATTAATAATGTAAATCTTTGGTAAATATATCCTCTAGTTGGTGCTTTCACTATTAAACACCCTATAATTAAAGCGTTTTGGATGTTGAAAAAGTTTTTTCTTTCAAGTATACTTTCCTAGGTATTAAGAGAAAACAATTGTATTAAATATAAAATATTATTTACTATCCTAATATTTTTTGGAAAAAGGTTAAAAAATAATTATTTATTGACTGCTTATCTAGGAGGGATCAGATGGCTGCATACGACTTAATAAAACAAGCTATGGATGTTTCGGCAACGCGGTCGCAACTCATATCAAGCAACATTGCAAATGTAAATACGGCGAATTACAAAGCTAAGAGGGTTGACTTTGAAAATCAGTTAAATCAAGCAATGGGGGCAGATGGTTTTAAGCTAGCGACAACCAACAAAAGGCACCTGCAAGCAGATGACCTTGTAACGCCTGCTATTAAAACCAATACAGATACAAGCGTCAAAAAGAATGGCAATAATGTCGATCTTGACGTTGAGATGATGAATCAGGCTACTAATGGCTTATATTACAGTGCATTGGTTTCACAACTAAACGGGCGTTATCAAATGATGAATTACGTCTTGAATCATTGAGGGAGAGACAACGAATGAGTATTTTTAACGGTTTAGCAATCAATACGAGCGGTTTAGCATTGGAACGCTTGAAGCTGGATACAATTTCAACCAATATTGCGAATGTGAATACAACAAGAACTGCTGAAGGTGGCCCGTATAAACGTAAATCAGTAGAATTTGCTGAAAACTTGAAGAATGCGCAAGCAACTGATGACACGGGAACTCAACTCAAAGGGATGCCGCAAAGCTATGGAGTTAAGGTCACAGGTATGCAAACGGACAATACTGAGAAAACAAGCTATGATCCGTCTAATCCAGATGCAGATCAAAATGGTTACGTCAGAATGTCTAATGTGAATATGGCTGATGAGATGGTTGATATGATTCAGGCTATGCGGACCTATGAGGCTAATACTTCGGCAGTTGAAATGAATAAAACAATGCTGAAAAAGGCTTTAGAAATATCAAAAGAATAAAGGAACGGGGTTAAAAAATGGATGGATTAAGTAGCGTTTCGGGTCTGCCAAATTATCAAAAGGCATTAGAAAACGTAACAGATTTGAATAAATCTTCTGTTTTGGGAACACAGAACAGTGGAAAACAATTCGGTGACTATCTGACAGATGCAGTTTCTAGTTTAAATAACAACATGAAGGTCATGGACAAAGGAACGACCGACATGATTAGAGGAGATCAGAGTGATCTAGGAAGCATCATGACTAAAATGACTGAAACTCAACTGTCATTGCAGACAGCAGTTCAGGTACGAAACAAGTGCCTTGATGCGTACAATGATCTCAAGAATATGCAATTCTAAGTGCCTATTGGGGGAAATGACTAAGTGTTTGAAAAATTAAAAGATGGGTTGGGACGGTTAAAGGATCGCTGGCAATCGCAAAGTCGAATTAAAAAGATATCATTGTCGCTTGCTCTTATCAGTGTCTTTGTTGTTATCGGAATTGTTTATTACATGAACACTAGAATCCAGTATGGAGTGTTATTTACCGATTTGAGTGATGCCGATGCAGGAACGGTTACGAAGGAATTGAAGAGTGAGAATGTCCCGTACAAACTGACGGATGACGGAAAAACAATTATGATCGACCAGAGTAAGGTGGATCAAACTCGCATTGATCTGGCTGTTGATAACAAGCTGCCAAATAGTTCGACGGGGTTTGAGCTATTTGATAACACCAACGTTATGACAACAGATGAAGATCGCAAGGTCATGTATCAACGTGCGGTTACAGGCGAGTTGGAACGAGCTATTGAATCGCTTAATGAGGTTGAAAAGGCCAAGGTAATGCTAGTGACGCCTAAACAAAGTGTTTTTGACGATGATGGAAAAGAGAAGAAGGCCAAGGCATCGGTTGTGTTAACGCTCAAGGGCAATGGCATAACTGATTCTGCGGTTCAAGGAATTGTTGCTCTAACCTCAGGCGCAGTTGAGAATCTAAGCCCGCAAAACGTCAAAGTTGTTGATAGCAATGGGCAAGTATTATCGGGTGGAAGCAGTGAGGACACCCAAATGTCGAGTTACAGTACAAAGTACATGGGAATCAAAAAAGCCTATGAAAAAATGTTGGAAGAGAAGATAAATAAGCTTCTACAGCCGATTTATGGGGTTAATAAACTCAGGGTTTCGGTCAATTTAGATTTAAACTTTGATTCGATCGAGAGAAAGATGGTTACATACAACAACCCCAAAATCAGAAGTGAGAACGTCCAAACAACTGGGAACGGGCAAGGTAATCAGCAGAATACCCAGACAGGCGAGGCAAATAATAATGCTTCTAACGTGACTGGCAACAGCAGTAGTAACAACAACGGTTCATACAGTCGCAGTGTCAACAACGAATTAGACACGCAGACAACCAAAGTTATTAGTGCACCTGGTTCCATTCGTCGGATGACAAGTTCAGTAGTGGTCAATGGAGATTTGTCTCAAAATGATCAAAATCAGATCAAGACGCTGGTTTCTTCAGCGGTTGGTTTTGACCAAAACAGGGGAGATGCAATCAACGTTCAAGGAATCGATTTTGTTCGGCGGCGTAAGAGTACTGATGATAATACAAAGGCCAAAAAGAAGAAGTCAAATACTTGGTTGTATGTTGGAATTGGTGCTGGCGTCTTGCTATTGCTTGGTGCAATTATAGCCACTATCTTGCTTATCAGGAGAAGACGACGGAACGCTGAAGATGAATATTATGAAGATGAAGCGGATGTAACCCAACCTGCAGCAGTTCAAACTGAGGAAGATGCTGAAGAACAGCAAGCTGAAACAACAGCTGAAGAAAAAGAGGCCCAGGCAAACGCGGCTAAACGTGAAAAAGCGCAAAAGGACAAAGACCAAAAGGCCAAAGAATATGCTGATAAACATCCTGAAGAGGTAGCTGATCTGCTAAAAGCATGGATGAAAGAAAAATAGATGTGAGGTAAGCGGAATGGATTCAATTGAAGGTATTAAAAAGGCAGCAATCTTATTGATTTCGCTTGGATCGGAAACGTCATCTAAGATCATGAAGTTGCTTCCAGAAAGCTTTATTCAGAAGGTAAGTTATGAAATCGCAAATACGGATGCGGTCAGCCCAGACCAGCGTGAAAAAGTTTTAGAAGAGTTTGTTAACACTGCTGCGGCTAAACAGTATGTCCTTGATGGGGGAATCGATTATGCAAAGAATCTGTTAAACCAGGCACTTGGCCCTCAAAAAGCAAAAGAGATCATTGATATTTTGAATCAGATCCAGCTGAGAGAAAGGCCATTCAATATCGCACGTAAGGCTGATACACAACAGCTAGTCAATTTGCTGGTTGATGAGCATCCACAAACAGTTGCTTTAATTATGTGCTATATGCAGCCAGATAAGGCCGCAGATGTTTTGTCCCAGTTTCCGATGGATTTCCAAGTGGATGTCGCAGAACGTATTGGGACAATCACAAGTACGTCACCTAAAATCGTTAAACGAATCGAAAAGGTTATTGAAAACAAATTCTCGAATTATGCTGAGAATGATACGGAAAATGTCGGTGGAGTTCATACTTTGGTTGATATTCTGAACTCAGCAAGTAGGAGTACCGAGAAGAATATTATCAGTGATTTGGACGTCCGGCAACCTGAATTGGCTAGTGAGGTCAAGGCTAGTCTCTTCACCTTTGAGGATATTATCACGCTTGAGAAGATGGATGTTCAGAAAGTCTTGCGTGATGTTGACAATGATGTTCTTGTACTTGCATTGAAGGGAACAACTGAGGATATACAGAACTTTATCTTCGAGAATCTTTCCAGCCGTGCTGTTGAAAATCTTAAAGAAGAACTTGAATTTATGGGACCAACACGTTTGTCCGCGGTCGAAGAGGCCCAACAGACGATCGTTGGGGTCATTCGCAAGTTAGATGAAGCCGGTGAGATCTATATCGGAAGAGGGGAGCAGGATGCAGTCATCAAGTAATAATAATCTGTTAAAGCAAACCAATATTTCTAAGAATAAGAGCGCAAAGGCGATCGTGACAAAGATGGTTGCTGCTAAGCCGCATGTTAAGAAGAAAAAACCAGTATATAAAAGTGCGAATGCTGTTGATGTTTTGAGTGCTGAGCAGCAAAAAAGCATGGAGATCATTAGGCAGAAAATACTTGGCAGTGCTAAAGAAGAAGCTGCCAAGATCAAAGAAGAAGCTTATCAACAGGCAAAAGAAACGGGTTATCAAGACGGGTATCAAGAAGGTTTACTTGAGGGTGAAAAGGCTGCCCAAGAGCTGATTGAAGAAGCAAAGAATAATCTGGCGGAAACGATTGCCGGCACCAAAAACTACGTGACGGCGGAAAAGAATAAGATTATCTCTTTTGCAGTCGAAATGGCGGAGATACTGGTAAAACATGAGCTGGATATGGATAGTGAAAAATTGTTGCCATTGCTTGATCCAATCTTGTTCAAACTTGAAAAACCTGACCAAGTGATAACAATTCATGCTAATCCGCGCTATCACGATGCTTTAGTGAAAAAAATGGAAGCTAAGAAAAAAGAGGTAGCTAACCTGAGATATATCGTTTTAGATAATGCAAAACTTTCACAGTATGAGGTAACCGTGGAGTCGACGGAATCATTGGAAACATTTGATTTGCAAGAAGAACTACAGAAATTTTTACAGCAAATACAAGAAACTGAGTGATTGATATGGAATTTAAATTGAACTTAGATGATTATCTCGAAAAAGCTAAAGAACATGAATTCTATACCTCATATGGCAAGGTCAGTGAAATTGTTGGTTTGATCATCAAAGTTGAGGGTATGGATGTTTTCATGGGTGAAATCTGCGAGGTTATGCTCAACAATGGCCACAAAAATGCGTTGACGGAAGTTGTGGGCTTCATCAAAGAAACAGTGCTGCTGATGCCGTTAGATGAGCTTGAAGGAATCGGCCCTGGATGCTTGGTAAAGGCAACAGGCAAAGTACTGACAGTAAAAGTCAGTGATGGATTGTTAGGACACACACTTGACGGTTTGGGAAGACCATTCGACCAAGCAATTAGCGATACAAAAATGAATGATTATCCGGTTATTCAAGATTCGCCAGATCCTTTTCAACGCCGCAAGATCGACACAGTTTTGAGTACGGGTGTCAGAGCAATTGATGGTTTGCTAACAGTCGGTGAAGGGCAGCGAATAGGCGTTTTTGCAGGAAGCGGAGTCGGAAAAAGTACCCTTCTGGGGATGATTGCCAAATATTGTGAAGCAGATGTTATCGTTATTGGTTTGATTGGTGAACGTGGCCGTGAAGTGCGCGAGTTTATTGAGAATGATTTAGGACCGGAAGGTTATCGCAAATCAGTCGTTGTCTGTGCAACCTCTGATATGCCGCCGTTAGTGCGGTTAAAGGGGGCTCATGTGGCAACTGCAATTGCTGAGTATTATCGTGATCAAGGCAAGAAAGTAGTGCTGATGATGGATTCTGTTACCCGTTTTGCAATGGCACAGAGAGAAATAGGCTTGTCAACGGGAGAACCGCCAACAACCAAAGGATACACTCCTTCGGTTTTTGCGGCTCTTCCAAAACTGCTTGAACGCAGCGGAACGTCCAGCAAGGGATCAATTACGGCATTTTATACTGTTTTGGTTGAAGGGGACGACATGAATGAACCGATTGCTGATGCTGTGCGTGGTATTCTCGACGGCCATATCATCCTTTCACGTAAAATAGCGTCACATAATCATTATCCAGCGATCGATATTCAAAATAGTTTGAGTCGCTTGATGAAATCACTGGTTGATGAGCAGCATTATCAGCACGCAAGTGAATTGCGGGAAAATATGTCGGTCTATACTGATTCAAAAGATTTGATTGATATTGGTGCCTATAAAGCAGGATCTAATGCAGTCATTGACTATGCTATTTCACTACATCATCCGATCGATGATTTCCTTTGTCAGAAGATTGATGAGCATGCAACCTATGATGAGACATTGAAGCAGTTAAATAGTTTGTTCAACGACGTAACCTCACTGGAGGGACAGCGATAATAGTACATTGAGGGAGAGGATCAGAAATCAAACGTTTTGAGTTTTCACTGGAGAACATTCTTGAATACCGTAAGCAAAATGAACAGCAGATCAAGCAAAAATATACGGCTTTGCGGCAAAGACTAGCAAGCAAAGAAGATGAAATTACGCGATTAGGCGCTGAAAAATTCAATTTGATGGATGTCAGTGAATTGTCGGTCGGGAAAATGCAGGTTCAGCAGCGATATTTACTTGAACTGGACCGACGTATGGGAGAGATAAAAACAGAGTCCCTTGAGCTGCAAAATGAAGTTGAAATGGTGCTGCAAGAGGTCGTTCAGGCTCAAAGGGAACGCAAAGTTCTTGAAAAATTGGAAGAAAAACAACATGCAGCATATCTTCAAGAAGTCAAGCACGAGGAACAAAAGCAGCTTGACGAGATGGGCAATCGTCCCAAATTTGTTATTTAAAACGAAAGGAGGTGAATAGATGCAAAAAATAAATTCGAGTTCAAAGGACGTCAAATTGCCTGATACTCCTCTTGTTGCGAAGCCCAGTACGAATACTGCTGCTAGAAATTTTAAAAAGCTGTTAAAAAAAATCAACATGAAAAATTCCGATGCAGCAGTTCCTGAGCAGGCGGTAAAAAAACAAGGAAAAAAGTTCACCAAAGATATTACTAAAGAACAGGCAATGACTGATGAAGACGATGACAGAGAAGAAAAAAAGGCCCCAGCTATCACGAACACAGCTATCTTAGTGGCGGACCCGGTAGTAAATAGCAGTTCTCAAGCGGTTCGAAAGACTGATGCTAAAACAGTAATCGACCAGGCAGCAACGATGGCAGCCGCCCCGGTAACAAATAGCAGTTCGCAAGAGGCTCAAAACACGGGGGCCAATGTTCAATCCCCAAATGAAGTTAGCAAAACTGCGGATGTTCAGCAACCAACTACTGCAAAAACCATACTGGCAGCCGCTCCTTCAGACGGTCCCATTAAGAGCAGACAAGAGCAAAATACTGCCAAATCTGAACAGGAGAATACAACTGCAGTCAGCTCTGATCGTACAGCTACCGCAAAAGCTGAATCAAGAATCGATGCTTTGAATACATCAAATGAAAGCAAAGAACCGCCTGCTGTAACTAATGATATTAAGATGGCTGATAATACAACTCAGCAATCAGTGCAACAAATGACAACTTCTTCAGACAGCCAAAGTAATGTAAGTAAAAAGGGGTTGGCAACGGCATCAGGTGAAACACAGCTTGTTGGGGGAATGGATGATAAAGGAAAAACAAAGAGTGAACAAAAAGCAGAAGGTAAAGGTTCAGATGCTGCGAAATCCGTCACAGTAGATCCCAAAAACGAGCCACAAGCTACAGCAGCCAGTGAAAAAAATAACGCTGATGACGATCTGCAAAAATTAACAGAAAAAAATTCTAAAAATTTTAATGCTGAAATTGTGGACAATAGCGGGTCAAAAACAACTAATTTTGGAGTTTCAGATAATACACAATATCAAGAAGTTATGATGCAAGATAGTGTGAAAAAAACTTCTGAAAAAAATATTATTACTGTAGATGATCAATCGTCGGCGGATATTACTCAAAATATTGTCACTAAAGCTGTGGCAGATGTTGGAACAGCTGATACTGTTGCTAAAGCACCCGAGATTATCAAACAAGTAGTTGTTGCAGATCTTTCAGCTGCAGAGATGCAGAATCCGATTATTGCTGATTTGCGGCCAAATGCTCAGACAACAGCAACGGTAAAGGTTGCTCCGACTGCTGAGAACAGCACTTCACTGACAGCTGCACAAACTTCTGCGATAACGCGACCACTCGTTCAAGCGTTGAAGACAGGCACTAATGGTGCAAGCAAGTCATTGACGTTACAGTTGTTACCTGAGAATTTGGGCAAAGTTAGGGTCTCGTTAAGTGTGACTGATCAACAAGTTCGGCTAGAGTTCAAAGTTCAAAGTGAACATGCAAAGCAGATGCTGGAGTCGATTTCAACAAAATTAGAACAGGTTTTGAAAAATCAAGATTTTGGTAGTGGAACGATTAATACCAAGGAGCCCGCATCGCAGGTTAACAACTCGAATTCTTTACAGATGGATTTCTTTAACCAACATTCTTCACAGCGACAGTTTGGACAACATGTTCTCAAGCATCATAGTAAGGGCAGCCTCTACCAAGAAAAAATGGCGGCTCAAAAAACGAAGAAAGATACAAAAGAAGAAAGAACTAAAAGTACGATCAGTATTTTGGCTTAATAAGGGAGGTCATTATCTTTGAACAATACTATATCTGATGCTGTTCCATCAGTTGCCGATGCCACAGCCTATAACACTACCAAGAATTCTTCTGGGGTTTCAATGGAATCATTTTTAAAAATCATGGCTGCGTCAATGAGCAATCCTTCAATGAGTGGTGGTGATTCTGGCAGTAGCGGTAGCGGAACAGATTATGTTTCTCAACTTGCGCAATTTACAACGCTTGATCAGCTGAACGCCATGGGCAAAAATTTGACAAGTTCAGTCATGATTATGCAGCAGCAGGAAGCATTTAATCTGTTGGGCAAAAACGTCACGCTTAATGATGGCGGAAACAGTGTTACAGGCAAAGTTGATAAAGTTCGCTTTAATAATGGGTACGCGACTTTGGTAGTAAACAATAAAGAATATAGCATGAGTACGTTGAATGAGGTCGGGTGATTCTGTCAATGTCGGTTTCACAGATCAATACTGCAGCGCTAAATGCTCAGAACAGCGTTCCGCAAAAGAATAAGCAAGAAACAGCACTTTTTTCAGAAGTATTAGCTGAAAAAAAGCTGAGTGTTAGACTTTCTAATCATGCACGCAAGCGATTAACAGCACGGGATCTGCACCTTCATAATACTGATTACCAGCAGATCTCAAATGCACTGACCGAATTAGAAGAAAAAGGAAGCAAGGAGTCTTTGCTGCTGTACAAAGATATGGGCTGATTGCCAATATCCATAATCGGACAATAATTACAGCGATGAATATGCAGGAGATCAACACTGTAACCAATATAGATAGTACGAAGTTTATAAAATAATAGCTGGACTGAAAAGAAGCTATGGCATTTTCGGAATGACAGAAGAAAATGCAGCAAATAATAGGAGGAATAATAATGTTAAGATCACTTTACTCAGGTGTTAGCGGAATGAAGAATTTACAGACAAAGATGGATGTTGTATCGAATAACATCGCTAATGTAAATACGACAGGTTATAAATCAAGCCGTGTATCCTTTCAGGATATGGTGAGTCAAACAATGTCGAACGCGACTGCACCTACTAACAACAATGGTGGAATTAATGGTAAGCAGATTGGACTAGGTGTGCAAACAGGTTCGATCGATACTTCCACTGGTGCAGGGGCACCACAATCGACAGGTAATCCAACTGACCTGTACATCGGTGGTGAGGGCTACTTTGTTGTCCGTAACAATAATGGTGCTAACTATTATACAAGGGACGGTTCATTCAAGTTGGATGCCAATGGCTCCTTGGTTAATTCAAATGGCCTTAAAGTTTTGGGTTATGCTACTTCAGGCGGTGCACAAGTTGAAGGCGGCAATCCAGGTTTCAATGGAACGGCTTCTCCGATCACGGTTGCTGCGCAAATTGGAGGACAGAACTACAGTAACAATTCATTGGCAGTAGACGAGAACGGGACTGTGACAGCTAAATACGGCAGTCAAACCTATGTACTTGGCAGAGTTCAATTGGCAACTTTCTTCAATCCGGGCGGCTTGCAGAAGATGGGCGGCAACAATTATGCTGCAACAGCTAACTCAGGTCAGGCTGTACTTGGTCAGGCAGGAGAAAATGGCAGCGGCAATATTCAATCCGGCAAACTTGAGATGTCAAATGTTGATCTTTCAAATGAATTTACAGAAATGATCATCGCAAACCGAGCTTATCAAGCAAATGCTAGGAGTATTACTACGTCAGATGAGATGCTGCAAGAATTGATTAACTTGAAGAGATAATAGGCAATTTTAAATAACATTTTAGTTAAGATCTGATTACTATGCATTTTATAAAAAGGGTGGATGAACATGATTGCTTTGGTTTCAATGAATGGCAGCAAGTTTTACTTGAATCCAGATCTAATCTACCGTATTGAAGAAACTCCTGATACGGTGGTGATTTTGACTGATGGTAAAACTCTGATCGTTAAGCAGTCCGCAGAAGAAATTGTGGATTTGATCATAGAGTATCGCAGAAAAGTCTTTCGGCAATTGCCGAAAGATGAAAGAAATTAAGAGATAGAGTTGGTGAGTTATGGCAAAGGAAAATGAAGAAGTAGAAGGACGTAAAAAAGGTGGAATCAAGTGGCTTATCATTCTGCCATTGATTTTGATAATTGCTATCGGCGGTGGTGTTGGGGGAACGATTTTGACCTCGAAATTTATGTCAAACGAAAAAACTGAGACTGCTAAACAAAGCAGCAACACTGCCAAAATATCTGATAAGCAAGTTATCGTACCTGTTAAGAAGTTTTTGGTCAACTTGGCGAACGACGGGTCTGGAACTGACAAATATGCCCGGGTTTCACTCTCGCTTTTGGTGGCGAATGATGATAACAGCAAAAATGTTAAGAAGAATACGGCTGTTATCCGTGATAGTGTGATTAACGTCTTGCGTCAGAAAAAAGCAGGAGATATTTTGAATTCTGCCGATAGTATCCCCAATCTGAAGAATGAACTAAAGGATAGTATCAACCGTGCTTATGGGCAGCAAATCGTACAAGAGGTTTTCGTGACAGATCTAGTTGTGCAATAAAAGGGAGGAGGCTGGCTGATGGAGATCTTTTTTTCACTTATCAAAATAAGTGTGTTTTTGCTGATTATCATTTATTTGATTAATGTGTCACTTAAATATTTGAATAAATATACTAATCAGACGAATAATACCTTCCAAATTCTGCGGAAAATCGCTGTTAGCAAAACCTCCTCGATTGGAATAGTTCAGATCGTTGACAAGTATTACGTCATGAGCTTTTCCGAACAACAAAATCAGATTTTGAAAGAACTGACGGCAGAAGAAGCAGCGAAGTTTCTTGCTTCGATGAAATTGGCGGCATCAGGTAAGGAGAAACCTGAGTTTGCAGATGTTTTGAAAAAAGTAACTAAAAAGTTGTCAAATAAAAAAGGAAGTAGCAAATGAGAAAGAAAACAGCGATGCTGACTACAGCGGCGGCCGCTTGCGGATGGACTATGTGGGTCCCTGTCGACGCTTTGGCGATCAGCACGAATGATGTTACATCGACAGTTAATAATTTATTATCCAGCGGTAATGGGTCAAATCAAACTATCAACACATTTTTGCTGCTTACGCTTTTGTCAGTTGCACCGATTTTGTTAGTTATGACGACTTCATTTACGCGAATCATCATGGTTTTGTCATTTGCTCGCAGTGCTTTGGGAACACAACAGAATCCACCTAATCAAGTTTTGATTGGTTTGGCGCTTTTCTTAACCTTTTTTACAATGCGACCTGTTTATACGGATATCTATCACGATGCGATTGTACCGTATAACAAGCAAGAGATATCACAAAAACAGGTTTTCAATCGGTCCGAAGTTCGGATGAAGAAGTTTATGTATAAACAGACAAGGAATAAAGACATTCAGTTGTTCTTAGACGCGTCTAAAGATAAGCATCACTACAAGTCATACAAAGAAATTCCGATGACAGTAGTCACGCCTGCTTTTATCATCAGTGAGCTACGAACTGCTTTCAGTATTGGATTCTTATTGTTTATTCCATTTTTGATAATTGACATGGTCGTCTCCAGTATTCTGATGTCAATGGGGATGGTCATGTTGTCGCCAGTCATGATATCATTGCCGTTTAAAATTTTGTTGTTCGTGATGGTTGATGGCTGGTACTTATTAGTCGAGTCCCTTATTAGAAGTTTTTACTAGGAAGTTGGAACGTGGTTTATGACAGTGAGATGGTTTTAAACGTAGTACGGGATGCATTCATTCGTATCATATTAATTGCAGGACCGGCTGTTTTAGTTGGAATGATTGTCGGATTTGTGATCAGTATCTTCCAAGCGACGACCCAGATTCAAGAACAAACATTGAGTTTTGTTCCCAAGCTGATCGCAATTTTTATCACACTGATATTAGCGGGAAACTTTATGTTGAATATCCTTTTAGAGTTTACAAAATCAATATTTAAAATGATCTCTTCATTATAAGAATAAGACAAGTAAGTGAGGTGGAAAAAAATGGTCCAAGTTCAGATGGGAGCATTGATCCTTTGCCGCATCATGTCGTTTCTCGTTATTGGACCAGTTTTTTCACAGCGCGGTTTCCCAAATATGGCAAAGATGGTTGTCGGTTTTAGTCTGGTAATGGCTGCGTTTCCGGCCGTTAGCAGCTACAAAGAAGTTTCATTGATTCTTTTTGCATTGGCGGCAGTAAAAGAAATTTTATTTGGTTTGGCGATGGGATATCTAAGCCAGTTAGTTTTTAATGCGGTGATGATGGCCGGACAGATGATTGATTTTCAAGTTGGTTTTTCAATGGCACAAGCATACGATACGACTATGCAAATGATGACCTCACAGTTTGGGAAGCTTTATTACTGGCTTGCATTATGTGTTTTCTTCATGTTGAACCTGTATCAACAGATGATATTTGGAGTTTTAGAATCATTTCGGCTGGTGCCGTTGGGAGCTATCGTTCTTAGAGGTTTCACGGTTGAGGGAATTGTTAAGTTATTTGCTGGCATGGCTGTGATGTCCGTAAGTTTGGCGGCACCGCTAGTTGTTTCGGTACTAGTAATTGATCTGGTCTTAGGTATTATTTCAAGGTCGATTCCACAGATCAATGTTTTAATGCTGAGTTTGTCGGTCAAAACAGCAGTTGCCCTAATTATATTTTTACTGTTGCTGCCGAACTTGCTGAGTTTTCTAGGAACACATTTAGCTGAATCTATTTCCAATATGATGGACTTTGTCAGATCCATTCAACAAGCGAGGTAAAAGACTGGTATGGGAGATAAGGATGGTAAAACAGAACGCCCGACTGCCAAGCGTCTAAAAGACGCTCGTAAAAGGGGCGAAGTCCCGAAAAGCCAAGAATTGAATGCAGCATTAGCTTTACTAGTTTTTGCGTTCATTATGGTGCCATCTTGGGAATTTGTACTTAATCATTTTATGCCATATATGATTCAGATGATCCAACAGATCGGAAGATTCAAGGTTGAGTACCGCGATCTTTCAAAGGTTGGAATTCAGGCTGTTCTAATGATCTTTTTCCTCTGTGCCCCTTTCATGGCTATTAGCATGGCACTTGGATACTTGGCCAATTTGGTCCAAGTTGGCTTACTTTTTACAACGAAGCCACTAAAACCGGACTTCAAGAAGATCAATCCTTTAAATGGCTTCAAGCAGATGTTCGGTTTGCGTTCATTGTTTAATATGACTAAGACGTTGGCTAAATTTGCGATAATAGCCTATCTTTGCTACCAGAAGTTTATGCAGGCAATCCCGACTTTAATCAATCTCAGTTCTGTCGGTGTAGGCAAAATTTTATTTTTTGTTTTGGATTTTGCTAAAGACTTGTCTCTGAAAATAGCGCTCTTACTGTTGGTCTTATCACTAGCTGATTACATGTATCAGCGCTATACGCACATTAAGAACTTGCGAATGACAAAACAAGAGATTAAGGAAGAATTCAAACAGATGGAAGGCGATCCTAAGGTCAAGTCGCAACGGAAAGCCAAGTATCAGGAGATGGTACGCAATGCGGTTTCTAATGTTAAGAAAGCAACGGTTTTGATAACTAACCCGACCCATCTTGCGTTAGCAATCAGGTATGATCCTGAAAAAGATGAAGTCCCGATTTTGTTGGCTAAAGGTGCAGATCAGTTGGCCCAGCGAATGAAGGCAGAGGCTCGCAAAGAACACGTCCCGATGATCGAAAATCGTCCCTTGGCTCACGCTCTATACAAAAAAGTGGAACCGGGTCAATTTGTACCAGTTGATATGTATGAATCTGTAGCAGAGATAATCGCACTGGTTTATCGTTTGGAAGAAGAAAGCAAAGATAAGATTTGATTGTTCGATTCAAGTTTAAGGAGGAACTAAGTGAATGCAAAAGGCAGCTCAGAAGAAAAAGCGCGGCAGAAAACTAAATTATGCTGATGTACTTGTCTCATTTTTAGTTGTTGGGATTATTGGTTTAATAATTATTCCACTGCCTGCACCTATTTTAGATGTCTTGATTGTTATCAATTTGACGGTGGCAATGAACATCTTATTGATAACTTTATTCACAAAGTCAGTTCTGGAGTTTACGACATTTCCGACCCTGTTGCTGATTACTACGATGTTTAAATTAGGGCTGAACATGTCATCAACACGTTTGATTTTAACAAACGGAAACGGGGGGAACGTGATTGATGCGTTCGCCAATGTTGTAGCCGGCAGCAACTATATAGTTGGGATAATTTTGTTTGTGATTATCATGGTCGTCCAATTAGTTGTTGTGACCAATGGTGCTGGAAGGGTCTCTGAGGTATCGGCTAGGTTTACGTTGGACGCGATGCCTGGTAAGCAGATGGCGATTGACTCAGATCTTAATTCAGGTTTGATTACTGAAGAGGACGCGCGCAAGCGCCGTAAGGATCTTCAGCGCGAAGCAGATTTTTACGGTTCAATGGATGGAGCCAGCAAGTTTGTCAAGGGTGATGCGATTGCAGGTATCCTTGTTACCTTGATCAACTTAATTGGCGGAGCAGTCATTTTTTCTGTCAAGGGTGATATGTCGGTTACAGAGGCATTATCTCAATTCGGGAAACTAGCGATTGGTGATGGTCTAGTCAGTGCGATTCCGTCCTTACTGATATCTATCGCATCTGGGGTCATCGTAACACGTTCTGATAATAATAGTTCATTCGGATTGGACATTGCGCGGGACGTTGTTCGTTATCCACAGTTATTCCGAATCGTTGGTATCATTCTGATGGTCTTGTCTGTTATCCCTGGCTTCCCTTTCATTCCGTTCATGCTGATTGGAATACTAATGTTTGGAGCCAGCATGCTTGTCAAGCAGCGTGAGGAAAAAGCTGTCAAACAGCGCAAGAAAGAGGAACAGACATTGGCTCTTCAACGCAAGAAGGAGTCGCAAGACGAGGAAGAATCGGTTTCTTCATTCCAAGTTGAACCGATTGCCATTGAAATTGGCTATGGGTTGATTCCGATTGTTGACAGTTCAGTCGATAACAGTTTGATGAGCAGGATAGTTTCGATTAGAAAACAGACCGCACGTGAGTTGGGAATTCTAGTGAATCCGGTGCGTATACGCGATAATCTTTACCTTGAGTCTAACGACTATTCGATTAAGATTCGGGGAAATGAAGTCGGGAAGGGCGACATCTACCCCGATAAGTTCATGATTATCAGCCCTAATGATGAGCCTTTCCCATTCAAAGGAATTCCGACCAAGGAGCCTGCGTTTAACCTTGATGCGATGTGGATTGATGAAAAAGATAAAGAAGCAGCTGATCTGCAAGGATTTACGATTATTGAACCCTTGACCGTAATTGCTACACACCTGAAGGAAATTATCTATGCGCATGCACCAGAGCTTCTTGGACGTCAGGAGGTCAAAAAATTACTGGAAGGAATTAAGGATCAGTACAACGTAGTGATCGATGAATTGATTCCAGATATTCTCCGGTTGGGAGAGGTTGAAAAAGTTCTGCAGAACTTATTGGAGGAGAAGATTCCAATCAATGATTTAGCGACGATTCTGGAGACCTTAGCTGATTACGGGGCCGTGACAAAGGACACAGAGGTTTTGACAGAATATGTCAGACAAGCACTTAAGCGAACAATTGCGAATAAGTATTCGGATGATAGCAATCAGTTGAACGTCATTACAGTTCATCCTAAGGTCGAAGAACTTATCATGCAGAGCATTCAAAAAACAGCCACCGGCTCATATCCGGTTTTGAAGCCAGAATCGGTTAATCGCATTTTGGGTGCTCTTGGAAAGATTCAGCAAGAGATGATGGTCAACGATACGTCATTCGTTGTGTTGACTTCACCTAAGATCAGGTTGGCATTCCGCAAATTGATCTCGTTCAATTATCCTAATGTTGCTGTCCTTTCATTAAACGAAATCCCAAATGAAATTGCGATAGAAACTGTTGGAAGTATTAATATTTAATGAATCATATCGGTGAAAGGAAACTCTAAGCGTGGAAGGGGGATGTTTTTGTGTACGAAACAAGCATAGAAGATGAGGTATTAAAGTACCTGCCATTAGTTGAGCGTGTGGCTAATCGAATATCAGTTAAAAGTACCGAATATGAGTATGGAGATCTGTATAACATTGGCGTGATTGGGCTGATCGATGCGTTGAGAAGATTTGATGCAAGCAAAAAGGTTCCCTTTGAAGGCTACGCTATGATTCGTATCAAGGGTGCAATCATCGATGAGATTCGGAAACATTCAAAAATTTCACGCTATAAGATGACGATCGTCAACAAATTTTATCAAGCAAAACAAGATCTTGAACAGAAGTTGAAACGTGAAGTTACAGATGCAGAAATCTGTAAAGAAATGAAGATTGATGCCGCTCAGCTAGGGAATATTTACGAAAGTATCCACTATCTGGCTAGCGTTTCTTTGGAAGATACACTTTTCTCAAACACAGATGAGGGTATCTCACTGCAGGATATGATTCAAGATACACTGGCTGAAAATAGTGAAGAAACATTGCTAGAAGAAGAACGCAAGCAGGCACTGGTGCATAGTATTAAGAAACTGTCTGAACGCGAGCAACTCATTTTGAGTCTGTATTATGAAGAGGAAGCTACATTAAAGGAAATTGCTGCTATTTTAGATATTTCAATAGCACGCGTTTCACAGATCCATGGGAAAATCATAATTAAACTGAAAAACTATATTAAGGAGGAATTGGCATGATACGTGCACTTGATACTCTAAGGCAGAATGTCGATATTTTACAGAAACGACAGGAGAATGTCAGCGGAAATATTGCTAATGTTAATACGACTGGTTACCGTGCCAAACATCTTTTTCAAAGTACTTTAAGGGAAGCGCAGCTGCATAATTATCAAGGCGGGCCTAATGCGAATCAGAGAACCGAAATCGGCGGCTTTACTTTTGGTAATCAGTTAGATGGATCATATCTTGATCAGACTAAAGGTGCATTGCACCAGACGGGAAGAGCAACGGATTTTGCGATTACTAATGATGGCTACTTCACAGTCAGGATGCCTAATGGTCAGGAAGCCTATACTAGAAACGGCAATTTTAATCTTAATGAACAGAATCAGTACGTGACACAGGAAGGATATACTGTTTTGAACGCTGCGGGACAGCCGGCAGTAGCCGGAGATAATAACTTCAGGATCACAGCTTTTGATGATGAACAAGCACTACAAAATATGGGAAATACATACTTTACGAGCAACGCGCAGGGGCGTCAACTCGCGGGAGCAGATGTTCGTCAGGGTTACCTGGAACAATCTAATGTTTCAACTGCGGATGAGATGGTCGCTTTAATTCAAACAGGGCGTGAATTTGAAGCTAATCAGAAAGCTCTGAGTTCCAACAATGAGACATTGGGTAAAGCAGTCAATGAATTAGGAAAGATATAAAGATGAGGTTAACTTAACAATGAATATGAATAGTCTTCTATCAATTAATAAGTCTGGGTTAAACGGATTGCAAAAAAGCATGGATGTTATTTCAAATAACATTGCCAATGTTAATACAGTTGGATATAAAAATCGTGATACCAGTTTTCAAGAGCTTTTGAACAATCAGGCGACAGCACAAGAAGTCGCGTTGAGTCCGCGTGCAGCTAATACAGCTCTGAATGAGGGTTTGGAAGTTAATCAGGAAAATATCAATTTTGCACAAGGAAGTCTGCAAAATACGGCTTCACCATATGATTTGGCAGTCGAAGGGCAAGGATTTTTCGGAGTGTATGATCAGAATAACAATTTGCTGTTGACTAGAAATGGAGATTTTCATCCTAATGGTAGCGGGCAGCTTGTCAATCAGCAGGGATATCGCTTGTCGATTGAGGCGACCGTGCCGCAAGATCGCTGGCCTAAGGGAAATGTAAGAATTGATTCTAATGGAACTATCAATATCCAAGATGGTGAACGAACTGTCCAAGTTGGTAGGATCCCACTTTATCGACCTAATAATACAAATGATCTGCAGGCAGCTGGCAATAACCTTTATCGTGTTGTCAATGGGGGGCAAATAAATCCGGTTTTCAATGGCGGACTTGGAAGTATTCAACAATATCATTTGGAAAACTCGACAGTTGATCTGTCAGATTCAATGAGCAATATGATAATCACACAGCGGCATATGGTTTAAATACCAAAGCCGTACAAGCGGTAGATGATATGTTGGGAGTCGTTAATAAGTTCTCAGAGTAGTCAATGGAGGAATAAATTGATCAGTTTAACAAATGTCAATAAAAAATATGACGGGCGTGTAAAAGCGCTGATTGATGTTTCTTTTAATGTGCAGCAGGGGGAGTTCGTATATCTGGTTGGTCCCAGTGGAGCAGGCAAATCAACGTTGCTGAAACTACTAACGCGCGAGGAGACACTGACAAGCGGTACGATTCGGATGGGAAATATGCAAGTTGAAAAGATTGCAGCAAATAAGCTCTATTTGCTGCGCCGTCAAATCGGGATCGTTATGCAAAAGGATCTTTTTATTCCATACTATTCAGTTTTTGAGAATATTACATACTGTTTGGAGGCAGTGGGAATAACAGGCCTTCAAAAAGAAAAAAGAGGATTGGAAGTTCTAGGGTTAGTGGGTATGACAGCACATAAAAATAAGATGCTGCAAGAACTTTCGATCGGACAACAGAAGAAAATAGCGATTGCACGTGCTACTGTGAATCACCCCTCTGTGCTGATTGCTGATGAACCGACCGCCAACTTGGACACCAAGTCATCTGCTGAGATCATGAAACTGTTTTTTCGCCTGAACCAGAAGGGAACAACCATAATAATGGCAACACACGACAGTACAATGGTCAATTCAATCAGGAAACGTGTTCTTGAATTGCAGGGAGGCCGTTTGATCCGTGATGATCACGATGGTGGATACACAAGTTATGCCGATCCTAAAGATATTTATATCTGGTGAGAGTTGGTGCTTAAAATTTTATGCGAAATTGCCGATATTGAAAGTAAGGGATTGCTATTTTCAAATTCAAAAAAGGAGCGCGGAATTAAAAAAGAAAAAATTGAATAGCGTCTTTGAATTTTTAATACTTTAATCAGGTATGTTTAGCGGAAGGGGTATAACCATGGGTAAAAAGTTTTTGAATTTTTTTAAGAAATTAAAGTTGCGCCCACTAATTCCAGCGGGTATAACAGCGTTGATTCTGATTGTTTGTTATTTCTTTATTGTCAGAGGTGCGGCAGATGCACAGGCGGCACATAGCTTTGTCATTTTCAGTGTGGTAGTAGTAATCGTTTATGCGGTAGTAAATGAAGTGCTTACACTAATGTCTAATGGCGCATTTTATACCGAAATGAAAAACCTACAAAAAATATTGGATGCTGTTAGTTCGGGCGATATGTCGCAATTGGATAAGTTCAGATCAAATAATAAGGACAATCCGATAATTGCGAAAGTTAAAGATGGCTTTCATGGTGTGATTAACGCTTTTGTTGCGATGATTATCGGAATTAAGGAAGAAAGCGGCCATATGAATGATATCGCAGGTACATTGGCAACGATGTCTAAGAAGTCGTCCAGTACGATTGAAAATATTCGGTCTACGATGAATAGTATTGCTGATGCATCCACTTCACAAACAACAGAAGCGGAACAAACAACGAGTGATATGCAAAAACTGGCAGCTAATATTGAAGAAATTCATAAAGAAGTCGGTCGAATGAGCGGTTATGCTGAACAAGCAAAAGAAAGCAACACTAAGAATACAGATATGATGGTTCATGTTTCTAGAAGTTGGGAACAAGAGCGTAACGGTCAATCTGAGATAGTTGAAGAAATGGATAACATGAACAAGGATATTCAAAATATTGGCAATATCGTTCAGTTGATCAATGATATTTCAGAGCAGACTAACTTACTTGCACTTAACGCTTCAATTGAGGCTGCCCGTGCAGGTGAAGCAGGGCGCGGTTTTGCGATCGTTGCTGAAGAAGTTCGAACATTGGCTGAGGAAAGCGGAAAGTCTGCCAAAAACATTCGCGATATTATTGAAGTTATTAGAGACAAATCAAAGCATATGACGGAAGCCATGAATGAATCTTATGCGAGCGGCGAGAAACAAACTGAAACGGTCAATAAGGCAATCGATTCAACGAAAGAAATCTCTGGGGTGGTCGAGAAGTTTGTTGAAAGTATTAAAATCATCGAAAATCACATCACTGGAGTGGTAGAAGAAAAAGACACGGTTACGAAGTCCGTTGAGAATATCACCTCTGCTATTTCTGAAACCTCTGCTGGGACTCAAGAAGCAACAGCAAATGTTGAAGAATTCTATAACGTAGTCAAAAAATTCGAATCATCAGTTAAGGAAATCGAAGATATTGCCAGTGTGCTGAAATTCCAAGTTGATAGTTTCAAGGTTTAATTAAATTACAGGTGATTTAAAATTACATTTTCAAAGAAAGGATTGGCGTTAATGGAACAATATGTGGTATTCAAAAGTCACGAACAGCTATTCGCGATGCCAGTCAAAGCTGTTACTAGGGTGATCGAAGCCAACAATTTTATCACTTTGCCAGAAGTTGCTGACTATATTCTAGGCGTATATGAGTATCAAGAGCATATGATCCCTATCGTAGATCTGAGAAGAAAACTCTTTGGTCAGTATACGAAAGACGCAGATGATAATAAGGTCATTCTGTGTGACTGGAAGGGCAACTCGCTGGGGATATTTGTCGAGAACATTTTAGGCATTTCTTACTTAGAAGAAACGAATTATGAAAAAGAACTAGTCAAAGCTGATTTAAAACGCGGGTACATTGATAAGTTCCTAAAGTTGGATGACAAAGTTGTGATTTCGATCGAGTTGACATATCTTTTCGATAACCGGCAGGAATCAGAACTGTTGGCGACGGTTGATCAATTAAATGCTGATAAGGATAATGCTAGTGATGGAACTGATCCAGAGTGAGGTTAGAGTAGGAATTGCAGACTATAAGATAGCTCATGCACCGTCTAAGTTGATAACAGTCGGTCTGGGTTCCTGTATTGGAACTATTATCTATGATGAGCATACCCAAATAGGCGGACTGAGTCATATTATGCTGCCTGATAGCCGTCCTTTTGCCAAAAAGCAGGCATTGAACACTGCAAAATTTGCTGATCTTGCACTTCCAGAAATGGTGGACAAACTTAAGCAAGACTCGCCACGTGCGCGTTTTAAGGCCAAAATTGTCGGCGGCGCTAATATGTTCGGTTTTAAAACAACATCGAAAACAGGCAATATTGGGCAGCGGAATATTGCAGCAGTTGAAGAAATGCTGCAAAAACTTGGAATACCGCTCATTGCGAGTCATGTGGGTGGAAATAGCGGTCGGACTATGATCGTTGATTTAAAGACCTTTGAAACAATGGTCCGTATTGTGCACCACGATGCAGTATATATATGAAGGAGTTACTGGAGAGAATGAAGATTTTAGTAGTTGATGACTCTGTATTTATGCGTAAGATCATTGTTGATCTGCTCAAAGAAATGCCTGATGTTGATGTCACTGGAACTGCACGTAACGGTAAGCAGGCCTTAGAGATCCTTGGTTCTCAAACGATCGATCTGGTACTGATGGATGTTGAAATGCCGGTGATGGGCGGACTGGAAGCATTGAAAAACATAAAAAAAACAATGGATACACCGGTCATCATGCTGAGCTCTTTGACCAACAAGGAAGTTACGATTGAAGCACTTGCTTTGGGAGCAGCAGACTTTGTCGAGAAACCTGTTAATCTGATGGCGATCCAAGATGAATGGATTCTTGATTTCCACATGAAGATCAAAAGTGTGCGTGCTAAAGGCAAAACAGCGTTAAAAATAAATGATTTCTCTTCTAGTGCTCAGCTGACTGACAATGATTCTGGGGTAGATGATAGAATTGCTAGCGGACTGCTAGCTTCACATGTCAGAGCAGTAGTGATTGGTGCATCGACTGGCGGGCCCCGTGCATTGCTGACGATAGTTCGGTCTCTTCCTGCTGCAACGAAGGTTCCAATTTTTATTGTGCAACACATGCCGAAGGGCTTTACGAGTTCATTTGCACAGCGAATGGATCAGGAGACAAGCATTACGGTGTGTGAAGCAGAAGATGGTATGCCGGTTGAGCGCAAAGTGTATCTTTGTCCAGGCGATTATCATATGACCCTTAAAAACGGCAAGATACAGCTTGATCAGAAACCAAAACTGCATGGAACACGGCCGGCAGTCGACTATCTTTTCTCATCTGCGGCAAGTACTTATCGCAGAAATTTAGTAGCAGTGCTGTTGACAGGAATGGGAAAAGATGGAACCGCTGGAATGCATGACATTCAGGCAAACGGCGGCTATACAATTGCTCAAAATAAGGAAACCTGTGTTGTTTTTGGAATGCCGCGGAATGCAATTGAGAATCATGTCGTGAATGAAGTTCTAGATCTAAATTCGATCGGACGCAAAATTGGGCAGATAGTCGGGTGAGAAAATGGAATTAAATTTTGAATTTTTTAATGAGTGGGTGCAGCGCAAGCTGGGCATACGACTTGGTGCGTACAAAGAAAGACAGATGCAACGCAGAATATCCAATATTATGGAGTCGGCGGGTGCAGCTTCTTTGGAGCAGTACGCCAAGATTTTAGAGACAGATAGTGTTGCACGACACGCTTTCGTGGAACATCTTACGATCAATGTGACTGAGTTTTACCGTAACAAGAGCCTGTTCGATATGTTTGAACAGCGCTTGCTGGAGCAGATCGTTCCAAAATTTGACCATCCTAAGATCTGGAGCGCGGCATGTTCAATTGGGGCAGAGCCATACACCCTGGCGATGATCTTGGCTAAGAATAATGTTGCTGGCGGCAGAATAGTTGCAACTGATATTGATGATGAAATCTTGAAAAAGGCCAAGGCAGGTTTATATCAAAATAATGAAGTCAAAAATGTCACGTCAAGCGACTTGAACAAATACTTTGTCAAAACCGATGATAATAAGTACCAAGTTAGCGCAGCTTTAAAAAATAAAATTACATTTAAAAAACATGACCTGCTGAAAGACCGTTATGAGAGCGGCTGTCATGTGATAGTTTGCCGCAATGTGACGATTTACTTTAAACCTGATGCACGGGATGAAGTATACCGCAAGTTGAGTGAATCACTGGTTCAAGGCGGAATATTATTTACAGGGGCAACCGAAACAATCAGTCTTGCAGAACAGATGGGGTTAAAAAAAGTAGATTCATTTATATATCAGAAGATTTAGTAAGTCAGGAAGGAGTTGAAATTAATGGATGATAACAGTGTTTATCGCAGTTTGTTTTTCGAAGAAAGTGATGACAATCTGCAACAGCTGAATGACAATGTCCTAGAACTGGAAAATGAGCCAGATAATATGGATCTTGTTAATGAAATTTTCCGTGCAGCCCATACGCTGAAGGGCATGTCTGCAACAATGGGTTACGATGTGATGACAAAGTTGACACATAAAATGGAAAATCTGTTTGATTTCTTTAAATCGGGCAAGCTTAAGGTAAACAGCGATTATATCTCGCTGATTTTCCGGTGCTTGGATCGTTTATCTCAATTGGTGGAGGATCTGCGTGACGAAAAAGAATTGAGTCAAGACCAGATCAGCGACCTATTGGAGGAACTTGAAAAAGTCGAAGAAAGTGTCAACGGAGGCGCTCAGAACGGCGCTGCGCCCGCAAAGGAAGAGCATGACACAGGTGCACTGACAAATGTTTTTGAGCATTTGGAGGAAGCAGATCTGGATGTGATTCATCAGGCAATTACAGGCGACTACAAAGCTTATAGTATTGCTATCAGGATCGATAAGGAATCATTACTTAAGGGTCCGCGTGTCTTCTTAATTATGGAGAAGCTCGAACAAGAGGGCGACGTGCTGCATACTGAGCCAAGCGTTGATATTCTTGAAGATGGTGATTTCGATACTGATTTCAGACTTGTTTATCTGACCAAGGATAATTTAGACATGGTCAAGCACAATATTGAAAGCAACAGTGAGATTGATGCGACAATCGTTGAGCCGTTCGATGAAGAAAAACAAAAAGCCGCTGAAAAGCAGCAGGCAGAAGCACCAAAGGCAGCCAAAAAAGCAGCAGCTTCGCAATCCCAAGCACCTGCTAAAAAGGCAGCTAAACCTAAAGTCCAGCCCAAAACACCAAAAAGTAAAAAGCCATCAGCAGCCCATCAGCATGCTAATGCGCGCAACCAATCGATCAGAGTGGATCTGACAAAACTCGACCGCTTCTTGAACTTAGTATCAGAGCTGGTAGTTTATCGTAATCAATTGGATGATGCTAGCATGCGCAATAATGCTGATGCAATGCGCGATGCTCTGGAACAAGTCTCGCGTCTGACTTCAGAGCTGCAAGATCTTGTATTGAAGATCAGAATGCAGCAAGTCAGTGTCGTCTTTAGCCGTTTTCCGCGGATGGTGCGCGACCTTGCCAATGAATTGAATAAGGAAATGGAATTAGTGGTCGAAGGGGAAGAAACGGAACTTGATAAGACTGTTGTTTCCGAATTGAGTGAACCGTTGATCCATTTGCTGCGTAATTCATCTGATCATGGAATTGAAGCACCAGATGTCCGTGAGAAGGAAGGCAAGGACCGCAAAGGTACGATCAAGCTGTCAGCTTATCAAGAAGGTAATCGAGTTATTATCACGCTTGAAGATGATGGTAAAGGACTCGATCCGGCTGTTATCAAGGAAAGTGCTGAAAGCAAGGGGATCAACACTGAAGGAATGTCTGATGACGAGATCAAGAAACTGATTTTTCATCCAGGTTTTTCGACTGCTAAGGAAATTACCAATATTTCTGGACGCGGTGTGGGGCTGGATGCAGTGCAAGCTAAAATTAGTGAATTAGGCGGCTCATTGGAGATGAAGAGTGAACTTCATGTTGGAACTAAGTTCATTATTAAACTGCCATTGACGTTGTCGATCATTCAAGCACTGATGGTCAGAATCGGTAATGAAAGTTTTGCCGTTCCGTTGGATGTGGTTGAAAGAGTCGTTATGCTCAAGGAAGACGAAATCGTGAAGACGACTAATCAAGAAGTTTATCGTTTCCAAGAAGGCTTGATCCCACTTATTCGAACGGATCGTTTGCTGCAGATCGAACCGGACCCTAATAAGAAGAAATTTGCAATCATCGTTAAGATCGAGCAAAAATACTATGGAGTCTTAGCAGATGAGTTGATTGGTCAGCAGGAGATAGTTATCAAGAAAATTGACCCAATGCTGCAGAAGATCAATAAGTACCAAGGCGCAACGATTTTCGGCAATGGCGCAATTGCTTGATTTTGGATGTTAATGCTATTTGCAATGAGAAAAAAGGTAGTAAATGATGGGATATTCAGAATTAGAATTAGACGGTTTGAGAGAAGTTATTAATATTGGCGGTGGACACGCAGCAACAAGTATTTCTAAGCTGGTTAACCAAAAAATCGAAATGCATGTTCCAGAAATCAGCATTTTAAGTTATCATGAACTGTACGAACAAGTGATTGCTGATGATGTTGAGGTTCATGCAGTGGTCAGCAGTATTGTTGGGGACTACAACGGAGTGATTTTGTTTGTTGTTTCTGATGATTCAGCGGATAAACTGTCTGAGTTGATGCTTGGAATGAAGACTGATGATATCAATGTCAAAATGTCAGCGGTCAGCGAGTTGACGAATATTATTTCTAACTCTTTCTTAGGTGCTATCGGGAACTTATTAAATGTCCAATTAGTATCTGCGTTGCCAGTGATTCAAGATGATTATTTTGGGGCGGTCATCAGCAGTGTTTATATGGCACTGGATCAATATGATGACCATATCATGGTGATTAGAAATGAATTTACTTATTCTGAAGAAAAACTAGATGCGTCGTTGTTTTTCATTCCGGAAACGGGCGTGTTAGAACAAATACTAAAATCTTTAGGAATCTGAGAGGAGCAAATATTTTGGGGAAAAAAGTTTTAATCGTAGATGACGCGGTGTTCATGCGCATGAAATTAAAGGATATTTTGAGTAAAAATGGATATGAGGTCGCTGATGAAGCTCAGAACGGGCAAGAAGCTTTTGAAAAGTATCAGGCAACAAAGCCGGATCTGGTAACAATGGATATTACGATGCCTGAAGTAGATGGCATTCAGGCTTTGAAGATGATTCGTGAAGCTGATGCAAATGCGAAGGTTATTATGTGCAGTGCGATGGGGCAGCAGGGAATGGTTATGGACGCCATCCGTGCTGGGGCCGTTGACTTCATCGTTAAACCATTCGATACAGACCGGGTCATCAAAGCCATAGATAAAGCTCTTTCCTAAATAGTCAGGAGATGATATTAAATGCAAATGATCCTGTTTAAAATGAATCAGCAGTATTATTTGATTTCAGCAGCTTCTGTTGAAGAAGTTATCGATACGGTACGGATCACCCGTGTCCCACTGGCCCCTAGTTGGGTCAAGGGCTTGATCAACTTGCGTGGGACGGTTATGACAGTGATCGGCTTATCTGAGCTGATTGGCGTTCCCACCTCGGAAAGCAACCACAACATTCTGATTATGAAAAAGGATGATGAACGCAAAGGTCTGCTGATTGAAGAAGTGGTTGAAGTTGTTGATATCGACAAAGAAGATATTCAATTAGAAAAAACGGATAAAGAAAAGCATTATCTGGGAATAGTATCCCTAGAGGATAAGGTAGCAAATGTAGTTGACGTGAACCATTTGATTTTTTGATAAGTGAGTGAGGGATCTGTGTGGACCAAGTATTGACGCAACAGGAGATCGATGCACTGCTGAATGCAATGAGCACCGGTGAGATTGATCAAGAAAAAATTGAAGAGGAAAACGATGCAGCGAAAGTAAAAAGCTACGATTTTAGAAGGCCAACAAAGCTCTCAAAAGAATACGTCAATACTCTGCACATGATCTTTGAGGACTTTTCAAAAATGGGCAGCAACGTACTTTCAACGCAAATGCGCGCTAATGTCAGACTTCAATTAGCGGCGATCGAACAAGTCAGTTATGATGAATTCATCCATTCGATCCCGCGGGTAACATTGTTGGGACTTTTTCATTCTGAACCTCTAAAAGGGATTCAGATTATTGAAATGAACCAGCAACTATGTATGAAAATGATCGAAATGCTCTGCGGCGGGGCCGATATGGCGACGCAAGACCAGAAGCAGGGTGAAGAGAGCAAGGAAAAGTCAAAAGATAAAACAGAAAAAAAGCCAGAGGAAAATCCGGAAAAAAACCCTGCACCAACAAGAAAAGAAAAAGAGCCGGCAGAGCAAGAAGGTAAGCGCAAAGCCCATGATAAGAAGGGGTTCACCGACATTGAGCTGGCTGTTCTTGAAGAGGTTGTCAAAGGGCTGACTGAGGTCTTTCAAAATTCATGGAAAGAAATTGTTGAACTTGATACGACTTTAGATGGACTGGACACGAATCCGCAATTGCTGCAGAATATGTCACCGAATGAACCAGTCGTTTTAAGTACCTTTACGATCAATATCGGAGAAACTAGCACATTTATTAATCTGTGTATTCCATATGTTTTCTTTGAAGGGATCACTGATAAGCTGAGCTTCGGTAATTGGTTTGACTCAAGTCAAAAATTTGACCGCAATGATGAGCGCGAACTCCGTAAGGGGTTAAACGGAGTCGATATGAATATTGAGGTCCTGCTAGGGGAATCTGAGATGGATCTGTCTGACTTCCTACATTTGGAAGTAGGGGATGTTGTTAAGTTGGACAGTAAAATTGCAGAACCGTTGGATTCCTATATTGAGGGGCATCCATTCTACCGTGTAAAACCGGGAAAGAAGAATGGACAATTGGCAGTTGAATTGATAGATAAATTGGAAGGGGAACAAGACGAATGAGCGACGGTTTATCACAAGCAGAAATTGATGCATTAATGAATGCAAATTCAGGAGCAGAAGATGAGTCACAAGAAAGTCAAAAGCCTGAAGACACAGGAGTTGACGAGCAGACAAAGCAGGACATTATTGGTGAAGTCGGCAACATTTCAATGTCGCAAGCGGCAACTACGCTTTCGTCGATTCTTGCACGTCGTGTCAGCATCACAACACCGCGTGTTACCAAAGTCAAGTTCGCTGATTTACTCTCAGGGATCGAGGCGCCTAAGGTTGCAACAACGGTTGAATTTAAAGAAGGTTTGATGGGCACAAATCTGATGCTGCTGGAAGTCAAAGACGCGATCATAATTGCTGATTTGATGATGGGCGGCGATGGCACGACTAAATCCGACAAATTTACCGAACTGGAGCTGAGTGCGGTAGCAGAGGCAATGAATCAGATGATTGGTTCAGCGTCTACCTCAATGGCAACAATGATCACGCGTAAAGTCGATATTTTGCCGCCAACGGTGAAATTGTGGAAGGAACCAGCAAGTGTTGAATATGATGGGATTGACAAGGAACAAGTAATCTATCGTATTTCCTTTAAACTATCGGTTGAAGGCTTGATCGAAAGTGAGATCATGCAGATCTTTACGGAAGATATGGTCTCCGATATAACTGATGCGATGATGTCAGATAAGGCAACTGTTGTTGATGATCGAGAAAGTGAGAAAAAAGCAGCAGAGCAAGAGGCAGAGGTTACGAAGACTGCGGAGACTGCACAAGAACCAGCAGCTTCGCAAATGACGGCTGCACAGCCGCAGCCTGAAAAGGCACAAGCCGCGACAACACAACCAAAACATGCAACAACTCAAGCCAAACCGCAGCAGAAAGTTGAAGTCAGCACGCCTGATTTTCAGCGCTTGAGTGAAAAAGAAGTTGCTGAGGGCGATAACTTGGATCTAATTTTGGATGTCCCTTTGAATTTAAGTGTTGTCTTAGGACGAAGCGAGAAAACTGTCAGGGATATTCTCTCATTCAATTCAGGTTCGGTGATTGAATTAGATAAGTTAACGGATGAACCCTTGGAGATTTTGCTGAATGGCAAGCCAATTGCTACAGGTGAAGTCGTTGTTATCAATGAAAACTTCGGTGTCCGTATAACTAATATTCTCTCACCTAATCAGCGGATCAATCGGATGAATTAATCAAGGACAGCGGACGGTAACGGGTCCTTGACTAAGATTAATTATTAAGAAAACCTTAAGATTAAAAAAAGTTAGCCGAGAGGTTTAACTTTTTTTATTTTCGCCGATAAAGTTACTATAGGACATTTCAGAACGAGAAGGGAGCGGCTCTGATGAAGATAGAAGGATTTCAAAATAATAATTATAACGATCAGATCAATCGGCTTAAGGGCGATCAAAACAAAGTAAAACAGGTTAAACGCCAAGAAAACAGCAAGGCTTTAGATGTCAGCCTTTCGGCTAAAACACAAAAAATCCGTGAGAACAGCCAAACAGAAGCAGAGGCAGGGCTTGATCCTGAGCGTGTTGCTAGCTTAAAAAAAGCAATCAAAGATGGCAATTATAAGGTTTCGGCTGAAAAAATCGCTTCAAAAATGATGGCTGAATTTGATATCAACAAGGATAATTAGCCTATGAAGGAAAGCGAATTTCAATTGCAATTGGCGGCTTTTTTGCGCCTACTAAAGAAAGAAAAGAATTTCTTGATTAAGGACCAGGCAGAAAAACTGGTTGAGTTAGTCAAGCAAAAAGAAAAATATGTTCCCATCCTTAATGGATATCAGGGAGCAGCTTCGCCTAAAACTAAGGAATTAGCAGCACAGATTCAGGTGCAGCAAGATGAGAATATGCTGTTGACAAAGCAGGCTCTCAGCTACCAGAAGATGCTGATGACAGCGATTAAGGATAACATTAAAGCGCCTGGAGCTACATATTCGAAGTATAAAACAGTTAAGCAGCAAGCAAGAACAGCATTGATTGATCGAGAAGTGTAAGGAGGAATTTGAATGGTTGGGTTATTCGGCACTTTGGGGACGGCAACTAGCGGAATGGGCGCGAACCAGATTGCACTTCAAACAAGCAGTCATAATATCGCGAATACCAATACGGATGGATATTCACGCCAGCGGGTCGATATGAAAACAACAACACCTTATAATATGGCGGGTGTTGGTATGATTGGGACTGGTGTTGAAGCTAACGGGGTGGAACGTGTTGTGAATGATTTTGTTCGTTCGCAGATTCGTGAAGCTAATGCGCAGTATCAGTTCTATAATGAAAAGTCAGATGTGTTGGGACAACTTGAAGATACACTGAATGAACCCTCTGACAGCGGTGTTGTCAGTCAATTGTCCAAGTTGTCCGATAGTTGGACACAACTTTCGAAGAATCCGGAGATGGGAACTTCAAAAGCAACTGTAGTCGAGACAGCTAGCAGCTTTGCTGATACGGTGCGTGAGATGGCGGATAAGGTTGGCAAGCTTAAAGCCGATACAACACAGAATATTGCTAAAACAGCGCTTGATTTTAATGAAAAAATCAAGCAGCTGCAATCGTTGAATGAACAAGTCTATAATCTAAACAGTTCAGGCGAAACACCGAATGACTTGTTAGACACACGAGATAATTTATTGAAGGATATCTCTAGTTTGGCGAATGTCACAACCGCAATTGATAGGTATGGGCGGGCTTCAATTCAACTTTCGGGACAGACAATCCTGAATGGGGATGAACGCAATACGCTCAGTGTGGTCGTTGGCACCCAGAACGGACAGGCTGCGGTCGCTAAAGACGGAGATACAACGACGGGGACACAGACGCTTTCAGGTGACTATGCTGCTGGAACGATTCTGCTGACCAAGAATGCTGCTGACGGTAACGCGGCATTCACAAAACTTGATGTTCCTTCTGGAAGCTTGGGTGGGCTGCAGGCATCTGTCAATGAAATTCAGACGCATCTGCAAGAGCTGAATGACTTTGCGGCAACGGTCGCCAAAACAACTAATATGGTCTTTTCTGACGGTAAGCAGAGCACAAGCGGTTTCTTTAGCATTGGGAATGATCCAGCTAGTTATGCTGCAAATCTTAAGGTCGATTCAACCCTTGCACTAATCCATCATTGATACCCGCCGGGACAACCTCCGCTGCTGGTGACGGATCACGCGCGTTAGCAATTGCTAATTTGAATAATCTGAAGTTAAACTATCCGTTTTCAGATAGTGACTTGGCAAGTTATGACAAGACTAATATGACGTTTGCCCAAAAGGATGGCGGTTCAAGTTACGCAGATGCTTTCAATAACATTGTGACGAAGAACGGAATTTCCAAACAGCAGGCAGACAATACGTCCTCGGCACAGCTTTCACTTTTGAACCAGCTTGAGTATAAGAATGAGTCGATGTCTGGTGTTTCAATCAATGAGGAAATGTCGGATGTTATTCGTTTCCAGCAAGGTTTCCAAGCCAATGCACGTATTATTTCAGTCGTGTCTGAAATGCTGGACACATTGATCAATAGAACAGGAGTGTAGAGACATATGCGAATTTCGGATAATATGACCTACAATGACTTTCTTAAAAACTTAACAACGAATACGAATAAGGTTCAAAAAACGATGAATCAGCTGTCATCCTTCAAGGAAGTCAGCAAACCATCAGATAATCCGCTGCTAGTCTCGAAAATCATGGATCTTAATGTTTCGCTAGCACAAAATAAGACTTATTCCAGTACAATCGCGGATGGTATCTCGTGGTCACAGACACAATACGCTGCTCTGAATGGGGTAACTACTTCGATGCAGCGAATCAGTGCGTTGATCCAGTCTTCGGCTAACGGCTCGACACCAACAGAGGCCGTTAAGGCTAATAAAGATGAAGTCGAACAGTTGATTTCGGGCGTGGTCGATTCGCTGAATACTAACTTTGACGGACGTTATATTTTTGGTGGGCAGAATACAACAACAGTTCCGTTTGAAGTTGAGAAGAAAGACGGCGAGATCACTGGTATCAAGTACAATGGGACGGCACAGGACTTGCCACGCGAGATTGCCAAGGGTGTCGGCGTTAATTTGTTCGCAGATGGTTCGAAACTGATGAACTTGACGGACAGCGCACAAACGGGTGAAAATATCAGTGGCTATTTCAATAAGCTAATTACGGCTTTAAAAAATGATGATAAAGAAACATTGTCAGGCAGTTTATTGAAAGAAAGCCAAGATTACACCGATAACTTTACGACCGCACAGGCAAAAATCAGTACGATTGCAACTCGTTTGCAGGCAGCTTCCTCAAGAAATGAAACCGAACGTACAAACCTGACAGATGTCTTGTCAGATAAACAAGATGTTGATGTTGCACAGAAGTACATGGAGTACCAGAACCAGATGACCTCATATCGCGCAACGTTGGCGATGGGGACAAAAATCATGCAGACAACGATTTTGGATTATTTACATTAAGAGTATAGGTAGCAAATGAAAATTTCAGCCAATTCAATTAGAATAACCAAGTAACGATAATTGTTTTTATACTGGAGAATCGCAGAGAAACCGACTATCTTTAATTGGCGATGTTATTGTAACTGGCACATCATTAACAGCGGTTGAGAGAATATTGAATCAAGCAGAACAAATAGTATTAATAAATGTGCGATTTTAGCTGAAGATGAGACAATTAAGCGAAGATATCTTTTATTTAGCTAAATTGCCATTACTTCGGTAGAATTAAGCTAATAGTATGAAGCTTCATAAGTGTATAGTAAAAAGCCTTTTTCTAGAAAAATAAATGAGTTAACCACCTCTTTTAAGTAATAGTCACTGTCAAATTAATAACTATAGCAAAAAAAATAAAATTTGTGTTATATTAATTCTGAAAGCCTTTACTTTTTTGGAGGATAAATTATGAATCAAAGAGTTTTAAATATGCTGCATACATTAAATTCACTCGAAAAAAAGCAGAAAAAGGATGCTTGTTATCTTGAAGAGATGCCAGTGAAAGCATTTAGCAAAGACCTTTCTGAAAAAAAGAAAATCAAGGTCCTCAATAATTATTTTTTTCGTAATAAGGATATATATGTAAGCAAGCACAATCGGTTTGCACCTTATCCGTTACACGCACATACTTTTTTAGAGATTAATTATATGCTTGAGGGAAATGCTGATCAAGTAGTTAATGGGAAACCAATCTTTTTACATCGTGGAGACTTGCTGGTACTAGATGTAGGAGCTGAGCATTCGATCGGTACGCTGGGAGAAAGGGATTTATTAATCAATATTCTCTTTCGTAATTCCAATATAAATATTGATTTTTTAAAAGATTTGCGACGTAGTAGGAGTGTTTTATACGATTTTTTATTAAAAAGTCCAATTAAGGCTAATGAAAAACAAAATTATTTAGTTTTTCGAACGGCTAAAAATAACAAAATAGCACAAATCATGGATGAGATAATTGAGGAGTATTTTTTAAAAAAAGAATTTTCTGATACCATTATTAAATCTTATCTCCACATTCTAGTTACTAATTTGGTTCGAGACTATCAAATTGTTGATCAGCAGCCACAAAGCAAAACAAGAAAAATAGTTATTGAAATATTGGATGAAATTGATAAAAATTATAGTACTATAACATTACAAAAAGTTGCCAACATGTTTGGATATAATAAAAATTATTTGAGTAATTTATTTAAAAAAGAAGTTAACAAATCTTTTTCCGAAGTAGTTATTCAAAAGAAAATGACTCAAGCTCATACATTGATAATGTCGACTTCGCTTCCAATTAGCAAAATAGTGGAGGCCGTGGGTATTTCTAATAAAAGTTTCTTCTATAAAAAATATTACGATTTTTATAAAGAAAAACCATTGGCTGATCGGCAACAAAATTTAATTAATATTTAAGCTAAGGCTTACTGTAATTAGCAAATTACAGTAGGCCTTTTTTAAAATTCATATGTATATATGTTAATTAAGTTCTGTCTTTTTGCCATTGTAAGCGGATACACAGAGTGGTGTAATATTCAGTGTACACAAGAGAGGATATCCGCAAAACTATTAAGGGGTGGCGAGATGACAGAAAAAAGTTCAAATGGATCAACATGGGCAGTATCGTTAACAAACTTTTTAGATTCTGGTTCTATCGTTGCAGGCGCATCGGGATTAACCTTATGGCAAAAGTCTTTTGGACTATCAAACTTTGAAGTGGGATTGTTGGGAGCTTTAAGCGCAAATGCTTTTGGTTCAGCGTTAGGAGCAATTATTGGAGGACGGCTTTCTGATAAGTTTGGTCGCAAAATGATTTATACGTACGATATGTTGGTTTATATGCTAGGAACATTGATTGTTGTCTTTTCGACAAGTTTCGCAATGTTGTTGTTAGGTTTTTTAGTTACTGGGATTGCCGTTGGAGCTGGGGTGCCAGCATCATGGACTTACATTGGAGAAACTTCAGGAGATACTAATCGAGCACATAACATTGGAATTTCACAATTTGCTTGGTCTATGGGACCAGTTATAATCTTTGTTGCTGGAACACTTCTGGCACCGTTGGGCTTGATGGGAAGTCGGATTCTTTTCGCCTTTTTAACTGTGGTAGCTTTCATTGCTTGGAACTTGCAAAGAAAATTACCTGAATCGCAAGATTGGATTGAGCAGAAGAAAAAAGAAAAGGAATCACCGGTAGAGTCACATCCGTATCGTGAGTTGTTCTCTAATATGATTTCACTAAAAAGCATTTTGTTCCTTTGTGGAGTTTACGTATTTTGGAATTTAGTTGCTGGAGCAATGGGCTTCTTCATGCCATTTGTCTACGAGACTGTTGGTGGGCTTAATAATACTCAAGCTAATATGTTGCAAGCAGTTTTGTGGGCATTTACAGCTTTAGCGGGATATTTTGGCTTTGCGTTGTTAGGGGACAAACTAAATCACCGTTCATTTTTCTTTGTTGGGGCAGTGATGGCAGTTATTTCTTGGCTAGTTTTGACTTATATAGGTTTCGGATGGGCTGCCTTATGGGCGTTCGTTATAATTTGGGGAATTTCTGCAGGTATTGGAGCTCAAGCATGGTATGCACTATGGGCTGTTGAGCTATTTCCAACAAAATATCGAGCTGGGTCACAAGGCTTTATGTTTTTCATTGTTCGAGGGACAGCCGGAATTTGGTCAATTATTTTTCCTATGATTTTATCAAATTTGGGATTTAAAATTGCTGGAACAGCAATGATTGTTTTGCTGATTGTATCACTGTTAGTTGGAACAATCTGGACACCTAAAACTCGTGGAAAAACACTTTCAAAAATCACAAAAGAACGCTATGGCGATCAACAAGATTGAAAATGAAGGGATTTGAGCAATTTATGACTAGGACATATGTTGCAGTTGATATTGGAGCTTCTAGTGGACGGTTAATGCTTGCTAATTTGGTTGATTCTAAACTTGTTATGAAAGAAGCTCATCGTTTTAAAAATGGATTTATTCATGATAAAGGACATGATCGCTGGAATGTTGATGGTTTAATCAAAGAAATTTTGATTGGCTTAAGTAAAATCAAAAAAGCTGGTTATCAGACGTTGTTCTGGGGATCGATACTTGGGCAGTTGACTATGTCTTAGTCGATGAACAGGGCGAAAAAATACAAGATCCAATTTCTTATCGAGACACTCGGACGCAAGGAAGTATTGAACGGTTAACCACAGACCTTTCTAAAGAATATATTTATCAAAAAACCGGAATTCAATTCTTAGATTTTAATACACTATATCAGTTATTTGAAGAAGATAAGGATCTTTTAGCAAAGACCGCTAGAATTATGATGATTCCAGATTATATTGGTTACGCATTAACAGGAAAGGCAGTTACAGAAGTAACTAATGCTTCTACTACTCAAATGCTTAGTTTACGTGAAGGGTTATTTGATGATCATTTGTTGGAGAAGGTCAATGTTAAACAGAGCCAATTTCCTAAATTAGTCGAAGCTGGAACAATTTTAGGTGAGGTTAAATCGGAGTTGAGTGAAAAGTATGATTTGCCAAAAACTGAGGTAATAACCGTTGCAACGCATGATACTGCATCGGCTGTTATAGGAGCCCCAGGCATCGGACAAAAGTGGGCCTACTTGAGTTCAGGAACCTGGTCCTTAATTGGGGCAGAACTTAACATACCCGAAAATGGTGAAGTAGCTTTCAAACAAAATTACACCAATGAATGGGGAGCATACGGAACTTATCGTTTTCTCAAAAATATTATGGGCCTTTGGCTTATTCAAAACATTAAACAAGAACTTGGAGATCAGTATAGTTTTGCAGAGCTTGCAAAATTAGCTGAAGAAGAACCACCTTTTCAACAGTTGATTGATGTTAATGATGAGAGATTTCAAAATCCGTCCAATATGATTGAGGAAATTAAAAAGTATTGTCAAGAAACAAAACAAAAAGTTCCTCAGACACCAGGTGAATTGTCAATGGCTGTCTATTCGAATCTTTCACTTTACTATGCAAATGAATTATCAATTTTAGATCATATTCTAGGTTATCACATTGATAGCTTGAATATTGTGGGTGGCGGTTCGAATGTTGAATTGATGAATCAGCTAACAGCTACGATTAGCGGAGTTAACGTTTATGCTGGTCCGAGTGAAGCAACTGCAATTGGAAACATCATGGTACAAATGATTACGAAAGGAGACATTTTAAATGTATATCTTGCTAGGAGAATAATAGCAAATTCATTTAATATCAAAGAATTTAGGCCAGAAAATGATAAATATCCAGAAATTTTACAGGTTTATCAGAGATTTTTAAAAAGTAGCTTCGAAAGGAGAAAAAGATGACAGTTAGAATGGGACAATTGATGCATGTTTATCCTGATCAATATGAAGAGTATGAGCGACGTCATAATAACCTCTTTCCTGAAATGAGGAAAGCTTTGAAAGAAGCAGGCGCTCATAATTATTCAATTTTTCTTGACAAAAAGACTGGTAATTTATTTGCTTATTTAGAAGTTGATAATGTTGAAAAATATGATGCTATTGCAGGCTCAGAAGCATGTAAGGAGTGGTGGGCTTACATGGAACCAATTATGGACACTAATATTAATCAAAGCCCGGTAACGTTGAATTTACACGAAGTATTTCATTTAGATTAAAGGGGGAATTTAAAAATGGTTAAATCAGAGAATATTGAAAAAGCCTATGCGGTAGCTAAGGAAAGATATGCAGAATTGGGAGTGGATACTGATGCAGCTATGGAGCAACTAAAAAAAGTTAAACTTTCAATGCATTGCTGGCAAGGTGATGATATTCATGGCTTTTTGAATCCAGATCAGGAATTAACTGGTGGAATTGGAGTAAGTGGAAACTATCCCGGAATCGCGAGAACACCAGACGAACTAACGTCAGATTTACACGAAGCATTGACTTTGATTCCAGGTAAACACAAGGTTCAATTGCATACTTTGTATGCTGTGACTGATCAGAAAAAGGATTTTGATGAAGTTGGTCCAGAAGACTTCCAATATTGGGTTGATTGGGCTAAAAAGGAAGGCATCGGACTCGATATGAATCCGACATTCTTCTCACATCCTAAAGTAAAACATAATTTCACCTTAGCCAGCCCAGAAAAAGAAATTCGTGATTATTGGATTGAAGTTGGCAAAAAGTCACGTGAAATTGCAAACTATTTTGGTAAAGAACTCGGTCAAAAATCAGTTAATAACTTTTGGATTCCTGATGGTTTTAAAGATAATCCAATTGATAAGCAAAGTCCGCGTGAACGCCTGATAGATTCGTTAGATGAAATATTTGCTAAGAAATATGATGAAAACAACACAATTGAAGCGGTTGAAGGAAAATTATTTGGAACGGGAATTGAATCGTACACGGTTGGCTCACACTTGTTCTACAATAACTATGCTATTAGCCGTGATAAGTTGTGGACGATTGATGCTGGTCATTGGCATCCAACAGAAGACGTTTCGGATAAGTTCTCAGCATTTATGCCCTTTGGTAAAGGTTTGATGTTACATGTTTCACGTCCAGTACGGTGGGATAGCGATCATGTTGTAGTCATGGATGATGCTTTATTACGGATTACACGTTCGTTGGTTCGAGATAATCAGCTGGGGCGGACAAATATTGGGTTGGATTTCTTTGATGCAACAATTGATCGGGTGGCTGCTTGGGTAGTTGGTGCGCGAGCAACTCAGAAAGCTTTGCTGCAGGCAATGCTGGCACCAATTGATCAATTAAAGAAATCTGAACTCAACTATGACTTTACTACACGTTTAGCAGTTACTGAAGAATTGAAATCATATCCATTTGGTGCAGTTTGGGATGAATTTTGTTTACAAAATGGCACTCCGGTTGGAACAGATTGGTTGAGCAATATCCACCAGTACGAAAAGAATATTTTGTTCAAACGCAATTAATCAAAGAATTAGGCATTAGGGGGAAACATAATGGTAAAATTTGTTGATTCAAAATTTGTAAAAAAAATTAGTGAAATTACACATGAGTCCTATACAGATGGTTGGGATGAACGTAATGGGGGAAACATTTCATTAAGAATTGATGCTGTGGATTTAAAGGATTTTGAAGATGTTAAGGATATTAAAAAGACATTGGCACTCGGTTTTAACGCTTCCCCATTAGCGGGAGAATATTTTTTAGTAACAGGAACAGGTCGGTATTTTCGTAACGTAATTAATCAATCAACACTGGATCTGGGGTTGGTTCAGATTACAGATGATGGGCAGAAGGCGAAGTTATTATGGGGCTTTGAGGATGGTGGTTTACCAACATCAGAATTTCCAAGTCATTTAATGACACATATTGAACGCTTGAAGATCGATCCAACACAACGAGTGGTGATGCACTGCCATCCAACCAACTTGATTGCTCTGTCATTTACACAAGAGTTGGATGAAGCACAGATTTCTCGCTTGCTTTGGAAAATGCAGGCCGAATCGTTAGTCGTTTTTCCTGAAGGAATCGGCGTTATCCCATATATGACTCCAGGTACTACTGATATTGGGCGCGCAACTGCTACAAAAATGCAAGATTTTCGAGTAGTTATGTGGCCGCATCATGGAATCTTTGGAGTAGGTGCTGACTTAGATGAGACTTTTGGATTGATTGAAACAGTCGAAAAAGCAGCTACTATTTATTCGCAAATTGGAGCCCAGGGCGGCAAAATAAAACAATCAATTACCGATAATCAATTGCGTGAATTAGCAGCTGCATTTAACGTGACCGCAAATCCAAAGTTTTTGTAACTAAAACATTTAAATAAATTAAAAAATAAAGCCAGATCAACAGATAGGCTTTATTTTTTTTAAAATTTTTGGTTTGGATATAAAACTGCTTTCGACGGTAGACATCTATTTATTGTCACCATCTTTGTTTTTTAAGACTAATGGTATTTTCAAGTTTAGCCCACCTGTATATTTAGTACTTTCTAAATGTATTTTTGATATTGAAAACGGTTACTCGATTGCAGATAATATCTGTAGGTAGTTAGTTAATTCACAAATTTTAGGAGGATGTAATATGAAAATCAGAGCAGCAGTAGTTGAAAAAATGGGTGATCCATTTGTTGTGAAGAACAATATTGAATTAGCCGAGATGGGTCCGACGGATTTACAAGTTAAGATGGTTGCCAGTGGTATTTGCCATTCGGATGAAGCAATTCGTAAAGGGGACGCTTCTTTAGGTTATCCGGTAATTTTAGGTCATGAGGGTTCAGGAATTGTTGAGAAGGTTGGTCAACAAGTTAAGGGCTTCACTGTTGGTGACCATGTAGTCTTATCATTTTATTCTGATGGTACTTGTGATAATTGTTTAAAGGGTGTTCCAACTCAGTGCCGCAGTTATGCCAAATATAATTTAAGCGGTGTTCGAGCAAATGGGACTGACCATTTTACTGAATACGGCAAGCATATTAGTGATATGTTCAACCAATCATCATTTACTACACACACAGTTGTTAACCAACGAAATGCGGTAAAAGTTGACAAAGAACTTGATTTGCGCAAATTAGGACCTTTGGGTTGTGGGTATGTTACTGGTAGCGGAACTGTTTTTAATACCTTAAAACCAAGACCCGGTCAAACAATTGCTGTTTTTGGTACTGGGGCGGTTGGTTTAGCAGCAATGATGGCAGGTAAAATTTCTGGATGTACAAAAGTTATTGCAGTTGATGTTGTTTCTGAACGGTTAGCCTTGGCTAAAGAACTTGGTGCGACGCAAACTATTAATAGCAAGGAAGAAGATCCGGTTACCGCAATTCAAAGGCTAACTAATGGTTACGGAGTTGATTTCACGGTTGATACAACCGGAATTGAACCAGTAATGCTACAGGCTATCAATGCATTAGCTCAAGGTGGAACTGCTGCCTTAATTGCAGTTACTGCTCAAAACATAACGATGAGTTCATGGAATGATCTTTGCACTTCTGATCGTAAAGTTGTTGGTGTCAATATGGGTGATGCTATTCCGCAAATTGATGTTCCGCGCTTGATAGAATTTTATAAGCTAGGAATATTTGATTTTGATAAAACTGAGAGATTCTATAAGTTTGCTGACATCAATCAGGCTAATCAGGATTCGGTCAGTGGTAAAACCATTAAACCAGTTTTGATAATTGATGAAAATTATCAGCCTGAATAAAAAGTAATACAGAATTTTAAAAATTAGCCAAGAATAAAGGAAATTTATTCTTGGCTGATTTTATATAGTTACTAAACTAATGTTATTCGCTTTGAGAGATTGACAAATTTCTTCAGAGGGCTTGATATCAGTAATGATTTTATTTATATTATAATCTTTGAAGTTTGATAAGATTATGTAATCTTTTTTTTCGAATTTTGTGTGGTCTATTAATAAAATTGCTTGCTTTGAATAATGAAGAATTGCTTTTTTTAAAACATTTTGCTCTTCATCAGCCATAAAAATTCCGTGTTCATTGATAGAACTACATGAAAGAAAAGATAAATCAGGTCTGAAATAGTTTATCAAATCACTCAAAGCTTTACCTCCCAATACTGCTCCAGATTCAAAAGCAACTTTTCCACCTAAAATAGATAAATCGATATTATTTAGGTAGTTAACCTCAAGAGCAATATGAATGCTATTGGTAATAATGTGTAGGTTTTTTTTATTAGAAAGGTATTTTGGCAAGAAAGAAAGAGTTGAGGAGGCATCCAAAAATATTGCGCTATTGTCTGTTATAAATTGTGATGCTTTCCTACATAACTTGTTTTTAATATCTTCATTTGCCTGTCTCCTAGTAGCATAGGCGAATTCAATGTTTGAGTTTTGTAACAAACTAACGGTTCCATGTGAACGCTTTATAATATTTGTCGATTCAAGAGCTATTAAATCTCTTCGCAATGTTGAAATACTAGTTTTTAACAAATCTTTTAAATTATTTACGTTCACGTTTTTTTCCCGCATAAGAATTTCTATTATTTTCTTTTCTCGTTCGCTTTGATTTAATGTCATATAAATAATTCTCCAAGTATTTTTTTAAATTATAACATATATTTGCTATTGTTTTAATGAACTAATATGAACTTTTAAAAAGACACATGCAATACTATTTTTTTAGTATATGCTATTGATAAGCTAATGTAAGCGGTTTATAATATAAGTGTAAATTAAATCTTGCAAGTTTAAAAGTTTACAATTGTTCAAAAATATGAACGTGGAGGCGTAGATATGTCTGAATTTGATAAGTTGTTTGATGAAAATTTGATTTTCGTTGATGTGGAAGCTGCAGACAGGCAAAATTTATTTGAAAAAGTAGCAAAACTGCTTTTTGACCAAGGATATGTAAAAGCTAGTTATTTAAAAGCATTAAACAAACGTGAAGACGAATTTCCTACAGGGATTTTAACAGAAAATTTAGCCATTGCATTACCTCATGCAAATCCTGAGAATGTTAATAAACCATTTATTGCCATCGTGAAATGTAAAAATTTAATTCATGTGGAGCAAATGGGGATTGGTGAAGATGAGGAGACAAAAAACTTTTTCTTTTTAGGAATTGTCAAAGAAACGCAAGATCTTCAAGTTAAATTATTACAAAGGTTTATGCAGCTAATGAATGATGAGAGTTTTGTAAATGAATATAAGAAACTGAATAGTTCAACAGATATTTATGAATACTTTTTAAAAAAATTCTAGGAGGAACCAAATATGATGAAAATTGTAGTTGCTTGTGGGAGCGGAGTGGCAACGAGTGAGACGGTAGTAGCATCTATTAAGACTTTTTTAGAACAGCATAAAGTCACAGGCGTGGAAGTTGAAGCAACAGATTTCAAACAGTTAGCAAATGTTTTACACAATTATGATATTTACGTATGGTTAGCAAAACCTACTCCGGAAATTCAGGAGATTTGCAATAATGAGGGAATTCCTGATGTGAATGGGGTCGATATTTTAACTGGAGCAAAGGGAGATAAAACTTTTTTAAATTTGGTACAGGCAATGCTTAGTCTAAAACATGCTTCATAATTTGGGAGGGTTATAAATATGAGTGTTTTAAGAGATATGGTTAATTACGTTCTGAATTTAGGTGCTCCTGTTTTTGTTCCAATTATCATGTTGATTATAGGGTTAGTAGCCCGTTTGAAGACAAGCAAAGCGGTAAAAGCAGCTTTGACATTAGGTGTTGCTTTTAGTGGTATGACTCTTGTAGTTAATTATATGATGGATTCAATATCGCCAGCAGCTAAGTCAATGTCCAAACTGTTTCATTTAAGTTTAAATGCAATTGACGCCGGTTGGACAGGTGTTGCGGCAATAACTTGGTCATATAAGTCAGCTTTTCTTTTTTTCCCGTTATTATTGTTAATAAATTTTGTAATGTTAACTTTTAATTGGACAAAAACTCTTAATGTAGATATGTGGAATGTTTGGAACAAAATTTTCACTTATGTAGTAGTTTACTATGTAACAGGCAATGCTATCTTTGGCTTTTTAGTTGCAAGTATACAAATTGTCTTTGAATTAAAGGGAGGAGATATGTGGCAACGACATATTGAGGATCTGACAGGGATTCCTGGAGTCACAGTTCCACATTTAATTGCCTTGTTTGCAGTGCTACTGATGCCCCTTAACAAATTACTTGATTTTATCCCTGTCATGAATCGACCCGCAGATGCAAATGCATTACAAAAAAAGATCGGTATATTTGGGGATAACACTGTTATGGGGGCAATTATCGGGGCACTTTTAGGGTTAGGTGCTGGATATTCAGTTTCAGGATCAGCTAAGCTCGCAATTGAAGCAGCAGCGGCAATGACTTTATTCCCTATGATTTCAAAGCTTTTTATGGAAGCGCTATCTCCAATAGCGGATGCTATGAATACAATGATGAAGAAAAAATTTAAGGGAAGGGAAATTTTCATTGGTCTAGATTGGCCGATTTTAGCGGGTAGAAATGAGTTGTGGGTGACTGTAATTATTTTGGTGCCGATTGAATTAGTCATGGCTATGCTACTACCCGGAAATACGGTGTTACCTTTTGCCGGAATAATTAACCTATCGTTTGTCGTCGCTGCGTTACTACTTACTGGAGCAAATCTTTGGAGAATGATAACTTTAGGAATAATTACAACGCCAATATTTTTATATGGGGCAACGTACTTTGCGCCAATAATTACTAAACTTGCTAAGACCACGGGTGCCGTGAAAGTTCAAGCTGGACAGCAATTATCATGGTCAACATTTGAAGCACCTGATTTCAGGTTGTTTTTTGCTCAGGCATTCAATGGTAAATGGTGGGCAATGATTATGGTCATTGCTTGGATATTAGGATTTGTCTGGCTGTATATTGATCAAAATAAAATTCCTGTTCCAAGTAAGAGATATGTTACAAACCTAGGAGAAATTGCTGTAGATGAAAGTAAAACAGATGATGCTAAGAAGCAGAATTTGAAAAGTTATTCAAATGCAAAAATTGCAGACATTGAGGGTTTAGATTTTAGCAATGTAAGCAAATCAAAATCTTCAAAAAAGATTACTATTAGCGATCTTGATGGAGTAGATTTTAGTAATGTGAAGAGGTAAGGGGGAATTAGCTGTGTCCGAATCTATGCAGAAAATAATGTACCACATTATTTTATTTGTTGATGTTTTTTTAACTTTTTATGCCATAAATACAGGCAATATAATTGGATGTGTGGTCTTAATATTTTTTAGCATAACCTTCAGTAAAGAGGCATCTCCTATATTACTAAAAAATTATTATAAACGACTAGAAAAAAGAAAATTAATTTTAAATGAATTATTAAAAAAGAAGAGAGATTAAAAATGTATGCAAGGGAGATATGCTAAATGTTAAATGATTGTATGACGAAAGAAAGATTACCTTTTGAAGATCAGAGAAGAAATTTAGCGCAGGTTGCTAGAGAAATGTTCACAAGGAAAATGACTAATGTTGCTGGTGGAAACATATCGGTTAAACTAACACCAAAAGAAAGTTTTGGCTATGATGGATATGAATATAAAGCAGGAAAAGATTATCTGATCATGACACCAACATTCATGTCTGAAGCTTGGTATGCAAATTTGAGCGTTTCTCAAATACTAGTTATTGATCTTGAGACGGGGGAAAAAATAGCTGGTGAGGGTCGAGTTACAAGAGAAATTAATATGCATGAGGAGCTTATAAAGCCAATTCTCAAATAAGGGTTGTTTACCATTCTCATGCAAAAAATAGTATGTTCTGGGCGACAATTGGTCAAGATATGCCAAACCTTACAGAAGTGACATCAGTAAATGTACCTTTAGGTAAAATAAAATGTTTACCTTACAGAGAGGCTTGTACTAAAGAACTTGCAGATTTAGTGTATGATGAGCTTTTAAAATTGGGTGATAAAGCAAAACAAAATATTTTTTTGTTGAATAGTCACGGGGTTTTGATTACTGACACTGATCTGCATGCTGCTACTGAAGTTCTTGAAACCGTTGAATGGAATGCTGAAATAGCTTATAAGCAAGCAATTTTTAAAAAACTAGGGTTGATAGACGAATATAAGTCCTGCGGTAAAACGACGAATGGTTTTTTAGAAATTTAAGCTAGTTTTGTTAATCAATGAAAATTACCAACTAGAATAAAAATTAAAAAGCGTACAAGCTAAGCAGCTTCTGAATGTTTAAAATTCAGAAACTGTTTTTTTATAAAATTTATAACTATACAAAGCACCCCATTCTTTGAAAGGTTCAAGAACAAAATTTGCAGTTTCTTTATTAGAATTGGTGTAAGCAAAATATCTTGTAAATAGGCACTTTTTAAGGGCGGGAATGGATGGATTTAAAAAATAAAAGACATAATTTATAGTTCAGCGAATATGCTAATTTTGACAATTTCTTTTCAAACTTTAAAGGGAAAATGACAATTGCAGATATATTTTGCGATTGTTTTTTTAGAGATGGTATCTTTTTCTAAATTTTGTTGGAGTGGTGTTTAAGTATTTTTTAAAAAGTTTAGTTAGATAACTTTGGTCACTAAAGCCTAACATGGTCGCTATTTCAGTGACGGTTTTATTTGAAAATACTAGTTGGCTTTGGATTTCACGAATCTTCTGCTCATTTGCATATTCAACAATTGTCTGGTTAGTAGCTTGTTTGAATGAACGGCAAAGATAATTTTTCGAATAACCAAGTTGATTCGACATTAAAGTTAAATTGACTGTTTCAGTTAGATGCTTGAAAATATAATCTTGGATTAGAAAAATTAAACTTGAATTGGAAAAATTTTGAGCCGCTCGAACGCGCTTAACGAATATTTCTCCGATCTCTTGAGTTAAGTCAACAATACTGTCAATTTTTCGTAGTCGTTCAATTCGTTGAACGCAGCGATCGCTTAGTTTATATGCCGATTCTGGATGCATTCCACCCTTAATAGCTGCGCGCGTAAAAAGCGTTGTTGCTGCGATAAGCAAATTTTTACTATTTCTTAATTCATTTCCAACTGCCATTTTTCCAAAAGTCCCACTATTGATAAAGTCTGCTAGTCGAGGGCGAAATTCTACTAGAATTCCCTTTTCTAAAGATTGAAGCATTAATTTTTCTTTGTAGTAGCTATTGTGATAAATATTAATATTTTCATTATCTAGATCTTCTTCTTTTTCCTCAGCAGTAAACGAAAAATCACTAATAAAATCAGGTTGCTTAATAATCGGCAATTTTTGAAAAAGAATGAAATATAAGATCTTTGTGTAGGAATTTAGTCTTTCAAGACTAATACTTGGAAAACTATCACGGAAATAACCCGAAGCTGCAATGGTTTGAATGTTACACCAAAGTATAATTATTTTGGAATTGTTTTCAGTAAGTGCAATAACACTAAAACATTCATTACGACTGGTACTAAATATTTTTACGGAACCTTTTGTTAAAGGAAAATCAATTTTGGCGAGAAATCTATCAGGAAAATCAGGAGAAACAGTTTGCTTGAACTGATTGATTAACTTCTTTTGATAATCATAAACAAAAACCGATATGTTTGAAGCTAGGTGAAATTCTTTAAGTAGTGTCATCAATTGTTTCATTTTTAGTAAGCCCTTTCATTGTAGACTATATAGAACCAATACAATCAATATTATACAATTAAAAACGCTTTAATAAAGTAAAATAGCATTATAGATGATCATCTTAAAAAAGTAAAAGGAGAACGCATCATGACAACTTCTAATCATTCATTCAAAAATGCATTAATCATTGTTGCATTGCTGTCATTAAATATCGTTGAACAAGCTGCAAGTGTAATTACAGGCACAATTCCAGGGATGGCTAAAACATTTTCAAGCGAATCATTAGTTAATATTGAATTAATTACAACTGTAGTTTCAATTTTTGTAACCGTTTTTGTACTGGTTAGTGGCTTCGTAGTTCGGAAAATTGGTCAGAAACAGACGGCGGTTTTAGGCTTAGCAATTGCGACTGCTGGCTCAATTGTGCCAGCCTTTTCAACTAATTTTACAGTTATTTTAGTATCACGTGCAATCTTAGGTGTTGGTATTGGTCTAGCTAATCCATTAGCAATTAGCTTAATTGGTGTTTTCTTTTTTGGGGATGAAAGAGCAAAGTTAATGGGTTGGCGTTCAGCGATAGCTGGGGTCGGTACATCGTTAATGACTTATTTTGCAGGACAGTTGCTTAATATCAGTTGGCATGCAGCTTACTGGGTATATTTATTATTCGTTCCCACTTTACTGTTATTTATCTTTTTCGTTCCAGATCCAGAAAAAACTGGAGCGATTAAACGCCAAGAAGAAGAACAGCAAAAGAAAATAGCTCAAGCTAAAGGGGAGAGTATTCAAAATGATTCTAAGATATTAGTTGCAACTTTAGCGGGTTTAACATTTTTGATCTTAATTGCAATTATGGTCTTAGCAATCAAACTACCAACATTCTTTGTTGAAAGTAAGATTGGAACCGCTACACAAGCAAGTAATGCATGGAGTATTTATAACTTTGCCAGTGTCGCTGGAGGAATTTTGTTTGGCTATTGTTATAAGGTGTTGCGCAAGTATTTATTGCCACTAGGATTAGTTTTATCTGGAATTGGTATGGCATTGATCAGTACGGCTCATAGTGTTGAAATGGTGTATGTTTTGTGCGTAGTAATGGGAATTGTTAGTGCAATGATTATCCCCTATATCTTCAATCGAATTAGTGAAAGCTCTTCGCCGAAGAAAGCACCATTATATACTTCAATTGCTTTAGTTGGTTCCAACTTGGGTTCATTTCTATCACCATATGCCGGTAAGATCCTAGGAACTTCAGGCAAAATTGCAATTCTAAATGCTGGTTTTTTAATGATGGTACTGGCAATCGTTTCACTAACAGTAATTGTCAAGATTAATTCAAGTAAGAAAATGCAGCATAATTAAGGAAAGGACGACGATAAATCATGGAATTTCAAATGAATTCAGCTATTAAATTCAGAAATAATACTAAATTACTCAAAAAAGCGCGACAAACTAAACCAAAATTGCTATTCAAACAAATTGTCCCACAAAAGGTAGTTAAAGTTGTTGCTGACCAGCGAGAGCTATTCGGTTATCGTGCAGTTTCTCAGCCGCAAAAAGTTACTGAATTAGATCGACTATCTTTGGGTAAGGGTGATCGAATAGTATTGGATCTGGGAGACCATCAAGTTGGACATTTTCAGGTGAAAGTTAATTCGATTGGTTCACCGATGGATGCACCATTATGGCTGCATGTTGTATTTGCTGAATTGCCAGCTGAACTAGGGACTATTCATGAAGAATACCATGGTTTGTTAAGCAGTTCGTGGTTAGCCGAAGAATATTTACATTTAGATGTGCTACCTTCATTATTAAAATTGCCACGGCGCTATGCTTGCAGGTATATTATGCTTGAAGTAGTGGACACCTCTCCAAAATGGAAAGTCACTTTTAGTGAGCCACTGTTTACAGCAGAAAGTGCTGTTTCCTCAAAACAAATTGCTGAGCTAAATTCTGGTGACCCACTATTGGATAAAATTGATCAGGTTAGTTGTAAGACTTTGCATGATTGTATGCAAAATGTATTTGAAGACGGACCGAAACGTGATCAACGATTATGGTTAGGGGACCTTAGATTGCAGGCTTTGGCGAATTATGCAACTTTTGATAATCAGAAATTAGTTAAACGTTGTCTATATTTATTTGGTGGTTTAACTACAGAAGATGGAAGAATTTCTGCCAATATATTTACTCAAAATAATCCAATTCCAGATGATACTTTCTTGTATGATTACAGCTTATTTTTTATTTCAACTTTAGCTGATTATTTTACGCATTATCATGATACTGAAGTATTGCAAGATTTGTTTCCAATAGCTCAACAGCAAATTGAACAGGCTTTGCAATTAGTAAATCAGCAAGGACAGGTAGTTTTAGATTCTGAGTGGCCAATTTTTATTGATTGGTCGCAAGAATTTGATAAATCAACTTGTGCGCAAGCCGTTACAATCTATGCGTTAAGGCAATTTATTGAGTTAGCTCAGAAAATGAAAATTTCTATAGAGCCATATCAAGTTGTTTTAGATAAATTAACTAAATTTGCCACAGAAAAATTGTATAATCAGCAATGTGGGTTGTTTGTCAGTGGAAGCAGACGGGAGATTAATATTGCTAGTCAAGTTTGGATGGCATTAGCTAAGGTACTGCCACCTAACCAGAATCATGAATTAATGGAAAAAGTCTTAAATAAGATGTTCCCAGTTACTGGCATTGCAACTCCATACATGTACCATCATATCTGTACAGCACTATTTGAAACTCAACATTCAGCAGAGGCAATTGAACTAATCAAAAATTATTGGGGGAAGATGCTTGAGTATGGTGCGGATACATTTTGGGAAGCATTTCAACCGGAAAAGCCGAACTTCTCACCATATAATAGCATGGCTATCAACAGTTATTGCCATGCTTGGAGCTGCACACCAGCATATCTGCTTAGAAAATACTTACCGGCAGAAAAAAATAAATAGATATTTGTAACAAGGCTAAGAGGAGAGAAATTTTATGCGCAATTACCTGAGCATTGATATTGGTGGAACTAATCTAAAGTATGGACTGATTGATCATTCGGGCAATTTGCTTTTTAAACGACAACTTGCTACACCCACTGAAAAAGCATCTTTTGTGGCCGAATTAAAAAAAATTATTGCGGCTTATCGTTCAAAAATTTTTGGAGTAGCACTTAGCGTTCCTGGTCAAGTCGATTCACAGCGTGGAATTGTCTATCATGGCGGAGCTTTACCATTTTTAAATCAATTGAATTTTCAAAAGTTAATCCAGTTAGAGTTTGGGGAATTACCAGTGGGAGTTGAAAATGACGGCAAAGCAGGTGCATTAGCTGAATTTTGGCTTGGAGTTTTGCAAGGCCAACCTGATTCAGCAGCAATCATCCTTGGTACCGGAGTTGGAGGTGGTATTATTCTTAATAATCATTTGTTGCAAGGAAGTCATTTTCAGGCTGGAGAGTTAAGTTTCATGGTTAATAATTTTCAGTTGTCAGGTAATGATAAGTTAGTAGGTATGAGCTGCTCAGCAGTTAAAATGGTTGAAAGAATTGCGATGAAACTGAATTTGCCAAATAAAAAGGACGGAATAGCTATCTTTGAGCAGCTTAATCAGAAGAATCCAGTAGCCTGGGAAATTTTCCGAGCCTATTGTCAACGAGTTGCTTATCTGATTTTAAATGTTCAAAGTGTACTTGATTTGACAACATACGCAATTGGTGGGGGTATCAGCAGTCAACCGCTAGTAGTCAAAATAATTAATGAAGAATATGACAAAATGTTACTAGAATTGCCATTGGTAAAACAAACTTTAGTACGACCGCAAATAAAAAAGGCTAGGTTTGAAAATAGTGCTAACCTTTATGGAGCACTTTATAGTTTATTGCAAAAAGTGGACCAGAACGTAGTTGCTGATCAAGGGGGAAAATTTTAATGTTTGATTTTAATTCACCAACAACACCTGTGTTTTCAAAGGATTTTTTGTGGGGCGGAGCAACAGCGGCTAATCAATTGGAAGGAGCTTGGAATCAAGCTGGTAAGGGTCCATCAATTGCAGATGCCTTGCCAGGAGGAAATGAGCGTTTCGCAATTGCTAGTCAACCAGAGTTTAACTGGCAAATTGATGAGGATAAGTATCATTATCCAAATCACCGTGGTATTGAACATTATCAACACTTTAAGGAAGACATTAAATTATTTGCTGAGATGGGATTTAGATGCTATCGTTTTTCAATTGCATGGGCGCGAATTTTTCCTCAAGGAGATGAAATCGAGCCCAATAAAGCCGGTTTAAAGTTTTATGATCAATTAATTGATGAGTGCTTGAAATATCAAATTAAACCAGTAATCACTATTTCACATTATGAAATGCCACTGAATTTGGCAAAAAAATATGGTGGTTGGAAGAATCGTCAATTAATTTTGTTTTATGAACGCTTTGCAAAAGTGGTTCTAGAACGGTATTATCAGAAAGTTCATTATTGGATGACTTTTAACGAAATTAATTCAGCATTTCATTTTCCAGTAATGAGTCAAGGATTAGTACCAAGTAATGGCGCAAAAGATTTTACTAACATTGTTCAAGCATGGCATAATCAATTTGTTGCCAGTTCATTAGCAGTTAAGATTGGCCATCGGTTAAATTCAGACTTACAGATAGGCTGCATGGTTTTATATGCGACTAGCTATGCATATGATGCTGATCCGAGGAATCAATTAGCTAATTTACAACAAATGCAAGACTTTAACTTTTTTTGTACTGATGTACAGGTTAGAGGCGAGTATCCATCATCGACTGGCAGGATGCTGCAAGCACATGGAGTTGATCCGCAGAAACTTAAGATTACAGAAGAAGATTTGCAACTATTGAAAGATTATCCGGTCGACTACATCGGTTTTAGTTACTATATGTCGACTGTAACGGATGTTACGCATCAAGATGTGGCTACATCAGCTGGAAACTTAATTGGTGGTGTCAGCAACCCATTTTTAAAAACTAGCGATTGGGGATGGCAGGTTGATCCAACCGGATTGCGGATTGCTTTGAATCAATTATATGATCGTTACCAAAAACCATTGTTTGTTGTTGAAAATGGGTTAGGAGCCTTTGACAAACTAACGGCTGACAATCAGGTTCATGATAACTATCGAATTGATTATTTACGGCGACACATTCAAGCGATGGCAGGGGCAGTGGCTGATGGAGTAGATTTGATGGGCTATACCCCTTGGGGTTGTATTGATTTGGTTAGCGCTTCAACCGGTCAAATGAGTAAACGCTATGGCTTTATTTACGTTGATCTTGATGATCAAGGTCAAGGCAGTTCTAACCGGATTCCAAAAGATTCGTTCTATTGGTATCAAAAAGTTGTTCAAAGCAATGGAAGCAAGTTATAAACAAGTTAGTGTGCAGTGGGCATTAAAATTTTGAACGTAATTCTGTTGACTATGGGTAATACCCCCAAAGTTAAAGTTTTTACTTTAGCTTTGGGGGTATTACTTATAAATAACTTTAATTAATTAGATTTAGCATGTTTTCTTGACTAGTTTAATATAAGCCTAGATATAGGCTAGGGGCATCTTCCCAATCAGACTAGTATCGCAATTAGATTGCATTTACGCGATAAGCACCAATTTTAAATACAATAGATTTAAGAATACGACTTCCAGCAAGCTAGGACTGGAAGTTCATAAACGCGACGGATTGCTCAAGTTCATTTATACGAGTGATCAATTCGTGAATTCACTCTATCCCACCCATAGGCTATCATGCCCTAAGAATATATGAAATATGGTTACTTACACCTCTTAAAAACTACGAAGTACTTTAAAATTTTCAATAAAAAACAATTTTTTTCAAAAAACTAATTAAACACCCCCGTTTTCGTCCGATACATATAGCATGAGGGGGAAACCTCAGAAGATAAATAAACAATTATTGGAGGAATTCAACATGAGAATTAATACAAATGTTGCTGCTTTAAACACATACTCGCGTTTAACAGCTGCTACAACATCAAAAAGCAACTCATTAGCTAAGTTATCATCTGGTTCACGGATCAACAAAGCTGGGGATGATGCTGCTGGACTTGCAATTTCAGAAAAAATGAAGGGCCAAATCGGTGGTTTGACACAAGCTACTCGTAACGCTCAAGACGGTATTTCATTGATTCAAACAGCTGAAGGTGCTTTAAATGAAACACATAGTATCTTAGGCCGGATGCGTGATCTTTCAGTTCAAAGCGCTAACGGAACATTGAGTTCAGATGATCGTGCTGCTGTTAATAAAGAATTCAATGCTTTACATGACGAAATTGATCGTATCAGTAACACAACAGAATTTAATACGAAAAAATTATTGGATCAAAAAGATCAATCATTCACTTTCCAAATTGGTGCTAACGCTGGTCAAACAATGGATGTTACAATTGGTAAAATGGATGCAGCAACACTTTTGAATGAAAAAGATGCTACGTCTAAAGTAACATTGGATGCAAGTTCAGACGATCTTAAGGCGGTAACTGATGCAAAAACAGCATTAGATACAGCTCAAACAACATATGATGCTTCTCCAAAAGCTGATTCAGACAAAGCAACTCTAGCAACCGCACAAGGTAATTATGATACTGCCGTTGCTGATGCTGATAAGGGTGGCCGCACTAATGCTTCTAAAGCAATTACAAGCATTGATGCAGCTATCAAAACAGTTTCTGACCAACGTGCTGACTTGGGTGCTGCTCAAAACCGTTTGACACATACGGTTAACAACTTGGGTACGACACAAGAAAACTTATCTGAAGCTAACTCACGTATCCGTGACGTTGATATGGCTGAAGAGATGATGAACTTCACGAAGTCCAACATCTTGACACAGGCAGCAACATCAATGCTTGCACAAGCAAACGCAATGCCAAACAGTGTTCTTTCATTGTTACAAGGTTAATTTTAATTACAGATTTTCGTTTTTGGCAAAGGCCGATCGTCGTGTATATTCGGCGGTCGGTTTTTGTGGCATACATAACTTTTTTAAGTTATCCTTTTTGAAGGGGAGGATGTATGGATGGAAATTGAAAAAGTTCAACCAGTTCCGCCAACAACGCGGGTTCAGCCAATTGAGACTGATAATGATTTAGATGGTGCTAACTTAGATCTGCGACGCTTAGCACAGGACCTCTTGTCCGATAAGGGTGAGGACAAGCCAGACAGCGAACAGGTCGCACCTAAGCCTGAGGCCGATAGTAAAAGTGATGCGGCTTTCCAAGCAATTCCACAGGCTCAATTAGAGCAAGCTGTTGATGAGATGAATAAGCACCTCTTAGGCCGTGATGTTCGCATGCGTTTCAGAGTGCATAAAACAACGGGACGGACTTATGTCCAATTAATTAATATGAAAAACGACGATGTTATTAAGGAGATACCACCAACCAAAATGCTGGACGTGATCGGCAGTATCTGGAAACAGATGGGGATCGTTGTCGATAAGAAAGGATAGTGATTAAGAGATGGCAAGTATTACAACCGCTAATGGGATCAGCAGTACTTTAGGGCAATTCTCAGGTATAACGGCTGACGACGTTGAACAACTGTTGCAAGCTGACTCAGTCGGTAAGACTAGAGCCCAGAATCAAATTACGACTCTAACTGATCAAAAAACGGCTTGGAGCGACGTTAAAACACGACTGAATAACTTTCTAACCAAGGTCAACGCTTTACAGTCTGACGATGCTTATCAGACGAAGAAAGCGACGACTTCCGATGCAACGATCGCCTCAATTACTGGCGACACGGCAGCTGCTGAAGGAACTTATGATTTAAAGGTCGAACAGTTAGCGACTGCCAGTAAGATCACAGGTGCTCGGCTCGATATCAAGAACAGTAAAACGGCTGTTGGAGCTGCCGGCTCATTAACGCTAACAAGTGCGGAATTAGATAAAGATGGTCAAGCTAAGACTTTTAACTTCGATATCAGTGCCACAGACACATTGAACGATATTGCAGCTAAGGTCAATAAAGAGACAGGTAATTCAAACATCAAAGCTAGCGTGGTTGATAACCGGCTGATTCTGGCGAATAACAAAATGGGTGCGCGTGACATCAGCGTTGGTGGCGATTCCGCAGCCAGCCTTGGATTAGCAACTGGAGCGACAACTACTAAAGGGCAGTCAGCTATTTTTCAACTTGATGGCATGCAAGTAACCCGTGACACGAATACTGTTAGCGACGTCATTGAAGGGACAACCTTTACACTTTCGAAGGTCAGTGACGACCACGCAACACTTTCATTGACGAATGATACTTCTAAGACTGTTTCAGCAGTCAAAGACTTGGTATCACAGTATAACAGCTTAATGAGTTTGATTAGCGATGATCTAGATGTAGGTGATCCTAGCAAATCAGATAATACAACTGGTAAATTAGTCGGTGATAGTGAATTGATGCGGTTGCAATCCTCCTTACGGAATATGGTAACCAATCCTTATGTTGCTGGCAGCAGTTTAAACCCGAATAAAGTTGGAATTTCATTTATTGATCGTGAAGGAACTCTTGGGTTGGATGAAGATAAGCTGAATAAAGCAGTTGCAGATGATCCTGAAGCAGTTAAGAATATGTTCTATCAATCAACCAAGAATTCAATTGGGACAGTTACTTCTGAATCGGGTTATGCTGCTGACTTGTCTAAGATGCTTAATACTTACCTGGTTGATAGTTCAGCTAACAAGGGTGTCATTGCGACCAAGTCTGCTGGGTATGACTCTAGCATTAAAGACCTGAACAAGCAGATCGATAGTTTTAATACAATGTTAGAGGCGAAAAAGACGCAGTATGTTGATATGTTTACCCGGCTTGATCAGGCTATGATGGAAGCCCAATCACAGATGAACTACTTCACAAGTCAAACATCCTCAATGTCTAGTTAAAGATTAGGTGATAAAAATGAAAACAACGGAAGACGAGCAGTTGCTGAGTCAATTGCAAAAATTAGCTGATTTGTTGAGCTCTTGGGATGAGAAGAGCCTTGAACAGGCTGAAAGTATTCTCAAGGAAGCACAAGCAATGATTGTTGTTTTGGATGGTTTGTCGCTTAAAAAGTTAACTGATCCTGAAAAAGAAGTCGTTGACCGAATCGTGGGACAGTATGGTAAACTAGTGCATGTTCTCTCAGCTAAGAAGGGGCAGCTGGTAAAACAGTATGCACAGTTGAATAAACCAAACAGCACGATCAGAACGTATTTGCAGCAAGAACAAGGGGCATCCCTTATTGATGTTGACTTTTAAGGAGTGGAAATAAAGAATGGGTTATGAAAATGCCAAGGATAGTTATCTAAAAAACCAAGTAATCAGTGCTTCACCAAACAAATTGATCGAGATGCTTTACCAAGGCGCAATTAAGAGTGTTAAGATCGCTGGTCTTGCGATTGAGAACGATGATCCTAAAAAAGCGCATAAAGAACTAGTCCGTGCCCAAGATATCTTAATGGAGCTTAAGGGCTCACTTAATACTGAGGTTGAGAGTGATGTCCCAGCCAATTTAGAATCACTGTATGATTTTATGAATGAACAGCTTGTTAAAGCTAATATTAATAAGGATAAAACCTTGCTGCCGCCAGTTGTTAAGATGCTGACGGAGCTGCTTGATGCATGGACACAGATTACAACTGAAATAAAATAATGTAGCAGAAAACGTCTTGCTAAGCTTGGCTTAGGGGCGTTTTTTTACTGAGTAACAAGTGGTAAAAATAAATTAGTATTATTACATTGTGTGGTCTTTTAAGTGGAAGTAAACGGTATAACGGATAAAAATTATAACAAAACAGTAAGTCTTATTGGAAAAGTAGTAAGTATGCCGTTAGTACGTGTAAATAGAAAAGAATTTCTGAGTAGAGAGTCTTCTGAAGTTAGTGATGAAAGACTGTATAAAATAATTCATGAAGGGCCACAATCAGTATATACGCCAGATGAATTGGAAATGAGAGCTAATAAGTTAATTAAAAAGAATATACTTGAAACAGCAGGAACTTCGTTTTTGGCAGGGCTGCCATCTAATCCTGTGACCGCATCTGCATCAGCGGGAGCAGATATAATACAGTATTTTGGCTTCGCAATACATTTGGCTCAGCAACTATGTTATTTGTTTGGCAAGGATGAGTTATTTAGTGAAAATAACAAACTAACTGAGAATGGGCAGGAAGCCTTAATAATTTACTTAGGTATTATGCTGGGAGTTTCGAGTGCTAATTCGGGACTAATGTTTGTCTCTAGAAGGTTTGGTGGCACCGCAGAAAAAAAGATTGCCAAGACAGCTGTTACACAAACGGCTTGGTATCCTATACTAAAAAAAGTGGGAAATGCTATAGGAATTAAAATTACCAAACAGTCTACCGGAAAATTTTTAACAAAGGCTATACCTGTTCTTGGAGGAATAGTTTCAGGTGGTTTGACGTTTATATCATTTAAACCCATGGGTATGAAATTAGAAAAAGCTTTAAAAAAAGGCCTTGAAAGTGATCCAATTATTGTTGAAGGAGAGATAATGTAGTAATAAAAAATTGAGGTGATAGTTTGAAAAGAGAAACAGTAGTAGTTTTATTAATGAGTGTCTTTTTACTCACCGCCTGCAGCTCCAACAGTCAGCCAACTTTTGCCAACAAAGACAACAAAAATTCGTCTACGCAGAAAAAAGCAGTCAAGGCTTCAAGTAAGAAGACACAGCACCGTGCGGCTTCTTCTAGTTCAAGCAGTAGTTCCACCAAGCATGAAACAACTCGTTGGAACGGTGCCAAAGCGGCTGCACTGCGCAAATTTATGGATCAGTGGCAGCAAACGATGGACCAGCAATATGAGAGTTACACACCTGCCAAGAACGTTAATTTCTATGGTGCGAAGTATCCTGATGAACTGGCGAATAAGACAACAGCAGTCAATGACCAACAAGCCTCGGTCGAGTGGTCAGATACGGGCAGCGGTAATAAAGAATATGAAGTGGTCGCCGTCTATTCTGATGCCGAATATGTGCAGAACATGGGCGAACACTTATACATTTTTACGCTACATAATGGGCAGCCTGAAGTGCTGATTACACAACAAAATCAGGGGATGCCCGATCATTTGATTCATTTCAAACAAACAGAAAACAAGGTTTTAAGTACAGGCTTTGCCAACATTATTAAGGGACAAAGTGCAACGGCACCAACCTCAAGTAGTCAGAGCAATAGTCAAAAAACAGTTTCAATTGTTCCAGCCGCTCTGAAGCGGACGTGGTATGGTTATGATGATGATGGAAAACTTAATACAGTCACAATTACTGATGATACATTGACAGCCGGCGGTTCCAAAATCTATCTGCACACACGAGATAATAATATTGACCCATCCCAAGAGCCGCAACATGATGATTGGGCAACGCCAGCATGGGGAATATTCGTGGAATTGATTTTCTGAATGTTAGAGGGTGGAACCAAACAGCTGGTGACGGTGAGTACTACGGTGTCAAGCAAGAAAATGTCGCTGGACAAAATATTGATGTTATGGTGGAAGCTGGTGGAGCTGGTGCTTGGTGTTCACAAACTTATTATGCTTCAGTTGATTTAGCCAAAAAACAGCAGGGACAGAAGTACGATGATATTACGTATTACGATGATGCTGACTAGAACTAGATAGATCGTCCGGTTTGTAAAAAATACAGTATTTTTTTAAAAGGGGCATTTTAAAATTTATGTTTTATTTAGCTCATAAATTCAATCTTAATTTGATTGTGAAAATTGCTTACTTCTTTCTTTGCCCCACTTGCGGCTGCATAACAGCGTAGTTTACATACTGGCTAAAACGTAAACACCACAAGTAAAATAGGCGACATTTAGCCACTAAAAAAGCCCCTGGCGACCACGAATCGCTAGGGGCTTTGGTGTAAAAATATTTATTCTTTCTTTGCAAGTTCATTGTTACATGAAACAATAGGATGGTTGGTTACTAGAGGATAAATTTGAATAACTAACTTCGGTTATACGGATCTTCTGTTAAAGGGTCTTTTGTTTAGCACTTTGGCATATTAGGTTCTATTATAAGAAAGTGGTTGCAGTACAAATAAATTTTAAGGAGTTTTTCATCATGAAGCTATTTGATCCTGCGCTGGCCCTTGACTCGCTACCAACAATTCTCAGTGGATTGCCGCTTTCGCTGTTTCTACTTGCAGTTTGTTTTTTTCTGGCAAATATTAGCGGTATTTTTATAATGCTTCTGCGAATTAGCCATAATCGCTTATTTAGCTTGTTTGCCCGTTTCTATATTTCATTTTTCAGAGGAGTCCCTGTACTTGTAGTTTTGTTCTTGACCTACTTTGGTGCCAACATGGATGCAATTCCCGCTGCTATTCTATCATTAACACTCGTTTCTAGCGCCTTTGTGGCAGAATACTATCGTTCCGCTCTTATTGGAATTAACGAGACACAATCTGATGCAGCTCGGGCGCTTGGCCTGTCAAAATTTGCGGCAATGCGCTACGTGATTCTCCCCCAGGCTTTTCGCATTGCTTTGCCTGCCCTAGGCAATGTGCTCCTTGATATGTTTAAAGGAACTTCCCTTGCTGCGATGATCACTGTCTCAGAAATATTTATGAAGGCCAAAATCACTGCTGGTGCCAGCCAAGATTACATGACCATTTACATCGTGATCGCAATTATTTACTGGTTAGTCTGTTGTGGCCTAAGCTTTCTTGAACAGCTGGCAGAACGATATTTTCATTACTAATTTCTATTAAAGGGCTTTTATATTGTGATAGCGCTTGCTAAAGCTTATTATTAAAATGGTTGGTAATTAAACTGTTATCTAAAGGGAGGAATTTGCATATGTTACGCAAAAAATGGTTATTTTTTTTAGTGCTTACGATTACCTTTATTATTGGACTCATAGGTGCGAACAATGTTAGTGCCGCTAAGAGCACTTTGACGGTTGCTACTTCGGGAACTCTTTATCCGACCTCGTATCATGATTCCAAAACAAAGAAGCTGACCGGATATGACATTGAGGTTATTAAGGTAGTTGCTAAAAAAATCCATAGGAAGGTGATTTTTAAGGAGTACGGCGTTGATGGCATGCTGACTGCAGTCAAGTCTGGCAAGGCAGATGTGGCAATTAATGACTTTGCAATATCACCAGACCGCCAAAAAAACTATCTGATGTCGGTCCCAATAAAGCACTCATTCAATAGTTTAGTTGTCCGTGCAAAGGATAATTCCGGTATTCACACGTGGGCTGACCTTAAGGGAAAACGTGCTGCGGGAGAAGCAGGAACCAACTATCAGCGGCTTGCACAACAGTTAGGAGCTAAACTAGTCAACTACGATAATGTCACCAATGATGTTTACCTCAGAGATGTTAAGAATGGTAAAACTGATTTTATTATGAATGACTACTATTTACAGAAACTGGCACTTAAGGCAGTACCTAATAACGGGCTTAAGATTATTCCTAGCATGTACTTCACCACTAATGAAGATGGCAAAGGTGAAGGAATTATCATTGGTAAAAGTAATAAAAAGCTCCAAAAACAGATCAACATCCAACTTGCTAAGCTGAAAAAGAGTGGCTCGATTTCTAAAATAGCGCAGAAGTATTATGGTGCTGATGTCACAAAGAAACCGAGTGCTCACATCTCGAAAGAATTTACCATTCAAAGTAATAAGTATGATGGACAATAATTCATCATTGTAATTGTTTTGAAGAAGAGTTAAACTATTTCTATGAATATCGAAATAGAAAAAGAAAATAAACTAGCAGAATTGTTTGGTGCCCTTAGTGAACCTAATCGTATTCGAATCATTAAGATCTTAAGGGATAGTGAGCATGAATTGAATTGTGGTGAAGTAAGCCGGTTATTGCAAATAGCACCTTCGACAGTTTCGTATCACTTTAAGGCCTTGCGCCAAGCGGGTCTAACTAAAACTAGGCAGCAGGCGCAGGCAAAGTACTTGTCTTTGAATAAGGAGACATTCGAGCGATACTTGCCAGGTTTTCTGGATTCGTTATGAATCCTTTTTCTTTTAATTGCTATTTCGATGAATATAAAAATAAAGGAAGAAGAATTGTTATGAAATTATTTTATGCTGCTGGTTCTAGTTCCATGGCACCGCATATTTTGTTGGAGGAAAGTGGAATCCCCTATGTATTAGAAAAGGTCAATTTGGACACTAAGACTTGGAACGGTGGAGATTATAACTCACTGAATCCTAAGTCTTATGTTCCCGCGTTAGCAACGGATAGTGATGGTGTGCTGACAGAGTGTGCAGTTGTTTTAGAGTATATCGGAAGGCAAACAAACAAGGAGCACTTTATAGACGAATATCGCAGCAAAAGCTATTGGAAACAAAGAATGTGGCTAAACTATATAGCAACTGAGTTACATAAAAATTTCATTTCTCCTTTTAGAAAGGGGAATTGGCTGCCAAATACTGCTGATTCGAAAAGTTTTGTTTATAAGCGGGTCCTTCCCAGATTGAAGTTTGTCGACAATGCTTTGAAGCAACAGGACTATTTAGTTAACAACGAATTTTCCGCTCCTGATGCCTATTTATTTGTGATAACTAACTGGATTAAAAGGTTAGGCTATAATTTTGACGACTTTAAAAATTTACAGAGTTTTGACGCTAGGATGAGAGAACGTTCAGCAGTTCAACGCGTTTTGCGGCAGGAAGGTAAGGCCCACACCTTGCAAGAAAAAGATTGACGAGTTCGTAGCTAGCGTGAGGTTTGAAAAAGCAATTTAAAATTAGTTCCTATAATAGCTAAGTAGGAGGTATTGGATTACAGCAGTTACATCATACTTAAATAATTAATCTTGAAACAAAGATTGGAATTTTTGTTACGTAATCTAAACATTGCATATTGTTCAATCTACTTTTGCTTGAAATATTATACGAAAAGTGAGATTATTGTTTTATGGATATCAAACAATCAGATACAGAAATTAAACAACGAGTTTTCTTTGCTCTTTCCGATCCGGGACGGTACAAAATTATCTCTATGCTTTACCATGTTGGTCACGAAATGGGGTGTAATGAATTGAATCAGCATGTGGAGATAGACAAATCAACTATGTCTTACCATTTGCGGACACTGAGAGAAATTGGAATTACCAATACTCGCACGCAGGGCAGGCAGAAGTATGTTAGTTTAAATATAGAGAAAATTGAGAGGCTGCTTCCTGGACTGCTGAGATTACTCTGATAAGCACATGAGTGCTTATTTTTTGAGATACTGTTTGACGATTGTAAAACTATAAAACGATTGGAGGCCAATTTTGAAATATCGTCGACTCTCATTCTTATTTTTCTTAGTTATGTTTGTAATTGGAACGGATACTTTCTTAGTCTCGCCACTACTACCAACTCTAACTGATTATTATGGCATTTCAACCAGTCTTTCTGGGTTTATGGTTAGTTCTTATGCGCTTGGGTATATGCTCTCAGCGCTTGTTGTTGGGCCTTTTTCAGACCAGTATGATCGTAAGAAGATTCTGGTTGGCGGGTTGATAATTTTTACATTGGCAACCACCGCTTGCGGCCTTGCCAATACTTTCCTATTAATGCTGTTTACCAGATTTATTGCTGGGGTTGCGGCAGCATCTGCTGGCCCGCAAATCTGGGCTGCCATTCCCATTCTGTTTCCTAAAAATCAGGTCGTAAAAACGATGGGGTATGCAACTTCTGGTTTAGCGATCGCGCAAATCATCGGTGTTCCTCTGGGGAGTTACTTGGCTGCTTGGTCTTGGCGTTTTCCGTTCTTTTTTGTGGGCAGTATTGCATTAGTATTAACCGTTTTAGTAATTAATTATATGCCAGACTTGAATGGAATTGCAGTTAAGCCGCGTTCGGCTAATGTCTACCGAGAGGTTTCCAAAAATAAAGCAGTGTTGAAATTGTTGTTTTCCTATCTATTATTCCAAACAGCCAATTTTTGCGGTTTTTCTTTTATTGGAACGTGGTTTGCAAAAAGTTTTTCACTGCCAGTTGCTTCAATCGGAAGTTTTATTTTAATTATTGGCGCAGGACAGTTTATTGGCAGTCTGCTGGCTTCGCGCTTAGTTCAGGCCTTGAGCTTGCCAAGGGCATTTTTGCTGGAGTTTTTGCTTTTTGCTGGCGGTTACCTGATTCTCCCCTTTTCACCATCAGCACTTGTAGCAACAACTATTTTAGCGTTTATTTATCTGATTGGCGGAGCGATTTTCCCGTTATTTATGACGACACTACAGTCACAAGCTGGCAATGCACGTGGCACGATTTCCTCGTTGGCGAATGCAGCCATGTATTTTGGAGAAGCAATCGGGGGTGTCTTGGGAGGGATACTTATTAAAAACTTCGCAGGATTTTTCGGTGTAGCTGCGTTCACCATTATTGGGGTGATTTTGGCGATGCTGTTGTACGCGCGACAAGGGTATTTTAGAAAAGAAAGAAACAAGGCTGGGTAAAAATTAAAATTAAACTAGCTTCTGTATTTGTTCCGTATAACCGTGTTTCCTAAGTCAAAATGCCCCATCTGCCTCGAATTGCCTATAGTAAAATGCTCGTTATGTTAGTGAATTCGTGCTAGTACTCGAAATATAGCGACTTGCATACTTCTTTTTTTAGCTGTCTTATGAGCCTTAGAGTTCATAACTGTACGTCTGAGAAATCGAAAACATAAACTAATTCTTCTGCGGTCAGGTATTTGGCCAAATAATTTCGTTCGTTGGTCAAGAACTTAGGATCTTGTCCAGTTAAGTGCGCAATCAAATTAGCTTTTTTGATCAAGGATAGGCCTTTTTCTTTTTTTCCTTTGAGATAAATAGTCAGCCCCTTCAAATTAAAAATACGTGCATGATGATAGTAGTCCTTACCTTGGTTTTTAAAGTAATCTTCAAGTTGAAGAACTAATATTTCCGCGCTTTTGATACTGTGCTCCTCTAGCATAGATAAAATTATGTTGTTATAAAGATAGAATAGCAACGAAAAACTGTCATGTCTAAAATCTTCATAAATTATTTTCTTTTTCCGAAGTTCTTCGAATAAGTTGAACATGAATGTTTTATCTAGAAATGGAAGTGAATGACCGAACAAATATAGTTCAAAGAAAGTCCAGTTGCTAATGCTTATAAAATACTCTTTAAGAATTATTAATTCACTATCTGTGATGCTTGCAGCTCCCAAGGTTGCAAGCATCATTTTTATTTGGATAGTTTGTAGTTTAGCGAATTTTCCGGTTTGTTTTTGCCAGTCCCGCAGGTAACTTTGCAGCTGCTTGATATCGCCGTTTTGATAAGCATGTTGGAAACTGGGCAGAAGATCATTGCTAGCAGTGCTTCTAGTTTGATACAGAAACTCAAATTCTGATAGTTGAACATTGATGCGGTTCAATAATTCTAACAAGTGCGTGAATGAAATATCTGTTAAACCGCGTTCAAAGCGGGACAAAAAAGGGATAGAAACGATACCTCGGCTCGCTTCTAGAAGAGTAATGTGTTTACTTGTTCTAAATTCTTTGAAAATCTGACCTATTTTAATCATTTATTTAACCTATATGCAATTTTTTATTCTTAATTCTAGCGCTAGCTTAAGATAAAAGCTACTATACATGTTTGATTTAGGGAGGAAAAAATTTGTTTATACGCAATTCGCAATTCAGTTGCTTGTGGCTAGGATTTCTGATCTCTTCGCTGGGGGATTGGTTGTATCGGTTAGCCTTGCCGCTTATTATTCTTGAAAAAACCGGTTCAGCGTATCATGCCGCGACGGTATTCGGTCTCTCATTTATACCGTGGATCTTTTTTTCATTATTAGGCGGCAGCCTAGCAGACAATTATTCCAAAAAGAAGATATTGATCTCGGGAAATATTGCGGCCGCGTTGGCCAGCTCATTCTTGATCTTTACCCTGCTGGAGCGGACAATTGATTTCAGATTATTGTATGCGGCCGTTTTTGTGCTGGCATCTGTTGATCCTCTGATTCATCCTAGTTTTCAAAGCATTATCCCAGAGATTACTACTCAAGATCAATTTGCCAGCGCTAATTCCGCTATTCAAATGGTCGATAATACATTGTCCATCATGGGACCGCTGCTAGGCGGATCTTTAGTTGCGTTTTTGGGTGGAATAAGTGCGTTATGGATTGATACAGTTAGCTTCTTGGCAACAGCAAGTATTCTAATCAGGCTGCCAACGAGGACTAAGCCTCTGCAAACAACGCATACATTGAACGCAATGATGCATGCAATGGTAGTGGGTGCCAAGTATAGCTTGCAACAAAAAGTTATTTTCAGCGGCTCGCTAATGTTCTTATTCACTAACTTTGCACTCAATATGTTTGAAGCCAATTTTATGTTCTACATGACTAAAACATTAAATTATTCTGTCATTAATACAACGGTCGCAATGGCACTAGGTGGTGGCGGGGCTTTAGCTGCCAGTTTAGTAGGAAGCATGATCGTCAATCATTTTAAAGCCGGTTTCTTACTATCCGCAAGCACAATCTTGGCGGGGCTGAGCACTTTACTTCTGGTGACCAGCACCAATTACATCTGTATTGGATTGATTCTAGCGATGGTGAGCTTTTTTGGCACACTTAACGTTATCACTTACTTTACTTTGCGGCAGCGAACTGTCCCGCAAAATATTCTAGGACGCGTTGTTGCAGTAACACGGATGGTCTCTTATGCATCAATTCCAGTTGGTTCATGGTTTGGTGGAGTACTATTAGCACACGGTCAATCAATGGCTAGTGTTATCTTGTTAGCTGGTATCATTCGGACTTTAGCCGGCCTAGGTGCTAACCTGTCTCCCTTGGGCCGGGAAAAATAAAAAGCAAAGTCAGCGATACTTTTGCTTGGATTAAGTTTCAAAAAACTTCAGCAGGTTTAACAAAGTATGTTGCGTCAAGATAAAGGTGCATTATTGTTTACCACAGGTCTATCTGCTATTTATCCCAATCCTAACATGGCTGATGCTAGTGTTGCTAAGGCTGCATTAAGAAACTATATTTTGAATTTAGAGCAAGGCTTGGGAAATAAAAACATCTTTGTTGGTCATATTTCTTTGGGGGTCTTTTTAAAGGGAAATACGCTTAAAGTCGATGATCCAGATGCTGTGGCTGACCGCTGGTATCAGAAGTACATTAACAATGAACATGGTGAAGAGGCTTATCCTAAAGGTGTGACGCAAGACACAGTGATCAGATAATTTGTGTAAAACTAGTTTGGCAAACCTGTTTTTTCGTTGAAAAACTCCTTTAATAAAGTGTAGAATAAAAATCATCTTTTAATTATTTTATTTAAGGAGTTTTAGGGATGGTAGGAATAGGAACATTAGTTAACGCAAGTGCCATCGCTTTTGGCGGAATTATCGGGTATTCATTCCAAAGGCTTATTCCGATAAAGGTTCAAAAAACGGTTCTACAGGCAATCGGACTTGGAATTATATTCATTGGCTTTTCTGGAACCCTAGGCAAAATGCTGGTTATTAAAAATAATGAACTCACAGTGACTGGAGCAATTATGCTGATCGTTTCGTTGTCAGCTGGCGCAATTATTGGTGAGCTAATAGATATAGATGCGTGGTTGAATAAGCTTGGAGCAGCTCTCGCGCGGCGTTTTAGTCGAGGCCAAAGTTCCAAGTTCAGCGAGGGCTTTATCATCTCAACTTTAACTGTTTGTATCGGAGCGATGGCAGTAGTCGGTGCACTGCAGGACGGCTTGAACCATGATCCGTCGATTTTGTTCACAAAGTCAACAATTGACTTCATTACGGTTTTACTGCTCGCGTCTTCATATGGAATAGGTGTTTCCTTCGCTGCACTTCCAGTACTGCTATTTGAGGGCGGACTAACACTGTTAGCTACTGTTATCAAAGCTTTTTTAACCACAGATATGTTGACAGGAATATCATTAGTGGGTAACACGCTGATTGCTTTGATTGGAATCAATATGCTTTTGGATTCAAAAATTAAAATTGCTAATATGCTGCCTTCTTTAGTAGTTGTGATTTTATATGTTCGTTTCTTTGGAATCTGAGTACAATGTTTTCTAGGTTAAGATTGGGTTTGGCTAATATAGAAAAATGTAGAAAGCGGGGGTTGCTATGCGTATCAATGTCTTACAGCACACACCTAACGAAGGACCAGGATCGATCTTGGATTGGGGACGTGCACATGATTATGAGATTTATATTTATCATCCATATCAATTTGGCTTTTTACCCAAAGTCGAAGAAACTGACATGCTTATTATTTTAGGTGGACCAATGAGTCCTAATGATGACATGCCTTGGATCAAGAAAGAACGTCAACTTATTCAGCAACTAATAGATATAGGAACACCAATGTTCGGGGCTTGTTATGGTGCGCAGTAGATTGCTAAAACCTTAGGTGCTTCAATTGACAAAGCACCGGCAAAGGAAGTCGGATGGGCTCCAGTTTATCGTCAAAGCAGGGTCATTCCGAATTTGCCTAAACAGTTGTTGGCTTTGCATTGGCATGAAGAAATGTTTGAGATTCCCCGAGGAGCCGAATTGCTTTTCTCAAGCGATATGGTAAGAAATCAGGGTTTTGTTATAGGCCACCACATCGTAGGGCTGCAGTTTCATTTTGAACCGCAGCCTGATAATGTTCGTGAAATTGTGATTAACGATTTTCCATATATTGAGGGATCGGTTCTTAATCAAACTGCAAATGATATTTTAAAGACACCAGTTCCTGCTGAGAATAAGCAAGCGATGTTCAAGTTGTTGGATTACATCAGTGAAGATAGCCAGGGTAAAAAGACAGATACTGCTAGTTGGTAGGTGCTGAATGCAACTGCGATTCACATACCCTAGTCAAGGCCTGATTAATGTATGAAACAATGGGGTATGTACTGCAGAATTTAGAAAGTCAGCATTATTATGGGTACATTATAAGATCTTTATTGCTTGTTTGAGGAGGTGAGGGTTTTGACACAGTTCAATTCAGAGGAACTCATCAAAGAATATTTTCGAGCATGGGTTACCCGCGACTTCCCCAATGTTGCCCACTTCTTCACACACGATATTTACTATCGTGAATGCACTGGAGCAAGTTACTGCGGTTTAGATGAAATTAACGAGTGGATAAAGCACATGCTAAAAAAGCAAACCGTTTTAGAGTGGGATATCGACAGCATCGAAAAAAATTATTCTGGTAGTTTTATTGTAACGTGGTTTTTCTATGCAAAAGAAGAGAAAGAATATAGTTTTGATGGAGTTTCTTTAATTAATTTTGTTAACGGCAAAATCAGCCATATTAGCGAGTATGCGGCTAACCATGAGCTTTATCGGCCCTTTAAAAGGTAAGACAGCAACTAAACTAATATAGCTTGATGATGTTGCATGGAGCAATTCATTAAATAAAAAAATTGTTGGCTACTCGAGAGCACTGATGACAACTTTGCCGGTCATGTGATTGGATTCAACCAATTGGTGCGCTTTTTTAAGATTTTGCACATTTATGGGAGACAGGGTTTTATTTAAAGTACTTTTTAGTATATTTTTGTCTAATAAGCTAGCAACTTGTTCGAGAATTTGATGTTGGGTGACCATGTCGGAGGTTTGATAAAAGGATTTGGTGTACATCCATTCCCATACAAACTTCGCACGTTTTTGCATAAGTTTACGCAAGTTGACAGGATGACGGTTTTCAGTAATTGAAGCAATACAGCCACTAGGTCTGATCAGTTCTGCCATTTCGTCCCAATGACCATCCAAGTCATTCAGTTCCAAGATAAAATCGACATATTTATAACCAAGTCCCCGCACCTCTTTTACCAGATCCTGACGGTGATTGACTGTTTGATCGGCTCCGAATTTTGTTACCCATTCAATTGTTGCGGGGCGCGAGGCACTTGCAATGACTTTTAATCCAGCCCAGTGAGCTAACTGAATGGCGATTGACCCCACTCCGCCGGAACCATTGATAATTAATATCGTTTTAGTGCTGTTTGTATTGTGATTGTACGGATCAATTCCCAATTGTTCGAAAAGAGCTTCCCATGCTGTTAGAGACGTCAGTGGCATAGCTGCTGTCTGTTGGATAGACAGACTTTTTGGAGCATGCCCGACGATTCGTTCATCGACTAATTGATATTGGCTGTTACTGCCGGGGCGTTTGAAGGAGCCTGCATAAAAGACACGATCGCCTTCTTTGAAAAGCGAAACCTTACTGCCGATGGATTCGACGATACCAACTGCATCCCAGCCGATTACTCTAGGTTGTTTGAGTTTCCCACGTCCATTCTTTCGGACTCCTACATCTACGGGGTTGACGGATACGGCTGCCACTTTAACCAGCAGATCATGGCCCTTGCTGTCGGCTTAGGGGTTTCGAATTCTAGCAAACTGTTTTTACTTTCAATTGGTAGGTGTTCTTTAAATCCGATAGCTTTCATCATTGTGGTCATTTTAAAAAATCCCTTCTTTCACAGTTATTATTGGCTATGGTCAAAGAAGTTGCAATAATGAAATTTTTGTAAGGTGAAATAAAAACCTAGCGCCATATACATTCTAGCAATGTATTAGTATAGTTGAACTGATGATTGAAAGGGGATATTAATTATGCAAAGACATATTTACGCATGTCAAAATGGCTGTCCTGTTCAGAGTACGTTGCAGGTAATAGCTGGAAAATGGAAAGCAGTTATTTTGTACCATTTGTTTAAGGGCAATGCACATCATTTTGGCGAGTTTCAAAGAGAAATAAAAGACTGTTCCAGCAGAATGCTGGCCTTGCAGCTGAATGAACTTGAACAAGACGGTGTGATCAAGAAAAATATTTACTCGGCTTCACCATTGAAGACAGATTATGTCTTAACAGAGTTTGGGAAAAGTCTGGCCCCGGTTATTGAAGCAATGGAGAAATGGGGGAATCATTATAATAAAACAGCTGCTAAAAAAGGGTACCTGAATAGCACTGATTGTCGGCAGTCTATCGAAATACGGTAATTCGTATATTTCAACTCAAAACAAATGGGATTGTGATGTGACTCGGCTTCACTGGGAAGAACATGGCATGAAGTTATTCTAAAAGCCGGACAACTCTGTAAAGATACGAAATGAGGAGACTTATGTCACAGCTTCGTAAGTGCGCATTGACCTCATTTTACTCGGCCTGCTGATAGCCATGAAAAATAGTCTGTTTAAGCCATTGTCGCCATTTTATTTACAGTTAACAAGTCAAAAATTTGCTGATAAATATCGGGGCTTTGGTTATGGACTAGGTATGAGTCTAGGTGGTCACTAAGATGTTACTTAATTTAGGGTCCATAATTCTAATAACCCCTCAAAAACATTGTTAAATAGCCCCCAATATCTATAATCGAGATATTAGGGGGTATTTATATTTATACTATAATAATGACCTCTTTTATTCATCATCAATACTGAACAACAATTTGTATAAAGAGATTATTTCTTCTAATTCTTCACGCGATACATGATCAACAATAGCTTCGTCAGTGACATGTCTTGCCCGCAAATCTAAGGATATTGTTTGATTTAATAATACTTTCCCATATACTGTTTGACTACTAGTTAGCCGATGATACATCGGAAAATTACGCTCGGTGCTGCTAATTGGAGCCACAATCGTCATATTACTTGTCTGACAGACTAGATCATTACTTAGAGCAATGGCTGGCCGGCGCAACTATACGATTTTTCAAGTTGGTAAAGCTACGCTACTGAGAGAGAGTGGCGTTATGTGCTTAAAACAGACCGATATTTTTAATCCGGACGGTTCTATTAAACAAAACGCGTTCATTCACGATCGAAAAACTGGTAAGCCTAATACCTTGTACCTTAAACCAGTTCAAACAGATCTCCTATTGTATCGTCAGTGGCTGCTTGATCATAAACTAGAGTCTGAATGGCTCTTTCCTTCCATGCAACACCCAGAGCGCCATTTTCGACTATTCTCTTTAAGCATCGTCCCATACGGGATCAAGGTGGTACCTAACGTATCGTTGGTCTTTAAATGTTTAATAAATGTCTGTAACGTTCAGGTGTCAGTTGGGTTCTGAAACAACTGATATCCTGTGATAAATTGACTGCTCGTGGCAATTTGAAAGTTGTAGGCGGGCTTCAATTGACCGTTTTGCATCGGATCTTCTTTGACCCGCATAAAGGTGTGACCTGCTTCGTGGTTTCCTTCTGGCGGGTAATCTAAAGCGATACTCAAGGTAGTCTGATTTATGTTATAATAATTTTGCATATTAGGAATGCCCTTTCGGGGATAATTTCGTAGAGTATTGGGTGCGACCGATACTCTTTTTTATTTTCTATTATAATAAAGGTCGGTCTGGAAAAATTTTTGGTTTTTCCAGACCGACCTTTATTATGGAGACTTATGTCATACTCCAATTTTATATAATCAGTCAGATGCTGCTGTTTGATTAACGAATTTGCGTTGTTTTTTTACGATTCAAGTTTTTTATTGGGATGAATTAAGGGAAAATTTCAGCTTTTGCGCGGCCACAGAGCAAATTTTGGACGAGGCATCACAACTAATGCTAGCAATACAGCCCCATAATCGAAGTAAGCATCCATTGAGCCAGAGCTGAAGAAATAACCACGAAGAATTATCAGTGAGATAATTATCAGCGCTAAGATAACACGAAGATCCTTGTTCATAATGACCGCCTCCTAAAGTTTTATCTGCTTAAATGATAGCGTTTAATTCCTGCTGCTTCAAACTTTTGCTATTGTCGTGCAACAATAACATGGAATTGAAAGAAAATAACACAGCTGACTTAATTAAGTTCTTTATTATTATTAGATAACTTTCAGAAAGTAATTTAGAATGTTTACAAATTAATTCTAATCAACTATCATTTAGATGGATAACTTAGGAGTGAATTGTATGAAGGAAAAAGAGCTACATGGAATTAAAAGGACTATTTTTGTGTGGACGCTGCTGGCAGGAACATTTACGATGTCGATTAGCCAGTCTTCATTGTCGACGGCATATCCGACGCTGATGAAGTATTTTGGTGTCGATGCGCCTACGATTCAATGGCTGACCACAGGTTTCATGTTGATTATGTGTGTCATGATGCCATTGAGCCCATGGCTGCTGAATAACTTTTCGTTCAAAAAAATTTATTTGAGTGTTTTGCTTATCTTTATGGTGGGAACGCTCATGATTATTTTGTCACCGAACTTTGTTATTGCACTGATAGGAAGAGCGCTTGAGGCGATTGCGGTTGGAGTGTTGTTCCCATCATTTCAAACAGTTCTATTGACGATCACGCCAACGAAAAAAAGACCATCAGTTATGGGCTTAGCAGGGCTTGTTATGGGATCAGCATTAGCTTGCGGCCCAATCATATCAGGGATTATCTTGAATTATCTCAGTTGGCAGAGCCTTTTCTGCTTTTTCTTGATTGTGATCCTGATCGTATTCGTGAGTGCACTTTTCAATATATATGATGTTTTGCCACGGCAGTACAGCGGTTTTGATTTTGTTTCAGTTGTTGCATCATTCGGTCTGATTGGCATTCTATATGTCGTTCAAATGTATGGCAGCAAGTTGAAGATGACATCTTCCTTACTGGTTTTACTGGTTATCAGTTTGGCATTTACAGGTTATTTCATCTATCGGCAATTTACACTTGAACAACCGCTTTTGAAATTAAGGGTTATGCGTGTTGTGAATTTTGATTTGGCAGTTTTGTTAACAGGAATTGCTTACATTTCACTGATTGTTGTTACAGTAATTTATCCGCTCTACTATCAGAAGATACTGCATACTTCAGTACTGGCTTCGGGTTTAGCATTGGTTCCACCAGCGGTTTTATTAAGTATCTTGAATCCATTGACTGGAAAACTGGCTGAAAAGATCGGTTTTAAGAAGACACTGCTTATTGGAATGTTGATGCTGGTTTGCGGCTGGGGAGCATTAGTGGTCTTTGCCGGCAGCTTGACAATGATTTCGATGATTATCTTTGCCATGCTGATTGAGGGCGGCAACGCATTTGTTATGATGCCTGCAACGACCTTGGGCGCTAATTCGTTGGCTGAAGATCAGATATCTCATGGAACGGCGATTATAACAACTGTCCGCCAGCTTTTGGGAGCACTGGGTGTTACTGTAGCAACCTTGATTTTAGCTGCCGGCAGTGGGTCTGTCAGCTCAATTAGCGGTTATCGTCGTGCTTTTATTTTCTTCTGCTTGCTGGAAATCATTGGTTTTATTTTAGCCTGTGCCATTCGGCAGAAGAAAGAAAAGTAGTAGACAGAATTGTTTTGTTTTTTATATAGTTTAAACGCGAGAGAAGACACGGAAAAGTTGTTTTAAAACCGTGCCTTCTCTTGTATTTAGTCTTAAAATACTTTACACTGAAGTAGTGTGTGAAACATATTGTTTCACAAAATAAAACATGGATTTAATTTAAAATATGAAAGAGGAATATTATGACTCCAGAGCGTTTCAGACAGGAACTTGCCCAGCATGGCATTGATTTGACAGCACAGCAGATGCAGCAATACGAAACGTATTATCGCTTCTTGGTGGCGGCCAATGAGCATGTCAATCTGACGGCAATTACTGATCAGGAAGAAGTGTATCTGAAACATTTTTATGATTCATTGCTGCCTGCACTGGTGGTTAAGGACCTTCGACAGGAAAAACTGCGACTCTGCGATGTCGGAGCGGGGGCAGGGTTTCCTTCAATACCACTGAAGATTGCTTTCCCTCAGTTACAGGTTACAATCGTTGACTCACTCAATAAACGGATCAAGTTTCTTGACGAGCTGGCGGCTAAGCTGCAATTGAGCGGGGTAGAATTTCACCATGCACGTGCAGAAGAGTTTGCTGGTAAAAGGAGTCCTTTTCGTGAAAGTTTTGATCTTGTGACCGCACGTGCGGTGGCGCGGTTATCTGTTTTAGCAGAATTATGCTTGCCTTTAGTAAAGGTTGGCGGCAGGTTTATTGCGCTCAAGGCACAGAAAGCGCAGATCGAGTTGGCAGAAGCACAGTATGCAATCAAAAAGCTAGGTGGAGAACTCGTTGCTGATGACAAACTGGTATTGCCCGAAAATGGGGACGAACGACATATTATTACGATTGCAAAAAAAGCTATTGCACCTAAAAAATATCCACGCAAGCCAGGTACGCCTGCTAAGAATCCTTTGGTAAATTCTGATGTTAGGGGGAAATGATGATGGCATTTTCATTTTGGAATAAGAAGAAAAAAACAGCTGATGACACCCAACAACGGATCACAGAGCTTCCGCTTGAGCAAATCATTCCTAATCGATTTCAGCCGCGCAAGGTTTTCGCTGATGATAAAATAAACGAATTAGCCGAAACGATCAGGGAACATGGCCTGCTGCAGCCGATCATTGTTCGGCAGTACGAGCCTGAACACTATGAAATTATTGCTGGAGAACGCCGTTTCCGTGCAGTTACCCAGCTCGAATGGGAAAAGGTACCGGCGCTTATCAGAGAAATGTCCGATACTGAAGCAGCGTCAATGGCAGTTATCGAGAACTTGCAACGTGAGGGACTAACGGCTATAGAAGAGGCACGCGCGTATAAAGATCTGATGAAACTGAATCAGCTGACGCAAAGTGGGCTGGCAAAGGCGATCGGCAAAAGCCAGTCTTTTGTGGCTAACAAGTTGCGGCTGCTGAAGTTGTCAGAGTTTGCACAGCAGGCTATTTTGGAACGAAAGATCACTGAGCGTCACGGGCGAGCAGTATTGGGACTAGCAGAGAAACAGCAGGAAGAAGTTCTTAGGCAGGTTATTGCTGCAAAGATGACCGTTAAAGAAACTGAAAAAATTGTCCAAAAATTAACTGAAAAGAAATCAGTGAAGCAGGAACGGTCTAAAAAGCGTTCCAAGGGTTCGACCAGCGATGTCCGTGTCGCAGTCAACACAATAAAAAAGGCACTTAAAATGGTCAATGACAATGGGATGAAAATCAAAACGCATGAAGAAAATAGTGGGGATTTTCATCGGATCATCATTGATATTCCGCTTGAAAAGAAGAGCAGGGAAGATACAAAGAAAAAATAGGGGGCGAAAGATTCATGGGAATCGTGATTGCATTGGCAAATCAAAAGGGCGGCGTTGGCAAGACGACCACTAGTGTCAATCTAGGAGCGTGCTTGGCTGAATTAGGCAAAAAGGTTTTGCTGATTGATTCTGATGCACAGGGCAACGCTACAAGTGGTGTTGGAATTCATAAGGCAAAAATCGAAAAAGACATTTATGATGTTTTGGTCAATGAATATCCGATTGCTGAGACGATTATTCCGAGCAGCCATCCAGGTCTTGATATTGTTCCAGCAACAATCCAGCTCTCAGGTGCTGAGATTGAACTGACCTCGCAAATGGCTCGCGAATCGCGTCTCCTAGATGCGGTCAAAGAGATCAAGGACCGCTATGACTATATTTTGATTGATTGCCCGCCTTCTTTGGGTTTGCTGACGATCAATGCTTTCAGTGCGAGTGATTCAATCTTGATCCCAGTTCAAAGTGAGTATTATGCTTTGGAAGGTTTGAGCCAGTTAATGAACACGATCCGCCTAGTGCAAAAGCATTTTAATCCGGACTTGAAGATTGAGGGGGTCTTGATGACAATGTTAGATGCACGGACGAATCTTGGAACACAAGTCGTTGCTGAGGTGCAGAATTATTTTAAAAACAAAGTATACAAAACTGTTATTCCGCGTAACATCCGTCTCTCAGAAGCACCTAGCCATGGGAAAGCAATCATTGATTATGATCCGAGTTCACGCGGTGCGGAAGAATATATGTCCCTAGCCAAGGAGGTGCTTGCTGCGCATGACTAATAAGAATAATAAAGGCTTGGGTCGCGGAATCGAAGCATTATTCCAAGAATTCGATGAGACTAACGAGTCTGAAGAAGTTGTGACTGAATTAAAACTGGCTGATATTCGCCCTAATCCTTATCAGCCACGAAAAACTTTCGATGAAAAATCTTTGGCAGAACTAACGGATTCCATCAAGAAAACTGGTGTTTTTCAGCCGATCATCGTCCGTAAATCGACGGTCAAGGGATATGAGATTATTGCTGGAGAACGGCGCTTTCGGGCTTCAAAACTTGCAGACAAGGAAACAATTCCAGCAATTGTGCGTGAGATAGATGAGGCTAGCATGATGGAGATTGCCGTCCTAGAAAATCTGCAACGTGAAGATCTGACGCCGCTTGAAGAGGCTGAGGCCTATAATACACTGATGGAGAAACTCAATTTGACTCAAAATCAGGTTTCTGAACGTCTGGGCAAGAGCAGACCTTATATTGCTAATTACCTCAGGCTGCTCGGCCTGCCATTGGAGGTCAAACAGATGCTGCAGACTGAAAAGCTGTCGATGGGACAAGCACGAACTTTATTAGCTTTAAAGAATAAAAAGCAGTTAGTTGCACTGGCTCAAAAAACAGTTCACGATAATTTAACAGTCCGCCAGTTAGAGCAGCTGATCGCTAAAATGAATGGCAAAGGCGCAAAAAAAGGCAAAAAAGTCGTCAAAGACCCAAATGAGCCTTATTATAAGCAGAGTGAAACAGCATTGCAGGAGAAGTTCGGAACTAAGGTAGCAATTAAAAACAGGTCAAAATCTGGTAAAGGCAAAATCGAGATCGATTATTTATCAACTAAGGATTTTAACCGAATTCTAGATATTTTGGGAATCAGTTTGGATTAAAACTAAAGGACTATCGACTGGAGGAATTCAAATGGCAGCAACGGAATATGCATTGCATGATATTGTTGAAATGAAGAAACAGCATCCATGCGGAGTCAATCGGTGGGAGATTATCAGAGTAGGAATGGACATCAAAATAAAATGTACCGGCTGCAACCATCTGATTATGATGCCGCGACGTGAGTTTAATCGCAAATTCAAAAAGGTTCTCGAACAGGCAAAAAAAGAAGAACAAGACTAGGAAAGAGTGAAGAAGAGATATGTCATTAACCGCAGGAATCGTCGGCTTGCCTAACGTGGGCAAATCGACTTTATTTAACGCAATCACTAAGGCAGGAGCAGAAATGGCGAATTATCCATTCGCCACGATCGATCCAAATGTTGGGATGGTTGAGGTACCGGATAAACGCTTGCCACGGATCGACGAGTTGATCCCCGCTAAAAAAATCATTCATACGACTTTTGAATTCACAGATATTGCAGGAATCGTTAAAGGAGCCAGCAAGGGTGAAGGATTAGGTAACAAATTCCTTGAAAATATTCGGCAGGTCGATGCGATCGTCCATGTTGTTCGTGCTTTTGATGATGATAATATTACACATGTCAGCAATAAGATTGATCCTTTAGATGATATTGATACGATCAACCTGGAATTAACACTGGCTGATTTGGACAGTGTTAATAAGCGCTATGCACGTGTTGAAAAAGTTGCACGTACCAAGGACAAGGAAGCTGTCGCAGAGTTCGAAGTCTTGAAACGAATTAAACCGGTTCTTGAGGCAGGGAAACCTGTTCGTTCTTTGGACTTTGATGAAGAGGAACAAAAGATCGTTAAGGGGTTGTTTCTCCTGACATCCAAGCCTGTCTTGTATGTTGCCAACATTGCAGAAGACGATATGGCTGATCCTGATGCGAATAAATATGTGCAGCAGATCAGAAAGTTTGCAGAAGCTGAAGGCTCTGAGACTATTGCGGTCAGTGCCAAAACGGAGGAAGAAATCGCGGAACTTGATGACGCTGATAAGCAAGAATTTTTAGAAGCAGAAGGGGTTGAAGAGTCTGGGCTTGACCGTTTGATCAAGGCCTCATACAAACTGCTGGGACTTGCCACTTTCTTCACAGCAGGTGGAAAGGAAACTCGTGCTTGGACTTTCAAAATAGGAATGAAGGCTCCACAAGTTGCAGGTATCATCCATTCAGATTTTGAGCGTGGTTTTATTCGCGCTGAGACCATTTCGTTTGAAGATTTGGACAAGTATGGCAGTATGGCTGCTGTTCGTGAAGCAGGTCGTCTGCGTTCTGAGGGTAAAGAATATCTCGTACAAGATGGAGATATCATAGAATTCAGATTCAACGTGTAGTTGCGGGATACAAGAATAAAGGTGGAGATTACTTGTGACGGAAGAGAACAAACAAAATAATAAACAGCGCAATCAGGAAGTAGCAAAAAAACAGGCTGAAAAACTGCAAGCGAAAAAAAATGAGGTCATTCCAGCAAGTACTCTTGAAGGATTGACTAAGCGCAATGAGGATTACATGTTTCGCTTGAATCGAGCGCTTGAAGAAAAAAGTATCCCTGCTGAAAAGCGTAAACAGGTCGTTGATGAAATGACTGCGGAGCTCAGGGATAAACAGCGTCAAGGCATCACAGCCAATAAGTTGTATGGCACAGTTAGTGAACGGGTTGAAGCAATTATTGCTGGACCAGAGAAGAAAGCAAAGGAGCCCTCATACTGGAGTTTGGCTTTGGATAATGGCTTGATTATGTTCATGATGTTCTGTATTATGTATGCAGCATTGGGGACATTCTCAAAGAAACAGGCTGAAGTCAATGGAGGTATTCTGACACTCATCGTAACATCTGTGATTGCTGGGCTGGGGATGGCTTATTTCTACAAAGTGGCAGGCAACCGGCGCGATCGCAAAAAGCGTATTCCTTTATGGAAAACACTCTTGCTCTCAGCGGCTTTAGTAGTTATCTGGATCACAGCATACACTTTAGTCATGGCAGTTCCTGGTGTCTTAAATCGGACGTTTGAACCGATCGTATACGCTGTATTGGCGGTCATTGCATTTGGTGCACGGTATATTTTGAAGAAGAAATATGGCCTTATTGGCTCGATCTTTTAAATTTCCAAAATAACTGCTGGTGTGCCGATGAAGGGTCAGTTGAAAACGAGGTTGACATTTTTTCTGATTAGGTTAAAATAAGTATCTATAATCAAGCTTTAATAAACAAATTGATCAGGAAAGTAATTCTTTCATGTATCCAAGAGAGGCTGCGGATGGTGCAAGCAGCTGATAGGTGAAATTATGAAAATGACCTGTGATTGGTTGCTGCGAGAATTTTTTTGAGCAGCAGACGGGGTGCCCTCCGTTATTTTGGGACACTATTATATTAAGATAGTAACTTAGCTATGCGATTGTGCATAATTAGAATGGTACCGTGGGTCCTCTCACTTCTAAACAGAAGTGGGGGGATTTTTTTATTTTGAAATAAAGCGAAACGCAAATGAAATTAAACGTTAGCGAATAGCTCAGGAGGAAATTTAACATGACGAATTTCGACACAAATTTGGTTCACGGAGTCTGTTGTAGTGACAATAATACAGGAGCAGTCAATGTCCCAATCTATAATTCATCAACATATGTCTATCAAAGTGCTGATGCAAAGGTCAAGTGGGATTATGCCCGCTCGGGAAACCCAACACGTGCATTTCTGGAAGAACAGATTGCACTTTTGGAGGGAGGAACGCGCGGATTTGCATTTTCTTCCGGGCTGGCAGCAATTCACGCTGCTTTTGCGATCTTTGAGCCTGGCGATCACGTTATTATTGGTGATAAGATATACGGGGGAACTTTTAGGCTTGTCAACCAGTACTTCAAGAAGTGGCAGCTTGAATTCACAACGGTTGATACACAAGACGCAGCAGCAGTTGAAGCAGCTATTAAGCCTAACACCAAAGCAATTTACTTTGAGACGTTCACTAACCCCCTTCTGCGAGTTACCAGTGTTAAAGCAATCGCAGAAATTGCAAAACAGCATCATTTGTTGACGATTGTTGACAATACTTTCTTGACCCCCTACTTGCAGCAACCGTTAAAGTTGGGAGCTGATATTGTTATTCACTCGGCAACTAAGTACTTAGGAGGACATTCTGATGTGATCGCAGGTTTGGTGGTTGTTGAGGAGGCCGAGCTAGGTGAAAAAATCTATTTTTCGCAAAATGCTCTTGGCGGAGTTTTATCGCCTGAGGATTCAAATCTGATTCGACGCGGAATACAGACATTGGGGGTGAGAATGGATCGGCACTTAGCTAATGCAGCTAAAATTGTTGATTTTTTAACTAAAAGGTCGGAAATAGCCAAAGTATACTATCCGGGGATAGAAGGATCTGTAGATCATGAGATCGCTCAAAAAGAATGTCGCGGGTTTGGTGGGATCGTGAGTTTTGATTTGGCTGCGGCCATTGATTCAAAAGCATTTGTTGAACGGTTGAATTTATTTAAGCTAGCTGTCAGTTTGGGGGCAGTTGAAAGTCTGGTAGAATTGCCGTATAAGATGTCCCATGCTGAACTGTCAGCTGCGGATCTGCAAGATTGCGGTATAAGTACGCAGTTGATTCGTTTATCTGTTGGGATTGAAGATGCACAGGATCTGATTGGTGATCTTGCACAGGCATTGGACTCATTTAAAAAATAATAGTGTTATTGAAAGGTGTGTCAGATTAAGATTATGTGGGATATTATTGTCAATGCAACACCGCAATTGGTCGTTGCGGGCTTGAAATACACGATCCCAATTTCGATCGTTTCGTTTTTGCTAGGATTAATACTTGCCCTGATAACGGCTCTGGTCAGGTTATCGACCAAGAAAGGGCCATTCAGGATACTTAAAGCAATTTTTAGATTTTATGTGTGGCTTTTCCGAAGCACGCCATTATTAGTACAGTTGTTTATTGTTTATTTTGGATTGCCATACCTGAAGATAGCTGGCATTGCGCCAGACGGAATAAAGCTAACACCGCTTGTAGCGGGCATCATCACTTTCTCGCTGAATACTGGTGCTTATTGTTCAGAAACGATCAGGGCTTCGATTCTTTCGATTCCCAAGGGACAGTGGGAAGCAGCTTATTCTATGGGAATGACTAGATCAAAAGCACTTTCGCGGATTATTTTACCCCAAGCAGTGCGGGTCTCACTGCCGCCGTTGGCTAATAGTTTTATCGGTTTGGTCAAGGACACTTCATTGGCAGCTTCAATTACAATTGTAGAAATGTTTGAAGTCAGTCAACAGATTGCAGCTGAGAATTATCAGCCATTGATTATGTACTGTTTAGTAGCTGCTTTATATGCGGTTGCTTGCTCACTGCTGTCATGGCTTCAGGGATATCTTGAAAAGGTAACTTCGCGTTATGTCACAAATGCTGATTAAGATCAGAAGGAGATAAAGACAGTTATGCTTAAATTGGAAAAACTTAACAAGAGTTTTGGTGAGCATCGTGCATTAGTCGATATCACAACGACTTTTCCTGAACATCAAACGACTGTGATTTTAGGACCATCTGGTTCAGGAAAGTCAACCTTGTTGCGCTCACTTAATCTTTTGGAACGACCAGAATCTGGCAAGTACTTCTTTGATGACGATGTTTTTGATTTTGCCGAAGGGATCTCAGTCAAGGATACGCTTAATATTCGGAAACAAACTGAGATGGTGTTTCAAGGTTACAATCTTTTCCCGCATCTAACAGTTCTGAAAAATATCATGGAGGGACCAGTCCAAGTGCTGCACAGGCCCAAAGCTGATGTTGAGAAGGAGGCACATGCTCTGCTGGCAAAGGTTGGTTTGGCTGATAAAGCGGATGTCTATCCTAATCAGCTATCAGGTGGTCAGGCACAACGTGTGGCAATTGCACGTTCGCTGGCAATGCAGCCAAAATATATTTTATTGGACGAGCCTACCAGCGCACTCGATCCAGAGTTGGAGTTAGAAGTACTTAAGGTTTTGAAACAAATTTCAACAGAAAAACGTTCAATGATTATTGTGACACATAACATGGCATTTGCCCGTGAGGTTGCGGATAAGATCATCTTTGTTGAAGATGGACATATCTTATTTGATGGACCGAATGAGAGATTCTTTAAAACTGATAACAAAAGAATTGCAGATTTTATTTCAGCAATGACATTTGCAAATATTTAAAAAAGGTGGAGAAAAATGAAATTAAACAAATTGTTCAAAAAAGCATTCGTAGTAGCCAATGTTTTAGCGGCAGGGGTCGTACTGGCGGCCTGCTCATCCAACAGCAAATCAAGTTCAAAGGATAGCTACAAGTCAGAGCTTAACCAGAAAGGGACTTTAACGATAGGACTGGAAGGCACCTATTCACCATATTCTTATCGTAAAGATGGCAAATTAACTGGTTTTGAAGTTGAATTGGGAAATAAACTTGCAAGGGAAATGGGACTAAAGGCTAAATTTGTTCCTACAAAGTGGGATGGTTTAGTAGCTGGGTTAGGGAGCAACAAATATGATGTTGTATTAAACAATATAACTGCCACGCCGGCTCGGGCTAAGAGCTATATTTTCTCCAAGCCATATATCTATTCGCGCTATGCGCTGATTACGCGGCAAGGTGATGACAGCATCAAGACGCTCAAGGACGTTAAAGGCAAAAAATTGGCTGAAGGAACTGGAACTAACAATGAACTCGTTGCCAAACAAAATGGTGCAACGATTGTTCCTTCGGGTGATTTTGTAACAAGTCTTTCATTGATCAGGCAAAAACGTGTTGATGCAACAGTCAATGCTCGTGAAGCATGGTACTCATATAAGAAGACTAACTCAACTGAAGGGTTGGTATATCATGATGTTTCATCTGAAAAGGAACCAGCTAAGATCGTTGGTTTATTTAACAAGAAATCAACTAAATTGCGTTCTGAAACGAACAAGGCTTTGAAGACTTTGCGGGCAGATGGAACATTGAAAAAATTGTCTCAAAAATACTTTGGTGCTGATATTACAGAGTAAAAAACTAGAAGAATACTGATGCTAGTGTGGCATACGTTTATACGAAATAATAAGCGAGCTAGGTCAAGCGTTAATTTTGAAGTGCTTCAGAATTGTTAGACAAAGAGTCTAGTGATTGTGAGGCACTTTTTTATACCAGCACTTGTGTGTGAAAAGTGCTTAAGCATCTTCTTGGAGTTTTATAAAATAGTAGGGTAAGATTGACTTAGAGTAAAGCCCTTACAAGCGAAAGGAGATTGATAACATGGCATATACGCTTCCTGATTTGCCGTATGATTACAGTGCACTAGAACCTTATATTGATGAGCAGACAATGCGTCTTCATCACGATAAACACCATCAAACCTATGTTAATAATCTGAATGCAGCTTTAAAGGATCATCCTGAGTTATCTGAACTTCCAGTAGAAGACTTGGTACGACAGTTGGATAAGGTTCCTGAAGGAATTAAAAAGGCTGTGCGCAACGGCGGCGGTGGGCACGCTAATCACTCACTTTTCTGGAAATTACTTTCGCCGCATTTTGACACAGCACCAGAGGGAGCTTTGCGGACTGCAATTGAACAGAGGTTCGGCGACCTTGAGAAATTTAAACAACAATTTACGGAAGCAGCATTGAGTGTTTTCGGCTCAGGTTGGGCATGGCTTGTAAAAGACAATGCAGGTGAGTTGAAGATCGTCACGACACCTAACCAAGATTCACCATTGTCTGATGGCCTATTCCCGGTTCTAGGACTTGATGTTTGGGAACATGCGTACTACCTAAAATATCAAAACCGCAGACCAGAATACGTTGAAGCTTTCTGGCATATTGTTAATTGGCATGAGGCTGCCCGTCTTTTTGACAGTGAGTTAGCTGAAACCGGTTCAAAAAAATAAATAAAGCACTTGCAAAAATTTTTAAAAAGTAGTAAAATTCTAGTTGTCGAAGGATTGTTACCGCTATCAAAAGTGGGCAAAACCTGTCGCAGATTGGATGTGTGGGCCAGCGATGGTTTATACGAAGGTTTGTGTACAGGTTTTTTTATATCATTATTTGGAATCCGGGGAGAATCTATGAAGGTTAAACAGGTTTTTAATAATAATGTTCTTTTAGCAACGCAAGGCGAGCAGGAAGTGGTACTGGTCGGACGCGGGATTGGATTTAAGAAAAAAGCGGGGATGCCTATCGAAAGAGACAGGATTAGTCAGGTATTTGCGCCAACTGATGATAAATGGTTCACGTTGTTTCACGATTTGGTTCAAAGTATTTCACCGGAATACCTTGAATTATCAGCGCGGATAATTCAACAGGCAGAAAAAATGCTGAATACAAAGTTCAATGATTATTTATTAATATCTTTGACTGACCATCTTGATTTTGCGGTCACCAGATATAAGCAAGGGATGCAGATTCATAACGAAATTCTCTGGGAAATAAAGAACTACTACCCAGGAGAGTATCAGGCAGCAGTGGAGGCACTGCAAATCGTCAAGCAGCAGTTGGAGGTGGAATTACCAGAAGATGAGGCTGGTTTCATTGCAATAAAGTTTCTTGAAAGCAGTGTTGATCACCCACAGAGCAGTGAGACAGTTAAGATGACTAGACTGATTGGCGATATTGTGCAGATTGTTCAGTATCAACTGCAGATCAAACTTGATCCAGACACCATGAGTTATCGGCGCTTTTTAGTTCACTTGCGTTTTTTGGCCGAACGTGTTTTGCAGAAAAAGGTCAATGAAGCTGGTAGTGATGATGAGTTTTTATTTCAGCACTTGGTTCAAAAATATCCAACGTCATATGAGTGCACCAAAAAGGTAGCAGCTTTTATCAGTAAGAAATTGCAGATTGAGCTTTCAATCAATGAGCAGATCTATTTAACAATGCATGTACAGCGAATTTTAGATGATGTGAATAAAAAAACTGAATAGAAGGGATTGTAACTATTAAATTAGGCAAAACCCAAGTCAATATGAGATCCAGACCTTTTAGTCTGAATTTGATATCGACTTGGGTTTTTATTTTAAAAATAATTTTAGGGGTGAAAAATATGGATTACGAAAAATTAGCAGCAGATATTGTAAAAGATATTGGTGGAAAAGAAAATATTAATACTGCGTGGCACTGTGCAACACGTCTCAGATTTAAATTAAAGGATGAATCAAAAGCAAATACACAAAAGATTGAGGATCTAGACGGCGTGATCACAGTAGTGCAGTCTGCGGGACAATATCAAATAGTTGTCGGCAATGCAGTCGCAAATGTTTTTAATGCTTTAGCCAAGCAGACTGGTTTGGAGGATGAAGTTCAGAATACACAATCGCAAGAAAAAGAGAAGAATATCATCAATCGGTTTATTGCATTTATTTCGGGAACTTTTACTCCCTTTCTAGGTGCATTGGCGGGTGCCGGGATTTTAAAAGGATTACTGGCATTATTTGTAGCATTCAACTGGATGAACACGACAAGTGGGACGTATGTAATTTTATATGCTGCCGGCGATGCTTTGTTCAACTTCTTGCCAATATTCCTTGCATTCACAGCTGCTAAACGGTTAAATGTCAATCAGTTTGTTGCAGTTGCGCTGGCTGCTGCACTAGTGTATCCAACACTCGTCACAGCTGCTTCTAAAGCACAGACACTGCATTTTATGGGGATTCCGGTTATTCCGACAACTTATACTTCATCAGTTATTCCAATTCTTTTGGCTGTGTGGGTCTTGTCATTTATTGAACCAGTCTTGAATAAGTTTTTCCCTGAGGCTGTGAGAAATATTTTTACACCGTTATTTTCATTAGCCATTATGGTTCCCCTAACAATGCTTGTTGTCGGCCCGTTAGGATCATCTGTCGGTAATGTTTTGTCAACGCTTGTTTCAACGCTCTATAACTTTGCTCCAGCTTTAGCCGGTGCCATCATGGGTGCTTTCTGGCAAGTCTTTGTAATTTTCGGAGTACATTGGACTTTTGTTCCAGTAATGATGAATAACATTAGTAAGTTGGGTTATGATCCATTATTACCAATTCTATGTGCAGCTGTTATTTCTCAGGCTGGTGCGGCCTTGGGGATTTTCTTGAAGACAAAAAACAAAAAGCAAAAAGCACTGGCTGGGTCAGGGGTTATTACCGGTATCTTTGGAATTACTGAACCGATTATTTACGGATTGACTTTGAAGCTAAAACGACCGTTCATATGTGCAGTTATCGCTGGTGGAATCGGCGGCGCAATTATTGGCGGATTCCAAGTTAGAGCTAGTTCTTTCACACTTCCTAGTTTGTTGGCTATTCCAACGTATATTGGCAAAGGCTTCGTTGGTTCTTTGATTGGAATTGCAGTATCATTTGTTCTAGGTGCAGTACTGACATATTTATTTGGCATGAGCAAGAACACTAATCAGGTAAATGATCAGAATCTGGATAAATTGGTTGCTCCAGTTAAAGGTACGATTATTCCCTTAACAAGTGTTAAAGATGAAGTGTTTGCATCAGAAGCTATGGGTAAGGGTATCGCAATCGTGCCAACTGATAATAAGATTGTTTCACCAGTTAGTGGAACGGTCAGTGCGGTTTATCCAACAGGACATGCGATTGGAATTGTTTCGAATCAGGGAGCCGAAATTTTACTTCACATTGGGATAGACACGGTAAAATTAGATGGAAAATATTTTGAAACTAAAGTTAAACAAGGCCAGCATGTTAGTCAAGGAGAAGAATTGATTGCATTTGATTCTGAGAAGATTAAAGCAGCAGGGTACGACAACACTGTTATGATGGTCATTACAAATACTAAGCAATACGAAGTAGATAGTACGAATGAAACTGCAGCAGATCAGAACACCGTTTTGACGTTGCAATTATTAAAATAACAAGTTCGGAGAGGGGATATTCACATGTATAAAGTAGATTTTCCAAAAGACTTTCCCAAAAATTTCTTATGGGGAGGTGCGACTGCCGCCAACCAAATTGAAGGAGCGTGGGATATTGATGGCAAGGGACTAACGACTGCTGAAGTCGTTAGAAAGGCCGATGACCGAAAAAAGATGTCGATGAATATAGTTGATCCTTCCTCGATCAAAGCAGCCATTAATGACTCGACAACAGCCAATTACCCTAAACGGCGTGGAATTGACTTTTACCACCACTATAAGGAAGATATTAAGCTTTTTGCAGAGATGGGATTTAAGGTTTTCCGCTTTTCGATTGCGTGGGCACGTATTTTCCCGAATGGTGATAACTTGCAGCCAAATGAAAAGGGTTTCGAGTTTTATGACCGTGTTTTAGATGAGCTGGAAAACTATGGGATCGAACCGTTGATTACGCTCTCGCATTATGAAATGCCGCTTGCGCTCACTCAAAAGCAAAATGGTTGGTTAGATCGAGCAACAATTGCTGATTTTACGCGTTATACGGAAGTTGTTTTCAAGCGTTATCGTGGGCGGGTCCGTTATTGGCTGACATTCAATGAAATCAATACAGGCACTTGGGGATTTCATGAGACGGGCGTCGTTGACAGTCATTTAGACAAAAAAGAACAAGAGAATGTTCGCTACCAAGCACTGCATCATCAGTTAGTTGCTAGTGCATTGGCGACTAAACAACTACATGAGATTGATCCAAAGGCGAAAATGGGATGCATGCTGGCAAGAATGCAGACTTATCCAGCAACCTGCAGGCCTGAAGATGTCCGCGCGGCACAAATGGAAGATCAGAAAAATCTATTTTTTACTGATGTGCAAGCACGCGGCGAATATCCAGAATTTATGAACAGGTATTTTGCTGAAAATGGTATTCAGATCAAAATGGCGGAGAAAGATCAAGAAATCCTTGCCTCATCACCAGTTGATTTTGTGAGTTTCAGTTACTATATGACAACTGTTACTAGCGCTGAGGCCGGCGAAGAAGTTAATGGTAATATGGCAACGGGCGGGCGCAACAAGTATCTCGAAGAGTCTGACTGGGGCTGGCAGATCGATCCGATAGGGTTGCGGATCACTCTGAATGAGATGTGGGACCGTTATCGCAAACCATTATTCATTGTTGAAAATGGTCTGGGAGCACTAGATAAACTTGAAGACGGGAAGGTACACGATGAATATCGCATAGATTACTTGCGTAAACACATTGAACAAATGAAAGAAGCTATCAAAGATGGTGTTCAGCTTATGGGTTACACCATGTGGGGGCCAATCGATCTTATTAGCTTTTCAACTTCAGAAATGTCTAAAAGATACGGCTTTATCTATGTTGATCAAGATGATGAGGGTAATGGCTCATTAAAGCGCATTAGGAAGGATTCTTTCTACTGGTATAAGAAGGTCATCTCTTCGAACGGAGCAGATTTGGCGTAAAAAGATTAATCAGATACAGTGATTATTATATAAGTGAGGAAGGGTCTGTGCCAAAAGTTAAATTTTGGCATAGACCCTCTTTTTTCCGTATAAACGTGTTCCATAAGTTAAAATTCTCTGTCCATTTCGAATTACTCATAGCAAAGTACACGCTATGTTCGTAATTTCGAGTTAGTACTCAAATTTTCCCGACTTATGTCACACCCCCTTTCGCAAACGCCGTTTCAACTAAAAACAACTATCATGCCTGAAGTGGCAGCAAAACATGAAAATAAAGATAGATATTCGCTTTCTCAGTTGGAATCAGAAACTACTTGAATTTATTTTTGGGTTTCTTAAGCTCAATTGTTTGCTGCAATTTTGGGGGCAGACTATTTGCAAAGAAAAAGGACGTGTGACAGCAGAAAGTAAAAGATGTTCGGATAATAAAGCAGCAAACTGAACTATTACGAATAAATTTTTAAATAATCATATCAGAAAAAAGGCTAGCAGCGTAAAAATAAGAAAATTACAGCTACTAGTTTTTTATTGTTCATAATATAACGAAAATGTATTGCTATAATTAGCTTTATATAATAAAATGATTTATAAATACGAACTATTACACTTTTTGGGTGTAAAATGTTTATTGTTAGGAGAAACTATTATGCATTTTATAGCTGACTTAATGGCAGCACTTGGAGTTGTATTAAATGGGATTCCGCAAGGAATTATGGCAATGGGGTTGGGATTTGCAGTTTTTCCAACTACCTTTTCATTCGTTTTTGCCTCAGCAATCAATGGATTCTATGGTTCTGTAGCGCCGCTTTCCTTTCAGGCAGAGTCATTAGCTTTGACTGGAAATTTAGGAAAGACGATACGTGAACGGACATCAATTATTTTTGGCGGTTCCCTGATTATGGTATTCATCGGAGTGACCGGAACTTTGACCAAAATTGTTTCATACTTAGGAAACAATATTATGTCAGGTATGATGGCTGGTGTGGGACTCATGCTCGCTAAGATTGCAATTGAAATGACCAAAGAACAACGCAAGATAGGGTGGATCTCAATTGCTTTGGCGGCAATAACATATTTGATAACCAAAGATCTGGTATGGACGATTACGGTCTCGGTTGTTTTATCTAGTCTATATGCAGTAAAAGTCGAACATTATCGGGCTGAACTTCCTGCATACGTTACAGAACGCAAGTTTAATTTTATGCGCCCGCAGTTTAATCTGCGAATTTTGCGTGGGGCACTTGGGCTAGCCTGTTTGAATATCGGAGCCAATATTTCTTATGGGTTGATCACAGGACAAATGACAGGGGTTAAGCCTAACCCTGTTAACCTGAACTTATTGACGACAACACAGGCAATTGCTGATATGGGAACTAGTTTGTTGGGTGGAGCACCGGTTGAAACGATTATTTCAGCAACAGCTAGTGCCCCTGAACCTGTAATCGCAGGAATTATGATGATGTTGATCATGGCTGTGATCTTGTTTGCTGGCTGGCTCCCTAAAATCGGACGTTACGTTCCAAGCACTTCGATTGCAGGTTTCTTATTTATTTTGGGAGCGGTTGTCATATTCCCTGAAAATGCAGCGGCAGCTATGACGGGTTCAGGAATGACTATCGCTGCAATTACACTAGTAGTAACAGCTATTTTTGACCCATTTGCAGGTTTAGTAACAGGTGCTGCTTTAAAATTTGTTTTGCCATTATTAGGCTTGGGGGTATAACTGTTGGAAAAATATTATGAACTTAAGATAGATGATTTAACACGAAAATTACCACTGATCAAACTCAATGATAATGTAGCAATTGCTTCATTTGTACTTTTGGGAGATGCTGAACTAACACATTATGCGGCCGAAAGATTGGCAAGGAAAATTGATTTTGACTTTGACTATCTAGTGACGATGGAGAGCAAAGGAATACCTTTAGCGCAAGAAATGTGTCATTTCTTAAAGAAACCGCGGTATGTGGTTCTGCGAAAAAATGTGAAGGATTATATGGAGGGGCATTTGAGTGTTGCTGTTAACGCAATTACAACAAGCGCACAGCAGCAATTAGTCCTTGATGGGAATGACGCTGCATTATTAAAAGGGAAAAAGATTGTTATTATTGATGATGTTATTAGCAGCGGCGGCTCAATTGCGGCAGCTGAGAAACTGATGCGCAAAGCAGAAGCCGATGTGGTGGATCGTTTTGCAATTTTGGCGGAAGGCGATGCGGCTGAGCGCGCAGACATTCAATATTTAGAGAAATTGCCGCTGTTTCAACCGTAAATAAAAAAGCTATAAAGTAAATAATGAATTATTTCTGCAGGTGGTGTATAGGCGATGTTCAATCGCTAATGCGCTGCCTGTTTTTTTAGATTTAATATGTGATGCGCTATCTAAATGTCACTTCAGTAAAAAACAATTTGATATGTTTTAAAAGTTGCTTTTACAACCCAAGTATGAATTAATGATAGTGAAAGCGGTAAATGTTTATGATAAGGCGTTGTTTCTGCAATATTTGTGGTAATAAGCTTAGCAAGCTGTTAATGAAAAAGTTTTTTAAAAAAATAAGCATAAAAACTATACTTACTAATTGTAAGTGTATATAATAGTGACAACAGTTAAAAAAAGCGAGGTGAGCAAGTGGATTATCAATTTGAGCTGCTTTATCCAGAGAAAGAAGTAACAGAAAAAACACCAGTTGTGATAACAATGCATGGTATGGGATCAAACTTCTATGACCTAAGACCCTTGCTTGCGGCATTTGACGCTCGTGTTATTCAGTTGCATCTTCAAGGAAACGTTCCTTTTGGAACAGGATTTGCATTTTTTGAACCGGATTTTTCCAAGAGAACGGAAGAAAGTGTGCTTGAACCAGTAGTTAACGCTATTTATCATGAGATAAATGAAATTTTGGAAGAAAAGAAATTAACAACTCATCCTAAATATGTGCTCGGATTCAGCCAAGGAGCTATTCTGACAGCTAGTCTGTGTTTACTTTACCCCGAGTGGCTGACTGACGGAGTTATCTTAAGCGGGCGACTACCGCTTTTTCTTGAAAGAAGATTCCTGAATAGGAGAAGCGGAAAGCAACCGAGAATTTTTATCTCGCAAGGGAAAAGAGATCCACTGTTTGCCCCTAGAATAGGGCAGCATCTCGCTCGCTATCTGCAAGAACATGGATACAGTGTGACGTATCGAGAATATCCTATAGGACATGGTGTGGACCCCAAAGTGTCAATGATCTGAAGGATTGGTTGAAGGGAAAGGTGTGGTAAATATGACAGCAGTTATACCGAAGTTTAGATTATCAGAAAAGACGCATACAGGAACGGTTGCTTTGAAGGTAGCGGATCTGGCAAAACAAACTCTTTTTTACGAAGATGTGATTGGATTGAAAACGATCAAGAAGACAGAGAAGCAGCGGGTCTTGGGGATCAAAGGTGAAAAGACGCCATTATTGATTCTAAATGAAATCAATGATGCTACTCCAGCAACAAGAAAAACTGGCTTATATCATGTAGCATTTCTGCTTCCTAGCCGCAAAGATTTAGGCAATGCTTTAATTCATTACTTGACAGTTAAAGCACCACTTATTGGTGCAAGCGATCATGGATACAGTGAAGCTTTGTATCTAACTGATCCAGAAGGTAATGGGATCGAGGTATATCGCGATAAACCTCACAGTTATTGGGGGGTACACGAAGATGGCGAGGTTCCAGCGATTACCATCGAAATGGACGCTCAAGGAGTAGTTGACGCAGCCGACCGTAAATGGGATGGGTTTCCGCATGAAACTAAAGTTGGACACGTTCATCTTAAAGTTGCAGATTTAGATAAAACACAGTCTTTCTACAATGATATCTTGGGTCTGTCACTAAAAACAGATTTTAGGAATCAGGCTAAGTTCTTTGCAACAGGTGGCTATCATCATCATCTTGGTACTAATATCTGGACAGGGCGAAATATTCCTGCAATGGATGAGAAGGATTTAGGGTTAGAGTATTACACATTTTTTGTTGAAAATGAGCTTGAAGTACAACGAATAGAGCAGCATTGGCAAGAAAAAAAATGCTGCTTATAAAAAAGATACCGCAGGTAATCTGTGGATCACAGATCCGAATGGAATTCAGATACAGATACAGATTGAGTCTTTTTAAAAAATGACACAGCAAATTTGAACACATGTCTATAGATTCTAGGCAGTCAAAAAACCAGTGGAAGGCTTTTAAAGTCATTCACTGGTTTTTCGTATCAAGCAGTAAGTTATTAATTTACAACAGCTCCCATGAAGCTGAACCAATGGTTGGAAAAAGATGAACGATACGTTCGATTTGTTCTGGTTCCAATCTAAGCTCAACTGCTGGCAACAGACTATTAATAACGTCTTCCGCATGTTCACTAACTTCTGTTGCGCCGACAAGATGATGGTCTTTATCGAAAACAAGGGCATTTTCACCAAATGTTTCACGTGTAACTTGTCGATACCAGTTGTCCAAAACATTATTTTTGACGACTGTATGTGTGGGACTTTTTTCTGCTTCTTCGACGGAAAGGCCGACACGTGCAATGCGTGGTGATGTGAAAACAACGGAAGGAATCGCAGGATAGTTGATAGCTTCGGCTGTTTCACCAGCAAAAAGGTGAAGCAAATATGTTGATTCAAAAATAGCAGTAGGTGTTAGCTTAGGTTGTGTTTTCTTAACAACGTCACCGCTTGCATAAACATTGGAAACAGTTGTTTGAAGATGATTATTGACGATAACTCCATCCTTATCGTATTTAACACCAATTTTTTCAAGGCCAAGGTTTTCAACATTTGGAATACGCCCAGTTGCATCGAGCACCCAATCAACAAGCAGCTTTTTGCCATTGCCATAATGGACAACTGTTGCAGTTTCTTGTTTTTCAAGATGTGAAACAGAAGCGGTGCGAACAAAATGGACGCCGCGTTTCTCTAGGTCAGTGATAACATGCTCAACGAAAGGCTGGTGAAACTTGCGTAGAGCTTTTTGCCCGTGCATCAGGACAGTAACCTCTGATCCAAAAGCATTTGCAATAGTAGCGAATTCTAAACTAATATAACCAGCACCGATAATCGCAATTTTAGCTGGCAATTCTGTTAAGTTCATGAACTCGGAACTGTCATGTGCCAAATCCTTACCAGGAATATCCAAACGGTGTGGGTGCAGCCCAGTTGCAATAACTACTTTGGCTGCTGTCACCTGCTTACCGTCGACATCAAGTGTATGCGAATCTAGAAATTTGCCATGCCCATGGAGAATGTCAACACCATTTTTCTTCAGTAAACCAGCAATAAATTCTGGCAGGTCTTTGATAACATCGTGTTTGTGTTTGACCGTTTCAGACCAATTCAGAGCAATTGGAGTAGTGACGATACCTTGAAGGTCTTCAACTTCACGTTGCAGCGGCACAGGTGCATCTAATGTGATTTTTGCATTGCAGCCACGGTTGGGACATGTACCGCCAATCAAGCCGCTCTCAACGACAGCAACTTTGAATCCTTTGCTGGCCAAGGGGATTGCACCATCAAAAGTGCCATGTCCACTTCCAAGATATAAGACATCATAATCGTACTTTTTTTCCAACATAACCGCCTCCTGTTGTTTTTTTATCTCTCTTCAACAGTAGCGCAGGGCAGCTATTCTAACAAAGTAAATGCTCACTATCCTAGTAAAAGAATTTTAATAAATCTGTGAGGCGTGGTTTTTAATTTCCTTATCTTGCAGAAAGTTTAGTGCAAATTGTTTATAAAAAGTTATTGCATTCAGATAATCGGTTATCTCAACATACTCATTACTTTGATGTGATGTGTTTGAGCCGGGGCCGATTTCGATGCTGTCAAAATTTCCTTTTGCTTGTAAGAATTCAGCACCGTCATTTGCACCAGAACTTCCAGTTACCTTGGCAGAAGAGCCGAAGATTTGCTGATGTGTTTCTTGCGCAATCTTAATAATCTGTGAGTCAGGCTTGCCAGATATTGCTTCCTCGGGAAAACTATATGTAATAGCTAAGTTGAAACCTTCCCTTTGGTTCAATTCCGCAATGATTGCTTCTAGTTCATCGTAAAAACGCTGGTTAGGATAATCTGGAATGGTGCGGATATTGCCCATTAACTCAGCGTAAGAGGGAATGCTGTTGACTTGTTCGCCACCTTTTATCTTAGTAATGCTATGAGTCACACCTCCAAGAACAGTATCTGTTTTGTTGAATTTGCGTAGCCGCTCTAATGCAAGATGGTAAAAAACGATTAGATTATCAATTGCATTGATCCCTGCTTCAGGTTCAGCACTATGCGCAGTTTTGCCATATGATTTGACCTTATAGTCAATTACTCCGCGGGCAGTATAAATAATTTTCTGCATACTGGATGTTGGTTCAGCAACGATGAGGCCTGCGAGGTTATCTGCGAATCCTTGCTTAGTTAATTGCGCAGCACCATATTCGCCAGTTTCTTCACCAACGGTTGCTAAAAGGCGGATTTTACCGGGAATTATGGTTCCTTGTTCCAACAATTCGAGCAATGCGGCAACGAGTGCTGCTAAACCGCTCTTCATATCGGTAGCACCACGGCCATAGATTTTATTATCGGCAATCGTTGCTGAAAAAGGATCGTAATTCCAATCATCTAGATTTCCTGGTGCAACGACATCCATATGTCCAGTGAACCTAGCATGGGGCCATTGTTTTTGCCAATCGTCAGTACAAGATTGTCCCGGTGGGGAGCATAAGTTATTTTTTGAATCTCAACATCGGGAAATTTGGAAAATAGTGAACTAATATAATTTGCTACTTCAGTTTCATTGGCATTAACAGAGTCAATCTGAATTATTTTTTGAAGGATCTCGATTTTTTTTTGCTTATTCATTAGTGTGCACCTCGTTATTTAAAAGTATCGATTCTTATTCATTTTGCAATTATACACTTTTTATGAATTTTTTCATATTTCAATGTTTAAAAAACCATAATTTGAATATTCAGTGCTGGATTCAGAGAAATTATAGAGTTTTTGTTATACTCAATGCAGAACAGAGTCAATGAAGGGAAAGTACAAATGAAAAAAGACATTTATGTAGTGGGCGCAGCTCTGATTAGTGGAGACAAGGTTTTAGCTGCGAAAAGGAAGGCTGAGCGGACTTTGGGTGGGATGTGGGAATTTCCCGGCGGTAAGATCAAAGATGGAGAAACACCTCAAATGGCCTTGAAACGCGAACTGGTAGAAGAATTTGCCGATCGAATCATCGTGGGTCCGCGGGTCGCGATGCCGGTTACCTATGAGTATGCTTTCGGTGTTGTTCATTTAAGCGTGTATTATGCTAAAATGCTGACTCAAAATTATAACTTGATTGCACATAGCCGAGTTCGTTGGATGAGTCAAGTAAAATTAAAAGAGCTGGAATGGTTACCTGCCAATCTGCCGATTATTGCACAAATCGCACAAAATGATTTGAAACGGGTGAGTTTTAATGACTGATATTACGAAAGACGAATTGCAGTCTGCTGTTTTGAACGGCTATGTCGATCAGCAGCAGAACTATGCTGCGGCAGAGTTTTCACCCCAACTACTGAATAATGTGAACCAAGAAACGGTCTGGGAGCATATCAGATATGAGTTAAACAACTGTTCGAGTTTTACTTTTGCGGTTGCCTTTATTACTGTTGATATGCTGACACCGCTTAAAGCTGTCCTAGCAGATCTTAAGGTGCACGGTGTTTACGGGAAAATCTTGACTTCGGATTATTTATATTTTAACCAACCCAAAGTTTTTACTGAGCTGTTGAAAATAGCTAATGTAGAGGTTAGAATTGCTCAACAGTCGGGCTTTCATGCTAAGGGATACTTGTTTGAACATACTGACCAGAACTATCAATCTGTAATTATTGGCAGTTCAAATCTGACAAGGGCTGCATTGCTTCAGAATTATGAATGGAACATGCGTTTTACTTCATATGCGGCAGGAGCTGTTACTAATCAGATCAGTTCGGAGATTGCGCATGCTTGGGAAGAAGCTGTTCCGTTAACTGTTCAATGGGTGACCAGATATGAACAGCTTTTCGATGAAAAAGCCACGGTGGCTGCCGAAAAAAGAGTATCTATCATCAATGAACAAAGCGCCCCATATGAGATGCAGGCGAAGATTATTCCTAATAAAATGCAACAACATGCTTTACAAAAACTGCAAGAATTGCGTCAAACGGGTGAACAGCGGGGATTAATTATTTCCGCTACAGGGACAGGTAAGACATACTTAGGAGCGTTTGATGTCAAGCAGTTTAAGCCGCGACGTTTTTTGTTTGTTGCTCACCGTGAACAAATCTTGCAAAAATCACGTGCGAGTTTTCGCAAAGTGCTTGGAGGAAATGCAAGTGATTACGGTATCTTGTCTGGTCATCATGCGGATAAAAAGGCAAAGTATCTATTTGCCACAATTCAAACACTTTCCAAACCAGACAATATGAAGTATTTTTCACCAGAAGAGTTCGATTATATTCTTGTGGATGAGGCTCACAGAACAGGTTCCGAGAGTTACCGTCATTTCTTAAAATATTTTAAGCCGAAATTCTGTTTGGGTATGACTGCGACACCTGAACGAACTGATGATTTTAATATATACCAGCTGTTTGATTATAATATTGCATATGAGATCAGATTACAGGACGCTTTGAACGAACAGATGCTGACACCATTTCATTATGTTGGATTGCAGGATTATGAATATCAAGGAAAACTGATTGATGACAAAGCAGTTTTGCGACATTTGGCTTCTGCAGAACGTGTTGATTATGTTTTGCAGCAGTTGGAATATTACGGTTACTCAGGTGATAAAGTTCATGGACTGATCTTCTGCAGTCGGCAACAGGAAGCGTATGAATTGGCCAAGATAATGACAAATAGAGGTCATCCGACCGTTGCTCTTACAGATGAAACGATCAAAACTCGTGAAAAAACAATTACAATGCTTGAAAAAGGTCAGATTGAGTATATTGTGACCGTCAATATCTTTAATGAAGGTATTGATATACCATGCCTTAACCAAATTGTAATGTTGCGTAATACACAGTCGAGTATCGTTTTTATCCAGCAGCTTGGACGAGGTCTGCGCAAATTTGCACATAAAGAATTTGTGACAATTTTGGATTTTATTGGTAACTATAAGAATAATTATTTGATACCAATGGCCTTGACTGGTGATAGGTCACGCAGCAAGGATAATGCCCGTGCTGAGATCAGCTTGCAGCCAACAATTGGGATCTCCACGATCAATTTTACCGAAGTTGCCCGGCAACAGATCTATGCTTCACTGCAAAATGCCAAACTTGATTCATTGATGGAAATGCGCAAGGACTACTATGAACTTAAAAACAAAATTGGAAGAGTACCATTGCTGCGCGATTTCGAAAAATACGGATCAATTGATCCGCTTGTTTTTGCAAACAATAACCTTCTCCCCAATTATTATCATTTTCTCTTGAAGATGAAAGAAAATGTTAAATTGACAGTTTATCAAGATAAAGTATTATATTTTTTAACAAAAGAATTATTGAATGGGATGCGCTGTCACGAATTATTGCTACTGCAAGAATTAATGCGGCATGGAACAGTAACAGAAGCATGTTTTTTTAAACTGCTGCGTTCGAAAAATTGTTATTTAAACGAAGATGTTTTAGGATCGGTCGATAGAATATTAGGCTTAGACTTCTTTCACGTTAAGGCCGGCAAAGAGTTTAAGTCAGTTAAATATGGCGGTCAGCGTTAGTTTTCCATGAAAAAGGCAATTATCGTCTGCGATCGCAGCTTCAGACAGAGCTTAATGCAAATTCATTGTTTAAGAAATTATTTATGGATGTTATTGAAACAGGACTTGTCAAAACTAAGAATTTTGATCACACGGTTCCGTTTACGCTCTATAAAAAGTATACGCGCAAAGATGTTTGCCGCCTTTTGAATTGGAAAAAAGATGTGAGTGCACCGATGTATGGCTATCGTGTTGGTAAGGATACATGTCCTATTTTTATAACTTATACTAAGGATAATAGCGGTAAACGTAAGGGAGAAAATTACGAGAATGAATTTTTGAGCACCTCTGTTGTGCGCTGGTTTACGCGCAGCCCGCGGCATCTTTATTCAGATGAGGTTCGAAGACTGCTGGAAAAGGACGAAGCAGGTGAACCTATTGTTAAAATTCATTTATTTATTAAAAAAAGTGATGCCGAGGGGAAAGACTTCTTTTACTTGGGTGAATGCAAGATAATCGAAAGTTCTGCATCTGAGAAGATGATTTTGGGGAAAAATGGACATAAGAAAGCAATTGTTGCCTTAGACTTGCGCCTCAAAACACCTGTTCAATACCGGTATTTTACGATGCTCACCAATGATGATAACAAAAATAATTGACTAATGATATCTATATGATATCATTAGAATATCAAATGGAATGACTCAAACTTGCAAGGAAGTGATCTTCTGGAGAAGATGGCAACATTTCTATTGCGTTTGCCGCAAGGCTTAAAAAAGAAGCTTGAGACACATGCAAAGGAACAGAATAGGAGTGTCAACAGCTTGCTGCAGACGATGATAGAAGATGAGCTGGGGCTGACTGATAAGCCTGCAACTTCACTTGAACATCGTCAATTTATCGGACAAGTTGTTTCAAGTGAACAAATTGATCAAGATAATGGATTGGTACAGGTCAACGGCATCTTTTATCGCTACTTGATCGAAAGTAATTTAGATGTTGATCTAACCAAGAGTTACATCGTGATTGAAGCTAATGGCAACATATTAACGCTCAGGCCAGTCGAACTTTAGACTTGTTCAGCGCAACAGGGGGAGTTTTACAGTGTTTGGAATTAAAATCGTACAGCAGAACTGCCAAGGATTAGTGGAGACATTGGGAAAATATCGGAGAAATGTTGAAGCAGGGCTGCATTTCTATATTCCTTTAGTCCAACGAATCAGGTCAGTTAATTTAGCAATGAGACCGTTACAACTGTCTCAATATTCTGTTATCACTAAAGATAATGCCGACATCAAGGCAAGCGTCACGCTTAATTACCATGTTACTGATGCACAGAAATACACTTATGAAAATACGGATTCAGTTGAATCAATGGCTCAGTTAGTACGCGGACATTTGCGCGATATTATCGGCCGGTTGGATCTAACGGATGCTCTAGGATCAACCTCCAAAATTAATGCTGATCTTGCCGCTGCAATTGGTGATTTGACGAATGTTTATGGAATCAACGTCGATCGGGTCAATATTGATGAACTGACTCCATCTACCGCGATCCAAGAGGCAATGGATAAGCAGTTGACCGCTGATCGAGAACGTATTGCAACGATTGCCAAAGCACAGGGACAAGCACAAAATATCAAATTGACGACAGATGCTCAGAATAGAGCGCTCATTGAAACTGCCCAAGCACAGGCGCAAGCAACAAAAACACGCGCAGATGCAGAAAGCTATCGGATTAACAAGATTCAAAACAGTTTGAAAGATGTTAATAGTAATTACTTCAAGGATCAAAGTATTCATGCATTTGAAGGATTGGCGAGTTCCAATACAAATCTTGTTGTTTTATCCAAGGATGAAATAACGACTTTGGGACAGGTCCCAGTGATTAAAAAAATGTTGGACCAAGAAAAAAGCTAAGGTAGTCAGTTTGAATGACAGTTTTTAAATGAATAATATTTTGCTTAGTACTGGATAGAGTAAGGTGCGCCTGCTGCAAGGTTTTCTTGTTAGGGCACGCCTTTTTTTGATATTTCAATAATCGAATCTGCAATGCTACAATGGGAGCGGCTAAGATAGGGGGAGTTAGGGTGCCAAAACCAAATTATAACGAAATAAATGAGAGAATCTGTAAGGATCCACAAAATATTGAATACACGTATCGCGGAATTAAACCGCTTTACTATGCAAATCCACGAGCTAAGATTTTAATTATCGGACAAGCACCTGGGAAAAAAGCGCAAAATACGCATATTATCTGGAATGATGCCAGTGGAGTCAGGTTGCGAAAGTGGTTGGGTGTCTCAGACGAGACATTCTATAATTCGGGGGAAATTGCCGTTTTACCAATGGATTTTTATTTTCCGGGAAAGGGTAAAGCAGGGGATCTTCCGCCTAGAAAGGGGTTCGCAGCTAGATGGCACCCGCTGTTATTAAAAACGATGCCCAATATTCAACTTACAATCTTAGTTGGAAGCTATGCAGTTAAGTATTATTTACATTTGAAAAGTTCCGCAAAACTGACGGATACGGTTCGTGAGTATCAACATTACCTGCCAAAATATTTTCCGATAGTTCACCCTTCTCCACGTAATCAGATATGGATGGCAAGAAACCCATGGTTTGCTGCCGAAGTATTGCCTTCTTTGAAAGCTAAAACAAAGATGTTTTTAAAAAAATAAAGAAGAAGACTATCCCGTTTTCCTAGTGGCTGGATGCAATGTCAAAAAATTGAGTAGTAATTTTCAAAGGGCTATTTTAACATAATGGGCGTAGTCAGCACGAAAATGGAGGCAGAAGAATGACATTTGTTTATTCAATAATTTTATTGATTGCGGCGGTAATTCTGGCAAATTTTGTTGCACAGAAATTCACAGCTGTACCGCAATCTATCTGGCAGATTATTATGGGACTGGTATGCGCGATGACGCCCTCACTATCCAGTTACATAGTTAATTTAGATCCGGAATGGTTCATGATGCTGATCATAGCACCACTGCTTTTTTTCGAAGGGCAGCAGACTCAAGGAAGGACCATTTCACAAAATATAAGAAATATTCTGCGGCTCTCAGTCATTCTGGCATTAATAACGATGATTATCATAGGGTGGGGTGTCCATCATTTTATGAACTGGCCTTTAGCAATAGCACTTGCCCTTGCTGCAATCGTGACCCCAACGGATGCGACGGCTCTAAACTCTGTTAATAAAGGATTGACTATGCCTAAGAAGGTTCTTCGTTCACTAAATCTCGAGTCAATGTTCAACGATGCTACTGGAATCGTTGCGTTAGAGCTGGCGCTTGTCTGGATCAATACAGGGCATCTTTCAGTGGGCGAGATATTACTAAAATTTGCTTTTGTTGCGGTCGGTGGTATTATTTTTGGCTTAGCAACAGGTTTCTTAGCTATTCAATTACGTAAATATCTATTACGAAAGCAATTCGATGATATGACAGCGCAAGTTATGCTGCAACTGCTGACGCCGCTGGTGATTTACGTGGTGGCTGAAAGAATTGGGGTCTCTGGAATTATTGCGGCCGTGATTGCGGGGATTATTCATCATGAGGAACGCAGTCGAACACTGCTAGTTTCTTCACAAATGAATAATTTGATCACACAATTGTGGAAAGTTATCACGCAGCTTTTGAATGGTGTTGTTTTTGTTATTTTAGGGCTGAGTCTAGTGCCAATTTTGAAGAATATTTTTGCCCTTAAGTTGGAAGAAAGCATCAGAATAATTATAACGGCGTTCTTTATTTATACAGGGATGCTGCTGTTAAGATACTTTTATGCACTTTATGATGCTAAGCGGTTAAACAAGGGAATTCCCGACAATGTTTTTAAAGATGCTCTTGTTTTCTCTTTAGGGGGTGTTCATGGGACGGTAACACTCGCAATGGCTTTCTCATTGCCGCTTTTTCTGAGTGACCACCATGTTTTTGCAATAAGAGGCGACATCGTAACGATTTCAGCACTGGTCATTCTCTTTAGTTTACTCGTCCCGTTGTTGCTGCTGCCCAAAATTTTACCAAAAGAGCAAAAAAATTTTGCTGTCAATGAGCTGGATCAGGCATACAGTGAGATCGTCAATGCTGCGCTGGCGTATATCAACACGCTAGAGCTTTCAGATGACCGAAAACGACAGTTGACGAGCAGAGTACAGACACAGCTGGGTTATAAATATAATAGGGATCCTAGGGCTTGGCAGCAAGCAAGTGAGCAATTAAATGGTGTCCGCAGCCAAGCAGTTGAGAATGCGATCAAGGATGGTTTGCTTTCAGCCGATGCAATCAAGCTCTGGGATATAATGAATGAAGGCAAAAAACATAATGTTAAAAATGTCAAAAAAAGAATCATGTATTGGCATATGCTGAGCCGCTTCTCCGGAAAAATACTGGAACTGTTTTTAACGACAAAGCAAAGAGAACATTATCAAGTGAGGAAGTATCGGCGCCGAATCAAAAAGCTTGAGCGAAAAGAAATAGTAGCAAATGAGGAAGAAAAGCCATTTTTACAGGCTAAAATTACTAAGGTTGAAAGAAAGATATCAGTTATCCAAATTTATGGAAATGACTCTCAAAAGGATCGCTGGCTGAAGGCTCTTCAGGAGCTTGATGATGCCACAGCTGATGATGTTAGCCGCTTTGTTGCTGAATTTGATAAGAAGAACACAGACAAGGGAATAGTTGTAGCTTTACGTGAAAAAATTGCTAATGAAAAGTTAAGTGTGCAAAATCAGCTTAGTGTTGAAACACAACAAAATGCAGACCTGATAAATATTTTGCAGTTTGAGCTAGGTTTTATAAAAGACCGCCATGCAGAAGGCAAGTATAGTACAGACTTGACAAAGGTCTTGTATGATGACATTATTGCTGCTCAAAGCATTATTCTAGAGGTTGGTGCGTGAGGAAACTGCGGTGTTGCAAACGAAAACTTATGCTTTTTCGTGCAACTTTATTGTTTAGCGAGAGGTACTGATAAAAAATTTTGGTATTTGCCCATTAATAATTTGCAAATTAAACAAAAGCAAGGTAGAATCTAATTACAAATAATATTACAGGTGGGGTTTAGAGATGAAAGCTTTTAACGCAAAAACAGAACAAAACTGTTGTTGTCGTATTTCGTGCGAAAGCATTTGGAATACGTCTGTTTTGGGATGTTGCTGTTTCTGCGTTGGCAGTTAGCAAACTCGTCTTCTAAAATAGCAATTCTATGCTTTAAGGCACGAATCTCAGTAGGAGGTTGGTGCCTTTTTTGTATCCAGAGATGGATTGCTGAAAGTGGGATTAGTAAATCTGATATGAGGATAGCATATAAAGGAGAAGCATGATGAAAAAGCAGGAGAAGGTAAAAATTGGGATACTCAATTTGATGCACAACAAGAAAGAATCGCAGCAACAATTTGCGAAGGTGTTGACTGATGGAGCTGAACCCGTTGAATTAACTTTTTATTATCCGGCGACCCACTATAACGAGCGGCCTGTCCCAGCGGAGCTGCGGCGAATTGCTAAACCTTTAGATTTAGAAGAAGTCAAACACTTAGATGCATTTATCATTTCTGGGGCACCTATCGAGAAGCTCGCTTTTGAAGAAGTCCGTTATATAGCTGAGGTGAAAGCTCTACTTGACGTATTAGCAGAAAATGATATTGAACAGCTTTATGTTTGCTGGGGAGCAATGGCTGCGCTCAATTATTTCTACGGAATACAGAAAAGGATATTGCCAGCCAAGGTTTTCGGTGTTTATCCGAATGCGATTCAAAGTGAGAGCAACTTATTGTTTGGAATGCCGGCTGGTTTTCCAGCACCACATGCACGCTATGCTGAGATGGATCACAAGCAGATTGCTGAACATGACGACCTTGCCCTTTTATCTTCAGATATGAAAGGTCATTTGACGTTAGTTGAAGCAGCAGCGGCAAAACAGACATTTCTATTTTCGCACTTAGAGTATGACAAAGATGCTCTTTTGAAGGAGTATCAGCGAGAAGCTGCAGCATACCCAGAGGCCAAACAGAAGCCAGCCCGACCTGAATATTATTTTAAATATCCTGAAAAACTTGAGGAACCTGTCTTCAGTTGGAAAAAAACGCAAAGGAGGTTTTATAGTAATTGGCTTAAACAAGTAAGTATTGCGAAAAATCAGAATATTTTAGCGTTTGAGCACTGAGTATAGAAGACAGATGCCGTCTCCTATGCTCAGTCTGCGGGACTTTTGATTAAAAAAACTTGACAATTTCCCCGATTAAGTTAAAATACGATTATAATTAACTGTATGAACGATAAACATATTGAAGGGCAGAGTACAGGTTGAATTCATGAAGAGAGCTTCTGGTTGGTGCGAAGAAGTGTGATGAAGACTTGGAATATGGGCTTGGAATGGCAGCGGTGATAGTTAGCCACTGACGGGATTGCAACCGTTAAAGATGCAAGGATATACTTGGTACAAGAGGGTGTATCTTAGCGAGATAGTTCGTGTGAGCGGGCTGTGAATAAAGGTGGCATCACGGAAAAGCATCCGTCCTTTTTAGGGGACGGGTGTTTTTTTATACAAAATATTAGTAAATAGCATTTATCTGTTTTTATTCGCATTCAAAAAAAGTGTAGAGGAGAAAGAATAATGAAGAAATCATTAAAATATATCATTGGATTAGTTATTTTAGTAGTAGTTGTTGTTGCAGGGTACTTTAGTTTCGCTGGCGGAAAGAAAAAAGAAGCCGAGACGGTGACTATTGGGATCATGTCAGGGTCGAAACAAGACGACAAGGTGTGGAAGTCGGTTACAAAAACAGCTAAAGATAAATACAATTTGAATTTGAAATTCAAGAAATTCACTGATTATTCACAACCTAACAAGGCTTTGACAAGTGGAAGCATTGATCTTAATTCATTCCAGCATTATGCATTCTTGGATGCTTGGAACAAGGCTAACAAGACAAGCATTGAACCAATCGGTAAAACAATCATAATCCCAATTCGCTTGTACTCAAACAAAGTAAAAAATGTAAAAGACATTGGCAATGGCTCTACGATTGCGGTTCCTAATGATGCAACTAATGAGTCACGTGCATTGTATGTTTTGAAGAATGCCGGACTGATTACTTTAAAATCTGATACTAAGTTGGCAACAGTTAAATCAATTGCGAAGAATCCTAAGAACCTTAAGATTAAGGAACTTGATGCAAGCCAGACAGCACGTTCATTATCAGATGTCACAGCTGCAGTTATTAATGGAAATTACGCCGAAACGGCAGGAATTGACTACAAATCTGCAATTTATGTTGAACCAGTCAACAAGGACTCAGAACAATGGATAAATGTTATCGCAGCAAATAAAAAAGACAAAAACAAAAAAGCTTACAAGGAAGTTGTTAAGGCCTACCAATCTGAGGCAACTAAGAAAGCTATCAAGGATGTATATGGAACTGCTGAATTGCCAGCATGGGATATTAAACTGAAATAACCGACGCCTGAGTTGGACAAACAGCAGTAATCTATGAAAGGCATGAGGTGCAGCAATGGCAGAAAAAATTATTGAATTAGACAATATCAGTGTCACGTTTAAACAAAAAGATAAGACGATTGAAGCGGTGAAGAATGTCTCATTAAATATCAACAAAGGCGATATTTATGGAATAGTTGGATATTCAGGGGCTGGCAAGTCAACGCTTGTGCGTGTTATTAATTTACTGCAGCAGCCTTCATCTGGTAGAGCTAAGATTAATGGTGATCTTTTTTATGAAAAGATTGATGGAAATGAAAAAGTGATTCCACTTAAAAAATTAAGAGAAAAGCGTCGCAAAATCGGGATGATTTTCCAACATTTCAATTTGCTTAACGAGCAGACCGTTGTGCAAAATGTTGCTTTTGCACTCAAGCACAGTTCTTTAAAAGAAAAAGAAATAAAAGCAAAAGCCTTGGATCTGTTGAAACTAGTCGGATTGGAAGAACGTGCGGATGCATACCCTTCACAATTATCAGGTGGACAGCAACAGCGTGTTGCGATAGCGCGAGCATTGGCGAATGATCCAGAAATACTTATTTCGGATGAAGGAACTTCTGCTTTGGATCCTAAAAATACGGTCCAGATCTTGGACTTGCTGAAACGCTTAAACAAAGAATTAGGGCTGACTGTTGTTTTGATTACACATGAGATGGAGGCCGTAAAACGTATCGCTGATCGTGTGGCAGTGATGGAGAATGGTGAGGTTATTGAAACGGGTGGTCTCTTAGATATCTTTACCAATGCTAAACACCACTTAACACGGGAATTTGTGGGAACCGAAAGTGGGTCAGCTAAGGCGCTTGCGACATTGCAAGCCGCCAATCTGGTCGAACTTGATGACGATCAGGAGTGTATTCAACTGACGTACATTGGTGCGGCGGTCAGCGAATCGCTGATAGTTAAACTGTATAAGGATTTCGATATTGTTGCGAATATAATCTACGGTAACATTGAAATTTTACAGGGAACACCTGTTGGAGCACTTTTTGTCATTATTAAGGGTAGTGCTGAAAACAGAGAACGGGCGACCGCTTTTTTGAAGAAGCAAGATATAATTATAAACAAAGTGGAAGAGGGTGAATTAGTCAATGGCTGAGCTATTTACTAAGTATTTTCCAAACGTTGTTTACCAAGGATGGAACGGTGATGGAGGTTGGTTACCTGCAATTGGACAGACCTTGTATATGACGTTTTGGTCTGCAATTTTTGGAGGAATTTTGGGGCTTATATTTGGAATCGGACTCGTTTTGACTGACTCGGATGGCATTCTTCCTAATCGTGGTTTGTTTAGTTTCTTTGACAAAGTAGTTTCCTTTTTTCGTGCCATTCCATTCATTATTCTGTTAGCATTTATTGCCCCTGTAACCCAAAAAATAGTTGGCACACAAATCGGGACGACAGCGGCACTTGTTCCATTATCGCTAGGAGTCTTCCCGTTTTATGCTCGTCAGGTTCAGGTTGCATTGGCTAGTGTAGATCATGGGATTATTGAGGCAGCCCAATCTTTAGGAGCTACGTTCAGTGATATTATTTTTGATGTTTATCTGCGTGAAGCACGTTCAGAATTGGTCAGGGTAACAACAGTGACTTTGATTAGTTTAATTGGACTGACGGCGATGGCTGGAGCTATTGGCGCTGGCGGTTTAGGTAACATGGCGATTGCTTATGGCTACAACCGCTTCGCAAACGATACGACCTTTATCGCAACTCTGTTAGTATTGATATTTGTGCTGCTTGTTCAGCTGATAGGTGATTTGCTGGCACGAGTTTTAAATCATAAAAACAGCTGATCAAAAATCAGTTCTTTAGTCATTTTTAGAAAGATGCGATAGCTTATGGAAGAAAAAGAAAAACTGAAAATATTGACCGATCTGATCAAAATTCATTCTGTCAATGGCAACGAACTTGCGACTTCTGAATATATTGCCACATTATTCAAGGAGAAAAATGTACCGGTTAAGCTCGATCGTTTTGACGACACGCGGGCTAACTTAATTGCTGAGATAGGAGAACCAAATGGAAAGGGTGTTCTATGCTTTACTGGGCACCAAGATACCGTTGCGATTGCTGAAAAAGATAAGTGGAAATACGATCCTTTTTCTGGACAGATCATAGATGGCCGAGTATATGGGCGTGGCGCAGCTGATATGAAGAGTGGGCTTGCAGCACAGGTTATTGCATTACTTGAATTGGTTGAAAAAAAGCATGTTCCTCATGGAGCGATCCGTTTTGTTGCAACTGCTGGTGAAGAGTATGGAGCGCAAGGAGCTTATCGTCTGAACGCTCAAGGAATAACGAATGATATTGCTGCTTTGGTCGTGGGCGAACCAACTAGCGGGCAGATCATTTATGCGCATTCAGGAAGCTTGAATTATAAGATCAAAAGTTATGGGAAAGCGGTGCATAGCTCACGTCCTAGCCAAGGAGTCAACGCTATTAATGGGTTGGTGCAGTACATGAATGCGGAACAAATTCTGTTTGATGATACACCGCTAGATCCCTTTTTAGGTGCTGTGCAGCATAGTGTGACGGTGATCAAGGGCGGGCAGCAGGTTAACAGTATTCCTAGTTATGCCGAGCTTTATGGCAATATTCGTCCTACAAAAAAGTTTGATAATGAGCAGGTTATTGAACGTATACAGAATAAAATCAATGAAATAAATGAAAATGGGCCTTTTAAATTAGAGTTTTCGATCGTGCATAATTTTTATCCGATTGGGACTGCACCAGATAATGATTTCGTGCAACTTGCACAAAAAATTGCGACTGAGCAGTATGCAGATCGCAAAATTGAGCTAAAAACGATCAATGGGGCAACGGACGCGAGTGTCTTTATCCAAAGCAAACCTAACATGCCTGTCATTATTTTGGGGGCTGATGCTTGGAAAGTCGCACATCAGGCAAATGAATATACAACGGTCGCTAGCTATTTGAAGACTATTGAGATATATGAAAGATTGGCATTAGACTTCTTCGCATGAGACTTGAATCTTCAAAAGCAAAACAGACATGAATGATAATTTGGATTGGAAGGAATAGCTAATGAAATTTGACGAATCACAAATTTTGGAAAAACTGCCAGCACAGTTTTTTGCGGCACTAGTAGCAAAAGTAAACAAAAAGATTGATGCAGGAAATGATGTGATCAACCTTGGACAAGGAAATCCGGATCAGCCAACATTTGATTACATTGTTGCAGCACTTAACGAAGCCGCAAAAGATCCGAGTACACACAAGTATTCGCCCTTTAGAGGGCTCACTGAATTAAAGCAAGCGGCAGCAGATTTCTATGAGCAAGAATATGGTGTTGCGGCTGATCCTGAAAAAGAGATTGCAATCTTGGGCGGTTCAAAAATTGGTTTAGTTGAGCTTCCATGGGCTTTGATGAATCCAGGTGAGAGTCTTATCTTACCTGATCCAGGTTATCCCGATTATCTATCAGGTGTTGCTTTGGGGAAAGTGAAGTACGATACAGTTCCTTTGCGCAGAGAAAACGACTTTTTGCCCGACTATGATGAAATTCCAGAGGAAGTCGCTAAAAGGGCTAAATTCATTTATTTGAACTATCCCAATAACCCGACTGGTGCAGTTGCAACTAAGGAGTTTTACGAACAGACAGTTGCATTCGCTAAAAAGTATGAAATCGGAGTTGTGAGTGACTTTGCGTACGGGGCTCTAGGCTTCGATAATTACAAGAATCCAAGTTTCTTACAGGTTGAAGGTGCAAAAGATGTCGGCATTGAAATTTACACCTTTTCTAAAACATTTAACATGGCTGGTTGGCGTTTAGCTTTTGCAGTTGGAAATCCAGATATCATCGAGGCTTTGAACTTGATTCAGGATCATCTTTTTGTGAGTGTTTTCCCGGCGATTCAGAAAGCTGGTATTACGGCATTACGTTCTGATAAAAGGAAGAGTGAGATTGATGCATTAGAAGCGCTCTACCAGCAGCGACGTGATGCATTTATCACGGAAGCAGCTAAGATTGGTTGGCAAGCATTTGTTCCGGGGGGGACATTTTATGCATGGATGCCGGTTCCTCAAGGGTATACGAGTGAAGCTTTTGCAGATCTTTTACTAGATAAGGCTAATGTCGCTGTTGCTCCTGGCAAAGGTTTTGGACTTATGGGAGATGGGTATGTGCGCATAGGATTGCTTGTTTCGCCTGAAAGACTGATTGAGGCTGTACAACGGATTGGCAAATTGAATTTGTTCGGTTAGTGTTTGCGGCCTACAAAATAGTAGACGTACTAAGTTGAAACAGATATTTTAAGTGAAGCTGTTGAAAAGAATGGTCTAAGCAATAAAATCTAAAAAGTAGTAATAAAAGCGATCTCATATATAATATAGATGAAGATCGCTTTTTTTGTGTTTTGAATGGAGGTTGATTTCATGCAGGATCAGCAGTTGTGGAAACAATTTATTGCAGGTAATGAGTTTGTTGCAAATACACTGGAAACTAGAATAGCGGAGTCATGGAAAATTTGCTCGCGTGCTGAGATTGATCCTTACCTTGTTAGACCGCAGAAAATTCTTTCAGCCTCAGAATTGCTTAGTAAACAACACCAATACAGAAATATGATTGAAGTAGTGAAGACACAAGTTGGAACAATCGAGAACAATTTAAAATTGAACCAACCAGTTTTTATTCTAACTGACGAAGTGGGTAACATTTTGTGGCGCGATGGCAATCTCCAAGCACAGGAACATGCGAATGATTTCTATTTTCGTGAAGGAACAAAGTGGACTGAGCTCAATGTAGGAACAAATGCTATCGGAATTTCACTACGGACCAAGAAAGATGAGCATGTCGCTTTGAATGAGCACTATGCCCATGCTTCAAGGCAGTGGAGCTGTTCAGCTTCGCCAATTTTAGATGAAGATGGGAATGTCCTGGGAGTGTTGGATGTTTCAACGTTGCATAACGATTCTGCAAAAGATGCATTTTTACTGTTGACGCTGCTGACTCAACGAATAGCGAATATACTGATAAGTGCAGACCTTGAACGCCGAAAAGAGTTGTTACAGTATTGTATGCTTCACCGCTCAGATGAACTGTTATGCGATACGCACTTTAAAATTGTCAGTACTCCAGAAAAATATGCAGCGCATTTTAAACTAGGCAACGACATCCATTCATATATCAACTCCAAAACAATATATAAAAGTGAGAAAATATATTTTAAAAATAAATTGATTGGGTACAAGGTTCGTATTTTTTCTGAACCGTTGCGGACAAACACTTTTTATTATCCGGGTGTTCCGACTGCGAACAGGGCATACAGTCAATTCTTGCAGCGCATTCTGAAATTGGCTGGTAGCAGCTTGCCAATTCATCTTTTTGGTGAATCGGGAACGGGAAAAGAAGTACTTGCACGGACGATTCATTATAATAGTTCAGTAAAAAGTGGTCCACTTATTGCTATTAATTGCGGTGCTTTGAATCAGAATCTGCTTGAAAGTGAGTTGTTTGGCTATGCGCCAGGGGCGTTTACAGGTTCCAATATTAAGGGTCAAAAGGGAAAAATCGAGCAAGCAAACGGAGGAACCTTGTTTCTAGATGAAATTGAAAGTATGTCGCGCCAGATGCAAACGGCCTTGCTGCGTGTTGTCGAAGAAAAAAAGGTGGTTCCGATCAACGGAGAACCTAAAAAAATTTCATTCAGGTTGATAACTGCCAGCAACCAAGACCTACGTGTTTTAGTGCGGAGAAAGAAGTTTCGGGAAGATCTTTTTTACCGTATTTATGTGTGCCCTGTTCAAATTCCACCTTTGCGTGAAAGAAAAGAAGACATTCAGCAATTGATCACTTCTTTTTGTAAAGTCAAGAAGTGGCAGATAGCTTGGCAGAAGAATATTTACAGTGTCAGTCGAGACTATCCATGGTATGGTAATGTGCGTGAATTCAACAATTTTATGGAGCGCTTATATCTTTTTTATGAGCAGCAAAAACCGACGATTAAGCAGATTAGGAAATTGATAGAGGCCGGCACAATTAGAAATAATGATAACGAAAAAGAGATACCGGCTGTGTCAAAGCGACAGCCGAGTGATGGTGAGGAACAGTCAGAAACAGAAGAAATAAAAGAAATAAAAAAGTTACGACGAGCATTGGAAAAAAATCATTATCGCATTAGTAAAACTGCTGCCGAGCTACATGTTTCTAGGACGACTATTTATCGAAAAATGAAAAGGTACAAATTAAGATAAGGAAGAAGTGGTTTCATAATTTGAGAGTAACAAAGTGTTGCAAGTGCAACACTTTGTTACTTGAGGTATGAACAAAAAATAACTTGTTGAACAAGAATAATGATGATTAAACTATTCGCTTTTACGCAAATGTATATGCATATTATGCGGGAAGCACTTTATTAGATAGGAACTTTTGAATAGTAAGAAAACAAATAATTGAAACATGTTGGTGCCGTATAACGCACGCTTGATGAGGGGATTGGTTAAAAGTTAAATTAACCTATCTCCTCTATTTATTTTGGATAAATGTATTCCAAAAGTTGATCTTTTTCACTTAAAAACGAAATTAATCATAGACAGAACCAGAGCATCCTTGTACTTTGGCGGTAATCCGCATGGTTAATGACCATGATGTAATCTTATTAGTTGTATACATAAAGCTGCGAGTAAATTACTAAATTGCTGCTGGATTTTATGTTTTGAAGTGTAATCACGCAATTAAGAAAAGAAGAAAAAGGCTCATGCTGTTGGCATGGAACTTGCTTGTAGACAAATGAAAGAAAGAATTTTTAGTGAGGGGGGAATAGTCTATGGCAAGTTATGATCTTGCAGTTGTCGGAGCGGGCCCAGGCGGTTATATCGCAGCAATCCATGCAGCACAGTTGGGTAAGAGAGTAGTTGTGATCGAAAGGAAGGATATTGGCGGAGTATGTTTAAACGCGGGATGTATACCATCAAAAAGTTATTTGAAACACAGTCACTGGGTGCTAGCAGCAAAAGAGGCTAGTCAGTTTGGCATACCAATGGAAGTAAAAGAAGTTGATTTTCCTAAGTTGGTGCAGCGTAAAAACCACGTTGTTGCAACTCTACAAGACGGAATCAGATATTTGTTCAAGACAAATCATATCGCATATATTGAGGGAAAGGCTTCTTTAACCAAGGAGCATCAGTTAAGTGTTGATGGCAAGAAGATAGCTGCACGCGATATTCTTTTAGCGACTGGGGGACATCCCTTTGTTCCACCAATCAAAGGGCTTGAAAAGATCGCTTATTTAACGACTGATACCTTTTTTCAAATGGCTGAGTTGCCGCAAAAATTGGTTATCATCGGTGGAGGAATTATCGCGGTCGAACTTGCTTTTGCGATGCAGCCATTAGGTGTTGAGGTCACATTGCTTGAAGTAGCCCCAGACATTTTGCTGACTGAGGATGAAGATGCACGAATAATTATTAAGCAAAAATTACAAAGTATGGGTATCACAGTTAGGGCTGGTGTAAAAATCAAACAAGTTGTTGCCAAAGAAGTGCAGCTTGTTGACGAAAAGTATGAATTTGATCAGTTGCTTGTTGCAACAGGCCGCAAGGCCAATCTTGAACTTGCACGTCATGCAGAAATAGCATTGGATGAAAAAGAGCATTTTGTGAAGGTTGACCAGCATTATCAAACAAGTATTCCACATGTTTACGCAATCGGTGATTTGATCGGTGGCTATCAGTTAGCTCATGCGGCAAGTGCCGAGGGGGTCAGAGCGGTAGCCGCAATTTGCGGCAAGCCTAAGGCACCAGTGCCCCAGCAATATGTTCCGCGTTGTCTGTATACGGATCCAGAGGTTGCAAGTTTTGGACTGAATGAGACTCAAGCCAAGGAAAAAGGTTTTGATGTTATTGTTAGAAGCGCACCGTATGTCGGTAATGGAAAAGCAATTGCAAGTGAGGAAGCTAATGGTTTTGTAAAAATTATCAGCGAAAAAAAATATCATGAAATTCTTGGCGCTGTCATTGTCGGCGGTAATGCAACTGAAATGATCCATACTATCTTAGCTGTATGTGAAGCCGAGGGAACTGTTGATGAACTTGCAGATACCATTTTTGCACATCCGACTCTGTCAGAGCTAACAGGTGAAGTTGCAGATTCTTTGCGGACACTTAGCTGAGTATTTTTGGACGAAAGGCAGAATTCTGAATAATATTTTGCCAAAACAAGGAGGGAATAGAAATGGAGAAGTTATCGAAAGAACGTGCAGAGTGGATTTATAAAAAAATGAATGATATCCGTAATTTTGAAGATGAAGTCCATCAAATATTTTCAACGGGATCAATTCCGGGCTTTGTTCATTTGTATGCAGGTGAAGAAGCGATTGCAACTGGTGTCTGTGCACATTTAACCGATGATGATTATATTACCAGTACTCACCGTGGACATGGTCATTGTATTGCTAAAGGCTGCGACTTGAACAAAATGATGGCTGAAATATATGGTAAAGAAACAGGGCTTTGCAAGGGCAAAGGAGGTTCCATGCATATTGCAGATATTGACAAGGGGATGCTAGGTGCTAATGGGATGGTTGGCGGTGGTTTTCCAATTGCAATTGGAGCAGCTTTGCGCAACAAGTATTTGAAGACGAGCGATGTCGCTGTCTGTTTCTTTGGAGATGGTGCTGCTAATGAAGGGACCTTCCATGAGAGCATTAATATGGCATCAATATGGAAACTACCAGTTGTGTTTGTGAATGAGAATAATGCGTTCGGTGAGGCTACTCCCCAAAAGTATGCTTCAGGTTCTAAAAAAATCGCAGACCGAGCATCGGCATATGGGATTCCGGGTGAGACTGTCGATGGAAAGGATCTAGCAGCGATTTATGAAGCTGCCGGCAAAGCTATTGAACGGGCACGCAAGGGTGAAGGGCCAACGCTTATTGAATGTGTGACATACCGTAATTATGGTCATTTCGAAGGCGATGAACAGAAATATAAGGCTCAAAAAGGGGCTGAAAAAGAATTAGCTGAGCGTGATAATATTACAGAATTTCGTAAATACGCGATTTTCAAAAAATTACTGACTGCTAAGAAAGCAGATCAGCTTGAGAAAAAATCTGCCGAAGATGTTGAAAATGCAATTAAATTTGCAGAGGAAAGCCCTATTCCAAAACCAGAATCCTTGTATGAGGATGTTTTTGTAGATTGAAATGAAAGAAAGGAGAATGCAAAATGGCTAGACGAATAACGTTCATGAAAGCAATCAATGAAGGATTGGATATGGCGATGGAAAAGGACGAGCGGGTCATACTTTTAGGCGAAGATCTTGCTGGAGGAGCTGGAGTTGAGCATTTAGAAGAGGAGAATGAGGATGCTTGGGGTGGAGTGTTTGGTGTGACGAAGGGGTTAATGCCCAAATATGGACGTGAGCGGGTCATTGATACTCCAATTTCCGAGATGGGTTATATGGGTGCTTCGGTTGGAGCTGCGGCAACGGGATTACGCCCAGTGCCGGAATTGATGTTCAATGACTTCTTGGGCTTCTGTTTGGATACACTTCTGGCACAAGGCTCCAAAATGCGATATATGTTCGGCGGCAAAGCAAAAATTCCGATGACGGTACGTACTTGTCATGGTGCTGGTGCCAGTGCCGCAGCCCAGCATTCAGGTTCCTATTATGGAATCTTAGCATCCATTCCAGGAATCAAGGTTGTTGTTCCTTCAAATCCGTATGATGCTAAGGGTCTTTTGATATCCGCTATTGAAGATGACAATATCGTTGTGTTCTCAGAGGATAAAACATTATATGGAATAAAAGATGAGGTTCCTGAAGATTATTACAAAGTCGAGATCGGTAAAGCGAAGATAAAACGTGAGGGAACAGATCTTACAATTGTAACGATTGGTAAAATGCTCTATGTTGCTTTAGAAGTTGCGGATCGATTAGCTAAAGATGGGATCGAAGTAGAAGTTATCGACCTCGTCACAGTCGCACCGTGGGATCAAAAAACTATAATTGATTCAGTTAAGAAAACTGGACGTTTGATAATAATCGATGAGGCTAATCCGCATAACAACACAGCGACAGATATTGCTTCGGTTGTTGGTGATCAAGCGTTCGATTATTTAGATGGACCGATCAAAAAAATTTGTGCACCAAATACACCGGTACCGTTTGCAACTAATCTTGAACAGTTGTATCTGCCAAATGCGGATCGTGTGCTTGAAACAGCAGCAGAGTTGATCGACGATTTGAAGAAATAGAGGGGGTGTTAGCATGGCAACAGAAATTATAATGCCAAAACTTGGCTTGACAATGACGGAAGGAACTGTCTATAAATGGGTCAAAAATGAAGGCGACGAGGTCAAGAAAGGCGATATTGTAGCGACAATCAATTCCGAAAAACTGACTGCTGATGTTGATGCCCCTTCTGATGGAACGTTGATTAAAATCTTAGTTCCTGAGGGTGAAGATGCCAAATGTAAAGCCCCGATTGGCTATATCGGTGCAGCCGGTGAAGCAATCGGTGAAAGCAAAGCTGTGGAAGCAAAAGCAGCACAGACAGCAGGACAAAATGAGACACCACAACTTGAAGAGGAAGAAACGGTTAAAACAGAAGCTCCGCAGCCGCACGAGCAAAATCATGAGACCGACCGGATCTTTATCACACCGCTGGCACGTAAAATAGCTGCGGAAAAAGGTTGGGACTATCGGCAAATCAAAGGAACCGGCGGCAATGGCAGGATAACAAAGCGTGATGTTGAGAACTACACCCCTGCTGTCCAACCGGTAACACCAGTCGCAACCACAGTTTCAGCAGGTGCCGGTCTGACAGGAATGCGGCAAATCATTGCTCAACGGATGATGAGCAGCTTACAGAATACTGCACAGGTTACATTGCAGCGCAAGGCTGATATTACGAGCTTAATGGCTTTCAGGGAAGATATGAAGCAAAAAGTAAGTCAGCCACTAGTTGATGGGCAATTGAGTATTACAACTCTGGTAACAAAAGCAGCCATCTTAGCATTGAGAAAAACTCCGCAGATGAATGCTTGGTATCAGGCTGGCAAGTATGAGCAAGTTGACAGCGTAAATATCGGTATGGCGGTTGCGTTAGATGATGGTCTTGTCGTGCCCGTGGTCAAAGGCGCAGATTCAATGACATTGACTGAGTTGGGTCGGTCGTTGAATACTGTAATAAGTGACGCACGCGAAGGAACCTTAGACGGTAGTGCATACAGTGGTGGTACGTTTACGATCAGTAATTTGGGCCGAAGTGGGGTTGAGTACTTTACACCTGTCATTAATCAGCCTGAGATCGGTATTTTGGGAGTTGGAACATTGCTGAAGGAACTTGCTCTTAGGGATGACGGGTCAGTTAAACAAATTGCAAAACTGCCTTTAAGTTTAACCTTCGATCATCAAATTATTGATGGAGCACCAGCGGCCGACTTTTTAGCTGAAATTGTTGCTCATCTAGAAGATCCATACACATTAATAATTTAGAGATGATAAATTGAGGATGAGGAAGGGTGTGACCTAAGTGAAGTGACTTACAAACTTGATCTGTATGTTCAACTTCTTTAAGGTAGTACAAAGTCGGTAAAATTATAGTTAGACGGAGAATTTTTACTTACAGTGCATATCTATACGGGAAAAGGGAGCTAGGTTAAAATTTAACTTTTGACCTGCTCCTTCGTTTTGACTTTGTATTAATATGTTTCAGCAGTCAGTTTTTCTGATGTTTTAGATAATGCAAAATATCAGAAACTATTTTTTGAGGACTTGCACCGTCTGTTTGAATTATCAGATCAGCGCACGCATGATATTGCGAGCGCCGTTTTTCTTTTAAGGAAACAAGACCATTTGTGCCGAGCGAATTCACCAGTGGTCGTCCAGCATCATTGCTGATGCGATCGAGGATTGTGTTGGTCGTAGCTTCTAATAAAATGACTGGGGTTGACGTTTCTTGCAGAACATGGAGATTCATGGCTTGTGTGGGAGTACCGCCTCCAGTTGAAAGAACTCCAGCACGTGCTATTGAGTCTACCAGTACCTTGTGCTCAAGTTGACGAAAGTAGTGTTCACCATGTTTTTCAAAAATATCTGTGATAGCGGAACCTGCTGTTGCAGTTATCTGAGCATCAAGGTCGATATGTGGCAATTGGAGCTGTTGTGCTAATAGTTTGCCAATAGTCGTTTTTCCGCTACCCATGAAACCAATTAGTATAGCCTCCATTAGTTTTCAATCCCTTCTTAAAACAACGTAATTTTTTTGTGTGAGTAATTTTTCTGCCTTAAGTCGATCTTCCTCGCGCATAAAGGTAAGCTGCAAGACACCATCAATATCTTCTCTAATTTCCAAAATATGAATGTTGACAAGGCTGATTTTATTAAACGCAAGTAATTGTGTAATAGAGGCAATGGAGCCAATTCGGTCTGGAATGTTAATGAAAAGATCGAAGAAGTCAGGTAATTGCCCCAATTTTTTTGGCCCAAGCTTGTCACGACTATGCTTGGCGGATTCGAAGAAAGAAAATATTTGCTCATGGTCATTTTGTACGATGGCTTGCTCAATCTTATTCAGCTCGTTGATATATCGTTCGAGCTGCTGCACAATGATTGCAGAATTAGATTGCAGTATCGAACTCCACATTGTCGGATCAGAAGAAGCAATCCGAGTGATCGATTTAAAACCACCAGCTGCCATACGCATCCCTAAGGGCGAATCAGCAAAGAAATTCTGTGTTTGATTGACAAGAGCAGCAGCAATCACATGTGGCAAATGACTGATTTGCCCGACCAACTGGTCATGTTCTTCAGCGGAGATCAGCAGCCATTTGACCTTTGTTGCTTGGAGTAACTCTTGTAGTTGCAGGTAAGCAGGATCAGCAGCATTTGTCTTAATCATGAAGTAAAAAGCATTTTCAAAAAGATCGGCTCGCCCAGCCGTTACACCAGTTTTATGCGAGCCAGCCATTGGATGTCCCCCGATAAAGGTAATACCTTTATTTTGTAGAGGAAGAGCTGCCTTGAGAACTTTTTGTTTTGTGCTGCCAACATCAGTAACGATAACATCTCTTTTTAGCGGCATGTTAGCCAGCTGCCGAAGATCTTTAATTATTTCGTCAACTGGGGTAGCTAAGATAATAAAATCGGCAGTTTGTGCCCCGATTAGGTCAGCAGTAATGTGATCGACCAATTTATGCTCAAGTGCATATGAACAGGTTTCCTTTTCTGTGTCACAGCCGATGATTTTATAGGCAGGATGCTGTTTGCGGATCGCTCTGACCAAGGAACTTCCGATCAAACCTAGTCCTTTGATAAAAACAGTGGTCATGTCAGATCACACTCCCGTTTTTGATTGAGTAATGAATTCAGGTCAGCAAAAAAAGCAGGATATGAAACGGAGACAGCTTCGGGTTCGTTCAGTGAAAGGCGAGTAGTTGAACGCAGGGCAGCAATTGCCATCATCATTCCGATTCGATGGTCGCCGTGACTATCTAAAATGGGGTCGTTGATTCTCCATACAGGCTGCCCCTCAATAATCATGCCATCGGGCAGTTCCTTCACTGGCACACCTAACTTATGCAGCTCTTGGGTAACTGTTGCAATTCTGTCGGTTTCTTTGAAACGCAGTTCTTGTGCACCAGTGATGGTACTTTGTCCATGAGCGCACGCGGCGAGCAGTGCTATCAAGGGCAATTCATCAATGATTGCAGGAATATCTTCTTCACCTAGTTTAATCGGTGAGAGCGGAGCAGACTTAACTCGAAGATTGGCTACAGGTTCTCCTTGGGATGCAAGCTCATGGACCTGAATATCTGCCCCCATTTTTAATAGGGCGTCTAAGATCCCAGTTCGAGTTTTATTGATATTGACATTACGTAAGGTTATGTCTGAGTTGGGAATAATAGTTCCTGCTACAAGGAAAAAAGCAGCGGAGGACATATCACCTGGAACAGTGATGGTTTGGCCCTTAAGATCAGGCTGAGGTTCCACTGTGATAGTTAGCTTGTCTGAGGCTGTTTGAACATTAGCTCCGAACTTGCGCAACATTCGTTCTGTATGGTCTCGTGTAGGAATTTTTTCGATAATGGTTGAAGGTCCATCTGCCAGTAAAGCTGCGAGAATCAGTGCACTTTTCACTTGTGCACTTGCAATCTGTAATTTGATATCAGCTCCGTGAAGCGAGCGCCCAACAATCTTAACGGGAAGAGTCCCAGCGGCGGTCGTTTGAATGTCTGCACCCATCGTCGTTAAAGGATCGCTAACTCGGCGCATTGGCCTTTTTTGCAGTGATGAATCGCCATTCAATTCGCTCTGAAAATTCTGACCAGCAAGCAGTCCCATTATCAGTCTGGTCGTTGTTCCAGAATTACCCATGTCGAGCGGACCAGCAGGTTGTTTCAATCCATGAAGACCCTTGCCATGTACGATAATGTCTGCTCCATGCTGTGCAACATCGATTCCCAACGCACGAATTGCTTGAAGTGTGTTCAGACAATCATTAGAATGCAAAAAATGTTTGATGACTGTTTCTCCATTGCTGATTGCACCTATTAGAAGTGCACGGTGAGATATGCTTTTATCCCCAGGGAGCAGCAATGTTCCGTGTAAGCCCAATTTTGGCAAGGCGGATAGTTCTCTTTTCGTCATTTTAATTACCCCTTAATTTGATATAGACTCCAGATCATCTGTGGTTCATAACGGGCGACGATCTTTTCATTGGGAGAAAGTGCAATGTTTTTTTCATTTGTCAGTACATATTGCCCATCACAAAGATATTGTTGATAAGCAAGATATTTACTGGAAGAATAACGCATATGCTGCAGTTTGACCTTGGAAGTCAAGAGTTTAGCTGTTGCGGGATGTGAATAGGCGATACCATTTTTTCGAGTACAATTTTCAATAATTACCAAGGGGTTTAAGCGATGCATAAAGCAATCTTGCAAAAGCAACTGATCCAGATACTGATAATGTAATTCACCCCAGGTGATGTTTAACGCTGCGGATTTAAAAGCAGTTGGAACTAGGAAAAAATCATTCTGGTACTGTGAGAAACATTGGATAATTTCTGCGTAACTATCATGTAGCGTAATTTGTGCTTTTCCTGCCAGTTTTTGTTGTACATAATAATGGGCGGCATCATTACTATCTGTTTCCTGCGGACCTAAGGTATGAATGATCACTGAACTCACCTCGAAATTAATATTCTTTTAATTCGCGACGGTAGTCTGCTAACTCTTCTTGCAGGCGGTGCATATTGCTACTTTCAAAAGTATCAGTAATGATTTTAGCCAATTCGATTGCAATTACACTTTCGATAACAATTGATGCGGGAACGATCGCCGTCGTATCTGAACGCTCAACATTTGCTTTTTGAACCTCGCGTGTTTTGAGGTTAACGCTTTGAAGTGCTTTGTAAAGCGTCGGGATCGGCTTCATAGCAGCTTGAACTATGATAGGCATCCCATTCGTCATTCCTCCTTCAAAACCTCCAAGGTGGTTAGATAGTCTGCTCCATCCTTCATTTTTGTCCCAAGCAATGGGATCCATCACTTCACTGCCGAAATTTGCAGCAGCAGAGAAGCCATCACCAATTGCAACGCCCTTCATAGCATTAACGCCCATAACAGCAGCGGCAAGTTTAGCATCTAATTTTGTATCCCAACTGGTATAGCTGCCCAAGCCGGCTGGAACATTTTCTGCAACGACCCGAATGATTCCCCCTAGAGTGTTACCTGCGCGCTTGGTATTGTCAATCAATTCATGAATTACCGCAACTTGCTGTTCATCTAGAATTCGTAAGTCGTTTTGGTTTATCTTCTTTTCTATTTGTAAAACATCAGTTGGTAAATTCTGAGAGCCGCTGATCTTGCCGATCTGTTGGACGTAGCCGATTAAATGTATCCCTAATTGCTGCAACAGTTGCTTACAAATTGACCCAATAGCGACGCGCATCGCTGTTTCTCGAGCTGAAGAACGTTCTAGTACATTGCGCAGATCGTGATGCCGATATTTCATTCCGCCAACAAGATCTGCATGTCCTGGCCGGGGCCGTTCAACGCGGCGCAGCGTATTTTCAGGAGTCTCAGGGCTGACAGGATCCATAATTTTAGACCAATGCGCATGGTCACGATTTTGAATAGTCAGTGCTAAGGGAGAACCGAGCGTGATCCCATGACGCAGTCCTCCAACGATTTGAACCTGATCATGCTCTATTTTTTGGCGATTCCCCCGGCCATAACCTCCTTGACGAGCTGCCAAAGCCTGATTAATCTGAGTTACGTCAATTTTAAGCCCGGCGGGAACACCTTCAATAATTCCAGTAAGTTGTGGGCCGTGTGATTCACCAGCAGTTAAAAAGTACATAAAATTCTACCTCCATTGGATTAAACTTGTAATTTTTGTCTAGTCATTATTTTGCCGTTTATCTTCTTGATACTTGCGTGAAGAGGCCATTATGGTGCCATAGATTTCCTGCAGATAAGGAACTATCTTTTGGTCAGAACAGTTTGCAGCAACATTAGCTTTTACTTTTTCTTCACGTTTGCTATCGAGCACAGGGACCTTTACTTCCTCTTTGAGAAGGCCGATCGTCTTCACTGCTTTAAAGCGGCGAACTAGCAACCGAACGATTATTTTGTCTAGAAGTGAAACAGTTCTCCTGGAGCTTGCAAGAGTCTTTTGGTGACCTAGAGCAATACGGACGATCACGACGAGAATCAGGCTGGCACTGCCGATCAGCAAGTCGAATTCCAAAGCTGCAGCAACGCTTTTTTGTGAAAGCCATCCTGTAACAACTGGAATGGTGAAAGAGGCGAAACTTCCAAAAGTGAAGAAAATACCTGTAATTAATCCTTTCGTTCGAGGATAAAGTTTCAAGAAAGTGTTAAGCCCAACTTGCATGATACCGCTGGCGGCTGTTAGGCCAAAGATGAAAGCTGCAAGATGTGTTAACCATGTTATATGTATAAAACAAATAATGGCTAGCGAAATAAGTGCAGCTGCATTCAGGTAAACCAGCAGTGTTAGTTCTGAAAAGTGCTTATGCAGCAGCCAGAACATAATCAAAACACCGCTGATCGAACCTATGCTGTAAAGCGAAAGTAGAAAATGCGAAGCAATATTGCCCATATGCAGGACCTCAGTTGCATACATTGTTATCCATTGTGTGAAGAGGATCATTAGAGCCATTGAGGTGTAGCCATAAAGTGCGAGCGCAACAGTTATTATGATTTTTTTAGCTTTACTGAGTCCTTTCCAAGTCCCAAGCATAGCTGACTGAGTTTGATTTGCCTTGGGAAACTTCAACGGCAGCAATAGGAAGAAGTTGATAATCAAAACGAGAGCTGCGAAGATGAAAGACCAGCCAAACCACAAGCTGTTATTTTCCAGTGAAGCGACAAGAAGAGGCAGGATGAATTCACCTAACGACATAAAAGCTTTTATCAGGACGTTTGAGGCACTTTCACTTCCGCCTAATTCAACGAAGGTTGTATATGTGCCTGAATCAAGAGCTGAGTTTGCAATACCAGCTACAATTGCTAGTAAATAAGCTACTTGAATGTTGGGAGCAACCAGCATTCCAAGAAAGAAGATACAGTAGCAGCCCATTCCTAAGAAGATAAAATTTTTACGGCCATAGCGATCGGACAAAGCGCCTAAAATCAAATAAGCGATAAGACGCCCGATTCCTACACCGGATATGACATAAGAGACAGTCGCCAGTGGGGTCTGCCACAACTTGCCTAAAGATTCCATGTTTTGTGCTAAGATGATTAAGCCGATTCCATGGACGAAGTAATTTAGATAAAGGCTCAGTGAGAGCCGTTGTCGCATGTGTAAATTCATTAAAGTTCCTCCTTAATAAAAAACAAAAACCAGCTAGATTTTAAATCTAGCTGGTTTGATAGTCATTAATTAAGGAAACAAAGAACCTATGCGACCAGCTAGACTTTTATTGAGTGTCTAACTGGCAAAGCAAAACAACCTTGCAACTTTAGACACGAACGTGTGATCAACGCCCGCATCTTAAAGTACGGACGCCTACATAAAGTAAGCAAAGCCATAATAATATGAACTTGTGTTAAAAGTCCGGTTATTTTCCAAGGTCGTTATTCCTTTCCTGTTGATAATTCTTGGAATAATTAAAACATTATTAATACTTTAAGTCAATACGTAATTTTAAATTAATCACTTTTGTGAAAAAAGAAGAATAAAAACAACTATATTATGTCTTCTGATCAAACAGAAAATATTTTTTTGCTTTTTTCTAGCTGTTTTTCTGAAAAATAGATGAGAATACTTGCTTTTATTGATAAAATTGGTTAAGTTAGAAAATAAAATATTAAAAGGAGCGCTATCGTAATGTCCAATTGGGATACTAAATTTGCGAAAAAAGGATTTACTTTTGACGATGTTCTACTAATACCGGCGGAAAGCATGTTTTACCGAATGATGTTGATTTAACTGTGCAACTTGCTAAGAATATCAGATTGAATATCCCGATCATTAGTGCTGGAATGGATACTGTTACAGAGTCTGCGATGGCAATCGCAATGGCTCGTCAGGGCGGCTTAGGTGTTATCCATAAGAATATGACAATTGAACGTCAAGCGGATGAGGTTCGCAAAGTTAAACGTTCTGAAAGTGGAGTTATTATCGATCCCTTCTTTTTGACACCTGGCAACTCCGTAGCTGAAGCAGAAGGCCTAATGAAGAAGTACCGCATCAGCGGTGTCCCAATTGTTGATACATTGCAAAATCGTAAGTTTGTCGGCATCATTACGAATCGTGACCTGCGATTTGTTAACGATCTTACTGTGGCTATTGATACAGTAATGACTAAAGAAAATCTTGTTACTGCGCCGGAAGGCACTTCGTTGAAAACTGCCGAAGCTATTCTGCAGAAACATAAGATAGAAAAACTGCCAATGGTTGATAAGGATGGCAGGTTAACGGGTCTGATAACGATTAAAGACATTGAAAAGGTTGTAGAATTTCCTAATGCTGCCAAAGATGAACATGGACGTTTGCTGGTGGCTGCCGCAGTTGGTGTAACAAGTGATACCTTCGACCGTGCACGAGCATTATTGGATGCCGGAGTAGATGCCATTGTTATTGATACAGCTCATGGGCACTCTGCGGGTGTTATCCGCAAGATCAAAGAAATTCGGCAGAAGTTCCCAGAAGCTACTTTGATTGCTGGTAATGTGGCAACTGCTGCGGCAACGAAAGCACTTTACGATGTTGGTGTGGATATCGTCAAGGTTGGTATTGGACCGGGATCGATTTGTACGACACGTATCGTTGCTGGTGTTGGTGTACCGCAATTGACAGCTATTTATGATGCTGCGAGTGTGGCACGTGAATATGGTAAGACCATTATTGCTGATGGAGGAATCAAGTACTCTGGTGATATCGTTAAGGCCTTGGCAGCAGGCGGAAATGCCGTAATGCTTGGTGGGATGCTTGCCGGTACTGATGAGGCACCTGGTGAAACAGAGATCTATCAAGGACGTCGTTTCAAGACCTACCGCGGTATGGGCAGCTTAGGGGCTATGGACAGTAAACATGGCTCATCTGACCGTTACTTCCAGAGTGGAGTGAATGAGGCTAACAAACTTGTGCCTGAAGGAATTGAAGGCCGTGTTGCATATAAAGGCAGTCTTTCAGATATGGTTTATCAGCTAGTTGGAGGCCTGCGTGCCGGAATGGGCTATGTAGGTGCTGGACATCTTAAAGAATTGCAGGATGATGCACAGTTTGTTCAAATCTCTAATGCAGGTTTGCTTGAATCTCATCCGCATGATGTTCAAATTACAAAAGAATCACCTAATTACAGTAAATAATAATTGATTTACATGAATCAAGGACCAGTTCGGCGCAGTTGTGCTGAGCTGGTTTTTTATAGCCTTCAATTTGAACAACGATATTTTTCGCGAGTGAAACGGGATGTGGTAACATGTTTTTAAAGAGAAAGATACAGCACATGCTGCAAAGGAGTCTTTTAGATGGTACAAACAAATAACACACCCCAAAAACAGGTACATTCACTATTTGATAGGGTCGCACCAAAATATGATAAGATGAATAACCTGATAACTTTAGGGTTGCATCGACGTTGGCGTGCTAAAACAATGGAAAAATTAAATGTGAAAAAGGGAGATTTTGCACTAGATTTGTGTTGTGGAACAGGAGATCTGACTCTGGATTTAGCACGAAGAGTTGGTCCAAGCGGACATGTAGTGGCACTTGACTTAAGTGCTGAGATGTTGAAGTTAGCTAAAGAAAAGGTGAAAACGGCTCATTTGAATGACCGAGTAACTCTTATAGAAGGTGATTCAATGCATCTTCCCTTTGAAGACGACCATTTTGATATTACGACGATTGGTTTTGGATTGCGCAATGTTCCCGATGCAGATCAGGTCTTACGCGAAATGGTGCGAGTAATTAGACCGGGTGGAAAAGTTGCGTGCTTAGAAACATCGCAGCCGCAACAACCGCTTATCCGTTTAGGCTGGGAAGGGTATTTTCATGTAGTACCGCTGATGGCTAAAATGACTGGTAGCCGTTACCAAGACTACGACTATCTGCAAAAAACGACGAAGTCTTTTGTTTCAGTGCAAAAACTAGCTGAAATGTTTGCAGCAGCTGGAATGGAAAGTGTCAAATATTCCCTTTTTACTTTTGGTGCAGGGGCTTTGCATATCGGTAAAAAGAAAATGAGCTAGATTATTTGCGACTAAAATTAATACTGCTGCATTGTTGACAGAAATTTGATTTCAAAAAAGAGATAAGAACCAGTCTAAAAAAATGACTACTAATTGATCGCAGCAGGTGGCGGTATATCTTTATTTACTGTGGTATAATTAACCATTGAATTTTAAATAAAGGGGAGAAAAGAATGCCGCGTAAGATGAGTTTGTTTTCGATCGTGATGCTGACCTTGAGCGCAATTATTGGTTCGGGGTGGCTGTTTGGCTCGGGAATGGCCGCACATATTGCCGGACCCGCAGCAATTCTCTCTTGGATATTGGGCGGCATAATAATTGGTGTTATCGCCCTGAACTATATTGAATTAGGGACGATGTTTCCAACTAGCGGAGGAATGAGCCAATATGCATCATTTTCTCATGGCCCTTTGTTGGGCTTTGTTGCTGGTTGGGCGAACTGGATCTCACTGTTAACTATTATTCCGATTGAGGCAGTTGCTGCAGTTCAATATATGAGTTCATGGCCGTGGGCTTGGGCTAATTGGACACGAGTGTTCATTGAAAAGGGTGATATTACAAATCTAGGCTTAACCGTTGTTTTTTTATTTATGCTTGCATTTACATTATTGAATTTTTGGTCAATACGTCTTTTAACGAGTTTTACTAGTCTGATTTCTATTTTTAAAATCATTATTCCACTGCTGACGATTATTATTCTTTTGATGTCAGGTTTTCATTCCACTAATTTTCATACGGCGGCAGGTTTTATGCCTTATGGAAGCGCAGCACTTTTTACAGCCACAACTTCGGCGGGAATCATTTTTTCATACAATGCTTTTCAGACAACGATTAATATGGGAAACGAGATCGAGAAACCAGAGAAAAATATTTTCTGGGGAATTGTGATTGCATTTGGAATTAGCATGGTGATTTATACATTTTTGCAGGTTGCTTTTATTGGTGCTGTCCCGGCGCAAAGACTTGAAACTGCTGGCTGGCAAGGGATCAGTTTCCAGTCTCCTTTTGCCGATATAGCAATTCTGCTCAATCTATCGTGGCTGGCTAATTTATTGTATCTAGATGCTTTTATTTCACCATTTGGAACTGGCGTTTCGTTTGTTGCAACTACTTCGCGAGCTTTGGCTGCAATGACACAAACTAGGCATTTACCGACAAAACTAGGGCAACTGAATCAGAAATATAAAACGCCACGAAGAGCAATGGTGGTCAATTTGTTTTTGGGAGTTTTGATGGTTGCGGCTTTTCGTAATTGGGGAACACTGTCAAATGTTATTTCAACTTCTACCTTGATTGCATATTTGACTGGACCGGTCACTCTGATGTCCTTTCGGAAGCGTGGAATTAACCTTAAGAGACCATTTCGCTTGCATGGAGCAGTATTTTTAGCTCCTGTGGCATATACATTAGCTAGCTTAGCAATTTACTGGGCAAAGTGGCCGACAACTATTGAAGTTTTTGGTGTAATTGCACTTGGACTGGTTTTTTATACTTTTTATGAGTTGCGGCAATCATCAAACAGGAAGAAACTCGTTTTGAGTCTTCGCGGGACACGCTGGCTCTTTTGTGAAATGGTATGGTTAACGATGATGTCTTGATAGGTAGTAAACAGTTTGGCGGCAGTGGTTTACTGCCGTACCCAATAGATTTCGCCTTTGTAGCTTTTGGCAGCGTCGGGTGCTACTTCATGGGCGTGCATGATAGTTACACCAGCCGTGAAACGATGCTCGCGTATGAGCTGAATCAGCAGGTGAAAATGAATAAATAACGACAAAAAAATGTTTGTGGAGGTCATATGAGAAGAATTATTTTGGCGGAAATACTAGTAGCTGCGGTAATCTGGCTAGCTTTTTTTCACGTAACGGCAGCGGCGGCGACAACTACATATCACGCAGATTACACGATTAGACAACCAATCAGTAATAAAAAAGCAGAACTTGATGTGTATTTCAATAAACCAGCAACTGTCAGTATAGAAGAGAATGAACATTATAGAGTTACAATCAGTATCGTCACTAATCATGATCTCGGTTCATTTCCTTTTCAAATACTGAGAATCAATGGATTGCTGCCGAAAGTTGAGAAAAAAACGCTAGGGCAGCAGGATTATTATACATTTTCATTCATTACGCAAGATATCCATCAAAAAATATACGGAGTACTTAGAGCAGATATAGATAGTAGCAATTACCATTATCAAGGCGGTTTCAACCTAGATTTAGATGCAAGAAAGATTCCTACACTTGCACAAATAAGTGAGAGAAAGAGTCTGGCACCGAATGCGAATCCTTCGAAGAAGAGCACAGAGGAAAGCGAACTAGTGCACAGTTCTTCAATAGAAACCCAACAGACTGCGCCGGACAAACAGAAAACTGGGGAAAATGCAAAGTCTTCAGGCCAAGCTCAGAAAAGCAGCTCTGAAAATACTGACAACAAGGCAGCAGTAAAAGAAAAAGCAAACAAAGAAAATAAAAAAACAAATGAAACAGGCAAAATACTTTTGGCAATTGGAATTGTTATTGCACTTGGTATCGGCGGTTGGGGGTTATTGTCAAATTACCGTAGCTGATAGCAACGAAGTTATACAACAAACGAATCGAAGAATTTTTGAATAATGCGAGAAAAGTGGCAGAACTAGAGTGATTTTCGGTTCTCGCTTTTTTGTATAGGTTATTCGGGTTATTGAAGGGCAATTAGGTAAAACGAAGGGTGGTGCAATAGTGAAAGGCATGAAAAAAAGGGGGCGGTTGCTGCTTGCAGAGGATATATCGGCTATTGGAAGTCTGTCGACAACGGTCGCGTTACCACTGTTAGTGCTGCAAGGCATCACACCAGCATTGTTGCCGACCAGTATTTTATCAACTCAAAGTGAAGGCTATGGTCAGCCTATTAGTTTACCAGTAGCACAGTGGGTGCCACGTGTTTTACAGCATTGGAATCAGCAAAAGCTTAAGATTGATGGTGCTCTGATTGGATACATTGGAGATTTGCAGGTTGGAAAAAGATTAGTTACATTTTTGACGAAAAATAAGTTGCCGTTTGTTTTTATTGACCCTGTTTTCGCAGATGGTGGGAAGTTATATCCAAATTTGGCGGCGACACAGTTAGAGATTATGTGTCAGTTGATTCAACAGGCTCACATTATTACTCCAAATTACACTGAAGCTCTTCTCTTAACAGCCGGAAGAATAGAAAGTGAAGGGGATCAGCAGCAGGCCTTTAGTGAGTGTGAATTATTAGAGCGTTTAGAGAAGATGATGCAGCACCATGGAAGGGCAGTCATCACAGGGGTTGAGCAAGCAGGAAAAATTGGTTGTATTTGGCGCGATGAGAATGGTTGTGTAAGGAGAAGTATGTTTCCGCGGCTACACGGTCATTTTTATGGAAGTGGTGACGTTTTCGCGGCTTTGTTGACAGCTTTTCTTTGGAAAGGTCGACCGTTCTCAGAGTCTGTTAGTGAAGCAACCCTTTTGACTTATCAAGCCCTGAAAGACACAGCTGATGCCAATATCGAACGACGTGCTGGAATTGACATAAGTGGAATCATGCGTGAATTGGCTCAAAAAAATACAGATTAGACTAGAATATGCAGCAGTAAGTGGTATAATGTTGATTAATAATTGATGAGAAAATTAAAAAATGCTGTAATTTATCATTCTTAAACACTGAGGTTGTAAAGGGGGACATGTACTGATATGGAGCAAAAAAATAATTCTTTTTCTTTGAAACGTTTGACAGTAGTAGCTGTTCTAATTGCTGTAAATGTTGTTATCGCAAGAGTATTTTTAATACCAATACCAATGACGCACGGCTATATAAATTTATGTGATGCGGGGATTTTTATTGCTGCATTGTTATTTGGAAAACGTGAAGGAGCAATCGTTGGCGGATTGAGCGGATTTTTACTGGATCTGCTGGCTGGGTACCCGCAGTACATGTTGTTTTCTTTGATTATTCACGGGTTGGAAGGCTACTTGGCTGGCTTGCTTGGTGCGGATAGGGGGAAATCCTCGTTCTTACTGTCAGCCTTTGTAGGGATTCTTGTAATGGTCGGGGGGTACTTGGTAGCAGATTCTATTCTATACACGTTGCAGACCGGTTTAGTGGGTGTTCCAACTAATCTATTCCAAGGTATCGTTGGGGCATTAGTGGCATTGCCTGTTTACTATCGGCTTAATAGCGGTGTTACCAGCCATAATAAATAATATTAAGAAAGAACTTTGACAAAATGAGGTGTGTCAATAGTCCAATAGTCGCTTTTTTTAGTTTAGGTGTGGATCATGGCAGAAGCAAAAGCATGTTAGCAGGCTTGGCTGTTCACACATTTTTTATGTGGGAACACAGCTGAAGAACTCATTTTTTGGAGTAAACATGCTTATTTTTTTAAATGATAGCTAAGTGTTACGATCTCTAAAATTTTAGAGGCGGTTTCAGACTGAGAATGTGGGCGATAAAGTATGCTTCTATGCTCAATTTATTAGAATAAGATTTTTTGGTTGAACATGGAATCAGGAACCTTAGCGAAAATGGGAAAAAGTTCTTGGAGTAGTCAGCATTCTAAACACGAAGCGGAAACTATAGCAAGATAATGTTGTGCAGTTCATGCTCTTTGAAAAGGAAAGCCAAAGATGAAAATATGAACACAAAAAAGATCTGATATTAATTAAATCAGGTCTTTTTGTGTTTATTATAAGCGAACTAAGTAAAAGCCCAGCACTGCAAGAACTACTTGCCAGAGACACAAAACAGCCTTTAGTTTTGCATAGCGGGAGGAACTGGAGGAAGCGTAGAAAAAGTGAAACAACAGTTTTTCGTTAAGCAGTGCGGTTCCAAAATTCCATGCTAGAAACAAAAATCTTGCTGTCAGTGGTTCTCTGCTCAAAAAAAGGTCGATGATAGCAATAATGGTAAAAAATGCAGTAACTGAGTAACGGTTTAGAAGAACCAGAAACTTAGGTGGTGTTGGCATGATGCTCAGATCCTTTTCTTATCTCTTAAACTAGGATCATAGTAACATATATTAAAATTCAAAAACAATTTTTTTATTGTTTTAAAAAATACTTTCTGGTATAAAAGGTTTCCCTAATGTGACGGACATAATTGACTTGATGGCGTGCATACGGTTGGCTGCTTCTTGAAATACAACGGACTTTGTACTCTGAAAGACATCATCTGTTATCTCAAGTGCATCAAGATGATGTGATTTCAATAATTGAGCACCAATCGTTGTTTGAGTATCGTGAAAAGCAGGCAGGCAATGAAGAACAATTGTTTCTTCTTTCCCTGTTTGTGCCAAGAGGTCTTCATTGATCTGGTAGGGTAGCAATTGTGTGATTCGCTTATCGTAATCAACATCTTCGCCCATTGAAACCCATACATCAGTGTAGAGAGCATCAGCATTCTTGACAGCGGCTGTGACATCTTCAGTGACCAGTATTTGGGCACCGCTTTTCGCAGCTGCATTCTGTGCAATTTCAAGGACAGAGGCGGTGGGCTGGAGTTCGTTGGGGGCTCCAATATGAATGTTAATTCCTAGGATAGCGCCGGTAACCAGAAGGCTGTTGGCAACATTATTACGGCCGTCGCCAACATATGTTAATGTTAAGCCTTCTAGACTGCCGAAGTGTTCTTTGAGGGTCATAAAATCAGCTATCATTTGCGTTGGATGCCAATCATCTGTCAAACCGTTCCAAACAGGGACACCACTGTATGCAGCGAGGTCTGCGACAGTTTTTTGCTTGAAACCGCGAAATTCGATTCCATCGAACATGCCGCCCAAGACTTTAGCGGTATCAGCAACCGATTCTTTATTACCAAATTGAATATCGTTTTTGCCGAGGAATTCAGGATGAGCACCAAGGTCATTTGCTGCAACGGTGAAGGCGGAACGCGTCCGCGTTGAAGATTTTTCAAACAATAATGCAATATTTTTTCCCGCAAGGTACTGGTGCGGAATGTTTTGCTGCTTTAGACTCTTAAGGTGAATAGCAAAATCAATTAGGTAATTGATTTCAGCTGCCGAAAAGTCGGTTTCTTTTAGAAAAGACTTGCCATAGAAATGATTCATTGTGAACCCTCCAGTATGATGTGAATAATATGTTTTTACAGCTCATTCAAGTTAACTCAGTCTTACGTTAATTATGGTTCGCAAGAGTGAAGACGCACTGCTTTTTGAAATAAAATTCAGCAGATGCATTTTTTTTTACGTTCTTGCGGAACACTGCCAAAGTTTTATTGACCAATCACTGTGTTAACCAATGTTTCCTTGATAACATGGACTGCACGCAACAATTCTGAGCCGGTAATAATAAGTGGAGGCAGTAAACGCAAAGTATTATCCCGCGATGAGAGTGTTAAGATACCTTGCTTGTGCAAGCTAGTGATTACTTTGCCAACTTCAATGTCGGATTTTAGATGAATACCGACCATTAGACCTTTGCCGGAAATACCATTCACTAGTTCTAATGGTTGAATTTCTTTCTCTAAATAGTGCCAGAAGAAAAGGGCTTTTTGCTGTACAGCTTCCAGAAAATCATCGTTTAGAATATTCAAAACTGCTGTTGCGGAGGCCATTGCAAGTGGGTTGCCGCCAAAAGTTGTTCCATGGCTTCCTGGCCCAAAGGCAGCCGCCAACTCAGTTTTTCCAATCATTGCGCCAACGGGAATGCCATTAGCCAGTCCCTTAGCTGAAGTCACAATATCGGGATCAAGGTTGTAATTCTGGTAGGCAAATAATTTTCCGGTTCGTCCCATTCCAGTCTGGACCTCATCAATAATCAAGAGAACCTTTTGTTCTTTACATTTTGCAGCGACAGCTTCAAGCCAATCCGGATCGCCATTGACTACACCGCCTTCACCTTGAATTACCTCTAGAATGACAGCAGCGAGCTCAGGTGTTATTTGTGTAAGTGCGTCTGGTGCATTGTACTCTGCAAATTTGATATCAGGCACGAATGGTCCGAAACCTTCTTTGATCTTTTCGTTGCCAGTCATAGAAAGTGAACCATAGCTGCGACCATGAAATGAATGGTCGAATGCAAGAATAGAGCTTTTTCCGGTTGCTTTACGTGCCAATTTTAAGGCTGCTTCGTTGGCCTCAGTTCCGGAATTACAGAAGTAGACATCTTTATCCTCGTCCTTAACTAGTAATGAAGCTGCTTTTTCTTGAAGCTCGCTATTATATAAGTTAGATGTATGCCATACTTTATCCAATTGTGCTTTAACAGCGTTTTTGATAGGGGTAGTGTTGTATCCAAGGTTGCACACTCCAATACCGCTGGTAAGGTCGAGGTATTGCTGACCGTTGTTATCAGTTAAAGTGACCCCGTTACCTTTTACTATTTCGAATGGGAAACGTTTATATGTCGGGAAAATATGTTTCATCTTTAATCTTCTCCTTCCTGGGTGATAAGTGTTCCAGATGTAGTTAGTTTATTGGTGATCGAGACATGTTCGACCCCTGTTTGAAATGCTTGGAAAGCTGCTGTTATTTTGGGCTGCATTCCATTTGTAATAATTTTTTTATTTCGCAAATTATGGGCTACTTCGCGTGAAAGCTTGGGGACGATTTTACCGTTATTCAAAACACCGGGCACATCAGTCATGAGATAAAGTGCGGTTGCATTAAGAAGACTTGCAATATCGGCTGCTGCCGTATCTGCGTTGACGTTAAGCCATTGATTGGTCGAAGTCACTGCAAGCGGAGCAATAACCCCAATGTGTGTTGTCAGCAGTTTGTCAAGTAATTCTTTATTAATGGTCTTTATCTCTCCCACGTAACCATAAGTCTTTTTATCAAGAAAGTCACCGCCCAAAAGATTGTCATCGGCCGCGTTTAGGCCGATAGCTGGGATAGACTGTGCACTCAGTTCTTGCAGCAGTAGCGGTTGTGTTTTTCCAAGTAAAACCATCCGTGTAACATCGAGTGTCTGTTCATCGGAAACACGAATACCATTAAGTTTGCGAACAGGCAGATTCAGCTGCAATGATAGCTTTGAAATGCTGGAGCCACCACCATGAACGAGTAGAATTTTCTTGCCTTCAGACAACCATGTCCGTAATTGTTGATAAAATTCTGTTGTTAGTTGACTGATCGTGTTGCCACCAATTTTGATAACAATAAAATCTTTCATTCTGTAATCCTTTCTCTCTTGCGCTAAGTTATTAGCAAACTGTTTTTTGAGATTAGCTATGGTAAGCAGCGTTGATTTTGACGTAACCGTATGTTAAGTCACAACCCCATGCCTGTCCGTGGAACATACCGTTATGCAGGTCGACATCAATAGTGACTTTTGAACCCTTCAATGACTCGGCCGCAGCATCTCTGTCAAATTCAGCGGCTAGGCTTTGGTTAACAACCAGAATGTTGTTAAGCTTAATAGTTATTGTTTGGGGATCAAAAGCGGCATCTGTCGTACCGATTGTGCTCATAACGCGTCCCCAATTCGGATCATTGCCAAAAAGTGCAGCTTTAACAAGACTGGAGCCGACGATAGCTTTTGCAATTTTTTTGCCGTCTTGAACTGATGCAGCACCAGCAACATTGACCTCAACCAACTTGGTGGCACCTTCGCCATCAGCTGCAATGCTTTGCGCCAAAAATGCCAACACGTGATGAAGTGCTGCTTTGAAAATGGTTAAAGAATGCGACGAAGATGTTAGTATTTCGTTTTGGGCTGCACCGTTTGCAAGAGCAACTACCATATCATTGGTCGAAGTATCTCCATCAACTGTGATCTGGTTAAATGTTTCATCAGCCAGTTCACTGATGAGGTTTTGCAGTACAACGGGGCTGACAGCTGCATCGGTTGTGATGAAAGCGAGCATTGTAGCCATATTGGGATGGATCATGCCTGAACCTTTCGCAAAACCAGTCATGACACATTCCTGTTTTCCAAGCTTGAAAGAAACGCTGATCTTTTTTGAGCGGGTATCAGTTGTCATAACAGCTTCAGTAACAGTGTCGCTTTTTGTTCCCTGCAACTTCTTGATTCCTGCTGTTATTTTTTCCATTGGAAGATATGAACCAATCAAGCCAGTCGAGGCAACCCCGACAAGAGAAGGAGCAATATGCAATTTTTCAGCCACGAGCTGTTGTTCAACTGCCACATCTTTTTCGCCTTGTTTGCCGGTACATGAGTTGGCGAATACACTGTTCATAACGATAGCTTGTAATTGGTGGTTTTGTGTAACGATTTGTTTAGTAAGGGTAGTCGGTGCGGCACAAACCTTATTGGTAGTGTAGACACCTGCGGCCGCTGCGGGGATCTTTGAGTAGATCCAACCGAGATCAGGACGATTTTGCCGCATGCCAGTATTGACTCCATCGCTATAAAAGCCTTGTGGCCAAGTAAATTCTATTTCATGATATTCTTTTTCTGCATTCATAGTTGTTTCTCCTTTTGTTTAAGGGAAAACCGGCATTGATGGCAGGCCTGCGTCTTCAGGAAAATTAAATAAATTATTAAAGTTCTGCACAGCTTGTCCCGCGGCACCCTTCATTAAATTGTCGATTACCGAAACGACAACGATCGTATTGGTAACCTTGTTGTAGTCGAACCCGATATTACAATAATTCGAACCGGTAACTTCCTTGATGCTTGGCACTCCATTTGCTAAAACACGAACGAATTTTTTATTCTGATAATGCTGTTGGAATGATCGTCGCAGACCATCCAAGGTCACTCCCGTTGCTGCTTTAACGTAAATCGTTGCCATAATACCACGAGTTACAGGAATCAAAGTTGTGGTAAATTGAATTGCAGGAATGTCTGCATCCCATGCTTGTAATTGCTGAGTGATTTCTGGGATATGCTGATGTTTGTTTAATTTGTATAACCAAGCATTCTCATTTATAAAGGTATAATGGTTGGTTGCATTAGGCTTCTTCCCAGCTCCGGAAACTCCAGATTTGGCATCGATGACGATTGTATCTGGAACGATCAGTTTGTCGATAACAAGCGGAGCAAGTCCTAGCAATGAAGCTGTAGCATAGCAGCCAGGGTTAGCAATGTAATTTGATGTCAGCTTATTGAATTCTGCTAAGCCGTAGCATGCTTTTTGCAACTGTTCAGCTGGCGCTGCTGGTTTGTTATACCATTTTGAATATACTGCCGGATCTTTGAATCGGAAATCTCCAGAAAGGTCGATAAGTGGAAAGTTTTTTTCAATGAAAGGTCGGGCTAATTTATTGGTAACTCCTGATGGTGTGGCGCAAAACAGAATATCATCCTTGTCTATAATCACGGCAGGATCGAATTCCTGCAGTTCCACATGTTCATTTAGATATGCAGGAATGGTTGTGTCCAGAAATTCAGTGCTTTTTGCCTCTTTTTTATGACCATATAAATCAATATGTGCAACTTTAGGGTGTTGTTTTAATAAGGAATATAGAACTGCACCGCTATATCCCGTAGCCCCTAGTAACCCGACTTTCATTTTTTCTCCCTCTTCCATCCGTATAAATTGAATAACAATTCATTTTGTTGTTTACAACTATATTATATTATAGTATTTTTTTCAACTGTTTTTTAATAAAATATCATAAAAATACTTTAAAATGAATATTTATATGCATATATAGTCTTGTATTCACTTTTTGCATGAATAAAAGTAAAAAACATTTTTTGGGTGCTGTTGTATAAAATTGATGTATAATGCATAAACAAAAAAGACTGGAGTATAAAGTTGCCACGCAAAGCATAGAAAAATAATAAAGTCTACACTTTGACCGGCAATTCTCCAGTCTTCATTAATATAGGTAGTTTTTATTCAGCTTTAGAGATAACATCAGCGACATTGTCTTGAGAAAAGTCATGTTCCATGAATTCGCTGTTATTGACGGGAAGGTGCTGCTCTAATGTATCGAAGGTTTGGATAGCCAATTCGCCAGAGGCAAGTTTAAAATCAAGCACATGTCCGCCCATTGAATGGTCATTTGTTAGAAAATGGTTATGGAAACCAGCAACGGCGGCACCATGGAAGAGCGTAGGCGAGTAGTAGCTGAGAAGTGTCCCCTCAACGTCATGGGCTTCAAAAATACTTTGTTTCTTGGCCGTTTCCTCAAGTGTGTCAAACGGCGGTTCAGATTTAACAACGGCACGTGTTCTGACATAAGAGAAGCGGCCCTTGACTCGAACAGCAAAAAAAGTATTGGCGTTTGTTTTTCCACGTAAAGCAGCCGCGGCGAATTCTTCCGGACCAGCATTCTCAAGAGTTGTCAGAAACTTGAAGGCTGCAAAGTTAATATTGGCGAAGGGCATTGTGAAATCATCTTTAACAACATGAACGTTTCCAAAACTATCCGCTTGATAAGGCACTCCGTCTAGAATTATTAACTCGCCGTTCAAGCCTTCACCAGTTCCGATGCCTGTATCACCGTGCTGTAAGAGTTCTTTCATTGTGATGGTTCCTGCTAGAAGTCCAGGGACTAGCAGCGCAAGCGTTCCGTGCTGATAAAGAACATTGTTTTGTTTCATTATTATTCCTCCTAATTGATGTGATACTTTAAAAATACCTTTTAATTTGTGATTTATGTTGTTCTCAACATTTTAAATAATAACATACAAAGACGGTCAAACGATATGAAGGAACTTCAGCATTAAAAAAACTAAAAATCAGAATTAAGCTTGACTCTGGATAGTGCTAACGGCGGTAGTAAACAAAATACACTAAAATCAGAGGACGGGGGCAAAAGTTGAATTTTAACCTACCTCTATGTCGCAGCCTCTTCCGGACCAAGCGGTAAGGCGAATGTTCTTCACAATCTGCCTATGACTAAACATAGGAAAGAGTGGAAGTGGTTACTTAGCTTGATTTTAAACAATTCTTTAGATACGATGAAACTGTATTTTGTTACAATTAAAAGTATAAAGTGCTAATACAAGGAAAAGATAGGCTGTTTTTCTGAAATTTACAAGTTGAAAACAGAGCACATAAAATGCAAACGTAAATCTAAGGAGCTAATAGATATGAAAATTCTAGTTGTTGATGATGATAAGGATATTGTTGAGCTATTAAGTATTTACATTAAAAACGAAGGCTATGAAGTTGAGAAAGCATATGACGGAAAAGAAGCAATAACAAAACTCAATACCAACCCCGATGTTGCACTTATGATACTTGATATTATGATGCCGCACATGGATGGGATTGAAGTTATTAAGGAAGTTAGAAAGGATTCACAGATCCCAGTGCTGATGTTATCAGCTAAAACGGGTGATCTTGACAAGATCCAAGGACTTATTCAAGGGGCCGATGACTACGTAACCAAGCCGTTCAACCCACTTGAAGTAATGGCACGGGTCAAGTCGTTATTGCGGCGATCACAGCATGCAGTGACCAATGATGTTCCAGATGTACTCGAAGTGGGACCGTTGATTATCAAAAAAGATTCGCATGAAGTTGAAACAGTTGATGGTAAGTCGATCCAGCTAACTGCCTTGGAGTTTGGCATTTTACATCTGCTTGCTAGCCACCCTAACCGTGTTTTTTCTGCAGATGATATCTTTGAACGTGTTTGGCAACAGGAATCTGTTGTCTCAGCTAAAACAGTGATGGTTCATGTTAGCCATTTGCGAGATAAGATTGAAGAAGCTACTAATGGTGAAAAAGTTATTCAAACTGTCTGGGGTGTCGGTTATAAGATTGAGGCACATTAACCCAGAAACGGAGATGATTCTTAAGTGAAACTCACCGCGCGTGAAAAAAGTGAATTGTTCGGGGAAGGCATCGTGACGGTTATTTTACTGTTATTGCTAAATTTATCGATCTATGTACTGCTTGATCAGATGATTAAGTCGAATCCAGCTTTGGCAGACGGTATTTTCCAAATAAAAATGTCTCTTTCTTTTGGACCGGGTCCCTATCACATCCAATTTTGGAGCTGGGGTGGTTTGTTTGTCAGCATTATGCTGGTTGCAGATGTCTTCATAGTATACTGGCGTCTGCTTAGACGTTATCGCCAGATGCAGCTGCATCATGTCATTTCTGAACTTCACTATATTGCCGAGGGCCACTTTGATCATCGGATTCCTTTCCAACTCCAAGGTGATATGCAGCGGGTCGTCCAGAGTATCAATGCTTTGGTCGATAGTACAATCAAGTCAATGGAGGAAGAGCGGCAGATCGAACGCTCAAAGGACGAACTTATTACCAATGTTAGCCATGATATTCGAACACCATTGACTTCGATTATAGGTTACCTAGGATTGATTGAAGATAAACAGTATCACTCGTACGAGGATGTCTTGAAGTACACACATACAGCTTTTTTAAAGGCTAAAGAAATGAAAGTTTTAGTGGAAGACTTGTTTGAGTATACGAAAGTGCGGCAGACTGATGCTCCATTGAATCTGACACAGCTTGATGTTGGGCAGATGATAGAACAATTAGCAGCTAGTTTTGAACTTGAAGCAAGTAAAAAAGGAATGAAGATTACTACCGAAATTTCTGAGAAGCACATCATGATGGATGCTGATGCTGAAAAATTAGCACGGGTCTTCAATAACTTGCTGTCGAATGCGCTGAAATATGGCAGTGACGGTAAGCACATCTTTTTGAAGGTTTTCTATGCCAACAAAAGAGAGATAGTTGTTGAAGTATCCAATGATGGTCCAAAAATCCCCGCAGAAGCGTTGAAACAGCTATTTGACCGGTTTTATAGAGTTGAAAGTTCGCGTTCCAAGGAGACAGGCGGCAGCGGTTTAGGGTTAGCGATTGCTCAGAGCATCATTGGGCGGCACAACGGTATATTTATGCCCTATCAGATGAAGAATTGACAAGTTTTGTCATACACCTTCCGGTAAAACAGATTTATAAAATAGAAAAAAAGCAAAATAATTAAAAAATAGGATTAGTCGTTGTCAGGCTAGTCTTTTTTGGTTATTCTAGAGTAGACTTGATTAGATGAGGGGATAGACAAAAATGTTGATTTTTAAGAAAACAAAGCAGCTGATGTTAGGTCTGATGATCGCCGTGACGACCTTTGCTTCAGCTGCAAGTGGGATTATGCTGAATGAAAGCGCCAAGGCTGATACTGTTTCGACAGATAAAACACTGCAGCTGGATGTTAAGGCTGCCATAGCGGTTGATGCAAAAACGGGGCAAATTATTTATAGCAAAAACAGTGATCAGACTTTGCCAGTGGCGTCAATGACTAAGCTGCTGTCGATTTATTTAGTAATGCAGGCAGTTAAAGAGGGAAAATTATCATGGGATCAAAAAGTGCCAGTAGATGACGCTTCTTTTCAAGTAAGTCAAGACACAAAGATGTCGAATGTTCCACTGAAAAAGGATACGAAATATACCGTCCGGCAATTGTACCAGGCTAGTTTAATCTATTCAGCAAACGGGGCTGTTATGACTTTAGCTAATGCGGTCGCAGGATCACAGCAAGCTTTCGTGAATAAAATGAAGCAATTATTAAGAAGTTGGAATATTAAGGATGCGGAACTTTATACCACCTCAGGGCTTGGCAATGACGAGATCGGTTCTGGCAAATACCCAGGTGCACCTGCGAAAGCAGAAAATAAATTATCGGCTAAAGACATGGCACTGATCTCACAAAAGTTGCTGCATGATTATCCTGAAGTTTTAAAGACGACTAGTATTGCACGGATGAAGTTCAATAATGGAACTAGCGAAACTGAGATGGAGAACTGGAATTGGATGCTGAAAGGCCTGGCAAAATCATATTCCGATCTGCCAGTAGACGGTCTGAAAACAGGAACTTCGGACAGTGCAGGTGCTAATTTTGCAGGAACTGTCAACAAAGACGGAAAACGGATTATTACAATTGTTCTAGGTGCCAAACATGATAATGATGCGGATACTTCGCGTTTTGAACAAACACAGAAGCTGATGTCGTATGTTTATAATAACTATACCTATACGACCATCAAGGCACAGACCAAGTTTAACGGTGCATCTAAGCTGCCGGTATATCATGGCAAGAAGTTAACGACCCCAGTGGCAACAAAAAATTCAACGGACGTCTGGCTGAAAAGAGGAAGTTCTGCCAGTGACTTGCAGGCTAAACTGAGTGGAAATAAAAAGTTATACAAAAAACGGGGGCTTGAAGCACCTCTGGCTAAGAACAGGACTGTCGGTACTTTAAAGTTAAATACAAAAGGTCAGCAGTTGGCATATTTAAATGGAGACAGCAGGTTAGAACTTCCTGCAGTTAATACTCAAGCTGTGAAAAAGGCCAATGTTTTTGTTATCATGGGTCGAGCGATCAAGAATTTCTTCACTAATCTTTTTTAAATTGTTCCAATAAAGAACTAACGATGAGTCAAACTCAAGCAATTAAGAATTTGCTCCAATTAGGATCTGTGACAAGACGTAGCTTTTGTTGCAGATCTTTTTTTGTGGAGCAATAAAATCTTTCTATGTCACCCAGCTTTGCTTTTTCAGACCGCGAATACTTATCTTCCAGAAGTTGTTGAGCAAATATTAAGTTTTTTGTTGAAAGTCGTATCTTGTTTTACGTGGATATGGAGTGTATATTATAGATTGTCAAAGTAGATGATGAAACTTAAGCATCAAATTTAGGGTAGAGGTGAGAGAGTTGAGAATGATAAAAGAAGAGTTCAAAAACATAGGTAAGCACAAATTGTTGATTGCAACAATTTCGGCAATTATGTTTATCCCGTTTTTGTATGCTGTATTCTTCTTAAAATCGGTTTGGGATCCATATGGCAACGCGGGTGAATTACCTGTTGCAGTTGTCAATGAGGATCGTGCCGTTGAGTATCAAGGGAAGAAAATGGCAGTTGGAAACGATCTTGTCAAAAAACTGAAGAAAAATGACAGTTTGCAGTGGCATTTTGTTTCATCTGCAAAGGCACTTGATGGATTAAAACACAAGAAATATTATACGATTATCACGATCCCAAAGGATTTTTCGGAAAATGCAACAACGGTTCTGGACAAGAATCCCCAAAAGATGCGGTTGGTATACAAGACGAATGATTCGTTGAACTATATTGGTAAGGTTATTAGTGAAGAAGGGGCTAAGCAACTGAATACTAAGGTTCGCTCTTCAGTAACTGATGCATATGCCAAAACAATGTTCTCGACGATTAAAACTGTAGGCAAGGGTTTTACCACGGCTTCTAAAGGAGCAGCTAAACTAAGTACTGGGTCGAACACATTGTCCGACGGAATCAACACATATACGGCCGGTGTTGAAAAAGTCAATAATGGGGTAATTACTCTGCAAACGGGTGTGGTACCTTTGAGTCAGGGTGTGTTGAAATTGACTACTGGTGCAACAGCGCTTAAGGGCGGAGTTAATCAGTATACCACTGGTGTTTCCAAGGTAAATGAAGGAACTCAGAAATTAAACGGGAGTACAGGTCAGCTTGCAAACGGTGTTGGTAAATTAGCCACGGGTTCCAATTCACTGGCGACAGGTATTTATTCTTATACATCTGGTGTAACTAAGGTTAATAATGGTGTTCAGACATTAAACGGAAGTACCGGGCAACTAGCTAATGGGGTTGGTCAGCTTGCGAATGGTTCGAATACCTTGAATAGCGGAGTTAATCAGTATACATCCGGTGTTGCTAAAGTCAATAATGGATTAGGCGAATTAAACAGTCAGACAGGATCACTATCATCCGGTGTGACACAGTTGACGGCAGGATCTGCGAAACTATCATCTGGTGTGCAGAACTATACATCTGGTGTGACGAAGCTCAATAGCGGATTAGGAGAACTTTCAAGCAAATCCAGTCAATTGAAAGCGGGAGCGGATGGCTTGAAAGAGCTGCCGCAAGCTGCTTCAGCACTGTATGTCACCAATGCGGTCATTGCAGGTGGACTACAGCAGATCGATACAGGCCTAAAAAGCACCCAAGATTTAACAAGCGCGCTGGCAATGTTGAAGAGTTTAGCGACTTTTTATAACCAATACAGCAGTACTTTGTCTAACATGGGAGCACTGACTGCAAATCTGCAGACCGTGAATGCGGCGTTGCAGAAAGTTGGGCAGAATAGTCTGACAATTGAACAAAATGCACAGGAACTGCAAAAATCCGTGAATTTGAAAGAAGAGGACAAGCAGAAAGTGCAAGCTATCTTAACTGCCAATCAAGCCAATTTGACCCAGTTGCAGGAACTGCAAAAATCAGGTGTCTCATCTGCGCAGATCACGGCAATCAATGATGCACTTAACAGTTTTCAGGGTATTATGAAAAACGCAAGCCTATCACAGGAGAAGTTAAACCAGCTTAATAATACTTCTGCAAGTTTGAGTAAACTGTCTACGAGCGTCGCTGATTTAAGCACGATGGCGAGCAAATCACAAGGAATCGCGGAAAAGCTTAATCAAAGTGTAGGCAATAGCAGTAAGGTTGATGTTAACAGTATTTTAAGTGCGGGGGCAGGCGCAGAGGGACAAGTTCAAAGTGCTGTTGCTGCAAATACAAATGGGACACAGATTAACCAATTGATTGATGGAATTAATGCTTATACGGCTGGTGTTGGGAAAGCCGCTGCGGGATCTAATGAATTAGCGCAGAATTCAACGGCTTTGACTCAGGGAGCAAATAGTTTAAGCAGCAACCTGTCACTTTTAAACAACAAGATCCCAGCATTAACAAACGGAGTTTCACAGTTATTTGACGGATCAAATAAGCTGAATCAAAATTCTACATCACTGGTGAATGGAACGGCTCAATTAGCTTCTGGTCTGGGAACGTTGAATAGCAAAGTTCCAGCATTAACAAATGGAGTCTCACAGTTAGCAAGCGGTACTGGGCAGCTTGCTGCCAATAACGGCGCCCTAAATAGTGGTGCTGCGCAGCTGTCTGGCGGATTGGGGACATTGAATAGCAAGGTTCCAGCATTAACAAACGGAGTCTCACAGTTAGCAAATGGTACTCAACAGTTGGACAATAATAGTGCTAAGTTAAATAATGGTGCGGCACAGCTGGCAGATGGTACCCAACAATTAAATTCCAAAGTCCCAACGCTTGCTGCAGGTGTAGATAAATTAGCTGGCGGAACGAAGCAATTAGCTGCCAATTCAGGAAAACTAACCGATGGAGCCGGCAAATTACACAAGGGTAACAAACAGCTAGCTAATGGACTGAGCAAGGGAGCAAATCAAATAAACGCAGTCAAGACTTCAAATAAAACAGCGGATATGTTTGCAGCTCCATCTAATTTGAAACATGAAAATTACAGTAAAGTTCCAAACTATGGGTATGCATTAGCCCCATACATGCTTTCTGTAGCTTTATACGTCGGAGCTTTAGTATTTAATCTGGTTTATCCGATCCGCCGCCTTTCAACGCCGGATGGGTCAGGAACAGATTGGTTCTTGAGTAAGGTTTCGGTAGGAACGATGGTTGCAGTAGGGACTGCAGTTGTAGAAACGTTGTTGATGATAGCAGCGGGGCTTGTCCCAGACCATCCAGTACAGATGATACTGAATGCAATCTTCTTCTCAATGACGGCGATGTATCTGATTATGCTAATGTCGATGGCTGGTGGCAATCCTGGGCGCTTTGCGGCTATGATCTTGCTGGTCATTCAACTAGGCGGTTCCGGTGGGTCGTTCCCAATCGAGATCACTAATGGAATGAATGGCTTTTTCCAAGCAGTCAATCCATTCCTGCCGATGACCTATTCAATCCTAGGCTTCCGTGAAGCTCTTACCTCAGGGTTGGGGACCGGGCAATTCGTAACTTCAATGCTGGTAATGCTGATCTTCATCGTAGTTTCATTGCTACTCTTATGGTTTACAATGGTTCGTCTCAGACGAAGCGGCGCAATTACTTACGTTGAAACAGACGAAGGCAAGGATGCTGCCAAACAAGCTTAATGAGATAAAACAGAGCTATTAGTTTAGTGGATGACCAGATTTGGAGAGGGCTTCAATTAACGCCACTATGGTCCAGACTTTCCAGAAACAACCGGTAAGGTGAACCCTTTTCACAATCTGCCCGTGACTAAACTTAGGGGGAGTACGCTAATAGTTGTTAGTTTATTAACTGTAATTACGAATGTAGTCGTCTTATTTTGACTAGAAGAGCAATCTTGGGTTAGGCGGAAAACTGACGATTGAAACACGACATGCACATATTTTAACGAAAACAACATGGAGCGGGTCAAAGATGTCTTTGACCCGCTCCATGTTTATTCTGTAAAGGTGTAAGTGTGCTCCATAAGTCAAAAAGCCTTGCCTAATATTGTAATATTCAAGTTTTACCGACTTATGTCATAATTTATTTGTATGCAACTAAATGTAAGAGTTTCTTAATTATGCTGAATGAAGACAACAAGTCACCATGGACTGACAAGGAAGGCAGCACTAAAATATAACATTATCACAATAATGGCAAATCCCCACTGCCATCGAGGAAGCGGATCGTTAAATGTCCTCGTTCGAGGGAAGCCTTCTGAGAACCCTTGCGACGACATGGCCTCAGCGAGGTCTTCTGACCAATGCAACGCAACGATAATAATACGCAGATACAACGCTGGCTGCCAAGGCCGATAACTCTTCCCTCGCATCTGAGCAGAGTATTGAATGAGTTTGAATTGCTGTCGAATACGCGGAAGCAGGTTGAAAGATGCTAGGAGACCATAGACAAAGGTTTCAGAGAGCTTGATGTGAATGGAGAGACTTATCAGGATTTCTTTGACTGGAACAGTCAGTGTTAGCATGGAACCCAGTAGCAGGTAAGCATAGACACGCGAGCCATAGATCCAGGCACTATGCCATGTATCGCCGGTTCCAAACATAATAAAAGACCACCAACTCCCAAAAGCAAGTGGAAAAGCCAATAGCAGCATGATCAGAACTTTTCGTAAGAGAACTTGGCAGTACAGCAAATACAATAAGCAGATAAATGTAACGACAACATTGAGGATAACACTTCGCGAAAAGGCAATTTGGAATCCAATGCCAAGCATAATGATTGTCAAAATAGTTGCGTTCAAATGCTTTTTACGCTTGCCCATTATGTTCTTTTACCTCCCCTTCAATCGTTAAGGATTTATCTGCAAGTTTGAGTTCATAATCAACAAATTCAGTTACACCAACTCGTTGATGTGAAATAAGCAAACTGCTTATTTTCAAGTCAGTCACAGTTTTTTTGATCAGTTGCATCACATTTTTGAGCGAAACAGCATCAAGCCCAGCTAACGGTTCATCAAATAATAAGATAGGCTGCGACATGATGAGCATACTTAAAACCTGGAGCTTTTTCTGCTGTCCGCCGGAAAGCTGATAGCTGACGTGATTTAGGACCTCAGCGAGATTTAATTGGTTAATGGCTGCGGTTATTCGCCGCTCTGTCCAGTAATAAGGCTGCAGGCTGTTTTGCTGTGATAAGGCAATCTCATCTTGTGCTTCCAGCTTGATGAATTGATCAGTACTGTTTTGGAAAACGACTCCAACAATGCGTGCCCATTTTTTTATACGCATCTTCTCCGATTTTTTGTTCTTATATAGAACCTGACCATGATAGTTCAGTTGATGAGAAAGTGCTGAAAATAAGGTGGATTTTCCCGCTCCATTCGCTCCAGATAAAAGTCCAACTTGCCTTCGGGTAATTTGAAAGAATGTGGTTTGAGTAATGTTCGTGAGCCAGCTTGAAAGCTAAGATCATGCCACCCGAATATTGAAACCTTGTTCATTCGATTTTGAACGGGAGTCTCTGCAGCCGTAAGATCCAAACGTTGACGGGATATTTCATGAATGTTTTTTTGATCAGTATTCACTTCATAAAGATGGTCGACTAGCTGCCGATATCCAGTCAAATCATGATCTGTAATAAAGATAGACTTGCTCTCTTGGATTTGCATTGCTTTCAAGTCAGCTAGAAGAGTTTTGCGACCAGCTTGATCGACATTGGCGAAGGGCTCATCAAGCAGGATAATGTCACTGCCCATAGCCAAAATGGTTGCAAGTGCGATCCGCTGTTGTTCACCACCTGACAGCTCCAATAGTTGGCGCCTTCTAAAACTCTCTAGTCCGAGCTGCTTGAGTGTCGCGGCCACAAGTTCGGCGATTCGCTGAGGAGTCAGTTGCAGGTTCTCTAAAGCAAAAGTCATCTGTTCTTCAACCGTCCGCATTGCAAATTGCCGCGTAGGGTTTTGAAAGAGCAACGCAATATGCCGAGCACGTTCAAAAGGAACAAGAGTGCTGACTTCTTGATTATTCAATTTGACCGTTCCTGCGGAGATCGTGCCGCCATATTCTGGGTAAAGACCGGCTAATAGTTTGAATAAGGTAGATTTTCCACTTCCAGATGGGCCAATCAATAAATTGAACGAGCCGGGTTCAAGACTTAGATTAAGTTGTTGGAGAATAGGCGGACGCGACGGGTCATAGGCAAAAGTTAAATTGGAAACGGACAGGGTAGTCATCTTACTTGTTTATGCCCGTTTTTAGAACAAGTTTTTTGATCCAGTAAACTAGAACGCCGGCGAAGAAACCGATTGAGATAAAGCGGATGATCAACAGCGTCAGCAGCAGGCCAAAATGGTATTCACTGTAACCACTTTGGAACCAATCCCATACAAAGGTGAGAATAGTCGCGCCAATGGTCGAAAATAACAAGCCTAATTTTGACCAGTTTTTATAGCCTGTACAAGCAAAACCAAGTTCGTTCCCAAGGCCTTGGATAAAACCAGAAATAAGATTGGCAGCTCCCCAGCTTGAAAATAGCAGCATCTCGACCGCAGCAGCAAGTAATTCGCCAATAATAGTTGCCCCGGCCTTTTGGAGTAAGACGCCCGCAAGTGGACCAGCCATAATCCAGACCCCTAAGGTTAGATCATTGGCGTAAGGTTTTAGTGGTGTGGCTGCGATTAAATAATATGCATAACTCCAAACCTGATAGATAACACCGAAAAAAATACCAATTATTGCTAAAAAAATAACATCGCGCAAAGACCAGCCGCGCTTGGGCTTTTGACTCATGTTTTGCATTTGAAACACTCCTTCTTATGGTAAAGTAATGCGAGATAGAGTACATTTCAGATAAAAAAATAACCGCCACACTCAAAAAAGTATGCCGGTAGACGCTTTCATTCATCAAGCAAAAAAATTCGAATTAAGCTCCCTACGCTGGCATTATCCAGATCAGGTATCATGGGTATTTCTCAGCCAAAAGGCACCCCAGCTCACATAATACAGTGTAAGTCTAGCAGAAAAAAAATAAAAAGTAAATCTTGCAGTTACTTGGCGGCTGTTTTTTCTTGTAAATAACAATCTATAAAAAGTAATCGATGGTGAAAGCAACGAAACAGCGTGTAGCCTGTGACTCCCATTGGAGGGGGAGAAACTGATGTTATTTGTTCAAGTTAGCTTTCCTTCATTATTAGCGGTATAATAGTAATACGCGATAGCAAGCAGGAGGACGGTTCTAGCTTTTCAGATAATGAAACAAGGATCGGTTTTATTTTGAAGTGGATAGTCGGATTTACCGTTGAGGAGGAAGAAGTATGAGTGAAAAACGAAAATCCAGAAACAATAGGGACGAACAGGTAATCGAGGTAAGCGAACTCGGGACACCTTTTGTTAAAAATACACATGTTGCATTTGTCTTCCATCGGCACCATTTTAAGGGGAAAATCAAGAAACAACTGCGAAATTCTGCTATCATTGATTTTGACAGCGACTATAAGGAATCTTCAACTGCACTAGAATTGAAGCAAAAGGTCGTTATCAGTTATTCCAAAATGAAATTGGTTTAAAATTGATTGAATAGTTAGGAAGGCAGGTACAGATCATTGAGTAAGATTAATTATTTGTTAGTTAAGGTTCGCGAGAACACGACCCCGATCCAATTGATAGTTATCTCTTACTTTCTAATGATTGTACTTGCCTTTTTTTTGTTGTGTTTGCCGTTTTTTCGAAGAGAAGGAGCAAGTGTATCTCCACTGGATACTTTTTTTATGGCTGTTTCTACCGTTAGTGTGACCGGATTATCGACTTTTCCCCTGCATGAAGTATATAACAATTATGGTGTTATTTTGTTAGAAGTTCTTTTTCAAATCGGTGGTTTAGGGATTACGATGCTGGCGACAGTCGGTTTGGTACTGGCACGCAAGAGAATTACACTTCATCAAAGGCAGTTGATTCAGATTGATATGAATCAGCCGCGGTTGAGCGGAACTGTTCGTTTGGCCTACTCGGTTTTTGGCTTGATGATGGTGCTGCAGCTTTTATTTGGGCTTCTGTTTTCTCTGTATTTGTATTTTGCACAGGGGTATCATCAATTAAGCAAGGCTTTTTTCGAGGGTTTTTATATTTCGATCTCAGCTGTGACTAACGCGGGTTTTGATATTACCGGTACATCTATTATGCCATTTCGTCATGATTATTTGTTCTTGATGACAATTATCTTCTTAATCGCGATCGGTGGAATTGGTTTCCCTGTACTGACTGAGTTACGTGAGTGGGCAGGAATTAAGTTGCGCAGGCAAGATAAAAGGCAATTCAGATTCTCACTGTTTGTAAAATTAGCTGTTTTCTTTGCGGTCTTGTTTTTTGTAATCGGAACAGTCCTCATCTTATTCTCTGAGTCTAAAGGCGCTTTTGCACATCGAAGTTTGATGGATAAATTAATGACCGCGATGTTTTATAGTGCGTCAACACGTAATGCAGGATTGCAGTTGGATTCGTTAAATGCTTTCAATTCAACAACTCTTTTGATTTTTTCGTTGCTAATGTTTATCGGTGCAAGCCCTAGCTCAGTCGGAGGTGGGGTGCGAACGACAACGATCGGCATTTTAATACTTTATATGTACTCCTTCATTCGAGGGAAACGCAATGTGAATGTTTTTGGACGGCAAATAGGTCAGGATGATATTCAAAAGGCGGTTGTAGTCGTGAATTTGTCTCTTTTGTTATGCGGAACGGCTGTTTTGATTCTATCAGCAACTGAAAAGCAGCCGTTGACGGCTTTGATCTTGGAAGTAGCTTCAGCTTTTGGAACGACCGGACTTTCTTTGGGAATAACAGGTTCACTAAGTATAGTAGGAAAATGGGTGATCATTATTTTAATGTTTATTGGTCGAGTAGGAATGCTTTACATGTTGATGCTCTTTGTTTCTAAGCGAAAGAAGGATCTAAGCTATCGTTTTCCAACTGAAAAAGTAATTATTGGGTAATTTTGTGACGCTCTGTGCTTAGAATCTTCTCATTGATTGAAATTTTTACCCGAACGTTAATAATCATATGTTATAATCGGAGCTGCGAGGACTTTTATTTTTGGAGGCTTATTCGTGAAAAAAGAGGAACCACGTTGCTAGAGGTATTGAAGATAGCTCTGCCATTATGTTTAAGTTACATTCCGATCGGTCTTGCTTGCGGCATCTTGTTGAATGTAGCGGGATTCAACGTGATTTTGACAGGTCTGGTTTCGATCTTAGTATTCTCAGGCGGTGCACAATTTCTGCTGGCTTCAATGCTGACAGCAAATGCACCAATGCACACGGTACTGATCATGCTTTTTTTCCTAGAATTACGCTATGCGCTGTTAGGCTCCAGTATTTCACAGTATTTACGGAACACAAGCAAGAAGTTTCTGTATATTTTCGCTGTTTCCTTGAATGATGAGAATTATGCTGTTAATTATTTGAAGTTTGCAACAGATAAAAGTTGGACACCTAAGGACGCGCTGATGGTCGAGCATTACTCACTTCTTTTCTGGACTTTTGCCAACATTGTTGGCAGTCTGATCGGGAACCTCTTATCGGTTGACCTTGCAATTGTTGATTACGCATTGACGGCCTTATTCATATATATGATTGTGATGCAGGTTGCGAATAAACTGACGATTGTTGTCAGTTTTGTTGCAGCTGTTTTTGCGATTATTTCGATGGTTGTGCTTAAGAGTACAATGGGGCTGGTCGTCTCGACCCTGCTAGCATCTTTTGTGGGTTTTGCTACTGAAGATTACTTAGTCAAGCATGGGAAAAAGAGGGGTTTTCTTTTGAAAAAAATAAAGCCTAAAGCTAGTCGGCGAGTAATCAGCAAGTCGGGGGATAATTGATTATGACAGAAAAAACTATGGAACATTTGCTTTTGATCATTTTATCTATGTTGGTCGCATTTGGTCCGCGTTTTATTCCCTTGCGAATTTTTTCAACGCGTGATATTCCAAAATGGTTCAATGAATGGATGAAATACGTGCCAGTTTCTTTATTCACGGCACTTGTTGTCAAAGATGTTTTTATTGATACTGGCGCAGGATACGTTTTTACAGGTATACATAATATGGCAAAAATCATCGCCTCGTTAATTGTCATAGCAGTAGCGTATCGATCACGTTCGATGGGGCTTTCAGTTGTACTGGGTTTGATAGCAGTTACGCTGTTAGCAATGGTTTTTACGGTTTGACAGTAAAAGATAATTAACTTGAGGGGTTGCTTGGTGTGTCAGGGCAGCTGCTCTTTTTTTGTATAGTAAGAAAGCAAAATTTAATTTTTGTAATGGCCTGATTTTAGAAGTATAACTTCGGAATTCTGAAAAAAATTGTGAAAAGTGATAAAATACTATTGTTTAGTTAGTAATTGAGTAAAAAGCGGAGGTTAGATGAAGTTATGATCGATAAGATGTTCTACAAGAAAATGTTGAGCAAATCCTTCAGCATTCCGGTTCGAGTAAATTATTGGGATGGTGATAGTGAGCAATATGGTGAAGGGACACCTGAAGTGACGATTACCTTTAAGGAAGCTGTACCGATTAAGGAATTGATGCGCAACGCCTCTATTGCTTTAGGTGAGGCTTACATGGATGGACGCATACAGATTGATGGGTCGATTCAAGCATTGGTCAAATCGGCTTATGAGTCTGCAGAAAGTTTCTTTTATAACAGCAAGTTAAAACGCTTTCTACCCAAACAGTCACATTCAGAGAAACATAGTAAGACAGATATCCAAAGTCATTATGATCTTGGTAACGATTTTTATCGTTTATGGCTTGATCCGTCAATGACGTACTCTTGCGCATATTTTGAAAATGATGATGATACACTTGAGCAAGCCCAATTGAACAAAGTGCACCATATTATCAAAAAGTTAGATCCGCAACCAGGCAAAAAGCTGCTTGATATTGGGTGTGGTTGGGGAACGTTGATGCTGACTGCCGCAAAAGAATATGATCTGGATGTTTCGGGAATCACTTTAAGTGAGGAACAATATACATTTGTTCAAAAGAAAATCAAAGAAGAAGGACTTGAAGACCGCGCACATGTTTATCTTGAAGATTATCGTGAATTGCAAGAAGGCCCCTTTGATTACATTACGAGTGTCGGAATGTTTGAGCATGTGGGCAAAGAGAATCTGGGAACCTATTTTCAAACAGTTGCAGACTACCTCAGCGACGATGGGGTTGCACTAATACATGGGATTACTCGTCAACAAGGAGGTGCCTTCAACGGTTGGATCAACCAATATATTTTCCCCGGTGGATACATTCCTGGTATGACAGAGAATTTACAGCATGTTGTTGACGCTGGAATGCAGATTTTTGATATGGAAACTTTGCGGCGCCATTATCAGCGAACTCTTGAAATATGGGATAAAAATTTCCACGAGAATATAGATATTATTACTGAGAAGGCTGATGAAAGGTTTGTGCGCATGTGGGACTTGTACTTGCAAGCTTGTGCGGCTTCATTTGAATCAGGTAACATTGATTGCATTCAATACCTGATTTCAAAGGGCCCTAGCGGTAGGACACTACCTAAGACGCGCAATTATATTTACAAATAAATAAGCGGCGAAGTAACCATAGCCTTTTGAGTATTAACTACAGATTACGAGCAATCACGCGGTTAGTGTAAAAGACTAACCGTTGAAGTACATTAATGCGTATATTTCAACTAAAAAACAGAGTGGGCGGGGTCAAAAAACTTTTGACCCGCCCACTCTGTTTCGGCATATTATGCGGTTGGATTCTTTTCTTAGATAGCGACTCTTGTAAAACTACGTATATAGCAAGTACTTTGTTATGAGTAATTTGAGGTAGACGTAGATTTTGATTTATGGAGTAACTAACGAAGCTAGATTATAATTTAACTTTTGTGGTATGGCACATTTTGATGCTGCCGGTTCTTTTTAATGGTAAGACAAACTTTGCAGAAATGCTCTTTTAAAGTGTCAATTTTTTAACGCTTTCACGTTCAGAAATTTTGACATCTGTGAAGGCGTTTTGTTGTTGGTCACTAATCAAGTATTCTGCTCCTAGGTAGCCCATGTGATAGAAATCCTGGGTGACACTTGTTAATTGTGGCTGAACGATTCTACAGAGATAGGTCCCATCAATCGTGATAAGCGATAAATCATCTGGAATAGAGAGATGCAGTTTGGCAGCCTGGTTCAAAAGGCCGATTCCAACAAGGTCACTACCAGTGATAACAGCACTTATGCATTTTTGGTTGCTATAGTTCTGCATTGCAAGCAGTCCTGCTTCATAGCTGTAGTTCCCCGTTTGAATCCAATTTTTTTGGAGAGGAATATTATTTTCTGCCAACGCCCGCTTATAGCCTGCTAAGCGCATCTTTCCAGTATGAGCACTGGATTCAATATCAATTCCGGCTAAACCGATACAGCGGTGCCCCATCTTGATTAAATATTTGGTTGCTAGGTAACCTATCTGCTGGTCATCCGATGCTACGTAGTTGAGTGCTGAATCTTTGAATGAGATAGAGATAAAGCGGAAGGGAACCTGTGCTGTTTTTAATAATTGCAGGTTTTCCTCGAATAAATCAACTGAGAGCAGCAAGACACCGGCGATTGGCCGTTCTAAAGCAGTGGAAAGAGCTCTTCTTTGTGATGTTGCATCGTGATCGCCTGCATAGAGGATAATGACCCTTTTATCGCTTTCAGCGGCTTTTTGTTGAATTCCTTCAATGATCGGATCGGAAAAATTAGTTTTAGTGGAATTTACAATAACAGCAATGACGCTGCTTTTTTGTGTAACAAGTTCTGTGGCAGCCATATTCTTTTTGTAGCCTAGTTTTGTTGCGGCAGCGTTGACAACAGCTGCTGTGTCTTGGCTGAAAAATCCCACTTTATTTGAAAGGACCCGTGAGACAGTGGCGACCGAGAACCCAGTTTCTTTTGCGATGTCTTTAATAGTTACCCCCATATGCTTTTCCCCTTAAATTATAGATATATCTTAATTCTACCGCTTGCAGCCTGAAATTAAAATGAAAAACTTCAAGCATAAAATTAATTTTAAGCAAACGTTTACTTTATTTTTTAAAAACTATTGTAAACGTTTACTGTAAGTGATATAGTTCTTATTGAAAGCAGTTCCATTAAATTACATGAATAGGAGTGGATAGATATGGAAAGCAAGGTAAGGCCTTCAACAACAATAAAAAAGAAAAGTGTTCCATCCAAGAGTGGTACTCAGATAACAAACTCGCTGCCTTCATTGTCTTTGAAAACTATTTTTGCGATGACTTTTGGTTTTTTCGGGGTCAACATGGCATTTTCGTTACAGTCTTCACAGATGGGAAGGATCTTTCAAACAATAGGAGCTGATCCGACTAAGTTGGGCTTTTTCTTCATTTTGCCTCCATTGGCTGGAATGGTAGTTCAGCCGCTAGTTGGAAAATATTCAGATTTAACGTGGTCGAATAAGTTTGGACGTAGAATGCCATATTTGATGATCGGAGCTCCGATCGCGGCCTTAGTAATGGTCCTATTACCTAATGCAGGATCATTTGGTTTCGGATATGCTTCAATTGCAGCTTTGACCTTCGGCGCAATTGCAATTCTATTTATGGATCTGTCAAGCAATGTCTGCATGCAGCCCTTTAAAATGATTATTGGAGATATGGTAAACGAGGACCAAAAAGATCTAGCTTGGTCGTGGCAGCAGTCATTCAGTAATCTAGGTGGTGTTATCGCGACGATCTTTCCTTTTTTGCTGACAATGTTGGGAGTTGCTAATGTTGCAAAACAAGGTGAAGTGCCGCTTTCCGTCAGACTGTCATTTTATATTGGAGCTGCTATCTTATTAGCGACATCTATTTACACGATTATAAAGGTTAGGGAATATGATCCTGATTCCTATGCAAAATATCATCATATTGATACCAGTATCCATCAAGAAAAACCTTCTTTATGGACATTAGTAAAAAAAGCACCTCGTTCATTCTGGGAGGTCTCATTCGTTCAACTGTTTGATTGGTTTGCATTTCAATATCTATGGACCTATGCAACTGGAGCAATTGCTAAAAATGTGTGGAATACGGCTGACACAGCATCAGCAGGATATCAAGCTGCCGGAAACTGGTATGGAATTCTAACCTGTGTTCAATCAGTAGCAGCAGTTGCTTGGGGCTTCCTAGTTCTCTCTAAAACAAGTCCCTTTAAAAGAAAGTTCTGGTTTAGAATTGGTTTGTTCAGTGGAGCTCTAGGGTTTATCGGTGTTTTCTTCACGCATAATCAATATCTGCTGATCCTTCCATTTTGTTTGATAGGTATCTCTTATTTGACAATGCAGACTGAAGCTTTTTCAATATTTACTTCTTCGTTGGATGGCAAAAATGAAGGGGCATACATGGGACTATTCAATTGTGGGATCTGCTTACCGCAAATTATTGCTTCACTTGCAAGCTTCATTATTTTCCCGCTTATCAACAAATCAATGCCAGGGATGATATTAGTAGCCGGAATAGTAATGTTGCTAGGTGTGTTTGCTGTTGGAGTGATAAAGGAAGATACACCACAGACTGGATTTGCAAGTAAAAAATAAGAAATAAAAATTTAAAAAATATTTTTGAGGGAGAGAATTAACAATGAAGAAAAAATGGTGGCAAAAAGCAGTTGTATATCAGGTATATCCGCGCAGCTTTCAGGACAGTAATGGAGATGGGATTGGTGATTTAGCTGGCGTCTTGCAGCGCCTTCCCTATATTAAAAAATTGGGTGTTGACGTTATTTGGCTTAATCCGGTCTACAAATCACCAGACAAGGACAATGGGTACGATATTAGTGATTACCGTGATATTCAGCCTAAATTTGGTGATATGAAAATTTTTGATAAGCTTTTGAGTGAAGCACACCGTCTAGGTTTGAAGGTAGTAATGGATCTAGTTGTTAATCATACATCTGATCAGCATGAATGGTTTAAAGAAAGCCGTAAGTCAATTGATAATCCTTACCGTGATTTTTACATTTGGCGTGATGGACAAGATGGACAAGCACCGAATAATTGGGGTTCGTATTTTGGAGGTTCAACTTGGAAATACGATGAAGCCACTAAACAGTATTACTTGCATCTATTTGCAGAAGGGCAACCAGATTTAAACTGGGAAAATCCAGAAGTTCGTGAGCAAGTATGGGAGTTGATGCGCTTTTGGTTAGATAAAGGGATCGATGGATTCCGTATGGATGTTATTAACTTCATTTCTAAGCCGGAAGGTCTGCCTGATGCGCCTAATCCAGAGAATGCTGAATACGGTGATGTTGAACCATGGTGGCAGATGGGGCTAAACTGAACGATTATTTGCGAGAAATGAACGATAAGGTTTTATCGAAGTATGATGTGATGAGTGTTGGGGAGATGCCGAGTTCTAAACCAGAAGATGCGGTTCAGTACACAGGTTTGGACGCTGGAGAGTTAAACATGGTTTTCCAATTTGATCATGTTACATTAGCTTTTAATGATGATCCGCGTTTAGGCAAATGGAATGATAAGCCTGTGAACTTAGTTGATTTGAAAAGGGCTCTGTCACGCTGGCAGCTTGCTCTAGACGGGAAGGGTTGGAATAGCTTGTACTGGAACAATCATGATCGTGCACGCGCAGTTTCACGCTTTGGTAATGACAGCCCTGAATATCGTGAACGGTCAGCAAAAATGTTGGCAACGACCCTTCATATGATGCAAGGGACACCATATATTTACCAAGGCGAGGAGTTAGGTATGACCAATGCACATTTCACTGACTTAAAGCAATATCAGGATATCGAATCATTGGAGTCGTATCATCAAATCGTTGAAAAAGAAAAATTGACGGATCATGCTACCATGATGCGTTATCTGGCAACTGAATCAAGAGATAATGCACGAACTCCAATGCAATGGGATGACTCAGTCAATGCAGGTTTTACAGCTGGTACACCATGGTTAGAATTGAATAAAAATTACCGTGAGATAAATGCGGCCAAGGAGCTGCAGGATGAGGATTCAGTTTTCTATTTTTACAAAAAATTGATCGATCTAAGGCATAAGAGTGATCTGATTGTGTATGGAGATTATCGTGAGCTAGATCCAGAAGACGAGGAGGTATTTGCTTACAAGCGTCACTATGAGGGAAAAACCTTGCTTGTTATCAGTAATTTCACTGCGAAGGATGTAACGCGCTCGTATGATAGTGAAACTAAGAAAACATTACTGCTCAGCAACTACGATGATGACTTGGGCACTAAGTTTCGTCCATACGAGTCAAAAGTGTATGTTTACTAGTTTTAAAATATTGGTAGGACAATACGTGAAACACGTTAATTTATATATTTCAACTTGAAGTTCAAGAGAGTATGCGCTCTTAGCTCCACATGCCCTACTATAATTCAAAAAAGGCAGTACAAGGTCGGGAAAATTTGAGTACTAACTCGAAATTACGAACATAGTGAGTACCTTACTATGAGTAATTCGAAATTAGACGGAGAATTTTGACTTATGGAACACGTTTATACGGAATAAAAAGAGGGTCTGTGCCAAAAGTTAAATCTTGGCACAGACCCTAATTTTAGTATGTTTATACTTTCTTGCAGTTTCCATATTAACGTGTTTTAGCTTTGCGTAATTTACTATCACGATGTTGGTTTCGCATAGAATTATTAGTTTTTGGACTTTTTCTTTTTGTGCCAGATAAAAAAACAAACAAGTGCAACGATGATGAGCAGCAAGAGAGCCATTTTGCCATAAGTCTCAATTAAAGCAACAATGTGCGGCCACGCGTGGCCCGACAACCGACCCACAAAGATCAAAACAGTATTCCAAATCAATGCTCCGGCAGTTGAAAAAGCAACGAAGCGCCCAAAAGGATAACCTGACATTCCAGCTGGGATTGATATCAAACTGCGGACAACCGGTACAAAACGGCCGAAGAAAACAGCTGCACTTCCATGGCGGTTAAAAAAAGCCGCGGCTTTTTCAATATCTGCTGGTTTTAAACGGAGTATTTTCCCTAAACGTCCTGCAAGCATCTTCTGCAGCCGTTCAACAGATAAGAAGCGGCCGACAGCGTATAGGACAGCCGCACCAATGATAGCTCCGATAGTGGCCGCAATGATACTTCCCCCAATGCTTAACTTGCTGGAAAGGGTAATAAAACCAGTAAAAGCCAAAATGACTTCGGATGGGATCGGTGGAAAGATATTCTCAATTGCAATTAAAAACGCAATTCCAAAGTAGCCATATTGATTTATAACGTCGATTAAAACTGATGTGTTCATGCAACTCTCCTAAAAACTAAATTTTAATAATTGTAACTTTTTTGAATAGAGTTGGTCAAATATAACGAAAGAAAGTTGCGAACATTTTAGCGTTAGCATAAAAAAATGTTATACTGAAATAGCTAATTGTCAATGCAGGGAGGTGCGGAATTTGAGAAGATGGATGTGGCTTATTGCAGCATTGGTGATAGCTATTATTTTTGTGGGATACGGATACACTAAGCATATTGAAACAGCACAATATTACCGTAACTCGTTTCAGCAAGGTGAACGCGCAATCAAGGCAGCAAAGTATAGAGCTGCAGAGGAGCATTTTCGAAACGCACAGAAGAGGAAAGCAAACAGTGATATAGCCAGTGATTATGTTAAACAGATTCAACAGTACAGGGCTGGCCTCCAGGCTTCTAAGCAGGGAAGATACGATGATGCGAAAGCAGCATTCAACGAAGCTGCTGGAAGTGAAAATGGCTCGCCAATATTAGTACGGCGTGCTTCCGCGAAGGAAACAGAGCTTGGTGAAGCTATGCGTGAGCTGAAAATCTTTCAGAAAAACTATAAAAAAGCACGCATTTTGTCGAGCAACTATGAATATACCGCGTCTAACATGAAATTGGCAACTATTTTAGGGTATGGTAATATTGATAAGCCATACTACGATGAAGTTTATAGGAAAGCAGTTAAACTGGAAGCGTATAATAATCGCATATTGCTAGTCTGGGCTATCGAACGGCAACGGCCACTGATAGTTCGAGTTATGAAAAACCCATTTTGCCGTCTGATGAAACTAATGGCCCCCCTCAATCTAGCGGGCCAGGTGATCAAAGCAGTATTAATGATAGACCGATTACGAAAGAACAGATCAAAAGGGCTCGCCGCGACATTGCGAGTCAAGGAATTGACGTGGCGGCATTTAGGGATCATGATGTCAAGGAAGTAATTCAAAGGGCTAGAAATAATCAGATGACGGTCAAGGAAGTAGCACGCGAGTTCAAGTAAACTCCCAAGCTAAGCGAAAAGATACGGTTAAGCTGGAAAGACTGCCTATCAAGATACAATAATACACGCAATATAGAGTTAAAACAGGAAATTTGGGTCAAAATACTGAGACCCGAACTTCCTGTTTTTAGAATATTTAAATAATGTAACATGGGATCAAGAGAACTCTTGGTTGAAATACAACAATGTCATTGATTCAGGTGTCAATTCGATTTTGGTAACACCTGCATTTGAAGGTTCATTCAAGTTAACAAGATTCTTGATACCCAAAACAGCATCGAGCATCAATTTGATTGTAAAACCATGGCTGACAACTAGAATTTTTTCATTATTGTGCTTGACAGCGAGTTCTTTGAAGAAAGCCTGTAAGCGCTCGGTTACTTCAGTAAAGGTTTCTCCATGGGAGACTTTGTCGGAATTAGGCAGAAGGTTCTGCTGACTGTCAAAGAAACGGGCATATTTTTGGTGAATGTCTTTCAATAGCTGACCATCCCATGCACCATAATCATATTCTTTTAAACGCCAGTCATAGGTTGTTGTTGTTTCACCCGCGATTATGTGGGCAGTTTGTGCTGCACGAAGTAATGGGCTCGCGTATACTTTAGCAAAATTCAGTGTTTGTAACTGTTGTTGAACTGTATGTGCTTGTTTGCGGCCTTTTGCCGTCAGTGGGGTATCGATCTTACTTCCTTGCAGGATTCCTGCTTTATTTGCCTCACTTTGCCCGTGACGCACGATATATAAAGTAGTCATCATGACCTCCTCATAGTAGTTGAATAGTGTGTTACTCAAAGCATATACATTTTTTCGGCAAAATGCAAAAAGAATTGAACTCACGAATGGCTCTGTGAGTGTTTTTTTAACTAAAAAATGTTATCGTAAGAGAAAGAGTTTAAGGAGAAGCAGGTGTGTGAATGACTGAGAAAAAAGTTGCTGCTGTTTCAAAAAAAGATCGACGTACTCGACTATTAGAAATTATTAAAGTTTTTCAAAAATACGACGTTTTGTTTAATTTTGTCAGGCAGCGGCATCCGCAGAAAGTAAGGACTGCCTTTGAAGAGTTGGGTGTGACATTTATTAAGATCGGACAAATGCTCTCAACGCGTGCGGACCTTGTGTCACCCGAATTCATTGAAGAATTCAAGAAGTTGCAAGATAATGTTACAGTTGATGATTTTACTGTTGTAAAGGAAGCAATCGCAAAGCAGACTGGACATTCAGTGGACGAGCTGTTTAGAAGCTTTTCAGAACAACCGCTTGCATCAGCATCAATTGGTCAAACTCATTTGGCTGAGTTGCCAAACGGAACACAGGTGGCTGTCAAAATTCAGCATAAGAATGTTAAAGAAACGGTTGAAACTGATCTGGCACTCTTTGAACAAGCGTTGACGATCCTGAAATTTGCTCCTGATTCAAGTGTAATTGATATGCGCAAGACACTGTTCGAGATAAAAAGGGCTTTGTTGGATGAAATAGATACAGTGACTGAGGTCAAAAATGGAAACGAATTCTATCGTTTAAACAATGGGCAAGGAATAATTCGCAGCCACGTTTTTACGCAGAGTTGTCAACTCAGGGAATTTTGGTTTCTGAATACATGCCGGGAAAAAGCATTAAAAAATTGCTCAATGAATCTATCAGCCAAGATGACAAGGAACTTGCTCAGAAGCAAAAAGAAGAACGAAGCTTTTTAGCGCAGTCTTTGATTCAGAACTTTATCAAACAAGTTTTTACCGATCATTTTTTTCATGCTGATCCACACCCAGGAAATATTTTATTTACACGCTTAGCCACGGATAATGAAGTTACCCAAGAAAAAGAGATTAGGCAGAAATTTGCTAAGAAAATAGGCAAAACACAGTTTTCTGTTAGCGAAATGAAGCAACTCCCACCGTACCGACTAACGTATCTGGACTTTGGAATGATGGGCCGCTTATCGCCCAATTTGGCTGATGGAATCGCGAATGTCGTAATTGCAATCAATACAAAGGATATGCGCGATATCGGACAGGCGCTGCTCGCAATCTGCGATCGAGCGGAAATTGTCGATGAAGAGGAATTCTATGCTCAATTAGCGGTTTTTTTGACTCCTTATTTACAGAGCGGATTAGGAGACATTGATTTTCCGGCGCTGCTTTTTCGCATGATTCAGTTGTGCCGTGACAATAATTTACGCATTAAGTCCGAAGTAACGCTTTTAATTAAGGCTTTTGGTTTGATAGAGAGCTTAGTTGTTCAGCTTGATCCAGATATTTCAATGCTCGATGTCGCCCGACCATTTGCAAGGGAATATATGGTGCGCAAGTTTAACTTGCAAAATGAAATTGAAAACAGTGCTTATAATTTTTGGAGAGCTTTTGTTGCAACCCCGCAAATTCCAGTTAAAGTGAATAAGTTGCTGGATGTTTTAACACAAGGGCGAGCCCAAGTACGTTTCAATTACAAAAATCAAGAAACACTGTTAAAGAGAATTGAAAGCATGCTAAATAAAGTCGTGACAGCAATTATTTTAGCGGCAACCATTGTAGGGTCTTCTCTATTAGTTCAGGCTAGTTCGGCCCATCCTTTTGTTTATAATCTTGGAGTATGGGGCTATATAATAACATTGGTTGTTGTTGTTCTGATGATCATCAGTAATCTGCATAGGCGTTACAAAGGGTGGCGCAAAAGGAAGCGAGAAAAAAGATAGCTGATGCTTTTTTAAGCTGAGAAAAGAGAGAGGGAAGGCGCAGCAAAGTTTTTCGTCGAGCCATAGCAAAGAACTAGCTATGTTTGCAATTTCAACTCAGTCCTTGATTCTTGCAGTTTCTTTGCTTCTTCTTGTGTCAGAGACTATGGATGCAAGCACTATATGGATAATCCTAACTTTAGTTTTAGCGTAAACAAAAAGAGAGTGGATCAAAGTTAAATTTTAACCCACTCTCTTTTATTTATTCTGTATAAACGTGTTCCAGAATTCAAAATTCTCCGTCCAACTCGAATTATTAAAATTTTATCGATTTATGACTTGTGCCGTACTTAATTGCTTTCACTTACTGCTGCAGCCGTTATAAGCATATACAAAGTGTTTTTTTAAGTTCTTTTGCGTTGAGTCAGCAAGAATATCAGTGAGACGATAAATAAAAAGATAAAACCAATGATAACAGAGATACGCGTTTCCGGATTAACAAACATAAATCCCAATGTAAATAGCAAGGCGATGATCGCAAAGTAATTGCTCAAAGGATAGAGTGGCAGTTTGAATGGATGGTCTGCCATTTTTGCTGCATGAGCTTTTCTGAATCTTATTTGGCTGATAAGGATGATAAACCATGGAACCATACCGGGCAGTACACTTGAACTGTAAACAAGGACAAAAATATTAGAGCTGCCCTTAACAAAATGCGGTAAAAATTCATTAATGATCATTCCAAGAAAGATACCGGCAGAGATAGTAATGACAGGTAATGTTGGAACACCGTGCTTAGAAAGCTTGACAAATTTGTCAGAAATTTCTTTTTTGAGTCCTAGAGTATACAACATGCGGCTAGAACTGAAAATTCCAGAATTACAGCCAGACATCGCAGCTGTAACTAATACAAAATTAATAATGCTGGCAGCCGCGGTAATTCCAACACGAGAGAAAGTTTCAACAAAGGGCGAGCCGACCTGATCTAATTGGTTCCAAGGATAGATTGTAACAATCACAAAAATAGAGCCGATATAGAAGAGAAGAATGCGTGTTACGATTGATTTGATAGATTTGACAACGGTCACTTGAGGATTTTTGGCTTCACCAGCAGTGATTCCAATAACCTCAATTCCTTGATATGAAGCAATTACGATCGAAAGGGCGAAGACGAACCCCTTGAAACCGCCGGTGAAAAAACCGCCATGTGACCAAAGGTTTGAGAAACCAAGTGGGTGCCAATTGTTTCCAAATCCAAGCAAAATAACTAAGGCACCTAAAATCAGCATAAAAATAATAGTAACAACTTTGATCAGGGCAAACCAAAATTCTAGTTCACCATATGCTTTTACCGAAACTAAGTTGGCAATGCAAAGCGTGATCACGATTAACGAGCCGGAGATCCACCCGGGAAGTCCAGGCCACCAATAATTTAAATATTGTCCAACCGCAATTACCTCGCTAATGCCGACTACCAAGTATTGAAAAACATTACTCCATGCGGTCAAGTAACCAGCCAGTGGATGAATATATTCAGTCCCATATTTGGCGAAAGATCCGGTTGAAGGATCAACATAGAGCATTTCTCCTAAAGCACGCATAACGATGTATAAAACCAAGCCTGCTAGGCCGTAAGCCAACAGGACGGAAGGACCAGTCCATTTAATAGTTGCGGAAGACCCCATGAAGAGGCCAACACCGATTGTGCCTCCCAGTGCGATCATTTGCATTTGACGGGACGACAGATCCCTTTTTAAATGTCCTTTGTTTTCCATTTTGATCTCCTTTTTGTTCCCAGTTAGACAGCTTTGTATTTTTCTTAAGCAAAGTTTTTAGGTGTTCTTGTTCAAAATAAAAAGCGCCCCTTGAATATCTAAAATATTCAAGGGGCGCTTTTGGCGCGGTACCACCCAATTTTAATTAATAGAATTAATTACACTCTGATTCAGAATAACGGACATAACCGGCGATATTTTCAACTAAAGAGTTTACTCGTACCACTACTCAAGGGTAGTATATCAAAACACTTTTAACTGCTTTCACCAAACGCAGTCTCTCTTAAAAAAGTTTTATTCAGATATGTGTCCCTCTCGTCGTTTACTTGCTATTGTAATTTATTAATTTTGATAATGCAACCTGAAATACTGTATATTATCAAACCAAGCATGCTATACCCGTACTAATATGTTCTTCAAAGGTATTTAGCTGCTTAAGTACGAACTAATTACAATTAAATTATATTATATTCGTAATTAGCGCTTATTCCGATTTTTGACTTACGGGATAATTTATACGAATAAGTAAGGCTTGAGATTAAGGTATAAATTGTAACCCATTATTTATTGTCAATTCAGTTTTTTTCAGGGTGCGTTATTTTAATTCTTTCCATGTCCAATTTTCAACTTCAGGCAGATCAGTTCCTTCATCACGGATAAACTGATGATGTTTTTCAATAGTGCTATTCATCTCAGCCACGATTTGAGCGTATTTATCAGCAGTTTGTAGGCTTAAAAGTGCCGATTTAACGAGATCAAAACGATCCATCTGATTCAGTACACGCATGTCAAAAGGAGTTGTGATATCACCATTTTCACGATAACCGTGCACATGCAGATTATGGTTATGACGGTCAAAGAAAATATCTCTAATCAAGCCTTCATAGCCATGAAAAGCAAAGATAACTGGTTTGTCTTTCGTAAAGTAGGCATCAAATTCAGCGTCGCTTAGCCCACGCGGATCTAATTTTTGGCTGCGCAGTTTAAGTAGATCAACAATATTGATGAAACGAACTTTAAGTTCAGGTGCTTTTTCATGAAGAATCGAGATAGCCGCCAACGTTTCTAAGTTTGGTTCTGTCCCAGCTGCTGCAAAAATAATATCTGGTTCAGCATTTTGATCCGTGGAAGCCCAATCAATAATCTTAAGACCACGGTCAACTAGTTCTTTAGCTTCAGCAACTGAATAGAATTGTGGACGCGGATGCTTAGAAGAAACGATCAAGTTGATCTTCTGTCGATCATTGAGAACTTTATCAAAAACTGCCAAGAGAGAGTTGGCATCTGCTGGAAGATATTCACGGATAAATTCAGGTTTCTTATCAGCCAAATGTCCTAAAATACCAGGGTCTTGATGTGTATAACCATTGTGATCCTGTTGGAAAACAGTTGATGTTGCCACAACGTTTAAGGAAGGGACATCGCTGCGCCAAGATTGGTCAGTTGCTTTGCGCAACCATTTAAAATGTTGTGTCAGCATTGAATCAACAACGCGTAAGAAAGCTTCATAGCTGGCAAAAATACCATGACGACCAGTCAGAACATAACCTTCAAGCCAACCTTCGGCTTGATGTTCAGAAAGCTGGGAGTCTATTACCCGACCTGCCGGCGCTAAAAATTCGTCATTAGGTTCTTTGATAGTTTCAAGCCATTGACGTTTAGTTGCTTCAAAGATAGGTGCAAGGCGGTTGGACATTGTCTCATCAGGCCCGAACAAACGAAAATTACTGTTTTGAGCATTTTCTTCAAAGACGTCACGCAAATATTTCCCAAGAACAGTCATATCTTGCGCAACTACCTTACCCTTGACAGAGTTATCAACAGCATAGTTGCGATAATCTGGTAAGATGAGGTCCTTGATCAATTTTCCAGGGTTGGTGTGCGGATTAGCAGCCATTCGTTTGGCTCCCTTAGGTGCAATTGCGGCAAGTTCTTCTTTCAAGCTGCCGTCTTCATTGAAAAGCTCCTCAGGGCGATAGCTCTTGAGCCATTCGACAAGGGCATCGGCATGCTGCATGTCATTTTGATCAACAGGAATCGGGATCTGATGTGCACGGAAAGAGTTTTCGATCGGCTCATTATCCCAAAACTTTGGACCGGTCCATCCCTTAGGTGCACGGAAGATGATCATTGGCCACGTAGGTAGTGAGGGATCGTTGTTAGCGCGTGCTTTTTTCTGAATAGCTTTTATCTCTTCGATCGCTTCATCCATTGCTTTAGCCATTACGGGGTGAACTTTAGCAGGATCACTGCCTTCAACAATGATTGGATGCCAACCAAGCCCTTCAAAATACTTCTGCAAATCCGCGTTACTCTGACGCGAGAGCAGCGTTGGATTTGAAATCTTAAAGCCATTCAGATCAAGAATAGGCAAAAGAGCACCATCATTGATTGGGTTAATGAATTTATTTGATTGCCATGAGGTCGCCAACGGGCCTGTCTCGGCTTCGCCATCGCCGACAACTGCGGCGGCGATCAGATCTGGGTTGTCGAAAATCGCACCGGTTGCGTGAGAGATCGAATAGCCTAATTCACCGCCTTCATGAATAGAACCGGGAGTTTCCGGCGCAGCATGAGAAGCAACTCCGCCAGGAAAAGAAAAACGTTTGAAAAGTTTTTTCATGCCTTTTTCGTCTTGTGTTATATCAGAGTATATTTCTGTGTAGCTGCCATCAAGATAGGAGTTGGAAACCATGACCTGTCCACCATGACCAGGACCTTCAACGTAGAACATATTCAGATCGTATTTGTTGATAACTCGGTTCAGATGTGCATAAATGAAATTCTGACCAGCAATTGTGCCCCAATGGCCGATGGGTTTGACTTTAACATCCTTTGCTTCCAAAGGGTGTTTAAGCAAAGGATTGTCTTTTAGGTATAATTGACCAACTGAAATATAATTTGCAGCACGCCAATAAGCATCAAGTTTTTTTAAATATTGTGGTGATGAAAAGTCTTCTGAAGTCATAAAATAAGCTCCTTTATTTAAAATCCAAATTGTGGCAGTTCAACTTATTATTCACCTATAATAATACTGGATTTTAAGCTAAAGTCAACTTTTTAAATTATTGGACCGCTCCAATTATGAAATTTTTTTAAAATGGAATCTAATGAAGAAATTCTTGACTACTATTATTTTTAAAAAAACTTTTCCAAAAAGGTTGACTTTTATAAAACAACCCTTTATGCTCCTTAGTAACAACTTGTTTCTAATTGAATTTTTATTTTTTAGGAGAATCTAATTATGCAAAAATTATTGGCTAAACAAACAAATCGATTTTATTATTACTGGTTTATTCAGTAATGTCGACATCGCATCTGATGTGGACATTACGTTCCGCATTGGATGTGACCAGTAATTTTCGTATGTTGAATATTATTGAAAGTCACATGGATGCAATTTACCAAGCACTGTGTGGCTTTTTTCTAAATCGCAATAGGACTCCTATTTTTATCAGGGATCGATTCTAGTGTGATTCGGAGTGAAGAAGCTCTCACGGTGCAGACCGTGAGAGCTTTTTTCGTTGCCACGAAAGAATCAGGAGGAATAAAAAATGGAAAAAAAGTCGAATGAAAGAGACGAAGTTGCGATAAATAATTTGCGGATGCTTAGTGTTGAGATGGTACAAAGGGCTAATTCAGGACATCCGGGTTTGCCTTTAGGTGCTGCCCCTATGGCATGGGCCTTGTGGAGCCGGCACTTGCGGCTTAATGCTCATGATCCGAAGTGGTTTGATCGTGACCGCTTTGTTTTGTCTGCGGGTCATGGCTCAGCCTTGCTGTATAGTTTGCTGCATTTAAGCGGTTTTGACATCACGATCGACGATCTTAAACACTTTCGACAATTTGGCAGCAAAACGCCCGGCCATCCGGAATATGGTTTGGTTCCAGGGGTGGAAGCAACAACAGGACCGCTAGGCCAAGGATTGGGTATGGCGGTCGGGATGGCGTTAGCAGAAGCACATCTGGCAGAAAAATTTAATAAAAATACTAAGGTAATCGATCATCACACGTATGTCTTAGCAAGTGATGGCGACTTGATGGAAGGAGTTTCACATGAAGCAGCCAGTTTTGCTGGTAACCAAAAATTGGAGAAGCTGATTGTGTTGTATGATTCAAACGATATTTCACTGGATGGGCCGACAAGCCGCTCATTCAAAACGAATGTCAGACAACGCTTTGAGAGTTATGGCTGGGCTACATTTTTGGTTATGGATGGGAACGATGTTGAAGCAATCGACCAAGCAATTATTGCTGCTAAGCAGACAGATAAACCCGCATTGATTGAGGTGAAAACGACGATCGGTTTTGGAACACCCGATGCTGGAACTAATCGTGTTCACGGTAATCCATTAGGAGAGAATAATCTTGCGAAGCTGCGAGAAAATCTGGACTGGACAGCTGATGAATTCACAGTTTTACCAGAGGTCGAAGACTATGCGCAGCAGACGATCATTCAACGAGGTCGAGACGCTGAAAAAAAGTGGAACAAGAAAATTCTGGAATTGCAAAATAACAATCCTGCACTATTAAAGAAGCTAAAAGCGGCAATGGAAGAACAAGCAGCACCAGATGTAACTGATGGCATTGCCAAGTATGATAATGGAGCTGAGGCTTCACGTGATACAAGTCATAAGGTTATTCAGAATATTGCAGCACGGATGGATGAGTTTGTCGGTGGATCGGCTGATTTGGCATCCTCGAATAAGACGACGATCGAAAACAGTTCTCTGATGAGTGCGCAAGATAGAAGCGGACGAAACATTGCCTTTGGAGTCCGAGAATTTGCTCAAGGAACGATGCTAAATGGAATGGCACTTCATGGAGGAATGCGTGTTTTTGGAGGAACCTTCCTTGTCTTCTCCGACTACATGCGTGGGGCAATCAGACTCGCAGCTCTGCAGAAATTGCCGGTAACATACGTTTTTACACATGATTCAATTGCAGTCGGTGAGGACGGCCCGACGCATCAACCCGTAGAGCAGCTGATGAGTCTAAGATCTATTCCCAATGTGGTGGTTTTACGTCCAGCTGATCCTAATGAAACGATTGCTGCTTGGAAACAGGCTGTGACCGCTCTCGATCATCCGACAGCATTGGTTTTGACAAGACAAAAATTACCAGTTTTGCCAGGCTCAAATAAACTGGCTTCAAACGGAGTAGCATGCGGCGGATATGTAATCTCTACACAAAGAGGTTTGCGGCCGGCTGGGATTTTAATAGCGACGGGCTCAGAAGTTCATCTGGCAGTTAAGGTACAGCAGAAATTAGCACAATTAGGGCAAGATGTTAGCGTAGTTTCAATGCCCTCAATGGAGTTGTTTGAAAAGCAATCGACTAAATATCAAGAGCAAGTCCTTCCTTCTGATGTGCGCAGAAGGGTTGCAATTGAAATGGGAACGACCTTAGGCTGGCAGAAATTTGTTGGTTTGGATGGTTCCGTGATTGGGATCGATCATTTCGGAGCGAGCGGTGCAGCAGATGAAGTCCTTGCAGCAAATAACTTCACAGTTGAGCGAATCGTACAGGTCTACCAACAAACGCATTCACGCAACGAAGTCAGATTATCTGTGATTGGGTAGAAGGACTGGAGGAAGGATCAATGGAAATTGATGGGCACACTGAGTTATATGGTTTTATTGCTTATCCTGCTAAGCATAGCCACTCGCCAGCAATGTATAACTGTAGTTTTAGATACTATGATATGAATGCGTGTTACCTTGCCTTTGAAGTCGCACCAGATAAATTAAGTGATGCAGTCTTAGGTATTAAGAGTCTAGGCATCAGAGGGATTAACTTATCAATGCCGTTTAAGAAAGAAATTATTCCATTTCTTGACGGAATCACGCCAGAAGCCCAGCTGGTCAAAGCGGTGAACACGGTAAAAAATGAGAATGGGCGTTTGATTGGTGAAACGACAGATGGAGCAGGACTTTTTGAAGACTTGCAGGCGCACGGCTGGAATCTGAAAGGGAAAAAAGTAACTATTCTCGGCGCTGGGGGGGCCGGACGTTCGATTATTGCAGCGGCATCTAAGTATGGTGTTTCAAAAGTAAATATTTTTAAACGTCCGAATGCCACTTATACCCGTTTGCAGGAATGGGTAGCAGCAGTGGCAGCAAAATCAAAGACTGAGTTTAATGTCTATCCATATAGTGATAGTAAGAGAATGCGAGCTGTCTTGAAACAAAGTGATATTTTGATTAACGCAACGAATGTCGGGATGACAGAGCAGAAGTTGCCATTCGAAGAAGATATGTTGGAAAGCCTCTCAGCCAGACAGCTTGTTTACGATATTATCTACCAACCTGCTGAGACAGTACTTCTAAAAAGGGCAAAGGAGCATGGTTGTCAGGTATGCAATGGTTTTGGAATGCTCTTGTGGCAAGGAGCACTGGCCTTTGAGTTTTGGACAGGTAAAAAAATGCCGGTTGAAGAAGTAAAAAAAATATTATATTAACACAAGGAGGAAACAACTATGATTATCGTTTTTAATAAAAACAAAGCAGAAGAAGGAATTGCAGAATTAAGGAAGAAATTTAACGGGCAAAAACAGATATTTGTTAATAACAATCGTGTCGCTGTTCAAGGAGCAGATGAAAATGAGTTGCCGACCAATATTTTAGAGACAGTTGAAGAAGTCATTACTAATGTGCCAGCGGCGGTCCAAGGAAGTCGGCTATTTCATCCGCAAGATACAGTTATCCATACGCCGCATGCTGTGATTGGCGGGAATGAGTTCGTTATGATGGCCGGCCCTTGCTCAGTTGAGAGTGAAGAACATGTGAAAAAGATGGCTCGGGTCGCTAAGAAGGGTGGTGCGAAGATCGTTCGCGGTGGTGCGTTCAAGCCTCGAACCTCACCTTATTCTTTCCAAGGTTTAGGTGAAGAAGGACTTAAATACTTGCGCGAGGCTGCAGACGAGAACGAAATGGATATGATTACCGAAGTTATGGATGATGAGCATGTTGAAATGGTCGCTAAGTACACGGACATTTTTCAGATAGGCGCGCGCAATATGCAGAATTTTTCACTGCTAAAAACAGTTGGTAAAACGAACATTCCAGTTGCTTTGAAGCGCGGAATGTCTGCGACGATCGATGATTTGCTGAATGCTGCAGAATACATTGCTTCAGAGGGGAACCGGCAGATTATGCTCTTAGAACGAGGTATAAGAACCTTTGATAACAAGTACACACGCAATACTTTCGATTTAGGAGCGGTTCCAGTCTTGCAGAAGCTGACACATTACCCTGTTATAGTTGATCCGAGTCATGCGGTTGGAGAATGGGACCTTGTAACACCTATGGCATTGGCCGGAACAGCTTCAGGAGCGTCCGGGATGATCGTTGAGATCCATGATGAGCCAGACAAGGCGTTATCAGATGGCCCACAAGCATTGAAGCCAAAAACTTACCTAAAAATGGCTCAAAAGGTCTTTGAAGTTCACCAAGTAATAAACAATAAGTAGGTGAAACAAGATGTCAGAAGAAAAAAATGAAATAACACTTAAGAATTATCAAGTGAAGATTCAAGATGGTCTGCTGCAGCATTTAGCGGAATTCATTAAGCCACTATGGCAACCAAAGAAGATCGCAGTGATCACAGATGATAATGTGGGGCCTCTGTATGTTGACAAGGTTGAAGCACAGCTTATTGAAATGGGACATCGTGTTGTTATATTGACTGTTCCTGCTGGTGAAACCAGCAAGTCTTGGGAACAGGTGCAAGTATTGATAGATTCACTGGCACAGAATAACTTTGTACGGTCTGATGGTATCGTCGCTTTAGGTGGTGGAGTTGTCGGCGATTTAGCAGGATTTGTTGCTTCTATCTATATGCGTGGTATTTCGCTGATTCAAATTCCAACATCGTTGTTGGCGCAGGTTGACAGTTCGGTCGGTGGAAAAACTGCGATTGACTTGAATGCTGGTAAAAATATGGTGGGCAGTTTTTACCAGCCAAACTTAGTCTTGATTGATCCCAGTACTATTCAGACACTGCCTAAGCGAATGTTGGTCGAGGGATACGGTGAAATAGTTAAATGTGCAGCCCTTGTCGGTGGTAGTTTTTGGGAGATCGTGCAGAAAGTGCATCAACCTGCGGATATTATTTTGCAAGCTGAGAGTTTAATCCATGCTAGTATTGCATTTAAAGCAAGTGTCGTGATGCGTGATGAAAAGGAAAACGGTTTGCGCAAATTACTGAATTTTGGGCATACCTTGGGACATGCACTAGAGCTGATTGAGGATGGACAGCTTATGCATGGTGAAGCTGTTGCAGTTGGCATGGCATATATAACGGCTGCTTTTGAGAAAAAAGGAATGACTGCAGCCGGAACAACTGCCGAAATAACTGCGCGACTGGCACAAGTGGGGTTACCGCTTGTGGCAAACCAACTTGGATCCGCCGCTTTTTACCGTGCAATGCTTCATGACAAGAAAATCAAGGGTGACCAGATAATTTTGGTGTATATAAAAAAAATCGGAGAACCAGCTTTTTATCCGCTTAAAATCACGGAATTAAAAAAATGGTTTGAACCGATTCTCAACTCTCAAATTGAAGACAATTAATAATAGTAAGACAACCGAGAAGAACGATGGCAAAAGATATAATGTGCCTGTTTTAATTAACAGATACGAAAGTGTTAAATTTTAAGTACTTATAATGAAAACGCATATGCGAGAATTCAAAAGGGGTCCCATTATCTAAAAAAAAGATTCCTTCCATGATACCTGTCGGCTCTTTTTCTGATAATTGCAATAGTTGCTGGTCATGTGGGGTTGAAGGTTCTGCAAAAACTGAAAGAAATGATTTTGTAACCGCTTGGTGGTGTTCTTGCTGAACATAGTTAAAGATTGATCCCTGAATAATATCATGAGATAACTCAGGGATGATTTTAATTGGGATATAACCAGTTTCTATCATGAAGGGCTGTTCGTCAAACAGCCGTAAACGGACTATTTTATAGACGAAGTCATCACTTTTTAAAAAAAGATCTCGCTGCAATTCGCGTGTCGGCTTGGTCACTTCAAAAGAAAGAACCTTAACCTGCGGTTTTTTGCCATCCATCTTGAAATTATCGGTCACACCCAGATTTGAACCTTCTTCATAATTGAAGACAGATTCATTTTTCAAGTATAAGGGGTTAATGAAGGTTCCAGCACCGCGTTTTTTAAAAATAATGCCATCACTTGCCATTCGACCCAAAGCTCTTTTGATAGTACTGCGGCTGACTCCATAAAGCGAACTTAAGGAACGCTCATCAGGCAGTTTCAGTTCAGGATAAGTTCCTGCAAAAATCTTTTGTTTAAGATCAGTAATGATTTGTTTGTAGACCAACTCAGCCATATTTTTTCCCCTTATATCGATTTCTAATCTCTAGTTAACCACAAGAAACTACAAACGACAAGTACTGCTCCCTGAAGTACCGACCGCATATTAATTGTAAATTTTTATTTAATCTAACAAAAAGCTGTCGATAACTGGTAGAATATTAGCGGATAGATTTGTAATCAAAAAATGAATGGAAACTGATTGCGAATGTGTCCGTAAAAAAATTGCTTCTTATTAAACAAAAGCAAACGTACGTAGCAGCTTTAACGGATTGCGAAACCGATGCGTACGCTCCAAGGAGGAAATGCCTAATGGCAGTTTTAGTTTTAGGGGGAGCTGGGTATATCGGCTCCCATACAGTTGATCGTTTGGTTGAAAAGGGTGATGAGGTTGTTGTCGTTGATAGCCTGGTTACGGGACATCGAGCAGCTGTTAATGATAATGCAAAATTCTATCAAGGCGATATTGCTGACAAAACTTTTATGAGAAAAGTCTTTGCGGAAAATCCAGCAATTGATGCAGTTATTCATTTTGCAGCCTTTTCACTTGTCGCAGAGTCAATGAAAAAACCGCTGAAATATTTTGACAATAATACAGCTGGAATGATCAGTTTGTTAGAGGTTATGAATGAAGTCGGGGTCAAACGAATCGTCTTTTCTTCAACGGCTGCAACTTACGGTATTCCTGAGACAATGCCTATTAAAGAAACTGATCCGCAGAAACCAATTAATCCTTATGGTGAAAGCAAGTTGGCAATGGAGAAAATCATGCACTGGACTGACTTAGCTAACGGAATCAAATTCGTTGCACTGCGTTACTTTAATGTTGCAGGTGCAAAACCTGATGGCAGTATTGGAGAAGACCATAACCCTGAGACACATTTGCTGCCGATAGTGCTACAGGTTGCCGCGGGAACCCGCGAAAAGCTACAGATCTTTGGTGATGATTACAATACACCTGATGGCACGAACGTGCGGGATTATGTTCACCCATTTGACCTAGCAGATGCACATATTTTAGCTGTAAACTATTTGCGTGATGGTAACGAAAGCAATGCTTTTAACTTAGGATCTTCAACGGGATTCTCGAATATGGAAATCTTAAAAGCAGCACGTGAAGTCACAGGGAAGCCGATTCCAGCAGTTACGGCACCAAGAAGAGGCGGAGACCCTGACACCTTGATTGCTGCTTCGGATAAGGCACGCAAAGTTTTGGGCTGGAAGCCGGAGTTTGATGACATTCATAAAATCATTGAAACAGCTTGGAAATGGCATCAGACGCATCCCAACGGTTACGCAGATCGCTAAGACTACTGAAAAAATTTTAGTTAGTTATTTTCAATTTTAAATGAATAAAAAGTTGTTACTAAAACATTGAAGATGGGAGTGTGACATAAGTCAATAAATTTGAGCACTAGCTTTAGATAGTGAAATAGCTGATTTTTTGCTATGAGTAATTCTAAGTTAGCCAGATAATTTTGACTTATGGAACATTAGATCAAAGTTAAACTTTTGCCCCAGACTCGTCTTCAGTGTTTTTTTGCGCTCTCATATTAACAAATTTAAATAATGCTGCTAAATTTTAAAAAATATATTCTTAAGTTTATAATTAGTATGTTCTTCTGAAATCCATCAAATAAAGGTTATAGTGTGGAATTAATATTAGTTATTGCGAATTATACCATTTTAAAAAACGAATATTTAAGTTGAAAAAATTTGAAAAAAGGACTAGAATTCGAGGTGAAAAAGAAAACGATTCCACTAATGCCCTATACATACTTGTCTACTGGGCTTGTAAAATCGAAATTGTGAAAATGCTTCGTTGAGTTTAAATGATCGGACTGATGAAGTACCACGGCAGGCAAATTATATAGCCAACTTTAGTGCATCGCTGCAACTAAGGGAGGATGGTTATTTATGAAGGCTGCAAGAATTTATGGTAAGAAGGATGTTCGGGTTGAAAATATTCCGATAGCTGATCCTAAAGATAATCAAGTTCAGATCAAAGTCAAGTACTGTGGTATCTGCGGCAGTGACTTGCATGCGTATTTAGAAGCATGGGGATTGCCGACTGAACCCCATCCACTTACTGAGAGGACACTACCAATAACTTTGGGACATGAGTTTTCAGGAGAAGTTGTCAAAGTTGGCGCCGCAGTGACCACCTTGAAAGAAGGGGACGCTGTTGCAGTTGAACCTTTGATCACATGTGGCAAGTGTGATAATTGCCGCAGAGGTGATTACAATTTTTGTAATCGGGTTTTTGCACCGGATGGAGCAGGCAACTTTCTTGGCTTTTCTGATGATGGTGGTTTTGCGCAGTATGCTAATGTTAAAGAGATTTTCGCGCACAAAATGCCAACTGGGATGAGCTATGAGTTAGGAGCCTTAGCGGAACCGACAGCTGTCGTTTTTGAAGCTATTAAACGAAGCGGTTTGCGCGAAGGACAGAATGTGGCTGTTCTGGGCGCTGGACCAATCGGCTTGCTGACGGCATTACTGGCCAAAATAGCGGGTGCCGATAATGTTTATATTATTGATGTTTCCACGTCGCGTTTGAGCAAGGCACGGGAATTGGGAATCAAGAAGACATTGAATCCATTGAAAGTAGATGTGGTAGAAGAGGTTAGAAAAGATTGTCCGAATGGTGTGGATGTTACTTTTGAAGCTGCAGGGGTTCAAGCAACATTTGATTCTGGGTTGAAACTGACTAGAAGAAATGGAACTTTTCAAATTGTTGCACTTTTTGGTCGGCCGGTGACGATTGACTTGACCAATGATTTAATAATGAATGGGATCAGGATCGTGACGACACTGGCTTACAATAATTCTTTTTCAGCTGTTCTAGGGATGTTGAAGAATCATCAAGAATTGTTTGAGAAGATTATCACGAAAAAGATTGGTTTGAGCAATGTTGTTCAAGAAGGAATTAAGACATTAGCTGTTGACAAAGAACAGGTAAAAATCTTGGTTTCACCTGAAGAATAAGAATGCATTAAAAAATAGTATTCTAGATAAAGGGTTCATGGATAATGGCTGAATGGCCGCTGTCTGTGCCCTTTTTTGGTGTTGAGTACTCCGAACATCTTAAACGTGGATTATTTATATCTATGAGTCTATAATAGCAAGTGAAAGCGATAACAAGTGGGAGGGGCGGAATAGTATGATGAAAAATAAAGCAATTATGGTTGGAGCAGGTTTAGCAAACATGGCAGCTGCAGTTTATTTGATACAAGAAGGACATTGGAAGGGCTCACAGATTACTTTTTATTCTTTGGACGATCATGGTTCGAATGATGGTGCTGAGACAGCAAATGTAACCGATGAATACTGGAATAAGAATCATCCTTGGAAAATCGCCAAGGGTATGTCGCACGCGGCGGCCGGATGCTTAACTACCGCACATATGTTGATTTAATGGACCTGCTAAGCAGAATTCCATCGGCAACAGAACCAGGGATGACGGCAGCTGAAGATACGCGTGACTTTGACGCACATCATCGAACTTTTGATAAGGCACGTTTACTTGAGGGAAACAAAGGAATTCGTGATGCAGGCAAACTGGGTCTGGATACAAAGGATAGATACTTATTGACTAAACTAATCACGATGCCTGATTCCCAAGAAGAGAAACTCGACAATGTTTCTATTGCTGATTATTTTAAGAATGATCCCCATTTATTTAAGACTAATTTCTGGTTCATGTGGGAAACAACTTTTGCATTTAGAACACAGAGCTCGGCACAAGAACTGCGGCGCTATATGCATCAAATGATTTACGAATTCACTCAAATCGAACATTTAGTGGGTGTTAACCGGACAAGATACAATCAATATGAAAGCATAATGCTGCCGTTGATAAATTATTTGAAAGAACAGGAATGCAAGATTATTTTAAATCGTCGTGTTATAGATTGGAAATTTAAGAATACAGCCATGCAAGATGAAATAACTGTGACAGGAATAACAATTGAGAATACTGTGACAGGGGAAAAAGAGGATATTGCAGTCGATGAGCAGACAGCCGTTATCTTTACTAATGGTTCTATTACGGATTCTGCGACTTTGGGTGATTATACAACACCAGCTGTTGAAAATAACGATTATGGGGCAGCGGCGAGTCTCTGGAAAAAAGCAACAGAACATTTCTATAATTTGGGCAATCCAGATAAATTCTTTGCTGACCGCAATGCGAGCGAATGGGTCAGTTTTACATTAACGACCAAAAATCATTTACTGCTGAATGAAATAACGCGCATTACGACACAATTGCCGGGAAATGCTCTGAATTCGTTTATCTCAACGACTCCGATTACACCATTGGGACATAAAGATGTTAATATGTCGATCGTGGTTCATCATCAACCGCATTTTACAACACAGAAGCCGAACGAAACCGTTATTTGGGGATACTTTCTGTATCCGCGGCGTAATGGAGAATTTGTTGATAAACAGTATATTAAGATGAATGGTAAAGAAATGGTTTTAGAGTTACTGGGACAGTTAGCAAAAGTTGACCCAGGACCGCGCAGTATTATGGCTAAGGAGAAAGAAATTCTAGAAAGTGTTATTAATTGTATTCCTGTCTATATGCCATACGCTTCGGCTTTATTCAACAACCGGGCCAAGGTTGATCGCCCAAAGGTTATTCCAGATCATTCGACAAATCTGGCATTTACCGGCGAATTTGTTGAACAGCCGTATCAAATGATCTTTACCGAGCAGAGTGCTGTGCGTTCAGGTGAGATTGCTGCTTTTCATTTTGCAGGTGTTTCAATGGATAAGCTGGTAAAAACGCCGCGTTATGATAAAGATCCATTGACACTAGCTAAAGCAGCAAAGAAGATGTTTTCTTAAAAAGTTTGTTTTTTGAAAGATGATTCTGTCCTGACTATGAAAAAAGGCGGGATATATTAAAAGGACTTTTAGCACAAATAAACATAATAAGATTAGCTCTGTAAAGCAAGATCGGTTTTGCAGAGCTTTTTTGAATTGTAATGGAATATGTGGAGCTAAAGAACGTGCATGCTCTCTTGAACTTTGAGTCTGTGTTTAGAAGATTAGAATAGTTCTACCAAATAACTTAGGTGATGTTTGTTTGGAAAAACATGACATTATTGGAATTGATGTCGCAATGAGAGAAAGTAATTGTGCCACCTAGCAGCAAAATGATTTGATTCTAGCAGCCTCACGGTGGCATTTTTAATCTGCGGAAAACACTGTTTTATTTACACCGTTTTAGCTGTGAGGACGGTGCTGAAGAAGCTCAAGTTCCCAATCTGAAGCCAGGACTTGGAGACACGGTTTTTGTAGCTTCAAGTCTTGCCCACTAGGCGTCAGTTTTTCCAGAGCCAAAGGTAAGGTTGATCCTGACTGAACGTAGGAACGCGTTTACACGGAATAAAAGAGGAACTGTGCCAAAAGTTAACTTTTGGCACAGCCCCTCTTTTAAATTGAATTATGCAAATTAATACTCAATGTTAACAATTATTGGTCCATCGCTTTCTTTGAACTTAGCTTACAATTAACTTAACAGTGTTAAGCACTGACCTTTTTGAGCAAATGAACGGCATCTTTGGAAGAGAGTGGTAAAAAGTCAGAACCGATGACACTTTTATCAAGGGTTAATTCGTAATCGCTGTCCAATTTTTCAACTAGGGGACGCAGATAGTTCAGCTGTTCGGATTCAAAACGGCTAAAGGAAAAATTACGATTGTCCTTCATTGCGTTTTCAAGTTCTTTTGAAAAAATAACATTCAAAAAATGAGCATTTTCTTCGTTAGACAAACGCCATTCTGTATTTTTTTCCACACGGGCTTCGGTTCTTTCGATTTTTGTGTTGACCATTAAAAATTCCTCCTTATGAATCCCCTTACATTAGATGGGTTCACTTTATCATTAAAAGCACTTTTTTGCAACTTAATTGCTGTGCCTTTGGAAATTGGTATTGTTAATTGTTTGTACGCTTATTTAAGCCTTGGTAAGGCTTTGTAGAAGACCGAGATAATATTGGTATTTACCCTAATATGGTGTATATTATTGGGTATACTAATTGTATGTTATCGGTAACAATGATATGCGAAAATCAAAGCTGAGGAGAATTCAAAAATGTCGTATACAGAAGAATTGCTGCGTGAAAAGTTTCCTGCGAAACAGGATGTTGTCACCGAAATCACTAATTTAGAGGCAATTTTAAATCTGCCAAAGGCCACAGAGCATTTTGTGAGCGATGTTCACGGTGAATACAATGCATTTGACCACACTTTGCGTAATGGTTCCGGCAATGTAAAACAAAAAATTATTGAGAACTTTGGTGGACGATTAACACCGAGAAATATCCAAGAATTCGCTACTTTGATCTATTATCCTGAAGACAAACTTGTTTATCGCAAAAAACATGTTGCAACTCAGGATGAACTGGACCAATGGTATCTGAATACGATTGCACGTTTGATTGAAGTTTTAAAGATCACTGCCACCAAATACACACGCTCTAAAGTCAGAAAAGCAATGGATCCAAATTATGTTTATATAACGGAAGAACTGCTGTATAACGATCGGCAGGAATTGGATAAACGCAACTACTATAATCAGATCTTGCATAATTTGGTGGCACTTCATCAAGCCGATGAATTTATCACCGTAACTTGCTACACTATCCAGCGGCTTGTGGTTGATCATCTGCATGTTATTGGCGATATCTATGATCGCGGTCCAGCGCCAGATAAGATTATGGATACATTGATGAACTATCATTCAGTTGATATTCAATGGGGGAATCATGATATCATTTGGCTTGGTGCTGTTTCTGGGTCTGCTCTATGTATTATGAACTTGTTGCGCATCTGTGCCCGCTATAACAATCTGTCAATTATTGAAGATGCATATGGAATTAATTTGCGGCATTTGTCGATGTTTGCGGAACAGAATTATACGGATGTGCAAGCATTCAGGCCTAAGACAGTAGAGGACAGCGAAGTCATTAGACCAGATGAAAGAAAGCAGATAACGCAGATCCACCAAGCGGTGGCAATGATCCAGTTCAAATTAGAAGGTCAAATATGCAAACGGCGGCCGGAATTTGACACGGAGAATGTTGCTTTGTTGGACAAAATAGATTATGCGAAGGGCGAAGTTATAATTGATAACAAAAAATATCCGCTGGCTTGTGAATGTTTCGCGACGGTCGATCCGAAAGATCCATACAAATTAACTGCAGAAGAAGAGAAGATCACACGTTCACTGCTTGATTCCTTCAAAAATGCTCCTAAACTGCACAAACATTTAGATTTTATGATGGACAAGGGCAGCATGTATAAATGCTATAACGGCAATCTCCTTTTTCACGGATGCATTCCTGTTGAGAAGGATGGTTCATTCCGTGTGTTTAAGTTCAATGGCAAAACCTATGAAGGCAAGTCACTGCTTGATTTTTTTGAAAAGAAATTGCGCAAGGCTTATGGGGAACCGGACATAACCGATGATCTTGCAACTGACATGCTGTGGTATTTGTGGCAAGGACCCTTATCACCCTTGTTTGGTAAGCATGCAATGACTACTTTTGCCCGTTACTTTGTTGCGGATAAAGATACGCATTTGGAAAAAAAGAATGCCTACTACAGTTTACGCAAAGAAGAATGGTTCTGTCGCAAATTACTGCAGGAATTTGGTCTGAATGCGGATCAAGGGCATATTATCAATGGACACACTCCCGTTAAAAAGGGACATCAGCCGATTATGGCTAACAAGAAAATGATCGTCATTGATGGTGGGTATTCGAAGGCCTATCAGCCAACAACTGGTATTGGCGGGTATACTCTGCTATACAATTCGTATGGTCTGCAGTTAGTGACACATCATCCATTCACTTCAAAAGAAGATGCGATCAAAAATGGCCGCGACATTCTTTCAACAAAAAGGGTAGTGAATCAGGAGCTGAAGCGGCAAACAGTGGCTGACACTGACACAGGACGTGAGATAAAGGAAAAATTACAGCTTCTTCGAAACTTGCTGTCTGAATACAGATAGTGAAAAGAGTGCCGATAATTTGATTTTTGACACGGAAAAATTCACGGGACACAAGACTAGCTCAATATCAATTGGGTTTACAGCAAGTTAAGTGAACATTTTACAAAAATAAGCGGTGCGGCTAGTAAAAAACTAGGTCCGCGCCGTTTTAGGTGTGTCAAAACAAGAAAATTCTTAAAGATTGTGTTTTTGTTTTGCCAAAGGCAGATTTTTGCTGTTAGTTTGGGTACAATTAGAGTTAGAAGCTGCAGTGATTATGAGGAGTGATGTTATTGGGTGTGTGGGAGAAATTTTTAGCAAATGTTAAGTTGCGCAGGACAGTTGTTCTGCTAGTTATCATTTTGGTGTTGTATTTGATGAAAAGTATGATGAGTCTTATTTTATTAACGTTTATTTTCACTTTCTTGGTGCTTAGCCTTAATAAAACCATAAGACGTCATGTTAAAATTCCATCGCGCCTGATTATAATTGCGGTCTACCTATTAATTATCAGCTTGCTTTATTTTGCGGTGACGATTTATCTGCCTAAATTATTCACACAGACTGAGGCAATGGCTAAGTACGTGATTAACTTTTACCAGAATCCGGACACTGATACCAATGCGGTAATGAGGTATGTCAATGATTATATCAGTAATTCTGAGATAACGGCGCAGATGAAGAATGGTGTAACACTGATTTTTAAGTATTTGACCAGCGTTGGTTCGATGGGATTCACCTTTGTAGTGTCATTGATGCTGAGTTTCTTTTTCACACTTGAAAAAAAAGAGATGTATCATTTTTCGAGGAGCTTTTTGAAGGGACCATTTGCATGGTTCTTTCAGGATATTTATTTTTTTGCTGAAAAATTCGTCAACACTTTTGGAATTGTACTTGAAACACAATTCATCATTGCGCTTGTTAACACAACTTTGACAACAATCTGCTTGGCAGTAATGAATATGCCGCAGCTATTCAGTTTGTCATTGCTTATCTTTTTAATGAGCCTGATACCAGTTGCGGGAGTGATTATCTCAGCAATTCCAATGAGTTTCATTGGATATTCAGTTGGTGGCACGAATTACGTGATTTATATTATTATCATGCTACTTGTGATCCATTCGATCGAGTCATATGTACTGAATCCAAAACTGATGTCTAATAAGACTGAATTGCCTATTTTTTATACTTTTGCAGTTTTGTTTGTATCGGAACATTTTTTAGGAATGTGGGGACTGATCGTGGGAATACCTATTTTTACCTTTGTATTGGACATAATAGGTGTAAAACCGATCAGAAGTAAGAAACGTAAATTGAAATTAAAAAAAGATCGTAATTTGAGAGAGGATGGAAAGAATTGATGAGTGTTGAAGAATTTGTAAAGCGTTATGCGGTCGACCGCCGTAATACAGATTCAGTTAAGTGGGATGCAACGGATGAGGTGTTTGGAACAGATAATCTACTGCCATTATGGGTAGCGGACGCAGATTTCAAGGTTTCAGAAGAAGTAACAGCTGCACTCAAAAAAAGAATTGAACATGGTGTGTACGGCTATTCGAAAACCCCGGCTAGTTACTACGAGGCTTATTGTAAATGGCAAAGTGAGCGGCATAACATAGAAGTGCAGCGTGATTGGATCAGATTCAGCACAGGAGTTGTCCAATCTTTGAGCACACTGATTAACATGTTGACTCAACCGGGCGATGCCATCATGATTCTGCAACCGGTATACTATCCATTTATGAATGTAATCAAAAGAAATGATCGTCGGCTTGTCACATCAAATCTAAAACAAAAAGCAACCAGCTATGACATGGACCTGAATGACATTCAACAGAAAATCAAAAAAGAACACGTAAAATTATTTATAAATTGTTCACCGCATAATCCGATTGGGCGTGTCTGGAGTAGTAAAGAACTCGAAGATTTGTTGGAGTTATGCCGGCAAGAAAAAGTACTTTTCGTTTCTGATGAGATCCATCATGATTTGCTAGTTGGTAAAAAACCTTTTACATCAGCTTTGGCAGTCAAAAATGGATTCTATCGTGACAACACGGTAGTGGTTGATTCTGCATCTAAAACATTCAATTTGGCGGCTTTGCAAAATAGTCATGTTGTGATGCCTAATCCGCAATTTCGTGAACGTTATGATCACTACATGGAACGTCTTGCAGCTCCTGCTGGCAATATTATCGGTAAAATTGCGGGTGAGGCAGCTTATAAAAATGGTGCCGCTTGGTTGGATGGAATGCTGAATGTTGTCAGAAACAACTATGAATATGTGAAAGACACTTTGCACAAGAGCTGCCCCAAAGCAGTTGTGTATGATCTCGAGGGAACCTATCTTGCATGGATCGATCTTTCTGCGGTGATAGAACCGGAGCACTTGGAATACATTATCAAGAAGAAGGCGCATCTGGCGGTCAGTTTCGGTTCGGCATTTGGAGAGGCGGGGAAGGGGTTTATTCGTCTTAACTTGGCAACGACTCCAGCTAATATTAAACTTGCAACAGAGGCTCTAGTGGAGCAACTCCAGCACTAATGATTATTTTCACGATTGAATAGCGTTTGCACTATGAATTTTCGGTGTTTCAGTGTAAAATGTGAATTGTAATCAAATCAAAAATGAAAGAGGTTTTCGCTAGTTATGACAAAATTAGTATTTATTCGTCACGGACAAAGTGAATGGAACTTGAAGAACCTTTTCACTGGTTGGGTAGACGTTAACTTAAGTGAACAAGGTGAAAAAGAAGCTAAAGAAGCAGGCCGCAAGCTCAAAGAAGCAGGAATCGAATTCGATCAAGCATATACTTCAGTTTTGACTCGTGCTATCAAGACTTTGCATTTTGCTTTAGAAGAATCTGGTCAATTATGGGTACCAGAAGAAAAAACATGGCGCTTGAACGAACGCCATTACGGTGCATTACAAGGTAAGAATAAGGCAAAAGCTGCTGAAAAATATGGTGAAGAACAAGTTCATATCTGGCGTCGTTCATACGATGTCCTTCCTCCATTATTGAGTGCTGATGATGAAGGTTCCGCAGCACAAGATCGTCGCTACGCAGACTTAGACCCACGTGCTATTCCTGGTGGTGAAAACTTAAAGGTTACTTTGGAACGTGTTATCCCATTCTGGGAAGACAAGATTGCTCCTACATTATTAGATGGCAAGAACGTTATCATTGCAGCACATGGTAACTCACTTCGTGCCCTCACAAAATACATCGAAGGTATCTCAGATGAAGATATCATGGGTGTTGAAATGGCAACAGGTCAACCAGTTGTTTATGATTTGGATGACAAGTTGAACGTTGTTAAAAAAGAAAAACTTTAATTTAAAATATTAGGAAAATCCCTGACTCTTTTGCGGAGTCAGGGATTTTTTATGCTTTTTTGGAAAAAGCTAACTTAGTTTATCGTAACTTATCGTGATGTGAAATTGACAAATAATGACAAACAACTTCAAAATTTAGGTGGCATTATTTTGACTTATCAAAGTAAAATTTGGTGAAGTACACTAACGCTTAGGACCGGACCTTTTTTTCGCTAAATACTTCTTCCTGTTTGAGGCAGGAAGTCGTGTTTAGCGTCTATGAGTGAATGATTTAGGTGTTGTTGTCTTATTTAGAGATTTATTATTGTTTGAAATTAGATATTTTCTAGTTTTTATCGTGTTTAAATAACTGGCTTTTGTTCTAATCAAATTACTTTTTTTAATTGATACCCTACCAACCCCAGATGCCCTGAAAATTATGAAACCTTAGAATCATGTGTGTTTTTTGTAGTACAGGTCAATAACTAATGGTAATGATAAATGTATATAGAAAATCTCTGCTAAGAGCTTGATAATAATCATTGGTGATATGGACGATCTTTTATATAATCGTTTTTTGAAGACCTTCTCTTGATATGTGGTATTTCTGTTTATTTTCGGTAGCATCTCGAAATGGTACAATAAAAATAAAGTATTTTTGTAAGGAGGTTTTGTTTTTGAAAATTGCAAGCATTTTAGAATGTATCCCCAAAAAATATACTCCCAAAAAGGACAATCCAGATATTAGAGATTATTTTTGGAGCATTTCTAGACATGGTAAACAGGCCGCCCTTGACTGTTGGAACATCCTACAAATGTCTAAGACATTTGTAGAGAGAACTAAAAAAAGAGAGACTGATTTAGATTTCAAGAAATTTGATTTAGTTGATCCAAATTGTGTGATGTCATTTGTTGTGGCCTTTAATAATTATTATCTTATTAAGGATCCACAAAAGATTGCTAAGAATCCAAGGGGCTTACCTTCATTGACTTGGCTTAATGAACTTCCTGATGATGATCTAAAAAAAGTAATTAAAAATGTATTGGCAAATGTTGTAAATATTAACATAGATGAAGATCAAGCAGATGAGCTAATGAAACATAGAAATTTATCTGGTGCCAAGAGTTTTGTTAAAGAAGTTACAGAAATACAAAAAGCGGGTGGATTGGTAGACAAAAAAGTTGATTATATTAAGAAAGTAAGACCATTTCAAGAAAAGCCGGTTAATTATTTGTATAGAAGCATATTACTTACTTGGATGATTCACTGTGTGAAGGATGCTGCAGGGCAGAAGCTACACAACTATAAATGGCCAGAAGATACCTAGGAATAAAGGGAGAATATGCAATTGATTATAGCGAAGTTTATGAGGATGCAAAGGTGAATGTTACAAGAGCTTGGAAAAGACGTATGTGTAATGAAAAAAATAGGAGACCAGAGTTACATTGCCTTTTGAAGCGAGCTAATCCAAGAATAGTAGGTAAAATTCTTGGCGAAACTTTTTTTCCAACGTATGAAACGCCACGCATTAAAGAGTTGTCTGATGAAATCAATGACTTAGTGGATAAGATTCCCGGTGAGATTATAGCCGTAAGGCAAAAGCTAAAAGTAAAAAATAGAGTTGACCTATCCGAAAATAATGGGGAAAAGCCCCTTGAGATAATTCAGGAGCTCAATGTAATTAAAGAGCATATAAAATTAGTTGAGGAAGCCAATCAGAGAATAGAAAAATTTAAACAAGAATTTGATATAGAATAGTAAACGTAAAGCAAAGCTTTTACGTTTATTATTAATACATGCGAATAAACCACAAGTTTTACTTGTGGGGGTGAAAAAAGCTTTAGCGTAAAAAACTCCCTTTCGATATAGTTTGGCTACCAACCAAAACTATATCGAAAGGGAGTTTTTATCTTGCTACAAGATGGTAATAGCTTATCACGTACAAGATGGAATTGTAAGTATCACATTGTTTTTACACCAAAATATCGACGGAAAAATGTTTATGGTGAGTTAAAGAAAGATATTGACCGAATTCTACGTCGATTGTGTGAATTAAAAGATGTTGAAATTATAGAGGCTCATGCAATGCCAGACCATATTCATATGTTAGTGCGTATTCCACCTAAGATGAGTGTTTCAAGTTTTATGGGATGTTTGAAAGGTAGAAGCGCAGTTATTATTCATGAGAGACATGCAAATTTAAAATATAACTATGGTAATCGAAGCTTTTGGGCGCGTGGTTATTATGTTAGTACAGTTGGTTTAAATCAAAAAACAATTCAAAAATATATTTGAGAGCAAGAAGCAGAGAATCAACTCAATGATAGTATTAGCAAAAGAGAGTATATAGATCCATTTAAAAGATCAAAGAAAAAGTAAATAAATGAGTTAGCGGTTGGTAGTGTTTTGTTGGGCCCCTTAAAGGGGCTATTTGCGTTGGCCCAAGCCTTTTAGGGTTATAAAAAAGCCACCAGCTATGCTGGTGGATGCTTACTTTACAAAAAATTAAGCAAGCAAAACTTGCTGTGAAATTTTGTCAGTAATGAATGTTTCAAAAAAAAAAAGAACACGATTTTGGTGACAACTGCCAGTGTTAATCTAGTTGTAGCCATTGGATGTAATAGTGATAGGGCCCTATCCATTAAGTATGGCAACGATGTCTTAGAAAGAACCGATTTAAAAATGTTTAATACGACTGACAGTTTAGTCTTCACAGTTGGCGACGTTTACTGGAGTTATAAAGGATCGAGCAAAGTCTTAATTGTTCGGGGAATTTTAAAAGACGAACAAGGGTATACGCGAAACTTCGACCATCTTTCGTTTGTGCTCAGAGATGGCTCGATGGATATGATCAATGAGTTCATGGCGCGCTTTTGGCTTTAACTCAAGTGAAATTAATGGCTTTAAGATCCTAAGAAAGTATCAAGCTAGAGTGCATCTTTATTCGAATCGACGCGGGTTCGATACACTCACTAAGTTCGACTGGATCACGGATAACTACTAATCTAAATCACAAAAAAATGCAGGAGGGCATCTTATGAACAATACAATTGACAACATTTTCAAATTTTTAAATACGCCATCAGAACCGTATGTGAGGGCAATTCTACGCATCGATGAAATTTACCGGTCTTCGGACCAAAAGCTTATTTTGAAGACAACAGATTTTAACAATCAGATAATGGCCTTTACGCTAAATTTGCAAAACCGCTATGACGTTTCGATGTTGTTTTCATCATTATTTAATCAGGTTGGATTTAATGGGCAAAAAGATGGTAAGGACGTCGATATGGAGTTGAAGCTATCGGCATTGATCGGCAGATGGACTCTTTTTACTACCCAACAATATACGAATCATAGTACTGAATTAGTTTATCAGAATGTACGCGACATATTTTTGATTCCACAGGACTGGATCAATGCAAGCACTTTTGCTCAAACACATAAGGAAAGCCTGGAGGATAAAAATAATGACTGATATTAATTGCTCAAAAATTGCCAGCTTCACTGCGCTTGAAATTGAGATGAAGGATTTTTTGATTCATTCCTTTCTCGTAAAAAATGTTAACTTCAATATTACGGCATTGGAGCAGGCTGCGATGCACGGGGAACACCCCCTCGCAAATATCGTGGTAGGTGTGCCAAAGAAGACTGCTATGAAAACACCTGTTGATACTGCTGACTTAGATCAAGAAATCTCTGACTACTTTAACTCCCTTCTTCGTCCAAAAGCGGACGCTCCGCTAGACTTAGGTTAATCATTCAGTTTTTATCGACTACTATGCGTATGGTTTACGTCACGAACGAAAAAAGTTTGCTTCTTTATAATAAATATGACGGGATATATGTAGATGCAGTTTTCCCATTAAAGCGTATACTTGCTTTAATCATTAGTTGTATCGATGTAAACGCCTGGAACAGCTATCTGGAATCAAAAGTAGTTGATTTGCTTGTTCGGACGGTGGATAAGAAGGACGGGATAGATTTTGATCACCATTTTTTAGCGTTTAAAGAACAGGCATTAGACTTAAAGAAGCTGGAGTTTGTAGCGTTTGATCCATCACAAAACTGTACAATAAAGATTGGTTATCAGCCGCTAGATGGTCAAACTCCTAGATTAGACGGTTTCTTGAGTACAACTTTTAATGATGATCAATTTGAAGGTGTTAGGTCGTTCGTTCTACAGTGGTTTGGCTTACAATTTGATATTGAAAGTAAAGAAGCTGCAGCCATGTTATGGTGCATTTCTCCAGGTGCATCTGGAAAGAGTGTATTCATGTCGATAATTAGAAATCTAGTTGGAGCAGAAAATGTGGCTAGTCCTGCTTTAAGCGAACTTGGAGGAACCTTCGGCTTAGAGCCGTTATTAAAAAAAATTAGTTTAATTTCTGATGAAAGCGACGGCTCTTTTCCATACAATAGAGTTAAGGCACTGATCAGTGGAAATAGCCAGATGGTCGCTCGCAAGTACAAGCAACCTGTCGAAGTGAACTTAACAGCAAAAATCACGATAGGCTTTAACCAGCTGCCTGTTCCGGAACGGACGCTAGGTTTTGAGCGTAGGGTTTATCTGTTACCATTCCCGAACTCCTTTTTAGGCAAGCAGGCAGATATCCATTTAACTGAGCGACTACAGCAAGAAATACCACACATTGCTTTTGCTGCTATCCAGCTTTAAAGGAGCTGCGCCAAAACGATTATGCACTGTCAACTACCTCTGAGATGGATCGAGCTAAGAAAGAATACTTTGATCAGTATCGCGACGTTGTTCAACTTTTTCTGCAAGATAGGTATCATCTTCAGGCGGGCAATCGACTAAAGAAGTCAGATTTCTTTAAGAAGTTTGTAGCTTAGACATTAAAAAAAGAAATTGACGCGCAAACTGTTCAAACTAGTAAAGGCTTCTGGACTCATGCCGCAAGAGTTTGGCAATCGATTTTTAAAGTGGCTCGACCAACGATTGTCAAGAGTAATGGGACGAACTACGTGGTTGGCCTAGCTGAGAATAGGAGTGATGATGATGCAGCCATTGAATGATGAACTCTTAACAGTACCAGGTGTTATGCGCTTGCTAAAAGTAAATCGTAACACAGTACAAGAATGGTTGTTAGATCCAGCTTTGCCACGCTTATATGTCGGTAAGTCACAGCAACCACGAATCTTGAATTCGGATCTGCAAAAGTATTTAAGAAATCGAAGTCGAAACTGGGCTTCTTATTTTTAGAATAAAAAAGAACCAGCTATGTTGAACTTTTTAGCTGGTTTTTGATGAAAGGATAGAAACGTTATCAGTAAAATTGAGAAAAAAGGTGGGCAATTTATTGCTTCTTATAGCAGAGGATCTGGTTTAAATCGTGTTAGATATACGCGTCGCTTTAAAACAAAAGCAGAAGCTACCGCATATTTAGCGGAATTGGCTCTAAGCTATGGAGACAGTCATGTTCTTTACCGTCAACAATTAACTCTTGCTAATTACTTTGATTTTTGGGTCAAGATTCAAAAAAAGAACGTAAGGCAGGGGACGCAGAACACCTACCTCAGCTCTATGGCACACATTCGTAAAGTCTTTCCTAAGTTAAAACTCAAGGATGTAAAACAGCCGCTGTTACAGGCCGGTTTCAATCAACTGGGTCAAATGTATAGCCACGAGACCTTAAGGAAAGACGCGAACCACCTCCGAGCTATGTTTCGTTATGCGGTCAGAGTTGGTGACACAAATTATAATCCAATGGATGACGTGGTAATTGGCGGCACTGACTTACATCAGAAAAAAGATGCGAGCGGAAAAGTTATGAGGGCAGCTGACTTTCAAGCGCTACGTTCATTTCTAGAAGACTATGAATACCAATTGAAGGATGTTAACCGTTTGATCGTTTTGTTGATCATGCATACCGGTATTCGCGTAGGAGAAGTCTTGGGGTTGTCATGTCATAGTGTTGACTTTACTGCACATACAATCACTATCACCCAAGCGTGGAGCCAGGGCAGGGTAGGGCCAACAAAAACTAAGAACGCAGAACGAGTTATTCCTGTATCTGCTACAGTGATGCAACAATTAAGGCGCTGGTGTAATTTACGTAATGCCTATTATACTGAACACCAGCTGGTAAATGAACAGGCCCTTTTCTTTAGAAACAAAAATGGAAAATTACCACGACCTAGCAGCATTACGGCGTGCTACAAACAGCTACAGCATAAGCTTTGTATAACTGGAGCCTATTCAATCCATACTGTTCGGCATACGCTGGCATCATTATTACTAGAAAAAGGTGCTGATATGGTCCAGATTTCCAAGCTGTTGGGACATGCAAATACCAGCATCACGAGTAAATATTATTTGGGACTCGTTCCTGACAATGCTTTAGAGAAACGTCGTGAACTCTTACAAAAGCTTGACTGTTAAGGACTTAAATTAGAAATATATATTATAAATTTGTAGCGCTAGGTGAGAAAACTTCCTAGCGCTTTTTTAACGTACATTTTTGGGAGGGAGGGGAAATTAATACTAGTTCAGTGCAAAAGATACTTACTAAGATAAGTTACTTGTTAAGTACCGAACGGTATATCAATTGACTATTATTGATATTGTGATTGTTATATGCGTGGGAGAGGAGGCTAATCTTGTCGGGAATAGGAGTGATAAATAATCATGATGTTACGCAGGTCGATACGGACGCTCTACAGGAATTTTATTTGGAGTTAACGAATCTCGTGGGTGTTGAGCCAATGCTAAAAATTTATGAACAATATCGTGGTTCTCAGCTGACTATACCAACTCATTTATATGATCGTAAAAGAGCTGCTAGAACGGTTGCCAAGCAATATGATGGTAATAATTCCATGGCTTTGGCTCGGAAGTATGGCTATTCTGAGAAGTGGGTTAAAAAGTCAATCAAAGATAACAAAAAAATAGAATAATAAGGGGATAAGGGTTATGGATTTATCAGATTTATTTGATTTTAGTGGTCGTGTAAAAGAAAACATGGTTTTTGAAAAAGAAATAAATGGCAAGATGGATGTACGAGAAGTAAAAAACGGTTTCAATTGGCTGGGTGGTATCTTCACATTGTTTTATGCTTTGTTTAGTAATGTATACAAAACCGAAGGCTTCGTTAAAAAAGTTGCAGTTCCATTCGTAATATCGATTGTAGTTAATGTTATTTTAGAGAGATCAGCATTGGGAATTATTGTTAACTTAGCCGAGGGTGCTTGGTTTGGCTTGATGTATGATACATGGTTTAAGAATCAATTAATAGCTAACGGCTATGTTGAAAAAAAGGAAAATAGCGGGGAAAAGTTAAGCGCAAAATAAAAATTAATTTTTGACTAAGGTACTACGTAACTTGGATGTGGTTGGTGTCCTAATTATGATTGTTTCATTATTTGTGGGTAACTTCTATGCGGTGGAGGCTATATGTACAGTATTTCGTATCCAGGATATAAATTAATTCTTAATAGTGAGTACCTTCTAGGAACAATATTTATTGTAATTTCTGCAGCTATTTTAGTAGTTGGTCGAATTCAAAGCCTAAAACAATATGAGGGCTTGCTAAGTTTGGACTACTTTGAAAGAACAACTTGCCAACACGGGTAAATTGGTGGAGCTGCAGTTTTCTTCAAGTTTGACATTTAAGAAAAAGTCAATAAGTTTATCAAAGGTAAAAAGAATCCAAAATAAAGCAAAAATAAATAATTCAAGTCTAGTCAATCATGATTGGGCTTTTTATTTTGTCGGAAGGTTGTGTCATAGTGTTTGAATTGGAGAAAAATAAATATATTACAGGAGGTATTAAAGAAAAAGTTTCTATGTTCCAACAACTGGTATGTTGGAATTTAATTGAGCAAAAAAATGAAAGCGGAATTAAATTAGATTATTTACAAATTTTTGAGTTCTTTCAAGAAAAAGACAATAACAAAATTATTTATCGCCAAGAGCGACCATTATTTATCGATGAATATAGCTTTAGAGGTGGAGCGATAAAGTATTTAAAAATTTGGGTGATTGACGATAGTGAAAGGATTGTGATGATGTTACCAGAAGAATACTAAATGATGTAGGGAGTGATTTACGTGAAAAAGATGGCGAAAAGAGTCTCATGTGTATCGGTTAAGTTGGTTAAGGAAGGAGGATTCTTGTACAAAGATCGAGTATGTGATACTTCTCTTAGTGCATATGATTTATTTGCAAAGATTATCGAAGATAAGCCAGATGAGCATCTAATAGTGGCATGTTTAAATACAAAGTCTGAACCAGTTAACGTTTCAATTATAAGTATTGGTTCAGTAACAGAAGCACAAGTTTTTGCTAGAAGTGTAATTAGGAATGCATTGTTATCAAATTCAACCAGTGTAATCATCGCTCATAATCATCCTAGCGGAGATCCGACACCTTCAAAGCAAGACATCAATTTTACAAAAGAACTCAAGCAAGCATGTGAGTATATGAGAATTCGTTTCTTTGATCATTTAATTATTGGTTCAAGTGGAAAGTTCATTTCTTTAAGAGAGCAACGAGAGGAGATTTTTATTTGATTGATAGAAAAGAGCAAGAAACAAGGCTGTATGAGATGCTTTCTAACGAAGCAAAGCAGAAAACAAATCTTGAAGACATTTCAACTGAGGCATATTTGTTAGCCAAAGATGAAATTGATTTCTTAAAATTAGATTTGCGAGGGCCATTGCCAGATTGGGTAATGGTCTATTTTTATGGTTTTGGTAAATATACAGGATTTATCATGTTGGATGCCAAGCAAGAACATGTCTTGTTACTTGGCGTGCTCAATGAAAAGGATGAGATCTTAAGGACTGAAATTTTTGAAAATCAAGACAAGGGAGCAGAAAAGTAGATGGATTGGGTTAAGGTCTTAGTGGAGGTAGTGTTGACTGTCAGCAGTCAAATTTTGAAAGAAATTGAGGGGGATAAGTGATTATGACAACAGCAAAGAAAAGGACAGATAAAGGCACTTTACAGATCGAGATACGGCTAAAAGATGAGCACATCTATTGGAAGAAATATGTCTGGGACGCTAAACAGCCAATGGCGATGGTTATTTGCAACTATCCTGGCCAGGAAGAACTATACCAGGACAACCTAACTTCTATGCTAGTCAAGAATGCCGTGATAGAGATGAGCAAGTATGGCGGTGTGATCATTGCCAACCTGTTTACAAAGCCATTACAGACAGTTAACGAACGAACTTTAGCCGAGGCATTTCTGGACGATGGCATGGAAGAACTGATCAAGGTCTGTAATGAATCTGAGATCGTTATCCTAGCGATCGGCTCGCTGGCAAATCGTTTCCAAGTTGCAACTGACCGTTTAAAAATTTTGCTAAAACAAGTAAAAAATGTCGGACTGCTTGGCAGAATATACGAGTTAACTAATGGACAACATAAGCGAGTTCACCCATTAGCTATTAGAAATGAAAGATGGTCGTTATTAGAAATTAATGAAGAACGGTTGACTGAGTTGATGCAGTTGTGAGTGTAGTTAAGAACTTTCCCTCGCATGCCAAACCATATCAAGCGACATATACTAATGGATCTGGCAGAGGTCGGATCCGTAAAATTAAAAGTTTTGTGTCATCTAAGGACGCGCAACTTTGGTTAAAGCAGATGGAAACTAATTTTATTAACGGTGAGACATATGCGAAGTCCCAAATGTTATTTGTGGATTATTTTCAGGAATGGTATCGCTTATATAAAGCATCTGTCGTTAGTCCACCTACACTTGATTCATACCATAATAGTTGGCGGCATTTTAAGGAGCATGGGTTAGGCCATGTTAAGATGGAAAGTTTAACCCGTGACAAAATCCAAACCTACTTGAATGATCTTGCATATGCTAAAGAAACTACCCGCAAAGACTTAAATCATCTTAGAGCCTGCTTACGTGATGCCTATGATGATGGTGTCATTAGCCGGAATCCAGCAGCAGGGACCTTACATGTGATTGCTGACCCAGCAAAAAGCAAGAGTAAAGACAGAAAGTTCATGGCCGAAACAAATTTTAGAAAAGTTCAAGACTTTTTGTTGAACTACAATTACCGCTTAAGCGATGTTAATCGAGCAGTATTATTGGTTATATCGCAGACCGCTTTGCGAGTTGGGGAAGCTTTAGCGCTTAGATATGATGATCTTGATCAGTTGAATTGTACAATCAGAGTTGATGAGTCCTGGGATGCCAAGCATTTGATGTTTGGTAAGCCCAAAACGGAAAGCGGTTATCGGACGATACCAGTAAGTCGCCAAGCCATGAAAAAAATCATCACGTGGCAAAATTTTCATCGGCGGGAGTTATTTCGTAGGGGAATTCCTAATCCAGGGAACTTACTATTTTTGAATCGGCAAAAAAATTTACCACGTGCGTCGGCAATCAATAGTTGTTACCATCAACTGCAACTTCGCTTAGGTATCGAAGCAAAATTTAGTACACATACGATGCGACATACATTGGCAAGTATTTTGTTAGCTAGTGGGGAAGTTTCGATTCAGTATATTTCTTATTTTCTAGGTCATGCGAATGTAGCAATTACACAGAAATACTATATTGGCTTGTTACCAGAACAAGTTGAAAAAGAAGATCAAGAGGTGGTCAAGATAGTTGGAGCGTTATAAAAATAAAACTGCTGAAAAGGCAGTTTTATTTTTTTTGAAAGTTTGTGTCCTTTTGATTATGTTTTTTATTGTTTAAAAGCTAGTATAATTAGTGTTGGTAGAGATTTATTGAACAAACAAGTGGATGAGGTGTGACAGATGGCTACATTTAAAGAATTATTACAACAGATTGATGACAATGTTAACGTTCAACGTAATCGTGGCACAGCTTTTGAAAAAATTGTCGTTAGTTATTTTAAGAACGAACCTACATATAAAAATAAATATAGTGATGTCTGGATGTTAAATGAGGTTCCGGAAGAATACCACGTTTCTAGAAAAGATACGGGTGTTGATATTGTGGCTCGCGATAAAGCAACAGGAAAATTAACGGCTATCCAAGCGAAGTATTATAAGGACAAGGTTGGCAAAGATACCATTAATTCTTTTATTGCGGAGGCTAGCAAGGACTATTATACTGATGGAATTATTGTTTCAACAACGGACAAATGGAATAAAAATGCAGAACAGGCTTTAGAAGGTCTGTCTAAGTCAATCACCAGAATTGGTTTATCCCAGTTACAGAATGCTGATGTTAATTGGGAATTATTTGATTTTGATCATGAGAGTAAAGATTTGAGGAAAGAAGCCAAAAAGTTACGGGATTACCAAATTGAGGCCATTGAAAAGTCGCTTGCATACTTTAAAGATCATGATCGTGGCAAGCTAATCATGGCTCCTGGGACTGGTAAAACTTTCACTAGTTTAAAAATTGCTGAATCTTTAATGGAAGATAGTGAAGTTGAAACTTTCAATGTTTTGTACTTAGTTCCAAGTATCCAGCTACTCTCACAAACGCTCTTTAACTGGAATAATGATATTGCTGCTAATATCGAAATGACTTCCTTTTCAGTTGTTTCTGACAAGAAAGCAACAAAGAAAAAGACTGGTGACGAAGATCTTAGCGCAAAAGACATCGGATTCCCAGCAACAACGAATGTTGCAGAATTAATGGAAAATTATAGTGCCATAACGAAACACACACAAAAGAAAATGAACGTTGTATTTTCAACTTACCAATCAATTGACGTGATCCACAAAGCACAGGCTCAAGGTACCCGGAATTTGATTTAATCATTGCTGACGAAGCTCATCGAACAACTGGTGCTAGTCAGTTAGGTGAATCGAGCATGTTTACTAAGGTTCATAGTAATGAGAATGTCAAAGCTAAGTTGAGGCTGTATCAAACTGCTACACCAAAAATTTATGGAACAGAAGCTAAGAAAAAGGCCGAATCAAATAGTATTGAAGTCTCATCAATGGATGATGAGGAAAAGTTTGGGAAAGAAGTCTTCCGTTTAGGTTTTGGAGATGCGGTGAGTCGTGGTTATTTAACGGATTACAAGGTTTCTGTTTTGGCTGTCAGCGAACACTATATCAATAAGAATATGCAAGCAATGATGTCCAGCGAACATGAACTAAATACTTCGGATATTGGTAAGATCATCGGCGTCTGGAATGCGATGGTCAAACGAAATGGCATCAATGGTGAAATTACTGGTGCTCCAATGAAGCGGGCAATTGCATTTACAGATACGATCAAGCATTCCCAAGAAATTGCAGATGAATTTAATAATGTCGTTAATGACTATTTAGGCGCTCAAGCGGATGAAAGTTTCAGTGTGGATGTTCATCATGTAGATGGTAGTTTAAATGCTTTACAGAAGAAAAATCAGTTGGATTGGTTGGCAAATGAGATACCTGATAATCAAGCACGTGTTTTATCTAACGTACGCTTCTTGACTGAGGGAATTGATATCCCTAATCTTGATGGTGTCATCTTCTTTAGCCCTAAGAAGTCGCAGGTTGATATTGTCCAGGCTGTGGGACGGATCATGCGACGTTTTGAAGGTAAGGAATATGGGTATATTATTTTGCCAGTGGTTATTGATACTAATGAAGACCCAGCTGCTGCTTTAGATAATAATGATAAGTATAAAGAAGTATGGCAAGTTTTGAATGCCTTGCGTTCAACGGATGAGCGGTTTGAAGCTGAAATCAACAAACTCGAATTAAATAAGAAAAAATCGGGACGAATTGATATTATAGGGACTAATACGGCACCCGACGAAATTGTTACTGAAGAAAAAGGTAAGGAGATTGCAGAGGGTGAAGGAAAGCAACCAGTTCAGACTTCTTTAAATTTAGATGAAATGAATAATTTAGAGCAGGCTTTTTATGGTCGAATCGTTAAGAAGGTCGGCGACCGCCGTTATTTGGAAGATTGGTCTAAAGATGTTGCTGAAATAGCTAAAAGACATATTAGCAAGATCAATGACTTAATTAAAATACAAGCTGGAGCTAAGCGGGCTTTTAACAAGTTCTTGCAAAGCTTGCATTACAACATTAATAATTCAATTACGCAAGAACAGGCAGTTGAAATGCTGGCCCAGCATTTAATCACGCAACCAATTTTTGAAGCTTTGTTTGAAGGGTATAGTTTTGTGAAGGATAATCCAATTTCCCACGCCATGAACGAGATCGTAGTTTCCTTTTCTGTTTTTGGTTTTGATAAAGAACAAAAAGAGCTTAAGCCCTTCTATGATTCAGTTAAGCTTCGTGCTTCTGGAATCGATAATGCGGCTGCTAAACAAAAAATCATCGTAACATTATACGATAAATTCTTTAGAACAGGGTTCAAGTCAACAACTGACCAACTGGGAATTGTATTTACGCCGGTTGAAGTAGTTGATTTTATCATTAAATCAGTTGACTATGCTTTGAACAAGTATTTTGGCAAGTCGTTAGCTAGTGAGAATGTGCATGTCTTAGATCCGTTTACTGGAACTGGTACATTTATTACGAGAACCTTGCAGTATTTGAAAGAGAAAATGGATGAAGGTCAAATAACATTTGATGATATTCTTAGAAAATACCTGCATGAGTTACACGCGAATGAATATGTATTGTTGAGTTACTATATCGCTACAATCAATATTGAAGCAGTTTTTGATGAAGTGAATGGTCCTGAACTTGGCTATCAACCATTTGAGGGAATAGTTCTAGCAGATACATTTGAGAGCACAGAACGTGAGAATTCTTTTGATGATGAATTATTTGGTGAAAACAATACGCGTTTAAAGAAACAACAAGAACAGCCGATTACAGCGATAATTTCTAACCCGCCTTATTCTGTAGGACAGGGGAATGCTAATGATGATAACCAAAATATCCATTACCCTAAATTGGAAACTAGTATTCAGAAAACTTATGTCAATAATAGTAAAGCAGGACTAAGTAAAGGTACTTATGATAGTTACATTAAAGCTTTCAGATGGGCAACAGATCGAATAGGCGATAAAGGAATAATTGGCTTTGTTACTAATGGTAGTTATATTGATAGTAATAGTACAGATGGTTTAAGGGCGTCGCTATATCAAGAGTTTAACCAATTGTATATATTCAATCTGCGAGGAAATCAACGTACTCAAGGAGAGCAGTCTCGAAAGGAAGGAGGAAAAATATTTGGTTCAGGTAGTAGAGCTCCAATCGCAATTAGTATTCTAGTTAAAAATGGTTCTAAGCAGCATGAACTTCATTATCATGATATTGGTGACTATTTGAATAGAAAGCAAAAATTTGAAATTATTAGTTCTTTTGATTCAATTGAGAATATAGAGTGGAAAACACTTTTACCAGATGATAATCATGATTGGATCAATCAACGAGATCCTAATTATCAAGAGTATGTTAAAATATCGGGTGAAGAGAAATCACCTTTCTTAAGTAATGCGGTTGGCGTTAGCACCAACCGAGACATTTGGGTCAGTGGATTTTTGAAAAATAAAGTACAAAAGAACACAGAATATATGGTTCACAATTATAATGACATCTTAGTTAAGGAAGGAGGTAAAAATAAGGAACCAGTTTCAATAGACGAGTCTAAGGTGAAATGGACTAGAAGCTTGAAAAATAAGTTTAAAAAAGGCGAAAGAATTGATGTGGATAGGCAACAATTACAGCTTGAAATGTATCGACCTTTTACAAAAAAGTGGCTATATTATAGTAATGATGTAATTGAAAGTCCGGGCCAGTTTTACAGAAAATGGGGCGTTGATAATCAAGCTATTGTTACGACTGGAAGGGGAGCAAGTAGAGACTTTTCCGTTTTAGTAACTAAGAATGTGCCTTGTCTTGATGTTATGGAAAAGGGGCAAGCTTTTGTTCAATTTGATAATGAAAAAAATGATATGGGATTAGTTAGCTCAAGAGATAATGTGAATCAACTATTTGCTCAAAAGGTAGGCTTGAATTTAAACGATTCGTTTGCCTACGTATATGGTTTGTTAAACTCTCCCGAATATCAACAGAAGTATAGTAATGATTTGAAAAAGGATTTGGCTCGCATCCCAATTGTTGCTAATGAAGAAAAGTACGTTGAGATTGGACAGAAACTAATCGATCTGCATCTAAAATATGAGGAAGCTCCAATTTATAGCGACATTTTTGTGGATTGTAAAAATAATCCTAGCTATATGGTTAAAAAGATGAAATTTGCTAAAAAGCGTAATGAAAATGGTAAGCTTGAAAATGATAGAAGTACAATTATCTTTAACTCAGATATCACTATTCACGATATACCTGAAGAGGCATATGATTATATCGTCAATGGGCGGTCTGCAATTGAGTGGATCATGGATCAGTATCAGGTTAAAACTGATAAAAAGTCTGGAATTACTGATGATCCTAATGACTTTAGTGATGACCCCAAATATATTTATAACTTGCTATTAAGAATAATAACGGTATCGCTTCAAACAATTAAACTCGTGAATGAGTTACCAAAACTGGAGATAATAGAGTAAAGAATTCTATAATTTATATTATTAGCACATATTTGAATGAAGAGTGGTAGAAAATTGGAAAATAAAGATTATGTCTTAGTAAACCAGCGTCCAATAATTGACTTGTTAATTGAAGGGGAAGTTTTCCAGTATTTGTCTGGAAGTGACATCCAAAGCTTAGGAAAAAAGTTTGGAGTAACTGATGTTGGCGGTAGCGTTGGTGCATGTTGGAAACGATTTTTAGTCAGTTGCATGTTAAAGGAATGACAGAAAAATTTTTAAAATATTTTTTCTTTGATATGAACATTAACGGTGTAGCAAAAGAAGTTATCAGAGATAATACATTTAATCATCCTAAATATGATGAAATTGCAGAAATAACTGAAGAGTCACAGGAAAATAACAGAGCTGTTGCTAAATTTTTAAGACAGAAGCTACTTGAAAAAGTAAATCTAGAATTATCAATTTCTGATAAAAAATTGATTGCTGTGAATAATGAGATAAAAATTGTGGACTATGACTCAGAACCTGAAATAATCGCAAGCACAACCGAAATCATTAATAATGAATATATAAACGATTTGCTTGAAAAATCAATGAAGAGCTTAATTGAAGAGGATTTTGATAGTGTAGTGACTAAGTCTAGAACTTTGATGGAATCAGTATTTATTCAAATATTACATGAAAATAATGTTCCGTTTAAAGAGAATGGCAATATAGGCCAATATAGGACTTCGGTTAATAAGACTCTGAATATAAAACCTGATAGTAACTGGAATAAAGATGTTTTAAATATGATTACTGGATTGAATAAAATTATAGATTCTATTTCTAATATGAGAAATAATAACAGCGATGCACATGGTAGCTCCAACAGGGTTAGGATAAATAGTTCTGAAGCTGAACTGATTTTAAACACAGCAGTTAATGTTTCTAAATATTATCTGGAGGTTAATGCAAGAAAAAAATTGAGAAGAAAGGTAGTTTAATGTTAGGGTGGCTAGGGTAGGTAGGGACAGTTTTTAAAAAAGAATTACGGTAAGCGGATATTTAGATGACAACTAGTTTTATTTTCTAACGTAACTTATCATAACATTTCTTAACACTATTTTGACTAATTATTGTCTAAGATGTATTATTGTTTATTGACAAATGCATTGATATGATAGGCTTTCTGAAACTGTCCAGTATCCATTCTGGGAAGACAAGATCGCTCCTACATTATTAGATGGCAAGAACGTTATCATTGCAGCACATGGTAACTCACTTCGTGCCCTCACAAAATACATCGAAGGTATCTCAGATGAAGATATCATGGGTGTTGAAATGGCAACAGGTCAACCAGTTGTTTATGATTTGGATGACAAGTTGAACGTTGTTAAAAAAGAAAAACTTTAAGCTTAAATAAAGTGAGAATAAATAAGGCCCAGCCCCTTTAGAGGGAGCTGGGCCTTATTTTTGTATGTTATCTTTTTGTTGCTTTTTATGTCATATGCTAACTTAAAAATGTCAGTCTGTGGCAAATATCAAGATGGAGTGATCCTTTTTGCCAAAAGTTATTCAAATTGGACTGAGCTGTGGAGGGTGGTAATAAAAATTGAGAAAACGACGGTATAAAATTACCCAATGTCCCCTAATTAGAAACAAAATTCTATTGATTACGCGAAATAATAAAGTATTAAGTTATTACGTTATTACGTCGGTATTGACCTAAATTATTATCGTTCTGGCACTTACATACCTTAAGTCAATATTAATAAAGAAAGTGGTGCATAGGCATGTAATATTTCATTCTCTCCTATTCACAATATGGTTTATTAACAGTTCGCTGTACCTAACCACATTGATATTAATGTTATTAGCATTTACTAGGAAGCGGTACTTAACTTGCCTGTCAATAAAGGCAACCTGAACATGAACTTGAATGAAGTATTAATTCCCCGTTTTTTCGATGGCTGCCCAAGTTGACTTCAAACATGTTGCTAGACACTGCGCGGGAGTTGAAACAGGACAGTTAATTATTGAACTAATTATTTTAGCAACGATTTTATCAGGTACGTAAGTCTGTGATACAAGGTGAGTCATTCCATCATGAGTGTCTTAAGGGTAGTGCGTTCATCTCTTTTTTGATTTAATTGTATTCTGGAGCTAATTTAAATTAATCATTTTCAGGGCGGGCTAATTTAATGGAAGCTTGATTAGTGATGTGCTCAACAAAGTCAGCATCATGATCAATCAACAACATTGGTGGGTTGACCTCTAAGATCAGCTCTTCAATTTGTTGTCTGGTAATTACATCAAGGTAATTCAACGGCTCGTCCCAAATATAAAGGTTCGCGGGTTTAGCTAGTGATCTAGACAATGCTATCTTTCGCTTTTGTCCCAGACTCATTTCCGAAATATCGTGGTTAAAGGCTTCACGTTCAAACCCAAGTTTCCTGAGTCCATTTAAAAATACTTCTAAAGAAATCCCTGATTGTTCCGCGTACCGCTCAATGCTCCCAGAGATAGCCTCAAAGTCTTGGCTCACGTACGAAATTTTTAGCCCTGATGCTAACGTGACCTCACCTGAACTAATCAATTTTTTATCTCCCAAAATAGCCTTGATGATTGTTGATTTACCGAACCCATTTGGGGCGGTTAGAGCAAGCCGTTGGTAATCTGTGATTGAAAATGAAATTGGGGAGTTAAGTGCTTCCCCGTTTCGGGAAACTTGGAAAGAATCGACCTGCAGCAGTGGCCGCTTTTTAAGTTCAATGTAGTTCAGCGTCAGCTTAGCTTTTTCATCAATATTTTTTAATAGGGACTGTTTTTCGTTAATTTCTCTTTTCGTGCGTTCGGCAATACCTTTGGAGCGTTTCATCATTTTGGCAGCCTTATGGCCTAAAAATCCCTTATCCAGATTTACATGGCCTTGTCCCTTATAAGCCGCCTGAGACTTTTGACCCTCAGTATTTTCAGACCAACGTCTAGTTTTTTCCGCAGTTTTCTCTAGCCGTTTGATTTCGCTTTGAAGTTCATGTTTTCGCTGAACTTCAAACTTGTTGCGGTGTTCCAATTCTCGCTGCCAAGTTTTATAATTGCCTGTAAACAACTGGATTTTCGCCCGGTCGATTGACAACACATGGTTAATCACTTGGTCCAAAAAGTAGCGGTCATGGCTAACCACAATGAAGCCATGCTTAGCTTTCAAATAATCTGCCACTACTTGGCGTCCTTCCATATCCAAGTGATTGGTCGGCTCGTCAATTAACTGGAAGGTATCATTATCACTAAACAGCGCTGCCAGTAAAGCTTTAGTTTGCTCACCTGGGCTCAACGAGTTAAATGGGCGCTCCAATACGCTTGAATCAACTTGGAGTTTGTCTAGCTCGACTTCAATTTGCCAAAAATCGCTCAGCCCTAATCCCGAAATTGTCGCTAATGTTTCCCGCGTAGTTTGACTTGGATGCAGCACCGCCTGTGGAAAGTATTTAAACGTTAAATTAGTTTGAACTTTTCCTGTGGCTTCCAGTTGTCCTAACAAAATTCTCAGGAAAGTAGTTTTGCCGCGCCCGTTCCGTCCAATCAATCCTAAGCGCCAACTATCATCGATATCTAAGTTAAAGTGATCAAAAATTGGCTTGGGCATTTTGTTGTATCTAAAGTATAGGTTGCTGATGTTTATTGTTTCCATTCATCCACCTCATTTTGGATTGATAAACAGGGAGTTATTCCATGGTATGCAAAAAGGACGCACCACTTGCGTCCTTTCCTTTTGGCAGAATTGACATGCAAATCGTCACAGAACAACCCCTGTAGTTAAACAGAGATTAATATTCTTCAATTAACGATTAGCAATTTTCAACCCCACACACGTCCCTTCTATTTACGGACAGTATAACCTACTTTCCTGAATAAATGCAAATTAATTTTTTGTGGCTTGTTGGCTACTAAAGGATAAGGGGAACTAGTACAATTTTAGCAAAAATTAGTTCGACAGATTTTGTGTCTTTAATCTAATTATGAATTGATGCAGGAGACACTGCATATTCTTCTGAAAAAGAACGAATGAATCACTTTTTTATCGTGTGCATTTTAATAATGTTCGTTTCATATAAAAACTCCTGTTCTAGTTATTTAAGTATGGCATAAATGTCTCAATATTTGTGTACCTATAGAATGTAGTGATTTGCCGCCTTATTCATATGCGCTTTAAGCTGCTACAAGTTTATTGGTGTTTGATTTTGTCACGTTAATTAATTATGTCTGGAGTAGTGTAGTTCAAAAACCATTTTATGGATATTTTTAGAATAGCGTTTTGAAGAAGTTTTTTCAGCGAAATTAGGGCTTAATTATTTTGGATTATCGGTTTATTTTTTATCTTCTCTATGTTGTTCTTGAATATTAAATAATTGACATTTAGTTCTAGCAAATACTTAACAATTGTCTTTCTCTAAATGATGACGCTTTTCCCTAAAACCCCCGCTTCTATTGTAAGCGGTTGCCCAAGGAAGTATGCTTTGTTTGTATAGTTAACTATTCAAATAAAAATAAGTCAGGGTTGTGTAAAATGGACAATACTTCTTTTAAATTCAAAAGTGCAATTTTGAGTATTTCTCTTGTCTTAGTTACAGGAAGCTCAATTTCAGCGGCATTACCAGAAATGTCAAAGTCACTAGATAATGCAAGTGCGGCCAGTGTCAACTTAATTGCGACAATACCTCAAGCTGGCGTGTTGCTGTTTTTATTACTTTCGGGACTAGTTGTAAGAAGATGTGGGATAAAAAATACAATATTAATTGGTTTAATTACTATGGCAGTTTCGGGGTTAGTTCCGGTAATTACCGACAACTACTGGATTATTCTTTTATCGCGGTTCATTTTTGGCGCGGGGATAGGTTTATATAATGCATTAGCTATCACAATAATCAACTTGAGCTTTGACGGAAAAGAACAATCGAAACTTTTAGGATTCCGTGGTTCGATGGAATCAATTGGTGCATCCATTGCAAGTTTACTTGTTGGGATATTACTGACTCTAGGTTGGCATAGTGCTTTTCTCATTTATGCACTCGCACTTCCAATTGCGTTTTTCTTCTATAAGAATGTTCCAGATATTAGAGTTCCTCAGGAAAGAAAAAGCAATAGTTCTATTACTAAAGTAAATGGTAAGGTGCTTGTGCTGGCATTTACTTTTCTGATACTGGTAATGACACAGATCATGATAATATTACAAATTCCCCGTTTCATGATCGAACGTCACATCTCAAGTGCTTCAATTGCGAGCACTATAGTTGCACTAAATACTTTTGCAGGAATGTTAGGCGGTCTCGTCTTTGGGTTCATTTATAACAAACTTGGAAAAATTGCTTTTTCAATGTTTTTGTTTGGAGATGCAATAGGTCTAGTTCTACTGTACTTTGCCCGTAATATAGTTACTGTTGCCAGCGGCACAATTATCGTTGGTATTTTCGGAACGTTGATGTGTGTTGCCATATTTAACCTAATGACTAATGTAACTATGCCTGCAGAACAAGCGGCTGCCAATACTGTCTTACTGTTTGGTGCAAACATTGGTTCCTTCTCTACACCTATAGGTATTCAGCTTGCACAAAATGTACTGTCTAACAATGCGGCATCACCGTTTATGTTTTTTTCGATATTGTTAGCCATAATTGGTGTTGTGTTTCTATTCTTAACAAATGTTTTTTATACAAAAAAAAGTTTATACTGTCACACAAAATAAAACTAAGTAATGAGGGAGAGTCTATATTATGTCAAATATTATCCAAGGAAAAAAATATCGGTTTACAATATTAACAAATAAATTGTTGCGAATGGAATATTCATCAGATGGTGAATTCGAGGATCGCAAGACCCAATTTGCCCAGAACAGAACGCTGGACAACCCAAAATACTTTGTAAAGGAAAAAAGTAATGGACATCTTTTAGAAATCGAAACAGATTTCTTCCACCTTTATTACGATGGTGGTAAGTTTGATGCTTCTAACCTGCGCATTGATGTTAAGTATAATTATACATTGCATGATGGGCGGTGGTACTTCGGTGAAAAAATTCGCAATTTGGGCGGTACAACACATACTCTGGATTTGTCAAATGGACGTGTGCCGCTTGAAGACGGTATTATGAGTCAAGATGGTTTTGCCTTTTTGGATGATACACAATCATTTGTAATTGATGATAACAACGAATTCGTTCCTCGTCACAAGCAAGAAGCAGACGGCTATTTTTTCGCTTATGGGCGTAACTATTTGTTGGCGTTACAGGATTTTTACCGCCTAAGTGGTGCAACTCCTCTGTTACCACGCTATGCCCTCGGAAATTGGTGGAGCAGATACTATAAGTATACTCAAAAAGAATATATTGACTTGATGGATAAGTTTGAAGCTAAGGAGATTCCAATATCAGTTGCGGTTATAGATATGGATTGGCACCGTACGGATGATCTACCAGAGAGATTCGGATCTGGATGGACAGGTTACTCTTGGAATAAGAAACTTTTTCCAGATCATCGTCAGTTCTTAAAAGAGTTAAGAAAACGAAATAAAAAAATTACGCTGAACTTACATCCTAATGGAGGAATCCGTGCTTTTGAGGATGCCTATCCTGCTGTAGCCAAAAGGCTTAATCTGGATGTTGAAAAGGAAGAACCCGCTATTTTTGACTTTGATAACAAAAAGTTTAGAGAAAGTTATTTTAAAGATGTGCATCATCCATTAGAAGATGAAGGCGTTAATTTTTGGTGGATTGATTGGCAACAAGGAACTAGCCGAGCTAAGGACAAGATTGATCCGCTATGGAGTTTAAATCATTATCACTATCTAGACAATCAAGCACGAAACGACGGGGATGGGCTGATACTCTCAAGGTTTGCAGGGCCTGGATCTCATCGTTATCCAGTTGGCTTTTCCGGCGATACGTATATCACATGGGATTCTTTAAAGTTTCAACCTGAATTCACAGCTACAGCAAGCAATATTGGATACAGCTGGTGGAGTCACGATATTGGAGGTCACATGAAGGGAACATATGACCCTGTTCTGTCACTGCGCTGGCTGCAGTTGGGTGTGTTCAGTCCAATTAATAGATTGCATAGTTCAGATAATCCGTTTTCGGGTAAAGAACCATGGAAATATCCTTTAAACATACAAACCTACATGACAAGTTTTCTTCAATTAAGAGCGAAATTAATTCCATATTTAGACTCGGCTAACATTCTGACACATACTGCCGGAAAAGCCTTAGTTGAGCCTATGTATTATCGACACCCTAACAATGAGGAAGCATATATTTATAAAAACCAGTATTATTTTGGAAGTGAATTAATGGTTGCCCCAATTACCACGCCACAGGATACTGAAACACAAATTGGATTCACAGATGCTTGGCTGCCAAAAGGTGAGTGGGTGGATATCTTTACTGGACTCATTTATCAAGGGGATGAAGCTGCCACTCAAAAACTGCAACCTAGCACTATTATGGATGGACAGTTTTGCAATGGTCAGACTCATATTCGTTTAGGGAGAGCAATCGACAAAATGCCGGTATTTGCAAAATTAGGTGGTATCGTACCAATGGCATCTAATTTTATGGAGAATCCTGAGTTATTACCAAGACAGCTTGACGTTCATGTGTATGGTAAAAAAGATAATGAGTATACTCTTTTCGAACATGTTGGGCATAAGATAGCCACAACAAAATTTATTGTTTCAGATGGAAAATTAACAAGTGTAACGAAGGATCCTGCTCATATTATTCCGCAAAACCGTATTATAAACTTCGTCCCGCACAGTTTTGATACAGAAAAGCAAAATCAATTGGCGTACAATCAATTAATCGAGCATCTTCAATTTGCACAGGTTTCCTACGAATTAAAGCGTGAAATTCTTAAAAAAGCAGATAAAGCACAGGAGGCGCCGCTTAAATTTGCCGAATTTGCACAGACGCTAGATAATAAAAATATACAAGCTATCATGCTCGAGTACGCCTATTTATTAAAGTAACTATTGTCATGTGGGGGGGAAGCTAATGAATTTTGATTTAGCTCTAAAGCTGCATTTTGATGAATTGACTGACATGGAAAGAGATATCGCCAATTACTTGTATCAGAATGCAGTTGTAATTGAAAATTTTGGCATCGTTGCTTTGGCAAAAAAAACTCTCAGTTCCAAAAGTACTATTTTAAGACTGAGCAAGAAGTTGGGCTTTTCAGGATTTGTTGAAATGAAAAAAAGTTTATTGATGAAGAAAACAGCAAGTATTCCGCTGCAAAACACATTAAAAAAATGGCAAAGTGATATGGAACTTTTTTCTGCATATCTCCAAGACGTTGATTTCGATCCAATCGTAAATGCCATGAGAAGTGCGAATCGAATTTACATTTATCCTACAGGCAGTACCCAACAGGCTTATGCACAAATATTTTACCAGTATATGCTTTTGAATAAGCAACCAGTGTTTATTTTGTATGGGCAATCCAGTTTGGATAATGCCGTTTCAATGATTACTGCTGCAGATGTTCTTTTGGTAGTAGATTATGAAGGGGAAACAGAGCATGATAAGGATCCCTTAAGATTGATAGCCTTGAAGAAGACGACCATCATTTCAATTACAGCGTTAGGCACTAATTTTGTTAAAGAACAGGCCAAATACTCGCTATTTTATGAAGCCCCTAGAATAAACAATTATGATGTTTCCCTAGTACAATTGGGTATCATATTAGATTATTTAGTTCGCTTGTTAAATAACTAAACTGCTATTAACTAGGCATTAAGGGTGTTAGCATTGCATTGCAGAACAACCCGCTTTCATATCCTCACAAAATATTTCAAAGGTGTAGCTAAAGATAACATGATTGCTGACAGGGTCAACATTTAGGATTTGCATGCTCAATTTGAGCACTGCTAAAAAATGAAGCATCAAAACCAACAAACAAATCATACCAAAGAGTGTGACATAAGTCGGGAAAATTTGAGTAATAACTCTAAATTACGAACGTAGCGAGTACTTGGCTATGAGTAATTCGAAGTTAGACGGAGAATTTTGGCTTATGGAACACGTTTATACGAAATAAAAGAGGGGCTGTGCCAAAATTTCACTTTTGGCACAGCTCCTTTTGAGGTAGAAAATATTTATTTTAAATATACAAAATAAATTTTTTGCTTTAAAATGTTAATATTAGCTTGTTGGCCGTGATAAAATTATTTTTTATAATCATGATGAATTACTTAAAATACATGCAGCATGAAATGTGCAAGTAAATGATTTTGACATACATATGTTAAGCAGTGCTACTGTTTCTGAAGGGGAGTAGGAATTTGAAGTTGTTTTTACTGATATTATATTGTAAACCTCCAAATTTAAAAGTAACTAGGCAATAATTATTAATTTTTTAAAAGGAGATAATCAGAACAACATGGATTCTTTACTTACGAAAAAACATTATATTAGCTGGCCGGTAATAGCTTTTTTGGATTTTGTAACGATTATTGGTTTTGACGATATTCTTTATCCGTTGCAAAATCAGGGACTATCGGTGGTTTTTACTTGGATATTCATGGTCTTTGCTTTTGTTATTCCCTATGAGATGTCGGTTAGTCAACTAGGGGCGACTTTTGCTGGTCAAGAGGAAGGTGGGCTTTCCTCTTGGGTTCGGCGTAGTACTAATGATACTTTGGGGTATTGGACTGCTTGGATGTACTGGGCAGCTAGTTTACCTTACATTGTTGATGTGGCGAATTCAGTCATAATTTCTATTGGTTGGATGGTCACGGGTGATAATTCACTGGGAAAACAAATGTCGAATTTTACTTTTGGATTACTGACCTTTATTATTATCTTGATTTTTATTCTGCTGCAAAACTTTTTTAAACGCTCAATGGAAGTAATGGCGACGATTGGTGGTGGAGCGATGTTTTTAATGACCGTTCTTTTTGTTATTATGACTGCGTATACGTTGCTTCATGGGGGAAGGATAGCAACGCAGCCTTTTAGTTTCAGCTCTTTTATTCCACACTTTAGTTTGCAATATTTTTCTACCACAGGGCTGCTAATGTTTGCGGTCTGCGGCGCAGAACTTGTTGCGCCATATTTGATCAGAATGCGTAATCCTAAAAAAGATTTTCCTAAGGCTATGTGGCTCGTTGCTTTGATGACTGCATTTTTAACGGTTTTTGGCACCATTTCACTAGCAATTTTTTTCAATGCTAATGATTTGCCGCATGATCTTAAGATGAATGGATCGTATTATGCTTTTCAATTGTTGGGACGGCGTTTGGGTTTAGGCAATCTTTTACTGTATATTTTTTCTGTTGTGCAAGCTATTTACATGATGGCTCAGCTGGCAGTTTTGCTAGATGCTGCTAGTTGGGTAATTGCTGGTGACACAGCAGGCCGGTTTATGCCTCGTTGGATGAGCAAACGCAATAAAAATGGTCGTCCACTGCATAGTTATGTTTTAACTAGTGGCTGTGCCTTTTCTTGTTATTAATGAGTGGAACTCTGCCGGATATCAATTCGATTTTTAATTGGCTGCTGAATTTAAATGGGATCGTTTTTCCTTTTAAAAACTGTTGGGTCTTTTTAGCTTTTATTGCCATAAGGTTGCAAACTGATAAGTTTAACTCTTCATTTGTCTTCATTAAGAATAAAACTGGTGCGATCGCGGTTGGCAGCTGGTGTTTTCTATTTTCATTTGTCTGTGCAGCGATGAGTTTTATCCCGCAAGATGTTAAATTTGGGACGGCTGTTTATGATCAGCAATTAGTAATGAATCTTTTTTCTGTTTTTGTGTTGTTTGGAGCTGGTTTTATCATGCCGTTATTAGCTAGGTTAGAGAGGTCCAGGTTGCACATTATTGAAAAGAAGACGCTAAACTGAGGCAAGTTAAAAAATAAGGATCAGTCTATTTAAATGAAACTGGTCCTTATTTTTGTTTGGAGTATCCATATTACTGTCAAAAGAAGGTAACTCTTAGGAATTAGGGGTATAAATAAAAGAGTAGCGGCCATAGGTGTTTAGCTTGGGAGTAGATTTTAGGCCAAGTTTCTAGAATAGAAATTTTATTCATTTGCGTCTGTTTCGGTTTTGTTAGCAATTACTGTTTCTACGCTGTATCTTGCCCACCTTGATATTTTTTCAATAAAAGCAGAAAGATCTGACTCTGTGAAATGTGCCAAAATCATATAACAGGCTTGTCCGGAAACCTTATAAATAGATGCTACTTCTTCATACGAATTTACAAAATGTTCGAATTTCTGATATTTATTTGAATCCATGAAAACTCGGATAAATTGTGTATGGGAATAATTGAGTTTGATGCTGAATCTTTGTATGATACCTTTTTCCAGCAAATTAACTATTCTATTTCCTACAGCTTGCCCAGTCATATGAACTATTTCCCCGATTTGTTTGTTGGTGAGTCTGCTGTTTTGCCTGAGAATTTTTAAAATCTGTTTGTCGGTCGTGTCCATGAATGTCTCCTTTTTCATAATTAAAGTGTTAGGGGAATTTCCTTTTCATCAAGTTATGTATTCTTAAAATTTATTTTTTTATACTTAACTATAACAAATAATAAATTGAAAAGGTGATTTTATGAAACAAGCATTATTAATTATAGATGTCCAGAATGATTATTTCGAGAATGGAAGGATGGAACTTGTATCACCACAGCAGGCATTAACTCAAATAAATAAACTGGAGGTTTCTTTCAAAACTAGAGATTTGCCAATTATTTATATACAGCACATAAAAAATGATCCGAAAGCCAATTTTTTTGGACGTGGGACAAAGGGAGCTTTACTGCATTCTAACTTAAAAGTTGATAAAGCAGCAATAGTGATTGAAAAGCATTATCCAAACTCGTTTTTTAAAACAGATTTAAAAGAATTGCTGGAGTCGTTAGAAATAGAACAGGTGGTTATTACCGGGATGATGACACATATGTGTGTCGATTCCACACACGCGCAAGTAGCGAACTAGGGTACGATCCTATCGTGATTTCAGATGCGACAGCAACAAGGAATCTTGCGTATAGAGGTGACAATGTTTCTGCTGAAAATGTGCAAAAAGCGTTTTTGGCAGCTTTACAAGTATTTGCGCAAGTTATTACGGCTAAAGAGTACTTGGGTTGAAGAAAATAAAAAAGATAGTTCTATTGCTGCCGGGCTAGACTTCTTAGCCTTGAAAAAGGCAGCTTTTCATGGAGTACACAGTTTTTAAGTGAACAGCCCTAAAATTGTTAGCCAAAGCTAATGATTTTAGGGCTGTTCATTTAGAAAGCAAACCTTATTCGTATTAAGAAGAGTATACTTTAACGTTAATTTACCTTGTTGATCGTGATTAACTCAGAAGTAAAATCACTTTGAGAAATCGGCAATGTAACTCCAGCGTAATTAAGTTCATCGCCTAAGTACTCTTCAGTTTCGTTGACTGCGTAAAGCATAGTATTATTTAAATATTTTAAAGGAAGATAACGATTTGTCTTGACTGCTGAAACCAGCCCAGAAATAAGCAGGATAAAACCATTATTTTTTTGCTCATCTGTTAGCAGCCAGGCTACAGAGTGCGTTGAGTCGTTTAATTTTCCTAAACGGTACAAAACACCATTTTGAAAGATAGCACGATTCTTCTTGTAAAGGGCAAAATACTGTCTTATCATTTTTTGTTCATCCGCAGTGGAGCTTTGAACATCACATTCAATACCAGTAACACCAAGAAAGCTGGCAAGTAAACGTGTCTTGAGCGATGTGACTCTGCCATCTTGTTCATTAGGTGATTTGGTAACATGCGAGACAAAAATACTTGCGGGATACAAGAGACTCAGTCCCTGCATGATTTCAGCCCGATAAATCGGGTCAGTCAGGTCGCTTATCCACGTTTGGTCAGTGTAGAATAACATTCCCGGATCCAGTCGACCCCCACCAGCAGAACAATTTTCAATAATGAGTTTGGGGAAACGTATGCGCAATTCTTTTAAAATACGGTATAGTCCAAGAACATATCTTGTTGGAACTTCTTTTTGCTGTGCAGCTGGTAATACTGCACTGCCTGGCTGTGAGAAATGTCTGTTGTAATCCCATTTCAAATAATCTAATTTGTTATCAAGTATTAGATTCGAGACAAGTTTGATAATATGTTCTTGAACACGTGATTGAGACAGATCTAGGATTAATTGGTTCCTACTTTCTAAGGGAGTCTGATCATGGTATTGTAAGATCCAATCTGGATGATTCTGGTAAACTTTGCTGTTTGCGGTTACCATCTCTGGTTCGATCCAGAGACCAAACTTCATCCCACAATGGTGGGCTTTGTCTGATAGGTTCGTGAGACCGTGTGGGAATTTGCTAGGATCTGGCCGCCAGTCGCCCAACTGACCATCTTCACCGTTTCTATTGATAAACCAACCGTCATCAATAACGAATAATTCGACGCCTAATTTTTGTGCGGCATCTAGTTGTCGGACTGCTTTTTGTTCATTGATAGCAAAATAAGTAGTTTCCCAAGTATTGTAGCTGATAAGATGCTGCCGCTGATAGGGAATAAGGTGTGTATTAAATAACCTATGATAAACGTTTGACATCCCATTTAGCCCGCCATCAGTGTAAGCTAAAATGGCCTGAGGAGTCAGGTATTGCTCTCCCGGAGCTAGTTCCCAAGAAAAATGTTCAGGATTAATACCAATAACTGTGCGCAGGCGATGATAGTGGTCAACCTCTACACCAGACGCAAAATTTCCACTCCATAAAAGCGTAGTACTAATGATTGATCCTTGATGCTGTGTTGTTCCAGGTCGAGTCAGTGCTAGGAAAGGGACTGCTTGAGGACCACTAGTACCGTGATTGCTGGCAATAACATTTTTGCCTTGAATGAGCTTTTGCTTGAAGACATTTGCTTCATGCGCGTGAGTTCCCTGCAATGTGATCATTTCGTATTCATCATCTGTCAGATCTAACTGCAGACTAGCAGCATTCTCAATTGTTAATGGTTGTTCACCTTGATTAATATATTTCACGCTTTTAGCAATTACAGGCAATTTATCAAAAAGAACATACTGGAGTTCACATATTAGGTTGTTTTGTTCATCTGCTAGCCTGATCAGTAAAGTTTGCGCATCTTCTTTTACAGCTTTAAGCTGAGGTAGGTCAGTCATATTATCAGGTATTCCATCAATAATTTTATGGTTTTTGTATTTCATGATGGGAAGGTACTGATTAGCAGAATTCTTTACTTCGTAGGCGGGAATACGATAATCCCCGGATTCCAGGGTAGAGTACTCAAGTGGCAGTGATGTTAATGAGTACGGATCAGCATCTCCTTGAATGGAGAAAGCATGTTTTGAAGTAGAAATCTTATTACTTCCACGATAGGCAGCGAGTTTGGGCCCGAGATAGCATTTGACCAAATATTTATCATTTAATAATTTCAAAACATAACTAATTTTTGAGTTCGAAAGATGGAATGTTTTTGAACAGTTATCGTAAGTAATCATTATCATATGCCTCCTAGCTAACAAATAGTTCTTTATTTTTTAAATGATAACGCTTTTAAAAATTATGTCAAGCGTTTATCGTATTGCCGATCTAATTAGAACAAGCATTCAAATCAAATATTATTATTTTTTGATAAACGCTTGACAATTAGCACAAGTGAATTTATAGTGAAATTAAATAAAGCGCTTTTATAATTTGGAGGGATGAAAAATGGAACACAGAGAAGTTGCCAAAAGAGTATTAGGTTACTTAGGAAAAGATAATATCCAAGCAGCCGCCCACTGTGCGACCCGTTTACGATTAGTTTTAAAGGATGACAAGAAAATCGATCAAGATGGATTAGATCAGGATCAAGATGTAAAGGGAACTTTTGAGACTAACGGACAATATCAGATTATTATCGGACCTGGCGATGTAAACAAAGTTTATGCGGAGTTGATCAATCTGACAGGATTAAAGGAAGCAACTACCGATGATATCAAAAGAGTTTCGCAAGAAAATAAAAAGAAAAATCCTGTTATGGATTTCTTAAAGATGCTCTCAGACATCTTCATTCCGATTATTCCTGCTTTAGTTGCAGGTGGTCTATTGATGGCACTGAATAACGTTTTGACTGCCGAAAATCTATTTATGACTAAGTCAATCGTACAAGCTTGGCCTGGATTGAAAGGGTTTTCTGAGATGGTCAATGCAATGGCGGCTGCGCCATTCACATTCTTACCAATTCTAATAGCCATTTCAGCGACGAAGCGCTTTGGAGGGAATCCTTATCTAGGTGCTGCTATGGGGATGGTAATGGTTTTACCATCATTAGTTAATGGAAACAATGTTGCTGCAGTAGTCGAAGCTGGCAAGATGCCATACTGGGATGTATTCGGTCTGCACATTGCACAAGCTGGTTATCAGGGCCAGGTCTTGCCAGTTTTAGGAGTAGCATACATTTTAGCTGTACTGGAAAAATTCTTCCACAGGCATCTTAAAGGCGCTTTTGATTTTACATTTACACCGATGTTGGCAATCGTGATTACAGGTTTTTTAACGTTTACAGTTGTAGGACCAGTCTTACGCGGAGTCAGTGATGGGCTCACAAATGGTTTGGTTTGGCTGTACACTACTACCGGTTGGGTAGGACTCGGTATCTTCGGATTGTTGTATTCTACAATAGTAATTACCGGTCTGCATCAGACTTTTCCTGCGATTGAAACACAGCTGCTGGCAAATCTTTCTAAAACAGGCGGTTCATTTATTTTCCCTGTTGCTTCAATGGCTAATATTGCACAAGGCGGTGCAACCGCAGCAATTTTCTTTGCGACAAAGGATCCGAAGCAAAAGGCTTTAGCATCTTCTTCAAGTGTTTCCGCGCTGTTGGGAATTACTGAACCGGCTATTTTTGGGGTAAACTTAAAATTACGTTTTCCATTTATCATAGCTGCAATAGCTGCAGGAATCTCGAGTGCCTTTTTAGGGCTATTTCATGTACTGTCAGTAGCGATGGGACCTGCCTCGGTTATTGGTTTCGTATCTATTGCGACTAAATCTATCGGGTATTTTATACTTTGTGGGGTAATCTCGTTTGTGATTGCTTTTGTTGCAACCTATCTGTACGCTTTAAAAGCATTAAAAAAAGAAGCACCTAAACCAGCTGCAACTCAGGAATCTGACATTACTGCAACCGATACGGTTCGAACGGCAAACATTCAGGAAGAAATTATCGAAGCACCTGTCAGCGGTAAGGTAGAAGACATAGCCCAGGTTAATGACAAAGTTTTTTCAACTGAGATAATGGGGAAAGGCATTGCAATCATACCAAATAATAATGAGGTACATTCGCCAGTTGCTGGGACCTTGACCGTCAGCTATCCAACACATCATGCATATGGGATTAAATCGGAAAATGGTGCAGAGATTTTGATCCACCTTGGGATTGACACAGTTGAATTAGACGGCAAATATTTTAATAGTGAGCTAGAGCAAGGTCAGAGAGTCGATGCAGGACAGCTTTTAGGGACTTTTGATTATCAAAAGATCAAAGATGCTGGATATGATCCGACAGTCATGGTAGTAGTAACAAACTCTAAAGAATATGACGCTGTAGAGAGGATTGCAAAAGACACGGTAAGTCATTCAAAAGACTTGTTGGCGTTGTCTGTTCCAACTGGGAACAATGATGTAGCAACGACGTTAATGTAATTAGCAAATAGATGCTATTTGTGGTAAATTGAGCTCAGTAATAAAAACTGTTGATTGAATAGAACATGAATTGCCCTCCCGAAACCTCATTGACTGAGATGGATTTTAGAACGGACAATTTTGAGAGCTCAATTGTTGAAGTGGGATTAAAAAGGGATAATTGGCTCAATTTCTAATAATGATGAATATTTAAAATATAGCTTGAGCAGAATGCTTTGGTTTATTAGATAAAGAGGACTAATTATGGTTAAAATATCTGATGTTGCTGAACTTGCACAGGTGTCTGTTACAACTGTGTCTAGAGTGATCAATAACTATGGACCAATTTCGGAGAAGACTAGAAAAAAGGTATTTTCCGCAATGAAAACTTTGAATTATCAGCCTAACGCTCTTGCACGTTCGCTTCAAGGGAAGAAGACTAAGTTGATTGGAATCATTTTTCCTGGAGTAAGTCATCCTCTGTTCGGCGAGCTGGTACAATCCTTGGAAAATCAGCTCTTTAAACGAGGCTATCGTGTGATCCTTTGCAACTCGGCCAATAATGCTAAAAAGGAACGTGAGTACTTAAAAATGCTCTCAGCTAATCAAGTTGATGGCATAATTACAGGGACGCACAATCTTGAGATCGAAGAGTATAATAGAGTTGATTTACCGATTATTTCATTTGATCGTTACCTTAGCGATGAAGTGCCGATTGTGAGTTCTGATAACTATACTGGAGGCTACCAAGGAACACGGCTGTTGCTGAATTCCGGTGCTAGATCGATTACGATGATTACGGGGTCTAACCAACCTAAGAGTCCAACAACTGCACGTGCCGAAGGATATGTTCAAGCTTTAAGAGAAGCTGGACTTAAAGAAAAAGTGCTAGAATTTCCCTTTTATATGTCAGCATCCTCGAAGTCGATGCAGATTAAAAATCTTTTGATGGGTGATTGTCCAGATGCAATTTTTTGCAGTGATGATTTGACAGCTCTGCTTGTTTTGCAGCATGCGCGTAAATTAAAGATAAGGGTTCCAGAGGACTTAAAGTTGCTAGGTTATGATGGTACTCAGCTTATTCAGAGTTATCATCCAGAATTAGCTACGGTCGTTCAGCCAATTAGTGATATAGCCCAATTAATGATTGAGCTGCTTATACGCAAAATAAACACTAGGGATGAAAAATTACAAGCACAATACCTGCTTCCGATTAAGATCATTAACGGCAGCACTATATTCTAAATATAATTGGGATGTAATTGTTTTTACACAGTAAAAGCAATAAAGAGAACGGGCGTGTGACATAATTCGGTAAAGTCGAGGACTAACGTGAACCTACGTGAACCTACGAACATAGCGAATGCTTTGCTATGGGGGATTCGATGTAGACGAAAATTTTAACTTCTGAAATATGTTTATACGAAACAAATAGAGGGGAGCAGGGCGAAAATAATTTTCGACCTGTCTCCTCTATTTTAAGTTGAAATATGCGAATTAATATGATTAAATACTCATTTTTTCACTTACACATAGTTAAAATATAGTTTGTACTAATTGGAAGGCATCAGTAATTAAATACCGTCTTCACCACTTGCTGTATTCTGTGTTTGATAAGTTCCAAACTCTCGTGCACCAACCTTAGTTGCCGCAATTAGTTTATGTGCGATTTCATGCACGTCGGTTGCAATTGTTAAATCAGTTTGCAAACCTATTTCTAGTAGCGAACCGACATTACATCCACCAACAACTGCTATGTCATATTTATCTTTTTTTAAAACGGCTTGTTTGTAAGGTGTACCGCCAACTAAATCACAGAAGAAGACTGCATGAAAATCTTTTTTTAAGATGGATGCGAAACGTTCTGCTAAGTCATCTTCATTCATTTCTGAAGTAAAGTCAATATATTTTACGTTCTTAATTGAGCCTGCTAGAAGTTTGACTGTTGACTCTATGCCTGTTCCAAACTGTCCATGACCAGTTACAATGATCTGCATTTTATAAAACCCCCATCCAAGAAAGCAAAATTGAAAGCAAGAATGTCAAAATAATTAAAGTTACAGGGTTAGCATTTTTCTTTTTTAAAAGCCAGTATAGGAAAAAAGTATAGCCCAGAGGCAAAATATTCGGAAATATATTGTCGAAAAATTGTTTTTGAATTGAAATTGAATGGGAAGCTGTAACTTGAATTTTTGTAACAACATTAATTTGTACATAGGTCGCGATTAACCCACCAATAACAGTACAACCTAGGACACTTGCTGCATGTGCGACAATAGCCGAATTTTCATGTATTTTTGAAATGGCATGGGTTCCTGCTGAATACCCTAAATGAGCTATGGGCACACGTGCTAAAAACATTGCAAAATATACGACGAAAAACGCTAATGGTCCAATAATACTTCCTTGTTTGGCGAAAGAAGCTGTTATGCCTGCTACGATCGGTAAAATTGTAAACCAAGTAATAGCATCGCCGATACCAGCTATTGGTCCAAAAAGAGCAACACGTAAGCTATCAATAGTTGAGCGATCCTCTCCATTTTCTTCCAATGAAACCTCAAGGCCCATTAGTAAAGGGGCGATATAATTATTTGTATTTATAAATTGCAAGTTGGCTTTTATTGCGTTAGTTAAGCCAGTTTTGTCTTCAGCATAAATCTTCTTCAGTGCTGGTGTCATTGCTAAAGCCCAACCATCTGCCTGCATTCTTTGATAGTTCATGCCTGCTTGGTTGAAAAGAGATAATAAGCCTAGTTTAGTGATATCTCTTGTGCTTAATGTATTACGTTTTCCTTTTTTAGATACCATCTTCTTCGCCTCCAACATTTTCAAGATGATTTTCAACATCTTTGAATTTTTTATCTATGTCATTTTCTCTTCTCTTTCTGCCATATTCAATCCATGCAAGAGACGCACCAAGAATTGCGACAGGCATTAAGTTTCCGAATTTGATAAAGCAAGCAGCTGTGAAACCCAGTAAAAGGTAAGGGACGTATTTTGCCTTCAACATGCTTTTCAGAAGTAGTCCAAACCCCACGGCTGGCAAAATTCCTCCGGCGATTGTAAATCCATGGCTTAACCATGAAGGCATCGAATTGACGAGTGATTTCATAAGGGCCTGCGCACCATACACACTTAGAAATGAGAAAATGGCATATGAAAATGCAACTATTACAGTCGGCAAAAGGACTAGCATTCCAAATTTTCTGAGCTCGCCTTTAGCGACAAATTCGTCGGCCTTTTTCGTGAATACTGAAAAAATAGAGTAAAAGAACAGAATAATATACTGCATTAAAATGCTAAAGGGTAAGGATAAGCCTATAGCGGTTGCTGGGCTATGACCAGTTGTGTGAGCAATAACGACTGTCATAATACCAGCCATAATGGGATTAGGCGGCTGTGTTCCTCCAACTGGAGTTAAACCCGCAAAAGCAAGCTCAGTCAATCCACCAGCAACAATACCCAGTCGTAAATCTCCTAATAGAAATCCTGTAACTGTACAAACAATCATTGGTCGGAATATGTAGAAACCTTCTAACCAAAAATCAATTCCTGCTATCAGAGCAAAAAGTGCAATTAATATGCCTTGGACTAAAGTAACAGTCATTAGATCACATCCTTAATGGGAATTTTCTTATCTTCTGGAACATCTTGAATGTAAACGTCCACTCCTAATGCAGTCAGTTCTTTAAATGCATCTTGATCGGTCTGATCAGCGTAAACTTTCTTGGTAAGCTGAACTTTGTTCTCACTATGGTGCATATTTCCAACATTCAATTCTTTAATGGGCACCCCACCTTTGACTAGGACCAGCGCGTCCAGCGGTGTTTTGATTATTAAAAATATCTTTTGGCGCGGACTGGCTTTGCTTATAGTGGAAATTGTTTTTTCAAGTGTCCAAAACCTGATACCAACCCCAGATGTTTCAGCTGTTGCAGCCATCAGCTCTTGTTGTAGTTCACTTTTTGCTGCATCGTTGTTTGCAACTAATAAAAGATTGGCTCCAATTGAAGAGGTCCAAACGACCCCGACTTGTCCGTGAACCAAGCGATTGTCAATTCTCGTTAATACTATATTAGGTGTACTCATTATCCAATTCCCCCTTATGTATCTGTTCAAACATACTGATGTGACGAGCAAGTTTTAGTTCTTAGTGACTATAAGAATATTTTGTTGAAGCTAATACTCCTTTAGCTGATGTTATAAATTCTAACATCTAAAAAAGCTGTGTAAAGTGGAATAGACCAATTTCTAAGAATAATAAGCTAATGAGTGTTGAACATTTGTTTTTCAATCCAATTTATATGTATTGCTGTAGTATGTAATGTTCAGGTAGCATTCGCAAAATAATTTCTAGATGGTTTTTGGTTAATGGTTAGCTGCAATAAAAAAGAATTACATTAGTTGCAGATAATTTGGTGTTAGCACCACGAAAGAATTGGCGCATTTTTTAATTTTCACTAGTAAAAAATTTACTAAATATAAATACAAATTATAATTTGAGTGATGTATAATGGCTGTGGAAGCGTTTGATTAATTATGGAGGTGCAGTTCTTTGGAAACAAAAAAGAGTATTTTTGGTAAATTTAGAGGACAAGACATTGTTAAATATACCCTGATAAATGATAGTCAGACCAGAATTTCAGTTCTGAATTGGGGTGGGACTTGGCAGGAGTTTGTTGTGAATGAAAACGGAGTTGAACGGAATCTCATTTGGGGGCTTGACAGTATTGAGGAGTACCAACGTGTAGGTTTCTGTTTAGGACAGTCTATCGGACGAGTTGCGGGGAGAATTGGTGATGCTCAATTCAAAATAGATGGTCAGACCTATCATGTTGATATGAATGAACAATCTCATTCATTACATGGGGGAAAAAATGGGTTCAACACTTTAATATTTGCTGGCGAATTAAGTCAGGAGGCTGATAGTGCAAACATTACTTTAAGCAAGCATATCGAAGCGACTGATGACAATTATCCCGGAAACTTAGATGTTCAAATCAAGTTTACCTTAAATAATAACAATCGTGTTTCGATTGAATTTACAGGTGATACAGATTCCTCGACTTTATTTAATCCCACTAATCATGTTTATTGGAATCTCACTGATGATCGGACTAGTTTAGCGCAGCAGTGGCTGCAGATTCACAGCATAAATCGTTTGGAATTCGATGTTGAGAAGGTTCCAACGGGGAAAAAGCTTGCGCTTCAAGGGACCGCGTATGATTTTTACAAAGCACAGTCAATGAAAAATGCTTTAGAGCGGCTTAAAGCCGAAGACGGTGGGCTTGAATTCGACGATGCATACGAAGTGACGCCTAGTATGGGAGAGCCGATTGCAATTCTTGGTGATACTGCAAGACAGCGGCAAGTAGAGATATACTCGGATCGTAATGGGCTTATTATTTATACTGCCAATCCTTTTGATCCGCAAAAACAAGCATTGCACCAGTATAACGCATTAGCAACAGAGGCTCAAACACTGCCTGATGCAGTTAATCACGAAGGGTTTGGAGATATCATCTTACGCCCAAAGCAACCTGTCACACATACTATAAGTTATCAGTATTCAGTGCAGTAGTGAAGCACTATTAGAGAGTGTGGGAAAAGAGCACATTTTGAGTAATTAAGTGTGGATTAATCATAGCAAGGAAACATGTTATGTTTGTAATTTCACAGTAGTTATCCAAATTTTGCCGTACACCACACTTTTTTTGTCTTTAAACGAGAAGTTGCTTGAGTAAATGCAACATATCAGAACGTGATTTACTAAAATCAGCTAGTAAAAGAAATAACTAACATACGAATAGCCCGCTTGGCAAAATTATTTGCCGATGTTGGGGATGGAAAGATAGTTATGACAGCGCCTTTTCAGTGCTTTTTGTAAAGTTAACTAAAACTTTTTGCTATTTTTTAGTAAAAACCATTGACTTAAATGCTGAAATCGGTTACATTATTCATTGTAAAATACTAAAAAGAAAGATGCGAGGCGATACTATGATTGATACAAAGGTAACTGTCAAGGGACATAAGCATGATAGTCGGCAGATAATTTCACGCTTATCCTATTCTTTTGGCGCGTTCGGTCATGATCTGTTTTATGCAACTCTGTCTACTTACTTCATTATGTTTGTAACGGCGCACTTATTCGACAAAGACAGTGGCGGGCAAGGCGCTAGAATGATTGCTTATATCACACTGATTATTGCAGTGCTGCGTTTTGTAGAACTTGCAATTGATCCATTAATCGGGAATGCGATTGATAACACTAACTCTCGCTGGGGGCATTTTAAACCATGGATCGTTGCTGGCGGAACAATAAGTTCTGTTATTATTGCTATTTTATTTACCAATATGGGTGGTTTGAATACTTCAAACCCGGTTTTGTATTTGATTATTTTTGCTTTGCTGTACATCACAATGGATATTTTCTACTCATTTAAGGATGTTGGCTTTTGGTCGATGATTCCTGCTCTTTCCTTTGATTCGGCAGAACGGGAAAAAATTGCAACTTTTGCACGGGTTGGTTCTAATATAGGGGCTAACTTAGTTGGTATCGTTGTTATGCCGATCGTACTTCTTTTCTCAACGAAGTCTAATAGCGGCCAGGGGGATATTCACGGCTGGGTGGCTTTCGGATTGATCATTGCACTCATTACGGGACTTTCGGCAATTGTTGTTGGTGTTGGAACAAAAGAAAACGACTCTGAATTACGAAAAAATACTGAAAAAACCACATTTAAAGATGTTTTCAAAGTTTTATGTCGCAACGATCAGTTAATGTGGCTCGCCTTGACTTATGGTATCTACACAGCCGGAATAGCGATTACCAACTCACTTGAACTTTATTACTTTACTTATATTCTTGGTAATGCTTCACAATTTTCATTATTGGCTACACTTAACGCGGCCATTGGAATTATTTCGGTGCTGGCTTTTCCACCATTAGCTAAACGTTTCAGCCGACGCAAGGTTTTCTTTTTAGCGATTGCGATAATGATATTCTCATTGATCTTGTTTACTTTCTCTGGCAACTCCTTGCTGCTGGTTTTGATTTCGGCCGTTTTATTCTACATACCGCAGCCGCTTGTTTTTCTAGTTGTGTTGATGGTTTTGAGTGATTCAGTTGAATATGGACAACTGAAGTTCGGGCATCGTGATGAGTCATTGACATTATCTGTCCGTCCTCTCCTTGATAAACTTGGCGGAGCTATCTCTAACGGTATCGTTGGTTTAACAGCTGTTTTAGCAGGGATGACGACGGGAGCTACTGCTGGTGATATTACCGCGCATGGACAAATGGTCTTCAAAATGATGATGTTTGGGGTGCCGGCTTTAATGGTTTTAACAGGGACTTTCATTTTCTTTAAGAAGGTCAAATTGGATGAAAATATGCATGCAGCAATAGTTAGTGAGCTTGAAAAAACATGGCATAAACATTTAGATGGTGCTGCGACGACGCCTAACGTTGAGTCAACTGTAACCGAAAAAACGCTGCTTTATCAGGTACCAGTTACCGGAACGATGGTTAGTTTAGCCGATGTTGCGGATACTAACTTTGCTTCTGGAGCTATGGGTAAGGGCTTTGCGATCAAACCTGCAGATGGTGGTGTGTATGCGCCATTTGATGGAGTGGTAGAGGCAACTTTCCCATCGCGACACGCAATCGGGCTTCGTTCTGATACAGGAATTTTGACCCTGATACATGTGGGAATCGGCACCGTTAATATGCGGGGGACAGGTTTTGTCCAGTATGTTGAAAAGGGAGATCGTGTCACTCGTGGGCAAGAACTAATTGAGTTCTGGGCACCAGCGATTGCTAAAGCTGGCTTTGATAATACAGTTATGGTTGTTATTACAAATTATAAAGATATTAAAAATTTCAAGTATTTAAAGGAAAATGGCTATATTACACACGGTGATAGTATCTTGCAGCTCTCGAATGCTACGTCTTAAGTAGAAAATGAGTAAACTGCGAAATATTTATAACGTATTAATGCGTCATAGTTGACGAATTTACTAAGGGAGTGCTTGTTGATGGTACTTGAACAGACAATTACAACACAAAAATTGATTCACATTGACGAAGAACAACTGATCTTTCATTTGCAAAACAGCCAAATATCATATGTTTTAGGCGTGGAGACTGGAGGGGTGCTAGCACATCTTTATTTTGGGCCGCGCATTCAGCGCTATCATGGTGAACGTCACTATCCCCGGATCGATCGCGGATTTTCTGGCAATCTGCCAGGATCACTTGATAGAACTTATTCCAAGGATGATGTTCCACAAGAGTATTCTGGTAATAATACAGGCGACTATCGGTTACCGGCGGCGATAATCAGAGCAGCAAATGGAGCGCGGACGACCGACTTTCGGTATAAAGATTACCGGGTACACACTGCTAAGCCTGAGTTGAAAGGTTTGCCGCAAACATATGTTGAAAGTGACGACGAAGCGGATACGTTGACGATAATTATGGTTGATGAAACTTTGAATTTGCAATTAGAACTGGCATATACAATATATCGTGAGCGGTCGGTGGTCACACGCAGTGCCAAGCTAATCAATCTATCTGAAGAAACTGTCAATATCGAGAAGATCGCTTCGATGCAATTAGACTTACCGACGCGACCGTTAGAAGTTATTTCGTTGCCAGGTAGTTATGCACGTGAACGACAGATTAGCCGTCATGAAGTTCGCCGCGGTGTTACGCAGTTCGAAAGTCGGCGTGGTGGGAGTTCACATCATATGAATCCCTTCATAGCACTAGTTGAACCGCAGACAACTGAATTCAACGGTGAAGCGTTGGGTATCTTGCTGATTTATTCGGGAAATCATCAGTTGAGCGTTGAACGTGATTCAATTGGTCAAACTCGTGTCACCGCTGGAATCAACGAATACAACTTTGATTGGCAGCTTGAACCTCAGCAAGTTTTTCAAACGCCTGAAACTGCTATGGTTTATTCGACAACAGGACTTAACGGGATGTCACAGAGTTATCATAGCTTGTTGCGTGACCGAGTTGCTCGGGGAAAGCACCGGAATGCTGAACGACCGATTTTGATTAATAATTGGGAAGCAACCTATTTTGATTTTGATGAAGATAAACTGCAGGAGATTTTAGATGCAGCAGCCCCTCTAGGTGTAGAGATGTTTGTTCTTGATGATGGTTGGTTTGGACATCGTAATGATGATAATAGTTCATTAGGTGACTGGTTTGTTAACAAGAATAAATTGCCAGAAGGGTTAACTAAAATTGCACAGCAAACGCGTGCCAAAGAAATGAAATTCGGATTATGGTTTGAACCAGAAAATATCTCTGAAGATTCTGAGTTGTTTAAAGCACATCCCGAATGGGTTTTAGGCGTACCGCAACGTGGAAGGACCTTGTCGCGAAATCAATATGTTCTTGATTTCAGCCAACCAGATGTAGTTGAAAACCTGTTTCAACAGATGACAGCTATTCTTGATAAGGTTCCAGTGGATTACATCAAGTGGGACATGAATCGGAATCTGACAGAGGTCTACTCACCCTTAACTAAACCAGAGCATCAAGGAGAAATCAGTCACCGTTATATTTTAGGTGTTTATGAATTGATGGAACGCTTGCGAACACGCTATCCCCAAATATTATTTGAAGGCTGTTCAGGCGGTGGTGGCCGCTTTGATGCCGGACTATTGTATTATATGCCGCAGAGTTGGACCTCTGATAATAATGATCCTATTGAACGTTTGAAGATTCAGTATGGAACATCATTAGTCTACCCGATTTCAGCGGTTGCTGCTCATGTCGGTACAAGTCCAGATGAACTTCTGGGGCGTTCTACCAGTATGGATATGCGCAGTGCGGTTGCAATGAGCGGAGTTTTAGGGTACGAACTTGATGCCTCTAAGTTGAGCCTTGCTGATCGCAAGGCTGTTAAGACTCAGATTCAGTTTTACAAACAACACCGCCGGCTGATTCAGTACGGAACATTTTATCGATTGGAAAGTCCTTTTACTTCCAACACGGTTGCATGGTTATTTGTCAGCCCAGATAAAAGCGAGGCATTGCTCTACCGCTTCATTGTTCAGGGAGTTGTTCAGCCTGAACCGCACATTACAACATTAGCGGGATTAGATCCACAGTGCAATTATGTGGATGTTGATAGTCAGCTAGTATACGGCGGCGATGAGCTGATGAATGTCGGACTGTACACAACTCCTGTGCAAACGAATGACTTTACGGCTCAGATCAATTACTTTACGGCGCAGTAGTTGGGTATAGCACATAAGAATTGCGGTAAGTTTCTGAAAGAGGAAGATAATTTTCCAATAGTCATTAGATGTTGGATATTAATTGTGAATGTAATCGAAGTTTGAGTATAGGTAATTTATGATTAAGTATAAGAGCCGGACTATTGAAATACGTTTATACGGACTAAATAAAGAGCTAGGTTAAAATTTGACTTTTGACCTAGCTCTTTTCTGCGTTTAGTCAAGGGGAAACTGGGGGATGTTCAAACTGCACTACGGAACTTCTCCAAGGTATCCTGCATGTCATATCGCGGATAGCAAAGGCTTAAATTCAATGCGTGCAAAGGCCAAAAAGATATATTGTATATATATCTTTTTAGTTAAACATAAATTAAAAATGACAAATTTGGGAAAAAACGCCTTAAAATATGCAATTATTTAAATGCTTTTGCATATATCATCTTCTTAGTGTTAAACGCTATCATTATTAATTTAAAAGGATTATTAAGTGTTGACAAGAGCTGAGTTTTGAATTATATTCAAGTTGATAAAGTTTTACTAAAAACATTTGGGGGTTTTAACTATGAAAATAACGGACTTAAAACAAGAATTCTTAACAACTTTTGCTACGCAACCGGAGCATGTCTTCTTTTCACCTGGACGGATCAACCTAATCGGCGAACATACAGATTACAACGGAGGACATGTTTTCCCTTGTGCAATAAGCATTGGAACGTATGGAGTCTACGCTGCTCGAACGGATAGCACGGTTCGGATGTATTCTGCTAATATTCCGGACCAGGGTATCGTTGAATTTGATATTAACAACTTAACTTACGATAAGGCTGCAGGCTGGACAAATTATCCCAAGGGAATGCTCAATGAATTAACTAAAACAGGTGTTGAGTTTGATCATGGCTTTGATCTATATGTTAATGGTAATCTGCCGGATGGTGCAGGGCTATCGTCGTCAGCATCTATTGAGCTGTTGATGGGAATTGTAGCTAAGGTCGGTTTTGAACTGAATATCAGTCAATTAGATTTGGTTAAACTAGGTCAAAAGGTTGAGAATAACTATATTGGCGTTAATTCTGGAATCATGGACCAGTTTGCTATCGGAATGGGCAGAAAGGATCAAGCTATCCTGTTAGATACGAACACGATGGAGTATTCTTATGCACCGGTTAAATTGGGCAATAATGTGATCGTTATTATGAATACAAATAAACGGCGTGAACTGCAAGATTCAAAATACAATGAGCGACGCTCTGAATGTGAAGAGGCATTGAGACGTTTGCAGACTAAACTCGACATTAAATCGCTTGGTGATTTAACTGAAAGCAGTTTTGATGAGGCTGCATATTTGATCAACGATGAAACTTTGATCAAGCGTGCTCGACATGCTGTGTTTGAGAATCAACGGACTATTCGTGCTACTAAGGCCTTAGCTGACAATGATCTGAATTCATTTGGCAGCTTAGTTACGGCCTCCCACGTATCGCTTCATTTCGATTATGAGGTAACCGGCAAAGAACTCGATACTTTAGCCGAGACGGCATGGCAACAAGAAGGTGTTTTAGGAGCACGTATGACAGGCGCTGGTTTTGGTGGTTGCGCGATCGCAATTGTTAATAAACAGCATGTAGATGCTTTCAAGAAAAATGTCGGCAAAGCATATCGTGAAACTGTCGGTTACGATGCTGATTTCTACATTGCTGAAATTGCTGATGGGCCGCGTGAATTAAAGGCTTAGAATATTAAAAGTAAAAAGTAGTACTTGGAATGAGAATTGATTGGAGGAATTAGCATGGCAGTTTTGGTTTTAGGCGGGGCTGGTTATATCGGTTCCCATGCGGTTGATCGTTTGATTCAAAAAGGATACGATGTTGCGGTAGTTGATAATTTGGTAACTGGTCATCGGGCGGCTGTAAACAATAAAGCCCGTTTTTACGAAGGTGATATTCGAGATGCAGCATTTTTAAATTCAGTTTTTGAACAGGAAAAGGTTGAAGGTGTAATTCATTTCGCGGCATTTTCAATTGTGCCAGAGTCAATGAAAGATCCTTTGAAGTACTTCGATAATAATACAGCAGGGATGGTTAAGCTATTGGAGGCAATGGCAAGATACAATGTTAAAAAGATCGTATTTTCATCGACTGCAGCAACTTATGGTGAGCCTAAAGAGGTACCTATCCGAGAGACTGCTCCGCAGGTTCCAACCAATCCCTATGGTGAAAGTAAACTGGCTATGGAGAAGATCATGCACTGGTCAGATATCGCCTATGGAATCAAGTTTGTAGCTTTGCGTTATTTTAATGTGGCTGGGGCAAAGCCGGATGGCAGTATTGGTGAAGATCATCATCCGGAAACTCATCTAGTACCTATTATTTTACAAGTTGCTGCCGGGGAACGAGAACAGCTGCAGATTTTTGGTAATGATTATCCAACACCAGACGGAACCAATGTGCGAGATTACGTACATGTCATTGACTTAGCCGATGCTCATATATTGGCTCTCGAATATTTGAAACAGGGACATGAAAGTAATGCTTTCAATCTTGGTTCTTCGACAGGTTTTTCTAACAAACAAATACTTGATGCTGCGCGTTCTGTAACCGAGCGACCGATTCCAGCTGTTAATGCCCCTCGGCGAGCAGGTGATCCAAGTACACTAATTGCCGCAAGTGATAAGGCACGCAGCATCTTGGGCTGGAAGCCGCAATATGATGATGTTAAAGAAATTATTAAAACGGCTTGGAATTGGAAGAAAAATGCGCCGGCAGGTTATGATGATCGAGGGGGCAATGAATAATGGAAACAACTGTTGACCAATTTGCAGAAGCAGTCATTGCCTCACCGTCTCAATATTCTGGGATGGATCGAATCTATATCCATAATCGAATCCTTGCACTGGTTGGTGATGCTGAGCCCTTAGCCGCAACAGATGAGCGTTTAGTCAGTTTAGCAGATGCTTTGGTTCAAACTGCGATCAAAAATGAAAAGATTGGGGATACACAGTCAGAACGTGAGATCTTAAGCGATCAGTTAATGGATCTTGTGACGCCACTGCCATCGGTTTTGAATCAAGTTTTCTGGGATAAGTACCAAACAAGCCCTCAGGCGGCGACTGATTATTTTTTCGATTTGAGTAAATCCAATGACTATATCAAGACGCGTGCACTTGCTAAAAATGTTGTTTTTCCAGCAATGACAGCTTTCGGTGAATTAGAAATAACGATTAACTTGTCGAAACCAGAGAAGGATCCCAAAGCTATTGCGGCAGCACGCAATCAGCCCCAAAATGGATATCCATTGTGTCAATTATGTATGGAAAACGAGGGTTATCGCGGGCGCTAGGCTATCCATCACGCAGTAATCACCGCATTGTTCGACTGACTTTAGGCGGTGAGACTTGGGGCTTTCAGTATTCCCCTTATGCATACTTTAATGAACATTCGATTTTCTTAGATAAAATTCATCGTCCAATGGTAATCAACCGGCAAACTTTCGCTAATTTACTGGAAATCATTAAGCAGTTTCCACATTACTTCGTGGGCAGTAATGCGGATCTACCAATCGTTGGAGGATCTATGCTGTCGCACGATCATTATCAAGGTGGGCGCCATGAATTTCCAATGATGAAAGCACCAATTGTAAGGCAGGTTGATCTGGGTATTTCTGGGGTTGAAGCCGGAATAGTTAAGTGGCCGATGTCGACTATCCGTTTGACTGGCAGTGATACAAATGCGTTGATTGATGCAGCGGTGAGAATTCATGAAGTCTGGAAAAACTATTCAGATGAAAACGTTGATGTACGTGCTTATACTGCAGGCGAACGCATCATACAACAACACCAATTGCGTATAGGTTGGGAGATAAGTATGTTTTGGATATAGTTTTGCGAGATAATCAAACTTCAACCGAATTTCCAGACGGAATCTTTCATCCGCATCAAGATGTACAACATATCAAGAAGGAAAACATAGGTCTGATTGAGGTTATGGGTCGAGCTATTTTGCCAGCACGTTTAAAAAATGAACTGCAAGAGGTTGCAAAATATCTCTTAGGCTATCATAATCAAATTGTAGCAAGTCATAGAAAGTGGGCTGATGATTTGAAGGTCAAGTATGACTTTAATGACGAAAATGTTACTGAGATCATTGACCATGAAGTTGGCAAAGTCTTTGCGCGGGTACTCGCAGATGCGGGAGTTTTCAAGTGGGATGAAGCTGGAGCTGCGGCCTTTGATCAATTCTTAACAGTTGTTAAGGGAGATTAAATAATTTTTTACACCAAAAACTTACGGAATCCGGCAATTACTGGCGACATAAAGTATATTGCCGGGTTTTGCAGTCTATATGATAGGAGGCCACAGAATGGCGGCAACATTAAAAGATATTGCAAAAAAAGTTGGTGTTTCATTAGCAACGGTCTCACGTGTGTTGAACTATGATCAGTCTCTGTCAGTCAGCGATGAGACCAGAAAAAAGATTTTTGCTGTCGCTGATAGTTTACAATATTCTAAGAGTAAGCGGCGGACGACAGCCACTACTGCAAACAAAAAGTTAGCAATCGTGCAGTGGTATTCTGAATCGAAGGAACAAGATGATCTGTACTATATGTCAGTTCGGATGGGAATAGAGCGGCAAGGGCAGACACGAAAATTTGAAGTTACGCGTATTTTTCAAAATGATACTGGGCAACTAGATGCTGATGTTGATGCAGTGATTGCTATTGGTAAGTTTAGTCCAGCACAGGTACAAAAAATGTCAGCTTTGACGGATAAACTGGTGTTTGTAGATGATGATCAGTTTGCGGCTGGTTTTGACAGCGTCTTGACAGATTTTAAACTGGCTACTGAAAAAGTTGTTGCTTATTTCTGGAAGCTAGGAATTCATGATATTGGTATGATTCATGGAATAGAAACTTCAACTGATAAGGCGGTCGAAGTTATTGACCAACGTTATTTAAGTTTTAGGACAGCGATGGAGAAGCGGCATGCGTATGATCCAAAATTAGTTTTTCAGGGTGACTATACCAGTCAATCCGGCTATCTAATGATGAAAATGGCGATCGAAACTTTGGGGGAAAAGCTGCCACAAGCGTTCTTTATTTCCAATGATCCAATGGCAGCTGGAGCATTAAAAGCACTTCAAGAGGCAGCTATCAAGGTACCGGAGCAGGTCAAATTATTCAGTTTTAATAATACATCGTTAGCTACTTTTGTTTATCCTGAGTTGAGTTCAGTGAACGTCGAGACTGAATTGATGGGAAAGACAGCCGTTGATTTGATTGTCGATCGTTTGCAGACTGGGCGGAAAACACCTCAAAGAGTAGAATTAGGGACCATTTTAGTAGAACGAGGCACTACTAAGTGATTTTTTGAAATAGTTGTAATGAGTCGATGACACATATGTTTTTTTAATGCCGCAAAGTTAGAGACAATTGGCTTATACAACACGTTTATACGGAATAAAAAGAGGGACTGTGCCAAAATTTAACTTTTGACCCAGACCCAGAAGTAACATATTGAAAAAGTTCAGCGTTGCCGCAACTTTTTATTTTAATAAGTAAATTTGCAATTATTTTATTTTAGAGGGTTTAATTACTTTATCATTGACTCTCTTGGCTTGCTTGAAGTATTTCGTAAACAATCTACTTTCTGTACCCCAGTAGTAGAAACCAAGGGAGACGACTACTATTAGAATGAAGTCGTAAGGATATTTCAATAAATCAAGTCCATTGAATTCTTTACTTCCAATGTATGAAACACCAGTTAGAAATAAAAGATAAAAAATCATCCAGAGACTGCTGAAAAGCTGTTTTTTTGTTTTAGCCCAGTCATTTTTTAATTCGTAATAAAGATACATTGGCAAACCAAGCAAGATGATAAGGATGACCTCAAATGTTGTCGGCCACATAGCCCAATAAATAGCTAAAGAAGATAAAGTGAAAGCAAGTGGTGCCATGAATCTAAGACTATAATTTTTAACAGGTCGTGTGAAATTAGGCGCCATCTTTCGAAATGAAATAACAGTGACAGGACCAGTTAAGTATGCGATTAAGGTTGCTGTTGAGACGACACTTGCGAGTGTTCCCCATGATCGGAACACTGAAACCATCAGCATACTGATAATAGAGTTAGTCACGATAGCAATACGTGGGATACCGAATTTTTGATTGACCTTTCCCAAGATCTTAGGAAGATGCTTGTTATCAACCATGGCCGCAAGTGCACGACCTGTTGATGCTACAAATGATACACCAGTCCCAAAGGGAGAAACGAAAGCGTCCATATATAGTAAAACGGAAAGCCAGCGGATTCCCAGCAAGATAGCTAAATCAGCAAAAGGTGATTCGAAGTTGATGCCATTCCAGCCGTGTTCAGCAAGCATTTGCGGACTAATAGAAGTGATAAAAGTCGCTTGAAGAAGTATATAGATAACACTACTTATTAAAAGAGACAAGATAATGCCTCTTTTAATGTTTTTACGCGGCTTTTGAATCTCACTGCCTAAATTAATGACCGTTTGAAAGGCATTAAATGAGAAAATGATTCCCGAAACGGTCGTCGCTTTGAAAATAGCAGCTGAACCGTAAGGCATAAATGACGAAAGGCTATTACCAAAATTTCTTGGATAAAAACTGGATAAACCTAGCATGACGATTGTTAATAGTGGAATTCCAACTTTAAAGATGGAAATAAAACTAGTAAATTTTGTCAGTAGAGAGACTGACCAATAATTGAACAAGGTGAAAACGAGGATAAAAACAAAAACCATTAGTAATCCGGTCGTAGTGATGGTTCCGTGTTCCACAAAACTTGAGGTAAAATGTGCCCATTTCCAAGGCCAACTGCCCATGTATTGGACCGCAGCAACAGCCTCAATTGGAATAATAGTGACCAGCGATATCCAATTAGCCCATGAGGCGATGAACCCAAGCAAAGAGCCATGAGTGTATTGCGCATATTTACTCATCCCACCAGATTCTGGCAGCATTGTGCCCAACTCGATGTAATTATAAGCAATTACACCTATGACTGCAGCACCAACTATCCATGAAAGTATCGCTGCCGGGCCGGCGACTCTGGCTGCTTCCCAAGACCCAAATAACCAGCCAGACCCAATCAATGAACCTAAACCAAGCATTACAAGATTAAACAAACTTATTTTTTCTCGCTCTTTCTTAATAAATTACACACTCCTTAAAATTTAAGCAACACATATTTAAGGGTAACACAAATTAGACCATCCTGTAATTTTTCGCATGTGTTCTTTAAAAATTGATAAGATTTTTTAAGGTCCTTTGGAAAATAGCGATAATAAAAAATGAACTGAAAATATTTTAAATTAAGGTCGCTATTTGATATCAAGGAGAGAGCGGTGCATTATCAGATCGCTTTTTATTTTTTATGAATTTTTAAAGTAAGGTGGTAATAGACTGTGATTTTGATAGAATGTTAAACATGGTGCAGCGTGCTCTAAAAAATAATTAATAGGGAAAGAGAAAAGATGGATAAAAACTATATAGCGAGAATGAGAGAGAAAGTAGGACATGAAGGCATGATATTTGTCTCGGCTTACGGAGTATTGTGGAATGATACGCATGATGCAATTTTATTAGAAAAGCGCTGGGATTCAGATGTAGGCTGGGGGTTCCCTGGGGGATATTTGGAATATGGTGATTCGCCTATGCAGGCGGTCGTCCGCGAATTTAAGGAGGAAACAAATCTTGATGTAGAAGTAATTCGCGTTTTGGGAATATCTGCTAATGTTACTGAAAAGAATTCTTGGGGTGACGCTCAGGAAACTGTGGGTATTGGTTTTGAAGTTAAAAAAATTGGTGGATGCATGCAAAAAGATGGTACCGAAACCTTGGATTTGCAATTTGTTCCTGTCAGTCCAGAGCCAAAAATGTTTGTTCCACAAGCCCAAGATACAATGCACCGCATTTTAACGGAAAATGAATTGAGTGATAAACCATGGTTGCGTGAACCTGATGTTTAACTAAGAGTAGTTTCTAATAGAAGCGGAGGGAAAGACAAAAAATAGAGGTTTGCAGCAAAAATTTTATTTTGCCACAGGCCTCTGTTTTTTGTTTTGAAAATTGAATGAGAGCTTATACCGTTAGAACATAATCTTTTTAAAAATTAAATTTCTTAATAATTATTGCATCCGTCTTCAGAGCATAATAAACGCGACAAGTGATTAAAATTAAGAGACAGCGTTGCTTACAAAACGGCGCAGCTCAGTCCCCACTTTATTGTTACTGAGGGCTACTAAAAGTTTGATACGTGCTTTTTGACCGTTCAATCCTTGACACAGTATCAGTCCCATTTTTTCAAGTTGGATGCCGCCGCCAACATAGTCATAAATTTGTTGAGCAACACCATTATAGCAGCGTGATACTAAGACGATCGGAATGTGATGTTCAAGCAGCTGCTGGATAGCCGGCAATGTTTGTGGCGGAACATTGCCCGCACCAAGTCCTTCGATAACAAGTCCGCGAGTCTTTTCATTATCCAGAGCAGAAAAAAGATCACCATTCATTCCAGCGTAAGCCTTCAGAAGATATACACCCTCAACTACATGATCGATATCGCAGACTTCGGTTCGAATTAGTTCTTGAAAGTACTTGGCTTTGTGCTGCGTAACAATCCCAATTGGACCAAATGTTGGTGTTCGGAATGTGTCAACATTAGTAGTGTGGGTTTTTGTAACGAAACGAGCTGTATGAATTTCATCATTCATTGCCACCAAAACACCTTTTCCATAGGACTCAGGCGTAGCTGCAATGGAAATAGCATTTTGAAAGTTATACAGTCCATCTGAACCCACCTCGTTTGACGAGCGCATAGCTCCTGTTAAGACGACGGGAATCGTGTTGGGGAGAGTAAGATCAAGAAAGTAAGCTGTTTCCTCAAGGGTATCTGTTCCATGAGTAATAACAACACCATCAACCCCGTCGGCAATCGCCTTCATAATCCGCTGTTTGAGCTTGAACATTATCTGCGGTGTGATGTGGGGTGAAGGAAGATTGAAGAGATTATCAGTAATTAGATTGATTTGTCCCTTTAGAATTACCTGTTCTTTAGCAATAGGATTTTCATTATTAGGGACAACCTCACCTTTTTCATTTTGAGACATTGAGATAGTTCCACCTGTGTGGATTGCTAGAATTGTTTTCATTTTTTCTTTGACCTCCGAAAAAGTAAGATAATGCTATTATTTATGATAAACTGTGTGTTCTCTTTTGGAAAGAGAAAGCTGAAAGACTGATGAAACAAATCGAATAATGAAATTTATGTATTTGAATTAATAGTATTCAATTGTTTTTGGCAGTAATCATATATATACATAATTATCTAAACATGTCGAGCATGCTTGTGATATATTAGGAGGTACGAAGTTACTAAAGACAGGTGTACTGACATCTGTTTTGAAGGAGGGAATTAGTTATAACACGATACAGAGATTTATTTTATATTGCACTAGGTTCTTTGGTATATGCTATTGCTATTAATTATTTTTTAATTCCCACTATGCTGGGTGAAGGCGGAGTTACAGGGCTCACTACTATTGCTTATTACACGTTTAGAATTCCGACTTATTTGACAAATTTTGTTCTAAACGGACTGCTACTGTTAGTGGGACTCAAATTTTTGGATCGCAAGACGATTCTGCTATCCTTGTGGGCAGTGGTGTGGCTATCGATTTTTTTAAAAATCCCAGTATTTTATATTTATCATACAAATCAGACTATTATCCCAACTATTTTTGGTGGGGTACTGACGGGAATTGCTATGAGTTTGATACTTAATGCGGGCGGCTCAATTGCCGGTAGTACCGTTTTGGGCAGAATTTTTAATAAATACTTCGGTATGCCAGTAGGATCAGCAACCCTTTTTTTTGATCTAGCTGTTGCTATTCCTTCAATATTTATTATTGGATTTGAAAATATGCTTTTAACTGTGCTCGAACTATATATATCTGCAAAGATAACTAACTTATCATTGGCTAGGTTTGGAGCTAAACGAGTTTTACAAGTCATTTCCAACCAATATAATGATATTGCACAATCAATATCTGATAATTTGAAGCAAGGGGTAACAATGGTACAGGCATCTGGTTTTTACAGTAAAGCAGAGCGACCAATCATTTATTTTGTTTGCACACCTAAAGAAATGGCACATATTATTCCAGTGATAAAAGATACGGACCCCAAGGCCTTGATTATCACGGAAAGTGTCCGAAGTGTTCGGGCAACTGATTTATACCGCTTACTTTGATGCTCAGTAAAGAGTCACATTAGTTAACGATTATAAAAATTAATTTTAAATTAAAAATAATGTAAAAATTCACATTGACAAATAATTAAATTGAATTTAAACTGTTATCATGACAATTCGAATAGTACTTAGGACGTAGAAAAGAAGAGTAGATAGATGATTAGGTTTTGAAAGCGACCATTGATAGTGAAAGAATGGGACTGAAAGTGTATTGAAGATGAACTTGGAGTCCAATCTTCGGTGGATATTATTGCTGAAGATTCGGGAGGATACGATATAATCCCAAACATACGATTAAAGTGTGTTACAGAGGTCAGGTCAGCAATGATTTGATAAATTAGGGTGGTACCATGAGAAAATCATCCTGTACGTTTATTAAAACTGCAGGGATGATTTTTTTGTGTAGGAGGAGAATTGATAATGAGAAAGAAATTTTTGGTGTTCTTTAGTTTAGTGAGTATCGTGTTTTTGGCAGTTTCTCTTGGAGGATGTGGAAAAGCAAAAGGAAAAGATGCCGAGAAAAAAACTGTAAAGGTTGGAGTAGTAGGAGAAAATAATCAAGTTTGGAAACCTATAATTAAGAATTTTAAGAAAAAAGGCGTGACGATCAAACTTGTTAAATTCTCTGATTATATCAAACCTAATACTGCATTGGCAGATGGGGATATTGATTTAAATGCCTATCAGGGTTATGTGTTGATGGACGATTTCAATAAGAGTATGGCAAGGTTCTGTCAGCGATTGGAGAAACTACCTTGAATCCAATAGGACTTTATTCTAAAAAAGCAAATTCTGTGAAGGACATACCAGCTAATTCAGAGATAGCAATTCCCAATGACACTGTAAATGCAGCGAGAGCATTATTACTCTTACAATCGGCAAAGCTGATAAAGTTAAAAGACGGCAAAACACCCAGTCCTAGCGACATCACCAATAATCCAAAAAATTTTAAGATAAAAGAAGTTGAAGCATCGCAGACAGCTAGAGTGCTGCCAGATGTAGGTGCGAGTGTTATTAATGTGTTTATGGCGTTAGATGCAGGCTTTAACCCTACAAAACAATCTCTTTATAATGAACCAGTCAATGCAAAGTCAAAACCATACTATAATATTATAGTTTCTCGTAGTAAGGATAAAAATAATAAGTTGTATAAACAAATAGTTGCTGAATACCAAAGTGATACGTCTAAAAAAATTATAAAGAAACTATATAAGGGTGCGGTAATTCCATTGTGGAAATAAGGAGAAAAGCATGACATTAAACAAAGATAAACTCATCGACATCTATTATAATATGCTTCGAATTAGACGTTTTGAAGAAACTGTAAAGAAAAAACATGGTAAACAGATAATAGGCCCAGCGCATTTATATATAGGTGAGGAGGCAGTTGCCACTGGTGTGTGTTCAAACTTATTACGTGAAGATTTAGTAACAAGTACACATCGGGGACATGGACATACTCTTGCTAAAGGTGCAAATTTAAGAAAAGCATTTGCCGAACTTTATGGAAAAGAAACTGGATATTGCAAAGGCCGAGGGGGCTCAATGCATTTGGCTGCTTTTGATGTTGGAATGCTTGGGGCCAATGGTGTAGTTGGCGGAGGTTTCAATATTGCCACTGGAGCAGCACTTACACAACAAATACTAAACAAAAAAAATGTAGTAGTTTGTTTTTTTGGTGACGGTGCAAGTAACAGGGGGACTTTCCATGAAGCTGTAAATCTGGCAGCTCTTTGGAACTTGCCGGTTATCTACGTGTGTGAGAACAATGGATGGGCATCAACTACGAATTCGCTTGATTCAACTGCGGTGGTTAATATAGCAGATCGTGCAAGAGGATATGGGATTAAGGGTATTACGGTAGATGGAAATGATGTTTTTGCAGTATATAATGCTGCTCAAAAATTAATTAAGGCGGCTCGAAATGGAGATGGACCAGCTATATTAGAGGCCAAGACGTACAGAATTGAAGGCCATTTTTTAGGTGATCCGCAGAAATATCGAACTGCGAGTGAAGTGGAAGAGTGGAAACTAAACAATGATCCGATAGAGAGATTCCTTAAAGCAATTAGAGCAACTGGAGAAGTTTCTGAGCCAGAGATAGAGAACGTCAAGCGAAGAATTGAAGATGAGCTCGAAGATGCAGTTCAATTTGCTGAAAGGAGTATTGTTCCAACTCCAGAAGATGCATTAGAGGATGTTTATGCAAAGGAGGCTGCTAGATGACGAAGGTATTGAAAATATTCTCAGATGCCACTTTGGAAGCCATGGAAGAAGAAATGCAAAGAGATCCGAGCGTTTTTGTATATGGAGAAGACATAATAAAGCAAGGTGGAATTTGGGGACAGTTTAAAGGGCTTCACAATAAATTTGGAGATAGAGTCCGTGATACCCCGATATCAGAGACAGCATTAGTTGGAGCAGGGGTCGGTGCGGCTTTGGCAGGAGGACGTCCAGTTGTAGATCTGCATTATGCTGATTTTATTGGTATCACAATGGACGAGATACTTAATCAGATGGCAAAAGCTCATTATATGTTCGGTGGTCAAGGAAAAGTTCCGTTGGTCTTACGCGCGCCAGATGGAGTGTTTCCGCATGCGGCAGCACAACACTCGCAATCCTTGGAGACATGGTTTGTAAGTATTCCAGGTATCAAAGTGGTCATCCCCTCGACTCCGGAAAATGGTAAAGGGTTATTAAAGGCAGCAATCAGAAGCAATAACCCAGTTATATTTTTTGAAAACAAAAAGTTGTTTAGTGTTAAGGGACTAGTAAGAGACAGTGAAGTAATAACGCCCTTGGACAAAGCGGAGATTGTGCATAAAGGGGAAGCACTGACGATCGTTTCTTATGGATACTTTTTAGGCGAAGTTTTAAAAGCTGTTGAAATAGCTGAAAAAAAGCATTCTTCTAGGATAGAAGTGATTGATTTAAGGTCGATTAATCCGATAGATGAAGAAACGATTATTAAATCTGTCAAAAAAACCGGTAAACTTATAATTGCACATGAGGCTATAAAGATTGGCGGTGTTGGCAGTGAAGTAGCAGCAATCGTAGCTGAGAAGGCTTTCGATTATATTAAAAAACCAATAATTAGGGTAGGTGCAAAATTCTCACCTCTTCCTTTTAGTCCGCAACTTGAAGAAAGCGTGACAACAAGCAGTAAAGATGTTTTAGCGGCAATAGAGAAGCTGCTGGTTTAGACAAAGGGCAGGTGAAAAAGTTGTTAGGTTTAGAAAATATCAGCATAGAGTTTGATAAGAATCCGGTGGTCAAGAACATTTCACTGAAAATTGAGGATGGAGAGGTTTTCGGGATCGTTGGGTACAGCGGTGCGGGAAAGAGTACTTTGTTGAGAAGTTTGAATTTGTTATTAAAACCAACTAGCGGCAAGGTATTTTATAACCATGAAAATGTGACAAATTTAAAAGGTAGCAATTTAAAAAAATTTAGAAAACAATTTGGAATGATTTTCCAACATTTTAATTTAATGGAAACAAGGACTGTGTACAACAATGTGAGAATCGCTGTGGATAAGAAAAAGGGTGAAAAAGAAAAAGTTGTAAAACAGAGGATACGACAACTGCTTGAAACTGTCGGTTTAGAAAAACTGGCAAATAAATATCCACAAGAACTTTCAGGCGGGCAAAAGCAAAGAGTTGCGATCGCTAGAGCTTTGATAAACAAACCTAAAGTACTCTTATGTGATGAGCCCACCAGTGCACTAGATCCTTTAAACACCAATACATTATTGAAACTCTTAAAGAAAATCAACAGAGAATTAAAATTAACCATAGTAATTATAACGCACGAAATAGATGTAACTAAGGCGATATGCGACCGGGTATCATTTATTGATAATGGTGAATTACTAGCGCTAGGATCGCCTAGCGAAGTGTTTATTAATAATACTACAAGCAGCATTCAAAAGTTTATTTCTTTTAATGAAGTCCATGCACGAACGTTGCCTTATGTGAAAAATAAATTTGGAGTTCATGGAAAACAAATTTATCAGTTGATTATAGAAGATGAAAATGTCGTTCAACCGCTGATATCAAATATACAGGAACTATTTAGCATCAAAACAATCGTATTAGCTGGCGGCATAGACGTTTATGGGAGTTCAATTGTAAATAATATGTTTGTTATTTTTCAAGGTGACAGAACAGGCGTGAAAAAGACATTAGATTATTTATTAAAATTGAAAGTAAAGATAAAGCAACATGGTGAAGATGAGGTGCAAGAATGAGTATATTTAACACATTATTTCCAAATGTTGCAGCAATCAGTGACGAATTTATCCAGAGTACGCTCGAAACAGTCTACATGGTGTTCGTAACTGCTATATTTGCTTTTACTATTGGCCTTTTTTTGGGAATTGCATTGTTAGTGACTAAAAATGAAAAACTTTTATACAATAAGGTCGTTTATAACATCTTGGACAAAATAGTTAATTTAATTAGGTCAATCCCCTTTATTATTTTAATGGCATTGTTAGTTTCACTCACAAGATTTATCGTTCATACAACAATTGGAACCAACGCCGCAATTGTTCCAATTGTTATTGCGATTATCCCATTCTATGCGCGGCAAGTTGAAAATGTATTGCTGGATGTTGATATAAACTTAGTTGAAACAGCACAAGCAATGGGATGGGGAGTTTTCAAAATTGTATGGAGCGTTTATTTAAGAGAAGCACGAAAAGGAATTATAAGGATTACGGCTTTAACTACAATAAGTATTGTGTCGCTAAGTGCGATGGCAGGAGTAGTTGGTGGCGGTGGCCTAGGAAATCTGGCTATCAACTACGGATATAATAGATTCCAGAACGATGTAACCTTCCTAGCGACCTTAGTAATTTTATTAATAGTGTTATTGACCCAGTCTATCAGCACATTAATAACCAAGATATTAAAACATTAAAAAGGATTTTTATGGATCGCTAAAAGCTTGAATATTTAGATTTAGAAGAGGTTTACTGTTTTACGACGTTGAAGATTTATATTATAGTGTCTTTCCCGCTAAGAAACATAATAGGGTACGCTAAAGTGGAGGCTGCAATCAGGCGTTCACTTTTTTTATTCAGAGAAATTTAGCGTTCCAGTAGTGGCAGATTAGCAACGTAGTAAGCAGAGTTTAAATAGAGCATGTTACGTTACATCTTGCTTCAACTGAAAAAATAAGCTGTTACGAATAAGTAAATTGCTAATCCAAAAGCTGCTAAAGAAATGAGTGATCTTAGCAGATGGATGTTGACATGTCGGACGATAATTGGGCCTAAATAACCGCCTATGAGTAACCCGAATCCCAGCGGAGCAACGAAAAGCCAGTCAATATGAGAATTAAAAATGAAAATAAGCGTAGCAACTAGATTCCCCGCAAAGGCTATCGTATTCTTCATTGCATTTACAGTGGCAAAATCATGGTCTGTAATAACGGAAAGAATTGCAAGAAAGATCACGCCTCCAGCAGCACCAAAATAACCTGTGTAGGCGCCAACAACACATATGCCAATTAAGCTGAGTAGAGAAATCCACCACTTATTATGTTTTTTCACAGCAGCATTCTTTAGTTTGGAAGTAGCAACGGCATTTTTGCGTCCAGATGTAAATAAAAGTATTCCAGCAAAGAAAATGAAAAATGGAACAACTTTTTCAAACGAAGAAGCAGGAGCAATGAGTAGCAGCATACTTCCACCAATACTTCCAATCAGAGACAATAATGTGTAAACCAGCAGTTCTTTCCAGTGCCCCCGAAGCTCCTTTAGAGAAGAAAAAGTTGATCCGATTCCTGAAAAAATAAGTGCAGTCGTATTTGTGACATTGGCAATTACTGGTGGAAGTCCAACAAGCAAAAGCGCAGGATAAGAAACTAAAGAAGCTAAACCAGCAATAGAAGCTAGCAGCCCAGCCGCGATTCCAGCAATAACTAGAAAAATAAATGTTATTAACATAGATGTTTAAGTCACTCCTTTTTGAAAGGTTGTATTGAGGTTCTACATGTGAGACTTACTATATAAATTAAGTTTAAGCTAAGTATACATGAATAAATTATTTAACGTACGAAAAAGTAAGAAATACAAAAAATAAAACAAGGTTCCGAGAATCTTCGGAAACCTTGTTTTTTTAATAATATGATAATGGTGCCAGACCATTGTTTTTTAAACCTGTAAAAGCTTATTTATTGTACAGGTCTTCAATGGAGTTAATTTTTTTCATGTATTTAGGAACCGCTAAGCCGATGCGTGCACCTTTCAAATTGACGCGAATTTCATCATATTTTCCACTGTAGTTTTTGGCGTAGACAGCGTGGGTGGCAGGAAGTTCTGCAACCATACTTGCATCTGCTTTGTCAGTGGCTATTGCTGTCCACATTACCTGAACATCTAGTTGTTGGATAGTAACATCGTAACCTTTTTTGTCCAACAATTGTTTAACAACATTGGTCGTCGCAGTTTCATAGTCATAGGGTGTGTAAACTAGCTTTATTTTTTTCCCATGTCCTGCGGGAACATTCTTCAGATATTGTGCAACTCTTTGCGGGTGTGACTTAATGAAATCCTTAGCTGCCTTGGTTGGTTCGGTTCCATTATTTATTTTCAACATAACTGGTGAAGCTTCCCCAATAGTCCAACTAAACTGCTTAAGTAACTTGTACGCTCCAGGGTTATCTTTCTTTAATCCTAGGCGTGCGATAGTCCGCATTGTCTCGTTTTTTCCAAACACATTCTTGGGATCCTTCAAGAATTTAATGGGGTACTTGGCAAACATCCAATGTGGTTGATAGGCTGTTATTACGATTGGTTGATGATTTTTGATTGCTTTATCCAGCATGCTGGTCATTGCAGCAGTCGAACTGGGCATCAACTGCCAATTATGTTTCTTCAAATTGTAGATATCTAGTGCTTTTCTAGCCTTGTCCATTTCACCAGCAGAGGCATCAATACCTGTAATAGTGTAATTGATCTGGGGACCAACTTTTTCGTCTGAATTATAGGCTGGGAGCTTGCTGCCACAAGCAGTTAAGAGCAAAGTCAATCCCAGAAAAGCTGGTAGGGCGAATAAGCAGCGAATCAGTTTACGTTTCAAAGCTTCATCTCCTTTATCCTTAATGACGTTTGCTATTAAAGGCTTGGGTAATACGGTCTAAAATGATTGCTAGAATAACAACAGCGATCCCTGCAGTAAAACCAGCTCCAGCATCATTTCGCCCGACAGCAAAGTAAACTTGGGTACCAAGTCCGAGAGCTCCAATCATAGAAGCTATAACAACCATAGAAAGTGACAACATCAAACTTTGGTTGATGCCTGCCATCAAAGTTGATTTCGCTAAAGGCAGCTGCACTTTTAGCAATTTCTGCCAACTTGTAGCACCGTATGCATCAGCAGCTTCTATTAAGTCAGCTGGAACTTGTCTGATTCCCAGGTTTGTCATTCGAACAGTAGGCGGCATTGCAAAAATAACAGAGGCAAGTACTCCGGGGACCATGCCAATGCCGAAAAAGGCGACAGCAGGGATTAAGTAAACGAAAGCCGGCATAGTCTGCATAAGATCGAGAATGGGTTTTACAATCTGATCTGTAATGCGGCTTTTGGCCATTAAAATACCAAGTGGGACACCTAACACCACTGTTATCAGCCCCGAAGTTAAAACCAGTGTCAGCGTTTGTGTCATATCGCGCCAATAATCCAGATTCCAAATTAACAGTAAACCAAATAATTCAAAGATTAAAAGGCCCCATTTCTTTGAATCTCTCTTCGCCCAATACGTCAGTCCCAGAATCAGAATAATAAATAACCATTCAGGAAGTACATCGAAAACCGCCTGGAAGGCATTAATTATTGTTTGAAAAAAATTAGTAATACTGTTAAAGAATCCAGCAAAGTGACTCAGGCGATCAACTAAAGAATTGATCCAATCAGCAAGTGGTATTTTTTCGATTTGCATTAAGCAGTCACCTCATTTCCAGCAATTGCTGACAAGACGGATCCACGCAGAATAATCCCGAGTAAGTGTTGCTCATTATCCAAGACTGCAAACGGAATCGGTGTGTTTGAAATTTTGTCTATCAGATCCTGCACAGGTGTATCTGGAGTGGTTAACGGAACTTCAGTTTTTAAAATAGATTTTAAGTCTTTGCTGCCTTGACGAATAAGCGTTGCTACATCATCGGCGTCGGCGAATCCAACGAAACGATCATCATCATCAACAACATAGATCGAAGAGATGCTATTCTCTTGCATCCGTCGCAGAGCAACACGCGGACCGGATTTATTGATGTTGATCGTGGTTGCCTCGGTCATCACACTATTTACTGTCAAAACTTTAGTTCTGTCTACATCTTCAATGAAACGTTCAACGTATTCATTGGCAGGAGCTGTTAGTATTTCTTCTGGTTCCCCGATTTGAACGATGGAACCGTTGCGCATGATTAAAATACGATCACCAATTCTGAGGGATTCGTTTAAATCATGGCTAATGAAGATGATTGTTTTGTGCATTTTATTTTGAAGCTCTAGCAATTGATCCTGCATCGCCTTGCGGTTCAAGGGATCCAAGGCAGAAAATGCTTCATCCATCAGTAAAACTTCTGCATCACTCGCAAGGGCGCGGGCAAGTCCGACGCGCTGCTGCATTCCGCCTGAAAGCTGGTCTGGGTATTGATCGTCGTAACCATGTAGTCCGACCAATTCAAGTGCGTTATGGGCTTTTTTAGAACGAGTGTCCTGGCTATCCCCTTGAATTTCTAGCCCGAATGCGGCATTTTGCAAGATTGTTTTATGTGGAAAGAGTGCAAAATTTTGGAAGACCATTCCTAACTTTTTGCGGCGAACATTGCGTAAGCTCTTTTTATCTAAAGCTGTTAAATTTAGATCATCAATTAAAACTTCGCCTTCCGTCGGCTCGATCAAGCGATTGATCAACCTGATCAAGGTAGATTTACCACTGCCTGATAGTCCCATTATTACAAAAATTTCTCCAGCATTGATTGAAAAACTGGCTTTATTGACCCCAATGGTCGCCCCAGTTTTTTCCAAGATCTCTTCTTTGGAAACTCCTTGCGCCAAAAGATCCGTAGCTTTTGAAATTCGTTTTCCAAAAATTTTGGTTAAATTCCGAACTTCTACTTTTACAGTCATTTAATTCCTCCTAGAGATAAATAAACAAAAAAGCTATTTATAAAAATAGCAATCTTTATAATTATGTCAGAGAAACAAGAGCATAGTCAAATGATTCAAATTGGGAACTAATATGACATTAGTGGAAAGTGTGACATAAGTCGGGGAAATTTGAGTAATAACTCGAAATTATGAACATAGCGCGTACTTTGCTATGAGTAATTCGAAGTTAGACGGAGAATTTTGACTTATGGGACACGTTTATACGGAATAAAAGAGAGGCTGTGCCAAAAGCTAACTTTTGGCACAGCTCCAAACATCGTTTTTAACTACTATAAAAATGGGGGTTAAGTTAATTGAATGAAGGTAGCTGCAATGGTACTTGGAAGAGGTATTTTTGCAGTGAAATTATTAAAATAATATTTTTTGAATAAAGTTAAAAACTGATGGCTTTTAAGAAAATCTTATATGGATTAACGTGTTTAAATGGACAAAACAAACTACTTGTTCAAGTATTACCCGTACTCAATAATACCCGTTGCTATGATGTGGTTCGACCAAGTTTAGTTGGGAGCGATTCTATGTACAAAAGCTATATTTACTGTCTGAACCACCTAAAAGGATCAGTCATGTCTTTATGGATTCAAATAAGGCGCTAGAAGAGTTTAAGCTGAAAGTGATATTTTCAGTTAGGAGAGGAATTGATGGAAGAGAATTGGTTAAGAACACTATATCGGTTTGCTAACGGACACAAGGCATTATTTATTTGGTCAATCTTTTTTTCAACTTTAAGTGTATTTGCTGGAATTGTTCCATATGTAATTGGGGCAAGAATAATGACGGATATTATTGACAAGCAGTATGAGCGTCATGAAATTACTTGGCTTTTAGTATGGATGCTGATTACTTTCTTGTTTAAAACTATTTTTCATGGTATATCAACAACTCTTTCTCACCATGCAGCGTACAATATCTTAAATGATTTGAGAAATGCAATAACCAATAGATTGATGCAAACATCCCTTGGTGTTGTAAAACGTTTTTCATCTGGAACGATTAAAAACACTATTTTGGATCGAACGGAAGGTGTTGAGATTCCGTTGGCACATATGATCCCTGAGCTTTCAGCTAATATTTTTGTGATTATTGTAACAGTTGTTTATTTAGCTACAATGGATATTCGGCTGGCGTTATCTGCTTTGCTGACTATTCCACTAGCAAGTATTCCACTTTTTTTCTTGATGAAGAACTTTGAGCAAAAGTACCAAAACTATATGCGAGCTAATAATCAAGTCAATAGTGTGATGGTTGAATATATAGAAGGTATTGAAGTAATTAAGACCTTCAATCAGACGGGAACATCATTTAGAAAATTTTCAGACGCGGTTACGAGTTTCAAGGAATATACACTAAACTGGTTACAAACGGCATGGAAGACACAAAATTTAATATTTGCGCTACTTCCTTTTACACTACTAGGTGTCTTACCAGTTGGAATTTGGCTGTATTTGGATCATGTACTGACACTGAATCAACTCCTGCTAGGACTTCTACTAGCAATTGGTTTAGGCGGACCACTGAATAAATTGTCGCTTTTTACCAATGATTTTAGTGCAATGAAGCAAAGTGTCCTTAATACACAAAAGTTTTTAGAACTGCCGCTTCTTGACTTTAGAAAAAAGGAAATTGGTCGACCACTTGATGGTAGTGTAGATGTTATCAATGTTAATTTTGGCTACAAAAAGAATGAACTTGTGTTATCTAATATCAATTTGGAAATTCCTAGCAAGAGCTTTTTTGCAATTGTCGGTCCTTCTGGAAGCGGCAAATCAACGCTATTACAGCTGCTGAATAGATTCTGGGATGTTCAGAGCGGAAAAATTAGGGTGGGCAAGGTCGAACTTACAGAACTAACTCAGCAGCAGTTGAACCGAACAATTAGCTATGTTACGCAAGACAGCTTTTTATTCAAGGGAACAATAGAGGACAATATCAAGATGGGGAAACCGGATGCGACTCCACAGGAAATTGAAGCAGCAGCACATGCAGCTATGTGTTGGGATTTTATCGAAGCTCTGCCCCAAGGAATGAAAACCGAGGTCTCATTTGGTAACAATCACTTATCAGGTGGACAACAGCAGCGAATCTCTATTGCACGTGCTATTTTAAAAGATGCACCTATCATCATTCTTGATGAACCAACTGCCAGCATTGATCCGGAAAATGAACGACAGATTCAAGAATCATTGTTGCGGTTGGCACGAGATAAAACGGTTATTATGGTGGCACACCGCCTAAGTACGATTAAGAATGCAGATCAAATTATTGTTTTGGATAACGGTAAAATAGTTGGTGCAGGACAGCATGCAGAGCTATTGGAAGAATGTGCAGCTTATCAAAGATTGTGGGAGTCATATACTCAGACTGAAGAATGGCACATTTCTAATCACTAGGAGGAGGAAAGCATGTTTAACACTATCAAGAGCATTATGCGATGGAGTTCAGGGTACAAAAAGCAAATATATGTGGGTTTTCTTTATTCATTTATTGCATCGATGCTAGCAGCGATACCCTTTTGGCTCGCTTCCAGGGCAGTCATATTAGCTTATAAGAATATAAACAATAACGATTTTTCACATTTTCAAACAGTACTTTTTTTGTTCATTGAATTGAGTATTTGCTGTGCTGGAAGATTTTTGTTTTTGTATTTAAAAGCTAAGTCGCAAGAAAGTATTGGCTTCCAGATAGCAGCAGATACACGTTTAGAAATTGCTGAAAAACTAAAGAAAACATCGATGGGTTACTTCAGTAAAAACAACGTTGGCAGTCTTTTAAATGCTGTGACGACTGAACTATCAATGTTGGAATTGCAAAGTACAAAAATGATTGATGTGATCGTCAACGGCTATATTAATTTCTTGGTACTATGCCTTTTTACATTTGTCGTCGATTGGCGGGTAGGTCTAGTTGTTCTATTTGCCAGTTTGTTGGGTTCGTTGATTATAGAACTGATAAACAAAAAAAGCAGGGAAAACTCAAAAACGGCTAATCAAGTTCAGACAAAGATGGCAAATAATGTTGTTGAATTCGTTAAGGGGATTAATATAGCTAAGACATATGGGCAAGAGAGCACGGTTTTAAATGGGTTAAAAACAGTTTTTGCACAGAGTAAGCAAATTCGGTTAAAAATTCAAGCAAAATTTGTTTCGCTAAACTGTATGCTGCTGATGCTTTTAGACACAGCTACTGTATTTATTATTATTATATGTATTGCTAACCAGCGTCATGGTCAGTTAAGCTTGAACTTTTTTGTAACACTTGTGTTTTTCGCGTATGTTTTATTTAATAACATTAAAGAAATGACTGATGCGACACATATTTTAGGAGCAATAGATGATAATTTACATCATTTGAAACAACTAGAAAAAATGCCATTGATTGATACAGAGGGGATGGATCTTAAGCTCACTCATCATGAAATAGAATTTAAAAATGTCACTTTTGGATATGAGAAAGACGAAGAGAAGGTTCTGCATGATATCACAACATTGATTCCTGAAAATAAAACGACGGCAATTATTGGTCCTTCTGGAAGTGGGAAGAGCACTCTTTGTAAGTTGATAGCACGCTTTTACGATTGTGATGAGGGGCAAGTTTTAGTTGGGGGACATGATGTAAAAGACGTTTCCTATAAAAGCCTTACCGAAAACATCAGTATTGTTTTTCAGCAGCCATATTTGTTTCATGATACCATCAAGAATAACATCCTTTTTGGCAGAGCCGATGCCAGCGAAGATGAAATTATAGCTGCTAGCAAAAAAGCCTGTTGCCATGAATTTATCATGCAGCTGCCGCAGAAGTACGACACTGTTGTGGATGAAGGAGGAAACTCATTATCAGGTGGACAAAAACAGCGTTTGTCGATTGCTAGAGCGATTTTAAAAGACGCTCCTATTATTATCTTAGACGAGGCGATGGCAAGTATCGATCCAGAAAATGAACGAATATTACAGTTAGCGATAGAGTCACTTGTCGCCAACAAAACTATTATTACAATCGCCCATCGGTTAGCAACAATTCAAAATGCTGACCAAATTCTTGTAATGGACGCAGGAAAGATTGTCCAGCGGGGGAATCACCAAGAATTAATGGCAGAGGACGGAATTTACCATAATTTTGTAAATATTAGCCAAAACGCAAAAAAATGGCAGTTGGAGTAGACTTGTCAAAGGAAAAGGGGAATCAGATGAAAGCTGAAATTGGCTGGAAAACACATGAGCACGAGAAGATAAAAACTTTGGAGATCATCAATAACAATGATGCAGTTCATACGCCCTATATTAAAGTATTTGATGGCATTTCAATTTTCTTTCACCAGTATGATTTTTCAAAATTTGCTTCGCCTTTGAGAGTCACTAAAGATAGTTTACGTTTAGATTATTGTTATAGTGGGCAAGTAGATTACGATGTACCCCATAAAAAAAGAGTTTTTTTTGAACCAGGTTTTCTGAAAATTGATCGACGGTCTTTGCAGAATAAGAGTTACTCATTCCCATCGCAACAATATAGCGGAATCACGATCATAGTTAACACGGAAATCGAGGGAAAAGATTTAAAAAGTGTGCTGGGTGAAGACCTTGATGTTGCTTCTATTAGTAAAAATTACTGTGACGAGGAAGAGTATGTCTTCTTACGGACTACCTTTCTTGAACATTTTTTTGAGGATTTGCGTTCAGAGGAACTGAGACACACGTTGTCATATCTGCGCCTGAAGGTGGCTGAACTTTTGCTGTACCTTTCTTCGGAAAGAATTGCTCAAAAAATGCTGCCGCAAGAAACATTTTCTGGCGGTATGATAAGTAGGATACGCCAAATAAAACGATATATAGATCAAAACTTTACTAAGAATATTACATTAGAGGCATTGACGAGAAGGTTCGAAATTTCTGCAACTGCAATGAAAAATGGGTATCGCGATTTTTACGGGATACCCATCCATGCTTATATAAAGCATAAAAGGATTGAAACTGCTTGTCAGATGTTGAAAGACACAAATTTATATGTTTCACAGATTGCTAACGAGGTTGGCTACGCCAACCCCAGCAAATTTAGTGTTATGTTTAAGCGGGAAAAGAAATTGACACCAACAGATTTTAGAAAGTATTATCGACATCATAGACAATAGTATTTTTCCTTTAGGTATAAATTAGATTAAGTGAAGAAATAAGATATTATTCATAGTTAAGATCAGATTGTACTCATAAGCGGCAGTTAACTCTCAAGCCCAACGATTTGTATAACTGGGAAGCCTCTAGAAAAGATAAAGTACCGTTGATATACCTTTTTGGAATGACAATGACGTTTCGGGGTAGAAGAAGCTTTTAGCGGTAATGTAGACTGAGATTATGTTAAAAATTTCAGCATGAGAGGAACTGACGATGAAGAACAAACTTTTTATTTCAACACTAGTATCATATCTTGGAATATACATTACGATGCCTGTTTTGTCGGCTATTTCGACAAAAGCTCATTTGATACCGAGTCAGATTGGTATTATGATTTCTTGCGGTGCATTCGCAATGTTGCTATTCGCACCATTATGGGGGAAGATAAGTGATCGTTTTGGACGACGAATTGTAATAATCATTGGAATGTTAGGAATGGGTCTATTTTTTATTCTTTATGTTTTCCTGTTTCATTTATCAATTTCAATGAGTAAAACACTAAACTATATGGTTTATGCACTAATTGCCACACGTTTTTTACTAGGAATATTTATGACAACAACTCCAACGGCAGCGAGTGCTTACATGGCTGATATCTCGGCACCGCAAGATCGAGCGAAAGATATGGCCTCGCTGGGTTTTGCAACCGGCTTAGCGATGGTGCTGGGGCCAATGATTGGCGGAGCCGTTTCAGCGGTCGGAAACTTGTATACACCATTTTACTTGACGATTGTTGGGTTGCTTGTTTTTTCAGTTGTAATGGGATTTGCCTTGCCACGCAAGGCTGAAACTGGTCTGTCAAAAAAGAAAGAAGATTTTGCAGCAGCATCCAAGACTAAGATGAACGGTTTTTTCTCGTTTGAGCTGTTTGGCTGGCTGATAGCCGGCTGCTCTGTGATGTTCATCGTGGTAGTGCTTCAACTGGTAACCTCTTTATACTTACATGATGGTTTTAAGCAAACAGTCAATCAAAGTGCTCAAACCGCATCATTGCTGTTTTTTGTTTTAGGAATTGCATTGATGGCAGTGCAAGTGTTGCAAATGAAAGTATTACAGTGGACGGCTAAGAAAATGATGATCGTTGGTATTCCACTAATAATCGGCGGAATGCTGCTAGCAACTATAAATAGCTGGTATTATTTAATTTTTGTCAGTTATATTTTAATTGGGGCAGGAGCAGGCTTGGGAATGAGTTCTTTGTCGGCTGGTTGCTCATTAGCCGTCTCTGAAAATCAGCAAGGAGCAGTTGCTGGAACTGTTGCAATGATTCAAGGAATCGCAGGAATTGTTTCACCATTAGTTGGTTCTTGGATATACCAATTAGATCCCAAACTTCCATTCCTGTTATTTAGTTGTTTTTCATTGTTTGCTTACCTAATGTTTCTTGTGGCAACGAGAAGAAAAAAAGTTAGCGCGGTATAAAGCTTTTCTTGCAGTAGCCTTGATTTTTGCAATACTTCGACCAGTATTGCAAAATAACTAATTTTTAGAGAGCCTTAGCACAAGGACGTTAAGGTACCTTACAAAACTTGTTTTGCATGTTTAAGTTTTGTAAGGCACCTTTTTTGTTATACATCTTTTTTTGTTGAGGCAAAAATATCGTGCTGTGTTTGAGCTATTCGCAATAGTATTTTTTTAACATCGTTACTCTTAGTCTGAGTTGCAAGATATTGCAGTAACTCATAATTAACATGCGCATCGGTGATTATGCCACATTTTTTTTGGATTTGTTTGGCTTTTTTATGAATCTTTTGAGTATTTTTAGAAGTAACTTCTGCAAAGTAGTCTGCTGCATAGCGCAAGGTTTTAGCTTTTTTGCGAATTTGGTGAACACGCGAATAGTCTTGGAAGTCTAAATCGGTATAAAGTTTGAATAATTTGTTTTTTCTCCGTTTTAGCTCATCTGAAATATAGATTGACCAATCAATGTCTTTATTAAAGTTGAGGACATCTAGTTGTTTTTTAACCCGTGTAAGATAATCTGTTAATTTTTTAATTGTCGTTTTTGTTATACTGCTGCGCATTTTTTGGGCACGTTCGACATGTAAGTCATGAAAAAGTTGGCGATAATTGTTACTTTCTTGCGGGTGTGCATACGCAAATTCACTTGATTTTATAATCAAAACATCAATATCACGCAAAGAACTGAAAATTTTTGCTGCTTGGCTGAGAAAGCCATCGATAGTAGCAAAAGAGGTCGGTGACAGGGCACGTTTTAAAAATTTAAATAATCCACGGAGTGTTCGAATTGAAACACGCAGATCATGAACACGTTCTGGATCATAGGGGTTGTTGCGGTAACGGGTTAATTCCGTTTGAATCGTACTGTATTGTCGTTGCAAAATAACTAGTATCGGGTTCATAATAAAACCTCTTTTCTTAATTGTTGAAAAATAAAGTTTCAGCCGGATATCCAAGAGGAAAAGCAGATGTTAAACTATTGAGTACTTAATTATATGAAAAGGCTGCCAAAACATCAAAAATTACGTCTGCTATTTGATACAGCTATGAAAACTAACGTTGATAAGTTGAGGATAGCAGGACAAGTGTAGGTTCAAAGTTAATTATTCTGGCTAAACGGATCATTTGTGTTCGATTGGAGTGCCAATGTGCTTGAAAATGCAGTAGGTTTGTCTTATATGAATACAGAAAGTGTACATGTAGCGCGATGTTGCGTACACGATGCAGATTCATTATTGATAGATTCAGAAAATGCAGCTTAGAAAGGGGCTTTTTATGAAAAAAGGGTCAAATGAACGTCAGTGGCCAGCCTTACCTACAACCTTAAAAAAGGTGGCAGTTGCACCAGATGATTCTGGGTATGACACGGTGCGAGCTAATTACTTTCGGATCGGTACTCCTGCTTTGGTAATTATGGCAGAAACAAAAGCACAGGTAGCAGAAACTATCAGATTTGTTGCGGAGGCGCGCAAAGTACGCGGCAGTCAAATCCCCTTTTCTGTGCGTAGTGGAGGCCATGGTATTACCACTGCATCTGTCAATAATGGGGGAGTAGTTTTAGATGTTTCTCGGATGAACAAAATAACTATAGTTGATAAAGAGAAAAGGCTAGTTAGAATACAAGCTGGGGCCGTCTGGGGAGACGTTGCAAAAGCGTTAGATAAGTATCAGATGGTTATTTCCAGTGGCGATTTTGGAGACACTGGAGTCGGTGGACTAGCAACTGCAGGAGGCATTGGACTGTTGGTTAGAGAAACAGGACTTACAATAGACCATGTAATTGGAGCCGAATTAGTAACTTCAAATGGTGAGTGCCACTGGATTGATGACAAGCACAAGCCAAATCTGTTTTGGGCTATTCGAGGGGGCAGTTCACAGGTAGGAGTTGTGACAGAGTTCCTCTTTAAGGCGGATCGACTGGCGGCACCGAATGGAGAAGGCGGTACGTCCGTTACGGTCCAAAAAATTAAATATTCAGTAACAGACCTAAGCAGCTTTGTTCTAGAGTGGCAGAAGTATACAAACGCATCTTCTAGATGGCTAACTAGTTTGCTTATGATAACAGCGGATAAAAATAGTGATTTTGTAGTAGATGCTACGAATGTTTGGGCAGGACCTGAAGGTGCGAAAATGACCGCGTCCTTTAAAAAAATGTTAATGTTAGGCCATATAGAAGATCAACAACAGTCTACTATGAAATATGCGGAGCTGGTAAAAGCACCGCATGAACCGCATACGGGACAACAACCAGTTTTTGTTAAAAATGTATTAGTTAAAAACTTTACTGGCACAATAATAAATGAAATTGAAAATATGCTGAAATATGATTTTACAATGGGAATTGAACTTCGAGCTATCGGTGGCAAACTTAATGAAGTAAAAACTGGGGCAACAGCGTGGGATTTTAGAGAAGCAACTGGTTTTCTTGCTTTATGGGGGGATAAGGATCATCCACAAGAGTTAAAAAAGATATTTAAAGTTACTGAAGAAGAAGGCTTAGGGGTTTACGGAGCATACTCTAGTGAGCTAAGTGAACAGGAGAATGCTAGAGCTTGGCCTAAAGAAAAAACGAGGACGCGCTTAAGGAAAATTATGAATGAAAGTGATCCAGAGCAACTCTTTGATCAAGCAGAAGCCTTAATATATAACAATATGTGATGAATGAACCGATTACAAGAGTGATAAGCTTGGAAAACAAGTATAAATGAAACTAAAAAAACATCATTACCAGTCATGTGAATCGATCTCCAGAAGCTAGATTTATTGTAGGTTGATTCAATAGACATCATTGGCAATGATGTTTTTTTATTTATCGAACGCAATTCATTTTTATATGTGGCTCTAGTGCCAAACTACTGCAGAAATTTTTTGATTTCAGCAAAACCGAGTTCACGCCTGCCAGCCTGGCAATGCTGATCTCCACCAGAAGCTTTATCAAACATCACTGATCTGACCGAGCTAGCATTAACTAGGCCATTGGCAATTTCTGGAAGACGGCTGCTTGGCACATACTGATCATTTTCTCCCGCAAGTAGTAATACATCTTGATTGATTAATGGAAGAATTGGTCCCATATTATACTTTTGAAACTCTTTAAGTAACGCATAAGGTGTTTTAGTTCCTGTATTTTCCAAACCTTTGTTAATTTTCCAGTTTAGATCAAGATTTTGATTCATCATTGCAGCAAACTGAGCGTTGATAACTTCTTCTTGTTCCGTATCCAGCAACTGCTCGATTTTGGTCATTTTGTCATAAGGCAAGCGGACACGCAAGCCATCCATGAAACTGTAGAAAATATCAAAAGCAACGACTTTATCCAGACGTTTTTCGAACGCAGCTGCACGCATGACTAAATATCCACCAAGTGACATTCCAATTGCACTTGCACGTTTGATGTCAAAATAATCTAGAATAGCACTGATTGGTTTTTCCCAACTGTGAGTGAGTTTTATACCGTTTTTAAGTGCCGTTCCTTGACCAGGTCCGTCGAAAATATAGATATTGTAATTGAGGCCCTTCATAAAATGTGCCATTTTGACCATTTCTTCCATATATGAATCGAAACCAGCAAAGTATAAGAGGCTTCTTGTTGCTCCGGGAGTCACCAACTTGACTACAGGCAGATAACTGTTTTCATATGGAACCTTATATGATTCATATTTGAAATCATCGTATCCTTTATAAAAATTTTCACGGTATTTGTCATACACAAATTGATCTCTTGGATCGTCTGAATTTAAATAAAATTCTGCTGCCTGATAATAGGCTGAAGCAATTGACCAGTGTTCAGCACGTTCCCGTTCCTGTGCTTTTTGGAGCCAGGCTGTATACCATGATTCAGTATCTTTCAATTGTGGGATAATTTTTTTTAAATCTTGCTGTACGATGGGGTTATCCTCAAATTCATCATTTATAAAGCGATTTATCTGTAAATTAAATTGTTCATTTTGAACATATTGTTTGAACATTTTGACATACCTCCCTTTAATTTCTGTAAATTTAGTATCTATGAAATTTTAGGAAGAAACAATAAACAGCTTCTGCCAAATTATAGGATATCAAACCATTATTTTAAATTAGTGTGATATCCTACAAATGAAGGTAAGGTGATTGGTATGGTATTGGATAAAAGAAAAATAAAAACTAAAAGGTTGATAGAAATGACATTTATCAACATACTCTCTGAAAAAGAGCTTTCAAGAATAACGATAAAAGAAATTTGTGAAAAAGCATTAATAAGCAAATCGACTTTTTATGATCATTATGTTGATAAGTACGCTTTGGTAGATACCATTATTCAAGAATATTCCAACGAATTTCAAAAGGAGATCCACGAACGATTCAAATCAGTAGATGAACATAATACTTTCGAAGTAATCAGTGGTATCACACAGGGGATGGCTTTACAAAATAAAAATTTATCTACTATTTTGAGAGTTACTGGGACTGACAGTAGCCTAGAGAGCAATTTCAGAAAGATACTTTTTCGAGAATCCTTTGCTTATTTTACAAGTCATCCGATCAACAAAAGATTTTCAAGGGAATTTTTAGCAAAAATGTATGCAGAACTGGCTTTAGCATCTATAGCATACACGTTGAGCAATTATGAAGATAAGGAATTGATAAACCAGCAAGCGGATTTTATTAATTTGCTACAACAAGCAATAATCGAAAAACTTTAACTTTTGATTCAGCACTTTTTTACCTTGGTATCTTTTAAACTACCCCCAACCTAGGTGACAAAAGAGATATTTTTTTAAAAACTTATGTATTTTTTGATTAAAATAATATTCTTTAGGCAAATCTGTTTACAATTAAAATAGAACAATATAGAATCTATAAAAATGTCTTGTTTTAACAGGTCAACCATAGGGAGATTGAAATGCGTAAGTTATTTAACTTTTTTAAGTATGAATATGCGGTAGTATTACTGGCTGTTATGTTGATTTTATTGTTATATTTGACCCAAGAAATGTTTGCTGACGTATTTTGGGCCGTTTCGATCTTGAGTCTTCTGGGGCTTATAAGTGCTTTTGTACTGTCAGATGTATTGCTGACATGGTTTGTTATTTTGGTGGTGATGGCTGGAACATTTACTATGATGGCAGGAATAGTTTATTTGCCTCATTTTGAAAGAGGTATTTTGATTTTTACGTTGCCTCTTTTTAGTGGACTAGGTGCGCTTATCAAAAGTTTGGGCGGTGTGAGAGAATCTGCTCTTTCAAATAAAAGTAATATTATTAGCTATACTAATCACGTTAATTCTGTTACTAAACTAAAAAACAAAGAGAATGCTGCGCGTTTTTACGAACGCTATGTCTCATTCATTAAAAATATGGACAGTAAAGAGCTTACGGTAGCAGCAACTTGTATAAATTGGGCACATAGCAATCAATATCGTCAACAAAACTATACTGAGTACAAGCGGGTCTTAAAGGAAATAGCTGACATTTTAAAAATTCAGCGGTTGCCTGACGAAGTGATCTGTTATATAGATTCAGGTAACTTCTTGATTTTTTCTTCTAAACTTGAAAATGAATTGAAAAAAAGTGTTGATCGTCGAGTAAAAGAAAAATTATCTGAAATAAAGTATCAGGATCAAGGAATAAAGCATGATTTGCAATATAAATACGCATACCAAGCTATCAATCATAAGAATGTGAATGAATTCGGCACATTTAGGGATTTGACTAATAACTTGAAGCGACAGTTGGAGACAAGAATTGTCGTTGAGTACCAGTAGAAACGAGGTGGCTAAAGTGAGTTTAACAGATGTTTTCTTTGTATTAGCATTGATTATCAGTGCATTTTTCGCTTTCTGCACGGTAGGTTTCTTTATCTTACATTTGGTTATTTATCACAGAATAAACAAAAACTTTAAGGCGGTAGAAAAAGATGATTAGTCAAATTTTGATGATTGTAACTTTGATTTCGATTTGGTTTTCTTTAGCAATGTCTTTGATTATTTTGACGGGAGCTACCCATTTTTGGTTAAAGAACAGCCGTGCTAAGTCAGTTGTAAAACCACTGCCGTATTATCCTTTAATTACAGTTGTTGTACCGGCACATAATGAGGAAGTTGTAATAGCACAAACTGTTAAAGCTATCTTAGATATGAATTATCCACAAGCAAGAGTTGAGTTGCTGTTGTTTGCAGATAACTGCAGTGACGGTACTTATAGGGTAATGAAGTATATTAAGCAGTTGCCTGAGTATCAAAAGCGAAACATTAAAATAATTAAACGAACGGGCTCAGGAGGCAAAGCCGGCGTTTTGAATGATGCCTTAAAAATGGCGCATGGCCAATATATTGGTGTCTATGATGCTGATGCGATGCCAGAAAAAAATGCACTTTATTTTTTAGTCGCGGAAGCCTTAAAGGATCCTGAGCGTCACGTCGCTGCTTTTGGAAGAAATAAAACGCGCAATGCAACGCAAAACTTTTTGACACGCTGTATCAACCAGGAAATAGTTGTTACTCAGCGGATTCAGCACATAGGTTTGTGGCATTTGTTTAAGATTGGAAGAATACCAGGAACCAATTTTATAATTAACGCTGAGTTTGTAAAAAGCATTGGAGGATGGCGCAACGGAGCATTAACTGAAGATACAGATATTTCTTTCAAAATAATGCAGAGTGGGAAATTAATTGCTCTAGCGTACAATTCCGAGGCGTTTCAGCAGGAACCTGAAAATTTGAAAGCATATTATATGCAGCGCAAAAGATGGGCCAAGGGAAACTATGAGGTTGTTATCGCTAATTTTAAGCATCTTTTTGATAGAAGCAATTGGAGGGTGAAGTTCGAGACCTTTTATTATGTCTCTACATTTTTGTGGTTTAATTGTGCGATTATTTTATCGGATATTATTTTCTTTTCGAACGTCATAGTTTTAGCATTAGGACTGTTCGTTCCTAACTTGCAGTTGCCTTTTATGTTTTCAGCAAGCAACATTTATATCGCGCAGATCTTGTTCTTCAATTGGGCATTGATGATTCTTTTGTACCTGCTTCAAATCAGCATGGCTTTAGTCACGCAGTTTGGCCAAGCAACTTCGGAACAGATCTGGCTAGGGTTAGCGTCATACTTTACCTACTCGCAGCTTTTCATCGTTGTTTCGATTTCTGCTGTCTGTTCAGTAATGATGGATAGGATCCTGCGCCGCGATGGCAACGTTTGGGTAAAAACAAAACGATTTAATGACTGAGAGGAAGTAATGTGAAAAAAAATATTTTAAATTATATTTCATTCAGTTTTCTGTTGCTAATCTTTATCAGTGTCTTGATCTTTGTGCGTCTCAATGAAACAGAAAATGTCGAAAAAAATCTCTATCAGCAGTGGCGCACTGCATTTTTTGTTTCAGACAAAAATGCAGCCTATATTCGAACGCAAAAAAGTGCTCAAAAAGCAACTGTCCTATCTGAAGGGCAGGGCTATGGACTCTTATTGACAGTCAAGGCGGCTAAACAAGGATATGCATCCCAAAAGGATTTTGATAAACTGTACAATTACTATCTTAAAAATAGAGATACAGGAACTGAATTAATGTCGTGGAAACAGACGATTTCAAAGCAGGGAACAATAAAAAAATACAAAAATAATGCAACCGACGGAGATCTGTACATTGCATATGCATTAATTGAAGCGGGGAAAAAATGGCCCCAACAAGCAATAAGGTATAATAGGCAAGCCAGAATGATATTGAATGATTTGTTGAAGTATAGTTACAACAGTAAAACAAAGAGCTTGACAGTTGGAAATTGGGCAACAAATAGCTCTGAGTACAGTAATTTGTTGCGTACTTCAGATGTTTTACCGGCACAGTTCGATGAGTTTTATCACTTCACCCAAAACGAAACATGGTTGTTGCTAAAAGACTCAATGCTGCAAAAACTGCAAAATCTTAGCACCCAGCATAAAACTGGGCTAGTGCCTGATTTTGCATGGATCGAGGGAACAAAAGTACTCCCAGCTGGTCCGAAGGATGTTGCGTCTAGATATGATGGTTACTATTACTATAATGCTTGTCGTGTTCCATATAATTTAGCACAAAGCAAAGATAGTATTAGCCAGCGAGTATTGAATAAAATGCTGAACTTTTTTATGACAGAAAAGTATATCACAGGTGGCTATAGACTTGATGGTCAAAAATTAAATGATTATCAATCTGCAAGTTTTGCCGCCCCATTATTGTTTGCATCTTTGCGCAATCCAAGTTATTACAAGCTAGTGCAGCAAGAGAAATTTATTTTTATGCAAAAACTGGATACTGCCAATTACTATCAATCGACGATGGTAGTTTTAACTGCAATCGATAGCTTAAAGGAACGCTGATAATGATAGTGAATGCAACAAGATAACATTTCTTATGGAGTATAACTGCAAAGTGCAACGTGAAACACGCTAATTGTATAACACAAGTTTTAAAAAGGAAGAGGCTGGATCAAAAGAAAATTTTTGATTCATCCTTCTTTTTTTATGCTGGATAAACGTGGTTCTAATTCAAAATCATATGTTTTAAGTTATTTATGCCAAAGGGCTTGCCAAGGGCGTAATTTAAAGTTAATACTTAGACTTTATCGTTTTATGGTACACGCTTTTTTGCCTTGAAACTGTGTCATTTTGAAACATCTGTACTTGACTGAAAAATAAATAATTAAGCATTTTAAACTGTGTTGACTGCATATATGTTTAAGTATAAACTGGCATAATAGCTTTGAATCAAACAATCGAGGAGTGTTGGAATGAAATTACAAAAGTGGCAGGCAAATGTTGTACTTTTGCTTACGGCTATGATTTGGGGAGCAAGTTACATCTTTATCAAGCAAGCAATTAGAAGTGGCATGCCAGCCGGGATGATAAATGCGATCAGAGGTTTTATTTTTGCAATGCTAATATACCTTTTCTTCCATAAAAAAATCAATAAGATGACGCGAACGGATCTTAAGGTAGGAACTATTGCTGGTGTGATCAACTTTGCTGGCTATCAGTTGCAGACAACTGGTTTAAGATATACAACTCCCAGTAATAGTGCTTTTCTTACGGCAACCTATGTTGTAATGATTCCCTTTATCGTGTGGATATTTTACAAAAGAAAACCGTTGCTCAAAAGTTATTTTTCCATCGCTATTTGTTTTTTAGGGACTGTTTTTTTAACTAATGTTGTGAATAATGGCTTCAGCCTTGAACTCGGAGATTCTTTGACTTTAGCGAGTGCATTCTTTTTTGCTTGGCAAATCGTGCATTTCAGTAATGCGGTTGCCAATTCTGATCCGTTTATTGTTTCATTCATGTTGGGAAGTGTTCAAGCAGTGGCTAGTCTGGTGTGGTCTTTGTTTTTTGAACAATCGCATTATGCGACAATAAATTGGAACGCGGCAATACCACCAGTGCTGATTCTAGGTGTTTTTGCGTCTTTTGGAGCACAAACATTGCAAGTTGTTGGGCAGAAATTTACTGACTCAACTTCAGCTGGGCTAATTTTGATGACTGAATCTTTATTTGGAAGTATTTTTTCTGTGATCTTAGGCTTTGATAAGCTTGAAAGTAATCTTATAATTGGTGGTTTGTTGATAGTGTTGGCTATTTTCATAATGGAATTCAATGCTCAGAGAATCTTTTTGCATAAAAAAATACTTCCCCAGAACAAGTAAAAGCATGTTTTTATTTGTGAAAAATATTATGGAACAGTAAAATGATTGAAAATGTATGCGCAGATTGCTTGAAAAATTTATAACAGCTATAAAGCCTGAAAAAAATAAAAACTGGGACTGACCGGCAAAAAGCCGAAAAGTCCCAGTTTTTATTTAATTTAATTACATATTGAGGAGAGATCAAAAGTGAGTATTTTGCATGATTAAAACTTCAAAACCAATGCTTCATATGGGCGCAGAGTTATTCTTTCACTGAGGCGTGTAATTATTATGTTGTAGTTTGAAAGTAATGTTGTTACATTTTTGTGCTGGAATCGTTTTGGCAAGACGATATTTGTTGAATTACCGTAGAAATTATTTAAAACGATCATTTGCTGGTCCTGTTTATTTTCATGAAGGTAGCGTTCATATGCAAGTACTTGAGAATCATCTTCCAATAAGCTTCTAAAATGACCAATGGAAATTAATTTCTCATTTCTGCGTAGCTGGATCAATTTTTGATAATAATTGAATATCTCACCATGATCCAGTTCAGCATCAACATTAATCGTATCTTGGCCCGTAGGACGCAACCACGGTCTGTGTTGTGAAAAGCCAGCATTAGAACTACTATTCCAATGCATTGGCACTCGAGAATTATCACGTGATTTAGCTTTGATCAAGTTCAAGGCTGTTTCACTATCGTGTCCTTTTGCCAAGAGTTCATGGTAGGCGTTCAAACTTTCAACGTCGACATAATCGTCAATTGAGTGGTACTTAGGATTCACCATTCCTATTTCTTCCCCCATATAGATGTAAGGGGTACCACGCATTAAGTGAATCACGGTTGCCAGAAGCTCAGCAGATTTTACGCGGTAATGTATAGGGTCGCCAAAACGATTGAGTGCCCATGGTTGATCGTGGTTGTTCCAAAATAGTGCGTTCCAGCCGCCACCACGGTCCATCTGGGTCTGCCACTCAAAGAAAAGTTGTTTCAGTTTTTTGAAATCAAAGGGTACTTTGGACCATTTTTGACCATTGTCATAATCAACTTTAAGGTGATGGAAGGTGAAAACCATGGATAATTCATTTTCCTCAGGGTTAGAATACTCGATGCAGTTCTTGATGCTGGTTGAAGACATTTCTCCAACGGTGATTGCCTCAGGATCTTTCCCAAAACTGGAATGATTGAGTTCTTTTAAATATTTATGAACGACTGGAGTGTCAGTATAGAGAGACTTTTCTTGAATTGGATCAGTAGAATCAATCAATTGTTCACTTTTTCCCGTGACATTGATTACATCAAAGCGGAAGCCTTGGACACCTTTACTACGCCAAAAGTTAACGATAGCGGCTGCCTCTTTGCGAACATTGGGGTTATGCCAATCAAGATCAGCTTGTGATTTGTCGTACAGATGAAGGTAGTAAAGATCAGTTTCTCCGAATTTTTCCCAGGCGGAACCACCGAATTTAGATTGCCAATTAGTTGGCAGCGCACCATTCTTTTTAGCTGGGCGTAGATAAAAGTATTTTTGATATTTTTTATCCCCTGCCAATGCTTTTTGAAACCATTGATGTTCAGTAGAACAGTGATTGAGAACCATATCAAGCATTACACCAACGTTTATTTTTTTTAAAGCAGCAACCAACTCTTCAAAATCGGACATTGTTCCAAATTTAGGATCAATATTATAATAATCGGCAATATCATAACCGTTGTCATTTTGCGGTGACACAAAAAAGGGATTAAACCAGATCATATCAACATTTAATTTTGAAATGTAATCAATTTTTTCGATTATGCCGCGTAGATCACCTATACCATCATTATTGCTATCATAGAATGATTTGGGATAGATTTGATAAATAACTTTATTGCCTAAGTTTGGCATAAGACCGCCTCCTCTAATTTAAGTTATAGATTCATAACAATACTCAAAATTTTCTTTTCTCAGCTTGGAAACTCGATTTGTACCACTATATAAAAAAATTTATTTAAATGATATTTTTCTGCGGCGGGCGAAATCGACGAACTTAAAACGATCAGGTCTGTGATATGATGCGGTCAGCTGAAAGGGCATCGTATCAGCTAGATAGGTCATACTACGGACAACTACTGCTAAATTACTGTCCCCCAAGGCTAGTAGAGAAGCAATACGCTTGGAGACAGGTTCAACAGTGATCTCCTTTGTTGCATAGGAGATCTTTAGTCCCAGGTCATTTTCGAAATATGCATAAAGTGAGCCAGCGGCAGCCTCATCTGGAACCTCGGCAATTGGAGGATCCAATAGATAATCTTCATCCAGTACAACTGGCAGATTCTCTATCTTACGCAGCCTCTCAATATGCAGTGCAGTTCGGTCACTATCTACATGGCCCTTAGCAAGATCAGAGGGAATTACATCTCTTTTTTTTCGCAAGACATCAGTTGTAGCATTCATGTTTAGTGTTTTATTTAGTTCTTGGAAACTTGTGATGCCAGAAATTGGAAATGAGAAACGTTGAATGTCTAATACAAGTGACCCCTTGCCCCGTATTTTCTGGATTAAGCCCAACTCTGTCAGCTGTTTTAACGCTTTACGGACCGTTTCGCGTGAACTCCCATAAAGATCACATAGCTGATATTCACTTGGTAGAAAGTTTCCTGGTTGGTACAGTTCATGCTGTATTTTGAGGGCAATATCTTGTGCAATATTGTCCTGTTTACTCTTAATATTTTTTCGCTTATCTATGGACATAAAGTCTGTCAGCTCGCTTTTCTAAGTTTTAACAATTTTTATTTAATCACATTTTGTATAGACAAGCAAGATAACAATATAAGTAATTATTTGTTTTTTAAATAAAGAGTGTTAAACGCTTTCTCTCAAATTGTTGACATCTTGACTATACAAGTTGTATGATTTTTGTAGATGCTGAGAAAGCGGTTAATAAAGGGGGAGGAAAAGCAGATGGCTCAAAGTAAAAAAATGCAACTTGTGGCACCGGCTGATGGTAAAGTGTTGGCACTTAATAAAACATCCGATCCGGTTTTTTCTGAAGGTACAATGGGTGAGGGCTTCGGATTAGAACCGGATAATGGTAAAATCGTTTCGCCTGTCAGCGGAACAATTTCAATGGTAGCCGATACTAAACATGCAGTTGGCATTACCACTGCTGCTGGCTTAGAAGTTCTTGTACACATGGGAATAGATACAGTCGGTCTAAATGGTAGAGGATTCACCATGTCTGTGAAAAGCGGTCAGAAGATAAAAAGTGGAGATTCTTTAGCAACAATGGACCTGAAGACCGTAGCAGACAAAGGTTTAGCCAAAACGGTTATGGTAGTTGTTACCAATTCCAAAGAAAAATTAGAAGGATTGGATCTTGTGGAAGGCCAGGCTCAGGCTGGGGCAACGGTTGCAACTGCATATGCAAAGCAGAATAAAAAGCGCTCAAAGAAGAAAGATTTCGACGAACTGGCAACTACTATTGTAGCTAATGTTGGTGGTAAGGAGAATGTTAATAGTCTGATTCATTGTATTACACGTTTGCGATTTACACTTAAAGATGAAAAGATCGCTAATGACGATAATTTAAAGGAAACTGATGGAGTAATTGATGTAATGCATGCTGGAGGGCAGTATCAAGTTGTTATCGGTAATGAAGTTACGCAAGTTTATGACGCAGTAATGAAGCAATTAGGGGATAATCTTGATGCTGCTAGTCAGACACCTCCAGAAGATGATGGAAGAAACCCTCTCAGCCGTGCTTTCGGCAATCTTATTGGTTTTATCACTGGAGCGATGAGCCCAGTGATTGGCGTTATTGCTGCTTCTGGTATTATTAAAGGAATTTTGGCACTATTGACCTTGCCGCAACTAGGTTCTCTACTGAACGCCAAAAGTACGGTTTATCTGACGGTGAGTGCGATGGCTGATTCAGCATTTTACTTTTTACCTATTCTAGTAGGGTTTGCTGCAGCCAAACGTTTAGGCAGTGATCCAATTGTTGCCGCAACTATTGGTGGCGTGTTAGCTTATCCTCAAATCGTAACTTGGGGCCAATCGTTCAAGCAAATGTTTGAAATTGGTGGCTTTCAATTTCAATTTTTAAATTATACTTATTCGATTTTTCCAATGATTTTGGCAGCTTGGATGGCTAAGAAACTAGGAACATGGCTCAAGGATCATCTTCCAAGTTACTTACAGATGATTTTTAATCCATTGATTACCGTGTTGATTGTTTCTGCGATTACATTAGTAATCACAGGGCCAATTATTCAAGGAGCAGCAAACGGAATCGCTGATTTTATTAATTGGCTCGTTCATGTTTCTGGCTGGACAGGCGGTTTGATTATCGGTGGTTTTTATCAAGTGCTTGTTATTTTCGGTCTACACTGGGGTGTTGTTCCATTGGTTGCACAACAAATTGCTGGTAGTGGTGAAAGTGCTTTGAACGCAATTATATCTGTAACGATGGTCTCTCAGGGAGCGGCTGTTTTAGCAGTAGCAATTAAATCAAAGAAAACTAATATAAAAGAACTTGGAATAGCTGCAGCAATCTCAGCGTTTTGTGGTGTTACAGAGCCGGCAATTTATGGTGTCAATTTGCGATATAAGAAAGTCTTTATTTCAGGTTTGATTGGATCAGCAGCAGGAGGGTTTGTAACGGGGTTGATGCATGGCTCAATGTTCGGTTTTACAGGGTCGTTGATTGGCTTTTCATCATTTTTCAATGCGAAAAATCCTGCGGATCTGAATAGCTTTTATGCTTTTCTTCTTTCAAGTGCGGTTGCTTTAATAGTGTCCTTTGTCTTAACTTGGGTATGGGGCTACAACGATAAGATGACACTGAGTAAAAAAGTCGAAAAAAAGAGGAAACCAGGCACTTACTGATCTTAAATCTCGTGGTTAGTGTTGAATAAAGATTAATGTGAAAATATATTTTAATATACAAAATGAGGGCCTGGGTCAAAAGTTAAATTTGACCCAGGCCCTCTATTTATTCCATATAAACGTGTTACAAAAGTTAAAATTCTCCATCTAACTCGAACTAATTTATAGTAAAGTACTCGCTATTAATTTCGCGTTAGTATTAAAATCTTACCGACTTTGTATTGGCTCGTTTAACGTTAGAAAATAGTGGTGCGAAAAACCAGTTTACCAGTTACTGCAGGGATAATGTCAACTATTCTTCTTTGAGAGACGTCTTTTATGATAATGATGCAGTTTTTCCAAAAAAACGAAAGTAAATTGAAGTATTGTGATCAATAAAGATAACTTAGCCCAGAATCCTAGCTTGTTTTTCATAGTAACCTCCTCGATTCTTCTATTACGTACGGCCAACTAACTACTTTCAGTATAAGATATGATCTTATTATTAACAATTTTATAGCCTGTTACTCTTTTGAATGGAGAGAAATGTTTGATAGAATAAAGTTAGTTTAATTCAAAAGCTATGAAAGCACTTTTTCGAATTACTATAATTGACATTGTAATTTTAAGAGTATATAGTGCGGATGTAGTGGAACTTTTTGGCGCTCTAAGAAAGGTGGTGGGTTCTATGTCTGATAATCATATATCTTCTTCAGCCGGTGATGATGGTCCCGCGTCTAGTCAGGCACAGATGGACATTTAGCCCATCTGCCCATTGGACACTGATTGCACGGGAAGTTTAGTATTCAAACGAGGTGCTTATATCTCTAATGAAGAAAAAATTTGATCGTACATTTAATTGTGTAGCAGACCATAAACAATATGATCTGGTAGATGGTGTATTCTTAGGAGACTTGGATGGTCCTTTGAAGGCGTTGATTCGTCGGGACTTTCCTAAGGCGACAAATGAGGACTTTATTTGTAGTGGGCATCTGGTTCATTATCGGCTGTTGAAAATGGATCAGATGATTGCAAAGGACTATCGCCAAAATAATAAGCTTAACCGTAAACTCACACGAGTAATGGAGAAAGATGCTTATCAAATGGTGGATGTTCGTGAGCAGTTGGAAGACTCACTGACATTTGGTCAAAGAATTGCGGATGCTGTTGCGCACTTCGGGGGTAGCTGGCCATTTATTATTTCTTTTATTGCAGTAATGTTCTTTTGGATTCTAATCAATACTTTTCATTGGCTAGGGTTCAACTTTGATCCGTATCCTTTTATTTTGTTGAACCTTTTTTTAAGCATGGTAGCTGCGATTCAGGCTCCGCTGATAATGATGAGTCAGAATCGTTCGTCAGAGTATGACCGCTTAGAGTCGCGGAACGATTATCATGTAAACTTAAAATCTGAAGAGGAGATTCGAGTGTTGCACTCTAAAATCGATCATATGATTCAGCAAGATCAGCCTAATCTGTTACAAATTCAAAAGATTCAGACTGAGATGTTAGGGTCAATCGAATCTCAGGTCAGTGAATTAAGGCGTCTTCAACAGTATTTTGAGAAGGAAGAGTTAAAAAAGAATAGTGAATCTTAGTAATCTGCAAGTGAAAGAAAGTATGAGATCTTTGTAAAAAGAAACGCAATTAACTGAATATTGATTGAAAATTTATTGAATGACATGAAGGCTGCTACTAGTTGTAGAGTAGCCGTTTAGGTCAGGGAGTGCGACATAATTAGGTAAATTTGAGTACTAACGCGAAATTGCGAGCATGGTAAGTGGTTTACTATGGGCTATTCAAATTAGACGGAGAATTTTGACTTATGGAACACGTTTATCCCGAATAAATAGAGGAGCTAGGTTAGAATAAGGAATGCCGCCAAAGCTAAAGTGAAAACTTTAACTCTGGCGGCATTTTTTGGCTTAGCTCCGCTTTATTACGCCTGTGTAATATTCAAAATTTAGCGATCGTTACACACCCACACTTTTAGGGTGAGTATAGTTAGTGAGCTTTTATTACAAAAGATTGCGCGGCTCTAAAACAAATCTAGCTGTTCAGGTGGTAATGGTCCGAGCCCTTTGAAATTAATACCAAGTAATTTTTTGAGTTCCAATGCATTTGGTGCGGCATCGCCACCAGAATTATTATTAAAAATGACGCAAACTTCTTTAACGCTTTTTTGCAAGTCTTCGATTTTTTGTTTAAAAAAAGTTAACTCCTCAGTGTTGTAATTGTAAAGAGTACGTTTTTTACGCCAGTCTTTGTCGCTGTTGAGCCATCCTTGCTGATTGCGGCCATGAAGCCGCAATAAAAGTAGTTCAGGTGTAGTCACAACCGGATAGAAAGGCACAGAGGCCACTGTTTGTGATGGTTCATCAATTGCTGCAAGTGTAAAATGTTCTTGACGGCAAAAGGCAATTAATGAATCGACCACTTGGGGAGAGTACCAGCTTTTGTTGCGAAATTCTAGGGTCAATGGCAAAGTAGAAAGCTGTGCACGAAAGTATTTTAAATAATTGACATTTTTTTGAGTTGCGTTAAAAAAGGGCGGAAACTGGCAAAGGATTGTTTTTAGCTGCTTTGTTGCAACCAATGGCTTAACCGCTATTGAAAATTGCTGAAACTTTTCTCTCAGCTGTGTTGTATCCAGCTGTTCACCTGGATGACCAGTTAATGCTCGATTGGACTTAACAATGAATTGAAAAGCGGATGGGACCTGCTGCTGCCATTTTTGAATGGTCGTTAATTGTGGAATACCATAGAAAAAAGTATCAAGTTCAACAGTTGGAAAATGAGCTGCATATTCATCTAATCTAACAGGTCTGTCCTGATTATTGATCAATGCGTGGTGTTCGCTCCATGTGGTTAGTCCAAGTGTGATCATAATATCGTACTCTCTTCCATAATAGTATCTGTCTGAATAATCGTTAAGTTAACCCTAATATTATATTTAATTTAAACACATTACGAAAGGATTTGCATTTTTTTATATTAGCTGAAGGCTATGAAAAAATAGTGCAATTGAGAAGTAATTTTGCTCGTTTTCAATTATGATGAGTAAAAAGCTATATGTTTCAGCAAATATAAAGGAGATTTTGCTATGTGTACCAGTATTTCTCAGACCGCTTCTAATGGCACTCACGTATTTGCGCGCACAATGGACTGGTCACAACTACAGAGCAGCCTGTTATTTATTCCGCGCAATTATAAATGGCATTCTGCCTTCGACAATAAAAAACATACTAGTCAATATGCAATGATTGGTGTTGGCCATGACAACAGCAGTCAAATTGATGTTTTGGACGGTGTTAATGAGTATGGGCTCAGTATTCAAAAATTAACTTTCAAGAATGGTAGCAAATTAATTGTTAATCCAACAAACACCAAGACTTCGTTAGCTCCGTTTGAATTACCATTGTATCTATTGGGGTGTTTTAAATCTATTGCGGATATAGAAGGACATCTTGCCGAGATTCAACTGATGAGCGGCAAAAATGCAGTAAAGTCATATGGAGATCCAGAGCTGCACTATGCTGCGATGGACCCAACAGGACGAACTATACTGCTAGAGCCTACCGAGCAACCGTTGAAACTAGAAGAAAATCCAGTGGGAGTAGCAACAAATGTTTTTGATTTTAAAAAGCAGCTTGAACGATTAGAGGCTTATTTGGATTTCAAGTCAGAATTCTCAGAACAATATTCTCCACTTGGAACGACGAAAGTTAGTACCGGCCATTTTGCAGGCAAAAAGGTTCCATCAAGTTCCTACACCCCTAGTGCTCGCTTTATCAGAGCGGCATACTATAAGGAAAGAACTGATACTCCGCAAGATGAAACTAATGCAATTGTCAGTACCTGGCATTTGCTTAATAGTGTAAGTGTTCCTAAAAGTAAAGCCTATCAGCGTAATTATTCTGTATATCGTGCAGCAGCTTGTTTAGAATCGCTAACCTATTACTTCGAACCGTATAATCGGCTTGGGATCACTACCTTGAAATTGACGAAAAAGATGCTTCGCTGGGAGAAACCACATTTCTATCCTGTAGCTGATCGGTTGAGCACATACACAGTAAATGCTGATAAGATATGAGTAAAACGGAAGTTTAAATGTGGGCGGTTATTGCAGAGCATTATGTCCGTGACAGGTAGAATAAAAATTAAAAAAGTATTTTGAAAAAATTAATCAAAACAGTTGAAATCGCTATCAAAAAGCTTTAATATAATAAGTGAAGTTGTTCACAATAGTGAATTGCTTGAAATGATTTGTAGTTAATAAGGTGTAGGAGGGGATTATTAAATGGTAAAAGTAATGAAACCAAAAGCAAAAAAGGTATTATCCGCTGAGGAAAAAGAGGCTCTGATGAATGAGGCTCGAAAGTACACGGATGGTCTGGTCAACAAAGCCTTAAAAGCTGAAAAGTCGTATGCTACATTTACACAGGAGCAAGTTGATAAAATCGTTGCTGCTGCCGCATTAGCAGGATCTGAGGCGGCTTTGACACTTGCACATGAAGCGGTCGAGGAAACGGGTCGTGGAGTTGTTGAAGATAAGGATACCAAGAATCGTTTTGCAACTGAAAATGTTTTTAACACTATTAAGAATGATAAAACAGTTGGTGTGATTCATGAAGATAAAGTTGCTGGTGAAGTACAAATTGCCGCTCCACTTGGAGTTTTAGCCGGGATAGTTCCGACAACTAATCCGACCTCGACAGCAATGTTCAAATCTTTGCTAGCATTAAAAACACGTAATGCAATTGTTTTCGCGTTTCACCCGCAAGCACAAAAATGTTCAGTTCATGCTGCTAAAATCCTGTATGATGCTGCAGTTGCAGCAGGCGCACCAAAGGATATTATTCAATGGGTTGAAAAACCGTCACTTTATAATACAACGGCATTGATCCAAAACCCTAAAATTGCTTCTATTTTGGCAACTGGTGGTCCTGGAATGGTCAATGCAGCTTTGAAGTCAGGTAATCCATCAATGGGTGTTGGTGCTGGTAATGGGGCAGTCTTTGTTGACCATACTGCACATGTTGATCGTGCAGTTGAGGATTTGCTTCTGTCTAAACGTTTTGACAACGGGATGATTTGTGCAACTGAAAACTCTGTTGTGGTTGAGGCTCCAGTATATGATCAATGGTTAGCCAAGATGGAAGAAAAGGGTGCGTATGTTGTTCCTAAAAAAGATTATCAAAAAATAGCAGATTATGTGTTTAATGACAGACATGGGGTTAATGGCCCAGTTGCTGGTAGACCGGCTAGATGGATTGCTGCGCAAGCAGGAGTTAAACTACCCGAGGATAAAGATGTAATGTTATTCGAACTTGACCCTAAGAATATTGGCGAAAAGCTTTCTTCCGAAAAACTATCACCGTTGCTGTCAGTTTATAAGGCAAAGAATCGTGAAGATGGGATCAAGATTGTTGCGGATCTGTTGGACTACCAAGGGGCTGGTCACAATGCTGCCATTCAAATCGGCTCGCAATCAGATCCTTTCCTAACAGAATTCGGGGATAAGACCAAAGCTGCACGAATTTTGGTTAATCAGCCTGATGCTGTTGGTGGAATCGGAGATATTTACACTGATGCATTGCGCGCAAGTTTGACTTTAGGTACAGGATCATGGGGGAAGAATTCATTGTCACATAACTTATCAACTAAAGATCTCTTGAATGTTAAAACAGTAGCTAAACGTCGTAATCGCCCACAATGGGTTCGTTTGCCAGAAAATATCTATTATGAGAAGAATGCAATTTCTTATTTGCAAGATATTGAAAACATTACACGAGCATTTGTTGTTGCTGATCCAGGAATGGTTAAGTTTGGATTTGTTGATAAGGTTTATGAGCAGCTTGAAGTTCGCGACAATGAAGTTAAAACTTCAATATATGGAACTGTTCGCCCTGATCCAACATTGGGACAGACAATTGAAATTGCAAAACAAATGCGCGACTTCCAACCAGACACAGTTATAGCAATTGGTGGTGGGTCTGCTTTAGACGCTTCTAAGATTGCACGTTTTATCTATGAGTATTCGCTTGATCAAGAACCTGGGTTCTTGGACAGCTATGAGGCAGTAAGCGAACTATTCACACGTTTGCAGCAAAAATTCATTGATATTCGTAAGAGAATTGTTAAGTTCCATCATCAGAGACACACAAAATTAGTGGCAATTCCAACTACGTCAGGTACTGGTTCAGAAGTAACACCGTATGCAGTTATTACAGATGATAAGACACATGTTAAATACCCACTGACAGATTACGAGTTGACACCACAGGTAGCAATCGTTGATCCTGAGTTTGTCATGACGGTTCCGAAAAGAACGGTAGCTTTGTCTGGTTTGGATACTTTGTCACATGCTTTGGAATCTTATGTTTCTGTTATGGCGTCTGACTTCACACGTCCTTGGTCTTTACAGGCAATCAAACTGGTTTTTGAAAATTTGGAAAATTCATATAAGTTTGATCCTAAACATCCAGATTTAGCTGGGGAAACAGCACGTGAAAATATGCATTATGCTGCAACTTTAGGCGGAATGTCTTTTGCTAATGCATTCTTGGGAATTAATCACTCAATTGCTCATAAAACTGGTGGAGAGTTTGGATTGCCACATGGTTTGGTTATTTCCATCGCAATGCAGCATGTGATTCGTTTTAATGGTGTTGCAGGTAAAGTAAAGCGCACTCCATTCCCTCGCTATGAAGTCTACCGAGCACAAAAGGATTACGCTGATATTGCGCGCTACTTAGGCTTGTCAGGGAATAACGATGCAGAATTAGTCGAGGCTTTGTGCGATAAGATTGCCACTTTGATGAAGGCAGTTGAAGTCGTACCAACATTGTCGGCTAATGGTGTAACTAAACAGCAATTTGACAGTGCACTTGATAAGCTAGTTGATTTGATTTACAACGATCAGTGTACACCGGCTAATCCAAGACAACCACACCTTGAGGAAATCCGGCAATTGTTGATCGATCAGTTCTAAGGTTAACGTAATAGCCGATAGGTTATGACTGTAGGGTGGCTTTGTCTATATTGGTTTGTGGTTATAAGAAAAAAGCTGACTATTTTGTTTGTTGAGATATAAAGATTAAAATAAAAAGGAGCTGTGCCAAAAGTTGAATTTTGGCACAGCTCCTATTTTATTCCGTATGAACGTGTTCCATAAGTCAAAATTCTCCGTCTAACTTCGAATTACTCATAGCAAAGTACTCGCTATGTTCATAATTTCGAGTTATTACTCAAATTTCCCGACTTATGGCACACTCTCTTTTTTGCGTTAATCTATTTTAGAAGTTGACTGTACTTACCAAATAAATGTACGCATTCTATTTTTCGATGTAAGCTTCTTTAAAATTAAATGCTACACCAGCAGTATTATAAATCACACCTTTAACTTTGCTTTTTAACATCTGTGCTTGTGCTAATTGATAAAGTGGGGCCACGCCTTGTTCCTTGTTCAATAGCTTTGATGCTGTAACTAAGTCATTCCAGCGCTTATCTGACTTGTTGACATCAGTTGTTTTAGAAGCTGTGAGTAACTTGTCGTATTCTGGATTTTCCCATTTACCGTTATTGTAAGGATTGTTCTTAGTAAATAAATCCAAGAAGCTGATTGGATCTGAAAAATCTGCGCCCCAACCTGAAACAACTACATCAAATTGTCCATCGGTTGAACGAGTGATTCTTGTTTTTTTAGGAAGATTCAGAACTGAAACATCGGCACCAGGCAAATTTGTTTCTAATTGACTTTGAAGGTAAGTGGCAACGTCTTTATTAGCATCGTCATCATCGCCCAAGAGTGAGAAACTCAACTTTTTGACACCTAGTTCTTCTAAGCCTTCCTTCCATAACTTTTGTGCTTTTGCTTTATTATAATTGGCTCCAGTTGTTGTTGCGGCAGCTGCAGTAAAGTCTTGACCTTTGTGGCTGGACAGTCCCTTTGAAACTACGCTTTTAGATACGAGAGATCCGTTTCCTAAGACTTTGTTGACAAGTTGCTGCCGATCAATGGCGTAAGAGATCGCTTCACGAATTTTTTTGTTTTGGAATTCTTTCTTCGTTTGATTGAACTCTAAGTAGTTTGAACGCGATTGTTTTAATGAAACAAATTCCTTATTATTACTTAGCTGCTTGGCTTGTTCAGCATTCAGATATGTTTCGTCCAGTTTGTCATCTTGATAGAGATTATATGAAGTAGTCGGACTCTTAGCAACTTGGAAAGAAATATCAGCTAAATTAACGTTTTTCTTATCCCAGTAATTCTTGTTCTTAACTAACTTCCATTTTAAGTTAGAACCAGTCCACTCAGTCATTTTATACGGACCGTTATAAACCATATATTTAGCTGAGGTACCATATTTTGAGCCAAATTTTTCGACAGCTTTTTGATTTTGCGGGAAGAATGGAGTAAAGCCCATTAAAAGCTTGAAGTATGGCAGTTCTTTATCCAAAGCAACGACTAATTTGTATTTACCGACAGCCTTCACACCTAATGCAGATACAGGCTTTTTCCCAGCTGTAACATCAGCAGCATTTTTAATTCCTTCGAAGATATATGCATACTCAGAAGCTGTTTTAGGAGCGACAGTTCTGCGCCAAGAATAGACAAAGTCAGCTGCAGTTACGGGATCGCCATTTGACCATTTACTGTTTTTTCGCAGGTCAAAAGTATATTTTAGGCCATTATCCGATACTTGAGTTTTGGTGGCTAGACCAGGTTCGACTTTGCTGTCTTTTCCAAGTCGATACAGACCTTCAGTACTATTAGCTATCATGTCTGAACTTACAGTATCGACAACTTTGGAAACATCCAACGTTTGCAGTTCTGAAGGTTCTGACCAGCGTAGTGTTTGGTTAGTTGCGGCCTGACTAGTTTTCTTAGAACCACAGGCACCAAGAGCTAAACCGCAGGCTGTAAAAACAACTGACGTAGATAAAACTTTTTTCCAATTCACAAAAATTCCTCCTCAAGGGCATACGACCTTTTATGAAATCGAAAAAAAGACCCACCGTGCAGATTCATGCAGGTGGGTGTTATACAATACTATTTTGACGACCCACCGCCTCAAGAATTTCTTCCGCGCGATGGGTCTAATTTCTGGTTTGTTAAAAAGCCGAGACATTAGATGACACATCGCGCGTGCTAATAATGACTTGGCTAATAATTATGGCTGTTAAACAAGAAAATACAAAATTATGTAAGTACGGCATGATCATCTAACCCCCCTCTATTTTTTAGCTGCATAACAGCTTTTTTAACGAATAATTACAGTATAGCTATTTTAAAATAAAAAGCAACAGAAAGTTTTTACTTTTTAGCTGATACTTATTAAAATCAGTTAATATTCGCGGATTTAAGCATTTCTGACAACTTAGCTAACTTAACTAATTTCTAAAGTTAATATAGAGATTGTCTTATTAGTAAACCAAATTGCAAGGCATGACGAATTTTATGATATTAACAATAGTAAGCGATTACATTATGCTTTGAGTGTAAGAAAAATTAAGTCAGGAGTGATTGAATATGGCAGAAGACTGGTTAAAATTAGCTGATAAGGTGATTATTGTTACAGGTGGATCATCTGGTATTGGAGATGCGATCGTTAGAGAATTGATAGGGCACGGTGCAAACGTTGTTAATGCAGATTTAAAGGCGGGGAACTACGAAAATCCTAAGTTGATATTTAAAAAAACTGATGTGACTTCGAAGGTAGATGTTAAAGAAGTTGTTGAAAAAACAATTGAAAAATTTGAACGAATAGATGGTTTAGTCAATAATGCAGGTATCAATCTTCCGCGCCTTCTTGTTGATCTGAAAAAAACAGGGGGAAATTATGAATTAAGTGAAGGTGATTTTGAAAAAATGTTCGCCGTGAACGTAAAGAGCGTTTATCTCATGTCGCAATTTGTCGGGCGGTATATGGCTAAACAAAAAAGCGGGGTTATCGTAAACATGTCTTCAGAAGCCGGTTTAGAGGGTTCGCAAGGGCAAAGTATATATGCAGGAACTAAAGGGGCAATAAATGCGCTGACACGTTCATGGGCAAAAGAACTTGGTGAATACAATATACGTGTAGTGGGTGTAGCTCCGGGAATCATGGAAGCAACTGGGTTGAGAACTCGAGTTTATGAAGAGGCTTTAGCTTATTCACGACATAAAACGGTGGAAGACATCAGGGCGGGGTATAAGAGTACGACAACGACACCGTTGGGTAGAAGCGGACATCTATATGAAGTCGCAGACCTTGTAAGTTATTTCTTATCTGAACGCGCAAGTTACATCACTGGAGTTACAACAAACGTAGCGGGAGGCAAATCAAGAGGGTAAAAGGAATGGTGCAATTGGATAGTCAGGGATTTAGATTATTAAGGTACTTTATTGTTAACGATTCAATAACGATTGATGAGCTGGTTGCAAATGAGCACGTATCAAGAAGAACTATGATGAAGTACATTCAGGAACTGAATGATGATTTGAATGGGATTGCACAGATCCATAAGAAAAGACAAAGGTATTACATCCAGGTCAACGACTATCAACAATTGGCTAAAGTGCAAACGGGACAGTTAAAAAGAAATTTAGATTTCAACGACGCTAATAAGAGATACGCGTATATTATCGATCGTCTGATGCAGGCAGATGAGTATATTACACTTGATGATTTAGCTGAAGCATTGATGGTTAGCCGGACAACTTTGAATAGAGATATTAAGGATTTACGGAATAAGTTGCGTGAATATCAAGCAGAAATATTTTCAATGACCAGCAACGGAATAAAGTTAAAAGTTTCCGAAGAGTATAGAGTACCACTTCTCATTGAAAACTTTGTTTATGATTATTATCCGACACAATTGTTAGCAAATATTGAAAGACGCACAAACTTGAAAACACTGTATAAAGAATTTCATATTGAGACACAGATACAGTTGCAATTTGAAAAAAAGATTACATCTCTTTACTTGGCAATTCAAGCCGGATATAGAATAAAACACAAAATCCCTTTTTTTCAGAGGTTGTGGCGCGATGGCAAGGCAATAAGTGCTTTAAGCAGCACTTTTGAGCTGATAATTGGCACGAAATTAACAAGGTTTGAATGCGATTACCTTTTAGCACCGTTAACCTTTAAAGCAAACAATCTTCTTTCTAAGGAGCGGGTCGAAAAGCAGCTAGCACAAAACTATCACATCTTTGAACTTGTAGAAGAAAGCAGTACTTTTGATGCAGCACTTGATTTTAAGCATATCTATGAACAGATAAAATATCATTTTCTTTTTTTAATAAATAGATCTCTTTTTCATTTTAAAGTGCCAACGATTCTGCCAGATAATCTTGTAGAGCAATACCCACTAGCGAATGATTTAGCGTTGCTGACGGTTCGTGTACTGGAGAGGCACTTTAACGTAAGTATTGATAGAGTTGAAATTAGTTATTTAGCTATCTACTTTGAAATGGAGTTGGAAGAAAATAAGTCTGGCCCTTCGCAGATATTAGAGGTTGCGATTGTTGGGCAAATTGGCGAAAGTGTCATTCGCTTTATTCGACATCGCTTGCAGGATATTTTTGAAGATGAAATAGCAGTAACTTTTTTTAAGAATACGGAGCAGTTGAACAAACAGAATACACACTATCTGCTTATTTTTTCAGACAAGCCAATCAAGTATCATGATCAAGCAACTCCTGTTGTCAGAATTAGTGCAGCCTTCAGAGCCAACGAATTGAGAAATAAACTGCAGGTTTCATTTATCGAAAAAGCTATTGTGAATAAACAGTGCGAATTCACGTATAAAAAAATGGATAGTAAAGATGGTTACTTGCGAGCAACAAAAAAAAGTGATTCAAGCCAAGATTAAAAGTGGAAGCTTAAGTGCAGATTTCCTTAAGTCTTGGGAAAAAAGAGAACGACAAGGATCTAATGTTTTTGAAAATGGAATCGCAATCCCGCATGTTGTGGATAACTCCGACAATGAGCGCATATTATTAAACATTGGTGTTTTTGATACAGATGTTAAATATCAAGATAGAAAAGTTAGAATTGTATTTCTTATTGGAATACCGCAAAAACTTAATCATCAGCTAAACAAGGTTTTAACCCAAGTTTACGATCTGGTTTTTGCAGTGGCTAATAATCGAAATATTTATAATAATATTTTAGATTATGACCAGCAGCGGGCATTAACACAGATAACGGAGGGGATCTAAATGTCAATTATGTTTTGGATAGGCTTTTTTCTGGTAATGGCATTTTTGCTCCAGGGATTTTTGGGGTTTCTGCAGATTAAAAACTTTTCAGTGAATTTTGGTGATTTAAGAAAAAAGGGGAAGGTTTTGATTGGAAAGAATCCTAAAAGAATACGTTCTGGAAGCTTGATCTTGATGGCCATTGACAAAGAAGGAAGCATAAAAGAAGCCCGAATAATGAAAGGGGTTACGGTCTTTGCTAAGTTCAAGCAATTAAAAAAACTTCAGAATATGAATGTAGTCGAGGTAGCAGCTAATCATCAAATTATAAGTAGTTTTGATAAGCTGACACAGCAATGTATTTTAAATGCTTATCGAAATTATATTAATTTTAAAACTGGAAAACTTACGACAGAAGACCTTGACACCAGTGTCAACATCTTCTCGATGCCAATTTTGGAGAAGATTAAGATACAAAGTATGCAAATTGCAAGATTTGTCAAACGAAATTTCATTCGAGAAAAATAGAAGGAGTGACAAAAGATGAAATATATTACTGATTTTGCCTCGGGGTTTATGGGCTTGTTCCAAACGGGTGCCAAAACTTTTATCGGTTGGATGTCTTCAATCGTGCCAGTGGTGCTGCTGCTCCTCGTTTTGATGAACACTATAATTGCTTTTTTGGGAGAAGAAAGAATGGAAAAACTGGCCAAATCTTCTTCAAAGAATGTTTTTACGCGGTATATGCTACTACCTTTTCTAGCAGCTTTCATGTTAGGAAATCCAATGTCTTTTACATTAGGACGTTTTATGCCAGAGTTTTATAAACCGAGTTACTACGCAGCGTTGGCTCAATTTAATCATACTAGTAATGGTGTGTTTCCACATATAAATCCCGGCGAACTATTTATCTGGTTAGGGATTGCCCAAGGAGTTCAAAAACTTGGTTTGAATAGTATGGACTTGGCGATCCGGTATTTGCTCGTCGGGTTGATTATGAATTTTATCGGGGGCTGGGTCACGGATTATACTACTGCATATGTTTGTCGGACAAGCGGTGTTAAACTCTCCAAGGAAGTCAACCTATCCAAATAATTGAAAAAGACTAAGGGGGAAGCAACTATGGCATGGAAAAGCATAAAAATAGAGCGCGGTACAGGCGGTTGGGGTGGACCACTGATCATTACTCCGACAAAACAAAAGCATAAATTTATTTATGTGACAGGTGGTAATAAGCCAAATATTGTGGATAAAATAGCTGATTTGACCGGTATGGAAGCTATTGATGGTTTTAAAACATCTATTCCAGATGATGAAATAGCGCTGGCGGTTATTGATTGTGGTGGAACTTTACGTTGTGGAATCTATCCTAAAAAGGGAATCCTCACAGTCAATGTTCTACCAACAGGAAAAAGTGGTCCATTGGCAAAATTTATTACGCCTGAGCTTTATGTCTCTAATGTTGGTCTTAACCAGATCAAACTTGCAACTGATGAGCAAGGCGCTGTGCATGAAACGGAAACAGATACGGAAACTGCAAGTTCCGAGTCTAAATATGATAGTCAAAAGACGATTACACAACAGATGGAACACAAAGGATTTATCGCTAAGATCGGCATTGGAGCCGGCAAAGTCGTTGCCACTTTTAATCAAGCGGCTAAAGATTCAGTCCAAACGGTAATTAATACAATTATCCCATTTATGGCTTTTGTGGCACTATTGATCGGTATTATACAAGGGTCTGGAATCGGAAAAATATTTGCGAAGTTAATGACACCATTAGCGGGTAATGTTTGGGGATTGATGATTATGGGGTTCATATGTTCGTTGCCATTTTTGTCACCGTTATTAGGGCCTGGCGCAGTAATCGGTCAAGTTATTGGAACGCTAATCGGAGTTGAAATAGGGAAGGGTAATATTGCTCCGCAATTTGCATTACCGGCTTTGTTCGCTATCAACACACAGAATGCCTGTGATTTTATTCCCGTAGGTCTTGGTTTAGAGGAAGCCGAATCGAAAACAGTTGAGGTTGGTGTTCCGTCAGTCCTGTATTCAAGATTTTTGAATGGTGTTCCGCGTGTTTTTGTTGCATGGCTTGCTAGTTTTGGACTTTATGCAGGTAAATAGTAGTTTTAGATGGAGATGAGGAGAATGAAAACAAGTGAAAAGATTGTGTACAAAACAAAGGTAAATGAAGTCGGCAGTGAAGCAAAAGGATTTAGAGATATCCAGATGTTAATCTTATTTGGAAATGAGGCCCCGGATGCATTGCGTTCTTCATGCTACATTATTGATGTGAATAGAGTCGACGAGAATATCACTACAGGAATGCTCTTGGCAATAGATGGGAAAAAATATAAGATCACCGCAGTTGGCAATGAAGTCCAAAATAATCTCACAAACTTGGGACATATCGCGATTAGTTTTACCGGAACAACTGTGGCCGAGTTACCGGGGACATTATATGTCGAAAAAGGAGACTATCCAGAACTTAACGTGAATACACAGATTGAGATTCTTGATTTAAAAGGAAAAGCCGAGTGAAACACATTTTTAAAAAAAATAAGCTGGCTAGTATTTTTGATTTTTGAGTAAAATGGGTACGAAGGTTACATTATTTCCCAATTTCTTGTTGTAAGTTTACAGTATGCGAATTAATATATTTCAGTGCCCAGCTTCTTACTGTGCGAGCACAGAATTTGACGAATATTACACGCCCGTTTTTGTAAAAATATCACTTGACTTTTGATGCGTTTTACAGAATAATAAGTTTTAACTTAATAATCGAGTAAGATACGTTGAGAAGAAGGAACAGTATCGTCGGCTTGTATAGAGAATATTCATAAAGGTGAAAGAATATCTAGTTGAGTGCTGTTTGTAGTCTTTGAGTAGCGGTAACGAAAAGCAAAAGCTTTAGTTGCCGATGTGCGCACCCATTAAAGTGCCAATGCATCGCTCTTTGAAGTCTAAGAGCCGCGCATGAGAGATCAGGTTTTACAGTCTATTTTAGAGATGTAACCTGGTAATAAAGGTGGTACCGCGTTAAGAGCTCCTTGAAATTATTTCGAGGGCGTTTTTTTGTTGCCACAATAACAGGGGAAGATGATAAAAAATAAATTTTAAGACTTAAAATAACTGTAAAACTTTTAATTACGAGAGGGAGATTTTTACTATGAAAGAAAACAAGTTGAATTTTAGAGGGACTATTTTAATAGCATCGTTAATATTTGGAATGCTGTTTGGAGCGGGCAATCTGATTTTTCCTGTCCATCTAGGTCAACTAGCAGGAGGCAAGTGGATTCCCGCTTCTTTAGGATTTTTGGTAACAGGAACATTAATACCATTGATTGCGCTGATAGCATTAGGCGTGTCCAAGAGTCACGGTTTGTACGATTTCAGTGCCCCAGCCGGTAAAAAATTTGGAGCCTTTTTCCTGATAGTGACGCATTTATCTTTAGGACCGCTGTTTGCAACTCCACGGACAGCTTCGACTGCTTTTCAACTGTCATTTGCGAGTGTTTTGCCAGCGAAATATCAAACAATTGGTTTACTGCTTTTCTCTGCAATTTTCTTCATACTTGTATATCTTTTTGCACAAAATGAAATACATCTTACTCGTTATATTGGAAAGTGGCTCAATCCACTATTTTTAGTATTGCTATTCACTATTTTCCTCATCGGGCTAAGTAAACCTATGGGAAATTTACATCAGGATGTCGCTACGGTCTATCAAACTTCGGCCTTTGCTAATGGCTTTCTGGAAGGTTATAACACGATGGACGCTTTAGCAACGCTTGCTTTTGGAATAACAATTATAAAAGCACTTAGTTTTTTGAAAATTACTCATCCAAAACAGATTGCAGGTTCTTTGATAAAAGCAGGAACGCTTGCAATGGGGGTTGAGGCAATAATTTATATCGGGTTGATCATGTTAGGGACAGCAAGTTTAGGCCAATTTAAAATTTCAGCGAATGGTGGAATTGCTTTAGGACAAATCACACAGCACTACTTAGGTTCTTTCGGGACTGCTTTTTTAGGAGTAATGGGAACGTTGGCTGTCTTTACGACCGCGCTGGGATTGGTAACTTCCTTTGCACAAGATATGCACAGTATTTTTCCAAAAATAAGTTATAATTTTTTTCTTATCCTTACGACAGCAGCATCATTTTGTACTTCTAATATGGGATTAACGCAAATAATAGCGTGGGCTACACCGTTACTTATGTTTCTCTATCCTTTAGCGATGGCACTTATTTTGCTCTCATTGCTTAGTGCTTTTTTCAAACTTGATACCCTTGTTTACCGCTCAACCCTGCTTTTTACAGGTACCGCTGCAGTTTTGGATGGTATAAATGCTGCACCTCTGTTGATAAGGAATTTGTTTAGTGTTGTTTTGGAGGGTTACCACCAGTACATACCGTTCTCAGGACAGGGTTTTGGCTGGATTCTTCCCACCGCAGCTGGGATGGCGTGCGGCCTTTGTCTGCATTGGCGAAAGAATATTATTAAGGGAAAGTTAAAAGAAAAAGACGCTGCTTAAAAGGTACCTTTTTTTAACAAGGATTCAAGTTGTGCCACTTACGCAACAGGATATACCACTTGCACTTAATTTATTTACCCAGCATTCAAAATGTGTTCTACTGAGAGTGTGAAAGGGATTGGCTATGAAGATAACGATTGATATTGATGATAGTTTGGAAGAAACAGAAGTTGTAATCCGTGCTCCAAAGCGTTCTGAAGAAATAGTACAGTTAAGTCGAATGCTGCGTGCTAAAAATGAAACATGCTCTCTTTTATTCTATAAAGGGAGAACGGAATACCGCATAAATGTTGGCGATATTCTCTTCTTTGAAACAAATGGGCGCCAAGTTCATGCACATACTACGGACGATGTTTATGTAGTCAAATATCGTTTGTATGAATTAGAAGATATGCTTCCTTCTGATTTCATAAGAGTTTCAAAATCAGCGATTTTAAATGTAAACAGAATTTTTTCATTGACTCATTCCGTGTCTAACAGACTTATTCAATTCCAAAATTCTTACAAACAAATTTATGTTTCTAGAAAGTATTACAGGGAGTTAAGAAAACGAATGGAAGAAAAGGGGAAAAATGTATGAAAAAACAAAGATGGTTTTGGGGCATCTTTTTTCTACTGAGTGCAGTCTTGCTGGTCGCCAGTCAAATGGGGTGGGTCAGTGCACGAATTAGTTTTTGGAGCATTATTATAACACTGTTTTTAATTGCAGCTTTTATTCAAAGTTTAGTTCATAAAACCATAACGGGGATGATTTTTTCAGTTGCATTTTTATGTATGGTCTATGCGGAACCGTTGGGTATTAAGCATTTAGTTCCATGGACGATATTAGGATCAGCTTTTTTAGTAAGTGTCGGGTTGTCACTGCTTTTTCACGCTGGGACGGGTTGGAGAATTGATAGATATAGACACAGACGTGCAACCGACAAAACTGAGGAAGCGACAATAAACGACGATTCTTATACCCAGTTGAGTGGTAGTATGAACTCAAGTATTCAATATGTTCAAGCACAGAATTTTAAAAGAGCAGATATTGATGTATATGCTGCTGGCATGAAAGTCTATTTTGACAATACAATAATTAAAGAAGACAACGCGGAAATTAACATTACTGCTTCCTTTAGTGGTGTGGAATTTTATGTTCCAAGAGAATGGAGAATAGAAGATCGGGTGAATTCGTTTTTAGCTGGGATTGAAGAAAAGGGCAGACCTAGCGCTGAAGATGGACCGACTGTCCTCTTAAAGGGAAATTTAAAGTTAAGTGGGTTAGTAATTCACTATATATAGAACTGCTACTGTTTAGGCTACACAATAAACTAATTAGTGAATATGGTGATGTGCATAATAAAAGGCTTACAACAAGCAGTACAGAGTTGGTAAGCTTTGAGTGTTGACGCGAAATTATAAACGTAGCGAGTAATTCGAAGTAGACGGAGAATTTTGACTTATAAAACGATTATAGGAATAAACAGAGGAACTAGGTTAAAAATTACCTTTTGGGTATTTTTCATTTTAACCTAGTCTCTTTGTTTTGCACAAAAAATTGTCTAGAATCGTTGTAACAAAGTAACTCTTATAATGAAGTCTATTAGTTAATGCTGTGGACTTATGGTACATTAAGAATAGATATTAAGACCATGGCACTGTGATTTCTGGTGGCATGAAAAATTATGGTGGAGGATAAGAGATGAAGAACAAGGCTTGCGTATTATCTTTTCTTATGGCACTGTGTGGTTTTTTATTATTTTTTATTACGCCGGCACAAGCCGATGATACTTATGAAATTACGCAGTATCACGTGGATGTCAATGTTTTAAAAAATGGAGATGCTGAACTAACACAAAAGATTACTTATGATTTTGATGGCGATTTTCATGGTGTTTATTACAATCAAGATCTTCGCGGAATCAAGGGTGTTTCAAACATCAATGTTTCTGCAGTGCAGAACGGAACAACGATAAACATGAATCAGTCAAGTACTGGAGATAATAATACATATACATTGGAACAGACTGAAGACAATTTAAAGATTAAGCTTTTCCATGCTATTTCTGATGAAACTGCAACCTTTACGTATCACTACTTGTTACATGGTGTTGTAACTAATTATAAGGATACGGCTGAATTGAATTGGAAAATAATTGGGGAAAAATGGGATGTTCCACTGAAAAACGTGTTAATCAAAATTCAGTTACCGCAAAAGAATATTAAAGAGCTGCAGGGATGGACACATGGAAAATTAGATGGACAAACGACTGTCAAAAGAACGGCAGGGCAGGTTTTGATTAAGTTGGATGAAAACCCTGAAAATCAATTTGTTGAGAGTCACCTATTGTTCCCAAACAATGTCACACCTGATAATCCTAATAGGGTCAATAAAAGTATTAAGAAAAACGTGCAGCGGCAGGAAGCGGAATTGGCTCGCCAAGCTAATGAGAAACGTAAGCGCAGCGAACGTCGGAGTACTATTATAAAATATTTGCTGCTGGGTCTGAGCTTGTTGAGCGTTGGTGGCTGGTGGCTGTGGCGCTGGCGTAATCCAGGCAATCCGCAAAAACCGCTCCCACCTGTGGTTCATTCGTATGAAATCCCCGAGTATTCGGCGGAAGTTACTCAGGCAATCATTGAGGATGACCAGCCTAATTCGAAGACATTTAGTGCATACCTGCTGGAACTTGCGGCTGCTAAAAAAATAGCGATTAAGAAAACAGGAACTAAGAAAGATGATTATGAGGTAGTACTTCTTGAAGAGAATCTACTGAAAGAAAATAAATTATTGAAAGTCTTGTTCAACGAGGTCGGTGATGGAAGTAAGTTTTCGCTCAAACAGCTGAATAAATTCGGCAAAAGGCAGAGAAACAGCACAAAACTGCAAAATTCTTTTTCCGAATGGCGGAAAAGGGTCTTTAAACAGGCACGAAAATCTGGATATCACGATGCAGTCAATGCCAAGCTACGAACAATAGCTTTGTGGTCAACACTCGGCAGCAGCTCTTTGCTAGTAGTGACAATGGTTGTTTTCTGGAATACTTGGGTATTCTGGCTACTTTTGCTGGCGCTGATAGTAAATATTGTAGTTTGCCATTTTTATCGCAAAAAAAGGCCTAAGTATTCTAAGTCTGGATGGCAACTACTATATCGACTGTTATGTTTTAAGAAAATGCTGCAAGATGTTGGCCGTTTTGATATGAAAAAGGTGGGCGACCTTATCTTGTGGGAACAGATATTACCATATGCTGTAGCATTTGGTCTGGCAAAAAAAGTTATCAAAGAGTTGCAGACTAATTTTTCCACTGCAGAATTAGAAACGAATTTTGGCAGTTATTATCCGATCTTTATTTTAGGGACCGGCAACTTTGAAACAGCATTTAACAACAGTTTTACGAGCGCTATCACAAGTAATTCAACTTCAGCAAGCGGAGACTCTGGTGGCTTTAGTGGTGGATCATCTGGCGGTTTTGGCGGCGGATCCGGTGGCGGAGCATTCTAGGATTATTCTAATGGAATAGTTTGGAGCTGGGTCAAAACTTAACTTTTGAGATATTCTTCATTTTAACCCAGCTTTTGCTATTGTTTCGGATAAACGTGTCCTATAAGTCAAATCCCTTTGTCTATCGCTCTCTTTCCAAGGGGGAGATTGTGAAGAACATGCGGCTTATCGGTTGGCTAGGGAGAGACTGAAACATTGCGGCATGACTTGAGGGACCAAGAAAATCATGTCTCCAAATTGATGGGCCGGATACTACCGAGCCTCTCCAAGACTGATCCCGTGGCTAAACGAGTGTAAAAAAAACAAACAGTATCTCCTGCTGATTGAAATTAAAAATAGCAACATGAGCCAGTCTGTTAGAATCAAAGCGTAAACGTAAAGTAAAAGCCTTATTATGAGTCTGCGCTATGAGTCATCATATAAATGGTTAGCTTTCACCATGGCTAAAAGATACTTGATGGTTTTATTAGTGCAAGCTATCACTGCGACCTATCCCGTTTGGGGTAGGTCGTTTTTTATTTTGATGAGATCTGGCTTGGGTAAAAACAATGTAGTAAAAGTCAGAAGGAAATACTTGTTCAAACAATAGTAGATTAAAGATTATACTCTGCACTTTGCTGTATACGAATTAATGTCATTCAAAATTAGAAAACAGTACACTAAACGCTTGATCTTCCAAGACTAATGCTTATGCCATATACAGCTAGTAAAAAAATAGCGTAAAAGCTTAACAAATACGCTGTTTAGCTTAATATGTTAGAATAAAATCGAGGTACTAAATACTTGCTTATGGAGGTTCCGTATGCCAAAAGAAAATCCGATCGTAGTTTTTAAGGATGTTAAAAAGGTTTATCGTGGCGGCAATATTGCGGTGGAACACATAAATTTAACTATCAACAAAGGCGATTTTGTGTGCTTCATCGGCAGGTCGGGGTCAGGGAAAACGACTGCAATGCGTATGATTAACCGAATGCTTGAACCTAGTGGTGGAACAATATTGTATAACGGAGAGGACATACATAAGACTGATGCTGTAAAGCTAAGGCGTCGAATTGGGTATGTTATTCAGAATATTGGGCTCATGCCTCATATGACTATTTATGAAAATATTACGTTAGTCCCCAAATTACTAAAATGGCCAGAGGAGAAGAGACGGAAGAAAGCTAAGGAACTGATTAAACTGGTCGAATTGCCTGAAGATTTCTTGGATCGCTATCCTTCTGAGCTATCTGGTGGACAGCAGCAACGTGTAGGGGTTATTCGGGCTTTGGCTGCTGATCAGGATTTAATTTTGATGGATGAGCCATTTGGAGCGCTTGACCCAATTACGCGTGAAAGCCTGCAAGAACTTGTTAAGCATTTACAAGAAAAATTAGGGAAAACGGTTGTTTTTGTTACACATGATATGGACGAGGCACTTAAGTTAGCAACACAGATAGTTGTTATGGATTCCGGACACATAATTCAGAATGCATCACCTAGTGAAATATTGCAACATCCAGCAAATGATTTTGTGGAGGATCTGATTGGTGAAGATCGGCTCATGCAAGCACGTGCAGATGTAACAACGGTTAGTCAGATCATGCTCAAAAATCCAGTCTCCATTACGCCTGGACGTTCTTTAAGTGAAGCGGTGCGGTTAATGAGGCAACGTAGAGTGGATACACTTTTGGTGACCGATGATGATGACTATTTGAAGGGGTATATTGACATTGAAACTTTGAATACTAGTTATCGGCATGCGACAAGCGTTTCTGACATTTTGAACACCAAAATTTTCTATGTTGTTGATGATACCTTATTAAGAGATACGGTCGATCGTATTCTAAAACGCGGTTTGAAGTATGTACCGGTTGTGGATAAAAATGGCAAGTTACGTGGAATCGTGACACGTGCGGCAATTGTTGATATGGTTTATGACACGATTTGGGGCGATTCTGATGATGGAGGAGAGTCTGGTTCAGAAAAAAATGAAAACACGAGTCGTTCAGGTGCTGCCTCAAATGCTAGGGAGGTGTAGACTATGTTCGACTTTTTGAACCAGCATGGCGGGGAACTGATAACTAAGACGTGGGAGCAGCTCTATATTTCTGGACTGGCCCTTGCACTAGGAATCATTGTCGCAGTTCCGTTGGGAATACTGCTAACGCGGTTTGCTAAAACAGCTAAAATCATAATAGGGATTGCAAGTATGTTGCAAACAGTGCCATCATTAGCGCTCCTAGCGCTTATGATTCCAATATTTGGAATCGGTAAAATACCTGCGATTGTTGCTTTATTTATTTACTCGCTCTTGCCTATATTGAGAAATACTTATATTGGGATGGAAGATGTTGATCCTATTCTGAAGGATAGTGCTAAGGGCATGGGGATGACCGCGTTCCAGTCTATTTTAAAAGTGGAAATTCCAATGGCAATACCAGTTATCATGGCTGGAATCAGATTATCGGCTGTCTATGTTATTGCTTGGGCGACTTTAGCTTCATATATTGGTGCAGGGGGCCTCGGAGACTTAATATTCAATGGCTTAAACTTATTTCAGCCTGATTTGATTATTGGGGGCACAGTGCCGGTTACGATTTTAGCGCTTCTTGCCGACTACTTACTGGGTAAACTAGAAAAATGGCTGACTCCTGTTAGTCAACGATCGTAGGAGGGCGGAGTATGCTTAAAATAACTAAAAAAATTTTTCTAGAACTAGTGTTGCTTTTTAGCGGTACTTTACTTCTTCTGACAGGCTGTTCGTTTCCTGGAGTCAGCGGTTCGGGAGAAGATGCAATTCGCATTGCATCGCAAAGTTCGACTGAGTCGCAGATTATGGCTAATATTGTTGCAGAGTTAATCAATCATGAATTAGGGTATAAAACAGCTTTGGTCAGCAATCTTGGATCCACCACAGTTGCCCACCAGGCAATGATTCGCGGTGATGCAGATATTTCGGCAACTCGCTACACAGGGACTGATATAACAGGTACCTTACAGTTACCAGTGACCAAAGATCCGCAAAAAGCTACGCAGCTTGTCAAAAGGGAATTTAAGAAAAGGTATGATCAGACTTGGTTTCCATCCTATGGGTTCGCAGATACTTATGCTTTTATGGTGACACAGAAAACAGCTGAAAAGTATAATATCAATACAATATCAGATTTAGGCAAGTACGCTTCAAATATGAATGCCGGTGTTGACACGTCTTGGATGAATCGTCCCGGTGATGGATATAAAGATTTTGCGCGCGAGTATGCCTTTGATTTTAAAAGAGTCTATCCAATGCAGATTGGATTAGTGTATGACGCGGTTGAGGCAGGCAAAATGCAGGCAGTGCTCGGATATTCGACAGATGGGCGCATCAAAAGTTATAATTTGAAAATACTAAAAGACGATAAACGTTTCTTTCCCCCGTATGATTGCTCACTGGTAGTTAATGATAGTTTATTGAAAAAGTACCCCAAACTGGCCTCTGTTTTGCATCGCTTAGATGGAAAGATAAATTTGGAGACGATGCAGTCATTAAACTATAAGGTCGACAATGATCTCTTAGAGCCATCAGTTGTTGCACAACAATTTTTAGCTAAGCATCAGTATTTTAGGGGGGAGTGAAGGAAATGGCTAATTTAAATACCTGGGAGCAGTTTTGGTACTACTTGGTTAATAATGGGTCATATGTTTTGAGCCAGTTTGTACGGCACTTTCTGATATCGATTTATGGTGTTTTACTGGCAGCGATCATTGGGATACCGATTGGAATTATAATTGCTCGTAAGCGGCAGTTAAGTGCGTTTGTTATTAGTGTTGCTAATGTTATACAAACAGTGCCCTCCCTTGCAATGTTGTCTATTGTTATGCTAGGGCTGGGTTTAGGAGTTAACACAGTTATTTTCACGGTCTTTTTGTATTCTCTTTTACCAATTATAAAAAACACATATACTGGAATGGCTAGTGTAGATAAAACGATTCTCGATTCTGGCAAGGGTATGGGAATGACCAGTTTTCAAATTCTTTACATGGTAGAGCTTCCCTTGGCGATGTCGGTTATTATGGCAGGTATCAGAAATGCATTGGTTGTTGCTATTGGAATTACTGCGATAGGCGCCTTTGTCGGTGCAGGTGGGTTAGGTGACATTATTGTCCGTGGTACCAATGCAACCAATGGCGGTGCGATCATTCTTGCAGGGGCACTACCGACTGCAATGATGGCAATCATTTCGGACTTGGTTTTGGGCTTTTTCCAAAGAAGACTTGAACCAAAAAAAGTCTAAGTGTGAATACAAACATAGTCAATGAGTGACTATGCACAAACTACTTTCAAACAGAAAAATTGGAATACAGTGACACGAATAATGCAAAACTAAAACAAAAGAACCGGAGCAGATGAGGTATGTTGAAGTGCTTCATAATAGTTAGACAAGGAGTCTAAGGATTGTGAGGCACTTCATATGTCCCCAAAAGTAAATTCTGCTCTGGTTCTTTTTGCGACATGAATGTTGCAGCTGTTAGTTAGAGGCTAGCCTTCATGATCTGTACTGGTTTGAAGAAGCCCGTTCATGCCTAAAACACCGCTTTCTCCAACAAAGTTATACTTGGCAATCAAGTTTCGTGCGTTAACTTCTTCTTCAATTTGCTCAGAAAGAAAATAATTTAAGAAATTCATTGTTTCAAAATCTTTAACATCATTTGCTTGAGCATAGATAGTACGAATACAGTCGCTGATGTACTGCTCATGCTTCAGACCTTTTTCAAGAATTTCTTTGACAGAGCTGTACTTTTGAGAATTATGTTCGATAGGAGCCAAATTAATTTGCTGGTCTTTGTCATGCAGATAATTAATGAACCTCCAGGCATGGCCCATTTCTTCATTTGCCTGATCTTTATACCATTTTGAAAAACCGTCTAAAGACTTTTCTTCAAAGAAGTTATAAAAATCCAAATAAATATAGGCCGATTGAAACTCTTTGTTGATTTGTTCGTTCAATAGGGTAAATATTTTTTCTTCCACTTAACACTCCACCTTTCAAGTCTAATTCTAGCATGGTTAGTTTTGAATTAAAAGAAGTCTAGTACAGAGGCTACAAGCGTAAATGTATATGTTAAACGCAGATGATTATCTCCGTAATTATATTTTGTACAAGCTGAAATTTTTGACCTCTTAGATTTTTTTAGCTAAAGTAAGATTATAAGTGAAGTTGCTTTACAAACAAAGGAAGAGGTGCAGTTATGGCAGAAGAAGGTATGTTATATGAAACTGAAGCAGTAAACAAAGATGGACTTAACGGCTATACCTATGTCGAAAATGCTTTAAAGCTCAAGATCAGTAATCCGCGTAGCAAAGCGCCCGGGACAAATCCGGAGCAGTTACTGGGGCTTTCTCTTAGTACTTGTATGAATGCGACGATTCAGGCAATAGAACGTGAACGTGGTTTAAGACATACTTCCGAGGTTCGGGTGAAGGTCACGATGGTAAAAAAAACGACAGGGCTGGAGTTTCTAGTTAAAGCACGTGTCCATATCCCAAGTGTTGATTTAGAGACTGCAGAAAGATTTGTTAAATTGGCTGAGAAACGTTGCCCAGTATCTAAATTGTTAAGTGGCAGTGCTAACTACACTATTGAAGCTGTCGAAAATTTTTAAATAAAAATGTGTTTTTTGGCGTGCAGTATAGGTAAAGTAAGTAAAAATATTAAAAAAATGCGTATTTAGATTTGCAAAACAAAAAAGTTAGGTGTACCTTAAAAGAGGAGATGATTTAAAACAGGGAGGCTACCAATGTTGATTTCAGTCGAACAGGTAATATATCTAGTAGTTTTGATGGTGTTGATTTCTATTTCTTTGGGTACTCTTATTGAATGTGTCACATTTCGCAAGGAAATTATGGAAAAAACTATTTTTAATAAGTCGTTTCGCAGGCTTATACACCATTTTTTCTAAGTGAATGTCGCTTAAGTAAGGTTTTATTCGAAGACGCGGGTATATTGTTTTTATGATGTGTAAGTGAAATCAGCGTAGCCTTTTTCAATTCTAAAAAAGGCGATGAGTTTAAAAACTCTGAGTGTTAATGACAAAAAATGAAATACGTTATTGCATGTATTCAAGTTATAAATAAGTGAATGTGGCAGTAGTTGATGGATTTTGATGTTAAATGGATTGCGAATACAGATAGAATTTGACTTATGGAACACGTTTATACGGAATAAAAATAGGAACTGTGCCAAAATTTAACTTTTGGCACAGTTCCTATTTTTTTATGTTATAAGTGTTTATTTTGAACCGTATTAAATTGACTGAAGATAGACTGGAAGAAATCAAGCGAATGACTAAGAGATGCGCTATTAAAGGAGAGCGAGGATAAAGCAACCTTGTAATGTTCTGGTAAGTGTTCGTTTTACCTATCAAAAGTTAACAAAGATCAATGGTACGGAGCTGAGTGATTCTTGGAATTCACAAGCCAATCAGAAAGAGCTTATTCGATTAATTTATTGGGGGCAAAAAAGCCATAGATACTTTTGCAAGATAATTAATTTAGGTAAACAAACAGTAAAACAATACTTGCCTTTTTAACTCAAATATAATACTATATAGCATATAATATTGTTGATAATAAATGTGATAGAGAATAAAAATGTCTTATGGGAGGGATACGATGAAAATTCAGGTGACAGCAGATCTGCTTGACGGGTTGGTCTTAGCTTTGTTAAACAAAAAAGATTATTATGGTTATGCTTTGACGCAGGATATGCAGAAGGCAATTAGTATTTCGGAGTCAACAATGTATCCCGTTTTACGAAGGCTAAGAAGCAATGGATATCTAACAACATACGATCAGGCGTATCAGGGGAGAAATAGGCGCTACTACAAAATCACGGTCGAGGGGCAACAGCATCTCAAACGTGTGCTGGAAATGTGGACCAACTACAAACAAAGTCTGGATAAAGTATTTTTAGTATCGTCAAAGGGGGATGGACAATGAAAGCCAGTCACGGTTATCTTAGCGAGCTCGAACACTATTTGAGCCCGTTGACATCTGAAGAAAAAGATGACGCAATAAATTTTTATAGTGAATATATAGAGGATGCTGGTTTGCAGACAAAAGAAGATATCGAGCGCAAACTAGGAACTGCTAGACAATTAAGCCGTAAAATTTTAGCAGATCACTCGATCAAAGTTGATGAAGACAACCGACAAAAGAATAAAAAAACTTCTCCGCGATCTAATTCAAAAATGATCTGGATAATAATTTTAGCGATCATTTCTGCACCAATGACGCTTGGAATTGGTGGAGTTCTCCTGTTATTAATCATGGTTGCAATCTTAACTGCTGCCATTGTTGCAGTTGCTGGTTTAGCAACATTGATCGTGGTTATGGCAATGTGTCTCTACACTGGTGCCTTATTGCTGTTCACACATTGGACTGTAGGAATGTTCTATCTTGGATGTGGTCTCACAGCCTTGGGAGTCCTGTTAGTTGCTGTTCCACTGCTATATTGGCTTTGCAGCGTAATCATGCAGATTGTTGCAAATTTTGCGCGCTATCTGTATCGCAGATTTTCTAAGCGACGTCAAAGGGAGGTCTGAATAGTAATGAAAAGAACATTTAAGCTGGGTTGGTTCATTCTGATAATTGGACTTCTTTTGCTTGTCTTAGGGAAGATCATGCATGGGTCAAAAGAAGTTAGCTTCGATAATTGGAAACCAAAAGTCGAACAATATGCTACTACAGTTAGTAAGAAGTATACTAAAATTGGTAGGTTTACCAAAATTGATGTTAGGACAACTGAAGCTGATATTGAAATTGTGCAGGGGAACAAGTATGCGGTGGAATATGTCGGCAGGTCAAATAATAAGCCGAGCGTAAAGGTAGAAAAGGAAAAGCTGATCGTGAAGCAAGCTGAGAGTGGATTTAATGAATTCCATCTTGGTTTCAGCTATAATGACGATAGTGATGACGTAGGAAGAATAGTTATCAGTGTTCCACAAAACACTTCCTTGAATGAGCTGGATGCAAAATCTGGAGGGGGAGATGTGAAAGTGGATGATCAAAAAATAAATAGTCTAAAACTTTCCAGCAGTGACGGAGATATCGCTTTTACGCAGGCAACTGTTGCTAAGGCAAGAATAGATGTGGCTGACGGCGATGTGGCTTTCAATGAAGTACATCTAGGCTCAGGAACGATTTCACAAAATGATGGTGACCTAGTAATGAAAAATGGGGAGCTCAAACAAGTTGAAGCACGGAACCAAGACGGGGATGTTAGTTATACAGAGACGACTTTAAATGGTGGCCGACTTGAAATGCAAGATGGTGATTTTACAGCCAAGCAAGTTAAGGTGCGCGGTTCTTACAGCGTCAGCAATAGTGACGGTGATAATAGTGTCGAAAATTCTCAAGTAGGCGGTTACCGCTTAACAACATCAGATGGGAACAATAGACTGTTTGAGCGCAGTTCAGAAAGTGATCTGACATGGAATAACAAAACGACTGATATTTTAAAATTATCAACGATTGACGGCGATAATGAAGTTAAATAGAAAGGATTGATTGGACTATGAAAAAGAAATTAACTAAATCTGATGATAAGGTCTTTGCAGGTGTTTTTGGAGGAGTGGCTGAATATTTTGGATGGGACAAGTCATGGACGAGAATTGTCGGAGCATTGCTGATCGTTTTTCCAGGAAATGTTTTTTTGGGCCTTTTAGTATATATCATTGCAGCTGTTGTGATGCCCGAAAAGGGTGATACCAATCATCGGGATGATGACGATGATATTATTGAAGGCGAATTTAGAGAATAAAAAAATAATTAAATAGATTTAGACTGCTTTGTTTGAATTCAAAAAAACTTGATTAAAAAAATGATTTTGTTACACTTATTCGAGTGCGGGTTTATTTTTAATCGAAGAACATGAATCTAGCATTCAAATAAACTGATAAACTTAGCAGTGTATTTTAATGTTGGAGCTGGGTCAAAAGTTAAATTTTAACCTAGCTCCTCTATTTATTTTGTACAAAAGGGTTCCTTAAGTCAAAATTATCCGTCTATTGCGAACTACTCATAGCTAAAGTACGGCGCTATGTAAGTGGTTTCGTGTAGTACTCAAATTTTACCGATTTATGTACACTCCCTTTCCCTTTTTCGGTTAAAAACAAACCAAGCATAATTTTATATTGGAGGGATTTTTTGAAAAGGGATATTTTCAAAAAAGAGTCTATTGACACGTTTCTTAAGGCAGATGCAAGGTTGATGAGAACCTTGCATACCAAGGACCTGATTGCTTTAGGAATTGGTGCTGTAATTGGAACAGGGATCTTTATTCTCCCTGGGCATGAGGCAGCACAGCACGCCGGGCCAGCAGTGGCAATTTCCTTTTTGCTTGCAGCTTTAGTTTCAGGACTGGTTGGAATGGCATATGCTGAATTTTCCTCAGCAATGCCTGTTGCAGGTTCAGCCTATTCATTCGGTTCAGTTGTCTACGGTGAGATCATAGGCTGGATCTTAGGCTGGGCGCTTATTCTGGAATATTTTTTAGCAGTTTCTGCCGAAGCAACCGGATTTGCAGCGTATTTTAATAATAATATTTTGGCAGCAATTGGATTTGAACTGCCTAAGTTTTTGCAGACAGGGCCTCTCGAACATGGAGTTGTCAATTTGACAGCTGTTCTGATTGTTTTGCTGGTGGCCTTCATAATAGGTCAGGGAACGATGCTTTCTAAAAAAGTTGAAAACATCGCGGTAGTTGTTAAGGTTTCGATTATAGTGTTATTTATTATTGTTGGTCTTTTTTACATTAAATCAACAAATTATACACCTTTTTATCCTGAGCAATTTCATGGGGCCCCTTTGGTTTAGGCGGGATTTCAACGGCAGCGGCGACCGTCTTTTTTGCATTTATAGGTTTTGATGCGTTAGCAGCGAATTCGGCAGAGACAGTTGATCCACATAAAAATGTTGTACGCGGTGTCTTAGGGACGGTCGTCATTGCAGTTGTTTTATATGTCTCATTTACGCTTGTCTTAACGGGAATAGTGAACTATAAGGATTTGAATGTAGATGATCCTGCAGCATATGCATTGAAAGTTATAAATCTTTCAAGTTGGAACAAGTTAATTACTATTGGAGCACTGATAGGGATTTTTACGGCGATGTTAACGATGTTTTTTGGAGGATCACGGCTTGTATATGCTTTGGGTCGAGATGGGCTGTTGCCAGGCAATTTTGGCAAGGTTAGCAAGAAAAACAAGGTACCAATGAGAGCTGTGGTTCTCGCAACCATTGTCCAAGCTGCCTTCGCTGGTTTTGTACCCTTGACAGAATTGGCAGCATTGATCAATGCGGGAACGCTGTTAGCCTTTGCTTTTATTTCATTCGGTGTAATTCCATTGAGGAGGCGGAAGGACATTCATAATAATGGCTTCAAAATGCCTTTTTATCCGTTTTTGCCGATCTTAGCTGGCAGTTGCAGTATCTATTTCATTTGGATGCTGCCATCCTTAACTAAAATCTGGGTTTCTATTTGGATACTAGCCGGTATTATTATTTATTTTGTTTATGGGATTAGACACTCGAATTTGCAAAAAAATAAATAAACTATGTAAAAAAATAGTGCTTGCGATATTGATATTTAATATTTCAGAAAATCAATGGCCAGTGAACAGGGATAACACATGCTTAAACAGAAAAAAGCTAACTGTTGAATACAGTTGATTCATATAGCATAGAACTTAAAATATAAACACTGGATCAAAACGAAGTACCCTATAGTAGTTAGACAAAAATCTAATTATTATGGGGTACTTCATTTTGGAGTGCCACAGAAAGGTTAAATCTTGCTCCAGTCCTCTATTAATGCTATATAAGTGTATTAAATTAAGTGCGATCTAGAACACATTTGTACAAAATAAAAAGGGAGCTAAGTTAAAATTTAATTTTTATGTTTAAGCTTACTGTAGTTTTGACAATCATTCGTTTAGTCGGGCATTTGCGCGCCTCTTTGTTGGAGTTGAGACATTTTTCTAACTTGTCGAATTGCTCTCCAAAAGCGATAGGCTAATGTCAGAATGCCCCCGAGCCAAGCCAATGGAGCCGAAAGGCAGATGCCGACATATCCCCAGATACTGACTAAGATGATTGCTGCAAGAGCGCGCATTAGTAGTTCAATTAGGCCTGCAATCATCGGAAGTAAATTGTAATTCAATCCTTGTAATGTAAAACGCAAGATAAATAGGCCGGAGAGCAGAACATACCAAGGTGTTACAAGCGCAAAGTAAGTTTGCGTCAAGTTTAAAAGTTCTTTTCCAGGATTTGAAATAAATAGATAGGTCAGTTGGCTGCTGCTCAAGAGGATAAGCAATGTGATAATAATACTTGTCATCACAGATACAATAAATGTTTGTTTGATGCCTAGTAAAACACGCTGATATTTTTGACCACCAGCATTTTGAGCAACGTAAGTACCTAAAGCAGTACCCAAAGCTGACATTGGAAGCATTGACAACTGATCTATCTTTGAGGCAACCGAAAAAGCTGCAATAGCCTCTGTACCAAGCTGGTTTAGGGAGCGTTGGACCAGAATTGCACCAATTGCAATGATGGAAAATTGCAACCCCATCGGTATTCCAGAAGCCAGCTGGATCTTGATCTCTTTAAAAGCTAGATGCTGCGGTTTGTGCCAATAAAGCAATGGTACGTGACGATAAATATGGTAAATACAAAGAATTGCCGAAATAAACTGGGCACAGACAGTTGCAAGCGCAGAGCCGGCAATGCCCCAATGAAAAACTAAAATGAAGACAAAATTGAATAGGATATTAGCGATGCTAGAGATTCCAAGGAAAATTAATGGTGTACGACTATTGCCGATTGAACGTAGCATATTAGATAAAAAATTGAAAGTCATTGAGATCGGAATTCCGGCGAAGATAATGCTTATATATGTTTGAGCCTGGACAAGAATAAGTGACGGGGTTCCCAATAATTTTAAAATATCATCCGCTAATATGATACCGGAAATCATCAGAATAAAGGCTATGAGCAGTGCTAAAATAGCGCTGACTCCAAAGCGTCGACTGACTTGTTGTGGATTCTGCGAACCAAAAGAATTGGCTACCAGAAGTCCCATACCCGCGGTTGTTCCTTGTGCAAATCCAATGATAAAACCGACTAAACTTGTTGTGCTTCCAATAGCAGCTACCGCATTCTTCCCCATCAACTGACCAACGATCATGATGTCAGAAAAATTATACAGTTGCTGCAATAAACCGCTCAACAAAATCGGCCATCCAAAGTTGAGAATTATTTTCCAAGGCTTACCTACAGTTAAAATTGTCATTTCCTCCTATGAATAGATGTATTCGATGACTCGCTAGTATAGCAGTATTATATAGCATTAACCAAGGCTACTTAATAGCACCTTCAGTAACACTTGTCATAACTTGTTTTTGCAGGAGCAAGAAAAGGGCGATAATCGGTATCATGGATAAAACTAATCCAGCTAGTGCGAGCTGCCATTCACTATTGGTTTCACCGAAGAAAGAATACATTTTGAGTGGAATAGTGTACATACCATCTTTATTAACGACAAGTGAGGGCAATAGGTAATCATTCCATATTTTCATTGAATTTAAGATAATAACGGTACCGGTCATCGGACTTACAGCTGGAAAAATAACGTGGATAAAGGTTTTTAAGGGATAAGCTCCATCCAAGGCTGCCGCCTCATCCAAACTTTTGGGGACACCTTGAAAAGCACCATAGTAAAGAATGATAGATAGACTGACTGATAAGCCAGTATTCATAATGATTAAACTGGTTCTATTTAAAAAATCGACTTTTCCAAAAATTGAGAGTAAGGGGATCATGATTGATTGGAAAGGAATCAGCATTGTACCCGCACAAACATAATAAATGATAGAACTAAAAGGACCTTTTACTCGCGAAATAGCATACGCGGCAGCAGCTGAAACGACAGTGATCAAACCAACACTGCCTATTGTAATTAATAATGAATTAAGAAAGCTGTGAGCAAAATCCAAGGCTTGAAAAGCAGTCTTAAAATTAGCTAAAGAGAAGTCTTTCGTGAACCAGAGCGGGTTTTGGAATACCCCTCGTTTTCCTTTCATCGAGTTGATCAGTACGATCGCAAAGGGGTACACCCAAAACAATCCAATGACACTGAAAATAGCTATACTCAAATACTTCAAGCTTCTTTTTTTCGGCATATTAGTTCTCCCCCCGTCTGGAAAGTGCTAGTTGCAGAAATGATACTAGAGTAACGCAGAAGAAGAGAATAATTCCTGCAGCCTGTGCATACCCCTGCTGAAAATTAACAAAGGCAGTGTTATAAATATACATAGAAATCATTTCGGTTGAACGATAAGGCCCTCCATTAGTTAAGGCCAAGTTCTGTTCATAGAGTTTGAATGAATTTGCTAAAGTTAAAAATAAGCTGATTGTAAACGCTGGAGCAAGTTGAGGTAACTTGATAAAGAAGAGGATCTGCCTGCGATTGGCACCATCAAGACGAGCCGCTTGAATTGTGTTTTGCGGGATTGAATTTAAAAATGAAACATAAATCAACATGATATAGCCGCTCATTTGCCAAACAAATAAAATGACGATCCCCCAGAAACCAGTGCGTGGATCACTGAGCCAGCCATTGAAAAAGCTTAGATGTAAGCCGCTGCCAATTGCTTTAAAGGCAGAAGTGAAGATAAATTGCCAGATGAATCCAAGCAAGATACCTCCAATCAAATTAGGCATGAAGAAAATAGTTCGCAAAGCTTTATTAAAACGATTATCTGAACTCGTAACAATCAAGCAAAAGCCAAGCCGATTAGATTTATTAGAAGAACAGAAACGACTGAGAATTTGACGGTCAACCATAAACTTTGCAGAAAAATCGTATCCCGAAAAAGAATTTGATAGTTTTTGAAGCCGATAAATGAGGCCCGCAGCCCATTTGAATCAGTGAATGAATAATAAATACCAATTAAAAACGGTAGAGCAATAATCAGAATAATAAAAAGCAAGGCAGGTAATACGAACGCCCAGTACTGGTGTTTTTTTATAAGCATATCTTTCACTCCCCACTCTGAATCTCGCGCAACTGACGGTACTTAGTCGTTACGACCTTCTCTAATTGTTTCCAAGTGATGTCGTAGACAAAATAACGCTGAATATATGGGCCAAGAACCTGCGTCGAAAAGCCGTTAGGATACTGTTTGTGAATAGGAGCACGTGCGTTTTTTGCAGAGCCGATACGGTAAATATCTTTTGATAGGTCATCAGGCAAACGCGTAACATCAAAATTCTTGGTGGCGGGCACGAAACGCATCTCATTGATAATGACATTTTCGGCATCTCTTGAGGTAAACATCCAATTTACGAAATCTTTTGCTGCTTTTTCACGCTTAGGATGGTCATTAGTGACACCTAAGTACCACGAGGATCCGGTGAGTAGACGATCAGACCCATCATTTTTGGTAAAGAATGGTAACATTCCCAGATTCTTTTGAACAAATCCCTTTTCGATCCCGTCAAGTGTTGGGACAATCCAGTTTCCTTGTGGAATCATTGCAACTTTTCCGTTGTAGAAAAGATCTTGAACAGAAGGATCATATTTGACTGACAAGATAGGTTGGACACTATAATTTCTTATCAAAGTGTAATAAGCATGCATTTGAGTTCCATATTTCCAGGGAAATTCTGTACTCTTAAAAGCCTTGACTTGGTCATTATCATACGCTTGTGAGGTGAATTGAGCTGAAACCGAAGCGATAGAATTAGTATCAGCTCCGTTAAATCCGAATACCCCGCTTAAACCTAACTTGTCTTTTTGCGCATCTATCTTTTTGACTGCACGTACAAAATCGGCATAGTTGTGGATTGCAGCAGCATTAACACCTGCTTTAGCGAAAACAGCTTTATTGTAAGACCAGCCATAAGCCTCTAAGTCAACAGGAAGGCCAACAAGCCGTTTCTCCGATATCCCACCGCTACGCAAACTCGGTAGAATAGTCTTAGTAGCCGGCAATCCCTGTAAGCTAACTAAATGGTCTTTATAACGATCGATCTCAGGTAATCCGCCAAGCATGATGATATCCGGTGCTTCACCAGAAGCAAACTTTGCTTGAAGTGCGGCAGCACCACCACCCTGACCAGAAGTTGTTATCTGAATAGAGACATTGGGATGCTCTTTAGTATACATTTTTGCTAACTTTTGATATTGACTGCTTATTTCTGGCTTCTGGTTAAAAAAATTGAGCTTGATCTTATTACTATTGCTTTGTTGTGAGTTGGAGCTGCATCCTGCTATGAAAAATATTGGTATTATCAATACAAAGAAAAGCGTACTGAGTTTGCGACGCATGAAAGTCATTCTACCGCCCCCCTCATTCTTCTTGCTTGCTAATAAAGTCAACGATTCGTTATAATTCTTATCATAATCTTATAGTGTTATTATGAAACATGAGGTAGGCAAAATCAAAGAATACACACAAGGGGGCCGTACTAATGAGCAAAGTGCAGATAGAACATCTATTTAAGCGGTATGAAAATGCAGATGAAGATACATTAAAAGATGTTAATCTTGAAATCAATGATAAAGAGTTTGTCTCAATTATTGGACCATCGGGATGTGGTAAGTCGACTCTGTTGCGGTGCTTTGCTGGTCTGGAGAAAATAACACGAGGTAAGATTCTAATTGATGGAGAAAGGTTCGATACTATTCCGCCGCAAAAAAGGCGAATCGCAATGGTTTTTCAAGATTATGCACTATATCCACACATGACGGTTTATAATAACATGGCATTCAACTTAAAACTGAGCAAATTTTCCAAAGAAGAAATAGACAATAAAGTCAAAAAAGCAGCAGCAAAACTGGGACTATCTGAGTTTCTAAAGCGTAAACCAGCCCAACTTTCAGGCGGTCAAAGACAGCGGGTGGCTTTGGGGCGAGCGATGGTCCGAGATCCTAAAATCTTTTTAATGGATGAACCACTTTCAAATTTAGATGCAAAATTAAGGGTTTCTACGCGGCAAGATATTATTGAAATGCATCGTCAGTTAGGGACAGTCACTATTTATGTTACTCATGATCAAGCTGAAGCGATGGCAATGTCTGATAAGATCTTACTGATGCGAGATGGAATTGTTCAGCAATACGGCAGTCCTGATCAGCTCTATGATCAGCCACATAACCTTTTTGTTGCACGTTTTATTGGGTCTCCAAGTATGAATATTCTTCATGGTACGCTGAATCCAAAGGGAGATTTTTCTGTTGGCAAGACAAAGTTTGATCTTAAGGGGATAATAGCGCCTGAGCTTTTGCCGACTAGTTCTCGTAAAGTGGTTCTTGGGTTCCGCCCTGAGAAAGTTGCTCAGGTTACTTTTACTAATCAGGTTGAAGAAACTGTAAAACATGAAAAAGATTTTGTCTTCACTGCGAGGAAAAACTTGTCAGAGTACATGGGATCACACACATTGGTTTACTTAAAGATGGATGATGGAACGAACATTGTAGTGGAAACAGCTAAAAAGATCAATGATGAAAAGAGCCCGCGGAGTTTGCAGATACATGTTCATTCCCAAGATATTTATTTTTTCGATGAAAAGACGGGATTGAATTTAAGTAGTATTTAGCTTAACTAAGAGAAAGGAATTAATAGAGATGGGCTTCCAAATCAAAATAAAATCTGAAATCGGCAAGTTAAGGGCGGTTTTGTTAAAACGTCCTGGCAAGGAAATTGAAAACATTACGCCTGCAACAATGCATGATTTGCTTTTTGATGATATACCATACTTATCAGAAGCTCAGAAAGAACACGATAGATTTGCAGAGATATTGCGGCAAAATGGAACGAAAGTTTTATACTTAGACAATCTGATAACAGAAGTGCTTAAGAACCGGAACGTTAAAAGCAACTTTATATCACAAATGATTACAAATTCTGGGTTCACCGATGGAACGACGGCGATATTTTTAAAAGAGTATTTCAGCAATCTAAGACCAAATGATTTGGTTGAAAAACTTATGACAGGGCTACGCAAAGAAGAGGTTGGCGGCAAGCTAAAAAATTTACGTGGATTTCCGGAAATTGATACCGATCCATTTGTAATGGCTCCTATGCCTAATTTGTATTTTACACGTGACTTGGCTTCTGTTATCGGGCAGGGGGCAAGTGTCAGTAACATGACTTTCAAGGTGCGGAAGCGAGAAACAATTTTCCTTGAGTACATTTTGGCAAAACATCCGCTTTTTTCCGAACATGCTATTCCATATTGGCATAGAAGAGATGATAAGACACAGCTTGAAGGCGGAGATATATTGGTTTTGAATAATCACGTACTAGCAGTCGGCATCTCGCAAAGAACGTCTGTTGAAGCGATCGAGGCTTTGGCAGATGTCTTGTTTAAAAATAAATCTGGATATGATACGATCATTGCACTCAAAATTCCAAAGAGTCATGCAATGATGCATTTAGATACAGTTTTTACGATGGTGAACTATGATCAGTTCACAGTTTACCCAGATATTATGCGGGAGTACCGAAAAATGGATATTTGGACTTTGCGTTCATCGACGAAAGGTATAAAGTATAGAAAATACACAGATTTGCAAGAAGTGCTCAAAGACGTCTTGGGTTTGAGCGAGATTGATCTTATATATACTGGGAATGGGGATGCGGTGGCAGCACCACGTGAACAATGGAATGATGGCAGCAATACTCTGACGATTGCTCCAGGGGAGGTTGTAACGTATGATCGCAATTATGTGTCTAATGAGCTGCTGCGACAACATGGCATAAAGGTTCACGAGATGCCTTCAAGTGAATTGTCGCGTGGCCGCGGGGGCCCACGCTGTATGTCAATGCCATTGCAACGTGAAGAGCTGTCTCAGGAAAATTAATTCATACAATGCAAGATTTGAAATAAGAAGAAGGCTTCACAAGTTGTAATTTTGACTAATGAAATATTTTTATAAGGAAAAGGGGCAGGATCAAAAGTTATTTTTGACCTTGCCCCATCTGTTTTTTTAGTTAATATCCGAATTAATGTATTTCGATAATCAGTCTTTTTTGCTCAACCACAATTAATGCTCCAAGCCTAACGACTGTTGGTACACTCTCTTTTCATGAGAGAGCCTTATTTAGATTTTGCTGTTACCCAATAATTGTCTTTATTGTGATCTTCGAGGTATTTTTTGAATTCTTTTGAATGATATGCCTTTTTGACGGCAACTGCCCATTTTTTGTTAACATTTTTCTTGTTAGTTGCAGCAACGAGCTGATATTCTGAGCGAACTGTTTCTGGCAACAATATTTTACGTGTTGAAATTTTGGCACTATAGGCAACTGAACCGGGAAGGATAACATAATCAAAATTTTTGATTGAACGTGGAATAGTAGAAGAATCCAGCTCGGTAATATGCAGGTCATATTTATTTGAAGCAATATCTTTATTAGTTGCAGTAATCGGATCAGTTCCGTCCTTTAATGTAATCCACCCGGCTTTAACCAAAAGATTGTAAGCACGCGCGGTATTGGCAGGATCATTAGGGATGGCAACCTTATCACCAGAACTTACATCCCGCAGCACTTTTTTATTGGCAGGATAGAGCCCAGTTGGAACTGTCGGTATCTTTGTTATAGAAGCTAAACCAGCATTTTTTTCTTTGTTGAAGTTTTTTAAATAGGCAGTATGCTGATCAACATTGAGATCAATCTGATCATCACTCAGTGCAATATCTGCATTTAATAAGTTATTAAACGATTTGTTAGTAACTTTGTAGCCTTCTTTTTCCAAAATGGGCTTGATGCCTTTTATGAATAATTCACTGTATGGACCTGGAGAACTTCCTAACCTAATGGTCTGTTTTGATTCGTTTGTTGATGCTGATTTACGTCCAAACGAGAAAAAGCCGATCACGACTAAGATGAGTACAATAATTGCTGTGATAATGGTAATCCTTGTTTTCTTCATAGTTAAACCACCTTAATTTTTATATGTCAGTTCCTAGCCTATTACAAAAAATATTAGTTAAATATAGCTTCACCCCACTACTTCTAGAATAATTAGTATAAAAAAAGCTCACGACTCAAGTTGTTTTACTTGTGTCGTGAGACGAATAATCGCTGTACCACTCACGCGTGAATGCACTTATCTTATTTCTAAATAAATGCTGTAATAGCTATAACGGGCATTTCCGGATCAAGCTTACCTTTAGATTGCTCACATGATCAATTACTTTGAGACCATCTTCCAAGGCATTTTATCACCGGATTTTCAGCAATCACCGATTCTCTTTTAAGATGCACTGCCAAGTACTCATCTCATTGGTATCTATTTAACAGTGACAATATAGCAAAAAAATGCACATTGTGTCAACATCGATTTTTAATTTTACTAATTTAAATTTAATCGTAAGCGAATTATTAAGCAAAAGTTGCTGCAAGGATGTACAAGTGGATGATAACTAGTTAAATCAACTACCCACTTTGAAAAATATAGAATCTCGAACGTTAAATAATACTATTTCTAGAAGGAGATTGAATTAATTAGTGAAACATCATAGTAAAAAAACATTGACCTTTTAACTGAATTGTCATATTATCTTAACAAAGATATTTTTGCGTCGAAGAGAAGAGTATGCCGACAAGTAGGGTTAGAGCGACTGTCGATAGTGAGAGGGCAGATCACGAAAGTTGGCTGAAGATGATCTCTGAGCTGCAACTGGTGCTGCTGGGTGCTTGTTGGCCGGTTGTGCCCGATAAAGTGCTAGGCATTTTCTGCTGTAGGTGGGAGTGCTGGAGAGTTATTGCTTATGTGGAGCAATTTAAATTTTGGGTGGTAACACGAATTTTATTCGTCCCTTCTGTGCCGGTTTGGTGCAGGGGGATTTTTTTATTATAAATTATATTTTTAATTGGGGGCTTTGAGGATGAAAAGACAAAATGAAAAAAAATCATTGTTGATCTTGAACTTGATGCCAAATAAATTGGAGACGGAAAAACAGTTGAACTACGTTTTTAAGAATAACAATGAAATTCTCGAAAAAACATATTGTTATCCGGGAACGCATCATTTTAAATCTATCCAACCGAAAGAGGTTAAAGAGCGCTATCGCAGTTTTGAAGAGATCAAAGGGAATCAGTATGACGGTTTGCTCATTACCGGCGCACCTGTTGAACATATCCCCTTTAACGATGTTGATTATTGGGATGAATTTTGTCAGATAATCGAGTGGTCTAAGAATCACTGTAAAAAGTCTTTGTTGCTCTGCTGGGCTGCACAAGCGGGAATGTACTGTATCGCTAGGGTGCCTAAGAGAATTTGCACAGAAAAAGTATTCGGTATTTATAAGTTAAATATTCAGTCAGAAAAGCATGAATTATTACGAGGATTAGATGATAATATGTGCATGCCTTTTTCAAGATATTCAACGAATAATGTTGAAGATTTAAGTGGGGGAGCTTTTGATGTGATTGCCGATTCGCCTGATGTGGGGCCAGTAATCATAGAAACAAAGGATCAAAAATTTACTTTTGTGACCGGTCATCCCGAATATGAAACCAAGACACTGGATGAGGAATATAAGCGAGACGTGAATAAGGGGAAAAAAATAAAAAAACCGGCAAATTACTATGCCAGTCATGATAACAAAATAATAAATACATGGACCACATATAGTCAACAGCTTTTTAATAACTGGGTAAAATCACTGTAGGAAAAGAACATTAATTCTTTTTGTAAGGCGTCAGCCGCAAACGACTAGCCAGATATTCACCTAAATAAACATCATTGATATCTTCGAACCCTCTTTTTTTAACTTCTGCGTTTAGCCATTCAACATCTTTATTAATTAGTTCGAGGACATCAATATTAGGCTGACCATCTACTATAATTGGGTAGCGGATATTTTCATCTCCATATTCAATGACCACAAGTTGACCATTTTGTTCAAGAAGCCCGCTTTTTACCTTGCTTACCTCATAGATTCCGTGTGCCCGCAGGCGGAACATCAATTCACTTGCAGAGACCCCTCTTTTCAAACATTCGTTAACATCAACTTGTCCATTCTTTATCAAGACGCGAGGCTTGCCATCAATGATATTTTTCACATAACGGTTGTGTTCTTTGAAAAATTTGACACTCAAGACAAGCAGTGTCCAGATTAAAAGAACCATAATGAATTGTAAAATAGTAATGTCATTATTATATATGACGCCACCAATGATGCCACCAAGTACGTAATTTTGCACCTGATCCATGGCGGTGATAGGGGCAAGGTTTCCCTTTCCAAGAAGGTTGATTTGAAGGACTAGGCATAATATACCTAGAGCAAATTTAATGATTATCGGGCTATATAATTCCATTTTTCCTCCTAATTGTCTTCAATTGATATTTTTTTGTCCATAAGATGCGTCCTAGTCAAAGTATAATTTGATTGATCCATACTCAAATTAACACGATAATAGTTTTTTTTGATTCTAACTATTACACCGTCTGTTAACTGGGTTGAATTTACCAGGACATCAGTAGAGTTAAGGTGCCTGTCAGCAGCAACATTTTCAATAAAGGCTACCATTTGAGAAGATTGCGAATGGCGGCTTTCGCTTTGAACATAGTCTGAGTATTGCAACCCCAGCATGAATAGGAGCAGTAGCAAGACAATGATACTTAAGTCGCGATATTTTATTTGAATTCTGTGCCGCCAATACAGCGTACTAACAATGAGCAAAACTAGTAGTAAGATGAATGTCACAATATACTTTATAAAATCATTCAGCTGAAGCTGATTTTCGATATAATTTATTCCGAAAAAAGTCATATGTCCTCCGTTGTTTTAAATTAGATAATCCTTTGTTTATTATAATACTATTTACGGTTGTTATTTGAAAATAAACTTGGTTTCTTGAAAGTTAAAAAATCTGTTAGTAGAGTTTAAAGAATAACTACGACACATCGAAGTAGAAAATTAAAATTATAAAAAAACAGAATCAAGTCAATGCTTCGACTTGATTCCGTTTATGCTTGATTGCAAGAATTAAAACTTGGACGGCAGCATATAGCACAGTTCATAAATTAACTCTAGTACAATAGAAGTTGGCGCATTTATTTTATTTTAAGCGGTGCGAGCTGTTTCTCGATCTCATCAAGAGGGACACCAGCTTGAATAAGTGTAGCAGCTGTATAAGCGCCTTCTATGAAGGCTGTGTCGTACAGATGGACCTGCTTATCTGTCATTTCGATTGCAAGTTCAAGGTTCATCTTGGAACTACCGATATCATAGAATGCAAGCACTTCCTCCGCTTCATTCTTTTCAATGGCGGATAAAATTTTTTCCATGCTGGTGCCAATGTCATTATCATCTGTTCCGCCAGCACTGGAGAGAGAGACATCCGGTGCTACTTGTACCAGTAGTTTGGGGATTCCATTCGCTATCTCTGGTACATGGGACACAAGAATGATTCCTACTTTTTTCATAGAGTTCCCTCCGTTTCCAGCAAAGCGGTGAATAAGTAGCCACTTGAAACAGCTCCAGGATCCAAGTGACCAATTGAACGTTCACCTAAATAGGAGGCACGACCTTTGCGTGCTTGCATATCTTTAGTAGAAGCGATGGCATCATCAATTATCTTAGGAGTTATCGCATTGCTTTGTGCAACGGGTGACCAGACATCAACCATAGTCTTATCTCCCTCAGTAGCACCACCGCGTTTTTTAATACCAGCCAGTGCCACGCTAAGTAATTCATTGACTTTTTGTGTTTCAGAGCACTTTTTAGCCATTTCCAAGAAGGCTGTCCCATATAGAGGTCCAGAAGCACCGCCAACCTTACTAATCAGACCCATTGCTATTGCTTTTAATACGGTTTTTAAATCAGGATCTTGCAGTTGTGCCAGACTATTTTTAACACCATCCATACCACGCATCATATTATTACCATGATCTCCGTCACCAATAGGAGTATCCAGTTCACTAAGGTAGTCTTTGTTTTCTTCGATTTTGCGGTAAAAGCTATCCATCCATTTTTTAGTATTTTCGGCTGTTAACATGTGTATTTCCTCCTTACCACGCAATTGTCTCAACAGGATAATTGAGATATTCTAACCATTTGTTATCTACGAGATCAAAAATCGTTAATGAAACTCCAGCCATTTCTATTGATGTCATGTAATTACCGACTTTCATAAAGACAGGTTTAATTTGTCTGTCCTCAAGTTGATCTAATAGGTCGTGACTGAAGATATATTGCTCCATCAGCGGGGTAGCACCCATCCCATTGACTAATACGGCATATTGATGATCTGATTTCAATGGCTGGTTTTTTTCAATTTTTTCTAGCAATTCTGTGACTAATTTCTTTGAAGTCTTGATTTTTTCGCGCCGATAGCCGGGTTCACTATGAATACCGACCCCATATTCAATTTCATCATCTGCCAATGTAAATCCCGGCTTGCCAACTTCAGGAACAGTAGCGGCTGAAAGCGCAACTGCGATGGTTTTGATATTGGCGAGTGCACTCTGAGCTAATTGCTCAATTTCTTCTAAGGTTGCACCTTGGTCGGCTGCTGCACCGACAAGCTTGTGCATTAAAACAGTGCCAGCAACGCCGCGTCGTCCCTGTGTATAAAGACTGTTTTCGACTGCAATATCATCATCAACGATAATCGATTTGACTTTGATATCATCTAGTTCTGCCAAGTCCTTAGCCATATCAAAGTTCATGACATCACCAGAATAATTTTTAATAACGAGGAACACACCTTTCCCATGATCGGCTGCCTTAATGGCCGCATATATTTGATCTGGTGTTGGGGATGTAAAAACCTGCCCAGCAACTGCGGCACTCAGCATTCCTTTTCCCACGAAACCGGCATGTGAAGGTTCATGACCGCTGCCACCGCCACTTACGATTCCCACTTTTCCCGTCATAGAATCCTTGTCGCTTCTAACCATAGCCTCTGTGTCAGGTATTTTTTCAAGATATTGTGGGTACGACCTAACTAATCCATCTACCATTTCTGAAACAACATGTTGTGGTTCGTTAATGATTTTTTTCACTGGTTTCACGTCCCTTTCTGTACAATATTAATTCTATCTGAACACGATTACATTGTAAAAGGATGTTGCTTGAAACAGAAGATGCAAGTAGCATTGTTTTTAACAAATGCTGGTATTAGCGGAAATTTGCTAAATGTTTTGCCAAAATATTATAAATTTGAAGTGCCTCCTAATTGTTAGACGGATAAAACTAACAATTGGAGGCACTTTAATTCATCGTTTTTAAATTATTGATAACATGCATTATGAGACAAGACAAACATCTTATGTAATTCTAAAAGAACAATTTACTGGCAGCCAACACTGCAATCATCAAAATACAAGAACAGATAAATGCCGCACTAAACGCTTTTCGACCGCGATGAATAATGGTGTCGAAGTTAACATTCATACCTAAAGCAGCCATTGCCATACCTAAAACGATATAAGCTAATTTAACTAATAAATCTAAGACGCCACTAGAAATAGGGAAGAACGATCCTATCATACTGGTGAGAATAAACCCTGCCATAAACCAAGGAATAGGCAATTTAGCTTTGACTGTACCGTTAGCCTGCTGCGGGGAGGTTCTTTGATACCAGATTCCAATCAACAAAGCAGCAGGAGCCAATAATAAAACACGAGATAGTTTAGTGATAATAGCTTCGTCTAATCCAACAGGCCCAGCAGAACTGCCGGCCGCCACAGCATGAGCTATTTCATGCAAAGATCCACCAGTGAAGACTCCAAATTGGGTTGGTGTCATGTGGAGCAGCGGTTTTAAGCCGATTTCAATCAGTGTAAAAATAGTTCCAAGTATTGCTACTGTTGCAACAGCCAGTACTTCATTTTCACGCTGTTGTTTTTCCTGATTTTTAGCGACCTTGATCTGAGGTGAAACTCCCATGACTGCTGCCGCACCGCATATACCTGAACCAGTCGCTGTTAAAATAGCCAGTTCTCGTTCAACTCCCATTTTGCGAGACAACCAGTAAGTTAAGAGAATCATTCCCGTTACTATGCAGACCGCAAGCAAAATTGATTTAATGCCTGCGTGGGCTAGTTGGACTAGATTTAATTTGAAACCCAGGAGAATAATACCTAAACGTAAGAATTTATTTGAGATGAAACCTGATTCAATATTGGCTTTTTTTATTAAAGTCGGCTGAAGCTGCAAGGCAATTCCTAGTAGCATAGATAATACCAAGGCACCCACAAGCGAAAGATAAGGCAGTTGGGCTAAGAATGAACCGATAACGGCACAGATAAAAGTTATGAAAAATGAAATCCAGAATGCAGTTTTCTTTAGTTCGCGAATAATTGACAAAATATTGCCTCCTTAAAGTAATAATTAGAGTATAGCTGATTTTTTGAATAAGTAGAAATAATGGTTTATTATTATTCTATAAGCTTATGTTATGAATAAAGGAGACTTATTTTGTTAGATCAATTATATTTGACTTTTTTAGTTTTGACGCAGACATTGTCCTATACTAAAACTGCTGAGCAATTGTATATTTCGCAACCTGCCGTAACGCAGCAGATCCAACGTTTGGAAGAAAAACTCGACTTAAAGCTCGTTCACTATCATCGACCAAACTTAAAAATTACGCAGGCAGGGGAAGAATTAGCCGATTTTTTGCAGAGAACTAGTGTGCAAGCAAAGCAAGTTCTTGAACGAATTCAGACACCGGATAAATTTCAAGAAATTAATTTTAGTACAACTCGTTCGCTAAGTGTTTTTTTGGCACCTAAATTAATAAAAGAAGTTGCGGCACAGAAAGCATTCAGAAAAATAAGCTGTCATGTTGGGAATACGGAGCAAGCACTGGCCAAAGTCAGAAACGGAGAAAGTCAATTTGCATTGGTTGAAGGGAATTTTAATAAAAACAAATTTGGATATAAAATAATTAGTTCTGAGCCCTTTGTAGCTGTCGCTGCACCAGACCATCCCTTAGCACAGTTCAAATCTTTAACGTGGAGCGACTTGGTCAAGACACCATTGCTTGTTAGAGAGAGGGGATCTGGCTCACGGGAAATTTTGGCTAGCCTTGCGCGGGCAGAAAATGTTAGTTTAGCTGATTTTGAACATATGATTGTTATTTCTGAACCGCTTTTGATTAGGCAGTTGCTGTTAGAAGGGGTTGGAGTTAGTTTCTTGTATCGCTCACTTGTAGAAAAGCAGTTACAACAGAGACAACTGGTTGAATTACCGATGAGAGATAATGGACAGACAGCACATGATCTTTACATAGTATATGCAAAAGACAGCTACTTTAAAAAAGACTATGAAAAATGGGCAGATGTACTAAGATAAGATATTTTAGATTTGACTGTGAGCGTTAGACGAAGAGATTTATGTAATACACTCACACACAAAAATAAGGAGTCTGGGTCAAAAGTTAAAATTTAACCTAGCTCCCTTGTTTATTCTGTATAACTGTATCCCATAAGTCAAAATTTTCTTTCTATCTTGGATTACCTGTAGCAAAGTACTCGCTGGGTGCATACTTGCGTGTTAGTACTCAAATTTTATCAACTTATGGTGTACACCATCTTTTATCTTTTACAATGAAATATAAAATTAAAACCAAGCATATTATTAAGAAATTATTTGCTTAGTCTAAGGTGAATTTTTTTGTTGATTTCTAGCAAAATAGTGGGAATAAACATTGCTAAGAGACTAATGACCCATTGAAGGCCAGTTAATTTTACTAAACCAAACGAACTTTGCAGTGGTGGAATTAAAGCCACTGCAAGGATAATGCATGCCGCAACAAGCAAGGCGATGTTCAAAGTCGAGTTTGATCTAATTGAAGACCATGTTAGTGGACCACGTACTTTGATTGGGTAAATATCAATCATGGATCCCAAAGCTAAGGTTAAAAACAGCATTGTTGCTCCAACGGGAGAATTGTTATCGGTTAAGAGAAAACGTCCCAAAGCATAGATAGTCAAGGTCAAAACAGTATAGATAGCTGAGCGGGTGAACATACGCATTCCGACACCATTACTGAAGATACTCTGATCACTTGGAATAGGAGGTTGCTGCATGGCACGCTTTTCTCCCGGCTCTCGTGAGAGATAAAACCCTGGAATTCCGTCAGCTAAGACATTTATTAACAGTAATTGTTCAGCAATTAGTGGTACACCCCAACCAAACAGAACGCTGCCAACCATTAAAAATATCTGTGCAAAATTGACGCTGACTAAAAATTCGATGGCTTTTAAAACATTTTGGTAGATCGTACGGCCAGAAGAAACTGCTTCAATTATTGTTGCAAAATTATCATCAGTCAAAATTAAGTCCGAAGCGCCTTTCGCAACTTCAGTCCCAGTAACACCCATCGCTATACCGACATCAGCAGCTTTAAGCGCAGGAGCATCATTGACACCATCACCAGTCATTGCAACTACCTTGCCTTTTTGTTGCCAAGCCTTGACGATTCTGATTTTGTCTTCAGGTGAAACTCGCGCAAAAACACTAGCTTTGTCTATACGCTCAGCGAGCATCTGATCATTCCATTTTGAAAGGTCCGATCCGCTTACAGCTAGGTCTCCGTCTTGATAAATACCGATTTGAGAAGCAATTGCCCGCGCAGTTACTTTATGGTCACCAGTAATCATAATTGTTTTGATCCCAGCTTCTTTGGCTTGGGTAACAGCTTTTTTAGCCTCAGGGCGCGGCGGATCTATTAGCCCGATAATTCCAGCAAAGGTCAGTTCCACTTCCAGTGATTCGAGTGGTTCCTGAGGCTGATCATCAAATTCACGATATGCGACTCCTAAGACGCGGAGCGCATCATTTGCAAATTCATCATGAATTCTGCTGAGTTTTTTATTGTCGGCTTTGGAAAGGTTAATGGGAAGTTTGTCTAAAGCGCCCTTTACGATCAAAAGAAAGTGACCATTATTGAGTTTGTGAAAGGTAGCCATTGTTTTTTTCTCTGAAGAAAAGGGACGTTCGTTAATTCGTGGGGCGTCTTTTTCAAAGTGTGCGCGCGAAAGCTGATGCTGTTGCAGTAGGCGGATGATAGCAAGCTCTGTCGCGTCACCTTCAGCATGCTTTCCATTGATGATAGCATTTGTATCAAGTGCAAAAAGTCGCATTAATTCTACTGCTGAATCGCTGAGCGCTTGCCCACTTTCTATATTTTCGGGTTTCTCGTTGGAAAATGACCATAAACGAGTGATTGCCATTTCATTTTGAGTTAGTGTTCCAGTTTTATCAGATGCTATTATGTCAACGCTACCAATTGTTTCAACTGAATTTAAACGCCGGATAATGGCATTGCGCTGTGCCATCTTCTGTACACCGACTGAGAGACTGATTGTAACAATGACAGGCAGAGTTTCTGGAACGGCAGCAACAGCTAAAGAAACGCCGATCATTAGGTTGTCTATTGGGCTGCCTAAGTCATGCAATGTACTGAGAAAGAAAATTAAAACACCACTGGCAATCGCGATAAATGTCATAATAAGCGAAAGTCGTGAGAGCCGTTGCTGCAAAGCTGTTTTATGTTTTTTAGTTGTGTTGAGTAGATCAGCAATTTTTCCAATTTCAGTCTTCATGCCAATTGCAGAAACGATCATTATTCCAGAGCCTTGGGTAACTAATGTTCCTGAAAAAGCTTTGTCTACTTGGTCGCCAATAGAAACGGGAGCAGTTTCTGGAGTTTTAGTCGTCTTTTCGACCGGCTCGCTTTCACCCGTCAGTATGGCTTCATCAATCGTTAACCCCTTTACTTGCTTTAATGCACCATCTGCTGGAACTTGGTCACCAGCGTTTAACGTAACAACATCTCCTACAACGACATCTGAGATGGCTATTCTTTGGCTAGTGCCATCACGGATGACCTGAGCGGTAGGTTCGCTTAGGTCCCTGAGGGCCGCCAATGATTTTTCAGCGCTGTGCTCTTGGTACAAACCAATCATCACATTTAGGACTACAATTGATCCAATGACGATGGGCTTTGTCCAGCCACCATCAAATGAAAGAGCCATGTAGGCTGATAAAAATACTGCGAATAACAAGATAAGTGAAGTTATTTCGGTCAACTGAATGAAGATTTTTTTCCAGATACTTTCCCTTTTTGCTTCTTGCAGAATATTATTGCCACATTGTTCGCGGCTACTAGCAACCTCAGCAGAGCTGAGGCCATTTTTTAAGTCGGTGGTTTTTTTTCGGTCATTATGTGTCATCTTGTCACTTCCTTCGTTTGTTTTGGATAGGGTTCTCTAGTTCTGATAAAATTCAGGACAGATTGTCTATCTACCTAAACTAAGTGTAACAAAAGATGTTTATTTTTTTTAAACTTATACTCTTTTGATTATCTAAAAGGGATAATAGCAGTCAGAATTTGAGTGATTTGTTTTAAGACGAAAGAACCTGACCACATATAGCAAGACGACTCGTGTAAAGTAGAAGGCAGCTCAAAATACAAATGTGCTCAATTGGATGCAAATATTATTGATATAAACACTAAAAAAATAGAAGAATAGGAACAAAAAGAGTATTATGGCGGTGAAGATAGTGTTTTCATTAGATAGGCGGGAGTGATGATGGAATGATTCAAAAAAAAGCAGAGACAGGTGTTATTGCTTCCAGCAGTGAGAAAAAATTATTTGAACTGCTGAAATCTTCTGTACAAGGATTAGCTGAAGCTGAAGCAAAGCAGCGGTTGAACGAATTTGGAGCTAATGATATTCAGCAGGCGAAAAAGCAGTCACAGTTACAAGCTTTTATGAAGAATTTTGTTAGTCTAATGGCACTCTTGTTGTGGATCAGCGGAGCAATTGCTCTTTTTGCGGGGATGCCGGAACTAGGTGTCGCTATTTGGTTGGTAAATATTATTAATGGTGTTTTTAGTTTTTGGCAAGAATATGCTGCCCAAAAAGCGACTAGTTCTTTGAAAAAAATGCTGCCGACTTATACGATTGTGATCAGAAATGGCAACAATAAGCAGATTGATGCAAAAAACTTGGTCCCTGGGGATGTCTTTCTTATTCAAGCAGGCAACAGCATTCCGGCGGATGCAAGAATTTTAACGGCTGAAGCGCTTGAGATAGATGAATCAGCCTTAACGGGAGAATCAGAAACAGTAAATAAGGATGAGAAATATCTGAAAACGGAGGGAAAATTCGGACAAAATAATATTATTTATGCTGGGACAACAGTTGCCAGAGGGACCGCTAAGGTAATAGCTTTTCATACAGGGATGGATACTGAGTTCGGAAAGATAACTAACTTGACGCAGAAACAACGGAAGTCAAAATCGCCCTTGCAATTGGAGTTGAACCGCCTGACTAAGCAAATATCAGTGATTGCAATTGTCATCGGTGTAATCTTTTTTTTCGCAGCAGTCTTTTTTGTTCATTACCCTTGGTCTAAGTCATTTATTTTTGCACTAGGAATGATTGTTGCTTTTATCCCAGAAGGATTGCTGCCAACAGTTACACTATCATTGGCACAAGGGGTACAGCGAATGTCAAAAAAGCATGCACTTGTTAAAGAATTGAGCAGTGTTGAGACTCTAGGTGAGACAAGTGTGATTGCATCAGATAAAACTGGAACTTTAACACAGAACCAAATGACGATCAACCATATATGGCTTTTGGACGATAAATTTGAAGTTACGGGTGAAGGTTACAGTAACAATGGGCAGATTCAAAAAAATCAGCAGAGAATTGACATTGAAAAGTACCCAGACTTGAAACAGTTATTGGTTATTGCGGCACTGAACAATGATTCGAAGATAGAAGAAACGGCTGACAAAAAAGCAAAAGTTATCGGTACACCAACAGAGGCAGCTCATACTATAGTTGCTGAAAAAGCAGGAATTGAAATTGAGCAACTTGCCCAAGAACAGCCACGGCTAAAAGAATTCCCCTTTGATTCAAATCGAAAGTTAATGACGACTATTCACACAGTCAACGGAAGAAAAGTTGCTTATGTGAAGGGAGCTTTGAGCAGTGTTATCAAATGTTCAAGTCAAATTATGGTTAAAGGGAAGGTACGCCCTCTCACTGCTGAGGATCGCCAAAAAATTGAAGCAGCGAATAAACACTATGCAACGATGGGGCTTCGTTCCCTCGCCCTCGCATTTCATGAATTAGAGGAGCCATCCAATATATTAGATAAACAAGAAACTATTGAAGATGATTTAGTGTTTGTCGGGCTGACAGTGATGGCAGATCCGCCGCGCCCAGAAATCTACGCGGCAATAAAGGAATGTCATGATGCACAGATTCGAGTCATTATGGTAACTGGTGATAGTGCACTTACTGCTAAAAGTGTGGCTCTTAAAATTGGAATGGTTGGCAATAACGTACAGGTGATAACAGGTGCAGAACTAGAAAAGATGAATGACAAAGAACTGTGTACAGCGGTCAAACAAGAGGTTATTTTTGCACGTGTTGCACCAGAACATAAATATCGCATAGTTAAGGCATGTCAAGCTAATGGGGAAATTGTTGCCTCAACAGGTGATGGAGTGAACGATGCGCCAGCATTGAAACAAGCTGATATTGGCATAGCAATGGGGGTTACAGGGACGGATGTTGCAAAGGATGCAGCCGATATGATATTGACAGATGATAACTTTGCCTCAATCGTTGCAGCTGTTGAAGAAGGCCGGACAGTTTATAGTAATATTCAAAAGTTTTTGTTGTATATTCTAAACTCGAATGTTCCAGAAGCTATTCCTTCTGTTTTGTTTCTTTTCTCACGCGGATTAATCCCACTACCATTGACTGTTATGCAGATTTTGACCGTTGATTTGGGAACCGATATGTTGCCGGCATTGGGGCTGGGTGCTGAAAAAAGTGAACCTGGTGTGATGAAGCAACCGCCACGATCACAAGAAAGTCACTTGCTCGAACGCTCTCTCCTGTGGAAGGCTTTTGCCTGGTATGGTGCAGGTGCAGCACTCATCTCAACGTTTGCTTATTTATTTGTAAATTATGTGCACGGTTATTCATTTATGAATCTGGCAGAGGATGGAAATGTTTATGTCCAAGCAACAACGATGACACTAGCAGCGATCGTATTTTGTCAAATAGCTGCTGCCATTAACTGCCGAACAAAGGAGACTTCGGTTTTAACAATCGGTTTACTCAGTAACCGGCATGTTATTCGTGGAATTGTAGTGGAGATTATTTTATTAATATTGCTGATGTATGTTCCAATTTTACAAGGATTGTTTAATACAACGGCGATTGGACCACTAGAATGGCTTTTCTTGGTAATTATCCCCGTGCCACTAGTTTTAATTGAAGAGCTCAGAAAGTATTTTGTTCGTTCGAAGTCACTTGAATCCCAGGTTTACAAAAAATAGTAGAGTTCTAATAAGAGAATAGCTATGTAAAAGACGGCTTTTCTGTTCAAGTATAAATCACTGATGGGAGAGCATCTTTTTAGAGAAAATTCAAACTTAGATACTTCAAGATCACCGAACATTATGTTGGCACACTATTCTTGGTAAAATTATGGGCAGATACATTGAAGAAACTGTAATGGGATAGTTATCTCGCGGCAGTTTCTTTTTTGATTGAAAAATTAGTTTTCAAAATTACGTATTTTAGTGTACTATTGGTAAAGTTGAGTTTACTCAATCAGATGGAGTATGGTATATCCTTAAAAACCTCCACAAAAAAACAAAAGGAGAATTGTAAATGGCACACACACATCATTCACGAACCCCAAATGAACTTGCGGGCGTAACAGAACTAGGTTGCAATAAGACACAATATCCTAATGACTACGATCCGTCAGTCCTCGAAACATTTATCAACAAACATCCTCAAAATGACTATTTAGTAACTTTTGACGGCTATGAATTTACAAGTTTATGTCCAAAAACAGGGCAGCCAGACTTGGCTAATGTCTTTATTTCATACATTCCAACCGAAAAAATGGTTGAGAGCAAGAGCCTTAAACTATATCTTTTCAGTTTTAGAAATCATGGTGATTTTCACGAAGACTGCATGAACATTATCCTTGATGATTTATATAAATTGATGAACCCCAAGTACATTGAAGTCTTGGGCTTATTTACACCGCGCGGCGGTATTTCGATCTATCCTTTTGTAAACAGGGTTAACCCTGCTTTTGAAACTGAAGAATTACGTAACTTGGCTTTTCAAAGAAAACTTCAGTTTCTAAGCAACGTACCTAGTTATGGACGTGCGATCCGCTAAGGGGGAATAGATATATGGGACAAGTAGTTTTACTTTCGGGTGGAATGGACTCAGCCACCTGCTTAGCACTTGCTGTTAGAAAGTATGGTGCTGAGCAAGTTTGCGCTTTAGCATTTACGTATGGTCAAAAACATGATTTAGAGATTGTTAATGCACGGCAAGTGGCACATTTCTTTGATGTCAAGTTGGTGGAAGCTGCAATCGATCGTAAGATATTTACAGGCTCGAATTCGACATTGCTTAAGGGAAATGGCGATATCGAAGAAAAAAGCTATGCTGAAATTATACAAGAAAAGGGCACGGGCATTGTTGACACATATGTTCCCTTCCGAAATGGATTAATGCTCTCGCAAGCAGCAGCACTTGCATACAGCATTCAACTGGATGAGGTGGCTTATGGTGCGCACAAGGATGATGCCGCAGGAGATGTATACCCTGATTGTTCGCCTGGTTTCTACCAATCGATGAATGCAGCTGTTGCTGCAGGAACAGCAGGTAAGGTAACATTGATCGCTCCTTTGATAGAGCTTAATAAAGCTGGTGTTGTACGTCTTGGACGTAAACTGGGTGTTCCTTTTGAACTGACACGTTCATGTTATGAGGGCCGCAAGTATGCGTGCGGCAAATGTGGAACCTGTCGTGATAGAATCAAGGCTTTTAGAGATAATGGTTTAAAAGATCCAATCAGATATGAGAAAGAACCTGATTGGGATAAGTAATGGATACAAAATGAGGGTTAAAATATGAAAAATATTAAATTAATAACAATAAATGCTGTATTGGCTGCAGTTTATGTCCTACTAACAATGCTTTTTGCCAGTTTTTCTTTTGGCGTTATTCAGGTCAGAGTTGCAACGGCGCTTTATCAATTAATAGCATATGATAAAAAATACTTCTGGGGCATGGTCTTGGGAGTAACAATCGCTAACCTCTTATTTAGCCCCCTTGGCTTGATAGATGTTGTGGTTGGCTGGGGAGTAACTGGTCTCGGATTGGCCCTGGCTATTTTGATCAATAAAAAAATAAAGAACATTAATATACGTGCGTTAGTCGTGGGGCTTTGCGTATCTTTAGGAATGATCTTCGTTGCACTGGAGCTAGCCTACATTTCGCAGGTACCATTCTGGATAACTTATCTTTACTTGATAGCTGGTCAAGCTGTCTCTCAAGTCATTGGCTATGTATTGTTTGGAATAATAAATACTAAAATCGAGATAAATAATTTACTTAAGGAATAGGAAATGTACACGCCGCAAGACTCTAATGTTTTGCGGCTTTTTTATGATTAGCAATGCGATACAATGATTTTTTCGACAAGAGCATTATACAAGATGCTTCTCTAGCCTTGCTTAATGTGATGAACTAAGATTAAAATCAAAGCAGCTGTCAAACAAACGCTTTCAAACAGAGCGAAAGGACTGATAATTATGGAATTAGATGCAGTGGGTATGTCTGAAGCGATCCGTAGTGGAAAATTAGACCGGGTAAAACTTGTTAAGCAAAGCTATCAGAAGATAGATAAGCTAAACTGTAAGTTGAATGCGGTGATTTATCGAAGGGATAAACGGGCACTGCAAGAAGCTGCTCAGTTTGTTGATAAGGGGCAGCCTTTTGCAGGTATTCCCTTGCTGTTGAAGGGGTTGGGACAAAGTCTTGCAGGAGAACGAGATACTAATGGGGCACGTCTGCTACAGAATAATTATGCTGCGACAACTGATAATTTTGTTAGGCGGCTTGAACAGGCAGGATTCATCATTATAGGTCAAACCAATATTCCAGAGTTCGGATTCAAAAATATTACTGACCCAGTTTTATATGGGCCAGCACGCAATCCATGGAATCTTCAATATTCACCTGGTGGTTCATCAGGCGGCTCAGCAAGTGCAGCTGCTGCCGGAATCGTTCCTCTTGCGGCTGGAAATGACGGTGGTGGTTCTATCAGGATACCTGCCTCTTTTGCAGGCTTGATTGGCCTAAAGCAACGAGAGGGCGTGTTCCTGTTGGACCGGGCTCTTGGCGTGGCTGGCAAGGGGCATCCATTAATTTTGGTTTAACTAAGTCAATTCGAGATACAGCTACTCTATTGGATACTTTGCAGGTTCTCCAGCCGGCGGCACCCTTTCAAACGCCAATAATCAAGCCTGGTTTTATGGCACGCTTGGAACAGCCTTTAAAGAAAAACTTAAAAGTTGCTTATAGTACCGAGTCCCCTGTCGGCTCAGAGGTAAGTGAAGAGGCTAAGTTGGCTGTTTCTGAAGCAGTTGATTTTTTGAATGCTCAAGGTATTCAAACAGAGAAGGTTACGAACCCATTAAATGGTCCAGAACTAATGAGAAGTTACTATATTGTTAATTCTGGGGAAACTGCCAGCATGTTTGAAAAAATTGAAAAACAATTAGGTCGGCAGGTAACTGTAGATGACATGGAACTGACTACCTGGGTCATTTATCAGGCAGGACTATTATTGAGTGCAAAAGATTACAGTCAAACACTGAGCCTTTGGGATGAGGCTAGTGCGGTAATGGACCAATTATATGACAGTTATGATTTATACTTAACGCCAACTACAGCGTATACAGCACCTAAAATCGATGCGAAACTAATTACGGATGAAAGTATTGACAAAATGCGTCATGTAACGGAACTCGGAAAAGAAGAGCGGCTAGATCTGATTTATGAATTTTTCGATGCCAGCTTAAAATTGACGCCCTTTACACAGCAGGCGAATATGACTGGACAACCCGCAATCAGTTTACCGACGTTTATATCTAAAAAAGGATTGCCACTGGGAATTCAGTTTATTGGACGAAAAGGTGATGAAAGTACCCTGTTGCAGGTAGGGCAATTGTTTGAGCAAAAACACAAGTTTAAAATGCTGCGCAAAACAGATATTTTGCAGTGACAGATGAACGATATTGAAGCGGATACAGTGACCATGCGTAATTTATGGCTAAAAAATTATTTATGTAATGCTTTTAGACGAAACAGCAAGGGACTAGATCATAGGGGGCTAGCTCAGAACCCCTTATTTTGATCCAGCCCTTTTTTATATAAACTAATGTGCTTCAGCAATTAGACTTGGGTAATCTTTTTCAAAGCTTTTAATAAAGTTTGTGTGACCTCTTCAGGTGGTTCAGGTGTTTTTTTTGTCAGCCAATGCTGCAATACGTTCCAGAAACCGCCAGTTGAAAAGCTCATAATGTAATTAATCTCAGAAGGTGACCCTTGAACATGCCAAGGGACTTGAAACATATCGTAAATTTTTGAGGACTCAGGAGTCCAAACGAACAATAAGCGGCTGAATAAGCCATTTTCAATCAATAAGTGCAATGTGTTTTTTTCTGACCACCAAAAATCGAAAAAAAACTCTTAATACATTTTCAAAAGAAGATGTTGACATTTCGATAGCCTTTAATCTTCGAAGATAGCGGTCGATTGCGTCATGGCAGTAATAGTCGACTAAATCACTTTTGCACTTAAAGGAGCGGTAAAAGGTTCGTCTTGATAGCTGCGCCTCAGCAGCAATCGCCGAAATCGTGATGTCTTGGTAGCTCTGCTGGTGTAATAAACGTACAAATCCTTCCCATAACCAGGTGCGCGATTGTTCTGCTATTTTTTGTTTTCCGTTCATTTTGTAATCCCCCTTGTCTGTCACAAAACATGTAGCTTTGTAGCACATTGCTTAAAACTATTGATATTTTTTGTCTCCTTATTATACTTAGTCTTAGATGTCACAATTGTAACCTAAAGCAACATGTGTGACAAGAAAGAGGGGGAAAATGGAGAAAATAATTAGAAAAATTAGTTTTATTGGATTATCAATTGCAATGTTTATGGGGATTCTGGACAGCACGATTGTAAACATTGCTCTACCTAGTATCATGAACCACTTTAGTGCAAATTTAACAGATACAAGTTGGATCGTGACGACGTATGTGTTAGCATTGGCGATTTTTACAGTTACGAGTGCAAAGCTGGCAGATCAGTATGGCAGAAAGAAATTAATGCTTTTGGGATTGACTTTATTTGGCGGTTTTTCCGCAGCATGTATGTTTGCACCATCATTATTCTGGTTGAGTGTCTTCCGATTTGTGCAAGGAGTGGGAGGAGCGATTATTACACCTGTGGTTTTGCCGATGGGAATTGAAATTTTTGGTAAAGAAAAACTTCCACTAATTACCAGTGCAGTTGGGGCAATTAGTGCTTTGGCGGCTGCTAGTGGTCCGCCATTGGGGGGAGTTATCTTGCGCTATTTTAGTTGGCATTGGATTTTCGGACTCAATGTTCCTTTGGCACTAAGTTCTTTTTTATTGATTTCAGTGCTGGTAAAAGAAACGCGCGATGAAACTAGCAGTAAAAAGATCGATTGGTTGGGAATTCTGAGTTTATCCCTTGCTTTATTTGGTATTACATTTGGGCTATTGAAAGGGCGAGATTATGGTTGGAGCTCGCTGGTTATTAGCGGGAGCTTGTTATGTGGGGCAATCATGATCATTGTTTTTATATTAATTGAAAAAAGAATTTCAACTCCAATGATTGATTTAAAATTATTCAAAATTTTTCCGTTCACGGCTTCATGTTTAGTTTATTTTATAATTGCGATAGCCCTTATCTGTCCGTCTCTGATAATGAATTATTTTTTGCAAAATGTCTTGAATTATTCTGCCTTAAGCGCTGCATTAGTTATCGCACCGGTCTCGTTGACAGTTGCAGTTGCTATGCCGTTAGGAACTAAATTAGCGGCAAAAGTCGGTGCAGCAGCAGTAAATTTCAGTGGAATGTTGATAGTCGGCCTGAGTTTGCTATTATTAGCACTGATTAAAACCAACACACCGAAAATTATAATGATTATCTTTTTGATAGTTCATGGTTTGGGATTTGGTTTTGCAAATCAGTCGATAGTATCGGCTATCAAACACTCCCTAAAAGTAAGAGCGGTTTAGGATCGGGAATAGTTAATACTGGCAGACAGTTAGGAATGTGTTTAGGAATAGCTATTCTTGTAACCATCCTGAATGTGCATTTAGATAATGCTAAACAAAATGTAAAAACAGATGCGCTTCAGACTATAAGTCGAAAGACACTTTCACCAGATGTCAAACGTACTGCAAGTAATCAAGTTAGAAGAGTTTTTCGACAAAAAGAGCAGACAAACAGTAAGTCGGGCAAGAAACAGATGCAAGAGTTGAGAAGAAATGTTAAGGAGGCGGCAACGAAAACTGAGCGGCTTCCGCGACCGGTAGAAAATGAATACTTGAAAAAAATGTATGATGGTAGTCATAAGCTTAGCCAGTCTTCGGAACAAGTTGCCGAAAGAATAAATGAATTGAGTAGAATAAGGCAGACAAATGATGTAAAAACTACAAGTTCAATGGTGAATGCGCAACACCATATAACGAGTGCGGTATCCGAAATATCTGCTGGACAAGCCAAAATAACACAGGCTATTGCACTTGTTGCTCAAACTGAAGAATTAAAAGAAACACTGCGTCATATTGAGCATACAAAGAACACTAAAATAACGGAAGCATTCAGCAAAACTTATATTTTTGCAGCGGCTTTTGTACTGTTTTGTTCACCAATCGCATTATGGTCAGAAAAAAAGTTGCGGTAGTGAACAGTTTTCTTATAGCATTTGATTTTTTAGATAGGTTTGGCGAATCAAAATATATTAATTGCAAAACATTGCTAGAGATCTACAACAGATAATTTTGCTGCAGATCTCTAGCAATGTTTTGCAATACAAATATTACTGTATTTTCAACACCGATTTTACTTCGAAGAATGGCTTGAAGATTATATTTAGGAAAGTACATGTTTATAGCGAATTCGAAGGTCTTGTCGCAATGCTTGTTTAGTTCAGCTCAAAACGAGATTGGCTGCCTTCAATACGAAGGCAAAGATTCTTGCTGGGCTCAGGATCGAAGAGCCCTAAATCAATGAGTGTATACTCAGGTGTTTTCTTTATCTCTTGCAAGCGTGCATGTGTGGCTTTTTTGATATCCTTGAAAGTTTGGGAGTAATAAGATGCTTTTTTTGCAGCAACTGCTAGGGTAAAACCCTTATTTTGGAAAAATTTAATAGCATATATTTGGAAAACTATATCAAATTTAAATTGATTTTTTTTCTCAGCAGAACACGGCTGGATATATCCCTTCTGACTCCAGTAACGCAGTTTGTTTTGCGGAACTTCAGTAATAGATGCTAATTCAGAAAAACCTAAATTAAGTTTACTGTCTTCTAATATTTTTCGTACGAAGTCATAAAAATCGATAACCTCTGTAGGCTTGGTTGGTTTATCCATAATAACCTCCCTATGGTAGATGTTTAAGACTATTATAAATAAAAACAATAATATTGTAAACCTACTTTACATAAGTGTTATAAAAAGTTATAATGCAAAGTGCACTTTTGATAATTGAATACAGTAGTGAAAGAAGGAATAAAATGTCTGAAGCAAATGACAACAAAAATAAGGGCTATAATCTTTTTTTGTTAGTAGCCATATTATTGATAGGAACTTTTTGTACCGTTTTGAACCAAACGATTCTGGCGACAGCCTTACCAACTTTAATGAAGGCGTTCGATGTTTCAACGTCTACTGTCCAGTGGCTGACCACTGGCTTTTTAATGGTCAATGGGGTAATGATCCCTGTCTCAGCTTGGTTGTCAACACGTTTTAATACTAAATGGCTGTACATTGTGGCCATGAGTATCTTTGAAGTTGGAACAATAATTGCGTGGACAGCCCCGACTTTTTCGTTTCTACTTGCAGGACGCTTGATCCAAGCAGTGGGTGTTGGTATTTCGATGCCGCTTTTGCAAAATATTATGCTCTCTGTCTTTCCTGCAAACAAGCGTGGTGTCGCAATGGGAATGGCAGGGGTTGTTATTGGAGTTGCACCTGCAATCGGACCGACCTTGTCAGGTTTTGTGATTGATACATGGCATTGGCGGGATTTGTTCGGAATGATTGTTCCGATTGTTGCAATTGTGATCGTATTATCATTTTTCTTTATGAAACCAGTGTTGAAAACGACTAAGTCAAAACTCGACTGGGTCTCATTGACGCTTTCGACAGTTGGGTTTGGGTCTCTTCTGTATGGTTTTTCATCTGTCGGGGACAATGGTTGGACCTCGACGATAGTATTATCAACTCTTGCATTGGGCGCGATTGTTATTGTGATCTTTGGTTGGCGACAATTAAAGATAGACAAACCATTTCTTGAACTTCGTGTTTTTTCATCGGCAGAGTTCACCATCGCAACGATTCTAAGTTCAGTAGTAATGGTTGCCATGGTTGGGGTTGAGATGATAATTCCAATGTATCTGCAAATGATCCATGGCATGAGTGCCTTTCATTCAGGTTTACTATTACTGCCAGGGGCACTTATGATGGCCGTTATGAGTCCAATAACTGGAAAAACTTTTGATCGTATCGGTGCGCGCAGATTGGCTATCTTAGGACTCTTTCTTCTAACTGTCGGAACGATACCTTTTGTTATGATCACGAAGCAGACACCGGTATTGTACATTGTCTTACTGTACGCACTTAGGATGTTTGGTATTTCGATGGTCATGATGCCGGCAACAACGGCTGGGATGAATGCTTTACCACTTCAACTGATATCACATGGGACAGCCGTTAATAATACGGTCCGGCAAGTTGCTAGTTCGATTGGAACGGCGATTTTGGTTTCAGTTTTATCAAACACAACTAAAGGCAGATGCCTGGCAAACATTTACTACATTCAGAACCGTTAGAATACAAACTTAAGGCGATTCAAGCAACAATGACAGGTTATCATGCAGCTTTTTGGATCGCAGTCGGTTTTAGTGTAGTTGGTTTCGGATTGGCATTCTTTTTGAGTGATAAAAGCAAAATGATTAATAAAAGTTTAGAGGATGATGAAGGGGGGAAAGCTTAATGGTCGTTGTTACATTGGTTATCGGTGCAATTGCTATTTTTGCAAGTTTCATCTATATCGAAAGATTACTTCCTAGATTAATTTGCACGGTTGTTGCAGGTGCTATCTTATTGGGCTCGATCGCTGGAATCGTCGGCAACTACTACGAGCACTTTGGGATGCATAAAGTTACGACAACTAGTTCAAAACAGATTTATTCAGCAGATACGACTGGAAAGATGAAAATGATCCTCTTTCAGCCGATTGGAACGGCTGGAAAAGAAAATGTTTATATTTATACTAAGAAGGCAAATGCAAAAAAAGTGAGCCACACGAAAGCAAATGAATACACCAATAACAAGCTTTCACGCATAAAAAGCAACAAAGCATATGTAAGAAAAACAGAGGTTCGTTGGCAATATAAGTCCGATGCGTACAAATTTTGGTTTGGTATCGCGGACAATAATAACAAACTGGTAAAAAGTACGAATCATTTCTATATTCCAAACGAATGGTTTGTTTTATCCACAACCCAAGCTAAGGAATTAAGAAAGCAGATGTCTAGTCAAAGCTTCCAAGCACAAGCAAAAAAACAAGCAACAGCCTATGTTGGAAGCAAAATGAAAGAAGCAATCATGAAAGATCCAAGTTTGATGACCGATAAAAAGCGGCAAGGTGAATTGGGTCAAAAATTTGCAGCCGAATATCAGGCCGTACTGTTGAAAGAAACGATTGCTAAGTTAAAATAATTTCTGTATTAATTAAAATTTAGTTTACAAGAAAAAAAGCTTAGGGTTTCAACTCCAGCTGCAGCTGGTCAGTTGAAACCCTAAGTTTTTTAGTACGCAATATAATCATCTAATTTCTGAACATTGCTAATAATAATGCGACGGTTATTTGCTGGGCCGCTGCCAAATTCGATAACTTCTTCATCTTTTAACTTGCGCATCATTCGGCTAACACTTGTATGATTAGCGATACCGCAAAAACCTGCAATATCTTCGTTGGTAACATTGAAATCAATTATGATTTTTGAGCTGTTCGCCAGAGGCTTTCCAAACTTAAAAGCCATATCACGCAGGAAACTGGCTAAAGCTCCAAGCTTGCCATTCATTGTCAAGCGCTGCAAACGTGATGAATTTTCAGAAAGACGATGACGATAGTATTGTTTGACATAGTTTTGCAAACGCAGATTTGAATTAACATATTGCCAAAACTTGACCCGATTTATTTGATAAAATGTCGCTTCATCAGATTCGATTCTCACATTGAAGGGCTGTTCATCATATTGGAGAGATTCATCATGTAGTAGTGAGATCACATCCGGCTGATTAATGTAAGAGATGTTGAACTCGCGACCATCCTGCAGGATAACCGAAGTCTTGATGATACCTTCTTTTAAAATGAAAACACTGGCGGCTTTCAGACCATGAAAAGTCAGATAGGTATGATAGCCCTTAGTGATCGTTGAAATTTGTTTGCTTTTCAGAAAATTTACTAGGTAATTTATATCTTTGTTTGGCAAAAAATAACCTCTTTTCTCACTTTTCAAAATAGTTATACGTTTTTCTTAGTTATATATTCCTCTCTTAACATCTTTTTGCATTAACAAATGTCAATGGCCTTCGATACATGTTATTGATTATGAACTTTAATAGGAATGATTGTCAACGAAAGTTCAAAAATGAAGGCTTATGATACTTGCTGTTAGCAAAATCAAATGAAAGAGGATGAATACTTGTGGTAGAGATTAATCTTCCATATGATCGAGGGTATGTTACAGCTAAAATTAAAGACAAAAATTTTGCTGGCTCTCTTGTATCAAAAGCAGCAACCTATAAGGCTGACTTTTCAGAAAAAGAATTGGTTGAAAAGTCATTAGATGCTCCAATTGGCAGTCCCACACTTGAAAGCTTAGCGCAGGGTAAAAAGAACATTGTGATTATCAGTTCGGACCACACACGGCCCGTACCTTCGCATATCATAACACCAATTTTGCTGCGCCGCTTGCGTGCCGCAGCTCCAACAGCGCGAATCCGTATTTTGGTAGCGACAGGGTTTCATCGTCCATCAACACATGAAGAGTTAGTGAATAAGTATGGAGAAGAAATTGTTGCAAATGAAGAGATTGTAATGCATATGTCTCAAAAAGATGAGGATATGGTAAAAATTGGCAAACTTCCGTCAGGGGGGATCTGATAATCAATAAAGTTGCTGAAGAAGCTGATCTGCTTATTTCAGAAGGTTTTATCGAATCACATTTCTTCGCAGGTTTCTCTGGTGGACGCAAATCAGTTTTACCCGGTATTTCTTCATACAAGACAATTATGGCAAATCATTCAGGTGAATTCATTAATGATGTGCATTCTAGAACTGGAAACCTACACCATAACTTGATACATGAAGACATGGTGTATGCTGCTAAGACAGCTGGATTAAAGTTTATTTTGAATGTTGTTTTAGATGAAGATAAGCACATTATTGGTTCTTTTGCAGGTGATTTAGAAAAAGCGCACAAAAAAGGAACCGATTTTGTGGGGGAACTCGCTGGTGTAAAGGCAATTAAGAGTGATATCGCAATCTCAACTAATGGTGGGTTCCCACTTGACCAAAATATTTATCAAGCGGTCAAGGGAATGACTGCTGCAGAGGCGACAAATAAACCGAATGGGACGATCGTCATGGTTGCTGGCTGTCGCGATGGTCATGGTGGTGAAGGGTTCTATCATAATCTGGCAGATGTCAAGGATCCTAAAGAATTCTTAGATGCGGCAGTAAATACACCGCGACTTGAAACAGTTCCGGATCAATGGACCTCGCAAATACTTGCAAGAATTTTGACAAACCATTATGTCATTATGGTTTCTGACCTGGTTGATCCTAAGCTTGTAACGAATATGCATATGAAGTTAGCAACCACGATTGATCAGGCTATGGAAATGGCTTTCGAGCGTGAAGGCAGCGATGCTAAAGTAACAGTGATTCCTGATGGACTTGGTGTTGTTGTGATGGACAAGTAAAATGGAACAACAACAATTATTGAAGCTCCTGCAGAATGTTGCACAGCAGACTTTAACTCCGGAAGCAGCAATTGAAAGTTTGAGTAAGGATAATTTTGAAGAGTTGAATTATGCCAAAATCGATACTGCGCGAGTTCGAAGGACGGGGTATCCAGAAGTTATCTACGGTGCAGGCAAAACGGCAGAACAAATTAGTGGCATTATCAAAGTTATGAAAGGTCACCAAAAGGCGATCCTAGCAACGCGAGTGGAGCAAGACAAGGCAACAGCAGTTTTACAGGAGTTGCCCTCTTTAAAGTATGATGCTGTATCACAGACATTGACGACTGTTGATGAGAAGACAGCGAGTGTTGGAAATATTGCGATTGTTACTGCTGGAACATCTGATATAAGAATAGCCGAAGAAGCAGCTGTCACTGCCGAAATTTTTGGAAATCATGTTACACGAATATATGATGTTGGCGTTGCAGGAATACACCGCTTGTTCGCCAAGATTGATGTTATCAGACAGGCTAATGTGGTAATTGTGATAGCCGGAATGGAAGGCGCACTACCTAGTGTAGTTGGCGGATTGGTTGATCATCCAGTAATAGCAGTACCAACGAGCGTTGGTTATGGCAGTAATCTTGGTGGAATGACACCACTGCTTACGATGTTGAATAGCTGTGCTGCAGGTATTAGTGTCGTCAATATAGATAATGGCTTTGGGGCTGCCTACAATGCAAGTATGATCAATCGGCTGATAGATAAGGGGCACATATGAAAACTTTAGTTTTAGATGCTTTTTCTGGGATCAGCGGCGACATGTTCTTAGGTGCAATGTTCGACCTAGGTCTAGAGCGAGATGAATTTGAAAAACAGTTGAGCAAATTGAAAGTTGCGGGATATCGAATAACAGTTCAAAGAACAGCACGTTCAAGTATCACGGGAACTGATTTTGATGTTGTTTTAGAAGGGAATGCACCTAAAGATCAAGGCTTCTCTGAGCATGAACACCATCACCATGGACGCAACTTCATGATGATCAGACATTTGATATCAAAGAGTGATTTGAAAGAAACTATCAAAAAAAGATCTATTGATATGTTTGAGCAGATCGCACGGGCAGAAGCTAAAGTACATGGCAAAGAATTGGCGGATATTCACTTTCATGAGGTGGGAGCTTTAGACTCGATAGTTGATATCGTCGGGGCTGCTATTGCTGTTGAAATGCTGCATATCGACAGATGCGTTATCAACAATTTAGCTGATGGAGTTGGAACAATCAAAATCGCACATGGAATCGTCCCGGTTCCTGTGCCTGCCGTATTACAAATGCAATTAAACACAGCAATTCCTATTCAGAAGCGTTTTGATGTTCATACCGAATTAATAACACCGACAGGAATGGCACTTGTGAAGTGCTTGGGGAATGAATTCAATAGTTCTACTGCAACAGGTGTCCTTGAAAATACTGGGTATGGTTTTGGAAAGCGTGATACGGGCAGCCTGAATGCTTTGAGGGCTAGTTTGTATAATTCAAAGTTGAGTCAGCAGGAAATAGCGAAGACAGATGACCATGTACTGTGTTTGGAAACAAATTTAGACGACGCTACTGGGCAACAACTGGCAGCAGCGATCAAGGGTGCACTTGAGTTGGGGGCAAAAGATGCTTGGGCGGAGCCAATCATAATGAAAAAAGGCAGGCCAGCTATAAATTATGTTTATTGACAGCGACTACGCAGCAAGAATTGTTCGCTAGTTTTTTGTTCCAACACACCTCAGCGATTGGGTTGCGGGTACATCCATTACAGCGTGAAATTATGGAAAGAAAGTTGAAAAAGGTCAAAACGCCATATGGAGAAGTAGGAGTAAAAGAATTAACTTATCATGGGGTAAAAAAATTTTCTGTAGAATATGATGATCTAATGAAATGTTCACAGAAGACTGCAGAAGAGCCTGAGAAGATAAGGTTAGCTGCCTTGCAGGAAATTGAAAATAAAGGGGAATAGTACGATGGAAACTTTCATGGAAAAAGAAGATAAATTACAAAATATTTTAGCTGGTTATAACAAAGTGGTTGTGGGTTTTTCTGGTGGAATTGACTCTACCCTTGTGTTGAAAGAAGCAGCTGATATTTTAGGTAAGAAAAATGTATTGGCGATTGTTGCAAATTCAGAACTTTTTACTGACGAGGAATATAACAAGGCTATTGCTTTGGCACAAGAATTGGACGTTCAAGTTAATGGGATTGAACTAGACTATTTAGCTGATGAGAACATCAGCAACAACACACCTCAATCTTGGTACTATATGAAAAAAATGTTTTATAGCGCACTTAATAAAGTTGCAGCTGATTTTAATGCAGATGCAGTTTTAGATGGGATGATTATGGACGATAATACTGATTTTCGTCCTGGATTAAGAGCTAGGGATGAAGCTAAAGCGGTATCGGTTTTGCAAAAAGCGGATATTTATAAAACAGATGTGCGTAAAATTGCCAAAAAATTAGGCTTAAATAATTGGAATAAGGTTGCCTCTTGTTCAGTTTCCTCGCGCTTCCCATATTATACAAAATTGGATAGCAAAAAAATTGCTAGAGTCATGGATGCTGAGGCGTATTTGCGAGGTTTAGGTTTTTCAACGGTACGTGTTAGAGTTCATGGGACTGTTGCACGTGTGGAAGTACCAACAGATTCATTTGCTGGATTTATGTCATTAAGAGAAAAAATTAATAATAAACTGTTGAAATTGGGTTATGAATTTGTAACACTCGATCTCAGCGGCTTCGAAAGTGGAAGAATGAATGAAGTACTTTCTGAAAATACTAAGAAGAAAGTGTTGGTGGGATAAAGGCAAATGGATTATTCATTGTTAACGCGGTGTTTGGCAGAATTTTTTGGTACAGCGATTATGGTTGCTCTTGGTAATGGATCTGTTGCAAACGTTGAATTAAAGGGAACAAAAGGATTCCATGGTGGCTGGGTCCTAATTGGTTTTGGTTATGGAATAGGAGTCATGATTCCAGCTTTAATGTTCGCAACGGTTTCAGGAGCACAGATAAATCCTGCCTTTACAGTTGCCCTAGCCGTTACGGGGAGTTTCCCGTGGAGCGAAGTAGTGCCATATCTTGTTGCACAACTTTTAGGAGCTATTTTTGGTCAATTGATGATTGTTATTGCATATAAGCCATATTATGCAAAAACGACAAACCCAGAAGCTATTTTAGGAACATTTGCGACAATTGATGCTGTTAACAGCAAGTTTAATGGTTTTGTAAATGAATTTATCGGAACTTTTCTTCTGGTGTTCGGAGCATTGAGCATAACTGCAGATAAAGTTGATGCACGAGCAGATTTTATAGGTTTAGGTTTTTTAGTAATGTGTCTGGTTATTTCTTTCGGTGGGCCAACAGGACCTGCACTAAATCCAGCACGTGATATTGGTCCGAGACTGCTGCATGCAGTTCTGCCATTTGAACACAAGGGAAGTTCGCAGTTTAGTTACAGCTGGGTCCCAATTGTTGCTCCAATTTTAGGAGCAATTGTTGCTGCTGCAATTTCCAAAGCAATTTTTAACTAATTGAATAGTATCTAGCAGAAAGTTTTGAAAATTATTTTTTGCTAAAGGTGCACTGCGAAAGCAGCACAAAGTCGGTAAATTTGAGTGCTAGCACGAAATTACGCACATAACGAATGTTTTGTTATGAGCAATTCGAGGTAGACGAAGAATTTTGACTTATGAAACACGTGCATATGGAATAAATAGAGAAGCTGGGTTAAAAGTTAAATTTTAACCCAGCTTCCTTTTTGGATTGTGTGAATCAAGATGGTTCAACAGTCAAACCTCTTGGCCAAGCTAAGTGCTAGAAGGCTATTAACACATTTTTTGGAAAATGGTTATAATTACTCTTTACATTTAGGCTGAAAAGCTTTATTATACAAATAGTAACCATTACTTTTTAGGAGGGGATATTGTGGCAGTTCCAGCAAGAAAAACATCTAAAAGCCGCAAAAACAAACGACGTGCCCAACATAAAATAAAAGGACCCGCTGTTTATTGGAATCCAGAATTAGGCGAGTATGTTGTAGGACATCGTGTTTCAGCTAAAGGTTTTTATAAAGGTAAGAAAGTAAACTAAGGGAGAGAAAGTTATGCGTAAGAACATTGTGCTAGGTAATGCACAGACAAGAGAACGATTATATCTGACATCTAAAAATACACGTAATACACCAGAAAGATTAAAGTTGCTTAAATATTCTCCTAAGTTGAAGAAGAAAATTTGGTTTACAGAGGTAAAATAATGGCAAAAAAATCAAAAATTGAAAAAGCAAAGAAAATAGAACTAACGGTTAGGAAGTATGAAGAGAAAAGATTGGCTTTGAAAAAGGCACATGACTACCAGGCCTTGAGCTACTACCGCGAAACGCTTCACCGACTCGGTTGCATAATCGCGATAAGTTTGATGGGCGTCCGCATGCATATATGCGCAAATTTGGGATGTCGCGTTTAAGATTTCGTGAATTAGCACATAAGGGTCAAATACCTGGTGTACGTAAAGCCAGCTGGTAATGGAGGAAAACATAAATGGCCAAGGAAATGGACCTCAGCAGTGCCTACCGTTATTTGAAGAGCCCTAACATCAAAACGCGTAAAACTGCATTGAAGGTTATTAAGGACTCTAAGAAAAGCAAAAAATGAATTGCTGAATGAAAAGTTGTTCAAATTAAAATATAGTTATTTTGGAGATGCAGACACTATTGCTGAGTCTTTGAAATCGGGTTTAACTGATTTCAAGATACAAGGCAAGTTGGTCTGCTTTTTTGCTGTATCTGTGAAAAAAATGAACCGGTTTTTTAATAAAGCGGTTAATTGTGATAAAGTACATATTAGTTATAGTTCTTATTCGTATCAGTTTAAAAAATCCGAAGCTTAAACTGATAAAAAGTTTTAGAGGGGGAGTACGTATGTCGCTTTTTATTGATAGAGATAAGTTCAAAAAATATATGTTAAGTAAGGTGCCAGGAGCTCCATATGATGAAAGAAAAGTTTTGCTTTCAATAAACACCGTCAAATCAGCGCCGAAGATGAATTGTATCTATGTGAGCTCCGCTTTCTTTTTTGCAGCGCAATACCAGAGTAGTTTCGATACTTTTTCTAAGGATTTTTTCCTAACTAAACAGCAAATTCAACGAATGTATTTAAAGGATAAATTGATGTCAACCCAGTTGATCATCGAAACAAATGAGAAAATGAAGGACGGAAATAAAATAGTTTTAAAAATGAACCTGCCAAAATTAAATCGAACCCCATGGCATATTGAAAATCTAAAACGAATTCGAAACAAATTGGAGATGGTTAAGTGAAAAAGAGGTGTAAAAATTGAAAAGGATTGAGAAAGTATACAATCATCTTTTTGATGTTTGGCGGCATTCGGACGAGAAAGAGATATTGGAACAGCAGGGGAGCTCAGCGACGGAACTTGCAAAGGGTTTAGGATTGACTCGTTCCAATGTTTCTCTTGAATTGAACCGATTGGTAAGGGCGGGGAAAGTTTTAAAGGTCAAAACTTTCCCGGTACATTATATCCCTGTTGAAATCGTACAGGAAAGGCTGGCTATTCAAAAGTTTGCCTATTTTGAAACTCCAAATTTGAGTCAGTTAGTTCGAAGTCAGGATAAGAAGGCAACGAGTACGGATGATTCAAAGAGCGATAAATCTGCAAGTAGTCCACAGTTTCAAGAAAAACAGCAAAAAAATCCGTTGCTGCAAATGATAGGCTACAAGGGGAGCTTGCGCAAAGCGACCTCACAAGCGGAGGCAGCTATTATGTATCCGCCTCATGGCTTGCACATGATGCTGTTGGGCCAAACAGGAACAGGGAAAACTTATTTTGCAAATAAGATATATGAGTATGCTAGATACAAAAAAATTCTGAAGAAGGATGCGCCCCTTATTTCTTTCAATTGTGCAGATTACTACAACAATCCGCAACTATTACTGTCAACACTGTTTGGCCATGCGAAGGGAGCATACACTGGGGCAGCTGAAGATGAAGAAGGTCTGGTTGAACAAGCTGATAATGGTGTCTTACTGCTTGATGAAGTTCATCGCCTTCCACCAGAAGGCCAAGAAATGCTATTTTATTTCATCGATAATGGAACTTTTAATAGGTTAGGCGAGAATCAGAAACGACGTAAGGCAAATGTTCTAATAATTTGTGCGACGACAGAGGACCCTAATTCTTCAATGCTGAAAACTTTTTTACGAAGAATTCCGATGACTATTTCAATTCCGGCCTTAGAAGAAAGACCACTGAGCGAGAGGGTCGAGCTTGCTAAATTCCTTTTTCAAAGGGAAGCTGAACGGATTAAAAAGAATTTAAATGTCAAAATCGATGTCTTTATAGCTTTATTGACGGAGGTCAACTATGGAAATGTCGGTCAATTAAAATCGCAAGTGCAGCTGACTTGTGCACAGGCTTTTCTTAATAATATAAATTCTCAAGACGAGGTCAGTGTTCAATTACGCGATCTTCCAGAAGGCTTGCGGCAGGTCTGGCTTTCAAATTCAGCCAGCGAACGCAGAAGGACTGATATATCTGAGTATTTAGATACCAATACGATTTTCTATGTGGATAAGACACTGCAGGCGGACGAGAAGGATAACATTTATGAATTGATTGAGAATAAGGTAAAAGCACTAGCTGCAGAAGGTGTTCCAGAAAGTGATATTCAACAGTATATTATGGTTGATATGCATCTGCACATTAAGAATTTTTTTAAGCAAAATGTCAGTGATGACAACTTAGCTAAATTTGTGGATAGCCGAATTCCGCAATTTGTTGAACACTTGAAAGAAATTGCAGAAGAACAGTTGCACTGCCAGTTTGACCGGCGTTTTGTTTATTATCTCAGTATGCATATCGATGCCTTTTTCAAGCGTGGTAATAAAACAGATCTTCTCATGAAAAATGAAGTCAAGAAAATTAAGAATACACATGAACAGGAGTATCATGTAGCACAGATTTTTCAAAAGAAAATCGGCGAAACATTTGATATCATGATGCCTGATATGGAAGTTTTGTATCTCACAATGCTCTTGACCTCGATCAAATCAATGTCTGAAGGCAAAAAAGTTGGTATTTTAGTAGCAGCACATGGGAATGCAACTGCTTCATCAATGGTAAAAGTCGCCACTGATCTTTTAGGCGATGCTAATGTGGCAGCATTAGATATGCCGCTAACAGTTTCACCTTCTGAGATACTGGACAGCCTTGCAAAGCTAACTAAAAAACTTGATCAAGGTAAAGGTGTTTTGTTGCTGGTCGACATGGGCTCGTTAGCGATGTTTAGTCACAAACTAGAGAAGATAACAGGTGTGCAGTTGAGGACAGTTCCTAATGTCACAACATCACTTGTACTGGATGCTGTCCGCAAGGTAAATTATCTAGATATGGATCTAGGGACGATCTATGTGTCTCTTAAAAGAGACATTGCTCAAATGGTAGGCCGCATGGCAGCAGACACCACTGGACAAAAGAAGGCAATTGTTTCGATCTGTATGACAGGAAGTGGCACTGCTAAAAAATTAGAGCAGATAATTAATGAAATCGTATCCAAAACAACACAGGAAGAGATCAAGATTTTTACTATCTCAGCGCTCAAGATGGCTGTTGAAATCCCTCAAATCGCTAATGATTATGAAATAATTGCAGCTGTTGGAACGAAGCAGCCAAGCATAGCGATTCCTTACATCTCGTTGGAAGACTTGATTGCTGGAAACGGCGAACAAAGGCTGATTGCACTATTAGACTCAAATATAAAACTTCCAGAAGCTGTAATTGATAAAAATATTGTCGTATCAAATATGTGCGAGGATGTTTTACGAACACATCTAGTTTATCTCAATCCATTTTTAGTTTGTCAGATGTTAGTCAATTGGATTAATAAATTGCAAAACAAACTGCAAAAAGATTTTTCCAACAGTCGTCAAATAAAATGCATTGTGCATACTGCGTTTGCTCTTGAACGTGTTTTAAGGAAAAATGAGGTGAAATATACGGAAGAACCTAGCCCGGAAGTTAAGGAGACATTGCCGTTAGTGGAGGAAACTCTCCATACAAGTATTGGTTCATTAAAAATCAAGGTGTCAGAGGACGAATTGTATTTTATTACAGAAACTGTTTTAAATTAATAATAACCTGTATCAAAAAACAAATAGTTGTATCAAAAGAGCCATAACCTGTTTCTACTTTTTTTAGAACAGGTTATGGCTCTTTAAATATAAACATTATTAAATCAGCTTTTCTGCAAGAAGCTTAAATGTTGGCATGCTTCTTGCTATATAAAAAGTGTAAGTAAGTTTAAAGGAGGATTGATTATGGTAAAACTTATTATTTCAGGGCATGGAGAAATCTCAACAGGGATCTTAAGTGCAGTGAGGATGATCTTTGGCGAAAATGATGATGTAGTTGCAGTTCCCTTCAAAAAAGGGGAGGGATTGGAGGATATAAAAAAGCATTACGAAAGTACACTAAAGAACTATCCCACAGAAAATGAGTTTCTTTTCTTAGTAGATCTTTTCGGCGGAAGTCCCTATAATGCTGCAATTCAATTGGCTTTTGGAAATGAGAGCATCGACATTGTTACGGGTGTAAACCTGCCAATGGTCCTTGAAGCATTGGGAATGGCGCAAACAAGTTCTCTAAGGAAAATCGTTCAGCACCTGAAGGAAACAAATACTGAAAGTTTTAAAGTTTTTTCCGATCAGACAAAGAAGTTAGCAGATCAGGCAGACAATGAGGAGGATGATTTATTATGAAAATTACAGTAGCTCGAATTGACGATAGATACATTCATGGACAAGTTTTAACTAAATGGATTAAATTGCTCCCAGCTGAAAGAATTATTGTGGTCAGCGATGAAGTTGCGGAAGATCCGATGCGTAAAACATTGGTTTTGTCAGTTGCTCCATCGAATGTGAAGGCAAATGCAGTCACACCTGAAAAAATGGGGCGGGTTTTCAAAAATCCCAAATATGCAGATACAACTGCAATGCTTCTTTTCGGTAATCCAGCGGAAATAGTTGAAGCGATTGAAAGCGGAGTTGATATTACAACTGTTAATGTTGGTGGAATGAGATTCGATCCTAGAAAGAAGCAGGTCACGGAAGCAGTTAGTGTTGCTCCAGAAGATGTAAAGGCATTTGAGAAATTAAATGAGATGGGAGTTAAATTGGAATTACGTCAGCTTCCAGGGGATTCCAGTCAAGATTTTATCAAGATTTTAAAACAAAAAATCTAACTCGTTAAAGGAGGAGTTACTGTGAATATCATACAGATTATTTTAGTATTGCTTGTTGCGGGGATTGCAGGTATGGGATCCGTTCTTGATGAGGCGCAAACTCATCGTCCCTTAGTTGCTTGTACGTTAATTGGTCTTATTTTAGGAGATGTAAAAACAGGTATTATTTTAGGCGGGACACTTGAAATGATGGCTCTTGGCTGGATGAATGTTGGGTTAGCAATGGCACCTGACACGGCATTAGCTTCCGTTATTTCGACATTGTTAGTAATCAATACGCACACAAGTATTGGTGAAGGGATTGCGATCGCCGTTCCGTTGGCCGCTGCTGGTCAAGCTTTGACTATATTTGTAAGAACAATTGTTGTTTTCTTCGTTCATAAGGGTGACGATTTTGCACAAAAGGGCAGGTATCGGGCAATTGAATGGATGCACGTTATTGCGCTTGGCTTGCAGGCTTTACGTGTCATGATACCAACGGGGATTGTCCTAGCACTTAGCACCTCTGCAGTAGAAGGTGTGCTTAAATCGATTCCAACAGTCATTACTGGAGGATTACAAATTGGTGGTGGAATCATCGTTGTTGTAGGGTATGCAATGGTTATCAATATGATGGATGTTCCTGAATTGAAGCCATTTTTCTATCTTGGTTTCTTGTTTGCAGCATTCACTAAATTTAACTTAGTAGGTTTTGGTGGTTTAGGATTGATTCTCGCATTGTTATATCTTCAACTTGAATACAGTGGAAAAAATAATCGTGCGCAGACTGCCACCGCTAGTGCTGGTTCAGCTCAGCAAGGAAACAGTAGCAGTGCAGCTGACGATGATCTAGATGATGATTTGGATGATTAGGGGGATTTTAAAATGCAAACAACACAAACTGGACAAAATAAAGTTGCGTTGACTAATAAAGATCTTAACAGTATGTTTTTCCGTTCAATGTTTTTGCTAGGTTCTTTTAACTTTGAACGTGCGCAAAACATGGGTTTCTGTTTTGTTATGATTCCGGCAATCAAAAGATTGTATAAACCGGGTAAAGAACGTAATGAGGCTCTTTCACGACATATGGAGTGGTTTAACACACATCCATGGCTGACAGCACCTATTTTTGGTGTAACTGCTGCAATGGAAGAAGAAAAGGCCAACACTGGTAAAGTGGATGAAACAGCGATTGCGGCTATGAAGATTGGTTTAATGGGTCCCTTGGCGGGCGTCGGCGATCCACTCTTCTGGGGAACATCTCGTCCAGTACTAGCAGCATTGGGTGCAGGAATCGCGATGACAGGCAGTATTATTGGACCGCTGCTGTTCTTTGTATTGATTAATGTGATCCGTCTGACGTGTAAATGGTACTTTCTACGCTATGGCTATACTAAGGGAAGCGAAATCATCCAAGATATGGCCGGTGGCCGCATTAAGAAATTAACGGAGGGGGCATCCATTGTTGGGCTGTTCGTTATGGGTGCATTAGTTTCAAAATGGACAACGATCAATATTCCAATTGTTGCAACAAAGATTAATGGCAAAACACAAACAGTTCAAGATATTTTAGATTCAGTTATGCCTGGAATGCTTGCACTGATATTGACACTTTTCGTTTCATGGTTACTGAAAAAAGGTGTTAACCCACTACTGATAATCTTTGCAATTTTCGGATTAGGTATTTTAGGGAAATGGCTTGGATTTTTAGGTTAAACTAGAATCAATTATTAGAAGCTGATAGTAATTAGGAATAACTAAAAATTACTATCAGTTTTTTTATTTTAGATTATTAGACAGGGGGAAGCATTGATGACTTACAGAGTAAAACTGGTAGTCAGCGACATTGACGGAACTATTCTAACCACCAAACACAGGGTTACCGCAAAATTGAGGGATACAGTAAAAAATATGTGTGCAAGAAATATACCGTTAGTTCTAGCCTCTGCACGTGCACCGCAAGGAATTGTGCCAATTGCTGAGTTGTTGGGCATACACGATGATCCTTTAGTTAGTTACAATGGAGCTTTTATTTTTAGAATAGGCAGTCCTTCTGTTCCAATACGGCAAATAAAGAGCCATCCCATGGCATATGAAGCAGTTTGCAGCGTGTTGGAAGCGGTCAAGGCAGTTTCGCCAGATTTTTCTTTAAGTGTTTACGCAAGAGATAAGTGGTTTGTAGAAAAAGAAGACAAGTGGATTCGCGAAGAAAGTCGCATTACTAAGTTTGTACCAGAAAAGACCAGTTTTAAAAAGTTGAACGAGAACAAAACAGCAGAAATACACAAACTTCTGCTGATTGGTGAAAAAGGAGAAATTCAGAAATTATTCAATTATTTAAAAGAAATAAATCTTGAAGGAATAACATTTTATTTGTCAAAGGAGAACTACTTAGAGGTAGTTGCAGCAACGGTATCAAAGGAAAGTGCTGTCAGGGAACTAGCAGAATATTATCAGCTGAAACCTAGAGAAATTTTAACCATAGGCGATCAGTTTAATGACGTTCCTATGCTGCAGGCAGCAGGAATTGGTGTAGCAATGGGTAACGCTCCCGAAAAAGTGAAGAAGGCTGCAAACTTTGTGACGACTGGTAACGATGATGATGGGGCAGCCAAAGCATTGATAAAGTATGTTCTGAAAGGTTAACTAGATTATCAAATTCCAAAGCGACCGCCGTGAACATTGACGACATTTGAAGTTATGATGAAGGCATCTGGATCAATAATATGAATTCTCCTAACAAGCGGACCATAACTTTGATTATCAACAACTACCATTAAGATTTCTTTTTCGTTGGCACTGTAACCGCCATGGACATCAAAAATTGTTAAGCTATGATCTTCTTTTAAGATCATTTCCTGAATTTCAGCTAGCTTTGTCTGGCTCATGATGTGAAGCTGATATTTGTGATCAAGACCAGCTTCAATATAACGCATGACAAGTGAAGTGATGACTAAAGAAAATGCAGCGAGGAAAAAGGCATTGAGGCCAGCTACAAAAACATTAAAGAATGTTACGAGGAGATCGATAGCTAGTAGCGACAAGGGTGCATTAATATGAAAATGCTTTTTTAAAATCATTGGTGGAACAGTTGTGCCTCCGCTTGAAGCGCCAATGCGGTACAGTGTTGCAATACCAACTGCAAAAGTTGCCCCACCAAGAATGACTGCCAACAAGGGATCAGATACGATTTTGAAACTTGGTGTAATGTACATCAAGATAGGCAATAAAAAACTGCCAAGGGTAATGTTGCGAACGATCTGTTTATCAAGAAAAAGTGCTGCAAAAATAATCATGACGATGTTAATAATCAGAACAGATAAGGCACGGTTCACCCCGAATGCTGCGTCAAGTAGGATAGCGATTCCTGTAGCTCCACCTGCAGCAATATTGATTGGTGCATAAAAAAAGTTAACAGAAATGACAATTATTTCTAAAGCGATAATGAGGATTATAGTGCGAATATATGTTTTATGAATTAATTTCTTTTTCATCAGCAGCTCCTTATGTTGCTTAATTGGTATATACTTATTCTAGCAAAGGTTAGCCCTTTATTCTAGAAATAAACGATTTAAGACTTGGCTGGTTCGAGTGTGTACTCCGAAAGCTGTTGGACTTTGGGCAGTAACTGCAAGTTACGAATATCCACTTTTTTAACCTTATACTATGTAATGTAAGTACGTTTTCTATACCTGCCATTTTTTTACAGGCAAGGTCAAAACGTTTTTGTAATGTACAGTTAGTTATCCAAAAGCAATGAATAGCACTATGTTCTGTGCCCGGAGATAAGTTGTTTGAGGTTTAGTTTTAAAAAAATAAAAGGATAAAATAGATTGACACCTCAAAAAGTCAGTGTTAGAATGTGATAAATAATAAATTAGATGTTGATGAGAAGAGTAGATGAACTTCTTTCCTTGAAGAGAGCTCAGGTGGGTGAAAATGAGCGGATAGAATTAGTTGAAGATGAACTCGGAGTCATAATCAGCGGTGCAAGCCAATGGTTCGTTAGGGCACGATACAGTCCTAGGCATTATTTGTGCCGATGAGTCTGAGTCAGCGATGACTTGGTGAAGTTGGGTGGTACCGCGTCTATGACGTCCCTGCAATAGTAAATATTGCAGGGACTTTTTTTATTGACATTTATCTTATTGTTGCTATTAAAATCATTGGTTAAACAAGGAGGAGTTTAAAATGGGTAAAACAGAACTAAACTTTGAAACATTACAGGTACATGCGGGACAAAAAGTTGATGAAACGGGTGCCAGAGCCGTACCCATTTATCAAACAACATCTTATGTTTTTAAGGACGCCAAACAGGCAGCGGATCGTTTTGGACTCAAAGAGCCTGGCAATATTTACAATCGCTTGACTAATCCGACAACGGCTGTTGTTGATGAACGTGTTGCTGCCTTGGAACATGGGACAAGTGGTGTAACGCTTGCAACAGGTGCAGCAGCGGTTACTGCAGCTATTACTAACATAGCTGGACAAGGAGACGAGATAGTAGCTGCCAGCACTCTGTACGGTGGTACCTTCAATCTGTTCAATGTTACTTTACCCAAACTAGGTATAAAAACTCACTTTGTTCATCCTGACGATCCAGCTAATTTTGAGGCAGCAATAAATGAACATACTAAGGCAATCTATTTGGAAACGATTGGTAATCCTGATATTAACTTGGTAGATGTAGAGGCAATTTCAAAAATCGCGCACGATAATGGCCTGCTAGTGCTAGTCGATAATACATTTGCATCGCCGTACCTCTATCGCCCTCTGGAACATGGTGCAGACGTTGTCATTGAATCTGCAACTAAGTTTATTGGGGGACACGGGACGACCATGGGTGGTGTGATTGTTGAAAATGGAAAATTTGATTATAAGAAAAGTGGTCGATATCCAGGGTTTACGACACCTAATGATCAATACAGTGGGTTAGTATTTGCCGAGCTTGAAGGTGGAGCTTTCACGACTAAAGTCCGTGCTGAGAGTCTTCGCGACACGGGCGCAACAATCAGCCCCTTCAATTCTTTCTTACTGCTCCAAGGGCTTGAGAGCCTCTCACTGCGAGTAGAACGTCATGTTTCTAATGCAAGAAAAATTATTGCATTTTTAAAGGATCATCCGAAGGTAGCTTGGGTTAAATATCCAGAATTGGAGGATAACCCTTATCATGAATTAGCTAAGCGTGATTTTCCAAATGGAGTTGGATCAATTTTTACTTTAGGATTGGTCGGGGGAGAAGCAGCCGGTAAGAGTTTGATTGAACATTTAAAGTTATTCTCACTACTTGCTAATGTGGGCGATGCAAAATCATTAATCATTCACCCTGCATCAACGACACATGCACAATTGAATGAAGAAGAGCTCAAGGAAACTGGAATTACACCTGATTTGATTAGAATATCTGTTGGTATTGAAAATGTTGATGATTTGATTGCGGATTTAAAACAAGCGTTGGAACAAATTTAAATTGTTAAACGTGAACACTAAGAAGTGCTGAATGTTCCTTCAGGCATATAGATGTATAATAGAGGTAATTTGATTCTGTGCAAAATGATGAAGCACAGGCAGCGGCTGAAAACAAGCTGGTCAAATCTTTATTGGACTATAGGGAGGAATAACACTTGAATAATGCAGCAATGGCAATTCAGGTTTTGCCACAAGAAACAGACACTGAAAAATTAATAAAAATTGTTGATGCAGCGATTGCTGAGATTAAAGCAAGCGGGTTAAATTATGAAGTTGGCTCGTTTGAAACAACGATTGAAGGAAATCTGGATGAGTTGGTGGCCCTGATACCGGCTATTCAGCAAGCTTGTGTCGCCGCTGGCGCAGAGATGCTCAGTAACTATATTAAACTCAGTTATGCGCCTGAAAAGCATTTACTGACAACTGATGAGAAATTACAGAAGTATCGAAATAATGATTGAGGTCTGTAATTGTTCAGAAATAATGACTACTATTGATGTGTTGCTGAGAAAAGTGTACTGTGAGTAGTTGGAAAATCTGATTTTTACTATGAGTAATTGTGTGGTTAAATGGAAAACACCGACTATTGAAACACGTTGATTTTAAAAACAGAGAGGGTGCTAGACCAAAATTTATTTTCGGTCTAGCACCCTCTCTGTTAGCTTTGAATTACTAAACGTAAAGGATTTTCGATGCTTATAATTTGAAATTGTTGCTAAAAAGTTGCCGATTTATGGCACGATTTTCTCTATGTTTATCTAGTTCTGTGTCATTGTAACGCATTTTAATAACCCAGTCTTTAAATTTGACCGGCAATTACCCATAGTTCAATGTTCATTAGAATCTTAGTTATTGATGAATCCATTTTTTAAGAATAACCTTTAGTTTAGATAATTTTACGGAAAAATCATATGGTTAGTGCTTAGGTATTACTGCAATTAAACGTGCAATATTTTCTGCTGTTTGTGCAATGTCTTTGCTGCCATCTTCAAAAGCCTGTTTTAGGGACTTAGCACCAGAAACGGTCGCAAAAATCGCATCAATCGCATCTTTTTGATAGAGATCAGCGATTTTCTTGCCAACATTGCCAGCTAACGCTATTACGGGAGCATTTGGAGCAGTTTTCTTAGTTGCAAGTGCAACTCCGTAAGGTGTTTTTCCAAATTTAGTTTGAAAATCAATTCCACCTTCGCCAGTAAAAACAAAGTCAGCATCTTTCGCTCTTTCTTTCAAATGACTGTACTCCACAACAATATCGATTCCCTTGGCCATTTTTGACTGTGTAAAGGCTAAAAGACCTGCACCAAGTCCTCCTGCTGCACCAGCGCCTGGAAACTCAGCGAGGCTCTTTCCAAGTTCTTGTTCAATTATGGAAGCATAATGTTTTAAGTTGGAGTCTAAAGTCTTGACCATTTCAGGAGTTGCTCCTTTTTGCGGACCAAAAACCGCTGAAGCGCCATTAGGCCCCACCAAAGGATTAACGACATCAGAAGCGATTAAGATCTCTGTGTTAGCTAATCGTTTGTCGATCTGTGTGGTATCAATATGGTGCAGTTTGTTGAGTTCGCCACCGCCTAAACTCAGTTCGTGATTAGCTGCATCCAGCAAACTGACTCCGATAGCCTGCGCCATTCCAGCGCCTCCATCGTTAGTAGCACTTCCTCCAATGCCTAGTATAATACTAGATACTCCATGATTTAAAGCATCAATGATAAGCTCCCCAGTACCGTAAGTGGTTGTTTTTAAAGGATCTTTAGTTTGTTCATCAACATAACCGATCCCACTAGCTTCAGCCATCTCAATGACAGCAGTTTTCCCATTACCTAGAAGACCATATGTCGCTGTAACTTTCTTTGCAAGCGGACCGGTGACTTCCTTGGTCAGCAACTTCCCTGCTGTTGCATCCACCAAAGACTGGACAGTTCCTTCACCTCCGTCAGCCATTGGGATTAGTTCATATTCAGCAGCTGGAAAGACTTTACTGATACCTTCAGCAATCGCTTCAGCAACTTCTTTGGCAGTCATACTGCCTTTAAATGAATCAGGTGCAATTACGAATTTCATGATCCAACCTCCTATTTTTTGATTACAGATGTAAAAAGCCATACATAATAGTTGCAGCAATCATAGCTGTGGCACCAACCAATGCTTCATATAGTATAGCGCGCGAACGCTCTTTGATGTTCATGTGCATCGCATTTGCGGTAACATGAAAATAATTTCCATGGGGTAGTTGATCAATAACTATTCCACCAGTGTGAATCATGGTCGCTGCTGCTAAAGGAGTTACACCAAATCCAAGGATCGCCTTGGAGAAGGAGCCTGTCGCGAGAATTACCCCAGTCGAAGTTGAGGCGGAAGCAGCTGCCATTAAAACACCGGAGATAGGAGCTAGTAGAACACCAGGAATATGCCCCATATTGATAAGCAAAATAATTTTAGCGGGCAGGTCAGAAGTCGTGATTGTGGCACCAATTGTGCCTGCACCAATCAAAATTAAAACAACGTCAGTCATACGGTCAATTCCAGATTTAGCGAAATCTTTGATTTTATTTCCCTGCTTCATTGCTAAAGCACCAGCAATAGCAGCAATAGGCAAGACATACAGCGCATCGAGATTCAATTTAGTTAAAAAAGAAATATGAAAGATAGAACCAATCGGATTCAAAAGAAGTAACACGATTGCGAGCACCGGTGTTACCAACGAAGATTTTAAAGAAGGAAATGTTTTTGTCTTCGGATCGGAAGTCAAATTTTCTAAATCTGCGTCAAGTATAGCAGTTCCCTTGTTTTTGAGCAGACTAGCAATAATAACAGTCGCAAGCAAAGCAAATAGCGCGGGAATAAAATCTGCAATCATAACTTGGCTCAACTCTAGATTGAAACCTTTAGCAGCTGCAATTGTGTTGGGATTGGGTGAAATAATGTTCCCTGCTTTTCCACCACCAGATAGAGCGACCAGTAAAGCTAGTTTTGAAAGGTGCATTTTCTTTCCAACTTCAAGAGCAATTGGAGCAACAATTAGAACTGCAACGGGAATAAAAACACCGACGGCGGTAATCACCATTGTCGCGAGAGCTAGTGATAAGATGGCAAAACGATCACCTAGTTTAGTAACAATCGCTCTAGCCAGTGTGTCAGCTGCACCTGATTCCATCATAACTCCTGCTAGCATACCTGCTGCTAAGACACGTAGAACAGTTCCCATCACACTTTGCGAGCCTTTTATCAAAATGTCCAATGTTTGAACAAGATTTGCCCCTCCAAGCAAAGAACCAATAATCGCTCCTAAGATAAGAGAATAGACTGGATTAAGCCTTCTAAGTATTAGTATAATAGCAATTGCTAAACCAGCTAAAGCTGCCCACCACGAAATAACCAAAGATGAATCCATTGAAAATGTTCCTCCTTTTTAATTGTGAAAAAGTTATAAAGCACATGGATATCATTCTAGAGGATTGCATTTCAAATTACAATGTTTTCTTGTCATAAATATTAAAGAGGGGGTCATTTATATAAAGTAAACTAATTAACTTTTTAATTTTTAGGTTAATTCACATAAAAATAGTAATCTAAATTACCCATAAACTGCAATCCGGATGCACTAAAACTTTGACTTGAGAGTTAAACAAATAAATGTGGCAAATTAATTGAATAAACAGAGCAATTTCTATAAGATAGGGTGTATACCGAATGTTTGTTCCACTTCTTGAACCAAGTGTTGTATTAAATATAGTGTCAATGAAACAGGCAGCTGATTGTCTAAAAGACAATGGCTGTTTTATTATGTTATTTATGCTCTGCAACACTATTTTATGCTAAAAAATGACTAGCAGTAGGACGAAGGTTAGGTATAGGAAAACAAAAACGCGTGTGTAAATCTGATTACTACACACAGGTAGAGCGTTTTAGAAAGCAGCATAACTATGGAAATATTAAAACCGTATCTAAAAAATAATTATAGTTCTATAATTGGGGCTGTTTTGGCTGTCATCATACTTGCAATGAGCTCGTTATGGCAGCAAGATTATTGCAAAATATTATGAAGGCTATAATTTCGGATGATTCTATGGCAGTTAGAAATTATGGGATTCAGCTGATTGGATTGGCACTAGTAGGTATCATGGCGGGAATTGCCAGTACGTATTTTTCTGCGAAAATAGCACAATCCGTAACGACTGATTTACGCGCTGAAGTTTACAAAAAAATTCAAACTTTTTCATTTGGAAATATTGAAAAGTTTTCATCTGGAAGTTTGGTTGTTAGATTGATTAACGACATGAATCAAGTTCTGAATCTGATAATGACTGCTTTTATGCAGCTTTTTCGCATTCCAATTTTATTCGTAGGAGCTTTTGTGCTCGGTGTTTTGACGATTCCACGGCTTTGGTGGATCGAGATCTTAATGGTGGTTTGTGTTTTCGGCCTTTCCGGACTTGTTTTTTCAAAAATGGGTCGTTTCTTTGCTAAGTTTCAAAAATGGATGGATAAGTTGAATACAATTGCACAAGAATCAATGCAAGGCATTAGGGTTGTGAAATCCTTTAATCAAGAAGAAAATGAGATCAAGAAATTCACTGCTTCTTCTGATCAAATTCAGGGCTTGCATCTTAGTATTGGTTATCTTTTTTCGTTGATGATCCCAGCCTTTACACTTATTTCGAATTTGATGATACTGCTGGCTATCTACTTTGTTGGAGTGGGGATAGCAGATCATCCAGATGATCTAGCAGCAATTGCTTCTTTTATCTCGTATTTAATGCAGTTGATGTTTGCCATTATTATTGGTGCAATGACGATGATGATGTCTTCACGTGGACTGATATCTCTGAGGAGAATTAAGGAAGTATTAAAAACTGACTCCGATGTTGTTTATAAAAAAGATGCTGCACAAGAGAATTTAAACGGCAGCGTTGAATTTGAAAATGTTTCATTCAGCTATCCAAATTCCGCGGAGCCGTCTTTAAGTAACATCAGTTTTAACGTGAAACCTGGTCAAACTGTTGGAATAGTTGGAGCAACCGGTTCCGGAAAAACAACGATGGCACAATTAATTCCGCGCTTGTATGATCCCACTGAAGGTACTGTTTATGTAGGGGGAAGGATCTGAAAGAAGTCAGCGAACCTTCATTGCGCAAGACAGTTAGTTATGTTTTACAACGTGCGGTACTTTTTTCAGGAACTATTGCTGAGAATCTGCGGCAGGGAAAGCAAGATGCAACGGACGCAGAATTACGCTGGTCAGCGGAAGTTTCTCAGTCACTGGAATTTGTTGAGCGCTACGATGATGGGTTCGAACATAGAATTGAAGAAAGATCTGCAAATCTGTCCGGGGGGCAGAAGCAGCGCTTGTCTATAGCACGTGGTCTTATTGGGAAACCGCAAATTTTAATATTAGATGATTCGACTTCTGCGCTGGATGCTAAGTCCGAGAAGAAGGTGCAAGAAGCTTTGGAAAGAGACTTGAAAAAGACAACGGTCTTTATAATTGCTGAAAAGATTGCTTCTGTCATTCAAGCAGATAAAATATTGGTCTTGGACAAAGGAAAACTTGCAGCAGCTGGCAGCCATAAGGAATTGTTGCAAACCTCGCCAATCTATAGAGAGATATATGCTGCGCAGGTTTCAAAAAAATAAGCGAGGTGAACAGATGATGAAAGATACTAAAAGAGCTTTAAATTATTTTGCAGTAAACTTAAAAAAATATTGGAAAGGGCTGCTGTTTGTTGTTGTACTAACAGTTATCTCAACGTGGTTTCAGGTGAAAGCACCAACTTATATGGGAAATGCAATTACTGATTTAAGCAAATACTTAGCTAAGTATGCGAATCCAGCTACCCGTGGACAGGCCTCTTTGCAGTACTTTTACAACGCGCTGTGGGCTTTGCTGCTTTTTTATGGGATGAATGTAGCAACGATGCTGATTTCAAGTTTGTGGACATCGCGTATCAATGCTATGTCTACTAATCGGATGCGAATCGGCTTATTCGGTAAATTACAAAGGATGACGATTCGTTATTTCGATCGACATCAAGATGGAAAAATTCTATCGTTATTTACTTCCGATTTGGATAACATTTTCAATGCAATGAATCAAGCTATTTTTGAATTGATATCACAAACAGCGCTTTACATCGGAACGGTTTGGATTATGTTCTCTTTGAATGTGAAAATGGCCTTAGCAACTGTTGCCTCAACACCACTAGTCATTATAGTAGCTCTGTTTATTGTCAGAAAGGCCCGTTACAATATTGATTTGCAACAAGAAGAAATTGGCAGGCTGAATGGTTATATTAACGAGCAGATCAATGGGGAAAAAATAATCATAACTAATGGGTTGCAAAAGCAATCGTTAGCGGGATTTAAAGAAAAGAATGAGCGAGTACGACGGGCTACTTTTAAGGGACAACTCTATTCGGGACTGCTTTTTCCGCTCATGCAAGGTCTGTCGTTATTGAATCTTGCGATTGTCATTGCCTTTGGGTCGTGGATGGTAGTGAATGATAACATGGAGAAGGCTGTTGGTCTTGGGCTGATCGTTATGTTTGTCCAGTATTCACAACAATATTTTCAACCCATCACCCAAATAACATCAATGTTTTCAATGTTGCAACTAGCATTAACAGGCGCCAAAAGACTTGCAGATGTGCACTTGCAAGCAGAGGAACAGGTGAATATTAACGGAAAAGAGTTAGATGGAATCAAGCAGGGCGTAGAGTTGAGGGATATTCGTTTTGGATATGATAAGGACAAAGAAATTTTGCATGGATTAAATATTCACGTTGAAAAGGGAAAAATGATTGCATTGGTTGGGCCAACCGGCTCAGGGAAAACCACGGTCATGAATCTATTGAATCGTTTCTATGATGTGAATGATGGTCAGATTTTATTTGATGGAACTGATATAAATAAGATAAAGCTCAAAGAATTGCGTAAAAATGTAGGAATAGTGTTGCAAGATTCTGTTTTGTTTACTGGGACCATAGCTGAAAATATCAAATTTGGTAAGCCGCATGCAACTGACGTTGAGATGATATCTGCTGCTAAACAAGCTCATATTCATGATTTTATCAAATCACTTCCTGCGGGTTACGCAACTAAGATAAGCGATGCTGATGCTTTGTTTTCAACGGGTCAAAAACAACTGATTAGTATTGCAAGAACAATATTGACTAATCCGCCGTTTTTGATTTTAGATGAGGCAACCTCGAATGTAGATATGGTAACTGAAGAAAAAATTCAAAAGGCAATGGATAATGTTATTGCTGGGAGAACGAGTTTTGTTATCGCACACCGTTTAAAAACAATTATTAAGGCAAATGATATTATTGTGCTTAAGGATGGCAATATCATAGAAGAGGGAAGCCATCAACAATTGTTGAAGGAAAAGGGCTTCTACTATGAACTTTATACGAATCAAATGGTATTTGAGTAAATACCCTATTTTAAATGGTAACAGGGGACAGTAGAAATGAGCCCAGCCTTATTGTTTTTTTATCCTGTATTATCGAATTTGTCTTACAATGATAGTCAAACTATTCTGCTTTTTTTGAATGAATAAAGCTGTTATTTTGGGTTTGAAGACTGGTATTCACAAAAATGAAATTTTATAAAAAAAATAAATATCATTTTTTGTGTTTTATAAATACCTTTTTTTTGCTAAGATTATCTTTAATGTGGAGATTTTAATTATTACAGCTTCAAAAGATGATGAATTTTAATATTTGTTATCTAAATTAGATTATGATGAGGGAGAAAAGGAATGAAGCATTATAGAATTTGGCGAATAAATCTTGGCTGGCAGATTTTGATCGGCTTAGTTTTGGGTATCATACTAGGGGTCATTTTTTATGGCAATCAAACGGCAACCATGGCCATGCAAAATATTGGAACTATGTTTATCAGTCTGATTCAAATGATTGTTCTTCCGATTGTTGTTTCTTGTTTGATAGTGGGAATAGCAAATATGGGGGATATTGGCAAGTTAGGTCGTGTTGGCGGTAAAACTCTAATTTACTTCGAAGTTATGACAACTGTTGCAATCATATTAGGATTGATTGTTGGGAATATATTTCATCCTGGCGATTACATAAACGTTCATCAGCTGCATGGACAGAATATCAGTCAGTATGTTGAAACAGCTAAATCTGCCAAACATAGTGGCCTTTGGTCAATCTTTATGGGAATAATACCAACAAACATTTTCAAATCGCTGAGTGCGGGCGATATGCTTCCAATTATTTTTTTCTCTGTTTTCTTTGGCTTGGGAACAGCTGCGCTTGGGAAAAAGGGAATAATTATTCTAGATTTCTTTCGTGCCGTCTCAGAGGTAATGTTTAAGGTAACCAACTGGGTTATGAAAGCAGCACCAATAGGTGTTTGTGCACTGATTGGCGCGACAGTCGCACAAATGGGAATCAATGCATTAGCTCCATTAAGTTATTTTATTTTGCTTGCATATATGACTATGGCCATTTTCATAATAGTTGTCATGGGTTTGGTTGCCAAAATGTTCAAGCTGAATATATGGCATTTATTGCATGTTATTAAAGATGAAATGGTTTTGGCTTTCTCAACGGCAAGTTCTGAGGCAGTTTTACCTAAGATTATTGATAAAATGGATAAATTTGGTGTTAACCAAGGGATAGTTTCATTTGTTGTTCCGACAGGTTATACTTTTAATCTTGACGGTTCTGCCATTTACCAATCATTAGCAGCACTTTTTTTGGCACAAGCTTATGGCATTCATTTGTCAATTGGTCAGCAAGTGACCTTAGCAGTCGTTTTGATGATCACTTCAAAGGGAATGGCTGGAGTCCCAGGGGCTTCGTTCGTTGTTCTCTTGGCAACTGTATCTTCAATAGGTGTTCCGATGCAGGGGTTAACGTTTATTGCTGGTATTGATCGTTTAGTGGATATGGGCCGAACAGTTGTCAATGTTGCAGGGAATTCTTTAGCAGCTGTTATCATTGGAAAATCAGAAAAGGAATTTGATGAAGAAAAAAGTCAAAAATATTTAGCGTCTATTCGTGCATCAAAATAATTGTAAAACACTTAGTCGTGAGTGAATTAAAATATATAAAAACTATCAGTTAGTTTCGAGAGAGTGTGACTTATGGAACACGTTTATACGGAATAAAAGAGGGACTGTGTCAAAACTTTTTGACACAGTTCCTTTTTTAAGGAATCCATTCATTGAAGAAAGCAACAGTCGTTGATCGAAGAAATTTTTAACTATAGAATGTGGCTAAACTCATTTTTTGTGCTAATATGTTACTTGTTACCATTGAAAATTATTATCACTGGAAATGGTTATACTATTGTGAATGGAGGGGACAGAAATTGAAAAGACACCAGAAAGGGATGCTTGGACCTGTACTGGTGATTATTGTGTTATTGGGTGCAGGAACATATCTTGGCGGATTAGCACTTACGGGCAATCTGCAGAAACTTCCATTTGTAAGTGATGTTGATCATATCATGAATGAAAGTTTGTCAAACGAAGATCAAAAAGAAAAGAAAGTTAATCATGTTAAAATGAATGTTCCGTTACTTAATCAATTAGACGATCCGACACTCTACAATGGATGTGAAGTTACTTCTTTGGCTATGCTACTGAACTATTACGATATAAATGTTACTAAGAATGAGTTAGGCGACAAGATAAAGACGGTTCCAATGAATTATGAAAATGGACAGCATGGTAATCCACATGTTGGGTTTGTAGGGGATGTAACTGGAGCGGAACCAGGCTTAGGAGTTTATCATGGTCCAATTATGGATCTGGCGGAAAAATATACTGATAATGCTAAAGATTTAAGTGGACAAAAATTTGATAAGGTTATCGAAAAATTAGAGGAAGGTCATCCGGTTTGGACAATAACGACAGCAACATTTGCACCGGTCGATGATTTTCAAGATTGGGACACGCCTCAGGGGAAGATGAAAATAACTTTTTCCGAGCACAGTGTGGTCATCACAGGTTTTGATAGAAAAAGCAATTTAGTTTATATCAATAATCCGTATGGACAAAAAAATCAAGCTGTTAATTGGAATGACTTTGAAGAAGCCTATAACCAGATGGGGAAACAAGCTGTTTACATTGATACCAAGAAAGAGTAATACACAACAAAAAAGCTCCAAGTCAGATATTCATCCGACTTGAAGCTTTTTTAAAGTTTAAAATTAATTTTTATCTTAGTACCAACCAGTTTCTTGTGAATGCTTTTGAGCATTTGCCCATGAGCCATAACGTTGTTGAACGTACTGTTCAGCAACACGTTCTTGGTTAGCTGCTGAGTAGTCACCGTTCAGGTAAGATTTTGATAACTGGTATTTACCATAGTATTGACCATTTGTTGCTGAATAGCTACCACCTGACTCACGGTTAGCGATCCAAGCCTTAGCAGACTCTTCTGAGGAAGAAGAATTTGATGTAGACGCAGATGACGTTGAAACTTGTTGCTGAGCAGGCTGTGTGTTAGCAGCAGGTGTCGAGTTTTGAGTTTGCTGTTGAGCAGGTTGAGCACTAGCAGCAGGTGCCTGAGCTTTTGCCTGTTGTTGAGCAGGTTGAGCGCTAGCAACAGGTGCTTGAGCTTTTGGTTGTTGTTGTTGAGCAGGCTGTGCGTTAGCAGCAGGTGCTTGTGGTGTTTCAGTAGTAGCTTGTTGAGTAGATGCTGCATTGTTTGCATCTCCGCCAACTTCAAGTTGTTGACCAACGAAAATCAAGTTAACGTTTGACAAGCTGTTTGCTTTTTCAATTGCAGAAACCGTTGTGTTATTTGCTGATGCGATATGAGAAACTGTATCCCCAGCTTTGACGGTAACAGTATCAGCATTTGCAGCGATGGTGCCAGCTGTTAAAATTCCTGTTATAGTTGCAGCTGACAATAAAATTTTCTTAATATCCATATTTATATATTCACTCCTGTGATTTTTGCCTATGTGGTATTAACCACGCTTTCCTTCGATCACCCTTGATCGATTCAACAGTGATTAGTATAACTGGTGAATATAACAACAAAGTAGCAGTCAAATTACTATTTACGTGTTTTTCGTAATATTTTTTCATATTTGTAATATTTCGTAATATTTTTACAGAGCTTTTTTAAAAGTAAACAAAGATAATCCTTGATTTAATAGTCATAAAGCAAATTTTGCATTTAAAAACTAAATGTGACAAAAAGTGTGTTTTCAGTACTAAAAAAGATCCTTTTTTTTTGAAAAAAAAGAAAAAAAGTTCAGAAAAATGTTTGACAGTATGTTTTTAACGTTAAATTTGGAGAATTGTGACAAAAAAAGGACGTTTTGAAATAATTAATACCGTAAATTGTTAAAAAGTGACGTCTCAAATATAATTTCTAACAAAAACAAGAATAAAAATATCTCCAATATAGAAAGAACTAGTAATTTTGAAGTATTTAGCCAAAGCCCCAACAATCGAAATTACTGTTTGATGATATTTCCAAAAATAGAATAGATGTTTTTGCGAGTGACAGCTGAAAGAGTGAATGAAATATTATATAATTTAAGATGAAAGAAAGTGGAGGTGCGTCAATTGGGTAGAATACTGTTGGTGAATGCAGGAAGTTCTTCTGTAAAGTGGAAACTATTCGAATCTACTACTGAAGAGGTTGTTGCAAAAGGTCTTGTTGAACGAATCAATATGCCGGGCTCGATCTTTGAAGTTGCATATGGGGCAAAGAAATATGCTGAAAATGTGGATAATCTTTCCTATGAACGTGCAGCTTCAATGATCTTTGAAAAACTCAAGGATCTCAAAATTATTGCACAATTAACGGAGATAGATGGGATCGGACATAGAGTGGTTGCAGGAGGTCAGCTATTCAGGCATGCTGTTAAGATAACTGAGGACAAGTTGCAGCAATTAAAAAAACTGAGCGATTTTGCGCCGCTGCATAACCCAACTGAGATCGAATACATTGAAATTATGCAAAAAGCACTACCTATGATACCGCAGTATGCGGTTTTTGATAGTCAGTTTTTTACGGATCTTCCCGAAATGAATGCTATCTACAGTATTCCCTATGAATATACACAAAAGTTTGGAATTAGAAGATATGGTGAACATGGGATAAGCCATGATTATATTTCCAAGCGTGCTGCGAAATTGTTGAAGAAACCATTATCTTCACTTAAGATGGTTACATTACATCTGGGGAGTGGAGCTTCAGTAGCAGCTGAAAAAGACGGAAAAGCATTTGACACATCAATGGGCTTCACACCCCTAACAGGATTGACAATGGGCACTAGAGCTGGGGATGTCGATCCGTCCGTTATCCCCTACTTGATGAAGAAACTTGATTTGACGGTTGAAGAAACACTTGAAATGTTGAATACCAAATCAGGACTTCTTGGGGTTTCTGGAATCTCACCTGACATGCGAGATTATGCTAAACAAAAGGACGATCCGCGTGTTCAACTGACTGTTGATATATTTATTAATAGAATAGTTAAGTATGTTGGCAGTTACTTCGCTGAACTAGGGGGAATAGACGTGTTAGTCTTTGCTGGCGGTATTGGGGAAAATAATGTTAAGTTGCGCAGCCAAGTAATCGCTAAACTAGCTGCACTTGGCATGGAAATTGATCCGCAGTTGAATACAGCTGGCAAAGAAGGAGTTATTTCAAGTTCAGCCTCGAAAACAAAAATAATGCTTGTCCCAACCAATGAAGAATTATCAATGGTTAGACAGATTAAAGAAATTCTGGACTAAGTAAGATTAGAATTTCAAAAAAGTAAGTATCAGTGTGAATCATCAAGACTGGTACTTACTTTTTTATGGAGGTAAAATTGACATGGTATAATCAGGTGCAAATGAACTGTTGATTAGACGTGGGGGGTAGAAAATGAGATTTTTACATACGGCGGACTGGCATATTGGGAAAAAACTACATGGTTTTGATCTGGTTGAAGAACAGAATGCTGCTTTTGAGCAAGTGAAAAAAATTGCTTTGGAACAAAAAGTTGATGCGGTTGTAATTGCTGGCGATCTTTATGATCGCGCACTGCCGAGTGAAGCTGCAGTCGAACAATTGAATCAAATGATTATTGAATTGAACCTAAAATTAGGGAAACCTATTTTAGCAATTAGTGGGAACCATGATTCAGCTGCAAGGCTGGATACAGGACATGAATGGTTTAAAGCAACACAGTATTTTTTGACAACAAATTTGGCTGAAGCTATTCAACCAGTCGAATTTGAAGACACACAGTTTTTTCTGCTGCCATATTTTCAACCTTATCAAGCCCGTAATTTATTTGAAGATGCCAGTTTGAATGACATTGAAACTGCTTTGAAACGAATTGTTGAAGAAATGGAAACTAAATTTGATCCAAAGAAAAAGCATGTTTTAGTAGCGCATTTCTTCGTTGCCGGCAGCTCTAAAACTGATTCTGAAACTAAAATAGAAGTAGGTGGATTGAATGCTGTTCCTGACAAGTTATTGCAAGATTTTGATTATGTTGCGTTAGGACATTTGCATAACAAAGATGCTTTAAGGCAAGAACGAATAAAATATAGCGGGTCACTGCTTAAATTCTCTACTTCGGAGGCCGATCTGCAAAAGGGGGTCTGGATAGTTGATACCGATCCTTTTAAATGTATTTTTGTACCAGTGATTCCACTGCATGATCTTATTGTTTTGACTAAATCATATCAAGAGCTTATTTCACCAGAGATGTTCAATCAGATTTCGCCCGAGTCATATGTTGCAGTCAAATTGACGGACAAAGCGATTATTCCAGATGTTATGAACAACTTACGCAATTATTATCCGCGAATCATTAGCCTAGAACGTGCATATGGTAGAGAGAAGAATGAAATCGATAGGGAGAATGTCAATTTAGATTTGGACCCAATGCAGCTGTTAGCAAACTTCTTTCATGAAATCACCGATGAAGAACTTTCTGCTGAACAAAAGAAGTGGGCCGCGGAGAGTTTGAGCAAACTTGAAAAGGAGAGAGGTTTATGAAGCCCTTAACACTAGAGATGCAAAACTTTGGACCATATGAATCGCAGATAATTGATTTTACCTCATTTGAAGAAACACCTCTATTTTTGATAAGTGGAAAGACTGGGAGTGGGAAAACGACACTCTTTGATGCAATGTGTTTCGCATTGTTTGGTAAAACCTCAGGAATGGAGAGACAGCCAGAACAAATGCGCTCGGACTTTGCTAAAGCAACAGAAGTAACAAGTGTTAATTTTGCTTTTGAGCATCATGGGAAAGTGTACCGTATTATGCGGCAGCCTAAGCAGCTTTTGGCTAAAAAAACGTGGAAAAGGTATGCGTGAGAATAATGCTAAAGTCGAACTCACTTTTGAAGATGATAAGAAAAAAGAAAAAGTGTTGACTAAAGTACCAGTTGTCAACAACTATTTAAGGGACTTGCTGCATTTAACAGCGGAACAGTTTACACAAATCATTTTGTTGCCTCAGGGAAAGTTCAGGCGTTTTCTCATGGCAAATAGTAACGACAAAGAGAGTTTGCTGCGCGAGTTGTTTGGGACCATCTTCTATTATCAATGGTCGGAAGATATTCGAAAACGTGCGAAGCTAGTTATTCAGGCAAATGAGCAACAGAGTCAAACTATTAAGGTGCTGCAATCTCAAATTCAGGGAATTGAAAGTAACGGTGACATAGCCCAATGGCTTAAAGAGCTTGAGAATCAATTGACTACGGAGAAACTAAAAGTTCAAGAGGGCAACAGAAAACTAAGCAAGCAAGACGCGATTATTGAAAAAATAGCTGCGGATTATCGTGAAAAGTGTCAATTGCACGATGATCTGATCAAAATGAAGGAATTAAAAAAACAGTATTCTTTTTTGGAAGGGCAAGAGAAACATATCAGTATTTTAAGAGAAGAATTACTGAAATTAGAATGGGTAGCAAGAAACAAGGAATTATTTTTTAATTTGGAAGACGCAAGAAATAAGAGCGAAAAGCTAGCCAAAATAATTGATAGTAAAAAAGCAGAACTACAACGGAATAGAACGCAAAATGTAGGAAAAAAACAAGAGCAATTAGAATTGCAGGAACAATCTGAAACGATAAATAAGTTGCGCGTATCATTAATGAAAGGAAAAGAGCAAGTTGAACTTTTCAAACGAGCAGCATTATGGCACACAAAATGGTCGGACCTGGCAGTTAAATTGAACATGGCACAAGCCGAATTGAAAAACTCACGAAATAAATATCTTTCTATAGAAGAAACTATTGCAAAACAGGAAACAAAAATTGAAAAAAAAGATGCTATAAATATAGAAGCAATGATAGTTCAGAAAAAAGCATCGAAGCTTACTGAAAGACAAAATCAGTTAGAAAACTTAGTGAAGATGGATGCAGAATTAAAACATAAACAGATCGAACTCCACAAACTTGAAAAAGCCTTAAATAAGGCCTGTGCAAGCAAGCAGCATGCACAGGAGCTCTATATTCAATTGGATAATGATTTTGCTTTAACACAGATTCAACGAGTCAGCACTTGAAGTCTGGAACACCTTGCCCTGTGTGCGGTTCACGTACTCACCCTGCACCTGTAAAGATTGAGAAAGTTAGGGAAGTTACAGAAGAGAAAGTAAAAGAAGCAGAGGTCAACTCGAAAAATACTGCCAGTGTCTATCACTCATATAAGGGTGAGTATCAAGCTAAGAAAGACCAATATGACACAGAAAAAAGTAGCTACCAAGAACAGTATAAAAAATTTGCAGAAAGGATAATGGGCACAATTGTAACCAATGATCTTACTTCTTTGAAGCTTAAACTTGACCAGCAGGCGAAGGAGCTGCTGCAAAAAAAGAAGGACCTTGAAGCCAAAGAGTTTGAAGCGGCTGAAGCAGCAAAAAAAATAAGGCTTTTGCAGAATGAAAGAAAGCAGCTTCAAAAAAAGATAGAAGCTAAAGAAAACAATATTCGAAAGGTTGCAATTGAGCTTGCTCAGGCTGAAACTACAGTAAAACGACTGAACGAACAATTACCAATAGGCTTTGACACATTGGAAGAACTGCAAGGACTTTTGAAGAAACAGCAAAAAAGAATAACAGTCTATGATGCCAAAGTGGATAAGCTTCAAAAGGAAGTTGAACAAACTGTGTTGGCAATAACAGCATGCAAAATAGAAATAAAAAACTGTCAGGAACAGCTTATAGACGAGGAAAAAAACAAATATCAATTAGTTGCCAAAGTACAGCTAGCGGCGAAAAATTGTAATTTTGAAGTTAATGAACTTTTCATACAAGAGCAGTTAAAAGAATTGCCTAAAACAGCAGAGTATCAAACTGAAATAAAGAAGCACGAAGAAAAATTACTGACTATAAAAACAAAGATTGATCAGTTGGCAGAGCACACAAAAAATGCAGAAGAACCTCAGCTTGAAGAAATAAGAAAAGAGTTAACAGTTGCAAGAAGTAAACGGGAAGAAGTAGCTGATGAAGTTGCTAGATACAAGCAGATTTATCAAAGTGACGAAAAAATTTGTGAGCAGGTAGCTTCCTTGTGGAGCGATCAGCAAAAAAAATTAGAAGAGTTAGCCTCTTGGAATCAATTAGCGGAAGTTATGAACGGAAAGGGAAATCTGAAGTTAAGTCTTGAGCGTTATGTTTTGAGAAGTTACTTGACTAAGGTATTATTGATCGCAAACGATCATTTAACAAGGCTATCTCAAGGGAGATATGCGTTTAAGTTAGATAAAAATAATGGAACGCATGCGACGGACACAGGTCTTGAAATCAATGTTTTTGATGACAATACTGGTAAAGTAAGGAGTGTTCACACTTTATCAGGTGGGGAAAGCTTTATAGCAGCGTTAGCATTGTCCTTGGCTTTAGGTGAGGTGTTGCAAAGTATAAATGGAGGTTCAAGTATTGAAGCACTCTTTATTGATGAAGGATTTGGTTCTTTAGACGAAGATGCTTTAGAAACGGCATTAGAAGCCTTACAAACAATTGAAGGAACTAATAGACTATTCGGCATTATTAGTCATGTTGGCGCATTACGTGATAAGATACCTGATCAGATGCAGGTTCTATCTAACAATGGGCATAGTACCGTTGCTTATCAACATGAATTTTAAAAATTACTATATGATATTTTTTTGATTTTATTACATTTGAATGAAAAAGCGTTTTTATTATGGACAACTTTGAATTTTTTAGAGTATAATACTATTCGAGAATGATTATCAATTGCGGTGTGAAATGTATGGGAGGATTGTAAGTAATGGTACAAGAGCAGAAAACACTATTGGCTGCTGCTGATAAATTAAAAGAATATAAGATAAAAAACACACCTCAGAGACAAGTAATATTGTCTTATCTGATGACATCGCATGATCATCCATCAATTGAGATGATTTTTAACTATGTAAGGGGTAACGGTTTCAGTGTTAGCCTAGCAACTGTATATAATACGTTGCAGCTGTTGATTGACAACAACTTGATTATTGAAATTGCGGCGGACAGCGGTGGACATATGCGTTATGATTACTTTGAGGTTCCACACTATCATGTGATTTGTGTGAACTGCAATAAAATTGTAGACGTTTTTGATGACAAGTATAAAAAGAATGAAGAGCATGCACGACTTGAAACTGGTTTTCAGGTCTTTAACAGTCAGTATGAGGTTTACGGGCTATGCCCAGAATGTCAGAAGAAATTAAGTGAAGAAGCATAATTAATAATGCTATTGACTTTCAAACATCAATAAGGTAGACTTCTACCAACGACAGCGATGAAGCAAACAGTAGGGATTTAGCCGCTACTTAAGAAACTTGATGGTGCTGGAAATCAAGGTATGCTAATGAACGAATTACACTGTGGAGCTGAGATGGTTCATCTCAATATCGATGACTTGAGCTGGCCTTTTGTGGCAATCTGGGTGGTAACGCGGAAATGATTATTCGTCCCTAATACTTTTTAAGTATTAGGGACTTTTTTATTAGTAAATAAACTAGGAGGTATTTTTATGAATATTATTGACGAATTGAAATGGCGGGGTGCAATCAACCAGACCTCTGATGAGGAGGGCCTAAAGAAGTTAACAGAAGAAAATTCAATTGGAGTTTATTGTGGGGTTGATCCAACAGGTGATAGTTTGCATATTGGACACTTGATTCCTTTTATAATGCTTAAAAGATTTCAGATGGCAGGACACCGTGCCCATATTTTAATTGGCGGTGGAACTGGCTCAATCGGAGATCCATCTGGGAAAAAAGCGGAAAGGGTCTTGCAATCAATGGAGCGTGTGCATCATAATGAACAAAGTCTTACAAAACAGATGAAGAGTCTGTTTGGAGCAGATAATATCACGATTGTGAACAATCATGATTGGTTGTCACAAATAGACTTGTTAGGATTTTTAAGAAATTATGGTAAACTTTTCAATGTTAATACAATGCTTAATAAAGAAGTCGTTGCTAGCCGTCTAGAAGTCGGAATCTCTTTTACTGAATTTACGTATCAAATACTGCAGTCAATAGATTTTCATCATCTTTACAAGCATAATGATATTCAACTTCAAATCGGTGGTGGTGATCAATGGGGCAATATCACAGCAGGAATTGATATGATTCACAAAATTGAGGGCGCTGATGCTAAGGTTTTTGCGCTAACGATTCCATTGATGCTTAAGGCTGATGGAACAAAATTTGGTAAAACTGAAGGTGGAGCAGTTTGGCTTGATCCTGAAAAGACGACTCCTTATGAATTTTACCAATTTTGGTTGAATCAAGATGATAGGGATGTTGTGAAGTACCTGAAGTTTTTCACGTTCTTGGATTTTAATGAAATTGAAAATCTAGCAGAGAAGTTAAAGAGCGAACCAGAAAAAAGAGAAGCACAACGGCGTTTAGCGGAAGAAGTAACTTCTTTCGTTCATGGAAAAGAAGCGGTAGAACAGGCAGAGCATATTTCAAAGGCACTTTTCTCTGGCGAAGTTAAGGACCTTACTGCTGCTGAAATCGAACAAGGCTTTAAAAATATGCCAACGGTTGATATCGAAGCAAAATCTGAGAATATCATTGAATGGTTAGTAAATACGCAAATTGAAAAATCAAAGCGTCAAGCAAGAGAGGACGTGACGAATGGCGCTATTTACATTAACGGAGAGCGTATACGCGACTTAAAATTTGAAATCGATCCAACGAAATCTTTTGATGGAAAGTTCGTAATTGCACGCAGGGGCAAAAAACGTTATTTCTTAGCGAAAGTCGTTAAATAAGTAAGAGTGTTTTGAAAACAAAATCTATGTTTAAATAAGGAAATCAGCAAGTTCGAAATAAACGGCTTGCTGATTTTCTTATTTAAATATACTAAACCAGCTCTTCCTTTATATCTTATATGATTAGATATAAGGGGAGAGTTGGTTAACAACGTTATTGCTTGCTTTTATATACATATTGAAGTGGCGCAGCGAAAAAATATAATTTAAATTTGAGCTTGACGTTTATGAGTGATGAGCGTATAGTAATAAATGTTGTTGATTGAGTTGGCGATGCAAAAAAACATTGACAGTGTTTTGAATGTATGGTAAACTTAAAAAGCTAACTTGAATTTAGTTAGCATGAAAACAAAAGTAGATCTTTGAAAACTGAACAAAGTTTCGACGAATCAAATGTGTAGGGTCTTC
>NZ_BALC01000002.1 GCF_000612445.1 Liquorilactobacillus sucicola DSM 21376 = JCM 15457
TGGTAATAACACGATAAATGGTGTTGCATATTCAATGGACAAAAATAGCGGCGCAATAAGAAATATTGATACAGTTGGAATAAAATTGATGTCAGCAAAATTTGCTTCAAAAACAACTCAAACCATTGTTAATGTAAGTAATGGTGGTTCAAGTGCTAGAGTTTACCTGTATGAAAAAGACAAGAACGGCTTGTGGCAAAAAACGTTGTCAACAACTGGGCATGTTGGTCGGAATGGTATCGGAACTACGCATGAAGGATTGAGTACAACTCCTATAGGAGCTTTTAGTCTTGGCTTGGCATTTGGTAAGTATCCAAAGGCGAAGCTTAATACTAGTCTTGCGTATCGTCAGATAGATGGTAATTCATACTGGATTGAAGATCCTAAGGATGCTCAATACAATACTTGGCAAGAACGCTCATGGGCAAACTATAAAAATGAGCATTTAATTGATTATACAAAGAAAGCACCAAATAATCAGTACGAGTATGCGATTGTGATTAACTATAATACAAAGCAAATTGTGCGGAATGCGGGTTCAGGTTTCTTTCTTCATGTTGACAATGGGATCAATACAGCTGGTTGTGTATCTGTTCCTATTGCGGTGATGGAGAAATTATTTACGAAGTTAGGTAATGGTGCATACATTGTAAATGTTAATGATATTAATCAGATAAAGAATTACTAGAGTGTGAAATAATTGAATAAAAAATCTAACTATTTTTTTGAAGGGCAGAATAACAAAATTAATGTAATTTTGTTATTCTGCTTTTTAAGTTGTTAGAAAATAAAAATAGAATTTTAGCGAGTATTGTTTGTTCATTCATGGAAACAAACGTTTTAAATTGACTTTTTTTAAAACAACCGTTACATTCAATATATTGGTATATATCATTTTTACTCGAACGAATATTGGAGGATACGGCAATGAAATTAGGATTTATTGGCGCGGGACACATGGCACAAGCAATTATTAATGGCTGGCTTGATTCAGGGAAAGTCAATGGACTTGATATTTTTATTCATAGTGCGCACCGTGAAAGTTACGGTCCTTATGCACAAAAAAAGGGACTAGTAGCAGTTGAAAGTAACAATGAAGTTGTTGAAAAAACAGATATTATTTTTATTGCAGTCAAACCATTGATTTTAGGCAGTGTGCTTGCAGAAATAAAAGATAAAGTGAAAGCACAAAAAAAAGTTATTGTTTCAATGGTTAGCGGTGTTTCTCTTGCTGAGATTCAAGAAGCATTGGGCAGTGATAAGGTTGAATTACTGCGAATAATGCCAAATGTTAACGTTGAGATTAACGAAGGAATAACTGCATTGGCAAAGAACGCGCATTTGACGTCGAAAAATTATCAGGTTTGTAGAGAACTTTTTGAAGCACTAGGTAAAACAAGTGAAGTGGCTGAGAAAGATTTCAGTACATTTGTTGCTCTCGGAGGCAGTTCGCCAGCATTTGTTTATTTCTTTATAGATTCGCTTGCTAGAGCGGGTGTTAAGTATGGCTTGTCAAAAAAACAGGCAACGGAAGTAGCAGCACAAGCAGTGGTAGGAAGTGCCAAAAAGGTATTGGCCACATCGCGAACACCATGGGAACTTGTAGATGAGGTTTCATCCCCAGGTGGGACCACGGTTGCGGGTTTGCTGGCAATGGAAGAAGCTGGATTTATGACATCAATCGTAAAGGCTGTAGATGCTACGATTGCAAAAGATCGGGAGAAATAAAAAGACAAGGAGCCAAGAAAATGCTAACGGTATTGAAACACGGAACGATTTATACAGGAAGTGAAAAAATAGCAGACGGATATCTGCGCTTCAGCGATAAAATTGAAGCAGTTGGCCCGATGAGTGAATATAAAGCATTTGCTGGTGATAGGGTATTTGATGCAACGGGTAAAATAATTGTACCTGGTTTTATTGATGTCCATAGTCACGGCGGGTATGGTTTTGACTCAATGGATGGGGATCCAGAACAGATTGATAAAATGGTTAATGCAATGGTGCATGAAGGGATAACAAGTTATTTTGCAACAACAATGACACAAGCCCCTGCTGCAATTGCTAAGGCAATGAGCGGAATAAAAAAGGCTGCTGAACGGAACCCAATTATTCAAGGAATTCACTTGGAGGGACCGTTTATTTCGCCTGTGTTTAAAGGAGCGCAACCGGAGAAATATATTCAAGCACCAGATGTTAAGTTATTTGATGAATGGAACGAATTAGCAGGACACTTAATTAGACTAGTAACCTATGCGCCGGAACATCAGGCAACAGCAGCTTTTGAGGATTATTGTTTAGAACATGGCATTGTGTTGTCAATTGGTCATAGCAACGCAAAACGCGAGGAATTACTTACATCTAGGGCAAGTCATGTAACACATTTATACAATGCACAACGGGAATTTAAACATCGACAGCCGGGAGTGACAGGACATGCCTTGCTAGAGGATAACATTTACTGTGAGTTGATCGCTGATGGATTTCATGTTGTACCGGATATGCTTCGCTTAGCTTACGAGTTGAAAGGACCAGAAAAAATTGAGCTTGTGACTGACTCGATGCGTGCTAAGGGGATGCCTGAAGGGGTCTCTGAATTAGGGGGACAAAAGGTAATTGTAAAAGACAAGCAAGCACGCCTAGAGACTGGAAACTTAGCTGGTTCTGTATTGAAATATCCAGATGCCTTCAGAAATATCATGAAATTTACTGGTTGTGGAATAGCGGAAGCAGTACTGATGTCCTCCGTCAATCAGGCACGTGAATTTGATTTAAAGAATAAGGGCAGTTTGGTTGTTGGTAAGGATGCTGATTTAAATCTTTTTGATGCTGACCTACATTTGGTTGAAACGTACAGCCTTGGAAGACATTATCAAAATTAATCTAACGATGGAGGAAAAAAATGACCTCACCTATATATATTCAAATTCATAATGACATCAAACGTTCAATTGAGTCCGGCAAATGGAAAATTGGAGATCGGATTCCTTCTGAGCGCGAGTTGGCAGTTGATTTTGGTGTGAGTCGAATGACTTTGCGTCAAGCGGTACAAACGCTTGTTGATGAAGGCATATTAGAACGGCATGTTGGGTCGGGGACCTATGTGGCACGCCAAAAAGTTCAAGAAAAAATGTCAGGTGTAACTAGTTTCACTGAGCTAACCAAGGCACAGGGCAAAACTCCTTCAAGTAAAACAATTTCTTATCATGTAGCCACACCATCTTTAAGTGAACTAGAAAAGCTTAAATTAGGTGAAAAAGAACTAGTTTTACGGATGGAGCGAATACGTTATGCGGATGAAACACCTATTTGTTTCGAAGTTGCGACAGTTCCACAGGAATTGGTAAAAAGTTATAACAAAGATCAAGTGACAAGCTCGCTTTACCATGTTCTTGAAGAAAGTGGGTATGCCATCGGTCATGCTGAGCAAACGGTCTCGGCGATGCTGGCTTCGGAAAAAATAGCAGACTATCTTGAGATCAGACGTGGGGATGCTATTTTACGTCTGCGTCAGATAACAAATTTATCTAATGGACAACCCTTTGAGTATGTCAGGACACAATATGCCGGTGCTCGCTTTGAGTTTTACTTGGAAAAATAGGATTTGTTAGAAAGTCAAAAAGCTTAAGATCTTGTCGTGGTGAAATCGGCTGGTCTTAAGCTTTTACTGTTTACCGGTGGAGAAATTTAACACGCAAAATCAGCAAAAGGTACTTAGCAAAGCAAGCATCCTGCCAAAACGACTGGGTTCTTGTAAGAGACGATAAAACCATTCTAAGTGATGCTTTTGCCAAAAAAGCGGGGCACGTTTAGTAACGCCAGCTAAGACATCGAAGCTGCCGCCAACACCCATCCAAAGAGCCTGTGAACTATTTCGATAATCATTAATGAAAAACTCTTGCTTCGGAAATCCCAGTGCTACGAAAACAAAATCTGGTGCTGTTTGTTGAATCTCATGTGTGATAATTTGTTCATCCTTGAAATACCCATCATGATAGCCAGCAATCACCAACTGAGGATAATTTTGTGTGACCTTAGCAATCAGTTTGGTGATTACTTCAGGTTTAGCACCCAAAAAATAAACTCGTTTCTGTTTTTCGTTTGCAAATTCTAGAAGGGCACTGAGTGTATCGAACCCTGTGACACGTTCTGGTAAAGGCTGATTCAGAAGTTTAGCGCCCTTGATTATGCCAATTCCATCTGCGATTGTGTAATCAGCGTTATTTAAAATAGCAGCATATCTTTTATTTTTACGCGCAAAGAGAACGATTTCTGGATTTGCAGTCACTATGAAACGATTTCGGTGTAAGCAGCTATCTTTTTTTAATTGTGTCAGTAGTTCTTGATTAGTTATTTTTGTAAAATTGATACCTAAAATATTTACACGTGGATATAGATGTGACATGTCGCTTTAACCTACCTTCAAAAGATTACACTCAGTATAACAGAAAAAATGACGATATTATGAAAAAGTGATAGAATGATGCAATAGTGTAAAAACGGCAACACTTACGCTGCGCGCCTAATTAAGTAACTCAGTTGACTGCTGAGAAGGAGAATAAAAATGTTAACGAATTACCCAGATGATAGTTATGCACTGCATACAGATGAGTATCAGTTGAATATGATACAAACATACTGGTTGCAGGGCATTGACCAGAAAAAAGCAGTTTTTGAAGTGTATTTTAGAAAATTACCTTTTAAAAATGGCTATGCAATATTTGCAGGGCTTGAACGTGTGATTGAATATATTTCAAATCTGCGTTTTTCTGAGTCAGATCTAGCTTATCTGAAAGAGACAGGAAATTTTTCAGAAGAATTCCTTACTTACCTGAGTGAGTTTAAATTTACGGCAACTATCCGATCAGCGATTGAGGGGGAGGTTGTATTCAACAATGAACCGATTCTGCAAGTTGAGGGACCTCTGGCAGACTGCCAATTAGTTGAAACGGCAATACTGAATATAATTAATTACCAGACTCTGATAGCGACAAAGGCTGCAAGAATTCGTTCAGTTGTTCATAATGATGCGATTATGGAATTTGGAACAAGACGTGCTCAAGAATTTGATGCTGCTATTTGGGGAACACGAGCAGCCTATATTGGCGGTTTTGATGCAACAAGCAATGTTCGTGCAAGCAAAATTTTTGGCATTCCTACAAGTGGAACGCACGCTCATGCATTAGTCCAGGCCTACCGCAGTGATTATGAAGCATTCAAAGCTTATGCAAAAACCCATAAAGATTGCGTGTTCCTTGTTGATACATACGATACGTTACGTAGTGGGGTGCCGAATGCAATCAAGATTGCGCGTGAATTCGGAGAAGAGATAAATTTTCTGGGTGTGAGAATTGACTCTGGAGATATGGCCTATATTTCGAAAAGAGTACGTGAACAATTGGATGAAGCAGGTTTTCCTGATGCGAAAATCTATGCTTCAAATGATCTTGATGAAAAAACAATTACTAACTTGAAAATGCAAGGTGCTAAGATTGATGTTTGGGGCGTTGGAACCAAACTTATCACAGCTTTTGATCAACCAGCTTTAGGTGCTGTTTACAAAATGGTCGCAATTGAGAATAAAAGCGGCGAATTAGAGGATACCATTAAACTTTCTAGCAACGCGGAAAAGGTTTCAACTCCTGGCAAAAAACAGGTTTGGCGCATTACTAAAAAGGAGGATGGAAAATCAGAAGGTGATTATATTGCTTTATGGAATGAAGATCCGCGAAAAGAGGAGTCTTTGTACATGTTTCATCCTCAATATGTTTATATTAATAAAAATGTGACGGATTTTGATGCCCGACCATTGCTACAAGATATTTTTAAGGACGGAAAATTGGTGTATCAACTGCCCTCATTAGTTGAAATTAAGCAATATGCGCATGAACGTTTGGATAGTTTATGGGAAGAATATAAGCGCGACCTTAATCCACAAGATTATCCAGTCGACCTCTCGCAGGAATGTTATGACAATAAAATGAAAATTATAAAAGAAATCCGTGAAGATATCGGAAAAAAAGCGTAAAATTAGATTGATGACAGATAATATTACATCTGCTTAATACGGATAGTCGGGGATACTACAAAAAGAGTATTTTAAGTGGTATACCTGTGCTATTAACAACACAAGGAGTGAATAAAATGCGACAATTGCAGCAGAAAATTATTGCAGATTTAAAAGTGAGTCCAAAAATTGAACCTCAACTAGAAATCAGGCGCAGCGTTGACTTTTTGAAGGAATATCTAAAAAAGAATTCGTTTCTAAAAACTCTTGTTCTTGGTATTTCAGGTGGACAGGATTCAACTCTTACGGGTAAATTATGTCAAATGGCTATCAGTGAATTGAGGTCTGAGACAAAAGATGAGGCGTATAAGTTTGTTGCTGTTCGATTGCCATATGGAAATCAGGAGGATGAGCAGGATGCAATGGATGCAATTGCATTTATGCAGGCTGATGAGACGGTTAGAATCAACATTAAAGCTGCAACTGACGCAACGGTTGCAAGTATTGAGGAAAATAACCTCAAGGTCAGTGACTTTAATAAGGGGAATATCAAAGCTCGGCAAAGAATGATTGCTCAATATGGTGTTGCTAGTGCTGTAAAGGGGGCGGTTGTTGGAACCGATCATGCTGCTGAGGCAGTAACGGGTTTCTATACAAAGTATGGTGACGGTGGGGCAGACATTACTCCCATTTGGCGCTTGGACAAACGCCAAGGCCGTTCCTTGTTGGAACTGCTTAAGGCACCCAAACATTTGTACAAAAAAACACCAACTGCTGATTTAGAAGATAATCGGCCGGCTTTACCCGATGAAGTAGCTCTTGGGGTAACCTATGATGATATTGATAATTATCTTGAAGGATACGAAGTGAACGAAGAAGCAGCTGCTAAAATTGAATCTTGGTACTTGCGAACTCAGCATAAGCGCCATTTGCCAATCACAGTTTTTGATAAGTTTTGGAAATAAGTCAGCAATTTAATTTTAGTATTGCTGTTTTAAGTAGGCCTGTCCATTATCGTGCTATAATGGACAGGTATTTTTCACGGATTGTTAGCACTATTATTATCGGATAGGTGGAAATCTCGAAAACTTTAAAGATAGGGGACATGTGCATAATGAATATTGAGATTGAAAAAAATGTTGCTCAAAAGGTAGGAATTTCTTTCAAAAATGTGCATGCAGCTTTGGAGCTTTTGCACGCAGGAGACACGGTTCCCTTTATCGCACGTTATCGTAAAGAACGAACAGGCAGTATGGATGAAGTTGTACTGCGGGATATTCAAAGCATCTACCAAGTCAATGAAAAGTTAGCTTCTTACAAACAAAAGGTCATGAATGCTATCGCTGACCAAGGTCAGATGACAGAGAATTTACAAAAACAAATAAAAAATGCAAAGACACTTCAAGTTGTCGAGGATCTGTATCTTCCTTTTAAAAAGAAACGAAAAACACGGGCAACAGCAGCAAAAGAAGCGGGACTAATACCATTTGCTGATTGGCTATTGACCTTTCCGCAGAACGGAATAAGTGAAAGGGCTGCAAATTTCATAAATCTTGAACAGCACATTTCGAATGTCGAAGACGTTATCGCAGGTGCTCAAGATATAATTGCAGAAACAGTCAGCGAAAACGCCGTTTTTAGAGCCTATATTCGAAAAACGATTAAAAAAACTGGTTCCTTGTTGGCGAGAAGAAAAAATGCTGCAAAAGATGAAAAAGGTATTTTTAGAGATTACTACGAGTTTGAAGAAACTATAACTAAGATACCGTCGTACCGTGTTTTGGCACTTGATCGCGGGGAAAAAGCAGGTGTTTTATCTTTAAAACTAAAAAGCGACGAAGAATACATCTTGCGTTATCTGCATTCACAGTTAATCTTGCAACAGACGGGTCCTGCAGTTGATCTAATAGTAACTGCATATACGGATGGTTTTAAAAGATTGATTAAACCAGCACTGGAGCGTGAAATACGTAATCAGTTGACGGAAAAGGCGCATGAACATGCAATTGAGGTTTTTGGAGATAATTTATACCACCTTCTAATGCAAGCACCTCTTAAAGGAAAAATAACGTTGGGATTTGATCCTGCGTATCGGACAGGATGCAAATTAGCAATTGTCGATCAAACCGGAAAGTTTGTTGCGAAGCAAGTAATTTATCCGCATGCTCGAAAAAAAGGCGAAGATGCATCAGGTACGCAAAAAAAGAAAGCTGCCATTGAATTTGAGAATTTGTTAGAAAAATATCAGGTTGAAATGATTGCAATTGGCAATGGAACAGCGAGTCGAGAGTCAGAACAGTTTGTTGCACAAATAATTCAAAACTGCGCACGTCAGATTTACTATGTGATTGTCAGTGAGGCTGGAGCTTCGGTTTACTCAGCTAGTCAAATTGCACGTTCAGAATTTCCTGACTTTAATGTTGAAGAACGTTCAGCTGTTAGCATCGCTCGTCGTTTGCAAGACCCGCTAGCAGAATTAATCAAAATTGATCCACAGGCAATCGGGGTTGGTCAGTATCAGCATGATCTGCCGCAAAGTAAGCTGCAAGAACGGCTAGCTAATGTTATTGAAACGGCAGTCAATCAAGTAGGAGTAGATCTGAACACTGCAAGTATCCAATTATTACAACATGTAGCAGGGCTGAATGCAGTAACTGCTACTAATATTGTAAAATATCGTAACGAGAATGGCGCTTTTACGAGAAGAGCGGAGCTGAAGAAGGTAAGCCGTTTGGGTCCGAAGGCTTATCAGCAAGCTGCAGGCTTTTTGCGTATCCCAGATGGTAGCAATATTTTAGATAACACCGATATTCATCCTGAAAGTTATGCATTGACACGGCACTTGCTAAATTATTTGGAAATCGACTTGGCAGATATTGGTACGCGGGAAAGTGTTAAAATTATCTCTGAACAAAACAGTGTTAGTTTGGCTGAAAGGCTGCAGGCAGGACGCGAAACGATTGCGGATATTTTAAAAAGCCTGCAAAAGCCAGGCAGAGATATGCGTGAAGAATTACCAGCACCGCTTTTGAGACAAGACGTATTGAAGATGGAAGATCTAAGCGAAGGAATGAAATTGCAGGGAACAGTACGCAATGTGGTCGATTTTGGAGCCTTTGTCGATATTGGGGTCAAGCAAGACGGACTGGTTCATATTTCAAAACTAACAGATAGGTTTATAAGCAAACCGCACGAAGTTGTTTCGGTGGGGGATATTGTCACTGTCTGGATTGAAAATATTGATCTTACACGGCAACGTATACAGTTGACAATGCTTGATCCCGAGAAGAGTAAAGTACGATGAGTGATGAACAGCTTCAACAATTAGTCGGCCAAATTTCTCGTGATGTATTTAAAAGTGATTTTAAACACCAGGCCTACTTTAACAAACGTCTAAGGACGACGGGTGGCCGTTACTTATTGTCTGATCATAATATTGAGATTAACCCTAAGATGTTGACAGAACATGATTTTAACACACTGGTAGGAGTCATCAAACACGAATTATGCCACTATCACCTTCATTTGAAAGGTCGGGGTTACCGGCACAGAGATCGTGCATTTAAACAATTACTGCAACAGGTTGAAGGTTCACGTTATGCTCCGCATTCAAGAAAGCCAAGAAAAAAGCTATGTTATCGTTGTTTAGAATGTGGACAAGAATATCTTCGTCTTCGAAAAATTGATACAAAGCGTTATGTCTGTTCGCGTTGTCAAGGACATTTGATTTTAATTAGAAAAGATAAATAAATGCTTGCCTGCTACAATATGTTTTGCTATAATGAATTCTGTTGTTGCGGGTATGGCGGAATTGGCAGACGCGTCAGACTAAGGATCTGGTGGGCCTTATAGCCCGTGATGGTTCGAATCCATTTACCCGCATTGAGTAAATAAGGGGGTGGGACAAAACTTATGTTTTGTTCCATCCCCTTATTATGCATAGCTGAAAATTTAATAGGACCGGATTTCTTTATACAGGGTAGTTCTGATAAAGGTTGAGAGGTGGACTAGTTAGTGAAAAAAGCAGTAAAAATAATAGCAAGTGCGCACTATGTTCCAGAGCATATTGTTACTAATGACGACTTGAGTCAGCTTATGGAAACTTCAGATGAATGGATTCAAACACATACAGGCATCAAAACCCGTCATTTTGCAATTGGAGAGAATACTTCGGACATGTGTGTGAAGGTTGCTGATAAATTATTGAGTGAAGCACAATTATCTGCCACAGATCTTGATTTGATCATTGTGGCAACAATAACTCCCGACTCATTAACGCCGTCGACGGCTGCCAGAGTCCAGCAAAAAGTTGGCGCTGCCAAAGCTTTTTCATTTGATGTCAGCGCAGCTTGTGCAGGCTTTGTTTTTGCTTTGAGCACAGCTGAGAAATTTATACGTAATGGCAATTATAAAAGGGCTTTGGTAATAGCTGCCGAAACTAATTCGAAAATGATGGATTTTAAAGATCGAACTTCGACCGTATTTTTTGGGGATGGTGCAGGGGGAGTTCTAATTGAGGGAAGCCAAGATTCAGCAGATGAAATGTTTATAGCGGAAAAATTAGAAACGCGAGCCGATGCGGAAGTGATTCATAGTGGACGAATTCCCCCGCTTGACCGAGTTGCAGCTGAAAATTATCCTAGTATAGATGCTTTTTATCAAGATGGACATGCTGTCTTTGACTTTGTCACGGCGGTTATTCCTGAACATATTGAAAAGCTGCTGCACTCAGCTTATTTAACTCCGCAAAATTTGGACTTGCTTATTCCGCATCAGGCTAATCTACGATTAATTGAAAGAATTGCGAAACAGTTGCGGCTGCCATTATCGAAATTTGTGACTAATATTGAAAATAATGGTAATACTTCATCAGCTGGAATCCCAATTGGTCTAGATATGGTACTTAAACAGCATGGACAGCATAAACTAGTTTTGCTTACAGGATTCGGCGCAGGTTTGGCTTATGGCAGTATTTTGCTAGATTTATCCCACTTTCGAAATGAGGGTTGAGGAGTTAAAAGAGCAGTCATAAAGTTTTGAATATTGCTCACTGTTTATCCAGTTTGTTATAGCAAAACAAAGACATGATAAAAGGCAAGTAGTGATTGAACACAAAAGCTGACTGCATGAGGAGAAATATACAAATTGTTTAAAGTAAGAGAGCGTGACATAAGTCGGGAAAATTTGAGTAATAACTCGAAATTACGAACGTAGACGGAGAATTTTGGCTTATGGAACACGTTTATACGGAATAAAAAGAGGGGCTGTGCCAAAAGTTAACTTTTGGCACAGCCCTAATTTTAGACTGTAGAAGAAATGTGATTCTATAATCAGTCTGTTGATATATGTTGTTTTAAAAATCACTTTACTTAGTGAAGCTAATATTGGAGAGGATTAATTAGTTGATTTCATCTAATTTTTTTAGGTGTTTTTCAGTAATAGCCTTAACTTTTTTTACGCGACGGATATATTTTTCTTGCGCTAAAAAGTCAGTTGTCATCCAGACTTTAACAATTTCTTCCGCAATAGCAGGACCTATTATTTTACCGCCTAAGCATAAGACATTGCTGTCATTGTGCTGACGTGCTAGTTTAGCACAAAATGGGTCCTGACAAACAACTGCATCAACACCGTAGACACGGTTAGCAATCATTGCACTGCCATAGCCCACACCGTCGATAAAAATCCCACGATCAGCTTTCTTTTTGGCAATTTCCAAAGCAGCTGGATAGACGAAGTCCGATAAGTCGACAGAATCAGTCGAGTAAGGGCCAAGATCTTTAACTTCATGTCCCATGGATTCTAGAAGGGGAATGATTTCTTTTTTTAATGCAACACCTGCGTGATCACTTGCTAGAACTATTTTCAAGAGGAACGCTCCCTTTATTTTAGTTTAATATTAGAGAATTGCTCGTTGTTTGGAATAAACAATGAGTATTCACGTTGTTCATTATACAATAAAAAATTAACATGTGAATTTATTTTGTGGTCATCAAGCGTGATTAATTAGAAAACAGAGAAATACACACAATTATGGCTTCTGGGTGAGATTTGATAAAAAATGCTTCAAAAGACACGAGTTCTAAGTCAGTCCTTTGAAGCTTGAAGCATTTTCTGTTAGTAGTGTCAGCCTAGTAACCGTTTGAGTAAGACGAAGTTGAATAAGCAGGCGTGTAAGTGCTGTTGTTTGAATAACTATTGCCATCAGAATAAGACGAACCATTATCGCTTCCATTGATTGTCGAGGATGAATCGTTGTCGGAATATGAACCTCCATTCGAAGAGTAAGTGTTGTTGGAATAATTCTCATTGACCTGTCCGTAAAACTCTTCAGTGGAAGGTTTTAAATTCAGTTCGGAGCGAATTCTATCGGAAACCTTTTGTTTTTCCTTAGCAGAAACGATCTGATATGAAACACCGCTAAGCATTGCATCTGAGCCTTGGAGAACATCAGATTTCATTGAATTTGCAGCCTCTTTATAATTTGTTTCGATTGTAATCATATCATCGTATGTCATATCTGTTTGCATATTATCTTCAATTGTTGCTAATATTTTTTTATAGTTGGCAAGTGAAGCCGAAGAAGCTGCTTTGCTTGCAATAGCTTTGATGATCTGCTTTTGCCGTTTCTGCCGACCATAATCACCTTCTGGATCACTGTAACGCATACGAGAGTACGCAAGGGCTTCTTGACCATTCAGTTTGACTGTTTTGCCTTTGGTTACATCCGCATAGCTGTACTTGAAAGTCAATTGTGGTGTAACTGTAACGCCTCCTAGAGCATCCACGACTTTACGCAAACCACCCATGTTGACTAGCAAGTAAAAGTCAATGGGAACATGCAGGGTGTTTTGAACAGTTTCAACAGCAGATTTAGTTCCACCAATGGTGTATGCTGAATTTATTTTGTCATATGAATTTTCACTGTCTTTTATTTTGACTTGTGTGTCTCTAGGAATGCTCGTCAATGTTGCACGCTTAGTCTGAGGATTAACTGTTGCAAGGATAATCGTATCAGTTCGTCCTTTGTCACTCCGCCCTAAGTCACCTGTATCTGTGCCCAGTAAAAGTACAGAAAAGGGTTTTTTGTCTTTAAGTACTTGAGAGACATTACGTGATTTTTTAATATTTGTCTGTTTAAAGGTTTTGCTGATAGTATCTTTTGCAACACCCAACATGTTATATGCATAAAAGGCTGTACCATAAAATAAAATAAGGATCAAACCTAGTAAAATAGTACATGTGAGGCGTCTTTTGCCGCGTGGACTTTTCTTTCGGTGTGAAGAACCATTGTTTCTGCGCATAGGCGTGTCAATTAGCTCCTCAGAATTTTTGTCATTATTATTCATAAAAAACTCCTTAAATTCGACATTATGTATGAGTGAATTATACTACTTAGTGGCGAAATTTGTGTAGTAAAAAAAATGCTTAACGGTAAATTAAATAATTAATGTTTTTTAGTTAGATGAAAAACTGTTGATTTATAGCTAGTCTTGTAATGCATGTTACAGAATTGTGATATACTTATGAATGTTTAGTATAAGAATAATGAGAAAGAGAAGTGAAGCTATGCAAGTTTTTGAACATAGTATATCTGGAGTTTTGATCATCTTAGTCATGATCGTTCTTGGGTATGTTTTGGCAGAGCGGAAATGGTTTGATGAAAAATCAACTAAATTGATTGCAAGGATTGTGACTCAGATTTCATTGCCTTGCTATATGATCTCAACAATAATGAGCAAATTTTCCGCAGGAGATTTAGCAAGAATGATACCAGATTTGCGCTTTCCTGTCATCTCTATGATGATTTTAATGGCAATTGCATTTGCCCTTGTGCGAATTTGCAAGATACGTGATAGCCATGCTGGATTGTTCTCATCCATGTTTTTTAACTCAAATACTGTTTTTGTAGGTCTGCCAATCAACCAAGCTCTTTTTGGAAGTGAAAGCATCCCATATGTCCTTATTTATTATATGGCGAACACAACAATTTTTTGGACACTTGGAACATATCTTATCCAGCGTGATGGTGGTCAGGAAATAAAATTTGATTTGAAAAAGACACTTGGAAAAATATTTTCACCACCCTTACTAGGTTTTATCGTGGGAGTTATCTTTGTATTGCTGGGTATAAGATTACCAGATTTTGTCAATTCTGATTTGGACTATATTGGCAGTCTGACTATTCCGTTGTCGATGATTTTTATTGGCATTTCGGTTTCACATGCCGGTTTAAATAAGCTAGCCTTAAAAAAAGACAACGTGCTGATTCTGCTAGGTCGTTTTGTTTGTGCACCAATTTTGATGTCTTTACTCGTTATCCCAGCAGATATGCCCTTAATAATGAAGCAGGTATTTATCTTACAGTCAGCCATGCCAGTTATGACTAACGCACCTGTTGTTGCAAATTTGTACAATGCTGATTCGGATTATGCAGCTGTCATGGTTACTGAAACCACACTTATTTCTTTAATTGTAGTACCAATTTTAATGGTTGTAACACAAAATATAGGATAGGGAGTATCGATCGTGAAAAGGACGATAGTTTATGTTTTAATATCAACCTTGATGTTTAGCTCGATGGAGATCGCCTTGAAAGTAGCGGGAGCAACTTTTAACCCGATTCAATTGAATTTAATTCGTTTTTTTATTGGGAGTTTAGTTTTACTTCCAATTGCCAACAAATCGCTTAAACAAAATAAGCGTACACTAACAAAACAAGATTGGCTTTTATTTTTAGTGACAGGTTTCTTGTGCGTCATTGTCAGTATGTCGTTATTCCAGCTTGCTGTAGTTTCGACAAAGGCCTCAACTGTCGCCGTATTATTCAGCTGTAATCCTGTTTTTGCATTGATCTTTGCTTTTCTGATTTTACATGAACGGCTTGGCCGAGCTAATCTGATTGCCGTAGTTATTTCAATTATTGGTCTCTTGATTATTATTGACCCAGCTCATTTATCGCGGCCTACTGGGATTGTTTTGGCTCTTTTATCGGCAGTTACATTTGGCTTTTACTCAATTGTATCACGCTATGGTTCTACGAAACGTGGCTTGAATGGGATAGTGATGACTTGTTATACATTTATTGCCGGAACAGCTGAGTTGTTAGTTATTTCTTGGTTGACACATATTCCAGCGGTTGCTCTTTGGTTGGGGAAGAGCAGTTCAATGTCAAGTTTTAAGAATTTGCCTATAATTCAAAATATCACATTTTCAGCACTTCCAATGCTTCTTTACTTAGGTGTTTGTGTAACCGGAGGCGGATTTGCATTTTATTTTTTGGCGATGGAAAGATCAAATGTTTCGACCGCTTCGCTTGTATTTTTCATTAAACCAGGTCTTGCGCCAATTCTAGCAGCTATCTTGATTGGTGAAAAAATTTCGGTGTTAACAATTATTGGGATTATAGTTATTTTAATCGGTTCCGTGGTTACCTTTATCGGTAATAAAGTCAAGGAAGAAAACATTGATGCAGCATCAAAATCTTAGTTCTGCAACGACCATCTGAGATGTGAAATATTTCCCGGGTTGCTATTGAAAAATAAATAGTAACCCGGGTTTTTGTATACAATTATTTGTTTTTTAGAGTATATCCGAATGACATAGTGGTAATCAAAACTGTTATAAGATGACTTTAAGGTTACACAAGTAATATTTAGGCGATGATTTAGAATAAAACGCTAAAAACGAGTTATATATAGCTAGTTATGGCGGGGATGAGCTAGCTTTGTAACTTTAGAAATAAAAATGTAATATTTGGGACCAAAATGGTACTTAATAAGGTATTTTGTAAATATAATGTAATGCTCTTTCCCCCAGCTTAATGATAATATTATAAGCGTGGTTATTTAAAAAAATATTAATAATATTAACGATCGGTAGAGGTGTATGGTTCATGGGGAAGAATAATTTAGTGAAAGTTACAACTGCGATAGCAGCAGCATTAGTTGTTTTCAGTTTAAAAACTGGAGTTTCAGCATCAGATACGGTTAGTAAAATAAGTGATGTGAACAGGAAAATTGATCAAACGCAGTCTTTAATTTCAGATAATCAGCAAAAATTGTCCAAGCTGCAGGAAAAACAAACAGCTGATGCTCAAGAAATTCAGTCTTTAACCAAAAATATTAATGCACGCAAAGATCATTTAGCTAAGCAGGCACGTTCAGCGCAGATAAATGATGCAGGTTCGATTATTCAATTTGTAACTGATTCAAACAATCTTAGTGATGCAGTTGACCGTGTTACGACAGTTGCAACTATGGTTCATGCTAACAACCAGACTCTCTCAGACCAAAAAAAAGATAAACTAAAGGTGGCTGCTGATAAAGAAAGCATTGACCTTGCAGAAGATCAACAGAAAAAGGTAAACGCAAAACTGCAATCAGATATGGCCGATTTAGCAGTTCAGAAGACAGAGCTACAAGTACGAAAAGCTAAAGAAGATGCTGATAAGAAAAATGCAGAAAATGCTTTGGCAGCAGCTAAAAAGGCAGCTACCACGGTTAAGACTACTAAGGATTCGACTGTTGCAGTTAAAGCCTTGGCAACAGCCAATAAAGCTGCAGATAAAGCTGCTTCAAATAAGCCAGAAAGCTTGAATGCTACAACTGTTTCCTCCAGTAACAATAACGGTAGTGTTGTGACAAAATTGGCAAATACAAATAGTACAGATACTAACAGTTCCACCGACAAGACCAATGACAGCAATGATGCTGTTAGCAGTTCATCCTCAAACAATGCACCAAGTACATCAAGTGTTGATACAGGTTCAGCAGTTTCAGCAGCGTTATCTTTGACAAGAATGGGTATCCCGTATGTTTGGGGCGGCAGTTCTCTTTCTGGAATGGATTGTTCAGGATTAACGGCCTTTGTTTATGGTAAATTTGGAGTTTCTTTACCACATAATACAGCAGCTCAAGAAGGTTATGTTTCCTACGAATCCGTTGCTCAGGCGCAACCAGGGGACTTGCTTTTCTGGGGTGCAAAGGGCAGCAGCTACCATGTAGCTATTTATATTGGCGGAGGCCAATATGTTCATGCTCCACAAACTGGACAAAATGTTAAGGTGGGCAGTATTTCGACATTCGCTCCATCTTTCGCAGGTCGCTTAAAATAAGAGCGTTGAATATTTTTAATTAAACAATAGTTTTAAAAAAGAATGAATATTAATAAGTCATGATATTTTAAACTTTAAATGTGAATTATATGAATATTGCAGCTTTTAAACATGAGCAATGTACATATAAGAAGAAAAGACAAATTATCAGAAGTACGTTAACATCGATTTAGATAATACAAGATGAAAACAGGAGTTTTGGTCAAAGCATCATTTTTGATCTATTCCCTGTTTTTTTATTTGCATCGCCAGCATTATGGTATTTTAAATGACGATCTGTGTGTCAATTGGATGCATATTTTTGCAATACATGCAGTGGCTTTTTGTTTGTGTCGGCTGATTGTTGCTTTTATGATGATCTAAAATTTGGTATGATAACTAGTAAACCTTATAAAAGAAAGGTCGAGCGACTTGGTTAAATTAGTATTATTGCGTCATGGTCAAAGTCAGGCTAATCAGACTAACACCTATACGGGGTGGACAGATTCATTGTTAACTAAAGAAGGAATGCGGCAAGCTGTAAAGGCTGGCAAGCTTCTTAATAATGAAAAAATATGGTTTTCAGCCGCCCATACTTCATCTTTGGTACGTGCAATCAAAACAGCTGATATCGTTTTAGAGATGATCAGGCAGTCAAGTATCCCAATGCGAAAGAGTTGGCGCTTAAATGAGCGTCATTATGGAGCATTGCGTGGTGTTAATAAAGAATTTTCGCGTCAATTATACGGAAAACATCAAGTTGCCTTGTGGCGGCGCAGTTACGATGCCATTCCTCCGCTGATGGATAGCCTGATTTTGAGCGACGCTACAATAGATATCCGAGCACCATTATTCCATTGGGAGAAAGCCTAAAAATGGCTTCAAGACGGATTGTACCTTACTGGCTTGATAATATTGCCCCACAGTTACTGCATGGCAAAAACCAATTGATTGTTGCACATGGCAGCACACTACGCGCTTTGATTAAGTATATTGAGGGTATCAGCGATGAAGAGATTGATGGAGTAGAGGTTGCTAATGCAGTGCCAATTATTTATGAACTAGATCATAAATTAAGGATTGTTACTAAGAAGACACTCTAAGTGAATCGATATTTTCTACGTAAAATAGACAAAAAAAGAACCTTTTGCTAAATTTCAGTAAATATTAGCAGAAGGTTCTTTTTGGAAACTGTTAATAAGAAGCAGTGCATTAATTAAGCAAGAGAACCCATTGGATCCCATGGAGCAAGCACTTTAGGATCTTCTTTTAAGACTTTTTGTAGATCCGCAGAAAGATATTTTTTATTTACGACGACTTGATAACAGAACTCATTCATCCAATCGTTGCTCATAACGAAGAAACCATTAGTACCGACTTTTTTACCCCATGAATTTTCAACTTTCCATTTGGTAGGTTTGTTATCAACTAAATCAACTCCTGTTAGTACCATTGCATGTGTCATCAAACTTTCACTGTAATCAAGGCGATCAGCTTTAGACATGGTGAGATCAACATCAAACAAGTCGTTTTTATGGTAAAGAGCAGTATCCATAATACCTTTTTGACGATCAGATTCCTGTCCGACATCGCAGCCGAACCATACACTTTCACCAGCCTTTAATTGCGCAATGGCAACTTGGCGGAATGTCTCCATATTGACATTTAGATGGCGTACTTGCCGCCCATCAACGACGTTTCCAAGCATCTCAACGGTGTACATGTGATTATAAGGCTTGTCTGCCGTAGGCCCATTGATGATTGATACATAATCGTCAAGATTCCAGCCGACATACTTCTCGAAGAAAGATTGAGGTGTCAAGTTACGATCAAGGTGATATTTCTTATCAGTATCGCGGTAAGCAAAATCAAACTTGGTCGGCGGTTCGCCAAAACTGTAGGCTAACATTCGATAGGATTCATCAAGCATTTGGGCCTTTGTTTCATCGATTTGTGCAGCAGATGCTTCTGTGGCAACTAACTTACGAAGTTTGACTGCATCTTTGCGTAGTTTTAGATTAAAAGTACTGTTGAATTCGTTAGATTTTGAAGAATTATAAGTTTCAGGCATTACGGACTGCGGCACGACACCATATTTTTGGATGATAGCCACGATCATATCCCACTGGCCTCCATCTTGCTGTGGTGTTGTCATCAACCAGCTGACTTTACGGTCAGAAGTTGGCAACGATGCAGTCTTAAGGACGTTTTCGTAGAAATAGTTTGCTTTTTCAAGCTTATCCCAGAAGTATGTGTAATTTTGAGATAACTCAAAGTCTTTAGGAACATTGAATTTATTTTTGATATCGTGGCGCATTGTATTTAATGCAGCAAACATCCAGCAACGCCCAGACTGCTTCTGATTTGCAACGTCGCCCGTATCCAAATCGATTGAAAAAACCGGGTTCATCTTAACTTCAGAATGATAATCTGCAGTAGTTGCTAAGATACCATTTTTTGTTACAGCGCGCTCAATCACTGCATAATCTTGACGCTTTTCTAATGATTTTTTGAATTTAGCTAGTTGTGTTGCATCAATAGCTTTAGTCAACAAAGTCACTCTCCCTTTTTTACAATAACAATATTATATGCTAAATAAGACTACGCGTAAACTGTATTACACTGTTGTTTCAGGTGGAACTAGCGAGCTTCTAAAATTTTTGGACCATCAGGGTATCCGACGATAACCGTATTAACTAAATCTAAAAAGAGTCCGTGTTCAACGACGCCAACCTGTGCGGACAGTTCAGCAGCCAGATCATGCGGATGTTCGATCATTTTCAGATGAAGGTCAATTATCAAGTTCCCAGAATCGGTATGTTTCAATTGACCATTATTGTCTAAGCGAAATGTCGGTGCATATCCTCTTTTAGAAAAAATAGAAAACAATTTCTTACTGCCATAGGGAATAACTTCAACCGGCAGTGGGAAAGAACCAAGCTTATCTGAAAGTTTACTCTGGTCAACAATCCAAAGGTTTCGGCGTGAATTTACGGCTACAATTTTTTCAAATAAAAGAGCTGCACCACCGCCTTTAATTCCTTGAAAATCAGCACTGATCTCGTCTGCACCATCAATAGTCAGGTCTATATTGTCAACTTCATCAACGGATTTGAGTGGAATATTTAAAGCTGATGCTTGTTTAGCGGTTACGGTTGAGGTTACGACGCCTGTTATATTAAGCTGCTCTTCTTGAACACGTCTTGCGAGTGCATCAACCATAAATTTGACGGTTGAACCTGTACCTAGACCAACTGTCATACCATCATTGACCCAAGTCGCGGCTTCTTCACCAACTAACTTTTTTAGTTCATCTTGACTCATTATTTTCACCTTCATGCATCTTTATTTTGGGAAGTTAATAGATCACTATATTCAGGATGGTGTTCAAAAAAGCTGCGCGTAAAAGGGCAAAGTGGCAGTACCTTGGAACCCTTAATGCGCACCTGTTGCAAAAAATCAGCAGTGATCTTGCCAGCTAGACCACGACCGCGATATTCTGGAGGAACCAGTGTGTGCTCAACAACATATGTCTGGTTGTCATCGATCAGTTTGAATCCAATGTGCGCACAGGGGTCTGTTGCATCTTCCATGTAGTAATTAAATGAATTACTTGTCCATTCCGAACGCATTTTCATCACCTCATTTTTTACTAAATTATAGCATAGCCCTGATTTATTCGATAGTTTGCGGTATATCTGGGGCAATTTTGATGGTAGAATTAGAATAATAGTAATTAGAGAAATGAGAGTGATAATTGTGATACGAGGGTTTGAGGTAGTTAGTAAATATTCTGGAGAAAAAATTATTCTTCCAAAAAGGGCAACTAAAAATGCTGCCGGTTATGATTTTTGCGCGGCAGAAGATTTTATTGTACCTAGTGTTTGGAAAAAGAACTTTGTTAAAATACTTTGGAGTAGGTTCCACCAGAAGAAGCTGACTGCTGCTGATTATGTGGAAGCACAAGAAGAATTGCGACCATTTCTTGTACCCACTGGAATTAAGGCCTACATGCAATCAAATGAGTTTCTTTTATTAGCTAATCGTTCGAGCAATCCCCTAAAACGCAGTCTGATTCTACCTAATGGTGTAGGAATCGTTGATGCTGACTACTACGACAACGAGAGCAATGAAGGAGAAATTTTTTTCCAACTCTTAAATTTCGGGTTAAAGGATCTTGTGATTAAAAAAGGCGAAAGAATTGGACAGGGAATATTTATGCCTTTTCTATTGGCAGAGAATGAGAAAGAACCATTGGCACAGCGTGAGGGTGGATTCGGTTCATCTGGAAAATAAAATTTCTTAAAGAATCATGTAGTTTTTAAATTATTCAAATACTTGTGCTACTATCATTCTAGATAGCCGTACTTGAAGGGAGAACATAGATTGGCAAAAGTAAAAACGCAATATGTCTGTCAAAATTGTGGTTATTCTTCCCCACGCTATCTGGGACGTTGCCCTAATTGCGGTTCTTGGAATACCTTGACAGAAGAATTAAAACAACCGCAGACCACTTCAAAAAAGGCTGCACGCGTTAGCTTTGATGGTTCACGTGTCAAACCACAGCTGTTAGACAGTGTTAACACCGAAGAGAGTCCCCGTGTTAAGACACAGCTTAACGAGCTGAATCGTGTTCTAGGTGGTGGAGTGGTCCCAGGCTCATTAGTTTTGATTGGTGGTGATCCTGGAATTGGCAAGTCTACCTTACTGCTACAGGTATCGGGGCAACTTGCAGCCACAGGGAACAAAGTTTTATACGTTTCGGGTGAAGAGAGTGCGATTCAGATTAAATTAAGAGCTGAGCGCCTCAATATCGGTGGAAAAGATTTCTATTTGTATCCTGAAACGGATATGGCAAGTATTCACCAGTATATTGATAAGATGAAGCCTGATTTTGTGGTGATAGATTCGGTTCAAACCATGCAGGAGGCAGATATGTCTTCAGCTATTGGCAGTGTCTCCCAGATAAGGGAAGTTACTGCAGAACTATTGCAGATAGCTAAGACAAACGGTGTCTCTATTTTTATTGTTGGGCATGTTACTAAGGGTGGAGCAATCGCTGGCCCCAAAATACTGGAACATATGGTCGATACGGTTCTCTATTTTGAAGGTGATTTGCACCATACGTATCGTATTTTGCGTGCCGTCAAAAACCGCTTTGGATCTACAAATGAGATAGGAATTTTTGAGATGAAAGAAGGCGGGTTGGCAGAGGTTGCTAATCCATCCGAGATCTTTTTGGAGGAGCGGCTAAGAGGTGCGACTGGTTCCGCAATCGTTGTTTCATTGGAGGGGACTCGACCTATTCTTGTGGAAGTACAGGCTTTAGTGACTCCAACCGCATTTGGAAATGCTAAACGGACAACAACAGGTCTGGATCATAACCGAGTTTCTTTGATTATGGCTGTCTTGGAAAAAAGGGCTGGGCTTTTGCTGCAGAACCAAGATGCATATCTGAAAGCTGCTGGCGGGGTTAAGTTAAATGAGCCTGCTATTGATCTGGCGATAGCAATCAGTATTGCCTCAAGCTACCGTGATCTAGAAACGAATCCGTCCGATTGCTTTATTGGTGAACTAGGTTTGACCGGTGAAATAAGACGGGTCAATCGTGTAGAACAGCGGGTCGCCGAAGCAGCTAAGTTGGGTTTTAAACGAGCAATCGTACCGAAAAATAATTTAACAGGTTGGACACCACCCCCACACATAGAAGTTGTGGGCGTAGCTACTTTAAGCGAAGCTTTGCGAGTCGTTTTTAAGTAAGCAGAGAAGGGAGTAATTTGATGCGAAGAAAAATGATAAGGCTTGTACTAACTATTTTGGGTGTTGGAGCTGGATACAGCTTTATGCCTTTTTTGTGGCTTATTATCGGAATTGAAGGGAATATCTGGGTAAATAATTTTGTAACCAACATTGTTATTGGAGTGCTGGTAATGTTTCTGGTTTCTTTATTCATTACGGACCCACTTGAAAAATTTATCCAACGGATGGAGAATCGGCTAGTACATCAAAGCCCTGATATTATTATCTCCACTAGTGTGTCGGTCATCGTTGGATTGATTATCGCGGTATTGATCTCTACTTTATTCTCGCATTCGCAATTATTTATTTTAAATACGATCATCCCGATAGTTTTGATGGTTATTTTAGGCTATTTAGGTTTTATTGTTGGGCGAAATCACCTTGTTGATTTTAAGAAGTTTTTATTTGCAAGGCGTAAGACTGAAAAACAGCAAGCTAGTAGCAACTCTAACGTCTTAGACAGGAAGGCGGGAGACAATTTTCACAGAGCAAAACTGCTTGACACTAATATCTTAATAGATGGGCGAATCTATGATTTGGTAAAAACCGGTTTTATAGAAGGAACACTGATAGTACCTAATTTTGTGCTCTACGAACTACAATATATAGCCGATTCAGCCGATAGCATTAAAAGAGTTAGGGGCCGCCGTGGATTGGATATTTTAAATAAACTGCGTGAAGAAAAAAAAGTTCCTGTAGAGATGTATGAAGGGGATTTTGAAGATGTACAGGAGGTCGACAGCAAGTTGATCAAGCTGGCGAAGTTGCTTGATGCAGTGATTGTGACTAATGATTACAATCTGAATAAAGTGAGCGAATTTCAAAATGTGCAGGTTTTAAATGTGAACGCTCTAGCTAAAGCTTTAAAACCACGTGTTGTCCCCGGTGAAAGAATGAACGTGACTGTTATAAAAAATGGAACCGAGCGTCAGCAAGGTGTAGCTTATCTTGACGATGGGACTATGATAGTAGTAGAGGACGGACGCTACTATATTAATAAACCACTTGAAGTTATCGTCACGAGTGCTCTGCAAACAGATGCAGGAAGGATGATTTTTGCTAAACCGGCGCATTCTGGACGTGAGCTTAGAGAAAAAAATTAGTTAAGAATATTACCCGCAGAGAGTTTATTTTTTTATTTTTTCATTGTAAAATCAATAAAGTATGGGTCGCTGCTTTGCGTGGCAGATTAAATCAGAAAAGAAAGAAGAGACATTAAACTTGGCAGAAGAAAAAATTCGTGTGCGTTACGCACCAAGTCCTACAGGCCATCTCCATATTGGAAATGCTCGGACGGCATTATTTAACTACTTATTTGCACGGCACAATAATGGTACTTTTGTAATCAGGATCGAGGATACAGATCTTAAGAGAAATATTGCTGATGGTGAGAAAAGTCAGTTAGAAAACCTGAAGTGGTTAGGAATGGATTGGGACGAAGGCCCTGATAAGCCGGGGGAAGTCGGGCCTTACCGTCAATCGGAGCGTAAGGAGATTTACCTCCCACTTATTCAAGAATTGCTGGACAAGGGTCTAGCATACAAGTCCTACATGACTGAAGAGGAATTAATCAAGCAAAGAGAAGAACAAAAAGCGCAGGGAGAGGCACCACGTTACGTTTACGAGTATGAAGGCATGACCCCTGAAGAAATCAAGGCTAAACAAGATGAAGCTGAGGCTGCTGGATTGAAACCAGTTGTCAGAATACATGTTCCTAAAGATCAGACATACAAATTTGATGATATCGTCAAGGGACCTATTAGCTTTGAGTCTAATACGATCGGCGGCGATTTTGTCATTCAGAAGCGGGATGGGATGCCAACATATAATTTTGCGGTTGTTGTTGATGATCATTTGATGAAGATTACGCATGTTTTGCGTGGAGATGATCATATTGCGAATACGCCTAAACAGTTGGTGGTGTACGAGGCGTTTGGTTGGGAACCACCAGTTTTTGGGCACATGACACTGATTATAAACACAGAAACAGGTAAGAAATTAAGTAAGCGCGATGAGAGTGTTTTACAGTTTATTGAACAATATCGCGAATTGGGCTATCTACCTGATGCAATGTTCAATTTTATTACTTTGCTTGGCTGGTCGCCGGTAGGAGAAAAGGAAATCTTCAATCGAAAAGAACTTATTAAAATGTTTGACCCTAAACGTTTAAGTCGGTCACCAGCTTCTTTTGATGGTAAAAAACTTGAATGGGTTAACAACCAGTACGTGAAAAATGCAAAGGAAGACAATATTGTTGATTCTTCACTTAAACAATTGATTAAAGCTGGCCGTATTTCGGAGAATCCTGATTCTAAAACGATTGAATGGGCTCGGAAATTAATCAGCATGTATAAGCAACAGATGTCGTATACGGGGCAGATCGTTGAACTGGCTGATGTTTTCTTTAATGAACCACCAGTCCTTGATGAGGCTGCTAAGAAGGAACTGGCAGATGATAGTGCTCCAACTGTCTTAAGGGAGTTTGCTGAAAGAGTCAATAAGTTGCCGATTTTTGATGCAACTGAAATTCAAAATACGATCTATAGCATTCAAAAAGACACAGGTATTAGGGGACGCAAATTGTATATGCCTATTAGGATTGCAACTACTAGGGAAACACACGGACCAGAATTAGCTGCCTCAATTGAATTATTAGGACGTAAAAAGGCATTAGAGCATCTAAAAAAGACTTTGGACGAAATGGACAAATAATTAGCTATGCATTTATGCTGATAATAAAAAGAGTCTGGGATGAGTTTAAATTGGTCCTAGACTCTTTTTATAATATATAATTAGAAAAAGGGGGCTAAAAAATGATTCAACTTTACAATACACTGACAAATAAGAAAGAAGAGTTTAAGCCGCTTGCACCCAAAACGCTGAACATGTATGTCTGTGGACCTACTGTGTATAACTATATTCATATTGGCAATGCACGAAGCGCAATTGTCTTTGATACCGTTAGGCGTTATTTTGAATTTCGTGGATATAAAGTTAATTATGTTTCTAATTTTACGGATGTCGATGATAAGATCATTCGTGCTGGTCACGAATTGAAGATGACTACTAGGCAAGTAGCAGATAAATTTATCAAAGCTTTTTATGAAGATACAGATGCGCTGAATATTGAAAGGGCAACTCACAATCCGCGTGTGGTAGATATGATGGATGATATTATTGATTTTGTGAGGGTCTTGGTTGAAAAAGACTATGCATATGAGGCACAAGGTGATGTATACTACAGGGCACGTAAGTTTAAAAATTATGGTAAGCTTTCAGGTCAGTCAGTGGATGAATTAGAACAGGGTGCAAGTGCGCGCATTAATTCTGCTGAGACGCAAAGAAAAGAAGACCCCTTGGATTTTGCACTTTGGAAAAAAGCGAAAGAAGGAGAAGTCTCTTGGGATTCGCCATGGGGAAAGGGACGACCAGGTTGGCATATTGAATGTTCTGTGATGGCAACTAAGATATTAGGAAACACGATTGATATTCATGCTGGTGGACAAGATCTTGAATTTCCACATCATGAGAATGAGATTGCTCAAAGTGAAGCAAAAACGGGACAAAAGTTTGCCAATTATTGGTTGCATAATGGTTTTGTGACGATTGGTGAAAAAGATGAAAAGATGAGCAAATCGCTAGGTAATTTTATCACAGTTCATGATTTATTGAAGAAAGTTGATCCGCAAGTTATTCGCTTTTTTATGGCTACGACACAGTATCGGCGTCCAATTCGTTACAGTCAAGCTAACCTCGACGAGGCACAGACAAATCTAGCTAAAATACAAACAGCTTTTGAGAATGCGTATTATCGCTTGAAAGATGCAGAGAAAGCTGAAATTGAACCAGAACTAAAAAAGAAGATAGCAGGATATCATGATGACTTCATCAAAGCCATGGATGATGATTTCAATGCTCAGAACGGAATAGCGGTCGTGTACGAACTTGCAAAGTATACTAATGTGTATAGTTCTCAGTTTAAAGTACATCAAAGTAGTATTGTGGCCCTGAATGCAGAATTGGAGAAATTGGTGGGGGTATTTGGTATCAGACTAAAGAAACCTATTTTGCATGATGATAGGATTGAAGGGCTGATCAAGGAGCGTAATGAGGCACGTGCAAATCATGATTTTGCAAGAAGCGATGAAATCAGAGATGAGTTAAAATCACAAGGAATAACTATTGAAGATACTCCTCAAGGAACAAGGTGGAAAAGATAATGGAAGAGCAGACCTATGAACAGATGAATGGGATTGCTTTGGCATATATGGGTGATGCCATTTACGAAGTTTATATAAGAAAACATTTATTGCAAAGCGGAATTACTAAACCGACGAAACTGCACCATAGAGCGACTCATTATGTTTCTGCTAAAGCACAAGCCTTTTTGATTGATAAAATGAATGAAAAAGAAATCATGACGGAGCATGAGGCAGAATATTTTCGTCGTGGACGTAATGCGAAAAGTCACACATCAGCGAAAAATACATCAGTGTTGACTTATCGAATATCAACTGGATTCGAAGCACTTTTTGGCTATCTTTTTTTGAGCGGTCAAACAGAGCGGCTCGATCGGCTGGCTGAATGGTGTATTGAAACTGTCGAAAAGGAGAAAAAATGAGCTTTAATAATAAAAATAGTGGTGATGCGGATGAAAAAAGCGAATTTGTAATTGGAAGGCATCCAGCACTTGAAACACTTAAGAATAACCAAGATATAAATAAAGTTTTCATTCAAGATCAGCTTAAAGCTGATGCGTTACTTGAAATTGCATCCATTGCAAGAAAGAAAAAAATTATAGTTAACAAAGTTCCTAAAAGTAAATTGGACTTGCTGGCGGATAATCAAAATCACCAAGGAGTAGTTGTCGCTGTAGCTGCTTATAAATATGAAACAGTAGAAGGCTTGCTTGCTCGTACTGAAGCTGAAAATAAAGATCCGTTTTTTCTGATTTTAGATAATATTGAAGATCCACATAATCTAGGTTCAATTATACGGACAGCTGACGCGGCAGGTGTTCAGGGAATAATAATTCCTAAGAGACGGGCAGTACAGTTGACTTCAACAGTAGCTAAAACTTCTACGGGAGCGATTGAACACGTCCCAGTTGCTCGAGTAACTAATCTAGTTCAGACAGTCAAATTACTAAAGAAGAAGGGAATTTGGATTTTTGGAACAGACATGCATGGCACTGATTTTCGAAAGTGGAATGCACAAGGAGCTGTGGCATTAATAATAGGAAATGAGGGTAAAGGAATTTCACCATTGCTTAAGAAAGAATGTGATGAGATGCTGACGATTCCTATGGTTGGACATGTTCAGAGCCTGAATGCTAGTGTGGCAGCTAGTCTATTGATTTATCAAGGATTTACATCAAGAGGAAACTAGAATGAAAAAAAATATTCTTATAGTTGATGCATATAATATGATCGGTAATTGGCCCCAGCTAGACAAGATGAAGAAGGCTGGTCGTCTTGAAGATGCACGCGATATGCTTTTGCATATTTTGTCTAATTTTAAGAAACAGCGTAGTTACCAGATAATAGTAGTCTTTGATGCAATGTATGTACCTGGATTAGCCAAAAGTTACGATAAGTATGGGCTGAAAATAGTGTGGACTGCCGAAGATGAAACAGCCGACAGTTATATTGAGTCACTGGCCGGCAAACTACAAAACCGTCTGACTCAGGTAACTGTAGCTACAAGTGATCAAGCGGAACAGTGGACCATCTTTTCCCAAGGTGCGATGCGGGTTCCGGCATGGGAATTATACCAAGATATTAAACGTGCGAAAAAAGAAGTAAAGCAGCAGACGCAAAAATACCAAGACGAAGCCTCTGTTAGAAGGCTGCCATGGGATGAACGGCAATTAAAACGATTAGCCGAGTTGCGTGATGAACTGGAACATGATGATCGAGATTGACAAGCTTTAAGTTAGCGTGATAGAGTTATGTCTGATAAAGACTAAGGAGTATTGAAGATGGCTCAAAAGAAGATTGCTTTAGCCTGTACTGTTTGCGGTTCGCGAAATTATACAATTGTCGCAAATCCAAACAGGGTTGAGCGTTTAACAGTGAAGAAGTTTTGCAAATATTGTAATAAGCACACAGTGCATAGTGAAACGAGATAGCAAGGTAATTTAACTTTCTTGAACGGAGGTAAGTGATAAGTGAAGTTTTTCAGAAGTGTCATTAAGACGATGAAAGAAACCAGATGGCCAACAAGAAAAGAGGCTGTGCAGGATACAACAACGGTTATTACGACTGCAATATTTTTTGCAGTTTTCTTTGCAATAGCTGATTATGCTGTGCAAGCTGTCATAAAACTACTAGTTTGAGTATTGTTTAAGATCATTTTATTAAGTGGGCATATTATTAATTTTTATGCTATACTATCTGTGTTGAGGAAACTTCGAGTATTCGAGGTTTTTTTATTTTGATTTTTGAAATTAGGAGGGAAAAAAGTGGCTGAATCATTTGAGAAGAATTGGTATGTTTTGCATACTTATTCTGGCTATGAAAATAAGGTAAAAGCGAATCTTGAATCAAGGGCACAATCAATGGGAATGGAAGATTACATTTTCAGAGTTGTTGTTCCTGAAGAAGAGGAGCATGAAACGACCAAAACAGGTAAAGATAAAGTAGAAAGCAAGAAGACCTTTCCAGGATATGTTCTGGTTGAGATGGTGATGACTGATCAATCTTGGTATGTCGCCCGTAACACACCTGGAGTTACCGGATTTGTTGGATCACACGGTGCAGGTAGTAAACCAGCTCCACTGCTTGGTGATGAGGTTGAACTGATTTTAAGACGTCTAGGGATGAGTTCGCGGCATGAGGATTTTGATGTAGAAGTTGGGGAATCTGTTAAAATCGTTGAAGGAGCCTTTTCTGGTTTAGTGGGTAAGATTACAGAAATCGATTCTGAGAAGATGAAATTACGCGTTGATATTGATATGTTTGGACGTGAAACTGCCACTGAGCTTAATTATGATCAGGTGGATAAGATAGTTTAAAAATGAAAAATAAACATTGCATCACTTTGTTATTTTTGTTGGGATGCGGTCTTTTTTTTAGTATAATACGGCGCTACAGGTTGTTAGCACGTCCTCATAAAAAAGACGTCAAGAAAGTTATTTTTAAAGAACCAGTTTTATTCATTCACGGCTATGCGGGCAACCGTTTTTCTTTTGGACTGATGATGAGACGATTTGAGGAAAAGGGCTGGGGCGTTAAATCAGCGGTTGTTAGAGTGGGTGTTAGCGGCAAAATTACAATAATAGGAGATCCTGCGGCTACAGGAGCCATGATTCAAGTTTTATTTGACGATAATCATGCATCTGTGGTCAAACAGACGCAATGGCTGAAAAAAATTTTGCAGAAACTAGCCCAAGATTTTGCGATCAAAAAGGTCGACATTATTGCTCATTCGATGGGGGCTGTCTCTGTTTTAAGTTACTTGACTAAGTACGGGAACGAAAAAGCGATGCCGTTAGTTGCAAAATTGGTAACACTGGGAGCACCATACAATGACACCGAGCCAGGGAAAAACTCTAAAGTGATTGAACAAAGTCCTCTATCCTCTCAAGGACCGCTGCAGCCATCTGCTATTTATCGTAAATTGAAAAGATGGCGTCACAGGATTTCAACGCAAACTCTGTTCTTAAATATTATTGGAGATATTGACAACGGCAAGTCCGATGGGACAGTTTCTGTTTCATCAGCTCGTTCGTTACGTTATCTGCTTGATAAACGAGTGTATAGTGAATTGATAATAAAGGGTAAAAGAGCAACTCATCGTAAATTGCATGAAAATCATGAAATTGACATGAAAATAAAAAAATTTTTAGTGGCAAGGTGACTTGCGATTTCTTTGAGTTCATGATATATTTTTAACGTATGTTTTGCATACAAGTAGTGGGAGGTCAAATTTAACTGACCATCCGTACCACGCACGGACTTTAAGGAGGTATGTACCGTGGCTAAAAAAGTAATTAATGTTGTTAAATTGCAAATTCCTGCAGGTAAGGCAACTCCAGCACCACCAGTTGGACCAGCTTTAGGTCAAGCGGGTATCAACATCATGGGATTCACGAAGGAATTTAACGCACGTACAGCTGATCAAGCTGGAATGCTTATCCCTGTTGTTATCACAGTTTTCGAGGACCGTTCATTTGAATTTGTAACGAAAACTCCGCCAGCTGCAGTTTTGTTGAAAAAAGCTGCTGGTGTAGAACATGGTTCCGGCGAACCTAACACAAACAAGGTTGCTACTGTTAAAAAAGCACAGGTTAAGGAAATCGCTGAAACAAAAATGCAAGATCTAAACGCTGCAGATGTTGAAGCTGCAATGCGCATGATTGAAGGAACTGCACGGAGCATGGGCTTTGTTGTAGAAGATTAATTCTTCTGCACACCAATGCTTCTCAGTCGGACACTCCACGAAAGTAGATGTGTCAAGTGGGAGGTATATCCGTTACACCACATATTGCAAGGAGGAAAAAACCAAATGGCTAAAAAGGGTAAAAAATATATTGAAGCTTCAAAACAAATTGAAGCAGGTAAGGCATATGGTGCTGAAGAAGCACTTGCCTTAGTTAAAAAAGTCGATTTTGCTAAGTTTGATGCAACAGTTGAAGTTGCTTACAACTTGAACTTAGATACAAAGCAAGCTGATCAACAATTACGTGGAGCCGTTGTTTTACCAAATGGAACTGGTAAAGAACAGACTGTTATTGTTTTTGCTAAGGGTCAAAAGGCTAAGGACGCTGAAGCTGCTGGTGCAGACGTTGTTGGTGATGATGATTTAGTTGAACGTATCCAATCGGGTTGGTTAGATTTTGATGTTGCAATTGCTACACCAGACATGATGGCTCAAGTGGGACGTTTAGGTCGAGTTTTAGGACCTAAGGGTTTGATGCCCAACCCTAAGACTGGTACTGTTACGATGGATGTTACAAAGGCTGTTAAAGAATCTAAAGCCGGTAAGGTAACATATCGGACAGATAAAGCTGGCAATGTACATGTTCCAATCGGAAAAGTTTCATTTGAAGAAAAAGCACTCGTTGAGAACTTTAACACAATTAAAGATGTAATTGTAAAAGCACGTCCTGCATCGGTTAAGGGACAGTATGTGAAACATGTCTCAGTTGCTTCAACATTTGGACCAAGTGTAACACTTGATGCAACTGCTCTTTAATTAAATTCTTAAACAAGCATTGACTTTAGCTGATTTACGTGTTAAATTGGTTAAGGTCAATTTTTTATTATGATTCTACCTAAGACTCAGGTGGCTTGCGCCTTAATAATACCTGCCGAGGAGTATAAGTATTTTTACTTAGAAACTTTCTCTATGTCTTGGTGGACGTAGGGCTTTTTTATTGTAAAATATCAAAGTTCTGACACAATGACTGGGAGGTGAATCAATTTGAGTAAAGAAGTTATTGCAAAAAAAGCAGCAGCTGTTGAAGAAGTTGTTGCTAAGTTTAACGAGGCTGTTTCATGTGTCGTTGTTGATTATCGAGGCTTAACTGTAGAGCAAGTTACTGAATTGCGTAAGCAATTACGTGAGGAAAATGTTGAACTTCGGGTTATCAAAAACACATATCTGAAACGTGCAGCTGACAAAGCAGGTTATGAAGGGTTAGATGAAACATTCTCTGGTCCTACTGCAGTTGCCTTCTCTAAGGAAGATGTAGTAGCACCTGCTCGTATCTTAGCCAAGTTTGCCAAAGACGCAGAAGCTTTGGAAATCAAGGGTGGTATGATCGAAGGCAAGGTTGCTTCATTGGAACAGATCAACGAACTTGCAAAATTACCAAGTCGCGAAGGATTGCTTTCAATGTTACTTTCTGTATTGCAAGCACCAGTTCGCAATGTTGCGTATGCTGTTAAAGCTGTTGCTGACAGCAAAGATGACGATGCAGCATAGTCCCAAAATAAAGACTGAAAATTTTTTACAAATGGAGGATTTTAAAAATGGCATTAGATACAGAAAAAATTATTGCTGATTTAAAAGAAGCAAGTATTCTTGAATTAAACGATTTAGTTAAAGCTATCGAAGACGAATTTGGTGTTTCAGCTGCTGCTCCAGTTGCTGCTGCCGGTGCTGCTGGTGGAGATGCTGCTGCAGAAAAAGATTCATTTGATGTCGAATTGACTGAATCTGGTGACCAAAAGATCAAGGCCATCAAAGCTGTTCGTGAGATTACAGGGCTTGGCTTAAAAGATGCTAAGGGCTTAGTTGACAATGTTCCTTCAGTTATCAAGGAAGGCGTTGCTAAGGACGAAGCTGAAGAGCTTAAGACAAAACTTGAAGCTGTTGGTGGAGTAGTTACTCTTAAATAGTCAAGTATAATAGGCTCAAAATTTATTCTCAAGTTTGAGAATAGTAATTTGAAAGGATGGTAAGGTTTTCTAACTTATCATCCTTTTTCTTTTCTAGTCTTTAAAGGTATTAAAACTTTTGCAAAAGTAAAGATTCTGGATAATAGCTTGAATTTTTCAGCTGGTGCAAGGATAATGAGCTGGTAAAGGAATGGTAACATTAATATTTGCTGTTATCGCTGGCACTAATTCTTAGAGGAGCGACAAATGGCAGCCGTTTTTGAACGTGAAGTGGGGGTTTTATGTTAAAAATATTAAACAGATTTAAATCTTTTGTGGAGCAAAAGTTAAGTATACTTAAACTGTTATTTTTCTTCTCAATTTTAATTTTTATCTTTTTTGAAATTGGAAGAATCTTTAAGGGAATTGACTGGTTTCAAGTCAAAAATAGTTTAGCAGAACAGTCAGTGACTTCTGTAGTTTTGATGTTGGGATTGGGATTTGTTTCCATTATTCCAATGTTGATCTATGATTTTGAGATTATCTCTTTTCTTCCGGGAAAATTTTCAAAGTCTTATGTTGTAAAAAGTGGATGGATCACCAATACTTTCACTAATATTGCTGGTTTTGGTGGTTTTTTGGGTGCAACATTGCGGGCCAACTTTTATAGCAAAAATGCTTCAAAAAAACAGGTGCTGTTTGCATTATCAAAGATTGCACTATTTTTACTGGCGGGCCTTTCAATTTATTGCTGGATAGCCTTAATCAGTATTTTTGGTTTAGGAATTGGTAGAACATTTGCACAATACTGGCTCTGGCTATTTGGTGGTGGTCTTTATTTCCCAATACTGCTGTTTGTGACGCGTATCAGAAACAGTTCTTTTTTCAGTGATTTAACGTTGAAAAAAGAGAGCATACTAGTTTTAGGATCTACTTTGGAATGGGGAGCAGCTGGTGGCTTTTTCTTATTTATTGGTTGGATCATGGGCGTCAATGTTCAGATAGTGGATGTCTTCCCGCTTTACGTTATTGCTTCAATTGTAGGGATTGTCTCAATGATGCCTGGTGGTTTGGGTTCATTTGATATTTTTATGCTAGTAGGATTGACGAATTTGGGTGTATTGAATGAGACTAGTGTTGTATGGCTTTTGTTTTTCCGTCTCTTTTATTACATAGTTCCATTCATTGTTGGGATCATTTTGTTTATCCACGATACAGGAAGAAAAATTAATGCTTTTCTTGATGGCATTCCACGCTCGCTTTTGAGTAAAGTTGCCCACTTTGTTTTGACAGTGTTTTTGTATACTTCAGGAATATTGATACTGCTTGAATCAACAGTTCCTAACTTTGCTTTTAGCAATTCTTTTTTTGTGAAGCTATATCCGTATACTTTTCTTTTTCTAAGCCAGATATCAAGTATGGTTTTTGCTTTTTTACTGATTGGAATGGCACGTGGTATTGAATCGAAGGTTAAACATGCATTTTGGCCGACTCTGATTCTGCTTTCAGTGGGAATCATTAATACCTTGTGGCGCAGTTTTTCAATTGGAATGACATGTTTTTTGGCATTTGTTATGTTGAATGTCGTTTTTTCGCGGAAAGAATTATACCGTAATCATTTTCAATATTCATTTGGAAAACTTTGTTTTGATGGGGTGCTTTTTGCGGGAGTTTTTGTATTGTACGCAATCGTAGGCGCAATTAATTCAACACAGTATACAATCCATCATGCTGTCCCTGATGCATTATTATTTCCATCAGAAAAGCTCTGGTTATCAGGTTTTGTTGGGCTGGTGCTTGCGGCAGTTGCTTTGTTGCTGATGTTTAGATATTTATCGGCTGCAGAAGATAAATTTTCGAAGATAGCAGTTTTTCCTGAGGAACGAGTCAAGCAGGTAATTACCAACTTTGGGGGAAATGAAACAAGTCATTTAGCTTTTTTACGTGATAAGAACATCTATTTTTATCAAAAAGATGGTGAAGATCAATTGTTCTTCATGTACCGTAAAAAGGCAAATAAGCTGATTATTATGGGTGAACCGATCGGCAATCCGGTTTATCTCAAACAGGCTATCCTGCAGTTAATGCGTGCTGCTGATAAAGAGGGATATCAATTAACTTTTTATGAAGTAAACAGTCAATTGACACTGATCCTACATGAGTTCGGATTTGATTTTATCAAAACCGGTGAAGAAGGCTACGTTAAATTGGCCGACTTTTCATTGTCTGGCAAGAAAAAAAGAGCGCAAAGAGCATTGATGAACAAATTTGAAAGGGAAGGTTATCAATTTTCATTTGAAAAGCCGCCTTTTTCAGCAGAACAGATGGCTGAATTCAAAAAAATTTCTGACAGCTGGCTCAATGGACAAAATGAGAAGGGGTTTTCGCTAGGCTTTTTTGATGAATACTATCTTAGTCAGTCACCTATGGCCGTTATTCGTGACTCTAAGCAACGTGCTGTTGCTTTTGCAAGTATCATGCCAACAGGAGGAAAGCGAGTCTTATCTGTCGATCTGATGAGGCATTCAAAAGAAGCCCCTTCTGGCATTATGGATAAGATTTTCATTAGTTTGTTCGAATATGGACAAAAACAAGGTTATGACTACTTTAATATGGGAATGGCTCCATTATCAAATGTTGGCCGCTCTGAGTACAGTTTTATTGAAGAACGTGCGGCTCATTTGATTTACGAATATGGATATCATTTTTATGGTTTTCAAGGATTGCGTTCCTATAAAAACAAATATGTGACAGAATGGCATTCTAAATATACAGCCTATCGTAAAAGAAGTTCGGTTCTTATAACGATGTTACAATTAGCTTCAGTTGTTAACCAGAAAAACATGAGCACTCAAAAAAGGAAAAGAACACTTTTGGTTGCTAATTTCTTTAATAATTGAAACGGGTTAGTTCGTATAATGCAAAATAAAACGTACTAAGATTAAACAGTACAAAGTCAGTAATTTTAGTGCTAACGTGAAATTACGAACATAGCAAGTGGCGACCTGCTATGAGTAATTCGAGTTAGACGGAGAATTTTGACTCATGGAACACGTTTATACGGAATAAAAAGAGGAGCTGTGCCAAAAGTTAACTTTTGGCACAGCTCCTCTTAGTTATTTAAGACAAACATATTTTGCAATTGAAAATGTTCATTCAATTTTGATTTACTGAACTACTTTGTTTGTACTTTTACGTTAATGCACAGATAGCTCCAGTTGATGCTGCTTAAGTAGTACTTGGTAATTACTTAAAATCATAATCAGAATCTGTCATTGGCTCGACATTACCAAGCAGGTAACCATTGCCAACTTGTGAAAAGAAATCATGGTTCGAAGTGGAAGTTGAGATTCCATTCATAACTACCGGATCAACATCATCAGCGGTATCAGGAAAAAGAGGTTCAAGTCCAAGATTCATCAGAGCCTTGTTAGCATTATAGCGTAAGAAAACTAGTACTTTGTCTGACCATCCAACGGCATCATATAATTGATGGGTATATTTTTCCTCATTAGCATAAAGATCATAAAGTAAGTCATAGATCCATTCTTTTAAACTTTCTTGTTCAGAATCAGTCAGTTTTTTAAAACCAATTTGAAATTTGTAGCCGATATATGTTCCGTGAACAGATTCATCCCGTAGAATAAGTTTGATTATTTCACCGACATTTGCTAGTTTATTATGTCCTAGCCAGTAAAGGGGAGTATAAAAGCCAGAATAGAATAGAAAGGTTTCTAGAAAAACAGATGCAACTTTTTTCTCAAGCGGCGTACCCTTATGATAGATATTATTTATTTTTTGAGCTTTGTACTGCAAATAAGTATTGCTGTGAGTCCATTTGAAGATTGCTTCAATTTCCTTAGTTGTGTTAAGGGTTGAAAAAATAGAAGAATAACTCTTAGCATGAACAGACTCCATGAACTGAATGTTGTTTAAGACAGCCCGTTCGTGCTGGGTACGTATGTCTTTCATCAATGCATCCATTCCATCCTGAGATTGTACAGTGTCCAATAATGTGAGTCCACCAAAAACATGCTCGACGACTTTCTTATTCTCGGCAGTGAATTTGCGCCAGTCTGAAAGGTCGTTGGAAAGAGGAATACGAGTATCTAGCCAGAATTGTTCAGTTAATTTTTCCCAAGTCGCTTTGTCAATCTGATCTTCAAGTTCGTTCCAATTAATTGCTTGATAGTAATCTTCCATAAAATACCGAGCCTCTCATTTTTAAATAACGCAACTTTCGCATTCGTTTGCGCCCACTTCAGTTTGATCATCTGTAAATGTGCGGATGTAGTAAATAGATTTTATTCCCTTATGATAAGCGTAGTTTCGCAGAATTGACAGGTCACGTGTTGTCATCTTATCCGTGTGGCCATCTTTCCATTCATATAGCCCTTCAGGAATCGTTGAGCGCAGGAAAAGCGTTAAGCTCATGCCCTGATCTACGTGCTGCTGTGCTTCAGCATAAATATCAATTATTTTGCGCATGTCAGTATCATAGGCCGATTGATAATAAGGTATTGTTTCGTTGGAAAGATAAGGCGCAGGATAATAGATCTTACCTATCTTTCTTTCTTGGCGTTCTTCAATCCGATTGATGATTGGATGGAGACTCGCTGTTGTGTCATTAATATACGAAATGGAGCCGTTAGGTGCAACAGCCAGACGGTTTTGATGATATAACCCATATTGATGAACCTCTTTTTTTAGTTCATCCCAGTCGGCTTTTGTTGGTATAAAAATCTCTTTGAAGATTTCTTTAACCTCAGATGTTTTAGGGGCGAAATCATTTTGCAAATATTTGTCGAAATAACTGCATCGTAGTATTTACTCTTTTCAAATCCAGCGAAGGTTTCCTGCCGTTCTCTAGCAATTTTGTTGGAAGCTTTTAAGGTCCAATAATTTAACAACATAAAATAAACATTTGTGAAGTCAAGTGATTCTTTGGAACCATAATATAGTTTATTTTTGGCAAGAAAGGCATGCAGCCCCATTGCGCCCAGTCCAATGGTATGTGCTAGTCTGTTACCATGTTGAATGGAAGGAACAACGTCAATGTCAGAGTGATCTGTTACAAAAGTCAAAGCGCGGACCATCGTTTCAACCGATTCTCCGAAATCCGGCGAGGCCATTAAATTGACAATATTAGTTGAGCCAAGATTACAACTAATATCCGTACCGAGTTTGTCGTAAGTCTGAGTGTTATTTAATGTAGATGGCTTTTGAACTTGAAGTATTTCAGAACATAAATTACTCATAATTATTTTGCCGTCAATTGGGTTTGCACGATTAACAGTATCAATGTTGATGATATAAGGATAGCCTGATTCCTGTTGCAACTTGCTGATCTCAGTTTCCAGCTCACGAGCGCTTATTTTTTTCTTAGGAATGCGCGTATCGGCTACTAAATTATCATATTCCTTGGTAATATCAACGTAAGAGAATGGAACTCCGTAGACACGTTCAACTCCCCATGGATCGAATAGATACATATCTTGATTATTGCGGACCAACTCATAGAATTTGTCTGGGACAAGAACACCTAATGAAAGTGTTTTGACACGAATTTTTTCATCAGCATTCTCTTTTTTAGCAGATAAAAATGAGACAATATCTGGGTGGAACACGTTCAGATAAACAACTCCTGCCCCTTGACGTTGCCCAAGCTGATTGGAATAAGAGAAACTGTCCTCAAGTAGTTTCATAACGGGAACAACACCTGAAGCAGCACCTTGGATATTCTTGATAGGGGCACCAGCACCGCGCAGATTGCTGAGTGTAATACCAACGCCGCCTCCGATACGAGAGAGTTGCAATGCGGAATTGATGCCGCGCCCAATTGAATTCATATCATCGGTTATTTGAATCAGAAAGCAAGAAACGAGTTCACCACGGCGCTTGCGACCGGCATTTAGGAAGCTGGGAGTCGCTGGCTGATAGCGTTGATGAATTATTTCATCAGCGAGAGATAAGGCGAGATTTTCATCTCCATTTGCAAAGAACAGGGCATTTGCTGCAACGCGATCAATGAAACTCTCCAAGTACAAAGTATTATCATTCGTTTTGAGAGCGTACTGAGCATAAAACTTATACGCTGCCATAAAGGTTTTGAATTCAAAATGTGCATTGTCCAAAAAGTGATAAAGCTTTTCAATAAAGCTAAAGTCATATTTTTCAATAAATTCACGTTCTAGATAATCATGTGTGATAAGGTAGTTAAAGCGTTCTTTAAGGGAAGGGAAAGTCATCATGTTAGGTACAACATTTTCTCGTAAAAATGCTTCCAGAGCTTCCTTATCTTTATTTAGAGGTATTTGACCGTCCACAGGAATATTAATTTCATTGTTCAGATCATAATAAGTAACTTGATTATTATCTATTTGCTTGAGAGACAATTTTTTCACCACTTTCTTGATTTGTTGATATTAATAAAACTCGATTGTTAAAAATAGAAGGCATAAATTAACGGAACATAGCAGCCACTTGAGCAAGCTCTGACACGAAAAGTCCCAAGCCGTGATTGCCAGTTCCGATAATGTGTACTAAGTTTTCTTGCTGAACAAGAAAGTTATCAATTAGTTTGCATAGGAGCCTATGCTTTTAATCCGAAACATCTAGCTGAAAAAGAGCACTAACATCTCAAACTAGAGTAATCTTTATGAATGAATTATTGCTGAGCACATCAAAATAAAGCTCTACTGTGCGATTAAAGTTTTCAGAAGATCGGGACGAAAACCATTAATGATTGGGGCGCTATTTTTTTCAATCACCGGAACAGAGCGAAAGCCCTTTTCTTGAAGGTAGTCGATATATTGTGGTTCTTTGGTAATATTGTGTTCTTCAAAAGCAATTTGATGTTCTTTTAAAAATTTTTTCGTCATTTTACACTGAATACAGTTATTTTTTGTGAAAATTTCCAAACTCATAGTTGGCACCCCTTCTTAATATATTGTATGCTAAGTATACAGCAACTTAGAAAATAATCAAGTATTAAAGCACTATATGTAGACTTGGACAAGATTGAAATCACGAGATATAGTATTTAAAAAAATCCACGAATGTAGACGGTTTACGCAGCGTCGTTTACTAAATCATAGAAGGTTGGCATTATTGATGACAAATTACTATTATTCTAAGAATCCAGACATTAAGCACGATGAACAAACATGGGATTTTGAATTACTAGGAAACAATTTTACGTTCGTAACTGATAATGGTGTTTTTTCGAAGAGGACAGTTGATTTTGGTTCAAGATTACTAATTGAAAATTTTAAAATCAATGAGCAAATCAAAGGCGACATCCTTGATGTTGGTTGCGGCTATGGTCCGATAGGTTTAAGCATTGCCAAGAAGTATCCACAATATCATGTTGATATGGTTGATGTAAATGAACTTGCACTTGCACTTGCACAAAAAAATGCACAAAAAAATAACGTGATCAATGTAAGCATTCAGACATCAGATATCTATCAACAGGTTAAGAAAAATGATTATGCGGTAATTATTTCTAACCCGCCGATTAGAGCAGGGAAAAAAGTGGTTCATCTTATCTTGGAGGAAGCGTACACGCATCTTCAAAAAAATGGTAAAATCATAATTGTAATTCAAAAAAAACAAGGTGCCCCTTCTGCTAAGAAGAAACTTGAAGAAGTTTTCGGAAATTGCACAGTTATTGCTAAGGAAAAAGGATATTTTATACTTGAGAGTACGAAAGAATCGTAAGCAGAAAGGCTGATATAATAGTGGACCTAAGTGAAAAAGAAAAAGAATATTTCATGAAAGAGGCCATTTATGAGGGAATTCAAGCTGAAAGAATTGGAGAGGTACCAATTGGTTGTGTGATTGTTCTGAATGGTAAGATAATTGGTCGGGGTCATAATTTGCGTGAACATAGTCAAAATGCAACGATGCATGCAGAATTGTTGGCTATTCAGGAGGCAAATGCGTTTGTTTCTAGCTGGAGATTGCCTGATGCACAGATGTTTGTGACCTTGGAACCCTGCCCCATGTGTAGTGGAGCGATTATTAATTCAAGGATCAGGAAGGTCTATTATGGGGCTCCGGACCCTAAAGCAGGAACAGCTGGAACATTAATGAACTTATTGACAGATAAAAGGTTTAATCATCAGGTAGAAGTTGAAAAAGATTTGATGAAAGAACAGTGTGCCAACTTGCTCAAGAGGTTCTTCAAACGAATTAGGAAGCAAAAAAAATTAAAAAAAAATCAGAGTAAAACTAGCAATTCGAAGAAAAAACGTGTATCATAATAAGTGCCGTAAGGCCTTGAGGCAATGTCGTCCTTGTGAATCGTGTCAGGTCTGGAAGGAAGCAGCACTAAACTTGGTTCGGCATGTGTCTTAAGTTAATATGATATCGAAACTCTCGATCAATGCGGTCGGGAGATTTTTTTGAATTAGTATATATTGCAGCAAAAATAATGATTTTATGAAAAGAGGAGTAGAGAATGGGGTATCAGGCTTTATATCGTGTTTGGAGACCACAGAAGTTTGAAGATCTTGTTGGGCAGCGAATGATCACACAGACGCTGAAAAATGCAATCTCCACTGGTCAAACTAGCCATGCTTACCTCTTTACTGGGCCACGTGGGACTGGTAAAACTTCTGCAGCTAAAATCTTTGCAAAGGCGATCAATTGTCATCACCAAGAGAATGGCGAGCCCTGTAATAAATGTGAAACTTGTCGCGCAATCACTGAAGGGCGATTGAATGATGTTATTGAAATTGATGCTGCTTCTAATAACAGTGTCGATGAAGTCCGTGATATTCGCGATAAAGTTAAATATGCGCCCACTCAGGCTGACTACAAAGTATATATTATTGATGAGGTACACATGCTTTCGACGGGGGCATTTAATGCATTATTAAAGACACTCGAAGAACCGCCTGCAAACGTTGTTTTCATTTTAGCAACAACGGAGCCGCATAAAATACCGGCAACTATTATCTCACGTACGCAGCGCTTTGATTTTCGCAGGATAGATATGCATGACATTTATGAGCGCATGGTCTATATCTTAGAACAAAAAGAGCTGAGATATGATGAAAAGGCCTTGAAGGTCATCGCTAAGGCTGCCGCTGGTGGAATGCGTGACGCTTTAAGTATCTTAGATCAGGTTCTTTCTTTTGGTGACAGTGAAGTTACGCTCGAAAATGCGCTGTTAGTTACAGGAAGTGTTACGCAAGAAAAGGTAATTAATTATTTACAAAGTATCTTTGCACACAAAACAGCGCAAGCACTTGAAGAGCTGCAACTGATCTTAGAAGAAGGAAAAGATGCAAATCGCTTTATTGAAGATATTATTGATTACTATCGAACTTTATTAATATTTAAAACAGCACCTGAAATTCTAAAGGATGAAGAAACGAGTGAACTAGGGGAAGATTTTAAAAGTTTGGCTGAAAAAGCAGATACTAAGATTTTGTATGAAGCGATTGATATTCTAAATCAACAACAACAAAGCATGCGCTTTTCGACCCATACCGATGTCTACCTAGAAGTTTTGACAGTAAAATTGGCACAACTTACCATGGAGAATAATACTGTGTCTGCTGGAACTACACAGAAGATTAAACGGTTGCAGGAACAGTTACAAGATCTTCAGAAACAGATTGAGGACTTGAAGGTACATGGTGTCTCTATAGTGAATACCAAAGCATCTGGAGCATCTCAAATCAAAGGAACAGGTCAAACAAAAGCACAGAAACGTAATGCTCCAAAAGTTGATTTAAAAAAAGTTTATCCAGTTTTAACTAATGCAACACGTGATAGTCTGGTACAATTAAAGGGTGTCTGGGGAGATCTGATGACAATGCTCTCCGTTACTCAAAGAGCAATGATGAATATTACACAGCCAGTGGCAGCCAGTGAAAATGGTGTGATTGTGAGTTTTAAGTATGATTTTCTCTGTCAGAAAGCAATGGGCGACAAAGAGCTTATTCAGGCGCTAGATGATGGTTTGGAACGATTGGTTGGCGAGAGAATGACAATGGTATTCATTACTCAGACGCAGTGGCCGCAAATGAGACAAAAATATCTTGTTGAACATAAAGAAAAACTGGAAAATGGTAGCAAAGAGAGTAAGCCAAAGACTGCCCCAATTAAAAAAGATACCATTGTGGAAGAAGCTAAAAAAATGTTTGGCGAAGATATAGTTGAAGTAAAAGAAGATTAGTTTAATGAAAGGGTGTTATATCTATGATGCGTGGAATGGGAAATATGCAAGGTATGATGAAGCAGATGCAGAAAATGCAAAAGAATATGAAGGCAGATCAAGAAAAACTGGACCAAACGATTTTTACTGGGAAATCAGCTGATGATGCGGTAGTCGTGAAGTTTACTGGAAAACGTGAAATGAAGGATATAGCAATTAGTTCTGAGGCAGTTGATCCCGATGATGTTGAGATGTTGCAAGATTTGGTCATTATGGCAGTTAATGATGCAATGCAACAAATTGAAGAAGAAACACAAAAAACAATGGGCAAATATACGCGCAATGTTCCAGGCTTTTAACAAGAGTTTAGTGAGAGAGGAATCTTAGAGATGCAGTATCCAGAACCAATTGCAAAATTGATTGATAGCTATATGAAGTTGCCTGGCATCGGTGAAAAGACGGCTATTCGCTTGGCTTTTTACACAATAAGTATGGATCAAGACGATGTGGTTGAGTTTGCGAAAGCACTTGTAGCAGCTAAGAAAAACCTTCATTATTGCAGCATTTGCGGCAATATAACGGAAAATGATCCTTGTACTATTTGTGCAGATAAAAGCCGTGATCAAACTAAGGTGATTGTTGTTGAGCAATCCAAAGATGTGATGACGCTAGAGAAAATGCGCGAGTATCATGGTTTGTACCACGTTTTGCATGGGGTTTTGTCACCGATTGAAGGCAAAGGACCGGAAGATATTAATATTTCTAGCTTATTGAAACGGCTTCAGAAAAATACCGAGCTTTCAGAAGTTATTATTGCAACTAATGCTACACCAGAAGGTGAAGCGACAGCAATGTACATTTCAAGGTTGGTCAAACCGGCTGATATCAAAGTTACGCGTTTGGCACACGGATTGGCTGTAGGCAGCGATATCGAGTATGCAGACGAGATGACTCTTTACAAAGCAATTGAAGGTCGGCAGGAAATTTAATAACGAAAAGGGGCTGACAGTTTTGTTTGGCCGAAAGAAAAAGAAACTCAGAGCGATTTATGATGAACTTTTATTAGAAACAATTGATCGTGCCGCGGCTGACTGGGAAAATGCGAAGCAAACACAGCAGGCCGTGAGAGAAGTTGATGATGAATTAATAGCACAAACTGAATTGGCAGGCGCTAAGTATGAATTCCTATACTTAGAGGCACGAAGACGAAAAGTAAGAGGGCATGTCCAAGCATCCATTATTGAGCGTTGATCCAATTCAAGGAGATGTACCGTTCTTAATATGATTTAAGTGTGCAAGGCTGATTGCGAAACGAATGTTTTGTCGATCGGCCTATAATTTTGCATTCGACCAAATTGTGTTTAATCTTCAAGGTTAGACACACTGGCGCTAGTAAAGTAAAATATACTATAATAAAGTTAGTGAGGTTATTTGAAGTGAAGGGAAAGTTTGTGACATTCGAGGGGCCAGACGGTTCTGGGAAAACAAGTGTATTGCAGTCTGTTATTGCTCATCTTGAAAAAGCGGGGATAGATTATTTAGAAACACGCGAACCAGGCGGCAATCGGATCGCTGAAGCAATCCGCAAAATTATTTTGGACAAAAACCTAACGGAAATGGATGCACGAACAGAAGCTTTGCTTTACGCAGCTGCGCGGAGACAACATTTGGTTGAAACAGTTTTCCCGGCCTTAAGGAAGGGTAAGCTAGTGTTAAGTGATCGTTACGTAGATAGTTCAATCGCCTATCAAGGAGCGGGACGCAGAATAGGTGAGGAAGCAGTCGCCCAAATGAATGATTTTGCGACAGGCGGTCTAGTACCTGACCTTACTTTATATTTTGATGTTGCTCCAGAAGTTGGACTGCAGCGGATAAAAAAACATCGCTCAAACGAAATTGATCGTTTAGATATAGAGCCCTTAGCTTTTCATGAAACAGTTCATAAAGCATATTTAAAGCTGGCACAACAGGAAAGTGAGCGGATCATAAAAATTGATGCTAACCAGCCCTTAGGGAATGTGATCAATGATGCGCTCAGCCAATTAAGTGATAAATTGCCAACTTTTTTCGTTAAAGATAGTTTCTAAATGGGGGAATAAGAATGAAAATGATTATTGCAATTGTCCAAGATAAGGATAGCAATCGTCTCAGCAATTTATTTATTGAAGCTAATATACGTGCGACAAAACTTTCTACAACGGGCGGTTTTTTAAAATCAGGGAATACGACCTTTATGATTGGAATTGAGGATGAACGTGTAGATGAGGTTTTAGATGTGATAAAGGATTCTTCACGTACAAGGCAGCAGTTCATGACTCCGCCTGTAAATCTAGATGCTACGATGGATTCGACTGCTTCATATCCGGTTGAAGTTCAAGTTGGTGGAGCGACAGTTTTTGTTTTGCCAATCGATTCATTCTTACAGTTTTAGGATGTGCTAGAAGATGGAACAAATAACAGCGGCTGAATTGCAACCTAAACTAACCAAACATTTTGCTAAATTGATTAATGAAGAGCATTTAGCGCACGCTTATATTTTTGCGGGCCCACAAGGGGTTGGAAAAAAAGAATTAGCTCTGTGGATTGCTGCAGGTCTGTACTGTCCACATATTAAAAATGGCGAACCATGTCTTAAGTGCACAGAATGCAAGCGAATTATGGAAGGAAATCAGCCTGATGTAGTTTTTATTGCTCCAGAAGGTTTATCTATCAAGGTGGAACAAATCCGCTTTTTGAAAGAAGAATTCAGCAAAAGCGGTGTTGAAAGCAACCGTAAATTTTTTATTATCCAAGATGCTGAAAAGATGACAACTGGGGCTGCCAATAGCCTATTGAAGTTTCTTGAAGAGCCAAGTGGCCAGGTAACAGCAGTTCTTCTGACAACGGCAGTTAATCAATTGCTGCCGACGGTTATTTCAAGATGTCAATTGCTTGAGCTTCCGGCTTTGACCAACTCACAGATGACAGCTAGACTTGAGGCAATGAAAATCCCCAAAGAAAAAGCTTTGGTGTTAGGAAGACTGACTGACAGTGTGCAATTAGCGCAAGAGTTGGCTCAGAATGCCAATTTTGAAGAATTATGCAAAAATGTTTGCCAATGGTATCTGCAAATTCTGCAAGGGGATTGGAGATGTTTTGTGGATGTTCAAGCAAAACTTTTGCCACTATTGTCTGGGAAAAAAGATGAGCAGCTTTTGCTAGACTTGATAGTCCTTTTAGCTAAAGATCTATTGCTGCTTCATTATTCGCAAAAGAAAATATCTTTTACGGCATTTAACGAAAAGTTTGTTAAAGCACTACAACCGTTTTCAACGCAAGAACTCGTCACAGCAACTGAATTAATACTAGGAACACGGAAAAGACTGGCGGTAAATGTTTCATTTCAAAACGTTATCGAAGCATTAACGCTTGAATTATGTCGATGTTATCACGGATAGATGAAGGTGATTTTTTGAATAAGCGAGAGTTATATGACAGTTTTGAGGATATGGGTTCCGAAACAGAGAAGATGCTTGCTAGAATTGAAAAAATAAAAAAAGAAATGATGCACGTAATTGAGAAAAACGCAGAACTAGAGATAGAAAATCAGCACCTCCGTGAACATTTAAAGGAATTAGAGACACAAAAGCAAAATGACGGGCAGGGTTTATCCAAATCACGGCAAAATTTGGAAAAACTTTATGAAGAAGGATTCCATGTTTGCAATGTTGACAATATGTATGGGACTAGGCGAATTAATGATGAGCTTGTGTTTTTTGTCAGGATGTTATATATGGGGAGAGACGTTAATGACTATAAAAGCTATGAGCAGTTTTCATCATTCAGGAGCTAAAGGGTCTTTATATTTGGTGCCAACTCCGATCGGCAATCTTGCTGATATAACTTTGCGTGCTCTTGATACACTAAAAAACGTTGATTTGATCGCAGCAGAAGATACACGTAACACGCAGAAATTGCTGAATCATTTTGAAATTAAAACACCTCAAATCAGTTTTCATGAACATAACACTAAAGAACGCATTCCACTACTTGTAAAAAAACTTTTAGATGGTCAGTCATTAGCACAAGTTAGTGATGCTGGTATGCCTTCAATCAGTGACCCTGGTCATGAATTGGTCGAAGCTTGTATAGAACAAGAGATAGCTGTCGTTCCATTACCAGGAGCAAATGCAGGTATTACTGCGTTAATCGCTGCGGGTCTGGCACCACAGCCTTTTATTTTTTATGGGTTTCTTGAACGCAAAAAAAACTTTGCGAGAAAATGAGTTAGAACATTTAAATAAACACACCGAGACTATGATTTTTTATGAAGCGCCGCACCGTTTAAAAAAGACGCTGCAAGCTATGCTTAAGGTGTTTGGCGAAGAGCGAAAAATTGTTTTGTGTCGTGAGCTTACTAAACGGTATGAGGAATTTTTGCGTGGCAATCTTGCAGAGGCTATAGAGTGGACTGAAACGCAAGAAGTACGTGGGGAGTTTTGCTTAATTGTTGCAGGAAGAGAAAAAGAGCTTGCAGATGAACAGCAAGATCCAACTGAAAGATTGCCTTTAGAGGAACAAGTCAAGCTGCTCCTTACGGATGGAACAATGAGAGTAAATGATGCAATCAAACTGGTAGCTAAGAAAAATAAATTGAAAAAGCAACTAGTGTATAAAGCGTACCATCATTTGGACTCAGAATAAAAGGGAAGGTGACTAGATGTCAGGGAAAAGATATTGTGAGAAACATAAAGTACGCTTTTATGAAACTGACTGTACGCGCAACGTAACAGTTGGGATGTTAGTGAACATCATGATGTTAGCCTCACAGGATCAAAGCAATGAGTTAGGAATAACGGTAAAAAAGGTCAATGAGCTGGGGTACGGTTGGGTTATTACACAGCATATGATTGATATTAAAAGATTGCCACAAATTTACGAGAGGATCAATGTCATAACAGAGGCGGCGAGTTACAATCGCTATTTTTGTTATCGCGATTTTTGGATCACGAGCGAGGATGGCGAAGAACTTGCAAAGATGCATAGTGTGTTTGTCCTGATGGATCAAAGTAAACGCAAGATAGCGCGTATTTTACCAGAATTGATTGATCCTTATGCCTCTGAATATACTAAAAAAATCGAACGCTTACCGGAACCTGAAAAAATAGTTGCAGACGAACAGGTGAGAATTAAGAAGTATCAAGTACGTTTTATGGATATCGACTCAAATCAGCATGTAAACAACGCACACTATTTTGATTGGATGATGGATGTGTTGCCGGCAGATTTTTTAATGTCACATTCTTTGAAAAAAATGAATATAAAATATAAGCAGGAAGTCCATTATGATGATAAAGTCAAAAGTAGTGTTCATATTGAGGAAGAAGAAGTTATCAAGACAGTTCATCAAATAAAAACTGAGCAAGCTTTATGCTGCACGGCTGAATGTGAATGGAAAACAAATCATTAATTGCAAAGTTAAGGCTAACTACTTTGTATCTAATGTGCTATAATAATGGCACGTAGTTTATACGTAAATTTCGGGGTAGGGGATAGAGCGTCAAGTGCCAAAGGGACGGAATGTGTCTTTTGGACGAAGAGTGATTGAAAATCTTCTCGCGGTTCTATCTCCGCATTCGCCGCATTTTTTTGTGGCAGCTCCAGCTGGGAGATGTCTGAGTGAATAATTTAGTTACAAAGCTGACGACAAGGGATATTACCTTGCTTGGCTTACTGATTGCAATGGATGTAGTAGTTGCAAGGTTTTTGTCTTTTGGGGTTTGGTCGGTTCGAGTCAGCCTGACGTTTGTGATTGTTTTTTTTATGGCTGTCTGGTTTGGACCGCTTGTCGGCGGAATCGCAGCAGCACTTGCTGACGTCGTCGGCACCCTACTACTAGGTGGCGGACTCGGGGGGTACTTTGCTGGTTTTACGCTGTCTGCTTTCTTAGGCGCTTTTGTTTATGGAATATTTTTCTATAACAAAGAAGTAACTTTTCTTCGTATTCTGGGTGCGGTGCTTATAAATGTGCTGTTTGTGGATGCCATACTGAATACTCTTTGGATTACATGGTTGTATGACACTTCCTTCATGTCTATTTTCCCCGTCCGCATTTTAAAGGAATTGTTGATGATTCCAATCCAGATTATTTTGTTGTCAATCGTGAGCAGAAACGCAGTGTTGAATACACTTAAAAATCATGTTAAGTTGAGATAAAAAGTAAAAACGAGGCCTAGGTGAGACACAAGTCGAGCTTATGCCTTTTATTTTATAAAAATAAAGATAGTTGTTCTACAAATAGGGTTTTGGGGTCGAATCTCAGAGTAACATTAGAATGTTAGCATCCATCCACATTCCTTTTTGTAAATGTGATAACATTGTTGATGGAATTTACGATTGAAGAATTGGAGCGATATAATACGATGAAAGTTTTGGCAATTGATACTTCAAATAAGCTTTAAGTGTTGCATTGCTTGAAGAGGGGCAGTTGGTAGCAACAACGACAACTAATATAGCTAAGAACCACAGCGTTACCTTAATGCCACTGATCGAGGAGCTTTTTAAGCGTGCAAATTGGCAGCCGCAAACAGTTGATCGAGTAGTTGTCGCACAAGGCCCAGGGTCATACACGGGATTGCGTATAGGCGTGACGACCGCGAAAACATTTGCATGTACTTTAAACAAAGAATTGGTTGGAGTTTCAAGCCTGGAAATTCTGGCGGGCGCCTTTGCCCACACTGAGCAACTGATAGTTCCACTCTTTGATGCACGCCGAAACAATGTTTTTGCGGGAGGTTATTCTAATAAAAATGGTAAGCTTGAACAGGTAATTGCAGATCAGCATACCAGTTAGATAATCTGTGTGACATATTGCAGCCATACTCCAAGATTATTTTTGTGGGAAAGGATTGTGTTCTTTTTAAGGATCAGTTGCTTAAAAAGATGGGGACTTCAAAAATTTCCTTTGCTCCACAGAGTTTTGCATATCCGCAGGCTCTTGTTTTGGGGCTGCTGGGTGAAAAAAAGCCGATTGCAGAAATTAACAGTTTTGTACCACATTACTTACGCTTGACGCAGGCAGAAACGCAATGGCTAAAAAATCATCGGGAGACTGATCATGAACCGTATGTTGAAAAAATTTAGTGCTTTACTACATGCTTTCTTGGCTGAAAATCCAAAACAGACAGAGTTTTCGTTTAAAAATAGGCATGTTTTAATAAATAAAAAATCTTTTTTGGTAAGTCGCGCGATTGTACCGGATATTCCAGAGCTGCTTAAGATGCAGGAAAAAGTCTATCCAAACGATAATTCATGGAATTTTGGAGTTTTTGAGGCAGAAATAAAAAATAAAAACAATAACTTGTACTTAATAATGCGGCATGAAGATCGTTTGGTGGCCTTTATTGGTGCTTTCTTCGATCGTAGGAAAAGGGATGTACATATTACAAATGTTGCTGTTACACCAATATTTCAGCGAAAAGGGCTGGGGCGGTATCTATTAGAAGTGATGATCGATTATGCTGATGAATTAAATTACCGCTCGCTCAGTTTAGAAGTCCGCCTGAGCAATAAAACGGCACAAGCATTATATAAATCGCTTGGTTTTACGAGTTACGGTTTAAAAAAAGAATATTATGTATCTAATCGGGAAGATGCTGTTGATATGAGATATGAATTTTCAAGAAAAGGGAACGGGAAGAATGAGTAAGCGAAGAGAACTGATTTTAGCTTTTGAATCGAGCTGTGATGAAACCAGTGTGGCAGTTATAGAAGACGGGTATAAAATTCTGTCGAATATTGTGGCAACTCAAATAAACAGTCATAAACGCTTCGGCGGTGTTGTTCCAGAGGTTGCCAGTCGACATCATATTGAACAGATTACGCTGTGCCTTGAGGACGCCTTATGTGAGGCAGGAGTAGACTATAAAGATTTAAGTGCTGTTGCGGTTACGTATGGACCAGGGCTTGTCGGAGCATTACTTGTTGGGGTTGCGGCTGCCAAAGTGGTGGCATTTACACATGGTCTACCTTTGATTCCAGTTAATCATATGGCTGGACACATCTATGCAGCTCGCTTTGTTGAACCAATTGTTTTTCCTGCACTGGCACTGCTTGTATCAGGGGGACATACAGAGCTAGTTTATATGGCAGAAACAAATAGTTATGAAATTATCGGTGAGACAAGAGATGACGCTGCCGGGGAAGCATATGACAAAGTAGGGCGTGTCTTAGGAATCAATTATCCGGCTGGAAAGGAAATAGATCGACTAGCACATTTGGGAAAAGATAATTTTAATTTTCCACGGGCAATGGTTGACGAAGACAACTTTGATTTCAGCTTTAGCGGGCTTAAGAGCTCCTTTATTAATACTGTACATCATGCTGATCAAATTGGAAAAAAACTTGATCACAAAGATTTGGCAGCAAGTTTCCAGCAAAGTGTAGTCGATGTTTTAGCACAAAAAACGGTTAGGGCATTACGAAAGTACCCTGTAAAGCAGCTAATTTTAGCGGGCGGAGTTGCGGCAAACAAAGGTTTGCGTGAAAGGATCGAAAATGAAATTGAACAATTCGATGATACTTCTCTATTAATGGCTCCATTGCAATTATGTGGTGATAATGCGGCTATGATTGGTGCGGCTGGTTACGTGGCTTGGAAAGCAGGGATTAAGGCGGATATGAGTTTGAATGCTGAACCAAGCCTTGAATTCGCCTGGCTAGATTAAATGTCTTTAAGTTTTTTGAACCAGTAGGAACGCTGACAGATCTGTTGTTTTTGAATAGGAACTATTCGTGGCAAAGTAAGAATTTAGTGGTGCCGATAGGCGTTACACTTTGAGCATTAATTGCAAATTATGAACTTGAGCTGATTTGTGCTAAGAGCAATCACGTGATTTGGCACGGAAGACTAATTATTGGAACATATTAATTTGTCTATTTCAATTTAAATAGGGGGAGCTGGGTTAAAAGTAAAATTTTAACCTAGCTCCTCTATTTATTTCGTATAAACCGTGTTTCGTAAGTCAAAATTCTACGGTTAACTTGTCTTTACTGACTTATGGCGCGTTACCTTTTTTTGAAAGTTATGCTCTAATTCTTGCACTGCCTCGTGTTGTTGTCTGTATTGATGTGCGTGAATTACACTTTAGCAGCTCGCATGTTAACAAGGTTCATTGCTTTAATTTAAGTAACCGATACGCTAGTTAGTACCCTTATTTTCCAAAGCTAAACTCTTTTCTTCCCATAGCTGTTCGGCCTGCTCCAATTGCTGTGTACACTCAGTTAGCTGGACCTGGAATTCCTGCATCTTGTCTGCATTGGAAAATATTTCTGGTTGTGACATTTTTGTTTCGATCGTTATTTTTTGGGTGCTTAGCTGTTCTATTACTTCCTCTAACTTGGCTATTTCACGCTTTAGTTTGCGTTCCTCTTTTTGTGCGGTTTTGCTAACTTTGTAATCACTTTTGGCAGATGAGGCAGCAGGAGAGACGTTGAGATTCTCCTCTTTCTTTTTTTCATTAGCGATGAGCTCCTGCTCTTCTTTTTTATCAATATAATAGTCATAATCGCCTAAGAATAATTTACTGCCAGCTTGGGATATTTCCAAAACACTAGTTGCAATTTTATTGATGAAGTAGCGATCATGCGACACAAAGAGAACAGTCCCGCTGAAGTTTAGAAGTGCATCTTCTAGAACTTCCTTGCTGTCGATATCTAAGTGGTTAGTAGGTTCATCAAAAATAAGAAAATTATGGTTGTTCATAGCCAATTTTGTTAGTAATAGACGTGCCTTTTCACCACCGGAAAGATTGTGAACGATTTTTTTAACATCATCCCCAGAAAAAAGAAAACTGCCCAGAACGGAACGAATATCTTTTTCTGGAATTAATGGGTGATCGTCCCAAATCTCACTTAAAACAGTCTTTGAACCATGAACATTTTTGAGTTCCTGATCATAATAACCAACATCGACATTTGTCCCGAAACGGCAATGCCCTTTAATAAAAGGTATTTTTCCGAGGATGCTTTTAAGCAGTGTTGATTTGCCGACCCCGTTCGGTCCGACGATTGCCATAATGTTATGCTTGCGCAAGTCGATATTTATTGGTTGCGAAATAATTTCGTTATCGTGTCCTATTGCAGCACTTTCAATTACAAGAACAATGTTGCCACTCTCTTCGTTGACTTTGAATTGAAAATGAGGACCTTTTTCATGGCCTTTGGGACGTTCTAGTCGTTCTATTTTTTCGAGTTGTTTACGTCTACTCTGAGCCCGCTTAGTTGTTGAGGCGCGCGCCAAGTTGCGATCAACAAAGTCCTCCAATTTGGCTATCTCAGCTTGTTGTTTTTCGTATTTTTTCCATTGTAGACGAATGCGATCTTCTTTTTCGCGGACATAATCTGAATAATTACCTTTGTATGATTGGATAGAGTGACGTGTTAATTCATAGACCTCTGTTGCAATTTTATCTAAGAAATACCGATCATGCGATACAATCAGCAATGCACCGCTATAAGATTGGAGGTAGCTTTCTAACCAGCTTAAAGTGTCAATATCCAGATGATTTGTTGGTTCGTCCAGAATTAAGAGATCACGTTTTTCTAAAAGCAACTTAGCCAAAGCCAAGCGAGTTTTTTGACCGCTGATAATGAAGCAATTTTTCTGTGATAGTCATTTTCAAAAAAATGAAAGCCATGTAAAACGGAGCGGATTTCGGATTCATAGCCATAACCATTTTTTTCTTTGAAAGTGTGCTGTATTTTATCATACTGCTTGAGCAAATTAGCATAAACCACTTGATCTATGTGAGCAGCACTGGCTGTTTGAGCAATTTTATTTTCTAATTTGTGCATTTGTTGTTCAGTACTTTGCAAATCAGCAAAGACAGTCAGCATTTCGTCATAGATGGTATTGGACGATTCGAGACCGGTATCTTGTGCGAGATAGCCAAGCGTAAGATTTTTCTTCTTTACAATCTTTCCCTCATCAGGTTTTTGTTGGTCAGTAATCATTTTGATAAGAGTAGATTTGCCAACACCATTGCGGCCGACTAGCGCAATGCGTGATTTTTCTTGGATAGTAAGGCTTACATTTTTAAAGAGAATATCTGCTCCAAAGTAACGAGCGACATGTTGAGCTTCAAGTAAAATCATATTTACACTTCCTAATCGATTAACATGTGTTTTTTAAATTTTGAAAACTGAAAGGTTAAATTATTGCAAGCGTATCTTTTTTAGTGTAGCATAACCATGTTAAAAAAGTGGTGTACGATTCTGTTCACATGAATAAACATTATGTTGTTCTCACCTTTCAGAGTCTATGTTACAATAATAACAAGTTTAACTTTAAATTGGAAAGGAGGATTATTATGGCAACTTCAAAAATACCGCATGCAACAGCCAAAAGGCTGCCAATTTATTATCGCTATCTTCATTTTCTATCAGATGCCGGTAAGCAACGTGTTTCTTCGACAGAATTAGCTGATGCTGTAAAAGTTGATTCAGCAACAATTCGGCGAGATTTTTCGTATTTTGGTGCTTTGGGCAAACGTGGCTATGGTTATGATGTTGAAAGCTTGCTTGCTTTTTTCAAAAAGACTCTTAACCAAGATAAGTTAACGAATGTTGCACTTGTTGGTGTAGGGAATCTAGGTCATGCCTTACTAAATTACAATTTTCATCAAAGCAATAATGTGCGTATTAGTGCAGCTTTTGATGTTAAAGAAGACATCACAGGCACCATTCAGAGCAGTGTTCCAGTCTATCACATGAATGATATGAAAGAACAATTGTCAGTGCAACAGATCGAAATCGTCATTTTGACGGTCCCTTCGAAGGTTGCGCAAGAGGTAACTAACGAAGTGGTTGAAGCCGGTGTTAAAGGAATTTTAAACTTTACGCCCCTGAGGATAACGGTCCCAGATACGGTACGTGTCCAGAATGTTGACTTAACAAATGAATTGCAAACTTTGATCTATTTCTTAGACAAGTTCGGTAAACAGGACGAAAATAAACTCGGATAATTCTTTACATATCGATCATGAATTATTGTCCAAGGGATCAGATGTGTTTCGTTAAGCTGCAATGATAATTTTTATAAGAACGAGTTAAGCTGTTTCTTCTACGGAAGAGGCGGCTTTTTTGTCTGCACACCAGCTGAAGATTCAAGCGCAACAGATATAGGTGGTTAACGAGACACTGAAATTAGAGCAGACTGGAAACAACAATGACCGTGTTCATTAAGACATGAGATAGCATGGATGCTCTGAGTCTACCTGTTTTAGTGTAAATATAGCAGAACGTCAGACCCATAACAGCGTATGTGATAAAGTGACCATCTTGGTGTGCAATGCTGAATAGGGTACTTGAGGTCAGAGCTGCTCCGATGGGGCCAATCAGTGTACTAAGATTTCCATAAAGAACTTTGCGGAAGACCAGCTCTTCCATGATAGGAGCCGCTAGAATAACAAAAATAATGTAATACGGATAATGTATGAGCACGTTCAGCGTTGCTGCTGTGTTTTGAGATTCGAGAGACTGATCAAATAAGTTTGTCTCAACTAAGAAGCTAAGCCGTTGAAGTAATAGAGCTGCGAATGTTCCAACGAGCCCCCAGCCGATTGCACCTCTTGCTGTTGTTTTATTAGGAGAAGACACCTGATTGTTGAAAGGGTACTTTTTATTATTAAAGAAGAGCATACACAACATGCCTAACAAACCACATAATGTAATTGCTGAGTAATAGATATTATTGTTCTTGAAAAATGCTAAAAAAATACTTGGAAGAGACATTGACAAAAGGTAGGTCAAGGTCAGTGATAAAGAATTGTTTTTTAAGTTCATATATATATACTCCGATCTAAAAACTAAAATTCAAAGCATAGTATAGCACATTCAACCAAATTAATTAGCACTTGGAGACAAAGAGTGATAAAAAGGTTGCAATTAAACTTGAAATTGATTATAGTAATAAATGTAGTTAGCACTCGCAAATGATGAGTGCTAAAGCATAACAATATTGGAGGGATATAAAGTGCTTAAGCCTTTAGGAGATCGCGTAGTTTTAGAAGTTCAAAAAGAGGAAGAACAAACTGTTGGTGGGATTGTTCTTGCAAGTAATGCGCAAGAAAAACCACAAACAGGTAAAATAGTCGTTGTTGGTGACGGGAAAGTCCTTGACAACGGTGAAAAATTAGCTCCATCAGTCAAAACTGGAGATACAGTTTTGTTTGATAAATATGCTGGCACGGAAGTCAAATATGAAGAAAAAGCATATTTGGTTGTCCATGAAAAAGATATTGTTGCTATCGTAGATTAATAGAAAGTAATCAAGTTCATATAAGAACTCGGAAAGTATTTTAATATGGGGTGAATTTTAATGGCAAAAGAAATTAAATTTTCAGAGGATGCACGTGCGAAAATGCTTGCTGGGGTTGATAAGCTAGCAGATACAGTTAAGTCAACTATCGGACCAAAGGGAAGAAATGTCGTTCTTGAACAATCGTATGGTTCCCCAACAATTACAAATGATGGTGTAACTATTGCAAAGTCAATTGAACTTGAAGACCATTTTGAGAATATGGGTGCAAAATTAGTTGCAGAAGTTGCTTCTAAAACTAACGATATTGCTGGTGATGGAACGACAACAGCGACTGTTCTAGCACAAGCAATCGTCAACGAAGGTATGAAGAATGTGACTGCGGGTGCAAATCCAGTTGGAATTCGCAGCGGGATTGAGATTGCTACAAAAAAAGCTGTTGAAGCTTTGCATGCTATGTCTCACAAAGTCGAATCAAAGAGCGATATTGCCCAAGTCGCAGCTATCTCTTCTGCCAATGAAGAAGTCGGCAAATTGATTGCTGATGCGATGGAAAAAGTTGGCAACGATGGGGTTATCACTATTGAAGAATCTAAGGGGATTGATACTTCACTTGATGTTGTTGAAGGGATGCAATTCGATCGCGGATATCTTTCACAATATATGGTAACTGATAATGACAAGATGGAGGCAGACCTTGATAATCCATACATCTTGATTACAGATAAGAAGATTTCAAATATTCAAGAGATTTTGAATTTGCTGCAATCAATAGTTGAACAAGGCCGTCCATTACTTGTCATTGCTGATGATGTAGATGGTGAAGCATTGCCAACTCTTGTACTGAATAAGATTCGAGGAACATTCAATGTTGTGGCCGTCAAGGCTCCGGGCTTTGGTGATCGTCGCAAGGAAATGTTGCAGGATATCGCAACATTGACTGGTGCGACTGTGATTACTGATGACCTTGGTTTACAGCTCAAGGACACGAAGATTGAGCAATTAGGTTCTGCAGGTAAGGTCACAGTTACAAAAGATAAGACAACGATTGTTGAAGGCGCTGGGGATAAGTCATTGATTGCTGAAAGAGTTGAAACAATCAAGAAGCAAATCAGTGAGACTACTTCTGACTTTGATCGTGAAAAATTGCAAGAAAGGTTAGCTAAGCTTGCAGGCGGGGTTGCAGTTGTTAAGGTCGGTGCTGCAACTGAAACTGAACTTAAGGAACGCAAGTACCGGATCGAAGATGCTCTGAACGCTACGCGTGCCGCAGTTGAAGAAGGTTTTGTACCAGGTGGTGGTACAGCATTGATTGATGTTATCGATAAGGTTGCAGCAATTAAGGCTGATGGTGATGTTCAAACTGGTGTCAATATTGTTAGACGTGCATTGGAAGAACCAGTTCGCCAAATAGCTGAAAATGCTGGCCTTGAAGGTTCTGTGATTGTTGAAAAGCTGAAGGAACAAAAAGAAGGCGTTGGTTACAATGCCGCAACTAATGATTGGGTTGATATGGTTGAAGCAGGTATCGTTGATCCAACTAAGGTGACACGTTCAGCTTTGCAAAACGCGGCTAGTGTATCTGCATTGTTGCTGACCACAGAAGCCGTTGTGGCAGATCAGCCAGCTCCTGAATCTGCAGCACCAGCGGCACCAGCAGCACCAGGTGCCGGCATGGGCGGAATGATGTAAATATAGTTTTTCACTTTGAACTAATTGAGTTAGATGGGGATGGACCAAAGGATGTCTTTGGCCCATCTCTTTTTTTATCTTGCGTCCTCTGAATAACTATTCACTCATTGTGTCAGTTTTTTTTCGTTTAGGTGTGAATTAAGCATAATTAAATTTTGACTGTATTCGTAATTGGCTCGTATGCTCAAATACCTTTAGTTATTGGTGATTTTCCTTTACTTGATGTGTTATGTATCTTTAAAAAAGAGCTCTTTATATTAAAAAATGATGCATCTGCATGTAAAATGTGATAGATTAATTGGATGATGTGTGCATACAATTTGAACTAAACCAAATGGCAAGTTCCTTTTTTTATATTTAAAATGGACACGGCTTTTTTTGAAGTTTATGTCGACATATCATTTATTATCAAACGGGTGTAGAATAAACTTACTTGATTTTAAAAATTAGTTTTTAGTAAGGATATAAAAGGGGTAAGGAAAAATGTGGCGTTATTTAAAACGGCTTCTGATAGGAAAACCGTTGAAGACAACTGATGAAGGCGGGCAGTCATTGACGAAGTTTAAAGCATTGGCATTGCTCTCATCAGATGCATTATCGTCAGTTGCGTATGGGACTGAACAAATCACAGCTGTCTTGGTGGTTTTATCTGCAGCGGCTACTTGGTATGCGATCCCAGCTGCCGGAATAGTTCTTGTCTTATTATTTGCAATTACGATGTCATATCGACAGATCATCCATGCTTATCCGTCAGGTGGCGGGGCATACATGGTTGCCACGAGAAATTGGGGAACGTCTATTGGTTTGGTTGCAGGTGGTTCGTTGCTGGTTGATTATATGTTAACAGTTGCTGTATCTGTAACGTCGGGGACTGAAGCTATTACTTCTGCAATACCAGTTTTAAGAGAACACAGCGTTGCAATTTCAATTATTATCGTGTTATTCATTATGACGCTCAACTTAAGAGGTATGCGTGAATCTGCGTCTTTTCTGACAATTCCGGTCTACTTGTTTATTATCTTATTGGTTTCGATGATCTGCTGGGGACTGTTTAATATAGCCACGGGCAAACTCAGTTATTCTGCGGCTGCCCCTGTAGGAAGTTTTGTTCCAGGAATGTCACTAGTACTTTTCCTAAAGGCTTTTTCTGCCGGCTCATCATCACTGACTGGTGTTGAAGCTATTAGTAATGCGGTTCCTAATTTCAAAAAACCGAAAAGAAAGAACGCTGCTAATACGTTGGCAATTATGGCAATTGTATTGGCTGGTTTCTTCGCAGGTGTAACTTTCTTAAGCTACTATTTGGGCATTATTCCTAATTCTAAGGAAACTGTTCTTTCGCAAATTGGGATGGCCGTTTTTGGACATGGTATATTCTATTATCTATTACAGTTGTCAACGGCGATGATCTTGGCTGTTGCTGCTAATACGGGATTCTCGGCTTTTCCTATTTTGGCATATAATCTTGCAAAAGATAAATTTATGCCGCATATGTATATGGACAAGGGTGATCGTTTAGCATACTCTAACGGGATCATTTCTTTAGCAGTTGGTGCGATCGTATTGATTTTGATCTTTCATGGGCAGACCAGCTTGTTGATTCCGCTGTATGCAGTTGGGGTATTTGTTCCGTTCACACTTTCACAGTCGGGAATGATTATTCATTGGCTGCGAGAGAGAGGAAGCAAGTGGATCCTGAATTTGATGTTCAATTTCTTAGGCGCATTCATTTCCTTAGCATTAGTTATCTTCTTATTCTGGCTGCATTTTGGAAATGTTTGGCCATATCTTGTTATTATGCCTGCGTTGATATATCTATTCTATAAGATCCATGATCACTATATTACTGTTGCTGCACAATTGAGATTGCGGCAAGAGGCAGACTTACATGAATATGATGGTTCAACTGTTGTTGTTTTAGTTAGTTCGGTAACACATGTGACTACAGGAGCAATTAATTATGCTCGCTCTATCGGAGATTACGTTATAGCAATGCACGTTTCTTTTGATACCAATCCTAAGAAAGAGCATGAAACTGCCAATGAATTTAAAGAGTCATTTCCTGATGTCCGTTTTGTTGACTTGCATTCTTCTTATCGATCTGTTGCATCGCCGGTTTTGCGTTTTTGCGATGTTATTGCAAAAAACTCGGCCAAGAAAAATTATACGACAACTGTTCTGGTACCACAGTTTGTGCCACGAAAACCATGGCAAAACATTCTGCATAACCAAACGAGTTTACGTTTGCGAGCGGTTTTGAATTCACGAGAGAATATTATTGTAGCAACTTACAGTTACCATTTAAAAAAATAATTTTTGATCCTGTAAATAAATTGATTTTGTATGCTGACATACTTATCAATTAAAAAAGAGCCCCCAAAGTTAGTTTTAATTCAGCTTTGGGGGCTCCTTACGTATAATTTTTATTGGGAAGTTATTTTGAAACTTGGATTTGAAGTATATTTTCAATAGAATGTTCTTGGAACATGTTTTCTAACTTGTCTTTACTTTTACTTTGATCGTCACGGATGGTGTATTCGAAAGCTTGTCCTTTTATTGTATATGAAGGAACTGGGGCAAAACGAGGCGTATCTCAAAAGTTAAATTTCACGTTAGTACTCAAATTTTAACGACTTATGTCACACTTACTTGTAGAATCGTAATTTTGTGGCATTAAATATTATGGGCGAGCATCTAGTCTATATTTTTTGCACAATAAATGAATTAAGTTTATTAATGTTTGCATAAATGGATGGGCATATATGCTATAATAGGCTTCAGCTAGTCCAAGAGCAATTTTTAATATTGATTATGAGTTCTTTTTTGGATGATTATAAAAGAAAGAGGACGGCATATGTATTTGATTATGGTATCTTTATTTGCGACGGCTTTGTTGTCTTTGATATTAACGCCGTTGATACGCAGACTGGCCTTTAAAGTGGGAGCCGTTGATAATCCCAATACGAGACGTGTTAATAAGATTCCGATGCCCACAATGGGTGGGCTGGCAATTTTTATTGCATTTAATGCTTCAAATTTTCTTCTGCTACGTAAACAATATCCGACAAATCAAGTTTGGATATTGTTTGTTGCTGAATGCGTAATCGTTGCAACAGGAATTATTGATGATATTTATGAATTAAAACCAAAACAAAAAATTATAGGAATTACTTTAGCAGCCTTGATCGTGTATTTCTTTGCACATGTCAGAATGACTACCTTGACTGTACCTTTCTTTGGAACTTTGAATTTGGGCTGGCTTAGCCTCCCAATCACAGTAATATGGATTTTGGCAATTACAAACGCGATTAACCTTATAGATGGTCTAGATGGTTTAGCGACGGGTGTTTCGATCATCGCTCTTTTTACGAGTGGCTTAACAGGTTTTTTCTTTTTGAATGTGACAAGCACCTTTGTCTCTATCATGATGTTTACGTTAGTGGCTGCATTGATTGGCTTTCTACCGTTTAACTTTCATCCTGCAAAGATTTATCTGGGAGATACAGGAGCTTTATTCATTGGTTTTATGATTTCCGTCTTTTCACTTTATGGCTTAAAAAATGCGACATTTATTACAATCGTTATCCCTGTAATTATTTTGGGTGTTCCCATAACCGATACTGTTTATGCGATTTTGCGAAGAGTTTTGAATAAGAAACCAATATCGCAGGCTGATAAACACCACCTGCATCACCGCTTGATGGAGATGGGGCTATCGCATACGCAAACAGTGTTGGTTATCTATGGGATTGCATTAATTTTTTCGTTTATTTCTTTATTGTATCCAATCTCAAATGTTGTTGGATCGATTTTGCTGACGGTTGCTACCTTGTTTGGCCTGGAATTGTTTGTTGAATCGATCGGTTTGGTTGGAAGCCAAAGACGACCATTATTGAAATGGATTGGAAGAGTAATGAAAAAAGAGAGCAGAATATCGACTCATTTGAGTAAAAAAAGCAAAAAAAAAGATAAGGACCAATGAAAATTGCTTTTTCAAGGCACATTATACCTTTTTTTGTTCCTGTCAAATTTGCTTGTTCAACATGGAAGTATGATATAAGTTGACTAAATTTTAGTATTGACTCGAAACTGCTACCGAAATTTTGACTTAGGGAGTACGTTTAGACAAAGTAAACAATAATCTAATAATTAGTTCTGAAGTTAAACGTCGAGAAATTAACTTCAGGGCTTTTTTTACAATAAAAGTGAGGTCAAGGCCAGTCAACTATAATCTCATGGAACACGTTTATACGGAATAAAAAGAGGGGCTGTGCCAAAAGTTAACTTTTGGCACAGCTCCTTACTATTTGTTATACATATTATCATGTTGCGGTGGTTTTCTGGTTTAAGAACTAACTAGTCATAATCAACCTCAACATAACGTTCAGGACCTTCTTTGAAGGTGACACGCGCATTCAGAAAATCAATCACACTTTCTTTAAAAGCTATTGTTTCTGTGGAAGCGACAGAGACTTGTAGAGTAACTACTGCAGCAAAGTCTGCTTTTATGAGAGTGATGTTATTTTGTTCCAAAAAAATCTTTAAACGGTTATGCTGCGAATAACTGACTTCAAGATAAATAATTTTTTGAAGAACACATTTGACTATACCAATAGCGGTAATCGTAGATACTGTTGACTGGGTGTAGGCACGAATCAGGCCACCGGTTCCTAGTTTGATTCCTCCGAAGAACCGGGTTACTACAGCAGTAACATCTTTTAGGTCATTCTTTTTCAAGACTTCAAGGATAGGCACACCAGCTGTTCCTGAGGGCTCCCCATTATCACTTTCGCGTTGGATCTCGTTATGTTCACCAATAACATAAGCAAAACAATTGTGATTTGCTTTGGGATAGACAGCCTTTGTTTTAGCAATGAATGTCCGCGCCTCATCTTCATTTTTAGTGCGCGCAATGCTACATATGAAAACAGACTTCTTGATACTGATCTCAGAGTGTCCAGCTTTTTTTATAGTTAAATATGAATTGATCATTTAGTATAACACACCTCCAAATGCGTATTTTTTAATTAAGGGAAGGTGGCGATAACTGATGGACAAGAGTGAGGCATTCGGCAGATTATGCAGTGTTAAAAAAATTTTTTGCACCAAATGAACTTAGATGAAGGAAATATAATACCTGCGATTCAAGTTGAAACAGCAGATGTCATCTGCTATCGTTGCGGCCAAAAGACCACCAAAAAACGTGCAGCACTTCCCAATAATCAGTATTTCTGTCCTCAATGTATCATCATGGCAGAATCAGTACACTAGACATATTATACACTATACCTGAACCAAATAATTTTATTGTGACACCACAGCCTTTGACTTGGAAAGGAAAACTGTCTCCAGCTCAATTAAAATGTTCACAAAAATTAAAAAAGGTTATTCAGCAAAGAAGGGATCACCTCTTATGGGCTGTTACTGGTGCTGGGAAAACAGAAATGCTGTTTGAAGCCCTCGCATATGCAATTCAAAAAAAGCTGCGCGTGTGTTTAGCGACTCCACGTATTGATGTTTGTAATGAGCTGTTTCCACGGCTACAGATGGCTTTTAAAAACGTGGACATACTACTACTGCATGGAGGACAGCAGCAAAGGTATCGTTACACACAACTGATAGTATGTACTACTCACCAATTATTGAACTTTAGAGGGGCTTTCGATGTTTTAGTAATTGACGAAGCGGATGCTTTTCCTTTTGTAAATAATAAATTGTTACAACATGCGGTAGAAAACGCTCGTAAAAAAATAAGTTCTTTGATCTTGCTGACAGCTACACCAACTAGGAAGTTATTGAAAGAGACAAAAAAAGGAAAAATGACCTTCAGCTATTTACCACTGCGTTATCATGGCAATAGTCTTCCCTTGCCTAAAACTAGAATAACCTATGGATGGGAGGCAAAGTTAAAAAATAAAAAGCTACCATATCAAATGAAAAAAATTATTGAAAAATGGGTTAGAGAAAATTTTCCTTTTCTAATTTTCGTTCCGAAAATTTCATTGTTGAATTTGACTTATGAAGCTGTTAAAAAGATTTTGAATTCAAATATTCACGGGGCTGCTGTTCATGCTGCTGATCCTGAACGGCTTGAAAAAGTAGCAAAATTGCGAGAAGGTAAGCTGAGATTTCTAGTTACAACAACTATTCTTGAACGCGGAGTCACATTTCCAAACTTGAATGTGCTTGTATTAGGTGCTGAGGAACGTATTTTTAATAAAGCTGCGTTGGTACAAATTGCCGGTAGGGTTGGACGTAGTGCCCAACGACCAGATGGAGATGTTTTTTTCTTGTGCCAGACGACAACAAGGCAAATAACGGGAGCAGTCAAACAGATTACTTTTCTTAATAGAAGGGGGAGGCAACTGCAGAAATGGAAAAATGTCTAGTTTGTCAGCATATAATGCGTGAAGAGCTGAGTTTTTCGTGGCTTTTCTCTCTTAAAAAATTACAGGAAAAATATATTTGTGCGGCTTGTTATAAAAGTTTCGTTTTGATTCAGGATAAAAAGTGCTGTTGCGGCTGTGGACGGAGTCAAATGCAAGAAACGTTGTGTTATGATTGCATTCGTTGGAAGAAAAATGGACAAATGCCGCTTTTGAAGAACCGCGCTCTTTTTGTTTATAATGAAGCCATGCAGAACTTTATGGAAGAGTATAAATTTAAGGGTGATTATTATTGGCGCTTTATATTTCAAGATTTTTTTGAGAAAAGTATTAGTCGTTATTACAATAGCGCTTGGTTTTACGTTCCTATCCCAGTAGACAAACCGACTTTGACTGATAGGGGCTTTAATCAGGTGACAGGATTGTTGCGGAAGCTGCCTTACGAGGAAATACTGAAGATGAAGGAGCTTTCTGAAAGAACTAAGCAATCACATAAAAATCGCAGAGAAAGATTAGCGACTAAGCAACCATTTGAGTATACTGGCAACAAAAATATTGTCGGTAAAAAAATATTACTGCTTGACGATATTTACACAACAGGACGAACGCTTTACTATGCAAAAGAAATTTTAATAAAAGAGGGTGCACGAGAAGTCCGCTCATTTACCTTGGCACGCTGAAATTAGTATAATTTGGAAAGATATTGTTTGTTAAATACAACGTTTTCTTTTATAATGGAGATAGCATAGATGAGTGAGAACCAGTAGCACTTGTTGCGCATGAAAATGCGGTGCGTAGTTGTGAAAGGAGAGGTTTCATATGCTAAAGTATAATATTCGTGGAGAAAACATCGAGGTAACAGCTGCTATTCGAGAATATGTTCAGAAAAAATTGAATAAACTTGAAAAGTACTTCGAGGATACATCCAATTCGACAGCCCATGTAAATTTAAAAGTTTATTCAGACAAAACTTCAAAAGTTGAAGTTACTATCCCATTACCGTATCTGGTATTGCGGGCTGAAGAAACCTCACCTGATATGTATGCTAGTGTCGATCTGGTCACAGATAAACTGGAACGGCAAATTAGAAAATATAAAACAAAGATCAACAGAAAGTCACGTGAAAAGGGATTTAAAGAATTTCAATTTACCGATGCGGCAGACAACAATACCGACAATGAAGATAAAAAGTTTGATATTGTTCGTACAAAAAGAGTGTCTTTGAAACCGATGGATAGTGAAGAAGCGGTCTTGCAGATGGATATGCTTGGACACAACTTCTTTATTTATGAAGATGCAGAAACAAGTGGGATCGATATCGTTTACCGTCGCAAGGATGGCCGCTATGGTTTGATTGAGGCGAGCGAGAATTAAGTAACAGCAAACAGAGATAGTTTCACTGAATAGGTAAGTAATTGGTCTGAGAAGATATCTTGGCAGCCCGATACTTACTTATTTTTTTCGTTGTTTAATTGAGTTAGTTTAAAATATAGCTGCATGTTTAAAATCTAATTAAAAAATGCTAGAATAAAGAACGATACTAACTTTTAAACAACTGTTTGTTGTAATTGAGTGAAAATGAGCGTTTTTAGAAAGGAATTATGACATGGTTAATGTCCTTAAAAAATGGGTTGAGAGTGATAAAAGAGAAATTAAGCGATTAAGCAAAATTGCAGATAAAGTCGAGGCATATGCCGACGCTATGGCTGCGTTAAGTGATGAAGAGTTAAAAGCCAAAACACCAGAGTTAAAAAATCGTTACAAAGAAGGGGAAACGTTGGACGATTTGCTGCCAGAGGCTTTTGCGACTATTCGTGAGGCCGCAAAACGGGTACTGGGGCTTTATCCTTTCAGAGTGCAGATCTATGGTGGAATTGTGCTTCATGAAGGCAACATTGCCGAAATGAAAACTGGTGAAGGTAAAACACTGACAGCCACAATGCCTGTTTATTTAAATTCTTTGGCGGGTAAAGGGGTTCATGTAGTAACTGTTAATGAGTATTTAGCTTCTCGTGATGCAACTGAGATGGGCGAATTGTATACGTGGTTGGGCCTGAAGGTTGGCTTGAATGTTTCGAATAAGACACCAGATGAAAAACGAGAGGCTTACAATAGTGATATTACCTATTCGACAAATAGTGAGCTCGGTTTCGATTATTTGCGTGATAATATGGTCGTCTATCGTGAAGATATGGTGCAAAGACCGCTGAATTTTGTTATTGTCGATGAAGTAGACTCGATTTTAATTGATGAGGCGCGGACACCATTGATTATTTCAGGGCAGGCTGAAAAATCAACGACGCTTTATACACGTACAGATCGTTTTGCTAAAACTTTGACAGAAAAAAGCGACTATAAGATTGATTTGGAGTCTAAGACAGTTTCTTTGACAGAAGAAGGAATTCAGAAGGCCGAGAAATATTTTGGCCTTGAAAATCTTTATGATCCTGACAATACAGCATTAACGCATCATTTGGATAATGCTTTGAGGGCTAATTTCATCATGTTACGGGATAAGGATTACGTGGTTTCAGATGGCGAAGTTTTGATAGTTGACCAATTTACGGGACGTATTATGGAAGGTCGACGTTACTCAGATGGCCTGCATCAAGCGATAGAAGCAAAAGAGCATGTTGATATCCAGCAAGAGACAAAAACAATGGCGAATATTACGTACCAAAACTTCTTCCGGATGTATAGCAAAATTGCTGGAATGACAGGTACTGCCAAAACAGAGCAAGAAGAATTTCGTGAAATATACAATATGGAAGTAATTTCAATTCCAACTAATAAGCCTGTACTGCGTGAAGATCGCCCAGATTTGCTGTACCCGACTTTGAAGAGCAAATTCAAGGCGGTGGTAGAAGACATCAAGGAGAGACATGAAAAAGGCCAGCCCATTCTAGTCGGAACAGTGGCTGTTGAAACATCAGAACTGCTCGCACATTTACTTGATAAAGAAGGAATTCCGCATGCTGTTTTGAATGCTAAGAATCATGCTAAAGAAGCGGAAATCATTATGAATGCAGGGCAACGTGGTGCAGTTACGATAGCCACTAATATGGCTGGACGTGGAACTGATATCAAACTAGGGGCAGGAGTCAAAGAACTTGGCGGTCTTGCTGTTATTGGGACGGAACGCATGAATCTCGGCGAATTGATAATCAGCTGCGTGGTCGTTCTGGTCGTCAAGGAGATCCAGGTTTGACTCAATTTTATCTTTCATTAGAAGATGATTTGATGCTACGGTTTGGTTCAGAAAGAGTCAAGGCAATACTTGAGAAGTTTAAAGTTGATGATGACGATGTGCTTATTCAGAGTAAAATGATTTCGCGTCAGGTTGAAGCTGCCCAAAAACGAGTTGAAGGTAATAACTATGATACACGTAAACAGGTTTTGCAGTATGATGATGTTATGCGTGAACAACGTGAAGTCATCTATGCTCAAAGGCAGCAGGTAATAATGGAAGACAAAGCACTCAAACCTGTGATCATGCAGATGATTCGCCGTACGGTTGAACATTTTGTTCAAATTCATACCCAAAAAGAGCAAAAAGATTGGAATTTGCAAGCAATTTTAGACTTTGCCATTGCAGCAATGATCAATGAAGACAGTATTTCAATCAGTGATCTTGAAGGTAAGAAACCAGATGAAATCATTGATTATTTGATGGACCGCGCTGAAGCAAATTATGCACTCAAAGAAAAACAGCTTTATGATGCAAGTCAAATGCTGGAGTTTGAAAAAGTTGTTATTTTGCGGGTAGTTGATTCGAAATGGACGGATCATATTGATCAAATGGATCAACTGCGACAATCAATTGGCTTGCGTGGCTATGGGCAGTTAAATCCGTTAGTTGAGTACCAAACAGATGGTTTTAGAATGTTCGAACAAATGGTGGGAGACATTGAATATGATGTGACTCGCTTATTCTTAAAAGCTGAGATTCGGCAAGATGTTAAACGATAATATTAATGTTGAGTTGGCCAGGTTTTAGTATTAACTTGAATTGCGAACAAGGTTAATTTTTTGCCACGAGTAATTCATAGCAGGCGAAAAACATTGACTTATAAGACGCGTTTATACGAATTAACGAGGGGACTGGATCAAGAGTTAGCTTTTGACCTGCCCTCTTTTTTGGAGGAGAAAGTAAAATGGAACTTAGTGAATATAGGCATGAAATAAAAAAAATAGAAAAACAAGTCGCAGACTTTAGGGGGTCTCTTTGACTTAGATGATCTTAATGAACGGATTTCTGAGAATGAGATAAAGATGGCTGACCCTGATTTTTGGAACGACCAAGTCACAGCCCAACAGGTAATTGAAGCAAATAATGAACTGAAGGGGAAATTTGACAACTTTAATAACTTGGCAGAAGCTGCCGAAGAATTAGCAGTTCTACTTGAGCTTTTGCAGTCTGAGCCCAGTGACAAAGATCTATTGGAGGAGTTAGAACAAAAGTTAACAAAAACACAAAAAAAATTACAGAAATATCAACTTGAACTTTTGCTTAGTGGCAAATATGACCATAGCAATGCGATTGTTGAGATACATCCGGGTGCTGGTGGAACCGAATCACAAGATTGGGGGTCTATGCTGCTGCGAATGTATAGTCGCTGGGCCCAGCAGCATGGCTTTGAAGTTGAAACTATAGACTATCTTGCGGGTGATGAAGCAGGAATAAAAAGTGTCACTTTACTAGTCAAGGGGAATAATGCTTACGGATATCTGCGTAGTGAAAAAGGGGTGCATCGTTTAGTACGCATATCCCCCTTTGATGCGGCAGGCAGACGGCATACATCTTTTGCGTCAGTAAATATCATGCCAGAATTAGACGACAATGTCGATATTGAACTTCGACCCGAAGATATAAAAATGGAAGTCTTTAGATCAAGTGGAGCCGGTGGGCAACATATTAATAAAACTTCGTCTGCGGTGCGTCTGATTCATATACCGACTGGAATTGTTGTTTCAAGTCAAGCACAGCGGTCACAATTTCAAAATCGAGCTACCGCTGAAAGTATGTTGCGATCGAAATTATATCAGCTTAAATTGGAAGAGCAAGCGAAGAAAAAAGCAGAGATCCAAGGACAGCAATTAGATATTGGCTGGGGATCACAAATCCGCTCATATGTTTTTCATCCTTATTCGATGGTCAAAGATCATCGCACAGGTTATGAAACAGGAAATGTGCAAGCTGTAATGGACGGTGAGTTGGATGAGTTTATCAACTCTTATCTGCAATATAAACTTCAAGAAAAAAATCCTAGCTAAAAAATTGAAATTTATTTGTAATCTTTTTGAAATATTATGCCCCCTATAAATGATATAATACTTGGGTGTGTATCAGAAAATAAGGGGGAGCTTCCTTTTGATTGAGTTTAAACATGTCTTTAAAGAGTATGATAATAAGGTTATTGCGGCCAATGATCTTAACATTGTTATTGATCAAGGCGAATTTGTCTATGTTGTTGGGCCTAGTGGTGCGGGAAAATCAACTTTTATTAAAATGATGTATCGTGAAGAAGTACCAACATCTGGTCAGATAAAAATAAATGAATTTGAGCTTGAAAAAATCAAAAATAGGGAGGTCCCCTTTCTTAGGCGTGAATTGGGAGTAGTCTTTCAGGATTTTAAGTTGCTACCTAAACTGACCGTATTTGAAAATGTTGCTTATGCCCTACAGGTAATCGAAAAAGAACCGGTTGAGGTTAAGAAACGTGTCGAACATGTTTTGAGTTTAGTCGGTCTTGCTGATAAAGCGGATGTCTTCCCTAATGAGCTTTCGGGTGGCGAACAGCAGCGAATTGCGATTGCACGGGCAATTGCGAACGAACCTCGTATACTGATTGCTGATGAACCGACTGGGAACCTTGATCCCAAGACAGCTAATGATATTATGGAAATCATTGAACGTATCAACAAGCAGGGAACAACGATCGTCATGGCTACGCACAATAGTTCTATTGTAAACGAGCGTAAACACCGTGTGATCGAAATTGATGATGGAAGAGTCATTCGTGACCAAAAGAAAGGAGGCTACAAGGATGAAAGCAATAACCTTTAAGCGACATTTGGTAGAAAGTTGCAAGAGTTTGAAACGTAATGGCTGGATGTCGGTTGCTGCTTTTAGTGCAGTGACGGTAACACTGCTCCTTGTTGGCGTCTTGCTGTCGATCATAATGAACGTTAACAAAATTGCTTCTGATATTGAGAACGATGTGCAAGTCCGTGTGTTGATTGATCGTGGGACCTCACAGACACAGCAAGCGGCTTTGAGAAAAAAACTGGCGGGGCTTGATAGTGTTCGTAGTATAAAGTTCTCAAGCAAAGAACGGGAATTGAAAAATGTCGTTGGCAGTTATGGTGATGAATTTAAACTTTTTGGCGGTGATGATAATCCGTTGAACGATGTTTTTGTTGTTAAAACAAAAAACCCATCGCAAACAGTGGCTGTTGCTAAAAAGGCGCGTGGAATGAAGGATGTATATGATGCAAAGTATGGTGGTGCATCTGCTAAAAAGCTATTTAAGGTAGTGGGTGGAATCCAAAAATGGGGTACAGGTATTAGTTTGCTACTGCTTTTTGTTGCCGTGTTCTTGATATCAAATACGATAAAAATAACAATTTTATCACGGCGTAACGAAATTTCTATTATGCGTCTTGTTGGTGCAACCAATGGATTTATTCGATGGCCTTTCATTCTCGAAGGGGCATGGACAGGTCTATTTGGGGCGATATTGCCGATTATAGTTGTTGACATTGGCTACGTCTGGGTTCATGGAATACTTTCGGCTTCTTTGGCAAGTACGGATTATAGTTTGCTCTCGCCAGGAGTATTTTTGTTTCAGATAGATGCTTTGATGATCCTAATTGGTATTATTATTGGCGCTATTGGTTCGGGACTATCCATGCGGAAGTTTTTGAAAATTTAATAATTTTAAACATATCATTATCTCAATTGTCAATTTTGTGAATAATGGTATGTTTTTTTGCTTAATTTTGAGATTTTTGTACTTGAAGATATAAATTGCTATACTGTGATTAAGAGCTATCTTGGGAGGGTGAAACTTAGATGTGGATCTTCAAATTGCTTTTGCATTTTTTGATGCAACCAGCTTTATGGGTATGTATTTTAGTTACATTTGGTATGTACCAACACAGAATAAAAAATGAACGAAAACATTTTAGAATAGCAATTAACCGTGATTTTTACGAGGGAAGGCACCTTGTGAAGAATGGGCTTTTTTTAGGAGCAGTAGGTTCTGCGCTTACGCTTATTGTTGGACTAACTGTTCCTATGCAGTGGGCCGTAACATATGAGGTTTTGCTTTGTCTCGGGCTATTGCTGCTTCTTGTGGTTGATAGTGGGGTACTGGGGTTAATAATGAGTTTACCGCTTTTGTTTTTGTTTCAACAAACGGGACTTAGTAAACAATTTTTCTTCAAGGCAGTTGATATTGATGGCTGGCTGCTCTTGGATAGTGGCAGCTCAATTTTTGCCCTATGTGCCCTTTTTTTTCTATTCAGATACTTTATGTTGAGGCGTGTTGATCAATTTACTTTAACACCAAGCATACATAATGGGAAAAGAGGTCGCAGACTTATCCAGTACACATGGCACGAAGCAGCACTTGTCCCGTTACTTGTTCTGATTCCAGGCAATTTATTTCATAGCATGTTCAGTTTTTGGCCATTTCTGTCAATACATGGTCAAACTTTTGAATTGTTTATTCTGCCATTTGGGGTCACGGCTGCAGTTAAATTTTGGCGCCGTCCACTGCAAACGGCCATAAAAAAAGTACAACAGCAGACACTGTTTCTGGCAATCTGCAGTTTTGTTTTTGGAATTATTTCTTTTTTTTGGTCACAATTGACAATTGTCGGATTAATGATCCTGCTTTTTTTGGCTGGAGCACAGGTGTTTTCGCGCACAAAGAAAGAAAAGCGTGCCGGTCGTTGGTATGCGGAAACAAATAGCGGAGTGCGGGTCATTGCGATTCAGCCACATACGCCAGCTGCAAAAATGAACTTAAGTATAGGTGATGTGATTGTGTCTTGTAATGGTGTTAGTGTTGCAAACGAGAATGAGTTGTATGCAGCCTTGAAACTTGATTCGACTTATTGCCGTTTTAGGGTCCAAACTTATCAGGGAGATCTGAAATTAGCAGAAAGTGCTATTTTTGCAGATTCGCCGCATGAACTAGGTCTGATTATATTTCACTAATTTTGGAGGGAATGTCGTGAAGAAAGTATTAGTGGTGGATGATGAAAACGCAATTGTTACATTGTTGAAATATAACCTTGAGAAAGCCGGTTATCAGGTTGAAACGGCAATGGATGGAGAAACGGCTTTAAAAAAGGGAATTACACGGAGCTTTGATTTTATTTTGTTAGATCTGATGCTGCCGCAGATGGATGGCCTAGAAGTCACACGGCGTTTAAGACAGGAGAAAATAAAAACACCTATCATGATATTGACAGCTAAAGGAGAAGAGTATGACAAAGTGATCGGACTGGAATTAGGGGCAGATGATTACCTTACTAAACCTTTTTCACCTAGAGAAGTACTAGCGCGAATTAAAGCAATCGGCAGAAGAACTAGTGAAACCAGTCAAAAAAACAACCAAGATGAACAAACTGAAGATGAGGATGAACGGGTTAGCTTTGACAATATAATAGTTGATTTGACCAATTATACGGTAAAAAAAGATGATAGAAAGATAAAATTAACACCTAAAGAATTTGAATTGCTGGCGTACTTCATAAAAAGACAGCATCGGGTTTTGAGTAGGGAGAAATTATTAAATGGTGTTTGGGGATACGATTATGTTGGCCAAACGCGAATGGTAGACATGCATGTTAGTCATTTGCGTGAAAAAATTGAAAAAGATCCTAAAAATCCAAAGTATATCGAAACAGTCAGGGGTTTTGGTTATCGATTTGAAGGTGGAGACAATAAAGACTTTTAGAGTTTTAACAATAAACTTTTTAGTGAGCCTTGTTTGCTTGACAGTAATTTCATTTTTTTCCGGAGAATGGTATCACAAATCGGCTGCTATTCTTTTAGGGGATAAGCAGGTTCTGCCCTTAGTTTTGGGTTCGTTGTTTTTGGCGGGCATTTTGACCGCTATTCAGTCAGTAAACTATCGGCGTCAAAAAAATAAAATCAAGTTGTTAAGTGCAAAGTTGCATGATGTTATCAAAGGTGAAGAACCGGGGCATTTGCTGCTTGAACCGAGTGATCCATATTATGAACTGGCGCGAGCAATTAATGGCGTTCAAAGTATGCAGCGCGACATTTCGAAAGATTTTATAACACAACAGAGAGGGTACTTTTCGTTGATGGAATATTTGACTATCGGAGTGCTGGTCTTGGATCAAGATCAAAAAATATCTTTGAGCAACCATGCAATGAGTGAGTTGATGGGACGCGAGATGAACGTAAAAGGACAACTTTATGTAAATGAAGTACGGACCTATGAATTGAGCCGCCTGATTGAGAAGACTTTTCAGACACATCAGGATCAACACCAAGAGATTAAGATAGATGCGACTAACAAAAACGTAGATGCTCATGTCGTGTACGTTCCGGTTAGTTCGCGTCATTTTTTGGTGATGGCGCTGCTGTATGATATTACAGAACTAAAGGAAATCGAGCGGATGCAGATGGACTTCGTTGGCAATGTCAGTCATGAATTGAAGACGCCGATTACAGCAATTACAGGATTTATTGAAACACTTCTTCAGGGAGCAATGGATGATGAACAAACACGTGTGGAGTTTTTGAAAATTGTTTATCAAGAAAGTCTGAAACTAACTGAATTAGTAGAAGACATTTTGTCACTTGCCCGAATAGATTCTAAACCGCAGCTTAACATTATCCAGCTTGATCTGCGTGATTTCATTACAGACATTTTGACAACTTTTAAACCAGAATTGGAAAAGAAAACAATAAAAGTTCATCTTCAAATACCGGTGGGGTGTCGAGTCAATGTGGATAAGGGCAAATTGCAACATGTTATCAATAACCTTGTTCAAAACAGTATCAAGTATAACCATGTAGATGGTCAAATATGGATTGATGGCAAGATCAGAAAAGAAGATTGGTATTTGAGTATAAGGGATACTGGTTACGGTATCGCTAAAGATGAACAAGAACGAATCTTCGAACGGTTTTATCGAATTGATACTTCGCGTTCAAGGCAAAACGGTGGAACAGGTTTAGGCTTGTCAGTGGTAAAGGAATATGTAGAAGCTTTGGCTGGAAAAATCGAAGTAAAAAGCCAGGTCGGAGTGGGGTCTACATTTACAGTAACATTTCCGCTAGAAATAAAAGATAGATTGAGATAGGTAGGAGAGTATGTCCAGTAGAAAATTAAAATTGTTTTTTTTCGTACTGACTATGTTGACTCTTTTGACGGCTTGTCGTCCTTTAGTAAAGAGCTCACTTACGCTTGCTGGATCAACTGCATTTCAACCAATAGTTGAGATGGCGGCCGACAGCTACAACCAGCAGCATCCAGAAGCTGCCGTTAATGTTCAAGGCGGTGGTTCGGGGACTGGAATTAGTCAGGTAGAAGAAGGTGCAATTGATGTTGGGAATTCAGATGTGTTTGCTTCTGAACAAAAAGGTATCGAATCCACTAGATTGCAGGATCATCAGGTTGCTGTTACTGGAATTGCCCCAATTGTAAACCCGGAAGCAGGGGTCAAAGATGTGTCTCATAGTCAATTGGTAGCGATTTTTACGGGTAAAATAAGAAATTGGCAAAGTTTGGGCGGTAGAAATTTAAAAATCATTGTCATTAACCGTTCGATTGGAAGTGGTACACGCAAAAACTTTGAAAAATGGGGTTTGGACGGACAGAAAAGCATGGTTGCGCAAGAGCAAAGTTCGACGGGAACAGTACGGAAAATTGTTGCGGCAACTCCCGGAGCAATTTCTTACATTGCTTTCCCCTATATTAATGACAACATTCAGCCTTTGAGCATTGACGGGGTCGCGCCTTCAAGCAATAATGTTAGAAACAATAGATGGAAGATCTGGTCGTACGAACATATGTATACCCTTAAGAAAACCAATAAAAACACGCGTTCGTTTCTGAAATATATGATGTCTGATTATGTTCAAAGAAAGGTAATTCCACGTCTGGGATATATTTCTGTTTCGTCGATGAAGACTGGACGTTCTGCCAATGAGGGATTGGACAAAGAGCCAAAGAGGTGAGAAAGATATTGTTGAATTCTGTACAGACAGATTTAAAGAAACGATCTATAGCTAGTAAAAAGGAAAAAAGAGGCAAGTGTCTAACTTTTTTGTGTGTTGGCATAAGTGTTGTTATCATGGCTGCATTAATATTCCTTATTACATACAAGGGACTTCTTCTTTTTTTGCAAGATAAAGTTTCACTACCTGCTTTTTTGAGTGGGATAAAATGGGATCCGGAAAATGGGCATTTTGGTGCGCTAGCAATGATCTGCGGCTCTATTTTTGTGACTACTTTGGCTGTACTGCTGGCATTTCCATTTTCTTTTGGAACGGCCATTTTTATTTCTGAGATTAAACCTGCCAGAGGGAAAAAATATTTACGACTTGCAATTGAATTGCTGATAGGAATTCCAGCGGTCGTATATGGATTTGTCGGAATTTCGATTGTCGTTCCCTTACTGCGATTTATTTTTGGGGGAACGGGTTTTGGCTTGTTGGCTGGTGCAATTGTGCTGGCAATTATGGTACTGCCGACGATGTCGACTTTATGTGTTGATGCCTTTAAGAGCGTTCCCGAATCCTATCGCAAAACATCGCGTGCGTTGGGGGCTACACAATGGCAAACTTTACAAAGAATTGTTTTGCCAATTGCACTGCCGCAGATTATTGTCGCCGTTCTGTTTGCATTGGCCCAAGCATTTGGAGAAGCAATCGCAGTTCAAATGGTGCTTGGAAATGCAATTTTACTTCCTAAACATTTGATGAGTCCCGCAGCTACATTAACAAGTGTTATCACAAGCGGGATGGGTGACTCTATTAGAGGATCTGTTGAAAATGATGCTTTATGGTCTTTAGCGCTGTTACTGTTATTAATATCTTTACTATTTAATTTGGCTGCGCACTTTGCAATGAGAAGGAGGAGTTGAGATGATGAATGACAAGCTAAATCCACGCTTCGTTGATAAAACATTTAAGAGTATTGTATATGTAATCGTGGCAATAGTAATTATCTTTCTCTGTGCTTTGCTGGGTTATATTATAATAGGCGGGGTGCCATATCTATCATGGCATTTTTTAACAACCAGCTCTAATTATATTTATGCAGGCGGTGGTATAGGTATTCAGTTGTTTAATTCCATTTATTTAACATTCATTACCTTGTTGATTTCATTGCCGTTATCATTTGGTGCGGGGATCTGGTTGTCCGAGTATGCGCCGGATAATTGGTTGACCTTCATAATCAGACTTCACTTGAGGTTTTAAGCTCGCTGCCATCAATTGTTGTTGGTCTATTTGGATTTCTGCTATTTGTTATCAAGTTTCGCTTAGGTTTTTCGATACTTGCAGGTGGTTTAACCTTGGCATTCTTTAATTTGCCTTTATTGATACGATCAACGGAAATTGCAATTCGCAATGTTTCTAGAGAGCAAATGAATGCTGGGCTAGCCTTAGGCATATCACGTTGGGAAGTTGTTAAGAAAATCATTGTACCGGATGCTCTTCCAGAAATAGTGACAGGGATTATTTTAGGAACAGGGCGAATAATTGGGGAAACTGCAGCTGTGATATATACTGCTGGTCAGAGTGCATCGCTAGTTGATTTTAGTGATTGGAATCCATTAAGTATAACCAGCATTGTGTCCCTTGAGACCAGCTGAAACGGTAGCAGTGCACATTTGGAAGATTAATACAGAGGGGACGATTCCAGACGCAGCTGCAATATCGGCCGGTTCAGCAGCTGTTTTATTATTCATGGTGTTGTTCTTTGATATTGTTGCACGTTGCCAAATAAGTAAAAGACGTAAAAAAATGGGAACCGAATGAAAAAACCTTGGGCAAGGGCAGGATGATGTTGATGAGTTTAGCTAAGAATGAGAAGGCAGGGCCCGAAGAAGAAATTTTGGTGACTAAAAATTTGAGGGTCTTTATTGAGCAGCAAGAAGTGGTACGCGGAATCAATGTAGGTTTCAAAAAACATACGATACTGCGTTGATTGGACCTCTGGAGCTGGGAAGACAACTTTTTTACACGCTTTGAATAGATTGAACGAGCGTGAAAACATAGTTAAAGGTGAAATATTGTACCATGGAATCAATATAAATGATGGGGATGTTGATATATACACCTTGAGGACACACATCGGAATGTTATTTCAGAAGGCGCATATTTTTTCGATGTCGATTTATGATAATATTACGTTCTCCTTGAAGTGCCATGGCCTAAAAAACACAGCTAAATTAGACAAAATAGTGGAAACTAGTCTGAAGGAAGCTGGCTTATGGGAAGAAGTTAAAAATAAACTAAGTCAAAATGCACGGTTACTTTCAAAGAGTCAGGCACAACAACTGTGTTTGGCCCGTGCGTTGGCGTTGAGACCTGAAGTGCTGCTGTTAGATGAAGCAACCAGTTTGCTTGATCCAGTGGCAACCAATGCTGTTGAAAACTCTTTGCGGCAGTTGAAAAATAAAACGACAATTATTCTTGTAACGCATAATTTGGCGCAAGCTGCACGTATTTCTGATGATACTGTTTTTTTTAATAAGGGAATGCTTATCGAAAAGGGGAAAACGGAAGACCTTTTTACCTACCCACAGTCGTCAGAAACTGACAACTATTTGTCACATAATTTAAGAAGATGAGGCTGCATAATGATAACAAAAAAATAGTGCTAAAAAGGAAACAATGTATAGTTCAAGCCATGCAATGTTTAGTTTGTTTGCTTGCTCTGAGGTAAAAGTATACAATCATACTTATTAATAACTTAAGACGCAATTCACAGGTGCATGAGGTGAGGTTAGAAATGGGGGGACGAATTGTATGCGCGATACCTTTGATAAAGAATTGAATAAGCTCCACGTTCTTTTTGCGGAAATGGGGATGATGGTTAATGAAGCGATTCTTCATTCCGTCAAAGCATTTTCCGACCATGATAACAAACTTGCACGCAAAGTTATTGTACAAGATAAAAGAATAAATGAATGTGAGAATGAACTTGAAAAATTGACACTTGAATTGATTGCATTGTATCAGCCAGTTACAAGCGATCTACGCGATGTGATTACAGTTCTGAAAGCCAGTTCTGATATTGAGCGGATTGGAGACCATGCTGTCAGCATCTCACGGGCAACGATCAATATGAAAGGGACGCACAGAATACCTGAAATTGAGGTTGAAATTGCTAAGATGGGCATATGGCCTGCACAATGGTCGAAAATGTTTTGGATGCATATATTAAAAATGATGAGGAAAAAGCATATCGTATAGCTGCTGCTGATCAAAAATTGGATGATGCTCTGGAAAATATTAGAAAAAAATGTATTGAGACTATGCAAAAAGATCCTAAAACGGTCATCAGCGGGTCACATTATACGCTGGTTGCAACTTACCTTGAACGAATCGGTGACTATGTTACGAATGTTTGTGAATGGGTTGTCTTTCTAAAAAGGGGCAAGATAGTAGAGTTGAATCCTGGTAACAAGGAAGAAAGATAAAAAATGTTTAATTTTTATAAAATTACGCTTAAATAAGATTGCCGATTTGCGTAACAAAAAACAACCATGTAGAATCTGTAGTAGGTATAAAAAAACAGGAGGGGTATGCTTTGGATAAAAATAAAAAAATGCGACGTTCACGCAATCGGCTTATAGCTGGAGTATGTGCGGGGATTGCAGAATACTTTAAGATCAATCCTTGGATTATACGCGGTTTGTTCATTATCTTACTGTTGATCCCGCATATTCAATTTTTGGCTGTTTGTATCTATGTCGTTTTGGTAGCTATTATGCCGGGACCAAAAGACAGCTTTTTTTCAAATTTTCGTGCTTCCTTCGGGGAAACCAGAGATAGTGATATCTCAAAAAGCAAGCGTGCCTCTGGCAACAGACGCATAATAAAGGACGCACACGAACGAGATATTCATTGATAAAAATAGTAAGGATTAAACAAGTATTTATGGAGGAATTGATATGTCATTTTTGCAGCGCACTGTAATAAATGCAGTTGTTTTTATGGCAACTGCTGGATTTTTTCCCCAATATTTTCAAGTTTCAAGTATCTGGGTTTCATTCATTGCAGCTGCGGTTTTAGGTGTTTTAAATATGTTTGTGAAGCCTTTTTTTGTGATACTCTCTTTGCCGATTACGCTTATGACACTCGGCTTTTTCTATCTTGTGATCAATGCTTTCATGCTTGAATTAACTTCGATATTAATTGGTGACACGTTCAGGTTTGCAAATTTCGGAGCAGCATTCATGGTAGCACTTGTGTTAAGCGGGGTTAATTTAGTCATAACCAGTCACAGAAGTGCAGCTTGACAGACTGTATCATAAAGAATAATTGCGCTAATTTTTATCAATAATGGGTTGAGCGCATACTTGATAGGGGGAGTTGGCAATTGAGTAACAATGTAAATGTGGAAAGTTTAGCCAAGGCTGCAGGAATGTCTGTATATACGGGGGCAACTGTTTTAAAAAAGAAAATGATATCAACAAGTGATATCTCACGACCTGGTTTGGAACTGACGGGGTATTTTGATTATTATCCCGCAGAGCGAATTCAACTTCTAGGAATGACTGAAATTTCATATGCGCGTAAAATGACAGCCGAAGATCGTGTGAATGTTATGGAAAAACTTTGCGCAGATCCTACAACTCCTTGTTTTGTGATTTCACGTTATCTACCAGTTCCTGAGGAGCTTGAAAGAGCTGCTAAAAAGAATGAGATTCCTATTTTAAGATCTAAACTTTCAACGACTCGTGTGTTATCGAAAATGACAGATTTTTTGGAGTCGCAATTAGCAGAACGAAAATCTATGCATGGGGTTTTGGTTGATATTTATGGGCTAGGGGTCTTGATAACGGGCGATTCAGGTGTTGGGAAATCCGAAACAGCTTGGATTTAATCAAAAGAGGGCATCGTCTGATCGCTGATGATCGAGTGGAGGTCTATCAAAAAGATGAACAAACGATTGTAGGAGAAGCTCCTAAGATCTTAAATCATTTATTGGAAATTAGAGGTATCGGAATAATTGACGTGATGAATCTTTTTGGGGCAGGGGCTGTGCGGGCTGAAACTGATATTTCATTGATTGTCCATTTAGAGAATTGGAGTCCAGACAAACAGTTTGAACGTTTGGGGACTGGCGAACAAAAAGTGCGCCTTTTTGATGTAGATATACCGAAAATAACAATTCCAGTTAAAATTGGACGCAACCTTGCAATTATTATTGAAGCGGCTGCGATGAATTATCGAGCGAGGACAATGGGCTACGACGCAACTGAAGCTTTTGAAAATAATCTAAACAATTTGATCAAGAATAATTCTAATTGATGATAGAGAAAGAGTGACGCAAGTGAAGTCTTTTTTGGGGGCATTGAACCCGATCGCATTTACTTTAGGACCAATTGAGGTTCATTGGTATGGTATTATCATTGCTAGTGCAGTTGTATTGGCAGTCATCCTTTCTGTTAAAGAAGGAAGGAAACGAGGGATCATAGAGGATGATATCTACGACATGCTTCTCTGGGCACTTCCGTTTTCTATCATCTCTGCCCGTATTTATTATGTGATTTTTCAGTGGAGCTACTATGCAAACCATCTAGGCGAGATTTATCGCATTTGGGACGGCGGAATAGCGATTTATGGAGCGTTGATTGGGGCGTTGATTACAGTGATTGTCTTTTGCCGTAAACGCAATATTCCAGTCTGGTTAATGTTGGATGTTGTGGCACCTACAGTTATTATGGCTCAAGGCATCGGTCGCTGGGGAAATTTCATGAACCAAGAGGCTTATGGGGCAGTGACTTCACTGTCCTTCCTGCAAAAACTGCATTTACCGGCATTTATTATTCAGCAGATGAATATTCAAGGTGCCTATCGGCAGCCGACATTTTTATATGAATCACTTTGGGATATTATCGGATTCGTGTTACTGATCTGTCTCAGAAGACGTAGTAACTTATTTAAACGCGGTGAGGTATTTTTCAGCTATGTTATCTGGTACTCTTTCGGAAGATTCTTCATTGAACAAATGCGGACAGACAGTCTTATGCTAGGAGCCTTGCGTGTTTCGCAATGGTTATCAGTAATTTTGTTTGTGGGAGCAGTCACAGGCTGGATTTTACGTCGCTATTGGGAACCGCTTGAGCCGTGGTATGCTGATGGAATAACGAATTTGGATAGGAAATAGGAGTGGTTTTAGTGTCTAAAGTAGCAGTTATTGGAGCAGGATCATGGGGCAGTGTCTTAGCCAATATTTTGGTAATGAATGGACACAAGGTATACATATGGTCACGAAGAAAAGAACAGGTTGATGAATTAAATAAGCAGCATACAAATCGTCATTATTTGGCGAATTTTACTTATGACAAAAGATTGGTTGCTTCAGTTGAACTTGAAAAAGTTCTTGATGATGCAACCATGGTTTTGTTTGCTATACCAACAAAGGCAATGCGTACAGTTACTGCTGACGTAGCAAGTATTTTGAATGCTAAAGGCTTAAGCCAACAATTGTTCACGCCAGTAAAGGATTGGAGTTAGGGACGCATAAGCGAATATCAGAAATAATCGGTGAAGAGATTGCTGAAGAAAACCGTGAGGGGATTGTTGCTCTTTCAGGCCCAAGCCACGCTGAGGAAGTTGCAAAAAGGGATATAACACTTGTGACAGCAGCCTCCACAGAACTAAAAAGTGCGAAAAACGTACAGCGGATGTTTATGAATAATTATTTCCGTGTTTATACTAATACGGATATTATCGGGGTTGAACTTGGAGCTGCCTTTAAAAATATCATTGCTCTAGGCGCAGGTGCATTACATGGACTTGGTTATGGCGATGATGCAAAGGCTGCTCTGATGACGCGCGGCCTTGCCGAGATAGCTCGTTTAGGGATAGCACTTGGAGCAGATCCGATGACTTTTATTGGTTTATCAGGTGTTGGCGACTTGATAGTTACCTGTACCAGTGTTCATTCACGAAATTGGCGCGCGGGAGATCAGCTAGGGCGTGGTGAAGAGCTGCAAAATGTTATTGAAAACATGGGAATGGTGATTGAGGGACTCAGCACTACTAAAGCGGCCTACGAATTAGCCTTACAAAAGAAAATTGATATGCCAATTACAACTGCTATTTATCAGGTGCTATATGAAGGCAAAAACATCAAAAGAGCCATCTCAGATCTGATGCAGCGTGAAGGCAGGTCTGAATAAATAAGATACCAACCAATTAATCTTTGAAGATAACAAACAAATAATTAGCTTGCTTACATAAAGTAAGCTATAATATGAAGCATTGAAGTCATATTTGAGGGAAAGAGGGTTTTACACAAGTGGCAAAAAATTACGATGTGATTGTCATCGGAGCTGGTCCCGGAGGATGACGGCTGCACTATACGCTTCTCGGGCGAATTTGTCTGTTTTGATGCTAGATCGCGGCATTTACGGTGGCCAAATGAATAACACGGCTGAAGTCGAAAATTATCCTGGATTTAAATCAATTTTAGGCCCCGATCTTGCAAAAGAAATGTATGAAAGTTCAACGCAGTTTGATGCAGAGTATGCTTATGGAAATGTTGAAAGAATAACAGTTACTGCTGATAATACAAAAATAATTAAAACTGACAGCAATGAATACACAACCAAAGCTCTTATTATTGCAACGGGATCACAGTATAAAAAACTAGGCGTTCCAGGAGAAGAAGAATACAGCGGACGTGGTGTCTCCTATTGTGCGGTCTGTGATGGAGCTTTTTTCCGTAATCGCGAAGTTGTAGTTGTTGGTGGTGGTGATTCAGCAATTGAAGAAGGCTCATATTTAACTCAACTAGTTGAGAAGGTAGATGTGGTGCATCGACGCGACAAACTACGGGCACAGAAAATACTTCAGGATCGGGCATTTGCTAATTCAAAGATAGACTTTGTTTGGGATACGATTGTTACTGAAATTGAAGGTGATGGACAAAAGGTCACCGGAGTGATGACACACAATAAGAAAACTGGCAAAGACAAAGTATTACCGATCGGTGGTGTTTTCATCTATGTCGGAGTTGAGCCAATGACTGAACCCTTCCGTGAACTCGGAATTACTGATGAAGAGGGTTGGATTGAAACAAACGAAAAGATGGAAACTGCGGTTCCAGGAATTTTTGCGATTGGAGATGTTCGTAAAAAGGAATTGCGCCAGATTACAACTGCCGTTGGGGATGGAAGTATTGCTGGGCAAGGGGTTTTCAGTTATATTGAATCATTAAAGGATTGAAAAACTTAATAGCAGTTTATACGTACAAAAATGCAAAGCGGGCATTTCAAGCTTACTAACCTACTATAGTCTTGAATGCTGGCTTTTTTGATGTTTTATGGGTGGGGTAACAGATACCACTCTTAGGGTTCAGAAGTATGATATATTGATTCGATTAACGAACACAGCTTTCCAACTTGCAAAAATTTTATCATTTTGTGCATAAAAACGGTTTATTTTATAGTATACTGGGTGTAGAGAAAATTTGGGAGTGATCATGTGAGTTGGGAAAAAACATATAAAACATGGGCTGATTATCAAAATCTTGAAGAATCATTAAAACAGGAGCTGGGTCAGCTTGAAGGCAATGAAGAAGAACTTGAAGATGCTTTTTATGCACCTTTAGAGTTTGGAACGGCGGGTATGCGCGGTGTGCTTGGAGTCGGTATTAACAGGATGAACATCTATACCGTTAGGCAAGCAACTGAAGGGCTCGCTTTGTTCATGGACACGCTGGATGATGAGACCAAAAAGCGTGGGGTAGCAATCAGTTTTGATTCGCGACATCATTCGAAAGATTTTGCTCATGAAGCAGCAAAAGTTTTAGGCGCGCATGGAATACCAAGCTATGTCTTTGAAGGGTTACGACCAACGCCGGAGCTGTCATTTACTGTTCGTCATTTACACACTTATGCTGGTATCATGATAACAGCAAGTCATAATCCAAAACAATACAACGGTTATAAAATATATGGTGAAGATGGTGGACAAATGCCACCTGAAGAATCAAATATGATTACGAAATTTGTTAGGCAAGCCAGTGATTTGTTCAGTATAAAGGTTGCTGATGAGGAGAAGCTTGCAGAAAATAAGCAATTGAAAATCATTGGTTCGGAAGTAGATAATGCTTATTTAGCTGAGGTAAAAAAAGTCACGATTAATCAGCAGCTTGTTGCAAAAGAAGGCAAAACGATGAAATTGATTTTTTCACCGTTGCACGGAACAGGCGCAATGCTTGGAGAAAAAGCCTTAAAACAGGCAGGCTTTGCTAATTTTACGATGGTTCCAGAACAAGCAAAGGCTGATCCTGAATTCTCAACTGTTACAAAACCTAATCCAGAAGATCCAGCAGCATTCGACCTCTCAATTGCGTTGGGCAAAAAAGAAGATGCTGATGTTTTGATTGCGGTCGATCCAGATGCTGACCGTTTGGGTGCGGCTGTACGTCAACCAACAGGCGAATACCAACTATTAACAGGAAACCAGATTGCCGCGCTGATGTTGGATTATATCCTAACAGCAAGGCAAAAGAGCAATCAGCTGCCAGAAAATGCAGCAGTCGTGAAGTCGATCGTTTCAAGCGAATTTGCAACAGCGATTGCCAAAAACTATGGCATACAAATGATTAATGTATTGACCGGTTTTAAATTTATTGCCGAGCAAATAAAGCATTTTGAAGAAACAAATGAGCATACTTTTGTTTTTGGATTTGAGGAAAGCTACGGCTACTTGGTCCGGCCTTTTGTACGTGACAAAGATGCCATCCAGTCACTTGTAATGTTGGCCGAAGTTGCAGCTTATTACAAAGAACAAGGTAAAAATCTATATGATGGTTTGCAGGATTTGTTTAGGAAATACGGTTATTATGCAGAAAAGACGATCGCGTTGACTTTTGATGGCGTTGAAGGCGCACAGGAGATTAAGAATTTGATGACTAAGTTCCGTCAGAGTGCACCTGCAAGTTTTGCAGATGTTGAAGTTGCAGCAATGGAAGACTTCTCGAATTCTGAAAAACATTTTAAAAATGGTAAAACAGAGAAGATTGATTTACCTAAGTCAAATGTCCTCAAGTACCTGCTAACAGATGGATCATGGATTGCTGTTCGTCCTTCAGGAACAGAGCCTAAGATTAAGTTTTATATTGGAACACAAGCGGCTTCGCAAGATGAATCATATGCTAAGAGGCAGTCTTTTGAAGATGCAATTAGTGCATTTATTAAAAAATAAGCAGCTGGCTTAAGTTATGCCTAGAAGAGGAAAACGAAGTAAGATTCGCATTTCCTCTTTTTGTGTATATTTGAAAAACTGCAGGAAAGGGAGTTAGTCAATGAATACTATTAAGAGAAGAGCAGCGATCAAAGATGAGCTGCAGAATCAAAAATTGATTAGCGCAAATCAATTAGCACGAAAATATGGTGTTAGTCGCCAAACAGTAGTTGGTGATATAGCACTTTTGCGTGCGCAGGGAGAACCGATTATTTCAACAGTAAACGGATATAAATACCAAGAAGAAAGCACCTCTTATCACGGCGTCGTAGTATGCCAGCATACATTTGAACAGATAGGGAGGAATTGGAAAACATTATCTCTCTAGGGGGTGAGGTTGTAGATGTCCTAATTGAACACAGTGTTTATGGGCAAATTGTTGGAACCTTAGGATTAGCAAATCAGTCAGATATTAATGATTTTATGAGTCGTGTAAAAAATGAAAATCATAAACTATTAGCAAGCCTTACCAACGGGATTCACTTACACAATATTAGCTGCAAAGATGAGGCAGCTTTCAATAAAATTCAACAACGCTTAGATGAGCTGGGTTTTCTGTATCATGACAAAACTTGACAAGGATTGAACATAGGTATAATTTGTAATTAATTAATGTCTTGACACCCTTGATGTGAGTGTGTTTATTGGAGGAAACTGATGAAAACAAGAAATTTGTCCTTACTGCTTGATCTGTACGAACTAACAATGGCTAATGGCTTTTTTAGGAAACAGCCCCAAAAAATTGGCTATTTTGATTTGTATTTTCGTAAAATTCCAGATAAAGGCGGTTTAGTAGTATATGCGGGCTTAGCACAGGTTATTAGATATTTAGATGAGCTCCATTTTAGTGCTTCAGATATTGAATACTTAAGAGAATTACATATTTTTGATAATGCTTTTCTTGAATATTTGCGTGATTTTAGATTTGAGTGTGATGTTTGGTCTGTTGAAGAGGGAACCCCTGTTTTTCCAAATGAACCACTCCTGACAGTTAAGGGGCCCTTGGTACAAGTTCAATTACTTGAAACTATGCTGCTTAACATTGTAAATCATGAGTCATTGATTGCAACAAAAGCACGTCGGATATGTATGGTGGCTCGGAATCGTCCAGTAATGGAATTTGGATCGCGCCGGGCTCAGGGGGCCGATGCTGCCACTTATGGCGCTCGCGCCGCTGTTATCGGTGGTTGTTCAGGAACGGCGAATGTTTTGAGTGCCAAACTATTTGGTTTAAAGCCGTTAGGAACAATGGCACATAGCTGGATACAATCATTTCCGAGTGAGCAGGCAGCTTTTGAGGCTTGGATGGAAGTTTACCCGCATAATTGTCTATTGCTAGTGGATACGTATGATGTTTTAAAATCAGGTGTGCCTAACGCTATCCGAATTTTTAAGAAATTAAAGAAAATGGGAATAAATGATCATCTTGGGGTACGTATTGATTCGGGTGATATTACAGTACTAACACAACAAACACGTAAGATGCTTGATGATGCAGGTTTTAAAGATGCAACGATTACTGTTTCGAATGCATTAGACGAGGAAGTTATTCAAAACGTTTTGGAAGAAGGCGCTGCAATTGATAGCTTTGGTGTTGGCGAAAAATTGATTACAGCAGCTTCAGACCCTGTTTTAAGCGGCGTTTATAAACTAGTAGCGACGCAGGAAGATAATGTAGTAACACCTAAAATAAAACTAAGCAATACTGTTGAAAAAACAACTATTCCCGGGTTTAAGCGTTTATATCGTTTGTATGATGCAGAAGGCAAGTCACATGGTGATTTATTGTGTCTCGATTCTGAGAAAGTGGAAAAAAGCAGTGAAATATATAATTCTGATCCTAATAAGACACAGCATGTGAGACAATTACAAGCATGGCATTTAAAACCCTTGCAAGTGCAGATTTTTAAAAAAGGAACTTTATTATATCATGTACCCGAAACGATGGAAATCCAAGCTTTTTCGAAGAAAAGAATCGCCGAATTGCCTATGGCGTGTTTGCGTTTGAAAAACCCAGACATTTATGATGTTTACTGGACAAGTCAATTAAAGACCCTTCGTCAGAAAATGATTGAGGAATATACCTATTAAAAAAATACGCGATGCGTGCGAAAGTATGTTCGCTGTGTTAAAATAAGTGAGCGAATGAATAGACCGTGGCAGTCAATTGTCGTGGTCTTTTTGTAATTAAAAAGAGCACGGAGGCCAGAGATGTGATAGAAAAACAGATGGATCGAAGGTTCGATTTAGTTTCAGCGTATCAGCCAACTGGTGATCAGCCACAGGCTATAGAAAAACTGTCAAGGGGTATAAAAGAAGGACGTAAAGCACAGATTTTACTGGGTGCAACTGGAACTGGAAAAACATTTACAATTTCAAATGTGATAAAGGATGTTAATAAGCCAACGCTTGTCTTAGCACATAATAAAACATTGGCGGGGCAGCTTTACGGTGAATTTAAAGAATTTTTTCCAAACAATGCGGTTGAATACTTTGTTAGTTATTATGATTACTATCAACCTGAGGCCTATGTACCTTCAAGTGATACTTATATAGAAAAAGACTCAAGTATCAATGATGAGATAGATAAATTACGGCATTCAGCAACTAGCTCGCTTTTGGAACGAAATGATGTAATTGTAGTTGCGTCTGTTTCGTCGATCTTTGGATTAGGTGATCCTCATGAATATCAGGAGCATACACTTTCACTGCGCGTTGGACAGACATTGGAGCGCGACGCCTTATTGCGTCAGTTGGTCGACATTCAATTTGAACGTAACGACATTGATTTTCAACGCGGGCGTTTTCGAGTGCATGGTGATGTAGTTGAAATTTTTCCGGCCTCGCGCGACGAACGTGCATTGCGAATTGAGTTTTTTGGTGATGAAATTGATCGTATTCGAGAATTTGATTCGCTTACAGGGGAGATCATCGGCGACCGCAGTCACGTATCTATTTTTCCTGCGACGCATTTTATGACGAATGATAATATCATGGATAAGGCGATTGCTGGGATTCAGTCTGAACTGGATAAGCAATTGAAGAAACTTAAGAATGCCAATAAATTATTAGAAGCACAACGCTTGGAACAGCGTACGACCTATGACATTGAAATGCTGCGCGAAATGGGATACTGTTCTGGGATAGAGAACTATTCGCGACATATGGATGGCAGAAAAGAAGGTGAGCCGCCTTATACATTACTAGACTTCTTTCCCAAAGATTTCTTGATTGTAGTTGACGAATCGCATGTCACGATGCCTCAGGTTCGCGGAATGTATAATGGTGATCGTGCACGCAAACAGATGCTTGTTGATTATGGTTTTAGATTGCCAAGTGCACTTGATAACAGACCATTGACACTTGCTGAATTTGAAAAACATGTCAATCAGATAGTCTATATGTCTGCTACGCCAGGTCCTTATGAGCAGGAACAGACGAATGAAATAGTCCAGCAGATTATTCGGCCGACAGGGTTGTTGGATCCGATAATTGAAGTTCGACCGATTATGGGACAGATGGATGATCTGGTAGGTGAGATCAACAAGCGGGTCGAACGCAATGAACGTGTTTTTATAACGACACTTACTAAGAAAATGTCAGAGGATCTGACAGATTATTTGAAGGAATTACGTATCAAGGTTAAGTATCTGCACTCAGATATTAAAACATTGGAGAGAACTAAGATCGTTCGTGATTTGCGTCTTGGAAAATTTGATGTACTGGTAGGAATAAATTTGCTGCGTGAGGGAATTGATGTCCCAGAGGTTTCACTGGTAGCAATTCTAGATGCTGACAAAGAGGGATTTTTACGCAGTGAACGTTCACTTGTTCAAACTATTGGGCGTGCAGCACGTAATGAAAATGGTCGAGTGATTATGTATGCTGATAGTGTCACGGATTCAATGAAAGCAGCGATTGAAGAGACTAAGCGCCGGCGTGGTATTCAGGAAAAATATAACGAAGAGCATCATATTGTACCGAAAACGATCAAAAAGAAGATTCGTGATTTAATCTCGATAACAAAACCGGCTAAAGATAGCGGGAAGAAAGCATCATTTACGGAACTAGAATTTAATGATTTGGAACTTGATGATCAAAAAGAAATGATAGGCAAGTTGGAAGATCAAATGAGGGCGGCAGCTAAAAAACTTGATTTTGAAGAGGCTGCAACTTTGCGTGATACAATTATGGAATTAAAGGCGCAAATCGAATAGACATTGCGATGGATGAAGGAAGGAAATGAAGAGTGGGACAGAATAAAATTGTGATCCATGGGGCTCGTGCACATAATTTGAAAAATATTGATGTTACAATTCCTAAAAATAAGCTGGTTGTAATGACTGGTTTATCAGGTTCGGGCAAAAGTTCATTAGCATTTGACACGCTCTACGCCGAAGGTCAGCGCAGGTACGTTGAGAGTTTATCCGCTTACGCCCGGCAATTTCTTGGGCAAATGGATAAACCAGATGTTGATTCGATTGATGGACTGTCACCAGCAATTTCGATCGATCAGAAAACAACGTCGAAAAATCCAAGGTCGACAGTTGGAACTGTTACCGAGATAAATGATTATTTGCGCCTTTTATGGGCTAGAGTGGGAACTCCAATCTGTCCTAATGACGGACATGAAATTACAAGTCAGTCTCCTGAACAAATGGTCGATCGTATTCTACAACTGCCAGAAAAAACTAAAATACAGATTCTATCACCTATTATTAGGCAAAAAAAGGGACAGCATAAAAAAATTTTTGAGAAAATAAAAACGCGAAGGGTTTGTGCGAGTTCGTGTTGATGGCGAGATTCATGATATTGAAGAAAAGTTTGAAATGGATAAGAACAAAAAACATTCGATCGAAGTTGTAGTCGATAGGATAGTTGTTAAAAATGGCATCCGTTCAAGGCTTTTCGATTCTTTTGAAGCTGCTTTACGTCTTTCTGATGGGTATGCTAGTGCTGATGTTATTGGTGGCGAGCTGCTTCAGTTTTCAGAAAATTTTGCATGTCCATATTGCGGCTTTACAATCGGTGAACTGGAACCGCGTTTGTTTTCTTTCAATGCACCATTTGGCGCGTGTCCAGATTGTGATGGATTGGGTGTAAAACTTGAGGTGGACAAAGATTTAGTTATTCCCAATCCTGATAAAACTTTAAATGAAGGTGTAATTGAACCTTGGAATCCGATAAGTTCTAAGTATTATCCAACTTTACTCAAACAAATGTGTACAGCTTTTGAAATAGATATGGACATACCTTTTTCAAAATTAACTCCTGCCGAGCAGAAAACTATTCTATATGGTGCCGGTGACAGAATTTTTCACTTCCACTATGAAAATGATTTTGGCGGTGTGCGGGATGTTGATGTTCCCTTTGAAGGTGTTATTCCGAATATTAAAAGACGTTATCATGAAACTAATAGTGATTTTACCCGTGACGTGATGCGCAAATATATGACAAGTCTAACTTGTCAGACTTGTCATGGCTATCGTCTCAACCGAAAAGCACTGGCTGTCAAGATTGGCGGCCGGCACATCGGTGAGGTTTCAGATGACAACATTGCAGCAGCATTGCACTTTTTTGAAAAGATTACTTTTAATGAACAAGATACGACGATTGCACATCCAATTTTAAAGGAGATAAAAGATCGGCTCACATTTTTAATCAATGTTGGGCTTGAATATTTGACTTTAAGCCGTTCAGCGCGGACTTTGTCTGGCGGAGAGGCTCAACGAATAAGATTAGCTACGCAAATTGGCTCTAATTTATCGGGCGTGCTGTATATTCTGGATGAACCATCAATCGGATTACATCAAAGAGATAATGATCGCTTGATTTCTTCTTTGAAAAAAATGCGTGATCTAGGTAATACGTTGATCGTAGTTGAACACGATGAAGATACAATGAGAGCGGCGGATTATGTAATAGATATTGGCCCAGGAGCCGGGAGTAATGGTGGGAAAGTTATGGCTGCTGGTACTCCAAAACAGGTCGCACGTTCCCGCAAATCAATTACTGGACAGTACTTGTCAGGAAAAAGGTTTATTGCAGTACCAAGTGAGCGACGACCAGGGAATGGAAAATTTTTGCGAATTAAGGGTGCTGCTGAAAATAATTTGAAGAAGATCGATGTTGATTTTCCTTTAGGCGAATTTATAGCTGTTACTGGAGTTTCAGGTTCAGGTAAATCGACGCTTGTCAACATGATCTTAAAACGTGCTTTAGCACAAAAATTAAATGGTAATTCAGATAAGCCTGGTAAATTCAAAAAAATTGAAGGTGTAAAAAGTCTGGAGAAAGTAATTGATATTGACCAAAGCCCAATAGGGCGGACACCAAGAAGCAACCCAGCTACTTATACGAGTGTATTTGATGATGTTCGTGCTTTGTTTGCGCAAACAAATGCCGCGAAGATGCGTGGTTATGGTAAAGGGCGCTTTAGTTTCAATGTCAAGGGCGGACGCTGTGAAGCCTGCAAAGGCGATGGCATAATAAAAATCGAAATGAATTTTTTGCCTGATGTGTATGTACCATGTGAGATTTGCCATGGGGCACGCTATAATTCGGAAACATTGGAGATTGAGTACAAAGGGAAAAATATCGCACAGGTTTTAGATATGACGGTTGCTGAAGCGTTAGATTTCTTTGCGGCTATTCCAAAGATCAGACGCAAATTGCAGACTATTGTAGATGTTGGGTTAGGCTACGTTAAGTTGGGGCAGCCCGCGACGACTTTATCGGGTGGAGAGGCCCAGAGGATGAAACTTGCGTCTGAACTGCATCGAAAATCCAATGGAAAAACTTTTTATATTTTAGATGAACCAACCACCGGTTTGCACACCGACGATATCAAAAATTTGCTGAGTGTTTTGCAGCGGCTTGTTGATAAAGGCAACACAGTTTTAGTGATTGAACATAATTTAGACGTTATAAAAACTGCAGATCATTTGATAGATCTAGGACCGGAAGGCGGTGACGGCGGTGGAACCATTGTTGCCACCGGAACGCCTGAAGAGGTTGAACATGTTAAAGAAAGTTATACAGGGAAATATTTGCATGCGGCGCTTGAACGTGCGCGTGAGCAAAAACATAGTTGAGTACTTGATTTTTTACCTAATTGTGCTTACAGTATAGTAATGATGTAGAATAGAATGGAGTGGATAGTGAATGGCAAAGGTTGAAAGTTTTACTTTGGATCATACGGCAGTTAAGGCCCCGTATGTACGCCTTATCACAATTGAAGAAGGGAACAAGGGCGATAAGATATCTAATTATGATTTACGTTTAGTTCAACCGAACGAGAATGCGATCCCGACTGCGGGGTTACACACAATTGAACATATGCTTGCGGGCTACTTGCGTGATCGATTAGATGGTGTTATTGATTGTTCACCTTTTGGCTGCCGTACAGGATTCCATTTGATTACATGGGGTGAGCATGATACTGTTGAGGTTGCTCGAGCTTTGAAGGGTGCATTGCAAGATATTGAGAATTCAACTTGGGAGGATGTTCAGGGAACTGACATTAAGAGTTGCGGTAATTACCGTGATCACTCATTATTTTCAGCTAAAGAATGGTGTCACAAGATCCTAGACGAGGGAGTTTCTTCAGATCCTTTTGTTCGCAAGGTAGTTGAATAAAAAAATCTTTTTTGTAATAATTTTTTGGAATTTTTACAAATCAAAGGCCAAAGCAAAGGTTTGTTTTCATTTTGCTTTGGCCTTTATTTTGTAAAATGTGAGGGTGCAAAAGTATTGTGAAACACCCGGTGTGTTATAATGTTAAAAGAGTGTAAATTGGAGGAATTGTAATGAAAGAACCGTTAAAATTAGTCGTGATTACCGGGATGAGCGGAGCTGGTAAGACTGTGGCAGTTCAAAGTTTTGAGGATTTAGGTTATTTTTGCATTGACAATATGCCACCAACACTTTTGCCGAAGTTTTGGGAATTGGTCCGTGAATCTGGAAAAGTTAATAAAGTAGCATTGGTGATTGATTTACGTTCCCGCGCTTTTTATGACGAAATTATTGAGATGTTGAATGATCTCGGCAGCGACAACTTTATTGATGCTAAAATCCTATTTTTGGATGCATCTGACGCTGAACTTGTCGCTAGATACAAAGAAACAAGACGTTCACACCCGTTAGCGATGGAGGCAGGCTGATGGATGGGATCAAGTTAGAACGTGATTTACTTTCAGATATACGTTCTAAGGCTCAACTGGTAGTGGATACAAGCAAATTAACTCCAAGGCAGCTGCGTGAAGAGATTTTTCATAATTTTGAAACAAGTGAATCGACAGCTTTTCATGTTGAGGTTTTGTCTTTTGGTTTTAAATATGGCTTGCCAATTGATGCAGATATTGTGATGGATGTTAGGTTTTTACCGAACCCATACTATGTGCCAGAGCTTAAAAAGAAAACAGGATTGGATGAACCAGTGTATGAATATGTGATGAACTCTGATAAAACAGAATCATTTTATCAGCAGTTCATCACACTTTTAAAAAATATAATTCCTGGCTATAAAAATGAAGGCAAATCAAGTGTAACGATTGCGATAGGGTGCACCGGTGGCCAACACCGGTCAGTTGCTCTAGCGAAGAGAATAGGCGATAGTCTGGCGGCAATTTATCCGGTAAGGACGTCTCACCGGGACATCAAACGGCGAAAGGAGTCTATTAATCGGTCATGATAAATAATCTAACTAGTAGGCGGCGACAAAGGCCGCATATTGTTGTCATAGGAGGCGGAACTGGGTTACCGGTTATTTTGCATGCGCTACGCAGAAAAAATGCTGATATCACTGCGATTGTTACTGTTGCTGATGATGGTGGGTCTTCAGGCATTATTCGCAATTATATCAATGTTGTCCCGCCAGGAGATATTCGCAATGTGCTAGTTGCTTTGTCAAATACACCTGAGATTTACAAAAAAATCTTCCAGTATCGTTTCAAGTCAAGTGATCAGTTTTTCTCAGGGCATGCTATCGGCAATTTAATTATCGCAGCATTATCAGAGATGAATGGTGATGGAATCTTCAATGCAGTTCAGGAACTATCGCAGTTGATGATGATTGACGGGCATGTCTACCCTGCCGCAAATGATCCATTGATCTTGAACGCTGAATTCACAGATGGGACAGTTCTTGCTGGCGAATCGGAGATATCGGCTGCCGATAAGACAATCAAACGCGTCTGGGTGACAGGCGTTGATGGCGAAGAGCCGCATGCTGTTCGAGAAGTGGTGGACGCTATTATGGAAGCCGATCAAATAGTTTTGGGACCGGGGAGTCTTTTTACAAGTATTTTACCTAATTTAATGATTTCGAATGTCGGTAAAGCAGTTTGTGAAACTAGTGCCGAGGTTATTTATATTTGTAATATCATGACACAGAAGGGTGAGACCGAACATTTTTCCGATGCTGATCACGTGCGGGTTCTTAATCATCATCTGGGCCAAAAAATTATTGACACTGTTTTAGTAAACACACAGCCTGTTCCTGATAATTATATGGATCATCAAAAGTATGATGAGTATTTGTTTCAAGTCAAACATGATTTTAATGGCCTGCGTCAAGAGGGTTGCCGTGTTATCTCAGATAATTTTCTTGAACTGCGCGATCGCGGAGTATTTCATAATGGAAGTCAAGTTGTTGAAGAGTTGATGCGGCTAACAAGTCGTCCTTTATCATGGAACGAGAATGAATTCAACTAAGTAGAGGGGTGCTGTCGATTGTCTTATGCAAGCGAAGTAAAGAAAGAATTAACAACACTTGATGTTCACTTTGCGAATGCCAAAGCAGAATTAATGGCGCTTATTCGTATGAATGGCTCACTAAGTATTGCCCAGCATCATTTTATTTTGAACGTTCAGACTGAAAACCCAGCAATTGCTAGAAGAATTTATACGCTTTTAAAAAAATTCTATGAAGTTGAAAGTGAACTGCTGGTTAGGCGCAAAATGAAATTAAAAAAGAATAATCTCTATATTGTACGTTTGAAAAAAGGCAGCGAACTTGTGTTGAATGATCTCGATATTCTTGAGGGCCTGCACATTAAGAACAGTGTTCCACTAAATTTTCTAAACGATGACGCTAAAGTGCGTTCGTATTTGCGAGGAGCATTTTTAGCAACCGGATCTGTTAATAATCCTGAAAAAAGCCGCTACCACCTTGAAATCTACTCGCTCTATGAAGAACAAAACGATATGATTTGCAATCTGATAAACCGTTATCAATTAAATGCGCGTAAGACTGAAAGGAGAAGTGGTTATATAACCTATCTGAAGGAAGCTGAAAAAATTGCCGATTTTTTGTCCTTGATAGGAGCAACCAATGCAATGTTAAAGTTTGAGGATATTCGGATTATTCGTGATATGCGCAACTCGGTGAATAGGATCGTTAACTGTGAAAATGCAAATATGAATAAGGTAGCAGATGCGGCCAAAAGACAAATTGAAAATATTCAATATATTGAAGAAACAGTTGGCATTAACAAATTACCGCCTAAGTTGCAGAGTGTGGCTAATACGCGAGTTGCAAATCCAGAGGTCAGTTTGAAAGAACTCGGTGAAATAGTGCCAGGCGGACCGATCTCCAAGTCTGGCATCAATCATCGTTTGCGCAAAATAAACGAACTTGCACAGCAACTACGTGAAGGTGCCAGTATCTAGATGGTCAAGGGCATAGCATGTGCAGCAATGAAAATATTAACTTGAGAACTTATCTGGCATGCGACGAATTCAATAATTTTAAAGCGATAGCAAAAAAATAGGAGCTAGGTCAAAATTAAATTTTAACCTAGCTCCTATTTTTTTCGTATAAACGTGCTCCATAAGTCAAAACTCTCCATCTAAAAACCACTTGCTATGTGTGTAGTTTCGCGATAGTACTCGATACTGACTTAGGTACACTCGCTTGTTTTTAGCAATTTTGAGTTATATTTCAAACTCATTTGCAACAACTATTTTATTTTCTTCTTGTTTTTCATGATACCATCAATCAAGCCGTAATCGACAGCCTCTTGTGCCGACATGAAGTTATCGCGTTCTGTATCACGATTAATAACTTCCATATCCTGACCAGAACCATCGGCCAAGATCTTATTGATTAATTTACGTGTTTTAAGGATATGTTGAGCAGCAATCCCAATTTCAGTTGCTTGCCCTTGGGCTCCGCCAAGAGGTTGATGGATCATTACCTCGGAATTAGGCAGCGCGAAACGTTTTCCCTTTGTGCCAGCAGTTGCCAACACACTGGCCATAGAAGCTGCCATACCCATTACGATTGTTTGAACATCAGCGTTGACAAAGTTCATTGTATCGTAGATAGCTAAACCGGCAGTAACGCTTCCGCCAGGAGAATTGATATAAATATAGATATCTTTTTCAGAATCTTGTGCGTCAAGGAAAAGTAATTGCGCTATGATGGCGTTGGCCATATCATCGTTAACTTCACCTGAAAGCATGATGATTCGATCTTTCAAAAGGCGGGAGTAGATATCATAGGCACGCTCACCCCTTGAAGATTGTTCAATAACTGTAGGAACTAAATTCATCTGTAGTACCTCCTAACTAATTTTAACGCCATTAATTTTAGCATTCATAAGGCTATGTTGCTAGTTTAAACTATTGGTCAAAAAAGGTCAAATAAACTGCAACATATTTTAAATGATTCTATAGTAACGTTACTTTCGACTAACTAGGTAGTTTAATGTTAAAATGTAAATTGGAATTGTGAAGTATAACACAGCGGTTATCCGTAGGGGATAAGGTGTTGCTGAAAATCAATTGTGATTGTATATGAAAAAGGCTGAGTCAGCAGTATTACGACTCAGCCTTGAGATCAGTAGCATCAGATATTGGTTTTAAAAATGCGCCACGTGGGAGTCGAACCCACATTACAAGAACCGGAATCTTGCGTGCGATCCATTACACTAGCGGCGCAACACTCTTACTATTCTAACGGAAACATAGCTAATTGACAAGTAAAAAAAGTCAGGTGAAATAAAAAATGCCTCTTGAACAAATATATGGTCAGGAACAACAGCAAGTTCAAAAGCTTGCGATGACGCAACAAATGCAACAATCTATTCAGATTTTGAGATACAGTATTGAAGATCTGCATGACTTTTTAGCACAGCAGCAATTGGATAATCCTTTTATAAAAATCAATGACCGCATGAGCTACACAGGCAGTTCGGCTAGCTCTGGTGATAACGCGGACAAGAAGGATGATTGGATTTCGCAGACGGCTGAACACAAACAGCAATCGCTGTACGATTATCTTTTGTCGCAAGTACATTTAACAATGAGAAAAACAGTTCTGAGGGCTGGGTCGTTTTCCTCATTGATCATTTAGACACTAATGGATACCTGAGGATTGATCTTACTGAAATTCTGCAAAAAACTCATGTGGATCAAACTACATTACTTGATGCGTTAACTTTGCTGCAACAGCTTGATCCACCAGGAATAGGTGCACGAAATTTGAAGGAATGTCTTTTATTGCAAATTGAAAATAGTGATAATGCGCCCAAGTACGCATACGAAATCATTGATGAAAGTTTTGTTCAATTTGCTGATCGCAAGTGGTCTGCGGTAGCACAACATTTTGGAATTTCATTAGAGGAAGTTCAAAATGTTTTCGATTATGTACGCACTCTGTCCCCAGCACCTGGGGCGGTTTTTGGACAAGATGATATTGGCTATGTATATCCAGACCTCCTAGTGGAGATTGACAGAAAGAATCAAAGCGTAAAACTCGATGTTACAAAACAGAGCAGGCCTCTAGTAGTGTTTAAAAAAGATTACTTTGATGAATTTTCGCAAATGCCGGACGCAGAAGTGAAAAAATATTTAAGAGAAAAAAAGGCAGATTATCTTAATATTGTGCGAAATATAGAGCGGCGCGGTGCTACTATTGAGCGCGTTGGTCAGGCAATTGTCAATCACCAAGCGGGTTTTTTTCTTAAAGATGAACACCCTCTCAATCCATTATTGTTAAGAGATGTTGCACATGAGTTACATCTCCACGAGTCGACCGTTAGTCGGGCGGTCAATGGTAAATATTTAAAATGCGATTTTGGTGTGTTTGAATTAAGACACTTTTTCACTAAAAGGGTCAATAATAGTAAGGAAGATGAAGAATTAACGGCAGACGCAGTTCAATCACAGATAAAAGCTCTAGTGGATGCGGAAAATAAGGCGAAACCACTCTCAGATAGTAGGCTGGTAGAACATCTTGCTCAAAATGGGGTCAAAATTTCGCGTAGAACTGTAGCTAAATACCGTGACATGATGGGAATAGTTTCTTCAAGTAAACGTAAACGTTTTGGCGAAAAAAGATAAAAATAATTTTGAAGTAAAAGGCGAGAAACTAAACACAAAAAATCATTGTTCGCCATTATTAAGAAAAAAGGTAGATTTAAAGTAAATCATTCGCAAAAATGTAAACTTTAGAAATAATAATAATAATTGAATACGGATTTTCGAGGGCTTTGATGTTTTATGTCCACTGCTTGCAATAGATAAGGATTATTGCTATAATTCAGGTTGTGATGAGGTATAGGAACAGTTTAAGATAATAGAATTGTTGTTGTGCTTTGTTTTTTTTAGCTTGATGGGTCGCTTTGTGACACCGATGGACGAAAGCAGTCCCGCTAGGAAGGGTCGTAAAATGCACCAGGAATTAGAGTGGATAGAAAAGATCGCACCTGACATGGTAGAGACCATGGTGCAGAGGTTTATGATAATGCGCCATATATACTGGTCGGGGCCTATCGGGAGAAGGCTGTTGGCACAGGAAATGGGAGTGACAGAACGGGTTTTACGGACTGAAACTGATTTTCTTAAGCGCCAAGGGTTGATCACTTCGACTAAATCGGGAATGGTAATAACAGAGGAAGGCAAGGCAGTTATTCACAAGCTACGCGGATTGATGGATCAGTTGGCTGGAATTCAACGGCGCGAAAAAAGGCTTAGTGAGTTTCTGGGAATTGATCGGTGTCTAATTGTTTCAGGCGACTGTGATGAGCAAGTCAAGGTCATTGAGACGATGGGTAAACTTGTCAATGATACTCTGCAAACCTTGTTGCCTGAAGGCAGAAATGTAATCGCAGTTATGGGCGGTACAACAATGGCAAGGATTGCCGCACGATTGACACCAAGAATTGCTGAAAAAAGAGAGTTGCTCTTTGTTCCAGCACGAGGTGGTGTCGGCGAGGCTGTTGATATTCAGGCTAACAGTGTGAGCGCTCAAATGGCATTGCGTACAGGTGGGAAGCATCGTACCTTATATGTGCCAGAGCAGCTCAGCGAGAAAGCTTATGCTCCTTTGATGCAAGAACCAAGTATTCTGGAAGTTGTGCAGCTTATTCGCAATAGCAATGCTGTGATTCATAGCATCGGCGAGGCTATTACGATGGCAAAGCGGCGTGACATGTCAAAGGCAAGCATAGCTGAACTTAAGCGGGAGCATGCCGTGGGTGAGGCGTTCGGCTACTTTTTTGATGAGGAAGGCCGAGTTGTTTATAAGATTCCACGAGTGGGCTTGCAACTTGAGGATCTCGCTAATATGAAAAGTGTAATCGCGGTTGCGGGAGGTACTTCTAAGGCCAAAGCAATCGTTGCTTACATGAAATTGGCTCCTAAGCAAACCTGTTTGATAACAGATGAGGGAGCAGCTAAGGTGATTTTAAAAGAGTAGTGTTTAACCGACACCGCTTTTTAAAATAAATTTTTTATTTCCTAAAGGAGGAAATTTTAGTATGACTACTAAAGTAGGTATTAATGGTTTTGGCCGCATTGGTCGTTTAGCATTCCGTCGTATTGCTGAAACTTCAGAAAGTTTGGAAGTTGTTGCTATCAACGATTTAACTTCCCCAGCTATGTTGGCACATTTATTGAAATACGATACAGCTCATGGCCAATTTGACGCTGAAATCTCTGCTACGGATAACGCTCTTGTTGTTAATGGCAAGACAATCCCTGTTTACGCAGAAGCAGATGCACGTAATATTCCTTGGGTTAAAAATGATGGTGTTGAATTAGTTCTTGAATCAACTGGTTTCTACACATCAAAAGAAAAAGCTTCAGCACATATCGAAGCAGGCGCAAAGCGCGTTTTGATTTCTGCTCCAGCTGGCGATGTTCGTACAATCGTTTACAGTGTTAACGATGACACATTGGCTCCAGAAGATAAAATCGTTTCTGCTGCTTCATGTACAACAAACTGCTTGGCACCACTTGCAAAAGCTGTTAACGATGCATTTGGTATCAAAGCTGGTACAATGACAACAATCCATGCTTACACAGCTACACAAAAATTACAAGATGGTCCAGATCGTGGTGGCAATGTTCGTAATGCACGTGCTGCTGCACAAAACACTATTCCTCATTCAACAGGTGCTGCTAAAGCAATTGGCTTAGTTGTTCCAGAATTGAAGGGTAAATTGGACGGACATGCACAACGTGTACCAGTTATCACAGGTTCATTGACAGAATTAGTTACAACTCTTGACAAAGAAGTTACAGCTGACGAAGTTAATGCAGCAGTTAAGAAAGTTACAGAAGGAAACTCATCATTCGGTTACAACAATGATGGCATCGTTTCTTCAGACGTTATCGGTACAACATTCGGTTCTGTCTTTGATCCTACACAAACACAGGTTGTTGGTAAGGGTGAAGGCCAAGTTGTTAAGACTGTTGCATGGTATGATAACGAATCAGGCTTTACTGCTCAAATGATCCGTACATTGGAAAAATTTGCTAGTTTGCTTTAAGATTTAGCTTTTAGCGCTAAGTTGATGAACTGAACTAATTGCAAGTCATCGAGCGGGGGGAGGCAATACTCTCTTCGCCTTTTGTTTTTAAATTATAAATTGGAGGATTGCTTTTTATGGCTAAATTAATTGTTTCTGATTTAGATGTTAAGGATAAAAAAGTTTTGATCCGTGTTGATTTCAATGTTCCTATCAAAAATGGTGTTATTGGAAATGATAACAGGATTGTTGCTGCTTTACCTACTATCAAGTATGTTGTTGAAAATGGCGGCAAAGCTATTCTCTTCTCACATCTTGGTCGTGTAAAGAAAGAAGAAGATAAGAAAGAACTTTCACTACGTCCTGTTGCTGAACGTCTCGCAGATTTAATCAAAAAACCTGTAACCTTTGTTCCTGCAACTCGCGGAGCTCAACTTGAAGAAGCCATTGACAAATTAAATGATGGTGATATCTTGCTTGTTGAAAATACACGTTTTGAGGATTTGGATGGCAAAAAGGAATCTGGAAATGATCCTGAACTTGGCAAATACTGGGCATCTCTTGGTGATGTTTATGTGAATGATGCTTTTGGTACAGCTCATCGTTCACACGCATCAAACGTGGGTATTGCAAGTAATATGGATAAAGCAGCAGCTGGTTTCTTACTTGAAAAAGAAATTAAGTTCTTAGGTAATGCTGTTGACAATCCTAAACATCCATTTGTAGCAATTCTTGGTGGTGCAAAAGTTTCTGATAAGATCGGTGTTATTGATCATCTATTAGGAAAAGCTGATAAGGTTATTATCGGTGGTGGTATGACTTACACATTTTATGCTGCTAAGGGCATTAAGATTGGCAATTCTTTAGTTGAAAAAGATAAAATTGAATTGGCTAAGACGATTATCGAAAAGGCTGGCGACAAACTTGTTTTACCAACAGATTCAGTTGTTGCTGAAAAATTTGATAATGATGTTCCTAATAAGGTTGTTGATGGTGACATTCCTGATGGCTACATGGCTCTTGATATCGGACCAAAATCTGTAGCTTTATTCAAGGACGTTTTAAAAGATGCTAAAACAGTTGTATGGAACGGACCAATGGGTGTCTTTGAAATGAGCAACTATGCCAAAGGTACACTTGAAGTTGGTGAATTCTTGGGAACCTTGACAGATGCAACAACTATCGTCGGTGGTGGAGATTCGACAGCAGCTGTTCAACAATTGGGTGTTGCTGATAAGCTTACTCATATTTCAACTGGTGGCGGTGCATCACTTGAATATCTTGAAGGAAAGACATTGCCAGGAATTGCAGCAGTTTCTGATAAATAATCTTTATTGTTAGGACAAAAGGGATTATTAATAAACTGTGTGAGCATTATTTGCTAAATCGAGATTTGAAAGGATGATATACGTGCGTACACCAATTATCGCAGGAAACTGGAAGATGAATATGAATCCAGAACAAACTGCTGAATTTGTAAAAGCTGTTAAAGATAAATTGCCAGCAAGTACAAAAGTTGAAGCTGTTATCGCAGCTCCTGCTGTTGACTTGCCTGCATTACTTGAAAATGCTAAGGGTTCTGAATTAAAAGTTGCTGCTGAAAACAGCTATTTTGAAGATGAAGGTGCCTTTACTGGTGAAACTTCACCTAAGGTCTTGAAAGAAATGGGCGTTGACTATGTGATCATTGGTCACTCAGAACGTCGCGATTACTTCCACGAAACTGATGAAGACATCAACAAAAAAGCACATGCTATTTTCAAAAACGGCTTGTTGCCAATCATCTGCTGTGGTGAATCACTCGAAACTCGTGAAGCTGGCAAAGCTGAAGAGTGGGTTGAAGGTCAAGTAACAGCTGCTCTTAAGGGCCTTTCCGCAGAACAAGTTTCAAGTTTGGTTATTGCTTATGAACCAATCTGGGCTATCGGGACAGGCAAGACTGCTTCTTCTGATCAAGCAGAAGAAATCTGTGCTGTTGTACGTAAAACTGTTGCCAAGTTGTATGACCAAACGGTTGCTGACAAAGTGCGTATTCAGTACGGTGGTTCTGTTAAACCAGCTAATGTCAAAGAATTAATGGCAAAAGAAAACATCGATGGTGGTTTAGTTGGTGGAGCTTCATTAGTTCCAGATTCATACTTGCAACTTGTTAATTACAAAGACTAATAAAATTTTGTAGCATAAGTGATTGAAACTGGCTGTCAAAACCTTTAAAATATGGTTGAGGTAAAAACTCAAGCCAAACAAACTCAAAGGAGAGTGTATTATGTCTAGTATTACAGAAATCTATGCACGCGAAGTCTTAGATTCACGTGGTAACCCAACAGTTGAAGCAGAAGTTTACACAGAAGCAGGTGCTTTTGGACGTGGGATCGTTCCATCAGGTGCTTCTACTGGTGAACATGAAGCTGTTGAATTACGTGATGGCGACAAATCTCGTTTCTTGGGTAAGGGTGTTACAAAAGCTGTTGCTAACGTTAACGATGTTATTGCAAAAGAAATCGTTGGCTATGAAGTAACAGATCAAGTTGCTATTGATAAGGCAATGATTGCTTTAGATGGTACACCTAACAAAGGCAAATTAGGTGCAAATGCTATTTTAGCTGTTTCAATTGCAGCTGCACGTGCAGCCGCAGATGAATTACAAGTGCCTTTATACAACTACTTGGGTGGTTTCAATGCACACGTACTGCCTACACCAATGATGAATGTCATCAATGGTGGTGCACATTCTGACAACAAGGTTGACTTCCAAGAATTTATGATCATGCCTGTTGGTGCTTCTTCAGTTAAAGAAGCAATTCGTATGGGTGCTGAAACATTCCATAACTTGAAGAAGTTATTGTCAGATGCTGGTAAGGTAACTTCAGTTGGTGATGAGGGTGGTTTTGCTCCTGACTTCGCAAACAATGAAGAACCTTTGAAGTTCTTGATCGATGCTATTGAAGCAGCTGGTTACAAACCAGGTAAAGACATTGCAATTGCAATTGATGTTGCTTCGTCAGAACTTTGGGATAACGAAACAAGCAAGTATAAGTTACGTTGGTCAACAGGCGAAGAATTCTCAACAGATGAATTTGTTGACTACCTTGAAGGCTTGACAGCTAAATACCCAATTATTTCAATCGAAGATCCTATCGATGAAAACAACTGGGATGATTGGAAAGTGATCACAGACCGCTTGGGCAAGAAAGTTCAGTTGGTTGGGGATGACTTCTTTGTAACAAACACACAATACTTGGAAAAAGGTATTAAGCTGGGTGCTGCAAACTCAATTCTGATCAAAGTTAACCAAATCGGTACATTGACAGAAACAGTTGAAGCAATTGAAATGGCTAAGGAAGCTGGTTACACAGCTATCGTGTCACATCGTTCTGGTGAAACAGAAGATACAACAATTGCTGACTTAGTTGTTGCAACTAATGCTGGACAAATCAAGACAGGTTCTATGAGCCGTACTGATCGTATTGCTAAGTACAACCAATTGATGAGAATTGAAGATCAATTAGGGAAGAATGTAGCACAGTACAAGGGTATCCAATCCTTCTACAACTTGAGTGCACAAGCTCGCGAAGAAATCGAAAGCAAGTAAGCACGCTTCTTTGATGATTTGAGTTACGAAATATATTATTAAGGCTCTTCGTCGATTGTTATCGACGAATCCGAATATTAGAGTTCTAATTCACTTTGTGATTAGAGCTCTTTTTGTATAGAGTCTAAAACAGCAAGTACCAAATTCATAAATCTAAAGCAATTATAATTACGATGGTCAAAGATAGTACATTTAATTACTTGGATTTTAGCATTGAAGCTCTCAATGGAGCTGTTTGAATACTGAGTGATAAAGGTATTATGGATTTCATCATGATGAGTTCGAAGTATTTCAATAGTGTTGCTTATTTATTTAGAAAAATCTGCAGTACTTCGGGAAGAAACCATCCTCAATTTTTTGTATATGGCATTTTCTATGCCTGGCAGCAATTGGCGATATAATCATATATGAGTGTATTTTTCTTTCTCTAAAAGTTCTTCATGGCAGGAATAGTCGTTTTTTTGTAGCAACAGATTGCTCACAATAGATTGCAATTACGTATGTAGTTCTGAACTTAGACGAAGATCTTTGATTTATGAAACATGTATATCAAGAGTAAAAAGGGAAGCTTGAGCAAGATTTATTGCCCCATTCTTGTAATTATTCTTGCTTTTTTTAACAACGAAACTCTTTCATATGTAGGTTATTCGAAACGGTTTTTTTGACGCAGTTGTGGTATCGGAAAATGAAACTGGAAAAACAATTGAATTTATGCTAAATTATAGAAGATGTAGGTTGCCAAAATGGCAAGGAGGTATAAGCTTGTATAATTTACTCTTAACTTTGTTAATGATTGATTCAGTGCTGATAATAATTGCTGTGATGATGCAGCCTGCCAAGACTGATAATGCATCAACCGCACTCTCTGGAGGAGCAGCTGATCTTTTTAGCAAACAAAAGCCGCGTGGCTTTGAAGCATTCATGCAAAAAGTGACTGTTGTATTAGGTGTCATCTTTTTTGCACTTTCGTTGGCTTTGGTTTACATTTCATCGCATTGATCAAAAGTAAGACCTCCTGCGGATATAATTAGGGGGTCTTTTATTTGTTTTTGTGCAGTTATCAGCTGAAATGTGTTACGCTTAAGTCATTAATCAATCAATCGATCGGATGAGGAATAGATGGAAAAAAATAAAATTAAAGATAGCTTATTAGAGATTTTAAAAGAAACACCAGATCAAGCTTTTACAGTCCAAGAATTGGCCGAATCAATTAAGATGACAAATGCTGGGAAATTTAAGTTTGTGGTTCAAGCACTTGCACAACTAGAACATGACAAAGTAGTTACTTTAAATCAAAATGGAACCTTCACAATTGCTAAGGATGACAGTTTACCTGTTTTAGAGGGTGTCTTTCATGCCAATGATCATGGCTATGGATTTGTGACTGTAGATCCGGAAACTCCTGATTTCTTTATTAATCCCACCCAAACTTTGTCCGCTTTGAATGGAGACGAGGTTGAATTGGTGATGCTCCACCCTGCTGATAAAGTAACAGGCAGAGGCCCAGAGGGGAAAATAACTGGGATAGCACATCACTCATTAGAACAGGTTGTCGGAGAGTTTCAGGTTGATGAAGCTGAAAACTATCCACAAGGAATTATTGGAAAAATAAAATTAAAAGATCGTAAATTAGCGAATTACCGTTTTCTAGTAGAAGACAAGGGGCTTAAACCAGTACCGGGTGAAGTTGTTTTAGCAGATATTACGGCTTATCCTGATGCTCATCTGCCAGGTATCTTGAAAGGTGTAGTTAAGAAAGTTATTGGAAATGTTAACGATCCAGGAATGGATATCTTGCAGGTCGTTTATCAGCACGATATTCCAACCAAGTTTCCAGACGACGTGATGGAGGAAGTAGCGAATATTCCTGATCATGTTACAGAAGCAGAAAAGGTGGGACGAAAAGATTTAACTGCTCAAGATCTTGTTACGATAGATAGCATTGAATCTAAGGATCTTGACGATGCTGTAACTGCTTGGAAGCTTGATAATGGAAATTATCATCTTGGTGTTCATATCGCTGATGTTTCGCATTATGTGGTTCCAGGGACTGCATTGAATGCCGAGGCATATGAACGTGGGACTTCTGTTTATTTAACGGATCGTGTCATTCCGATGCTGCCACATAAGTTATCAAATGGTATTTGCTCGTTAAATCCACGTGTTGAAAGATTGGCAATGAGTTGTGAGATGGAAATTGATCCAACAGGGCAGGTCGTTAAGCATCGTATTTTTCCAAGTGTGATCAAAACAACAGAGCGCATGACTTATGTTGCCATCAATAAGATATTGGAATCGCATGATGAAAAGACAATGAAACGTTATGCTAACTTGGTTCCTATGTTCCAGACCATGGGAGAATTGCATAAAATTCTACTAAAAATGCGTAAACGCCGTGGCGCAATTGAATTTGAAGATACGGAAGCGAAGATTATCGTTGATGAGAAAGGTCATCCGATTGATATCCAATTACGGGAGCGTGGAATAAGCGAGCGTATCGTTGAATCGTTTATGTTAGCCGCTAATGAAACAGTAGCCGCTCATTTTAATAATTTGGAAGTTCCATTTATCTATCGTATTCACGAGAAACCCAAGGCCGAAAAGATGCTCTCTTTCTTTGAAGCTTTGTCAGGATTGGGAATTGAAGCTGCGGGTAAAAGTAGTGATGTCAAACCTAAAATGCTGCAGAATATCTTAAAGAAGGCTGCAGGAAAACCAGAAGAAGCAATGGTGTCTACTATGCTGCTACGTTCAATGCAACAAGCTAAGTATGCGGATCAGCCTTTAGGACACTTTGGACTGGGAGCTGATGACTATACACACTTTACTTCTCCGATTCGACGTTATCCAGACTTGCTGGTTCACCGTTTGATCCGTTTTTACGAAGAAAATGGAATCACTGCTGAGTCTAAAGAAAAGTACAAAGATGAGATCCCAGAAATTGCAACACACAGTTCACAGATGGAACGACGAGCTATTGACGCTGAACGTGACACTGACGCAATGAAGAAAGCAGAGTACATGGCTGATCATGTAGGTGAAGAATTTGAAGCGGTAGTTAGTTCCGTTACTAAGTTCGGCATGTTTGTATCTTTGCAGAATACGGTCGAAGGCTTGATTCACATCAGTGAGATGAAAGACGACTATTACGAGTACCTTGAGAAGCAGATGCTTTGGTCGGTCGCCATACAAAACGGACGTATCGAATTGGACAGCCTATTCGGGTCAAAGTTATCAATGTTAATGTTGATCAAAAAGAGATTGATTTTACGCTTTTGAATCCAGAGAACACACCTAAAACTGATTTGTTAAAGAACAATGGCGGTTTTAGCCGTGAGCGTAATGGAAAAAAACAGACACGTGGTAACAAGAGATATGGCAAGTCAACAAATCATAACAATAGCTATAAAAAATTTCATGGAAATCGTCCCTTTAAGGATAAGCTTAAACGACATAAATAATACGTGAGCAGTAAATGCAGGAGGTGTTTATAATTGACCAAGGGAAAGCATAATGAGCGACCGTTAGCTCAAAATAGGAAAGCTAGCCATGATTATTCGATTATAGATACTATTGAAGCAGGTGTTGTTTTAACGGGAACTGAGATTAAGTCAATCCGTAATCGGCGAATTAACTTAAAAGATGGATTTGCTCAGGTTCGCAATGGAGAAGTTTGGTTGATGAATGTCCATATTTCCCCTTATGATCAAGGCAATCAATTTAATCATGATCCCTTGCGAAACCGAAAGTTGTTGTTGCATAAGAAGCAGATACAGCGTCTTATGAACGAATCAAGCAATAAGGGAATTACGCTTGTTCCATTGAAGGTTTATTTAAAGGGTGGGTTTGCTAAGGTCTTACTCGGAATAGGTAAGGGCAAACGTGCTTATGATAAACGTGAAACGATTAAACGAAAAGATCAGGAACGGCAAATACAGCGAACATTGAAGAATTATGGTTAACTTCTTTAACATTCATTTTGCTTGTCAACTTTGAATTACGAAATAGACCTGATTTGACGATTGAAAAATGTTAACTCATATATTTCAGCTTGAACCAAATGGGGCTAGGTCAAAATAACTTTTGACCTAGCCCCATTTGGTTCAATTAATAAAGACTGCTAAATTTTCAGTTGCATATGATGATACTGATGCTGGCTGATAACAGTTGTTGCTACTTTTTGATAACCAACACGCCGATAGAGTTTTTCGGCAAGAGGATTTGCAAAATCGACACTCAAGCCGATACATGTATTACCACTTTTCGATGCCACTTCTGGTAACGAATTTAGTAACTTTGTTCCAACACCTTTTCCTTGAAAGGCGGGTGAAACAGCTATTGAATCTAAGTACCATTCGTTAGGTAAAGTTTCATCATCCGAAAAAAGCTCTGTGCTTTCAGGAAGATCACTCAAGGAGACAGCTTTTTGCCAGACATTGTTGACCTTTTCTTCAAGTTCGTCAGAATAGCCAAAAGCAAATCCTGCAACTTTGCCATCTATTTCAGCAACGAGCGTCTTTCCAATGTTAAAGCGCAAGTCATCAGATTCGAATGCATACTGGATAAGCTGATCCAATTTCTTCTCAGGTATTATCTTCAGTGCTGGAAGCTCCATTTCATGAAGAATAATTTTGAATAATGGAACAATTTGTGCTGCATCCTTTTTTTGAGCTGTTCGAATTAACAAGATAATATTTCCTTTCTTTCCAAACAAAGATTAATCATATTTTACGCGCAGATTATACAGATGAGCGTGTTTTTTCGAAATGGAGCGAAGAAGGTGATCTAGAATAGCGACAATACACACACACAAAGCCTCATCTTCTTCGTTATCAATTGTAAGCTCAAGGTAATCCCCGTTTTCAAACGGGAGGGTCACCTCTTGCAGTGTCATGATAGTACGCCGACCATGAAATATACGATAGTGAGAAGTATATAAATCACCAACAATGAACCAGTTTAGTCCTCGGACGATCAGAATATCTTTTCTTCCGAAATGATAGCGCCTCAAAGACCCGACTCGTTTGTTATCTTTGAATAGATCAAAATGAGGTAAAAGCCCAAAGCCATGTTGCTTGATTTCAGCTAAAAGAGCTCCCGAGATTGCATAAACCGAAAGGACGTCCTGGTGACGCCCCCACTTACCAACAATCAAGTAAAGTTTCTTCCTGTTTTTATCGCTTATCGTTGAAGCACCTTGTTCTGCAAGTCGTCCCTTACGGACGTATAGCTTACGCAATCTGATCCCTCCTTCAAACTAATGGCCTATCAATGAATATATAACGCTCAGTCTTCGTTTAAAAGTTCATCAATTGCTTTTCCTACACCATCTTCGGTATTAGATGCTGTTAGCCGTGCGGCAAGCTGTTTAACTTCTGTAATTGCGTTTCCCATGGCGTAGCTGATACCGGCAACTTTAAGCATCGAAATATCATTATTATTGTCCCCGATAGCCATAACATTATCCATTGGAACGTTAAGTTTATCGGCATAAGCTTGCAATGCGGAACCCTTTTGTGCATTAATATGATTTATTTCGATATTAGAACTTGAAGAAGAGGTGACTATCAAATTTTCATATTGCTGGATTTCCTCTTTGATCGGATCCAAGACTTTGTGTCCCTCATTACTGAATGCAACGATTTTAAAAATACTGATATGATCATCATCAATCAGTTTTTGATAGTTATCAATGTAGTTAATATTCATTAACTCCATTCGTGCGGCGGCCATAGTAACTGCAAGTTTATAAGGTGTTTCTGGGCTTACATTAGTTAGAAGCTCGGCAAAGTTCTCAATGCGTTTTGCTTTATTATCTGAGAATATTCCCCGCGAAGTAACTACTTCAAAGTAGAGTTTCTTCTTCTTCAAATAATGAATGATCTTGCTGGAAAGTTGATCGTGGATAGGGGAAGAGCTTAAAATTCGCCCATTCTCATCAAAAATTTGTGCTCCGTTCAAAGTTATCAGAGGGCAATTGATTCCCGCATCCTCAATGAGTGGTTTAATCTCAGTGTACCCTCTTCCAGTAGAAACGATGAATTTCACACCCACTTTTTGGGCACGTTTGATAGCATCGGCATTCCCTTTGGAAATAACCATTTTGTCGTTTAATAATGTTCCATCCATATCCGAAGCGATAATTTGAATCATAACGTTTACCTCACTTAATTACACATATTTACCTGTATTCTACCATGAAAAAGTTATTTTTTTAGTAAGTCGACTGACTAAGTAAGGAAGATTTTTCGTTAATTACAGATAATTGTAAAAAGAATAAGCAAAATATGTTAAAATATGAGCGAGGTGTCGATAATGAAAACGCTTATTAAAAATGATTGGCAAGATGTTTTAGGACCTGAATTTGAAAAAGCATACTATTTGAAGCTTCATGATTTTTTAAAGAGGGAATATGCAACCCAGATTATTCATCCTGATATGTATCATATATTCGAAGCTTTCGAATGGACTCCATTTTCAGAAGTTAAAGTATGTATTTTAGGACAAGATCCCTATCATGGACCGAATCAAGCTCACGGCTGCAGCTTTTCAGTATTGCCAGGTGTCAGAATACCGCCTTCGCTTGTAAATATTTACAAAGAATTACAAAGTGATTTAGGAATCAAACCTGTTAATCATGGTTACTTGGAAAAGTGGGCCAAGCAAGGGGTACTTTTACTAAACACAGTTTTGACAGTAAGAAATGGGCAGACATTTTCACATCGAGGCAAAGGATGGGAGCAGCTAACGGATGCTGCAATTAAGAAACTATCTGACGTCCGCGTCCTGTTGTTTTTATTCTTTGGGGTAGATCGGCACAGGACAAGATAAAGCTGATTGACACAACGAAAAACATAGTTTTGCAATCTGCCCATCCCAGTCCATTATCAGCCAACCGCGGTTTTTCGGGTCGAAGCCTTTTTCTAAGACTAATGCGGCATTAGAGGCTATGGGTGAGGAACCGATTGATTGGCAGTTACCAGAAAAAATTGATGTTAAATCATAGAAAAATGTTGGAGGCGAGAAGTATGGATTTATTTGAAAGTTTAATTTTTAAGATTAAGGGACAAAATAAGAAAATTGTTTTTCCAGAGGGTGACGATGAACGAGTAGTTGGGGCTGCCATTAGATTGGCAAATGATGGTTTAGTAAAACCAATCGTCCTTGGGAAAGCAGCTGAAATTAAAGAAGCGGTAAAGAAAAGTGGACGGAAGATGCCGGAAACAGTGACTATCATTGATCCAGAGAAATATCCAATAGAAAAATTTCAGGAGATGGTCAAGTCTTTTCTTGCGAGACGGAAGGGCAAGAATACTGAAGAACAGGCTCAAAAAATGTTAAAAGATGTTAACTATTTTGGGACGATGCTTGTTTATATGGACATTGCCGATGGACTCGTTTCAGGCGCGGTACACCCGACTGGTGATACTGTAAGACCAGCTTTGCAGATAATAAAAACTAAACCGGGCATCAGTCGAACGAGCGGAGCTTTTGTAATGACGCGAAAGAATGAGCGTTATTTATTTGCTGATTGTGCGATTAATATTAATCCAAATGCACAGGAACTGGCAGAGATTGCAGTTGCAAGTACAAAAACAGCGCGTCTTTTTGATATTGATCCTAAAGTGGCGATGCTCAGCTTTTCTACAAAAGGCTCTGCTAAATCAGATGAGGTAAAAAAAGTTGCAGAGGCAACTAAAATCGCACAAGAATTGGCGCCAGATGAAGAAATTGATGGAGAGTTGCAGTTTGATGCCGCATTCGTTCCCTCAGTTGGGCAGCATAAGGCTCCAGGATCAAAGGTCGCTGGGCATAGTAACGTCTTTGTTTTCCCAGAGTTGGAGGCAGGAAATATAGGATATAAGATTGCACAGCGGTTGGGGAATTTTGAGGCTATTGGTCCGATTCTCCAGGGTTTGAACAAGCCGGTTTCTGATTTGTCACGCGGTGCCAATGAGGAAGATGTGTACAAAGTTGCAATTATTACAGCTTTACAGGCGCTTGATTAAGACAGAGAGATAGTTTCTAGTGAAGATGGGAAAAACGCTGCATGGTTGTCGGATAGTTAAAATGTCTTTGGGACGACCTTTAATGCGAACTCATCTTTTTTTGCGCACTTTTTAAACAAAATGCTGTATAATAGTGCGCAGAGATTTTGGCGCTGATAAAAGGGGTGATTGAATGAAAATTGTAGTCAGTACAGCTGGTGAAACAAAGCAGGTCGCGCAAATAATGGCTGCTTATGTTGAACCCAATGATGTCATTTTGCTTGATGGTGATCTAGGAGCTGGGAAAACGACTTTTACAAAAGGCTTAGCATTAGGATTGGGGATCAAACACAATGTTAAAAGCCCAACCTTTAATTTAATCAAGGAATATCATCAAGGAAGAATCCCGCTCTTTCACATGGATGTTTATCGGCTTGAGGGAGTGGGCGGTAGCGACTTAGGGCTTGAAGAGTATTTTAATGGTGGCGGTGTTAGTGTGATCGAGTGGGCACAATATATTGGTGATGAACTGCCGCCAGAATACCTACGAATTCAAATTGTTAAGGACGAGCGAGATGACCAACGACGCACATTAAGTTTCAAGGCAAAAGGAGATCATTACAGCAAACTTATTTCCTTGTTGGAAGAAAAATGGAGTAGTTTTAGATAGAAATGAATATAGCATAGGTTAATAAAAGAAGGGGCTAACTGAGAATCAGCCTTCCTTACAATTAGTAGTCGTTAATGCACCTTTATTCAGAAGTTATTAGCTTAATTTAAATTCGACAGTACACGAATTACCAGACATGGTTGCGTAACTCGCACTCATAGTTTGAATAACTGACAGCTCTAACAATTTTTTATAAAAAAGTATCCCGTAAGTGGAAGCAAACTTCAGTGCTTTTTCCTCGAAGAAGTTAGTTCAAAAGTCTGACTTTTGAAGGTCAATTCAAGCACACCATCCATTACGGGGTACTATTTTTTAGTGTAATTTTAATTAATTGGAGCGTGCCATTCATATTGAGCACGTTCGCCACCGACTAGTTTTGGACGGCTGCGCAAGAACGTAGTGTGGGCACTGCCTATTTCTTTGATTGATGTTCGCACGGGGATTTGCACGAATTTAACATGCATCCCGATCGCTGTATCACCAATATCCATACCTGCTTGTGCTACGACGTGTTCGATTTCAACAGGTTCATCAAAAGCTTCAAAGGCGGCAATTTGAGCTGCACCTCCAGCGTGAAGAGATGGGAAGACAGTAACACGCTCAAAACCGTTTTGCTTGGCGACCGAACGCTCAATTACGAGTGCACGGTTGAGATGTTCGCATCCTTGAACAGCAAGATGTAATTGTAGAGGTTTTAAAATTGAAAGAGCGGCTTTGATGACGGTTCTTCCAATATCTAGGTTCGAATGTTTGCCAATCTTTTCGCCCTGAATTTCACTTGTGCTGCAACCAAGGACAACGATATCCCCCGCTTCGAGGTTAGCAACCTGGAGCAGCTCGTTTAAGCCGCTATTAACACGTTGTGCGACTTCATTTAAATTTACGGTCACTAATTTCACCTTCTTTTTGATTAGAATGTTTTAATTATAACGCAACTGGATGAAACTACAATACGAAATGAATGAGTCACACCACATATAGGTAAAAAAAGAATTTGATTAAAAAGGGCAAAAAAATTTTTGGGGGATAAAAGTGGCATAAAGACTGGCTTTTTGATCGGTAAGTTTTACACAATATATAGATATTGATTTAAAAGAACACACAATAGGTTGTATTCGGATGCTGTAAGTAATAGAATGTAAATAGAATAACAAACAGGGGGAATTGGAAATGGCAACGACAGAAACCAAAAGGAATACGAAGAATTTAACTAGGATTCCGACATTTTGTATTAAAAGAGATGGGTATAAGATGCCGTTTGCTATTTACAAACTCCAATTGATACTTGATCAGTTGGACTTGGGTGAAAAGGCACAATCACTGATCAATGGGATTCTTAAACAACTTGAAGATAAAACAGAAACTAGTACACAGGATATTCATCGCGCTTTTGTAGTCGCTTTGAATGAGGCGGGTTTTCATGATGAGGCTGTAAAGTACATAGCTGTCCATAAGGAACGTCTCATTCAATGGCAGGAACAAACGGATCCAACTAAACGATTGCAACGGTTGCAGAAGAAAGATCCAGCCTTAGTGCATGAAAATGCTAACAAAGACAGTAATGTTTTCAATACTCAACGCGACCTTACAGCAGGAACAGTCGGTAAAACGCTAGGGTTGAGGATGATGCCGGAACACATTGCTAAGGCGCATTTGCGTGGAGATATTCATTACCATGATTTGGATTATACTCCATGGAGCCCGATGACCAATTGTTGCTTGATAGATTTTAAGGAAATGCTGACAAATGGTTTCAAAATTGGTAATGCTGAAGTTGAGAGTCCGCATTCAATACAGACGGCAACTGCACAGATGGCACAGATAATTGCCAATGTTGCTTCTAGTCAGTACGGCGGATGCTCTGCCGATCGAGTAGATGAATTGCTTGCACCGTTTGCATTGCGTAATTATGAGAAACATTTAAAAGAAGCACATGACTACATTGATGACGAAACTAAGCGGCGGGAGTTTGCTAAAAAGCGGACGAAAAAGGATATTTTTGATGCTATGCAAGGCCTTGAATACGAAATAAACACCTTGTTTTCATCACAAGGCCAGACTCCGTTCACAACATTAGGTTTCGGTTTAGGGACAACTTGGATCGAGCGCGAAATTCAAAGATCAATTTTAAGAATTCGAATTCAGGGATTGGGACGTGAGAAACGAACAGCAATTTTCCCCAAATTAGTGTTTACGCTGAAAAAAGGCTTAAACTTGAAACCAAACGACCCAAACTACGATATTAAACAATTAGCAGTTGAATGTGCTACCAAACGGATGTATCCCGATATTTTGATGTACGATAAGATTAAAGAATTGACGGGAAGTTTCAAGGCGCCAATGGGTTGCCGTAGTTTCTTACAAGGTTGGAAGGATGACAAGGGAATAGAGGTTAATTCTGGTCGAATGAATCTTGGAGTGGTAACGGTCAATCTGCCACGTATTGCTTTACAGGCACATGGGGATAAGAAGCTTTTTTGGGAGATTTTTAATGAACGGATGCAAATCTGCAAGGAGGCTCTTGTTTTCAAAGTTAATAGAGTTAAGCAAGCTGTTCCACAAAATGCACCTATTTTGTATCAATATGGAGCATTTGGACAACGACTTACTTCGCAGGATAATGTCGATGAACTCTTCAAGCATCGTCGTGCAACTGTTTCGTTAGGATATATTGGGCTGTATGAGGTCGGTACTTCATTTTATGGACCAGATTGGGAACAAGACGAAGAGGCACACGAATTCACGGTGGCAATTGTCAAAGAGTTGAAGAATAATTGTGAGAAATGGTCAAATGAGTATGACTATCATTTTAGTGTGTACGGTACGCCTAGTGAATCATTGACAGATCGTTTCTGTGTGGCTGATCGGAAAAAATTCGGCAAGATTGCAGATATTACAGCTAAAGACTACTATACTAATAGTTTTCACTATGATGTTCGTAAACATCCGTCACCATTTGAGAAGTTGTCTTTTGAGATGGCATATCCTAAGTATAGTTCTGGTGGCTTTATTCATTACTGCGAGTATCCGAATTTGCGACAAAACCCAAGGGCTTTAGAAGCTGTATGGGATTGGGCGTACAATAAGGTTGGCTATTTGGGTACGAATACCCCAATTGATCATTGCTATAAGTGTGGTTTCCAGGGAGAGTTCAAAGCAACAGAACGTGGTTTTGAGTGCCCAGACTGTGGAAACCATGACCCTAAGAGCTGTGATTGTGTTAAGCGGACTTGCGGCTACTTAGGGAACCCATTGCAACGTCCAATGGTCCACGGGCGCCACGTTGAAATTGCCTCGAGGGCTAAGAATATGTTTGATGGAACGGGGGGACAAGATGCAGAGTAGAGTAAGAAAAGAACGCAAACCACGCGATCCTAAACCCGAAGAGTGGCTCGCTAGAGATTTGAGTCAAGGATACATTGCTGACTATAAACCGTTCAATTTTGTGGACGGAGAAGGTGTAAGATGCAGTATATATGTTAGCGGGTGTAAGTTTGCTTGTCCTGGCTGCTACAATAAGGTAGCGCAAAACTTTCATTATGGGACCCCCTATACCAAGCAACTAGAGGATACGATTATCAAGGATCTGGGTGAAGATTACTGTCAGGGTTTGACACTGCTGGGTGGTGAACCTTTTCTTAACACTCAGGTTTGCCTGCAATTGGTAGATCGGATGCATGCGGAATATGGGCATACTAAGGACGTCTGGTCATGGACCGGTTATCGCTGGGATGAGTTATTGCGTGACTCGGAAGACAAGCTGGAATTGTTGTCTAAAATCGATATTTTGGTGGATGGGCGTTTCGAACTCCCTAAGAAGGACCTCACGCTCCAGTTTAGGGGCAGCTCTAATCAAAGAATTATTGATGTACAGCGTTCCTTAAAAGCTGGCAAAGTTGTATTGTGGGATAGGTTGGTAAAATAGGCATTTAAAAACCTTGCGTCTTAATGATTGCTTATATAGTCCGAGTTGTTGTAATGAAATAAAGATACACAAAAAGATATTAAAAACATGAAAAGCTGCGAGTGGAATGTAAGCCACTTGCGGTTTTTTTAGCAATAAAAAAGCAGTACAAAGTCGGTAAAGTTTGAGTTCTAACGCAGAATTATGTACGTTGTGAGCACTTTACTATGAGCAAGTAATTTGAGTTAGACGGGGAATTTTGACTTATGGAACACATTTGTACGGAATAAATAGAGGAGCTGGGTTAAAATTTTACTTTTGACTCAGCCCCATGCAGAATTAATTCATTATCTGGTGTGTATAGTAGCAAGCTATTCCTAAATTTTGAATATTAGATACGATTCTCCAAGTAGAACTGGCTTTTGAAACTGTTTGTTCCGGCCAGTGGAAGTTAAAAAAATTGTAGTCATGCTGTAGTTTTCAACTTGTTCTGTTGAAATTAACAAAATTAAAGCAGCTATTTAATAATCATTAGGATCAGCAGAGCGAGGTTCGTAGATGTCACTATCGGTATCACGATAATCCCACCATTCATTAGGATAACCCTTAAAGCCAGCAGCAGTCATTGCCTGATCTAAAATTTGGTAATATTTTTCTTGCTCAGCAGAACGCGGGCTATTTCGAAAAGCGAGTGTTGAGAAGTCATCGAAACCAGTCTGCATTTCAATTTCACCGCCAGCTAAGTCAGTAAGAGTTAAGTCAAAAGTGACCCCCTTTTGATGGCTAAAGTTAGGATTAGGCGCCGCAACAAAAGTGGGATCAGGATAAACATCAAAAAGCCTTTTTTGAGCACTGACAGGACGATAGGCATCCCACACTTTGATGCGAAAGCCTTTTTCTCGTAGAAGGCGACTTGCTGTAACCAGTTTTTGTGCTGTGCCAGTTCGGGCGATTGCAGTTGTGAAATCATAGATGACTTGCTGCGTGAAATTATTGGTCGTTGCATAACGAAGTTCAACAATGATCGTGGGATCCAGTTTTTGAATATTGCTGAAACCGAACTTTGTCTCATCCATATGAACACTATACCTCCTTAACAAGTAAAATTTTGAGAGAGCTTCTTTACGTCATTGTAACCGTTATTCTTGCTGTGGACCAATAATTTGCGGTGACAAACAAAAATTAAAATGAATTGGTTTTTGATTGATAAACAGCTGTATGTGCTTGATATTTTGAATCTTTTAAATACTTTTGATTGAATAAAAGCGGGCCGGCATTGCTCCAAGCAAGAAAGGCATTTTGACTAGGCCAGGCCGAAAGTAGAAGGTAGTTGAAATTGTGGTTTAAGGAACGTGCAAGGATAAAGTTACTGTTGTTTGAGTGTTCAAATAAAGGCACAAAAATTTTTTGCTCGTCACTATTTAAAGTAAGATAAGAAAAAACAAAATAATAATTTGCTTTTTTTAAAAAAGTTCCACTGAGTATCTTAAAAGAAATTCCACCGTGAAAGGGAGTTTCCCCAGCAGACAAAGCTAGTAAAATATCGCTTTCGTCTTTAGAGACAGGATATAATTGTATCAATTTAAGATTTTTGTTTTTTTTGCGCAGTTGCGAGATAACAGCATTAGTACCAAAAGTTAGATGCAAAGTTTTCATAGAAGACGCCTCCAGTACAATTATAACGCTTACTATGGCATGTGTTATAATTTCGTTAGTAAGAATATGCTAAAAAGTAAAGGAGCAGATGATGATGAAGATTACAATATTAGGTTTTTTTGGAGGATATCCTTATGATGGCAAGGCAACTAGCAGCTATTTACTGCAGAGTGATGGATATAATTTGCTGCTTGATTGTGGAAGTGGAGCTTTGTTGAATTTAGAAAAAGAACTTGACCCTCTTCAGCTCAATGCGGTATTGCTTTCTCATTATCATCAAGATCACATCGCCGATATTGGTGTTTTGCAGTACTATTGGCAGTTGAATAATGAGCAGATAGGTGGCAAATTTGCCAATATATGGGCATACGCAAGATAAAGAGCACTTTGCAAGTTTAACTTGGGCTAAAGCAACGGTCGGTCGTGGATACGATCCAAGTGCAACTCTTATATTAGGCCCCTTTGAAATTGATTTTTTGCCGACGAAGCATCCTGTGACGGCTTATGCTGTCAGAATAAAAGATACTAATAATGGTAAAACCTTGGTATTCACAGCGGATACAGATTATATTCCAGAAATGGCAGCTTTTGCACGCGGCGCGGATGTTTTAATGACAGACACAAATTATAGTGATGGCAAGAAGGAACCAAAGTGGCACATGACTTCTACTGAGTCGGGGAAAATTGCAAAGGAGGCAGGAGTAAAGAAACTTATTCTGACACACTTACCGCAAAAAGTTGATTTTTCCTTGTTGCTTGATAAAGCACAAATGGCGGCATCAAAACAAGTTAAAGTTGAATTAGCAGAAATCGGCAAGATTGTGCAGTGTTAAAAAGAATGTTAATTCAGCTGACGTTAATCTAAATTTATATATATATACTGTAAACGCTTTTCTCGTTTGCCTGTTAATCCTTTAGTTACCGCTTTCTCAAAGAAATTTTACTATAATCCATAATTCATAATTTATGGTTATTATAACTATGGAATAAAGTGATGTTTGTAATTCAAGCATATTTGGCAAAGAAAGGTTGTTAAACTAAAGGATTTGTAGGTTTTAACGTACTATAATGAATAAATTTTGCTAATTTGTTTGCTTTTTTTTAGAAAAAAAGGTATTAATTTTTTGACGGAAGTAGTATAATAAACTTGTGGGCGATATTAATTATGATTAGCATGTTTTAAAGAGAAAAGGAGCGAAAAAATATGGTTACTCTATATACTTCACCAAGTTGCACTTCTTGTCGTAAAGCGCGTGCATGGTTAAAAGAACATGATATTTCTTTTAAAGAGCGCAATATTTTTTCTGAACCGCTGAGCATTAATGAAATTAAGCAAATCTTACAAATGACAGAAAATGGAACAGAGGAAATTATATCTAAACGTTCAAAAGCGTACCAAAAGTTGAACATCGATTTGAATGATATGCCTTTGCAAGAGCTGTTTAATCTTGTTCAAAAGAATCCTGGCTTGTTACGCAGACCGATTATTTTGGATGAAAAAAGATTACAGGTCGGCTATAATGAAGATGAAATAAGAAGATTCTTGCCACGTGAAGTTCGAGCACTTGAACTGCAGCGTGCCCAGAAACTAGCAGGGTTCTAGTTGCGAGTTTTCTGTGGGTTGGAGATTTTCTGAATAGTTATTTTTATGAGTGATACAGAGGCTGAGACCATATTCGTCCCAGCCTCTGTATTTTACTTTTTTTTAAGATAAAGTGCTTTACAATTTCTTATTTTTAGTTATCATTAAGCGAGAGGGTATACTGGAAAGGTGGGTGACCTAGATGGAGATGGAAAAAATCAATGATAACACAATTCGTGTGTTACTTGAAACCGAAGATTTAACTGAACGCGGTATTACTGTCCTTGACCTACTTGGGAACCATAAGGAGATTGAAAGTTTCTTTTACAGTATTTTAGAGGAAGTTGACGTTGATCATGAGTTTCGTGAAAATGATGCTGTGACCTTCCAGTTGCTTCCAAATAAAAATGGTCTTGAGCTATTCATTAGTAAAGTTGATCCTAAAGAAACAAAGGGCGATCAAGCTAATAACGGCAATAATGAAGGAGAAGAGTTTTCTTTTCTTGGTGCTAATGAAGATGTTTCTGAATATATCCGGCAAGAGTTATCTACTTCTAAGTCCAAGAATAAGAAAAAGGCACTTGAAAATGACGGCGACGGAGTTTCGGAATATTTAAAGGATAAGACTGTTAAACAAAGGCACGTTGTAGTTGAATTTGATGATTTTGAAAATTTCGTGCAAGCTGCGAAGATTTTGCATAACGAGGAAATTGCTTCAACGTTGTATTTACTAGATAGTGTGTACTATCTTGATTTGGTTTTCTTTGTTGGTCAAGCTAGCGATAATCAAATCAAAGATACTTTATCATTGGTTGTTGAATACGGAAGACGTGCAGGCATTTCAGCTGATGTCTTACAAGAACGGGGTAAAAAGTTATTAAGCAGTTCAGCACTTGAATTGGCCCGTTATTATTTCAAATAATAGAAGACAGTAGAAACCCTTAAAGGTAAATAATGATTGACGACTCTAAACCAGATTACTTCGCTGGTTTAGAGTTTTTTTAGTAAATGGTTTGCGAGGTAGCAAAAGTAAGAATAGTTTGCGTATCTGTTTAAGGGTGATGCAGATGTTAATAGCGAGAACAAATGGTAAGTCAGTTTTTGCAGCTGATGCTAAACATGGTGAACATTATTGGTGTCCAGGGTGCGAGACAGAGGTAATTTTAAAAAAAGGAAATTTTAAGATTAGTCATTTTGCACATAAAAAAGGAATGTGTCAGATATTCTCAGAAGGAGAAACACCTGAACATCTTCTTGGAAAAAATAAAATATTGGCGGCTTTTAAAAATGCAGGTTACGCTGGTGTTCTGGAGAAACACATACAAATGCTGAATCAAAGGCCAGATGTTTTAGTTCAATATAAGAATAAAAAGTCGATTGCACTTGAATTTCAGTGTGCACCACTAAGTTTAAAAAAGTTGTCTGAACGGTCAGAAGGATACTGTAGCAAGGAACTAAAATTTTGCTGGATACTAGGGCAACGCTATAAAATCAAAAAAACACTAACACAGCAAATAAGTCAATTCATGCAATGGTCAAAAAAGCTTGGCTTCTATCTGTTGTACTTTGATACAGTTAGATCAAGATTTGAATTGGTTTATGGGATTCAGCAAGCAGATTTCTTACCTTTGCGCTGCTATCATTTTTACACTGAAAGTGTTATAGCATTAAAAAAATTTATGTTGCAAGACCATCAGATCGAGTATTATCAACTAACAGTGGAAGAACGATTCAAACAAAAAAGACTTTTCTTGAAGAAAATGCATTACTCTGCGGGTATGTTCAGAAAACTGCAGGAACATGCTTACCAAGAACGCATTAGTCTGCAAAGGTTGACACCCTTGATTTTGCAGAAAAAATATGAGGTGCCACTGTTTTATCGTAAGGAGTTTTATTGGCGAACAGAGACTTTGCTACAGCAAAGGAAAATATTCGGCTTGAAACGAGATAGGGTGGATGCACAGAGTTTTGAACTTGATAATTACTTATTTCAAGTTCCCTTTATCAATAAAAGTAAGTTTAAGAAGCAAATAGTGCTAAGATTTCAAGAAGAGGTACAGCTGATAGATAAAGCAGCAGATTAAAAAAACTGACATTATAATTTATAATAGGCTATACTCTGGATAAGGTAGACTTACGTCGATTAAAGGAGGAAAAGAATGAAGAAAGAAAGTATAAAACTACCACTGCGTGAAGAAATCCCCAGTAAACTGACATGGGATCTGACCTTGATTTTTAAAAATGACAAAGAATTTGAAAAAGAATTAGAAGAGATTGAAGGTCAAATCGCTAATGTTGAGAACCGACAAGGATCTTTATCAAAAGGTTCAACTGCATTTTTAGATTCTTTAGAGGCAATTTTGCAACTTGAACGTCGGATGGAAAAAGCTTTTGTATATGCTAATTTAAAAAATGATCAAGATACAGGCAACAAATATTATCAAGGATTTATTGCCAGAGCACGCCAATTATATGCAAAAGTAGGAGCGGGAGTTTCATGGTTTGAACCAGAACTCTTGGAACTGCCGATAGAAAAGTTAAAAGGATACTTCAACCAAAACACCGAGTTGTTAGCATATAAACATCTAATTGCCAAAATAACAGCGCAAAGGAAACATTTTTTATCTGCAAAGGAAGAAGAATTGTTGGCCGGAGCTGCAGACATTTTTTCAACTCCAGAAAACATCTTTGGTGTTTTGAATAATTCTGATTTGAAGTTTCCTGAAGTACGCGATGCCAAAAATAATTTAATTCAGTTGTCACACGGAAACTATGGTAGATTATTAGAATCTCCACAACGAAGTGTCCGACGAGCTGCTTTTACGGAAATGTACCAAGTGTATCAACAGTTTCAAAATACTTTTGCGTTATCCCTTGCAGCACATGTGCACACACATAATTATTTGGCACAAAAGCGTTGTTATCCCGATGCCCGTAGTGCAGCCCTGACGAGAAATAACATACCTGTTTCCGTATATAAAACATTGGTAGAACAGGTAAATCATCACCTGCCTTTGCTACACAGATATGTTTCATTGAGGAAAAAAATCTTAAAAATAAATGAAGTTCATATGTATGATCTGTATACACCAGTAACCAAAATTCCAGCTAGGACATATAGTTATAAAGACTCACAAGAGATAGTTCTAAAAGCTTTAAGCGTTTTGGGTAATGATTACACTGCAAGAGTAAAAGAAGCATTTGAAAATAGATGGATCGATGTTGTTGAAAACAAGGGGAAACGCAGTGGTGCATACTCTTCCGGTATGTATGATACTGCACCATACATTCTTTTGAACTGGCAGAATAATCTTGAAAGTCTCTTTACGTTGATTCACGAGATGGGGCATAGCATGCATACTTATGCCAGTAACACCTCTCAAGACTATCATTATAGTGATTATTCAATTTTTGTTGCTGAAATCGCATCAACTACGAACGAAAACTTGCTAACACAATACCTGCTTGAACATACGGAAGATCCACATGTCAAAGCGTATATTCTCAACCATTATCTGGATGGTTTTAAGGGAACGATCTTTCGGCAGACACAATTTGCAGAGTTTGAACAGTGGATTCATGAACAAGATGCTGAGCAAAAACCGTTAACTGCAAAAGAAATGAATGCTTTTTATGCCGATTTGAATAAACGATATTATGGACCAGACATTTTTAATGATTCTGAGATAGCTTATGAATGGGAGCGCATCCCGCATTTTTACTACAACTTTTATGTATATCAATACGCAACTGGCTTTGCGGCAGCGTCTGCCTTGGCACAGAAGATTTTAACTGAGGGGCCCAATGATTACCTCAACTTTTTGAGCGCCGGAAGTTCAGATTTTCCAATTGAAATTGTCAAAAAAGCAGGGGTAGATATGACTGAGACGACTTATCTTGAATCAGCCTTTGGACTTTTTGAAAAAAGACTGGATGAGCTGGAAAAATTGATAACTAAGTTGAGCTAATATACACTAAGAAACAGTTTAGTTCTAAAAATGAAAGTAGTAAGAGCGAAAGCGTATAGAAATACAAACTGTATTTACAATGGATAGTTAAGAATTGCTGTCTATATGGTGGGCTCTAAGAGAGGGGCAGATCAAAATAAGGAATATCTCCAAAGTTGACTTCAACTCCCACTTCTACTTATTTTGGATAAACATGTTTCATAGGTCCAAATTTTCCAGCTCCCGCGAGTTACGCATAGCAAAGCACTTATTGCGTTCGTAATTTTGTGTTAGTATTCACAATTTTCTAATTTTGCGTTGCCTGAAAAAGGGGCTGTGCCAAAAGTTAAATTTGGCACAGCCCTTATTCTTATTCCGTATAAACGTGTTCCATAAGCCAAAATTCTCAGTCTAACTTCGAATTATTCATAGCAAAATACTCGCTATATTCGTAATTTTGAGTTATTACTCAAATTTTCTCGACTTATGTCACACTCCCTGAAAAAACGGGCCCTGCTTGAAGCGGGGCCCGTTAAACTTTTTTATAAAATGTGTAATGAGGTGTGGGGCCCTTTCTTTGAAGATGCTTTATGCTTTAAAATAATCTCCTCATTTAATTGCCCTGTGCATAATTGTTCTAAAAGTTTGTAGGAACTACAGCCAGTGAATGAGACACCACAATCCATACCATCTAAATTATAAATAACAACGGTAGGATGTTCGTGAACATTCATTTCAGCTGCCATCTGTTGATCCTGTTTGAAAGAATTGATAGTAAATGATGAATGCCGGTCATCATTAAACATATCACAATCTAAGTTGCTAGCTTGGGCAGTCTTTTGAGCGACCTCCTCGTTATATTCTGTTCCAAAATCAACAATCTGTTCCTGCAGGTTCAACAAATAATTACGTCCACATCGTTTTCCTTGAAAGGACGCTGCTTTGTAATCAAGTGATGCTTGATAGATATTATTAAAAATCTGATTGCGTGCTTGCAAATCATTTAGAGGAATATTTTTTGTCTGCATAACTGAGCTCACTGTCTGCAAATTCAGAAATGGAATAAAACTAAACCTAACCTCGACATCTAACTGATCTACTAGTCTTAGTATGTTCTGCTCCGAATGATAGCAGTCGCTACCTATTGGGTTGATAAACAAATACATTTCTAACACTAATCTTTCCTCCGCTTAGTATAATTTTCTCTCTCAATTCTATTTAGTTAATTGCTAACTATACTTTAACAAATTTTTTTTTTTCAACGTTTCTGCCTTATTTTTTTAAAGCAGTTTTTTGAAATTACCCTACTATTTGTTGAGTATGTTAAAATATTGGGTATATGATGTAGAGCAGAGGGGATCATTGTGATAAAAAAGTGGGATAATTTTTTATTGCCCTATGAACAAGCCGTTTCGGAAATCAAAGCTAAATTCCTAGCGGTAAGGCACCAGTTTGAATTATCGCAAAGACACGTACCTATTGAATTCGTAGTTGGACGTGTTAAACCTATCGATAGTATTCTTGAGAAAATGCAGCGGCGAAAAATCAGTTATGAACGTTTAGCGAGTGATATGGAAGATATTGCGGGAGTTCGAATTATGTGTCAATTTGTGGATGATATCTATCAGATTGTTAAGCTTATCAGAAAAAGAGAAGACATGTATGTTATTGACGAACGAGATTATATTTTAAACAAAAAGCCGAGTGGTTATCGCTCATATCACATTGTCGTTGAATACCCAGTTCAAATGCTAGAGGGTGAGAAAAGAGTTTTGGTTGAGATTCAGATCAGAACTTTAGCGATGAATTTTTGGGCAACGATCGAACATTCATTGAATTATAAGTACCAAGGAGAATTCCCAGAAGAATTAGCTGATCGTCTTCAGCGTGCAGCTGAGGCTGCTTTTCAACTAGATAAAGAAATGACTGCTATCAGAGAAGAAATACAAGAAGCACAGAGTTTATTCTCCTATAAGCGTGGACACAAAGAACAATGATTAGGTACTGGTATGCTATAGTTGAGTGGTGGTTAATACGTTACAAACTAGAGGCAATGATTTTTTTAAATACGGAAGCTGAATGATTTAGTGAAATTAAACTCGAAAGGGAAAAACTTTTATATAAGTGTACTATGCAAACATCTTTAATGATGTTACACAGATTTTAGCAGATAGAATGTAGATAAAAGAGGTCAGTTATGAAAATAGCCATTTTTGCTAATGAGGGCCGCAAGTCAATGATGATCAGCCGGAAGCTGCATCAAAAATTTAAAGACACTCACTTTATACTGGATAATGATAATCCTGACATTGTCGTGACAGTGGGGGGCGATGGGACTCTCTTGTCGGCTTTTCATCAATATAAAAACATTTTGGACAAGGTACGTTTTGTTGGTGTTCACACAGGGCATCTAGGGTTTTATACCGACTGGAGAGATGATGAGATCGATGATCTTGTTATAAGTCTGCAGTCAGACAATGGTCAATCTGTCAGCTATCCCTTATTAGATGTTAAGGTCAGTTATATGGACCAGTTGCGTCCCGAAACTTTCTTAGCGCTGAATGAAGCGACTCTAAAGAGGAATAGTGCCACAATGGTGACGGATGTCTATATTGGCGGGGAACTTTTCGAAAAATTTCGTGGGGATGGTCTTTGCATCTCAACTCCAACAGGTTCGACCGCGTACAATAAATCATTGGGTGGAGCTGTCATTCATCCGAATTTAAAGGTTTTGCAAATGACTGAAATCGGATCGATCAATAACCGTGTTTTTCGTACTTTGAGTTCGCCAATGATAATTGCTCCAAACGATTGGGTTACCCTGTATCCTAACCGGGAAAGTGATTACATTTTGACGGTTGATCAGAATAGCTACCATGGACGCCAGATAAAACAAATAACGTTTAAAACGTCTAAGCAAAGTATCCATTTTGCTAAATATCGTCATATGCAGTTCTGGCAGCGAGTTCAAGATGCATTTATCGGTGCAGAATATGCAAATTAGTTGGACATATACAGGCGGTTCGCCTATCAAGGTGAGAACGTTCTTGAAGTTAAAGGGGGTTTCACGCCGCTTGCTAACCAAAGTCAGATACCAAGGTGGCAGTATACTACTTAACGGCCGGGAGGGACGCAAAACTGATAAGATGCAGCAGAAGGATAGGATAACACTTGTTCTTCCACCAGAAAAGCCAAAAATTTTTGTCCCCTTCATATGTCCCATTGGATATTCTGTATGAAGATCGAGATTTTCTGATCATCAACAAACCAGCAGGTGTAGCTTCAATTCCGTCTCCATTACATCCTAGTGATTCTCTTGTAAACCGCGTTTGGGGTTACTACCAGCTCAGACACTATTGGGGACTCATTCCTCACATTGTGACACGATTAGATCGTGACACGTCAGGGATTGTGTTGTTTGCAAAACATCGTTACGCACATTCCTTAATGGATGAACAGTTAAAAAGTCACTATGTACAGAAGTATTACCTTGCTGTGTTGACAGGGCAAGTGGAGGAGCAGCATATACTAATAAACCTTCCTATAGGCAGGGATCCAGCATCGATCATAAGAAGAAAAGTAGTTGCTGGTGGAACTAACGCAAGTTCGGAATTGCAGAGGGTCCAACAGTTAAGCGGGAGTACTCTTTATCGCATTCAGCTTCATACGGGGAAGACACATCAAATACGAGTCCATTGTGCGTATTTTCAGCACCCGCTTGTTGGGGATACTCTGTATGGAGGAAAAATAAGCATGCCGCTGCAAAGGCAGGCACTTCATTGTGAACAGCTTATATTCAGGCATCCTTTTTTAGATAAGGTAATTAGGATCAGGTGTGACTTGCCCCATGATATGCAAACTTTTATTCAAAAAAATAATTAAAGAGGTAAGCCGATCATGGCCGAAAACAAAAATACAAATAATGAAAAAAAACAAATAATCCTTTCTCTTTTAGATGAGCAAAAAGCAACCAAATTCAGAGAGCTTTTTTTAAACCTGCACGTCTATGAACAAGCGCAGATTTTTACTAGTTTAGATGAAAAACAACGGGCTCGTGTATATCGCTACTTAGATCCAGCTGAACTCGGTGATACTTTTGATGCTATTGAAGAAGATCCAGAAAGTATTGTTGCCTATTTTAAAGAGATGTCACCTAATTATGCTGCCAAAGTGATCACGCAAATGTATACGGATAATGCGGTTGATGTTTTGGCTTTTGCGGATAAAAAAGATTTGCCAAAGTATTTGCGGCTAATGTCACGCGAAAAAGCGGATGAAATTAAAGAAATGCTGCATTACGAAGACAAGACTGCTGGTGCCATCATGGCGACAGAATACGTTAAGATCGTCGGCAACCAAACAGCACGTTCGGCAATGCATGTGCTAAAACGAGAAGCTGAAGAAGCAGAAACTATTTACTACACTTATGTTGTTGATGATGATGACAGATTAGTAGGTGTGGTAACTTTGAGAGAACTGCTGATCAGTGGAGATGATATGTTGATTCAGGAAATCATGAATGACCAGGTAATGTCAGTCAAAGTGGATGAAGATCAGGAAGATGTTGCTAAGACGATTCGTGATTATAATTTTTTGGCAATTCCTGTCACCGATTATGATGACAAAATGATCGGAATTATCACAGTTGATGATATTATCGATGTTATTGATGAAGAATCAGCGGAGGATTATTCAGGATTAGCCGGTGTTGATATTGAAGAAAGTCCAGATAATCCAATCAAGGCGGCTGCTAAGAGATTACCGTGGTTGATAACTCTTCTTTTCTTGGGAATGTCAACTGCAACTTTGGTGTCGCATTATGAACACCTAGTTAGTGAAGCCAGCATTTTGGCCGTTTTTATTTCTTCAATAACCGGGACTGCGGGTAATGCTGGAACACAAAGTCTGGCGGTTGCTGTTAGGCACTTAGCTTATAAAGGCGACGATGATAAGAGCTTATTTCGAACGATCATTGCTGAAATTTTTACAGGTCTTGTAATCGGAACAATTACAGGTGTGACGATTATGGTCATCGTTGGTTTTTGGAAGAATAATTTTGTTCTAGGCTTTGTAATTGGGTTGGCAATGATGTGTGCTATTGTTGTTGCAAATCTGGCGGGAAGTCTCATTCCCATTTTGATGGATAAGATTGGAGTAGATCCTGCAGTCGCATCAGGCCCCTTTATTTCGACTTTGAGTGATCTGACCTCTGTTCTGATTTACTTCAACATAGCTAAATTATTTTTGTCCTTCATTATCGGAAACTAAGCCGATTGAATTTAAGTGAGATGGGCAAAAAAGAGGGGGCTGTGCCATAAGTCCTTCAAAATAAAAGAGATTAGTGAAAATCGTTCTTTGATTTTCACTAATCTCTTCTTTTTGGTTCATATAAACGTGTTTCATAGGTCAAACTCGCTTGTCGGCCTCAAACTTTACCGTTGTATGGCATAAGCTGTTCTTGACTAAACATAAGAAAGAGTAACTTGCGAAGAAAATAAGTCCTTACCAGTCATGGTTCCAAGTTTGGATTTTAGGTGAGGCGGAAAAGCTTCGACTGCACCAAGCGAAACCACTGTGCTTTCCCAGAACCGCTCTCATAGTACGGCCATTGATTAAAATTGGAAACATCAACGTGAGACTGCCAGAGTCAAATCATAAGGAAAAAAACTTATGAGACCTTGAGACCAAGGTATGAGTAATCATATAATTGGTTAGTTTTTTACCGTGGTTAAAAAAATTTGATTGTTTTATCCATGCAAACTATTACTGCGAACTTATCCTGTTTAGGATAAGTTCTTTTTTTACGGTAATAGTAGTCCAACAATATGAGCAGATGCTGTCGCCTGTTGGCGAAGCGGTTTACGGATAGCAAAAAATAAAATTTCACTGGCATACGTGTCACATGCTTTTCATACGAACTAAGGGTTTCAAATGCAGAAGCAATATGAGTTAGTTCCCTTAGTTTCAAGTAATATTTTTTAATCAATCGATGAAGGCAACACAAACGCCTTCGGGGATGGTAATATCTTTTTGAATGCAGGTTAACTTGCCAGTCGTAGTATCACGGCTCAACAAAGTTGCATTGTCGGTGTTTTGGTTAGCCACCACAATAAATTTGCCAGTTGCATCAAGCATGAAATCACGTGGAAAGTCGCCCTGAGTAGGTGCATACTCAATGAGATCCAAGTGCTTTTTTGCAGCATCAAATGCAAAAACAGCAAGTGAATTGTGACCACGATTGGAAACATAAACAAATTTTCCATCTTGGGATATGCGGATAGCTGCAGCTCCATTGTGCTTATTCCATGTGGCTGGAATCGTAGACACAGTCATTATGTGAGTAAACCTGCCCGTTTTTTGGTCGTAGGCTAGCAGTGCTAGCTTGCTGCTTAGCTCACCGGCAAGAAAAGCATATTTGCCACTTGGGTGGAAGACCAGATGGCGCGGTGCGAACCCAGCAGCAGTTGAAAATTCTGCAACCAAGTTTAACTTCCCGTCAAAGGATACGTCATACGTATAGAGTTTGTCAGCACCAAGGTCGCAGACTGCCAGTCGTCTGTCTGGTGTTAGATCAGTATAGTGAACATGAGATTTTTCCTGTTCTGGGCGGGGCCCGCTGCCGTGATGGCGTACCTCGTCTTTTTTGACCAATTTGCCGTGCTTATCAGTTTTAAGAACTGTGATGGTGCCCTCATGGTAATTAGCAGTGAAGACGAGCTGCTTTTCTTCATCAATGCCGATATAACATGGCGGAGCACCAGCTGCTAGGACTTCATTCTGGAAAGTAGGTGTGGAAGAGGACAAGGCATAGCTGGCAACGCCACCATGCTGATCTTTTTTTGAAATCGTATACAAAACATTATCTGCCGAATAACGCAGGTAAGTTGGATTTTGGATCTCAACAAATACTTTTGGTGCGCTTAATGTTTTCTGGTCAGTGTTGAGAATAGCACGATAGATACCCTTAGAACTTTTTTTTAGTATAGGTGCCAAATAAAACTGTTTCTTGCATTTTAAAACCTCCTAATTGCTTGTTTAATCATAGATAGTATACCACATAATGTACAAAGCTCTGATACGCCAGGAAAGCAAAAAAATGGTACAACTTAATTAAAGCGGAGAAACATTGCACTGAGTATTCCTTAAAGACATATGATACAATGTGATTATTCTATAGATAATTCGAAGGAGTCAGACGATTATGTTAAAAGCAGAAGTTGTTGAAATAGGTCCGGAAGCTATCTCGAAAAATGATCCTTTGTTGATACTTTTTGATGAGACCGCATCGACTAAATTGAGACGTGTTTCAATTGTTCAACGATTTTCAAAAAGTGGAGATGCTAATTATGATATTGCGGCAGGAAATAAGATAAGCATAGATGACCAGGAGTATGAGGTCGTCTATGCAGGTCAACTGGTGAAGAGCAATATGGAAATGATTGGGCATGCGACGCTTTGTTTCAGTGAAGTGCCAGAAACGCCACAGCATAACGGAATTTATCTCAAGCCTTTTGATTTTCCTAAAATACATGTTGGCAGCATTATCAAATATTACTAAAACCTGATTGTAATTTTTAAACTAAACAAGGAGTCCGCAACCAATCAAATGGCTGCGGACTCCTCTTTTATTCCGTATAAACGTGTTCCATAAGTCAAAATTCTCCGTCTGACTTCGAATTACTCATAGCAAAGTACTCGCTATGTTCGTAATTTCGAGTTATTACTCAAATTTTCCCGACTTATGTCACACTCTCTTTCAGGGGAGCAGAGCTAAATGCTGTCTCCGTTGAAAATTGAGTTTTTGACAATAACATAATCGACTTTGCGCAAAGCTGCTAGATCACGACCTCCTGCATATGAAATGGATGACTGCAAATCTTCATGCATTTCTCGTAGAGTATCTGCAATGGTACCGCGATAAGGAACTAATAATTTTTTGCCTTCAACGTTTTTGTACTGGCCTTTTTGGTATTGTGATGCAGATCCAAAATAGGTTTTGTATTTGTGACCATCCTTTTCAATAACTTCACCGGGACTTTCTTTATGTCCTGCGAAAAGTGAACCGATCATACACATTGAAGCACCGAAACGAACTGACTTGGCAATATCCCCATTGTAGCGGATTCCGCCATCTGCAATGATTGGCTTGCTGGCAGCCTTGCTGCAAAGCCGTACAGCAGCAAGTTGCCAACCACCGGTTCCAAAACCAGTTTTTAATTTTGTAATGCATGCTTTTCCAGGACCGATTCCGACTTTGGTCGCGTCTGCGCCAGCATTTTCAAGTTCACGCACACCTTCGGGCGTACCAACATTACCTGCAATCACAAAGGTGCCAGGGAGATTTTTCTTGATATGCTGAATCATATCAATAACTGTCTCTGCGTGTCCATGAGCAATATCAATCGTAATGTACTCGGGGAAAGCCCTTTTAGCAGCTAAGACATTGATAAAATCATACTCTTGTGGTTTGACGCCAACCGAGATTGAAGCGAAAAGGCCTTCTCTGTGCATTTTTTGTATAAAAGGGAGCCGCTTTTCTTCGTCAAAACGATGCATGATATAAAAATAACCATTGCGTGCAAGCCAAGCAGCCAGCGGTTCATCAATGATAGTCTGCATATTAGCAGGAACGACAGGGATTTTAAAGGTCATTGGGCCGAATTTTATTTTGGTGTCGATTTCAGAACGGCTTTTAACGATGCATTTATTAGGAACTAATTGAATATCTTCATAATCAAAAACAGGCAATATAAAGACCTCACATTCTAAATTTACAAATATTATTCGTCGATTAGTGACTTTTGGTTCACAAACACTGTTAAATCTATCCTAAATTAATTTGAAAGTCAAATAAAAAGGAATGCTTAACATATATCATTCGTGTTTATCAAGAAATGACTAATTATGAGGGGCAGGTTATAATATAGATGAAGATTGACAAGGAGTGAAGCAGCATGCAAAAAAGGCCAAAATAAAAAAGACAAATGACGAAAGAATACTTGATCAACATCATATTGATTACCGTGAAACCCACTTCGACTGGATTACAAAGGGCAAGGATGCGTTGACGGAAGCAGAAGCAAATGGCGTGCCAGCCAAAAGTATTTTAAAAACAATCGTTTTAAAGGGAAGCGATAACGTCCGCGACTATCTTGTTGTTTGTCTGCCGTTAGAATATGAAATAAATCTAAAAAAAATTGCTAATGAGCTGGGGAAAAAGCAAGTTCATTTAGCCGATAATAAAAGATTAATTAATATTACAGGCTATGTTCACGGGGCTAATACTCCAATCGGCATTAGTGTTCGTAAGGGTTTTCCGATTTACTTTGATGAAAGAATAAAAAAATTTGATAAGATTTCTGTTTCGGCAGGCAAAGTTGGAAGATCTGTTTGTTTGCGGCAGGGTGACTTAATAGACCTGGTAAAGGGCAAATATCTTAAGGTTGAGTAGCTAATTTGGACGGAGGAAAAGTGTGAAAAAAATCGAGTACGGGATGGATTTTGTTGCTAGAAATCTGGGAATTTTTAAATGTCCTGTTTGTGGCAGAAGTTTTGAAAAAATAGTACATAAAAGCGTCAGCTGTGATCAAGGGCACTTGTTTGATTTTTCAAAAAAGGGGACACTTTATTTTTTGAAGCATGGTGTTAAAAGCGACTATAATGATGAAACTATGTGGCAGGCACGGCGTAATGTCTTGCAGGCGGGTTTGTTTCAACCAATTGTTGATGAAATAAGCAGTTTTCTTTCCGAAAACAGGTCATTGCGAATAATTGATGCAGGATGTGGTGAAGGTTCAACTCTGAAGTATTTTGAAAATAAACGTGAAAGTAACAAGGATATCTATGTTGGTTTTGATATTTCAAAAAGGGCAATTAATCTGGCAACGCAGGGAGAGGGTTCAGCTTTTTTCTGTATCGCTGATTTAGCTCAGCTCCCATTTGCTGCGAATTCGTTTGACGCAATCATTGATATGTTTTCACCATCGGCCTATGGAGAATTTGAACGGATTTTAAAAAAGGGTGGTATATTGTTCAAAGTCATCCCTAATGAAAACTATTTGATTGAATTGAGGCACATGCTGTATGAAAAAAATGATAATCATTATTCTTATAGCAATGCTGAAGTTCTGTCCTTATTTAAACAGCATTATCCTCAGGCTAGAGTCAAGAGAATCAATTATGAATTCACACTTAAAGAGACATCTTTTGAAGATCTACTATACATGACACCATTGCACTGGGGGGCTGCTGAAACCAAGATTGATGATGCACTTGCAACTGGATTAGCCAAAATAACAGTCGATGTTTTACTTTTAATGGTTGAAAACGATTGAAAACTAATTGTTTTTTGAAAATAACTTGTAAATCAAAAGCTGGAATGGTATTATAGCGTAGAGAAATCGGTTGTTAACAATTAACGGAACAGAGTCGTTAGTTGTTGAATGATTGTACTTCATTAACGTAGCTGTTCGCCGTGCCCACACCGAATGGCTACGCTTTTTTTGTTTAAAAAAATATGAATAGAGAAGGAAAGATCATGGCAAACCACATTGTTTTATTTGAACCGCTGATGCCGGCTAATACAGGAAATATTGCAAGAACGTGTGCAGGAACCAATACGGAGCTGCATTTGATCGAGCCCTTGGGGTTTTCAACAGATGATAAGTATTTAAAAAGAGCAGGATTGGACTATTGGGATAAAGTGAAAATAACATATCATGAAAACCTGCAGGCGTTCATGCAGACGCTGGGAGTTGCCGATGATCTGTATCTTGTTTCCAAATTTGCAGAACATGCATACACTCAGGTCAGATATAATCATGAAGGCAGAAACAACTACTTTATTTTTGGCAAGGAGACAACGGGGCTGCCGGAGCCATTTATGCGGCAAAACGCAGACAAATGTATCAGAATACCACAAAATGATACGCATATTAGAGCATTGAACTTATCTAATACAGCTGCAATCGTAATTTACGAGGCGTTGAGACAGCAAAACTTTCCTGCTTTGGAAAAAAGTCATGTTTATGAAAATGACAAGCTTAAATAATCTTTTTGGTCGTGTTAATTTGAAAAGCATACTGTTTATTTAATCTAAGGAACCTCCTCATCATCGTAGCTGGGATAATGTCTTGCGATGTACTTATGTTATAATCAGACCAAGTAGTTAATAGTGAGAGGGGTATCAAGCTTTGGCACAACGTAAGAGGAAAAGGCGAACAACTAGCAGAAAGTCGGAATTTATATCCAAGCGCACAAGCGGTGGATTATTTATTCTTGTAGGCTTATTAGGTTTCTTGAAACTCGGCTATGTTGGAATATTATGTGTAAATATTTTTCGCTTGTTTATCGGTGATGCATACCCTGCAGGACAGGTTGTGCTTATCATTTTAGGTGCCTATTTGCTGCTGACTGGAAAAGAACCGCAACCTAAAAAACATTACCTAAGTGGTGCAGGGGTTATGTTGGCCAGTGGACTGCTTTTATTGCACAGCCTTTTTTTTCAACAATTGGAGCTGCATTCTAATTTTATTAGTATTACTTGGCAGTATTTACGTGCAGACATTGCTGCGGGAAGCATAGGAAGCCGCATTGGTGGTGGATTGTTAGGTGCACTCTTATATACACCTTCTTACTTTTTATTTTCGCAAATTGGAACGTATATTGTCACGGGAGTGGCTTTTGTTGTAGGTGCATGTATTTTCAGTGGTTTTCCGGTTAGTCGCGTACTGGAGTATTGTGGAAAGGCACTCTATCAGTTACTTGCTTTTTTCAGGGAAACGCTGCGGTTCTTTATGAACAAATTATACCAAGGGTTTCTAAAATTACGGCACAAGATTGCGGCTGTACAACAGACCAGAAAAAAGGAAAGGGTTGTCGAAAAAGAAAGCAGCCAACCTGAAGTTCAGCCTGAAAAAGAGCAGAATAACAACGGTAGTGAAGAGAAAGTAAAAATTACACAGTCAGAGAATGCAGCTGTTATTAGGACTGACACGTGGAATACAGGAGTGGAACAGGACAAATCCAACTCTAAGGAAAATAAAGATGAGCAAACTACAAAGAAGGGGCTAAGTTTTGGTGACAATCCGGTAAATGATGATTATAAGCTGCCACCGGCAACTCTTCTGCAAAGGGTTGATCCCACTGATCAGAGTGGTGAATATCAAAAAATCGAGAAAAACACACAGGTTTTGAAAAAAACATTTAATAGTTTTGGAGTCGATGTAGATATAAAGAGTGCTATCTTAGGACCAGCAGTCACAAAGTACGAACTTCACCCAGCAATTGGGGTCAAAGTCAGCAAGATTGTCAATCTCGCTGACGATTTAGCACTAGCTTTAGCTGCTAAGGATATTAGGATCGAGGCACCTATTCCAGGCAAGTCCTTAATTGGAATTGAAGTTCCTAATCAAAAAGTTTCGACAGTCTCTTTCAGAGATATTATTGAGGCACAAAAGAAACAAAAAAGCAAGCCGCTGGAAGTTCCTCTTGGAAGAGATATTTCAGGAAAATTAGTGACGGCAGATCTTGCAAAGATGCCGCATTTATTGATTGCGGGTTCAACCGGGAGTGGAAAATCTGTGGCAATCAACGGTATTATTACCAGCTTGCTGATGAATTGTCCGCCGCATTTAGTGAAGCTTATGCTAGTCGATCCTAAAAAGGTAGAGTTGGGTGTTTACAATGGTATCCCCCATCTTTTGACGCCGGTCGTGACTAATCCTAAAAAAGCGTCTAAGGCTTTACACAAGCTGGTTGCTGAGATGGAGCGTCGTTACGAATTATTCGCCAATACTGGTCAGAGAAATATCGCTGGGTATAATGAAATGATCCAACGGCAAAATAGTGAAACGGGTTCAGAAGAAATGCTCTTGCCATACATTGTTATTGTTGTCGATGAATTATCAGATTTGATGATGGTTGCAGCAAATGAAGTTGAAGATGCAATTATCCGCTTGGCCCAGATGGCGCGTGCTGCTGGAATACACATGATTCTTGCGACGCAACGGCCCTCTGTTGATGTTATTACCGGCTTGATTAAAGCAAACGTTCCTTCGCGAATTGCTTTTGCCGTTTCGAGTGGGACTGATTCAAGAACGATAATTGATACAAACGGTGCTGAAAAATTACTTGGACGCGGTGATATGCTATTTTTGCCAATGGGGCTTAATAAGCCAATCCGTGTGCAGGGTGCGTTTATTTCTGACAATGACGTGGCAAGTGTTGTAGATTTTGTCAAACAACAGCAGTCAGCTGAGTATGATGAGTCATTGATTGTTTCTGATGAAGAAACAACGCAAGATGAGACTGAAGATTCAGAAGACGAACTTTTCAATGATGCAGTTCAACTGATTGTTAAGGAGCAAGCATGCAGTATTTCAATGCTCCAACGCCGCTTTCGTATCGGATATAATCGTGCGGCAAGGTTAGTTGATGAAATGGAGGCTAAGGGGATGGTTGGTCCTTCTGAGGGCAGCAAACCACGAAAAGTTTATCTCAGTAACGATACTCCTCCAGAGTAGTAATGACTAAGGAGCATGCGTTAAAAACGAGGTGTATTCTTTGGGTTAAAGTATCCAACTTTAATCAGAGGAATATGCCTTGTTGCGGTTGCAGCTTAAGTAGTTTTTAAAATTAAGGTAAGCGGCACTTGAATAAGCAGAAGCTGCACACTGATCAATAGAAGCTTATTTGTAATTTTGATTTTAATCAATTATGATATTGTACATAAGCAATTTTGAGGAGGAAACAGAAGTGCGTACTGAAATAACGCCTGGTGTGAATTTAACAGTTACACCAAACAAACAATTCAAAACAACAAGAATCGCTATTGCACTGATTGAACCTCTTGATAGTAAAGTGTTAACTAAACGGATGCTGCTGGCAAATGTGTTAGAAGCTGCAAGTGCACATTTTCCAACCCAGAAGGCAGTTGCGGAAAAACTATCAAAAATGTACGGTGCTGGTTTTGGAATCACAGTTGAGCGCCGTGGAAATGTTCATATTATGAATTGCGTTTTCGATAGTGTGAATGAACGTTACTTGGCTGACGAGGAGAATTTATTCGATGAAGCTTTTGCTTTTTTGAAGCAGTGTCTTTTTGCACCGTTAGTCTTTAATGACGCTTTTGAGCAGGAAACATTTGAACGTCAGAAGAAAAATTTGGGCTTCTATATGCAGAGTGTCAAAGATGATAAGCAGCTCTACGCGGCGCTTTCTTTGCAAAAAAATTATTTTACGGATGAAGCACAAAGAGTACCATCATTTGGTACTTATGAACAATTAGAGAAGATAACTTCTAAAGAATTGTACGACTATTATCTGGAGTGTATTGCAAAGGATCAAATTGAGATAGTTGTGTCTGGAAATGTGGATGTAAAAGAGTGTGAAACGTTAGCACGTGAACTTCCGTTCTCAAAGCGGAATTCTTTTGAGGGACAGCTTTTTTATACTCAGGATCTCCAAATGGAGGTTAATGAAGAAAATGAACATCAAGCTGTTGTACAAGGAAAACTAGATTTGGCTTATAATTTACCTATTTTTTATCGGGAAAAGGGATATTATGCGGCCTTGATCTTTAATGGTATTTTTGGAGGACTGCCGCTCTCAAAGCTTTTCATGAATGTACGCGAAAAATCCAGTTTGGCATATTATGCGAACAGTTCATATGACAGCTTCCGAGGTTTTGTTTCGGTTCAGGCTGGAATACAACCTAAGAATAAAATGGCTGTTCAGGAAATAATAACTAAACAGCTGGAAGATATAAAAAATGGTGAAATTTTGCAAAATGAATTTCAAGATACGAAAAAGGCTTTGAAAAATTCATTTTTGAGCAGATTGGATAGTCCAACGAACAACTTGGATCAAGCATTGATAAATATTCTAATGAAAAGAAATGTTTCGGTTCAAGAATGGCTGCAGGATCTTGATGCTGTCAGTCTCGATGATGTTGTTGAAGCAGCTCAAAAAACAAAGCTGCAGTCAATTTATTTTTTAGATGGAGAAGTTAACTAATGGAAATAGTGCAGTACGCGCAATTCGGCGAGAAAATGTATAAAGAAAAATTAGACAACGGTTTGGAAGTCAATATTCTTCCCAAAAGAGGATATCATAAAACTTACGGTATTCTGACGACTGATTATGGGTCACTTGATAATAAATTTGTCCCACTGCATAAAACAAAAATGGAACGTGTCCCTGATGGAGTTGCGCATTTTCTGGAACACAAGTTATTTGAGAAGAAAGATCATGATGCATTTGAGTTGTTCGGTCACTATGGAGCAGACGCAAACGCATTTACTAGTTTCACCAATACTAGTTATCTTTTTTCAACTGCCAGCTATCCACAGAAAAATTTAGAAATTCTATTGAATTTTGTTCAAGAACCTTATTTTAATGCCCAATCAGTCGAAAAGGAAAAGGGGATTATCGGCCAAGAAATAAAGATGTACGAGGATGATATCGACTGGCGTTTTTATTTTGGAATGCTTAAAAATCTGTATCCAGAGCATCCGTTGAGCGTCGATATTGCGGGAACTACAGAATCAATTAGTAAAATTACGGTTGAAAATTTGTATGATTGCTACTGGACCTTTTACCATCCTAGAAACATGAATTTGTTTGTTACTGGAGATGTTGATCCTGAGGAAACGTTCGAGTTAATAAATAAAAATCAAGCTAGAAAAAACTTTGCCCCAGCTGAAGAAGTTAAGAGGGCAATTTTAAAATATGATGAATCAGGCCAAGATATAATACCTTATCGAATGTTGGAGCTTGACACACAACGTGCAAAAGCAGCCGTTGGGGTCAAGGGATTAGACCAAGTTCCAGCGGGGCGTGCGGGTCTGACCTATAAAATGCGCATTGAAATGCTTCTTTGGCTGCTATTCAGTGATACTTCCGCTAATTATACGCGTCTTTACAATGAGGGTATTATTGACGATAGTTTTGACTTTATGTTTCAATTGGAACGTGGTTTTCACTATGCTTCAATCAGTAGTGATACAAATGACCCACAAAAATTCTGCCATGATATAATCAATATTTTAGAAAATGCTGAGCAAATACTAAAGGGACATTATCAGCAGTTTAACTTGGCCAAAAAAGAGTTGCTCGGCCGGCAGATTCACATCATGAATTCACTAGAAGGCATTGCTAACCAATATTCAGGTCATTTATTTGAAGGAGCGACTGTTTTCGATAAGGCCGCTGTTATTCAGCAAATGGAGTTCGAGGATGTTTTACAAGCATGTAAAGCTTTTATCCGCTCAGAAGCAGTTAGTGTGTATCAAATTTTACCAAAAGAAGGTATTTAATTATGAAATGGGTCCTGATAGTCGGTTCATCAGGGGATATCGGCAGTGAAATAGCTCGTGATCTGGCCACCCAAGGATGGTCAATTTACCTACATTATTTCAGAAATAAGAAAAAAAGTGATGCTTTATGCACGAACTTGCGACAAACATATCCCAAGCAGGATTTTATTCAGTTGCAATGCGATCTCACTAGCAAGACTGAACTGGATAAGTTGAGTGAACAGCTTTTTGGTCTGGATGCTGTTATTTTTGCTCAAGGAACGACTTGCTATGGCCTTTTTCATGATTTAAAGCCCACTGAGTTTAACTCTATGCTCTCCATGCAGCTGACGGCTCCGTTATACTTGCTGCAAAAAGTTGAGGAGAAACTAGCTCGTAACCATTTTGGCAGAATTGTCTTTATTGGATCTGTTTATGGTGGAGCAGGGAGCGCAATGGAAGTTGGATATAGTGCAATCAAGGGCGCTTTAAGTTCTTTTGCAGCAGCATATAGCAAAGAAGTTGGTTCACTTGGAATAACGATCAATGTTGTTGCCCCAGGAGCTGTAAACACACAAATGAATGCATTATTTTCTGAAAAAGAAAAGATTCAAATTGATGAAATGATTCCGCTGGGACGATTTGCGGCAGCTAGCGAGATCAGTTATTGGGTTCAGGCAATGTTGAATGAACGTGCTGCTTACCTTACTGGTGAAACGATTTATGTCACTGGAGGCTGGCTGAAATAATCAATTCTTAATTAATATTTGTCTTGAGCTATGCTATACTAGAAAGGGATTTAGAAAGTGTAATCGGACAGTAATGGAGAGTTAATAAATATGACTGAAATTGGAAAGAATCTTAAAAATGCAAGAATAGAAAAGGGCTATACGCTGGATGATCTGCAGCAGATAACGAAGATCCAAAAGCGCTATTTGATTGCGATTGAAGACGAAAAATTTGATGCTTTACCGGGAGATTTTTATGTTAAAGCATTTGTCCGCCAATATGCTGAGACAGTTGGGATGGACCCAGAAGAGCTTCTTGACGAAATTGGTGACGGTACCCCAAAGCCAGCCGATATTACGGAAAACGCAGCAACGCGTGAGGATGTCCGCAGTCGAATAGAGTCTACTAGACAGAGCATGGCAAAGACAAATAAATTCAATCGACTTTTGTCCTACCTGCCCACAGTTATCATTGTCTTAATTGTTGTTGCTATTTTAGGTTCTATTTATTTTGTTGCTTGGAACAATCATCAAAAAACAGCTGATTCACAGCAGATTCAAAGCAGCAGCACTAAAGTATCTGTTTCATCTGATGATGTGAGTTCGAACAAAAAGAAAGCTACTAAGAAGAGCTCGTCGCAGAAGGATTCCAGCTCGTCGGCATCCAGCACTTCAAGTAAGAAAAAAGATAGCAGCAGTGCTAAGAAGAAAGGGTCGCGGATTAGCTTAGATTCAAATTCAGGCTCATCGTTTGTGTATAATTTGAAGAACAGTCCTAAAGAAAACATTGTTAAGGTCAGTGTTAAGGACGCGAGTGCTTGGACTGCCGTTTCTGTTGATGGAACACAGCAGTGGCAAGGAACTTTGAGTTCAGGAGAAGATCATGAGTTGAAGATCCCTTCAGGTGCCAGTTCGATTGCTATTAATTTAGGGAATTCAAAAGCGACGAAGATTGAGATTAACGGACGCAATTTTAATTTTATGAAGGATAATAGTTCCTTAACAGTTAGGACTTTGACGTTGAATATCAAGTAAACTGCTGCAATGCAGCATGAAAGAGAGGGGAGTGGAACATGAATTTACCGAACAAATTAACCGTGATTCGGATCTTCTTGATTCCGGTGTTTATTTTAGTGCTGACGATTCCATTACAATGGGGGACATTGAATTTTGGAGGCACGGTACTCCCTGTGGCACAGCTAGTAGGGGCGGTCATTTTTGCTGGCGCGTCTTTGACTGATTTCGCAGATGGGCAGATAGCACGCAAGAGACATTTAGTAACGAATTTTGGCAAATTTGCTGATCCCTTAGCTGACAAAATGCTTGTTATGACAGCTTTTATTCTTTTGGTGTCAATGGGGAAGGTCCCGGCTTGGGTTGCCGCAATTATCATTTGCCGCGAATTAGCTGTCACGGGTTTGCGCCTTATCGTTGTTGAAAATGATGGTGAGGTAATTGCCGCTGCTATGCCTGGAAAAATCAAAACAATGACACAGATGTTCTCCATTATTTTTCTCTTGTTGAATAACGTGTTTTTTGCGGCTGTTGGAATTCCTCTTGGTGAAATATTATTGTATATCTGTTTGTTCTTCACAGTATATTCGGGAATTGATTACTTTGTAAACAGCAAACAGGTCTTCGCTGATTCATTTGATAAGTAACTCTTTTAAGGAACTGGAATATGTTTTTCAGTTCCTTATTTTTGTACAAATAATTACTGCCTTGCGTAGTTAGTATATGGAGGAGAAGTAAATGCATACTGAAATAATCGCAGTTGGTACGGAAATATTATTAGGGCAAATCATTAATACTAATGCAGCGTTTGTTGCTCGCAGGCTTGCTGGGATGGGGATCGATGTTTATCATCAAACTGTCGTAGGAGACAATTCGCAACGCTTGACTCAGGCTATCAAGATTGCTGCTAAACGCAACGATCTGATTATTTTAATGGGTGGTTTGGGACCGACAAAGGACGATTTGACAAAACAGACTGTTGCTAATTTTTTGAAAAAAAAGCTAATTGAAGATGCAGATGCAATGAAGAAGATAATTCATTACTATGCGGCAAGTGAGAAAGAAATGACTGCTAACAATCGTTTGCAGGCACAGTACATAGCGGGTTCCGTCCCTTTAAAAAACGAAACCGGTTTTGCAGTGGGAGAGTATTACCAAAATGATCATGGCTGCGATTTTTTGTTGTTGCCTGGACCGCCCAATGAATTAAAGCCAATGTTTGCAAATTTTGCTCAGCCGTTATTATATAAAAAATACCATAACAATCATTTGCTCTTTTCACGAGTATTACGTTTCTTTGGCATAGGCGAGTCGCTTTTGGCAACAAAAATAGAAGATCTTATTGATAAGCAGTCCAATCCGACTATTGCACCATATGCAAAAACGAGTGAAGTCACCTTAAGACTTACTGCAAGTGCTGTTGACGAGTATGAGGCCAAGCAGCTTTTGGATGAGACTGAAGAAAAAATTTGCAGCCGTGTTGGTGAGTATATGTATGGCTATGGGGATGAAAATTCACTAGTAAAAGTTGTTGTTCAGAAACTGCTACAGGCAGGGTTAAGTATAACTGCCGCTGAGAGCTTGACAGCTGGAGCTTTTCAGGCAGCACTAGGTGACGTACCGGGGGTATCCAGTGTTTTCCCTGGCGGATTTGTTACGTATGCTAACAGTGCTAAGAGCGGTCTTTTAGATATTCCCGCACGAATTATTCAAACTAATGGTGTCGTAAGTGAAGAAACGGCAAAATGGATGGCGCGAAAATCAAAGGAGAAAATGGAAACGGATATTGGAATCTCGTTTACGGGCGTGGCTGGACCAGATGCCTTGAAGGGAAAGAAGCTGGAACCGTGTGGATTGGTCTTGCTTTCAAAGATCGTCCGGTCCAAGCGAAGCTTTATCATTTCGCTCGTCAGCGATCACTGGTGCGTGAACGAAGTGTATTAACCGGCTTAGATTGGATCAGACGTGAGCTGATAAAATGATTTTTTCGAACCTTTGTTCGATTTTTCTTGCAATTTATTTTTTTAATCGGTATTATTGAGTGGAAGACCGCTATGAATTATTCTTAGGCATGGTCGGACTGAGGAGGAATTAGATTGGCTGATGAGAGAAAAGCAGCACTGGATGCTGCCTTAAAAAAAATTGAAAAAAACTTTGGTAAGGGTTCTATTATGCGAATGGGAGAAAAAGCTGATACCCAGATTTCAACAATTCCAAGTGGTTCTTTGGCTTTAGATGAAGCCTTGGGTGTCGGTGGATATCCTCGAGGAAGGATTGTTGAAGTTTATGGACCTGAAAGTTCTGGTAAAACGACTGTAGCACTTCATGCAGTCGCGGAGGTTCAGAAAAACGGCGGTGTCGCAGCTTACATTGATGCTGAGAATGCACTTGACCCTGCTTATGCAACAAAATTAGGTGTAAATATTGACGATTTACTTTTATCACAGCCTGACACTGGTGAACAAGGCCTTGAAATTGCTGATGCCCTAGTTTCTTCTGGTGCAATCGATATTGTTGTTGTTGACTCAGTTGCAGCACTCGTGCCACGTGCTGAAATTGAAGGTGAGATGGGTGATGCACACGTAGGGCTACAGGCCCGCTTGATGTCGCAAGCGTTACGTAAACTTTCAGGAACGATTAATAAAACGAAAACAATTGCAATTTTTATAAACCAAATTCGTGAGAAAGTCGGCGTGATGTTTGGTAACCCAGAAGTTACACCTGGTGGACGTGCACTTAAATTCTACTCGACGATCCGCTTAGAAGTAAGGCGTGCCGAACAGATTAAAGATGGGGCCGATATTGTCGGGAACCGTGTTCGTATCAAAGTTGTCAAGAACAAAGTCGCACCGCCTTTTAAGCGCGCAGAAGTTGATATTATGTATGGTGAAGGAATCTCCAAAACCGGTGAATTAATCGATATGGCAGTCGAAAAAGAGATTGTTAAAAAAAGCGGTTCATGGTACTCATATGGTGAGGATCGAATCGGTCAAGGAAGAGAAAATGCAAAACAATATTTAAGTGATCACCCAGAGATGATGACAGAGGTTACACACAAGGTTCGTCAAGCTTATGGAATCGCTGATGCGGATGAAAAAGAATCAACCGAATTGCCACTAGATGATAAAAAGGAAAATGCAAAAGCAAAAGAGTAGCACTATCAAAAAGGGCAGTAGCAGAACGGTGAGTTTTGTTGCTGCTTTTTTATTTGAAGAGCGAAAAGTAAGCTGCAAATTTAGGCTATCCCAAGATATGGCGTGCTGAGATATTTTACCAGTAGTAGAGAGTCGCAGGACTCTACTTCCTCAAATTGGTGAAACCATCCGTTTTATGTTGACATAACGTAGCACCACACCGTAAAATATAAGAGTATGTTGATCAAAATAACATCTTAAAAGCAATGGTTATTTTAAAAGTTTAATCATTTTTTGACGATGTGGAGGTGAAAATTTGGAACTGACAATTACTATCCTCGCCATCGCTGTTATAACTTTGGGTATTGGTTTAGCTTTAGGTAAAGCTCTTCAAAAGAGCAGTTATAAGAAGAATCTTGATGCCGCTACGCAAACTGCACAAGGGATCGTGAGGAATGCTAAAAAAGAAGCGGCAGCATTGAAAAAAGAAGCTGTTTTGGAAGCTAAAGATGAAAGTCATCGTTACCGAGGCGAAATTGAAAGTGAATTGAAGGAAAGACGTTCCGAGGCTCAAAAACAAGAAAACCGTTTGCTTCAACGCGAAGAGAATTTGGATCGCAAGGATTCAGCTCTTGAAAAACGTGAGCAAGGACTTGTAAAAAAAGAAAATCGGATAGAAATCGACCAAAAAGAGCTGGAGAAAAAACACCTTGAAGTTGATTCTCTAATTAAGCAGCAGAAGACAGAGCTTGAACGGGTTGCTTCCCTGACTAGGGAAGAGGCTAAGGATTTGATCATGGATGAAACTAAAGAAGCTTTGAATCATGAGCTTGCTGTTATGATCAAAGACAAGGAGATAGAAGCTCAAGCTAGTGCTGATCGGACTGCTAAGAGTTTGATTGCACAGGCTATTCAGAGAAGTGCTGCTGATACTGTTTCGGAGACCACAGTATCTGTCGTTTCGTTACCTAATGACGAGATGAAGGGCCGGATTATTGGTCGTGAAGGACGTAATATTCGTGCACTTGAGACTTTAACGGGGATCGACCTTATTATTGATGATACTCCTGAAGCGGTTGTTTTAAGCGGGTTTGATCCAGTCCGCCGCGAAATAGCTAAGATGGCGTTGGAGAAGTTGATTCAGGACGGAAGAATACATCCGGCCAGAATTGAAGAAATGGTGGAGAAATCTACCAAGGAAATAGATGCAAAGATAAGAGATACAGGTGAAGAAACAATCTTTGATCTTGGGTTGCATGCAATGCATCCTGATTTGATTAAAACTGTGGGACGTTTGAAGTATCGGACAAGTTACGGACAAAATGTTCTCGATCATTCGGTTGAAGTGGCTAAGATAACAGGTGTCTTAGCGGCTGAACTTGGTGAGGATGTTACGCTAGCAAAACGTGCAGGTCTGCTACATGATATTGGAAAGGCAATTGATCACGAAGTTGATGGATCTCATGTTCAGATTGGGGTCGAATTGGCTGAAAAATATAAGGAAAGTGATACTGTAATCAATGCGATTGCTTCACATCACGGAGATGTTGAGCCTAAATATACGATTTCAGTTCTGGTCGCTGCAGCTGATGCGATTTCAGCAGCACGTCCAGGAGCTAGAAGCGAATCCTTAGAAAATTATATTCATCGTCTTGAAAAGCTTGAAAAAATCACTAATGAATTTGATGGTGTTAAAAAGAGCTACGCGATCCAAGCAGGACGTGAAGTGCGTGTAATAGTAAAACCAAATGAAGTAAATGATCTGGAGTCAACGGTTCTTGCACGTGACATAAAAAACAGGATCGAAAGTGAAATGGAGTATCCTGGACATATTAAAGTAACCGTTATTCGTGAGATAAGGGCAGTTGAATACGCTAAATAGTCATTATTTTAAGTGATTTATTACCTGCAAGGAAACTGGGATGCTATGTCCCAGTTTTCTTTTTTATTTCAAAACTAAAACAAAAGAGATTTCGCAACAGAGTTGTAAAAATGCTAAAATTGAATTATTGAGCAATGAATATCAGAAAAGGGGAAAAATATGCGTATTTTGTTTGTTGGCGATGTTATGGGGAATGCAGGTCAGGAAGTACTGGAAGAGTATCTACCCAAGTTAAAGCATCTATACCACCCTCAAGCGACGATTGTTAATGGGGAAAATGCAACCAGAGGGCGTGGAATCAATGAAAAAGTGTACAAACGAATATTAAACTGTGGGGCTGATGTTGTTACGATGGGAAACCATACGTGGGATAATCCAGCGATAACGGACTTTATTCAATCAGCGAAAAAACTGATTAGACCAGCTAATTTTTCGGCAGGACAGGTACCAGGCATAGGTTATACGACGATAAAAATAAATCAGCAGAAGCTGGCTGTTCTTAACTTGCAAGGGCGTGTATTTATGAATCCTTCAGATGATCCCTTTGCTGTAGCTAAGGAAGTCATTGCAGAATTAAGAAAACAGACTAATTTTATTTTTGTTGATTTTCATGCGGAAACGACTAGCGAAAAAGCTGCTTTTTCATGGTATTTTGATGGGCAGGTTTCGGCTGTCGTCGGGACACATACTCACGTCCAAACAAACGATGCGCGTATCCTTCCTCAAGGAACAGCTTTTCTGACAGATGTCGGAATGACAGGGCCCTACGATGGTATTATAGGTATGAAACGGCAAAATGTTATAGCACGTTTTTTAAATCAAATGCCGACAAGATTTGAAGTTGCCGAAGATAGTCGCCGTAATTTGTCTGCTTGTCTGATTGACATTGATGATGAGACGGGAAGGGCACGAAAAATAAAGACAATTCAAATTAATGCCGATCATCCGTTCATGCAATAAAGGAGAGAAACAGATGCCGCAAAAAACAAAAAACACACCAATGATGGAACAGTATTTAGCTGTTAAAGAACAATATCCAGATGCTTTTTTATTTTATCGTTTGGGTGATTTTTATGAGATGTTTTATGACGATGCGATTAAGGGTTCACAGATTCTAGAGTTAACATTGACGACACGTAATAAAAATGCGGCTGATAAAATACCGATGTGTGGTGTGCCGCATCATGCAGCACAAAATTATATTGATATTTTGGTCGATCAAGGCTATAAAGTTGCGATTTGTGAACAAATGGAAGATCCTAAGTTAGCCAAAGGAATGGTCAAACGTGAGGTCATTCAATTAGTCACACCGGGAACGATGATCGATCCCTCGGCTAGTGAGGCAAAAGAGAATAATTACTTGACTGCTTTGCATGAAAGCAATGAAAAATATGGGTTAGCTTATGTAGATCTCTCGACTGGCGAATTAAAAGCAGCAACTCTGGAGAGCATAAGCCTTGTACTGAATGAATTGATGAGCTTGCGGACAAAAGAGATTGTAGTTGATGATTCTGTCACAAAAACAAGTTTAGACAAGATAGAGGCACTTAAAATCATGATCTCAAAGCAAGATGAAGTTAGAGAAAGTGCGGAAGCGAGTTATACGATTCAGGATATAAAAAACAAACTTGAGGTGGAAGTAATTCAGCATCTTATCACATATCTTAATGTGACCCAAAAGCGGAGTTTAGGACATCTGCAAAAAGCAGTCCACTATGAACCATCAAATTTCTTAAAAATGGATCCATATTCTAAACGTAATTTAGAGATATTACAAAACAGTCGAACAGGCAAGAAACAAGGAACGCTGTTGTGGCTCTTAGATGCAACCAAAACAGCAATGGGGGGGCGGTTATTGAAACAATGGCTCGAACGTCCGCTACTTGATTCAAAAAAAATAATCAGTCGACAAAATAAAGTCGAGAATTTATTGCAGCATTATTTTGAACGCAGTACCCTCCAAGAAGAATTGACAAGTGTCTATGATCTGGAGCGGTTAGCTGGCCGAGTGGCTTTTGGAAATGTTAATGGTCGTGACCTGATTCAACTGAAGCAATCATTGGAACAAGTTCCTAAAATTAGTTATGTTTTGAATGAACTGAATGACGGGACTTTCGATGATCTTTTAGAAGGCCTTGACCCAGTTGGAGATGTCGTTGATCTAATTGAGAATGCAATCATTGATGAACCACCTATTTCAGTGAAAGATGGCGGACTGATCAAGGCGGGTTATAGTGCAGAACTTGACAAGTATACGGATGCGATGAAAAATGGCAAAAAATGGCTGGCAGAAATGGAAGCAAAAGAACGGCGTGAAACGGGAATCAATAATTTAAAGATTGGTTTCAACCGTGTTTTTGGGTATTATATTGAGGTATCAAAGGCAAATCTGGACAAACTGCCGGCTGAGCGGTATGAACGGAAACAGACATTGACGAATGCCGAACGTTTTATAACACCCGAACTAAAAGAAAAAGAAGCAATGATTCTAGGTGCAGAAAGTAAAGCTATTGAGTTAGAGTATCGTCTTTTCGCAGGTATTCGCAATCAGATCAAAGACCAGATCAAACGTCTGCAAAAATTGGCACGTGCGATCGCAATATTGGACGTTCTACAAAGTTTCGCCGTTGTCAGTGAAAGAGATCATTTTGTCAAACCCAAGTTAACCGCTGGTAAACATGACGTCAAAGTGATGGGCGGCTGGCATCCGGTGGTGCAACAGGTAATGGGGAAGCAAAGCTATATTCCTAATGACGTTGTGATGCCTGAGAAACTTAGCATTCTTTTGATAACAGGGCCGAATATGTCTGGAAAAAGCACTTATATGCGTCAACTCGCACTTACAGTCGTGATGGCACAGATAGGTTGTTTTGTACCAGCAGCAAGTGCTGTTTTACCGGTTTTTGACCAAATCTTTACGCGAATTGGGGCTGCTGATGACTTAATTGCTGGACAGTCGACATTTATGGTTGAGATGAAAGAAGCAAATCATGCACTTAGTCATGCAACACGTAATAGTTTGATATTGTTTGATGAAATAGGCAGAGGAACGGCAACATATGATGGAATGGCATTAGCACAAGCGATTATTGAATATGTTCACGACCATGTATTTGCGAAGACGCTATTTTCAACTCATTACCACGAATTGACCGCCTTATCTGAAAAACTACCAGCGTTAAGGAACATTCATGTTGGAGCTGTTGAAAAAAATGGCGATTTGATTTTCTTGCATAAAATGCAGCCTGGGCCTGCAGATAAGTCCTATGGAATTCATGTTGCAAAGCTTGCAGGAATGCCTGAGAATCTCTTAAAGCGGGCCAATTTTATCTTAGGCAAGTTAGAGAGCAAGAAGAAGCATACTGACAATTCAGTGAGTGATGAGCAAAATACAGTTGAAAAGAAAGCCGATGTAAAAGAAGTTGAACCTCAAGTCGACGATAAGCAGCTTTCTTTATTCGAACCGGAAAAGATTGTTTATAAAAAAGACGATCAGAAAGTATTATCAGAGATTAAAGAAACCGATTTGATGTCACTGACGCCACTTGATGCAATAAATATTTTGTATAAATGGCAGAAGGATCTGAGAAAGAAAAGGTAATTGGAGGTAATTTTCATGCCGAAAATAAAAGAACTCTCAGAAGTACTTGCTGATCAGATTGCAGCTGGGGAGGTAGTTGAAAGACCAGCCTCCGTAGTTAAAGAACTTGTTGAAAATGCAATTGATGCGAAGAGTACTCAGATTGATATAGTTGTTGAAGAAGCAGGTTTAAAAAGAATTCAGGTTATTGACAATGGAGAAGGAATTCCAGCCGAAGATGTTGAATTAGCCTTCAAACGTCACTCGACAAGCAAAATAACGAGCCGTGAAGATTTGTTCAGAATAAAAACGCTTGGTTTCAGAGGAGAGGCTTTACCGAGTATTGCCTCTGTGGCTGATGTCTATCTCGAAACTAGTACTGAAACAGATGTTTCAGGAACACTTTTACATGTTAAGGGTGGTGAGCAGCTTGAAAAGAAAACGAGCGTTCGACCACGTGGAACAGAAATAACTGTTGCAGACTTGTTCTACAATACACCTGCGCGACTCAAATATTTGAAAAGCCTTCAAACTGAACTGGCCGCAATAAGCGATATTGTCAATCGCTTAGCGCTAAGCCACAATGACATTGCGATTTCATTGAGCAATAATGGACATACTTTATTGCAGACAGTGGGAAATAACGATCTTCAACAGACAATCAGTGCAATATACGGTGTGAAGAACGCGCGGCAGATGGTTGCTTTTAACGGAAAGGATCTTGACTTTAAGGTTGCAGGATATGTTTCACTTCCTAAATTAACACGTGCAACTAAAAGCTATATCAGTCTGTTGCTTAATGGAAGATATATCAAAAATTTTCAATTGAGCAATGCGATAATCAAAGGATACGGATCCAAATTGATGGTTGGGCGCTACCCCGTTGCAGTTGTCAATATCACGCTTGATCCGCTCTTAGTTGATGTTAATGTCCATCCAACAAAACAGCAGGTGCGTATAAGCAAGGAAGATCAGTTGGCACAATTATTGACAAAATGTGTTTACGACCGAATAGCACAGGAGAACCTAATACCTGATGCCTTGAAGAATTTGAATCAAAAAACACGCAAGGAAATTGATATTGATCAACTTCAATTTGATCTGAATGAGTCCTCGCGCTCTTATTATCATGATAGAACCGGTACAGGTGAATTGCCGGCCCAACAAGTGACTTCTCAAATAAAAGATGCGGTACCTGACATCAATAGTTCAGGCAGCTCTACCGTAGAAGACGAGCAAGATGAAGAGTCATCAAAGAATGCAAAACCAGCAGTCACTATCATTAGAGACAAAAATGATATGGTGGATAAGTTAGATGAGTGGGACAAAAAATATCTGCGACAAGCATCACAGTCTGCTATTTTACAAAAAACGTCTGAAAATCAGTCGTATGTCCCAAAGCAAGATCAGCTGCAGGCTAAAACCCAGCGCCGCTTTCCAGAATTGACTTATATCGGTCAAATGCACGGAACATACTTGTTTGCAGAATCGCAGGATGGATTGTATATTATTGACCAGCATGCAGCACAGGAGCGCTGCAAGTACGAGTACTATCGTGAAAAAATAGGTGAGGTTGAATCAGACCAGCAAGATCTTTTGGTACCAATAGTTCTCGATTACACAACAAGTGATTCACTGATCATCAATGAAAATCTGCCTAAATTAGAACAATTAGGGATCGACTTGGAGGATTTTGGACCTAACAGTTACATCGTGCGGCATCATCCAACTTGGTTCAAGGATGGACAAGAAGAAGATATTATCCGTGAACTTATTGACTATATTTTAAAAGATGGCAAGATAGATGTTGCAACCTATCGAGAGAAAACAGCAATTATGATGAGCTGCAAACGCTCAATTAAAGCTAACCATCATTTGGATGACAAGCAGGCCAAAGCATTGTTGGAGCAGCTTAAAAAATGTGAAAATCCGTTTAACTGCCCGCACGGACGGCCTGTGTTGGTACATTTTACTAATTCTGACATGGAACACATGTTTAAACGGATTCAAGATCCACATCAGAGCTTGCGAGAACAAGAGTAAGCAGATATTTTAGGAAGGAAGAAGAGATGTACGAATATTTTAGAGGAAAGATAACTGCCGTGACACCATATTATATCGTTGTTGAAGCGGGAATGATCGGTTATCAAGTATATGTTGCAAATCCATTCCGTTACCAAGTTGATGTACAGCATGAAAAAAAGGTTTATATTTATCAAGCTGTAAGGGAAAATGCTATTACCCTCTTTGGTTTCTGGGATTTAGATGAAAAAAACATTTTTGTCAAGCTTCTTAACGTTTCAGGAATTGGACCCAAGAGCGCACTTGCTATTCTAGCGAATGATGATCATCAAGGTCTTGTGACTGCGATCGACAGTGAGGATATCGGTTATTTGACTAAGTTCCCAGGAGTAGGGAAGAAGACGGCCAAACAGATCGTACTGGACTTAAAAGGCAAGATGGAAGAAGCCGGTATACAAAAAGAATTGATAGGACAACAAGGATTGGCACTTTCCAGCCAAACTGATTCAAACCAATATCTGGAAGAAAGCATCGCGGCATTATCTGCATTAGGTTATACTAAAACCGAAGTTAAACGAGTCAGCAAGAAACTTGCACAATTTGCAGGCAAGTCTACTGATGAATATCTGCGTGAAGCGTTAAGATTATTGATTAATAAGTGATGCGAGGGGGTGTCTAAATGCCGGAAGATGATCGCATAGTATCAGGCGATTTAGTCGATGACGAACAAGATGATGAAAGAGAAAATTCACTGCGGCCGCAGATTTTGACCAATATATTGGCCAAAAGGCGATTAAGGATGAGCTCCAAGTATACATTAAAGCAGCTTCTCAGAGGCAAGAGGCACTAGATCACGTTTTATTGTATGGTCCTCCGGGTTTGGGAAAAACGACGCTTGCGATAATAATAGCAAACGAAATGCATGTTGCAATCAAGACAACAAGTGGTCCAGCAATTGAACGACCTGGTGATCTGGTTGCACTCCTGAATGAGCTGCAAGCAGGCGATGTTTTGTTTATTGATGAGATACATCGTCTACCTAAAATCGTAGAAGAAGTGTTATATTCCGCAATGGAAGACTTCTATGTCGATATTGTTATTGGACAGGGTCCAACTGCCCATCCGGTACACTTCACGCTTCCACCATTTACTTTGATTGGGGCGACAACACGGGCAGGGTTACTATCTGCGCCGCTGCGTGATCGCTTTGGAATTATTGCACATATGAACTATTACACCGAAGATGAACTCGCAACGATCGTTGAACGTTCTGCTGATATTTTTCAAACACTGATTAGTTTGAGCGGAGCACATGAAATCGCACGAAGATCACGAGGGACGCCACGAATTGCGAACCGCTTGTTGAAAAGAGTACGCGATTTTGCAGAAGTTGCTCAGCAAGATAAAGTTGACGAAGAGATTGTCCAGTACGCTCTCAATCTATTGCGTGTGGATGATCACGGATTAGATGAAACAGATCGTAAAATGCTGAAAATGATGATTGAACTCTATAATGGCGGCCCAGTCGGTGTAAATACGATTGCAGCCAATATTGGTGAAGAAATAGAAACCGTAACCGAAATGATTGAACCATATTTAATGCAAAGTGGTTTCATCAAAAGAACACCCCGGGGGAGAGTCGTCACCCCGGCAGCTTATGAACATCTAGGAATACCGTATTCTAAAAATTAACAGAAATATTTTTCTTAAAAGAAGGGTGACAATTTTGTCAGAAGAACATTTGACCACAGAAGATTTTGATTATGATTTACCACAAGAACTGATAGCACAGACTCCGCTGAAGAAACGCGATCATTCGCGAATGTTGATCTTGGATAGTAAAACAGGGACTTATAAAGATGATGTTTTCTATAATGTGATCGATCAATTGCACGCGGGCGATGCTTTAGTAATGAATGATTCACGGGTAATGCCTGCACGAATATACGGTATTAAACCTGAAACAGGCGGTCATATTGAAGTCCTGCTGCTGAATAATACACAAGGTGACGAGTGGGAGACTTTAGTTAAGCCAGCAAAAAGAGCCAAAGTCGGGACACGGATTGTCTTTGGGGATGGAAAGTTAAGTGCTGTTATCACTAAGGAGTTGGAGCATGGTGGTCGGATGATCCGCTTTGAGTATCAAGGCATTTTTATGGAAATTCTGGATGAGTTAGGCGAAATGCCATTGCCTCCGTATATTAAAGAGAAGTTGGATGATCCTGAAATGTATCAAACTGTTTACTCACGTGAAATAGGATCTGCAGCTGCTCCTACAGCAGGCTTGCATTTTACGAAGGAACTGCTTAAGAAAATCGAAAATAAGGGTGTTCATTTAGTTTACCTGACATTGCATGTTGGTTTAGGGACGTTTAGACCGGTCAGTGTTGAAAATATTGAAGATCATAAAATGCATAGTGAATTCTATAGGTTGTCAGAGGATTCTGCAAAGGTCTTGAATGAAGTTCGCGCTAATGGGGGCAAGATTGTGGCAACTGGGACAACAAGTATTCGTACATTAGAGACTATCGGGACTAAATTCAATGGTGAGATTCACGCCGACAGCGGCTGGACGGACATTTTTATTAAGCCTGGTTATGAATGGAAAATAGTCCAAGCCTTTATCACTAATTTTCATTTGCCGAAATCAACGTTAGTAATGTTAGTTTCATCATTCACTGGAAGAAAAAATATTTTGAATGCTTATAAACATGCAGTCGATGAGAAGTATCGTTTCTTTAGCTTTGGCGACGCGATGTTTATTAAATAATCATGATAACAAGAAATGGAGAATTGTAATGACTGAACCAGCGATCAAATATCGTTTGATCAAGAAAGAAAAGCATACTGGAGCGCGACTAGGCGAGATCGTAACGCCACACGGTACGTTTCCGACACCAATGTTTATGCCAGTAGGGACACAGGCTTCAGTGAAGTCTCTAGCTCCAGAAGAATTAGATGCGATGGGAGCTAATATTATCCTTTCCAATACCTACCATCTGTGGCTGCGTCCAGGAGAGGACATCGTCAAAGAGGCAGGCGGGTTACACAAGTTTATGAACTGGAAGAAAGGAATACTGACAGATTCTGGTGGATTTCAAGTGTTCTCACTTGCTAAGATGCGCGATATTACTGAAGAAGGGGTTCACTTTAGAAGTCATCTGAGTGGCGAAAAACTCTTTCTTTCACCGGAAAAAGCAATCCAGATTGAAAATGCACTGGGGGCAGATATTATGATGAGCTTTGATGAATGTCCCCCTTTTTTTGAAACTTATGACTATATCAAAAAATCAGTTGAACGAACAAGCCGCTGGGCTGAGCGAGGCTTGAAAGCACACCAAAATAAAGGTACGCAAGGACTATTTGGGATTGTTCAAGGTGGTGGTCACAAGGATTTGAGAGCGCAGAGTGCACGTGACTTAGTTTCAATGGATTTCCCAGGTTATTCAATTGGCGGTCTTTCTGTTGGTGAAAGCAAGGCCGAGATGAACCATGTTCTTTCATTTACAACTCCTATGCTTCCAGAGAATAAGCCGCGTTATTTAATGGGGGTTGGTTCAGCTGATGCATTGATAGATGGCGTCATTCGCGGAATAGATATGTTTGATTGTGTTTTACCGACGAGAATTGCACGCAATGGCAGCTGCATGACTTCACATGGCAGACTTGTTGTGAAAAATGCAATTTACGCAAGAGACTTTAGACCAATAGATGATAATTGCAATTGTTACACTTGTCGTAATTTTTCACGCGCTTATATCAGGCATTTGATCAAAGCAGATGAAACTTTTGGTTTACGCTTAACCAGTTATCACAACCTTTATTTTTTGATAAATTTGATGAAACAGGTACGCCAAGCAATTATGGATGATAATTTGCTTGAATTTAGAGAGAGCTTTTTTGAAGAATATGGATTTAACCGTGAAAACCACCGTAACTTCTAAGAAATTTGGCTAAATACCTAGTCAGTGGCTTAAAACTTTGTTAAAGTTATAATTGTGCAGGTTTTATAGATGGGAGTGAAAAAAATGAATGGATCGTTACCAACGATTATAATGTTTGTTGCTTTAATCGGTTTGATGTACTTTATGATGATCAGACCGCAAAAGAAGCAACAGCAAAAACGTCAAGAGATGTTAGGCAACCTCAAAAAAGGGGATGCTGTTATTACAATTGGAAGATTGCATGGAGTTGTTGACAGTATAAATAATGCTGAACATACAGTAACACTTGATTGTGACGGAATTTTTCTGACGTTCGAACAATCTGCTATTGCAAGCGTTACACCATCTGAAAACAATGGCAGTGCGGTAGCTGAGGAAAAGACACAGACAACTGTTGCCAAGGATACTGAAGAAACAAGCAAAGAAGATGTTTCTGAAGACGAAGAAAAGAAAAGCTGAAGATAATATTGAGGAAAGTGATGCTTAAAGTCGAATTCTTGTAAGCACACTTTTTTATTTTGGTACGTCAAGCAAACAAAAATAGATTAAAATTTGATTAGGCTAAAATGGGCTATGTATGATTAGTGGTTATTGCTAAATATTTTATAATTTTTTGCTTATTATAATCATTTAGTATAATTGATATGCTACACTGCGATATTGGGTCGAACAGCCTTTCTAAAGTTATTTAAATGATATAAGCTGTGTTATTTGCGAATATATAATGATTAAAAATACAATGTTTGTTTTTTTGTAAATTAAAATGACTTTTTTGTTGGAATTTGACAATTTAGTCCGAGTGTAATATTATTCAATCATCGAATATTTTGATGTTCGAAATACTTTTTTTGGTAAGTGAGGTGACAAATGTGGTGCTTATGGATGCACAAGAAATTATGGACCTGATCCCTAATCGTTTTCCAATAATTTATATCGATTATGTTGATGAACTGAAAGCTGGTGAATCAATCGTTGCAACAAAGAACGTAACGATTAATGAATCTTTTTTTAGAGGTCATTTTCCAGGTAATCCTGTGATGCCTGGGGTATTGATTATTGAAACTTTAGCACAGGCGGCTTCAATTTTAATTTTGAAATCACCTGAGTTTGTGGGGAAAACAGCCTATCTGGGGGCGATTCACAAAGCTAAATTTCGCCGGGTTGTTCGTCCAGGGGATGTGCTTAAGCTACATATTACCTTGACAAAAAAACGGGAAAATATGGGAATCGTAGAAACGAAAGCAGTTGTTGATGGAAAAACAGCATGTGCAGCTGAACTGATGTTTATTGTGGCAAATAGAGACGAAAAAATCTAAAAGGATTGTTGTATTTTCGCTTGTAACATTGTCATTTAAATTGAGGTTGGATAAGGACGGACATTGAACACATGGAAAATCGGGTAAAAACAATCAATGATTCCCTTGTAAGAATTTATAATGATATTCTTTGGATTGAGGAGCATGAATTAAAAAGAAGTCATTTTAAAGACGTCTCTATCAAAGAAATGCATGCAATCAATGCAATAACGATGTACGATAAAAAAACGGCATCGCAGGTAGCAAAAGAACTGCACTTAACGCCAGGTACACTTACTTCAACCATTGATCGGTTGAGCAAGAAAGACTATGTAACACGGATTCGGTGCAGTGATGACCGTCGTGTTGTTCGTTTAGGATTGACCAAGAAGGGACGTCTTATGTATCGGGCACATGATGCTTTTCACCGTATGATGGTACGGAGTTTTCTGAAGGATCTTGATCCGGAAGAAATAAAAACGATTGAAAAAGCAGTATGTAACCTAGAAGATTTTCTAAGGGAGCATTCATAGATTAAGGAGTAGACAGCATATTGGAGACAATCAAAGTTGTCAAGACTGCTCGTTGTGTCCCAGCTAAGGTTGTGACTAACGATGATTTGAGCAAGATCATGGATACCTCAGATGAATGGATCAGTAGTCGAACAGGTATCAAGCAGCGTCATATTAGTGTCGGGGAGAATACTTCGCAGTTATGCGCTGTCGTGGCCGAACAACTGCTCAAAAAAAGTGGTTGGGATGTTGAGTCAATTGATCTTCTGTTAGTCGCAACTATGTCGCCAGACACTTACACACCTGCAACTGCAGCGTTAGTTCAAGGAAAAATTGGGGCGCATAATGCATTGGCATTTGATATCAGTGCTGCGTGCTCTGGCTTTATCTACGGGCTAAATGTAGCAGAAAAATTTATGACATCTTCTGGATCAGCTTGCAACCGTGTAATGCTGATTGGGGGAGAGGTTTTGTCAAAAGTCATTGACTGGACGGACAGAACAACGGCGGTCCTGTTTGGCGATGGGGCTGCAGGCGTTTTGCTGGAAAGGCAAGAAGATGGTGGTGCCAGCCGATTCATCTCCTCAAGTTTGCACACTTATGGTGAGCTAGGGGATAAGCTGGAAGCAGGCAAAACAGAGGCATTGGTTTCTTTTCCAATGGAAGGCGAGCATAAAATTAAGGCTTTTTCGATGTCTGGAAGAGACGTTTACAAATTCGCCACTCATAAAGTTCCAGTATCGATTGAAGAAGCAGTTAAAAAAGCCGGTTTGACTTTAGATCAAATTGACTATTTTGTTTTGCACCAAGCAAATTCACGTATAGTTGCACAAATCGCTAAGCGTTTAAATCAGCCCTTAGCGAAGTTTCCAATGAATATTGCCAAATACGGAAACACCTCCGCTGCAAGTGTGCCACTTCTTTTGGATGAACTTGTTTCAGACAAAACGATAAAGCGCGGGCAAACGATCGTGCTAAGCGGCTTTGGCGGAGGTTTGACAGTAGGCACACAAATTATCAAATACTAAATATTAACTAGGAGTGTATTAATAATGACAGAACAAGAAATTTTTGACAAAGTAAAAGATATCGTGGTTGAACAATTAGATGTAGATGCTGATAAGGTGAAAATGGATTCAGATATTAAAGATGATCTTGAAGCAGATAGCTTAGATGTTTTTGAAATCATGAACGAGCTTGAAGATGAATTAGATATTAAACTTGAAGCTGATGAAGGTGTTAAAACGATTAAAGACGTTGTTGAATATGTAAAAAAAGAAGTCGACGCAAAATAATTTAATGGAGATCTTAGATTTATGAAAATAGGCTTTTTATTTAGTGGACAAGGTGCCCAATACAGTAAAATGGGGTTAGATTTGTACGAATCTGACCAGGTTTACCGTGAGACGATTGATCAAGCGGCCGAACTGACAGGAATGGACCTTGGTACTATTTACCGCAACGAAAATAATGAGTTGGCGCAAACAGTTTATGTACAACCAGCTATTGTTGCCATGAGCTTAGGGATAATGCGAATGCTCAACAGAGATGTACCGCAGCTTGATGTTCATGGCATGGTGGGATTGAGTTTGGGCGAATATTCGGCACTTATAGCTGCAAACAGTTTGAGTTTTGAAGAGGGCATGCAGGTTTTAAAGGATCGTGCAATGTATATGCAAAACGATGCAGAAGAAACTGATGGCGCAATGGTTGCAGTTATGAAAACGGATATTGAAACCATTAAAAACATTTGCAAAGAAGCAAGTAACGACACAGAAGTCGTGTGTCCTGCGAATTATAATTCCCCTAAGCAAGTTGTTATAGGCGGAAACAAAGCGGCCGTTGATCGTGCGATCAAGCTATTTCATGAGCAAGAAATTAAAAATGTTATTCCATTAAAGGTCAGCGGGGCGTTCCATACCCCGCTTTTTAAAAAAGCAAGTACTTTGATGGAAAAACGTCTTGCTGGTGTGCAGTTTGAAAAAACAATTGTTCCTGTTATCAGCAATACAACTGCACAACCGTTTCAGGCTGAAGAAACGCGAGAAATATTGACACGGCAATTGATATCACCGACACACTTTTATCAATGTGTTGATTATATGATTAAAGAATTAGGGATCGATACTGTTGTTGAGATCGGACCTGGTCAGACTTTGAGTAAGTTTACAAGACAAATTGACAAAAAAATTGAACGCTATCACATAGATGGTCAAGCTAATTATCAAAAATTTATTGAAGCAAGTCGAGGATGATAAACATGGATCTTAAGGGGAAAAATGCTTTTGTTACCGGCAGTTCCCGCGGAATTGGAGCTGCAATTGCACTTCAATTTGCAAAAGAGGGCTGCAATGTTATATTAAATGGGCGTAAGAATGTTTCGGACGAACTGATAAAGAAAATCGAAGCCCAAGGTGTAAAATGCAAAGTCGCTCTGGGTGATGTTTCCAAAACTGATGATGTAAAAAGAATGCAAACAGAAATTTTTGAGGAATTCGGTAAGCTTGATATTCTCGTTAATAATGCTGGAATTACCGCGGATAAATTGATGATTGGAATGAAGGAAGAGGATTTCCGACGTGTAATTGAGACTAACTTAGTCGGGACATTCAACGTAACACAAGGTATTCTCAAAAAAATGTCACGAAAACGTTCTGGGGTCATCATTAATTTAGCGAGTGTTGTCGGATTACACGGCAATTTAGGACAAGCTAATTACGCTGCCAGCAAAGCAGGAATTATCGGATTGACAAAAACAATTGCACGTGAGGGTGCTCTTCGTGGAGTGCGCTGCAATGCAATTGCACCAGGAATGATCAATAGTGATATGACGGCTGAGGTTAGCCAGAGAATCAAGGATCAAATGGTAAAAGACATTCCACTGCAGCGATTTGGCGAGCAATCGAAGTCGCAGAAACTGCGGTTTTCTTGGCCAAAAGTGATTACATCACAGGGCAGGTCATAACGATTGACGGTGGAATGACGATCTAGGAGGGTTTTATCGATGAGTAGAGTGGTAATTACTGGAATGGGCGCCGTTACTCCAGTAGGTAACGACACAGATACATTTTTAAAAAATATTTTTGCTGGAAAAATAGGCTTTGATAAAATCAGCAAATTTGACGCAAGCGAAACAGGAATCACAGTTGCTGCTGAAGTTAAGGATTTCGATCCAAAACTTCGGGTTGGTAAAAAGTCAGCTAAAAGAATGGATTTATTTTCTCAATATGCTGTTGACAGTGCTATTGCGGCGGTCGAACAAGCCGGCATTAACAGCGAGAACACCGACGAATACGATATGGGTGTAATTTACGGTTCAGGGATCGGCGGTTTGACGACGATTCAAGAACAAGTAACTAAGATGAACAGCAAGGGGCCACAAAGGGTTTCTCCTTTGTTTGTTCCAACATCAATCGTTAATATGGCAGCTGGTAATATCGCGCTGCGTTTTAAGGCAAAAAATATTTGTACTGCGATCGTTACGGCTTGCTCTTCAGGTACCAACGCAATCGGTGAAGCTTATCGCCAGATAAAGGAAGGCAGAGCCAAAGTTATGTTGACAGGCGGCTCCGAAGCATCAGTCAACGAAATCGGGATTGCAGGTTTTGCGGCTCTGACAGCTCTTTCGAAAGAAACTGATCCGTCTCGTGCTTCATTACCATTCGACGAAGATCGTTCAGGCTTTGTTATGGGTGAAGGTGGAGCAACACTTGTTTTGGAGAGCTTAGAGCACGCACAAAAGCGTGGCGCGAAGATCTTGGGCGAAGTTGTTGGATATGGCAGCACTTGTGATGCGTTCCATATGACATCTCCAGATCCAACAGGTGAAGGAGCTGCGCGAGCAATGCAGCAAGCTATCTCTGAAGCAGGAGTAACACCCAGCGAAGTGGGATATGTCAATGCCCATGGGACAGCAACTCATGCTAATGACTCCGGTGAAGCACACGCTATTAATCGGGTATTCGGAGTTGATAGTCCTGTTAAAGTCAGCAGCACTAAGAGTATGACTGGTCATTTACTTGGGGCTGCTGGTGCCATTGAAGCAGTTATCACTGTTGCTGCCCTTGAACAAGGTGAACTGCCAGCTAATGTTGGGTTAAAGAAACAAGATCCTGAATGCCATGTCAATGTAGTGACGGAGAATGCTGAAAGTGCCCCAGACCTCGAGTATGCAATTAGCAACTCGCTCGGCTTTGGTGGGCACAACGCAGTGTTAGCATTTAGAAAATGGAGTGAATAGGGTTGGATTATAAAGAAATACAAGAATTAATCGCAAATTTCAATGATTCACCTAGTCGTGAATTAGAGATCACAACGGGAGATTTTCATATCCGTTTGAGCAAAAATAAAATAACACAGCCTAGTGTTCAAGCACCGACACCAGCACCAACTAATGAACAGGTTCAAAAGGCTGAAAATAATCAATCGTTTTCAGTTGAAGCAAAACAAGAGGAAAAAGTGGGCGAAACGATCGATTCTCCGATGGTGGGAAGTGTTTATCTTCAATCAGAGCCTGCCAAGCCTCCTTTTGTCGAGGCGGGGGACAGTGTCCATAAGGGTGATGTTGTCTGTATCATTGAAGCAATGAAAATGATGACAGAAATTAAGAGTGAGGTTGACGGCGTTATTTCTAAGGTTCTGGTAAAAAATGAAGAGCTGGTAGAATTTGGACAACCACTTTTTGAAATTGAGGGGGCATAAAGAACAATATGGTTTTAGATGTTACTGAAATACAAAAAATTATTCCTCATCGTTACCCTATGCTGCTAATAGACCGCGTTGATGAACTCGTTCCAGGTGAAATGGCAGTAGCAAAAAGAAATGTGACAGTGCATGAAGAAGTGTTCAATGGGCATTTTCCCAACAATCCTGTTATGCCTGGTGCTTTGATTGTTGAAGCTTTAGCACAGACAGGTGCCGTTGCATTGCTGACTATGCCAGAATTTAAGGGGAAAACGGCTTATTTTGGCGGTATTAAGGAAGCCAAGTTCAGACGTGTTGTTCGCCCAGGAGATACATTGCGCTTAGAAGTTAAATTAGAGAAGATTAGAAATAATGTTGGTTTAGGAAAAGCCTTGGCGAGCGTCGAAGGTAAGAAAGTATGTACTGCAGAACTGACATTTATGATTGGTTAAAGTTAGGGGTGATTTGATGTTTAAAAAAGTTCTAGTAGCCAACCGCGGTGAGATCGCTGTTCGGATTATTCGTTCGCTAAAAGAATTAGGCATCAAGTCAGTAGCGATCTATTCTGATGTCGATCGTGAAAGTTTGCATGTCCAGTTAGCCGATGAAGCCGTTTGTGTTGGAACTGCACGGCCACAGGCGTCATATTTGAATATGAAAAATATTTTAAGCGCGGCTGTTGGAACCGGCGCAGAAGCAATTCATCCTGGCTTTGGTTTTTTATCAGAAAACAGTCAATTTGTTGAGATGTGCGAGGCATGCGGAATTACTTTCATTGGTCCAAAATCAGCAACAATTGATTTGATGGGAAACAAAGCGAATGCGCGCGAACAGATGCGTGCTAGCGGTGTACCAGTTATTCCTGGTAGCGAAGGCTTTGTTGCTAACTCATCGGAGGCAAAAAAAATTGCAGACAAAGTTGGCTATCCTGTTTTGCTAAAAGCTGCTGCCGGCGGTGGCGGTAAGGGTATTCGACGAGTTGATAATGAAGAACAACTACAGAGCAATTTTGAAGAAGCTCAGCAGGAGGCTGTTGTATCCTTTGGTGATGCAAGAATGTATCTCGAAAAAATCATGGAGGATGTTAAACATATAGAAGTCCAAGTTTTCCGTGATCAACAAGGAAATGCAGTTTATTTTCCTGAGCGTGATTGTTCTGTGCAGCGCAACAAGCAGAAAGTTATCGAGGAGAGCCCTTGCGAATTGATTACTGAGGAACAGCGCGAATTCTTGGGAAAAATTGCAGTTAAAGCTGCAAATGCGATTGATTATGTCAACACTGGTACAATAGAGTTTTTGATGGATAAAGAGCATAATTTCTATTTTATGGAAATGAATACTCGAATTCAGGTCGAACACACTGTAACTGAAATGGTGACAGGAATTGATTTGGTGAAGGCGCAGGTTAGTGTAGCCGCGGGCGAAGAATTGCCGTTCAGGCAAAATGATATTCATTGTCAAGGGCATGCTATTGAATGCCGGATTAATGCTGAAAATCCAGCGCAGAACTTTGCCCCTTCAGTTGGTAAGGTTAAATATCTTTATTTCCCAGTCGGCAACTTAGGGATGCGAATTGACTCAGCACTGTATGCAGGAGTTAAGATTTCACCTTTTTATGATTCAATGGTTGCTAAGGTCATTGCGTTAGGTAATGACCGCAATGAAGCAATACAAAAAATCAAACGGCTTCTAAACGAAATGTTGATTGATGGTATCACAACAAATCAAGCATTCCATTTGGCCTTGCTTGATGATGATACCTTTAAGAATGGACGAGTGACGACTGATTATCTTGAGAAATCCTTCCTACCAAGATGGAAGAAGGAGGATTAAAGCGTGCAATTATTTGATGAATTAAAAACACTAGGCCACAAACATATAAAGGCTGACAAAAAAGCTGGCGAAAAAGTTCCATCTGGAATGTGGATCGCATGTCCTAAATGTCACCAATCTTTCTATCATAAGGATCTGGGCGTTTATCAGGTTTGTCCTAATTGTGAGTATGGCTTTAGGATCACAGCTCGTGAACGCTTGAAGTGGTTAGTTGACTCTTTTTCTGAAATGGATGACTCTTTAAAAACAACTGATCCGCTGAAGTTCCCTAATTATCAGAAGAAACTCTCCAAGGCACGCGTACAAACAGAATTAAATGATTCTGTTTTGACAGGAATTGCTAAAGTCGAGGAACAGACTTTTGGATTGGGAATAATGGACCCTGCCTTTATTATGGGCTCAATGGGGACAATTACAGGCGAAAAAATAACTCGTCTTTTTGAACGGGCGACCCGTCAAAGTATGCCGGTTGTTTTATTCACGGCTTCTGGCGGTGCGAGAATGCAGGAAGGTATTTTCTCATTAATGCAGATGGCAAAGATTTCGCAAGCTGTTAAACGTCATTCAGAAACTGGTCTGCTGTATATTACCGTTTTAACTGATCCAACTACTGGTGGTGTGACGGCCAGTTTTGCAATGCAGGGTGATATTATTTTAGCTGAACCGCGTGCCTTGGTAGGTTTCGCTGGAAAACGGGTAATTGAACAGACAACCCATCAAAAAGTTCCTAACGACCTACAGGACGCTGAACGTGTCCTTGAGCACGGTTTCATCGATGCTATAGTTCCTAGAAAAGACATGAAGAAGAAACTTGCATGGCTACTTGACCTGCATAGCAAAGGAAGTGGTGCGAATGGTTAGTTTACTTGATAAGAAGAAGACAGCTGCTCAAATAGTTGCTAATGCGCGTAGTGAAGAAAAAATGTCTGCTTACGAGTTAATTAATGGAATATTCAGTGATTTTATGGAATTGCATGGTGATCGTTTGTCAGATGATGATGCTGCGATCGTTGGCGGTGTTGCAAAATTTAATGATATGCCAGTGACCGTTATTGCAACTAACAAAGGCAAATCAGCCGAAGAGCGTCTCAGGACACATTTTGGCTGTCCGGAACCATCAGGCTACCGTAAATCGCTGCGTCTGATTAAACAGGCTGAAAAATTCAATCGGCCTGTTATTGCGTTAGTGAATACTGCCGGAGCTTACCCTGGGAAATCTGCAGAAGAAAATGGTCAAGGGGAAGCTATCGCACACAATTTATTTGAAATTAGCAGTGTTAAAATACCTGTTATTTCGATGATTTATGGCGAAGGCGGTAGTGGCGGTGCACTTGCCTTAGCTTGCGGGGATCGTGTTTGGATGTTTGAAAATAGTATGTATTCTGTTTTATCACCTGAAGGTTTTGCAGCCATCTTGTGGAAGGATAGCAGCCGAGCAGATGAAGCAGCTGAAGTGATGCAGTTGACCCCAGAAAAACTGCTGGAGCAGCATGTTATAGATGGGATAGTTCCTGAATCAAGGTCACATAAGCGTGTATTTAAAGCTGTTAAGAAAATATTACAAAAAGAATTGACTGATTTGGATAAGTTGACGCCATCTGAGCTAGTTGAAAAGCGTCATCAAAGGTTCCGCCAGTTCTAGGTTTGATGGAGGTTGAAAAGATTGAATAAATTATTAAGCGGTAAAAAAATTCTGATAATGGGTGCTGCAAACAAACGGAGTATTGCTTGGGGCTGTGCACAGTCAATGATCGATAATGGTGCGGAACTTATTTTTACGTACCAAAATGAGCGATTGAAAAAAAGCTTATCTCGATTAGTGGAAAATGAAGATCGTCTGGTTGAGTGTGATGTTTCTAGCGATGAAAGTATTGAAAGAGCGTTTGCACAAGTTGCAGAACGTTTTGGCAAGGTTGATGGCATTGTCCATGCGATTGCTTTTGCTAAAAAGGAAGAACTTTCTGGTGATATCATGAATTCCAGTCGTGAAGGGTATGCATTGGCTCAAAACATTTCAGCCTATTCACTGATTGCTGTTGCTAAATACGGAATTAAAATATTAAATAATCCGGGCAGCATTGTAACATTAACTTATTTCGGATCAGAACGTGCTATTCCTAACTACAACGTAATGGGTGTTGCAAAAGCTGCACTTGAAGCGAATGTCAGATATCTTGCACGTGATATGGCTAAATACGGCGTGAGAGTGAATGCTATTTCAGCTGGAGCAGTTAAAACATTGGCTGTGACAGGTGTTAAGGATCATGGCGATTTGTTGCGTTTATCACGTGAAAGAACAGTGGATGGTGAATCAGTAACAACAGAACAAATTGGAGGAGCAGCTTCGTTCTTGGTAAGTGATCTTTCGACGGGTGTTGTCGGGGATGTTATTTACGTAGATAAGGGTGTTCATTTGATTTAATGTTTCTTTGTTTCGCTGGAAAAATTGAGAACTTAATAAATTGTTTAAGTCTTACGTTTTTTCAAGCCCTACATAAGATTTAAAGAATATCTGATACTTGTTAAAGTTTTCTTTTACAAGTACACTAGTGTTTGTACAAGTGTAAAGAGATTAAGTGAAAGTGGTGCAACTAATTATGGGTACAAGACAACAAGCACTCTTTATTATTTTCGGTGGAACAGGGGATCTTGCGAAACGAAAATTATATCCATCATTGTTTGAACTATATAAGAAGGGTTTCTTAAAAGAAAATTTTGCTGTGATTGGGACAGCTCGCCGTCCGTGGACTGATGAATATTTTCAAGATGTTGTCAGAAAAGCGGTAACGGATGCTGATACTTCTAAAGAAGATGCGGATGAATTTGCACAGCATTTTTATTATCAGTCTCACAATGTCAATGATACAGAGCACTATGTGACTTTGCGGAAATTGGCACAGCGGCTAGATCAAAAGTATAGTATTGGTGGCAATCGTTTATTTTATTTAGCAATGTCGCCGCGTTTCTTTGGAACAATCGCCGAGCATTTGAAGTCACAGAATATAGTAACTGATAATGGATATAATCGTCTGATAATCGAGAAACCATTCGGTCACGATTTGGCAAGTGCAAAAGACTTAAACAATTCGATTGGGCGCTATTTTGCTGAGGATTCTGTTTTTAGGATTGATCATTACCTTGGCAAGGAAATGATTCAAAATATTGCTGCAGTTCGTTTTGGCAACAATCTTTTTCGGTCGCTTTGGAATAATCGCTACATTGATAATATTCAGATCACGTTGAGCGAGGCACTGGGAGTTGAAGAGCGTGCTGGTTACTACGAAACGGCAGGAGCTTTGCGTGATATGGTTCAAAATCATATTTTGCAAATAGTTTCATTGCTTACAATGAATATGCCGGCTTCTTTTACTGAAAGCGATATAAGACGCGAAAAAATATATGCACTAAAAGCTCTGCAGGTTTATTCACCTGAACAAGTAGAAAAAAATTTCGTTAGAGCTCAATACGGCGAATCGTCTGCTGGTCTCAAAGGGTATCGGCAAGAGGAACAAATTGCGGATGATTCGAAGACCGAGACTTTTGTAGCTGGTAAAGTGTTTGTCAACAGTGAGAATTTTTCTGGTGTTCCAATATATATTAGAACAGGGAAACGCTTGTCTAAGAAAACAACACGTATTGATATTGTTTTTAAAGACGTTCCCAAAAATATTTTCGGTTCTGAAAGACTTGGGAAGAACATCTTGACAATTATTGTTGAGCCTAAGGGCGAGATTTATCTGCAGATGAATGTAAAGAAAATAGGGCAGAATTTTGGACTGAAAGTTCAGAAGTTAGACTTGCTGCAGGTTGAAGACAATAGTGTACAGATACCTGAGGCTTATGAAAAACTGATTTTGGATGTGCTTCGTGGTGATGCAACCAACTTCACACATTGGGAGGAAGTTGCCTATTCTTGGAAGTTTGTTGATGCGATCCGTAATGCATGGGATAATCAGCAGATTCCTTTACCTGAGTATGCTAGTGGTTCGATGGGACCGCAGGAAGCTGATGATTTGTTAGCACGGGATGATCATCACTGGATCTTCACTTCCGAAAACGACAATAGGGATTAACTGTGTAGAATCGGGTGCACAGCAACGGTCATTGTCTAAGCTAGGTTTAATTGTAAGTAAAATATAATGTGATATAATCGGAGACTTATGGTAATTTTGATTTTACTGTAAGTCTTTTTTGGTGGAATAAAACATTTGAAAACGAACTAACGTTCTGCTATGATTTAAATATCAAAAACGGATGCTAGGTGGTAATAGGGGTGAAGTTGAAGCGAAAAATCGTGCATGTTGATATGGATGCTTTTTATGCATCAATTGAGATGCGAGATCACAGACAATATCGCGATAAGCCACTTGTCATTGCGCGTGACCCGCGGCATACGGCCGGAAGAGGTGTGGTCGCGACGGCTAATTATGCGGCGCGTCGTTTTGGCATACACTCGGCTATGAGCGCACAAGAAGCGTATGAACTATGCCATCAAGCGATTTTTGTAAAACCTGATTTTGTTAAATATAGGCGTATATCAAAAGAGATCCATGCTATTTTTCATGAGTATACCGACAAAGTCGAACCAATTGCTTTTGATGAGGCTTATCTGGATGTGACTGAAAATAAGAAAGAAGTAAGTTCAGCTTTACATGTGGCACGGCTCATTCAACAAGAAATTTTTGCCAAAACAAAGCTGACGTGTTCCACGGGAGTTTCGTATAACAAGTTTTTAGCGAAATTGGCATCTGATTACCATAAACCAGCAGGAATGACACTGGTCCTGCCTGAAGAGGTGAATTCATTCTTGGCTGATTTACCGATTGAAAAATTTCGAGGTGTAGGCAAGAAAACGGCACCTAAGATGCACCAGTTAGGAATAGAAACAGGAGCTGATCTTCTCGAATGGAGTGAAGTAGATTTAATTTCGAAGTTTGGAAAAATGGGGCAGATTCTTTATCAGAGAGTTCGCGGGATCGATGAACGTCCAGTTGAATGGAAAAGAAAACGAAAGTCAATTGGATTTGAAAGAACGCTCAATCAGCCTTTGAAGAGTTCCGTTGAGGTAGATGATATGCTGGATTTTTTGGCTGAAAAGCTGACAGAAGCAGTACAACAAAAGCAAAAACACGGGAAGACGCTAGTTTTGAAATTAAGAAATAGTCAATTTGAAACAGTGACTAAGAGAATGACCTTTGATGACTACTTGACAAATGATAAGAAGAACTTTGCCTTTTGGGGCAGACAGTTATTTGATCAGATGCAACCTAATGAGGTAGATGTCCGTCTTTTAGGAATGACGTTGACCAATATTGACGAACTAAGATTTGAAAACATTAAATTGCCATTATGGAAAGAGTAGCGGTTTTGTAATTAGCGGTTTTTATAGGTATACTTGTATTGTAAGTCAGCTAATGTAGGAGGTGCAGTTGATGAAAATAATTTGGCACGGCCATTCAGTGATTGAAATTATCACGGCAGATAAAACAGATATTTTAATTGATCCGTTTATCACGGATAATCCGTTAACTGATTTGAAAGTTGAAGAATGTCAGCCAGACTTTATATTAGTAACACATGCTCATTTTGACCATGTAGGGGATACTGTTGAGATCGCACAGCGAACAGGGGCAACAATAGTTGCTGTCACTGATTTAGCAGGATACTTTGAAGAAAAAGGGCTAAAAGCTTATGGCATCAATTTTGGCGGATCTTTGAAAACCAATTTTGGTTCAATCAAGCTAGTTCCGGCATGGCATACTGCAGCGTTGCCTCAAAAAGGATCTGACCCGCGGACACTCGGTGTCGCTGCCGGGTTCGAATTGCATGTTGACGGAAAGGTTTTGTACGATGCTGGAGATACGGCATTATTTTCAGACATGCAACTGCTTAACGGTGGAAATGGTGTTGATCTGGCTTTCTTGCCAATCGGAGATTATTATACAATGGGACCAGATGATGCCATTCGAGCTGCATCGTTTGTTAAGGCAAAGCGTGTTTTGCCGATCCATTACAACACTTTTCCACAGATAAAGCAGGATGTTGCAGCCTATCTTGCCAAGTTAGCACCCGGAGTCGGAATAAAAACTAGTGTGGGAAAAATTTTTGAAATTTAAGGAGAACTAGGATGTCGATAGAAACAAGTATTCTTGAGCAGATTAAGGAGAATGAAACTATTATCATTCACCGCCACCAACGCCCTGATCCTGATGCGTATGGATCACAATGCGGACTTGCGGCGATTATTAGGGCAAACTTTCCAAGTAAAAAGGTTTATCAAGTGGGCGAAAATGTACATGGCCTCGCTTGGATAGCTGAACCGGAAAAAATTGAAGATGACGTCTACAAGGATGCACTTGTAATCGTTACTGATACCGCCAATCAACCGCGAGTAGATGATAAGCGTTATACGAAGGGAAGGTATCTGATCAAGATAGATCATCATCCTAACGAAGATCCCTACGGAGATATTTGCTGGGTCAATACAAAAGCCTCGAGCTGTTCTGAGATGATTATGGACTTGGTAAATGCGCTTGGAGGTGAACTGACTGTTCCTGATGATGCTGCACGAATGTTATATGCAGGAATTATTGGCGATACAGGAAGATTTATGTATGATGCTACTACCCCACATACGATGCGTATTGCTGGTCAGTTGATGGAACATGATTTTGAACCTGCAAAGGTCAATCAGAAATTAGATAGCATTGCTTTGCCAGTAGCACGGTTGGCAGCTTACGTCTATGAGAATATGACGATTACGGAAAATGGAGCGGCATATATCGTATTAACCAGAGAAGTGATGGCAAAATTTGCGATAAAAGATGCAAGTACTGCTCCAATCGTACCTTTACTGGGTAAAATAATCGGAGTCAAGTGTTGGACAATTCTTGTGCAGCAAAAGGATGGATCCTTCCGGTTGCGCATTCGTTCAAAGGGACCTGTTATTAATGAACTTGCTAAAGAGTATGCAGGAGGAGGGCATCCGTTAGCAAGCGGGGCCTTTATGCCTGATGCAGAGAAAATACCAGAATATATTAAGAAGCTGGATGCCGTAGCTGCTAGTTACGAGGATCATACAGGAGAAACTAATGATTAATTCATTTAAAGAATTTGGTTTTCAGCCTTTTCTTGAAAAGGCGTTAGATAAAATCCATTTTACAGAACCAACTGAAGTTCAAAAAAGATTGATACCACTGATAATGAAAAATCAGAGTGTTGTGGGTCAGTCCCAGACAGGAAGCGGGAAAACACATACTTTCCTGTTGCCGATATTGAATGCAATCAAAGTGGACAATGAGAGTGTTCAGGCAGTCATTACAACACCAAGCCGTGAACTTGCATATCAGATCTATGAAGCCGCAAAGCAATTGGGTGACCAAGAAGACCATCCGCTAATGATTCATAACTATGTAGGAGGAACGGATAAACAGCGACAAATTGAAAAGCTGCATCATCATCAACCTCAAGTGGTGATCGGCACACCAGGACGAATTCTAGATCTAGTCAAAAGTAATGATTTGGATATTCACAATGCACATTACATGGTAGTAGATGAAGCTGATATGACTTTGGATCTGGGATTTTTGAAGGATGTTGATGCAATCGCATCGACCTTACCAAAGGATTTGCAGATGCTAGTCTTTTCTGCAACTATTCCTGCCAAACTTAAACCATTTCTGCGCAAGTACATGCAGGATCCAGTCATTGAAGTTATTGAAAATAAGAATATTATCAGCCCGACGATCCACAACTGGTTACTTTCAACCAAGGGGCGGAATCGAAATGAGATAATCTACAAATTGTTGACGATTGGACAGCCATATATGGCATTGGTTTTTACCAATACTAAAACACGTGCTGATGAATTGACAGACTTTCTGCGTGCCCAAGGGTTAAAGGTAGCTAAAATTCATGGTGGAATTCCACCTCGACAGCGTAAGCGTGTTATGCGTGAAGTTCAGAATCTAACATATCAGTTTGTGGTAGCAACTGATTTGGCGGCTAGAGGTATTGATATTGAGGGCGTGTCGCATGTCATTAATGATGATCTGCCTGATGATCTGGAATTCTTCATTCATCGAGTGGGTCGAACTGGGCGTAATGGGATGTCGGGCACTGCGGTGACGCTCTATAGTCCGAATGATGATGAAAAAATCTCTGAACTCGAAAAAATGGGAATAAAATTTCAACCTAAGGTTTTGAAGAACGATGAGATCGTTGATTCATATGATCGTGACCGACGGCAAAAACGTAAGGTCAAGAAAGAACAACTTGATATTAATTTGATTGGTTTGGTGAAAAAGGAACGTAAGAAACGTAAACCTGGATATAAAAATAAAATCAAAAAAGCAATCAGACGTAAAGAACAACAGGAACGAAAAATCTCACGTAGGCAAAAGAAACGTGACTAATAGCTGTTCGTACGATTGACATTTTAATTTTTTTTGGCTATACTTTGAGAGAATTCAGGATATGCTTGGTGGGTGCGTCATTTAAAGAGAGGATCCGATTGGTGCAAGGATCAGTGACATCCATTCAAGTGCTCCCTGTAAAGATAGAAAAAACGTCACTCAACGTTATCGAGCTTAAAGAGGTAAACGACAACATCGTTGCAAGTAAGGTGGTACCGCGCAGAAAGCGTCCTTACTCGCAGCGGTGTTTTTATGTTCATTAAGAAGAGAAAGGGTGTAATTTTAAGAATGAAAGAGCTGTCAAGTTCACAAATCAGACAAATGTATTTGGAGTTTTTTAAAGAAAAAGGGCATGATATTATGCCAAGTGCATCACTGATTCCACATGATGATCCAACTTTGCTGTGGATCAACTCCGGAGTTGCAACAATGAAGAAATTTTTCGACGGGAGTGTTGTACCGAAGAACCCGCGTATTACCAGTTCACAGAAGAGTATACGAACGAATGATATTGAAAACGTTGGGCATACAGCTCGTCACCATACGCTATTTGAAATGTTGGGAAACTTTTCTGTCGGTGATTATTTCAAGAAGGAAGCCATCACATGGGCGTGGGAATTATTGACAAGTCCTAAATGGTTTGCGATGGATAAAGAACGTTTGTATGTCACGGTCTATCCTAAAGACACCGAAGCTAAACGTATTTGGCATGAAGTTGCTGGTGTATCCCAAGATCATATCTATGAAGTTGAAGACAACTTTTGGGATATCGGACAAGGGCCTAGCGGACCTGACTCAGAAATTTTTTATGATCGGGGGCAGGACTTCAATGACCTACCCGAAGATGATCCAGAAAACTATCCTGGCGGTGAAAATGAGCGTTATCTCGAGATCTGGAATATTGTCTTTTCTGAATTTAATCATAAACCCGATGGAACCTACGAGCCGCTTCCACATAAAAATATTGATACCGGCATGGGTTTAGAACGTGTAGTTTCAGTTTTTCAGAACGCACCAACTAACTTTGAAACTGATCTTTTCTTGCCACTTATTAAACAGACAGAAAAGTACAGTGCTGACAAAAAATACGGTCAGTCAAAAGAAAGCGATGTTTCCTTCAAGGTTATCGCAGATCACATTAGGGCAGTTACATTCGCAATTGGTGATGGGGCGATTCCGTCTAATGAAGGCAGAGGTTATGTTATTCGTCGCTTGATCAGAAGAGCTGTTATGCACGGTCAAAAACTAGGAATAGAGCATGCATTCTTGTATGAATTGGTACCTGTTGTTGGCAAAATTATGCAGTCGCATTACCCTGAAGTACTCGAACAAGCAGACTACATTGCCAAGGTTGTGCGTAGCGAGGAAGATCGTTTTAACGAGACTTTGAAAGATGGACTTGAGCTTCTTAATGAGATGATTGTGGAAGCTAAGAAACAATCAAGTAAAGAACTGTCGGGTAAGACAGCATTTAAGTTATATGATACCTATGGGTTCCCAATCGAATTAACGAAAGAGTACGCAGATGATCAGGGAATGTCGATTGATCAAGCTGGTTTTGATCAGGAAATGAAGCAGCAAAAGGAACGAGCTCGTGCAGCGCGAAGCAATGCTAAATCAATGGGAGTTCAAAAGGGGCTCTTAACAGATATCAAAACAAAAAGCAGTTATGTTGGATATGATCGCCTGAAGGTTGAAGGGACTTTAAAAGATATCATCGTGGAGGACAAACTCGTTGAAAAGGTCGAGAACGGTTCTGCACAATTGATCTTTGACCAGACACCATTTTATGCTGAAATGGGTGGTCAAGTTGCTGATACTGGAAGTATAAAAGATACTGAAGGTAAAACAGTTGCTGTAGTAACGGATGTGCAGCATGCTCCAAATGGCCAGAATATGCACACTGTTAAGGTTTTGCATCCGCTAACTAAAGAAAAAGTGTATGTTCTCCAAGTGGATAAAGCCTTACATGATAAAACACGCAAAAATCACACGGCAACTCATCTGCTTGATCAAGCCCTGCGTGATGTTTTAGGATCACATACGCATCAGGCTGGTTCCTTAGTGGAGCCTAATTATCTGCGCTTTGACTTTACCAATCTCGGCTCTGTGACAAGGGAAGACTTACTGAAGATTGAAAGAATCGTCAACGAAAAAATCTGGCGAACATTCCAGTCAGGACGATTGAAACTGACTTTGATTCAGCCAAAAAACTCGGCGCAATTGCACTTTTCACTGAAAAATACGGTGATATTGTCCGAGTTGTAAAAATCGACAACTACTCGATTGAATTGTGCGGTGGGAATCATGTTGATAATACTAGCGAGCTTGGGTTGTTCAAGATCACATCTGAATCCGGTGTAGGTGCAGGCGTCAGACGAATTGAAGCCGTGACCTCAAAGGAGGCATATGAATTTCTCGAAAAACGTAATCAGCTCCTTGAAAGTATCAGCGAACAGATGAAAATTGTACAGCTAAAAGAAATACCACACAAATTGGAGCAATATCAAGCTCAGATTAAGGATTTAGAACAACAAAAACAAGCGCTTGAAGATAAGTTTGCACAACAACAAGCAGACTCAGTCTTTAAGCAAGTTGAGGAAATCAAGGGCAAGACTTTGATCAAGGCACAAGTCAAGGTTTCGGGAATGGCACAGTTGCGTCAGTTAGCTGACCAGTGGAAAACCAAAAAGTATTCAGACGTATTAGTGCTCGCCACAGCAACTAAAGACGGAAAGGTCAATTTGATTGCCGCAGCAAGTGCATCAGCAGTCAAAGCAGGTTTGAAGGCTGGAGATTTGATCAAAACCATTGCTCCGTCAGTTGGCGGCGGTGGCGGTGGCCGTCCAGATTTGGCACAGGCTGGTGGGAAAACCCCCGCTGGGATTGCAGATGCTTTGAAGGCTGCCAGTGAATGGCTCGAACAAAAAGCATAAGAATAATTTCGCTTTTTCAATTTTAAATAGCGTATTTTAAAGGGATCAGGTCAAGCTTTGCATTTTGACCTGATCCTTTATTTAAGCTGAGTTATCATAATTAGATTCGGACTATGTTATGCTTATAACTTACAATTTTAAAAATTAACGTTTGTTGCTGTATTCTATCCATTAGCCAACTTTCATTTGACAGTTGTGTTACGGAAAGGTTACAAGCATGTGTTTTGATTGTGACGAGCTTTTTTCTCTAGTAGAATGATACTAGGAGTTGTTATGCATGCGGAGGTGCTTGCGATGAGTTCATTAGATAAGACAATGTATTTTGATTTCGAAGACGGGCGTCGAAAAGGCGTACATGAAACCTTAGACACTGTGTATAAGGCATTGGAGGAAAAGGGGTATAATCCGATAAACCAGATTGTGGGATATTTATTATCTGGAGATCCGGCCTATATTCCTCGTTTGAATGATGCACGTAACTTAATTCGAAAACACGAACGCGATGAAATAGTTGAGGAATTGGTTCGATCATACCTTGACAAGGGGGAAATCAAGTGACGCGCTTAATGGGCTTGGATGTTGGCTCCAAAACAGTTGGTGTTGCCGTTAGCGATCCATTGGGATGGACGGCTCAAGGTATCGAGATTGTCGCGATAAATGAAGAAAAGAAAGAATTCGGCATTGAACGTGTCAAAGAACTGGTCAAGAAATATGAAGTTACTGGTTTTGTTCTCGGTTTACCAAAGAATATGAACAATACTTCAGGTCCAAGGGTTGAGGCTTCTCATAATTATGGTTCCTTGCTTGAAGAAACTTTTGGTTTGCCGGTAGATTATCAGGATGAACGGCTGACAACAGTTGAGGCTGAAAGAATGCTGGTGGAACAAGCGGACACGTCGCGAAAAAAGCGAAAAAAGGTCATTGATAAGTTGGCGGCTGGCTTGATCTTACAGAACTATTTGGATCGCAAAGGGCCCTTGCTCAGTGATAACTAGAAATGAGGAATATCCATGGACGAAAAAGACAATTTAATAACGCTCGTAGACGAGAATGGGAATGAAACGTTATACAGAATTTTGTTCACTTTTGAATCTGATGATTATGGGAAATCATATATCTTGTTAATTCCCGCTGATTCGCAGCCGGAAGAGCAAGTAGATGTGCTTGCCTTCTCATTTGATCCAGATGAAAATGGCGAAGCGAATGATGCTGAGTTGCATGATATTGAAAGCGACGAGGAATGGGATATGGTCGAAGGAGTGCTTGACACTTTCCTGAATGATGAAAAGATGCAGTAACTGCTTTTTTGGAAACTGATGTAACGATAGAGTCTATCTTTATAAGACTCTATTTTTTTTCACACAGAAGATTTGCTGGACGAGGCAAACATTAGTTTTGTCGCTTCTCTATTTATGCTAAAATTAGTTAGTGCATTCTGAATTGAAGGAGGTCAATAAAATGTCTGAGGGAAAAAGACGTTTTAAAGCCCATATAGACGGTAAAGACTATATTATCATTGGGGAGAGTAGTACCGAACATATGGAGACCGTTGTAAAATTAGTAGACCAGCAGCTTCAGGAAATCAATAAGTTGCTGCCGAATCTGAGCAAGGAAAGGGCAGCGATCCTGTTAGCGATTAATGCTGTGTCCGATCAGATATATAAACAAGAGGAATTGGATAGATTAGAACAGCAGACGGATGACAACAAGTAGGTGAAAACATGCTTATATCTTTGCTAATAATTATAGTATTGTTTTTTTCATATATCAGAGGGGCTAGACGTGGCTTTTTTTTAACGTTAATGAATTTTGTTGGAATTATTGCCTTGTTTATAATTGCAAATATATATGCTGATACAGTGAGCTTTTGGATTGAGAAGACCGTTGCATTTTTCACGGGAAAAACATCTTGGAGTGCAGCTCAAGGTGCTGCATTTACCGGTAGTACCTTATTTTATCACGGGCTTGCATACTGGCTGATCATTATTGTCGGAGGAATTATTTTCAGTTCGGTCGCACGTAAGTTAAATTTGATAACCCGTTTACCCGTTATCAGCCAGCTTAATGCAATAGCTGGTGGGATATTGTCATTAGTGATATCCTACTTGCTTATTTTTGCCACTCTGTTGATTTTAGCTGGCTGGCCGGCAGAAAACGTTAACCGCAGTGTGAAACAGTCATCACTGGCAATGTTTATTTTGAAGGAAACTCCAGTTATTTCACAAAACCTATACCAAAATTATTTACAGCAGCCAAACGAATAGGGGGGTGCGAAAGTGAATACGAAAGCATTAGATGTTCTGGAATACAATAAAGTAATTAAAAAATTGTTTCAATTCATTGTTACTCCGATGGGTGAAAAAAAAGTGCGCTCATTACAGCCAAGCAATGATCTGAGTACAATTCAAAAAGCTTTGGCTCAAACCAAAGACGGTGCTGATATTTTGCGACTTAAAGGGGGGATTCCGCTCCCTAAACTGCATAATATTAAGCCTTATTTGAAAAGATTGGATATTGGTGCAGCGCTAAATGGCAAGGAACTTGCGGCTATTGGTCGTGTTTTGCGTGCAACAAATGAAGTCAGACGTTTTTTTATTACTCTGGACGACGAAAAAGTTGAACTAGAAGAACTTTATGGACTAACAGACGATCTGCAGGTTTTACCGGAAATAAATAAACGACTTCTTACAGCTGTCGAAACTGATGGTCATGTTACTGACGAAGCATCCAGTGTTTTGCGTAATATTCGCAAAGCAATTGCAACGACGGAGAATCAGCTGCGTGACCGTTTGTCAGACTTCATTCATGGTAATTCTGCAAAATATTTAAGTGACGCAGTGATAACGATCAGAAATGATCGTTATGTTATTCCTGTCAGGCAAGAATATCGCAACCATTTTGGCGGCGTTGTCCATGATCAGAGCTCGTCGGGGCAAACCTTGTTCGTCGAACCAAAAGCAATCGTTGAATTGAACAATCGACTAAAGCAACAGCAGGCACAAGAAAAAGAAGAGATTCAGCGTATACTACAAGAACTCTCAGAGTTGATCGCACCCTATACAGCAGAGTTGGAAAACAACGCTGATATTTTAGGGACTTTTGACTTTGTCAATGCTAAAAGCAAATATGCAGCTGCCATCAAAGCAACAGAACCGCAGTTGTCGGTTCAAAATGATATCTACTTAAGACAGGTTTGGCATCCATTGTTGAAAATGGAAGAAGCTGTCCGTAATGATATCATGCTGGGCAAGGATTATCAGGCAATTGTTATTACTGGTCCAAATACAGGTGGGAAGACGATAACGCTTAAGACCTTAGGCCTTATTCAGATGATGGGGCAAGCGGGCCTGTTCATTCCAGCTTTTGAAGGCAGTCGAATAGGGATTTTTAATGAGATATTTGCAGACATTGGCGATGAACAATCTATTGAACAGAATCTTAGTACTTTTTCATCGCATATGACCAATATTGTTTCTATTCTTGAAAAGATCGATGAACACTCGCTAGTGCTGTTCGATGAGCTGGGAGCCGGAACAGATCCGCAAGAAGGCGCAGCTTTGGCAATTGCTATTTTAGATGCAGTCGGTGCTAAAGGCAGTTATGTTTTAGCAACGACTCATTATCCTGAACTGAAAGCGTATGGCTTTGATCGTCCGCAAACTATCAATGCCAGCATGGAATTCGATGTTGATACGCTGCAGCCGACCTACCGTTTGCTAATCGGTATTCCCGGAAGGAGCAACGCGCTAGATATTTCGCAAAGGCTTGGTCTGGATAAGCAGATAATCAACCAGGCACGTCAGTTGACACGCAGTGACAGTCAGGACTTGAATAATATGATTCAAGATTTGGTTCAGAAACGACGTATGGCTGAAGAAGAGCATATTAGTTTGCAGCAGAATTTGCGTGATGCAGAGAAATTGCATGCAGATTTAGAAAAAGAGTACCAAAAATTCGACAGCAAGCGGGATGACCTGCTTGAAAAAGCCAAGATAAAAGCCAACAGTATTGTGGAAACTGCCACCCAAGAGTCGGATAAACTAATTGGTGAGTTGCGACAGATGAGATTGAATGCTGGTAGTCAGGTTAAGGAAAATGAATTGATCGATGCAAAAACAAAAATGAATCAATTGCATCAACCAACTAACTTACGCAAGAACAAGGTTTTGCAAAGGGCCAAACGACAGCAAGAATTTCATTCCAACGATGATGTCATGGTGAAATCTTACGGACAGCAGGGGGTTTTACTGCAAAAACTCAGTAAAAACGAGTGGGAGGTCCAGCTAGGAATTCTCAAGATGCGGATCAGCGAAAATGACCTTGAAAAAATACGGGTTAAGGACAATAAGACAAAAGGCACGCGGTCAACGCTGAAAACAGCAAGGCAATCGCATGTGTCGCCCCGCCTTGATTTACGTGGGCAGCGTTATGAAGAAGCATTGACTAATGTTGACCGTTATATGGATGCTGCTATTCTAGCCGGGTATGCCTCAGTAACGATCGTTCACGGCAAAGGGACCGGCGCTTTGCGTCAGGGAATTACCGATTATCTGACGCAAAATCGAAGTGTCAAAAGTTTCAAGTTTGCACCGCCGAATGCTGGTGGAAATGGTGCAACGGTTGTTTATTTTAAATAAGAAATGTTAGGCAGATAAGTTGTTTTTTTGGCTCTTTCTGTTATGATTTACTTACAAAAAGAAAGCTAGGGAGGAATTTTGAAATGAAAGAATTAACAGATAAGACATTTGATAATGAAACAAGTGCAGGTGTGACTTTAACTGATTTCTGGGCTACATGGTGTGGCCCGTGCCGGATGCAGTCCCCGGTTATTGAACAGCTTGATGAAGAATTAGGCGACAAAGTATCTTTCAGTAAGGTCGATGTTGACCAGAATACTGCCGTAGCAAGTAAATTCGGTATTATGAGCATCCCAACTCTGCTTATCAAGAAGGATGGCGAAGTTGTTGATACTTTAGTAGGCTACCATCCTAAAGAACAGATTCAAGCAAAATTAGAGCAGTATATCTAAACTTTATTAGATTGATTTAATGAATAGCTGGCCTTCCTAATGCGAATGCTGCCTGAGCGCTATGGGCGTAGTTTTGGCACAATTTGCGTTGGAAGGCTTTTTGTGTTGCAATTGTTCTTAAAAGTATTGACTAATTCAACAGACAAATATTATTAAGTTTCTTAAATTTTGCTGCGACAATCTTTATAAAGTTTTATGAAAATTATGGTTGTAAATATTTCATTTTCGTGACATTCTAGATAATAGGCAATTTGTTAGCCGGCTATTCGTCGCGCAATTAGGGATAAGCTTAAACATCTAAAAAAGACAGATGATGTTGGGAGGCATAACTTATGAACAAGAAACAGGCCCCTCTGATCAAAAATGAAGTTTTGCGTTTTGTTTTACGAACAGCGCTGTATTTTGTGATCATGTTAATTTTGGTCTATCTGTATAATTACAGTGGAATCAATGGGCCGCATTTTATTTACAACGAGTTTTAATCAGGGAGAGATAACGAATGAAAAAGAATATCATTGAAAAAATTGATGAGTATGCTGCGACTGACCCTAGTCGCGTCGCATATGAATACTTAGGGAAGGCTAACACTTACCAAGAATTAAAAGAGTATTCAGATGCACTAGCAGCTTATATCGATTCAATGGGATTGGCTGAAAAAACACCGATCATTGTTTATGGTGGACAAACTTTTGAAATGGTAGCTGCCTTTTTAGGGGTAGTCAAAGCGGGACATGCCTACATACCGGTCGACACAAATTCTCCAGGAGAACGATTGACGATAATCAATCAAATAGCTAAGCCGGCAGCATGTATCGCAGTTGAAGAGCTGCCTCTGGCTATGCCGGGGTTACCACTCATCGACCCCACGGAGCTGGAGAGTATTTTTGGCAAACATGTCCAAGGAACTTCCAAGGAGAAATGGATCGCTGGTGACGACACTTTTTATATAATCTTCACTTCTGGAACAACGGGTGTTCCGAAGGGAGTCCAAATCAGTCATGACAATTTGGTGAGTTTCCTAGATTGGATGCAGAATGATTTTGGAATCAGTAATAGACAGAGTTTCTTATCACAGCCGCCATATTCCTTTGATTTATCGGTAATGGATTTGTATCCAGCTTTGACACGCGGTGGCAGATTAGTCGCGTTACCGAAATCAGTTACTGACAATTTCAAAGAACTTTTTGCTGAGTTGCCTAAACTTGCTTTGAATGTCTGGGTTTCAACACCCTCATTCATGGATATCTGCTTATTGGAACCAAGTTTCAATGAACAGAATTATCCGAGTTTGTCACACTTCCTTTTTTGTGGGGAAGAGCTGACGCACAAGACAGCGGCAACATTGAATACACGTTTTCCGCACGCACATGTTTTTAATACATACGGACCAACGGAAACAACGGTTGCTGTCAGTCAAGTCGAGATCACCAAGCAGGTCTTAGATGATTACAAACGACTGCCTATCGGGATTGCGAAGACGGATACCTCGATCCGAGTAGTAGATGACCAACTGCAGGATGTTCAGAAAGGGCAGGATGGTGAGATTATTATCAGTGGCCCAAGTGTATCCAAGGGATATTTGAACAATGCCGAGAAAACAAAGCAGGCTTTTGTTAAGCTACATGGACAGACGGCTTATCGAACCGGTGATTTGGGCCAGTTAGATAGTGCAGGGCAGTTACTTTATAAGGGGCGGATTGATTTTCAGATCAAGCTGCATGGTTTTCGAATTGAGTTGGAGGAGGTTGATCATCACTTGGACCAAGTTTCTCTGATATCACAAGCAACAACGGTACCTAAATATGGTAAAGATCATAAAGTAAATCAATTGATCGCTTATGTTGCGGCCAAAAAGAATGATTTTAAAAGCAATTTTGAGTTGACGAAAGCAATCAAAGAAGAGTTAAAAAATCTGATGATGCCATATATGATGCCACAAAGATTTGTGTATCTTGATGCTCTACCACTAACACCTAATGGTAAAGTCGACCGTAAGCGTCTGATTAAAGAGGTCAACGGATAATGCCGAATATGCAGCCGTATCAAAATCCAACGTATTTTTTAATCTTAGGTGTAGCACTATTGCCGATTATGATCGGAATGTTGTTTGGAAAAAAATTACATTGGTATCAAACGTTGATCTCTTTTGCCTTCTTGCTTCTGACCTTTGGCGGTCCAAAATGGGAGCAAGGAATTGCATTGATCTGTTATATTGTTTTTGAGGTTTGTTTAATCGGAATATATCATGCGTACCGGCAAAAGAAAAATGCCACGTGGATCTTTTACCTAGCAGTTATTTTAGCGATAATCCCACTGGTGATCGTAAAGATCACACCGGCACTTGAACATGGACGGGCGTCTTTTATCGGTTTTCTAGGTATAAGCTACCTAACGTTTAAGGTAGTTCAAATAATAATGGAGATACGCGATGGGATCATTAAGGAGTTCAAGCCTTGGTTGGTACTCCAGTTTTTACTATTTTTCCCAACGATTTCCTCGGGGCCTATAGACCGATATCGACGTTTTGTTAAGGATTATAATAAGTCGGTTGTGCGCGAGAAATACTTGGAACTACTCGACAAGGGTGTTTGGTATATATTCTTAGGTTTCTTATATAAGTTTATCTTAGCGTACTATTTCGGTTCAAGACTTGAACCAGTTGTTTCACGGTTAGCAGTTAGTCATGGTGGTATATCTTGGTGGCTCGTAGCGTATATGTATGTGTACTCGATGGACCTATTCTTCGATTTTGCCGGATATAGTTTATTCGCAGTTGGTGTAAGTTATATTATGGGAATTGAAACGCCGATGAACTTCAACCGACCGTTCAAGGCACATAACATCAAAGACTTCTGGAACAGGTGGCATATGACATTGTCGTTTTGGTTCCGTGATTATATCTATATGCGGTTAGTATTTTTTATTATGAAGAATAAACTGATAAAAAGTCGAATAACGATTGCAAATGTGGGGTATTTTACATTGTTCCTGATCATGGGATTCTGGCATGGATTGACATGGTATTATATTGTTTATGGTCTCTTCCACGCATGTGCTATTATATTATGCGATGCATGGCTTCGCTTCAAGAAGAAGCACCAAGCACATATTCCAAGTAATAAATTCACTGAGGCACTTGCAATCTTTGTAACGTTTAATACAGTTTGCTTTAGCTTTTTGATTTTCTCGGGATTTTTAAATGTATTATTTTTCCACGGTACAAATTAATATAAAAGGGGATATTTAAAAATGAAGGATCAAGTTATTGAAATTTTAGAAAATTTAACAGGAAGCGATGAAGTCGGCAAAGATTTAGATGTTAATCTGTTTGAGTCGGGCCTGCTTGATTCAATGGGAACAGTGCAGCTTTTGTTAGAACTACAATCTCAATGTGGCATTGATGTTCCTGTGTCTGAGTTTGAACGTAGTGAATGGGATACGCCTAATAAAATAATTGCGAAAGTTGAAAATATGCAGTAATGAATGTTTTCAAAAAACTATTTCAAATTTTTGGGCCTATAGCTCTTGCGGCACTTATATTGTTTGTTTTTCTCATCTCCCCGTTCGGTGTCAAAAAAATATCGCAAACAACGATCCAAAAAGCAGCTCTTTCACAGTCGCCTAATATCTTTAAGGGATCAGCGGTGAAAGAAGCAGCCATGTCGCAGAACTATGTTCCATTCTTTGGATCATCAGAACTGTCCCGTATGGATGCCTTACACCCGTCGGTCTTAGCGCAAAAATACCAACGTAACTATCGTCCGTTTCTCTTAGGATCGCCTGGAACACAGTCACTTACTCATTATTGGGGGATGCAAGGCATAAGTAAACAGCTTACAAATAAAAAAGCTGTTTTTATCATTTCTCCGCAATGGTTTGTGAAAAAGGGGATCGATCCCAATGCTTTCAGTTTTTATTATTCCAATCTGCAAACGGTCGAATGGCTGCGTCATGCTCGTGACACGCGAATGGATCGGTATGCAGCCTCGCGTTTACTGAACATGCCGTCCGCACGTTCGTCAGAGACGTTGGAACGATGCATTTTAAGAGTTGCGGCGGGACAAAAACTAACTTCGAATGAAAAAACATATTTGGATTTGAAATACAATATGTTGAAGCATGAGGATCAGATGTTTTCAATGCTGATGTTGAAAGACAGAAGGTCCTTGATTGAAGAGGGCGAAAAGCAGCTGCCCGACGAATACAATGTTGCAAAACTAAGCCAAGTTGCAGAAAACTTAGGACACAAGAATACGACCAATAATCGTTTCAATGTTGATAATAATTTTTGGAACAAAAGGTTAAAGAAGAATTATCAAAAACTAAGGAACGAACAGAGCAATTTTAGCTACCTTAAGTCCGTTGAGTACTCCGACTTCCAACTTGTCTTGAATCAGTTTGCAAAACAACATACCGACGTACTCTTCATTATCCCGCCGATTAATCAAAAGTGGGCTGATTATACTGGTTTATCGATGAACATGATACATCAGTTCAATCATAAGATTAAACATCAATTGAACTCGCAAGGATTCGATAACGTTGTTGATTTGAGTGATGATGGTGCTTCACCATATTTTATGCAGGATACGATCCATTTAGGTTGGAAAGGCTGGCTTAAGGTGGATCAGCATGTTAATCCATTTTTGAGTCAGAAACAAAGAACTCCTGTTTATAAAATAAATAACTATTTCTACACGAAGAGTTGGCAGCAAAGAGAAAATATTAACTAGGCGAACAGATAAATTTTGTGGTACATTAGTTCAAAAGTCTTAAGCTAAATCAAAAAGAGATTGGGTCAAAAGATACAATTGATCCGATCTCTTTTTGTTGTTTTCAGGGGGATTGTAAAAAATATTCGCCTTACTGGTTAGTCATGGCGAGGATGTATTGTATGGGCACGACTTGCAACACGTACTTCGCTATAATCCAAGAAGTGGAATGTGCCCCATGAAACGTGTCTATGTGGAATATAAGAAGAGGAGGCAGGTTATAATTGAGGAATACTTTAAAAGCTAATTTTTGGTTGATTCAGCTCTTGATCTTAGTATGTTTTTTAAGCTTCATAAATGTGTTCCATCAAATTCTTCGTCTATTCCTTATTACTTTTTTCAGTCAATTCAGTTAAATGAAGCGGGTCCTGTTCTGGAATAAGATTAGGATCTATTTTATCGTTGCGGTCCAACTGATTAAGGAACGTTACAACATTTTTACGCTTATCAATATCTTTAATAATCGTTTCAGAAATAAAGCCATTTTGATTTTGAATCGTTTCAGCAATGAAACCTGCTTCGAGTAAGAAGTCTGCTTGGGGATTATTTGTAAGACGCTGTTTTACGATCGTCCCTTCCAATTTGAAGATTTGCTGTTTCTTATCACTTTTTGTTTTTTGCAGTTTGCCCCAGTTTGCCTGCTGGAAAAACAAAGGAAGATCCTCTTCAGCAGCTAAGAGAAATTCGCGTGCTAGTTTTTTTCCAGACCAGTACAAAATATTAGCGTTATCGCCGATCAAGTCCGGCAGTAAGTAATCTCGGATAAGTGCGTATCCAAATAGTGCGGTTTGTTTGTTGCTGTCCATCAATTCGTGGAATAGTTTGGCATCCATGGTTAGTCTCCTCTGTTAAAATCTATCTTCAATTATACCTTGCTGATTTTTAAAACAAAGACTAAAATCATATTTTTCATCAATTTGAATAAATTTGCTGTGCTGGAAAGAAATGTGAAAATGTATTATATTTGTAAAAGTAGTTAAATGCTTTTTAGTGGAGGCAAGCTTGTGACAACAATTTTGATAGCAACAAAAAATGAAGGTAAGGCAAAAGAATTCAGGGCCTTTTTTGAACCTAGGGGTTTCAAAGTCAAAACATTGAATGAGATGGAACAGGTACCGGAAATTATTGAAAATGGACAAACATTCGAGGAGAATGCACTTCTTAAAGCAGAGACATTGACAAATAAATTAAAAATGACAGTACTGGCGGACGATTCAGGTTTAATGGTCGATGCGTTGAATGGTGCTCCTGGTATTTTTTCAGCGCGCTATGCGGGGGACCATGATGATGCTGCTAACAAGGTTAAACTGCTGCATGAATTAAAGGGAGTACCGACAGATAAGAGAACAGCTACCTTCCACACCTCATTGGTAGTGACAAGCATTGCTAGAAAACCGCTTATCGTCGAAGGTAATGTGAAAGGCTTTATCTTGGAAAAAGAACGGGGAACAGATGGTTTTGGCTATGATCCACTATTCTATCTACCAAGTTTGAAAAAAACTTTTGCTGAGCTGACACCCGCTGAAAAAAATAAGGTCAGCCATCGTGGTAAGGCTGTTAGGGCTTTGAGCGTGAACTTTGATGATTGGTGGGAGAAATGATGAGTGAAGAGAAGACGAAGATATTGGTAGTCAGTGATAATCATGGTGACCATAAAATATTGGATAAGTTGATTGCAAAATATGACGGGGTGGTCGATGCAATGTTTCACTGCGGTGACTCGGAATTGGAACCTGATGATAAAATTTTTGAGCATTTTGCAGTGGTCACGGGCAATTGTGACTATGATCCTGAATTCGCAGAGTATCTGGTACAGGATATAAACGGTACGCGTGTGCTATTAACGCATGGTCATTTGCTGGGTGTCAATTTAGGCTTGGCACGCCTGAGCCTTTTTGCGCAAGAGAAGCAGGCACAGATTGCTTTATTTGGGCATACACATCGCTTAGGAGTCGAATACATTAATGGGTGTCTCTACCTTAATCCAGGCAGTATTAGCTTCCCACGGGGAAAATACAGCCAACTAGGCGGAACATATGCGATTATTGGCATAACGCCTGCACAATTTGAGGTCAGTTACTATAATCGTGCTTTTGAAAAGGTTCCTGAGCTTCAGTTCGTTTTCACTAGGAATTAAAAGTTTAAGGCAAAGGAAGATGAAAGTGCAAAACGAATTAAAGCAGCTTTATATTAAATTATTAAAATGGAGTGTGACAGTTTTAATTTTGTTTGTATCAAAACAGATTTTGGGTTACAATTGGCTGGACTTAGTAGTTATTGCAGGATGCATCTATTGCCTTTTTATCTTTGCGGTCTGTATTTATCTGCAATACAAGATTTTAAAAAAATAGTCTTGACAGTTACTGTGGATAATGTATAATTATAAGAGTAATTTTGCCCGTTGGTCAAATTGGTTAAGACGTCGCCCTCTCAAGGCGGAGTTACGGGTTCGATCCCCGTACGGGTGATAATAGTATCTCTTTTTAATAATAGGAGATGGGCCAAAACTTGGTTTTGGCCCATCTTTATTGCTATTGTGAGGCTTTTTAGCAACAGTAGCGAGCATAATAAACTCGGAGTGAAGAAGCTTGATTTTTTATTTCAGAAGGTTTTTACACGCAAAAAAACATTGTGGCGCAGCTGTGAGGCATGCTGAGTTTTAAGAAAAAAGTGCAGATTAAATAAATTGATACTATAGTTTAAACTGCTATAATTGAATATGAAGTCGGTCGTTGGGCTTTATACGATAAATGAGTGGTTAGTAAAGGAGGAGTGACATGCTGAGAAAAACTAAAAACTTTTTACAGGCAAACAACATAAACTATAAAAAAGAGCACGTCAATCCACTGATTGTTCCGGAAAGAGTTTATGTTCTAAAATTCGGGAAGACAAAACTTAACAATCGTTTTATCGTTGAGCACACATATACTTGGACAGGTAGGATTAAGATAAACAAGATTTCTCTGCGTTTACACGGGCAACAGAGCCCGCGTGAGTTTCCAAATGAAACAGAGCTGTTGCACTACCTGAAGAGGAACATCAAGCGTTATACAGCTGATGTCAAAGAATAATAGCCAAAGACAAAAGAGCTGGAGCAACATCAAAGATGACCTGCCCCAGCTCTTGTCTGTCTAACGTAATCCAGCGCTAAAATGGATTACAGGTATCTGAGCAGATATTTTTTAGAAATTCTATTGACAAAAAAGCCAAAATCTATTATTATGAAATAGTTGATTTTTGGGCATTCGCCAAATTGGTAAGGCAGCGGACTCTGAATCCGCAATTTACTGGTTCGAGCCCAGTATGCCCAATGATGTCACTTAATTGACCGTTAATCGAGGTTAACTCCTTGATTAGCGGTCTTTTTATTTTTTGAGTCTCTGTCAAACTATATTGGTGGAACCATGAAGTCATCTGAATAGAGGGCTTCTTTATTTTACAATTAAAAGAATTCTGGCATAAAAATGATTCATAGTTTTAAATCCATAACAGATGCGTTTAAGTGCTTTGATTTTACGATTGATTCCTTCGATAGATCCATTGGAAAGCGATGATTCACAGCTATTTGAAATATATTTTAAATTCTTTTTCAGGGTTGTAATTGAAGTATCCATTGGGGATTGCTGTTTTTTGTAATTAGTTAGAACTCGATTGAGTTTTTGGAAATTTTGTTTTTTAATTGCTTCTTGTATTTGGTGAGCTATTTCATATAGCATATTTAAGTTTTGAACTAGTAGTAAGCCCTAAATCAATCAGGTTTTGTTGCGTCATATATTCGTTAAGGCCTCTGAAATATTGTGTTTTTGAACAATTGCTTTTTCAGTGTCTTTATGAAACAAACGCCAATTGATTTTTAAAGCTTTGTAAACGCGATTATGCTTATCGCCTTGTCGCTTTAAAAGCGTAACTCGAAGTTGATCAAACGCCTGATGTACCAATTGAACAATGTGAAAACGCTCAATAATGATTTCAGCATTCGGGAAAAGGCGTCTGCTGAAAAATTGATAATTGACATTCAAATCAATGACAACTGATTTAACGGCTGAACGCTCAGCAAGAGAGTAACGATTCTCAAAGTAAGCGCAAATACTTTTAGACAAGCGATTATCAAGAATTGAGACCAAATTATGATTTTTAGCATCGATGGCAATAAATGAATATGATTTGGCAACAGATTTGAACTCATCAAAACAAAGATGTTCAGGAAGAGCAGCAACACGCCGAGGTCTTTGAAAATTACGATATAAGATTCGTGCAACTGAACTAGGTGAAAGACCAACTATCTTGGCAATCGTGACGCTGGTAAGTGATTGTTTGGCTAATTTAAAGACAGCAGAATTGAGTCCGGTTGTAAGAGTGATTTTTTTCAACAATTGGAGTATGGGCTCCACAAGTTATTTGACAAGATTTACAAAAATAACGTTGTTTTCGAAGATACATCAAAATCATTGGACCATTAAGCGTTGTTAAACGAAGCTTGGTTAAGGTGATGCCATTTTTTATTAATGATTCAAAGCCACAGTTAAGGCAGTGGAAAAGCTGATAACTAAGACGAGCATGGACAACTTTAAAATGAAAGACAATGCCTTTTTTAGTGGGTTTAAGGTCTTCAACTTTAGAAAATTTGATATTTGGGTCTTTTATTTCAAGTAATTGTGCGATAAAATTCGATTGGGACATGGTTTATCCTTCTTTCGATTGGGTTTGGTCACTTAAATCGTAACATAGGATGCCATGTCCTTTAACGTATAAAACAAAAAACTGATGTTGATTTTATGTTTCACCAATATCAGAAAGTATAGACCCGATTATTCTAGAGAATCTTTTTTGTGTGCAAACAAATAGATCCTCTAGTTAAAGAGAGTCCATGAGTGATGTGGATTGTTCAAGTCCACTTTATGATGTGAAATACTATAAGTATCACCATTTCTAACTAGATGATATCATTTTCTGATTATTTAAGTCCAATATGTAATAGTCGTTAAACACCTTTTAGCTTTTCTGAAACATTTTTTGTAAAACCAAGTTTATTCAAAAGTTGTTGATAACTTTTAAAATAATTCTTTTCGTTTATTAAGGTGCCATCATCTGTTCTCATCCAAAAGTTTCCTCTTGAGTCTTTAAAAAGCATAATGACACCGTAGTTTACACCATTAAGGCTTGAGGAATATTGTAGATTATTTGGATAGAAATTATATATTTCTTTTTCAGGAGGAACTATATCTAGAAACCATTTGTATGAGTCACCATATTTTTTTATTTCCTGAATTTTACTGTTATTGTATTTTTGAGAAACTTTTTTATTACCATTAAAATTTCTTTTTACAACAATTAAGTAAACATTGTAGATAGGTTGAGAAGAAGAATTGATAGCTTGTACAAGAAAATTCATGTTACCATTAGGAGTTTTTTTATGTTGATTAATCCATGAAGAAACATCTGTAGCTTGTGCAGATAAAGATGCATTTTGCTTACTTTTAAACTCACTTTGTGTTATTTTTAACTGCTTATTTGTGCAAGAAAGTGATTTATGGTTAAAATAAATTGTTACACCAAGAGCAATAATGGTGATAGCTGTAGTAATATAAAAAGGAATCCAGTCGGATTTGGAATTATTTTTTGTCACAATTTGTCTCCCCTCTAAAATTCATTACTTTTAAGATGCTTAATCTGTAGTCTGTTTTCTAGCATTAATTTTGTCATTAAATTTTTTCCATGAGCACCTGTTAAAGATTTTTCCCCATATATGGAAAGTAGTTTTTGAATTTGGTGTTCATATGTAATCATTTCTTCTGAATTTTCTTCATGAAAGTTACCATAATAGAAAACAAGAGTTACATCACTATCATAGATATTAAGATAATCAAAGACAGATTGAAAGTAAGCATAGTCAGCAACGGCTAATGAATGACCAAAAAACTTTATATATTTAATACCCTTATCAAGAAAATCGAATGCTTGTGATTGATTTTCAGTTAAAGAGTTATGCATAATTTTCGACTCTTTGGTAAATTGGTGATGTAGATGGAATAGTAGATGAGTCTAATCCAAATATGATGTTTTTGTCGTCAGTAGTACCATGAATATTTCTAGTGAATTCATTATAATCTCCAAGTACAGAATAGTTAAAAGTTAGAATTTTCTTATTAGAAGTACGAGTTACATCCATTGAATTTAGTAACTCAATATATTTGTAAGGAGAAGCAGTAGTTGTGTCTAAGTCTAAATAGTCTGTAAAAAGTTCTTCAAATTGATTCAATTGGTTAAGTAGAAATGTATAAATAGAAAGTTCAGATGAACTGACTTCAAAAATAATAGATTTTTTTTCAATATTTGTATCACTTAAATCATATTCCACTGATTTTTTAATACTTTTAATTATTAATGCTAGTCTTTTATTTTTCTCAAAAAAATTCAAATATTCAAGTATAGTTAAATCTACCTTTTGGATATGTTTTTCATTCTGAATTAGTACTTGTCTAATATTACTTTCAATATTTCTCCATTCAGGGTTGTCAGGAAGTTTTATTAATTGAAAGTAGTATACCCAAACATTAACAGTTTTATTATCAAGAAGAGAATCACCAATTGACTTATTCACTTGGTATAAAGTGGTATTGTTCTCATATTCTGTATATTTTGGGAATTTTGATATTTTATCATTATTGTCAAGCCAACCGAAAAACTCATTATATGAGTTTTTTTGACCTAGAGCTAAATCAAAGCCATTACCTAATATTACAAGTCGTTCTTTCACCATCAGCTCTTCCCCTTGTTATCCTTAGTAAGTTTTTCACAAAATTTTAAAAATAAATCAGGATTTGTTTTGGTTAAGGATATATCTATTTCTTTACTTGTCATACCAGGGTACATACCTTTTACAATTTTCTTTAGTTCTTTTTGATTAGCTTTAAATTTAGGGTCATTTTTCAACAAATCAGCTCGTATTTTATCAAAAATTACAGATTGAAGATATTTTACTGAACTACCTTGATGGGAAGAAACAGCAATTTTTTTGGGGAAGAGAACAATTCTCTCACCGTCAATTTCAAAATATTTTACAACGATTTTTTCCCACGAATGTTTTTTTTCATTCCAAGAAAATCTATCAGCTTTATGGGGGAGCATTTTTTGACCATAGACTTTTAAAATTTTCTCTGTATAATCTGAAAGTTCTGCATAGATTATATTTGTGATTAAATCGGAATAGCTGTCTGGTCCGAAGTCTAACACGAATATATTAAAAACTAGTGAGGTAGATAAAATAACATTTTTATCCAGCTTAACTATTTTTTCAATATCACTAATTGTATTCATTGCTTCGACTAGAGCATCAAATTTTGGACCATGACCATTTACTTTATTTTTTGATTCTCCAAGATGAGTATCATTTACTTCATGTATATTCTTTAACAGTTCTAATATTTCGTTCTCTCTATTATCGTCATGAAGTTCTAGTAATGTTTTAAAAAAATCCCCAATTTTTTTAGAAGCTAAGTCATGATTAAAATATTTATTATTAGAAAAAACAATTTTGGTTGGGTCAAGATAGCGCTTAGTATCTGTTGCTGTTTCAATATTGAAACAATTGAGAGACTTTGTATCTACATCAAAGTAGTTTGAAATTTTCAATAAGATTCCTTCTTTCTTTTTTATGAAATTATATTTGAGATAAATTGAATGTAATATTTTTAATGCTTTTTTAGTATACACCCAGTTTTAAATTTGTCAAGAAAAAATACAATATATAGCATCTTATTTTTACTATGTATACAATATATAGTATTATGCACTTATTAAATTATATAATTTGAGACATAAATTACTGCTACTTTTAAGATTGCTATATCTTTAATTCATTTATACGTATTTTATTCATGGATATTTATGGTAGAGTAGTTAGGTTAACAATATTTCATGGCATAATAAAAAAACTGCTACTCGATTGAGTAACAGCCACTTGCCGCCAGAAGATTTTGAACGTTGTTAGTGTTTTGTTAGTGTTCAAAAGATACTCACAAGGTAAAAGATTGATATAACAGCTATTTAGTGGCTGTTTGTGATTGGAACCGCGAGCCAGTATGCCCAATGATGTCACTTAATTGACCGTTAATCGAGGTTAACTCCTTGATTAGCGGTCTTTTTCATTTTTTTTAAATAAAATATAGCCACTAACAAGAGCTCTTTGTCAACCGCTGTTGATGAGAAGACTTTATGCAGATGCTCTATAGACTTATCTAAATGCAATAGTATCAGAGTTAAGGTTAAAGCTAAATGTAGAAATATGTTTAGATGTTAATTCTGTAATTATCAATCAACGATAACTGATTTAATTGCTCTAGGTACAGGTAAAAATCAAATATTATCTTCACAAGATAGTATCAAGATTTTGCAGAACAAAAATGTTTGTGGAGTAATGGAACTACTATTCCAATTTGGGTAAAGGTCAATCTTACACAGTTAAACAAGTTAGTGGTAATAAGGTATTACTTTCAAATATCTTAAGTTGGATTGATAAAAGTAATGTTGAGATATTGCAGACAGCTAAACAGGTTAAAGCAACTACTGGTAATAGCTTAGTAATAGTAGATGTTGTACTTGGATACAACACTATTCTACAGCTACAAAAGTTTTATGACATGCGTATTCAGGAAAGTAGTCCAAGCAGCCTTATAAAGGTGCTAAAAAAGCATCTAGGAGTTGTTCAAGTCGGGTTAATGGTAACTAGTACCATTCTAATGCAGAGGAAAGCTAAGACACCTGTAGATGGTAAAATCTCTGCTAAAAGCAACTTAGTAATGTACATGCAGACGTGTATTAATCGTGGAATGACACCATTTTAAATTGAACTAAAATATGATAAGTTTAAATTAGGAAACAGCTTAGATAAATTAGGCTCCCTATATTATTCTAGGAAGTCTTTTTTGTGCAAACAAATAGACTCTCTAATTAAAGAGAGTCCACGAGTGATGTGGATTGATTAAGTCCACAGTCAGGCAAAAAAACTTGACAAATTTTATACCCTTAAGTCTATCCATATACTGTCATTCTCTATCAACGTTGTCTAGTTTCTGATATACTGATTATTGGCTACAGTGTAAGGCTGATTACCTTATTCAAGCTGTATGCTAAGTGGTGAAAAGCCTTGATAATCTCCTTAAGTCTAACTACTGAGTTGGCAATAAAACTAGTTATCATTTTTCTGATTTTAGAGCTAACAAGAAGTAGGTCATTACTCATTAGATTAATTTCTAGGGGGTTTTTATTCATGTTCTTGCATTCTTTGAAGTTGTTGAGGACTGAGTATCATATCAATAAATTTTTTTGATTGGAATTTAAATCAGTATATTGACCTTTATGTTTATCACGTCTTAATTTTATTTTTACAATATGTCTAAACGCTGATTGTTCATTTTGGCTTAAAGAGTCATAAAAATTAATTAAATATTTTGCTTGATTAATAGTTAATTTTTCCTCTTCAATTATTATGTCTGAAATACTTTGCTGAAATTCCCCATCATAAAATTTATCTTTAAGAGCTGAAGATAGTATCTTTTTCCAATAATTCTTTTTATCAGTTTTGATTCTATTTTTAGTAACTATGTTATTATCCTCATCATAGAAAGTTTCATTATTATCTTCAAATGTATCAACAAATTTATTAATACAAGAGCTACCAACAATCATTTTGTTTTCATTATTAATATTTCTAATAGTGTACTCGTACCTAATATCGGGATGTTCACAGAGTTTACAAGTATAATTAGAATACTCATTGTCTTCTAAACCAGCATATATCCATTCGTTTCTTGCTTTTTGAAAGTTAGACTTATTGATACTTAAAGCTAATAAATTTCTTGTGGCAGTTTGCAACCATATATTATCTGTCATTTTGGTTTGTCTCCTTTCTAAAATTCATTACTTTTAAGATGCGTAATCTGCAACCTATTCTCTAATATTAATTTTGTCATTAAATTCTTTCAATGAGCACTTTTTAGAGATTTTTCTCCATATATAGAAAGTAGTTTTTGAATATAATGTTCATATGTAATCATTTTTTCTGAATTTTCTGCATGAAAGTTACCATAACAGAAAATAAGAGTTACATCACTATCATATATATTAAGATAAGATAATCAAAAATTGACTGGAAGTAAGCAGAATCAGCGACAGCTAATGAATGACCAAAAAACTTTACATGCTTAATGCCCTTATCAAGAAAATCAAATGCTTGTGATTGATTTTCAGTTAAAGAGTTATGCATAATTCTCGACTCTTTTGTAAATTGGTGATGTAGGTTGTAAAATGCTTTAAATTTATTTCTCCGTAATGTGGTTAAACTATAAGATTGGTTTTAACAGGCTGTAAAACTTTATTTTTGACATTTGAAAGTAGGATCTGAGCAATCCATAATATATATGTCTAATAGTTAAATTCATAGCCTGATATTTCCCCAGCCTTGCATGCTGTATGCCAAAATAGAGTTGCTTTAGGTGCTTTTAGGTAGTAAACTTTTACAACGAGCATGGTACATAAAATTGAGTTACCTCTTACGAGGCAGCTCTTTTTTTTATGAAAATAAATAGACCTCAGCAATTAAGATGGAGTCCATAGGCGTACTGAGTAAGCCCGCTCAAAAAATTAGCCTTTTGAGTATGATCTTTAATTAAACCGTATTTCAAAGGGTGATGAGCGCTATTTCTGTTGTGTAATTGTTTATCATTATTGGTGTTCAAGTGCGATGACAAAGAGTAAAAATAAAGCACCAGAATTAATAGTGATGTTTTTTCTATATCCAAAGTAACCTCTTTCTTTAGTTCATTTTTTAACCTCACTTACATTGCTTCCTCTATGTTTAGATATATTGCTTTTGTATAAGGGAATAAAAGCAACAAGCCAATGTTAACAATACAACTTACCTGATTCTATACAAAAAGCCCTCAGGTTAACCATAACTAGAGGAACAAATTGCAATATTTATTTTAAAGTAGACATTAGAATTGAAAATTATATATTTGGGTAAAATAACAAGAGAGTAGTTAGTGTACCAAGACTTTGTAAAAAGTAATATCAGCTTTTGATAACAGGTGATTTTGATTTATCGTGTTTCTGATAAATTTTTCTTAAGTATAAAAAGATTAGGGCTGCTAATGAAAATACAGATATTAGTTTTGCGACATTGCCTAGTCTAGTATATCTTGAAGTGATTATAATTTTTTTGCTGTTTTTTGGAACATATAGCTGAACCGTTCCTCTATTGGACGTCTTAACTTTGGTTTCTTTCCCATCTATTGTTGCATGGACACCTAGATACTTTAGAAAAGGGGTGTTGAGAAACTTACCATCTTTATTTGGAGATACTGGAATAGTAACATGGGTGTCACTCGCGACAAAAGGTACTTTTTTTGTTTTGCCATTTACCACGAATTCTTTGTTGCCAATGGAATCTTTATTTTGACCAGCGCTTATGATTGGATAGTAATCGAGTGATTCTTTCCCTATGACACTTGACATGAAGGTATTCTTGTCAACAGAAAACCATGACTCTTTAGTTATATTGAAAGAGATAGAAGTATTTATAGATAGCGATAAAAACAAAAGCAAAATAATATTTTTTGTTTTAGTGTCTTTAAGAAGCCAAGCTCCTATAGCAGAAATAAGCAGTGTCGCGACTTCAAGAAAGCGCCAAGGGTATTGAATTATCTTTAAAGGGGTGTTTTGAAGTAAGCTCCACGGAAACAGTTTAGTAGACAATAAAATTAGTACAACAGTTATTAACCACACAACTCTGTAAGTATAGCCCTCAACTTTTAATCTTGATGAACTTACCACAAATACGGTTAATAGTACCAAACCTAATATCGCTCCGCCGATGTTGATTGAGTTATTTAATGAATTATTTATCAACCAGCTAAGATCTAGTGCTGTAAAATTTAAATCGCGGATAGCGGGAGGATTTATCTCTATGAAACGCATTTGTTGGAGCATTGGTAACCAATAGAATGATGTTAAACCAATTGTAAGTAAAGCACTTTCTGAAATTTTTATTAGTAATGTTCTTTTGTATTCGAGATTTGCCCACAAACAGATAAGTAATAATAAGAGTGTGAAAGCTAAAAATACTGCAGAGAGTACGTGAGAATAAATTACCAATGAAAAAGACAGTGAAAGCAATAGCCAATAATCAAAATCATATTTAATAATTATTTTATAAAAACTAAGTAAAATAATCGGAAAGAAGGTAATTGCTATAATTTCACCTATGTCACATCGTTGAAAGACATCAACAGCTCTATAGCCAGAAAAAGTATATAGAATGCTAAAAATAGCAGCGGCCTTATTGTTTTTGAAAGCAGCCTTACAGCTATAGTACGAAGTTATAAAGGTAAAAAATGTTAATAAAAATAGAAAGAATATGAGACTAAAGGTACCATTATTAAAGAGTTTGTAAAAAATATATGCTGGATAAAATGTTAGCCATGGGTAGAAGTAGTTAACTCCATGGCCTACACCTTTAAATGAAATATAGTTTATAGGGTTTGAAAATGCATGCCCTATTCCGTAAAGACGTGATAAATGAAAATTCAGATCTCTTTCAAGAAAATTACCCACTCTCATTTTTTTATCGTAAAAGAAAGGAACTAGGTATAGATAACTACCTAATAAGCTTCCGATAACAACTAAAAAGCTATTTTTTAGTTTTAAAGTTTTCAAGTTAAAAACTCCCCCTAAATGTCAGCTTTTAATGTCATCAGCATTTGGACTAATTGATGGAACGGTACATATATGTGTAGCTGAGTCGTATTGCAAGTCTTAAACTTCTGTCGTGAGGAGAAGGGTAAGACTTTTCAACTTAGCCCATTTTTAATAAACCAAACAAAACAAATCATATCATCATACTTACCATTATAAAGTAGTAATCATAATTAGAGTAGACAATCTAAAAAAATATTGTACTAGAATGTTGCTAAGCAGATCAATTTGAGGATGCGTGTATTTTGCGGGCGATTGAAAGATTTAGAAGCCAAGTAAATAATAACGCCCCGAGTGCATAGATACCCCCGCCAACTCCAATAGAAATCAGTCCATGATGTTCAACTAGAATACTGCCTGTGGCCGATCCAAGAGAGATCCCAAAGTTAGAGAAGATTGAGTTCAGCGCGGATGCCAAGACTAGTGACTGTGGATAGTCACTTTTTGCAACCTTAAAGAAATGTACTTGAATTGGCGAATTCAGAAGGTACATTGTGATTCCCAGCAACATTATGACAATAACACCTGCCCATTTTATGTGAATGAAGGGTAATAATAGAATAAATAGGGCTAGTTGACTAAAATAGATAAAATAAATCTTGTTCAAGTTTTGGTGTTCTGCGATTTTTCCGCTTAATTGGTTGCTGATAATGGAGGTTATGCCGAAAATGAAAAGCAACAGTCCAAGTGATGATGTCTTAAAACCTAAAGCACTCGTAAAAAGCGGGCGCAAATAGGTAAAGAGCACATTTATCCCGCTTGCACTGAACATAACAAGCAGACTGGCCAGCCAAATACGGCTGTCTTTTATAATTATCCATTGTTCACTGAACTTACTACTGTGTGGCTGTAGATCGCGCGGCATATAGAGAATAAATAAAGCTAGAGTCACTATACTTACCATGGTAATCGCGAGGAAAGAAAATCTCCACCCAAAAGAGGTGCTGATCCAGGTCCCCAAAGGCACGCCAAAAACAGAAGCAATACTGAAACCTGAAAAAATCCATGAAATCAGCCAAACGCGTTTTTGGACAGGGGCAACCAGATTACCGAAAGTCAGTGCTAATGAAATTAGAACCCCAGAGACAAGTGCTGTTAAAATTCTTGAAAAAACAAGCATTGAATACCCGACAGCGACAGCACTTAAAATATTGCTGAGGCTAAAGATAAGAAAAAATAAAATTAAAGATCTAAAATAACGAAAATTGCCAATGAAAGCTGTCAGGACGGGGGTTGAAAAGGCATATACAAACGCAAAAATAGTAACCAAGTATCCGACAGAAGTCACTGGTTTATCGAATTGCAAAGCAACATCGTTTAAAACACCGACGATAATAAATTCACTGCAACCAAGGACAAAAGCGATCGAAACAAGAATTATAACCTTAACTCTGAAACTACTATTTAACATTGCCTATTTCTCCTCTCTTATGTTTAAAATAAAGGTCAAACAGAAGAATCTTAGCAGCCTTAAATAGTGATGTCAATAATTAATTATGATGCCTAGCTGATCAGCAAAGCAGTTAAAGCTTTGATAGTCGAAAGTGTTGTAAATAAAATTGCTTATGAATGAGCTATTTAAATAAAATAGCCGATTTGTTTAACAATTATTGTACTGGATGCAGATATTAGCTTAACAGTGCGGTTATTGCAAAGAAGACGCGTATTTTTGCTACGAGTAACTCTAAACTAAACGCGGAGTTTTAATTTTTGCATCAGTTGCTCATAGAAGAGAAGAATGAAACTTGCAACGACTGAAATAATTACTGGTAAAAACAGGTGAGATCAAGATGGCAATCTATAGCAAACAAGTCCTTGTCTGTCACTATAGTAAAGGATAAACTCAGCGGAAACTACGGAAATATCAGACAGATATTTAGATTTAAAGCATACTAAGTGAAGTGCAGTAGCTCTGAAGAACTAGAAGAACAGTTCAGAGGTCTCTTAACGAATGCCATTATTAATAAATGTGTAAACTATGACCAATTTGTTAATGCTGACGTATGTAGATGTGACTGTCCGTGGAATTCCTGACCTTGAGAACCCAGTAGAACTTGTTCAAAGTCCTTCTGGACACAAAAAGGGCTAATTACTCGATGATATGGCTGCAAGTAATTAGCTAGTATTACTTTTTGTACGTATGTCTTGCACCTATGGTTAAAATGCAATTCTTTACTCATTGTGGATTATTGAAGCAGGGTGAGCGTGTTTATAGGGGCCTTCAAACAAAAGTCTTCGCTTATGATCTGTCCGCAAATATTCAAGGTGTGTTTTGTGTTTGTTTTTATTTAATTTAGCAAGTGGTGCTTCATTTTGATAGGAATGGACGTAAAAAATCTCAGCCATGTTAAATGACAGAAGCAAGGCTCCTAGGATCATAAAAGATCTGCTCAACTTCCAACTGACCGCTGGCTGCTTGCGATTAAGTATTTTTCTAAAAGCCCAAGCAGCAGTCAGTGTCAGTAGACACAGTAGCGTAGCTCTTAGAAGATGAGTACGCGAAAATATGCAAAAAACTGCGATAATGAACGAAGAAAATGATGCTGTGGTAGTTTTTTCATAGTGTTTATTTTTGTTTGAAAAGACGATTAGAAAGACTGTACTAATTACAAACACAATCATGGCTATGAAGAAAAGCGATGTAGTGATACCATCAATAAAACGCAATATCGTTCCCTCCTAATTGGTTCAAAATACGTAAGTAATATAGCAAAATATCTAAGTGGATGGCTAAGCTCAGTACACGCCTGCTTTTACACTTATCAATAGATTACCACTTTTAATAAAAATTTGACAATTATTTTCTAGATTGTGAGTAAGAATGCTACATGGCTGCATTAGCTAGCTGATGACAGTATTATTTTAACAAAAGAAGAGTTCTAAGGCTGTATACATCTAAAATAAGTATTTCTAGTGTTTTAACTTATAATTACTTCTTTTAGTTTTGTATTTTCTTTTTCGATTTGTTCTAGCTTTTCCAATACTTTTTTATTGCTGTCTTCTTCGTGTGTGAAAAAAGCAGTAAGCAAACTTGCCAGCATCCCTATAAATCCAATCCCTACAAACATTAGCAGAACAACTGCGAATTTTCCAATGGTAGTATGTGGAGAAACATCACCATAGCCAACCGTTGTTGCAGTGGCAATTGCCCACCAAAATGATTCTCCCAATGGGGTACTTTCAGCTAATGCTCAAGTATATCAGACCATTTGTTTTCAAAAATTTTTTTATGTTATTTTGCAATTTACCGCTCAAACTCACCAGTCTTGTTAAACGTAATATTCTTATTATGCGAGCTGCTCTGGTAATACGTGCAAATCTAGCTACGCGAAAGAAACTAAAAGCAGAATTTATGGGTATGATAGCTAGTAAGTCTCAAAGATTGTTTTTGAGAAATTCATTTTTACTTTTTGCTAACGCCAGACGAGAAAAGAAGTCAACAGTGAATAGCAGTAAAATACTGTTATCAATATAAATATAAGGCGGACTGCTTAACTGCAAAATATTCGCATAATCCAGTATTACCAAAACTATAGAAGTAACGGTCAAAAAAATAATTATGACATCGTAGATTTTCTCAAATTTATCGGTCCTAAACATAGTTGCTTTGTTACAAAAGCAAGCAATTAACGGAATAACTACTGTAATTTGAAGTTTGATCAATTTAATGCTTAGTGGTCATTTTGTTAAATGATTTCTATGAAAAGTCCATTTCCACTACGGATTCTTCCAATTCTTCCAAAATCTCGTTATCCTCGATGAAATTGGCCCAGCTTTTTTGGGGCGCCAAGGCATCTTCTTTGATGTACATCTTTAATTTGTCATGAATACCAGTGATGAAGGTAGCAAGCATTTTATCTGCTGCACGTTCCAACATTGTTTCATTCCAACGTTTTGCTGGTTGTCTTTTTTTGTTTTTTGCTTGTTGGAAAACTAAAGCTTTATCCCAAAAAATCTTAACAGCACGACTATTATTATTTATATATTCCTGCAATTCTTGTTTGTTCACTATTGTTTCCTCCTATTTTTATAATAAAGATTCATTCAGACGTTGTGATTGCTGGTCTAACGACTGATATTGCGAATGCTGCCGCATGCAATTGAAAATGTTCTGTGCAAAAAAATAAAAGATTTCCTTCGGTGCAATCATTGGTCAAAAACCCAAATGGACCGAAAGAAATCTTTTTTACTTTCACCTCTAGAAGGGGCATATGCTCAATAAATAGTTGTCTATTTTAAATCGTAAACTATGCGCGCTGCTTATAAGCTCCAGTGGAAGTATTGATAACCAACGTGTCGCCTTCTTGAATGAAGTCCGGCACAGCCACTACTAATCCCGTTTCCAAAGTAGCAGGTTTTCCACCACTGGCTGCGGCAGCACCCTTGATATTAGGTGCTGTTTCCGTGACACGAAGTTTGACGGTAGTTGGCAGTTCTACTCCAATCAGTTCTTCATTACAAAAATCCAATTGAACCTTTAATTCTGGGATTAAATATTTTACTTCACTTGTAATTTGATCAGCCGAAAGTTCGTACTGATTATAGGTGTCTAAATCCATGAAGTAAAAAACATCACCCTGTTTATACAAATATTGTGCCTGCTTTTTGTCAACAAGTGCTAACTCAACCTTTTCAGAGGGACGCATAGTTGTTTGAACAATAGAATTAGAACGGATATCCTGTAATTTCATCTGCATAACTGTATTGCCCTTGCCAGGCTTGTGATGATTAGTTTCCAGTACTTTAATCAATTTGTTGTCTTTTTCAAAAACCATACCTGATTTTAAATTAATCGCTTCTACCATTTATGACACACTCTCCATCTTTTATTAACCGCAAAAGTTGCAACATTTGGAACGAAAAGACTTAGGGGGAGCTAGGGATAGTGCAAAACCTAAAATCAACATTTCTAAATCCACCAATCATTATTATTTGCTACACTACTAATTCTATCATATTAAGCGCACACAAAGTACAACTCAGAATATTTAAATAATTACATTTAGTAAAATAGTTCCACGTCAAGGCTTGTTGAAATTAGTGCATCTTCCGCTTGAGAAACTTTCGAGCAGAAATTCACTAGAGAACGCTATATAGCGAATCAATGAAGTGTCTCGGTAATCAGACATGATGCTAATTAATCGAGTTTGCGTTAGAGAAAAACTACAATGAAAATAATAAATAATATGGTCAACGGAGGTTTTCTTATGGTGAAAGAACAAGGAAAAAATATTTTGCGGCAGAAATGGATGCACTTTGTGATTGCTGTGATGTTAGGGCTCGTCAGCGGGCTCATCTTAAAAGTTTATTTCAATTGGGAGATTTCCCTATTAATGAGTTGGAACGCAGGAGCTGTCACAGCAATGGCGTTAATGTGGTTTAATTTTCACCCATTAACGGGAGAACATACTAAAAAAGTTGTCTTAACCGAAAGTATACGGTATTCCTTTTTAGATATAGTGATTATCATAGCTAGTTGTGTTAGTTTGGGCGTTGTTGCAATTTTAGTAACTGTCGGCAAGGGGAATCCCTTAGAACTCGGTGTGGGGCTGGTAAGCATACCTATTTCATGGAGTCTAGTGCATGCGATATATACCTTTCATTATGCTGAACTCTATTATAAAAAGAGTTATGGGCAAAAAGAAGGCGGGGTCAACTTCAATAACAACGAACTACCAAGTTTTTGGGATTTTGCCTATTTGTCCTACACGATAGGCATGACTTATCAGGTGTCTGATACGAATTTTTCAACTACGAGTTTTCGCAAAGCAGCCTTAGGCCACGCCATGATTTCATTTTTGTTCAACACTGTTATAATTTCGATACTTGTTAATTTTATAGCCGATTTAGCATAATCTAAAGTAATTGAGATCTCTGTGAGAAGCTGTGCATCAAAATCAGCTATGATGAGTGAAGCTTACTAGAGTTGAACGAAATATGCTAAACTGAATTATTGTAAATACATGAATTGGGAAAGTTGGGGCGCAAATGTTAAGAGTTTTAAAACGGCTTTCAGCTGATAAGACGTTTATTTTTACAGCATTGTTAGTCGTTGTTTTTACTATGTTCGGGACTATCAAGTTTTCTGACATTGATACAAAGACGATTCTTTCACTTTTTTCGTTGCTTGTTATGGTTTCAGTATACGAGCAAAAAAAATTCTTTACATTTAGCGCTAATGCAGTTCTGCTAAAATGCAGCTCAACACGCGAGGTCATTTTGGTAATGTTCCTATGTTCTTTTGCGGGATCGATGTTATTTACCAATGACGTTGCGATAATTACACTGGTTCCGATTTTTTTTAGCATCAGCAAACAAATAAAAATATCTAAAATTATGCCAATTTGTCTTTTAACGATTTATGCTAATTTAGGTAGTGCAATAACAACCTTTGGTAATCCGCAAAATCTATATCTAACAGCGCATTACCGACTCAGTATATTTGATTTTTTAGCACATTCCAGCGTGGTAGGTTTGTTTTCATTGGTTAGTCTCGTTATTTCCACGTTGTTTTTTCCCAAGAAATCTATTTCGAAACTTGAAGTTGCGCAGGTAGAAATCGAATGGTCGAAGATGAAGTGGGTCTTTTTGGCGACTATTATTGTTCTCTGTGGTATTTTAGAGCTCATCCCAATCTGGATCTCGGTGCTGGTCAGCCTTTTTTGCGCATTGACGGCGGATAAAAGAGTTTTTTCTAAAATTGATTACGGAATTATCTTAACGTTTATTAATTTTTTTATGGTCGTGGGAGCTGTGAGCCGAATTGATTTTGTTCATACTCTACTGCTTAAAAACACGCGAAATACACTGTCAACATTTATTTCTAGTGTTATTAGCAGCCAATTTATCAGTAACGTTCCTGCTGTGGTCCTTTTGTCAAAGTTTACAAATAACACTTATGGCCTTTATTTAGGAGTGACAATAGGCGGGTTAGGAACTATCATTGCTTCTTTAGCTAATTTGCTGGCTTTGCGGCAATATAATGCTTTCTCGCAAGATCATAGTACATTCAAGTTCTTTAAAACATTTACCTGGGTGAACGTTGGCTACCTTGCTGTTTTTATGTTGGTTGGCTGGGGGTTAATATGGCTGCAATGATGAGTGTGGCAAAAAATTAAAGATATATCTTGAAAAAATGAGCGAATAAAAAATAAGCAAAAAAGTAAGTAATAAGTGCTTATTTAAACAATATAATTCTGTTGCCAACCTTTTTCTACTTTACAGTTTGTTTTTTGCGACTCTTTCGTAAACTGCACGGGAGATGTTTTTCTGTGTTTTTCAAATACTCTGCTGAAGCAATTTGAATCATTAAAATCACAGTTCAGCACTATTTCTGTTATATTTTGATCACTGTTTTTTATGAGTTCAACGGATTTATTGACTATATGTAACTCACTTTCATTGTAAATTTTTTGCTTTAAACAGTCTGACAAAAGATGATCAGTTGTCTCTTGTCTTCAAATAATTTGCTTTTTCAGCTTGCCAGTATTTTTCATCTGTGGCTGTTATTTTGCGGATAGGGTGGGCGGGAACGCCTGCTGCAAGCACGTTAGCAGGAATATCTTTAGTGACAACTGCGCCTGCACCGATTACAGTATTATCACCAATTGTGACACCGGGACAGATGGTGACGCCACCTCCTAGCCAAACGTTGTTGCCGATTTTGATCGGATGTCCATACTCCAGATATTCATTGCGCACACTTGCTGCGAGGGGGTGCCCGGCAGTGTAAAGCCCAACGCGTGGGCCAAATAACACATTATCGCCAATAGAAATGGGTGCTATATCTAGGAAGATACTGTCATAATTTGCGTAGAAGTTCTTCCCTAAATGAATGTTCTCTCCATAATCCATACGTGTAGGAATTTCAATGTAGGCGTCTTCACTAGGACAATCTATCATTTCTTTAAGTAATTGTGTTCGTTTAGTATTCTCCTGCGGCAAAGTTTGGTTATATGTGTAAACGCGTTGTTTTGAATTTTGACGCATTTTAACAAGTTCGGCATCATTTGAAGAGTAAAGCTTTCCCGCAATCATCATTTTCTTCTCTGAAGTCATAAAATACCTCCTGTTTTTAACTACAAAAAATATTATAGCATGAAATAAAGCGCTCTCGAAGGCAAGTAACTCGCAAGTATGGAAGAATATATTTTTAGTATCAGCGCTAGATTATTCTGAAGATAGATGTGCGGGCGACATGGTTGCTTACTTGGAAGTAATTATGTAAGAGTACCAAAAAGGCTGGGTCAAAATGAAAAATATCCCAAAAGGTAAATTTTAACCTAGCTCTTTTTATTTATTACATATAAACGTGTTTCATAAGTCTCAATTCTCCATCTACCTCGAATTTTGCCGACTTTGTAATGCCTAAAAAAGCCGTTGTTGAAATAAACAACAACGACTGAAAAATGCATTTGCTATCTTTATACAGAGCTGGAATCAAGATGCCCACACGTCTCAACTCACCACTCATGCTAGGCTAAATTGGTTACAAATTCAAGGGTTGAAATAAAGCCTTTACAAAATCTTGACAAATCATTTGTAAAAACAATTTATCATTTCTTATTTTAGAAACTAAAAACCTCTAGTAGTTCTGCGACACGATTCAATGTGATATCCATCATTCATTCGTGAACTACTAGAAGTTTACAGGCAGTTAAGCAAGAGCTAGCTGTTAAAGCTGATTGCTTGTATGTTCTTCGGCAGACAGCTTGAAGATGTCATAAAGTGCTTTTGCAAGCGTGTTATTTTTATTTTCAACGCCATGCTGCCGCAAAATATTACTAATTTCTGTTTCTGTAAACATCCAGCACACACCCCCTTTCTCGAATGATAATCTAAGTATAACGCAAAAGTCAAAAAGAATGGTGTAAAAAATATAAAACTGATATTACTATGAGTTCTACTAAGAGAAGGGGAAAACTAAGAAATAGATGGAAAAATGACGCATAAAAGGGAATTGCGGGAAATTGCAGCCTATTCTTTCTTGACAGGCGTATTATTTTTTGAATTAAGGCTTTTAATAATTTGATCATTTTGTGCGATTAGTACCCAGTTCTGTTCTACAATCGCTCTTAAATAACTAGCTGTTGCCTTTTCAGCAACATAATCGCTTGAAATTACTTTTTTGCTGTTTTTAAGAAGCTGTTGTTCTTCAAGTTCGCTCAAAATAGCCCTAACTTGCCAGAAAGCATCTCTGTCTAAATTGGCTAATCCTCTATCTTCCAAGAGTCCTTCTGCTTTTTTATTGTTATTGAATAGTGACATTTTCAAGCATCCTTTCTAAATAATGTCTTTAAAGATATTGTAGCACTTTGTAAGTGGTACAAATAAATACATAGTAGTACCTGTAGAATTTATTTTTTTAAAATGTACAAAAAAGCAGTCCAAATATATACAACAGATTAGTGAAACAAAGAACTGGGTCCATTACTTTTACCCAGCTCTTTATTAATTAATTCGGTAGTCTATATGACTTTTGTCCCTAATCCAGTGAATCTTATCTTAATGGTTTAATTTGATTTTTCGGCACTGGGAAAAATGTAGGATCAAGCAGACATATTTGAATAATCAAAAAATGAGAGTTATGCAAAGCAAAGCTACGAACATGAGGATTTTTACTATTGAGCTAATGTGGAATTTATTAACATCATACACTTCATTTCATCTAATGGGAGTCCTAAAATGCTTTCGTTCGCCGGGGCTTCCACCTGATATAGTAGTCAATAACTACCAGCCATCAAGATTATATATGCTTTACGACATCCTAACTCAGAATATTTATCCAGATTCTTCCATAGTTGCTCAGCAAAACAATTCTTTCAAAGTTATTATTTGCAGCCTTTATTGGATATTTCTGCGGCATTTTTCTGCCACATATTCTATAAAAAAGTATTTGCTGCAAGGACCGCCGTTTCTAGCGCAAAGCTTTTCGATAACCTTGTGCCTGTGCTTCTTGTTCATTGTTAAAGTAAACTGCATTGGCTGAGTTCATATGATATCCCGCCTGTCCTGGAACATGGTAAATATGTGATCTTGAATTTCCGATGATCTGTCCTTGGGTACCAGTGTATAAATCACTGCCAGTGGTATTATTATCACTTTGTGTCTGTACGGCAGCAGAACTAGCAGCAGCTCTAGAGGATGCAGCTGCAGTGCTTGACGATTCAGCGTTTCTGGACGCTTGAACTGCTGCCGCTTCACTTTGAGCCTTAGCGATACTGGATGATTCTGCCGTTTTAGATGATTCAGCAGCTGCTGATTTGGAAGATTCTGCAGCCGAGCTGCTGGCAGATTGCATTGCGGCAATACTGGATGACTTTGCCGCTTTAGAGCTGGCTACTGCTGTCAAATATGTATCTGATCGGTTGTAAATACTCATTTGTTCCTGGCTGTGTTTTTTGCCGGCAGTTGCAAGTACTTTAAGTTTCATTTTTTTCTTCGAATCAGCCAGTTTAACTTTGACTTTGAAATGTTCGTTTTTGGAAACATTTCTTTTGATTGTTTTAAAATCCTTGCCCTTGATCCAAAGCTGTGCATTTTTGATGGACTTTCCCTTTATGTAAAAAATGCCATTTTCATTAGTTTGGTATTTAGATGAAAGATCATCTTTTTTCGAGGTAACCTCAATCAACTTTGACTGCTTGACCTGTGCAGCCTTTACTTCTTGAGTAGTGATGGAGTGTGTGAAGGTTACTGCTGATGAAAATGAAAAAATTGAAAGTATGAGCACACTAGCCTTGGCTAGATAACCGTTGAACCTTTTCGAATGAAACATTGTTTTCCCCCTAAATAAACAGCTTTTAAAGTCATCAATTTTGGACTGTAAGAAGTACAACTTACAAATTTATACTTTTATTAACGCTCTAATAATATCACATCTTGGATAATTATGTGTATTTTATTACCCATTAAAATGGGGCAGCTGGATAATTTTAAAAGATACAGTATATAGAATGCATAAATATCTGCAAGCAATATTTTGTCTTTATTAAAAATCTATTGAGCTTTGAGAACATAGAAATTCTGACGAGTTGATGGAAGGTGCAAGAGTAAAAAGCTATTGCAAAGATAGTCAAAGCTTGTGCAGATATCAAGCATCTAGTAGAGGTTTCAGTATATAATAGAAGAGGAATTATGCTTACAAGGTGGTGGAGGTATGGTATATCAGTATGAACCTAATGACGACATCAAAGACCAAGTGAGGATCATTATGCGAAATTTTAATGAAATTCAAGTTGCTTATAACGCTGTTTATGAGCCGGACACCTGTGTCTACGAGAGTAAGAAGCATATCATCATCATTGACAATGCTTGTAGTTCTTGTCAAGAACTGCTGCGCTGCTATAAAACAGGTGTTAAATATAGAACTGATTTAGAATTTCTAATCAGAAAAGCAAAGCATATACTGGCAAAATTGCCGCAGACATACGATGATATTACTCGAACCGAGCGTGACTCGATCTATACTGCAATTTCATTGCTGCAGCTGCGTTTTGATGGTAAGTTTCTAGATGAATAACCTTGATCTTAGCCCTTTGAGAGAGTCCAGTTAGACGGGTTTTAGATAACAAATTGTTACCGGATTCAGTTCTGTAAATTAATTTTGTATTGAATTTAAATCCATTTGTGAGAGGCAAGGTGATTAGAAGGTGAAGCAAGAGCGGATTTTAGATGTTCCCTCCAGTGTGAATTTACGTGAACTGGGTGGATATAAAACGCGGGATGGACGCATAATTCGGTGGCATAAATTATTACGTTCAGGTGATATGAGTCGTTTGTCAAATAAAGCAGAGAAACAGTTATTAGGGTACGGTCTTAACTATGTGATAGATTTGCGTTCACCTTTTGAAAGCAAGATGTCGCCAGATCGGCTTCCCAAGCGGACAATTTATCGCTCTTATCCCGTTTACCCGTTAGGAAATAGTGAGTCCTCAGATTTGCCGGTAATAGATGAAGACGATACAGTTGAGAATAATTTCTCGGAGCCATATGCGATAATGATCCTCAGTAAGCATTCTCAGCTAGCATTTCGGATGATGTTTGCTGATCTTCTTGCTAATGATGAAAAGGGACGTTCGCTGCTTTTTCATTGTGCTGCTGGAAAGGATCGCACGGGAGTAGCTGGCTTTTTAATTTTGGCAGCGCTGGGCATTGATTATCAAGTTATCAAACGTGATTATCTGCTAACAAATCTAGTTTATGAGACAGTTAACCAAGCTGACTTACGTAAAAAGTTGCAAAGCGACAACTTGATGGATTTTATCAATGAGATGAATTCATCATTCTATGTACAGGGGAGGTCACTAGATACAGCACGACAGGCCTTGATAACAAATTATGGAAACGTGCGTGGGTATATGCATGATGCTATGCAGTTGTCAGATAAAGATTTAAGTGATCTGCAAAGGATTTATTTGAAGAGAGGCTAGGGATGTCTTTGTCAAAAGAAGCTTTCATTAAGAAAAAATCTTCGTGCAACTTCTGTTGCCGAAGATTTTTTGTATTGCTGCTTAATGTTCATGCCGATATTTTTCCATTTTCTTTTGAAAAGTTGCCTCGGTTACTCCATATGCTGTAAAAGTAATTGCATTGGCCCCTGCAGCAATAGTTTTCTTTATTTGTTCGTCAGATTTGCCGCCTGATGCAATTATCGGGAAGTTTGGTGCAATTTCAGCTAATTCTTCTCGCAACCATCGGACAAGTTCGGCTGTTTCCTTGCCGCCAGCAACGTTGAACGCTTTAACACCAGCGTCAATTCGGTCTTTTATGTTGATACTCTTGTTTACCACTGTGTAAATAATTGGAACGTCAACGACCTTACCTACGCTGATAACCGTTTCAAGTGGTGTGGGGGCATTGAGGACGACAGCTTGTGCTCCGTTTTCCTCTGCAAAAAAGCCAATGGTTGCTGAGCGAAGGCCCTTTGTAAGCCCACCGCCGATCCCAGCTAGAATGGGAACGTTTGAGACGGTTGAGATAGCTTGGAGTATCTTGGTGTTGGGTGTCCACGGATAAACTGCTAGTACTGCATCTGCATTACAATTTGCAATGACCGCAACATCCATTGTATAAATGATACTTTTGATCCTCTTACCAAAGAGATTGATACCAGATGCGTCTCTGATGACAGCTGGTGTTTCAACGATATCTGCTCTTAGTTTTGAAGTTAAATTTGGGACAGCTTTTTTGGATTCCAATACTTTCCGACCTCGATTTTCAATGATTTATTGAACCAGATGAAACTAAAAGTAAAACCTTTACTAAGGTAGATTATAAAAACAAAAACGTCTGATAGCAAACATTGTGCAGCTTTTTAGCAAAACAAAAATTTACAAGCATTTTACCTGTTCACAGACAAAATAAGATAAGATCTTTACAAATGGATGGTACTATGTGTCTGTTTCAAGAAGAAGGAGAGTGAGCACATGTCTAATATTTTAAAGAAGAAACTATTCATAGCCTCAACAATAGTTGCAGTGATTCTCTTAGGAATTGCGGCTTTCGCAGATTTAGCAATAAGTAACGGCATGATCAATTACAATAGTATTTTTGGGACTGTTTTTCAAACATTTGGAGAGTTTCCAGTGTATTTTATTTTTGTGCTAAGTGGAGAAATTGCGGTAGTTTACGCTGTTCGCCGTAAAGAAGACAAATTGTTAGCCATCCCACTGTTTGCCGGTGGACTCGCTTTATCAGCGTGGCAGGTCAAACAGTATTTGAATGAGGCTTCAAGTTATTCGATCGCAGCATTGACCAATATACATAACGGTAAAGACATGGGTTTAGCAAATAGTGACACTAACACTGGCGGTTTATCCTTGCAAGTAGCTCTTATTCTCTGGATAGTTGTATATCTCTGCGTCACTGCACTTGTTGTTTTCTGGATGAAGAATAAAAGTGATCAAGAAATAAAAAAGTATTTGCTACTAAGTATATTTGCATCTTTAACAGTATGGTTTTCCCTCGAGATAAACGGAGCCCTCAAAGATTTCTGGGGACGGGTTCGTCCCTATGAATTAAGTGCTTCGCAAAATGATTTCACCTCATGGCTGCATCCCAATGGTGTTAACGGTCACAAATCTTTTCCTTCGGGACACACAATGGCGGGAACACTCTGTATTGTATTTTCATGGTTTGCTGTTGGTGCCGTTCGTAAGCGTCTCTGGTTATTTGGAGTAGTTTATGGTGGGCTGATGGGATTGTCCCGGGTGATTATTGGAGCACATTTCTTATCTGATGTTGTATTTTCGTATTTTTTAACCGCATTGTTTATCTATATTGTGCGCAGCTTGTATGATCATATAATAGAAGATGATTTAAAACTGCATTGATTACAGGTATTTGAGTTGGTAATTTTTCTTGATAGGGGGAGCTATTTTGTTTTAATAGACCATGGCGGCAATTTAGGTTAAAATTGAGTATCAAATATGCTGACAGGGAATGATTAGGTGAGTAAGCATAGAAAACAATATGGTTTGCCTTTTAAACTTGGAATTGGACTGAATACACTTTACATCGTTTTTGAGTTGACTTTTGGGACGCTGTTCGGCTCTGTAGCTTTAATGACAGATGCTATGCATAATCTGAGCGATGTTTTAGGACTTATTGTATCGTGGCTCGCTGGGATTATCAGTTTTAAGAAGCGAACACCTAAAATGACGTACGGTTACAAGCAAGCAACGGTTTTAGGAGCATTTGCTAACGCAGTTTTTGTGTTGGCCGCAATGATCTGGATTATTATAGAAGCAATTGCTAACTTGGGTACTTCTGGAACCAAGCAAGGCTTGGGGGTTGCCGCAATTGCGTTACTAGGTGTTTTGGTTAACTTTGCGACGGCTTTTCTTTTTCAAAAGGACAGTAAGAAAGATCTGAATATCAAGGGTGCTTTTGTGCATATGGCAGCTGATGGGATGGTTTCTCTGGGAGTTGTTATTTCTGGAATACTGATCAGTCTGACCGGATGGGGACGCATTGATTCGCTGACAAGTATAATTGTGGCAGTTATAGTTATTTATTCATCTTGGGGGCTGCTCAGACAGTCGCTGCAGTTGTTGATGTCAGCTGTTCCAGATGATGTTGATGTTGAAGAGATTGTTCAAGTTATTCAAAGTTTTGGTGCAATTGAAAACTATCACGATCTGCATGTTTGGGGAATTGGAACTAATGATGTCGCGGTATCAGTGCATATCAGTTTGAAAAGGAATGTTAACTCCGCAAAAGTTTTAGAATTACTTACTAACAGATTAAAGGGGTTAAATAAAGTTACACATACTGTTATTCAAATCGACTGTCCGCAAGCTGAAGTCGAAAACGATTATTGAAACGTTTTGAAGTGTAAGACACGAGATAGATAAGGAGAGAGTGTGACATAAGTCGGGAAAATTCGAGTTAGACGGAGAATTTTAACTTATGGAACACGTTTATACGGAATAAAAGAGGGAGCTGTACCAAAATTTACCTTTTGGCACAGCTCCTTCTCTTTGTGCTTGGGAGATATTTTGGGAAAATCAGGCAAAATAAAAAATCCAGTTAGAAAGGGAAGACCTAACTCTAACTGGATCTAGATACATTCTTTTACGTATTAATTAATTGTTTAGCTGAGCACTTGAATTAAATAAAGAACCGATCGTGTTTTGGATGTTGATTGCCGTTTCGGCATGATTCATTGTGTACAGGTGAATACCCGCGGCTCCACGAGTTATAAGGTCGACAATTTGATCAACTGCATAAGCTAGCCCAGCTGTCCGTAGTGACGCGGGATCATGTTCATACTTATCAAAAATAGCTAGAAACTTTTTTGGAAGATGGGCTGATGTCGTTTTGATCAGCCGCAGTGCTTGTTTTCTGTTAGTGATGGGCATGATACCTGCTATGATTGGAACTTTGATGCCCGCCAAAGCACAATTTTCCTTGAATGTGAAAAACCTGTCATTATCGAAAAAAAGTTGTGTGATCAATTGGTTGCACCCTGCGTCAACCTTTTGCTTTAAATAGCGGATATCTGAAACTAAATCAGGTGATTCGGGATGGATTTCAGGATAGCAAGCGCCTGATATCTTAAAACCAGGTTTCTGGGCGTGAACGAATCTGATCAAATCACTAGCATATTTAAAGTCGTCTTTACGTGGAACTTCTGGAATAATGTCACCACGAAGAGCAAGTAACTGGTGAATATGTAAGGAATCTAGTTCCGTCAATATTCTTGTGACTTGTTGGGTATTGAGATAAGCGGCTGGCAGGTGAGCAATTGCTGGTACTTTTAAAGTATTGTTGATATAACCGGCCAATTTGAGCGTCGTTTCCTCAATGTTGCTTTTGTTGTTGCTGCAGGTAACACTAATGAAGTTAGGATTTAGAGCTTGCAGTCGATCAAGTGTTTCCTTAATGTTTGCAGTGCCTGCAGCAGTGTTAGGTGGAAAGACCTCAAATGATAGTGAAGGATGATTAACGTTCACCATCTTCAAGCTCCTTTCGGATTTCTTTTGCTGCGCTTGTTAGATTCTCCAAGCTGGCTTTGGTCTCGCGTTCTCCGCGTGTTTTAAGACCGCAGTCAGGATTGATCCACACTTTGTGTTCTGGAACTTTTTGCAGAATTTTGTGAATAGCGTTCTTGATTTCCTCAATTGAGGGAACCCGTGGTGAATGAATGTCATAGACTCCGGGGCCAACTTCTGTTTGAAAATGTTTTGCTTGCAACTCATCAAGAATTTCAAGGTTTGAACGCGAAGCTTCAAATGAAATAACGTCTGCATCCATGTTATCAATAGCAGGTATGATATCAGTGAATTCACTGTAGCACATATGTGTGTGTATTTGGGTCTCGGGTTTGACTTTACTATGAACTAAGCGGAAAGCCGGAATTGCCCAGTCGAGATATTCGCTATACCAGTCGCTTTTGCGCAGAGGTAGTTTTTCACGCAACGCAGCTTCATCGATCTGGATCACGCGGATACCGTTGCCTTCAAGGTCTAACACCTCTTCTTGAATTGCAAGTGCAATTTGAAGCGTGGATTCGCGCACAGGAATGTCCTCACGCGGGAATGACCAGTTCAGAATGGTTACTGGGCCAGTTAACATTCCCTTAACGATTTTATCAGTTTGATCTTGCGCATACTTAGACCACTTGATTGTGATTGGCTTTTGGCGTGTAACGTCCCCCCAGATGATAGGAGGTTTCACACCGCGGGTACCATAAGATTGAACCCAGCCGTTTTTACTGAAAAGGTAACCGCTCAAATTTTGTCCGAAGTATTCAACCATATCGTTGCGCTCAAATTCTCCATGGACTAGGACATCAAGCCCGATTTCTTCCTGCCACTTGAGCCATTCGTCGATTTTTCCAGCGATAAATGAATCATATTCTTTCTGCCCTAATTCATGGCGTTTAAAGCGTGCACGTGTTTTTTTGACTTCACGTGTTTGTGGGAATGAGCCAATTGTGGTAGTTGGCAGCAGTGGCAGCTTGAATTCCTTTTTTTGTATTGCTTCACGTTTGGAGAATTCTGGGGTGCGGATGAATGAATCTTCAGTTAAATTAGCGATTTTTTCCTTTAGAGCTTGATTGCTCTTGATACGATTTCCAGTGAACAAATGTTGATTCTTAACTAGTAGTTCAGCAGCCTTACCTTCTAAAATAGAAGAAAGTTCGCCAAGTTCGTCGAGCTTTTCTTTTGCAAATGCAAAATGAGCTTTAATTTCTGGCTTGAAATCTTCATTGGCTACGCTGAAGGGAACATGCAGTAACGAACACGAAGTCGAAAGAACAATATGTTTAGCAGGCAATTGATGGATAATATTCAATGATTGTTCATAATTATTGCGCCAGATGTTTTTACCATTAATAATGCCAGCAAACAAAATTTTTCCATCAGGAAAACCGCTTTTGACAAGTTCTAGTGTTTTTCGTCCTTCAATAAAATCAAGACCGAGACCGTCAAAATCAAGTTTGACTAAGTCAGTGTAGTTATCTCGGACATCACCGAAGTATGTTTGAAGCAGGATCTTTAGTTGCCCTTTTTTAGTCAGCAGTGTTTCGTAGATCTTATTGAATAAGGCTCTGTCCTGTGCTGACATGTCCTTAACAAGTGAGGGTTCATCAAGCTGCAACCATGATGCTCCCAGTTTATTGAGTTTTTCGAACACTTCTGCATACGCAGCAGTGATTTGCGAAATAAAATCTTCTGGTTTAACTCCGTCTGCAAATTCGCTTAAACTAAGCAGTGTGTATGGACCGACTAATACAGGACGGGTGCTGATGCCTGCTGCTGCGGCCTCTTGGAATTCAGCAAAAATTTTGTTGCCTGTTAATTTAACTTGAGTTGTTTTGTCGAATTGGGGAACGAGGTAATGGTAATTTGTATTAAACCACTTTTTCATTGGCAGAGCTTTGATGTCACCTTTTTCACCTTGATATCCACGGGCAAGTGCAAAGTATTTGTCTAAGGGACTAAGTTTTAAAGCAGCTGCTTTTTGCGGAATTATATTAAACAGCAGTGCGGTATCAAGTGTGGTGTCGTAGAATGAAAAATCATTGCTCGGGACATAGTCGACACCGGCTTCTTGCAGTAGTTTCCAATGCTTCAATCGCAGCTCAGCTGCTTGAGCAAATAGTTCATCTTGGGTAATTTCATTGCGAAAATATTTTTCAGTATTGAATTTTAATTCACGATTCTCACCAATACGTGGGAATCCGATAACAGATGTGGTCATACAATTCTCCTCCTTCATTGATTATGAATAAAATAACATTATATTTGCATATTGGATAAGTGGTATAATTAATTATTTGATATAGCTAATAGCTATATCAAGGTGGTAAAATAAAAACATAATCTTTAACGGAGGTGTAAAATGCGCTTAGAACAGCTTGAGTACCTAGAAATGATCGTAAAAACAGGTTCTTTCAATGAAGCGGCTAAGAGGCTTTTTATGACACAGCCCAGTCTCTCAAATGCAATCAAAAAACTTGAAGAAGAACTGAGTATCAAGTTACTTCTGCGAACGAAGACAGGTGTTTCGCTAACGGACGACGGTAGGGAATTTATGAGTTATTCGCGGCAAGTGACTGATCAGGTTGACTTGCTGCGTGAGCGTTATAAAAAACATGAACCGCGTAAAAAAGCTTTTTCTGTTTCCGCGCAGCATTATGCTTTTGTCGTGAATGCTTTTGTTGAATTATTGCGGGGGTTGGATGTTGATGAGTACAATTTCACTTTGCGAGAGACCGAGACCCAGAATATTTTTGATGATCTAAATGAATTTAAGAGTGAAATCGGCATTTTGTACTTAAACGGATTTAATAAAAAAGTTTTGCAGAAAATAATGAAAGAAAACGAGCTGGAATTTCAACCGCTTTTTGTAGCCAGACCGCATATTTTTGTTGGCTATCGCAATCCGTTGACAAAAAAACGGAGTGTCAAGCTAGCAGATCTTGAGGATTACCCATACCTTTCATACGAACAGGGAGATGCAAACTCTTTCTTTTTTGCTGAAGAGATTTTGAGTACAATTGTACACAAAAAGAACATTAAAGTGAGTGATCGTGCAACAATTTTTAATCTAATGGCAGGTGTTAACGGCTATACGATCAGCTCTGGAATCATCAGTAGTGATTTAAATGATGATAAAATTGTTGCGATTCCACTTGAGGTAAATGACTCAATGACGCTAGGCTTAGTCAAGCACAGGCAGCTTGAACTGAGTTTGACGGCACAACAGTATTTGAAGATATTGAAGAGACATATTCGTAATTATGGGTTTCAAATTGTCGACGAAAATAATTAGGTTGAAAAGCTAACATAACGTGGAATTCTCTAATCTATTTTGCAAATCAAAGTGAAAACGGACTTCATCTTTGCTAAAAAAAGTATTTCAATCCATAAAACGCTATCAAAATAGTGATGTGCCATTTTATAACAGAAGTATGATATACTTACTTAAATTAAAAGATATAGGGGAAGATAGAATGAAAAAGATTATTGCTCTGATAAGTTGTATGTTTGGCTTGTTTGTATTTATAAACGTTTATCATGAACCACAGGTAAATGCCGCAGAGAAGACATATACAATTGGAACTGACGTAACGTTTCCCCCATTTGTATATGCCGACTCAAACAATAACTATGTTGGAATTGATATGGACCTGATTCGTGCGATTGCAAAAGAGGAAGGCTTTAAAGCAGAAATTAAGCCAATCGGTTTTAATGCTGCTGTACAGTCCTTGAGTTCTGGACAGATTGATGGCGTAATTGCAGGGATGACAATCACCGATGAACGTCGTCAGAAATTTGATTTTTCGACACCTTATTATAAATCAGGGATTGTTATGGCGGTTGCTCCTAAGGGCAACATCAAGGGCCTCAAAGATCTCAAAGGCAAACGAGTTGCTGTTAAAACAGGAACGGCGGGCGCTACATATGCTAATTCAATCAAGGATCGTTATGGTTTTAGAACGGTAACCTTTGACGATTCAGACAATGTGTACAATGATGTTAAGAACGGAAATTCAGCGGCTTGTTTTGACGATAGTGCAGTCTTAAATTATGGCGTTAAGACAGGCTTAGGACTTAAAGTTGTTACTAAGCCGACAGATATCGGCAGCTATGGATTTGCTGTTGAAAAGGGCAAGAACAAAGAGCTGATGGCTAAATTCAATTCAGGGTTGAAGAAGTTAAAGGCTAATGGACAGTATAATAAGATTGTTGAGAAATATACTGGCGAGTCTGCCACTGCTGCTCAGAAAAAGGCCAGTGCTAAAGCCGACAGCGAAGGCCATACTTTTATTGGATTGATAAAACAAAATAAATCTGCTATTCTTGATGGTATTTTTGAAACGATCAAATTGACGGTCGTATCAATTATCTGTGCTACGATTTTCGGTGTTTTAATCGGGTTGCTTGGCGTATTACCAAGTAAGTTTGCACGCGGAGCATCGACAACGATTATTTATATTTTTCGTGGCTTACCGTTACTTGTTTTAGCACTGTTTATCTACAATGGTGTTCCAAGCTTGACAGGCTCCAAGGTTCCAGCCTTTGTTGCAGGTATTATTACCTTGACACTGAACGAAGGAGCGTACACAGCCGCATTTGTTAAGGGCGGGATTGATGCTGTCGATTCTGGTCAAATGGAAGCAGCTCGAAGTTTGGGACTGCCATTTGGCAGATCGATGCGTAAAGTGATTTTACCGCAAGGAATTAAAATCATGATTCCGTCATTCATCAATCAATTTATTATTACATTGAAGGATACCTCGATCCTGTCAATTATCGGAATACTTGAATTAACGCAAACTGGGAAGATCATTATTGCACGTAATCTGGAAGGGTTTAAGATCTGGACGATTATTGCTTTGATTTACTTGATTATCATCACAGTATTAACACTATTGTCTAAATGGGTAGAACGGAGGATCAATGATTAATGAAGAATTTAAAAGTTGATGTAACAGATTTAAAGAAGAACTTTGGCGACAATCATGTTTTAAAAGGAATTGATTTTAAAGTTGCTCAAAATGAAGTAGTTGTCCTGATTGGTCCTTCTGGATCTGGGAAGAGCACCTTGTTGCGTTGCTTGAACCGTTTGGAGGATCCAACCTCTGGTAAAGTTATCATTGATGGCAATGATATCAGTGATTCAAAAACAAACATTGATCATGCACGTGAGAATATTGGAATGGTGTTCCAGCACTTTAATCTTTTCAATAATTTGACTGTTGGTCAAAATGTTGAACTTGCTCCCGTTGAGCTGGGAAAAATGTCAAAAGAAGAAGCTGTTAAGATGGCTAAAGAACTTTTAGACACAGTTGGTCTGGATGATAAGTATGAGGCCATGCCACAGTCCTTGTCTGGTGGGCAGAAGCAGCGTGTGGCAATTGCACGTGCACTTGCGATGAATCCAGATATCATGTTGTTCGATGAACCAACATCTGCGCTTGATCCAGAAATGGTTGGGGATGTTCTTGAGGTAATGAAGGATTTAGCCAAGAAGGGCATGACAATGGTTGTTGTTACACATGAAATGGGCTTCGCTAAAGAAGTGGCGGACCGAGTAGTTTTCATGGCTGATGGTAAAGTAATGGAAGAAGGAAGTCCCGAGGAAGTCTTTGACAATCCGCAGAATGAACGTACTAAGACTTTCTTGGAAAAAGTTATCAACGTTTAATCAGCTTATAAATTGTCACAGGCATCCGTACTATTAGGATAAAATAGGTATTGTTGTCAAGGTTGTTTTTGTATTGATGAGGGGTGAATTACATGTTCAAAGTTGTCTTAGTCATGCATGACTCTTCCACAAATGACTATTATCGAATGAATAAAACCTATTTTGAGAGTATGCCAGTCGCAGGACAATATATCTATAACTCTGACGGGCTAGCCTATCAGGTTGAAGAAGTTGCTGAATTTGCCGGATATGTTAGCAGCAAGGGTGCGACTACGATTCTTGTCGTACATCCAGTAGATAAAAATGAACCTGTAAGCAATTTGTATGGACTGGATATCGAACGTGACCTAGACGATTAATCTAGAAGCAAAAGATGAATAGTATTTCGAGAGGATCAAGCCTTGAGCGATTGCAGTAGAAAGAAGCTGTCGCTTGTGGCTTGATTTTTTTGTGGACGAACAGCATTTTTTTAGCGATAATTAACAATGAATTGTAAAAAAGCTTCTTAAAATTGAGTACGGAGCTAGAATATTGAGAGTTGCAGGTGTTATTATTAGAATATCGCTTAAAGAAGGGATTGTTTTTGTGTGGCTAAAAATGCAACAGGTGAGCGCCAGGCTGTCTGGAGAAAAAGTTTTTTGATTTTGTGGATAGGGTGTTTCATCACAGCGCTAGGATATTCAATGACGATGCCATTTATCTCATTATACCTGGATACTTTAGGGCATTTCAGTAAATGGGAGCTTAATGTATATTCAGGGATTGCTTTTTCAGTTACATATTTATCTCAAGCAATTGTTTCTCCGTTTTGGGGAAACTTAGCAGACCGCAAGGGAAGAAAACTAATGTGTTTGCGTGCTTCTGGGGTCATGGCCTTCACTATCTTTTTTGTAGGGATGGCACAGAGTGTGCTGATGGTCATTGTTTTGCGGTTGCTCCAAGGGGCATTTTCGGGATACATTAATAATGCGACTGCACTTATGGCAGGTGAGACACCACATCAAAAGAGCGGTCAGGTGATGGGGAATTTGATGACTGCCAATGTGACAGGGACCTTGCTTGGTCCGCTTTTTGGAGGAGTTATTGCAGGCGCTGTCGGTTATAGAATGACGTTTTTCATTACAGGTATTTTGATGGGATTAGTTTTTGCATTAACTTTCTTGTACGTGACGGAGCACTTTACTCCCATTCCTGCAAAGAAAATAAAACCAATGGGTAAGATTTTTCACGAGTTGAAACAGCCTAGGCTGATCATCGTGATGTTTATAACGACCCTCTTTGTGCAGTCTTCATTGATGTCGATTTCACCGATCATCAGTTTATTGGTAAGACAATTGATGCATGGTCAAGGGAATGTTTCTCTGGTCAGTGGTTTTGTAGCAGCTATGCCAGGTTTTGGAACGTTGCTGTTAGCTTCGAAAGTAGGACATCTAATGGATAAGATAGGACCAGAACGAGTTTTACTGACAGGTTTGCTGGCAACAGCAATTATTTTCGTTCCCATGTTTTTTGTTACCGCACCATGGCAGCTGGGACTTCTGCGTTTTTTGCTCGGTCTTTCCAGTGCAGCTATGCTGCCAGCTGTACAGACGATCCTGACACTGGATGTCCCAAATGAAGCATTTGGAAGGATTTTCAGCTATAATCAATCATTTCAAGCTGCTGGTGGGGTTGCGGGGCCGATGGTTGGATCTTTTGTTTCGAGTCTTTTCAGTTATGAGTCCGTTTTTCTGGTAACAGCAATGCTGGTTGCAATTGATCTGATGATGGTTTTGCGTGTTGTTCGAAGGTCTTGAATTTGACATATTAAGATAAAAATGTTGCAGGAAAGCTAAGTTTAAGCGCAGCTTTCTTGCAACATTTTTTGTTTATCGATTCGCCGAGAACTATTCGAAAGATATTTCAAGCAGATAGCTTTTGGCACGTGTAATGTGGGTCGTTGTAATCCAGATATTTTTAAAATACGAAACAGGCCCTTTAGTTTTTGCCTGATAATGGTCAAGCAATTCGCCATGTTGTGCAATGAACGCATCTTGCATTTTGTTAACCATCAGTCTATTGTCAGGAAAATAGATTTCTTGATCAGAGACTTTTACGCTATCAGGAATGATTAAGCGAATGGTGTTACTGTATGAGGTGCTCAGTTGCTTGTAGTGATCTGGATGACGTTTTAGGAAGGATAATAAATTAAAAATTGAATCTGAGTTACTTGCCATGTGATCAATCCTTTATAGTTAACTCAACTAACAGTTTATTTGGTATAATTGTACTATCTGATAACTGATATGTAAAATAGGTAAAAGCAGTTTATCTGCTAAGGAAGTGGAATGAATGGTTGTTCATTTTTATTTAGTAAGACATGGTCAAACTGAACTTAATCGCCGCCGCCGGCTGCAAGGAATTACCGATTCCCCATTAACTAGAAAGGGAATTGCTATGGCGGAACATCTAGGCAAGGATCTCAAAAACGTTGAATTTAGCGCAGCTTATGTTAGTGATCTTAAACGCACCCAAGAAACTGCACGGTATATTTTAGAACAAAATAACAATAAGAAACCAGCGACCACAATAACAGCTGGTTTGCGTGAACTCAATTTTGGAACCTACGAAGAAATGAAAAATCGTCAACTAGTACCAACAATTCTAAAAAAAATAGGGTTACGAAAAATTATTGCTGCTTTTCGCGCACAGCAGCACGTTGCCGCGGTCACCAATTTGTTCAAGATTATGGATACAGCAGCACAGAGTGAAAGTGCACAACAGCTTAATCGAAGGATCACACGGACCCTAAGCGAGATAGCGCGTGAATACAAGGATGTGCAAGGTGAGGTCAACATTTTAGTTGTCGCACATGCGGTTGTACTTTCAGTTTTTATTGAAGGGTTAAAAGGAGATGTACCATTGTTGTTGTTGAAAAATGCACGTGTCAGTAAAGTTGATTTCGAAAACGGAGCTTTTAAAATTGTTAGTATTAATCAGAAAAAGTTAAATAATGATAGAAGTGAACAAAATGATAAATAAAAACACAGTGAATATGTTGCATCAACTTGTCAGCGAGAAAATCGTTCCGGGAGTTTCTTATGCAATGCTGCATCAGGGGCATCTTCAGGCCGAGGTTTTTGGAAAAAGGCAGCTCGTCCCTGTTGAAGAAGAGCTGAAGCCGGCTTTGTTGTACGATGTAGCCTCTCTCACGAAAGTTATCGGGACCACGACTGTTATTTTAAAGCTTGTCGAAGAAGGCAAGCTCAAGGTTGACGATCCCGTTAAGAAATATCTTCCGCAGTTTTCTGATGAACGCGTTACACTGAGGCATTTTTTGACACATACATCAGCTATCACGGGTTATATAAAGAATCGAAATTCTTTGAACGCTGAACAGCTAATTGAGGCACTTTATACCTTGCATACAGGAGACTGGTTTGAAAAAAAGGTCGTTTATACAGATGTTGGAATGATCTTTCTTGGACTGATTATTGAAAGGTTATATCATAAGCCGGTCCAACAGGTAATTACTACGGAAGTGTTACAACCTCTGCAAATGAACGAAAGTACCTTTAACCCAGATCCTGCAATGTGTGTCCCTACTGAGTTGTCACCTCAACGCGGACTTATTTGTGGACAGGTACACGACCCTAAGGCTAATATTATCGGAGAGCGCTGCGGTTCAGCGGGGCTTTTTATGTCGCTGTATGATTTAATTAAGTTTTCACTCTGGATGCTGGGCTCATCTTCAAACAAAAGGGTTCTGCATGAAGAAACCATTGCGCATTTATTCAATGATCAGACACCTAATAGACAGTTGGGACGTTCTTTGGGATGGGATCTGCGTTTTAATAAACAAGGAAGCGCGTGCCTGTATCATACCGGTTTTACGGGAACCTTTATTCTCTTAGATAAAGAGAAACAGGATGCCCTAATTGTTTTAACAAACAGGTTCATCCGCGCGCAGCAAATGATCTTTTTTTGGAGAAACGCGATGAAATAATAGCGCAGTACCTAAGTGAAAAGAAGTAGCGCAGCAAATTATAGTTATAGGAGGAATGACAGTGGAACAACCACTCTTTTTAAAACCCTGCTTCCAAGAAAAAATTTGGGGCGGTCAAAGACTAAAAACAAAATTTGGTTATGATATTCCAAGCGACCACACGGGAGAATGTTGGGCGATTTCGGCGCACCCACATGGACCAGCGACTGTTTTGAATGGGCAGTATAGGGGGCAAACGTTAGCGCAATTATGGCGCGATCACCGTGAACTATTTGGCAATGCACCGGGAGATGTTTTCCCGTTACTGACCAAGATTCTTGACGCACGAACTGAACTTTCTGTGCAAGTTCATCCTGATGATACTTATGCCTTGAAGAACGAGCATGAACTTGGTAAAACTGAATGTTGGTACGTGATCGCTGCAGACGAAGATTCCGAGATGATTTACGGGCATCATGCCAAGACAAGAGCGGAACTGACAGAATTGATCAAAGAAGGGCGTTGGAATGATCTTTTAAGGCACGTTCCAGTTAAAGCAGGGGATTTTCTTTATGTGCCTAGTGGAACCATCCATGCGATCGGCAAAGGTGTGATGGTTTTGGAAACACAGCAAAGTAGTGATACGACATATCGCGTCTATGACTTTGACCGTATAGATAAAAAAAGCGGGCAAAAACGCGAACTGCACATCAAACAGTCTATTGATGTGACGAATGTTCCCCACCTGGACCCACAACTTGATATTACGAAAAAACAGCAAGGCGATGCTGTGATTACAAAATTTGTTGCAACAGACTTTTTCAGTGTATATAAGTGGGAGCTTCCCTCTGGAAAGGCAGCTTTTCGTCGGCAGGAGGCACCATATACGTTAGTTTCAGTCCTTGATGGTCAGGGAAAAATAGATGTTGCGGGGAAAAGCTATCCATTAACTAAGGGGCAGCATTTTATATTACCATATGGCGTTAAAGAATGGATTTTGCACGGCAAGCTCTCAATCATTGCCTCTGAACCTGGAATTAAGGCTTAAATCGGCTATTTTGACTTATGGAACACGTTTATACGGAATAAAAGAGAGGCTGTGCCAAAAGTGAAATTTTGGCACAGCCTCTTCTTACCTATGGTTAGTCAAGGAGAAAAATGGGAAAAAATCCGACTACTCAAGCAACACTATGGTTCTCACAATCTCATGCCAAAACGAGTGTAAATAAAACAGTACGCTATCTGAAATTGAAAGCAGCAATGTGCGGCCTGCTAGAATCAAGCCATAAGGTAAAAACTATTCTTGACTATTATTCTCTGTGATTACATTTTTACTCAGTAAGTTGGTTTGACGATCAGTTTTTCCTGCTGTTCTAAATCAGCGGTGGGGTATTTTCGTTTGAGTGCAGTTAATAACAATCTTTTTGCTAGCTCACCATTACGTGCCAAAATAGGTCCATGAAAGTAGGAACAAAAGACATTTTTATAAATGGCTCCTTCAGATTTGTCCTCGCCATTATTACCATGTCCGCTAATAACGTTGCCCAAGGGGCGCTCACCTTCCCCTAGAAAGGTAAGCCCGTTGTGGTTCTCAAAACCGTGGTATGTCTGGTCAGTTTCAACATTCTTTATAACGATATCACCGATAAAACGATGATTGTCTTGGCTCTTAGTATAATGCGGTAAAGCACTAATGCCTTTAATACGCTCACCGTCAGCACCGATATAGTATTGGCCCAGCAGCTGATAGCCGCCGCAAATAGCGAGCATTGGTCCGCCATCTTCGATATAAGCAGTTAGGTCTTCCTTTTTTCCTTGGATATCTTTGGAGACAATGACTTGTTCATAATCTTGACCACCGCCAAAGAAGGCTAAATCATATTTTGCGGGTTCAAAAGGCTGCTTCAAACTAACTATTTCAGAAGTCAACTCAACATTCATTTTTTTAGCATAATAGTTAAGTACAAGAATGTTTCCAATATCACCATAAGTATTCATTAGATCACCATATAAATGAGCTACTTTCAATGTATAAGGCATTATTATTCCATTCCTTCCTTAATATAATTTTGTGAAGCCATTGCCTTGCGCAGTTGTAAGACAGCGGTATAGGTCGCTAAAACGTAAACATGCTTTGTGGGCATCTTTTTAATAGATTCAAGAACTGCATTTAAATTTTCCCGTTCTTCGAAGTTCTCAGGGACAACTCCAGCAACTTTGAGACGAAAGGCTATGTCGCGGTATCTTTCTCCACCAGCGAGGACTTGGGGGATTCTGTCAAATGGCAGTTCCTCAAAACGACCGTCCCAGATCCAGCTAGTGTCAATACCGTCTGCATAATTCGCGTTTAATAAGACAGCCAATGAGAAGGGTTCTGAATCTGTTTTGATCATACTTAGCACTTGGTCGAGTCCAACTGGATTTTTGACCAGAATCAGAGTGACTTCTTTGCCATCTATTGAAACTACCTCTTGCCGGCCAAAGACTTTTTCATCTTTGCTGCCTAAAGCTTGTATAATTCGACTTGTGTCAACTTTAAAATAATGTCCGACACTGTAAGCAGCTAAAGCATTATAAATATTATAGGTGCCGCCGATATGCAATGTTATTGGGTGACCGTCGATTTCAAAGGTTGATGTAGTTGGTGTTTGTTTTGTTATCTTCGTCACTTGATGGTCTAAGACCGGACGCTTGAAATCACAATTTGGACAGTAATATTTTCCTAGATTGCTGTAAGTTAGTTGGTAATAGTGAAGAATGTTTTGACATTTTGGACATAACAGCCCATCCGTATTAGGTGCAGCCATCTGTTCTTGGTCTTTTGCAGCGTTAAAACCGTAGTAGATAATAGGGTTGGGAAGTTTTTCACTATTGAAGATCGGTGCATCACCATTTGCAATAATTGTTGCTTTGGGTGCCAACCGAATTCCTGCAAGTATTTTAGAATAGGTCGTGTAGATCTCGCCATAGCGGTCCATCTGATCTCTGAAAATATTAGTTAATACAAAAGCGCTCGGGTTAACATAACGTGTGATCAGAGCAACGTTGGCTTCATCAGTTTCTAGGACGGCTAAAGGTTTCCCTGATTTAGTGCGTTGTGCTGTTAAGAAGGCCGTTACAATACCTTGTTTCATATTTGATCCGCTGGGATTAGTCAGGACGTTGTCATAATTAGTTCGTAAAACTTTGACAGTTAAGGCGGTCGTTAATGTTTTACCGTTTGTTCCAGTAATGATAACGACATCATAATTTTTGGATAAAGTCTGTAAAACCTCAGGATCAAGTGCAAGGGTTATTTTACCAGGTAATGCTGTTCCTCCATGTAGAAAGTTATGCAAGAACCAGTACGATGCACGACCAGCTGCAATTGCGACTGAGCTTTTAAACGACATGCTTTTTCCTCCGTTTCAAAGCGATATAATGAATTACTTAAAGAATCGCTTTGTTTGATAATATCATTTTGTATCATATCATAAATACTGATGAGTGTATGTTTTTTGCTAGCTTTTACTGTGAAAATTAATATTTTTGAAGGGATTGTTTTTATTTTCAATCAAGTGTAGTGAAATTTTGGTGAAAATCATATATACTTGGTAGGAGAGTCTTGATTTGGAGTGGATCATTTTGGCGCAATTATTTTTTCGTTATGGGGCAATGAATAGTGGCAAAAGCATCGAAATACTGAAGGTTGCGCATAACTATGAGGAACAACATAAAAGTGTCATTATCATGACAAGTGCGGTTGATAAACGTGAGCAGGTCGGCTATATTGCAAGCCGGATCGGCATGAAGCGAAGGGCCGTACCAATTTATGAGCAAACGGATATTTACAAGGAAGTAATTAAACGCGATTCGCAGACTGCATGTGTACTTATTGATGAAGCGCAGTTTTTAATTAAACATCATATAGTTGAATTGGCAAAGATCGTTGACGAACTTAAGATACCAGTTATGACTTTCGGTCTAAAGAATGATTTTCGCAATGAGTTGTTCGAAGGGTCGAAATATCTTCTCTTGTATGCAGATAAGATAGAAGAAATGAAAACAATTTGCTGGTTTTGTCAAAAGAAAGCGATCATGAATCTGCGAGTTAACGATGGCAAACCTATCTATGAAGGAGAACAGATAATGGTTGGCGGCAATGAGTCTTATTATCCTGTCTGCCGACGGCACTACCTGCATCCGCCGCTCCCAGATAGGCGTCGATGATACATATTTTACTATATATCTATAGAAGAATTCATTTTTTGATGGAGGAAATTATTAATGAACGATTTGTTTGATAGACTGCAGACACTTAAGGACCGTTATGAAGAATTAGGTGGTTTGCTGTCTGACCCGGATGTTATTTCTGATACCAAACGTTTTACCAGTTTGTCGAAGGAGATGGCTGATTTACGTGAGACAGTTGAAAAGTACGATCAGTATAAAAAAGTAACTGACTTGATCAAGGAAGATGAAGAATTACTTGGTGAAAAACTTGATGATGAAATGGCTGCAATGGCTAAGGAAGAATTAGCAGAAGCTAAGTCCGAACGTGAAAAATTGGAAGAGGAAATCAAAGTCTTGCTGCTTCCTAAGGATCCTAACGATGGCAAGAATATTATTATGGAAATTCGAGGAGCTGCTGGTGGAGATGAAGCTAGTCTTTTCGCTAGTGATCTCTTCAGTATGTATGCTAAGTATGCAGAAAAACAGAAGTGGTCGATAGAAGTTCTGGACAAGAATGTTACTGAGGTAGGTGGCTTTAAGGAAATTGCACTGCTTATCAATGGCGAGAGCGTTTATTCCAAACTTAAGTATGAGAGTGGAGCACATCGCGTCCAGCGGGTACCTGTTACTGAGTCTGCAGGACGGGTTCATACTTCCACGGCGACAGTAGTTGTTATGCCTGAAGAAGAAGACGTCGAGATCGAAATCGATCCAAAAGATATTCGAGTCGATGTTTATCGGTCTTCCGGAGCTGGTGGACAACATATTAATAAGACATCGTCTGCTGTTCGAATGACCCATCTCCCAACGGGAATTGTTGTTGCAATGCAGGATCAGCGTTCACAACAGCAAAACCGTGAAAAAGCAATGAAGATTTTAAAGGCACGTGTCTATGACTACTATTCATCCAAAGAACAGAATGAATATGATAAGAACCGTAAATCAGCTGTTGGAACGGGTGATCGTTCTGAAAGAATCAGGACTTATAATTATCCGCAAAATCGTGTTACTGATCATCGAATTGGTTTGACCTTGAATAAATTGGATCGGATCATGAATGGCGAACTTGAAGAAGTGATTGATGCTTTGATTCTGTATGATCAAACAAAGGCTTTGGAGAACTTGCAAAATGAGTAGTTTAACGTATTTTGAAGCCCAAAAATGGGCTTCTTCTTTTGTGTCTAAGCACAAGATTGATAAAAGCACGGTCGATATGTTGTTGTTGGGGATGAAAGATTGGAATCTGACTGACTTGTTGCTAAATTATCGCGTCCAGATGCCGGTAGCAGAATTTGAAAGATTTAAGAGTATGGTTGAAAAGGTCTGTCAAGGATGGCCCCCACAGTATCTACTTGGTGAAGCTTCTTTTTTGGGGCGTAAGTTTAAGGTAACAGAAGACACCCTAATCCCTCGGCAAGAAACAGCGGAGCTGGTTGAGTGGGTGCTGATGGACTTTAAGGATGAGCAACGCTCCTTAAATGTTGCAGATATTGGAACGGGGACAGGCATCATTGGCATTTCGCTTAAACTGGAGAATCCCCACTGGAATGTTACCTTGACAGATATTTCTTCTGCTGCACTTTCGGTGGCAGATGCTAATGCCCGTAGATATAAGCTTAATACAAAAAATGTCTGCAGTGATTTGTTTTTAGCATTAGATGAACGTTTCGATGTTATTGTATCTAATCCCCCTTATATCGCTGCGGCAGAAAAAAGTTTGATGGATAAGAGTGTTATCACATATGAACCACATGTAGCACTTTTTGCTGCAGAAGAAGGGCTTCACGTCTATCGCCGCATGGCAGCTGAGATTGAACCATATTTAAAAGCCGAAGCTGTCTTGTACTTAGAAATTGGTTTTCAACAAGGTCAAGCTGTGAAACAAATTTTTCAAGACGCTTTTCCTAATGCGGATGTTTTTCTCCGCAGTGATATTACAGGGCATGACAGAATGATTAAAGTTGTTTTTCATAATTCTTGATGAGAGGGTGAACGAATGTTAATCACAAAAGTATATAAACCTAGTGAAGTTGAAAAAGCTGCCGATGAACTGAAAAAGGGTGAATTGATAGCTTTCCCAACAGAAACTGTATACGGTCTGGGGGCGGATGCAACAAATGAACAGGCTGTTAAAAGAGTTTACCTGGCAAAGGGCCGTCCTTCTGACAATCCGTTGATTGTTACTGTGTCGTCGCTTGAAATGGTGCAGAAGTATGTTAATGACATCAGCGAAGACGCGCAGAAACTTATTAAACGCTTTTGGCCTGGGCCTTTGACTTTGATTTTTAAAATTAAACCCGGTTCGCTGTCTAAGGCGGTAACTGGGGGATTGGAAACCGCTGCTTTTAGGATGCCAGCTAACCGTGTGACTCGTGAACTGATTGACATGGCAGGTGTACCGTTAGTAGGTCCGTCAGCTAACTCGTCTGGTAAACCCAGTCCGACAACCGCTGCACATGTTTTTCATGATTTAGAAGGCAGAATTGCTGGAATAGTTGATGATGGTCCGACGTCGGTGGGAGTGGAATCCACTATATTGGACATGTCAGTTCAACCGCCGACAATTTTGCGGCCTGGAGCTGTTCTTGGTGAAGAGATTGAGCAATTTCTTGCAAAAGAAATAATCTTTGATCGGCATAAGGTCACCGCAAAAGAAACCCCTAAAGCTCCAGGGATGAAGTATAAACATTACGCTCCGGCCGCCCAAGTTTTGATCGTTGACGCCCAAGATTGGCAAGCTGCTTTTGAGTGGGCAAAAAGGCAGACAGAAGATATTGGAGTTATGGGATTGAAAAGTGCTCTTCCGAGTGCTCTTCCAGCTAACTGCATTGCTTATGATTTAGGAACAGACATTCATACTGCAAGTCAACGTCTTTTTGCTGGACTCAGGTATTTTGATAATGAAAAAAGAGTAAATTGGATTTTAGCCGCTGGCTTTCCTGAAGAGGGTTTAGGTACAGCGTATATGAATCGTTTGAAAAAATCTGCTGGAGATCAATTTTTTAAAAAAGAAAGATTGAACTAGTAAAAAACAATATTATCAGCTAAAATATACTAGGAAGAAAAAGGAGTGGCTAAATTGGGAAAGTTTGAAGTATTGGATCACCCACTGATACAACACAAGTTAACAATTATTCGTAATGAGAATTGCGGAACTAGAGAATTCAGACAAGTCGTTAATGAAATTGCAGAATTAATGGCTTATGAAGTTTCACGCGACATGCCTTTAGAGGACTACGAAGTCAAGACGCCCATTACCAAGACAGTTCAAAAACGTTTGGCTGGCAAGAAGGTAGTGATCGTCCCTATTCTCCGGGCCGGCTTGGGAATGGTTGATGGAATACTTGAACTGATTCCAGCGGCAAAAGTTGGTCACGTTGGAATGTATCGTGATGAAAAAACTTTGAAACCAACAGAATATTTTGTTAAAATGCCTGATAATCTTGCTAGTCGGGATATTTTTATTGTTGATCCTATGCTAGCGACAGGCGGCTCGGCTATCATGGCTGTTGATGCACTCAAAAAACGCGGTGCTGTGAATATCAAGTTTGTTTGCTTGGTTGCTGCTCCCGAAGGAGTGAAAGCCTTGCGCGACGCTCATCCTGATATTGATGTCTTCGCGGCATCACTAGATGATCATTTAGATGAAAATGGTTATATTGTCCCAGGACTTGGTGACGCTGGTGATCGGCTTTTCGGAACAAAATAATGACGACCGTTAAGAGCTGCAATACGATTGGACTTCATTTTCAAAGAGCCTAGTATTGTATATGTTAAAGAAACTGTACCTAAATATCAGTTGGGGTACAGTTTCTTTTTAGTATATCAAAACAAGCTTAAATTAATTGAGAATTTTTGCACAAAAACATTGAAAAACCTGAAAAATGTTTTTTGATGAAATAATATTGTAATGCAGTTAACACGCTTAAATCAGTGTGGAATACGCTTTCTTGAGTTTTCAATGACATTTTGTGTTTTTTGTAAAATGGTGGTATGATTTCTTGTGTATTCAAAGATTGGTTTTCTTTGGAACCTTTTGTACCATGCTTTTTCCAATAATCGTTGGGTCATGCATCCAACCGTGAAAAGAGGTGAGACTTGGTGAATGAAGGAGCTTATGTTCAGAAGCTTTTTGGTATTCCCTTTAACCTTAGTAATGATATTCCAGGATTAATAACGGCAGTGATCGTCTTTTTTTTATTGTTTTGGTTGTCAAGAAGTATTCAATTGAGACCTAATAAGAGACAAAATGTTATTGAATGGTTGATTGATTTTACTAATGGGATTGTTAAGGGCGTAATGCCGGATGAAGAAGGCAAAAGATTCGGGTTATTGGCATTTACATTGTTTGTGTTCATTTTTATAGCCAATCAATTGGGGCTGATGTTGCAATTGACCGCAAATGATAAGAGTTATATCTCTAGTCCAACATCAAATGCTATGACCACGTTGTCGCTTGCGTTTATGGTTCTTATGCTTGCACATTTCCTCGGTGTTAAGAAATTTGGCTTTAAGGGGTATTTTAAGAATACTTATTTAAGCCCCATTCCATTTTTATTTCCACTGAGCGTGCTCGAAGAATTTACGAATTTTTTGACGTTAGCTCTTCGTTTGTATGGGAATATCTATTCCGGTGAAGTTTTATTGAAGTTGATTTACAAGCTTGCAACTTCTTTTGGTATTGCGTCATTTATTCCGGCGATACCATTAGAATTAATCTGGCAGGGGTTCTCTGTCTTTATTGGAAGCATCCAAGCCTACGTCTTTGTTACATTGACCATGGTTTATATTTCTCAAAAAGTTGAAAAAGAGTAAACAAGGAGGATTTCTAATTATGAGTTCATTAGCTTTAATTGGTGCAGGTTTAGCTGCAGCTGGTGCTGCTATCGGTGGTGCTATTGGTAACGGTCTTGTTATTTCTAAAATGTTGGAAGGTATGGCACGTCAGCCAGAATTATCAGGTCAACTGCGTACAAATATGTTTATCGGTGTTGGTTTAGTTGAAGCTGTTCCTATCATCTCGATCGTTATTTCATTCTTATTATTTGCAAAAGGTTAAACAGTTCTTTTGTCAATATTTAGTTGAGTATAGAGGAGGTGTCAATAGATGAGTTCAACATTTTTATTAGGTGCTGCTAATGGGGTCCAATGGGGCGATACGATCTTTTATCTTGTCCTATTCATAGTCTTAATGGCATTATTGAAGCATTTTGCTTGGGGCCCAGTCAGTGAGATGATGGAAAAACGTGCTGATAAAATTTCTGATGATCTTGATTCTGCAGAATCGGCACGTAAGAAAGCAGAGGACTTGGCTGCACAACGGCAATCTGCCTTAAAAGATTCTCATTTTGAAGCTTCTAAGATAATTGAACGAGCAAAGAAGAATGGTGAACAGCAGAAGGCTACAATCGTTAGCGATGCACAGGAAAAAGCGCAGACGTTAAAGGTGAATGCTAAAGAAGATATTTCCCGTGAACGTCAAGATGCTTTAGACAGTGTCAAAAATGATGTTGCAGAGTTATCTATTGAAATTGCTTCGAAAATCATTCGCAAAGATTTAAATGCAAATGACCAGAAGGCCTTAATTGATTCTTATATCGAAGGGTTGGGGAAGCAAAATGAAGCTAAGTAGAGAAATGGTTGCTCATCGTTACGGAAAAGCTTTATTTGATTTAGCAGAAGAACATGATATTCGTCGGCCTTTGTTAGAAGAACTGACAGAATTGAAAGGGATCTTCGAGGAGCAGCCGGAGTTAAATGTATTTTTAACTAGTAAACAAATTTCATATTTAGATAAGGTGAAGATGATTAAGCTTCTAACGAAGACAGCATCGCAAACAGTCACCAATTTGTTAAATATGACCTTTGATTATGGACGTATCTGTAATCTGGATGCGATCATTAATGAGTATATCAGATTGAATGATGAATTTGAAAGGACAGTTCGAGCATCTGTTGTTACTGCCATCAAATTAGAAGATGCTCAAAAAGAAAGACTTGCATCTTCATTTGCAGGCGTAGTTGGTGCTGAAAAGGTTTATCTTGATGAAAAGATCGATCCAGAAATTATTGGCGGGGTTGTTCTTAAGTCGAATAGCTACATTTATGATGGTTCGATCAAGACCAAGATTGCACGCATCAAACGTCTGTTATTGAAATGAATTATAAAGAGGTGAAACTTCTATGAGCATTAAGGCTGAGGAAATCAGTGCTCTGATTAAGCAACAATTAGCGAATTATCAAGATGAGCTCAGTGTAGATGAGGTTGGTACCGTCACTTATGTTGGTGATGGTATCGCCCGTGCTAATGGGCTCGATAACGCCTTAGCTGGTGAATTGTTAGAATTTGATGATGGCACATATGGAATGGCTCAAAACTTGGAGTCAAATGATGTTGGTATCGTTATTCTGGGTTCATTCAAAGGAATACGTGAAGGCGATAATGTTAAACGTACAGGCCGTATTATGGAAGTTCCAGTTGGAGACGCTCTGATAGGAAGAGTTGTTAATCCTTTGGGACAAGCTATTGATGGTTTAGGCGAAATGAAAACTACAAAGACACGTCCCGTTGAGAAGAAGGCTCCTGGCGTTATGGAACGTCAATCAGTTAAGGAACCACTTCAAACAGGACTTAAGGCTATTGATGCCTTGGTTCCGATTGGACGTGGACAACGTGAATTGGTTATTGGGGATCGTAAGACAGGTAAAACTTCAGTTGCGGTCGATACGATTATTAACCAAAAAAATGAAGATATGATTTGTATTTATGTTGCGATTGGTCAAAAGGAATCGACAGTTCGCGCACAGGTTGAAACGTTACGCAAGTATGGTGCAATGGATTACACAATCGTTGTTTCTGCTGGCCCTTCGTCACCTGCGCCTTTGCTGTGGTTAGCTCCTTACGCTGGTGCAGCAATGGGTGAAGAGTTCATGTATAATGGCAAGCATGTTTTGATTGTTTATGATGACTTATCAAAACAAGCTGATGCTTATCGTGAACTTTCTTTGATTTTGAGACGTCCACCTGGTCGTGAAGCATATCCTGGAGATGTTTTCTACCTGCATTCACGTTTGTTAGAACGTGCAGCTAAGTTGAGTGATAAACTGGGTGGCGGTTCAATGACAGCTTTACCATTTATTGAAACTAAAGCTGGAGACGTTTCCGCTTATATTCCAACTAATGTTATTTCAATCACTGATGGACAGATCTTCCTTGATAGCGATAACTTCTATTCTGGTGTTCGTCCTGCGATTGATGCCGGAACTTCAGTTTCTCGTGTTGGTGGTTCTGCTCAGATTAAGGCGATGAAGAAGGTCTCTGGGACATTACGTCTGGACCTTGCTTCCTATCGTGAACTTGAATCATTTGCCCAATTCGGTTCTGACTTGGATGAAGCAACTCAATCCAAGTTAAATCGTGGACGGCGAACGGTTGAAGTGTTGAAACAGCCATTACACAAACCATTAGCTGTTGAAAAACAAGTTTTGATCCTATATGCTCTGACACACGGTTTCCTTGATTCGGTTCCTGTGGATGACATTGCACGTTATCAGGATGAACTGTTTGACTTCTTTGACAATAATAATAAAGCTTTGTTGGATTCTATCAAAGAGACAGGTGAGCTGCCTGCTGCAGACAAACTTGATTCCGCTCTTAAGGATTTTGCAGAGTCTTTTCAAGCAACCGCAAAATAAGAAAGGTTGGTGAGAGTTAATGGGGGCTTCTTTACAAGAAGTTAAACGGCGTATCTCTTCGACTAAAAAGACAGAACAGATCACTGGTGCTATGCAGATGGTTTCGACTGCCAAGTTGAGTCAGATACAGCGCCACACGACTAGTTATCATGTCTATGCTGACAAGATACGTAGTGTTATTACTCATTTGGCACAAACACATCTTCTAGATGGAAAAGTGGTCAGCGACTCGGCCAGCACACCTAAAAAAAATAAGGACCAAGTTAGCGGACTTGATATGCTGACTAAAAGGGATGTCAAGCACACCGGTATAGTCGTTATTACATCTGATCGCGGTCTCGTTGGAAGTTACAACAGCAATGTGATTAAGCAGACGATGGAATTAATAAAAAATGCAGGTCATACCACAGATGACACAGTCATTATTGCTTTAGGTGGAACTGGTGCCGATTTCTTCAAAAAACGCGGATACAATGTCGCTTTTGAGTATCGTGGTATTAATGACATACCGAAGTTTAGAGATACCCAACAATTGGTCAAAAAAATTGTTGGAATGTATGATGATGAAACATATGATGAACTGTTCGTTTGTTATAATCATTTTGTTAACACATTGACTTCTGAGTTCCGTGCTGAACAAATGCTCCCAATCTCAGCAATTAATATTGGGGACGATGATTTAACACAGAAATCGGATGAGGAATACGCTCCAGTGTACGAAATGGAGCCTTCTCAAGATGCAATTCTGGAAGTTGTGTTGCCGCAGTACGCTGAAAGTCTTATTTATGGAGCTATTTTAGATGCTAAAACATCAGAACATGCTTCTAGTTCGACTGCAATGAAATCTGCTACAGATAATGCAAAAGATATTATTTCTTCGCTCGAATTGCAGTTCAATCGTGCACGTCAAAGTGCTATTACAACAGAAATTACAGAGATCACAGGTGCACAAGCTGCCCTAGATTAGGATGACAGGAGGAATTAACAAGATGAGTTCTGGTAAAGTAGTCCAAGTTATCGGACCTGTTATTGATGTTCAATTTCCTCTTAGTGAATCTTTACCCGACATTAATAATGCACTTCATGTGGAACGTGAAGACGGCTCGAAGCTGGTTATTGAAGTTGCACTTGAATTAGGCGATGGTGTTATGCGAACAATCGCTATGGATTCAACAGATGGGGTAAAACGCGGAGCTAAAGTTGAAGATACAGGTTCTTCGATTAGCGTTCCTGTTGGTAAAGATACATTAGGAAGAGTATTTAATGTTTTAGGTGACACCATTGATAATGGTCCGGAATTTGATAAAAATGCGCGTCGCGATCCAATACATCGTGATGTTCCAGCATATGATCAATTGAATACTGGAGTCGAAATCCTTGAGACAGGTATCAAGGTTATTGATCTTCTTGCACCTTATGTCAGAGGTGGAAAGATCGGGCTCTTCGGTGGTGCTGGTGTTGGGAAAACTGTTTTGATTCAAGAGTTGATTCACAATATTGCTCAAGAACACAATGGGATCTCAGTTTTCACTGGTGTTGGAGAACGTACTCGTGAAGGTAATGACCTTTACTTTGAAATGAAGGATTCTGGTGTTCTTGAGAAAACAGCCATGGTGTTTGGTCAGATGAACGAGCCGCCTGGTGCACGTATGCGTGTTGCCCTGACGGGATTGACTATCGCTGAGTACTTCCGTGATGTTGAAGGACAGGATGTGCTGTTATTTATTGACAACATCTTCCGTTTCACACAAGCTGGTTCTGAAGTTTCAGCTTTGCTTGGTCGTATTCCATCAGCCGTTGGGTATCAACCAACTTTAGCTACTGAAATGGGGCAGTTGCAGGAACGTATCACATCAACGAAAAAGGGTTCGGTTACATCTATTCAAGCTGTTTATGTTCCAGCTGATGATTATACTGACCCGGCTCCAGCAACAACCTTTGCCCATTTGGATGCAACAACTAACTTGGAACGTAGTTTGACACAACAAGGTATCTATCCAGCTGTTGATCCATTAGCATCGACATCTAGTGCGTTGGAACCTGAGGTAGTTGGCGAAGAACATTATGAGGTTGCAGTGGAAGTTCAACATGTATTGCAGAGATATCGTGAACTGCAAGATATTATTTCTATCTTAGGGATGGATGAACTTTCTGACGAGGAAAAAGTAATTGTTTCTCGTGCACGTCGTATTCAATTCTTCTTATCACAAAACTTCTCAGTTGCTGAACAATTTACAGGTGTCCCAGGTTCATATGTTCCAGTTGAGGAAACTGTAAAAGGCTTTAAAGAGATTTTGGAAGGTAAGTATGATGATCTTCCAGAAGATGCTTTTCGTTCGGTTGGACGTATTGAAGAAGTTGTTGAAAAGGCAAAAAAATTGGCTAGCAAATAATAAGGAGGTAACGTTTAATGGCTGAGCAATCTGTTTTGACAGTTAATATTGTTACTCCTGATGGTAGTGTCTATGAAGAACAAACTACAATGGCTATCTTTAAAACGACTGTTGGCGAAATTGGTGTTTTGCCGAATCATATTCCATTGCTTGCCTCACTGCAAATTGATGAGGTTCGTGTAAAAATTGATGGAACTGATGATAAATTTGAGGAAATTGCTGTTAGTGGTGGTTTTGTTGAGTTTTCTAACAACATTGCGACTGTTGTTGCTAATAGTGCTGAGCGCAAGGAGAACATTGACTCTGATCGTGCTGAGCGTGCTCGAAAACGCGCAGAAGAAAAACTTGCGCGTGCAAAACAAGAACATGATGTTGACACGCTGCGTCGGGCAGAAGTTTCATTGCGTCGGGCAGTTAATCGTTTGAACATCTCAAAACATTAGATAGCATGCTTAATATTTAAAGATGCCGAAATAAATTAGAGGTACTTTGAATTACGTACGTTAATTAATAGTCCGAAAAGTAAAAAGTGTCATGGGCTGTTAGATTCGCTTAATAACTCGAAATTGTGAACACAACAATCCTTTTGCTGTGAGAAGTTAGATAGAGAATTATGACTTATGAAGTATGCTTCTATCAAATAAAATAAGAGACTAGATCAAGAATTTATTTTTGATCTAGTCTTTTTTATTCCTTATTTGTCAAAGAAGCTGTCTTTTTGGAATTGGCTGTTAAAACGTGTTTTATATGGATAAATAATTAAAATATTACAAATTAGTTACATTTTTAAAGACGGACGTTTTGTTTTATGCTATTATTAATCTGAAAGAAATAAGGGGTTGTTTTTTATGAAGTATTATGGCTTTTTAGCTTTATTGACATTGGTGAGTCACTTTGCTTTTATCACGCTGGCATTTGTCAGCATTCAGTCATTGCGTCTTGATCGATGGATAACTCCTGGGAGACAAAGGTATTTTAACATTTTGTTAGTGATGCTAGCGATTACGATCGGTTATACCTGCAGCTCCTTTTTCCTCAGTTTTGTTGATAATGTTCGTAACCTTACATACTTGCTGTCACTATGATCGAGCATATGTTGTGTAGTATTTTTTGTACGTTATAATTTAAATTATTTGTCGAATAATGAGACGTTTTGGAGGAATTGTATTGGAAAAGATTATCGTGCATGGTGGGAATCCACTAAAAGGTGAAGTTAGAATTGAAGGAGCTAAAAATGCTGTTTTGCCTATCTTAGCAGCTGGTTTATTAGCTAGTGAAGGTAAAACTTATTTGGATAATGTCCCAGTTTTGTCAGACGTTCATATGATGAACAATATGTTACGATTCCTAAACGTCAAAGTCGACATGGATGAAGAAAAGAAAACTGTTTCTCTGGATGCAACAGCCGAGCCTTCATACGAAGCGCCATTTAAATATGTTTCAAAAATGCGGGCTTCAATCGTTGTTTTCGGACCTCTCTTAGCTAGATTGAAACATGCCAAGGTCGCAATGCCTGGTGGTTGTGCAATTGGATCACGACCAATCGATCTGCATTTGAAGGGCCTGGCAGCAATGGGTGCAAAAGTTGAACAGCATGATGGGTACATTGAAGCCTTCACTACTGGTTTAGTGGGTGCTAATATTTATCTTGATTTTCCGAGTGTTGGTGCGACTCAGAACATTATGATGGCAGCAACACTTGCTCAGGGAACGACAGTGATTGAAAATGTTGCACGTGAACCTGAGATTGTTGATCTGGCCAACTTCCTTAATCAAATGGGCGCAAAAGTCACTGGCGCTGGAACAGAGACGATAAAAATAGTGGGAGTCAAACACTTGCATGGTGTACGGCATACAATTATTCAAGATCGCATCGAGGCTGGAACGTTTATGGTTGCTGCTGCGGTCACTAAGGGAAATGTCCTGATTAAAAATGCAATTGCGGAACATAACAAACCGCTGATTTCAAAATTAGAAGAAATGGGTGTTAAGGTTATCGAATGCGATGAGGGAATACGTGTTATCGGAACAGGTGCCTTAAAACCTGTTTCTGTTAAAACTTTGCCGCATCCTGGTTTCCCGACAGATATGCAACCACAACTCTCAGTATTGCAGCTGATGGCTGCAGGTACAAGTATGCTCACAGAAACTGTTTTTGAGAATCGATTTATGCATCTCGAAGAATTACGACGTATGAATGCCAATTTCAACATTGAAGGCAACTCGGTCGCTCTCCAAGGACCAACAGAATTTCATGGAGCAGAGGTTGAAGCGACCGATTTACGTGCAGCTGCCGCTTTGATTCTGGCGGGCCTTGTTGCTAAGGGCTATACACAAGTATCACAACTTAAATACTTAGATCGCGGTTATTATAATTTTCACAAAAAACTGGCAAATTTGGGTGCGGAAATAAAACGCATCGATGAGGAAACCGCAGCGACGTATCCGCTGCATCAAGGCAGTAAGGCTTAAATGAATTATACAGCTATTTGATTACTACCTATGAGTGGGGCTAATCTTAATTTTTTATATTGTTTGGTGCCACGGATGATTGAATATTTTTGTACAAGCTTATTTGTGCTATAATAGGAATGATTTTTTGCATATAATCTATGCCTGGTGCTAATTGATTGTGCAACAATACATCCACTTTATTGAAGGAGAGTAATTATGGCTAAAGATATCGGTATTGATTTGGGAACTGCTAACGTTTTAATCAATGTGCAAGGCAAAGGCATTGTTTTGAACGAACCTTCGGTAGTCGCGATCGATACACAGACAGGACGCGTCTTAGCAGTTGGATCAGAGGCGTACAAAATGGTAGGCCGTACACCGAGCAATATTCGCGCAATCAGGCCTCTTAAAGACGGTGTGATTGCCGATTTTGATATAACTGAGCAGATGCTGTCATATTTTATTAAGAAATTAAACGTTAAGGGATTTATGTCCAAACCGAATATTTTGATTTGTTGTCCGACCAATACAACTTCGATTGAACGCAAAGCAATTCGTCAAGCGGCAGAAAAGTCTGGCGGTGGTAATGTTTATCTTGAGGAAGAACCTAAAGTTGCCGCTATCGGGGCAGGATTGGATATTTTTCAGCCTCATGGAAATATGGTTATTGATATTGGGGGCGGAACCAGTGATGTTGCTGTTATTTCGTTAGGCGATATTGTAGTCAGTCGTTCTTTGCGAGTTGCTGGTGACCGTCTGAGCAATGATATTTCTTCGTATGTTAAGAAGAAACATTCACTTCAGATTGGCGAACGCACCGCTGAGAAAGCTAAGATTGAAATTGGGACGGTTGTTGCGGGGCATCGTAAAAAGGAAATGGAGATCAGAGGTCGAGACATTGTTAACGGATTACCGCGGACTATAAAGTTATCTTCTGATGAAATTGAAAAAGCTTTGCGTGATACGATGCTTTCAGTAATTGCTGCTGCTAGGGAAGTTTTGGAGCAGACCCCTCCTGAATTGGCTGCAGATATTATTGATCGTGGAGTAATCTTAACAGGTGGTGGCGCATTGTTAGATGGAATTGATCAATTGTTCTCTGATAACCTGAAGGTTCCTGTAATGGTTGCTTCTACGCCTTTAGATGATGTTGCTCTAGGTACTGGTGCTTTGTTAGATCATATCGCAAAGAGTAAAAAGAAAACCAAATAGTGTACGTGAATAAAGGATGAATTTGGAAGAAAGGTGCAAGAAATGGGCCAATTGCTGATAATAGTAGTTAGAAGCTATCAGAGGTTTGTTTCACCTCTTTTCCCACCAAGTTGCCGTTATTACCCAACTTGTTCAAATTATATGGTGCAAGCCTTAAAAAAGCATGGTGCATTTAAAGGGACTTTGATGGGCATTGCACGGCTCTTACGGTGTCATCCTTTTGTGCGCGGAGGATATGATCCGGTTCCAGATCACTTCAGTTTAAAACGAAGTCAAAGGGATACAAAGTAAAGCATTATTAGGAGGAAAACCCGTGGCAAGAAGAGAGAAGAATGTTGAGATCTTTGAGGAAGAGAAGATGGTTAATGGCAACATCGTTTTAGAGTTAAAGACAGAAAAAAATGAGCTCGGTTCTGTCAGACAAGATGGAAACAGGTTTGTTGTACTGTTGCCTAACGGTGAAACGTTCAAGGCTAGTTCTCAAAAAGAAGCTATCAATATTTTGATTCGAGACTATCATTTGCATCGAGTTAATTAAGTATGTTTTGTCGACTAGCTCATTTTAATAGTCGGCAATTTATTTTTTAGTTGAAGAAAAGTAAATATTTGTTTAAAAGGAGGATCAGCTTTGGCAGAAAAACAACTGACAAGGGCGGATAATGATGATTCACGTATCGATTACGGTATTGTTTTTTCAGTGCTGGTTCTAGCTGTGATCGGAATGGCATCGATTTATGTTGCTGCAAAACATGATACCAGCACTACCAGTATCGCAAGGGCTATGCTCATGCAAGTCGTGTGGTATGTATTGGGGACAACTGCGGTGGTCGTGATTATGCAATTTGATGCTGAGCAATTATGGAAACTTGCTCCCGTCGTATATGGGGTAGGCATTGTGCTTTTGCTGCTCGTTCTTGTCTTTTATAGTCGAGCTTATTTTGCCAGCACAGGGGCAAAAAGTTGGTTTTCTATTGCTGGATTGACTTTTCAACCGTCAGAGATCATGAAGCCCGCTTATATTCTGATATTAGGGCGAGTCGTTTCGCAACATAATAGCGAGTACCCCGTACATACAGCTAATTCTGATTGGCGCTTGCTAGGGAAAATGATTGCGTGGACGATCCCAATTGCTGTTTTGCTGAAACTTCAAAATGATTTTGGGACGATGCTGGTTTTCTTTGCAATACTTGGCGGAGTAATCTTAGTTTCTGGCATTACATGGAAAATTATTTTGCCGGTCGTCTCATTTGCAACTGTGATAGGTGGAACAGCTATTTTCTTAGTTGTGTATGGAAGAAGTATTTTGATGAACTTTGGCTTCAAAGCATATCAGTTTGACCGTGTGGAAGCATGGTTGAATCCATCAGCAAGTACTTCTGGCAGTAGTTACCAATTGTGGCAGAGTATGAAAGCGATTGGTTCAGGAAAATTGTTAGGTAAGGGTTTTGATGTTTCGAAGGTTTATGTGCCGGTGCGGGAGTCAGATATGATCTTTTCAGTTATCGGTGAAAATTTTGGCTTTATTGGAGGTTGTCTCCTGATCTTTATATATCTGTTATTGATTTTCCAAATGATTCAGGTAACTTTCGATACGAAAAATGAATTTTACGCATATATTTCTACTGGAGTTATAATGATGATTTTGTTTCATGTTTTTGAAAACATTGGAATGAGCATCGGATTATTGCCTTTGACGGGTATCCCACTGCCATTCATAAGCCAAGGGGGTTCGGCACTGGTTGGAAATATGATTGGTATCGGTTTGATCATGTCAATGCGCTATCATAATAAAAGTTATATGTTTAGCAGCAGTAAAGAATTTCATTAAAAAAAGATTAGATTAAGATTAGCTATTTTTATAGTTAGTCTTTTTTTGTATAATGGGATGGAAAGTTAATGAAAAGGGAGTACTTTAAATGAAAAAATTTTATTGTTATAACAGGTGCAGCACATGTCGCAAAGCGCAGAAGTGGTTGGACGAAAATAATGTTGAATATGAAAATATTGATATCGTGAAGGATACTCCAACGGCTGCAGAATTGGCGGAGTGGATCGGAAAGAGTGGGCAACATCTTAGATATTTCTTCAACACCAGTGGTATTAAGTATCGAGAGTTGAAGCTCAAAGACAAGGTGCCAACGATGAGCCTTGAAGAGGCTAGCAAGGTTCTGAGTAGCGATGGAAAACTTATTAAACGGCCACTGATGGTTGAGGGAACTCATATAACCTGTGGCTTCAAAACTGATGTGTATGAAAGCGAATGGAAGTAGCTTTTGCAAAGTAAAACAGATTCTTTGATTTAAGTGAGTATATAAGTACTAGAACGATTGGTCAGAGCGAGCAGATGTGTAATTTTGTGATAATTTTTATTAATTGAAAATGATTCGCAATTAGGATAGAATGTTAGCATACATTAATTGGGGGAATCATCAATGTCAACACTTGAAGTTAAGGATTTACACGTATCGATCGATGGTAAAAACATTTTAAAAGGCGTTAATTTAACAATGAAAACAGGTGAAATTCACGCTATTATGGGACCAAACGGAACAGGAAAATCAACACTTTCAGAAGCAATTATGGGACATCCCGCATACAAGGTAACACAAGGAGAGGTTCTGCTGAATGGTGAGAATATTCTTGAATTGCCGGTTGATGAACGTGCACGGGCGGGCCTTTTTTTGGCAATGCAGTATCCAGCAGAAATACCAGGTGTTACGAATGCTGAATTTATCAGAGGGGCAATCAATGCACGTCGTCCAGAAGATAAGCCACTTTCAGTGCGCAGCTTTTTGAAGCAATTGGATAAGACGATGAGTGTTTTAGATATGACTGAGGAGATGGCTGATCGCTATTTAAACGAGGGCTTTTCCGGTGGTGAAAAAAAGCGGAATGAGATTTTACAATTAATGATGATCAAACCCAAATTTGCCATCCTTGATGAGATTGATTCAGGTTTAGATATTGATGCTCTTAAAGTCGTTTCGCGTGGTGTTAATCAAATGCGTGGCCCGGAATTCGGTTCATTAATCATTACGCATTACCAACGTCTTTTGAATTATATTGTGCCAGATGTTGTTCATGTCATGATGGGTGGAAGAATTGTAAAACAAGGCGGACCTGAACTGGCTAAACGACTTGAAGATGAGGGTTATGCTGGCTTGCGAGATGAACTTGGATTAGACATCAAATTAGTAGACGAAGAAGCTTAAGGGAGATGTGAGTTTATGACGGTTGATTTAAAGAAATATCCGGCTATTGCCGAATATGCGAAAAAAACAGCAGAACCTACTTGGTTTACGGAACTAAGAACCAAGTCCTTAGAAAAGGCATCTTCACTAGAGCTCCCTTCTTTTGAGAAAATCCGCTACCAGCGTTGGCCGATTCAGTTGGAGCAGCCATTAGAAAAAAAAGGCTCGCGTAAAGAATTGATTGAAACGCTCAAACCCGAGCAAACGGGGAATATGGTTGTTCAATTAGGACAGAATACACTTGAATTGAAAATCAGTTCAGAGATGCAGGATCAGGGAGTAATTGTCTGTGATTGGCAGACTGCTCTGCGTGAGCATGGTGATTTAGTGCAGAAATACTTTATGCAAAAGGCAGTTAAGTTTGACGAGGATCGTTTAACTGCACAGCATGTTGCACACTTAACAAGCGGTTTGTTTATTTATGTTCCCAAGAATGTTGTTTTGAAAGAAGCGTTTACGAGCTACTTTTTTCAAGACGCGACTGCCAAAAATGATTATGTGCACCATGTAATTATTGTCGTGGGTGAAAATAGTGAATTTTCGTATCTTGAAAATCTAAAAACAGTTGGTGAGCAGGCAACGACGGCTAACATTATTGTTGAAGTGGTTGCCCAGGAAAATAGCCATGTTAAATTTGCAAGCGTCGATCGTTTAGGGGCTAACACTACAACTTATCTTAATCGTAGAGGTCATCTGAAAAAGAACGCTAAAATTGACTGGTCAATGGGAATGATGAACGACGGAAATATTGTTGGTGACTTTGATTCTGATTTAGCTGGTGACGGAGCTCATTCTGAGGTCAAGATTGTTGCGATTTCAACGGGTAAGCAGGTTCAAGGAATAGATACACGCGTGACCAACATCGGTAAGCATACTATTGGTCATATCCTGCAGCATGGCGTTATCCTTTCGCGCTCAACTTTGACTTTTAATGGCATCGGTCACATCATTAAGGGTGCCAAGGGTGCCGACGCCCAGCAAGAAAGTCGTGTGCTGATGCTCTCAAATAAGGCAAAGGGAGATGCCAATCCTATCTTGCTGATTGATGATAACGATGTTACTGCCGGACATGCGGCAAGTATTGGGCGGGTGAACCAAGAACAGCTGTATTACCTGATGAGTAGAGGGCTGCCAAAGAAGGTAGCTGAAAGATTGGTCATTATCGGCTTTTTGGGACCGGTCTTAGCAGCAATCCCATCGAAGGTGATTCGTGCACAGTTAAAGGCAACTATTGAAAGGAAGCTTATCGATGGTCAAAAAGATGAGTAGTTATGTCGAGGATTTCCCAATATTAAAACAAAAAGTTAACGATGAACCGCTGGTTTATTTAGATAATGCGGCAACAACCCAAAAACCGCGTGCGGTGGTTGATGCAATTACTAATTATTATTACCATGATAATGCGAATGTGCATCGCGGAGTGCATACATTAGCTGAACGTGCGACAGAGGCTTTTGAAGCAGTGCGGACGAAAGCTGCACATTTTATTAATGCGCCAAGTAAGGATGAAATCATTTATACTAAGGGTACGACAGAAGGTCTAAACTGGATCGCAGCTAGTTATGGGCAGACACATGTTAAAGCAGGCGATGAGATCGTTATTTCATATATGGAGCATCACAGTAATTTGGTTCCGTGGCAGCAATTAGCGAAGAAAACAGGTGCAAAACTTAAATATATTGAATTGCAGGCTGATGGACAACTTGACATCGAAAGTGCTCAGCGGCAGATCACTGACAAAACTGCGATCGTTTCCTTAACACATGCTTCTAATGTTTTAGGGGTAGTTAATCCAATTTCTGAAATTGCCAAGATAGCTCACCAGCATGGTGCAATAATGGTTGCTGATGGTGCTCAGTCAACACCACATATGAAAATTGATGTTCAAGCATTAGGGGTCGATTTTTTTGCTTTTTCAGGGCATAAATTAATGGCACCAACCGGAATCGGTATCCTTTGGGGCAAGAGTGAACTTTTGGATGACATGCCTCCACTGGAATTTGGCGGTGAAATGATCGACTGGGTCCAATTGCAGGAAACGACTTTTAAAAAGTCTCCATGGAAGTTTGAAGGCGGTACGCAGAATATTGCGGGGGTCGTTGGCTTAGGAGCTGCGATTGACTATCTAGAACAGATTGGAATGGATAATATTCAAAAACATGAACAAGAGGTCATTAATGCTGTTTTACCTGAATTGCAACAGATTACGGGTTTAACTATTTATGGACCGCAAGAAGCACAAAAGCGGACGGGAGTTATTTCCTTTAATCTTGATAAACTTCATCCGCATGATGTTGCTACTGCACTTGACATGGAAGGCATTGCGGTGCGAGCAGGTCATCATTGTGCTCAACCGCTGATGGAATATCTAAATGTTTCAGCAACTGCAAGAGCCAGTTTTTATTTATATAATACATTGGAAGATGGCAAGCGGTTAGTTGAGGGGATTAAAGCTACAAAGGAGTTTTTCAAGAATGGCACTATCTAAGCTGGAAAATCTGTATCGGCAAATGATCTTAGAACATGCGACACATCCGCACCACCATGGTGTGCTGGATAAGGCTGATCAAGATATTGAATTGCGAAATCCAACCTGTGGCGATGTGCTGCAGCTGCAAATTGAATTAAAGGGTGGAAAAGTAGCAGACATCGCGTTTTCCGGTTCGGGCTGTACGATCAGTCAAGCATCTGCAAGTATGATGACAGATGAAGTTATAGGCAAAACACCGGAACAAATCGCTAAGATGGTAGTTGCTTTTTCAGAAATGGTAACCGGTGATGAACCGGATGATGTTGATGAAATTCTAGGAGATGCAGCAATCTTGGCTGGAGTTGCACAATTTCCGGCACGAATTAAATGTGCAACATTGGCATGGAAAGCTGTCTATCAAGCCACAAAAACGGATGATAAGAAAGCAACACTTGGTTTCTTGCATCATGATGAATAGATAATTAAGGGAGGTCTCTGAATGTCAGATGCAAATATGCTTGGATTAGGCGGAGAATATAAATACGGTTTTAAGGATGATATCAAGCCAATTCTGACAACCGGTGAAGGTTTGAATGAAGATATTGTTCGTCAAATCTCAAAGGCTAAAAATGAACCGGCATGGATGCTGGATTTTCGTTTAAAGTCGTTTAAACGCTATAAGGAAATGGAAATGCCGGATTTTGGACCGGATTTATCAGGAATTGACCTTGATCGGATCAACTATTTTAGACGAGACAGTGACCGTGTGGCTCGTAAATGGGAAGATGTCCCTGATGATATCAAGAATACGTTTGATCGTTTGGGTGTGCCCGAAGCTGAACGTAAATATCTAGCGGGTTCATCTGCACAGTACGAATCGGAAGTTGTTTATCATAATATGCGTGAAGATTTTGAGAAGCTTGGAATCGTGTTTATGGATACTGATTCAGCACTTCAAAAGTATCCTGACCTGGTTCGCAAATACTTTGGCAAACTTATTCCCCCTTCTGATAACAAGTTTGCAGCACTTAATTCAGCTGTCTGGTCAGGTGGCACATTCATCTATGTTCCAAAGGGCGTTAAAACAGAAGTACCTATCCAGAGTTATTTTCGTATTAATGCCGGAAATAGTGGGCAGTTTGAAAGGACACTGATCATTGTTGATGAAGGTGCAAGCGTAAATTATGTTGAAGGATGTACAGCACCTAATTATTCTGAGGATAGTTTGCACGCAGCTGTTGTTGAGGTCAATGTTCTAAAGGACGCGTACTGCCGTTATACGACGATTCAGAACTGGTCGGACAATGTATATAGTCTTGAGACTAAACGTGCACAAGCGTTAGAGAATGGCACTATGGAGTGGGTTGACGGCAACTTAGGTTCCAAGGTCACTATGAAGTACCCAAGTGTTTATCTAAATGGTCGCGGTGCTCGTGGAACAATGCTGTCGATCGCATTTGCAGGAAAAGACATTGATTCTGACACAGGAGCAAGGATGATCCACAATGCAAAGGACACCTCAAGTTCAATTGTTTCTAAATCTTTGTGCAAGGATGGCGGTCGAGTAGATTATCGCGGGAAAGTTCGTTTTGGACGCAACAGCGATGGCTCATTCTCACATGTTGAGTGTGATACGATCATTTTAGATGATAAGAGTGCGAGTGATACGATACCCTTCAATGAGATTAAAAATGGCAATGTTTCGATGGAACATGAAGCAAAGGTCTCGAAAATCTCCGAAGAGCAGCTTTATTATCTAATGAGTCGTGGAATCACAGAGGAAAAAGCAACAGAAATGATAATTATGGGATTTGTTGAACCGTTTACTAAGGAATTGCCAATGGAATATGCGGTTGAGCTTAATCGTTTGATTGAATATCAGATGGAAGGTTCTGTCGGATAGCTATATCAATAGAAATGGGCGCGCATGAATTATGAATATAAGTGTGACTGTGTTTAATTGGGACTTAAACGAGAATGTTTAAGGCGTATTAGGTTTATTTCTCTCAGTGAACTAAGAACGTTAGTGGAACATTATGTTGCTTGGTATAATACCCAGCGAATTTCACTTAAGCGGCATGGATTAACTCCAGTCGAATATCGTAAACAGTATCTAATCTAACAATTAAAACAAACATGTCCAACTTTTTTAAGGCAGTACAAAGTCAGAAAATTTGAGTACTAATTCGAAGGTAGACGGAGAATTTTGCCTTATGGAACACGTTTATATGGAATAAAAGAGGTGCTGTACCAAAAGTTAACTTTTGGTACAGCTCCGTTTGTTTACTCAGCGAACAAGAGGATTGGTTGAGTAAAGCAGTGTTTAAAATGAAAAAAATTCTAACGTTTGGATCATTTTGATACTGAAAATTATTTATTATTTGTATTTCAGTGTTTGCAAGATTAACAGCTGACGAGGAGTCTAAGAGGGTAAAACTAGCAAAAGGTAATAATTTGATGTTACAATGGTGACGGAGTTGAGCTTCTTTAATTTTAAGGAGGTGAAAATATTGAATGCATTTCCTGTTAAGTTTTGTAGAAATTACTGAAAGGAAGTGATCCACATATCTCCTAGCAAGTAGCGACTTGCCTTTGTAAGATATGAAGGGGGCAAAGATAATCTTTTCCCAAATTCAATATAATTTAAATTCCAATAATAGGCAGAATAAAAAAGGAGCTGGATCAGAAATTCTGATCTGGCTCCATTAATATTTGTCAAACAGTGTGTTTAAAAGTTGCAAGGGCATGTAAGTTATCTTGGAGACATTTTTTGACTCGTGACATATGAATAGCCACCTTTATATATAGATGGAATATGGCAAGATCTGATATTGAAATACGTTAATTCATATATTTCAGTTTGGGTTATATGTTTTCTAATTTTAATTAAAAAAATAAAATCAAACGTGCTTATTACCATCAATTGTGATTATTTATAAGTATAATTTAAATTAAATCATTTGCATTTTCTAATATTTAGAGTATACTAAGAATCAAGTTAGCATTTGCACGGAGAATATGAGTATCATTTTTATGTTATTTCTGAAATTCCTTCAGGTGTTGATCGTCGTTTGTCACTTTGGTTTTTAATCCTAGGAGGATTTAGATATATGAAAAATGGTACAGTAAAATGGTTTAATGCAGATAAGGGTTTTGGTTTCATTACTGGAGAAGATGGAAATGACGTTTTTGTTCATTTCTCTGCTATTCAAAAGGATGGTTTCAAAACATTAGATGATGGTGAAAAGGTTACGTTTGACGAAGAAAACGGCGACCGTGGTCCTCAAGCTGTCAATGTTGTTTCGCAGTAATTTAGTTTAAACCTAATGAGACGGTCTTGACAGTTGTTTACTGTGAGTCGTCCTGAAAGAGTTACGGCAAGCTGATACCTTGTGGTAGCTCTTTTTATATATGATAACAGACGCTTTTGAATTTGGGATAAGTGTAAAAAGAGAATCATTTTTAATGATTTTACGATCTTAAGATATTTGAAAAAGATTTTTTCTAGAGAAAAATAGCAGCAGAATTAGTGTTTGTCCATCGGTAACAGGGGCGTTAAAGCATAATTAAAAGGACTTGCTCTATTAATTAAGAGCAAGTCCTTTTTCGTTAAAGTGTTGTAATAAACTGTACATTGTATTATCATAATGGTAAGGTAGCGTTGTAGAAACGATCATCGCAGACGTTTGGCTACCTACTACTTCCTAAGAACCTTATCACAGTCCAGCGAAACTGTGGTGAGGTTCTTTTCATGTTCTCTAACCTATACAACACAAGAACAGTTTACAACTATATCTTGATACAGGTCAAGAGGGAAGAATTGAACGTTTTTGGTGTAATAGTTATTTATTCAAAACATGCGAATATTCATTGATGTTATAAAAAATATACAGTAACTATAATTGATTTATAGTTGATATATAGCTGATTTAAAGCAGTTTTTGTAGAAGATGCTGAGAACTAGGAACTTCTTTATTCAAAAAACTAAATAATATTAAGGTGAAATAATTTGATTATTTTCGAAGGATTGTTGAAAAGTTGTATTTAACTACGCTAATGATAGATTTTCGGAGAGGGATATTTTGGTCTTGGCTGTTAAGTTTTTCTTTTGTATTTTCATATGAAATCCCTTACAATATACATGTTGAATGCATCACAATTAAGGGGTGAGTGTGTTGAGAAAAATCATTATCAATGGAATAGATGGTAACTTTGGCAATCTTGTTGCAAAAAATATTCAAAAGTTAGTACCTGACACACAATTAATTTTTACTGTTCCTACAGTTAAAAAGCTTTCAGAATATTCTGGAAGTGCTGTTCAGGTAAAAGTTGCGGATTTTAATTCAAGGGAGAACCTAACTGCTGTTTTTAAAGACGCCTCCAAGGTTCTTCTGATTTCAATGCCCTTTGTTGGAGCTAAAAGAAGAGCAGCACATCAGAATGCTATCGCCGCTTGTGTAGCTGCGAATGTTAAGCAAGTCATATATACGTCTGTCATATCAGCATCAAACCCACTCAACCCGAGTATTGAAAATATCGATCATGGTTATACTGAGTCAATTATTCAAAATTCGCCATTAGATTATATTATTTTAAGAAATTCTTTATTTGCTGAGGCCTTTATTACTGATTATTTTAGGCTTGTAGCCGCAGGAGAAAGGGTTGCAGCAAAGAATATGGGTGAGGGACGTGTGGCATTTATTTCGCGAAGAGATGCAGCACTGGCAGCTGCAGCTGCATTGAATAATACCTTACTACACCGAGAGATCTTAAATATTAATGGTAGAGTTCCACTGACTTTTAAGGAGTTTTTGAATATTGGAAATAAGGTCACAGGTAATGATATTGAATATCAGCAGCAGACTGATGAGGAAATGTACGCATACTTTGACAAAATTAAAGTTCCCCGAACAACTGATGGTGATTTTTCTAAGAGCCCGTTAAAAGAGACCTCTGAAGGAATGGTTTCTTTTGGAACGACTGTTAGGGAAGGTTATTTGGATATCCCAGTTAACGATTTCTCCACGTTGACTAATTGTCAGCCACGCACACTTAAGTATATGTTCGAACATGCAGCTGATTTTCAGTTGGGTGCAAGACATCCAACTGAAAAATAAAAAATACAGTTATTTAGTTTTTAATATAATTTGAATAAGGAAGAATGAATATAGCCTAAGTCTGTAAAATCTGAGTATTACGAATATAGCAAGTTCTCTCACCATAAATAACACGAAACTAGACGGAAAATTCAACATAAGCAACATATTCGTGCAGAACAAAAAAAGGACTGAAACAAAATTTAACTTTTGAAGTGTCCTATAATAGTTAGGCAAAATCTAATTATTATGGGGTACTTCAATTTTGATCCAGTCCCGACTATTTTAAAATGATATTACGCAATTAGGTTGTCTCAACTAGCTGTTTTTTCCGTTTGGTAACTGCTGGTATATTCCCAATATAAGTCTTGTAACCACTATTTGGTCAGATTAACGTAGTAGTTGGCCATTGTCAATCGATAGTACGGCATCGTCCAAAGACCGGCAATTCCACCGGTGACTATCGTTAACAGCCAATAGCCGATAAAACTTAACTGGAGAACAAAGTATTCCCATTTGTGGTTGGTCATTAAGATCCTGCTTTGTGTAATTGCATCACGGTATCTGATTTTATTGCCTTGATCAATTTGATCACGGTAAATAAAGATTGCTTGTGAATAGGCAAGTGATTTGATAATTCCGGGGATGATCAAGACAAATGTCCAAAGAAAGATCCATATGGCCTGTAAAATTGAAATCAGAATCGTTCCGATTACGTAGTCGCGCCGCTGAAATAGTTTTAAACAATCCACGAAGGGGTTATCCAATTTTTGCGTTTGACGATGGATGTCAATACAGGCAAACATTACACTTACGATCAAAATTGAGAGAATGATAGAGAATATAACGTTTGCAATGGACCAGATGTTCCAAATTGATGAATAATCCAATTGACCTGTTATGGTAGATTGTTCTAATTTCATCGAATTGCGGCTTGCAAAAGAGTTTATGAAGTAAACAACGAAGACCAATAAAAATAATTTAAAGAAATATGAATAATTCCGATTGAGCAGCTTTTTGGAATTGCGTTTTAGTTCTGTTCGATTAATGACGAACACTTCCTTTCAATACTAAAAAGCGTAACAAGGATTATTTTGAATGTAAAGTGGCAATTAGGAAAAGATCTGCACTTGACGCTTAAGCAGTGTAGTAGCGTACCATAGATGGCATAAATTATTTTTAGAAGATTTTTTTCCAAGAAAGGTGGAGTATATTATGAGCAAATTAATTGTAACTGGTGTTGACGGTAATTTTGGCCGTGAAACTGCTCGTGTAATTCAAAAGTTGGTTTCTAAGGAAAAACTGGTTTTTTGCAGTTTTGATCCCACTGTTCTTGAACAATACGCTGAACAAGGGATTGAAACACACACTACAAATTTTAACAGTGTTGATGGACTTGAGGAAGCTTTTGCATCTGGAGAAAAGTTGCTACTGATTTCGATGCCATTTGTGGGCGTTAAGCGGCAAGCTGCACATAGAAACGTTGTCGAAGGGGCCAAAAAAGCGGGAGTCAAGCAAATAGTTTATACGTCATTGGTAAATGCTGATGATCCTTCAAATCCAAGTATAGAAAAAATAGACCATGCATATACGGAGAGATACATCAAAGATTCTGGGATGGATTACATTTTTTTAAGAAATTCACAATATGCAGAAGCGATGATCACAAATTATTTTACCTACGCTAATGGCGATGGAGTGCTCAAGAATAACCAAGGCGATGGAAAAATGGCATATATTTCGCGCAAAGATTGCGCTAAAGCTGCAGCATTTGCTTTGGCTTCTGAAAAATATAAGAATAAAGTACTCAATATCAATGGCTCAGAATTGTTGACGATCAAAGATTTTGTTGAAATTGGTAACGAGGTGACGCAAAATACCGTTGTGTATCGGCAAATCAGTGATGAAGAGAATTACCGAATTTTTGATAAAATGGGTGTACCGCGCACGACAGAGGGCAAGTTTAAAAAAGGGTCAGAAGCTCCATTCTCGTCTGATGGAATGGTTACGTTTGGACAAGCAATTCGCAAGGGAAAAATGGATGAATTTACAGACGATTTTAAACAATTGACAGGAGACGATCCGCTAACAGTGAGGTATATGTTTGAACACTCAAATAATTTTCAAATTGGAGAAAGGCATTCAAAGGACAGTTAATGGGGAGATGAACTTTGTAAAAAATTGAAAAAACGTCAGGCAATTCGGACGAATGTGTTCGCGGTTGTCTGGCGTTTTTTGTTGCGAAGTAGGAAGCAAATTTCAAGGCAGCTAAAAAGCGAAATGTCTTAAAAAAGATAGACTATGCGCGTGCTTACTCTTGTTAACGTTTAGCGTTGGTTTTTTCTTTCTCAGCTAAAAGTTTGATTATTTTATCGTTTTGTGCGATTAAAATCCAGTTTTGTTCCACGAGTGCTCGCAAATAAGAGATTTTAGAATCATCACTGCGGTCTTTGATTAATAGTCTTTTGTCATTGCGCAAGAGATTCTTATTGTCAAGTTCACCTAAGATTGCCTCAATCTGTTCGGATGTTTCACTGGATATATCATCGAGACCCCGGTCTACTAAGATCCCTTTGATTTTATTGTTATTGAAGATCCCCATCATAAGCCCTCCTTTTCAAAATAGTATCCTTAATCAAACTATAACATTGGTGAAGTTAATATTCCTTGTAAACGCTTAGATACTGTGTTTAAACCGAGCCTTTTTCATAGTTTATTTGGAATAGTGAAGCGATGATTAAGGAAAAAGTGAATTATTCTTAACATAGTATAGTAAGGCTTCTTGCTATTTAGAATATTGTTAAGTACAATTAAGTTAGTACATGACAGGGGAGGAAGACATATGCTAGTCGAGTTTTTAAATGATTATTACCAGGCTAACCTAAAAAGCATTCACGATGTGGCTGGTAATCAACATTTAATTGGCTACAGTAAGGTTTTCAAAAGCCCATTATTCGTCAAAATTTTCAAGGAACGTGATATGTTTTACGCGGAGCAGCACGTTAATCAGGTTTACTACCCAGAGATTTATTTGGATAGTGTTATTTTTGGGGACAGGTACGTCGTAACTCTTAAAGACAGAGAGTTAAAGGAGATTTCAGCACAAAAGATTAGTCCAAAAAGAGCATATGCTTTCGGCCAGTTGCTTGGTGATTTTCACAAAAAACTAACGGGAAAGGCCACTGTTCATCAAAGTGATAAACGACTCTCAGAACAAATTCAGTATCATGTAACTAAGTTGCAAACGACGGAATATGAGGCAGTAGTTAATGAAGTACAGCGACTGCTGACGCCCGATTTTGAACGGGCAGATATGGAGTATGCACAGCTTCCTAAGGTTGTCTTGCACGGAGACTTCAGTACGCGCAACATCATGAATTATCGAGGCAAAAAAATTTTGATAGATTTTGAACGTTCACATATGGGAACACCTTACCAAGATTTTATCAAGTTTTTTTATAACGAGGTCAAGAAACCAGCACTGCGACATAGTTTTATTAAAGGTTACGAAACAAGACACGATTTTGAGATCCCAGGCAAAGAAGTACAACGCTGTTTGCTATTTTTATGTGCATTGGATATTTGTGAATACAATGTAACGCATCCTGAGCGTAAATTTGGTGAAATGCCGACAGCGATGTTAGAAACCATCCAAAAAAATGATGCCGTTTTGGCACTTTAATGCTTGCAGAACAGCATTTTTAACCTAAAATAAGCTGGAAAATCCTAGTTAAAACCGTTTTTAAGGTTTTATAGGACTCTCCAGCTTATTGTCGTTTTTATGATGAATACTTAATTTATGTAAAATCCCGCATTAAAGCGAGTCAATGTAATCAAGCAAGGCGCCTTCACGTAAACCATTATTTGAAAATAGGATCTCTGGGATATGCAAGGTCCTTAGGATTAAGGAAATAGGAATTAGGCCGCCGATAATGACATCTGCACGTGCTTTAGCCAGTCCAGGAATCTTCTCACGTTTTGCTTGATTAAGATCAACTAAATCTGCAAAAATTTCAAAAGCTTCTTCACTTGTAAGTCTGTAGCCGTGAAGGCAAGGTAATTTATCCTTATTCTGCTTTCTGCGTGCAATTTTGGCTAAAGTTCGGTTACTGCCCCCAAGGACAACGAGCTGCGCTTTATGGGCATCAAAAAGCCAGTTAATATCAGTAATTTTTTTCTCGACAAAAGTCATAGCCTTAAATAAGTCGGAGGCAGCAATTTCATTATTCAATGAGAACTCTTGTGAGACGGTTACTGAACCAAGTGGCAAGCTAATTAGGTCGCTGACCTCTTTGTTCTTTACTAAAATGAGTTCTGTGCTGGCACCCCCCGTATCCATAATAATACAGTTGTCTTCGATAGGAAGTGTCCGTGTCACACCTAGAAAATCAAGATATGCCTCTCGCTCTCCGGAGATAACATTAAACTCGATTCCAATGCGTTTCTTTACGAGTTTCAGAAAATCAGCCTGATTTCTGGCCTGTCTCACAGCAGCGGTGGCTAAAGCTGTTATTTTAACGTTTTTTAATTTCGAATAGGTATCCTTGAATGTGGATAAGGCTTTAAGTGTTCGCTCGATGGGTTCTTTCTGTAGGATCTTCTTAGACCCCATATTTTCTGACAGACGGACCATTTCTTTTAACTGATGGGTAACTTTGACTTCTTTTTTGTCGTTTATCTGTGAAATTGTCATCCTGATTGAATTTGAACCAAGATCGATTACCACAAAATTTTCCATTTTTACTCATCCTCCTTGTCACCAGATAAGTGTACCATACTTTCATGGCGGGTCATCGGATGAAAAACTGATGCATCCCTTTTGGCATCATGCTTTTGTTTAAGCAAAAGTTTATTTTTTTGTTGGGCCTCTTGGACGAAATGCTCCTGTGCGTTTAATGGTGTCAGACCACGTCGGTCCAGTTTTTCGAATTGTTCACCGCGCAAAACGCGGGTTTTGATGTTATCCTGCCACATTGTCGAAAAAATTGAAATTACTTTCTGCCGCAGATTGTCTTGCAGGACCGGGAACAAAAGCTCAACTCGCCGGTTTAGGTTGCGAGTCATCATATCAGCGCTTGAAAGATAAACATCCTCATTACCGCCATTGTAAAAATAATATATACGGCTATGCTCTAAGAATCGTCCAATAATCGAATGGACATGGATATTTTCACTGACATTAGGAATCATTGTTTTCAAGCAACAGATGCCGCGGACAATCAGATCGATCTTAACACCGGCAGCTGAAGCTTGATAAAGCTTTTCGATAATTTTTTGATCGGAAAGTGAGTTCATTTTCATTTTTATTGCTGCCGGCTGTCCCTTTTCAGCAGCATCAATTTCAACATCAATTTTCTTATTGATGAAGGAACGAATTTTTTTAGGGGAGATATGCAATTTGTGGAAATAAGGGGGTTTAGCATATCCCGATAACATATTAAAAATATTCGAGGCATCAATTCCCATGTCTGGATTGGCAGTTAAAATGCCCATATCTGTATAGAAATTAGCAGTCACATCATTGTAGTTTCCTGTTCCTAAGTGCATATAACGGCGAATACCATCTTCATCCCGTCGGATAACAAGTGCAAGCTTACAGTGGGTTTTTAAACCAACTAAGCCATAAATAACGTGGCAGCCCATCTTTTCAAGCTGTTTGGCCCAGCGAACATTATTTTCTTCATCAAAACGTGCCTTAACCTCTACCAGTACTGTGACCTGCTTGCCATGTTGAGCTGCCAAACCAAGATACTTAATGATAGGTGAGTTGCCGGAAACACGGTATAAAGTCATTTTGATGGCTAAAGTATTCGGATCAGAGGCAGCTTGGGCAATGAATTGGACAACCGAACTGAAAGAATCATAAGGATGCTGCATAAAGTAGTCATGTTGCCGAATCGCTGTAAAAATGTTTTTGCCGGGTGCTAATTTTGGATCGATATATGAATTATAAGGCGGGTACCGTAACTCTTGGTGACCGGAAACTAAACGTGGCAGTTTCTTCAAGAACGTCAGGTCAACTGGTCCGTTAATTCGATAAACAGCCTTTTTGTCTGCATCGAGTGTTTTAATCAAACGTTCCCTAAGATGGCTGCCCATTGTATTTTCGATCTCAAAGCGCATGATTCCACCGTGTTCTCTTTTTTTTAGTTGCTTTTGGACCTCACGTAGTAAATCGGATGTGTCTTCTTCAGCAACGTCAAGGTCCATATCGCGAATAACGCGATAGGCTGCGACTTCGCTGACTTTGTAGCCGGAGAACAGGTTTTCAACAAATTCTTTAATAATATCTTCAATCAAAATAAACGTATTATCACTATTGGGCAATTTGATGATGCGTCCGAAAACTTCAGGTATTCTGATTGTTGCGAAACGTTTATTATTTTGATTATCTGATTCATGAATACGAACTGCAAGATTCAATGAATTGTTGCTAATGAAAGGAAAAGGGCGTGAAGAGTCGTCAGCCAGTGGTGTAAGGACTGGGTACAGATCATCATTAAAATAACGTTTGATAAATTTATACTGCTCATCATTCGCCTCTTGCGGGGTAATGATCCGGATATTATTTTTTTCGAGTTGTGGCAAGAGTGAGCGGTTATAAGTTGTATAGCGTTTAGCAACCATTTTCTGTTCTTGTTCGTTGATGGCATCAATTTGCTGCTTAGGTGTCATTCCAGAAGCGTCGGTTGATTGGATGTTAACAGAATACATTTTATTGAGTGAGGCAACCCGAACCATGAAGAATTCATCTACATTGCTTTGCGTAATACCAAGAAAATTAACTCTTTCTAGCAAGGGGTTATCAATGTCACGCGCCTCTTCTAAAACACGACCGTTGAAGTCAAGCCAACTCAATTCACGATTTTTGAAATATTTGTGTTTGTTAAATTCTGATTTCTTCATTTTTGTTGTCTCCTTTGCTTCAAAATCGGATCGATTCCAAAGACCTCTTTGAATAATGCAGACTTATTGTTGAATGACCATGCTTCCAGAGCGATATTTTGGTTTGAGTAGGCATAGATAAACATGGTCGAACCTCGCAAAGAAACTGAGATCTTTTTAATTTTCTGTTCACGGGCATCATCCAAAGCATCAGCTAGGCGCAAGATAGCTGCAAGTTTTGCAACACTCATTTGAACTGTCGGTTCAAGCTTTTGAAAATGAGGCTGATCTGTTTCAGGAGTTTCACTGCTATGATAGCGCGAAACTTCGGCAATGATCTGATTCTCATCATTTGAGAGACCAATTAGTCTAGTTGCTTCAAGAATATAAGCAGAGTGGCGGTAATGTTGCTGCTGATTGATGTAATTACCAATATCATCAACGATACAGGCAATATTAAGCAGTAACCGTTCCCGTTTTCCAAGATGATGGATGCGCTTGAGTTGATCAAAAAGATGCAAAGCCAGTTTGGAAACATTTTGGCGGTGCGCATGACTTGTAAGATAACGTGATGCTAGGTTTTCAGCTGAAGTTAGAATCATTCCGTTCAAGTCAATACTCATGAGCCAGTTCTGGTTGCTCGTTCAATGGCAAGACCATCTGAGACGGCAATGTTTGTGATGATTACCTTTTTGGCAGCAATCAGTTTTATAATTTTCTCAATAAGAATGAAGTAGGGAATAATACGCCCAATCTCATTTTCATCAAGGTCGAAAAAGTTCATCAGATATTGATCTGAGGATTTGATAACAGTAGCATAAAGTTTTTTAAAATCTTCAACATTCATTGTGTAAGATGTTTTACCGGCAGGGATGAATTTTTGTGCGAGCACATAGGCATCTTGCAGCACAAGATTTGAACTCTCTTTTTTCTTGGAAAAAACATGATGTAGGTGTTCAAGTTTGCTGCCGATATAATCTTCAATAACTTCGACAGAGTCGCTTGCACTCAGCTTCATAGCCGCGGAAATTTCCCCAATGTGCGAGGAACCTAAATCAATGTTCCAAGTGGAGATGAATTTCTGTTCGTCAAATTGCGATAAAGAAGCACGTTCGATACCTAAACTTAACAAATAGGTGGATGTTAGACTGAGCTTTTCGAAATTGTCCAGATGAACCTTGACAGCAGTTGCTTTGTAGTACGTCAGTTGGCTGGTGCTTAGCCATTTTATATGTAATCCTGTTCGAATGTAGAGCTGCTCACCGAGATAGCGCGCCCTAATAGTATCAAGCTGCTGCTGGTTACCCCAGAGTTTTACATTTTTGACACCGTAATCTTTTGCTAGTTGGAGGTAGCCATTGATAGCGCCAGCTATTTCCTCAACGCTTTGATCATACTGATAATTTTTGTTGGAAAAGGTATTTGAAAAGACATTCTCGACTTTCGTCAATTTTTTTAAATCAATAATTGAGAGTTGAATACGTCTAGGTGTCATGTAAATGATACCGAAAAGTTTCATTGCCACAATAATCACCCCGCTCTTTCTTCTTTACCTAATTCTAACAACCATCTTAAACTTTATAAAGAAAAGATTGTGTAAAATTTGGGTATTTTTTGTACCAAGTATTAAAAAGCTTGTCGCAGGCTGCTGTACTTCTAATTGATATTTTTTAACTGACAAGTTTTGCTCTACGTGTTATGATGCTAGAGGGTATAGGGCAATAGAAGATGTTGTTTCTCTGTACATTAAGCAAAAAATTATCGTATAATAGGTAAAACCGTATAATAAGATTAGGGAATAGGAATGAGATATATTTATGGACAAAAAGAAATTGCACGTTGCACTGTTTTTTGGAGGAAATTCATCGGAGCATGATGTTTCAAAACGTTCGGCACATAATATCTATGATGCAATGGACAAGAACAAGTATGATGTTTCAGTCTTTATGTTTACCAAGGATGGATATCTGTTAGGAAACAAGGATTCAATGCGCATCTTTGATGGCGAGGACGAGGATAAAGTTGTAGCGGAAATTTTGCCAAAAGTCGACTTTACTAATCCTCTGGCCAATATTCAGAATATCTCTGAAGTGAAAGACATTGATGTTTTCTATCCCGTTATCCACGGCAACATGGGTGAAGATGGGACTATTCAAGGACTATTCCGGCTATTGAATAAACCTTGGATTGGAAGTGGGGTAGGATCATCTGCTGTTTCATTCGATAAAGATTGGACCAAGCAGTTGTTGACGCACAATGGTGTGCGCAATACGAAGTATCTTGTAGTAACACCAGAGAATCAAAAAGAATACACATATGAAAAATGCAGCGCAGAATTAGGCAAAACGCTTTTTGTAAAGCCGGCCCGTCAAGGCTCATCTGTTGGTATTTTCAAAGTTGACAACAAGGACGAGTTTGACCGTGCAGTAAAAGATGGATTCCATTATGATTTTAAACTTTTAGTCGAAGAATCAATTGAACATCCGCGTGAAGTTGAGTGCTCTGTTTTAGGTAACCGGGATATCAAGGCATCAAAATTAGGTGCGATTAGAATTCCAGAGACAGATACTTTCTATGACTATAACAATAAATTTGTGGATGCTTCTGGCGTTGTTTTTGATTTACCAGTTGATCTGCCTGAGAAGTTGGCTAAGGAGATCACACAAATGTCACTAGATGCATTTCGTGTGTTAGGTAATCGGGGACTGGCTCGGATGGATTTCCTTGTTGACCAAAACGATGTACCGTATTTTGGAGAGGCTAATACATTGCCAGGATTCACAAACATCTCGTTGTACCACAACTATGGCAAGTTTCAGGGATAAATTACAGCGACTTGATTGACAGATTGATCCAGTTAGCAATTGAAGAGTTCGATGACAATGCCAAGTTGCATTATGATTTTGTTGAACTTGGTGAGGAAAAACTCTCAAAATAGCTTAAGCCGTTTGAATAAGCTGATTTGACTGTATCTGCAATTTACGGTTAAACAAACCAGCCGATCTGGCTATTGAAAAATATTAATTTGTATGATGTGAGCTTTAAATACAGGGGACTGGGTCAAAAATTAATTTTGATCTAGTCCTTTTATGTATGTTATAAGTTAAAAAATTTTCGGTTAGGTTTGTATTGTTTGTAGCAGAAGACTAATTATATTTGTAGTTTCAAGCTAGTATTCAAACTTACTTTTTACTATTTCTAGTCAGGCGACCAGTAAGTTTTTGCTTGAAAATGTAAGTATTTAGCGTATTAATAAGATAATGAAGAAAATAAAGGCTCTTGGGAGGCTCTAAAATGATACAGAGGTGTGATTGGGCAACAACAGGAAGTGAACTCTTGTGTGATTATCATGATAATGAGTGGGGAGAAAAAAACGAAGACGAGCGTGCTGTTTTTGAAATGCTGAGTCTTGAAATTATGCAGGCAGGCTTAAATTGGGACCTAGTCTTGAAGAAAAGGCAAGCCTTCAGAGAGGCCTTTGATGGTTTTGAAATCGAGAAAGTGGCAGTATATGATTCGACAAAAGTCGAGGAACTTAGACATGATGAAGCTATTATTCGAAATCAACGCAAGATACTCGCCATAATCAATAATGCTCAAGCAGCTAGTAAACTAAAAGCTGAAGGGACAGGACTAGCTGAGTTTGTTTGGCAGCTGGCAGATAACAAAGTAATCGTGAATAATTGGAAGCACGCTGAACAGGTTCCATCTAAAACACCTTTTTCACAAGAAGTCGCTGTCAGGTTGCAAAAAAAGGGGTTTAAATTTGTGGGACCGACCATCGTATATTCCTTTTTGCAGGCAATTGGAGTTATCGATGACCATCTGTCTTATTGCTCATTTAAAAAGTAACAGAAGACGAGGATACTCATAATGAGAAGTTGTGATAGTTCACACTTAAACTAATGAGATTGAATGCTGAAACGCATTAATTCGTAAATCATATCTTAAACAAAGTAGGGTCGAGACAATTTTTTTGCCTCGGCCCTACGAAATATACTAATGATGAACTTGCCTAATTGTTATTTGTTTTTGCGCTCTTTATCTTTTTGAAGAACAGGGTTATTTTCCAAGTCAGTTCTAACAACCAAAACATCACACGCAGCTGTACGCGTTACATATTCAGTCACTGAACCAATCAGTAAACGTTCGACCGCATTTAAACCGGTTGCACCGATCATAATCAAATCAGTATTTTCTTCTTCAGGAATTTCTTTTGCAATAATTACTTTTGGTGCGCCGTATTCAATTGAATAGTCGGTGTTTTCTAAACCAGCTTTTTTAGCCTCTGCGACATAACCTTCAATTGTTTTACGTGCAGTATCGGTAATTTGCTCAACCATTGCCGTGTCAAAACTGGAAATATTTTGAAAAGCTCGTGTGTCCACGACATGAACTAAATGCAACTTAGTTTGTGGACCGTTACGTTTAGCAACTTGAACAGCTTTTTTGAAAGCAAGTTCTGCTTCTTTCGATCCATCGACAGGCACAAGAATGTTTTTGTATTGTTGTAACATTGAAATCACCCTTTCTATTTACCACACTTCCATTCTACGTTATTTTAGACTAAAAAAAAAGTGAAAACAATTACATAATAGCATTATTGGAGAAAAATCAATAACATGATTGGGAGTGTTGCAATCACTATAACATCAATGATTAAAACTACTGCGAGAATCCAAGTGGCAAAAAAGAAACCTGTTAGAAAAGTAGCTAGTGCCGCAACAAGAAGTAATATGCCATATATTCTTACGATCACAGACAAAGCATGATTGTTTTCTGGATGAAACATTAAAAAGGTTTTATGATGATGCGTATAGAGATAGTAACCCAAGAAAAAAATGATTCCTGTTAGAAACAGAGTTAGAATATTGACAATGTTCATATGTAAAACTCCTTTAATGATTTGTACTGCATATTGGACTAAAGACTCAGACAATTTAAAAAAGGCTGTAGCCAGATGGAGTCAGAGGCCTGAGCGTTGATTGCTAAATTTAAGAAAAAAGCGTTAGCAGCAAAAGTAGATAATTAGTTCACAAAGTATAGGCTTAAAATAAAGAGGCTGGACCAAAATATAACTCTTGGTCTAACCTCAACAAAGTAAGGATACTTTGAAAATCCGCTTGATGCCGTTAATCGTCTCTGTAGTTGAACCCGCTCTCAAGCAGGTGGTTTTCGTTCAATCAGTTTTTAACTTCCCAAGCAATGCCTAGGCATGTTAGCCGCTGATTATCCCAAAAGCCGTAATTATAGGTGTTCGGTCAACCTTACGTTATGAGACAACGCGTACACCTCAGATTCAACTTTATTCTAGCATAGAGGTAGGTGTTTAGCAATTTTAAGAATTATTGTCCCTATAGGATTTTTTTACCTGTTGCGCCTTTTTTAAGCGCATATATTGTTCCTTCAAAGCTTTCTCGTAACGACCATTTGTTTTAGGCTGATAGTAATATTTGTCAACTAGTTTAGTCGGCAGATACTGCTGTTTTGTCCAATCATGTGGGTAATCGTGCGGGTATTTGTAGTCTATCCCTCTACCAAGCTTGCTTGCTCCAGCATAATGTGCATCTTTAAGATGGGGTGGGACTTCACCGTAATTACCACTGCGAATATCGCTGAGAGCTGCATCGATGGCCGTTATAGCTGAATTAGACTTAGGAGAAAGGCACAGATCAATAACTGCGACAGCCAATGGAATACGTGCTTCCGGCAAGCCAATTTTTTCAGCAGCTATGACAGCCTGTACTGTTTGGGCGGCAACACGCGGATTGGCAAGGCCTATGTCTTCATACGCTATTGTCAACAAACGACGGTTGATGCTTATCAGATCCCCAGATTCAATGAGGCGTCCCATATAATGCAGAGCAGCATCAGCATCAGAACCACGAATTGATTTCTGAAAAGCCGAGATGACATCATAGTGCGCATCACCGTCCTTATCCTGAATCAATGACTTACGTTGAATACATTCTTCAATAACTTGCAGATCAATGATAATTGTACCTTTTTCATTGGGAACAGTGGACTTGGCAGCAAGTTCAAGTCCATTGAGTGCACTGCGCAAGTCGCCGCTTGTTGCACGGCAAAGATGAGTTAGCGCTTCTGAGGTCAATTTGAGTGGCATTTTTCCCAGCCCGTGCTGTTTGTCTATTAAAGCTCTTTTAACGGCATGCGCAATATCCTGCTCACTTAAAGGCTTAACTTCAAAGATTTGTGTGCGGCTTCTAATAGCCGGATTGATCGCAATATATGGATTCTCAGTCGTTGCACCAATCAGAATAATACGGCCATTTTCAAGATGAGGTAAGAGGAAATCCTGTTTGGGCTTGGTTAGACGGTGAATTTCATCCAGCAAAAGGATAACAGTCCCGCTCATTTTGGCTTCTTCGGCCACAACTTCTAGTTCCTTCTTAGAATCTGTAGCAGCATTTAATGTGCGGAAGGCATATTTTGTGGAACCGGCAATTGCACTTGCAATGCTGGTTTTTCCAGTTCCTGGCGGGCCGTAGAGAATCATGGACGATAACAGACGGGCATCAACCATCCTGCGAATTATCTTTCCTGGACCGACGAGGTGCTGTTGTCCGACAACTTCATCAATGGTTTGCGGACGCATACGAAAGGCTAACGGTTGTATCATAATTTCTTCTCCTTTATTAATGCACTTATTATAACATTATCTAAATCAGATTATGACGTGCAAGCATTGAATCTATCTGTACGTTTTTGCCAGATTTGTTATAATTGCTGACAAGGAATAATAATGAAAAGGTGAATAAATATATGCTAGAACTTGATGAAATCGGCAAACAAATTGTCAAAAATAATTTTAGTGCAGCTTTTAATGCAGTTAAATGGCAGGTAAAGAGGACATGGAGAGTTGCCCCCACAGTTTCTGGAAGAGCAGTGGACACTAAGAAAATTAAAGATATCCAATTAAGCAAATGTTGCAAGTACAAGATTGCTGAGAACATAATCAGTCTGCAAAATGACGGCTGGTACAGCAAAGAAAGTCTGCAGAAAAGAATGTTGTTAGATCAATATCTGCTTCAAGAAAATTTGGGGGCTAACAATATTTTGTGGCCTATGAGCGTTGTTGAAAGCGGAACGGAAAAAGTTTTAGGTGGTGTGAAAGTGCGGCTGCAATTGCCTGAAGAGTTGCTGCTTGAACTCTATAAAAGCAAGTTTGAACAGCTTAAGATCGATTACATTGGGTTTCGCAATCAAGTTTATATGAAAATACTGCAGCAATTTGCAAACTATCGCTGGCTGCTGACATACTTAACAGGGGCAACTCCTTTTGGCGAAGGTGCAAATGCAAGTCCAGTTCGTTCGCAAAGCGAATGCTGTTCGATCCCGGTTTTAAAAGCAGCAGATCAGGTAGATTATCGTTCCCTGCAGAGTTATTTGCAAAACAGTCAGTACAGGCAGACAAGAAAAACGGATGGGGTAACAGTCGCTTCTTCGTTTGAGAACGAAGTCGAAATGCTACAAAAAGGGATCCATTACCTAGAGATACCGCATCTTGATTTAGATCCCTTTGCGATTACTGGGATCAGGCCGGAAATCTTAGATTTACTTGAAGCATTAGCAGCGTTTTTCATTGCGACGCCAGGAATCAGGAACGAAGAGATGGCAGCGACTTTGCAAAAAAATAGACAGTTAAATCAGCAAATTGCACATGAAAATCCATTTTCAGCTACTGAGTGCCAATTACAGGCACAAAAAACGTTAAATAAGCTGCAACGTTTTGTACAAGCTGTCGGTCTAGGTGAATTAGAACAATCCTTGGACAAAGCGATCGCATTATCCAAGGCGCCAACTGAAACTCCAAGTGCCAAGCTGCTCAGAGGGCATGCTGGAAGACCAATGACTACAAGTGCGCAGCAGTTGGCTGTGCGTAATGGAACTAGTAATGAAAGTTTACTTGATCATTCCGAATTGAGAATACTTGATGATAACAGTCGTTTGGTTTTATGCGCGGCTTTTAAGCTCGGAGTATCTTATTCGGTTGTTTCTTCACAAGATAAACTGATCAAAGTCGGTAATACTATGCTTGAGTGTGGTATCCAGACCGAAGATAGCAGTGCAGTCATGCAAAAAGTCTGGAGTAATCGACAATTAAGCAAAAAAATAGCTGCAGCTGCTGGATACACGGTTCCCACTCAATGGAATGTGTCCCAAAAAAGTGAGATAGCTAAAGTTTACCAAGAGGTCAAAGGAGCTGCCATAGCGATAAAAAACAACCGCACCTCTGGGACTCATGTTTTTAGAGTACCGCCAACTCAAAAGCTGTTTGCACAGACGGTTAAACAATATCTTACTTTAGCTGCTCCTTGTCTGGTCGAACAAGTGGTGACCGGTGCACCATACACTGCCTTGCTTGTAGGTGGGAAAGTTGTCAGTTTAGTCGAACGCATTCCACAAAATATTGTTGGAAATGGTCGTTCAACAATCAAGCAATTGATCCAAAACAAAGAAAATGAGCGAAAAAAGTTAGGACGATGTTTCGATTTTGGTGAAATACAGAAAAAAAGTTTAGCAGAACAAGGACGCACACTTACAGATGTTTTACCACGAGGAGTCCAACTGTATCTCCGTTATGATGCAAGCACGAAAACAGGTGCTGACTATCTTGAGGTGCGGGCAGAAACAGATGTATCATATTTACAAAGACTAGAAGAGCTTGCTGGTTTGTTGAAGATGAGTTCAGGTAGTCTTGATGTTCTTATTTCGAACATTTATCAACCGCTCGCTTCCGATGCGGAAAAGGGACAGTTTGTTTTCTTAAATGCACATGCGTTTCCACAATTATCAAAACATCAACATACGCTGTTGAAAGAGACACAAGCTATAGCTGAAAGTATTGTAAAAAATGCTGTCAGTCTTAAATGAAAAATAGCTGCAGCTAAAACACTGAAGAAGATGAGGCTGATCTCAGTACGAGAACGCGAATCCAGAGCAGGGTGGAGTTGTAGAATAGTGGCTATAAGTGTTTGGTGCTTAATAAAAAAATGACTTGTGGCACACGTTTATACAGAATAGCAGAAGGGGCTGGGTCAAAGTAACTTTTGACCCAGCCTCCCTTTGCATTCTTAGAGTAAGTGCGGTGATACTAAAGTAAAACAAAAAAGCCAGGTCCGAAGGACTCTGACTTCTAAACAAAAACTGTTTAATTACAGCTTGTTGTAGTATTCAACGATAAGAGCTTCATCAACTTCGCCTTCAAGTTCTTCACGTTCTGGTAAACGAACTAATGAACCTTCCAACTTGTCTTCGTCAAATGAAACAAATTGTGGACGACCAACAATAGCTTCCAAAGCATCCTTGACGATTTGAAGATTTTTTGATTTTTCACGTAATGAAATAACTTGTCCAACTTTGACTTCGTATGAAGGAATGTCAACACGTTTTCCATCAACAGTGATGTGACCATGGTTTACCAATTGACGAGCTTGACGACGAGTTGTAGCCAAACCTAAACGGTAAACAACATTATCTAAGCGACGTTCCAACAAGACCATGAAATTGTCGCCATGACGACCTTCACGAATTTTACCAGCTTTTTGGAATAAGTTAGAGAATTGACGTTCAGAAAGGCCATAAATCATACGTAACTTTTGCTTTTCGCGCAATTGCAAACCATATTCAGATAATTTGCGGCGGTTGTTTTGCCCATGTTCACCTGGTGCATATGGACGGCGAGCTAATTCCTTACCTGTACCGCTGAGTGATATACCAAGACGACGGGAAACTTTCCAACTTGAACCTGTATAACGAGACATAAAAAGATCCTCCAATAATTTATTTTTGGAGTAAAATAATCCGATGTATACTTTGTATTCGTGCATTTCGTTTTGCAATGTTCACTCTTGCAGCCGAAGAGGTACTAACTGACCAATAGAGGCAACGAAATGTTGACGAGCTTACCGCATACTGCTGCATTATTTTACACAAAAACAAGTATAACTGAATTGCTATGATTAGTCAAGCACAGGAAATTTATATTGGAAAGTGCTTAAGCAAAACCTCTGCAAATTCTTGAATGACCAGCTCATCTTCCCTTGTAAAGCGTGCAACACTTGGTGAGTCAATATCAAGCACACCTAGTTTGCGCTCACCCTTTGTCAATGGAATAACAAGTTCGGACATACTTGCTGCATCACAAGCAATGTGGCCGGGAAAATCATGTACATTTCTAACTCGTTGTACCTTTTGTGAGGAGAAGGCCATTCCGCAGACACCCTTGCCAATCTCGATGTGCATGCAAGCGACCTTTCCTTGGAACGGACCAAGAACTAATTCTTTTTTTGATTCATCATAAAGGTAGAAACCAGCCCAGTTAATATCGTGCAAGGATTCAAATAATAAAGCTGAAGCATTAGAAAGATTGGCGATCAGGTTATTTTCAGCCGTCAGCAAAGCATCAAGCTGTTGACTCAACAATGATTTTGCCACTGTTAAAAACCTCCGATTATTGTGATTATTGTTGTATTATCATGTGTAACAATGAGATGTCTATGCTATAATCAAAAATGAGTTACTATACAAATGGTCGGATACAAAATCGAGACACTAACAACTAGAGAGAATCAATGGTGATAATTAGGAGTGTGGGATCGTATGACACTAGTTTTGAGCATAATCGTTATAGTTGCAATAATAGCATATTTCTCTTTTTTTTACATACAACGCAGAAACAGCAAAAGGATAGAGCATATTCAACAGCAGATAAGTGAACTTGTGAATTCACCATTGCATGCAGGAATTGCAAATGCTGAGCAGATAAAGTTAGCAGGTGCAAGTCTGTCAATGTTTGAGGAAACGAAACAAGGCTATCTCTATTTAGTTAATCACCAGTTGCCAGAAATTTCTGAGCATTTAGATGAGATTGCTGAAGCAAATATGCATTATCATTTCTTTCAAGTCGGCTCCGAACTCAAAAACATTGAGCTAAAAATGCAGGATGCTGCAAAATTGGAAGAAAAAACAAAACTTGAAATCAGTGATGTAAAAAAAGATAATCAAGAACATCAGAAAAAATTAAAAGAATTGGAAGAAAAATATCAGGAGCTCCGCAAGACACTGCTAGCCAAGAATTTTTCGTACGGGCCGAGTGTTGATAAGTTGGAAGAAAACTTGGCTCAGATCGAAACGGATTTTGATCATTATGCTGATGTAGCTAATCAGGGAGACTATGTCAGAGCCAATGAGCTGCTAGGTAGTCTTGAAAAGAAGACAGAAGCTTTAGAAAAAGATTTGAAACAGATTCCACCGTTATACAGAAACTTGAAGAACATTTTCCCCGAACAATTGGATGAGATCAGTGCTGGTTACAAGCAATTAACAGAGCAGAAGTATGCGTTTAAGACTGACATCAATAAGAATGTATTGGAGCTCCGTGCATTGTTAGGTCAAAATGTTATTAATTTAAAAAAGCTTGATTTAGTTGAAACAGCTAAAATTGATAAACAGCTTGATACAGGAATAAACGATCTTTATGATGAATTAGAGCAAGAACTGAGTGCCCGAGAGGTCGTTGAAGAGAATGCGCCAGGTTTGAAAAAGTTCATTGAGCATGCTGAAAAGCAACAGCGCGACTTACTGATTGAGCTAGACAGACTTAATCAAAACTATACTTTTAATCATGATGAATTGGAGAATGGACACAAGTTGGAGAAACGCCTTAAAGTTATTGCTGGCCAGTTTAAACAATACCAGGAAAGTGTCGAAAAGGGCGCGGCTGTGTATTCAGAAATTCTGAAACAGCAGAAAAAACAAGCTGCTGACCTAAAGGATATTGAGGAAAAACAGGCAACTATCAGCGATGGTGTTCAGGATCTGTGGCGTGAAGAGCAGGAAGCAAAGGAAGCTCTACTAGAGTTTGACTCTGAGATTCATCGCTTAAAACGAGAAGTAGAAAAATTAAATTTGCCAGGTTTAAATAAAGAGTACTTGGATTATTTTTACAGGGTTAGTGATGAGATTGAAAAACTTGATCAGGACATTAATAGAATTCAGATCAATATGGATGAAATAACAAAGGCAATGATCAATTTGCAGGCAGATATGGATGTGCTAGGTGAGAAGACGAATGATATTATTGCCAGTTCATCACTTGCTGAACTTTTGTTACAATATGCTAATCGTTATCGTGTCCGCTATCCTGAGGTTGCGCATGCCAGTGCTGAAGCATATGAATTGTTCAATCATAAGTTTGACTACGCAGCTAGTTTGGAGAAGATTGCAACGGCGGTGGATAAGGTCGAGCCGGGGGCGTATAAACGAATCGAGGATGAGTACTATGCAACCAATCCAGCCAAAGACTAGGCTACTGCAAGTTCTCTTAACTTGATTTAATAGAATAAGAGTAGTACGAGCGCCAAGCGCTATTTACATTGGAAATTAACTACATGAAGATGAAGCTAAAGCATAGGTCAATAATTGCTTTGGCCTCATTCTTTTGTTAAGTATGCTAGAATTAAAATTGAGTTAATTTTTTTACTAAACTACTTTGCTGGACAGAAATTATAAGTTTGTTTTTTGCTTTTGATGTTGTAAAATGAAGCTCGTATGCATAAAAAATGATAGTTGAATATAAGTATTTTAAAGAGGGATTGGTAATGATATATTTAGACAATAGCGCAACTACGAAGATTGCTCCAGAGGCACTGGAGACATATACAGAAGTAAGTCAAAAGATTTGGGGAAATCCTTCTTCGCTGCATGCATTAGGTGAAAAGGCATATAGTCTGCTTGAACAAGCACGCAAGCAGATCGCAGGTCTGTTGGGTGTCAGACCTGAAGAAATCTTTTTTACAAGTGGCGGAACTGAAGGTGATAATTGGGTACTTAAGGGTACAGCCATTGAAAAGATGGGCTATGGCAAGCACTTGATTACTTCAAGCATTGAACACCCTGCGGTCCTGAATGCGATGGCTCAACTAGAAAAACTTGGTTTTGAGGTTACGTACTTACCTGTTGACAAACATGGGCATGTTTCTGCTGCTGATTTGAAAAAGGCGATTCGACCGGATACGATTTTAGTTTCGATTATGGCAGTTAACAACGAGATCGGTGCAATTCAACCGCTAGACGAGATCGCGGATGTCTTACAAGATTATCCGAAAATTCATTTTCATGTGGATGCTGTCCAAGGAATCGGCAAGGGAATTCAGCCGTTAATTATGAATAAACGAGTTGATTTTGTGACATTTTCAGGGCATAAGTTTCATGCTCCGCGCGGTATCGGTTTTATGTTCAAAAGACATGGTCGGAAGCTTGCTCCTCTAATGAGTGGAGGCGGCCAAGAAAAGAACTTGCGTAGTGGTACTGAAAACCTACCTGCAATTGCTGCAATGGCCAAAGCACTGCGTTTATTGCTGGAGTCTGAAAGTGAAAAAGTCCAGCAACAGCGCAAAATCAAGCAATTCATTTATGACCATATTAGCAAGTTCCCTAAAGTGACGCTGTTTTCAGAGATGAATGCTCAGTTTGCTCCTCATATTCTTTGTTTTACGATCAACGGTGTTAGAGGAGAAACAATTGTTCATGCGTTTGAGGATCAGGGAATTTATATCTCAACAACGAGTGCCTGTTCATCGAAAAAACATGAAATCTCAGGTACACTAAGTTCAATGGCTATTCCTGAGAAGATCGCGACATCTGCGATCAGGGTCAGTCTGGATGAAAATAATACGCTCGCTGAGGCAGAAGAGTTTGTAAAAGTATTTGATGAATTGTATAGTCGTTTTGAAAAGATTAATTCATAATTTTGTTTGAGAGGAAAAAGAACGTGGAATATTCAGAAATAATGGTTCGCTACGGCGAGCTTTCAACAAAGGGCAAAAATCGGCGGAATTTCATTGACCGCTTGGCATACAATGTACGTAAAAACCTGCATCAGTTTCCTGAGCTAGTAGTTAAAGCCCACCGTGATCGGATGCATATTCAGCTTCATGGTGAGGATAGTCAGGCTGTCATGGACAGCTTAAAAAGAGTTTTTGGAATTCAAAATTTTTCACCGTCAATAAAGGTCGAACGCGATATGGAGGCTGTCAAAGAAACAGCTTTAAAGATGGTCAAGGAACAATTTTTTGATGGGATGACTTTTAAAATAAATACACGTCGTTCGGATCATGATTTCGAATACGATACTAACCAAATTAATGATTTTTTAGGAGGATACATTCTAAAAAATATTCCAAAAATTAAGGTCAAAATGAAAGAACCTGATCTGCGTTTAAGGGTTGAGGTGCGCAAAAATGGTATCTTTTTATCTAGCCAAACAATTGATGGTGCAGGAGGAATGCCAGTGGGGACCGCCGGTAAGGGCATGATGATGCTTTCTGGCGGAATTGATTCTCCAGTTGCGGCATATCTCGCAATGAAACGTGGTGTTGAAATTGAAATGGTGCATTTTTTCAGTCCACCATATACAAGTGAACAAGCTCTGAATAAGGCTAAAGAACTTACGGCAAAACTGGCACCTTATGCAGGACACATCAAGTTTATCGAAGTTCCATTTACGGAGATTCAAGAAACAGTTAAACATGATGTACCTTCGGGTTACTTAATGACGGTTCAGCGACGGTTTATGTTGCGGATTGCAGCTTTGCTAGCTCAAAAAAGAAATGGGCTTGCGATCTTTAACGGTGAGTCCCTGGGTCAAGTTGCTTCGCAAACATTGGAAAGCATGCTGGCAATCAATGATGTTACTCCAATGCCTGTCTTACGTCCTGTAGTTTCGATGGATAAGAACGAAATTATTAAGATTGCACAGCAGATTGATACTTTTGACCTATCGATCAAGCCGTTTGAAGATTGCTGTACAATTTTTGCACCACCATCTCCTAAGACGAAGCCGCGTCTTGATAGAGCACGTGATTATGAAGCACGCTTGGACATCGACAGCTTGATCGAGCATGCCATGGCTGGAATAAAAGTTTCGGAGATCAAGGGTGGGGAAACATTCTTAAATCAGCAAGCAGAAGAATTTGCTGAATTACTATGATTTTATCTTGACTAGCTGTTTGAACAACGCTATTATAAGCCCTATAAGCGATGAACAAGAGCATCTGAACGATTGGGCCTGACAGAGAAGAGATAGAAAGTTGAGATATCTCGCAGGCTAAGTTTGGGTGGTAGCTTGTGAGCTGTTGACCTGAAAATTCCAGTAAGGTCGACCGGAACCTGTTCGTTAACATGGAATTAAGTGGGGTTGAAGACCCAATTTAGGTGGTACCACGGCAATGTCGTCCTAGTTTTATTACTAGGGCGTTTTTTGTTGGTTAATTATTTATGAGAGGATGATTTTAATGGCGAAAGAAATTTCAATGTCAACTAAATATGATCCAAAACAAGTTGAACCAGGTCGTTACCAGGCTTGGCTGGATCAGAATTTGTTTAAACCGAGTGGAGATAAAAAAGCCAAGCCGTATTCAATCGTTATCCCACCGCCAAATGTTACTGGGAAACTACATTTAGGTCATGCGTGGGATACAACATTGCAAGACATGATTATTCGGCAGAAAAGGATGCAAGGTTTTGATACTTTGTGGCTTCCAGGAATGGATCATGCGGGGATTGCAACACAGGCGAAAGTTGAAGCACGTCTTGCTGAACAAGGTGTTTCTCGGTATGATTTGGGGCGCGAGAAGTTTATTGATACAGTATGGAAATGGAAAGATGAGTATGCTGACATTATCCACAAGCAGTGGGCTAAGTTAGGGTTATCTCTTGATTATGATCGTGAACGCTTTACTCTTGATGATGGTTTGTCGAAGGCTGTTCGCAAGGTGTTTGTCAAGCTTTATCAAAAGGGCCTTATTTACCGTGGAGAGTATATTATTAACTGGGATCCCAAAGCACGAACAGCACTTTCTGATATTGAGGTTATTCATAAGGATGTTAAGGGCGCTTTTTATCATGTTAAATATCCTTTTGCTGATGATACGACTTTTGCGGGGAAAAAATATATTGAGATTGCAACAACACGTCCTGAAACAATGATGGGTGACGTTGCTGTCGCTGTTCATCCGAGTGACAAGCGTTATAAAGATCTTGTTGGTAAAACACTTGTTCTGCCGTTGCAGGGACGCCATATACCGATTATAGCTGATGAATATGTTGACCCCGAATTTGGGACTGGGATGGTTAAGATTACTCCAGCGCATGATCCTAATGACTTTGGTGTTGGTAATCGCCACGATCTGAAACGCATCAATACGATGAACGAAGACGCTACTATGAATGCGAATGCTGGGAAATACGAGGGACTAGATCGTTTTGAAGCACGTAAGGAAATCGTTAAGGATCTTGAAGATCAAGGATATATGTTGAGAGTCGAGCCAATTGTTCATAGTGTTGGACATTCGGAACGAACTGGGGTTCAAGTGGAGGCACGTCTATCAACGCAATGGTTCGTTAAGATGGAACCACTGGCTGAAGCAGCTTTGGCTAATCAAAAAACGGATGATCCAGTCAAATTTGTTCCAGAACGATTTGAGAATACATTTGAACAATGGATGAACAACATTCACGACTGGGTTATTTCACGTCAATTGTGGTGGGGGCACCAGATCCCTGCTTGGTATCATAAAAAAACCGGCGAAGTATACGTTGGTGAGGAAGCACCAAAAGATATTGAAAACTGGGAACAAGATCCAGATGTGCTGGATACATGGTTCTCAAGTGCCTTATGGCCATTTTCGACGATGGGTTGGCCTGACGAGAATGCAGCCGACTTTAAGCGATACTTCCCGACAGACACACTAGTAACCGGTTATGATATCATCTTCTTCTGGGTATCACGCATGATTTTTCAAAGTGTTGAGTTTACGGAGCGACGTCCGTTCGAACATGTCTTGATTCATGGTTTGATCCGTGATGAACAGGGACGCAAGATGAGTAAATCGCTTGGTAACGGAATTGATCCAATGGATGTGATCGACAAATATGGTGCAGATGCACTGCGTTGGTTCCTTTCAAATGGTTCTGCCCCAGGTCAAGATGTTCGTTTCAGCTACACTAGAATGGACGCAGCATGGAATTTTATTAACAAAATTTGGAATGCCAGCCGCTTTGTCATCATGAATCTGGATGAGGGGACACACGCAGAACTGCCTGAAAAAGCAGCTTGGAAATTGTCCGACAAATGGATTATTAGCCGTTTGAATCACACAATCGCAGAAGTTACTCGTCTGTTTGATAGTTTTGAATTTGGTGAAGCCGGACGGGCTTTGTATAATTTTATCTGGAATGATTTTTGTGACTGGTATATTGAAATGTCTAAGGAAGACTTGAACGGCACAGATCAAACGGCAAAGAAAAACACACAAAACATTTTATGCTTTGTGCTAGATCAAACCTTGCGGCTACTGCATCCAATTATGCCGTTTGTTACCGAAAAAATCTGGTTGTCAATGCCGCATGATGGCTCTTCGTTAGTAACAGCAAGCTATCCGACTACTGACAACGACCATGCCGATCAAAAGGCTGAAGATGAGATGGATAATTTGATTGAATTGATCAAGTCTGTTCGTAATAGCCGTGCTGAAGTCAATGCACCACTTTCAAGTGCAGTTGATATTTTAATTAAGACAAAGGATCAACGAACAAAGAATATTTTTGAGACCAACAAAGAATATATTGAACGTTTCTGCCATCCTAAAAAATTAGAAATTGCTGCAACTGTAGAAGCACCCGCGTTAGCAGTGACATCTGTTATTACTGGAGCAGAAGTTTACTTGCCATTAGCTGATTTAGTGGATCTTAATGAAGAGATCAACCGTCTTCAAAAGGATGTAAAAAAATTAGCGGCTGAAGTTAAACGCGGAGAAAACAAGTTGGGCAACGAGCGTTTTGTGACTAATGCACCAACGGAGATAGTCGAACAAGAACGGGAAAAGTTGAGCGGCTACAAAGAAAAGCTAACGGCTACAAAGGAAAGAATAAAGAAGTTAGAAGAAGAGCTTTAAACAACATATGGTGCTAGATACTGAAAAATCTTGTAGCTTAAAGTGCTGTGGGATTTGTAAGCGGTATGGTATTGGGATGTTTGGAAAAGACGCAAATATTAATTTTTTAATAACGGGGCTGGGTCAAATCATATTTGTCCTGACCTCGTTTGTTTTGCTTAGGTGTGCAAGAAGTTGCCACAAAATGAGAGGTAGGGTAAGAAAATGGGCATCAAAAATTATGAGGAAGCGCTCGCCTTTATCCACGGGAGAACTAAATTTAAAAAAAGTCCGTCTTTAGACAGGATGCGTAAATTCGTAGCTTATTTGGGCCATCCCGAAAAAAAATTTAAAGCAGTACATGTAACAGGAACAAATGGCAAGGGCTCAGCTACTGCTTTTTTGCGAAATCTGTTCATGTCGCAAGGCCTGAGTGTGGGAACCTACACGTCACCTTTTATAGTTAGATTTAATGAGAGAATTTCAATCAGTGGTCAGATGATAACAGATGATGAACTTGTTAGAGTGGCAAATAAAATCAAACCGACTGTTGAACAGTTAGATGAAGAATTGGCAGATCAAGAAGGCGGACCGACAGAATTCGAGTTGGTCACTGCAATCATGTTTGTTTACTTCGCTGAAAAAAAGGTCGATATGGCCGTGATAGAGGTTGGTATCGGTGGAACGTATGACTCAACCAATGTTATAATGCCATTAGTTTCAGTAATAACCACGGTTGCCTTAGATCATGCCAATCTTCTGGCAAGACTCTGCCGGAAATAGCTGCTCATAAGGCAGGAATCATCAAAGAGGGGCGTCCGGTTGTAATTGGAAGGTTGAGTGCAGAGGCAAAAAAAGTTATTGAAGAAACTGCTTGTATGAAGAATGCACAGCTGTATGCGCCGGGGGAAGGGTATCAAACTTCTCCAAGTAAGGCAACCCGTCATTGGGGTGAGGACTTTGAGTATACAGGGTTAGACAGGCGTTTGCCTAAATTACACGAGTCCTTATTAGGGCGTTATCAGATTGATAATGCTGCGGTTGCTCTTACGGCTTCCCTGTTAGTGGCTAAAAAGTTAGGATGGACGGTTCAAAATGCTGAAATCTATAATGCGTTGGCACATACAAATTGGCCTGGAAGATTTGAACTAATTAACCAGGAGCCAATGATCATTCTTGATGGAGCACATAATGAAGCAGCAATGGAAGAGGTAAAACAAACACTCTTGACTCATTTTGAAGGTCAGAGTATCTTTGTGATAATTTCAGTTTTAGCTGATAAGCAGCCGTTGGAAATGCTCAAAACTCTAGCTGCTGTTCCCAACGTCAAGATTGTTGCAACTACCTTTAAGGCTCCACGCAAGATTGCTCAGGTTGCTCCGCTTGTTGAAAATATCAAGCAGCTTGAGTATGAGGAACACTGGCAGCAGGCACTTGTCAAGATTTTGCAACAGATGTCAGCAACAGATGTGTTGTTAATTACAGGGTCGCTTTACTTCATTTCAGAAGTTCGTGGATATTTTACGACGTAAATAAGTGAGCGCTGAGGGGAGAATTCAATGAATTTAGACTTAGTTATTTTTGATATGGATGGTTTAGTTGTTGATTCGGAAAAAGTTTATTTTAAGGCAAATATGCTTGCGGCCGAGGCACTTAAAATGCCTTACTCTTTTGAATACTATCGACAGTACATTGGTGCAGGAACCGAAGAAATGCTGAACAAAATGAGCAATGATTACGGCAGCCAAAAACTTGTCGACGAATTTATTCGGCTGAGTCGTGAAAATGTATATGAGCTGGTTGAGAAAGATGGCTTACCTTTGAAGAAGGGGTTTATGGAATTGAGTGAATATCTGCATGACAGCCATATCAATAAAGCTTTGGCTTCAAGCAACGACAAAAGGGCAATTGATTACTTTTTAGAAAAAGCGCACTTGCAAAAGCAATTTGACTATATCGTGTCTACAGATGATGTTGCGCATGCCAAACCAGCGCCTGATATTTTCAATAAAGCATGGTCAGTTGCAGACGAACCGGATAAGAAAAAAACATTGGTCTTGGAAGATTCTATCAATGGAATCAATGCAGCCATCAGTGCTAATATTCCAGCTATTATGATTCCAGACTTGATTGAGCCGCCTGAACAGTTTAGACAGAAGCCGCTTGCAATTCTGGATGATCTTGCAGCGGTTCGCTCATTTATTCAATAATGGGCAACTTTATCCTACCTGGCGTATTTTACAGCAGGGGGGATTCATAATGGGGTTAACGAACAAAAGTACTGCACAAGAATTATTGCAAAGGGCAAAAAAATTCGGTGCTGAGTGTTTAAGTGACCGCGAACTACTGACTGTGATTTTTGGGAAAAAGATTGGAAGTAAAAAGTTGAACGGCGAGATAATCAACTGGTACGATTACTCCGATCTGCGCCAATTAAAATATTTTTCAGATGAAGAGTGGCGTTGTCTGTTAAAGGACGAAGCGAGCGTTCCCTATGCAAAAGTATTATGCGAATTTTCTGGGCGTCTGGAACGTAGGCCAAAACTGATTCTGGGTAGAATTTATTCCAGCAAAGAGATTGGTGAACAAATGATTGACGAGATTGGGATGTTTGAACAGGAAGTACTAGTTGTTATTCTACTGGATACTAAGAACCAAGTCTTGGCGCGCAAGATAATGTTTAAGGGAACGTTGGATGCGGCAACTGTCCATCCACGAGAAATCTTTAAATTTGCATTGCGTCATTCGGCAGCACGTTTGATGATTGTGCACAATCATCCGAGCGGTGTTACTATGCCTTCAGAAACTGATCTGGATCTGACTAAAAGATTGACTCGGTGCAGTGACATTTTAGGAATAGCCCTACTGGACCATATTATTGTTGGTGCTACGACTTATTTTAGTATGCGAGCAGAAAAAGTGTTGCGCTAAGTAATGTTCGCTTTTTCGTTCCTTCCGTTAATTAAAAAATTATGCTACACTCATTTTAGTTGAATATATAGGAGATGTGCCGCAAAATGCTTATGGGTAAAGTCCATTTTTTTGATAGTGAAAAAGGTTATGGTTTTATTACACCTGATACTGGGAAAGAAGATGTTTTTGTCCATTATACTGCGCTCAAAGTCAGCGGTTACAAAGCTTTGGAGGTCGGACAAGAAGTTAGTTTTATGATTGCAGAAGGTAAACGTGGCCCCCAGGCGGTCAATGTGATCCCACAGGATGAACTATGATTAATAATTAATTAAGAATTATAAATATATGAGCTTTTTTAAAGGATATCTTGTATGCTGAAACACATACTGCAAATTGTCTAAACGATGATGCATAATTATGATATAATACGGGTATTGCGGATTAGAGCATTACTTTATTGAGGCAAACGTGAAGGGATGAAAAAAAGTGTTCGGAATCGGGACGAAAAATATTGGAATCGACTTGGGGACGGCGAATACAATTGTCTATGCTGACGGCAAAGGCATCGTATTACGCGAACCATCAGTCGTGGCTAAAAACACAAAAACAGGTGAGATAGTTTCTGTTGGTTCAGAAGCACGTGCCATGATTGGGCGCACACCTGCTAGCATTGTTGCTATTAGACCAATGAAAGACGGAGTTATTGCTGACTATGATACTACTGTTGCAATGATGAAGTACTACATTGACAAGGCATTAGGTCATAAAACAGGCAAACCATATGTTATGGTTTGTGTTCCTAGCGGTGTTACAGAAGTTGAGAAACGAGCGGTAATTGATGCGACACGTGTTGCAGGCGCAAAGGATGCTTATGTGATTGAGGAACCATTTGCAGCCGCAATTGGTGCAGGTCTACCAGTTATGGATCCTACAGGAAGCATGGTAGTTGATATCGGCGGCGGAACAACTGATGTTGCAACGATTTCTTTGGGTGGAATTGTTTCAAGCCGTTCTATTCGAATGGCTGGTGATAAAATTGATGAATCGATCATTTATTATGTTCGCCAGCACCATAATCTTCTGATTGGTGAAAGAACAGCTGAACAATTGAAGATTGATGTTGCGTCAGCATCTGTTGAACTTGCGGAAGATCTTGATGATCAAACGATTCGCGGACGTGACTTGGTGACAGGTCTACCGAAGACGATCGACATCAAAGCAACAGATGTCGCACAGGCGATTCAGGAAGTTGTTGATGAGATTATTTCAGCAATCAAGGAAACTTTGGAGGAGACTTCCCCAGAGATTGCTGCCGATGTTATTGATCATGGAATTGTGCTTACAGGTGGTGGAGCTCAGCTACGTCACCTAACCGAAGTCATTTCTGAGGCAACGAAAGTTCCCGTATTCATCGCCTCTGAACCTTTGGATTGTGTTGCCGTTGGAACTGGTGAATCATTGAAGAGTATTGATGTAATGAAAAAAAGATAATACAGACGATTAAAGGCGTATCATATTAAGAGGTTGGGATTTAGTCGTCCAGCCTTTTGCTTATGATACGGCTTTCGTTTTTGTGGAGGTAATTATGCAAAGATTTTTCTTTAACAAAAGACTCATTATTGTGTTGGTCGTACTGATAATCAGTTTTGTTTTGATAGCTTTCTCGATCACTGTGCGTAATAATAAAGAAACACCTCCATTGGTCCAGCAAGTTGGAAATGATGCGTCCGGAATAGTTGACCGGGTGGTGGCTTATCCAGTGAATGGAATAAAAGGTGCATTAGGATCTTTTTCAGATCTGATGAATACTTACAGCGAAAACCAACGCTTAAAAGGCCAAGTTGACGGTTTAGCGGCTGAAAAAGTTACGAACCAGAATTTAGAAAAGGAAAACAAAAAGCTTAAAGAGCAACTCAAACTCAACAAAACATTGACTGATTATGAGACGATTTCTGCTTCTGTCTTAACGCGAAGTCCTTCGGCATGGCAAAACCAGGTTGTTATCAGTAAAGGTTCTCTTGCAGGAATCAAGAAAAATGCAGCTGTTATGTCTAAAAAAGGGTTAGTTGGACGTGTCACAGAGGTCAATAAGACTAACAGCAAGGTCGAACTGCTTAGTACAACAAACGATTCTGCTAATCGCTTTGCAACACAGGTGATGACTAAAGATGATAAGGTAGTGAATGGTTTGATTACCGGCTATAATGAAAATTCAAATTATTTGGTGATGGGGCAGATAACCGTTAAAACAGGAATGGAAAAAGGCGACAAGGTTATCACTTCCGGTTTGGGTGGAAATTCACCTAAGGGTTTGTATGTCGGAACAGTTGCTAAAGTTGAAGAAGATGACTATGGTTTGGCTTCAAAAGTTTATGTGAAGCCGGCTGCCGACTTTACAGATCTTGATGTTGTCACTGTTGCAAAAAGAGTTGATTAGAGGATGATGTAAATGCGGATTTCAAGAATGCGGTATTTTTTCCCACTAGGTTTGTTTATTGCCCTTTTTCTTGATGGTGCACTTAGTCAAGTTTTTGCGGGAGCAATGTTTACTCCAACACTTGCAATTGAAAGCAGACTGGTTTTATTGTGGATCGTCATGGCTGTTTGCTTTGGAAAGATCGATCATATTATATTATGGACTGTTTTTGCAGGCTTAGTTTTTGACTTGTATTATACGGGTATTATTGGGGCTTTTGTGGTTATCATGCCATTGATTGTTTATTTGACAAAACTGATGTATAGATTTTTTACACCATCATTTATTGTGGTACTATTAATATATCTGATAGATATAACGGTAGCCACCGTCGTGTTTTATTGGATTAATTTGCTGATAGGGTTCACTAATGTCTCAATGGCTGGATTTATTGGACTATCATTAGGATCGACACTTGCGTACAATTTAGCAGTGTTTGTGTTATTGTATTTTCCTTTACAGCGTTTTTTTGAATCCTTCTCAAGATAAGGGGAGTCTGACTAATGCAGAATGTTGTGTTGAAGGGGTATAAAGATGGCTACGAAATAACCTTGAATTCTGATGCTGATTTTAATGCTATCTTGGCTGAGTTAACTAAGTTATTTGCAGAATTACAGTTGGAGAAAGAAAAAAGCGAAGCGAAGTCAATCTCTTTTGACATCAGCACAGGCACACGTTTGCTGGATGCGGAACAAAAACAACAAGTTGAAAGAATTGTGAGCCGTTATCCTTTGTTTTCAATACATAGATTTACATCGAGTGTGATGCAGATTCAAGATGCGTTAGACATGATCGAAAGCCGCACTGTACATTTGAATGCCAGTACAATCAGAAATGGGCAAGTTGAGAATGTGAATGGCGACGTTCTGTTTGTCGGTGACCTGCATCAGGGGGGAATTTTACGAGCTAGTGGGAACGTCTTTACTTTTGGCAAGAATGAAGGGATTATCCATGCCGGTTACCCGAGCGATGCTGAGGCAATCATCATAGGTAATATCCACGCAAGTCAGCAAGTTCGGATAGCTGATGTTGTTGATATTGTTGAGGAAGATAAGATCAAGGATAGCGCCGAAACAGTTGTTTTTGTGAATGATCTCCATGTCTTGGAATATACTGAACGTGAAAAAGTAAAAATGATCAGGCCAAAATTATTTACGCGGATGGGGGGATATTAATATGGGAAAAGCAATAGTTATTACTTCTGGAAAAGGTGGAGTAGGTAAAACAACAACTTCTGCGAATTTAGGAACAGCACTCGCTTTATCAGATAAAAAGGTGTGTTTACTTGATCTGGATATTGGTTTGCGCAATCTTGATGTTATTCTCGGACTTGATAATCGTATTATTTATGACATTGTCGATGTTGTCCAAGGTCGAGCTAAACTTCACCAAGCGTTGATTAAAGATAAACGCTTTGATGAAAAGCTTTTCTTACTCCCTGCAGCTCAAAATGCGGATAAGTCTGTTTTGAAACCTGAGGAAGTAAAGGACATTGTTGATGAATTAAAACCGGATTTTGATTATGTTTTAATTGACTGTCCTGCCGGAATCGAACAAGGATTTATTAATGCAGTGGCTGGCGCGGATATGGCGATTGTTGTTTCGACGCCGGAGATATCGGCAGTACGTGATGCTGATCGTGTAATTGGTTTGTTGGAGAAACAAGGACTTGAAGAACCACCAATGCTGATTATTAATCGCATTAGAACACATATGATGAATGATGGGGAAGTAATGGATGTTGATGAAATAACGCAGCATCTGTCAATCAAGCTTTTAGGAATCGTTTTTGATGATGATCAGGTTATCAGTACTTCCAATAAAGGCGAGCCGATTGTGTTGAATGAAAAGAATCTTGCTGCACAGGGTTATCGTAACATCGCACGACGTCTGCAAGGTGAGACTGTACCACTTATGAATCTGGATTCTGAAAAAAAGAAGGGTTTTATTCAACGAATCAGTGCATGGTTTAAGAAAAATTAACTGTATTGACAGAATTAGAATTTGGTGTTACTTTTTTTAATAGTTGATTACAGAATAATAACGAGGAACAGAAGAGTAATTTGCAGCTTGAATTAAGAGATTGTTCGGTTGGTGGAAGGACAAGGCGGTTGCACATGAAACACATCTGTGAGTTAGCAAATTGAATTAAGTAGGTTTGTTCGGGGAAGCCGTTATCTTCTGAGTTCTGAAACGAACTTGATGAGGTCAGTTTTGCGAGAAACTGACACAGATGAGGTGGAACCGCGTACTTGACGCCCTCTTAGATGAATAGAGTCTAAGAGGGCGTTTTTTATTTATTATTTATTTGTTGTTTTAAAAAAGGAGTGGTAGTGAAATGTCTTATGTTTTAGCAATACTTCCTTCATTGCTTGAAGGGGCACAATTAACCTTGAAAATATTTTTATGGACCATTATTGGCTCGATTCCATTAGGACTGATAGTTGGTTTGGGACTTACGTCTCGTTTTGTTCCGCTAAAAGCCATTTTAAAATTTTATGTATGGCTGATGCGTGGAACACCGTTATTGTTACAGTTGATTTTTGTGTTTTATGGTTTGCCGCTGATTGGTAATGGAGCTTTTACTTTGGAGCGTTACGATGCAGCTTTATTTGCTTTTATTCTTAATTATACTGCGTATTTTGCTGAAATATTTCGTGGCGGATTGCAATCAATTGATCGTGGTCAATATGAAAGTGCCAAAGTTTTACGTTTGTCATATTGGCAGACAATTCGTAAGGTGGTAACACCCCAGGTCTTAAAAATTGTCTTGCCTTCAATCGGAAATGAAGTAATCAACTTGGTCAAGGATTCAAGTTTGGTATATGTTATTGGTTTGGGTGATCTCCTGCGTGCCGGAAATGTTGCAACAAGTCGTGATGTAACATTGGTTCCTTTGATTCTGGTCGGGGTCATCTATCTTCTAATGACAGCTGTGCTGACATTTATTTTGCGCAAACTTGAACAACATTACAGTTACTGGAAATAAGGGGGGAAATCATATGTTAGAGTTAAAGAATATCTCCAAACAATATAATAAGCGTGTGATTTTAGACCAAGTTAATATGACTGTCAAGAATGGGGAAATCATGTGTATTGTTGGTGCTTCGGGGGCTGGGAAGACAACTTTACTGAGATGTATCAGCGGCCTTGAAAAAATTGATGGTGGACAGATCTTGGTTAATGGTAAAGAATTCGATCCGTATAATAATCAAAGCAATGATTCAGTTATCGGAGTCGTTTTTCAGGAGTATCAGCTTTTTCCGCATTTGAAAGTGCTCGAGAACATCACGCTGGCTCCAACCATGGTTTTGAAGAAGAAGGAAGCCCAAGCCAAAGAAGAAGCAATGAAGCTCTTAACCGGTCTTTCGCTGGCGGACAAAGCTCAGTTGTACCCATACCAACTATCCGGTGGTCAGAAGCAACGTGTGGCAATCGCACGTGCGTTGGCAATGAAGCCACAGATCCTTTGTTATGATGAACCTACATCAGCCTTAGATCCAGGTCTGCGCGATACAGTTAAGAATATTATCTTGGAACTCAAGAAAAGCAAAATGACACAAATTATTGTGACCCATGATATGGAATTTGCACAACAAATTGCTGACCGTATTCTAAAAGTTGAACCTATACGCAGCTAAGAAAAACCATGTACGAGGGAGAGGTTACTGTGAAAAAAAATGTATTTAGGTTAACTTTGCTCAGTGTAATGGTGCTGTTGACAGCTACTGTCATGCTTTCTGGCTGTACAAACGTTAAGAAAAGAGCCAATACAGCCGATACTTGGTCAATGATAAAACAGCGCAACAAAGTTATTATCGGTTTAGACGATAGTTTTGTACCCATGGGTTTTCGTGAGAAAAACGGGCAGTTGGTTGGCTACGATATTGATTTAGCCCGTGCAGTTTTCAAAAAATACGGGATCAAGGTTGACTTTCAAACGATCGATTGGTCGATGAAAGAAACGGAATTGCGAAACGGGACAATTGACTTGATTTGGAATGGTTATACAAAATCACCAGCTCGGGCCAAGACCGTAGCTTTTAGCAATACGTATTTGAAAAATGAGCAAATCTTGGTAACTAAAAAGAAGGAACAGATCAAACAAGCTGCAGATATGCAAGGCAAAGTACTTGGCTTGCAAAGTGGGTCGTCTGGCTATCAATCATATGTGGACACGCCAAAATTGCTCAAGCAATATGTGAAGAGTTCGGTTCAATATGATACATTTAATGATGCTTTTTTGGATTTAAATGCGGGCCGTATTCAGGGTTTGCTGATCGACAGTGTTTATGCTAATTATTATATCAAGCATCAAAATGATTCTGCTAGTTATCGTGAAATGCCAATTGGTTTCCCCAAAGAGGATTTTGCGGTCGGAATGCGCAAAGGAGATAAGACGTTACGCTTGAAAATCAATAATGCCTTGCATGAATTGTACCAAGAGCAGACAATGAAAAGCATAAGTGAGAAATGGTTTGGAGTCGACAATTCAGTCGATGACAAATGACGGCGAAAAGAGTAGACTTCTTGTTGAGTGTTAATTATGAATCAAAGAAATAACTTGCGTTGATTAGCAAGAAGGTGGTGTCGCTTTGGAATTAGTAGGCTGGATAGTTCGAGTAGTTTGGTTGCTTAATATCTTCGCAGCCATTTTTACCGTTTTCAAGGAAAAAAGGGAAATTTCTGCAACTTGGGCTTGGTTGTTAGTCCTAAGTTTCCTCCCTATTATTGGTTTTATTTTGTATCTTTTCGTTGGAAAAAAGCTTTCACAAGATAAGATCTATGATATCAAAACGCAGGAACGGATGGGAATTGAGCAGTTAGTTTCGTTGCAAAAAGAGCAGTGGCGTGAAAAAGAACTCTTGCCAGCAGATGAGATAACGGATACGGCTAGAGAAATGGTCCACCTCTTTTTGGAGACAGATAATGCAATTCTGACAAAGCATAATCAAGTTGAGGTATTTGATGATGGACACGCTAAATTCAAGGCGCTTTTTGATGATATCAGGACAGCTGAAAATCACGTTCATGTCGAATACTATACGTTTTATAATGACCGTATCGGAAATGAATTGCGCAACTTACTTGAAGAAAAAGCTGCTGAAGGTGTTGAAGTTCGAGTTATCTATGACAGCTTTGGTTCACGCGGTACGACGCACAAGTTTTTTGCACGCTTAGAAGATCTTGGTGGTCGGGCGGAGCCATTTTTCGGTTCGCGCCGGTCATTTCCTAACTTTCGTTTGAACTATCGCGATCACCGTAAATTAGTGATAATTGATGGTCATATTGGTTATATTGGTGGTTTTAATGTCGGTGATCAATACTTGGGGCGTAGTCCAAAGTTTGGTTACTGGAGAGATACTCATATTAAGGTTACTGGCAATGCGGTTATCGCAATGCAGTCACGTTTTTTTATGGATTGGAATGCAACTGTCAAGGAGCAGCATATTAGTTACAAGGAAGATTACTTTCCGTTGGCTGCTGGTCAAGGGAAAACAAGTATTCAGATTGTTTCAAGCGGACCGGATAGTGAGGTTGAAAACATCAAGCTGGGGTACATAAAAATGATTAACAATGCCACAGACTATGTGTTGATTCAGACGCCATACTTGATACCCGATGATTCACTTTTAGAGGCACTCAGCATTGCGGCATTTTCGGGTATCAAGGTTAAGGTGATGATCCCATCAATGCCTGATCATGCATTTGTCTATCGAGCTACGCAGTTTTATGCAAAATCACTGCTGGATGCAGGCGTAGAAATCTATAAATACAATAAGGGCTTTCTTCATTCAAAAACCTTGGTTGTTGATGGAAAAATTGCGGCAGTCGGCTCAGCTAACATGGATTATCGCAGCTTTAAACTGAATTTCGAGGCAAATGCCTTTATGTATGATGAGGGCGTTAGCAAGCAGCTAGTGAAAATCTTTGAAAAAGACGAAAAAGAGTGCACGCGACTCACACCTGAATACTTTGAACAGCAGTCGCTTTGGCTTAAATTCAAGCAGTACTTTTCACGGCTGCTTTCCCCAATTTTATAAAATCTGTTGGAACTTTATAGAGTATAAAGTTTAAGTGATAATGAAAAATCATGAACATCGTTTGGTGATGACAACTAAAAGAAAACGGTTGTTGGAATACATTGAGCTAGAAAAATCAAGTTAATTTGGGGACTTGCGGCAAAAATTTTTTGCTGTGAGTCCTCTTTTAAGTGAAGATATAGGAGAAGATATTTTGTTTAAGAAAAAGTTTTTCGTTTACAGCTTACTTACTTTAGTTATTGCAGTGATACTTGGTATTACTGGTGCAAGTGTTTATTTATATTATTTTGCTTTTGAACCGCAAAAACCCCTGAATAGTGGAATGGCTTCTAAAAAGAAAATCAGACTGAAAAGAGATAAAAAATGGCTGGCTGAGACTAAACAACAGCTATGGACGGAAGAGTCTGCTGGCCAGAATCTAAAACTGAAAGCTGCTTATCTGCCAGCTGCACGCGCTACAGATAAAACAATCATTGTAGCCCATGGGTATCAGGAAGATCATATGCAAATGGCAAGCTATATGCGTATGTTTCACAAAATGGGATACAATGTTTTAGCACCCGATGACCGCGGGGCAGGCAAAAGTCAGGTAAGTACATCGGATTCGGCTGGCCTGATCGACTTGATTATGTTAAATGGATTAGGCAGGTTATCCGCAAAAATGGAGTTCGTTCTCAAATTGGTCTGTTCGGTGTTAGCATGGGTGGAGCCACAGTCATGATGACTAGCGGGGAGCACTTACCACAGCAAGTAAAAGCAATTGTCGAAGATAGTGGTTATTCAAGTATCGAAGATGAGCTTGCCTATGAATTAAAGCAGCGTTTCAAAATGCCTAAGCAACCGTTGATTACGACGGCAAGCTGGTTTACGGAAGCAAAAGCGGGTTTTGATTTTAAAAGAGGAAGTTCTGTTAAACAGCTGAAAAAAATCAGCTCCCCATTTTTTTCATTCATGGAGGAGCTGATAAATTTGTGCCGACTAAGATGGTGTATCAAAACTATCGCGCAACCTTAGCCCCTAAAAAAATCTGGGTAGTGCCCGAAACGAGCCATGCGATGGCCTATTATGAGTATCCTAAAACATATGAACAGCGTGTTGGAACTTTTTTTCGAAGCTGGCTCAAATAAGTTAGAAGGACTCGCAATATACAAATTCGGTGATGTTTAATCTGCTTTTCAAAGTGGTCATATCACTATCGGATAATGGTGTGATGGTATGTCCAAAATTGCAGTCGCTTAGCCAAGAATGGTTTTCTATCGGTTTTTTAACTCGAATACTTGGATCGATGAAATTGGGCTGTTTATCGTTGTACAGGACAAAGTCGCTGACTTTGTCCTGTATTTGCTTCCAGGTTACGCGGGTAAGTTCGGAAGCAGAGGATTTTTTAGTGCTGCTTTTTTCAGAAATATAGCAATAAACATTATCCATGGGGAAAAAGAACTTGAGCAGACTCGCAATTGCAGCAGGTAAGACTAATTTTTTGTCGAGTTCAGAGCAGGTCTCGTTAAAGCGATGCAGTCGTTCGGGATTCCAAGGTGAGAGTAGGACTTTGAATGGTTCATCTTTACTCGACTTAAGCTGTTTGGCAAAGTTTTTCTGAATACCATTTTCGTTTGTTGGCAGCTGAGGAGATCTTTTACCGGACATTGCGTTACTTGTAATAAAAGTCGTCAGGTTGGCGGTCGCCATTTTTTTGATCCATTTTTTTGTTCTCTTTTTGTGACCGCCATATAAGTCAAAAGCATTGGCATAACCAATGGTAGTAGATTTTTGACCAATAGTAAGCGCCAACGAACCGTATAGTGAGTCATCATTTTTGTATGCTGTTACTTTAAAGGATCCGATTTGCTGGGGAAAATTATATGGAATTATTTTTCCCATGTCTGGAATTGGTGCGATTAAACTGAAACGTTGCATTTTTTGCAGCAGCAGAAAAAGTTCTTGTGACATGTAGAGAGTAATCCCTTGTGGAAGGAAATAGAGTAAATGTAGATTGGCTTCAGAAAGATGAGTCAGTATCACTACCTGTAATTCAAATGTATTTTGTGTGGTTGCATTTTGCATTCTTTTAAGAGAAGAAGATGTAGGGTCGCATAGGATGCAAGTATCGTTGTCCTGTGCTGCCACATCCTCACCAACGAAGAATAAATTATTAATGTTTTTTACGTTTTTTGTCACTGTGTGTTCCTCATTTCATCTAATACTTTCAGAGTAAATTATAAACTAGCTGGTCGTCATTTGCATGGTTAAAAACATATCTTTTGGTGCATCTACTTATATTGTGTACAATGTGGGTAGAGATGGAGGGATTAAATATGTATTTAACAGTTACGCAAGAAGCTCGTAAAAAAATCATGTCCTATCTCGAAGGCTCAAAGGACGAACTTTTATTGGACTTTGACGATGGAGTAGGTTCGCTTTCACGTGTGGGTGTCTGCTCGCTTGACTCTGTTTTTCGGATCTTGATTATTTCTAAAGATGTTCCTGTGCATGATTATGATAAAAAAATTGATTCCGATATTGGTCCTTTTAGGATCAAAGGGTACAGTGAGATGTACATGGATGAGGAAATGAAACTGGATATCAATGAAACCAATCAAATGCTGCGACTGACAGGGGCTAATTCGGGTGAGCTAACGGCTGCGGTCCGTATCGAACGAATTGAAAAAGAAAAGGCTTGATGGGGAAAGGTGGCAGATTAAGGTTTGCTGACAAGTTATGAATGTATCTTGTCTTTGCCATAGGATTTTCTGGTTAGAGCATAATAAAGGACGAAATAAATTCAATATGCGAAGGGGTTAAGCACTTCGGGTATTGTTTTTTTCGTCCTTTTAGTTTTAATATGTGATTTTACAGAGTGTAATGAAAATTAGATACTGAACTGCGCATGCAACGGCAAAAATCAGAGATTTTCATCAGTTTTAAAATTGAGCGGTGAAAGTTCCGTTGTTTCAGTTATTAATTGCGCTGTCAGTTCGTCTACTTTGTCAAGACCAAATTGGGCATTAGCATAGCTGGCTTTTGTCAGAAAAGAACTTAGTTTGTGCTGTGGGAGAGAACTAGCCGCAAGATCACTTTGACGTACGCGCGTTTTGAAGGAGGTGCGCAGTTCTTTTTGCCACGCTTGCAGTTTGTTTTCGAACTTCTTATAGTGTGAGTCAACAAGAATTCCCAGCAGTTTGTAACGCCAGTACGCTGAATCATGGCTATAAGTATCGCTGCCCTTTTGATAGGCTGGGTGAGTATCGGTCATACCAGCATAAAAGGGGACAAAAATACTTTGCGCCGTTACCCCCATTGCAAGCCAATGTAAGCCACTGATGTCAGCCGGAAGATCGGGACGAAGCTGCAAAATATGTGATTCTTGTGTTTTAGCAAGGCTGATTGGACGAAATTTTTTTGCGCTGCTTGAGCCATTTACTAACGGATCATAAGGTGTTCCTTGAAAATGTGATCCAAGGACATACTCAAGATCGTCATTGTGCAGCAGGCGATTCGCGCGTTGGATGAAGGGAAGCTCTTCACTCATTGGATCTTGCTCTACTGCGGGTGTCAAATATTTTTGCCCATACCAAACACGCGGAGTGCTGTAGATTTCATCACTTGATTCCTGAGTGCCAAAAATTTTTCTGAAGTTAAACTCGTAATGTGAAACATTCAACTTATGTTTATCGACAAAATTGGATATTTTCGGTGCATACATAAAATTAGCCTGATCATCAAAATCAATTGTTTGAATAGCCAATTGATTCGCAACTACCGCGTATGCGTCATCGGGAATCCGTTGAGCTACCCAGTAATGTCCAGTTGCAATTTCCATATACCAAACTTCGTTTTGATCTGAAAATAAGACACCGTTTGTTTCGCTGGCTCCAAATTTTTCAACGATATTTCCCAGATAAGAAACTCCTTCGCGCGCAGAATGAATGTAAGGCAATGTTACAGTAATCATTGCCTCTTCCCCGATGCCTTTTTCGACCAGCGGATCAGCACTAAGAACACGCTCATTAGCATATGCACTTTCAGTGGCAACCGTACTCGTTGATCCCATCTTCTTCAAAGAAACCGAACTTTGAAGTCCATTCTGGTGTAGCAGTGTATTTGCCCCTGATTTTGGGAAGCTCAATCGTGAAATTGTTATCTGGTGAAACAAAGGTTTGCGGTTGTTCAAATTCTTTATGAGAATGCACAACCATATGTTTAGGCCAAGCAGCCTTGGCGTCTTCATTGCGTGCGATCAGAGTCGAGCCATCAGCTGTCGCTTTTTTGCCGACTAGAATACTTGTACATGCAGAAAAATCTTTTTGTTTGAAAGACACTGTAAAACCTCTTTCTTTTTTTGTTTTTGTTCGTTAGAATGATTTTAGCATATTGTCTTGTTAATTGACCAATAATCCCATATTTAACACATTAAGAAGCTATCTTTGAATATCAATAGATAGCATGAGGATTTTATGTTCAAATGGGAAAGATTGACTATTAAAACACATTTATGTATATAATACGAGGCTCAGAAACCAAAAAGAGGAAATGTTCTAAGTCGGTAAAATTTGAGTGTTAACTTGAAATTGCGGACATCGAAGTTCCTGCGCCATGAGTAATTCAAAGCTGAACATAGAATTACGTCTTATGCAGTATGGTTACAAGAACAAAAAAGGGGACTAGATCAAAGAATTTACTTTTGACCCAACCTCAGGTTCTGAACATATTTTCCTTTAGGGGAGTATGTATAATTTTGAAGACCTTTAGAACTATTTACATGTTTGATGAGCAAGAGAAATGGGGGATCGAATATGGAATTTAAAGTATCAGATGAGCTAAAAAGGATAGCTGTTGCGCTGTTATCAGGGCTGATCCTGGCTGTAGGCTTAAATTTTTTCTTGATACCAGGTAATATTTTTGCTTCAGGCTTTAATGGAATTGCACAGCTTTTATCTTCGATTCTTAATAAAATGTTCCAGATTAAGATTGATACTGGTTATTTTATTCTTTTGCTGAATATTCCCATTGGTATCTTGGGTTGGATAAAGGTTGGACGAAATTTCACGTATTATAGTGTGATCACGATTATTTCAACAACTTTTTTTGCTGTCATAATCCCGGTACAGCGTTTGACGCCTGACCCTTTGATGAGTGGTTTGTTTGGCGGTGTTTTGACCGGCGTTGGGATTGGAGCGTCATTGCGCTATGGGTTTTCAACTGGCGGAATGGATATTATTGCTGTTATTTTGAATAAGACAACAGGCAAATCAGTTGGCTTTGTGATGTTGGTTATCAATATGTTTATTATCTTGACGGCGGGTTTTTTCTTTGGCTGGCAAAGCGCACTTTATACGATTATTTCTAATTATGCAATGACAAGAGTGATCGACGGAATCCATACATCCCACCAAAAATTGACGGCATTTGTAGTTACGAATCGGGCACAGCATATTATCCCCGTCTTGAGCCAGTCTTTGGTCAGAGGAGTGACGATCATGCCATCCAAGGGAGGCTACTCTGGTGAAGAGAGTCAAGTCTTAATGATTGTTATTACTCGTTATGAACTCTATCGTTTTAAACAAATTATTAGTCAAGAAGATCCACTAGCTTTTGTTAATTTTGTGAATACAGCTGATATTTCAGGCAACTTTTTTGACGAAGAGCAGCAGGCAAAAATCAGTGCAGAGGCCGCACGGTCGCATAGAAATTAGGCTAGTTATTGAAGAAAAGAACAAAAAAAGCACAGATATTTGGTTATGATATTGGTTTTGAAATCTTCAAATTAATTGTTGGATTTTTAATTGCTTTATAATCATATATCTGGTTTAATATACATAGAGTAATTTAAGCCAGTGGATGTCCGAAAATAGTGCTGACTTGGGAAAAGGAGCAAGAAAATGCCGATTGTGCATATTGATCTGATTGCGGGACGCTCGCAAGAACAACTTAAACACTTAGTGGAAGATGTTACGGAAGCTGTTTCTAAAAATACAGGGGCACCAGCTGAACATGTCCACGTTATTCTGAGTGAAATGCAAAAGAATCGCTATAGTGTAGGTGGCGTTCTTAAGAGTGACGAGAAGTAGTTGTTTTCGATTTTAAGCTGGGGAATGAAACCTGGCTTTTTTTGTTATTTAAATTGTTTAGAGATGAGAGAGGATGTTTGAAGTTGGCAAATTTATCAGATTCATTTGAAATTAATCAAGCTGGGCATTTAGCAATTGGCGGGGTTGATACACTTAAACTGGCTAAAAAATACGGAACTCCTCTAATTGCGTACGATGTTTCCAAAATAAAATCCAAGATAAAACACTTCAAACAGGCTTTCATTGAGGCCAACGTCCCTTACCGTGTTGTTTATGCCAGTAAGGCCTTTTCAGCGATGGCAATGTACCAATTGGTTGCCCAAGAGGGCCTTGGCTGTGATGTGGTTTCTGGAGGAGAACTTTATACTGCATTAAAAGGTGGTATGCCACCGGAACGTATCGAGTTTCATGGCAATAATAAACTGCCCGCTGAATTGGAGATGGCTGTTGATGCCAAGATAGGTTGTATTGTGGTTGATAATTTTCAAGAGATCGAGTTTTTGGATAATATTTTGCGTGCTAAAAAATCTTCGATTGCCGTTGTTTTGCGTGTTGCGCCTGGAATTGAAGCTGAAACACACAAGTATATCTCAACAGGCCAGGAAAACTCAAAATTTGGTTTTGATGTTCACAGCGGACAGGCGGAGAAAGCACTCAAACAACTTATTGAAAATCCGCGGATGAATGTTAAGGGCGTTCATTGCCATATTGGATCACAAATTTTCTCTGCTAAGGGTTTTGTGATGGCTGTTGAAAAAATGGTTTCTTTGTTACACGAATGGTATGAGAAGTATTCTTTTGAGGCCGAGGTACTCAACTTGGGCGGTGGGTTTGGAACGCGTTATACGGAGCAGGATCAGCCATTGCCACCAGAGGTTTTTGCGGCGAAAATCATTACGGCTGTTAAAGAGAAAATCAATGCTTATGGCTTGAAGCTGCCTGCAATTTGGATCGAGCCAGGCCGTTCTTTGGCAGGTGAAGCTGCTGCTACTCTTTATACAGTTGGATCACGTAAAGATGTTGAGGGAGTCTGCCATTTTGTCGCTGTTGACGGGGGAATGGGCGATAATATTCGTCCGGCTTTATATCAGGCAAAGTACGAGGCAATGCTGGCGAATAAACCTAAGGCACTGCAGGAGCAGATAGTTACGATTGTGGGTAAGTACTGTGAATCTGGTGACATTCTTGTGCAGGATGCGTCATTGCCGATTACCCACCCAGGGGATATTCTGGCAATTCCTTCAACTGGTGCTTATGGCTATACGATGGCCAGCAACTATAATCGCAATCCGCGACCAGCAGTCGTCTTTTGTGAGAATGGAACAGATCAGTTGATTATCAGACGCGAAACCTATGATGATATGCTGAACTGCGATTTGGGGATGTAATTTGTTACTGCAATATGCAATTTTCAAAGCAAAAACAGCTTAAGTCCAGAAGACAACCAGTCTTGAACTTAAGCTGTTTTTTATAATTATAAAAATCTTAACTGGGCAAGATATTACTCAGCTAATTTTAAATAATCTGCTAGGTAATCAGCTAAACCATCTTGTGTGTTATCTTTGGCAGTAATATCATTAGCGATGCCTTTTAAATCAGCGGTACCATTGCTCATTACAACGCCCCAACCAGCATAATCGATCATCTCACGATCATTATGTTCATCTCCAAAGGCAATAATATTGCTGCGGTCGATCTTGTAGTTATCAGCAAGATACTTGATGCCCTCGGCTTTATTAACACCCTTGGGTTCAAGTTCAAGAATGGGATTAATACCGCCCCAAACACCTACCTCAACGCTTGAACCGTAAACTTGGTCCAGATGACGGATGATGGCGTCTTTTTTCTGGTCATCGACCAGCATCGTTAGTGAAGTCGGGTCTGTTTTCAGATTCTGTTGATTTAGGATCTGACTTGAGTTGAGCGGTACAGGAAAGAAATCATCAACAAGTGCATGCGGATTATTGGCCAACATCATCGATTTTTTTTCAGCTGCCATCAGTTTGATTCCAAAAGTCTTCATGTTTTTCAGCAAATCGAACGCAATTTCGCGTGAAAATGTTTTTTGATATTCTTTGTCCCAAGTTTGGTGTGGGATATGACCAAGACCACCATTGAAATTAATCATAGGAGTTTTGATATTCAGGTCATCATAGATGTGCTTGGAGATACGATAGGGACGCCCAGTGACAATCGAAACAATATGTCCTGCTTGACTTGCTTTACGCAAGATCCTTTTTGTTTTTTCACTGATTACTGATTGTTCATTCAATGTGGTTCCATCTAGATCCAATGCTATTAATTTCTGTTGCACATTAGTTCACCTCATAAACAAGATTCATAGGGTTTAAGATACCATAAAAACAACTTATTTACTAGAGTTTGGCTTCACTGTCGTTGTATAATGTTACCATACTATTATGGGGGCGACAGCATGATTACAATTACTACGAAAAAAATAGGGGAAATTCCTGTACTTGAGCTTGTAGAGTCTGATAAGGCAGAGAATGTGTTGCCGCTAGTCTTTTTTTATCATGGTTGGACAGGATGCAAGGAAAAAGTATTGACACAAGGTTATGAAATAGCTAGGCGAGGCTTCAGAGTAGTCTTGCCGGATGCACTTTATCATGGAGATCGTTTAGTCGCAGGCAAAGCTTCAGAACATAAACTCGAATTCTGGAAAATAATTGCTAATTCTATTAAGGAATTTCCGCAATTGCTTGCATATTATCATGAAACAATCGGCATTGAGGACGAAAAGATTGGTGTTAGTGGGCTTTCGATGGGAGGAATTACAACTTGTGCACTGCTGCGTGCTTATCCGCAGATTACGGCAGCCGTCTGCTTGATGGGCTCTCCGGCTCCATGTTCCTTTGCGCATGGATTATTGCATGCAATACCTGGTATTGAAGATATCGATCCTGCTTATGTCGAAAAGCAGATCAAAGATTTGGAAGTGATCGATCTTTCGTTAAACCCACAAAAAATTGCTTCGCGTCCGGTTCATTTCTGGCACGGGACGGATGATGCAACTGTACCATACGCACCAACTAAGAAGTTTTTCGAGCAGATCAAAAATCACTCATACGCTGAAAATGTGACATTTACTACTACCAAAGGCGGAACACATAAGGTATCATATGAAACAACAGTTGAAATGGCAGATAAATTTGCTGAATATCTGGCATAGTTTCTAAGAGACTTATTCAGGAGGATTTCCGATGGAAGAGCAAAGAGATCAAGAAACGATCAAAAACGAAATACTTGAAAAATTAGAAGATGTGATCGATCCGGAATTGGGGGTCGATATTGTTAACTTAGGGCTCGTTTATGAAATAAATTTAAATGAGGCTGGATTATGTGAGATCAAGATGACCTTGACTACAATGGGCTGTCCCTTGACAGATGTTCTGGCTGATATGGTAGACCGCGCACTTGTTTCTGTTCCAGAGATAGAAAAAGTAGATGTCAAATTTGTCTGGGAACCTGCTTGGTCAATTGACAAGATGACAAGATATGCCAAGATGGCGCTCGGCATTCACTAGATTGACCAGTTAGGGGACGAATACTGTGGTAAAGAAAAACTTATGGCTGGTACTCTCCGCAGCGTTACTGGCTTTTCTCAGTGTGATGCTTTTTTTTAAGATCCAAGAGCGAAATCTAACGATCAAACTCAATAATCATAATCTTTCCGAGGATGCGTATGCAATCACGTTAAAAGATAGGATGACAATTGAACAGCTTGATAACAAATTACAAAATTCATCTAAGACAGATGATATTCAGGTACACTATCAGGATAAGAAACGTAAAAATATCACATATTTTTATGGAATAGGTAACTTTTCAGTTCCGCCGTTGGTGAAAGGCAATTTTTTTGCCGCAGCTGACTTTCAATCTCAAGTAGATGTTGCCGTTGTCGGGCAAAGTTTTGAAAAAAAATTGTATACACCTAAGGACCAGAGTTACTTAAAAATTGATAACAGATATATTCCGGTTCTTGGAGTGATGGGGAATCATCGTGGCTCGGACCTCGATAAACAGATTTTTATCTCACTGAATGAGAAGCAGCGTTCCAGTATGCTGGCCAATGATTTCAGAATTGTGATCGATGGCAAGCGGTCTTTGAATAAAAAAACGCTCAAGAATCTTTTGAATGCTTCAGACATCCGTTATATCAATCATAAGCATTTTTTGATTCAACAAGACTCATGGGCTGTGGCTCATTGGGAGGAATTGTTGGGACTTGCCTTAGTGGCACTAGCCTTTTTCAGCGGTGTTTTTATATGCTTGCTGCCTGTGCGCAAACATTATCTGGAAGCCGTTTTTTTGAAGAAGGATGTTAAGAAGTTTATATTTGATGAATGGCAGTCTTTTGCTTTGTTCAATGCACTAGGAATTGTTTTTGGAATTATAGCTGGGCTGCTGGTTTTTGATATTACGACGTATGTTATCATTTTTGTTTTTAACATCGTAGTATATCTCTTAATCAATTGCTTATATGTTGCAATGTTAAAGAAACAAACGGAAAAGTTAGGTAAAGGGGACTAATTAGATGGATTTACCAGAAGGTTTTGTTTCTAAATATCAAAAGATATTAGGGGACGAGGCGCCAGCTTTCTTTGCAAGTTTAGCTGGAGAAGTTAACAAGGGTTTTAGATTAAATACATTGAAAGAAAATCCGCGTGCAGTTGCACTTGATTTGGCACATCCAATCGCGTATGTTCCCACGGGATATTATGGTGCAGTTTCTGGCCGTTCATTGGAACATCAGGCTGGGTACGTCTATAGCCAAGAACCAAGTGCAATGTATGTGGGAGAAGCAGCAGAAATAGCTCCGGGCGAACGAGTGCTTGATTTATGTGCAGCCCCAGGCGGGAAGGCGACTCAAGTTGCGGCTAAACTTGCAGGCCAGGGGCTTTTGGTTGCAAATGAAATAGATCGTAAACGAGCAGCTATTTTGTCTGAAAACATTGAGCGTGTAGGTGCTTCAAATGTTGTTGTTTTGAATGAGGACCCGCATACGTTGGCTGAAAAATTACCGGGTTTTTTCGACAAGATTTTAGTTGATGCTCCTTGCTCTGGGGAAGGAATGTTCCGCAAAAACCCGCAAGCGGTTGAATATTGGCACCCGGATTATCCAGCTGAGTGTGCGCAGCGACAACGCAAAATCCTTGCAGATGCTGTCAAAATGCTGCGTCACGGGGGACAGCTGATTTATTCAACGTGCACTTTTGCACCTGAAGAAGATGAGCAGATTATCGCGTGGTTGCTGCAGCAGTACGAATGTTTTTCTGTTGTACCTTTAAAAAAATGGCGTGGAATGGATTCTGGTATGCCACAACTGGCAGATAATAATCAGCAGCTGTCAGGCACCGTTCGGTTATTTCCGCATCATTTCAAGGGGGAAGGGCATTTCATTGCGAAACTCCAAGATCAGCGCCCACGAGAACAAAGAAAACCCAAACGAAAGAAAAAGATTAAGCAGCATGTTTTTAGAAAACCGACAAGCAGCGAACGCGTATTATGGGCGTCTTTCGCACACGATGTGCTCACTGGCGATGATGTGATTCCTGTGTCTGCGTTGAGATGTTGGGGGGAACGCTTGTATTGGAGTCCTGATGATAGTCCAGACTTGGACGATATGCGCTTCGTTCGACCTGGCTTGGAACTGGGAATTTTTAAGAAAAAAAGATTTGAACCAAGTTACGCCTTAGCCTTGTATTTAAAAACACAGCAAGCAGCGCGTGTGCTGTACTTTGATCACGAGCAATGGGAAAGCTATGTTCAAGGCAATACGATTGCTTATAGCAAAGCAGATCTTGTGAATGGCTGGTACTTGTTGTGTTGTGAGAACAAGGGATTCAGTTTTGGAAAATTGGTAAATGGCACAGTTAAGAATTTCTTTCCTAAGGGACTCCGACTTCATCCGGTTTTAAGGAAATAAAGCATATTAAAATGTAGTAATACAGGCTACAAAATATTCATTGAGTTAGTTGATAAATTTTGAGTATGGTAAAAGAGTTGCAATAGTGATGCGGAAACTAGGCAAAGAACTTTAAACCATGCAACACGTTTATACGGAATAGGGGGCTGTGCCAAATTTAACTTTTGGCACAGCCCCCTATTCCTCATTTTAACCTAGCTTCTTCGATTTATTTCATATAAAAGTATTTTCTAAGTCAAAAATTTCCGTCCACGGCAGTCACATTTCCTTCTCTTTTTGCTGATCTTGTAGTTGTTTTTGAAAAGCATATAGCTCAGGTCCTAGAGTAAAAGCAGCGTGCCTTAGTTCAGCAATAGTATGACAACCAAGCAAAACCATCAGCGCTTGCACCTGGTGTTTCAACTGCTCAATCAGGTCGATCAGACCAGCGCTGTTTTTTTTGAGCACTGTGTGTAAGAATAAACCTGAAATACCGACGTTGTCTGCCCCAAGGACAAGACATTTGATAATATCCAATGCGTCTCTTATTCCGCCAGAAGCTGTAAAGGAGAACTTTCCTTGAAAAGGCCGGCTAGCTATCAGCGTTTCTGCAGTTGTGAGACCGAAGTTATCAAGCAGCGAAAAATCTTTAGCATGTCTTCGTTGATTTTCAATTTTAGCAAAGTTAGTCCCGCCACGGCCAGAAAGATCGACATACTTGATTCCTAAATGTTCAAGCTGATGTAGTGAACGCGGACTGATGCCGAACCCGACTTCCTTAACGAGGATGGGGACATTCATTTTAGAAGTAATTTCCTTTAAATTCTTACGCCATTTAAGGTTGCGATCGCCCTCAGGCATAACAATCTCTTGCGCAGCATTAAGATGAATTTCAAGGATATCAGCTTTGAGCAGTGCAACCGCTCGTTTAGCATCTTTAAAATCGTGATCGGCACCTAAATTTCCTAAGACGATTCCGTTAGGAATTGTCTGTCTGACAATACTGAAACTGGATTCTACTTCTGGAAGTTTTAGACCGATACTCTCTGAACCAGTAGCCATCGGGATACCTGTTGCAGCAGCGGCAATTGCTAATTTTTCATTTAACTTGGCTGTTGCCGGACTACCACCGGACATAGCATTGATAAAAAAAGGAGCCGGAATTCTTATTCCAGCTAATGTAGTAGTCATGTCAACTTCGTTCCACGCAATTTCAGGAAGGTTATTCGGAAAAAGCTTGATTTGTTCCAATCCGTTCCGACTTTGCGCTTCATAAAGTTTTTCAGCAATAAAAACGTGCTCATCTTTTCGGTGCGAATGTGGATTCATCGGCTCATCCTTCCTTTCGATTTATTAGTCATTAACGCGGTGTACATGAAGATCAAGTGGTTCGATCCCAATTTTTTTCCAACCGTCTAAAAGTTGTTGGATATTTACAGAATTGTCGATCAAGACGATCCCGCAGTCCCCACCACCAGCACCAGAAGTCTTAGATGCACCATTTAGTTTTTCCGCAGTTTCACACAACAAACGCAAAAGGGGGGTCTCAATCTGAACATCGCTTAGTTCACCTAACGACTGCAATAATTTTCGATTATAACGGATTTCTTTTTTTATTACTTCAAAACTCTTTGTTTGAAAGCCCTTGATCATACGTTTCAAACACTCGCGGCTTTCACTTAGAAATTTTTGATAGCTTTTGATGCGTTCAGCTTTTTTAAGCCCAACAGCATCCACTAAGTGAGATGTTGACGCGGGGGACCCAGTCCAGCCGATCACCAAAGAAAGTTCTTTAGGTGGTGTCAATAATTCAACTTTCAATTGCGGCCACTTTAACTCGATCAGCTCTGTCAGAGAATATTGATGACGCGCCTTTTTTAACCAAGTGCGATCAAAAGAGTTATATGCGATCCATCCACCGTACACACTCGCTGCAATATCGCCCAGAGAGCCGTTTCCTTGAATATCTAGGTGAGCGATTGCGGAGAGTTTAAAAAGGCGACTTTTGGTCATTGGAAGCCCATAGAACCGGCACAAAGCCTTGACTGTTGCAACTGTGACCGCTGCAGAACTGCCCAAACCGTATTTTTTCCCATCAGGACTGTCCAAATCGCTGTCAATTCTTAAGTGGTAGCACTTCATCTTTTTGCCTATTTCCTGTGCGTAAGCCTCAGTCAGCTTAATGGCAGAGAGAATATAGTGGAATGGATTGTCACGGTTGTCAAAAACCATATGATTACCTTCACGTTTCCATAAAAGCGAGTTTTCTTGGTATTGCTGCGAATAGATTGATCCGTAGTCATTGCTCTCTTTGACCGTGACTGTTACAAACTGATTAAGTGCCACAAGGATTGCTGGGAAGCCAGTTTCAACAACTGCGTACTCACCTGCAATATAAAGTTTTCCTGGTGCTTTGACCGTAATCAAAAAATCATGCCCCTTCAACGAATTAAGTATAAGTTTATTTTTTATTAATCAAGTGCACACCCGGACCCGGGCGTGCAACTAGCAACTGTTCCTTATCAAATCTAGCTGCAAGTCTATCTAAGATTCGAGTACTGTCTTCAACAGAACATAATATTTTTACGTTCGGACCTGCGTCCAATGTATAATAACAACAAATACCCTCCGAACGCAACAATTCTACTAGGTGCATTACCGCGATGCTTGCAGGTTCAAAATAGCTGAAGTGCGGGTGAGCACTCATGTTAAGGGCGTGCATCTTCATTGCATTTTCTTCAGCAATTGTTCCCACCTTTTTCAGATCTCGTTTTTTTATAGCCTCTTTTATAGCTGCAAGGTCTCGTTCAGTGCTTTTCATCCAAGCAGTGTAGAAAGGCGAGGTTTCAACGACACGTTGCATTCCTAGGCGGCTAGAGATTTTCTTCCTTGCTTTATCAATTACGACGGCGATCATACAAATGTTCCAGTTCGTATTTTCCTCGATTGGCGATGCAAACGAACTTTGATCGTCATGTCCACGTTGCCATTCAACGAAACCGCCATATATTGAGCGGCAAGCCGAACCAGAACCTCGCCGTGCAAGACGGGAAAGGTCTCTACGTGATAACTGTAAACCGGCTGCTTGGCTGGCGGCCATTGCTAAAGCAGCGTATGCTGAAGCTGATGAAGCCAAACCAGCCATCGTTGGAACATGATTGGTAGAGCTGATGTGCGCAAACACCTTCAAACCAGCTTGCCTGCGCACAATGTTCATAAATTGCGTGACTTTTGAAACGTTTTGTTTTTCTTCGTTTAAGTAAAAAACATCTTGTTTTAAAGCCTGATCGAAGTATACTTCGGTATCAGTGTAAAAGTGATCCAGTGTCAATGACAAACTGCTGTTCATCGGAAGGATCAATTCTTGGTCTTTTTTGCCCCAATATTTGATCAATGCAATATTAGTATGGGCGCGGGCCGTGAATGCTTTTGAAAGCATTAGCTTTTTCCTCCTCAGAAGCGTTTCCTAATGGTTGAATCCATGTTTCGGTAACACCCTTTATTCTTAATTGTTGTGCAAGTCTTTCAGCTTCTTCTTGATCTTTCATTAAGGAAATAAAGCATCCTCCGCGACCACCGCCAGTCAACTTGCTGCCTAATGCCCCGAGTGAAAGGCTGGTTTCAATAAGCGTGTCAAGCTGTTTGTTGCTGACGCCAAGGGCAGCAAGCTGTTCTTGGGCAGTATTAAAAGTTTCTCCTAAACCAGTTGGATCATCGTGAGCAATTTGCTCACGCGCAGCAAATGCTAGCTTTCCTAGTTTATTAAGTAATGTCTGAGTTGCATGCTGATCAAGTTCGAGCCGCTTTTTTACACTTGCAACTGCTTCTCCAGTACGACCCTTTATGCCACTGTCACAAATCAGAAGAGATGCATTTATATTGATTGGTAATGTATAAAGCTCTTTGTTTTTAACCATCCAGATCGGGTGCGAACTAGCAGAAGTGGCAGCATCCAGTCCACTTGGATTACCATGAATGATTTTTTCAGCTATATTAGCAAGCCGTAGAAGTTTAGCCGGACTGAGATGCAATTCAAAGTAGTCGTAAAGAGCCCTAATGACGGCAACAGCTGTTGCAGCTGAAGAACCCATTCCTCTTTCAGCCGGAAGATCACTCTTAATTGTCATGTTAAACGAACTGGCTGTCAGCGAGTGTTCATCCAAGATATGTTCAATCAGATGTTTCATCCCAGCTAAGGACGTAGGGGCATGCAGAAGCTCACCATCAAAGTAACGGCTATGCAATATTTGTTTGCCATTATTTGTTTCTTCTATATGTACTCTAGTCTTTACTTTAGATAGGGGCAGTGCAATCGCTGGTTGACCGTAAACGACTGCGTGCTCCCCAATCAGGATGATCTTGGCATGGCTGACTCCGTTTCCGGAACGCATAACTTTCACCAAATCAAAGCTTCCTTTCTACCTTGTATAGTTATCACCACTAACATCATACTACAAAGATCTTTAAATTATTCTAAATATAGTCTGATTTACAAACAAATAAGATTATACATATTTATCAACATTCTGACAATATAACAATCCTTAAAAACTTTAAATATTGAATAAGATTATAAGCGATAATCTAATCCAGTGCGGCTTGATTAATAGATTTTAATTTAGACCGCTTAAACGAGTGGATATGTGCTAAAATGGCGAGTAGATTATGCTAAGAAAGTCGGTGGAACAATGAGCTTGGCAACCACGTATGCAGTTGTCGATATTGAAACAACTGGTACTAGTATAGATGGCACGAATCGAATGATTCAGTTCAGCTGTGTCTTTGTTAAAAACGGGCAAATAATTAATCACTTCAACACGATGGTTAATCCTTTGATGCCAATTCCAAAAGAAGTGCAGCATTTAACCGGAATCACGAACAAAGATGTAAAAAAGGCTCCCTTGTTTGAGGATGTGGCTGGAACGATCTTTGCTTTGCTGCAAGGAACGACGTTTGTAGCACATAATATAAATTTTGATTACCGTTTTCTAAATGCAGAATTGGAACGTGTAGGCTATCCACCGTGCGAATTGCAAGGAATAGACACAGTCCAGTTGAGCCAGATACTCCTGCCGACTTTACCGAGTTTTAAGTTGAGTTATTTGAGTGAGTATCTTAACTTAAGTCATTTGCACCCGCATCACGCAGACAGCGATGCAGATGCAACTGCCCAATTACTTATTTTTTTGTTGAAAAGGATTAACAATCTGCCGCTTCGTTGTCTTGAATTGATTGCGTCTTTTCAGAATAGTTTGTTAATGCAGACAAGGTTGTGCTTTAAGGAGTCATTGACAAAGCGGAGGCATATGCCTAATACCTTGCCGGCACATCTTCAAGAAATCGGCGGTATCGTTTTGCGTCGGTTTGAACTAACTGCAAGAGCGCAACAAGAGGGCAGATACCCTAGGGATGAAGCAGCTAAAAAACAACTGTTTGCTAATGTACTTGAATGGCGTCCGGCGCAAATAGAAATGATGGATTATGTTCACAGTTTGTTTCAAGAAAAAGATAAGTCACGTCTAGTTCTTGAAGCACCAACTGGTTTGGGCAAAACATTGGGTTATCTGATCCCTGCTGCCTACACAGCAAATGCTGGTGGAACAGTTGTTATCAGTACGGCTACGACAGTTTTACAGACCCAAATGCAGGAACAGGTTTTGCCGCTCTTACAGCAGATTTTGCCCTTCGAAATAACCGCAGCAGTTCTAAAGGGAAGTCAACATTATATTGATTTGGAGAAATTCAGCTGGTCTTTGCATCAACCGCAAGGTAAACAAACGCGTTTATTGCAATTGCGCCTGCTAGTGTGGCTGACGATTACCAAAACTGGTGATCTTTCTGACTGCATCTGACAAAGTATCAGAATCCGTTATTTGATGAAATAAGGCACCACGGGCTTGAGAGCCTCGAACCCGGCAGTGTGTTTCATGATTATGATTTTGTTCGGCGACAGCGTACTTATCAAGCCAATGCAGATCTCCTGATCACGAATCATTCATATTTGTTGAACCATGTTGAAATATTAAGTGGCTCGCGCAATAACTTGATTATCGATGAAGCTCAGCATCTCTCAAGCAGGGCTCTCGCAACCAATCGTGCTGAAATTGATTTTGACGAGTTGAAAATACTTTGTGATTCACTTCTGGTTAAAATTGCATCACGGATTTCATTCGCATTTGCTCAACTGGAGGAACAGCAGTTTTTGACAAATGCAGAAAATCGTGAGATAGCGGGTAATATCCGCCTTATTGATCAGCGAATCCCTGAACTCAGGAATAAACTGATCCAGCGGTTTGTCCCTAAAAACAGCATAAAGCAGGAGTTCTTTGAAAGCATTGTGCCCGTAAAAAGACTCAGGGGGTTCATTAAAGAAAATTATGGCAGTATCAGCTACGTTACAAAGGCCTTTGCAAACATCGACCAAGAGTATCAAAAGCTGCTGCAACGCTTTGAGCAATTCAAAAGTGCAGACCGCTTAGACAAAAAAGCAATCCTTTTTTTGAATGAGTTCTTTGAACTTTTACGTAAACTAGTTGCTTGTCGGCAACGCTGGTTGCGTCTGAGATTGGATGATCTTGAAAAGCAGGAAGATGAGACTGTCGTTTGGCTTTCACTTCCGTTAGATCATCCTAATGCACACTTGAGGCTTCAATTCGGTTTACTGCGAGTAACTAATTTTTTGCGACCTTATATCTACGAACATTTTCAACACGTTCTTTTTGTAGGGGCAAGTCTGCTTCTGCCGGATGATACGGAATACACGCTTGATCAGCTTGATCTGCCGCATGATACTAAAGTCGTGCAATTACCAGGTGCATTTGATTACCATGAGCAGTCATTAGCATTGATAGCAGCCGACGCACCAGATGTTACATACGATTTGAATGAGTATGTTGCTTACTTGGCAGAGACATTGAAGAATATTGTACTAAACAGTAATCGTCAGACGTTAATACTGTTTAATTCTCTAGCAATGATTGAAAAGATTTACCAGCTTCTGAGCGATGCTGGTGTAACATTACAACGTGAAATTTTAGCACAGGGGATAACGGGCAGTAATGCCAAGATTATGAAGCACTTTAGGCTATCTAAGGACGCTGTCTTGCTGGGAGCAGGAACCTTTTGGGAAGGTGTCGATCTTCCTAAGGATCGGCTGGAACTACTGGTGATTACACGTCTGCCATTTCAAGCTCCGAATACCTTGATCAACCGTGTTAAGTATCACAAATTATCTCTTGAAGGGCAGGATCCGTTTCAAAATATAGCCCTGCCTGAAGCAATGATGCGGCTGAAACAAGGCCTAGGACGTCTTATTCGAACTCCAACGGATCGCGGAGTAGTGATTCTATTGGATAGTCGAGTTGTTACAAAAACATACGGTGAGCAGATGAAGAAAGTGTTTCCGACAACTATGCCGCTCAAAATAATTAAATCTGACGAAATCAGGAAACAATTGTTGAATTTTTGGGAAAAAAGATGACCGTGACTTCAAAAAAATTTTGATTATTGCTATAATAAAGCGGACATATAGTTTCCTTGCAATAGTCATAAAAGAGATGAGAGGGGTCTATGAAAAGAACAAAACATTATCGCAACAATCTGAAAAAAATAATGATCCTGGTAACGGTGATTATTGTTGCATTTGGAACTTTTATTATTTATAGACAGCTGACAGCTCCTAAAAGAGAGGCCCAAGCAGAAGCAACAGCCTTAGCAAAAAAATATGCTAAGGTAAGGACTGTGAAGAACTTTTACTGGTATAATCGGCAGAAAACTTATTTTACAGTTGATGGTCAAAATACTGCTGGTCAAAGTGTTTATGTGGTTATTGCACAAAAGGGTGGCCAAATAAATATTTATTCTCATGACAAAGGCGTCAATGAGAGGCAAGCACGGTCGGTTGTTCAGAAGGCACATCAGCCAAGAAAAATAACTAAGGTTGCATTAGGTATGTGGCACAGAAAACCGGTATGGGAAGTAACATATCTTAACAAGTATAATCGCTTGTGCTACGACTTGATATCATTTAAAAATGGTTCAATGGTCAAAACAATTCAAAATATCTAAGATAACGAGGGTGTGAAAGATGAAAATAGCAAGCAGAGTTATGCAGGTTCAACCGTCAGCAACATTAGCTCTTTCAGCAAAAGCTAAGAAAATGACTGCCAATGGAATTGACGTCATCAACCTTGGTGTCGGGGAACCGGATTTTAATACGCCATCTAAGATCAAGCAAGCAGCCATTGATGCCATCAAGACAGGAAAATCCGATTTTTACACACCGGCAACTGGGATTATTGAGCTGAAACAGGCTATTTGTGACCGACTGCGTAAAGATTTTGCTGTTGAATACAGCACTGATCAGGTTGCAGTTACTGTTGGGGGCAAGTTTTCCTTGTATGTTCTTGCACAGACCCTGCTCGATGAGCAAGACGAAGTTTTGATTCCTTTGCCATATTGGGTCAGTTACGGTGAGCAGGTTAAACTGGCGGGAGGAAAGCCAGTCTTTGTTATGCCGGATGACGGTACTAAGGTGACAGTCGACGAACTAGAAGAGGCACGAAGCAATAAAACCCGAGCAGTTATCATTAACTCGCCTCAGAATCCATCAGGGCTGATTTATACACGTGATGAACTATTACGAATTGGCGAGTGGGCAGTTAAAAATGATGTCATTTTGATTGCAGATGATATGTATGGCAAACTTGTCTATAATGGACATGAGTTCGTCTCATTGATTGGACTAAGTCCTGAGATCAAAGACCAAACAATTCTAGTAAGTGGTTTATCGAAAGCCTACGCTATGACAGGGTGGCGTGTCGGCTATACGGTTGCACCACGAGAAGTTATTCAAAAGATGAATGTTGTTATCAGCCATGCGACCAGTAATTTAGCAGCGGTTAGTCAGTATGCGGCTTTAGAAGCATTGACAGGCGATCAAGAAGTGGTTGAAAAAATGCGTGTGCAATTTGAGAAACGGCTGAACATTATCTATCCGCAGCTTGTATCTTTACCCGGTGTGAAGCTTGTGAATAAACCTGAAGGGGCGTTTTATCTTTTCCCAAATGTTGCTGAAACGGTTAAGTTGACAGGCTTTTCATCAACTGAAGATTTTGCTGCAGCATTGCTGGAAGAAGCACATGTGGCAGTCGTAGCTGGTGCTGCATTCGGCATGCCTGAGCACATCCGTCTTAGCTATGCCACTGACTTGGACAGTTTGAATGAAGCTTTAAAAAGAATAAGGAAATTTATTGAAAAACATATGTAGGAGGCTGCGTTTTTGGAAACGATCAGTATTATTGATGCTAAGAAACATGTTAATGAAAAAGTCAAAATTGGTGTTTGGTTAACAAACAAACGCTCCAGCGGGAAGATTGCTTTTTTACAATTACGTGATGGAACGGCATTCTTTCAGGGAGTTGTTGTGAAAAACAACGTTACAGCAGAAACTTTTGCGTTAGCAAAAGAAGTTAGACAAGAAGAAAGTATGTATGTGACTGGGACCATTCACGAAGATACCCGTTCGCATTTCGGGTATGAGATCGAGATCGAAGCTATTGAACCAGTTGGCACAAGTAAGGACTACCCCATTGCACCCAAAGAACATGGAACAGACTTCTTGATGGATCACCGTCACTTATGGCTGCGTTCAAAGCGGCAATTTGCCATCATGAAGATTCGCAGTGAAATAATCAGAGCTACATACGAATTTTTCCACAAGGAAGGTTTTGTTAAGTTCGATGCACCCATATTGACTGGCTCTGCACCAGAGGGAACGACAGAGCTTTTCCATACAGAGTATTTTGATAGGGATGCTTATTTATCTCAATCAGGTCAGTTGTACGAGGAAGCAGGTGCGATGGCTTATGGCAAAGTATTCTCGTTTGGTCCGACTTTTAGGGCTGAAAAGTCTAAGACAAGGAGACATTTGATCGAGTTTTGGATGATCGAACCAGAAATGGCCTTTATGCACCAGGAAGAGAGCCTGGAGATTCAAGAACGCTATATTGCTTTTCTTGTCCAGAATGTTTTGGACAACTGTCAGTATGAGTTGAAGCTTTTAGGACGCGATCCACAGGTACTACAGCGTTATACAGAACTTCCTTATCCGCGTATTTCATATGATGAGGCAATTGAATTGCTGCAAAAGGCAGGAGACTTTCCTGATGTTAAATGGGGTAAAGATTTTGGATCTCCTGAAGAAACATATCTGGCAGAACATTTCAGCAAACCAGTGTTTGTTCTGAATTACCCTAAAGCTATTAAACCGTTTTATATGAAACCACACCCGACTCGAGAAGATGTTGTTATTTGTGCCGACCTTCTTGCGCCAGAAGGGTATGGTGAAATCATCGGCGGTTCTGAAAGGGCAACTGATCCCGCTTATCTGGAAGCACAGATTGAAAAAGCTGGACTTGATAAGGCTGATTATCAATGGTATCTTGATTTACGCCGTTATGGAAGTGTACCACATTCAGGCTTTGGTCTTGGATTAGAACGCGCAGTTACATGGATTACAGGTGAGGATCATATTCGTGAAGCGATTCCGTTCCCACGTTTATTGAATCGCATTTATCCATAATGAAGGATTGAAAAGTGGTTAGGGTAAAATCTTATCTTGGCTGCTTTTTTATAGTTGTTTTTTAATTTAAAAAGGATGGGAGCAAAAATGGATAAAATATTTCAAACATATTTGCAGGAAGGTCAGATGACGATTTCAAATCTGATTTTGCATAATTACCATTCTTTAGGAATGGACGACAGTGAGTTTGTCCTGTATCTGCAGATAGATAGTTTTATTCAGAAAGGTGAACCGTTTCCTGCTATTGAAAAAATAGCGGATAAAATGGGGAAGAGTGCGGCTGAGGTTTACCAGATGCTTCACCGTCTGATTGAAAAGAAATTAATGGAAATTAAGACTATTTCAGATGAGGACGGAAAAAAACATGATGTCTATCGTTTTGATCTGCTGCTTGAAAAAATGCTGACAAAAGAACAACAAAGAGAAGAAGTAAAATTTGATGCGGAAAATAAAGTTAGCCGCGATAAAGTTTTTAGCAGCATCGAGGTTGAATTTGGTAGGTCATTGTCGCCGATCGAATTGGAAACGATCAATCTATGGCTCGGTGAAGATCATTACGACCCGGGGCTTATTCTGTTGGCACTGCGTGAAGCAGTTTTAAACCAAGCTTACAGTTTGAAGTACATTGATCGAGTACTATTGAGTTGGGAAAGGCAACATATCAAAACAGCACAGGATGTCCAGCGCGAAAAGCAAAAAATGCGGCAGCGCAAACAAATTGATTTTTCCAATAATAAACAAAATCAACGTAGAGGTGACAAACCTGACATTCCTCTGTATCACTGGTCAGATTCTTCACAGAATGGGGATGATGAGTGATGTTAAGCAGCAAAGATACTGTCAAGGCAATTAAAATTATGAGTGAAAAGTTTCCAGACGCACGAACCTCACTTGAAGCGGATACCGATTTTCATTTTCTCTTGGCTGTTATCTTAAGTGCGCAGACTACGGATAAAGCAGTTAATTTATTGACACCGCGTTTGTTTGCTGCTTATCCTACACCTGAAACGCTAGCAGCAGCTAAGCTGGAAGATGTCATTCCATTTATTAAGTCAATCGGTCTGTATCGGAATAAGGGAAAATATCTAATTGCTTGTGCAACAGACATTGCAGCCAAATTCAATGGCCAGGTACCACGAACGCGAACAGAGTTGATGCAGCTCTCCGGAGTCGGACGTAAAACTGCGGATGTCGTGCTTGCAGAATGTTTTAATATCCCGGCGATTGCTGTAGATACACATGTGACTCGTGTTTCTAAGCGGCTGCGTATTGTTCCACAAAAGGCCGATGTACTCACGATAGAAAAAACATTGATGAAGAAGTTGCCTGAAGAACTATGGATAAAAGCACACCATTGTATGATTTTTTGGGGAAGGTATCAATGTATGGCGCGTAGTCCTCTTTGTCAAGAATGCCCGTTGCTGGCACTGTGTGCTGAAGGCCAAAAAAGGGTCATGTGAGTGAGGAATGGAAGTGTAGCAACAAAGCCCAACACGAAGTGCCTTACAAAACTTGATTTGCATGTCCAAGTTTTGTAAGGCACTTCAAAGTTGGGGAAATTTGAGTACTAACTCGAAATTACTCATAGCGAGTACTTTGCTATGAGTAATTCGAAGTTAGACGGAGAATTTTGACTTATGGAATACATTTATACGTAATAAAAGAGGAGCTGTGCCAAAATTTAACTTTTGGCACAGCTCCTTTAGTATCCAAAATATCCTCATTGTCTTCCCTAGACAACAGGTGTGGCGATGCTTTATCGACAGTCTGTTGCCAAGTTTCATCTAAGTTTGTCTAGTAGTGCGATGCGATAGATTACAAATTCTTTTACGCCGTTTTCAATTCTCAACTGATTTGTTTCTCCTTGTTCTTTTACACAGCAGCTGTTACTACTGATTGTTATTATTGCCGCCATTATTATTCCCACTGTCACTTGTCTGTTGATTATTAGACGAGGACGGGTTATTTGATGACGATGAATGTTCCTCAGAACTTGTTGAAGAAGTAGACGACGATGGTTCGGATGACGATGGCTGTTCAGACGACGATGACGAGCTGCTGCTTGTCTCGGATGACGATGATGAGCTGCTGCTTTCTTCGCTGGACGAACTATCTTCAGATGAACTATCACTGAAGAACGACGAGCTTGACATTAGTGAACTAATGCTGTCTGACGAAGATTTTGAGCTTTTCTTCGAAGATGAACTATCACCAGCTACTGATTCTGGCGAGCAGCAAGGTAGAGTTCACGAACACCATTGACAGTCTTAGTAAGAACATTGCTTGGCCGTTCCCAATCGGTATTAGTTTTACCCTGAGAAACATCTTCCATTGCGTATTTATAGAAGTAAGAAGCTATTCGAGAAGATGCCGTATCTAAATAGTTGTTTGCTTCATAGGGATGGTCGTAACCTACCCAAACAGAAATTGAATAGTGTTTCGTGTAGCCGTTGAACCAAGAGTCCATATCTGCAGAATTCGGGAACTTAGATGCAATATCTGAAGGATAACTGTTAGTTCCGGTTTTTCCTGCTTGGTATAGCCCACTGATATTAGCAAAACGACCAGTTCCTGAACTGTTTGTGACGACATCTTTCATCATATCAGTGAGCATATATGCTGTTGAAGACTGCATAACCTGTTTGCCGCTTCCAGAATAATTTTTGATCTCACCGTCATTTGTTTCAATACTGTTAATATAACTTGGCTTGTAATAAGTTCCACCATTGGCAAAGGCTGCATAAGCGGCTGCATTCTGCAGTGTAGAAGATGGTAGCCCAATTCCGTTTTGGAATTCGAGTGTTTTAGAATAATTAAAGCCTAATTTACTGATGAAGTTTTGTGCTTTAGTTATTCCTACCGCTTCCAAGGCTCTAATAGCGGGGATATTCCGCGATTGAATAATCGCATTGCGCATCGTCATAGAACCCTTGTAACTGCGGTCAAAATCGTAAAGTGAAATGTTTGAACCTGGATAGACATATGGTGTGTCTTTTATATGATGGTAGGTTGCCCAACTGAGATACTCAATCGCAGGACCATAGTCCATTAAAGGCTTAGCAGTTGATCCGTTTGTTCTATCAGTCTGCACAGCCCGATTCAGCCCATAAGTAACATCACCGGTTTTACGTCCGCCAATCATCGCGACAACTTTACCGTTGTTGGGATTGACAACCGTTGATGCCACCTGAAGCTTGTCATCAGGGTAGGCGATCGCACTGTTTGAATTAGCCAGATCATATAAGTGTTCTTGGGTTTTCATATCGATATTTGTATATATCTTCAATGAATCTTTGTATGGATCATAACCCTTTTTCTTGGCGTCATTAATGACCTCTTTAATGTATGCATCAGCGATTTTGGCTTTTTGTGATGTCTGCTGGCTCTGGTGAGTGGTGACCAAGCCATTTTTTACATCCTCGTTCTCGGCTTGTGCTGCTTGCGCAGAGCTGATTTTTTTATTAGCTACCATTGCAGAAAGAACTTCATTTCTTCGCTGCGCAGCAAGCTGAGGATTGGAGTATGGATTGTAGTCAGAAGGTGCGTTAGGAATTCCGGCTATCATGGCTGTTTGACCCAAAGAGAGTTTGTTTAAGGGTTTGCCATAATAGTAATGTGCCGCAGTTTGCATGCCGAAAGTTCCATAACCCATAAAGACCTTGTTAATGTAGAAATTAAGTATTTGGTCTTTACTGTAAGTGTTGTCAAGCTTAAGTGCCAGCCATGCCTCTTGAGCTTTTCGTTTAAAGGTTTGGTCGGAACGTTTAGTTGAGTAAAAAGATAGTTTTATAAGCTGCTGATCTAAGGTACTGCCGCCTTGCAGCCCTTCGGAAGGACTTTTAATATTTGAAAGAGCGGCACCTATGATTCGAACAGGATCGACCCCGTGATGTTTGTAGAAGCGGCGATCCTCTATTGAAACAATTGCATCCTTCAATTGTTGCGGAACATCTTGACTCTCGACCCGTTGGCGGTTTTGAGTCCCTAACGATGTAATCTTCTTATCGTTTGCATCATAGATAATGGTTGAACCTGCGCTTGATAACTTAGAATCAGTTAAGGCAGGAGCATTTTTGGCATATATGAAAAATGCGGTCGCACCTGCAGCAATAGCAATTTCCAAGAAGAGTATCAGGGTGATAATAAAACGTTTGAAATACTTCTTGAATTTACCTTCCTCAGGTTTGATTGGACGACGTTTCTTTTGAGCGCTCTTTTTATTCTGCGCAACGCGTGAATATTTAGGATCTTGATTACTCATGAATTTCTCCTTTTACAGAACGAATATTATTTATTGATCAGCTTGTCAACATAAGTGAGATACGGGATAAGTGGTTGGACATGATAATTAATTGCATAACCGAAGTCGGCGATAACTTTTTTCTCGATCGATTTTCGCCCCTTAGTCTTAGATTGGTTATCCCAATACTCAAACAAAATAGCTGCCGGCAATAAAAAAAGCTGTTGTGTAACCGAAAATTTAATAATTGTAAAACAAATTCCACCTTGTCGCGTACATGCCTTCATGTGGTTAACTTGATGCTCGTGAAAATTACTTAGTGGGAAGGAAGTTTTACTTCTAGTTTCTTTTGCCTCAAAATCAAGGTAATATCCCTTGTAGACCCCATTATAATCAGTTGTTGATGATTGTTTGAAGTAAGCTTCTTTAATTACGGCAGCACTTCTTTTAGGATAACTCACCTGAACAATCTGAATCGGCACGGGTTTTTTATGGATTACTGCAATGTCTTTTTGTAGGTAATAGGTGTTGCTTTGATTCAATTCTTCCTCCAATGACATACCACGATTTCCAAAGACAATATCGGAATTTTCGTGTTGCCTTTTTGGCTGCATTTTATCAGAGACAGATTGATGATATGCTCGACCATTTGGATAATGGAGAACCATGCTTGCATCACACTCCTATTCGACTTATTATACCAACAACGAAGAAACTTGGCAAAAATGCGTCATATACTTGTTTTATGAGCAAGAGAAATGAACATTTTTGCGATTCTTTAAATAGGCACCCTTAGAATTTAGCTAAAAATGTGTAGGGTAATGCAATTGCTTTGAGACTGTCAGTTTTGTCATTATAAGCTAAGCATTGAGATAAGCAAGTGATTTAAACAAATCGTTACAATAAAGGAGCTTGAAGATGCGTTTATGGATTACTGGATACCGTAGTTATGAACTGAATGTCTTTAAGAAGGACGATCCTAAAGTAGAAGTTCTGAAGAATGTATTGCGTGAGATGCTAATTCAAAAATTAGAAGAAGGTTTGGAGTGGTTGATCACCGGCGGACAATTAGGTGTCGAGCAGTGGAGTATTGAAGTGGCACTGGAGTTGCAGAAACAATATCCGGAGTTAAAGGTAGCAATGATACTTCCTTATAGTGATTTTGAAAAAAATTGGAAGGAAGATAAACAACTCACATTTAATGTGTTAAGGACAAAAGTAGACTTTTCTGCAAATACTAGTTCTGAACCGTATAAAGCGCCGCAACAATTGAAAAATTGGCAGCAATTTATGCTAGAACATACCGATCAAATGATGCTGATCTACGATCCTGAATTCGAGGGTAAAACAAAATATGATTACAATATGGCGAAAAAATATCAAAAAAAACAGAATTATCCTATAATTACAGTAGATATGGATCAATTACAGACAAGTGCAAATGATTATTTTGAAAGAAAAAGTGAAAATGATTTGCATTAGAAATGATATTTGATATAATAAGAAAGGTTATTGAGGAAGTTTCGAATAGGATATGAGGTGCATTTCTGTGGAGAAGATAAATTTTACGCCAAAAGACATTGTTAATAAGCATTTTAAACCAAAGATGCGTGGCTATGATCCAGCAGATGTGGATGAATTCCTTGATGATGTTATTAAGGATTATGAAACGTATTCTAAAGAAACACAGCGTTTGGAGATGGAGAATGATCGTCTCGTCAGCAAGGTTGATGAATTGACTAAGCAGCTTGCAGTTGGTAAGAGTGGACAGACTGCAAGACCTAGTGCGAGCGTCACTAACATGGATATCTTGAAACGCTTATCTAATCTTGAACGTCATGTTTTTGGCGCACAATTGAATGATGATATGAATCAGGATAATCGCTTTTAGCGAATGATTTAACTTTAATGTAGGTTTCTGGTAATCGCGGTCTGCAATTAAGCAGGCTGAGGAAAGTCCAAGCTTGCACAGGCTGAGATGTCTGTAGTGATCGTGCTTGCTGAAAAAATAAGGCAAGGTATTCCTTATGGAATAACGGCAGATAAAAGGACTAAGGCTTTTGCTATGTCTAAGTAGTCTTGAAAGTGCCACAGTGACGAAGCAATGTTGGAAACGACATTGGTGGAACGCGGTAAACCCCACGAGCAGGTAACCCAAACTTTGGTAGGGGCGCTTCATGACGGAAATGAACAAATCATGGGGGCGAGTCTTATAGGCTCGGAGATAGATGATTACCACCGATTTCGACTCCTGGGTTGAATGACGTACGGAACGTGGCTTATAGAGGCCTACATATATCAGGGAAACTGTGGCAAAACTGATGTTTTGTCACAGTTTTTTTCAGCTTTGTATATAATATTATGTAACGTAAAGAATGTTTTCTGGGACGCATATTACTTGCATACTAGGAAAAGAAGTATGGGTTGCAAGAATGAATCTCAGTTTTGCAAATAAGAGTGAAAGAATGGATTAATTATGAAAAAATTTAATTTAATAGCAACAGCAGCGGCTGGAATTGAGGGACTAGTTGGAAATGAACTGCGACACTTAGGCTACGAAGATGTTGAAGTTGAGAATAGCCGTGTTCGTTATCAAGGAACAGTTGAAGATATTATCAAAACTAACCTTTGGCTACGAACTGCTGATCGCGTTAAGATAGTCATCGCTGAATTCACAGCGAAAACATTTGACGAACTTTTTGAGCAGACAAAAGCTGTATCGTGGGATGAGTATTTAGCTTTAGACTCGGCTTTTCCTGTTGCAGGCAAATCTCAGAAGTCTATTCTGCACAGTGTGCCAGATGTTCAGGCTATCGTCAAAAAGGCAATCGTTAATAAAATGAGTGAGATTTATCATCGTCGAACACGCCTGCCAGAAACTGGTGCAACATTTCCGCTAGAAGTGGCAATCAATAAAAATCATGTGCTTTTGACTCTAGACACAACGGGTTCAAGTTTATTCAAACGCGGTTATCGAATCGAAAAGGGACCTGCTCCGTTGAAAGAAAATATGGCTGCTGCTCTAGTACTGTTAGCACATTGGTACCCTGAAAAACCCTTTGTGGATCCTGTTTGTGGTTCAGGAACGATCCCGATTGAAGCTGCGATGATTGGACACAAGATTGCTCCAGGATTCAATCGAGATTTCGTCTGCGAGAGCTGGGAATGGATTTCTAAGACAATTTCGCAAAATGTTCGTGCTGAAGCTGAGGCACAGGCAGACTACGACATTGAACTCGATATTTCTGGTTACGACATCAATGAACGAATGGTTGACATCGCTAAACTAAACGCACAAGAGGCGGGATTGCTGCACAGCATTCAGTTTAAGCAGATGGCCTTAAAGGATTTCAAAACTACTAAAGAAAATGGAATTATTGTTGCCAATCCTCCTTATGGCGAACGTTTGAACGATCAAAACGAAGTACGGAAGCTTTATCGCCAGATGGGGGATGTCTATCGTCCACTGAAAACATGGAGCAAGTATATTTTGACGAGTGATCTGCAATTTGAGACTTATTATGGGCAGCGTGCAAGCAAACGTCGCAAACTCTACAATGGTTCCTTGCGTACAGATTTATTTCAATATTGGGGACAACGGAAAAAGTATTAAGCTTAGACTAAAAAGCAGAAGATCTTGTAGAGAGAGCTCCTGCTTTTTGTTATATAGTATATAGTTAGTTTCAGGCGGGAAAAAAATGATGCAATCCTTGAATGGCTAAACTGTGTGCTCCTTTGTTGCTTTTTTCAGGAATCCAACGATTGACTACAAGTGTACATTGGTTTTGCAAATCTGCCAGCAGTGCAAGCTCATCTGGATATGACTTACTATAATTTTTTTCAATACTTGAGATCACAATTTTGCTGTCACTGTGGAAAAGAATAGTTTCCGTGGTGTCATAGTATTTAATAACGGCTTCAAACCCTTTGATTGCCGCAAGAAATTCTGCACGGTGGTTTGAAGCAAGCGGCAGTTTGTAATAGAGTTGCTGCTGCCCAGATTCGGCAACAATAAGTACGCCTGCTGCGCTTGGACCCGGATTGCCTTGGTAGCAGCATCTGTATATAATTTAATCGTTAAAATCACATCCTTAAGGGGGAAGATACAATGAAAGAAAAATTTTTTTATCAGCCTGATTTTCCGACGACCATCATCTGTTGGTCATACACTTTTATCATACTACTTTTAGGTTTTATCTTGTGGTTGGAAATTACGTTTTTTCAAGTCTGGACATTGCTTGCTCTGCTCGTCTTTCTTGCAGTTGCAGCTTTGCAGATAGTGTTGCGCAAAGTTGAGTTAACTCAAGATGAGCTGATTTTGCATACGGTTATTCCGCAGAATGCAAAAAAGTTTCGTTTGAATGACATTGAAAATGTCTCACGGAAGAGAGCTAAGCTGAGTATTCAAACTAAGTATCAAACTTATAGTTTTTTCGTAAAACCTAGCTCTGGAGAAAAACTTTACAATTCGCTTAATAGATAATCTTAATGTTCGCTTTTGAGTGCGCTGATGGGTAAAAAAGCAAAATAATAAAATAAAAATAGGCTGAATAAATGACATTGATAGATGTATAAGTTATACTATTGATTGTTAACATGTTTTATTAATTTCCTAGCAGGAGGCCAACAAGTAGTGAAAGATATTGAAATAGCACAACAAAATAAAATGAACAAAATAACAGATGTGGCAGAAAAAATCGGTTTGAAACCAGATGAGATCGAGCAGTATGGTACATATAAAGCAAAAATAAAATTGCCTGTAACTGCTAAAACAAAGACTAAGGGCAAACTGATTTTGGTTACGGCGATTAATCCCACCCCTGCAGGTGAAGGAAAATCAACAGTAACTGTCGGTTTGGGTGATGCATTCAGCTTATTAAAGAAAAAGGTCATGATTGCGCTGCGCGAACCTTCGTTAGGACCAGTGATGGGAATGAAGGGTGGGGCAACAGGTGGCGGTTTTTCGCAAGTTGTCCCAATGGAAGACATTAACCTGCATTTTACAGGTGACATGCATGCTTTGACAACCGCTAATAATACTTTAGCAGCTCTAGTTGACAATCATATTTATCAGGGAAACAAATTACATATTGACCAGCGACGGGTTATTTGGAAGCGAGTTTTGGATATCAATGATCGGGCTCTACGCCATGTTGTAATCGGAATTGGCGGTGTAACACAAGGAATTCCGCGGGAAGATGGTTTCGATATCACTGTCGCAAGTGAATTAATGGCGATTCTGTGCCTAGCTGAGGATATCGCTGATCTGAAAAAAAGAATTGGGCAGATCGTTGTCGGATATACTACTGCTAAAGAACCAGTTACAGTGGACCAATTGGGGGTTACCGGAGCGATTGCTCTGTTATTGAAAGATGCAATTAAGCCCAATCTTGTTCAAACATTAGCACATACACCAGCCATCATTCATGGGGGTCCGTTCGCTAATATTGCACATGGTTGTAATAGCGTTCTTGCAACACAGACTGCGCTGAAATTGGCGGATTATACTTTGACTGAGGCAGGTTTTGGGGCTGACTTAGGTGCTGAAAAGTTTATGGATATTAAGACGCCGGTCCTAGGCAAGACGCCTGATACGGTAGTGATTGTTGCAACTGTGCGAGCACTCAAAATGCACGGTGGGGTGGCCAAAAATGAGCTTGAAGAAGAAAATCTTGCTGCTCTTCAAAAGGGGTATGTCAACTTACAAAAACATATCGCAAGTATGAAACGTTACAATGTCCCTGTTGTTGTTGCTATTAATCAGTTCACATCAGATACTGAGGCCGAACTGGCTAAGCTGCAGCAATTATGTGCTGATGATAAAACAACAGCAGTTGTTGCTGATGTTTGGGGCAAAGGCGGTGCAGGCGCAGTCGAATTGGCTAAAAAAGTGCTTGAAACGTGTGAACAAGATAATGAATTTGCTCCGCTTTATGCAGCTGATGACGAGCTGGAAACCAAAATTGAGAAAATCGTAACTGAAATTTACGGTGGTGCCAAGGTCGAATATGGCGTAAAGCTAAGCGCCAACTGAAGCGATTTAAGGAACTGGGGTGGGATCGTCTGCCAGTATGTATGGCCAAAACGCAATATTCACTTTCTGATAATGCCAAATTCTTAGGAGCACCTAAGGACTTTACGATTCATGTGCGCGAGTTCATGCCTAAGCTCGGGGCACAATTCATTGTTGCACTGACAGGAAATGTCTTGACGATGCCCGGCTTGCCTAAGGTTCCAGCTGCAAATGGAATGGAACTTAGTGATGATGGAACGATATCAGGCTTGTACTAAAAGCAAGGATAGTTCTCGGATATATTAAGTTTTTTGCAAATTCAATTTCAAGGGCTGTGATAGAATATTCTTTCTGTCATGGCCTTTTTTGTTGCATCTTTAAGCTTTCAGGCTTTAAAAATAATCCTAAGCATGATAGATTGACATCGGACAGATAAAATATTACAGTTATTATACTTACAAAAAGTAATTAAAACGAATTGAGGGTGAGTACCGTGATTGATCCGCAAAAAATAGTTTTTGGTCTGGACTCATTTGGGGACATTCCCACAGATGACGCAAACAAATTAATGACACAGGCACAAGCTATTCGTCAGGTTGTTACTGAAGCAAAAGTTGCTGATGAACTTGGAATTGATGTAATTGCATTAGGCGAACATCATCGCTCAGAATATGCAATTTCTAGTCCTGAAACAGTACTTGCAGGAATCGCGACGCAGACGAAGCAGATTACTTTAGCATCCGGGGTGACAGTGCTTAGTTCGGATGATCCAGTGAGGGTTTATGAACGTTTTGCAACACTTGATGCGCTATCAAACGGACGTGCAGAGGTTGTTCTTGGACGTGGATCATTTACCGAATCATTTCCATTATTTGGCTATGATTTGAGCGATTATGATTTACTTTTTGAAGAAAAAATAAATCTTTTTTCACGGCTGCTGGAAGAAGGTACAATTACGTGGTCCGGCAAGACACGTGCTGCACTGGATGGCATTGAAGTTTTTCCTAAGACAGAAAAGGGTCACTTAGCTACACGAGTGGCGGTCGGCGGTTCACCTGAATCAGTCGTTCGTGCTGCACGCTATGGTTTTCCAATAACTTTAGCAATAATTGGCGGTTCACCCAAGCGCTTTACATCTTATGTCAAGCTTTATCAAAAAGCAGCTCAAAAGTTTGGCACACAGACGGCTCCAATTGCTTTTCATTCGCATGGTGTGATTGCTGACAGTGATGAAGAAGCTATGACGCTGGCTTGGGAACATATTCGTAAAAGCATGGTTCGGATTGGTAATGAACGAGGCTGGGTTCCAATGTCGCGTACACAGTTTGAACAGGAAGTTAAACAAGGATCTATTTATGCGGGTTCTCCGGAAACAGTTGCGCAAAAATTAGCGGCAGCAATCAGACAATTAGGTGCTGGCCGTTTTGAACTAGCATATGGTGCGGGGGAATTAGCGGCTACAAAGAGGCTGCGTACGATTGAACTATATGCGACTAAAGTAATTCCACGTGTGCGTGAAATTTTAGCTGAGGAGTGAAGAAAGTGGCAGAGACTCTTGGAATTTTAGGTGCAGGCAAATTAGGAACTGTACTGGGACAGCTGGCAGTAGCTGCGGGCTATAATGTTTTGATAGCGGGTTCCGGCAGCAAGGAAAAGATTGAACTGACAGTAGAAACGCTTGTGCCCCAGGCAGTTCCAACTACAGCTGCCGTGGCTTGCCAGCAAGCAGATACCATAATACTTGCGCTTCCACTAGGCAAGTATCTGACTTTATCGCCATCAGCTTTAGCTGGTAAGACGGTTATCGATGCAATGAACTATTGGTGGGAAGTTGATGGACCACGACCGGATTTAACGGATCCGCATCGTTCTTCAAGCGAACTGGTTGCAGCTTTTCTTAAGAAGAGTCATGTTGTCAAAGCTTTTAATCATATCGGCTACCATGATCTGTTTGATGAACCGCGTCCGCATGGTCAAGCGGGAAGAAAGGCGGTCGCCATTGCAGGCGATGAACAAAAATACGTTGAGAAAGCAGCTGAATTAGTCGAAAGGTTCGGATTTGACCCGGTTTACGCTGGACCCTTAGCTGCGGGAATCAGGATGGAACCAGGAAGTGCTGTTTTTGGTGCTAATGTTGCTGCAGATGAACTAAAAAAATTACTGGCAGATTTTGAAAAGACGAAACGTGGCAAAGAGGTTTTTCTTGCTCGTAAGAAGGCTGAGAGAAATTAGCACAAATTTGACTGACAGTTAACAAGTTGGAATTTTGCCTTTGGCGACTCCAGCTTGCTTTTTTATACATAATGCCGAATGCTCAGTCACTTAGCCGCAAAGTTTTAATTAGACGGTGTCTTGAATCAATTGATAAAAAGTTGCTTCAAGGTAACGATAGCTAGTATGTTAAAAAAGTAACGATTTGAAAGGTGATATTTATGAAAAAAGGCGTCTTATTAATTAATTTAGGAACTCCTAAAACACCAACTAAAAGGGATGTGCGGACATATCTAAAACGTTTTTTGGGTGACCAGCGTGTCATTGACATGCCTAGATGGCAGTGGAAACCGATTCTGAATCTGATGATTCTACCACATCGTCCCGCTAAGTCGGCTGAACTATACCGAAAGATATGGTCAGAACAACAAGGATCACCGCTTCAATATTATACTGAACAGCAAACGAAGAAATTACAGAGGCATCTTCCGGAATATACTGTCAAATATGCAATGAGCTACAGCAAGCCTTTTATTGCGGATGTACTGGAGTCCTTTGAAACCGAGCATATTGACGCATTGACAATTATTCCTCTTTACCCACAGTATTCGACAACGACTGTTGGTTCAGTGGTTGATGATATCAATCAATTTTATTACCAGCGTGCGCGTATCCCGTCTTTACATATTATTACTGACTTTTGCAGTACGAAAGAATATATACGGTTACTATCGAATAAAGTCAAAAACATCTACACTTCATTCAAACCTGATAAAGTAATTTTTTCGTATCATGGTATTCCTGTCAGTTATATTGCTAAAGGCGACCCTTATCAAGACCGCTGCAATCTGACAACTAAGCTGATCATGGAACAGCTGGGAGATATCCCTTATATTCAGACATATCAGTCTCGATTTGGTCCGGCTGAGTGGCTGACTCCAGCAACTGATGCAACATTAAAAGAGCTGCCAGCTAAAGGAAATAAAAAAGTTTTGGTAGTTTCGCCTAGCTTTGTTTCTGACTGTCTGGAGACACTCTATGAATTGGATATTGAAAATCGGGCTTATTTTTTGGAAAATGGTGGAACTGAGTTTAAAATGTTGTCTGCTTTAAATGATGACGAGGCATTTATTGATGTTTTAGAACAATTGGTGCGTAAACCGTAAGTAGAAAAAAGCTGATCTTAACGCATTTAATGTCATTATTGCAGATAGCGGTAGGGTAAAAGATAATTATTGGGATGCTGCATACAATAAATTTCATAAAAGAAACTAATGGCATAAGTTAAATGACTCATATTAGAGAATTTTACTTATGCTTTTTTGTGTTAACCAAGTTGACATAAGCACTTTGTTTAAGTAATATAGTTTAGTAAGTTAACTAAAACAATTTAAAAAATGGAGGGCGGTTATGGTTGATTTAAAAAAAGCCTATTATAGTCTTTATGACAAAATAATGGCTGAACAGCTTAAGCAAGAAAGTGCACTGAAAATACCTTTTGAAAACATTACTCCAAATGATGAGTTTTATTTGGATATCTTGTATCGACACAAAGGGATAACTTTATCAGAGTTTGCAAGCCTAGCAAAAGTTACCAAGCCCGGGGCAACTCACATTATTACTAGATTTGAAAAATTAGGTGCTGTATATCGTACACAATCAAGCACGGATAAACGTGTCTATCATTTGGAATTAAACAGTGCACTCATAACCTATTATCAGAAGAGCTATCAGATCTTTGATGATATCTTCCGAAAGATGGAATTGTGCTTGAAGCCTGATGAAGTTTCGTTCCTAATTGATTTATTTAAAAAAATGGAGGGCGTGTTATGAATATTCATTTAAAAAAAGTTGAACAAAATGCACTGCTTTTCAGCGCTTCTACTAATTTTGTAATGGCTGTAGCGGGTGTCATCGCATTTCACAGCACTCACATTCAAGCGATTTTTCTAGACGCTTATTTTTCAGTAATCGCGATGCTGTCGAGCTTTGCAGCAATCTTTATTTCGCATTTCAGTGGCAGAAAGACTGCACATTTTCCACGTGGATTGTATATGCTTGAACCCTTGTATGGAATGTTTAAAGCTCTTTTCTCACTAATAATAACGATAATTGCAGTATGCGGAAGCATTCGTGCATTGGTGGTCTATATAGTAATGGGGGTTGGCGAACGGCTGGAATTAGGACCAGTGCTGCTTATACATTAGTTATGATCGCGATGAGTTTTGCATTGGCTTATTATTGCCGCAAAAAGAATCACAGTATTATGAATGCTAGTACTATGTTGCTCGCAGAAAGTAAAATTGCATTTATGGACGGTATTTTGTCTGTCGGTGTTGGCTTGGGGATCATATTAGCTTATTTTTTGGGAACTTTCCAACCCTTTAAATTTATAATGTTTATTGGTGATTCGCTGATCACACTTCTTTTAGTAGCATTGACAATAAAAGAACCACTTAAATTGCTATGGCGAAGTTTTGTTGAATTTGCCCATGGAACGATTACAGACAAAAAAATCAATGATGACATTAGAAATGTTTTGAAGAAGAGGTTAACTGGCACTGTGAAAAATTTCAATTTCGAAGTTGTCAAGATAGGCATGAGATGGAATATTAAGGTTTTTTTGCATAAAATTCCTGTACAAGTTGGTGTTGATGGTTTGACAAAATTCAAGAAAGAAATTGAAAGTGATCTCAAAGACAGGTACGAGAATCTTAACGTCACGTTTTTGTTAGCGTAAGCGGAGTCAGTTAGAAAATATTTTTGGAGAGTTCTGATTATTGTTGTATAATAGGGACTCAAGTTCAGCTTGAGTGGACAAAAAATGAAAAGAGGTGCCCTCCAGTAATGGTGATTTATTTTCTGCTGATATGCGCAATAGTTTTGCTCGATCAGCTAGTGAAATTCTATGTCGTGCATAATGTCCCGCTTAATACAAGCTATGCTTTCATTCATCATGTTTTAGGGATCGCACATATTCGAAATTATGGAGCAGCGTGGAATATCTTTACAGGGCAAAGATGGCTGCTTTTTATCATAACAATCGTCGCGCTCGGAGTTTTGGGCTATCTCTTCAAAAAAATGTGGACCAACTGGATGTATGCATTGGGGATTAGTTTTATTATTGGCGGTACAATTGGTAATTTTATTGACCGGATTCGGTTAGGGTATGTCGTTGACATGTTTCAACTGCTGTTTGTTAATTTTCCGGTTTTTAATGTTGCCGATGCTGCACTGAGCATAGGAGTGGTGATTTTTCTGATTGCATTACTGCGAGATGATAACAATGACTGAACAGAAGAAAGTTACTTCGCAAGTAGGAAGAATTGATAAGGCAGCTGCTGAACTATTTCCGAATTATTCGCGTTCACAGCTTAAACAATGGATTTTGACTGGTAATTTGTTGGTAAATGGACAAAAAATCAAACCAAAATACCGTGTCAAAGAGGAAGATCTGCTCGAATTAGACCGTCCAGCCGTTCAAAATATTGCGGTTGAACCAGAGAATATTCCACTTGATATTGTATATGAAGATGCTGATGTACTGGTGGTCAATAAACCGCAAGGAATGGTTGTCCATCCTGCGCCAGGTCATCCGAAACATACATTGGTCAATGCGTTACTATACCATTGCCCCTTGTCAACGATAAACGGCGAATATCGTCCAGGAATCGTCCATCGCATTGATAAGGATACATCAGGATTGTTGATGGTTGCCAAGAATGATTTGGCGCATCGTAATTTGGCCTTGCAATTGAAGCATAAAAGCAATGTGCGCGAGTACATGGCACTTGTCCATGGAAGAATCAAACCGGATAAGGGCAAGATCGATGCTCCTTTAGGGCGCTCGCCCAAGGATCGGAAAAAGCAGGCAGTTGTTGCGGGCGGGCGGCATGCTGTGACCCACTTCGAGGTGTTGAAACGCTATCGCAACTATTCGCTAGTAAAATGTATTTTGGAGACGGGGCGGACTCATCAAATTCGGGTGCATATGAAATATATTGGTCATCCGTTAGTTGGTGATCCGCTTTATGGGCCAAGTAAAACTATTAAGGGAAATGGTCAATTTCTGCATGCCGGCAAACTTGGTTTTGAACATCCAGTCACGCATGAAAAAATGATTTTTGAAGTTCCGCTGCCTGATGTTTTTGCAAAAACACTAAAGACACTTGACAAAGCGGATGCTATTTAGTAAATTAAGATGTAATAAAGGTCCTTTAAAGATAGTCCAGTGAGGCTAAGAAGGCAGCGTCTTGTTTGAGCTCGGAATAAAGACATCAGTCTGGCCACTTAGTCTATCGCTAAGTGGTTTTTTTATTGGATAAAAGGGGAGAAAAAAATGGCAAAAGAAGTTATTGATTCAATGGCAATGAAACGCGCCTTGACAAGAATGACTTATGAAATCATTGAGAAGAATAAAGGGATTGATGATTTGGTATTGGTCGGAATAAAAACACGTGGGATATATCTGGCGCATCGAATCGCAGAGCGCCTCAAACAATTAGAGGCAGCAGAAGTTCCTGTTGGTGAATTAGATATTTCACTTTATCGCGATGACCGCCATGATTTATCACAGAAAAAAGATCCTGTGGTCAATTCATCCAAGCTGGGGATTGATATAACCGATAAACAGGTTATTTTGGTGGACGATGTGTTGTTCACGGGTCGAACTATTCGAGCAGCGCTTGACGCTTTGATGGATCAAGGCAGGCCTCAAAAAATCAATGTTGCGGTTTTAGTTGATCGTGGCCATCGCGAATTGCCAATTCGCGCAGACTTTGTTGGCAAGAATATTCCGACATCTCTTAATGAACAGATCTCAGTGTCGGTAGAGGAAATTGATCAGAAAGATGCGATTGAGATCAAAGAAATTTGAGTGGTACAACCATTTTAATTGACTCCAGAGAGGGCAAAAAGGTTGAAGATTTATTTTGAAAAAGCAGAATTTTTCAAGAAGACCTTATGCTGACCTGGATCAAAAAGAAGATTCAGGTTTTTTTGTATAGAAGGGAAGATTTTTCTGTGAGTGGGAAGAAAAAGGAAGAATTTAGAAACGAAGAAGCAATCTTAGACATTCAAGATAAGCCGACATTCGGACACTGGCTAGTATTGTCGATCCAACATTTATTTACAATGTTTGGTGCAACGGTTTTAGTTCCGCTGCTGGTGGGGATCAATCCTAGTATTGCGCTGTTTAGTTCGGGAGTTGGAACGCTTGTTTATATCCTCTGTACAAAGGCTAAAATTCCAGCATATTTAGGTTCAAGTTTTGCATTTGTGGGTACGATGCAGGCTCTGATGAAGGTCTACGGGTATCCGGCAGTTGGACAAGGAGCAATCTCAGCCGGTCTGGTTTACCTGATCGTATCACTTATTATCAGCCGCTTTGGTTCTGAGTGGGTAGACAGCCTTTTGCCACCAGTTGTTGTCGGGCCGATTATTATCGTAATCGGATTGTCGCTTGCGAGACGGCCGCCAATGATGCGATGCTGAATAATTCGCATTATGATCTGAAATATTTTGGTGTGGCGATTTTTACATTAGTTATTACAATCATCTTCAACATGTTTTTAAAGGGTTTTGCAAGCATGATCCAGTACTGCTGGGAATTGTTTGCGGCTATGTTAGTGCGGTGCTTGTTGGAATTGTTGATTTTCACAGTGTGGCGGCTGCAAAATGGTTTTCACTGCCGGCTTTTGACGTGATGTTTGTCAATTATGACTTCAAATTATATCCTGGTGCAATAATCGCGATGGCACCAATTGCTTTCGTGACAATGACAGAGCATATGGGACATGTGATGGTGCTGAATAAGTTGACAAAACGCAACTTTTTTAAAAACCCGGGATTGCATCGAACGCTCTTCGGTGATGGCTTGTCTTCTATTATTGCTGGTTTTGCTGGTGGACCACCCACGACTTCATATGGTGAAAATATCGGAGTACTGGCAATGACCAAGGTACACAGTGTCTGGGTATTGGGTGGCGCGGCAATCTTTGCAGTACTCTTTAGTTTCATAGGAAAGGTCAGTGCTCTGATTCAATCTATCCCAACCCCAGTTATTGGCGGCATCAGTTTCCTGCTTTTTGGAATGATTGCTTCCAATGGTCTTCGGATTCTTGTTGATAATAAAGTTAACTATGAATTGAAACGCAACTTGATTATTACTGCGGTTATTTTAGTGATCGGAATCGGCGGAACTTATCTGCAGATTGGTCAGTTCCAACTGACAAGCATCGCTTTAGCAACTATTTTTGGAATTGTCGCAAATCTTGTCTTGCCTGAAAGGGCTAATAGCGAAAAATAGTGAGGAGATATAATAATGCTGAATATGCAAGAACGCTTAAAATTGCAACATTTTCTAACGATCAAAAAATTGAAAAATGATCAAGTCGAAGAATTAATTAAACGTGCTGAATATTTCAAAGCAGGCGGTGCTGTGCCAGAATATGCACAACCAATTTATGCAGTTAACATGTTTTTCGAGAATAGCACGAGAACACATTGTAGTTTTGAGATGGCAGAAAGAAAACTTGGTCTTCAAACGATTCCTTTTGATCCTGTTGCAAGTTCAGTCAAAAAGGGTGAGACACTTTACGATACATTGCTTGCACTGAATTCAATAGGCGTTAATTTAGCAGTTATTAGACATTCACAAAATGAGTACTACAAAGAGCTGATAGATCTTGATGAAACACAGAAGCTGAATATGGGAATTGTCAATGCAGGTGATGGCAGCGGACAGCATCCCTCACAATGTTTATTGGATATGATGACTATTCATGAACAGTTTGGACATTTTAAGGGGCTCAAGATCGCAATTATTGGTGATTTAACAAATTCAAGAGTGGCGCGCAGCGACATGCGGTTGTTGCGGCAACTTGGTGCAAAACTTTATTTTTCCGGTCCAACATGCTGGTATTCAAGTGAGTTTACTGAATTCGGCAGTTACGGCAAGGTTGATGACTTACTTCCACAAATGGATGTGGTCATTTTGTTGCGGGTGCAGCATGAACGCCACAAACAAGAAATTGGCTTTTCCCCGACAGAGTATCATACCGAATATGGGTTAACACGTAAACGTTACACACATATGAAGAAAAATGCTATTATTATGCATCCAGGGCCTATCAATCGCGGTGTTGAGCTCGCTTCAGAATTGGTTGAGTCCTCTAGATCACGTTTTGCAAAACAGATGCAAAATGGTGTTTTCATGAGAATGGCAATGATTGAAGCCGTCATTAACGGACGTGGTTTAGGAGGGAAACAATGAGCATTTTATTAGAAAATGGTTTGGTTTATCAAGCAGGTCAACTGCAACTACTCGATATACTGATTACAGCTGACAGAATTACTGCAATCGGAAAAGATTTAGCTCAATTAGGAATCAAAGTGCAAAGGAAAATTGATCTTGCAGGCAAGCTGGTTGCTCCTGGCCTAGTCGATGTGCATGTACATTATCGTGAACCTGGCTTCACTTATAAAGAAACTATTAAAACAGGCAGTCAGGCCGCTGCGCATGGGGGCTTTACTACAGTTTGCGCTATGCCTAACTTAGATCCTGTGCCAGACAATGCTGCACAGCTGCAAGATGTACAAGAAAGAAATGCGAATGATGGAATCGTTCATATTAAGCAATATGCTTCCATAACACAGAAACGTCAAGGAGAGCAGCTAACAGATTTTAAAGCACTTAAAAAAGCGGGTGCTTTTGCCTTCAGTGATGATGGCAGCGGCATTCAGACGGCGGGTACAATGTATCTAGCGATGAAAAGGGCAGCAGAATGCGATATGCCGCTTGTTGAACATATCGAAGACAACTCTTTGCTCTTTGGCGGTGTTATGAACGCAGGGCAGCGTGCAGAAGAACTGAATCTGCCGGGAATGCTCGGCCTGAGCGAATCATCACAGCTTGCACGCGATCTGCTTCTTGCCAAGCAAACAGGGGTTCATTACCATGCTTGTCACCTTTCAACTAAGGAAAGTGTTGCGCTCATTCGCTGGGCTAAATTACAAAAAATAAACGTTACATGTGAAGTTGCACCTCATCACCTTCTTTTAGCAGACGCCGATATTCCAAAAGATGATCCCTTTTATAAAATGAATCCACCATTACGATCTAAAAAAGACCAGCAAGCACTTATCGATGGTCTGTTGGACGGCACAATTGATATGATTGCAACGGATCATGCCCCACATAGTGCAGAAGAAAAAGAAGGCAGTATGTGTCAAGCGTCGTTTGGGATCACCGGCAGTGAAACAGCTTTTGCTTTGTTATATACGAGATTTGTAAAAACAGGGATTTTTAAATTAGAGCAGCTGCTGGATTGGATGAGTGCAAGACCAGCTCAAGAATTTCGCATAAAAGATGCAGGCATGATTTTGCCGGGCAGAAAAGCCGATCTTGCTGTGTTTGACTTAAAAAATGAGTTTGAATTAAGAAAAGAAGATTACCTATCTAAGGGAACTAATACGCCTTTCACAGGAACAAAAGCATACGGGGCGACGGAGATCACCTTTGTTGATGGGAAAATTGTTTATCAAAAGGAGGACTGACAGTGGAACGTTATTTACTTTTAGAAGACGGAACCATCTTCAAGGGAGAGGGCTTTGGAGCACCGAGTACAACAAGCGGTGAAGTTGTTTTTACGACAGGAATGACTGGTTATCAAGAAGCGGTTACCGATCAATCATATTCCAATCAGATTTTGGTTTTTACGAACCCATTAATCGGAAATTACGGGGTTAATTTTGATGATTACGAATCTATTGAACCAACATGCAAAGGGGTTATCTGTCATGAAGTTGCGCGTGTATCAAGCAGTTGGCGACAGCAGTCGACTTTTGCTGATTTCTTAGAGCAGATGGATATTCCTGGTATTACGGGAATTGATACACGAGCATTGACTAAAAAACTGCGCTCGCGCGGAACAATGAAGGGCAGCATTGTTGATGCAAAAACTGATTTGGATCATGCCTTTGATCAGCTTAATGCAATGGTAATTAATCATAATCTTGTGCAACAGGTTTCAACCAGTAAGGCCTATCCTAATCCTGGTGATAAACGAAATGTTGTTGTTGTTGACTATGGTCTAAAACACAGCATTTTGCGTGAATTAGCTAAACGCGGCTGCAATACGATCGTATTACCTTATACCGCAACTGCCGAGGATATTTTCAAGTTGCACCCTGATGGTGTACTTTTGTCGAATGGCCCGGGGGATCCTAAGTCGTTGACGCATGCGATTGAAATGATTCGCGAAGTGGAGCAGCAACTTCCGCTATTCGGAATTTGTTTAGGACACCAACTTTTTGCACTTGCTAATGGGGCTGATACTTATAAGATGAAGTTCGGGCACCGCGGATTCAATCACCCTGTCAAAGAAGTTGCAACCGGACGTATCTGCTTTACCTCACAAAATCATGGCTTTGCCGTCTATCCTGATTCGATCGACAGCAAGAGGCTTAATGTCACGTATCGTGAAATCAATGACGATACTGTTGAAGGACTGCGACACAAAGATTATCCAGCATTTAGTGTGCAATTCCATCCGGATGCGGCACCGGGTCCACATGACGCAGATGACCTTTTTGATGACTTTATGCATATGATTGATGTAAGAAAGGATGAAAAGAATGCCTAAAAGAACGGATATTCATAAAATCATGGTAATTGGTTCCGGACCAATCATCATTGGACAGGCGGCAGAATTTGATTATTCTGGTACGCAAGCTTGCTTGGCACTGCGCGAAGAGGGCTATGAGGTTGTCTTAGTTAACTCAAATCCGGCTACGATTATGACTGATACTGAGATAGCGGATCGTGTGTACATTGAACCGTTGACGACTGAGTCGGTTTCAAGAATTATTCGTCAAGAATATCCTGATGCGATTTTACCGACATTGGGCGGTCAAACAGGCTTGAACTTAGCGATGTCACTTTCTCAAACTGGAATTTTAGAAGAATTCGAGATTGAACTTCTGGGCACTAAGTTAGAAGCTATCAATCAGGCAGAAGATCGGGAATTGTTTAAAGAATTAATGACCAAGCTTAATGAGCCAATTCCTGACTCAAAAACTGTTGGTACGACTGAAGAAGCACTCGACTTTGCAGAAGAAATCGGTTATCCAGTAATTGTCCGGCCAGCTTTTACAATGGGCGGTACCGGCGGCGGATTGTGCGATAACAAGGAACAATTGGCAGAGATTGCAGCTAATGGATTAGATTTATCACCAGTGACTCAATGTCTGATTGAAAAAAGTATTATGGGATACAAGGAAGTTGAATTTGAGGTAATGCGCGATAGCGCAGATAACACAATGGTTGTGTGCTCAATGGAAAACTTTGATCCAGTCGGAATTCATACGGGTGACTCGATTGTTCTTGCCCCAACCCAGACATTATCGGACCGTGAGTACCAGATGTTGCGGGATGTTTCACTGCGTTTAATCAGTGCTTTGAAGATTGAAGGTGGGTGCAATGTTCAGCTAGCCCTCGATCCGTATAGTTTTAATTATGATGTAATCGAAGTTAATCCGCGTGTCAGTCGCTCGTCAGCACTTGCTTCCAAAGCGACAGGCTATCCTATTGCTAAAATGGCGGCTAAAATTGCGGTGGGATTGACACTTGATGAGATCAAGAACCCCGTTACCGGGACGACTTTTGCAGAGTTTGAACCAGCATTGGATTATGTTGTTGCCAAGATTCCACGCTGGCCCTTCGACAAGTTTCCTCGTGCCAACCGTAAGTTAGGAACGCAAATGAAGGCAACTGGGGAAGTTATGGCAATCGGCCGGACTGCTGAAGAAGCACTTCAGAAAGCTGTTCGTTCATTAGAAATAGATGAAAGCGACTTGTTGTCACCTGAGGCTCAAAATACAACTGATGAAAAGTTAGAAGAAAAATTAGTCCATGCGCAAGACGATCGTCTCTTCTACATCGCTGAGGCTTTCAGACGCGGTTACACTTTAGATGAAGTTAATGAATTAACGAAGATCAATCATTACTTCCTTGATCTGGTGAAACATATCACTGAACTTGAAGTTGAAATCTGCAAGCATCCCAACGATAAGACCGTTTTAAGAAAAGTCAAAAGATATGGTTTTAGTGATGCTACGATTTCTAAATTGTGGAACATTTCAGAAGAAAAAGTGCGGGCTTTTCGTGAACAGGCAAAAGTTTTGCCAACTTACAAAATGGTTGATACTTGTGCTGCGGAATTTGAATCCCAAACGCCATACTTTTACAGCACTTACGACTCAGAAAATGAAAGCAAGCCAACCACAAAAAAATCTGTTTTAGTTATCGGTTCAGGCCCTATTCGGATCGGACAGGGCGTAGAGTTTGATTATGCAACTGTGCATAGTGTTAAGGCAATTCAGAAACTTGGTTACGAGGCAATCGTAATGAACAGCAATCCAGAAACGGTCTCAACTGATTTCTCAATTTCAGATAAGCTTTACTTCGAACCGCTAACACTTGAGGATGTCTTGAATGTGATCGAACTCGAACAACCATTAGGTGTGATCGTACAGTTTGGGGGGCAGACAGCAATTAACCTAGCTGCCGATCTGGAAGCCAATGGGGTCAATGTGCTTGGAACCAAGGTCGAGGATGTTGACCGCGCTGAAGACCGTGAACTTTTCGATCAGGTTATCAACAAGTTAGGATTGAAACAGCCAATTGGCAAGACTGCAACTACACAAGAAAAGGTGATTGAAACAGCCCAAGAGATCGGCTATCCAGTATTGGTACGACCGAGTTATGTGTTGGGCGGCCGTGCAATGGAGATTGTGAACAACGAGGATGAACTAAACGATTACCTTAAACAAAATGTTAAAGCAGCAATTGATCATCCAATTCTGGTAGATGCTTACCTTGAAGGACGCGAATGCGAAGTTGATGCAATTTGCGATGGTAAAGATGTCCTCCTGCCAGGCATCATGGAGCACATTGAACACGCTGGCGTCCATTCGGGTGACTCGATGGCAGTTTATCCGCCACAGTCTTTCTCAAAATCAATTAAGCAGCAAATCGTCGAAGCAACGCAAAAACTTGCGGTGGCTTTGAAATGTATCGGTATTATGAACATTCAGTTCATTATTCATAACGATGAAGTTTATGTTCTGGAGGTTAACCCGCGTGCTAGTCGAACAGTACCATTTTTGAGTAAGATTACGGGAATTGAAATGGCACAAGTTGCAACTAAAGTGATTTTAGGAAAATCACTGCACGAGTTAGGCTATGAGTCTGGACTGTATCCGGAAAGCAAGACGATCCATGTCAAAGCACCTGTCTTCTCGTTCAGCAAACTTGAGGATGTTGACAGTTATCTTGGGCCGGAGATGAAATCAACGGGTGAGGTCATGGGGAGTGACTGGACCTTCGAAAAAGCTCTTCTCAAAGCATTTGCTGGTGCAAAAATGGAACTGCCGCTCAGTGGCAGTGTATTGCTGACGATTGATAGCCGCGATAAAAATATTGTCTTACCACTTGCTAAAAAGTTCAGTCAAATTGGTTATCGCCTTTTTGCAACGGCAGGAACTGCCAAATTCTTGAATGAGAATGGCTTGCGTGTCAAAGCAGTCAATAAGATTGGTGAAACAGAAAATAATAGGACTGGAATCTTACAGTTAATCAAGGAAGGCAAAACACAACTTGTAATTAATACAATGGGGCATGATCACGAGGTTACCTCAGACGGATTCACTATCAGACAGACAGCTATTGAGCATAATGTACCACTGTTGACTTCTCTCAATACAGCTGAAGCTCTTGTAAAAGCACTTGAGAATAGAACATTTGCGACTGATGTAATGAAATAGACGCTGAAGAGTTTTCATTGGGGAGGGGCCAGAAATGCTTACTAAGAATAATTTAGAAATTGCTGCACAAGAGGAACTAGCACCGGGGATTTACCGCATTGTTCTGCATGGAGAGTTTGACTATGCCGCAGTTAGACCAGGATGTTTTGTGATGTTGCAGCTTCCAGATGAAGCCTATCAATTGCGACGTCCACTGGCAATTGCTGCAAGCAATGAGACTCAGAAGACAATAGCGTTGATTTATCGTGTTGTCGGGGATGGAACACGACTATTGAGCAAACTGACTCCTGGGATGTTATTGAGTATCTTGGGACCGTTAGGAAATGGCTTCTCATTGGGAGCTGATAACTCTGCTGAAGAAGTTCTTCTTGTAGGGGGCGGTACAGGCTTACCTCCTTTGATGATGCTTGCACAGGCCTTAAATGAAAAAGGTTACGCAGTCACGACTGCAATTGGTTTTCGGACAGCTTCTATGGCCTTTGGCGAGAAAGAATTTGAACATAATGGAAAATTGCTATTAGCGACAGATGATGGTTCGAAGGGTTTTAAGGGAAATGTTGGTGAATTGCTTGCTAAGCAGTCTGTCAAAAAATATGCAAAAGTTTATGCCTGTGGGCCGGCAGGATTGCTGCAGATGGTGCAGAAACGGTTTGCTGAAACCGAAACAGAAATTTATCTTTCCTTGGAAAGTAGGATGGCTTGCGGTGTGGGAGCCTGTGAGGGCTGTGTTGTATCGACTAAAGATGGAATTTTTAATAAACGGGTGTGCTTGGAAGGGCCAGTTTTTGATGGACGGGAGGTTATCTTATGACGATCGCCGGACGATTGGCAGTTGAACTGCCAGGTCTTAAATTAAAAAATCCGGTAATGCCGGCCAGTGGTTGTTTTGGCTTTGGGGACAATCGATATGCTGAAATGTTTGACTTGAATGAATTGGGCGCAATTATCATTAAAGCAGCGACATTGAAACAACGAGATGGTAATCCAGTTCCGCGCATTGCTGAAACCAAAAGTGGTGTTTTGAATGCCGTCGGACTTCAGAATCCAGGTGTTGATGTGATTCTACATGATAAATTGCCGGTTTTGCATAAAAAATACCCTGAACTACCCGTGGTGGCAAATATCGCTGGTGCTACCGAGGCTGAATATGTAAAGGTAGCACAAAAAATGTCTGCCTCTGGAATGGTTTCGGCGCTTGAACTGAATATTTCGTGTCCGAATGTCCATGAAGGCGGCATGCTTTTTGGAACGGATCCGACAACGGCCCGGCGACTGACAGAGGCTGTCAAAGAAGTATCTCAAGTCCCAGTATATGTGAAGCTTTCACCGAATGTCACGGACATTGTTGAAATTGCGCAGGCAGTTGCAGCAGGTGGAGCAGATGGCTTAAGCATGATCAATACATTGTTGGGTATGCGGATTGATTTAAAAACACGCAAACCAATCCTTGCTAACAAAACTGGTGGGTTATCTGGTCCAGGGATAAAGCCGATTGCGGTGCGAATGATTTATCAGGTTAGTCGCGCGGTCGATCTTCCAATTATTGCAATGGGTGGAATCGAAACAGCGGACGATGTAATCGAAATGTATCTGGCTGGTGCAAGTGCGGTCGCTATCGGCACAGCTCATTTCCACAATCCAACGGCATGCCCCGATATAATTGAGGCATTACCGCGAAAATTAGACGAATTGGGAATCAGCAGTTTAAGGGACTTGATTACAGAGGTAAGGAGTGCGCAAACAAATGACAATTAAACGCCCAATTATTGCGCTGGATTTTCCAGATCGGCAAACGACGAAAAAATTTCTAAGCAAATTTCCAAGTGAGGAAAAGCTCTTCGTCAAAATCGGAATGGAGCTGTTTTACAGTGAGGGCCAAGAAATGGTGAAGGCCATATTGGCTGAAGGTCATGACGTTTTTCTTGATTTAAAATGCCATGATATTCCGCACACAGTCGAAAGTGCCATGCGTGTAATCGGCAAGTTAGGTGTTGGTATGACAACTTTGCATGCAAGCGGTGGCAGTGAGATGATGCGTGCGGCAAAGGAAGGTTTGCTTGATGGTAGTGGAGGTAGTAAGACGCCTAAACTGTTAGCAATCACACAGCTGACTTCAACCGATCAGAAAATGGTGACCGAGCAGCAGCAATCAGCTGTTCCGCTTAAACAAAGTGTACTGCATTATGCACGTTTAGCAAAGAATGCCGGTATGGACGGAGTCGTTTGCTCTGCTTATGAAGCAAATTCGATTTTAACAAAGACAGATGTGAGTTTTCTGCGTGTCACACCAGGAATTCGGCTGGCTGACGGCAACACAGATGATCAGAAACGTGTTATGACCCCTGACCGAGCAGCAGCACAAAAAAGCAGTGCGATCGTAGTCGGACGTGCAATCACACAAGCAACTGACTGTGTGACTGCTTATCAATACATAAAGAAAATGTGGGAGGAAAACATTTAATGAAACAGGTTGCTAAGGATCTTTTAGAAATAAATGCAGTAACATTATCACCGAATGAACCTTTTACATGGGCAAGCGGTATTAAAAGTCCGATTTATTGTGATAATCGGCTAACGATCAGCTATCCAGAAATTAGAACAAGAATTGCTAAAGGCATTGCTGAGTTGATCAGAAAGAACTTTTCAGAAGTTGAGATGATTGCTGGGACAGCAACTGCAGGTATTCCGCATGCGGCATGGATAGCCCAAGAACTGCAATTGCCAATGACATATGTTCGTTCTAAGCCCAAGGATCATGGAAGAGGAAAGCAAATCGAAGGTTTTTTGAAACCAGGGCAAAAAACGATTTTGATTGACGACCTGATCTCAACTGGTGGTAGTGTGCTGCAGGCCGTAACAGCTGCACAAAAGGAAGACGCTGACGTAATCGGTGTTTGCGGAATCTTCAGTTATCAGTTAGATGCCGCTGAAGAAAACTTTGCTGCAGCTAAAATACCTTTTGCAACATTGACTAACTATGGTGAATTAATCGATGTCGCAGAAGCGGAAGAGCAGATAAACACTTCAGAAAAAGAGCTCCTCAAAAAATGGCGCAAAGATCCTGAAAACTGGTTGAAGGATTAGCAATAGGGGCTGTTAAGCACGGGCAAAGTGAGAATAATATAAGTCGGTGAATTTAAGTTAGATATGAAGCTCGACTAATGAATCACGCTTAACTTTTCCCCCCAGTCTGTCGAAATATGAAAAAATTGGAATAATGATCTTTTTGTAGTACTGCGAGCAGTAGTTAAGATTGATAAGAACACATTTTAAGTGTGAATGTGTTCTTATTTTGCGTATGGTACAATATAATCAACGTGGAGGTGACCTGATGGACTACAAAGAATTTGATCCAGAATTGTGGAAGGCTATCGAAAAAGAAGAAGAAAGACAACAGAACAACATTGAACTGATTGCTTCTGAAAACATTGTTTCCCAAGCAGTAATGGCGGCTCAGGGAAGTGTTTTAACTAACAAGTATGCTGAAGGGTATCCTGGCAAACGGTATTATGGAGGCTGTCAGTATATTGACGTGGTTGAAACTTTAGCCATTGAACGCGCCAAGAAGATTTTTGGAGCTGCATTTGCTAATGTTCAGCCTCATTCCGGTTCGCAGGCAAATGCGGCAGCATATTTATCTTTGATCAAACCTGGGGACACTGTTTTGGGGATGGATTTAGCTGCTGGCGGACATTTGACACATGGTTCACCTGTTAATTTCAGCGGTAAGACATACAATTTTGTTGGCTATGGCGTTGACCAGAAAAGTGAACGCCTTGATTACGATAGTATTTTAGAATTGGCTAAGAAGCATCAGCCTAAGTTGATTGTTGCCGGTGCCAGCGCTTATTCACGCAAAATCGATTTTGCTAAATTCAGGGAGATTGCTGATGCGGTCGGTGCAAAACTAATGGTAGACATGGCTCATATAGCTGGTTTGGTTGCCGCAGGCTTGCATCCGAATCCAGTTCCGTATGCTGATATTACGACTACCACAACACATAAGACGTTGCGTGGTCCTCGTGGTGGAATGATACTGACTAATGATAGTGAATTAGCTAAGAAAATCAATAGCAACATCTTCCCAGGAACGCAGGGCGGGCCGTTAGAACATGTTGTGGCGGCCAAGGCAGCTGCCTTCAAAGAAGCTCTCGACCCAAGCTTTACAGAGTATTCAAAACAAGTTATTGTTAATGCACAGGCCATGGCTAAAATATTCGAAAAAGACAATGAAGCTCGTTTAGTTTCAGGGGGAACAGATAATCACTTGCTGTTGGTAGATGTACGCGGCTTCGGTGTCAATGGGAAGGAAGCTGAACATCTGTTAGATAGCTTAAATATTACTGTCAATAAAAATTCGGTTCCCTTTGAAACACTGAGTCCTTTCAAAACAAGCGGCATACGGCTGGGAACACCTGCTATTACAAGTCGTGGTTTTTCTGCTGCGGATGCTTCGCAAGTAGCGGTATTAATAGTGGAAGCTTTGCATGCAGCAAATGATAAGCAAAAATTACAAGATATTAAACAGCAAGTTGCACAACTGACGGCTGCACATCCGATTTATGCATCGGGAGCTGTGCGTTAGGCAGGCACTTTGTTTTTAAAGATAAACGAGGCAAGGGGCATTAGGTTTTGAGTACTAAATGTGCAAAACACAAATATGCCCAAAACTTTGTTTATGATATGAGTGATTGAAACACACCGGTGTCCATAGTCTAAGGCATAAATAAGGGGTAGGCCAAAAATAACTTTTGACCCACCTTTTTTCAATTGAATACATAGTCAGAAGGAAACAATTTATAAAAATTTATATTTTGCAAAACGCTTTGCTTGGTTTTTCACGTTCAATTTTAGTGTGGTAGAGCTTGGCGTAACAAATAAGAAAATGATATACCTTGAAAAGTTTTAATTAATTAGTGAAAACGCTTGCTAATGAATTACACGAGTGCTATTATCAAGGTGTAGAAAGCGCTTATATATTAACAAGGAGGCTTTTATGATGAAGCAGATGGAAAGAGAAACTAGTCAGAAAGCATGGGATGATTTTAAGGGCGGACAATGGCAATCAGAAATCGATATTCGTGATTTTATTCAGCAGAATTATCATCAATACAATGGCGATGAGTCATTTCTTGAAGGACCGACTGAAGATACGAGTATTCTTAATGACAAGTTAACTAAGATCAAACTCAAAGAACGCGCAGCTGGTGGAGTGCTTGACGCTGACACTAAGGTAGTTTCAACCATCACTTCACATGGGCCTGGATACTTAGATAAAGATCGTGAAAAGATTGTTGGTTTGCAGACAGATAAGCCAATGAAGAAATCTTTGATGCCGTTTGGTGGTATCCGTATGGCAGCCGATGCACTCAAATCTTACGGTTTTGAGATCGATCCTGAAACGACGCATATTTTTACAGATATTACCAAGAGTCACAATCAAGGTGTATTTGATGCGTACACTCCAGAGATTCGGCGTGCACGACACTATAAGATCGTCACGGGCTTGCCAGACGCATATGGACGCGGACGTTTAGTTGGCGATTTCCCACGTGTTGCACTTTATGGAATTGATCGGCTGGTGCAAGCTAAACTAGATGATTTAGATAACTTTGGAGACCATGAGATGACTGATGAAGTCATTCAAATGCGTGAAGAGATTTCTGGACAGATTAGGGCATTGAACCAAATGAAAGAAATGGCGGCTTCTTACGGTTTTGATATTTCGAAACCTGCTGAAAATGCTCAGGAAGCTATCCAATGGCTGTATTTTGGTTACTTGGCTGCAATCAAACAGCAAAATGGTGCTGCAATGTCGATTGGCCGTATTGATTCATTTATTGATGTTTATGTTGAGCGTGATTTGAAACGTGGCATCTTAACAGAAAAACAGGCTCAAGAGCTTATTGATCAATTTACAATGAAGTTAAGAATGGTATCCTTTATTCGGACTCCAGAATATAATTCTCTGTTCTCAGGAAATCCAATCTGGGCAACGTTATCTTTGGCGGGAATGGGCTTGGATGGCGAACACCATGTTACCAAGACTGCTTACCGTTTCTTGAACACATTGAGTAATATGGGAGCAGCACCCGAACCAAATATAACTCTACTTTGGTCCGATAAGTTACCAGAGACTTTCAAACGTTATGCTGCAAGTGTTTCTGTTGAGAGTTCGACTATTCAATACGAAAATGATGACCTGATGTTGAAACAATGGGGCACAGATTACTATGCAATTGCTTGCTGTGTGTCTGCACAACCAGTTGCGAATGGAATTCAATATTTTGGGGCGCGTGCGAACCTTGCTAAAACTGTGCTGTATGCAATCAATGGTGGGAAGGACGAAATAGGAGAGGCTCAAGTTGGGCCTGCTTATGCTCCAATTACCAGCGAATACATTGATTATGATGAATTCATGGAGAAGTTCGATGCCATGCTTGATTGGCTGGCCGATGTTTATGTTAATGCCTTGAATACAATTCACTATATGCATGATAAATACTACTATGAAACAGCACAATTAGCTTTGAAAGATACACGGCTTGATCGAACTTTTGCAACAGGGATTTCTGGTCTTTCAGTTGCAGCTGATTCGATTTCAGCGATTAAGTACGGTCATGTTAAAGCTATTCGTGATGAGAATGGTATTGCCGTTGATTTCAAAGCTGACAATGATTTTCCAAAATATGGTAATAATGATGAAAGAGTCGATTCAATTGCAGTGTGGTTAGTCAAATCATTGTTCACCAAAATGAATAAACACCACTTGTATCGCGGCTCGAAGTTGTCGACCTCCGTTTTGACAATTACATCGAACGTTGTTTATGGTAAGAATACTGGATCTACACCCGATGGGCGTAAGAAGGGTGAACCGTTCGCTCCGGGAGCTAACCCAGCATATGGGGCAGAGCAAAATGGTGCTTTAGCTTCGCTTTTGTCAGTTGCTAAGATTCCTTACAAATATGCAACAGATGGAATTTCGAATACATTCGCAGTAACACCGACAACTTTAGGGCACGATCCTAAATTGCAAGAGGATACATTGGTTAACATGATTAGTGGTTATATGAAGAACAATGGCCATCACTTGAATATTAATGTTTTCAAACGTGATACATTGCTTGATGCACAGAAACATCCGGAAAAGTATCCAACTTTGACAATCCGTGTTTCTGGCTACTGTGTATACTTTGCTGATTTGACTAAGGAACAACAGGACGATGTTATTTCACGGACATTCCATGAAACAATGTAACTGCTAAGGTTCTTAGTTACGCTGGTTAATTGATTTTAATAATAGGGAGGGGCTAAGGCAAAAGATATTTTGTCCCAGTCTCTCCTTATGTATTTATTGATTAAGTTTAAAGAGAGGATGAGGAACAATGGCTAAATCACCTTTACGTGAAAGAAAAGTTCCTAAGCGAGATGGTGAGGTTTTAGGTTTCGTGCATTCAACCGAAAGTTTTGGTGCAGTTGATGGTCCTGGCATCAGATTCGTGGCCTTTATGCAAGGCTGCAATATGCGCTGCCAATTTTGTCATAATCCCGATACATGGAAAAAAAATGTTGGAACTGAAATGACATCTTCTGAGTTACTGGAAAAGGCACTGCCGTTTCGTCAATTTTGGGGAGAAAAGGGTGGAGTTACTTTAAGTGGAGGAGAGATTCTTTTGCAAATCGAATTTGCAATTGAGTTTTTTACCAAGTGCAAAAAATTAGGTATTAATACTTGTTTGGACACTTGTGGTCAACCGTTCACTCGCAGACAGCCGTGGTTCGACAAGTTTCAACGTTTGATGGACGTAACCGATATTTTGTTAGTCGATATAAAGCATATTAATTCGGATGAACATCGTAAGTTAACAGGATACCGCAATGAGAACATCTTGGATTTGTGCCAGTATTTATCAGATATTGACAAACCTGTCTGGATCAGACATGTTTTAATTCCTGAAAGGACGGATTTTGATAATTATCTTACTGAACTTGGCGCTTATATCAAGACGTTGAAGAATGTTAAGAAGGTTGAGGTTCTTCCGTATCATACAATGGGGGTTCATAAGTACCACGAAATGGGAATAAAGTATAAATTGGAAGGCATTGAACCTCCAACTAGTGAGCGAGTTGCAAACGCAGAAAAATTATTACATGTAGAAGATTATAAAGGCTATCTTGCTTAAGGCTGAAGATTAATAAAACACATTAGTACGATACAAGATTCAAAGTAAGAGGTGGGACGTAAGTCGATAAGATTTTAGTATTAACACGAAATTATGGATGCAGCTAGTGCTTTGTTAATGAGTGATTCGAGTTATGCGGCGAATTTTGGCTTATGGAACACGTGCATATGAAGTAAATAGAGGAGCTAGGTTAATTTAACTTTTGACCCAGCTCTTGTTTTTTATGAGAAAGCAAGTGATTGCTATCAATATTTAAATGTTAAAAGTTTATTTTTTTGTTGTCAAAATGGACTGATTTGTTTTATTATAAAGGTGTTCAATAAGTTCGATGTAGCACTTACCATTAATAAAAATTAATAGAAGTGGGAAGGATATTATGAAAACGAAACAGGAAAATATTTTTTCTTCAAAAACATTAAGCTATTTTCTCCAACTTGCGGACACGATGAGCTATACGCAAGCAGCTCAGATACTGGGGATTACTCAGCCTGCCTTGACTCAGCAAATCAAGAAATTAGAGCGTAATGTGGGGGCACCTTTGTTTTATTCAGTAGGCAAAAAGTTGCATTTGTCAGATGCAGGCTATACAATGCTTGATGCTACTCATCAGATTTATGAAGCTCTTAATCGGGCAACTGACGAGATTCAGCAATCTACTAGTGCAACACAGGGGGAGATAAGCATTGGTATCTTGGCATCGATCGAAGATCGAGTTTTCAGTAATTTTGCCATCCAATACTATTTGGAAAATCACGATGTTAAAATTATTTTTCATATGCTGACTCGGAAAGAAATCTGGGAAAGGCTTGAAAAAAACACGATCGACCTTGCCGTGATGTACCTTCCTGATGATAATATCAAGAACTGGAAACCGTATGCGGCTAAAAAAATTATCAAAGAAGATTTGCTCTTTTTGCATCACGATGAGCGCTTAGCTAAAAAAAGGCGGATCAAGCTTAAGGACACGTTGGATAATGCTTGGGTCACTTACCCACCGCAATATTATTTGAACAGCATTATTCGGGAGTCCTACAAAAATGAGCTGGTTGATAAACCTTACAGTGCTGCTCATTTCGCTACGCCAGCACAGATTTACCGCTTTGCACTCGCAACAGGAGTTTATACAACTTTGCCGCAGTCCTTTGTTTTAGCACACAATAATAAGCAGGATAAATTGTGGACAGCTTTGTTTGAGCCCGAGATTTCCTTTGATCTATCCTTTGTGTTTAGAAAGGATAAGGATCAGATTCCTCGTATTGAACATTTTTTGCGTGCTTTTGAAGACTACTTGACAGAAAAAGATTATATTTCACGCTTGACAGAAATGAGCAATGAAGGTTAAATCAAGATAGTAATAAATAGAATGGAGATTAGTTTGATGAAAGAATTAGTTTTTGGACATAAAAACCCAGATACAGATGCGATTGTTGCTGCTAAGGCATTTTCGTATTTAGAAAATAAATTAGGCGCTGATACCGAAGCCGTTGCTTTAGGAACTCCTAATGAGGAAACAAAATTTGTTTTAGATCACTTTGATGAACCGACACCGCGGGTGATTACCACGGCCGGAGATGAAGTTGAAGCAGTAATGCTGGTGGATCATAATGAAGCACAACAGAGTGTAGATGATATTGATAAGGTTCAAGTAACGCATGTTGTTGATCATCACCGAATTGCCAATTTTGAAACTGCAGCCCCGTTGTTCTACCATGCTGAACCGCTTGGCTGCTGCAGTACTGTAATTTATAAGCTATTTAAACAGAATAAGGTTGAAGTACCTGCAAAATTGGCGGGTTTGATGTTATCGGCTATCATCTCAGATACTTTGCTTTTCAAGTCACCTACAACAACTCAACAGGATAAAGAGATAGTTAAGGAGTTAGCTGAAATTGCCGGAGTTGACTATGAGACATATGGGTTAGATATGCTTAAAGCTGGGACGAATTTAGGCAGCAAGACAGAGGAAGAACTGATTACGTCAGATGCCAAATCATTTGAGTTAGGCGGCAAAACAGTGCGCATAGATCAAGTTAACACTGTTGATTTGGATGAAGTTTTTGCACGCGAGGATGCGTTACGCGCTGCAATTGAGAAACAAAATAAAGAAAATGGCTATGACCTGTTCTTACTGATGGTAACTAATATCTTGAATAGCGATACCCGCTTACTGGTTGTAGGCGAACCACAAGAAGTAGTTGCTAAGGCATTCAATGTTAAGATCGTTGATAACAAAGTTGATTTGCCAGGTGTTGTTTCACGTAAAAAACAAGTTGTTCCTCCATTAGAAAAAGCTTTCTAGAGCTTTAACTGCGACTGCATGCTAGAGTGTCATTGGATAAAGGAGAACTGGAATTATTAGTTTGTTTCCAGTTCTCTTTTGTTATTAACTTTTGCGTAAAAATAAGCAAATCATTATATTTGCTTTGAGTTATCTAAGAAAATGGGTATAATGAACAAGGAATACTTTGAAATACATATGGGATTTGAGGTTGATGTATGAGCCAAGAAAAAAGAGTTGAGTTGATTAAACAATTACTAGAAGAACGTCAGGAATTAACGACTAAGGATATCATGTCTGAGTTTGGGGTTTCACAGGATACAGCTAGAAGGGATATCGTTCTTCTTGATAAGCGCGGCGAGGTCAAGCGGACACATGGAGGTATTTTACCACTTGATTTTGGTAATAAGGTTCCGAACTTTCAGAGTCGGTTAGCGCATTTTACAAGACAGAAGACACAGATCGCGCTGGCAGCTGTTAATTATTTTCAAGCCCACCATGTCTACTTTGTTGACGCTTCAACAATCTTGTTAAAAACGTGTCAGAACTTGAACTTGCCAATGACGGTCTTTACCCACTCGCTGGACAATTGCATGGCGCTGGCGGAAAAAAGCAAAATTACCGTTAAAACTTTAAGCGGAACGCTTGATCACCAAAATCGTTTCTTTTATTCAAGTTCAGCGATCGAAGAACTCAATAAGGTCGCTTTTGATACAGCTTTTATTGCGGCATCGGGGATCGATGAAAACGGAATATACCTGCTGAACCAAGGAGATGCTGAAGTAGTTGGAACAGCTGTAAAACGTGCACGCAAGGTTATCCTAGTAGCTGAACACAAGAAATTCGTTAACACCTCTTATTACAGCATCTGTTCACCAAGTAAAATTTCAATGTTTATTACCGATAAGGTCTTAAGTGCAAAAGAACGTAGTATTTTTCCAGAAGACACAGAGATTAAGATTGCCAATTCAGATACATTAAGCTAAAATAATTATTTTGCTTTAGTAGTGAAGCTAATTTATCTTGCAGTGCAACTCCAAGTGTTTGAGCTATTGGTAATGCAGTATCCAAATAAAAAATTTTTAAACAGTAAAAGTCTAGTTAGTTGACTTTTACTGTTTTTTTAGTTAAAGAATTTGATTTCAAAAGGCCGTTTTACTTGCTAAATTTTAGCAAAAAGCATAATATCTTACTTATATGATTTGGATGATATTGGAATAGGGCTGGCTTTAAGCTTTGTCAGAGGTGGGTAATTACTTTAGATACTACTCGTTTTTTGAAAGGGTGCGCCATGTATTCAAATTGTAACCTTGCATTGTTTTTATTGCTTGCTCAATAATTACTTTGAGTGAGATTTATTTCTGAATATTCCTTATTGCATTTTTATTCCGGATAGGTACCTTATGTCAAGTAGTTTCTAAGCAACTAGTTAACTAACGTTTTGCAGGAGGTCGATTATTGTGGATATACTATTGGATGATGTGTTGTTTGAGAAAATTTCAAGTGGGACAAAAACGGTTGAAATTTTTTTGAATGAAGAAGAAATGAAGCACTTCAGTGTGGGAGACACTCTTGCTATTCACCGCAAGAGTAACGAAGAAGATATGATTTTGGCGAGTGCTTGGAGCATAAAAAAATTCAAGAAACTTGCAGATGTCTACAAGGTTTACTCGGAAACAGCTATCGGGCTCAGTCTAGAGAGTCTGGACAAAATTTATCCGCAAAATGATGTCAAGAAACATGGGGTACTTGCGGTAAAAATGCGGGTTTTAAAGCCCAATTATGATTAAAAAATAAAGAATATTTAGAAGTCAAGAAGCCATACTGGCAGTGAGTGTAGTTGAAATGAAATAGGATCCGATCTAGGTGGTCTTACCTTAAGAGAATGAGTCTGAATATAATGGTTCTGGAAACGTGAATAGAGTTTCTGGAATTTTTTTCGCTCTTTAGTTAACTATAATGCACATTTAAGTTGACGGTTTTAGACGGATAGTATATGCTTATTCTATTAAAAATAAACAAAGGAGTTTTTTTGAAATGTTGACAAAAGAAAAATTACATAAATTGACGCTAGCGGGGCTGTTGTTGGCAGCATTGATTGTCTGTTCGCAGATCACGATCCCACTACCTATTGTTCCACTCACCTTGCAAACTTTTGCGGTTGGGTTGATCGCATCTCTACTTCCGACGCTTTATGCGTTTGAAGTAGTAGTTGCATATCTTCTGTTGGGTGCTGTAGGCTTACCTGTATTTGCTGGTTTTTCAGGTGGCGCAGCAGTTTTAATCAGTCCAACAGCGGGCTACTTGTATTCGTTTGTAATCTATGCGATTGTAACATCACTCTATTTGAAGTTTCGCGGACGCAAGACGGTAGATTTGTTTGTGGCTAATGTGTTGGGCGCTGCATTGAATCTTATTATTGGTTCGTTGTGGATGGTTCCGGTATTAGGAATGTCCGTTAAAACAGCATTTATGACTGGATTGGTACCATTTGTTATTCCAGCGCTAGTCAAAATTATCCTTGTTGTTTTGATTGCGGGACGTTTACAGAAGATCAAGCGGTTCGACATCGCTGCTTAATAATATTAGTTTGCTGTAAGCAACTGTTGATTTTGCAAAATAATAAGGATTTACTTGTTTAAAATACGTATGGACGTTTTTTTACAGGCAGACAACTGTACAAAGATCCAAAAACCCCAGGTTGATTTTACAATTAACCTGGGGTTTTTTTTACTGTTCGCGCTTGCTCGTCTTCTGGCACACGTTCAATTTGTGTTCTGAAATGTGATTACTGGGTATAGAGCACAACATCTCATTGCAGCACAGGTGCTTAGATTGAAAACAAGTTCCGGTTTATTCTTTTCTCTCAATATCGTGATATAATTAGAAGAAATGGTTTTCTCAGATTCTTATCTTGTTTTTATGGGGAGATATAAAATGAAAAGAAATAAATTTAATAATAGAGTCGAACAAATCGCGATTTCTGATATCCGACAATTCGATACTGAGGTTAGTAGTATTCCTGGAATCATTAAGCTGACCTTAGGCGAACCAGATTTTAATACACCAGATCACATTAAAAAAGCAGCGATTAAAGCAATCGAAGATAATCATTCACATTACACACCTAATGCTGGTATTCCAGCATTGAGAAAAGCTGCTGCCAGCTATTACAACGAAAAATTCGGTTTTAATTATAAACCAGAGCAGATCGTAACAACTTTAGGTGCGACGGAAGCTATAGCAGCTAGCCTGCAGACGATTTTAAATCCGGAAGATGTTGTTATTATACCAACACCAGTTTTCCCTATTTATATACCTGACACATTGGTTAATCACGGTCGGGTTATCACAGTCGATACCAGTGATGACAATTTTATCCTGACTCCGCAAAGGTTGCGTAAGGTCTTTGAAGAGTACCCGCTGGCACATGTTAAAGCAGTTGTTTTGAACTATCCCAGCAATCCTACCGGTGTCGCATACACACGTGCACAGTTGAAGGGGTTGGCAGAAGTTATTAAGGAGCAAGATATTTGGGCAGTCAGCGATGAAATATATGCAGAGCTTTCATATAATAGAAAGCATGTGTCCCTTGCTGAATTTGCACCTGATAATACGATTGTCATTAATGGTCTATCCAAGTCGCATGCAATGACAGGCTGGCGGATTGGCTACATTATGGGACCGCAGGATTTTATCGAACAAGTGGTTAAGTCGCATCAATACATGGTAACTGCATCGACGGCTAACGCTCAGTATGCAGCTTTGGAAGCTATGAAAAATGGCAAGAAAGATAGCAGTGTCATGTTGAAAGAGTACGCTAAACGTCGTGATTTCCTAATTCAGGAGTTGAAGAAAGTCGGTTTTAAGATGGCAAGTCCGGATGGAGCCTTCTATGTTTTTGCCAAAATACCAGAGAACTGTATACAGGATTCGTGGAAGTTTGTTCGCAGCTTGGCACGAGATGCTAAGGTCGCGTTGATTCCTGGGGTCTCATTTGGTGCTGGTGGGGAAGGTTATGTTCGACTCAGTTATGCTGCAAGCATGGAAAATCTGCAGGAAGCTGCTAAGCGTATCCAGCAATATGTTGCTGCACAGGTCTGAATCGAAAAATTAAAGCTGTTTAATTATTATCAAGTAAACGTATGTAAGGTTTTAGCCCCTGATCAGTTATCCAGTTTTTAAGAGCAAGACTCCTGGGTATAAACGCCTAAGAATTAAGCATCAATTCTTGGGCGTTTTGCTTGCACAGCTTTAATTACTATGAATATTTTTGGAAAAGGAAGTTGAAATTATGGAGAACTCTAAAAAAAACTTTCCGGTCGGAGTTTTTGATTCGGGTGTCGGTGGGATAAGTGTTCTACGAAATCTGCACCACTTAATGCCAGCAGAAGATTTCATATTCTATGGTGATTCTAAAAATGCACCTTATGGCATCAAAACGACTGAAGAAGTGAAAAAATTAAGTTTTTCAATTGTAGAGTATTTTTTAAAGAAAAGGGTCAAAGCAATTGTTATAGCTTGTAATACAGCGACAAGTGCCGCAATTGATGATATTAGAGTCCGTTATCCTGAACTGCCAGTTATCGGGTTGGAGCCAGCTGTAAAACCTGCTGTCGAACGCAAGCGGCATTCTCAGGTTTTAGTTATGGCGACTCCACTGACTTTGCGTGAAGAAAAATTCGCACAACTGTTGAAAAAGTATGAGCAACAGGCAACACTGGTTCCAGTACCTGCACCTACCCTAGTAGAGTTTGTTGAACGAGGGGAATTGAGATCAGATGCAGTTCACGCTTATCTTGAGAAAATCCTAGCACAATATAAGGGGAAAGCCGATGCAATCGTCTTGGGCTGTACCCATTTTCCATTTATAAAAAATGCCGTTAGGGATGTCATGGGACCAAAACCTTTCATCATTGATGGTGGACCTGGTGCAGCACGAGAACTTCAGCGAGTGTTACAGAAACAGGACTTGTTGCGAAGTAATAATCACCAGGGCCAGATTACATTTTTCAATAGCGAGTCTGGGACAGACAAGATTGAGTTGAGCAGAAAACTCTTCGATGGTTTGCAAGAAAAATAACAAAGACATGTTTACACGGAAGAAATAGAGGAGTTGGGTTAATTTAACTTTTGACCCAACTCCTCTTTTGGTGCATAAATAAGTTGTTATTAATATCAACAAGGTCTATACTTTATTTTTAGAAAACGTTTTCTTGAACATCTAGATAATACTTGAAATATTTGATCTGACCATAATTGTGTGTGCGCATAACTATTTTAATTGAAAGCTAGGACACTCACAGACAATATGTATTAGGTGCTATTTCTGGAGAAATAATGCAGATATTAATCTTAAGCAGGACAAATTTTTTTGCTTAATGGACTTGATACTTGCTATGCTTGGAAAAAATAAAGGGGAGGCAGCATGATGGAAATATTAGTGGATACGGTCAATTTAGAGCAGATAAGAAGATGCAACGAGATACTACCGTTGAGCGGAGTGACTTCAAATCCTACGATTATCAAAAAAGAAGGAAAAATTGATTTTTTTAATCATTTGCGTAAAATTCGTAAAATTATCGGCAAGAACAAGGCACTTCATGTTCAAGTAGTTGGGGCGACTGTAGATGAGATGCTTGCTGATGCTCATCGCATTGCGGCAGAAATCGACCGTGATGTGTACTTGAAAATACCGACAGATGAAAAAGGACTAACTGCAATTAAAGTTTTGAAAAATGAAGGCTTGCGTGTGACAGCAACGGCTATTTATACAGTATTCCAAGGAGAACTGGCAATGGCAGCTCAGGCTGATTATCTGGCCCCATATTATAATCGGATGCAGAATATGAATATTTCTGCGGATCATGTAATCACGGAGCTTGCACAAGTGATCAAAACCAGTACTAGTCAGACTAAAATTTTAGCAGCGAGTTTTCATAATGTTGGTCAGGTGACAGATGCGATAAAAAATGGCGCGCAAGCAGTTACGATTGGTCCGGATGTAATTGATACAGGATTGAATGTTCCATTGATCGCAGAAGCTGTTTCGGATTTTAAAAATGATTGGGCGGAACTCTATGGTGATGAGACGATTGCGACGTTAAAGTAGATTAGCGAAGTCCTTCTGTAATTAAAGCGTTTTTAAATTGGGCTATGCAAAAGCACCAACTCGTATAACAAATTTTTAAAATGAAAAGGGAGCAGGCAAAAGTTAAGTTTTAGGCTTATTATCAACTTATGTGCCTCTCCCATTCTTATCTTGTAGTTTACAATTCGGAAATGAAGCGGATCGCTTTCCCAAGAATTTTAATAGGATTTTCAGGCGTTGAAACGATCGGATCATATTTTGGATTGTCTGGCAATAATAGGATTAGTTTATCAGTATGTTTGATTCGTTTTAGCGTTGCTTCATTTTCATTTGTAAGTAACACAGCTGCAATTTCACCATCTTCAACTTCAGGCTGCTGTCGAATTAAAACATTTGCACCATTAGGAATGGTTGGTGCCATCGAGTCTCCTTTAGCATGCAGATAAAAAAGATTTCCAGAAGGCAGGGTTTCTTTCGGTTCTTCGATATAACCATCAATGTTTTCGTCAGCTGTAATGGGATCTCCACAAGCAATCACACCGATGACAGGAATTTTAACTACCCCAGCAATAGGAACCATATTAGATGGCATGTCGATGCCTAGCAAGTGCTCAGAAGTTGTTCCTAGTGCTTTGGCAAAACTATCAAGTCTGTTTAAAGGGAAAGAGCGCGAACCATTGAAGTATTTTGAAACAGCAGACTTGGCCATTTTTACGCGGCGAGCTAATTCGCTGATTGAGATCTGCTGCTGTTTGGCAAGCTGCTGCATGGCAGAAACAATTTCTGCATTAGATTTCATTTTTTAACCACCTCTTTTAATATGTTTTCAGTATACCATTGTTCTTAATCGAGAACAATGGTTCTTTTTATAGTAACCTTTGACAAAAGAGAACACTGGTGTTAGATTTACTGTGTTCTCTTAAGTGAACAATATCATGAGCTTTTATAAGAACAGACTGATCAGTTAGCTTATATCTGTCAAAAATGGGGGAATGCTGATGGCACGAAGAGCGTCTATTTATGCGATTTATCGTGGTGATAGTTTTATTGATGTGGGGACTCTGCATGAATTGGCTCGCCGAAACAAGATTACAGTCGGTACACTGCTTTTTAAGGCCAGTCCGACCTATGCACAGAGAACCAAGTATGAAGGAACGGTTAGGGTATACAAGATAGGACAGTGTCAGTAAAAACTATCTATGTTTAGAATGAGGGAGTGATGCAATGCGAAAATTATGGAATGCTAATAAAAACAAAGTAAACTTTTGGATTTCACTGGTGACTTTTGTGTTAATTCTTGGTCTTACGTATATTAAGTTTAAATTTGGCTTATCATTTACTACTGCAGATCTAACGTTGATCACAAGCACACTGTTCATTTATCATTTTTATTGGCAACGTTTTGAACAACAAAATTTTAGTGGAGGCAGGTCGAAACATTGATAGTGTTGAATTTGGTGAGAAAATAACTGAAACTACACAAGCTGTTTTTGGAGTTCAAGCAGAGCTTAGTAAACTGAAAAAGACACTTGACCAGAAGAATATTCAGCGTACTACAATAGATAAGAAGAAATGAGAAAGAAGGCGAAAATGAAAAAGAAAATCCTGAAAAAAGTATTTTTCAGAGTAGCTAATGCGGCTGCTCTTTTTTGTTGGCTGCATAAAAATATTGCGAATTAAGATTTTCAGTTAGTTGCGCACCACTTTTTATAAATTGCCTTGCAATTATTGCAATGTATTATGCTTGTAATTATAATTAGGTTCAGGAGCAGGTCAAAACGGTAATGATTATGATTTTAAATTTATTTGCAAAAGCAATTTTCTTTGTTTTTGGAGTAATACTAGCTTGGTTGCTTGAAGGATAGGGTAGATCAGCAAAAAGATTCATGTGAAGAATGCACGAGGATTGTAGTATTTTTAAGAGAGTTTGGGCTGACTAAGCCGCTTTGATTTCGCTTTTTTAAACAGTCAGTTGCGAGCTGTTCGTTACTTTTAGACGTGAAAAAGAGTGAATGTAGGAGAAGATAATATGATTAGGAATATTTATGTTTTATTCAAGCTGCTAGGTTATTTTATCACAGGTTTGTTAAGTTTTTTTGCTATTCTGTTATATTTACAAAATTTGTCCCTTTATCCTTTTAGGTACCATTTTGAATTTTATGATATTTATTTTTTAATCACGATGCTAGTGTTGCCGTTTTTTAGAATTGCACATCCAAGCTGGTTTAAGGCAGACGACGAACAATTTGTGTCCTACAAGCAAAAAGCACTTGATCTATATCACCAAGATTTAGCGCAAAATCATAAAAACAGAAAATGGTCATCGAATAGTGTATCGGTAAATCCTTGGGAATACACGACGACAACTACCCAAACTTATAGTAATGCTGCAGGATGGGGATACAGTTTGGCAAAAAGTTTGTTTGTTAGTACTCTTTTTATTATTTTTGCACCGTTGTTCTATGGTATTTCACTATTAAAAAAGTGTAAGCATAAATAACATTTTGTGTTAATGAGAAGACAAAATATTATTACGACTCTTAGATGTCTTAAAGTAATCAAATGGAACAAAAAAGTTTGAGTCTAGTTAGATCGTAGTATAAATTGAGCACTATATAATTTATTTGAGCAAAATTAAATTATTTTGTTTTAAGCTACAGATCTTTAGGGTGTAGCTTTACCGACTTGAAAAACGGTGTAGTTACGTCTGCCAGCTTTGAAGTTATTGAGTAATGCGTCTTGAACTTCTTTAAGACATTAAAATATTTGATAGGTGGGGCAATTTGTTGTACAAGAACATTTTTTTACCTTGTGTGACAAATGGTGTACAATTTAAAAAGAAAGGGCTGATGATAATGACTAACACAGCAACTAGTTCCAGAATTAACACTAGAATCGACCCAGTAATTAAGAAAAAGGCCCAGGAACAACTGGCCCAACACGGGTTAACTATGTCCGAATTCATGCGGATAGTTGTGACAACTGTGGCTAACAATGGGTTACCACAATATTATGGTTTCCCAAACAATCAGGTCGCTAGGTCATTAACTGAGGTGGCAGACGACCTTGCAGGGACCACAGAGTTAAAGAGCGCGACCAATAAGCAAGACTTAGAACAGTTGTTAAATGAGTAAAATAACTCCAACCACTCAGTTTAAACGGCAATATAAAGTTGTGAAGAAGAATCCCAGATGGCGGCCAATTTTTAATGGAAAGGTACCTTTCGATACCGAGGCACGTTCTCCTTGGGATTACATAATTGACTGCTTTTTAACAGATAAGAGCATTCCAGAATATTTCTATGCACACCCACTGAATTTGCCTAAGAAAGTGATACAACAGCTTAAAAAGCGTGTTCCAGGACAAGATGTAAAATTTAAAGTTCTGAAATTACATTTCGATGGCCATAATGGCGATCATTTGTTGGTGTATGCACAAATACTAGATCAGGTTTATCTAGTAGCGATTGGCACACACAGTGACTTATGTTAGTTAATTTAAGGGTCATAAAAAATTAAATACAAATAATAACCTCCCATATCTATAAGCGAGATATGGGGGGATTTTATCAATGTTTCTGAGAGGTTAGGGAAATTTTGTATTAAGTAACCAGTATCAACACTACTGGAAAAAAACAGCTCAGTTGTATGAGATTCGGACATATATTCAGGTTATTAAATCTGTAGTTAGGTTGAACTTTGAGCCTGTAAATGGCTGGATATACGACCAAAATATGGATAGCTAACTACCTTTTTTGACTGAAGATACACAAGTTAGATTTTTATCGGATGACCTTATTATAAATCTAACGTGTAATCAAAAAATTCCCGCTTATGGCAGAAAGGCCAGCTTTGATAAGCCATTAACAACGGTTTCTAAAAGAAACAAGTCTGATATTCGTCTGGATATATTTAATAAAAATAGGAGCTACTTGGGTAGCATTCTGTTAGATGCCAAGTATATGAAACTAGGTACAATACTGAAAAAAGTAAGAAATAAAGAGAGTTTGAAAAGACAGGTTACTTCGTATGTAAATGATACGAGTTCATCTTATTTTGAGAACCAGAAATCTGGGGTATTGAGAGATGTTCGACCAGTAGCAGCATTGCTTGTGTTATATCCTAGCAATGATTTGGATGAAAATAAGGAAGAATCACAATATATTGGGCAGAACGTCAAGTACATTCAAACAAAACCAGGCTCTGATGGAGATAATTTGGATAAAGCATTGACTACGAGTATAAAATGGATATGCCAACGAGCAGTGCAACTAAAGATTGAATAAGCCAGTAAGTATAGAATTTGTATAAAGAACGTTTCTATGAGGAAATTACGAATAAATTGTTCAATAAAATGAATGATGCTTAGTCAATAATTTCACGAAGTATTGGATGCGACTAGTACTTTTTATATTATATCAAAAGCTAGTTTATGAAATTCTTCGGTTTTTAGGCCCACTTAACTCTAGGGACTTACGTGCTTCTGATCCTAAGTCAATATTTAGCACATGCTTTTTTCCAGCTTATACAGAAGACGTGGGATTTTCTATGAATGTGTTAGTAAGAAAGAATATTTTATATATACAAGGAATATGCATCCTGTAAAAAGTCCTATATGGAGAAACTCCCGTATCCAAGGGACAATTGAAATCTTTTTTGCTTTTGAAAGTTGTTAAATAAAAAATTTCACTTGACAATAAGTAAAAACTAAATTAACATTACAAAAAATGAATTACATTTCGATTAGAATAAAGAATGAGTTCTGCAATTAAAATTGAAGACTATTCTTTCTGAGGTGCAGATATTAGAAGTATGTAGCAAGTGGCACATCGATCGATTTTGAAACTGAGGTATGAAGAGAATAGTAGTGACTGTGACGCGGGAAGTAAGATAAAAAACGTTTTAAGAGAGCTCAGGTTGGTGAAAATGAGCAACGAATTTTGTACTGAAAATGGCCGCAGAGTCTTGTGATTGACAGGGAAAACTTTAAATCACAACCGGTGCACCGGATATAGTGCTAGAGTATAGTTATTTTGTACTTGAAGAGGGGAAACATGTGAATGTTTCCTAAAAAAAGAGGTGGTAACACGCAAAAGCGTCCTCCAAAGCAGATCAATGTTGAACATTATTTGTTTTGGAGGACGTTTTTTTTTAGGGGGTGGAAAGAAAAGCAGAATATGCAAAGAATTATTCGAATATATTAAAAGAAAAAATTTAATTGTTAGAAAGGAGTGTGACATAAGTTAAGTACCTTGCAAAACGAATCTTTTGCTATAAGTAACTTGAGGTAGATAAAGAATTTGACTTATGGAACATGTTCATGCGGAATAAATAGATGAGCTAGGTTAAAACTTAACTTTTGACCCAGCTCCATAAAGGGAGAAGAGAATTATGTCCGAAAAAAATGAAATTAAACGAGTAAATTATGCAAGTTCCGGGGTAGCAAGTATTGTATTGGTTGGATTGTTTGCGGCTATTACTTATCTAGAATTCAATTTTTTAGAATTCCTTTACCAGCCGCTGTAGGAGCGCCATTTATCCATTTTGGAAACTCTCTAGTAGTGCTAGCGGTGCTTTTCTTAGGATTCTACAAGGGAGCGATTGCGGGATCGATCGGGTTAGGTATCTTCGATGTCTTGAATGGCTATGCTGCTGAAGCGCCGATTATTATCATCGAAGTATTTGTAGTTGCGTTGGTTGTAACGCAAAGTTTTAGGTTGGTTAAATACAATGATAGCAAAATATTAAATATCACATTGGTTGCAGTGGCTGCCGGTGTTACTAAGGTTATTTTGTCATTCATTGAGGGAGTTATCAAATTGCTGCTTGGCGGAAGTGGTTTAGGTGCCGCTGTAACAAGTTCATTTCTAAGCTTGCCTGCTACGGTGATTAATTCTATTTCTACTGTAATTATAGTTAGCCTGCTCTACATTCCCGTCAAGAAAGCATTGGAGATATTTTTAGATGCTTCTGAAAGCTAGAATTTTTGATAAAGGAATGAAAAAATGAGAAGTATAATTCAGACGGAAAAATTGGGATTTCACTACCCAAGACAGGAAAGACTGATTTTTGAAAATTTAAATATTTCGATCAAAGAAGGGGAAATGGTAGGGATCCTTGGTTCTAACGGCTCTGGAAAATCAACACTTCTAAAACATTTTAATGCACTTATTAGACCGAAAAAAGGTGCGGTGCTTATTGATGAAAAATGGAACACTAAGGACCCAGAGACATGGCTGGATATCAGACAATTAGTTGGACTGGTGTTTCAAAATCCTGAAAATCAAATTGTTTCAACAATAGTTGAAGAAGACATAGCCTTTGCTTTAGAAAATCTTGGGCTGCCGCGGGAGGAAATTAAAAAAAGAGTTAATGAGGTTTTGAAGATAGTTAATATGTATGAGTACAGGAAACGCCCTCCATATCAGCTTTCTGGCGGACAAAAGCAGCGTATAGGCATTGCCAGTATATTAGCAATGAGGCCTAAGGGGATTATTTTCGATGAAGCAACTAGTATGTTAGATCCTAAGGGCAGAAAAGATATTCTAAAGATAATTCATGAACTAAACCAAAAATATGGCGTGACAGTTTTAATGACAACTCATTTGTTAGATGAGGTAGCTTCTGTTGACAGAATAATTGTTTTAAATAAGGGAAGAATTAGATTCGATGATAAACCGGAGATTGTTTTTGAAAACAGAGAAGAGCTTGAAGCAATGGGACTAAGTATTCCAACCGTGACTAAACTAGCGCTTGACTTGAAAGCTGAAGGGTATTTGACAGACAGTAAAAAATTGATTTTGACTAAAGAAGAGTTTGTACAGGCAATTCAAAAGGATATAGGGGTAAGAGCATGAATCTTTTAAAAATTGAAAATATTCAATATTCTTATGGAAAAAATACGCCTTTTGAAAAAGAAGTTCTTAAAAACATTTCTTTAGAAGTAAATGCAAATGATTTTATAGGTGTAATAGGGCACACAGGCAGCGGTAAATCAACCTTGATAAAAATTTGCAACGGGTTATTAAAGCCTGATAAAGGGCAGATTTTTTACAAGGGAGAAAATATTTGGAAAAAGGGATTTGATTTGAAACATCTTCGCTTTAAGGTAGGTGTTTCTTTTCAGTATCCGGAGCATCAGTTATTTTGTGAAACTGTAAAAAAGGATATTGCGTACGGACTTGTCAATAAAGGTGTGCCAGAAGAAGAACAGGAATCAAAGATCAGACAAGTTTTAAAAATTGTAGGACTGCAGGAAAGCTACTTGGAAAAATCACCTTTCAAATTATCTGGAGGAGAAATGAGAAAGGTAGCATTGGCAGGAACAATGGTGCTGGAACCAGAAGTATTGATCTTAGATGAACCTACAGCTGGATTAGATCCTAAAACTACAAAACAGGTCTACGAAAGCTTAAAAGAGTATCAGGCTAAAACAAGTAGCAGCATTATTGTAGTTTCACACAGCATGGAAGATATCTCGGAGTATGCCACAAGGCTTATTGCCTTAGATGATGGGAATATTCTATTGCGAGGGACTCCGGCTCAAGTATTCAGCAACACTGAAAGATTGAACGACATGAGCTTAGATGTTCCGATCACCACGAGTATTTTAAGTATGCTGGCTCAAAAAAATCCCTCAGTTAATACCAATATTTATCGGTACAATGACACGAAGGCTGAAATAATAAGATTGTTAAAGGACGTGAAATCAATTGAATAGCACAGTGATTGGTCAGTTTATTCCAGGAAGATCCGTTGTGCATAGGCTAGATCCTAGAACTAAAATCATTGCGACGGCTTTATGGATCCTGCTGCTGTTTTTAACGCATAGTATTGCCGGGTTCGTTGCAGACACAATATTTCTAGTGTTAATTACTCTTAGCTCGCGGATTCCGCTGCTAGTTGTTTTGCGAAGCACCAAGCCGATTATTCCCATCGTGCTTTTTACTTCTTTTTTCAACATTCTTTATACTTCGGGTGATGTGATTTGGTCGGCTTGGATATTTCAAATAACCAAACAAGGAATTGAAATTTCGGCGTTTTTATCATTAAGAATTTTGCTAATGGTTATGGGAAGTTCGATTTTGACATTTACAACATCTTTAACTGATATTACGAGTGGGATTGAGAGCTTGCTGTCTCCACTGGAAAGAGTTGGAGTAAGAATAACAGATTTTGCGATGATGGTAACACTTGCGATTCGATTTATTCCGACTTTATCAGAAGAAGTCCAAAAAATTAAAGATGCGCAACGGGCAAGAGGAGCAAGTTTCGGAAGTAAAAAAATAACCCAGAAAATCAAAGAAGTTTTTCCTATTCTGGTCCCACTTATTTATTCTTCATTTAGGAGAGCTTTTGATTTAACTAATGCAATCGAATGCAGGTGTTACAATCAGAAAATCAAAAGGACTAAGTTAAATCCATTGAAGTATCAAAAGCGAGATCTGTTTTGTGGAATTATTATAGTATTGTTCTTTTCGATAATAATTATTATACAAAAATAAAAAGGCGTGAAAAAATGAGTAATAGACTTGAGCAATTGTTGGTTGCTGTTGGTAATAGAAGACCGATAGTAAGTACATGGAAGCACTTTGTGGAAGTTGAAAATGACTACCGTGCATTAGCAGATACAATTATCGCGTTTCAAGAAAAATATGAATGGGACTTCATTAAGGTTAATCCAAGAGCAACGTATTATGCAGAAGCCTTTGGAAACATCTACAATAAACAAAACTACACGGATGTTTTACCTGAATTGGTCAATTATCCAATAAAAAGAGCAGAAGATCTAGACTTTTTTTTGCAGGAAAAAGCCGCCGAGTATAACCCCTTTTATGAGCAGGTGCTTTTAGCTAAAAGAGTCAGAAAAGGAGTGGGAGATAATATTCCTATTTTACAAACCCTTTTTTCACCTTTATGTATTTTAACTTTTTTAGCAGGGCATAATCCATATCCTGGAGTGAACAAGCCAAAAAGCAAAAGAGAAAGCGAATTAAATGTTTTAATTGAGAAAAATCCTGCAGGGGTAAAAAGCGCTCTTGAAAAAATAACCGAAGTTTTAAAAAGGTACGTTAGGGATACACTGGAGAATGAAATAGATGGATTCTTTTATAGTATTTTTGGGCATGGAGACGAAGGAGAGCTGGCTGCAGATGTCTACGCTGAATTTTCGGCACCATATGATAACCAAATATTTGAAACGATTAAAGAAAAAGGAGGAACCGTTATGTTTCATACATGCGGTCCTGCATCACACCCAGAAAAATTCTCACAAAACAAGTATATAGATATCATACATTGGGCAGATCAGGAAGAACATACCCCTTCTTTGGAGAAAGATATGCCGTGGCTAAATGAAAAAATAGCTGCTGGTGGCGTAGATCAAAATTTATTTAAGGACAATAATAGGGATAAGATTTTAAATCAGGCTCAAAAAGCAGCAGATGCTCGTAAAGGGCTCCCTTTCATTCTGACTGCTGGCTGCGGGTTACCTGTTGTAACAAACGATGAATCGATCTGGGCTTTGAAGCAAGCAGTAGTCAATGGAAAAAAATAATGTTAAAGGGAGATTACAGCGCAGTGCCACCGAATAAATGTAAAATATTTATTGTTAGACATGGAGAGACTCTATTCAATAAGTTAAACAAAATTCAGGGATGGTCAGATTCACCCTTAACGGAGCTTGGGGAAAAAAGAATAGGGAATGTTGCTAAATCTCTGAGTAAAAATAATTTTTGTCATGCTTATTCTAGCGATAGCGGACGTGCAGTCAAAACCTGTGAGATCATTCTTGCTGAACAAAACAATCAAGTCAAACATAGTAAGACAGATATTCTAAGAGAATGGTGTTATGGCAGTAATGAGGGTAGCGCTAAAGCTGAATTTATCAGAAAAATTATTGCTAAAGTACCTCAATATAATAGAGAGAATAGTCTACAAGAAAATTTTAGTTTTCACAGCTTCTCTGAGATCGTCGAACAATTAGATAGACTGGGCTATCCAGAAAATTTTCCTGCAATACAAAGAAAAGTGGATGAATATTTAAGAAAAATTGCAGCAAGACATCTGAACAGAGGAGAACAAAATATATTGGTAGTTTCTCACGGACTGACTATCTTAACTTTTTTAAATGGTATAAATGATCGAATAACTTTCCAAACACCATTAAAAAATGGTGAAGTAATAGAGGTGGAATATGCTGCGGAGAAGTTCAATATTTTGAATAAAGATTTATAGCGGAGTTAGGCTAAAATTTACCCCCTTTTAATTATGCTGTCAGTTTTTGACAGCCCTTGTAATACATACTCTGAGCCCTGCTACTGCTCTTTTAGTGTAAATATCCGTAAGTTTTGTCATATGTTACTTGAGTGAAAAACGTTGTTAGATTGCCAAAAGCAAGCTATGTCTAAGGATCATAGCTTGCTTTTTTTGGTCTATGGGGGCATATTTTTCAGTGGGAGGTGAACGAATGGACTTTAAGACGAAAATGAAATCATTGCGTGTTCAAAATCATTTTACACAGGAAGAAATTGCGCACAAACTTTTTGTCTCTAGGAAGACAATTTCTAGCTGGGAGAACGGGCGCAGTTACCCTGATATTAATACTTTGATTAAAATAAGCGATGTTTACTGCATTTCACTGGACAAGTTGCTAAGAGAGGATGAAATTATGTTAAAGCAGTACAATGACAGCTTTCAGGCTGATAAGAAGAATAGTTATATTTTTCGTTATAGTTATTTGCTTAATAGTATTCTCTTATTTCTGATTTATGCGGATTTTGTATGGACTAATTTACCTTTTGAAAAAACAATTGAAATTATCTTTTGGATAAATTTTTACGTGTTGTGTCTGCACTTGCCCATAAAATTTAAGAAATTTATCTCACAAATAACATGGAAGCAAGGCGTGATTTTGCTTTTTATTGGTATTGTTACTTTCGGTTTGCAAGCAACTCAATTATTCTCAAGCCCGAAAGATGAGGTGCGTAGTGCTTATTTGATCGGATTTTGGACAGGTTATGTTATAAAGAAGGCACTTCCAGCGTTTTCTCTGTGGTTGATGATTTTTCTGTTACCTGTATTGGATAACAAGCATAAGTCCTCTATGTAAAGAAGATTAGAGAAGTATCTTTCTTTCATAATGTCTTACAAGTGCAGTACAGCTGTTATCTAGCAAATACCGATTATCGCGATATCGCAGTACCTTAACTTTGTAAGTTTCTCCACTATAATTTTTCAAAGGATTTTGATATGATACATAATTTACGAAAAATAGATATAAGAATAGTTACTTTTTTAGTAATTCTCATGATTTTTGATGATTTTATTTTTGCACCCTTAAGCAATATGCTTCACATCAAAGGCTCATACTTGTTATTCGAAACGTGGTTCAAGTTGTTTGAGTTTTTGGTCGCAGTGATATTAAATAGCCTTCTGATTCATGAAAAAGCGCGATGGAAAACGAAGATAGGAAAAAATTCATATGTTATGTTTTTGATTATGCTTGTGACATTGTCGTTAGGGTCAATCAGCCGCTTATCTAACGTAAAAGGTGCGTTTGTCATTGGACTTATAGCGTGCATCTCAGAAGAATATATATTTAGAAGTGTTGTTTTAGGCAGTTTAATGAGCGACATAGCTTATGTCAAATGCACAACAAAAACCGTTTTAGTTCGAATAGCTGCATCCAGCATCTTGTTTAGTTTGTATCATCTGGGAAATGCGCGGTCTGATGGATTACCAGCGACTATGTTGCAAATGATTCAGGTATGTGGTCTAGGCTTTCTGCTAGGATGTCTATATGTTAGGAAGGGCAGTCTCCTTTTTCCAATGATTATGCACTTTTTTGTTGATTATTTAGTTGTTGTAAGTACAGGTATAACGGGGACGGCAATCAAGCATTTAACTATTAGTAATGTGATAAACTCCCTTTTCATCATGTGTGCATATATTGTCCTAGGACTTGCTGTATTAGGTATAGGAAATGCCGAACAGTGGATGCTGCTTAAGAGTAAACGCGCAGCTATTCATAGTTAAGAATTAGGATGGAGCTGTGCCAAAAGTTAAGTTTTGGCACAGCTCCTGTTTTATTCCGTATAAACGTGTTCCATAAGTCAAACTCTCCGTCTAACTTCGAATTACTCATGGCAAAGTACTCGCTATGTTCGTGATTTCGAGTTATTACTCAAATTTTCCCGACTTATGTCACACACTCGTTTAAGTAAAGAGGAGTATAGTAACATTCCGAATTCGACACTAGCTTAACATCACTTGCTTTGATGAAAAGTAACCAAGCACAGAAGACAATGAGCACAATATACCAAAAAAGCCGGGTTAATTTTAAAATCAGCCTGGCGTTTTTGGATATTTACAGAGTGGTCCGTTTTCCGGAACACATCTATAGGTATTTTAGTAAGTGAATCCTTGCATCTGGCTACGACTAATCAAGCAATTTGCCAGTTTTTATAATGGATCAGTAGTGTTAAGATCCTTCAAGTTTCTCAGTACTTCAATTTGAAGGGATCACTTAAAATATCCAATGGCTCATTTTCACGAAATAGACATTTATCCAAATCATGGATGATTTGTTCCTTATTCATGTATTGACCGATAAAGACTAATTCGATCATGCGGTCGCCAAATTTTTTATCCCAAATGGCGGCTAAGTTTTTGCGGATGGTAAACATCTTCTTGATTTCCCAATCTTTAAGCGTTGCGATCCAATAACCTGAAGGGATAATGTCCATTGCCCGCCCAGATTGTGAGATAGTAAACACTCTGGAGGCTGAGTTTGGAGCCACATGACACCCTTGCAGCGTGTGATCTCAGGCGGCCAGCGATCAAGCCATGAATTAAAGCGCTGCGGGTGAAAAGGGCGGCGCCGGCGATAAACGAAGGAATCAATTTTTAGCAGCGGTTCGGCGTTTTGGTTTAAGAGTCGCAATGGATCGGACAGGTTACGTTCATTCAAAGACGATTGTGCGTTGAAGAGATGGGTCTGAATTACTTTGGCAACAGCAATTTGTGAGAATTTTGTTGCATAAAATTTAGCTGTCGGTTGTATTTGACGTACTATTTCCTGTAAATAGTTTTTCTGTTCAAGGGTCAGCAAATCAATTTTATTAAACAGAAGAACATCACAAAATTCTATTTGCTTTACGATCAATTGATTGCTTTCAACAAAATTCTGATTGTATTTCCCTTGTCCAGGCAAGAATTGCTGTAAAATTCTAAAGCCATCAACAATAGTGACGTTCGTATCTAAATAACAAACTTTGTCCAATTCTTGTGCAGTTGACGTTCGACCTTTGACAATACACGCGGCAACTATATCAGGCTGCACGACACCGGAAGACTCGACTAAAATCAAATCTACAGCACCAGACGCTGCAAGATCATATACAGCATCAATTAGTTTTTGCCTATGTTTATTACTGATAGTTCCATCAGTGATGGGGATCAGCCGATCTGCTTCGGAAAAATAAGGGCTGTTGCAGATAGCCTTTTTATCAACATTGACCGATGCTAAATCATTAACGACAATGCCGATGCGCTTATTCATTTTGCATTTCAGCAAGTGCAAAATAAGCGTGGTTTTTCCTGCACCTAAGTATCCCGAAATAACTGTTATAGGAATTTTTTTGCTCATAACTACCATCTCTCTGTAATTTTTGGAAATTCTAAAGTACGAGGAAAATGGGGGCAAAAGTTGAAATTTGACCTAATTTTCGTGTGAATATGTGCCATAGGTCAAAGTATTTCGTCAAAATTAAAATTATTCATGAATTTAATATTAACACTCAAATTTAACCGACCTATATCACATTCCTTTATTCTAGCACGTATTTTTTAAATTAAATAGTAATAATTACTATTTAATTTAAAAGCGGTTCATCCCAAACGGCGAAATTAGGTGACTGTGTGTTGCGAATGGTTAATGGCTAGCCATAGAATAAGTGTGCTCTTTAGGAAGAAAGTGTGATACTATTCTGTGCTGCTCTTTGGTCAAAATCAACAAAATGATTGACCTTATCAAGTTTGTCTTCAAAAAAATTGACGGTATTTTGACATGAGAAACGTTGTAATTCCATGACAGAGTCGTGTGAGTAGAAGGCAGCGTGTGGTGTCAAAATTACATTTGAGCGTTTCAGCAGAGGGTGTCCCTCTAATTCTGGTTTTTCAGTTGAAAGAACATCAAGTCCTGCGCCCCTGATCATTCCTGTATCTAGTGCATCTAAGAGTGCCTTTTCATCAACACTCTCACCACGTGCAACATTGATGAAAAGTGGGTGGCGGCTAGCGCCCATTTGGTTAAAGGCACTTTTATTGAAAAAAGCTCGATTAGATGCAGTTAAGCGCATATGGTTAGTGATAATATCTGCTTTTTTGTAAATATCGGTCGCTGAAAGTAAGGGGATTCTGAGTTCTTCAGCTATATTTTGGGGAAGGTAAGGATCATATGCAATTATATTCATTCCAAAGCTTCTGGCAAGGCGTGCAACCTTTTGACCAATGTTACCTAGACCAAAAATGCCTAAAGTTTGTGCCGCCAGTCGTTTTTGTGGTAACAGTGCATCATATTGCCAGACATGTGTGTCATTAAGCAGCAGATCATAGGCTTTTAGTTGTTTGGTCAAGCTCAAGATTAAGGTTAGTGTGAATTCAGCTACATCATCGCTGCAGTAATCAGGCAACGCACATACGCGGATACCATATTTAGCGGCATCTTCCAGATTTACATTATTGAAGCCCATAGCATTGACAGAAATCAACTTCAAACGTGGAGCCTTGGTAAATAATTTCGCATCTGCTGGAATAAAAGCGGTAATTAACGCATCAGTATCAGCTAGTTCGCGTGTAAATTCACTCTGATCACCTGGATCATAGACAACGGTCTTGATGAACCATTCTGGATGATGATGCTTTAAAATCTCAAATTCATAGCTGTGATCAGCCATCATGGATGTTGCATAATCTGAAATAATAATTTTCATGTGCACTACTCCCTCGTATTATATAAATTAATCCTTATTGGTAAACTAAAATAACACAATATTGCTCGTTTGTTTGCATTTTAAAAACTGAATGCAAACTTTTTGTGTTAAGTAATATAACACGAAAGGGCTTATTTAAGCTAATTCAACAGTTCTTGCTGACTTTTAATAATAAAGTTCAAAATATGATATTGAATATTCAGACTGCTATCAAGAATATATATTATCTTGTAACCCGTAACAGCGTGATTTTATGCATAACCCAGACTAATATATTAATTCGTAACTTTTGGAAACAAAAAGTTTAGGCCTTTTTGCGGTGTTATATTTATTGACATGAAGATGATACCAAATTATAATCACATTAAGTTTTGATTATATTTTTTATAACTTGGAAGTGGTTAAGATGTATCAGAAATTAGAAAAGTTGTTAGATGCACAGCGAGTTGAAGCTCTAACTCGCGAACTTGTCAGTGTGAAAAGTGTTAATGGTACTAGTGGTGAAGTAGCAATTGCTGCGAAAGTTGAAAGTATTCTACGCAGTTTCCCATTTTTTCAGCAACACCCTGAATGGGTGTGGACACAGGAACTTGTGAACGATCGACTTGGGAGAAAGAATGTTTTTGCCTTTATTAAAAAAGATGAAGCGGCAAAGACGATTATTTATCATTCACATATGGATACTGTGGGAATAGAGGACTTTGGGGCCCTAAAGGAAGCTGCTCTGGATTCAGATAAGTTAACTGAATATTTTAAGAAATACAGTGAAGATCCTGACATTCAAAAAGATGCTTGCTCAGGCGATTGGCTTTTCGGGCGTGGGGCCTTGGATATGAAAAGCGGTGATGCCGTTAATTTAACCAATCTACTATATTATAGCGAACACCCCCAGGAAATGGCGGGTAACCTGCTGTTTATGGGTAACTGCGTTGAGGAAAACGACCATAGCGGGGCAATTGCCGCCTTGGATGAATTGGAGAAACTAAAGAAGCAATATCATTTAAGCTATGAAGTGGCGATTAATACTGATTTTATCAGTCCGAAATATGAAGGAGATCAACAGAAATACATTTACTATGGAGCAGCCGGTAAGGCGCTAACGTGTTTTTATATTAAAGGGATTGAGACACATGTCGCAATACATATGCCGGAATTGATTCTACACTGATCGCTAGTCGCATCAATCTGTTGCTTAATAATAATCCAGAGTTTGTAGAGGACATCCCAGATGAAGAAGTACTACCGTCATCGTGCTTAATGCTGCGAGATCAAAAGGATTTCTATAATGTGCAAACTGCTAAAACCACGCATATGTACTTTAATACTTTCACATACAAGCGGCCTGTTTATGAGATTTTGCAGCATTTAAAAGTTGCTGTTGAGCATGATTGTCATGAGTTAGTTAAAGAAATGATAGCAAAGCAGGCAGCATACCTTAAAAAGTTATCCTTTCCAGCAGTTAAAGATGAGCGTCAGATAAGGGTATACACTTTTGCGGAGTATTTGGACTATCTTAAGCAAGAAGGAGTAAAGGTCGAGGAGTTGGTTCATACTTTTTGGAGTGAACATCAAGAAGCTGACAAACGCGAGATTGGTTTTGCCTTGCTCGATTATCTGGATAAACAAATCAATGACAACACTGCCAAAGTAATTTTGTTTTTGGCACCGCCATTTTGTCCGCATAACAGTGTTGCGCAGGACTCACATGTCTATCAGAAGCTTAAAACGGCCTTAGCTGCTTATGAACAGGAAGAGGCTTTTAAGATGAAACAATTTTTTCCTTACTTATCTGATAGTAGTTATTTAGCAATTGATGAAACAGATGCAGAAATTGACCAGCTGACTAAGAACTTTCCGCTGGTCAAGGAAATCTACCCGTTGCCTTATGATAAGATGCGCTTGTTGAATATTCCGGCTGTGGATATTGGTGTTTTTGGCAAGGGGGCACATACGTGGAAAGAACGAGTTTACAAGCCGTATTCATTCGAGTTTTTACCTAAATTGATTCGTGAGTTTACAACAAAAATGTGGGAAAAGTGAGGGAAACAGTAATGTTTGTACTTGATGGAACTTCTAAATTAAAAAAGGTTTTGGTGTGTCCCCCAACCTACTTGAAAGAGGCTGCACCAATCAATGAAATCTCAAAAAAATATGCCGATCAGCCATTGGATCAAACAAGATTAGCCGCTGAATTCGAGCAGCTAATTGAAGCCTATCATCAAACTGGAGTTGAAGTTGAGTGCCAAAAAGCGGCTCCAGACATGACTAATGCAGTTTTTGCCCGTGATTTTGGGGGCTGTGTCAAGGAGGGGTATATTTTAGGAAGATTTAAAAAGGAACTGCGCTTCCCTGAAAGAAAAGCGTATGAGAAAAAAATGAAAGAACTAGGAATCCCTAAGATAGCAGAAATTAAGCGAGGTTATTTTGAAGGTGGGGATTTTGCTTTTTTGACAGAAAAAGTGATTGCAGTTGGGATTATCGATCGTACGAATGAAGAGGGATTTGAAGAACTTAAGACAAAGTTGGAGCCTTTGGGATACGAGGTTTATCCAGTTCCTGCAGATCCGCGCTATTTGCACCTTGATATGTGTTTCAACTTAGTTGAGGATCATCTGGCCGTGGCCTATAAAGAGGGGCTACCGGCATCATTCCTAGAATTGCTTAACACGCTAAAAATCGAGATAATTCCGGTCCCAGAAGAAGCTATCTTTAAACATGGCTGCAACTTAGAAAGCTTGGGAGCTAAACGTGTCCTTTCCTTGAAACAAAATACTGCAGTTAACGATGCTCTGCGTGTGCATGGAATGGATGTAATCGAGCTAGACATATCAGAGACTTTGAAAGCAGGCGGTGGCCCGCACTGTATGACCTTTCCGCTTCAACGCGGTTAATATTGAATTGGAGGAATAATTATGAAGATGACATTCAAAAAAACTTTAGGAATGTTGGGAACAGCCATGGTGTTAGGACTTGTTTTAGCAGGTTGCGGTAATAAAAATGCAGACAATAGTGTTAAGAAGATTCAAGATAAGAAAACCTTGGTTGTTGGCACATCAGCTGATTATGCACCATTCGAATTTCCAATCATGCAGAATGGTAAAAAGAAAATCGTCGGGTACGATATGATGATCGCACAAAAGATTGCAGATGATTTGGGCGTTAAGCTCAAGATTGAGAATACAGAATTCCCCTCATTAATTTCGGAGTTGAAAAACAATAAAATTGACTTGATCATGGCCGGAATGGTTTCAACTAATGAACGTAAAAAGGCGGTCGCTTTTTCTAAATCCTATTACACGGTGGAAAATGTCTTGCTAGTTCAGAAGAAAGACGCAAATAATTTCAATCGTGTTTCAGATGTTAAGGGAAAACAAATCGGAGCTCAACAGACAACCACACAAGAGTCAATTGCTAAATCACAATTGAAAGGAAGCAATGTTGTAACGGAAGGAGTGCTAACAGGGCTGACGACTGAATTGTCGCAAGGTAAATTGAGCGGAGTGGTAGTAGAAAATGAAATTGCTAATAACTACATCAGACAGCATCCTGACAAGTACGCAATCGCCAAAGTTAAGCTAACGACACCAAAAGACCAGCGTTCAGTGAATATTGCAGCTCGTAAATCAGATAAGGCCCTGATAAAGCGTGTAAATAAGCAGATCACCAAACTAGAAAAAAGTGGTGAGTTAGACAAGATGTTTAAGAAAGCTGAGGATTTACAAGCAAAAAGTTCAGACTAAGTGGATCAAGTAAAGGGGGAATAATATGTTTGATTTTTTAAAGCAGTACTATCCAGTTTTTGTTGAAGGAACTGCCCAGACGATTATTATTTCAATAATTGGTATCATGATCGGAATTTTACTTGGTTTGGTTTTTGTGATGATGCGGCTTTCTAAGCTAAAATTTCTTTCATACATTGCACGTGTTTACATTGCGATTGTCAGGGGAACACCTGCTATGATTCAAGTAATGCTGATCTATTATACTTTGTCAAAAGTTCTGGAAGTTCCTCAGATTCAGTTTCTGGGGTCTGGACTTGATCGTGTGATCCCAGGTTCGATCGCTTTGGGTATCAATTCGGGTGCATATACGGCTGAGATTTTTCGGTCAGGCATCATTTCAATTTCAAACGGTCAGACAGAAGCAGGACTGTCATTGGGACTAAGCGATAGGACCACGATGTTTTCAATTGTTTTACCTCAAGCAGTGCGCAACATCCTACCAGCATTAGGGAATGAATTTATTTCTCTGGTAAAAGAGTCCTCAGTCCTTTTTTATATCGGGGTCCAGGAAGTTACTGCGCAGGCTTTGGGTGTTGGTGGAACCTTATACGATTTTGTACCGCCTCTGATCGTTGCCGCTTTGATTTATTTTGTCCTGACTTTCATCTTGTCACAGCTGATGCAGCTGTTGGAGAAAAAAATGGGGCGCAAGTATCTGCGGAGCAATTAGAGAGGGGTTGGCAGAATTGAGTGGCGAAAAAAATATTATCGAAGTTAACGGTCTTAAGAAAGCATTTGGCGCTAACGTGGTTTTAAAAGATGTGTCATTTGAGGTAAAAAAATCAGAAAAAGTTGTTTTGATTGGAGCTTCAGGAAGCGGAAAAAGTACGCTGTTGCGCTGTCTAAATCGGCTTGAAGATGATTATGAAGGAAGTGTTTTGTTTGAAGGCGAGAATGTTAATGGTGCCAGCAAAGAAAAGTTACGGTTACTGCGGCAGAAGATGGGGATGGTTTTTCAGCAATTCAATCTTTTTCCCCATAAAACAGTTCTGGAAAACATTACCTTTTCACCCATAAAATTAAAAATTGCTAATTCACAGGCTGCCATTGCACATGCACATGAATTGCTGGAACAAGTAGGTTTGTCAGAGAAAGCCGATGCTTATCCGCAGTCGCTATCAGGCGGGCAGCAGCAGCGTGTCGCAATTGCCCGTGCTCTGGCAATGAAGCCTGAAGTCATGCTCTTTGACGAACCGACTTCAGCACTCGATCCTGAAATGGTAGGGGATGTTTTAGATGTAATGGAAAGCCTGGCACAAAAAGGAATGACGATGATTATTGTCACACACGAAATGTCATTTGCACAGAATATTGCAGATAAAGTTCTCTTCATGGATGATGGGTTGATTGCTGACAGCGGCACAGCTGAGTATATTTTTAAGGAAACCAATAATACGCGGACACGTTCATTTTTATCTAAAGTCATGTAGATGCAGCTGTTCGTAAGGAGTGAAGTTGAGTGAAATCATTATATGAAAGATCATTAGCAGTTTTACCGCCAGTAGCTAAACGTGCAACAAAATTAGGAATCATACAAGGCCAAGGAGCTACCTGACTGATGAAAAAGGGGAGAAGTATCTCGATTTTGCAGCTGGAGTTGGTGTAGCTAACTGCGGTCATAATCATCCAACTGTCGTCGCGGCAGTTGAAAAACAGCTGCACAGCTTGGTCCATGGAGGACACAATGTTGTTTATTATCCTTCTTACATTGAGCTTGCAGAAAAGCTGGTTAGGCGTGTTGGTGCTGACTACAAAGTTTATTTTTCCAATAGCGGTGCAGAAGCTAATGAAGGTGCCGTTAAACTTGCCTTGAGCGTGACTAAACGAAGTGGCATTATCACTTTTAATAGTTCTTTCCATGGGCGAACACTTTTGACCGCAGCGATGACAGCTTCAAATGCACAGTACCGTAAAAATTATGAAGGTGTCTTGCCTCCGGTTTATCATGTAGACTTCCCCGATATTTATAATACTAATCTGAGTGAAAAAGAAGAAATTGCACGTTGTTTGAATCAGCTGCAACAAGTCTTTCATAATGTATTGGCACCAACACAGACAGCCTGTATTGTGATTGAACCTGTACAGGGCGAAGGTGGTTATCTTCCAGCTCCAAAAGAATTTTTGACCAAGTTACGTGAGATTTGTGATCGTTTTGGGATTTTATTGATTTTTGATGAAGTACAAAGCGGGTATGGTCGAACAGGCGAGTTATTTGCTAAAGATCATTATGGAATTCAGCCTGATATTTTGACCTCGGCTAAGGGAATTGCTAACGGAATACCTTTGAGTGCGGTAATTGGAAAAAGTGAATACATGGACCAGTGGGAACCAGGAGCGCATGGGGGAACATTTGGCGGTAATCCATTAGCCTGTGCAGCAGGAATTGCTGTTTTAGATATCATGAACAATGATTTTTTGCAGCATGTCAGCAAAATTGGTACTTATTTCACCGCCAGGCTGCGAGAGCTGCAGGAAAAATATCCGATTATTAGCAGTGTACGCGGGTTAGGCCTAATGGTTGCGGTCGAATTACGCGATAAAAGCAAAGAGCCAGCAACAGAACTAGTATCACAAATTCGCAAGGAAGCTTTGGAACGACACTTGATTCTGTTGAATTGTGGTGTTTTTCATAATGTAATTAGATTTATTCCACCTTTGATCATCGAAAAAAGTGATGTTGATAAAGCTATCACAATTCTTGACGCTAGTCTTGATGCCAGTTTAAGAAAAGTAGGTGAGAACTGATGGGATATACCGTGGTCAATCCTTATAACGGAGAAGTGTTAAAAAAATTCACACCGCAGAGTAATGTTGAGGTTGCGGCGGCTTTGGAAGAAGCGGAAGAATTCTATCAAGAACAAAAGAAGATTGCAGTTAAAGTTAGGGCGGCAAAATTAAATCATTTTGGAGCAGTTCTTCTTGAGCACAGGGAAGAGCTAGCTCGTGAAGCTGCACTTAATATGGGAAAGCGACTTAGTGAAGGGCGGAACGAAATTGATTTGTGTGCCAATCTTGCCGTTTATTATGCAGAGCATGCTGAACTACTGCAGCCTAAACCTTATTCCTATGGAGAGGGAAAAACAGCCTTGCTAGAATATCATTCACTGGGGATAATCGCTAGTGTCGAACCTTGGAATTTTCCTTATTCACAAGTTGTTCGTGTTTTGGCTCCTAATTATTTGATCGGCAATCCAGTCATTTTAAAACACGCGGGTATTGTTGCTGGATGTGCAGAGTTGTTAGACCAATTGGTGCAGCAAGCTGGTTGGGAAAAAGGTGCATTCAAGAATCTTTTTATATCGCATGAACAAGTTTCACAAATCATTGCGGATAAACGTGTTCAAGGAGTTGCACTGACCGGCTCTGAAGCAGCAGGCAGAACGATCGCTAGTGCTGCCGGAAAAAGCTTAATCAAATCAACAATGGAACTGGGCGGAAGCGATGTATTTGCTATCCTAGATGATGCTGATGTGAAAACTGCTGTTATGGATGCAACTGCGGCAAGGCTACGTAATGCAGGTCAAGTCTGTACTTCAGCTAAACGTTTCATTGTAGAGAAGAAAATTGCTGCGGAATTTATTGCTGGAATCAAGCAGAGTTTTGCAACGCAAAAAATGGGTGATCCGCTTGATGAAACAACTGAATTAGCACCGCTTTCCTCACATAGTGCAGCTGTTGAGTTGCAGGCTCAAGTTGATGCGGCAATAGAAAACGGGGCACATGTTCTTGTTGCTGGGGGGATTATTGAAGGAGAAGGTAATTTTTTCAAGCCAATTGTTTTGACAAATGTTAAACCTGATAATCCAGCATATCGACAAGAATTCTTTGGACCAGTCGCACAGGTTTTTATCGCTGAAGATGATGAACAGGTTATCGCCTTAGCGAATGATTCGGATTTTGGATTGGCGGGAGCAGTCTATAGTGCAGATAAAGAGCGTGCACATCGTGTTGCTTCGAAGATTGAAACAGGACAGGTCTTCATTAATCGCCCTTCTGGCGCGCACCCTGAATTGCCGTTCGGCGGAGTCAAAAATTCCGGTTATGGGCGTGAGATGAGTGACCTAGGTCTATATGAGTTCACGAATCAGAAAATTATTGTTTTTAAATAAAGGTCGTGGCAGTCAAGAAGTTTAGTAGCTTTGAATAACGAGTATCTTAAATTATTTGTATTTGTAGAAACAATATAAGCAAGTAAAAGTATGACGCATTTTGTGTTAAAACAGAATTCATTAGTGTAAAAGTCGGGGTGTCTATATGTCAGAATTGAAGTTACGCAGACAAGTTGACGATTGTCAGCCATATATTGCAGGGGAAACTGAAGCGGCTGTTCTCAAAAAATATGGATTAGCATCTGTCATCAAGTTAGGATCAAATGAGAACCTTATGGGCCATATGCCAACACTCAAGCAGCAATGCGGGAGAGTTTAAAGTATGTCAATCGTTATCCAGAAGATGACTATGTTGACTTAACTGCAACTATTGCTGCTCAGAATGGGGTGGCGAGTAAGAATGTTGCTTTGGGCAGCGGAGCAGGGAATATCATTGAGACAGTAGCACGTTTATTTTTGGATGAGGGAGATGAGGTGCTGTTGGCGCAGCCGACCTATCGGCTTTATCGTGAAGTTTCAACTTTAATGGGTGCAAAGGTCAAAGAAATTCCTGTTAAAGCTGATTATACCTATGACTTTACAGCTTTTAAAGCGGCTATTACTCCAAAGACCAAGTTGATTTGGCTTTGCAATCCGAATAATCCGACTGGTGCGATCAACAACCCTAAAGAAATCGAGCGATTTGTAGATGATGTTGGGGATGATGTCTGGATTGCTTTGGATGAAGCATATGCCGACTTTATTCAATCGGGGCAGCGAGCACAGTTGACCTCTAGGCTTGATCATAAAAAAATAGTGATTATTCGGACCTTTTCTAAGTATTATGGATTAGCCGGTGCCCGTGTCGGGTATATTTTAGCACGGCAGCAACTGATTGCTGCATACGATACAATTACCGAACCCTTCTGTGTTAACCGTGTAGGGCTCTTTGCGGCCAGAGCTTCTTTGCTCATGGACCAAGGAGAAGCAGTTGCAGTAAAAAAGGAGTTGTTGCTGCAAAGAAAGAATATTTCCAGTGAATTAGCACATTTAGGTTTTGAAGTGATTCCATCACAGGCAAACTTTATTTTTGCCAAATTGCCAGCAGCCTTGAATGCAGTTGAATTCTGCGATCAATTGATTTCCTGTGGTGTCATTATCCGTGCTTGCAATGGTTGGGGATATCCACAGCATGTTAGAATCACAGTCGGTAAGAAAGATGAGAATATCCGCTTACTGGCAGAGGTGAAAAATCTACTTCGTGTTAAAGTTGAAGAGCAATAGATACCTTTTGGCAGAGCAGTGACTACTTGAGAATGGAGCGATGGCTATCGAAATAGCAAGTTTTGGAGTTGAAGAATGGCTGAACAAGTGGGAAAAGGAAGCACGCTACGATATATCGCAAAGTTCGATCGCGGCGTTGACGTTGAAAGAGTTAGTTGCTCTGGCGGGGATGACAGTTGCTGATTTTTTTGAAAAATTTAGCAACCTAGAGTTGAATTATGGATGGATTGAAGGTTCGCCAGCATTCAAAAAACTTGTGTCTGAACTGTATCTGCAAGTTCCTGCCGTAAACATTTTGCAGACTAACGGTTCAACGGGAGCAAATATGTTAGCAATGTACGCGTTGCTTAATCCAGGCGAGCATGTGGTCACTTTGTTTCCAACTTATCAGCAGCTTTATGATATTCCGCGATCGTTGGGTGCACAGGTGGATTTTGTTCATTTAGATGAGGCAGCTGCATGGCGGCTTGACTTAGACAAGTTGGATGCGCTTGTCACTCCTGCAACTAAAATGATTTGTCTAAATAATGCAAATAATCCGACTGGTACATTGCTTGAACGCTCAGAGCTTGAACAAGTTGCTGCGATTGCACGTAAAGCAGATGCTTATGTAGTAGTTGATGAAGTCTATGCTCCTCTGGAGAACACAAGTGATATGGTATCAATTGCAGACATTTATGAAAAGGGAATTGCGACTAATTCTTTATCTAAGACTTATTCACTGCCCGGATTGAGAATCGGCTGGATTGCTTCACAAAACACTGAACTTATTGAGATTTTTCGCAAATATCGTGACTATACTTTGATCAGCAGTGGTGTCCTAGATGATGCGCTGGCAGTTTTAGCATTGAAAAACAGAGAGAGAATATTGCAGCGTAACAGTAAGATAGTCAGTGAAAATTTGCAGGTTGTTAAGAATTGGGTGGAAAAAGAGCCGTGGATCGAATTGGTTCTACCCAAAAACGTTCCAACCTCATTTATCAAACTCGCTATTGCGGAGGATGATTATTCATTCTGTACCTCACTGCTAAAAAATACTGGTGTTTTGCTGGTTCCGGGGACAGCATTTGGGATGCCACAACACGCACGTTTAGGTTATTGTTGCGACAAAGCAACTTTGAAGAGCGGATTAGCATTACTAACAGCGTATCTTCGTACTTTTGACTAAAAATCAGTTGTCACTGGTAGCCCTATAGACTAGAGCTGAAAATACTCGAAAACCCCCACTGGACTGTGAAGATGCCTCGCTTGTTTTGGCTTTAAGCTGAAATGCTTAACTTCTGAATTGCAGCAAGTTCAAAAAGTTGGTGTCTTGAGCTTGAAAACGCTATACTTAGCCTATAAAGCGAAGGAGGTGCAGCCATGAGATTATTCAATCCCTATTTTTTTAAATATGTCCCGGCTAGTCATCGCGATCCAGAACTTAACGCTGCGTATAAGGTCGGAATAGGAAGCGAATTGGATTATACTTGTCAAAAAGTCCAGCTTCTCTACAAAGGCAAGATTCAACCAAGAACTATCCCTAGTTTTATTTTCGTAGATGAAGAGTTATCTTCTGATAAAGCGGATTTTAAACGCATTAGTGAAGCTATGGAAGATGTGTGGGAAAAATACTTGGATACCCCAGCTGATCTGAGGGATAAAGTAAGAGATATTGATTTAACAAAAAATAAAATAAAAAAGCAATTGGGAACGGATTATTATCCAGATGAAACATAGTATCTAAAACAACAAACGGGTTTGATATGAGCGATCGCTGAGCATTCAGTGTTTTGATTCGTGAAACACATTTATACGGAATAAAAAGAGAGCTAGATCGAAAAAATTAACTTTTGATCTGTCCTCTTATTTTTTGTACATAATTATTTTCATGAAAATTAAACTGATTTATGATGATAATCTTTCTTGCGATAGAATAACAGACTTGAAAATCCCGCTAGAATGATGAAAGGTACAGCTTGATGATAAGGTTTCATGAATGCTTTTTTTAATTGATAGTTGCCTTCTCGTTTGATGTCTTTTGCCATTCGTTTGATTAGCTGTTCTTGACGCAGACTATCTTGCTTGACCTTAGCGTATACTGCTGCGTAGATTTTTTGCTTCGTTGATGAAGGAAGTGCTGAACTGTTAGAAATATGCAGCAAGTTTCGTTGGTACTTTGTTTTGGCGCTTTCTTTAATACGGTCAGAAGAAATTGTCCGTGAGTGATGTGCCTTAGCAGCTCTGCCATTCTTGATAGATTTTCTAATACTTTCTTTAAAAGAACTTTGGGATGCGGATGGTAGAGCAGAGGCTGTAATGTGATTATCAGCGTCTTTGAGCAAGGCTGCCTTAGCTGTTTTTAAATTAGCAGTTAAGGCGGAAACAAAAATAGCTACTGCTAGAAGAGTGCCAATTTGTCTAAAAAGTCCTAAAACACTTTGGGATGCTGTCAAAAGCTCACCCGTGAATTTAGATGCTCCTAGGACAACGATCGGTCCGGCTATTATGCCATATCCGCCTCCTATTAAGATGAAGCTGATCACCAGCTGGCTGTAATAGGCCGGATCAACAAAAGATAATACTATATAACCAGCGCTCATTAACAGGAAACCTAGCAGCATCATTAAACGCGGCCCAGTTGTTTCGATCATGCGGCCACCGATAGGAGATAAAAGGAAGATCATTAAGGATGCTGGCGTGATCATCAACGCTGCCATCAATTCGCTTTTACCAAGCACAGTTGTAAAAAAGGTAGGCATGATGACCATAACTGCTACTAGAAAAACGCCGCTTAAAATCATGGCAAGCGACGCACCAACGAATTGACGGTCTTTAAACAAAACGAGCGGAATCATAGGAGCATGGCTATGCTTTTCAATAACAATGAATAGGCCAAGGGAAAGAAGTGCAGTTGCTGCAAATATAATGATTGGGAAGCTGCGCCAGCCCCAATCATTTCCTTTGATTAATATCAGTGTTAAGGAAAACAACATAAGCATCGATAGCAGCATGCCAGTAAGATCAATTTTAGCTTTTATAGTTTTTTCATTTTTAAGTGGCAGGAAAGAAGCGGCAGGATAATTGCTAGAGCGATCAGGGGCAGGTTAATCAAGAAAATATAGCGCCAGCCTAGGTATTGTGTAATAATGCCACCGATAGTCGGACCGAGTGCTGCAGCCAGTCCTTGGGTTATTCCTAGAACCGTCAATACTGTCTTTCGATTTTCAATATTTACCGATGAGATCCCAATGGTCATGCTGGCGGGGAAAATAATTGCTGCACCGAGGCTTTGGATACCGCGTGCGGCGATCAAACAGCCTGCGTTTGGTGCACTTCCGGAGAATAACGAACCAAGTAAGAAGGCAGTCAAACCGATAAGGTAGACCTTGTTTTTACCTAGAAGGTCTGCTATTCTTGCGCAGGGAATTGTGAAGACGGCAAATGTGATTGTATAAATATTGAGAGCCCATGAAAGATTTTCTAAACTGACATTTAGTCCTGTTTGAATTTTGGGCAATGCGATATTCATGATGGTTGTGTCCAGCATACATAGAAAAATACCGATCGCCATTGCAAAGGTGATTATTTTTTGTTTCTTATCCATAATAGATGCTCCTTGTCTTATTGTTTTTTGCTTGTTTTACACGATAGCATGGGGTACTCTTTGTTTATAGATTTCGTTTACAGAAAGGGCGTTTTTGTTAACTATGTCACCGCAAGAAATGAAAAACAAAAAGCTGATTGATATTTTTCAAGCATTCATTAATTTGCTGCAGGTCAAAAACAGTGAGACCATCACGATCACTGAGCTCACACAAAAAGCAGGGGTTTCAAGAACATATTATTACAAGCACTTCACGACTTTTGATGATATAATCAGTGAATTTGAGATGCTGAGTATTATTAAGTATATTCGGCAGTTGCCTAATCAGGCTAAATTGAACTTTTCAACATTGATGGAACATTACTTTCAGTTGGCATTGAGTAACATTGATTCACAGTTGACGTTATTGCGATCCGGCAAGGAGCAGGTTATGATAAAATCATTTGTGACTACTTATCAGTATCTTCTGCAAAACGACATGTTAATTAAATTCTCAAAAAACGGACGCTCAGAGGATAAATATTGGGCGGATTTTATTGCAGGAGCAGTTGTTAATACATCACTTGGCTGGTTGAAACGCGGAGCAACTGAAACACCGAGGTATATGGGAGAAAAAATGGCTTCCTTTTTAGAACTGAATTGAACAGTTAAGTGATATTCTTGGAGAGTAAAATGCATATTAAGAAGTTCAAGCGAAACCTGCACGACTAAAAAAGAGATTGTCGAAAATCACTGGCGATTTTCGACAATCTCTTTTATTTTGACACCATGTTTGATTTTATATTTGTACGAATCAAAGCGGTGTAATAGCTATCTGCTGATATATTATTCTTGTGAAAGTTTTGTTATTTTTTATAGGCGTACTTGTAGTTCCACTGAGCGCCTGCTGTATTGTGAATGATACCCTTGATGTCATTCTTTTGCAGATAAGCAGTAACTTGTTGGTAAACAGGTGTCATCCCTTGTTCGCTGTTAAGGAGACGAGCTGCTTGTACCAAATCACTCCAACGTTTGTGTTGATCATTGGCATCATCGTTCTGTGCCCGCCTAATAAGTTCGTCATACTTGGCGCTAGAATACTTGCCATAGTTATAAGCTGTATTGGATTCAGGAATCTGCAGGAAAGTAATCGGATCATTGAAATCTCCACCCCAGCCAGAAAGGAAGATATCAAAGTTGCCTTGCAGAGCATTTTGCTGTGCATTCTTGCCAGGAATACTATTAACTTTGATATTTAGGCCAGGTAAAACCTTGGCGTACGTTGATTGCAAGTATTGAGCAATCACGCTGCCATTTGAATCATCATTTGAAGCTAGTAGCGAAAGGTCTAATTTCTTTTGACCAATTTCCTTTAAACCTTGGGTCCAATGCTGTTTAGCAAGCTTAGTATCGCGTTTGACTGTATTTTTGACGAATTGCTGATCGGCAAAGTCCTTACCTGTCTGCGGATCACTTGCTAGATCAGAAGCGACAAACCCTTTAGGTGTCTGCGAACCGTTTCCAAGAATCTTCTGAATCAGAACATCGCGATCAATGGCTAAGGACAATGCCAGACGAATGTTCTGATTATTGAATGCTGCACGTTTGACTGGATCGCTGTCTTTAAAATTGTATTGCAGGTAAGAAACATATGAATATGGGTACTGCTTGAATTGTGAACTGTGCTTGAAATTCTTGACCTGTTGACCCGCGAGCGGTGTTAGGTCAAGTTTTCCTTGCTGGTAGAGCTCTTGCCCGGTAGTTGGGCTTTCGACAACTAAGTAGTTGATCTCACGCAGCTTAACGACTTTCTTATCCCAGTATTGATTGTTTTTGACGAATTGCCACTTGTTGCCGGTTCCGTTCCATTTTTTGATCTTGAATGGGCCTGAGTAGACCATGTACTGTGATTTTGTTGCATATTTCTTACCATATTTTTCAACCACTTTTTGATTTTGTGGTCCAAATAATGGGTAGGCCATTAGAACTTTAAAGTAGGCAATTGGTTTATCAAGTTTGATCACGACAGTTTTGCTGTCGGGAGCAGATATGCCAACTGAACTTGGAGCCTTCTTACCAGCACTAATATCATCTGCGTTCTGTATCCCGCTGAACAAGTAAGCGTATGTTGATTTTGTTTTAGGTGTTAGTGTTCGACGCCAAGAATAAACAAAATCACGAGCGGTGATCTTGTCACCATTACTCCATTTAGCGTTCCTCAGCTTGAAGGTCCATGTCTTGCCATCCTTTGAAACTGAACTGCTTTTTGCCAGTCCTGGTGAGACTTTACCATTTTTGCCGAGACGATAGAAACTCTCGAAGACATTGCCAGTTTGACCGTAGCCGCTTGCTTTTGAGATATCGATTGTATCAAGCGGGGCAGTGGCACTTAGATTCAAAACCTGTTTTTTGTCGTTTGAATTGCTTTCTGCTGATTTTCCACAAGCTGTGAGTGTCAAAACTAAAGCACTCAGAGCAAGCAATGATAATGCTGCTTTTAGTTTGCGCATGATGCTTCCCCCTAGAAAATTTTAGATAACTTGTAATTAATATTTGGTTTAATTAATGCTGTTATTTTAGTTGCTTCACATCCTTTGACGATAAGCTTGCAGTTAAAAAAGCTCTCATCCTTGTACATCAAACTCGATGTACAGGGACGAAAGCTTTTCGCGGTACCACCCATGTTTGCAGGCTGCCGGCCTGCATCTCTAGAGCACACAAAGAAGTATGCTGCAGATTATATCGTATCTTCACGGGGTGCCGCAATTCTTGCTGTCACCCTAAACTCCAAGGCCATCTTCGGTCATTTTTCTGCTGCGTTCTCACACTATCAACGCTCGCTTAGAGCTTAATCAATGACGTACTCTTCTCTTCATCGTTTTATTTTATTGGCTTATGCTATTAAATCTACTCATTTTCGTGTTAATTGTCAACAATTTATTAATTTTTTTCTGATATATAGTAAATAAAATATTTAAAATGTTAAAAAGACATAAATATAGTTAAGAAAGTATGACACTTGTACCATAGCTTAGAGAGTTAAGGTGAAGTTAAAATGTTCGTGCTAGTATAGGTACAGATTGAAGCTTAATTAAAATGAAGAGGGGGAGATTCTCATGGCAGAGATTGAACGTTGGGTACCATTTGTTTTAAACATGACCGGTTTGGCTGTCGCTATTAAAGTAGGTATTTCTAGGTTGACTGAAAAAAATGTCTGGAAAATTTTGACAGTCGTTTCTCTAGGTATGTATCTGTTAGTGGTTGGCTACCTCGTTTTTTCACCAACTCCCGATTCATATCGCGCGGTACCAGCGTCATTATTCAGGTTTGGGTCGATCCCTATCAATCTCGTTCCTTTCAGGTACATTGATACGGGATTCTTCTTGAACATTCTAATGACGGTTCCGTTGGGTGGATATTTGTTTTTGATTAAGCATTTGAAGTTTAAACAGGTGCTGCTATTCGGCGTAGGTGTAGGAACTGCGATTGAATTCAGCCAACTTGTTTATGACCTTTTATTCCAGATCTCACGCTGGATCGATATCAACGATGTTATTACGAATGCTCTAGGAGTAGTAGTTGGATATGTATTAGTTTCGTTATTGAAAAAATCAGCAATAAAAAATATTGTTCAGTTGTTTGAGTATTCGAGCCAAACTAAACGCTTAAAAGAGAAGAGACATAGATGAGGCAAGTGTAATTCGAATTTTACAGTTTCAGAACGCTGTTAAAAAGAGTATGTGTGCTAATAAATTGGAAAAGTTTGAATGTCAACTGACCACAAGCTCTTTGCAATGGTCAGCGTGAGAGTAGCCGTGGAATTCCGACTTACAAAGTACGCTTATATTAAGTAAAAAAAGAGCCTAGCTCAAAACTTTACTTTCGATCCAAGCTCAATGTATTTTTAATACAGCATATTATCTGACCAACTTGCCATTAGGGAAGTGCGAGATAGGTGCAAGAATAGAAAAATCAGTACCAAATCTTTTCAAGGAATTATAATTGGCAGTCAAATCATTAAAAAGAAGGTAGCGCATGTGATCGTGCAGGTCATGATTGTGCATATAATGCGGTCTATTGAACTGAGCTAAAACTTCTTTTTCACGTGTATCGGGTGAAACAATATAAAGCATAATGTTGCGCTTATTGATCTGGTATAAATCATCCATGCGGTTCATGCCAGACATGATTGAAGTTGATTTCTCAACTTCAAAAGCAGCAATTGGCTCATCATCTCTTGAAAACCAGATAACGTCGATGAGGGAGACTGTTTCTTTTAAGTGTCGGTCAGCTATCTGCTGAATTGATTGCGGTAGGACAGGAAGAGAATAATCACCCAGTCGTTTACCCTCGAAACGTCTATTGTGGTCATTTATTGCGATCCAAGACTTATAGCCAATATTGTTTCCAATGTCTGCGAGCATGTATTGAATCTGATAGTGAATATTTTTAGCAAGCTTGCTATTTTCTACTGAACGCAGTCTTTTTTGCGTTTTACTGGTACTTACTTGAACGTATTTTTCCGCGTTTTCGGGGATGACGTAGTTGAGTTTGCCGATATCAAAAAGAAATGCAGAAACCGCACCGAGATCTTTTGAAAATAACCCGCCTAACTGATTGAGCTCAATGATGCCATCACGCAGCTTGAAGTAATGATCCCAGCGACCAAGTCGGATATTTGAATTGGTCAGTAAATTGTATCCTTCGACGATTTTGGTGTTGAAAGGACAGAAGATCGTCGGCTCAAGAAAGTAGAGAATATTTGCAACTGCGGGTCCGAGACCTTTGATTTTTGCCTCGGCCAGCTTATTGACAGCCAACAACATTTTCAGTTCATTTTTGGTATTGAGAATTGCATTCAAACACTCAGCGAAAAGTAATTGATTTTTTCGGTTTTCATAGATATCCGGTATTCTTAGTTTGGGTTTCCACATAAATGCATGTTTGGCGCCCTTAAAGATTTCATGTTGCGAGGCAATAATATTCATCACTGTTTCAAGCGCGGAACCATGAAGATCGCGTGGGAAAGTTCCATCTTGGATCGTGGAAACGATCTTTTGGGTACCTTTCCGAACACCATTAAAAGCTTTTAAACGTTCTTCACTATGTATGATCCATGTTTGGTACAGAAGTTCATTGTTTTGCATATATTGCGAAAAGATGTCAGTGAGATATGTTGAATCTACCATTAAAATTTCCTTTCTTCTGAATGGCACAGTCAGATGCGTTATTTTTGTACGCTTAAAGTATACTCTAGAATTGTCTGTGATAATAATGTTTGGTTTAAAACTAACAAAAAAAACTCTGCAAAACATGTGGTCGCTGCTGCATGTTTTGCAGAGTTATTTAGAGTAATCAATGATCTCAGTACCGGATTGCGACTAGGTGCAATCTAATGAAAGATATTCATTAAAACTGTACCGGCGAGCAAAGAAAACACAACATAGATGAGTGCTGCTGCAATTGTTTTGCTTGTCTCTTTTTTTGAATTTTGTTTATTCATTTTTACCTCCGTTCAGATCAGACAGCTGGCGCTGTGTGAGTAAGCTTGACCCTATTCAGCAATAAAGAGCTTGCAACAACTGAAATGGAACTCAGTGCCATGAAGACACCCGCTAACTCTGGACTCAGTATCAACCCAAGACCAGAGAAGAGACCGGCAGCGACAGGGATTCCAAGTGTATTGTAGATAAAAGCCCAGAAGAGGTTTAACTTAATGCGATTGAAAGTTTTTTGACTCAATTCAAGGGCACGTACAACATCCAACAGGTCATTTTTAACAAGGACGATGCCACCTGATTCGATTGCAATATCAGTTCCAGAACCCATGGCGATCCCCACGTTGGCAGTTGTCAGGGCAGGAGCATCGTTAATTCCATCGCCGACGAATGCTAAGGGGGCTTGTTGCTGTAATTCCTTAACCTTATCAGCTTTGTCGCCAGGCAAAACATCTGCTATCACTTCATCAATGCCAACGTGATCCGCAATAGCGCGTGCAACGTGCTTGTTGTCGCCAGTCAACATGACAGTTCGCAGGCCGCGTTTTTTCAGAGCAGCAATTGCTGCAGCTGAACTCTTTTTCGGTGTATCTTGAACAGCGATCAATCCGATAATCTTATCATCAAAACCAACTATCACGACAGTTTTTGCCTCATTTTGCAACTGGACCATTTTAGCGGCAGTTTGATCATCAAGCTGATAATCTGTGAGCAGCCGTTGGTTGCCAATGAAGGCTTTTTTATTACTGATTTGAGCTTGAATACCTTTGCCTTCGATCGCAGTGAAGTTTTGCGCTTCATGCGCCACGATACCTGCTTCTTTGGCTTTATTCAAGATGGCAGCTGCGAGGGGATGTTCTGAGGTAGCTTCAAGGTTGACCGCGACTTCAAGGACTTTCTGTTGGTCACCGATAATGTCTGTAACTCTCGGCTTGCCGACTGTAATCGTGCCTGTTTTATCGAATACAACCGTTTTGATACTGTTGGCAGCCTCAAGAATCTCACCGTTTTTGATTAAAATACCCATTTTGGCACTGCGGCCAGTTCCAACCATCAAAGCTGTAGGCGTTGCAATTCCAAGGGCACAAGGGCAGGCAATGATAATGACAGAAACGGCAAAGAGCATTGCGTTGACAAGACTTGCTCCTAGTAGGGTGTACCAGACAACAAAAGTCAAAATAGCAACGATGATGACAATAGGGACAAAAATATCGGCAATCTTATCAACCGTTTTTTGAATAGGAGCATGACTGGTCTGCGCTTTTTTAACCAATTCGACGATTTGCGCAAGCAGTGTATCGTTGCCGACCTTAGAGGCTTTGAACATAAACGTTCCAGTGTTATTGATAGTTGAACCGATAACAGCATCACCTGTTTTTTTGGCGACAGGAATGCTTTCCCCGGTAACCATTGATTCATCAATGGTAGAACTGCCTTCGGTGATGATCCCGTCAACAGCTACTTTCTGACCAGGTTTGACACGGATAAGATCGCCAACTTCAACTTTCGTTAAGGGGATCTTCATCATTTTACCGTCACGCAGGACTAAGGCATCTTTGGCTTGAAGATCCATTAGTTTCTCAACAGCACCGGAGGCCGCATGTTTCATCTTCTCTTCAAAAACTTGGCCTAATAGAACGAATGTAATGACAAAAGCTGCACTTTCATAGAAAACCGGTTGATGTGTCAGCATTGCATAGATACTGTAAAAATAGGCTGTGAATGTCCCAATTGCGACCAGAGTGTCCATATTGGCATGGTGATTAAGAAATGAAGCCCACGCACTCTGCAGAAACTGGCGGCCGGAGATAACCATAACAGCAGTCGTGAGCAGGAACATTGTCCACATTCCTCCGGGAAGATCATAACCGAATGGCATGATTATCATCCCGATAAACATCGGAAACGAGACGATCAATGAAAAGACAAATCGGTTTTTGATGTTCATTATTTGATCACTACTTTCCCGTGAAACATGTTCATCCCACAGCTGAACTGGTGTTCACCGGGGATTCTAGTGTCGATTGTGAAGACTTTTTCTTGGTTGAGCGGCAGTTTCTCCTTGATTCCAAAGTCGGGAAGAACTACCGTGTCCAAACAACCTTTTTCGCTGATTCTTTTAAAACTCAGATGAGCAGGCACGCCTTTCTTCAAGACTACGGTTGCAGGCTGGTAGCCGCCATCGACGATTACGCTTGCATCTTGAATCTTTTTTGTCATTCTTAACGCCTCCTTGATATTTATTAAGATAGCAACCTGTTATTTTATTTGACGATTACTTTGCCATGGAACATGTTCATCCCACAGGCGTAGTCGAACTCACCTGCCTTAGTCGTGTCGATCTTGATAACATGATCCTGATTTTGTGGCAGAAACTCACTGATGCCGAAGTCAGGGAAGACAACCTGCTCTAAGCAGCTCGATGGATCTTTGCGGTTGAAAGTGATTTTAGCTGGAACATTTTTTTTCAAGACGACGGTGCTGGGGGTGTAACCGCCATTTACCACGACTTTCACATTCTGACTGTTGCCATCCCTTTCAGCAGTTACTTCTTTACTTTGATGTCTGCCGAAGAACCACCAGACAATAAACCCGATTGCTAAAACCGCGATTACTGCTATTAATAATTTATCCATAAGCTTTGTTCCTTCTTTCTAAGTTTCAAATGTTTTAACAGCTTTTTTTATGCATAGTGCAATCTTCATCAGTTGGAAGACAGTCGCAGTTGATTGAAACAGGAGCAGTTTTCAATTTTTCACTTAACAGTAATTGCATACGCTCAATATCAGCACGACTAAGAGTTAAGTCAGACAAAAGATTTATGATAACGCCGCCTTTTTTCATATTGCAAAGATGGTCAAAAAGTTCAGAAGCAACCTTATTCATGGCATCTGATTCAGTTACAGTTGGACGATAAAAAAAACGACGGCCATCCTTAATTGTCTGCAGCATTTTTTTATCGACCAAGCGGCCGAGCAGAGTTTTGATTGTTGATTCCGACCACTCACGCTTTAATTGCATTAAGCGAATGACTTCTGTGCTGCTGGCGCCTTGCTTAGTCCAGATTATGCGCATCACTTCCCACTCAGAAGGTGACATTAGAGTTGCATTGCCCTTTTCCAAATTCACACGCCCCCTTTCGTTTACACTTGTAATCTACACTTATAGTGTAGCGTTTTTGTCTACAATTGTCAACGTAAAGGGGAACTAGTACTATAAGAGAAGAATTATGTTGTGGGAAGAGGAGAAATATGGAATAATCAAAAAATAGCATAATTGTTGGGGGAGAAAAAATGATAATAAAAAGGCACTTTTTATTGGTGATTTTATTGGCAGGAATATTCTGTTTACTAAACGACAGCCATGTTGAAGCAGCAAAAAAATATGCACATAAGAGTGATTATGCCGTTGTGTATGATGCACATAACAAGAAGGTTGCAACTATCACTACGAAGAAGAACATCGAATATTTATCTGATTTAGTCGGTGATCTTAGTGGGGATGAGAAGGGCATCAACCGCAAAGCTCCAGAGGACGCAAAGATCAGCTATTGGTATGAGTTAAGGCAGGTCAAACCAAAATATAAAATCAAGCTGTATGTTTATTCGAATACTAAGTATGTCAAAATAAAAAATCTTCCGCTTATCGAACATGGCACGTGGAAGATCAAGCAAAGTGATTTCGACAAACTCAATAAACCAACAAGCTTTGATTGAATAGTAAAAATAACCATAATATTGAATGTACGAGTAATGAATATAGCTTGCCTTGTAAAATAAGGTTAGACAGAATAGGGGGTGATCAAAAGTAAAATCTTGATCACTCCCTTATTTTTAAAGTTGCACATGTGCAGATTGGGGCTGGGTCGAAAGTTAAATTTCAACTTGGCTCCTCTATTATTTCGTATGAACTCGTTCTGCAAGTCGCAAATCTCCGTTTAATTCAAATTACTCACGGCAAAGTACTTGCTATGTTCCATATTCGTGTTAATTACTTAAGTATTATCGACTTTGTACAGCCTTAAGAAAACACATTAATTTGTTTAACGACTTGTATTTTTAAATTAATTTAGAGAATAACGTTTAAAAATTTTTATTAAGACCAATAAACCGATTGGAACAACTGAGTATAGTCCGACAAGCCCACCTACTTGGTAGATTTGCTGCACATGCCAGCTTTGACCTGCTAAATCAGTTGTTTTTTGCGAAAATGGTGTGTTCAATGCTTTCAACAATAATAAAATTACCCATGAGTAATAAACTAGGACCATTTGAATCCAATAACTACGGTTTTCGATGATTTTGGAAGACTTTTCTTTTTGGAAATACTTGATATAAACAGAGAATATAAAAAGAATTGAAAAGACGCATAGGAACCAGCCTAGGTAATTAGTAAATGGTACTCCGAAGTAAGCACCACCATCTTTCCACCGCCAAGCATGACTTACAGTTGAGCTCCAAGGATCAATTACCATATCCCACATAACCATTATGAAAGAAGCAACAAGTGGTTGAACAACTAGAGCATGCTTGCCACCGCTGTGATGGTCAATGAGCGGTTCGCTTAGATTCCAAGCAATAAACGCCATTTGAAAATAGGCGATATTAATAAACAAGGGTGTATATATTAATTTTGGACCCAAAGCAGACGTATAGTAATAATGTCCAAAAGGGAAACCAGTTGCAATACTGAGGTTTTCATAAAAGTTTCCAAATACAAAGGCGATAGCCACGAAGAGAAGAATTCCTCGCCAACCATAGCGCCGTTTTCCTTGAAGCAGGGCAAAGATGACTGCTAGTAATGTTAATAAGGATGCGCCGCTTGTGGCGAGAACGCCTTTAGTACTGCTTCCCGTAATGATGGCACTAATTAAAATTAGAATTACTAACAACCACGTACTTGAGAGATACTTGTGTTGAGACTGGATCATGAGATCAACCTTCCTTTTGCTTGTAGTTTATATATGCTAAACTAATTTCAAGTTACATATGACTATTATGTTACATATGTAACTCTTCGATAGAGAATACATGCTTTACCTACTATCGTCAACGGCAATACTGCAACAATGGACAAATGGAAGGGAGATGTCGCATCTTGCTGTCTGATAAGTTAAACCCACAGGTTCGTCGTACTCACGAGTGGACCTTTGAAGCACTTATGCTCCTATTGCAAGAAAAAGAATTTGATAAGATCACTATCAAGGAAATAACTAATAAAGCTGGGATCGCACGGCAGACTTTTTATCGTAATTACAGTGATAAGAATGATATTGTACAAAAATATATTGATATTATTTTCATGGATTTTGTGAAACAGCTTGATGGAAAAACCAAATCGCTAGACATGTGTTTATGTTATTTTAAGACGCTGAAAAATTATCAGCACTCGCTTATTGAGTTGACACAGTTTTATGATTCAGAAGTAATCTATAAAACTTTCAGCAAATATTTAGATGTTTTTATAGGTTTCTTGAAGCAAAAAGAATGTGCTGCAAAAGAGCAGCAACAACCAGACTATCTAAAAAGGTATCAGATTATGTATCAGGTCGGAGGAGCTATTTTTATAACTGCTGAATGGGTCAAGGAAAAAATGGAGGTATCTGTTGATAAGATGGCTAGTACATTGGAGGTCATCAGTAGTTCGAATTACTTCTATGATGCAGAAAATAACTTTAATCTTCCATAAGTGTAATCGCTTGCATTTTAGTGAAGATACTATATAATACAGAGTGTAAGGGGTTATAGCAAACGCTATAATCGAAAGCTTGACATCATGCTTGCATGGTAGTTAGGCAAAAGAAGCTGTCGCAGGGCAGTTAGAAAAGAGGTTAGAGTTTGGCTATCCCTTATGCAACAGCAGTCCAGCGAGATAATTAATAAAATTGATGATGATTTTGAAGAGATTTAAGGTTGTTAAAGATTGAGTTAGTTAGATCGGAAGAGAAAAAGGAAAGTGTGAAGAGCTTAAACTTTATCTTGCTGGACTGTTTTTTTGTGTGCAGATTCGATGTTAAAATAATCAAGGGGAACTGCGTAGAATAAGTTGGTATAGAGCCCTTTTAATAACACACTACCAACATAGCTTTCATAGCTTTTTATGTGCTGCCTTTTGTCCTTTTCTCCCACCGCGTAGTTTACTAATAGACCACTTGCGAAAGCCTTCACCTCCATCTAACTTCGCTCGTTATTCAACTATTCATTATTTATTTGATATTTAGAAATAATGACAAGAAGTAAATTCATGGGAGCTAGTTTAAAAGTTAATTTTTAAACTAGCTCTTTTGTTATTCTGTATAGATGTGTTTTCATTTATAAAAATGAATTCATTTTTTGAGTCTTGACCTAAAAAGAAGGTACATGATAAATCCGAAAGATAGTCCTTCAACTGCGGTTAAACCAATGTTACTTAACGAGGTTAGGGCTGTTAAAAAGTTTCCATTGCCAGTGACTAAGTTATCCAAAGCATCCAAAAAAAGCATCGCCACTCCAAAGTACACACCTAAAATTATGCTTTTTATTGCATATTTCTTTTTCATCTTGGGATAGTCTGTTTTGTCGGCATCAACGATAGTTAACTTTTTTTGTCTTAAGAACAAGCTGCTCAAAAGCATGGCTGCAAAAAAGATAACCATATTGCCGATGATTAGGAAATTAAAAGCCGTTTGTAAATTCTGAGCATACAGTATCAAAGCGATAAAACTTGAGATCAAGAGGTACCAGCAGAGGATAATAAAGCCTATATTACCGAACTTATTGAGTTGTGATTTTTTATATTCATCTAAAACTCCGTCTATTCCGTAAAAATATTTTAATAACTTATTAATGATTTTTTCTTTACTCATTATCTGATTCCTCCCAAAAAAGTGTATTCAAGTCAGTATTCAGTATTTTGGCAATTTTTATACATAATGCAAGTGATGGATTGTATTTATTGTTTTCAATTAAACCAATAGTTTGGCGTGCCACGCCGACTTTTTTAGCAAGCTCAAGTTGTGATAGTCCTGTTGCTATGCGATAATTTTTAACTTTGTTCATGAGCAGTCCTTTCTCAATGTTAGATATATATGACATATTCAAAATATCATTGCCTTTTTTGTTTGTCAAATATATATTGCATCGTGAAGAATACTACTTTAATGAAGGTGAATTAAAAGGTACTTAGTTTGCTTGTTTCGGATGAACTTGTTCACAAAAGCCCAAAATTTTCACTTAACTTTGAAAGTTGTGCATAGCAGAGAACTTATTATGGTTGCACTGTGTGTTGGCATTAAAAGATTCCTTACTCTATTTGGGTGTTGCCGCACCATCATAGTTGCTAATCTCTTAAAAAAGAACACACGTTCGATATTTTGTGTTAATATATAGACAAAACTTGCGGAAGTGATAATTATGTTTATAGATGATGAGCCGCGCGGTGTTTTCTTTTTAATCGACAACAAGTCATTTTATGCCAGCTGTGAGGCGATTCAGCGCGGCTATAACCCGCTCAAAGTTCCATTAGTGGTACTCAGCGAGGCCCGAAATACGAATGGCGGTCTTATCTTAGCGACTTCGCCAGAAGCTAAGCGTCTGTTTCATCTCACGGCTAATGTTTCCCGCAAACGTGATTTGCCGCGTGATCCACGCTTGCAAGTAGTGCCGCCACGGATGAATCTATACATTCAACGTAATGTTCAAATCAATAATATCTTTACCCGTTTTGCCGCGGAAGATGATGTCTGGCCATATTCTATTGACGAGAGCATTCTTGATATGACGCATTCTTGGCGATTATTTGGCAATTCACCGCGTGAAGTTGCACGTTTGATTCAAAAAACGGTGCGGCAAGAGCTGGGCTTGTATACGACCGTGGGGATCGGTGACAATCCAGTACAAGCAAAGATTGCATTGGATGTTTATGCTAAACACATGCACGATCTGATAGATGAAATCCATTACGAAACGATCTCTGAAAAGATTTGGACGATCAATGAGCTGACGGAAGTCTGGGGGATCGGCAAACGTACTGCCAAACACCTCAGACGTCTTAAGATTCATAACATGTATGAACTTGCCCATACCAATCCATACTTATTGAAACAGAAAATGGGTGTCATTGGGACACAGTTGTTTGCGACTGCGTGGGGTGTCGATCGTTCACGTTTGAGTTACAAACCGATTACCAAGTCTGCTAGCATCGGTAATTCACAGGTGCTGCCGCGTGATTATCAAAAGCAGATTGAGATTGAAACAGTAATCAAGGAAATCGGCGAGCAAGTCGCTGCACGGCTCAGACACCATAATAAGTTGACTAAGTGTTTATCTCTAGATATCGGCTTTTCGTACGCAGCTACAGATGAAGACGGACGTGACGGCTTTCACCATGCGTTAAGCATCGATCCAACCAATAATGATCACGAAATCACCAGACAACTTCTTTTTTTGTTTAGAAAGAACTGGGAAGGGCAAGCAGTTAGAAATATTGCGGTGTACAGCAGCAGATTAATTGCCAATACAGGGCAACAACTTGACTTGTTTTCAAGCTTGGATCGTCAAGCCAAAAACGAGAAGCTAAGTTATGTGATTGACGAAATACACAAACGTTTTGGCTTTACAAAACTTGTTTACGCAACGAGTCTGACAAAAGGTGGGACAGCTATTGAGCGGGCAAAATTAGTAGGTGGACATAATGGAGGAAACAGTTATGAGTAAAGATTTGGAAGTTATTTATAGCCGTACTGAATTGTTGTTCAAGCGAATCAGCCGCACACAGTACTGGATCCAAGTTGCTAACGATCCCTATGATCGCAGTTATAATTTCTTCTTCAACAGTCAGCGCAAGGGCGAACGGTTAAAGTCGGTTCCCTTGCATAGGGTCGATAATTACGACCTTAAATATTTGGAGCAGCTTATCGCAGAATTGAGGAAGAAAACCAGTCTAACTATTAGATTTATTGGGTTTACTACTCTGAGGTGGCCTAAAACACAAAAATTGATTCAATGGAAGCGTGATAAGCTTGAATAATAAGGACTTTGACATGAAAATAGTTGATAATTTTTTTAAAAATGATTACTACGACCGTGGAATGGTCAAGTGGCAAGGATTCTATTTATCGGATCACACGGCCGCTTTGAATAAGGAGGATGCTGCTCTCAAACAGAAGTTCCAATATAGGCCGCAGCAAACATTAGAAACGATCACGACTATTCTAGCGGCTGCTTATAGCAGGCAGCATGAAGTTACGATTCAACTGAATCAGTTGGACTGCAACCATATAAATACGCCGGTCATAACCACACTTATTCATGGCTACAATGCTAATGATATCGTGATTGATTTCAAAAAGTTCATTCAGATCGATGATATCCGTAATATTGAGTTTACTTAGAAGATGGTGTGTGTCAATAAGCATTAGTTTTTGAGCATTGACTGCAGATTATGAACATGATCTGATTCTGACTAGGGGTAATCTTGCGGTCAAATGAAAAACTAGCTCAAAATTTAATTTTTGGTCCAACCTGCTGAATCCTGGCAAATAAATTTAGACTAATAAATGAATTATCAGAATTATAATTGGATATTTTTCCTTTTTAAGATGCTTTTCTGCTAAAATTGAATTAATATAGTATAAATACGAATATGCCCTTGATTTTTGGACGTATTTTTAATACAACTTAATTAATGCAAAAAAAGCGAGGTCAAAAAGATGAGTGAAAAATTAAGAGTTGGTATTTTAGGTGCCACCGGGATGGTGGGACAGCGTTACATTACGCTGTTGGCAGATCACCCATGGTTTGAAGTGGTTTTAGTCGCAGCTAGTCCGCGCAGTGCAGGTAAGACATATGAACAGGCTGTTGCTGGGCGCTGGAAACTGGAAGATCCTGTTCCGGATGCAGTTAAAGATTTGGTTGTTTTGGACGTTAACCAAGTCAGCGAGATTGCAGCCCAGGTTGATTTCGTCTTTTCTGCTGTTAGCATGTCCAAAGACGAGATTAAAAAGATCGAAGAGGAATACGCTAAGGCAGAGATACCAGTTGTTTCTAACAATAGCGCGCATCGTTGGACACCCGATGTGCCGATGATCGTTCCGGAAATCAATCCGGATCATTCCGATGTTATTAAGTATCAGCAGGAACGACTAGGGACAAGTCGCGGTTTTATTGCTGTGAAGCCTAACTGTTCGATTCAAAGCTATGCGCCTGCATTGTCAGCATGGAAGAAGTTCGAGCCGACACAAGTAATTGCAACGACTTATCAGGCCATTTCCGGTGCGGGGAAAAACTTTGATGACGCGCCAGAGATCTTGAATAATGTGATTCCGTATATTGGTGGTGAGGAAGAAAAGTCTGAAAGAGAACCGATGAAGATCTGGGGGAAAGTCGATCCCCAAAAGAAGGAGATCGTCCCAGCTGCTTCACCTGTAATTACCAGTCAATGCCTGCGTGTACCTGTGTTATACGGACATACGGCGGCTGTCTTTGTTAATTTTGAAGAACAGCCAAGCAAGGAAGAATTGATTCAAGCACTTGAAAGTTACAGCGGTGTTCCACAAGAATTGAAGCTGCCAAGTGCGCCGAAACAGTTCATTCAGTATTTAACAGAAGATGACCGGCCGCAAGTTCGTTACGATGTCAATTTCGAACACGGAATGGGTATTTCGATTGGACGTTTGCGTCCTGATAAGATTTTTGATTGGAAGTTCGTTGGTTTGTCACATAATACTGCTCGTGGAGCTGCCGGTGGAGCGATTTTATGTGCTGAACTATTGAAGGCACAAGTATATTACTACTAAATAATTAATTTTTTAAAGGGAAATATACCAGCGAACGATGATTTTTGCGCATTGAGTGTGTGAATTATGCGGGACTATGTAATTCATGCTTGCCCGATGGCAAAAGTGTACTAACGTGCATACCGCAATTAAGACAAGAAAACTCAAGGGATGATTGGACAGTAGAGCTTGATGCTGACCTGCGCCCTGTAGACTCTCAGAATTAAATCTGAGGGTCTATTTATTTTTGCCGTAAGCATGGAGCACAACCACTTTTTTGCGAACTCAATGTTGACCTAATACATACTTACTTCGGGCTACTAACAAAAATTAACCGTTAAGCAGCCCTTTATGCTATAATACATCGTGTGCGATATATAATTGCGAAACAGAGAGGAAAACTATTATGGCAGATTATCAATATGATGTAATTTTTGTTGGGAGCGGCCATGCGAATTGGCATGCCGCTGTGACGCTACGGCAAGCAGGAAAGCGGGTCGCTGTTGTCGAGGAGGATCTTGTTGCTGGAACTTGTACGAATTATGGTTGTAATGCCAAGATTTTGTTGGATGGGCCAGCAGCAGTTTTAAATCAGGTTCACGCATATCAAAAAGAAGATATTATTACAGGAGACTTAAAGATCAATTGGCCTGATTTAATGAAGTATAAGCACCATGTGATCGATCCGCTGCATGTGCATTTGGCACAGATGTTTAACGCGGCGGGAATTGATCTGCTTAAAGGACACGGTCATTTGGCGGATGCACACACAGTTCATGTGGCAGGGAAAGAATACTCTAGTGAATATCTGGTCTTGGGAACTGGTCAGCGGCCGGCAAAATTAAATATTCCTGGTAAAACTTATTTGCATGACAGTCGTGATTTCCTAAGCCTGCCGGAATTGCCGGCTCACATTACTTTTATCGGAGCTGGAATCGTTTCTTTGGAATTTGCTGATTTGGCTCGTATAGCTGGCGCTGAAGTTACTGTGATTGAATTTGCGGAGCGGCCATTGAGAGCTTACTATGACCAATACGTTGATAAGGTTATCAACGTGCTGAAAGATGCAGGAATTGATTTTCATTTTAAGGAAGCTGTTGATTCGGTGCAGGCGCTTGAGCAAGGATACCTTGTCAGGACAGCATCTGGTTTGACTGTCGAGACAGATTATGTAGTTGATGCGACAGGGCGTGTTCCTAACGTTGAAGATTTAGGCTTGGATGAAGTCGGTGTCTCCTATAATCGGCGTGGCATTGAAGTCGACAATCATTTGAGGACTTCTCAGAAAAATATTTTTGCCAGTGGGGATGTGTTGGATAAGCAGATTCCACGTTTGACACCGACAGCGACCTTTGAATCAAACTATATTGCTGCTCAGATCCTAGGCCTTGATGCTGGAGCGATCAATTACCCAGTCGTTCCCTCAATTGTGTTCACTTTGCCGCGTTTGGCAGAGACTGGTGTTACTGTCGCAGAAGCCGAAGCAGATGCGGCACAGTACCGAGTTGAACGCATCACTTACGGGCGCAATATGCTTTTTCAAACCAAAAATGAACCAGAAGCTGAACTAACGATCATCATTGACAGCAAAAATAAGTTAGTTGGTGCAGCCATTTATGGTGATGATGCCCCTGATTTAATCAACATCTTGTCATTGATTATTAATCAGCATCTATCTGCTGAAGAACTTAGTCAGATGATTTTTGCATTCCCAAGCGCGTCGATTGGAGTTCTAAGTTTGATAATGGCAGCGATGCGGAAATAAAAAGATGACTTTAAATGAACTTAAAGAGTTGCTCAAAAGATACAGGCAAGCTTGTCTTTTTGGAGTTGCTTATCAGTTCTAATCAATGGATAATACAGAACATACCTAATACTTTTTCCATACACTACCACCTTATTAGGTATGTTGATAATCTTTCTCAAGGAGCTGTGCCAAAAGTTAAATTTTGACACAGCCCCTCTTTTATTCCGTATAAACGTGTTCCATAAGTCAAAATTCTCCGTCTAACTTCGAATTTTCCCGACTTTGTACTGCTTTATTGCTTTTTGGATAGTAAGTGTCTATTTGGAGTTGTAACTGAACAGAAGCTGTAATAAAAATAAATTGGACGTGCTTAAGATGGTTTCCTTTCACACTATTTAAAAGCATATTCGATTATCATGTGTGCAGACTAGGTTATGATAACGCCTAGTCATTTTTATTTTCACAATGCAGCATTTTTAATGCTAAAAACAAGTATCACAGAAATACGATAACAAAAATGCGCGGGCGAGAAGTCTGAGAAGAATAGATTGTCTTCGTCCTTGGTGGCAATTATATGTTTTTGATCCGTTAGTAAAAACGAGTGTGCCATAAGTCGGTAAAGCTGAGTACTAACATGAGATTATGAACATAACATGTTGTTTTGTTACGTGTAATCTGCAGTTAATGCTCAAAACTCAAGACTTATGGCACACTCCCAAGTGAACTGAAAGCAGCTGTTATTTTGTCCTATCTGAACTAAGCACAGGCCGTACTAACATTCCTAATAAGAGAATTCCGATGACACTGACGATTGTACCAGCAAGAAACTGCCAGCCAAGAAAATACCCAGAGCTGTTGTTGCAAAAAGTCCAAAAATAGTCAACAAAATACCTAGTTTCTGGGTCAAATTAAGACGTGTAAAATCGCGGTAAAAACCGACTTCTAATAGTAAAACACCAATGACGGCAATTGTTCCAAAAAGAATATGACCAAAAATCATGTATTTTCCCCCTAGTAAGAATTTTAATTGTGCACAAAGTATAGCAATTTTAAAATAATTACGTCAAGCAATCCTATCAAAAAGGCTGGTTATAGGGGAAAAAGGGGAACTCTTTTTGATTTGCTAGCTAAATCATATCAGCAAGTGTAATCGCTTGCATTTTAGTGAAGATACTATATAATACAGAGTGTAAGGGGTTATAGCAAACGCTATAATCGAAAGCTTGACATCATGCTTGCATGGTAGTTAGGCAAAAGAAGCTGTCGCGAGGCAGTTAGAAAAGAGGTTAGAGTTTGACTATCCCTTATGTAACAGCAGTCCAGCGAGATAATTAATAAAATTGTTGATGATTTTAAAGAGATTTAAGGTTGTTAAAGATTGAGTTAGTTAGATCGGAAGAGAAAAAGGAAAGTGTGAAGAGCTTAAACTTTATCTTGCTGGACTGTTTTTTTGTGCGATGAATTGTCGAATAAAAGTATTTCTGCCATACGATACCCAAAAGTACACTCTCCTGTTGTACAAGCAAACAACCCTTATACAAATCCATGATATTGGCAGGTTAAATGCATTACAAAATAGTTTTTCCCCCTGAACATCATGATGTAATACTACTTGAATATGCAGGGGCTTTCGGTACTCCATTAGGGAATTGACTGTTTCAGTGATTATTATGTGCAGCGGACAGTTTAAAATAGATGGAGAATTTTGACTTACGGAACACGCTTATAGGAAATGGATAGAGGAGAGGCTGTGACATAAGTCTCTCTGTTTTGTGTGCGAATGGGTAAAATTTTGCTTGTGACAAACACGTCTTTAATGCACAAAAAAACAGGATATCAAAGGATCAAAGTCGATCATTGACATTCTGCTTCATTACAAACTCTTTAATTGTATATTATATATTGGCTTGAAGAATTTCTCTTCCATGTGAACCATCGTCAGCGGCTATTAAACTTACTTCCTTATACTCACCGCTATTTGTTACGATCACGAATGTTGATGTGTCATAACCAGCCTCTTCTATCCCGTTGAGATCAAATTGAATTAAGAGCTGTCCGGCTTTAACAGTCTCGCCTTGTTTGACTTTGGCGAAGAAATGTTTTCCATTCAGTTTTACCGTATCAATGCCGATATGAATTAGTAGCTCTGTACCATTTTTTGAGGTAATACCAATTGCATGATTTGTTTTGAATAACATAGTAATAGTACCATCGAATGGTGCATAAACTTTGCCATTTGTTGGGTAGATAACCATTCCTTGGCCCATTGAACCAGATGCAAATGCTGGATCATTAGCTTCCGCAATATCGGCAACATGTCCGTCTAAAGGTTGCAGCACGACTTCATTTGATAGTTCCTTTGCATTTCCAACTTGGTCGGTGCTGACTTTAGTGCTTTCGACTTCATCGATACCGATTACCAAAGTAACAATCAGCGCAACTGCGAAACAAATAACTAAGCCGATTATATAAGAGACGAAGGTACTGCCGACAAAGGCTGGTAAGGTTGTTAAACCACCGAAAACAAATGCAAAGGCTTTAACATGCAGGCCTCCGATGAACGCACCACCAACTGCACCGCCAATAACAGCTCCGATTAGAGGTTTTTTGTACTTAACACCAATACCATAAATAGCAGGTTCTGTGATACCAGCGAAGAAGATAGAGAGCAATGCAGATATTGAATAGGCTTTCATTTTAGTGTCCTTGGTTCTGAAAAATGTGCGAGAGTAGCTCCAGCCATTCCGAAGTTAGCGGCTGCAGTCAAAGGAACGATAAAGTCATAACCTAACTTACTAATGTTCTGGATCATTACGGGGTTGACAGCCCATTGTAACCCGAAAATCACAAACAGGTTCCAAGCTCCGCCGACAATCGCACCAGCAATCCAACCATTTGAGTTCATCAAGATATTAATTCCATTGGAGATCCATTCGCCTAAGTAGACACCGAAAGGTCCAAACGCCCCTGCTGTTAACGGAACCATGATAAACAGTGATAGTAGGGGGACAAAAAGCAATTGCAAGCTTTCAGGTATATATCTTTTGAGATAACGTTCAACATAAGAAAGACACCAGATAGATAAAATTGCAGGAATTACAGTTGAGGTGTAGGACATCGTTACAATCGGGATACCAAAGAAATGAGTGATGACACCGTTACCATGATTTCCCATGATTTGGGTGAATTCAGGCATAATTAAGGCACCCATCACGGCAGCAGCAACATATTTGTTAACCTTAAATTTTTCTGCGGAGGTAATTGCTAGAAGAACTGGTAGAAAGTAGAAAACAGCGGTTGAAGCTGCTGTCAGTATATGATAAGTTCCTGATGATTCTGGCAGCCAACCAATTTGGTTTAATAAGAGAACGACACCTCGCAGTACACCTGAACCTGCAAGCAAGGGAAGCAGGGGGGTAAAGATACCTGCTACAACATCTAAAAAGCCTGATATCAGGCCATGCTGATTTTTTTCGTGGTCGTCATTTTGATCTGTTTCCTGATTTAATTGTGTTCCAGCAAGTAATTGATCATATACGTCAGCTACAGCTGGACCAATGATTACTTGAAATTGGCCTCCATTTTCAACAACACTGATTACACCGTTTAAATCTTCGATTTCAGCTTTATTCTTGTTTGCAATCTGATCATCTTTTAATAACATTCTTAACCGTGTAGCACAGTGAGATATACCTTGGATATTTTTTTCGCCACCAACTAAGTCTAATATTTTTTTGCCAAGTGGTTTCTCATTGTTCATAAGTGATCACCCTTTCATCGATTTGAGCAAACGATTTCTCAAAACAAGTCTAGCATGTGATCATATTTACGTCAATATAATATTTTTGGGGTTTAAAAAACTTGAATTAAGGTATTTGACGAGATAAAAAATAGATGCTATAGTTTTATTTGAGCAAACGATTTCTCAAATATAGAATTTAAGAGGTTGATGAAAATGGAGCGTTTAATTTGTCCTTCACTAATGTGTGCAGATTTCGCAAATATCAAAGTTGAGCTTCAGAACTTAGAAAGGGCCCATGTGGATGTTTTTCATATGGACGTTATGGATGGTAATTTCGTTCCAAACATGGCACTGGGATTGGAAGACTACCAAACTGTCAGAAAATTATCCTCTGTTCCAATGGATGTTCACTTGATGGTTCAAGATCCACGAAGATTTATTCATATGTTTTATAATGCTGGTGCTGATATTATTTATATCCATCCCGAAGCAGATCAGGTACCCACTAGCACTTTGCTAGAAATTAAGGAGTTGGGAATGCACCCAGGGATTGCAATTAATCCAGGCACTTCGATTGAGTCAATTAAGGAGCTTTTGCCATTAGTTGATTATGTATTGGTCATGACTGTAAACCCTGGATTCGCTGGACAGAAATTCTTGGATTTTGTAATTCCAAAAATTAAGAGATTAGCTGATCAAAAGGACAAAGATTCTTTTAAATTAATGGTTGATGGTGCAATCTCACCGTCAAAAATTGAGCAACTGTCTAATTTAGGTGTTGATGGTTTTATTGTTGGAACTTCTTCTTTGTTTGGAAAAAATAAATCCTACAAAGATATTGTTAGTGAATTAAAGGGGGAATAAAGTGATGGGAAAAACAAAAATTGCTTTTGGATCTGATCATGTTGGTTTGGAATTAAAGCCAACAATTATGGAATATGTGCAATCTCTCGGTTATGAAGTTCATGATTTTGGCGCATATACAGATGAACGTACTGATTATCCGATTTATGGGAAAAAAGTGGGACAGGAGGTTGCGTCTGGCAAATATGATTTGGGAATTGTTATTTGCGGAACGGGGATCGGAATATCTCTTTCTGCAAATAAAGTACCTGGTATTCGTGCGGCAAGTGTGAGTGAACCATACTCAGCACAATTGTCACGGCGGCATAACAATTCGAATGTTCTTGCATTAGGTTCAAGGGTCGTTGGATCAGAGCTCGCGAAGATGATTGTCAAAGCTTGGCTTGATGCTGAATTTGAAGGCGGACGGCATCAACGCAGAATTGACGAATTAGCTGCAGAAGATGAGCACAACGAGCAAAAATTTGATAGAATTGTACACGATGACAGTGGTAAATATTCTGATCAAAATTAATTTAGGCTTGTTTAGTTTCATACGTGGTATTCCACTCTCATTGATATAAAATATGATCATTTTGGGAGTAGACTATGGGCAAGAAAATGTCAATCAAAGAAATCGCAAAATTAAGTGGAGTGTCTGTCTCAACCGTATCTAGAGTTATTAATGATAATGGTCGTTTTTCGGAAGATACGCGGCAACGTGTTTTGAAAACGATCAAAAAATACAATTATCAGACTAACACCCTTGCTAAGGGCTTGAGAATGAGAAGATCGAACACGATTGGGATCATTGTACCGGATCTATCGAACACATTCTTCTCCTCATTAGTTGAAAAAATGGAGAATCAGTTTTTTCGAAAAATTATTCCACGATTATCTGTGATACGGGAAGAAACTCTGATAAGGAAGAGGCATATATTCGAATGCTGGAGGCAAAACTGACAGATGGGTTAATCGTAATTTCTGGTAAGAAAACCTTTGATACGAATATTCTTAGCCGCCCGATGCCTGTTGTTTGCATTGATAGAAAACCTAAAGGAAAAAAAACGCTTTTTGTTAGTTCAAATCATTATCAAGGTGCGGTAATCGCAACAACCGAGTTGCTCAAAGCAGGAACTCAGCCAACTCTTTTCAAAGTATCTAGGAATTCTTCTTCTATTTTGGATAGAATACGCGGCTTTAAGGATACAATGAAAAAAATGGGGGCGGAGCTGCATAATAGTTCAATTATTAGCTTAAGCTCTGATTATCGTGCAGGCTCAGATGATAGAAGATTGGAGATTAGAAATAAATTACGCAAGTTGATAAATGCAGATAAATTACCGCTAGGAATTTTTGCGACAAGCGATACACTAGCTGCAGACATTATGATTGCAGCTAGAGATCTGCATCTTAGCATTCCTGGGGATTTAAAGATTATTGGTTTCGATGATGCTCCAATTTCTAGGTATTGTTATCCCCAATTAACAACGATTCGTCAGGATATTTCACAGATTGCAAGTCAGGCTAGCCAGCATTTAATAAATGCAATTAACAACACAGATGATGATGCGGAGGATTCTGAGGACACTATTATAGATGTTCAGTTAGTTGAAAGATCCACTGTTTAATGCTAATTAAACGCGCAAAAGCTACTTAACTTAAATAGCTCCATTGGAAAAAGATGTGCTTTTTCTGATGGAGCTATTCCAATGTTAAGCGTAACAGCCTGACTTATGGAACACGCTTATACGAAATGAACATAGGAGCTGGATCAAAAATTATTTTTGATCCAGCTCCTATGAGTTTGTGAAGTATTCAGGTACGCTATTAAAATAAATAGCTTAATATAACCATCTTTACTGTGGGTATGTTTACAATGCACACAATGTCCGTTGGGATGCTCCTCTAATGATGAAGTTCTAACGGCCGAAGGTTTAGTCTTGGTAACCTATGCTTTCAGCTAATCTTTTTAATGCATTTAGATTCTGCTTGAAAGAATGTTTTGCGATCGGAGCCAGTATCCCTGTTGGCAGTGGCAAGGATGGTTGGTCCGTAAGCAGCAAAGTCTGTTCAACAATGGTTTTACGATCCGTGGCGGTTATCTTGAAGAGAGCATCATATGCTAAACGTCCGCCAGTACTATGGTAGGTAATGCTATCAGCAGTCGTGGCAATAGTCAGAACTTCCTGCTGGTTGAGGGCAGAGGAATCACGCTTGATCTCAAAGCGATTATGGTCTGCGTTAACGACCTGAATTTCCGGCACCCATTCAAGCAAGTGCTGTGGATTTTTGAGAATGTTTTGAATAACCTCTGGTGCAGTGTTGATAGTGATTAGGTTCGTAAATAATTCTTTCATAATGATGTAACTCCTTTCAGTTGATGATCTAAGCATAGTTGAAAGAAGTTGCTGGCAAAAATAAGAATTCTTATATTTTAGAACTTGGTAAAAATCTTTTCAGCGAAGAGGTCCTTAAAAACAGCAGACCTTTGCTCAGCTTCAGCTTTTTTGTTGGTGTCATCCATTTTTTGAGCTGCTTTAGCCATCAAATAGTAACTATTTGCAAGCATATAGTGTGAGTCATGAGCTGTAATGAAATCGATGCCCGTTATTAATTGCTGCACACATTTTCTGTAGTTCTGATTTTGATAAGCAGAGAATGCACACAAGTAATAGAGAATGTTGAGATTAGGCGCATAAGGCGCATTTTTCAATTCAGCAAATCCTTGCTGATATAAGCGCTCACTTTCTTTTTGCATGCCAGTGCTGCTTTTGAAAAATGCCAGACTGGCTAAACAAAGGCGATCGAGCGTACTCAGAGGTGTTCCGCTTTTATGGTCTGCCAATGCAATTTGGAGATCTTTATAGGCATTTTCAATTTGACGTGAGGCTTGAAATTCTGCTATGGCTAAATAATAGTAATATGACTGCGTTTGTGCAGGGGTTTCAATGGCAGACAGTATGGCAGACGACTGTAAAAATAGCAGCATTTCAGTATAACGATGCTCGTTGCACAACACCTCTAATCTGCTATTAAGATCTGCCTTCGTTGAAACAGCGTAATTTTGCGCTAAGCTCAAGCTTTCAAGGCTGAGTGCTAGTCGTTGGCAAAGTGCGATGACTAGCTCAACGTTTGGACTGTATTTATCATGCTCAATACTTGAAAGCATTGCTTGGGAACAGATACCTGCGCTGACTTCTTTTTGGGTCAACCGCTGTCGTTTACGTGTGTCCAATAATATTTTTCCAATAGTTGTTTCCGTTTGAATCACCACCAAGATCTTTTTGACTATTATAACAGTTCAAGTAAGGTAAAAATAAACACTTAGAATTTAAGTTTAACAAATATGTTTCAATAAGCTATTTGTTGTATAGCTCAAACCACTTAAAGTCTGCGACCGCTGTTGCACTTTTCCTTCTTCAGGGCGTTGTAACCTGCAATATATGCAGAGATTTCAGATATACGTCCGTCAGAAAATTTGTTGATTAAAGCAGTTGTTTTTGCGGGATAGTGACGAAATGTGCGGTTACTATTGTAATCTTGGACGGCTTGTTGATAGCCAAGACAGTAATCGCTGCGGGTATCCCGTTGTTCTTGGCCTGTGCTATAAGTTTTAGGACGATAGTATTCAGGGTGTTCCTTAGATGAATAAAAGTTTCCTTGCTCGTAATTTTCTTTTATAAAATCATGCAGTTGCTGTAGCATTGCTTTACCTCGCTTTCTTGATCAGCTTGAACCAAAGTATTCCAATGAAGGGAAGAGTTGTAAGACAAAATGAAATGAAGAACTTTGTCAATTCGGTACCAATTGGAGCATGTGCAAGCAAATGTGTGCCGATGGAGTATAGATAATAACCCGGGAATACTTTTTGAATAGCAGTTATAAAATGTTCGAAACTATTATTAGCGAATGTGCTGAATGGTACAATAAAGAGCGCGGAAATAAACATCAGCGGTGCACCGGCAGCATCCAGCACTGCACTTTCCATGGTCAGACCTAAGACGAAACCGATAATACTGTAATAGATACCAAAAGCAATCAAAAGAATTAGTGAAATCAATAATGCGGCATTCAAGCTGAGTGTTCCAAGTGCTAGCCCCACAAGAACGATGATTGCCATAATCATACCGTTTAGAACTAACTGTGTAATAAGCTGATCGACCATAAAATGCCAGATTGAATAGTGGGAGAGGTTGGCTTTAAGCCGATAGAAACGGCTGCTATTACTGATACGCTTGCTGAAAGTTACGATCGAATTTCCTGTGATCCCCATTAGACAAGCAACCAGAAACCAGATATATTTTGTTGTTAACGGAATCTGCTGATCTGTGTTCGTGAGTTTGAGCATGAATAAGTACCAGAAGCATGGAATTAGAATTGTAAAGAAAAAGAAGCGCCGATTGCGTAAAACTTGTTTTAGTTGAATCCATCTGATCATTGTATTTGTGCCTCCCCATCATTATATTGCCGATACCATTGTTCAATGGTTTGATTGTGACTGTGAATCGTGTCAACAGCAACATCCTGTGCTATTTTGCCGTCTTTTAGCAATAAGACACGTGAAAAATATTTGTCGATTTGGTTGAAATCATGCGTGATCGTGATAACACAGCCCCCGATGTGGTCTAAGTAGCGCCAGAAAAAATCGATTGAACTCAGATCCATGCCGACAGTTGGTTCGTCTAACAGCAACAGCTTAGATTCACGCAAAAGGGCGAGCAATAATGACAAACGCCGTTTTTGACCGCCAGATAACTTACTGACATAGGTATTTTTTTGTTTTTCTAAACGAAATTTGCTGATCATTTGTGCAATGAATGCTTTAGAATAAACCTGATCGATCAACGCGGCGAGTTGAACATGCTCAATTACTTTCAGATCGCCCATCAGCACATCTTCTTGAGGCATAACGTTTAAACTATCTGTATTATTGACATGACTTGTGATGCTGCCGCTGTCTGGCGTCAGTTCGCCATAGATCATTTTGGCAAGCGTTGATTTACCTGCACCGTTGCTTCCAAGCAATGCGATCCGGTCTTTACCATAGATATTCAAGGTGATACCATTCAAAACAGGCTGCGTGAATGATTTCTTTAAATCACTAATTTTAATTATTAGATCGTTAAGGTTTTCCTTGCCTAAGAGCAAGAAATCCAAATCAACGCCTAGAATTTCGGATAAAGTGATCAATTTATCGATCCCAGGTTCCGTTTCACCATTTTCCCACTTTGAAATAGATTGGCGTGAGACATAGAGTTTACGTGCGAGATCATTTTGCGACAGATTTTTACGCCGGCGCAATGTTATTAATTGGTGCGAAAAGATATTTTGCATACTATGTATTAACCTCCTGTTGAGTACTTAATTTATTATCCATTAAAATAGTTCTAAGTAAATATATCTTCAGGCCACTTATAGATGCTGAGTACGCAACGTGAGGTTGCATTGTTGATTTAGCAGCTCTAGGAAACGCTAACTAACTAAACGGCAAGATGATAAAAATAGACCTAAGTAGGTAAATAGAAAGAATCCTTGAGCTAAATGTTTTTCTTGAATAGGAAACAATGTATCAGTAGTTTGGAAATTAACCACATATTCCAGATATAGTCTGGGTTTGAATATGGGCAATTTTGTGGTAAGCCCAATTTAGTATATGCCGTGCAGCTTAAAATAGATGAGGACCACAGTTTAATAAAGCAAAAAGCAGTGATTTGAAAATAACAACTTGACAAACTATTTAGCAGAAGCTAGAATTTTAAATCAGTGAGAGAATAATAATGTGATGCGATGAAAAGATGAGTAGCTGCTAAAATTATGCTAAGAAAACTCATGTGTTGCTGAAAATGAGTGATAGTTAAGTGGTGAAAATGGTCTTGGAGCTGTACGTTTTCGAGCCATAGTGTAAGAAAATGTTGTTTGGTACCCATTAATGTACCAGAGTACAGTACTTGTTGCTATACTCTCAGAGTTGTCTAATGCAAGTTAGGCAAATAAAAAGGTGGTACCGCGACCAGTTCTGTTCGCCCTTGGAATTTTACTTATTCCAAGGGCTTTTTTTGCATTAAAAACAAAGGAGAGATTTTGATGACAAACGCAACTAGTGTTAAAAAATATCCAAGCAGGTATGATATTGCAGGTAGCTTTTTAAGACCAGAAAGATTAAAACAAGCACGTGCAGCCTTTCAACAAGGTAATCTCGAACGTGCGAAACTGACTGCTATTGAGGATGAAGAAATAAAGCGAATTGTTGCTAAACAAGTTGAATTAGGGTTAAGAGATGTAACTGATGGTGAGTTTAGACGCAGTTGGTGGCACTTAGACTTTTTTGATGGTTTAAATGGTGCAAAGTTTTTTGAACCGGATCATGGTTTTGTTTTTAACGGGCAAGAGACCAGAAGAGGCGGCATTAAGATCGAAAATAAGCTTACCTATAATCCTGAGCATCCTTTTTTTGCAGGTTTTGAACATCTCAACAGCATTGTGCCCGATGGAGTAGTCGCGAAGCAGACGATTCCGAGTCCTTCTGTTTTCTTCCCCAATAAAGATGCCGAAATTTATGATGAATATTATCATTATGATTTAGAGGCGTTTTTAGCTGATGAGATCGAGGTCTACAAACAGACAGTGCAGCATTTCTATGATCTGGGCTGTCGTTATCTCCAAATCGACGACACTTCATGGGGAATGTGGGCAAGTTTTTCAAAAAATGTTATTAATCCTGAATTAAAGCCATTATGTGAGGCAGCAGTCAAAGCAATAAATGCCATTGCAGATAATAAACCAGATGATTTAGTGCTAACAATGCATGTTTGCCGTGGCAATTACGATTCAAATTGGGCAGGTGCTGGTGCTTACGATCCAGTAGCAGATTATTTGGCGCAACTGCATATTGACGGTTATTTCTTGGAATACGATGATGAACGTTCAGGTGGGTTTGAACCTTTAAAGAAAATCGCTGCTAATGGGCGCTCGCAACGAGTAGTCCTCGGACTGGTTACTACCAAGAAAGCAGAGCTTGAAGATAAAGCTTTATTAAAAGAAAGAATTGCTGCTGCAAGTCAATATGTTCCACTGGATAGTTTGTGTCTGTCCCCCCAGTGCGGTTTTGCTTCGACTGAAGAAGGAAATCACCTGACAGAAGATGATCAATGGAAAAAATACAATTAATTGTTGAGACAGCAAAAGAAGTTTGGTCCGATTAAGTGAACAGGGATGTTTTTGGTAATTATTCTAAATTGAGGAACTTTTAAGGTGTTTTAGGCGCTTCTCTTTTATTTCGTATAAACGTGTTCCATAAGTCAAAATTCTCCGTCTAGCTTCGAATTACTCATAGCAAAGTGCTCGCTATGTTCGTAATTTCGAGTTAGTACTAAAATTTTCCCGACTTTGTACTGCCTTAAAAAAGTTGGTTGGAGCATAGAATGGTTGCAGACACACCTATAGGCTCAAGCCGCTTTACTCGTCATTTTATGAATTGAATGACATAATATAGGTGCCAAACGATGAAGTATGAACAATACAGAGGTATAGAGGAGGAATTCTATGTCGATTTTGACTGATACATTTACTTTAAATAATGGTGTAAAGATTCCCAAGGTTGGGTTTGGTACCTGGCAGATCCCAGATGGGAAACAAACATATAATGCGGTCGCAGCTGCTCTGAAGGCAGGTTACCGGCATATTGATACTGCGAAGGTTTATCGCAATGAAAAAAGTGTGGGGAAAGCCATTCGCGATTCGGGTATTAAACGTGAAGATATTTTTCTGACATCCAAGCTGCCCGCTGAAACGAAGACATATGATGGTGCAATCGCGGATTTTCGCTCAACGATGGAGACGCTTAATGCTGGCTATCTTGATTTATATCTAGTCCACGCTCCATGGCCATGGGCTGAAAAGGGCGCTAACTATGATAAGGAAAACGTTGAGGTTTGGAAGGCAATGCAGGATATCTATGCTAGTGGCAAGGTCAGAGCAATCGGTGTTTCTAACTTTAATGTACACGACCTGCAAAATATTTTGGCACGGGCTGAGGTTAAACCGGCAGTTGATCAGATTCGTTACTTTGTTGGCTATACTGAGCCAGAGATAACCAAGTTTGCCAAGGAAAATGATATCTTAGTTGAAGCATACTCACCACTAGCGACCGGCGGTATTCTGCAAAACGCAGCTATCAAGAAAATTGCGGCTAAATATAATGTCAGTGTGGCACAGTTGGCGATCAAATTCGTGTTGCAAAATGACGTTCTGCCACTGCCAAAAGCTGCACACGAAGAGCATATCAAGAATAACGCTGAATTGGACTTTACGATTTCAGCAGAAGATCAGCAGAAGCTAAATGATTTAACTGGAACTGACTAGCTGGTCTGGAAATTGATATAAAATGTTCCATTGCGTTACAGATTTTGTGTATACGAGTTTAAACAAAAAAGTGACTATTGCAATACAACATGTAGAAGTTGAATTGAAGGACTGAGCCAGATGAAATGGTAACCAGTCCTTTTTGTTTTCACTAAAACAACATTTTTGACACTGCTTAGGGTAAACGCTATCCTAGGCATAAGATTCAAGAAAACAGTCAACTTGCCGGTAAGTATAAAAAAGGGGAGATACCGAGATAATTCTCGACTTTTCAATAGTTGAAACTGTCAGCTCAGGTATATGAGGGTATTTTTTTATAAAAGCTTCTATATATTAGTGTGAATGAGATAGACCATGCATCGCAGAAGGGAAGGGGCGTGCGGTAAGATGGAGACGCAACTGGACTATTTTTTAAGACTGATCGAGGCAGTAGCATGCGGTGGGCTAGTTGGTTATGAACGACAGCTCCGTTTAAAATCAGCGGGTATTAGGACACATATGCTGATTGCTCTTGGTGCAGCGTTGATGATGATAATTTCCAAGTATGCTTTTTTTGATGTGTTGGCTTACTCACAGGTTGATCTAGATCCTTCAAGGGTGGCATCTCAGGTTGTCAGCAGCATTGGATTTATCGGAGTTGGGGCGATTTTAACTTATCGCCATGGAATTGAGGGCCTTACTACTTCAGCAAGTATCTGGTGCGTGACGGCTATTGGACTAGCTATCGGAGCGGGTATGCATTTATTAGGATTTTTCGCGACATTATTGATTTTAGCGGTTCAAGTATTATTGCATCATCGCCATTTCTTAGATGGCCTGCCGGGGGCATTGGAAGGACGATTGATCGTACACCTAAAGGGAGATACAGCTATGATGGAAAGGATTGTCAATGAATTGGCAAACCAGAAAGTCAAGAAGCTCCAAGCAATCGTCTTAGCCTATGACTCTGAGAATCTGATCTTCAAACTAAATTTTGTTATTCAAAAAGAAGAAGAATTAAGCTTCATCGTTACCTTTCTTAGCCAATATAAACAGATTACAGAAGTAGAGAATGTAAAGACGCTATGAGGAGCGAAGCCGGAAGCTTGCGGCAGTTTCAAGAAGTGGTGGCAGAATAAAAAACACCAACCGTCATAAGAGGTGCTTTACCGGTTAGGTGCTATTTGTGCTGTTCTACGTTTGCAATATGTGGTTAATGCCCGAGAGTGGCTAGTTACTTATAGACTCCTATTGCTCATTAACTAAGCATTTTTGTGTTTGTAGATCAAGTACAGCGCATATCCGATCAGGCCGAAGAGAATTGGACCGACGATCTCGAGGAATAGATCCCAGTACTGGTTAGCTGAGATAGAGGAAACGACGGTCGCACCAATACCAACAAGCAGCAGAATGTCTGTTAGTCCAACAACCAAGTAGGTCAGCGTACTGCTCTTAAAGAAGATAAAGTCCTTCTTGAGCGGATTTTTGTACTTGTAAAGAGCAAAAGCCGTTACTAGGAAGAGGTATGGCAAGGTTGATGAGATATTATCCATCAAGGTCAACACGTTATAGAAACTGACAGCAGTCTTGCCGCCAAATGAAGTCAATGCCAGCAAGATTGAAACAATAACTGCTTGGCTCCACATGGCATTGGCAGGCATCTGATGACGGTTGAGCTTAGTCAGTGAACGCGGCCATAACGCCTTAGGTGTTCCAAGGATAAATGATTTGATCGGCATGAAGGCGATTACGAAAAAGGAACCGCAGTAGCTCAACAGCATCATGAAAGCCGCAAAGCGTGCACACCAGAAACTGAAGGTTGGAGCCAAGCTATCCAGTCCCAGAGAGACTGCCAGTGTATAACCGAGATTACTCATCAGAACATAAGTCGTATTGCCAAGGTTGACAGAAGAATCACTGAAAGTCTTGCTCCAATTCGCTGAAAAGCCCCACATAAAAATGAAGAGGGCATAGACGGCGGTGATTGCAAGAGTTCCTAAGCCCATTGCAATTGCAAAGTTCTTTTTGGCATTCCGCATGCGATCAGAAACACCGCCCAGGGCTTCGATCCCGGCGTAGGCGTAAACCGCGAAGATAACAAAAGAAACTGTCTGACTCAGTGACTGGTAGTTTTTCCGCGGAGAAACGAAGAGGCTGCGCGGTAGGTGAACAGGTTGCGCCAGTTCAAAATGATTCGCAACGAGTACAACCAGACTGACGACGAAGAAAAAGACAGTGATCGCAACGGCTGCTAGCCCACCGATCGCTGCTAGATGAACGACTTTACCAAGACCTCTAGTTGATATAAAAGTAATCGTGCAGAAGAAGAGGATGCTGATCAGACCCAGTGTTGTCGTCGAATCAAGGTTAAGAAGGTGCCATTGACCAGTTCGATCAGCACCGGAAAGCGTTGTTGACAGCATGATCCAGATCTTAGAAACAGTCGAAACAATTAGAATAATCCACGAAGCGATCCAGACGAAACCGCCAATGAAGGCCCACTTAGTGCCTAGAGAATTTTGCAGCCATGAATAAACGCCGCCAGCTTCATGATGCAGCGCAGAACCGAATTCGGCGAACATCAGGGAAGAAGGAACGAAGAAGAGCAGTGCGGCAAGAATATACCAGATGATACCGGCATAGCCCATTGTGTAGTATGCGATCGAAGTATTGTCGAAGGCAAAGGTTGATGTGAAGATCATCAGCATCATGCTTAGCAGGGTCACTTGCTGCGTCGGAGTTGCTTTTTTTGTCAAAGGATCCACCTCATTATAAAAATAATAGCTTGATTAGAAGAAAGAACGTAAAAATCACCGTTTTTTCATTATCATGCTCAAATTTTACACTAACTAGATGCATAAATAAACTTTATTTTTAAAATAAATGCCTTTTAAGCGTTTAAAAATTTAAAAAATGTATAGCTATAAACAAACTCTAATTAGTTAATGCTCCAAACATACGAAAAATCTGCAGCAAAATGTCACTTTACTACAGATTCTTCGCTGTACTTTTGGTAGTTCTGATCAAGCCGATAATGACTTGCTAGCAGCTGAGTCATCTGCGGCAAAAATGATTTTTGCTTTTCGTTGAACACCAGTACGCCAATTGTAGACACTTTGGCGTGAAACACCGTGCATTTTCGCGATCTGCGTAATTGGACGCATAAAAAGGAAACTTTCCCGTAGATATTTGGCTTCATTTTCTGTGCATTCTTGTAAGAGACGCTCGTAGAGTTCGCAGTTCACAGTTTCTTCTTCCGTATCACGGGTCGCGGGATCAGCCAAGTCGAAACTGAGCGGTGCATCACTCTCATCGTTAAGCATGCTATCCATACTTTGGCAGTTAGAACGATGCTGCTGTTCCTTGCGCAGCATGTCTAATAGACGCCAACGAATTCGTTGGTATGCGAAAAGCATTAGATCGTGTTCATTCTCCATGGTTGGGTGACGTTTCTGGTACGCAAGGTAGGCCTCAACGAAGATAATGCGGCTTTCTTGCAAAAAATCTTGATATTGGGGATGAAGCGGGGTGAGATGAAGTCGTTTAAAGACACCATAAATCAAGCGTTCCCGTTCATCGGATAGTAGAAATTCAAATGCAGCTGTTGTTGTCACAAGCATATCCTCCAGTATAGTTTATCGTATTTTTTAGGTTAGATTCGGGCCCTGAATCATTTTCAGGGTATAATAATGAGCAACAGGATAAAACACGTAGAGAAAGCGATTGAATTGTTAGAAAAAAAGTGTAAATACAAAAAATATTATTAGCTAATAATTTATATTTATTGTATAATGTAAGCGCACTCAAAAAATTGAAGGAAGTGACATCAGAATGGGGCAAGAAGTTAAATGGTTAGATGCAAGTAAGATCGAAGATGTTATTGCGCTAGGACAATTCGACGAGGACATCGAGATGAGGGCAGATAGTACACTGCTTATTCTGGATTGCCAGCAGTCTAAAATAAAGAATGTCAAATCAATTATTTTTGACATTAATAAGGGAATTTGCTTGTCTAAATATGAGACAAAGAAGCTGGTTAACCGGTTTGTCGAGAAGAATCCGGTAACCTTCGCGTTTAACCGGGCATTAATGCAGTTTGTGGGAAACAAGGGTGTGATGCCATATGTGTATGGTAGGGTTATGCTGATACCGCTGACAGGAGTAACACAGCGTTCTACTAACTGGTTTTTTGTGAACAATGTTTCAAGCTATACTTTCGATAGCATTGCCGGCAAGATCATCCTTAACTGCGAGAAGGTCTTCAATGAGCCGTATAAGATTGCTGTTAAAACCAAACCATCTTTTTGCAAGCGTGTGATCACGGCTGCGCAGACCTTGCATGACCTTGAACACGAGGTGTCCCTGCAACTTATTGTTGACCACTGTTCTGATTCCCCACAAGCAGCGGCTCACTATACCATGGATGTAAATCACGCAATCGTCGCTAAAATGCTCAAGCTCAGAGAGATCTACCATAAGCAGTTTGTTAGGTGCATGCTACAGACGCAAGAGTACGCTGATCCGTCAGACGATCTGGTTGATGAGGTCTATAATGATGTAATAAGAAAATTCGGCAGGTTAACGTAAAAAGTAAAATAATAACTATAGTAAGGAAAAGGGAGCTGACCAAAAGGTAAATTTTGGTCAGCTTCCCTCTTTTACTCCGTATAAACGTGTTCCATAAATCAGTCCCTAAATAGAGGATATTTGAGCAAGAGGGGATAATATTAAACTATGTTTCCTGATAAATTTTGCCGCTTTACTGTTAAGCTCTGATGATGGTATTTTAGAATGATTTAAATTAAATTTTCTTTTATTTAAAAAAGTGGTAGAATCAACCTGTGTGTTTGAAATAATTGATGATTAATTTTAGTTTGGAGTGAGTTTTTCTTGGCAAAAGATGAAATTAGAAGACATCACCATCATCATAAAAAAGGAAAGCGCAAGGTATGGAAGTATATCATAGCCTTTCTGCTTATCTTTTTTGCGGTTGATGCGGTGATTATATTCAAGATGTACAGTGATGCAAAACAAGCAGTTGATACAACCTATAAGAAGGTAAAACACGATAGCGGACGTGATAATGCAAAAAACATTAAAGAAGGCAAGCCGTTTTCGATTTTACTTTTAGGAACCGATACTGGAGAATACGGTCGTACATATAGGGGACGGTCAGATAGTATCATGGTGGCGATTGTTAACCCCAAGACCGAGACAACAACCTTAGCAAGTATTCCACGAGATACTAAAGTTGCAATTCCGGGGCATGGCTTCAATAATAAGCTCAACGCTGCCTATGCCTACGATGGGGTTAGTGGAGCTATGAGCATTATTCAAAGTTACTTGAATGTGCCAATCGACCACTATATTGAGATGAATATGGGTGGCCTAGTACAGCTCTCATCAGCATTGGGGAAAATTAAGGTCAATAATGACTTAGACTTCACTAACTTGGGTGTGCATTTCCCTAAGGGAGAAATTACAATCGATAAGGATAACATTCTAGCCTTTACACGGATGCGACATGAAGATCCACGAGGCGATTATGGACGCCAAAAACGCCAACGTGAGGTCCTAGCTGGATTGGTTAAGAAGATCACAACTGTGAATGGTGTAATGAAGTACCAAGACATATTGTCCGCACTTTCAAGCAACATGAAGACAGATATTACCTTTGACCAGATGAAGACGATCGCAAGTAAGTATCGCCAAGCAGATAATGTTAAACAGCTTCAGTTACAGGGGGACAGCCAGATGATTGATGGTGTTTCTTACGAAGTTGTTCCCCAGGCTAATCTTAACAAGGTTTCGGCACAACTGCGTGCAGCATTGGAGTTGAAGAATTAGAGTTTACACAATAGCATAAATGTTAGTCGATGGAGTGCTACTTGATGGTGGCACTCTTTTTTAATTTTATCCAATTAATTATAGGCTTATTTTAGAAGGTATTTACACGGCAGAAATGTTTTTGTGAATAAAATTTAATATTACTGAACTGTGTAAGTTTACAGTTTTCGATACATATTATATTGTGGTATAGTGTTTTTTTTGCACTTAAAACAGGGTTAAAGAGTCCAAGGTTGATTTTTTTAATGATAATTGTATAATTTTTTGTTAAAAAGGGTATTTAAATAAAAAGATTGAACGTGTATAATCAGAACTGTATTGTTGTTTAATGTATAAAAATTAATCTTTGGGGGAGCAGTGCTTATGCAGAGAGGTCAACTTGATGAATACCAGACCATTCATTTAGACCGTGACCGAATTGATCACAGGTATATTTATCGGTCGCTAAAACGTATCGTGGATTTTTTTTTCAGCCTCGGTGGTTTGATACTTCTTTTGCCTTTGTTCTTGATAGTAGCATTGTTGATCAAGTTAGAAGATCATGGGGCTATTTTTTATAAGCAGAAGAGGCTGGGTCGTGGTGGTAAAGTCTTTTATATGTATAAATTCCGCTCAATGTGTATGGATGCTGAAGAAAAACTTGCGGAATTAAAAAAATATAACGAAGTAGAAGGCGCCATGTTTAAGATGAAGCATGATCCTCGTGTTACAAGAATTGGCCGTTTTATCAGAAAAACTAGTATAGATGAGCTGCCACAGTTGTGTAACGTTTTAATGGGTCACATGAGTTTGGTGGGACCGCGCCCGCCTCTACCCAATGAAGTTGCTCAGTACAGTGATTATGATAAGCAGCGTCTTTATGTTACTCCAGGCTGCACGGGCTTGTGGCAAGTAAGTGGGCGTAATGAAGTAGGCTTTAATGAGATGGTAACACTGGATCTCAAGTATATTCAAAAAAGTAACTTATTATATGATTTTGCAATTATTTTAAAAACCATTAAAATTATGATTGTACCTAATGGAGCATATTAAAACAGATATAGGTACGACCAAATTTAAAATTGCAGTTTTAAAAATAAAGGCTAATAAAAAAGGATGTGAATAGGTCTAGTATTGAAGATATGAGTTTTAATATTTTAGTTGAAGGGGTAAATTAATGATTGAGCAAAATAATAATGAAACACTGATTGATATTCGACAGTTAGGGAGGCTGTTACGCAAAAATATTATTAGCCTAATTATGTGGATGGTGGCTGGGGTGCTGGTGTCGCTTATAGTTTCGTTTGTGTTTATGTCACCCAAATATAGCGCCACAACTGATCTTTTAGTTAGTCAAAAAGTCAATAATGAGCAAATTCAGTTTAATATACAACAGGCTGATTTGCAGGCAATTAATACGTATAAAGATGTGCTAAAAAAAGATGTAATATTGTCACCGGTTTTAAGAGAAATTCGGCGTAATAATAATTATAGTGGAGATTTAGAAGACTTAGCCAAAGCTATTTCAATTGAAAATCAAACTAATTCTCAGGTTATAAGCATAAGTGTTACTGACAAAAATGCTTATACTGCTGCAGATATTGCTAACACAGTGGGAGATGTTTTTAGCAAAAAAATAAAAAAAATGATGAAAGTTGATAATGTAGCAGTTGTTACTAAGGCTACTGTTGATACTGAACCTGTTTCTCCTAATAAAAAAATTAATACATTAGTTGGATTGCTTTTAGGTCTAATTATAGGTGTAGCTATTATTGTCGTTCGCAGTTTACTTGATACAACAGTGAAAGATGAAAAATACTTAACTGATGAGATTGGGTTAGTTAGTTTGGGAACGATTAGCCATATGAGTAAAAAAACAAACAGACACGCTGTTAGTGTTTTGTCTAGTGGTAGTAAAGTTGCACCTCGTAGACGCGTTTAAAGGAGAAAACGGATGAGATTTTTTACTAAGAAGAAAAAGAAATTATCAAATGATTCCATGGAAAATGGAGTTCATATGATTGCAGCAGCAGATCCTAGCTCAGTCATATCAGAACAGTTTAAGACGATTCGTACCAATATTCAATTTTCTAATGCAGATAAGACTTATAAGTCTTTAATGATGACATCTAGTTTTGCTTCTGAAGGTAAATCGACAGTTGCAGCAAATTTGGCTGTTACATTTGCAAATCAAGGATTAAAGACACTTTTGGTTGATGCAGATATGCGACGACCGACAATTAATGCAACATTTAGTATTGCAAATCCTAAGGGCCTGACGAATTATTTGACCGATCGTGATTTTGATATTAATGAAGCGATATATGAGACATCGACCGATAATTTATATGTTATGCCAAGTGGTCCTGTTCCTCCCAATCCTGCGGAATTACTCAATTCAAAAAGGATGGATGTTTTAATTGATTCTTTAGAAAAACAGTTAGACCTTGTAATTTATGATGCTCCGCCAGTTCTTTCTGTAACAGATGCTCAGGTTCTCTCCACCAAAGTGGATGGAACGATTTTAGTAGTTCGTCAAAATGTTGCTGAGAAGGAAGCAGTTCGAAGGACTGTAGAACTATTGAGACATGTCAAAGCCAATATCGTAGGTGTACTTTTGAATGATACCGAAATTTCAGGAGGAAACGGTTATTACGGGTATTATGGTTACGGGTATTATGGAAAAAATGAAAAAAAATCATAAATATGTTTTTTAGAGTATTACTTTGGAAAGGAAAATTAAAATGAAGAGAGTTATTACTTATGGAACGTTTGATTTATTACATTATGGTCATATAAATTTGCTCAAAAGAGCAAAAAGCTTAGGGGACTATTTGGTAGTCGTACTCTCCTCTGATGAATTTAATTGGGAAAAGAAACAAAAGAAGTGTTATTTTTCATATGATCAAAGAAAATTATTACTTGAGTCGATAAGGTATGTTGATATTGTTATACCTGAAATAAGTTGGGATCAAAAGAGGGAAGATGTTCATAAATACAATATCGATACATTTGTTATGGGAGATGATTGGAAAGGAAAGTTTGATTTTCTAAAAGAAGAGGGCGTTGAAGTTACCTATCTACCAAGAACACCAGAAATCAGTACAACTCAAATAAAAAAGGATTTGAAACAGAGGAATTTGATTTAATGCAAAAAAAAAGAATTGAATATTTCATAAAACACAATAGCCTTTTAAAAAAAATGTATATTTTTGTTGGAAGTTTGCTTTTGAGGTTATTAGGCATTTTTGTCAGCACAGATAAAAATTTAGTTTTAATCGTTTCAAATTTAGGGAAAAATTTCAAAGGAAATAGTCCTTATGAAATTTACAAACATACAAAAGAGAATTCTAATTTACAACATTTGAATTTTGTGTGGGCTTTTGATAGTAAACAAATAGAAAAAAATCCTGAAATTAAATCTGTAAGGATAGATTCAATCAAATATTTTTTAACTAGTTTAAAAGCAAAATATTGGATAACAGATGTTAACATAGAGAGAAGTCTAAATTATAAAAAGAAAGCTACGATTTATTTGAATACGTGGCATGGTGTGGCTTTAAAGAAGATAGGTAATGATGACAAAAATTCAGGGAGATATGATTATTCGGGCATAAACTATTTGTGTGTTTCTGGGAGACATGATGAAAAAGTATACACGTCCGCTTTGAATGCTAGCTCAAGATCTTTTCTTGAGGTAGGAATGCCAAGAAATGATAGAATTTATCATGCGACAAAAGAAGAAAAAGATGCATTGAAAAGAAAATTCAAAATAGATTCTAATAAAAAGATTATTTTATATGCTCCAACTTGGCGAGACAGCAGAGATAGTGGAAAAGATTATGATTTTGAAGTACCAATTAATTTTGAAAAATGGCAAAAGTTATTAGGCGAAGATTTTGTTGTCTTTATGAGAGCTCATGATAGAACTAGTAAGTTATTAAATGTTAAGTTTAATAACTTTGTGAGAGATTTTTCTGAGTATGAAGATTTAAATGATTTATTGATAGTTGCGGATTTATTAATTACAGATTATTCATCCATACTTTTTGATTATTCTATTCTTTTAAAACCGTTTATATGCTACTGTTACGACTATGAAGAATATTCGAAAAAAAGAGGCTTTTATTTTGATCCTAAAGCAGTATATCCAGATGGCGTAATGGAAAGTGAAGAAGAAGTTTTGAGCGAAGTAGGGAAAATTAACTATGAAACCAAAAGTGAAAGTGCAAATTATGTAAGAGATAAATTTATGGAATTTACCAAAGGAAATGCTACTGAACAATGTACAAAAGTCTTATTTGGAGGAGAATCTGATTGAATTTAGAAAAAAATGTTCTAGCAATTGTTGTAACGTATAATAGAAAAAAGTTGCTTAAGGAGTGCCTTACCAACTTGTTTTCTCAAAAATATGATTGTGATGTATTGGTAGTGGATAATTGTAGTACTGACGGAACAAAACAGTATATCAGAGATTTTTTAGAAAATAAAAAGTTAACGTATGTTAATACGGGAGCAAATTTAGGAGGGGCAGGTGGATTCAATTTTGCTTTAAAGTATGCTTCTGATTTGAATTATGAATACTTTTGGATTATGGATGATGATACCATGCCACCTAAAGATTGTTTATCAAATTTAATAAATGCAGCAAATGACTTAAAAAATGATTTTGGATTTCTATGCAGTTATGCTAAATTTACGGATGGAAACGCATGTTTAATGAATGTTCCACTGATTTCGGATGATTGGTACAATGGAAATAATATACATAATTCATTGATAAAAGTTAAAAAGGCTACATTTGTATCGTTCTTCTTAAAAAAAGAAATCGTTGAAAAAGTTGGATTACCAATCAAAGACTTTTTTATATGGGGTGATGATTCTGAATACACTCAAAGAATATCAAGAAAAACTGATAAGTGCTATATGGTTTTAAACAGTTTGGTTACCCATAAAATGAAAAGCAATAAACAGGGTGACTTTAAAGCATTTTTGGGAGAAGAAGGAGAAAGAGAAAAAAGATTCTTCTTTTCAGTTAGAAATAGGTTCTTTATAGCTCGGCAAAAGGGTGGAAAGGAAGTTTGTATAACATTGTGCAAAACATTGACTATGTTAATGTTAGTACCATTTTTAGCTAAAAGTCATCGAGTAAATAAGCAATTGATAATTCTAAAAGGAATTACTAAAGGAATGAATTTTAACCCTAAGATTGAGTTTTTGGGGAAAGCAAAATGAATTATTAGAAAGGGAAAAAAATGGTAAAGCTGAAGTTAAATCTTTTTTCTACTCTGGAATACTTAGTATCTTTTTTTATAATTTTGGAATGTCGCTCAGTATATTACCTATCAATAGGTAATTCAAAAAAGATTATCATCGTTATGCTATTAGTTTCTGTATCTATATTATGCTTTTTTACAGTGCTTAGGCCGGACTTTCATGTTGATTTAAAAGAAACAATCTTTCTGTCTTTTTGGAATTTATATATGTTTGTTTATATTGTTGTTTCTGGCGGAGAGATTAAACAAGTGATTTTAAGATACTGCTTGTTTTTCTCTTTAATGTATGTTTATTTTTATTATTGGAAAATTGAGCACTCAAAGGATTTTTTAAAAAGATACTCGAATATAGTTACTATCATCGCAATTATTTCTTTAGTGTTTTGGTTTTTTGGTTCGTTACTTAACTATTTAGAGCCAAGTGGCATTGTCAATATATATTGGGGGAAAGATATTGTAGTATCGAATTATCACTACGTATACTTTCAATGGCAAAATGATGCGGTGCTTTTTGGCAAAACTTTTTATAGAAATATTGGAATTTTCTCAGAAGCACCTATGTATGTAATTCACCTTTCTATTGCGTTTATGAGTAGTCTTTTCAGTAAAGAAAGAAACACATTCAAGTTGTGTGTATTATTCATAACTATGATTACTACCTTTTCTACTGCAGGGATAATAATAATTTTGCTTATGATAATTTTAAAAAGAGCAAAAAAGTCTATAAAAAATTTTTTGTGGACAAGAAGGGAAAAATCTTGATTTTTTCGATGCCACTAATGCTAGCGATTCTTATTTTTATTGTCAAAGAATTAGTTTCGAACAAGCTGGCGACTAATTCTGGATTTAGTCGGTTAAATGATTTTTATTCGGGATTCATGGCATGGAAAGATCATCCCATTTTTGGAGCAGGCTATGGTGACATAACATCCAGACTTAAATATGTAAGTTCATTCAGATTGGCAAGAGCTGAGACTGGTTTTACCAATTCTCCCTTTGAGGTTTTAGATGAGGGGGGAATATACTTATTTCTACCATTTTTTATGTCGTTTGTTTTTTGTTTAAGATATGGGCTAAAGAAGCATAACTATGAAGTTATTTGCTTTTTGGTGGGATTAACGTTTATATTTGTTGTTTGCATTTTTTCACGGACTTTTTTGATTCTTACTTTCTTAGCTGCTTCACATGCTCTCTTTGGTATAAAAAAAGATTAAATGTGTTTTTTTAAATCAATATACATTAAAGGGTATAGCAATCTATAAAGCTTGTAAGAAAATATCTCTCACTGAGTAATTAATAACACTTCAGTTGATAATTAATTTGTGGAAAATTTATATTTAATTTCGTTGGGATACTAGGGCGAGGAGCTTTTATGCAAATTGTTAAAAACTATCTTTACAATGTCAGTTACAATTTATTAGCAATAATTTTACCGATTTTTACGATACCGTATATTACTAGAGTATTGAATCCACGAGAGGTTGGGATAAATTCGGCTACTAATTCTGTCATTACATATTTTTTGTTGGCAGGAACTTTAGGAATTACTATTTATGGTAATCGGGAAATAGCTACTAAAAGAGATGATCACACAGCAAGATCACAGACTTTTTGGGAAATAGAATTTTTGCAAATTACTACTATTGCCGTCTCTTATATAGCTTTCTTGCTATATTTATCGCTCCAGCATGAGTTTCGCATCTATTTCTTTTATCAGTCTTTTTGGATTATCGCGGGAGCTTTTGATATTTCCTGGTTTTTTATGGGAATGGAAAACTTTAAAAAGACAGTGGTCAGAAATATGTTGGTTAAAGTAATATCAGCTTGTTTGATTTTTACCTGTGTGAAATCACCAGATGATTTAGGGATTTATATACTGATTCTTTCTCTTTCTCAATTGATTGGAAATATAACACTCTGGCCGTATTTACCTAAGTTCATAAGGAAACCGATTTTTAGCAAATTGCATCCTTTACGGCATTTGCGTCCGACTTTGACATTATTTATCCCACAAGTTGCTATTTTGATTTATGTTTCTTTGAATAAAACGATGCTTTGGAAGCTTGATTCTGTCACTGCGTCAGGTTTCTATGACTATACTGATAAGATCACTAAGATAGCTCTTTCAGTTGTTACTTCTTTAGGAACCGTTTTATTACCTCGTATGTCGCATCTATATGGGAAGAAACAGTTTGATAAGATCAAATCTTACTTAATTAATTCTTCAAGTGCAATGTTGTTTATGGGGACTGCGTTAGCATTTGGTATTAGTGCAATTTCAAATAGTATTGTACATAAATTCTTGACGGTCAAATACCAACCGGTGGGAACACTGCTCATGATAGAAGCACCTGTCTTGATATTGATAGCTCTTAGCAATTTGGTTGGGCAGCAGTATCTACTTCCATTAAGAAGAACTAAGCAGTATACCAAATCGGTTACTTTAGGAGCTGTTACGAATATTGTGTTGAATATACCGTTGATATTATTGTTAGGCGTTAAAGGCTCAATGATATCTACGGTTGTCTCCGAGGCTGTTGTCACAGGTTATCAGTTGTGGGTTATCCGCAATGACATAGATGTCATACGTTTGTTTGATGGCTTTTATAAATATGTAATAGCGGGTGTTTGCATGTTCGCAATAGTTTTCTATTTGGACAATTATTTAGTTCCAAGTTATCCGCATATGGCGCTTGAGATTCTAATAGGGGCTGTTGTTTATTGTTTAGTTAATTTTATTTTGAGAACGCCAGTAGTCAAACTGGCAAAAGAATTTTTGGCGACAAGGTAAGTTGTTGTTATTAAAAATATGGGGTGAAGAAATGAAAAATTATTTAGTAGTAGGTGCGGGTTTATTCGGAGCAACATTTGCTTATGAAGCGGCTAAACGCGGACATCAAGTTAAAGTAATTGAGAAAAGGGATCATATTGCTGGTAATATCTATACTAAGGAAGTTTCTGGTATTCAGGTTCACCAATACGGCGCACATATTTTTCATACTAATAAAAAGGAAATCTGGGACTATGTTCATCAGTTTGCGGAATTCAACCGTTATACCAATACGCCAGTTGCTAATTATCATGGTGAAATCTACAACTTACCATTCAATATGAATACCTTTAATAAGTTATGGGGCGTGGTGACACCGCAAGAAGCGCTAGCGAAGATTGATGAACAGCGAGCAGTGCTAAAAGGAAAGAAACCAGAAAACTTAGAAGAGCAGGCTATTTCTCTAGTTGGAACTGATATCTATCAGAAGTTGATCAAGGACTACACTGAAAAACAATGGGGACGATCAGCTAAAGATTTACCTTCTTTCATTATTCGACGTTTACCAGTGCGTTTAACGTATGACAATAACTACTTCAATGATCCTTATCAAGGGATACCTATTGGTGGATACACGCAAATCGTTGAGAAAATGCTCGCTAGTGACTTGATCACAGTTGAAACTAATACAGACTTTTTTGAACATCAGGCTGAGTATTTGAAGAATTATGACGAAGTAGTATTTACTGGTATGATTGATCAATACTTTGACTACCGTTATGGAGAGTTGGAGTATCGCAGTTTGAGTTTTGAAACTGAGGAGCTGCAACAAGATAATTATCAAGGCAACGCGGTTGTCAATTATACTGATGCGCAAACTAAGTTTACAAGAATTATTGAACACAAGCACTTTGAGTTTGGTAAGGGTGACAAGAACAAGACCATTATTACACGTGAATATCCTAAAACATGGCATCGTGGTGATGAGCCTTACTACCCAGTTAATAATTCTGAAAACAATGCGTTGTACAAGAAATATAAAAAGCTTGCTGATGCTGATGCTAGCAACGTGATCTTCGGTGGTCGTTTAGGTCAATACCGCTATTACAATATGGATCAAGTTATTGGAGCAGCATTAGTTACGGTTAAGAATGTCCTGGACTAAGAGGGAAGATATACTGATTCTCTAATCAATGAGGAGTCTGATTATTAATTGGGCTCCTTTTTTGGTGTTTTGTAATGGGATTTAATACATTCAAAGATTTGTTTTTTCTTATCAGGCTATTGAAGAAATGTTTCGTTGTATATATGTAAAAAAATAGTATTGATGTTATTTTTCACCAATACTAAAGATGTTTGGCCTATATCATAATATGAAAAATCAACTAGATTCTAAAAAAAGCTTTGATTAACAATGCAAACAATATCCAAAAAGCAAGACTTGGTAACAGACTGTATTTTATTCCTCTAAATAATGCCATGTTCAAGACCCCCTTGCTTGAATACAGTATAGCGTTAATGTGTAATCTTTTGACAAAGACATGGTAAAGGTTGTGTAAACTTTAAAATATAGAAAGAATTATTTTTGTAATTATATAAAAGCTCAGGCTAAGACAGCTAGATTTGGTCTAGATAGTGGACTTTAGGAAGGAAAACTATTAAGTAAAAGCAAAGAATATAAAGAAACTCTTTAGATCATCATTGAAAGTCGATTTTTAAGTTGTATCATTAATATATAACAGTATTTGGAGGTAATAAGGAATGAAAACTTGTCCAAAATGTCTTTCAAAGATGAAAGACGACGTTAATTTCTGTACTAATTGCGGTACGAAGTTAACTGATATTGAATCACAAGTGACAGTAGAGGCTGATGCTGCACAACAAAAAACGCAAGGCAACAGTAATACTTCGCAGGGAAATGCTGCTAAGCAAGCCACCGCAGTCGATACACAAGCCATCCAAAGTGCACTCCAGGGCTATTGGTCATGGCTGCTTGGATCATGGAAAAGTCCTTTTAAAGCCCAGAAGACGACAAAATACGCTGGTATACTAACTTTGTTTTTAGAAAGTTTGTTTTTTACTTTAGGTATTGGTCATGGAGCGCAAAAAGCAGCTTCTGCAGCAACGAATGCAGCTAATGACTTTTTAGGAGCTTTTTCCAACTCTAATTCATCAACTTACAATTCAACATATTCTGTTGGTTTTGGTTTTTACTTTGCCATTATTTTAATAATTCTGGTTGCGGCTGTAGCAATGATCGGAATCGCTTTTTTGATTCATCGCGCAGTTGGCGGATCTGCAGTAACTGAAACATTTATTGATTATTTGAATCGCCTAGCGCATTACAGCAGTTCGATCTTACTTTTGACTTTTGTATTTTTCTTAATTGCTGTATCTGGGACAGTTGGTTTGGTGTCAATGTTGGTTATCAGCATACTTCTTCTTTTAATTTCACTTGTCTGGACTATAACGATTATCTGTGGAGTCGTTCAGCTTGAGAACGGAGGCCAGTTGGATAGGATTTATGGAGCTGTTATTACTGGCGCTATCTGTATGCTTATTGAAGGAATTGCAGTTTCCTTGGTAATCTCCAAATTAGGTGATACAGCCGGTTCTTTCATCTCGTCAATGTTCAGAGGAGGTTTATAGATGGCTGAAGAGATGTTTTGTCCCAATTGTGGAACAAAAGTTAAAACAGGCGAAGCGTTTTGTCCCAACTGTGGTTATAAGTTAAGTTCAACAGCTAAATCAGCTGCATCTAGTGAAAGAAATGAAGACACATCTGCAACTTCTGTTGAATCTGAGCAGTCTTTACAGCGCAGCACAGCGGCTCAGCCACAAAGGCCGCTTAATAAACCCTTGATTATCGCTGTTGTTGCGGTCATTGTGGTTTTGGTAGGTGGTTATTTAGGATTAAAAGACTACTATCAACCGCAAAAGCAGCTTGATCGAATTATTTCAGCTATGGGAAATACAGATGCGAATGTGGCAAAGTATGTCAAAACTGATGATCCAACATTGCAACATAAATTATCAGAAAAGAGTTTAAAGCCCACGCAGAAGTACTTCGAAAGTAATAGACAAGATTTAGCTGACTTAAAGAGTTCGCTTCAAAAGGAAAATGCGTATGATAACAGTACCTATTCGATTGAACAGAGCGGTAATGCGTGGTTGTTTTTCCCACGCTACAAGTTGAACATCAAGGCAGCTTATGTAACCTTGTCTAGTAACCATAATGGTGTAGCATTCTATCAAGATGGCAAGAAGATATGGACAACAACAAGTGACAGCTCAACTAAAAAAGTTGGGCCGCTCTTTCCCGGTAAATATACTTTTAAATCTGTTGGAAAGATCGCTGGAAGAAAGCTGGGCAACACTTCAACCAATGTTTTGACCTCTGGCACACAGAACGTATCTTTGAAGTTGAGGATAGCAACGTTCACTGTCAAGGGACGTCAAGGAGCAGATGTTTATCTAAATGGTAAGAAGGCAGGTACGCTCAATAACGAAGGAAAACTGAAATTTAAGGACTATCCAATCAGTAACGACCTGAAGGCTTCAATTGCGATTCCAGTTTCGGGTCAAACTTTGAGGTCGAAATCAGTCGATGTTAACGCTAAATTGATGTATGGGGAAACCACTATTACTCCCGCCTTCAAGGGCGTGGTATCCAAGTCGGATGCAGAAGAATTATTGGAAAGTGCTTTTTCAGGAACTCAGTCTGGCACTGAAGATTCATCAACTGCTGAACTGTTTGATGGACAGGAAAGCAATTCAAGTTATAATGATTTGTTGAAGTTCTTTGATTCCTTTAAGACTAATGACAATATCGATGATTATACAGCTGAGGTTTCAAAAGTAAACTCAGTTACGCCAGCAGGCAAAAACAAGGCAACCGTTTCTTACTCAGTTAAGTATACCTTTAATAATAGCGGTGATGCTGGAGACTCGACAAAGGTTCAGCAATTTACCTATCCTAATGCAGAAATCATCAAGCAAGGCGATGACTATAAAATTAAGACAATTGGTGTTACTAAGTCGGCTGACTGGGAGAAAAATTATTCCAATGATGATTAAGTAAAACATAAGTTTTGAAAATTAGTTAAAGAATATTGAAAGCAAAGCTTGCAAATATGACTTTATCTAATAGTTATGATATATTTGACTCGTGTTATATAACATGTGAACAGCACTACAGGCTAGGCTATGATAACGCCTAGTCTTTTTTATTTTGTGTTCATCAAAGCAGGGGAAAGTCTGCCAATATTTGTTAGTTTTTGATAATAACTACAGCTTTTAGGAAAAATTTTATTGCAGATCAAGTTCTAAATAAGGCTGGGTACTATAGTTATAAAGAGCAGAGAATATTATGTATGAACCCGCATTTTAAGATGGAGCAACCTTTTTTTGATAGTCAGTAGTCAACCAATCTAAAAATATCAAAAAAACATTGAACGTAATTATTGCTTAATAGCTCTGACTAAGTTTTAGATGCTGTTAGACAATAATTATATATAAGAGACATTTTAAAAAATAGATAGTATTAAAAAGTCACAGCTTATTCGTAGAGAATAGTATCTTAGTTGGTGCAATGAAAAAAATCTCGCCTCACTACATGTATGGGGGGGGTAGGCTATCTATGAAATCGTCGTTTTTTTAATAAAATTGTTCTAATTTTTTGCATTATTTTTTTAGGCGCGCTTAATACTACACCATATATTTTTAGAAAAAGATTTTATTTCTTTAGGAGATAAGGTCTTTTTTTGTATATAAAAGTTATATTGTAAGGCTTTTTTTATTTAGCATATTATATGGATCACTTTTTATATTTGTTTGTTTATTCTGTTTAAATGTGTATAATAATAATCGTAAATAGTTACTATTAACTTTTTATATTTTATTATCGGGAGTGATGTGGAATATTTTACATTTAGGTGTCTTTGAAAATTTTTATTATGTTTTGGAAAATAAATAGTCTATTTTAGTGCTTTTGATCAGGAGGGGGTTTAGTTTGGTTAATTATTTGATTACCGGTGGTGCTGGGTTCATTGGTTCCAATTTAGCAGCTGAGGTTGTTAAGCGAGGCGGTAAGGTGTCACTAGTCGATGATTTGTCAATGGGAAAAGAAGAAAATATAATTCATTTGAATAAAAAAAGAGTCACTTTTTACAAGAAATCTATTACTGATCATGATTTTATGACTAATCTGCTTATTAAAGAGCATTTTGATTACATTATTCTTCTAGGTGCAGTTGCAAGTGTAGCTAACTCTGTCCGCATGCCTTACGAGACACACGAGGTTAATCAAGAAGCGAATATAAACATTCTTGAAACCATTAGAAAGTTTGGGTTAAATGTAAAAAAACTGCTTTTTGCTTCGTCTGCAGCAGTTTATGGGAATAATCCACAACAGCCTAAAAAAGAAGGTTCTGCGATTGAACCAGGTACACCTTATGCGATCGACAAATTCGCCAGCGAACGGTATGCATTGACATACGGCGAGTTGTATCAAATTCCAACAGTGGCGACGCGTTTTTTTAATGTTTATGGACCAAGCAAAATCCAGATTCGCCGTATTCAGGTGTTTTGTCAATCATCTTTGACTGCTTAGAAAATAATAAACAATTTAAATTATTCGGTGATGGATCGCAAACAAGAGATTTTACTTATGTCAAAGACGTTGTGAATGCTGTTTTACTACTGTTATACGATTCAAAAGCTGTCAATAGTGTTTATAACGTTGCAACTGGTAAATCAGTTTCATTAAAAGAAGTAATCGCCACTTTTGAGAAGATTTTAAATAAACAGCTTGAAATTGAGTATTTGCCTGAAAGAATAGGGGATGTTAAACATTCAAGTGCAAATATCAGCAGGTTAATGGCTATGGCTTTAGGCCGGATTACGACATCGTTGCAGGACTGAATCTATACATTAATGCTGGGGTGGCAGGTATTTAAGGGGGGATTACATGAATGGAAAAAGTAGTAATTGTTCTGGTAAGTTTCTTGGTAATATAGGTTTTCATATCGTTCAGGTCAGCAATCTGTTACTCATGACCGCTTCCTTTGCATTTGTCTGGTACGTTTTCTATGCTAATAAAATTACCGCTCCATTGTACAATCGCAATAGTCTTTTGTTTTTATTAGTTTTTGCAGTTATTTATTTCCTCTACGGGAGAATATATGACGCTTTTGAGGTTAATATTTCAAAAGTTTCGGAGTTAACTTACAGTCAGTGCCTTGCGGCATTGCTATCGGATGGCATTTTGTACATCATGATTAGTCTTTTAGCACACAGGGTTATAAGCATTCTACCAATGGTACTCTGTTTCTTTATTCAAACAGTAGTTGCACTAGGTTGGAGTACCACTGCCAACCGAATCCATAAATACCTTTTTCCAGCAAAGAAAACTCTTGTAATTTACAATGAGCGGACAGAGTTAGAAAAACTAAAATTAAATAAAAAATTAAGAGCCAGTTTTATGATGCAACGTTTTTTGCATGTGACAGACTGTGAGAACAAGCTAACGCAATGTTTTGAGGGAATGGATGCTGTGTTTCTAATTAACATTGACAGTCAAAGGTGCAATCAGATAATCAAGGAGTGCGCTGCAAGTAACATGGCTGTTTATCTATTGCCACGCATTGGGGATGTAATCATGAGCAGTGCGGAAAAAATGCATATGTTACATTTGCCGATTCTGCGAGTATCTCACTATGATCCGCAACCTGAATACATTATTTTAAAAAAAGCTTTCGATCTTTTTTCAGCTGGAATTCTTCTAATTTTGACTTTGCCGCTATTCATTGTAGTGGCTGCGGCGATTAAGCTGGATGATCGTGGCCCGGTTTTCTATAAGCAAAATCGGTTGACACAGGGGGGAAAGGTATTTAAAGTCCTAAAGTTTCGTTCAATGAGAATGGATGCAGAAAAGGATGGTGTAGCGAGGTTGTGTACAGGAGATACTGATAACCGGATCACACCAGTTGGTAAGTTTTTACGCAAAGTACGTTTAGATGAACTGCCACAGTTAATCAATATTTTAAAGGGTGAAATGAGTGTGGTCGGTCCGCGACCAGAAAGACCAGAAATCGCAAAAGAATATGAAAAAACGTTGCCGGAATTTTCCCTACGGTTACAGGCAAAAGCTGGGTTAACTGGTTATGCGCAGGTCTATGGCAAGTACAATACGTCTCCATACAATAAGTTGGAAATGGATTTAATGTATATTGCGAAACCGCGTGTTTTAACGGATCTAAAGATTATTTTTGCAACGATTAAGATCTTATTTATGTCCGAGAGCACCGAAGGAGTATCCAAGGAACAAGCAATTGTAGCTGGAAAGGCAAATGGCAGATAGCATGGCAGTAGAGAGTGGAAATTATAGTATTTTGTTGTCTGTATATGAAAAAGAACAACCAGCATTTTTTTTAAAGGCTTTGGAAAGTGTATTGGAACAAAGTGTATTGCCAAGACAGCTTGTGTTGGTTGAGGATGGTCTGCTGCCAAAAGAATTAGACACCGTAATTATGAGCTTTAGTACACGTGCTGCATTTGAAGTTACACTTGTTAAGCTAGACCGGATTTACGACTTGGGGACAGCATTGAACATAGGATTGAAACATTGTCGCTATGATTTTGTTGCCAGAATAGATAGTGACGATATTAATCTTCCCAACAGAATGGAAAAGCAGCTTGACTTTTTGAAAGAAAACCAAACAGTTGCGGTTGTGGGAACATATATTCAAGAATTCTATGAATTGAACGGAAATATAAAGAAGTTAAAAATACGAAAAGTACCGCTGACCCCAACTGAAACTGCACGTTTTTCAAAGAAACGCAACCCAATGAACCACATGAGCGTCATGTTCAGAAAAGAATCCATTGTTAACTCTGGTGGATATAAGAAAATGCTTCATTTTGAAGATTATTTCTTATGGCTCAGAGTACTGGACAAAGGCTATCAGCTTGCAAATTTGGCAGAAGTTATGGTTCTTGCTAGAACTGGGGATAAATTTTACGCAAAGAGAACAGGTTGGAAATATTTTTGTGAAGAAGTCAGCTTTCAAAAGACAGTTTTGGCGCATAATTTCGTCAGTCTACAGCAGTTTTTTATGAATGTAATGACAAGAGGGATAGTTCGGTTGCTCCCAGCTGGAATGATAAGGCTGGTTTATAAGCTGATTCGCAACTAGTTCTTGAAAGGAAGTATATTGTGGGAAAGTTTAAGCAAATTCGGGTTTTACAGCTACCGGACACGATTTGTAGAAGCAATGGCAGAATGCATGTCATTATGAATGCCTACCGGAACATTGATCGCAAGCGGGTTCAGTTTGATTTTGCCTGTACCACTGCTGCAGGGGCAACTTTTGAAGATGAAATAGCTGCATTGGGTGGCAAAGTCTATTTCTTGGATCAGAGTAAAAAAATGGATTTACCCTACACATACCGGTTCATAAAGCATTTACTGCTGTCACAGCAGTATGTCGCACTTCACTATCATGCAACTTCACCTTGGGGAGTTGGAATTCGGGCGGCGAAGAAAGCAGGAACCCCTATAATTATAATGCACTCACATAATAGCATGTGGGGTTCAACAAGAATTAAGGGCTTTAGAAACTATCTGTTCAGTATCGGACTAGCTAGAAAAGCTACGGTCAGGCTAGCCTGCTCAAAGAATGCAGGAAAAACACTTTTTGGGAAAAAAGAGTTTCTGCTGCTGAACAATGCAATTGATACGCATAAGTTCAAGTTTGACCAACTGAAACGAGCTAGTACAAGAAAGAGTCTTAAAATTGCAAATGATACATTGCTTTTGGGACAAGTTGGGCGACTCTCTAAGGAGAAAAACCAGTTGTTTTCTCTGAAACTGCTCAAGAAACTCACTGAAATAAATCTTAAGGCTCAGCTAATTTTTTTGGGAGAGGGTTCCATGCGAGATGAGTTAAAAAAAACGGCAACAGAGTGGGGAATTTGCAGCAACGTAATTTTTGCTGGACAAAGAACTGATTTGGAGTCGTATTACAATGCGATGGATGTTTTCTTAATGCCTTCGCTGTATGAAGGCTTACCGGTTGCCGCGATAGAGGCACAGTGTGCCGGATTGCCAGTTTTGATGAGTGACCGAATAACAACTGAAGCAAACGTTGGCTCCGCTGAATTTTTGGGGATTGATAATACCGATGAGTGGATACAAAAAATAAAGGGTCTTGGAGGAAGTCGATCTGGCCGTGAATTAGGTGAAGAATTAGTTGTTAAGAATGGTTATGCCGCAGCTATTGAAGCAAAAAAATGGGAGTCTCTCTACAGGTGATCTGTTCGTAATGTTTGATGAAGAGGGAGGATGTAATTTTTTTGAATAAGTTAGTTTCCGTGATTATTCCAATTTATAATGCAGCAGTTTATTTAGAACAATGTTTAACTAGTATTCAAGAACAGACATACAAGGAGTTAGAGGTATTACTGATTAATGATGGCTCCACGGATAATAGCCAATCAATTTGTAACCATTTTTGCAGGAAGGACAGTAGATTTTCTTTAGTAAACATTACCAATCAAGGGCCTTCAGCAGCGAGGAATCAAGGATTAAAAATGGCGCGCGGCGATTACATTTATTTTGCTGATGCAGATGATTTACTTGCCCCTAATCTAGTTGCCAAAGTACTAGAACTCTTTGATTGTTTTAAATCTGAGATTGTAGCATTTAACTATTATGAACTTTATGGAACGCAGAAGACAGCAGCAGGATATCACAATCCAGAGTTAGGAGAAGTTAGCGCAGTCGCTGCTCTTGCTGCACTTTTTCAAGGTGCATTTGGCAACTATGTCTGGAAATTTATTGCTAAGCGTGAACTTTATATTAAAAACAACCTTTTTTTCCCCTTAGGGCGAAATTTTGAAGATGTTGCGACGACCTATAGAATATTTGGAGCTGCCACTAAAGTATATTTTACGGCTGAACGGCTTTATTTCTACAGACAAAGAAGTTCTTCCGTTTCACATGGCTACAACTCGAAAGATGTTGATGATTTGGTGACAACGATTGCAGAAATGGAGTGCTATACCGACCATAATTTCAAAGTCTTACGGGGAGAATTGCGAAAATTGGAGTTCAATCTGCTATTTATGAGTGTAATCCAAATGAATGGGTGGAAACCGACTACACAGTTAATTTCAGAAAAAGCAAAAAAATTGCGGCTCAATAGTAATCTTGAGGATGCACACAAACTAAGAAGTACATTAGAAGAAATTCACCGCAAAACACCTAAAATAGACAAAGAATATGTGCGGCAAGGACTTAAGCTGGGAGCGTGGAAACTTCATGTTTTTCCCGTGCTCCTGCAGGCAAAAAAAGCAGCAAACATACTTTTAGGCAGAAGGTGAGCAAGATGGGGACGAAAAAAATATATGTTCTGCAGATTGGTATGACTCCTAACCCAGGTGGAATAGAAGCGTACGTGATGAATTTGTACAAAAAAATAGACAGACACAAAGTCCAGTTTGACTTTGTTGACTGGTGCGGGAATGAGGACATTGCGTTTGGAGCTGAAATCAGGCGTCTGGGCGGGCATATTTTTAAAATTCCCAGCCGCCAAGATAACTATCTGGAGAACAAAAGGGCGGTTAATAAACTTGTTGCTTCTGGAAAGTACAGCTACACCTATAATAACCTTAATTCACTCAGTAATATTACGGGGATTACTTCTACGTACGGTATTGCGAATGTGACTCCAATTATTCATGCTCACAATGATAATATCGAAGAAGGAAAAATGATTGCTAAATTTCTTGATAAAGTTCATAAACCCTATGTGAACTTTAGAAAAGGTGTCCGATTAGCATGTAGTCGCAATGCAGGTAAATGGATGTTTCCCCACAAAGAATTTAGTGTGGTGGCTGATTCAATTGATACATTGGCTTTCAAGTATACGGATAAAACGAGAAAATTGTACCGTCATGAACTTGGTTTAGAAAACAAGCTGGTTGTTGGCAGCGTGGCTCGTTTTGGCCCACAGAAAAATTTACCTTTTCTCATTAAAGTTTTTCAGCAACTTTGTGAAACTGTTGAAAATGCTATTTTATTGTTAGTAGGTGCGGGTGAACAGGAGGAGCAACTGAGAAAACAGGTTATAGAAACTGGATTGAACTCACGTGTTCATTTTTTAGGAGCTCGAACTGATACGGCGAATCTGATGCAAGCGATGGATCTTTTGATTGCACCTTCCATTTTCGAAGGATTTGGAATGTCGGTTTTAGAGGCACAATGTGCTGGACTGCCATGTTATGTTTCTGAGGCCTTTCACCCAGAAGTGCTGCAGACGTCATTAGTCAAGAAAATATCATTAGAATTAAGCCCTGCCTGCTGGAGTGATTGTATTCGCAATGATTTGCAAGTGCGAGCAACCCAGAAAAGATTAGCGTTTGACGCTGTTATTAAGGAAAAGGGGTATGACAGCCGTGAGAGTGCTGCTAGGCTTCAAGATAAGCTGTTAAGTGGTTTTCGAGAAAAGGGTAATTATAGGGGGGAAAGTTATCAGTGAAGTTATCTATTATCATGCCAATTTATAATGTAGAAGATTGCCTTGAAAGAACAATTGCGCTTACTGCAACTCAGATTTGCAATAAGAATGATGTTGAACTGATTTTAGTAGATGATGGTTCTGAGGATCGGAGTCCTGAGATCTGTGACAGGTATAGTGCACATTATGTGAACGTGAAGACGCTGCATCAAAAAAACGCGGGAACAGGGGCAGCGCGGAATGCTGGTATTAAAAATGCGCGAGGCGAATATCTTTACTTTGCAGACCCAGATGATTATCTGGCAGACGACACAGTTGCAGCAATTCTAAAAATGATAACCAAACAGGCAGAACTGTTTATTTTTAATTATTGGAATGTTGACAGTCTTACTGGGAAAAAAGAGCGGAAGTTTTTAGGTGTTAATGCCTTACTGAATAAGGCAGATTTTAGAAGTGATTTTGTAAAGTTGTTTAAAACAGAGATGTTGTACACTGTGTGGAATAAAGTATATCAGAAAAAATTTTTGCTTGAGCATCGACTTTTATTCGGAAACGCACCCATGGGGCAGGATGTAAGGTTTAATTTAGCTGTTTATGAAAAAGTTGACAGTGTTTACCTTTCTACTGAATGTTTGTATTACTACGTTCAAGACCGAATTGGATCCTCAACAACCAAATATCGTTCAAACCGGTTTCAGTTAAAGAGCGAAGAGGTGCATCTTTTGCAGAAATTGTTAACTGAATTTGGCTTAGAAGCACCGGACTTTATAGAACTTCTGTACCGAAACGTTTTTCTAGATGTTTCAAGACACATTGTAGATTGTAACCTTTCCAATAAAGAGAAGGTTAAAGAACTGCAACGATTATGCAGTTCGGAATTATTTGCACATTTAGAAAAAACTGAGTTTAAACCGAGCATCAGCTGGCTGCTTTTGTATAAGGGATGGTATGATTGCTTGATTTGGTATGTGAAGTCAAGATTGTATCTGCAAAATAGATTAGCTGTACTTACGACTCACAAGCATATAACCTCTGCGTCAGACTAAAGGAAGAATACCTTTACTGAACAACTTTTTATCGGCGCACAGAAATAGATAATAAAAAGACAGTACGGGGGGCAATCCATGACTTTTATAATGTTTCTCATTAGTCCAATACTAGGATTAATCTCTGTTATTGAGTCTTTTGCGAAATACAAAAACTTGAATAAGTGGATCGTAATTACAGTGACGGTAATTGTTTTTTTCTTCCTTGGATACAGTGTAAGACTGACCAATGTAAATGCTGACTTGGTCAGTACTTCAGCTGGTTTTCTAACTACGAAAATATGACTTACAGCTTCATCCTTAGTGAAGCAGTCAGTGAGAAAAACGTTTTTGTTTTACAGCAACTGATGCTGACATTTTTTAGTAAATTGCATAACGAAAACTTATTTACGGGTTTCATTGTTGCTGTTTTCTATGCGTGCTACATGTATATTGTGACGACTTACCTTCGGCAATTTTCTTCCGCCAAGTTCGGCTTTGAGAAGAAAAGGATGGCCATTAATTTCGGATTATTGATAATTTCATTCGGCTGGGTACTAACTAGTGTGCGGAATCCAATGGCAAATGCACTGATAGCTGTTGCAATTTTTAGAGATTTGTATATGCATAAAAATGGCATACTTACTCTTATATTTTACTTTTTAGGACTCTCAATGCATATTGCAGTACTTCCAATCATTGTCTGTAGAATTCTAGTTGGAATTATTTTCTCCAGATCTTTACTGCGTCGCTGTTTCAGTATTATTTTGGGAGTCATATTAATGTTAGCTGCAGTAGATTCTAATATTACCAGTACAGCTAATGATAAGTTTAGTATGTATGGGTTAGGTTCGAGTGGCGGGGGTTTCGCTGAATATGCTCGCTCTAGCTTTTATTACCAGGTCAATAGTTTGTTTCTATTGTGGTTAATGGTTTTAAATATTTTGCTAATAATGATTGTCAAAAAGCAGCATGGTTCTTTAGATAGAACCTTCCGACGCTTTTTAACTACTGTTTCGGTACTCGCTATTATAAGTTATTTTTCACCAGCACCCTTGATTGACCGATATGGAATGTTTGTTGAGATCTTTATGCCAGTTGTGGTGGTTAACGTTGATTTTAGAAGAATTGCGATGGGAACGCGAAAGGCTCTGTTATTGATGTTGGCAGTGACTGTAATTTTCGGTTTTTTGTGGCAACTAGCTTTTTTAAAGTATCAAATCGATATTTTAAGCTTTATGTTTACGGTAATTATGGGCTGGTTGTCATTGCTGTAGCTCTCAATTAATTGGGATAAAAGTATAGGAGGAATTTGATGAACGAAGAAGTAAATGGTGAGGCTTTAATTGATTTAAGTGGCTTGGTGATATTAATGCGAAAGAGTTTTTGGAACATTGTTTTGTTGGGAGTCACTGGTGCAGTACTTGCAATGCTGTTCTCATTTGTCTTTATGACACCTAAGTACAATGCGACAACTGATCTGTTAGTTAACCAGAAAGCTAGTAATCAACAGATGCAATACAATATGCAGCAGGCAGATCTTCAGGTCATTAATACATATAAAGATATTTTAAAAAGGGATGTTGTCCTAACGCCAGTTTTAAAACAAATTAAGCGGCAGGATAATTACACCGGAACCCTTAATTCACTGCGTGACTCAATTTCTATTACTAACCAAACCAATTCTCAAGTTTTAAGTGTTACTGTTAAGGATAAAAATGCTTATACTGCTACGGAGATCGCTAATGCAATTGGAAAGGTTTTTAGTTCACGAATTAAAAAAATGATGAAAGTTAATAATGTCACGATCGTTACAAGGGCAACACCACAGTTAAATCCAATTTCTCCGAATGTAAAACTTAATCTTTTGATTGGGATAGTTGCCGGACTACTACTAGGAATAGTAATTGTCGTTATTCGTGACCTTACAGATACAACTGTCCGTGATGAAAAGTTCCTTACGGAGGAATTGAACTTAACAAGTCTAGGAGTTGTCAACCATATAAATGATTATGATAATAAGCGGCATGCTGTTAGTGCATTGCAAGATTCAATTGTGACGGAGACACGGCGAGTCTAAAAAAGGGGGTAGAAAATGTTTGATTTTTGGAAAAAGAAAAAATTAGGACTTTCAACGAATTCAATGGAGAATGGGGTTTATATGATAACAGTTGTTGCACCTAGTTCTGTAGTTGCTGAACAGTTCAAAACGATTCGGACTAATATTCAATTTTCAAATGTTGATCAGCATTTGAAAACTTTAATGGTGACTTCTTCTATAGGATCCGAAGGAAAGTCAACTATTGCGGCTAACCTTGCAATTACGTTTGCGGACCAAGGTCTCAAGACACTATTAGTAGATACGGATACGCGTCGACCGACACTGAGTGCAACGTTTGGTATTAGCAATCTCAATGGGCTGACTAACTATTTAACAGATTGTAATTTTGATATTAATACTGTTATTTATAGGACGACAATTGAAAAGATGTTTGTACTGCCGAGCGGACCAGTTCCGCCCAATCCTTCTGAACTCTTAAATTCACAACGAATGGATGCACTCATTAAGCAGCTTTCAGAACGGTTTGATCTGGTGATTTACGACGCACCGCCAGTCTTATCATTTACGGATGCGCAAGTACTTTCTACCAAGATAGAGGCTACGATCTTAGTGGTGCGTGAAAACGTAGCTGAAAAAGAAGTCGTTCGTCGTTCTGTGAACCTCTTGAAGCATGTTAAAGCACATCTAATAGGAAACATTTTTAATGATCATGATACTTCGGGTGGTAATGGGTACTACGGTTATGGATATTATGACAAGGATGATTAAAAAGAAAGGAGCTGACAAATACGGTTTTTTTATTAGTTGAGTTAGGCATAGTGGGAGTCAAAAATACAGGATCACATAGGGGTTTGTATCTTGAAAAAAATTTTTAAAAACTTTTTGTATCAAGCAACATATCAGTTGCTACTTATCATATTGCCATTTGTTACAATTCCTATTGTTTCTAACGCTTTGGGGGTGAAGGGGATCGGAATTTACAACTATGTAAATTCAATCATTACTTACTTTACTCTTGTGGCAGGCTTAGGATTGGCTAACTATGGCATTAGAGAAATTGCCTCTGTTCGGGAGAACAAAAATTTACTCAACAAAAAATTTTCAGAACTGCTCCAGTTTAACATCATTATTTCGTTATTCGTGACGGCGTTCTTTGTCTTCTTTGTATTAGTGCTTAGCCGATATCAAGTTTATTTTCTAATTGCCGGTTTGTCGATTATAGCTTGTGTGTTTGATATTTCATGGTTTTTTGCTGGAATTGAAGATTTCAAAGTTGTTACCCTTAGTAACTTTGCCATCAAGTTGATATCACTTTTTCTAATTGTCGTTTTTGTAAATTCCACTGATGATTTATTCAAGTATCTATTTATCCAAGCTGCAAGTTCAGTTATTTCTAACGTTTTGATGTTTTTGTTTTTAAAGGGAAAGGTTAAGTTAGTCAAAGTTACTTTAGGAGAGGTTTTCTCACACTTCAAACCAGCAGTTAACTATTTCTATGGCAACGTTGCAATTACTTTGTATACCACGTTAAGTAAGACCTTTCTAGGCTTAATGGTCAGTGTTGCAATTGTTGGTTTATATAGTAACAGTATACAGTTAACATCAATTGTTGTAGTCATTATTACCACATTAGATACTGTATTAATGCCCCGATTGACTTACTTATTTGAGTCAAATAACTTTGCCAAGATGATCAGTGTTATCGAACAGACTTTTCATGTGCAGTTATTTTTCTCTATTCCAGCAATGTGTGGTCTGATTGCAATTAATAATAAGTTGATTCCTTGGTTTTTTGGCAAATCATTTTCGTACCTAACGTACACGGTTCCGGCATTGGCACCCTTAGTAGTGATAATTCCCTTGGGAACTTCTGTCATGAGACAATACCTCATGCCTAAAAATGAATTTCGTAAATTTAATTTTTCCGTATATGTGGGAGCAATTATAGGAGTAACCACTAATCTGATGCTGATACCAATTTTTAAAATTTGGGGAGCAGTAATTGCTTCTCTGTTGGCAGAAGTAGCCGTTACCTATTTACGGTTACGATATCTCTTCAGTGAAACTTCCTTTACATTTTCGAAAAAGAAAATTGCTGGATACGTATTTTCCGGTATCGTGATGGGAGTTGCAATTTATACTTTGACTGCTAAAATGCCGTCGGTAGCCATGACTACACTCATTCAAATCATACTTGGTGGAATAATTTATTGTATCTTGACCCTATTTTTAAGAGTCAATCCCTTAATTCAGATTTTTAAAGATGTATTCAAAAAATAAAATTTTAAGGAGATGGTTAGTTTGCTAAAATATCATTTATACCAAAAAAGTTTACAATTGCTAACGATTATTAATCCAAAATGGAACGTTGAAGTTTCATACAGGCACACTATGAAAAGTAAAATTAATTTAAAAAATCCTCAAACGTTTAACGAAAAAATTTGCTGGTTGAAACTCTACGATTACCCTAAAAATAAATTAGTGATCAGGTGTACGGATAAAGTCGAGGCACGCGATTATATTCGTGAAAAGGGGCTTGAAGGACTTTTAAACGAAATTTATCAGGTTTGTGATGATCCGGAGAATATTGAATTCAATAAACTGCCTGCGGAGTATGTGGTCAAGTGGGGGCATGACTATGGAAGTACAATTATCTGCAATAGCACTACAAATACTGAAAAAGTTAAGCAAAAATTAAAACGTCTAAAACACAGGAAGTTCTATTTAAACAGTGCAGAAATGCACTATAGTAAAATCAAACCCAAAGTAATTGTCGAGAAGTTGTTAAAGGATACAACTCAACCAGAACTCTATGATTACAAGGTTTTTTGCTACAATGGAGTGCCACGATTTATAATGGTTTGTTTAGGGAGACAAGAAAATAACACCAAGTTTTACTTTTTTGATACTCAGTGGACTTTCCTACGGTTAAACAATGATGGTAAGGAAGCACCTAAGAATTTTAATATTCCTAAACCAGTGTGTTTTGAGGAAATGCTGAAGGACGCACGAAAACTGTCAGAGGACTTTAAGTTTGTCAGAGTTGATTTTTACATTGTTAACGATAAACTGGTTTTTAGTGAATTGACATTTTCACATGCAGCAGGTATGGATAGGGACATTCGCGGGAGTTTCGATTTGTTGCTGGGGAAGTACCTAACGTTGTAGATTTTGCGGTCTCAAAATCTCAAACTAGGGCACTTTTTAATCTCTTGTTGATTCTATTGTACTTTGGCTTATTAGTTTTACTACACTATCTACAGAGTGAGTAGTTATCGGGAATAGCCCAATATTCTAATATTTCTAGCACAGCACTTACCATAGTTAAAATAATTAGCAATAGTCTCTTCTTGCTCAATCGAGTAGTTAGTTTTCCTGTTTTACTTTCCCTTTAATTCATCAGTGTTTTTATATTCTTGATACCAGTTGTTTAAAGCTTCAACAGAAGAGTAATTTATCAATTACTGCTGCAAATGAAATTATAAGATGTGTAGAATTAAAAATAGCATCATGAGTTAAATTGTGATAACACTAAATTTTGTTGGCGCAGTTGTAAGTTGAAAATTTTAGGATGAGCAGACAACATTAGACTTTAGGTATATTATTAGATATAATGCAATTGATTTTATTTTCCAGGAAAGAAGCGTTCTAATGATTACGAAACAAGAGATATTCAAAAAGCTTCAGGTTGCTGCAACTTCCAATAAAATTTTATTACGTAAAGGAAATTCAACAAAAGTACCGGCGTACATATCAAGTTGGTTATTGTTCGATGAAGATTTCAAAACTTTGCATGATTACCCTGATGATTATTCAAAAGTTGCTCATAAATTATCACCACACAATATTATGCTAGGACTTAATGCTGGTGAGATGTCTCAAATGACATCTCCTTGGTTTTTCTTTCATGCTCGTATTGATGAAAAAACTGGTAAAGTTACATGTAAGCGAAGCGAAACAATTTTAAAAAAGGTTTACAGTCAAGGCTTTGTTCAAGATGCACTTGGCGGTGCATACATGACTGATATTTTTAAGTATAATGAAATTACAGAAGACGGTTTGTTGCGACTTGGAATTGAAAAAAATTCTAAGAATGTTAAATTGTCAAGTGCTGTAAAAAAACTAAACTTTAGCATACTCTATAATGAACTGAAATTAGCTGCAAAATTGGCGAATACTGAAAGTGTTAACTTAGTTCCATTGGGTGGAGATGCTTATAAAGGAGCACTTGATTTTTTAAATTCTATTGAGGATGTTGATTTGAAAATAAACATATTGACTGATGGCAACAATAAACCATTGTTCCACTACTCTTCCAGAAAATCCTGGCAAGATTTCAATGAACAACTCAAAGGATTTATTTTAAAAAATAAGGAAAAACTCACACGCTAAGAGCAGTGTGGAGACAGAAGATTTCAATATCTAAATATGGCGAAATTGTTTTTGAAAAGTATAATTTTTTCAGGCTCTTCGTCAACTGTGTTGGTGAATCCAAATATTAGAGTTCTAATTACTTTGTGATTAGGGCTCTTTTTGTTTTAATCCGAAAAGCATATAGCACCCGAATCCTAAATCTAAAGAAGCTGCGGTAACCAAAACTGGCGCGCTTAATTGTCTTGATTTTATTATTGGATCCTTCTAAAGGACCATTTGAATACTGCGTGATGAAGGTATGATGGATCTTCTTGTGATGCATTTTAATAGTGCTTTTCATCTCCTCAGAACAATCTTCGGCGCCCCAAAAAGATGCATTGTAGTTATTCCAGTCTCTGTGTTGAATAGCTGTTTGCACGTGGTTTAGAATTTCATAAGTTTTTTTAAGTTCAGGATCAAGTGACAACAGCTGGTGAACCACATCTGTGGCAGTGATCCAGTAAGAAAAATTGGTCCATTTATGAAAATGTTCAAAGTCTAGCTGTCCAGCAGGTACTAACAATAGTTTCCAGTAGCGTTTAAGCGCGCGAAATTCACGAGAAGAAGGAGCAAATGTTTCATTAGTCTGACTCTAGTCTTGTTAAACGCACGGTTAAGGGCGTTGATGATGTGGAATTTGTCTACGACTACGATTGCATTTGGGAAGACTGTTTTAGCAAGTTTAGGATAGGTATAATTCATATCCGTCACAATAATTTTAACGTTTTCCCTAGCACCATCCGCAATTTGGATATGAATATCTTCTATACCTAGCAACAATTTTGTAGTATCATTACGCATAAGGACATTTCCTTCTTTCTCTAGAATCTTCGTTGTGGTTGGTTTTAATGAACGGACAGGAAATGTCCGCTTTTTGTGTCTAAGAATAATATACAAAAAATCTGTCATTAGTGATAGATAAAATCTATTACCAACAACAGATATTGTAGAACCCATAAAGCAGGGGAAAGTCTGCCAATATTTGTTAGTTTTTGATAATAACTACGGATTGTGAATAATTGCTTGATTGACAGTATGAGTGATTTCGTGGTTGAGTGGAGAAGACTGGTTGTTGAAAAAATGCTAATTCACATGTTGCAACTTAAAACAAAATAGGCGGGGCTGAGTCAAAATTATTTTTTTGACTCAGTCCCGCCGAATTAACAATTCGCTAAGAATATATTATGAAACGTGTGTTTTCTATCAATGCAGAGTTTGATCCTATAAAAGCTTAAGAAAAACAGAAGCGATAATAACTGAGGCCACTGAAACTGTTGCAAATCCACCAACAAGCATTTTTGGAAGAATATTTTCTAAAAGATAAGCTTCTTCCTTTTTATTTCCGGCCACGCTATGACATATCTCAGTTGTCAGAATGTAATCAGCCGGGAACCCGAATAATGCAGTCAATGAACAGGAAAACGCCATTGGTCGGCTCATTCCAAAGGGTTTAGCAAGGATCCATGATGCAATGAACATCCCCAGTAAACCTAAGAAAATTAAAACAACGATTTGTAAAATGATGGTACCCATGACAGCTGGCGTTGTTAAGTTCAACTGTGCAAACACATAGGCTAAAAGGCCATACATTAACCAGTTGAAAACACCGGCCTGTTTCAAAGCATTACTTTCTAAAAATCCAAGCTGATGTGCTATGACACCAAAGATCAGGCAAATTACGTTAGGGTTGATAACATTATGTATCAGTAAGGCGAAACCATTGCTTATAAGTGCTATGATTGCTACTCTAACGAGAATAAATGCAGGTGTTTGAAATTCTTTGGGTAGGTTTAAAATTCTCGGACTTTCATTAGAAAGTGTTGTTAACGGTGAATTTTCATCTATCTCAATTTTTTCCTTTCTAAACTTTGCAACCAGTCGTCTGCCTTCTTTTTTTAACATATATGAAGTTAACGGATAGCCCACAACTGAATGTAAGACAAACATTGAAACTGGCAAAGCTACAAGGGTAGTAATCCCCTCAGCTTTAAGACCATTTGTCATTAAAAGGGCAGCTACAAGTCCGCCTGTCAGTGGAGGAACAGCGGCGACAACTGTGTGCCAGTTAAAGATTAAAGATCCAATGAGTAATGTTAGGATAAGTGTTCCAGCTACACCTAATAATGCAATACAGACTGCTTTCCACTGTGCAACCAATTCACGCAAATTCATAAGTGTTCCTAAGTGAACCAGTAGTAAGGATACACAAATAGTAACGAAGTTGGGACCAAATGATGCCTGTGTAACAATATCCTTAGGAAGTACGGTCCAGAAGCCAACTACAAAAAGAATAGCAGTCACAAAAATAGAAGGAATGTATGCTTTAGTAGCAGCGGAAACCCATTCTCCAATCAGCATAAAAAGCATAACAATTGTAAAAAAAATAATAAAGTTCATAGTAAATGAACCTCCTCTAAGATTAGAATAAAATTATAAAAAGCGAATTAAATATTATATTATTACAAAATAAATTAATTTTCAATAGTGACTTTCAAACTATTTAGTGTTAAATTTGGCATAATACCAACAAATGATTGCTGTATTTTTGGTAGGAGGTTTTATGTATATTTCTAATCTAAAATTAATCAAGGGGATGCTCTATATGACTAAATTTTATACTAATTTTAATTTATTTAATGGTGTTGAAGCTGAAATTGTATCTGATTCTTGGATGGAAGTGGATGAAGAGAGTGGCAAGGTAACGCGTATTGGCCACGGAACAAAAAAAGTAAGCGGTGAAAATATTGATCTTAAAGCAAATATGTCATGCCGGGTTTAATAAATGTTCATACTCATATCATGATGAATCCACTTACTAATAAGTTGGAATATCTTTCTGAAACAGAAGTTGCTTACCAAGCACTGAAAAACTTAAAAGAATTATTGAAATCAGGCGTTACATATATAAGAGATTGTGGGTGTGCATTCGATGTCGATATCAAGTTGGCTAAATTACAAAACGAAGGGGTTTTCGATGGTACAGAAATTATGCCCTCTGGACGACCAATGTCAATGACAGGAGGGCATGGAGATTTTGTTGAAGGTTGGGATGGAGAAACTACATGGGGATATTTGACTGATTCACCGGATGACATGCGCAAGGCTGTACGTCAAGCGTTTAAGATTGGTGCCAAGAATATAAAGCTAATGGCAACTGGTGGTGTCATGTCTGCTACAGATCAGATTGATGATATAGAACTTAGTTTGGAAGAATTAAAAATTGCTGTTGAAGAAGCTCATTCAAAACATATGACTGTATCAGCTCACGCAGAAGGTGAAAAAGGAATTCATAATGCGGTTTTGGCAGGTGTTGATTCTATAGAACATGGTTCATATGTCTCTGATGAGGATATTGAATTGATGCTTGCGCAAGGAACGTTTCTGACACCAACTTTGATTGCAGCCTATACAATTCCTAAGTATGGTAAAGGAAAACTTCCACAATATATGTTGGACAAAGCGAGTGCTTTTATGGATAAGTACTTCGAAAGAATCGGCGCTGCTATTAAAGCTGGTGTCAAGATTTCATTTGGAACAGATGCGGGAACACCTTTCAATGGGTTCAAAGATACGACTTTTGAACTTGAACTCTTGACGAGTGTGGGTGCGTCTAACGAACAGGCACTGTTTGCTGCTACAAAAAATGCTGCGGAGTTGTTACACATTGATAAAGAATATGGTTCATTAGAAGTAGGCAAGTATGCTGACTTTATTGTGTTAGATGCAGATCCTCTGGAAAATATAAAAGCAGTTCAACAGGAAGATAAAAGTGTCTATAAAAAAGGTATCAAAAAATTCTAATGTTTGACTTAGCTCTTAAGAATGCAATATAACTTTAGAAGGAGAAAATAATGGACACTATTTTTAAAAATGTGACCCTCTTTGATGGTAAAAAGCCTGAGATCCAAAAAAACATGTGGTTTGAAGTAGATGATATTTCCGGCAGAATAAAGGGACTTGGAACAGGTACTGTTCCGGCAACTGAACATGTCGTCGATGTGCGGGGCAAATATGTCCTTCCCGGTCTAATTAATGCACACACACATATCATGATGAATCCTGTCACCAACAAATTGGAATATCTTTCAGAAACTGAAGCAACGGTAACTGCTTTGAAAAATTTGCAGGACTTGCTCAAGGCGGGTGTTACCTATATTAGGGACTGTGGTTGTGCTTTTGACGTAGATATTAAGTTAGCTAAACTACAGCAAGAAGGGGTTCTTGGCGGAACAGAGATTAAACCTTCAGGACGTCCAATGAGTATGACTGGTGGGCATGGTGATTTTACTGAAGGGCTTTACGGAGAAGATACTTGGGGACATTTAACAGATTCCGAAGATGCAATGCGTAAAGCCGTACGTCAAGAATTTAAAAGAGGATCCAAAAATATAAAGGTAATGGCAACTGGTGGTGTCATGTCAGCAACTGATGAAATTGATGACATTGAACTAAGCATTGGAGAATTGAAGGTAGCTGTTGAGGAAGCTCATTCAAAACATATGACGGTAGCGTCGCATGCTCAAGGAAATAAAGGCATTCAGAATTCCTTGGATGCCGGAGTTGATTCTATTGAGCATGGGATTTACGTTGATGAAAGACAAGCCAACTTTATGAAAGAAAATAATATTTTTCTCGTACCTACGTTAAATGCCCCCTCAGCGATTTCGCAGTATGGACGTGAAAAATTACCGGATTATATGTTGCGAAAGAATGATCTGGTTAAAGCTGATTTCTTTAAAAATGTATCTATGGCAATAAAGAAAGGTGTAAAAGTAGTTGTAGGCACAGACGCAGGGACTCCCTTCAACTATTTCAGCAATGGTACTTGGAATGAGCTGAAGCTACTGGTAAAGTTAGGTGCTTCACCTGTGCAAGCTCTTTTCGGAGCAACAAAATATGCAGCCGAGCTGCTCAAAATAGACGACCTTTACGGAACCTTAGAAAAAAATAAATACGCGGATTTTTTAATTTTAAACAATAATCCATTAGAAAATATCAGTGCAATAGAAGAAATCAAAGCTGTTTACAAAAAGGGCAAGAAAATAGATTAAGGGTGTGATTTTTTTGATTGAAAAGCAAAAACTAAAAATTTTTGCCGAGAGTGAACTGGATTCGTTCACGGATTACCTAAAAATCCCAAGTGTTTCTGCTCAAAATGCGGGCATAAAAGAAACTGTTCGATGGCTAGAAAAAACATTTAGCGAACTTGGAGCTGTAGTAGAGGTTTGGAATGATCAGGGGGGCAATCCTGTCGTTTTTGCTGAGTTGAAAGGACAGTCTTCTAAAACGGTGCTTTTCTACAATCATTATGATGTTCAGCCCCCTGAACCATTAGATGAATGGGAAACCTCTCCTTTTGAACCTACGATTGTCGACGGAAAATTATTTGCACGCGGAGTTTGTGATGATAAGGGTGAATTGATATCTCGCCTAACTCTAATCAAATATTTTCAAAAAAATGGCGGTCTGCCTGTAAACATTAAGTTTCTGATAGAAGGAGAAGAAGAGCTGGGAAGTCCGCATGTGGATTCGTATGTACACGCACATGCCGACAGATTGACTGCTGATGTCTGCATTTGGGAAGGCGGGGGAAGAAATGAGAGTGAGCAATTTCAGATTACTTGTGGTTTGAAAGGAATTGCCAGTTTTGATCTTGAAGTTACTACGGCTGAAAGTGATCTTCATTCTTCGCTTGCCAGCTATGCAGATAATGCTGCATGGAGATTAGTGCAGGCTTTAAGTTCATTGAAGGGTGACCATGGAGAAATCTTGGTAGACGGTTTTTATGATGATGTTGTTCCATTGGATGAACCGACTAAAAAGGCTATCAAGGACATTAAATTCGATGCGCAACGAGTAAAAAAAGAGTTTGGTATAAAACGCCCTTTTGTATCTGAAAATCCAGCGGAAGCCTTAGTAAACGGTTCAACTATGACTATCAACGGACTTACTTCTGGTTACGAAGGAAGTGGGACTAAGACTGTAATACCAAGGAAGGCAGTTGCTAAACTGGACTGCAGACTTGTTCCTAATCAGGAACCAGAAAAAATAGCTAAAATTGTTCAAAAACAGTTAATTAAGAATGGCTATGAGGATGTCAAAGTAAAGTATAATACAGGTGAGCGTGCATTTAGAACGAAACTAGATGACCCATTTATAAAGTTAAATGTAGACGTAGCCAAAGAAATTTACGGTGATCAAAATTACGTTGTGGTTCCAAATATGCCTGGTGGCGGGCCTGCAAAACAATTTGTTGATGAGCTGTCTGTACCGATTGTAATGGTTGGGATTCACTATGCAGGAAGTGGTCCCCATGCTCCAAATGAGAATATCAGACTTTCTGATTATGAACAGGCAACTCTTTATTTAGGGAAACTTTTAGAAGCCTACGGTAAAGCATAATATACTAAGAGCATATTGGAATGGAGTATATACAAAAAGACTAGGTTTATAAACCTAGTCTTTTTGTACACCTCTAAAAAATAGCTCACGCGACTTTTTTGGAAAGTATAGTGATAAAGTGAAGTTTATAGGATGTTAAAAAGCTAACCTAAAAAAGTTTTTAAAAAAAACACATTTTACTATGCAGATTGAGAAGAGTTCTGGTTTAATTAAAGAGTAAGGGATGGTTACAATGAAAATAATTTATTCATGTTAGGGGAAAAAGTGATGGATGAACAATTAATATGCTCTGAATGTGGTGCTAAGACCAGACAAGGCGATGCCTTCTGCCAAAACTGCGGTCACAAGTTAGCAGCAGTTGTGGGACAAGATGAGGATGGTACTGATTCTGCAGTCGCGGATACACGAAGAGGCTATCAGCGTACCTCAAGTCAACCACCTAAGTCGTTTAACAAAAAGCTGGGGGTTTTGCTTGGTTTGATCGTATTGGTCTTGCTTGGTGTTTATTTGGGGTTGGACAGTTATTATCAGCCGCAAAGGCAGCTTGACCGAGTAGTCACTGCCTTGGGGAGTCCTAGTGAGGGACTAGCCAAATATACCACTACTGATGATCCTACCTTGCAAAATGATATTACTGATAAAAATTTAAAACCAACACAGAGGTATTTTAAAGAAAATCAGCAACAGTTAGCGGCATTGAAAGCAGCATTTAAGCGGAATTCTACTTACAAAAACAGTTACTCTTTTGAAAAAAATGGTAATGCATGGCTATTTTTCCCACGCTATAAGGTTAAAATCAAGGCAGCCTATGTTAAATTACACGTCAATCATGCGGATGCCGAAGTTTATCAAAACGGTAAAAAAATCGCAGAAACAAGTCAAAAGCGCTCTGTCAAAAGAATTGGACCGCTTTTTCCAGGAAACTATACTTTCAAGGTTTCAAAGGTACTTTCAGGCAGAAGAATAACCACTAGTTCAACTACAACTATCTTTGCAGGTTCCAAAAACATCAGTTTGAACATAGAAACGGCGAACTTCACGCTTCATGGTGATCCTGGGGCATTAGTTTATCTGAATAATAAAAAGATTGGAACCTTTGCTGGTGATGGTCAGCTGGAAGTTACTAACTATCCACTCAAGGGCAAACTAAAGGTTTATTCGATCAATACCTCGAAAAAGAAGTCAACAACTGTTAACATCACTAACGAGCTGAGAAATGGTATTCGTGATTTTTACCTTTCGGCTGGTAATGCTGAAAATAATACAGATGGTTCAGCCACTGATACTGCTTCGAGTGATGTTTCAAGTTCGGACACTAGCGATTCAGATACAAGCACCAACTCACAGGTGGACACCAAAAACTTGACCACTGAACAGGTTAATGATTGGGTTCTTGTTCATCTCAAACCAAACTATGACTTCCAAGTTACCGAAGATGACTTTATTTTCGAACAACATAAAAACGACGATGGGTTATTGGAAATCCATGTGCGCGAAAATCACGACAGCGATAATATGCGAGCGCAAAATGCCTCTCCTGGTCATAATCCCGGTGTTGGTTCTTATGTGATCGATGGCGCTGGAAATTTACGAAACAGTATAACTAATGAGGTTATTGCAACTCAATATGGTAAGTAATTCAGAATAAGTAGTCTTTGCCGCAGAAACATTATGAAGATGGGAATGCTGCATAAATTGGTAAAATTTGAGTACTATCATGACGAATATAGCGAGTACTTGGCTATGAGTAATTCGAAGTTAGACGGAGAATTTTGATTTATGGAACATGTTTGTACGGAATAACTAGAGGAACTGGGTTGAATTTTTAACCCAGTTTATTTTTTATGCTACGCCTAAGTCCGCTAGCTCTTAAATGTTTTGTCTGGCTTTACTTATTTTATTCCTTTATGATTATTTAGCGATGTATCATAGATATGTTTTTATAAAAACGGAATATATATGATACTATTACTTAAGAGGGATATTGGAGTTCTTTTGCGTTAAAGTAATGACGCGGGGAATCCCAATACAGTTAAACTACATAATTATTGAACAGTTATCATTAGGGGGATAAGTAAGGATGTATATTTTATGAAAAAAAGAACGTTTTTTGAAGTTGTCGTTACGCTTTTATTAGCCGGAGCGGCAGTATTCAGTCTCACGCTCACCAGCCCGAAGCAGGAGCACTATACTTTGGATCATCGGCGAATCGTGTATGATGGTCGGGTAGTGAAGAATAAGTTCGATGGTCACGGCAGGTTACAGCTTGCTAACCACGATCGTTATGTAGGACATTTTGCAAAAGGCAAGTTTTCTGGTCAGGGAACTTTTAGATCGCATGAAAAGTGGCAGTATAGTGGACAATTTAAAGAGGGGGCTCCTGATGGTAGCGGGGTTCTGACTACAGCGGATCACCACGAATACCACGGCGTTTTCAAAAAAGGGGTGCTGCTTCATGCGGATTAAATGGTTTAGTTTTGTTCGAATTGCTGGCCTAGTCTCAGTGTTAACATATCATTTTTTTAAAAATGCATACCCAGGAGGATTTATAGGCGTTGATATATTCTTCACCTTTTCAGGGTTCCTAATTACTGCGTTAATGATCGATGAATTTGCGGCACATGGGCATTTTAAACTTCTGGCATTTTATCGGCGACGCTTTTATCGTATTGTTCCGCCATTAATTTTGTCGATCTTGGTGGTCATACCACTAACATACTTAGTCAATAAAGACTATATTACTAATTTAGGAAGACAAGTCGCAGCAGCGGCAGGTTTTGTGACTAATTATTTTGAGATTTTAACAGGTGGGAACTACGAGAGTAAGTTTATCCCTCACTTATTCGTACACACTTGGTCACTAGCGGTTGAAATGCACTTTTACTTGGTTTGGGGTCTGTTGGTGGCGCTCTTTTCGAGCATTATCAGCCGTATGAACTATACGGCAACAAGAAAAAGTCGTATTTTACGCTGGGTCATCGGAACCTTATCATTGATATTGGCAGGTGAAAGTTTCTTAGCAATGATGTCTAGCAGTGCGGGATTAACTGATTTTTCAGCGGTGTACTTTTCAAGCTTGACCCATATTTTTCCTTTCTTTATTGGTGCAGTACTTGCTAGTTTAACAGGGATCAGTTCTACCACAGCAGCCTTTGAGCGGCTGATGCACCATGTCAATGCCAAGAGTGTAACTTGCGGCTTGTTGTTAAGCTTTGTTGCTTTAGGCTGGTTGGGCTTGCACTTGCAGTTTGCTGCGCGTATTACTTACACAGGCGGAATCTTGGCAGCCAGTCTTCTTGCAGCAACAGCAATTTTGCTTGCACGCATGCTGCATACCGTCACTCCAGGTGTACAGGAGCCGCGCTGGGCGACCTTCATAGCAGCCATCAGTTACAGCATGTATTTGTATCACTGGCCGTTATTTGTAATCTTTTCGCATCTTGTCAGTGTTTCACAAGCGGTAGCATTAACTCTGATTCTGAGCATTCCGCTTTCAGCACTATCTTATTATGTACTTGAACCACTGATAGCTGGCAAGCACCCACGAATACTCAAGCCTGATTTTAATGTTTCACGCTTAAGTTACGCAACAGCAATTACTGGTGGCATATTGCTGCTATTAGCGGGACATACAATTGCCCATGCACCGCGTTTAACTGGTTTGGAACGTCAGCTCTGGGTCAGCGATTTATATCAGTCCACTGATAAGATGGATACAGCCAAGCAGGTTATCATGGCTGCGGCTGCGGCTGCAGCAAAAGCAGCAGCTAAGCAACACCAGAAATTGGCCGCAATGATTCCAAGCGGTGTTTCTATTATTGGTGATAGCGTGACTCTGGGTGCGCGCGATTATCTTAGCAAGCATATCGCTAATAGTACTACTGATGCTGAGGGGGAGCGGACGATGGATCTGGCTTATCAAGTTATGATGACCGCACAAAAAAACAAGGTCTTGCGGCAGAATGTGGTCATCTGTATTGGAACAAATGCTTTAGACAATACTGACCAGCAACTTGAGAACTTGATTCGTGATCTTGCACCAGGACATCATTTGATTCTGATGACACCATATGACCAGCGGGCGGATCCTAGTTGGAATTCATCTAAACTGGCTGTTTTCGAACGCACCTTACCAGCCAAGTATAATTTTATTACCATAGCTGATTGGCAGCAATTGGCCGCTAAACATCCTGAGGTTTTTAAAGGCACTGACGGTGTTCACTTCGCTGGGCGACTCAGCGGTAATATTATCTATGCGCAAGCCATTAATGACGGCTTAAATGCAGCGCGTCAAACAGCTTTAAAGAAATGATAGTCTGAATAAGTGCACTAATAACTTGCACGCTAGAAAAAGTTTTATATGGGGAGCTGTGCCAAAAGTGAAATTTTGGCACAGCTCCTCTTTTATTCCGTATAAACGTGTTCCATAAGTCAAAATCCTCCGTCTAACTTCGAATTACTCATAGCCAAGTACTCGCTATGTTCGTAATTTCGAGTTATTACTCAAATTTTCCCGACTTATGTCACACACTCTCTTTTTAGTATGCATATTATTAATTGTTTCTTATATGAAACAATAAACATGTATTCTTTTTAAATGTTAAAAAATGATGGCAAAATAACTGTAGATTTTAAGGATATGATAATAAAAACACCTAAAATAGTTGATTATAAAATCTATTTGAGCGTATAATTATTTATGTTATTAATTAATACATATGGAGGGGAACTATTATGGGGAAAATTTCTGTTACTCCTGAAGAGCTTAAATCGCAGGCACGGGTGTACGCGAGTGCAGCTGAACAAATCGATGATGATTATTACTGGTGACCGATCTTTAGCAAAGTATGGATCAATGGTTGCTTTCGCTATCAGCTATTGTATAGAGCGGTATCTTATTTTAAAATATAGAAGGCATAAAAAAGCAAAGAACAATTAACTCAAAAAATAATTCAGTCTTAGCTCCATTTAGAAATTGATAATTTAGTTTCTAAGTGGAGTTTTTATTTAATATTTGTGAATAAACCACTATTTTTACTTATGCGAGTGGAAAAGACTTTTTTTGCTGAGAACAGTAATAAAATCTCAAGAATTTCCATTTTCATACAGTACTATTCCACTACCGACAAGTTAAATCAGTGCTAATCGTGATTTATAAGGTCTCTTGTATTTAACATAATATAGTGTGTCGGTTGTGACAAAAGGTTATTTTCTTTATGCGCTGTTCCATGTATGTTGAAAATGCGGAATGCTTTCTTAGCTCTCAGCGTTATTGTCTTTTCTTCATACGAAGAAGTTAAGTGATTAGGGTAATATTTTTATTTTGTGGTTCAGGATGCAGTATCTGCAATTAAATAAAGGTTAAATCTAGCTTTGAAATACTGATCAATTCAGATTTCTGGGCTAGATTTTTTGCTTTGCATTAATTTTGATACTCTACTAACACCTTTAAATGAGAATTTGTGGATAATTAGAATAATATAATACACTTAACTATGTGGACATAAGTAAAATTATAGACTTATATTTTTGATTTAATAAAAAAATCACTTACAATAGCACTATTTCAGAGTTATAAAGAGCCCCCTTTAAACAACGCTTTTTGGCATTTGTAACATTTTTACATATTTTAGTGTAATAAATTAAACGTTTTGCACTAAATTATGTTATCATGATTTTGTTAAATGTTAAAATTCGTATTATGGTTCAAAAGGAGGACTTTTTTTGAAAGATTCTAAGCTTCATTACAAAATGTATAAGGCAGGAAAAAGATGGATTTTTGCGGGAATAACTATAATCACAATAGGAATTGGGGTTGCTGGTTATGAAACACCTATTCACGCTGATACCCAAGAAAATGTAGCAAAAACGAGTACTAGTTCGGCTGAAAATACAAAGGTGGACAGTACGAGGGTATCTTCGAGTACTAGTACATATAGCGCAAAGGATGCCACAGATACAGCAGTAACAAGCAGCAGTGCTTCAAGCAATGAAGCAACCGATGCATCAACAAGCAGTGGAGTGTCAAGCGCTGAACCAGATAGTGCACCACTAAGTAGTAGTGAAGCGTCAAGCACAAAAGCAACCAGTGAATCGACAAACAGCGAAGCATCGAGTACAAAAGCAAATAGTACATCGATAAGTGGCGATACAACAAGTACAAAGGTAGACAGTGCCTCAACAAGTAGCGAATCGACAAGCGCCAAAGCATCGAGCACAAAAGCAGATAGTGCATCGATAAGTGGCGATACAACAAGTACAAAGGTAGACAGTGCCTCAACAAGCAGCGAATCGACAAGCGCCAAAGCATCGAGCACAAAAACAGATAGTGCGTCGACAAGTGGCGATACAACAAGTACAAATAACACGGAGAAGAACAACAATACTGCCCAGATTTCGTATAAAGATCTTATCCAACAATTTTACAGAACTGAAAGTACTAGCAGAGATGCTGTAAATTTAACTCAAACGCATGTTAACCAAAAAAATTTTCTTGATTACTTTGAACTCAACGGACAAAGGGATTCTGATGGGAACCTTATTGATGTTAAGTACGATCCTGAAACTGGGATTGTGACACTTACCCCAAATGAACAGGATAAAGTTGGTAATTTTGCTCTTAAAAGCAAAATTGATATGAATAGTAATTTTACTTTGGTAGGGCAAGTTAATTTGGGCTCCGATCCTAGCGGTGCCGACGGTATTGGTTTTGCGTTTCATAACGGAAATACAACAGATATCGGGAACTCTGGTGGTAACTTAGGTATTGGTGGATTGCAAAATGCAGTTGGTTTTAAACTTGATACTTGGAGTAATGGCTATCAAGCACCAAGTTCAGATCAAGATGGTAGTCAAATTGATCCAACCAATTCAAATGCTTTTGGTTGGAATGGTGATTCCATGAGTGCGCCTTATGGTACATTTGTGAAGACAACCGATAAAACGATAAAGACGCAAGATGGTAGTTTAGTTCAAAGATGGTGGGCAGAGGACACTGATACACCGCAATCATTGAGTAAAAAGGACATCGATGGGAAATTTCATGATTTTATTGTTAACTATGATGGCAAAACTCGTAATTTAACTATTAGCTATACACAAACAGATGGTAATGTTCTCAAATGGTCAACAAATGTTTCAAGTTCCTATCAAGCAATGGCTTTAATTGTTAGTGCTTCAACCGGATGGGCTAAAAATTTGCAACAGTTTAAGTTGACAAGTTTTGATTTTACACAAGCAGCAACTGTCAATGTTAAATACGTGGATACTACAGGAAATACACTTGCTACAAGTGAAGTTGTTTATCCTGATGGCCCATATAAAAGTGCAAGTTTTGAAACAAAAAAATTGGATATTCCTAACTATAAATTTTTTAAAATGGGAGATAATGAAACTACTGGTGTAAGTATTCCAGTTGAAGACAAAGATCCAGAAAAAATAATCCAAATTGGTACTTTGAATCAACCTGGTGATAATGGGACAGTTATTTATGTCT
>NZ_BALC01000001.1 GCF_000612445.1 Liquorilactobacillus sucicola DSM 21376 = JCM 15457
ATATTTGACAGCAATGTATATATATGGTAAGATAATTAAGTCGTTTGTGATGGCAAACGTAAGTTTGCCGACTTAGCTCAGTTGGTAGAGCATCTGATTTGTAATCAGAGGGTCGGGCGTTCGAATCGTCTAGTCGGCACCATATTATGCGGAAGTAGTTCAGTGGTAGAACATCACCTTGCCAAGGTGGGGGTCGCGGGTTCGAATCCCGTCTTCCGCTTGTCAATGTTTTTGCCGGGGTGGCGGAACTGGCAGACGCACAGGACTTAAAATCCTGCGGTAAGTGATTACCGTACCGGTTCGATTCCGGTCCTCGGCATTTTCATTTATTACATTGCACCCATAGCGCAATTGGATAGAGTGTCTGACTACGAATCAGAAGGTTGTAGGTTCGACTCCTACTGGGTGCATATTTATCGGGAAGTAGCTCAGCTTGGTAGAGCACCTGGTTTGGGACCAGGGGGTCGCAGGTTCGAATCCTGTCTTCCCGATTAGATGAGAAAACATCTTTTTCTTTGATTAAATCAAATCGCGGTGTAGCTCAGCTGGCTAGAGCGTCCGGTTCATACCCGGGAGGTCGGGGGTTCGATCCCCTTCGCCGCGATAAGTCATTTATATAGAACTTGGACCTTTAGCTCAGTTGGTTAGAGCAGACGGCTCATAACCGTCCGGTCGTAGGTTCGAGTCCTACAAGGTCCATTGTGCTGGTGTATTGATGTATGTCAGGTATGATTGGCGCTTTAATTTATGGAGGATTACCCAAGTCTGGCTGAAGGGAACGGTCTTGAAAACCGTCAGGTGGGTAAAACCACGCAAGAGTTCGAATCTCTTATCCTCCTTTTTAATATTATCGCGGGATGGAGCAGTCTGGTAGCTCGTCGGGCTCATAACCCGAAGGTCGTAGGTTCAAATCCTTCTCCCGCAATTATGGTCCTATGGTGTAGGGGTTTATCACGCCTGCCTGTCACGCAGGAGATCGCCGGTTCAAATCCGGCTAGGACCGCTTATAGTTAAGATGTTTTTGATTATATTTACTTATGGCTCGGTAGCTCAGTCGGTAGAGCAATGGATTGAAGCTCCATGTGTCGGCAGTTCGATTCTGTCCCGCGCCATAAAAATTATGCGGGTGTAGTTTAGTGGTAAAACCACAGCCTTCCAAGCTGTTGTCGCGAGTTCGATTCTCGTCACCCGCTTATAAGTGACAACATGGAGAAGTACTCAAGTGGCTGAAGAGGCGCCCCTGCTAAGGGTGTAGGTCGCGAAAGCGGCGCGAGGGTTCAAATCCCTCCTTCTCCGTTTTTTGACCCGTTGGTCAAGTGGTTAAGACACCGCCCTTTCACGGCGGTAACATGGGTTCAAATCCCGTACGGGTCACTTTAATAATTATCGCGGGATGGAGCAGTCTGGTAGCTCGTCGGGCTCATAACCCGAAGGTCGTAGGTTCAAATCCTTCTCCCGCAATTATGGTCCTATGGTGTAGGGGTTTATCACGCCTGCCTGTCACGCAGGAGATCGCCGGTTCAAATCCGGCTAGGACCGCTTGGGTATTTTTAAGTAGATGCTGTCGATACATACGTATGTGTGTGTTGACAGTTTTTTCGTTTATATTAATTAATTGATCCATATCAATGTTTTAACGAATGATAAGATGTGTTAGAATAAAACATGTTACAGCACATTCCCGATAGGATTCATTTGTGTGAAGATGCCTTGTAACCAAATTATTGAATGGGGGAATTATCGTGTCAGAAAGACATTTATTTACATCGGAATCTGTTTCTGAAGGACATCCAGATAAAATTGCTGATCAAATAAGTGATGCTATCCTAGATGCATTGTTGGAGAAAGATCCTGATGCACGTGTGGCTTGCGAAACAACGGTTACCACAGGTTTAGTGGTTGTTGTAGGTGAAGTTTCTACCAGTGCATACATTGATATTCAGAAAGTTGTTAGAAATACTATCAAGGAAATTGGCTATGTCAACAATAAATATGGTTTTGACGGTGATAATTGTGCCGTGATGACGTCTATTGATGAACAGTCACCAGATATTGCACAAGGTGTTGATCAATCGCTCGAAAGGCGTGAAGGTGAGGCTGATCCTCTAGATCAGATAGGTGCTGGAGATCAGGGGATGATGTTTGGGTATGCTATCGATGAAACACCTGAATTGATGCCCCTGCCGATTTCTTTAAGTCATCAACTGATGCGTAAAATTGCTGAGATTCGAAAAAATCATGGTTTAGATTACTTAGGACCAGATGCTAAAGCTCAAGTTACTGTTGAGTACGATGAAGATAGCAAGCCAGCACGTGTGGATACTGTGGTTATCTCAACACAACATGATGCGGATGTAAGTCTAGAAACGATCCGTAAAGATGTAGTTGAAAAAGTTATTAAAACAGTTATTCCGGAAAAATTCTTGGACGATAAAACGAAGTATTTCGTTAACCCGACTGGTCGGTTTGTTGTTGGAGGTCCACAAGGTGATGCAGGTTTAACTGGTCGCAAGATTATTGTTGATACTTACGGTGGTTATGCGCATCATGGTGGTGGCGCATTTTCCGGTAAAGATGCTACTAAGGTCGATCGCTCCGCAAGTTATGCTGCTAGATACATAGCTAAAAACATTGTTGCGGCTAAGATTGCTTCACAGGTTGAAGTTCAGTTAGCATATGCTATTGGTGTGGCACAACCGGTATCAATTTCAGTTAATTCCTTTGGGACATCAAAAATTTCTGAGAAAGATCTTCAAATTGCTATTCGAAAAGTCTTTGATCTCAGACCAGCGGGAATTATTGAAATGCTTGATTTGAAGAGACCAATTTATAAACAAACTGCTGCTTACGGTCATTTTGGGCGAGCCGACGTAGATTTGCCGTGGGAAAAGACTGACAAAGTGGATGAACTGAAAAAAGCTTTGGAATTGTAGTTTTTACTAAAACAAGTTTTCTAATAATAGCAACTTGCATTTTAAAGCTTGGTTTGCTACGATAATGTAAATAAAACGCTAATAAGGATTAGTAGGGGAGATTGTTATTTCAGAGAGTGTACGTTTGGTGCAAGTATACATGGCAGTCGTTCTGAACTCACCTTTGAGTTTCTTGTTGAAACCTAGTAAATGAGAACGGGTATTTCCGTTAAAAAATAGAGCGCCAGTGACAGATTCAATTTTGGCTGGAATTTAGGTGGTACCGCGAGTCTTTTTTTCTCGTCCTATATGAAGTTTTTGATAGAACTTCTATAGGACTTTTTTGTTTAACTTTATGAAGGGAATGAACAAAACAATGGCTTATAACCATAAATTAATTGAAAAGAAATGGCAACACTACTGGGAAACACACAAAACATTTAAAACTACGGAAAATCCTAAACGCAAGAAGTTCTACTCACTGGATATGTTTCCATATCCATCAGGACAAGGGTTACATGTGGGGCATCCTGAGGGATATACAGCGACAGATATTATTGCACGCATGAAAAGAATGCAGGATTACAATGTTTTGCATCCAATGGGTTGGGATGCATTTGGTCTTCCGGCAGAACAGTATGCGCTCAATACTGGGCACTCACCACGCAAATTTACTAAAGAAAACATTAATAATTTTAGACGACAAATCAAGTCGCTTGGCTTGTCATATGATTGGGATCGCGAGATTAATACGACGGATCCTTCATATTATAAGTGGACACAATGGATCTTTGAAAAACTTTTTGAAAAGGGACTTGCTTATGAGGATGAGGTTGCTGTTAACTGGAGTCCAGATCTCGGAACAGTTGTTGCCAATGAAGAAGTTATTGATGGCAAGACGGAACGCGGTGGTTTTCCGGTTGTTAGGAAACCGATGCGGCAATGGGTGTTGAAGATAACGGCTTATGCGGATCGTTTGATCAAGGATTTAGACGATGTTGATTGGCCAGAAAATATTAAAGAACAACAACGCAACTGGATTGGTAAGTCTGTAGGGGCAAGTATTCGTTTTAAGGTTGCTGGTCATGAGAATAAGGAAATAGAGGTTTTCTCTACTCGTCCAGACACAATTTTTGGAGCAACTGCGCTTGTTTTAGCACCTGAGTTGGACATCGTTAAAGAATTGACAACAGCGGAACAAAAGCAGACTGTAGATGCATATATTCAAAAAGTTTTGCATAAGTCTGATTTGGAAAGAACAGATTTAGCAAAAGAAAAAACAGGTGTTTTCACAGGAAGTTATGTAATCAATCCTGTCAGCGGAGAGAAAGTTCAATTATGGATCGCTGACTACGTGCTTGCTACATATGGGACAGGTGCAGTAATGGTTGTACCTGCGCATGATAGCCGGGATTATGAATTTGCATCCAAATTTGATTTGCCGATTATCCCAGTTATCGAAGGCGGCGATGTTACTAAAGAAGCATATACGGGTGATGGAGTTCACATAAATTCGGGCTTTTTGAATGGGTTGAACAAGGATGATGCTATTAAAGCTATTATTGACTGGCTGAAGGAACATGGGGTTGGCGATGAAAAGGTCAACTATCGGTTACGTGACTGGCTTTTCTCCCGTCAGCGTTATTGGGGGGAGCCGATTCCCGTCATTCACTGGGAGGATGGAGAAACATCTCTTGTACCTGAGGATGAGCTTCCGTTGAGACTGCCACAGGCAAAAGATATTAAACCTTCGGGCACTGGAGAAAGTCCATTAGCCAATCTTGATGATTGGATCAATGTTGTCGATAAGAATGGTCGCAAGGGCAAGCGTGAGACTAACACTATGCCGCAATGGGCCGGCAGTTCATGGTACTTCTTACGTTATGTTGATCCGCATAACCAAGGTGCAATAGCAGATTATGATAAATTAAAGGAATGGATGCCTGTTGATTTGTATGTTGGTGGTGCAGAACATGCTGTGCTTCATTTATTATATGCACGTTTCTGGCATAAGTTCTTGTATGACATTGGTGTTGTTCCTACGAAAGAACCATTCCAAAAGCTGGTAAATCAAGGAATGATTTTAGGAGATAATCATGAAAAAATGTCTAAGTCCAAAGGCAATGTCGTCAATCCAGATGATATTGTTGAAGAATTTGGTGCAGACACACTACGGTTATACGAAATGTTTATGGGGCCATTAGATGCTTCGATTGCTTGGAGTGAAGATGGATTAAATGGAGCCAATCGTTTCATAAATAGGATTTGGCGGCTGATCATCGACGATGAAGATCACCTGCGCGATCGAATTACAACTTTAAATGATGGCCAGCTTGAACGTGTTTATAACCAGACAGTGAAAAAAGTGACAGAAGACTACACAGCAATGCATTTTAATACAGCTATTTCACAGTTAATGGTTTTTGTTAACGAGGCATATAAAGTTGATGCACTGCCGCTTGAATACATTGAAGGTTTCGTTAAGATGATTTCTCCAGTCATACCGCATGTTGCAGAGGAATTGTGGACCAAGTTGGGACATGTTGGAACTATCACTTATGAAGCATGGCCGACTTTCAATCCAGAAAAACTGATTGAAGATACGATTGAGGTAGTAGTTCAAGTAAATGGTAAAGTAAAGCAGCATTTACAAATTACTAAGGGAATTTCAAAAGAAGAATTAGAACAAAAAGCACTAACTGACGAAAAAGTTAAGAAGGCTATCAGCGGTAAAGATGTCAAACGAGTTATCGCTGTTCCTGGAAAACTTGTCAACATCGTTGTTAAATAAACCTTTTATGAAGAACTGTATTGAAGAAGATCAAGCATTTTTTGTAATGCTGGTCTTTTTTTGGTGGCAAAGAAAGTAAAATTTGGTTTGCAACCGAGACGTAAGTTTTATACAATTAAAAATACATGTTATTGAGCTTTAGGTATATTAACTTTTTTTAATCTAGGAGGAATATTAAAGATATGAAGAACGAACTTTCGCGGGCTTTAACTCATCGCCATGTGCAGATGATAGCAATTGGCGGTGCAATAGGAACCGGCTTGTTTCTTGGTTCGGGAACCGCGATACAAAAGGCTGGTCCAGCAATAATTCTAGCATATCTAATTGCTGGTATTATCTGTTTTTTCATGATGCGTGCAATCGGTGAGCTGGTGCTTTCAAACACGAAATTAACCTCATTTATCGACTTCGTACGTGTTTACATGGGTGACGGATGGGAATTTGTGATCGGTTGGACATATTGGCTGTGCTGGGAAAGTTTGGCTATGGCAGATCTAACGGCTAGCGGTATTTATATTGGTTACTGGTTTCCCTTTATTCCTCAATGGGTGACACCTTTGGTTATTATCCTTGTTTTGCTTGGTTTTAATCTATTGAGTGTTGGTATTTACGGTGAGCTTGAATCTTGGTTTGCGAGCATTAAGGTGATGGCTATTATAGCATTAATCGTGACAGGAGTTATTCTGATTTTATTTCAAGCTAATGTCAGCGGGCATCAAGTAAGTATTGGTAACCTGTTTAATTATGGGGGCTTTTTTCCAAAGGGTTGGACAGGCTTTTTGGCAGCTTTTCCAATGGTGATTTTTGCTTTTACTGGAATTGAGATGGTGGGACTGACTTCTGGGGAAACTGAAGATCCCGAAAGAGATATCCCACGTGCCATAAATAGTTTACCAATCAGAATTGGTTTGTTCTATTTAGGATCGATGTTTGTTCTGATGTGTATTTATCCTTGGAATGAAATAACCACTACCTCAAGTCCATTTGTCCAAGTATTTTCTGGAATAGGAATCAAAATTGCAGCTGGAGTCATTAATTTTGTAGTTCTAACGGCCGCTTTATCAGCATGTAATAGTGCAATTTTCAGTACCAGCCGTACACTGTATGTTCTGTCGCACAGTAAAAAAGCACCGCACTCTTTTGGAAATACGAGCAAACGGAGTGTGCCGGTGCACTCGTTAGTATTTTCCTCTATTGCGTTATTTATAATTGTCCTATTAAATTATGTTGTGCCGAAAAGTGTCTTCGAAATTATCTCCGGTGTTGCAACGATCAGCTTTATTTTTGTCTGGGTCGTCTTAGTGATCTGTCATTATAAATATAGACTGCAAAGTAAAAAGCAGAAACGTGTCTTTCCAATGCCACTATATCCTTTCTCGAATATTATCACGATAGTTTTCTTCATTGGGGTTCTGTTCCTTTTGACGTTAAGTAGGAGCACGCTGCTTTCTTTGGTATTTTCCTTTGTTTGGTTTATTGCTCTAGGATTAATCTATCGGTTTGTTTTTAAAAAAAATAAGCTTTTTTGAACTTTTTAGCATTGATGGGTATAAGCTGTAAAAACTTGAAATTACGAACATAGCGAGTCTTTTGCGAATTGAACGAAAAGTTTTGACTTATAAAACATGGTTATACAAAATAAGCAGGGGGATGGATCAAGAACTGACTTTTGACCCAGCCCTCGTTTGTTTTATAAAAATAATGACTAAAGTATAATGGTTACTGGTGTGACTTCTAAATGGAATACATTGCTTGTTATCACAAAACAGTTTAAAATTAACGCAGTTGAATAAGCAAAAAGGTAGGATAAAAAAATGGCAAGATGGTCCACTGCAAAGAATAGTGAAAAAAAGGAATTTAATAAGAGTTCAACGGCGAATAAAACAGCCAAGGAAAAAATGTTGCGAGGATCTGCATGGATGACAGTTGGTAGTATCTTTTCCCGTATTTTGGGTGCGATTTATATTATTCCTTGGTATGGTTGGTTTGGCGCAGATAAACTGCAGGCTAATGCCCTTTATACAAAAGGCTATACAGTCTACAGCATGTTTTTGATGATAGCAATTTCTGGTATTCCTTCAGCTGTTGCCAAGCAGGTTTCTCATTATAATGCCCAAAATGAATACGCTGTTGGGCGCAGATTATTTAAAAAGTCATTACTACTAATGTTGATAATTGGTGTTCTCTGCGCAGTAGCAATGTGGGTTAGTGCACCTTGGATTTCACAAGGAGATGCCAATTTAGTACCTGTCTATCGTTCTTTATCAATTGCCTTGATCGTTATTCCGGTTATGAGTTTGACGCGTGGCTTTTTCCAAGGCTATCAAGATATGTTTCCATCAGCCATGTCACAATTGCTAGAACAAATTGTACGTATTATATATATGCTTGCGGCAACATTTTTAATTATGCGTGTTGTAAAGGGAAGTTATGTGACTGGTGTGGTTCATTCAACTTTTGCTGCATTCGTAGGAGCATTGGGTGGATTATTCATATTGGTGTTATATTTTTTTTCGGCAAAAAAAAACAGATGGATCAGCTGGTTCTACAAAGTGCAAATCAACTAGAAGTGTCTGATCGTCATATTATCAAAGATGTTTTATATGAATCAGTTCCTTTTATTATTATCGGAGTTTCGACAACATTATATAATCTGTTAGATCAATTTACATTTCAACCGGTAATGCAGGGTTTCTCAGCTTTAAATATTCGACAGATAAATGACTGGTTTGCACTCTTTGCGGGTAATGCTAATAAACTAATCATGATTACGATCTCACTAGCTTCAGCGATGGCGATAACTGCTATTCCACTACTGTCCGAAGCATATACAAAGGGGAATAAGAAGCAAATTGCAACTCAAATAAACGATGCCCTTGAATTGTTTTTAATCGTTATGCTCCCTTGTTCGCTGGGCATGGCAGCTGTTGCTAAACCGTTATATGTAATTTTTTATACATATGATCATGTCGGGATTTTTATCTTGAGTTTTGCGTCGTACATTGCTTTGCCGATTGGTTTGTTTATGGTGCTTTCCTCGCTTTTGCAGGGAGTTTATCAAAATAAAGCTGCTATCAAATATTTTTTGATCGGATTTGTCGTTAAATTAATTGTTCAAGTGCCTTTGATTATTTTTTTGAAGGGTTTTGGTCCATTATTGGCAACTGGTATAGGGATGATGGTTTCAAATTGGTTGATGCTACGTTTCTTATACGCTCATTTTGGATTAGCTGGTGATCGAATTGTGAGACGTTTTGATGGGTTACTCTTCTTCTCCTTATTAATGTTTGCAGTTGCTTTTGGAGTCGTTCAGGTCAGTGGCTTTTTCTTTAATCCATACAGTAGAATTCAATCATTGATTGTTTTAGTTTTGGCAGCAGGTTTAGGCGGTTACGTGTATGTTTATTTATGCCTTAAGACAAGAATCGCAGATAAAATACTAGGCGTAAGAGTAGGTTCTTTGCGCCGGTTACTGAGAATTAAGTGAGGTTTTTGAAAATGAGACTTGACAAGTATTTAGCTAATATGGGATTAGGAACACGTTCACAAGTCCGTAAAATAATAAAAGATGGACGTGTTACAGTCAATGGATATATCGTTTATAGCTCTAAAACCCAAGTTGACGAACAAAATGATGAAGTCATGGCTGATAAAGAGCTTCTTAGCTATCAAAATTTTTTCTATTACATGATGAACAAGCCGCAAGATGTTATTTCAGCGACTAATGACGATTCCCAAAAGACGGTGATGGATCTTCTGACCAAAGAGGATCAAAAAAAATCTATGTTTCCCGTTGGACGTTTGGACAAAGATACTACCGGTCTGCTGATAATAACAAATGACGGTAAATTGTCTCATCGTCTTCTTTCACCCGCACACCATGTTAGCAAAGTTTATGAAGTTAAGGTTGCGGGAGTTATTGATGATGAGGCACAAGCGAGTCTTGCAGCTGGCATAACGCTTAAGAACGGAGAACAAACGAAGGCCGCTAAAGTTCAGGTGTTAAAATCAAATGAAAAGAACAGTTGGATTAGATTAACGATAAGCGAAGGAAAATACCATCAAATAAAAAGGATGATAGGAGCGCTCTCAATGCATGTGCTGACCTTGAATAGAATAGAAATGGGGTCGCTCAAGCTAGATACAGATCTCGCGTTAGGGGAGTACCGCAAATTGACTACCACTGAGATAGCGTGTCTTAAAGAAAAGTGAATATTATCATAGAAAAGCTGTACTCCAACTAATTTTCAATAGGAGATTAGTTGGAGTACAGCTTTTTTATGATAAACAAGTAGGATATGTGACCAGAGATCAGCGTGATTGCAGTGAATATTTGTGCATAAATTTTTGAAGCGCGTTAATGATATCGGTGGGTAAAACAACATACTTGGAAGATGCCAATTCCTGTGCTAAAGCACTGTGTGCATAAACTGCACAATCAACAACCTGTTCGTAATTTTTAAAATGGAATTGGCCTAGAAAGGCTGCAATAATACCAGTCAAAGTATCCCCCATTCCGCCAGTACTCATATATGGTCCACCGACACTAAGTTGTGAAATAGAACCATCGGTATGGTAAATAGTTGTGTTGTGTTTTTTTAGAACGATCGTAGCACCTAGTTTTTGCTGCTTAACTGTATTTTTTGTATCATCTTGGTCAGCTATTTTGATACCGCTGAGCCGCTGCCATTCCATCTGATGCGGTGTATAGATTGTTTTTCTGACTGCTAGTGCTTGTATAAGTTCTGCCTCGTGCGCTACTAGAGTGATTGCTGAACCATCTACAATTATGAATTGGTTTGTGTTAGTATTCAAAATTACTTTTCGCAGGATTTTCAGTGCGACAGCATCGTCACCGAGTCCAGGCCCAATGACGAGTACATCAGAAGCATTGATAGCCTTCAATAAATCAATGTCATTGTTATAATTGATGAACATTGCTTCAGGAATGATCGAATGAAGCGCAGTAAGGTTCTTGGAATCTGTAGCACAGCTTACCAAACCGGCACCAGCATGAACGGCAGCTGAAGAAGACATGATGATGGCTCCTCCATAGTGCTCATTTCCGCCGATTGTTAGGATACGGCCAAAGTTTCCCTTATGGCTTTCTAGTGGACGCTGTAGAATGACCTGTTTCAAAATATTTTCTTGTAATTGATAGATATAATCATCTCCCTTAAGGTAACCACAATCATTTACTATAGTTTAGCATAAATATTTTGAGGAACATGTAATTAGTTAGCGAAGTAAATACAAAATATGATAGAATTAGCGCATATTCAATATTTGCAGGAGGAGTATCATGGAAATAAATTGGCAGGGCGAAATAAAAAAAAGGAAAAGTGAACTATTAAATGATTTAAAAGAATTATTGAAAATTGAAAGTGTCCGTGATGAAAGTCAAGCGACAAAGGAAGCGCCTTTTGGACCTGGGCCTAGAAAGGCATTGGATAAGTTTCTTCAAATGGCTAATGATGATGGTTTTAAGACGTTAAATCTTGATGGTTTTGCGGGCCACATCGAATTTGGAACAGGCGAAGAAACTCTGGGAATCTTAGCGCATGTAGATGTCATGCCAGCGGGGAATGGTTGGAGTACTGATCCATTCGTTCCCGTTATTCAGGATGGGCGATTATACGCACGTGGGTCCTCTGATGATAAGGGGCCTTCAATGGCAGCATACTATGGCTTGAAATTGATCAAAGAGCTCAACTTACCGGTCAGCAAAAAAGTTCGTTTCATTTTAGGAACAGACGAAGAAAGCGGCTGGCGTTGTGTTACTCACTACTTTGAGAAAATGCCTTTGCCTGATTTTGGATTTTCACCGGATGCTTTTTTCCCTCTAATAAATGGTGAAAAAGGCAATGTTACGTATAGTGTAAGTTTTTCAGGTGAAAATATTGGAAAGGTGACATTGCTTGATTTTCAGGCAGGATTGCGCGAAAATATGGTACCTAATGAAGCATATTGCCATTTAAGTGGAACAGATTTTGAAATAATTGAGAAAAAATTCAAAGAATTTATCTCACGGAATCCAATTCAGGGCAATGTTAAACAAGAAGACGGGGTAGTAAAGCTTGAAGTAGTCGGTAAGGCTGCTCATGCTCAAGAACCGCGAAATGGAATAAATGCAGGAACATATTTAGCATTATTCTTGAGTGACTTGGATTTAAAAGGTAGTGCTAAAAATTATATCTCATTTGCAGCAAAATCACTGCATAATGATTCCCGGATGAATAATTTTGGCTTGCGCTTTACAGATGATGTGATGGGTGATTTAACGATGAATACTGGAATCTTTAATTTCAAAAATTCAGTTGGTGGGGAAATAGTCCTAAATTTCCGCTTTCCGCGAGGTTTAAAAGCAAGTCAAATAGAGAAAGCATTGTCTGAAGAAGCTGCTATTTTAGGAGGTACGGTCAAGTTGGCAGGAAAACTGCAAGAACCGCACTATGTGCCGTTGGATGATCCGATGGTAGAGACTTTGCTCAAAGTATACGAACGTCAGACGGGAAATAAAGGTCACGGAATAGTTGTTGGCGGAGGGACCTATGGACGATTGATGGAAAGAGGAGTTGCTTTTGGAGCAATGTTTCCAGGAGTACCAGATACTATGCATCAAGTTGATGAATTCATACCAGTAAATGATTTATTAAGAGCTGCTGCAATTTATGCCGAATCGATCTATCTGCTAATCAAGTGAGTTTGGTGGGAAATATGCGATAAATTAGTAAAATTTAAGCAATAACCTGAAAATATAAACATAGTGATTTTTTTATCTAGGTAATTTAAATTCAGATTTACACATTTAATAATAAGCTTTTTGTTTTAAAACAATAACTCAGATATTGTTTTGAATTACAAAATAGCTTTATTTTTTTGAAATTAAAAACAATAAAGCGTACACTTAAGTTAGTGAAGATAAGGAGGCCGTAATATGCAAAAGGGATTTATGCATGAGCTTGAAGCAAATGTTTTGTCGGATAACGATGATTCTAAAGTGTTCTTGGTACCTAGCAAGAAAGAACATCTTGCCGTGAAGATAGACAAGAATGTTTTAGACCGTTTGAAAGATGATGAAAAGCTGGAGCGAATGTTAAAGAATTTATTGAAAATGAACTCCAAGAGAACTACAAAGGAAACGGTTAACATTAATAAAAGAAATTACCGGATTTTTTTATAGTCGGAGATGCCCTTGCATAAAAAGCAAGATCTGGTGAAAATAACTAGAAATTGCGGAAAATTAAGTAAGTTTGGAAATGCCGCCTGCTATTTTTTTATGATGCTGCACAATTGTTTTCAGTGTAGCATTATTTTTAGTTCTTAAACTTTGTTTTATTTTGTCCACACTTATAATTTAGATAATTTAATTTAAACTGATAATTTCACCTTTTAAATTATACAAATAAAAAACTGCGGCTAAAACGAATCACAGCTGCAGTTTTTTATATGAAAAATATAACTTGAGATTAAAGCTTGATGATGCTCTGAACGCTGTTGGTGCTGTAAAGATTATGGTTGTCATCGGCTGAACCAATCGAGAACCAGTCAATATGGGTTAGCATGCATGCAAGATAGCTGAGCATTTCGTCTTTGTTATGAGTTATATGACCTTCTTCGTGCCATTTGGAAAAAGATGTTGAAAAAACTCTTTCTAAATTTCCTTCACTAGGTGTTCCTGCAACACGATAACCGGTAACTATTGTATCGGGATCAATTTGAAGTTTAAGATTATTCGTTAAATTAATATAAAAATGCATTTGATAACCGCCTTTCATTAACCCTAACAGTATACCATATACTGCTTCCTACTGTGAATCATGTTTTTTAGGTTGATGGAAGTGTTGGCAAAATGTAGACTTGTCAAGCCAATTAACTTACTTTAAAATCAGAAGAGTATAAATTCGAAAATAGGAAAGAGTGGGGCAGGAATGTTTTTAACGACACGAGACATAAATAGAACATATATGATTCTAGGGATAGTGAATGCGACTGTAAAACGAACTTTGACAGCGGACAGAATTGATGAAGTTGACCAGTATGACGAGATGTACAATCAGGTTAAAGAAAAACTAATAGAACGTGCAGCAGTTAAAGAAGGAGATGGTGTCATTGGTGTTAATTTTAATTCAGAAATTGTTCGTGTTGCCGTAGGGCCAAAATACATGTTACTGCACGGCTACGGAACAGCTATCAAATTTCCCAAGAAATGAGAACACGTCAGCGCACGCTTAGAACATCACATTTAGCCGTTTTTATGACATGGCTTGAAACTGAACCAACTAAAGCACGCTGAATACGATTTTTTTGGGTTGTTCCTAAAACTATGAGATCATTACGGTACTCTTCCGGAAAATCAGATGATATCACCTTACGGGGATCTCCAAAACGAAGGTGGATATGTGTCTGGTACTCAGAAGAGCCGCTTTCTAGTGCACGGGCTAAAACTCCTTCAAGCTTGTGCATATTTTTTTGTTCAAGTGCATAGATCTTTTGACTTGAGGGTGAAACATCCACATTTCCAAAGCTCAAAAGGGATGAATCAATTACGTGGAGGATGTCAAGCTGAAGATTATTTTCGCGAGTATACATAGTACTCAGTTCTAAAGCCTTTTCAGATGCGGAAGTCCAGTCTATTGCCACTAAGAGCCGCTGATAATTAGTTGTCAATTGCATCATTCCTTTTCATTTAAAAACCTTACCCTAATTGTAATTGGCTAGCGGGAAAAAGCAATAAAAAACTCATATATTGAAAATTAAAATTATTGAGAATGGGAAGTACTTTAAAATTTATAGCGGCTGTGTTAGAGAATTTTTGCTAGTCAACTTCAAGTAGTTTATTATTTGCCAGCAAAGCATTCTTTCCAGCAGGTGTCAAAATTCCGGGGGCCAAGTTCACAAATCTGTCTGCAACACATATCGGCTTATGTGTGGTAAAGGCTGCCTCAAACAAAAGTACCTCAATATATCCTAGTTCGCGCCTACCGACATCGTAGCAAGCTGCAAAATTAATAGTCTCTCTCTCAGTCGGACCAGTACTAGTATTTGATTTATGTATGAAAAGCATAAATTCTCTGATAAAAGCATAGTCAAGCATACCTATCACTTCCTTTAGATAAATTATAACCTAAAAATGATAATAAAGTACACAAATATAAGAAACAATGTGTAAAACGTTTATAATTTGAATATTTACGGTTACAATTATACACTAAAATCTAAAGAGAACAATATTGTGCATCAACTTTATTGACTTGATTATGAAAATATATTTACGTTAAATAATAAAGACTTTCGGAGAAGGATGTATCAAAAGTGGAATTTTGAGATAGTCTATTTTTTATTTCATATAAAGATGTCCTATAAGTCAGAGCTCTACGAATACTGTAAAATTTCTAATTAATAATCAAATTTTGCGACTTATTCTATGCACCATTGCTAAAAAAATTTTAAATTATATGATATAAAGTAGGTAATTAGAAAGTCATATAAATAAAAGAGAAGGCTTACGGCAAAAATATTGTTTTGCTGCAAGCCTTCTCTTTTATCTTTTTTTAGCATGACTCTATGATACTGAGCGAATAAGCGTTGAAGATGGGTTTTCTTTTTGCTTTGCTGCCTTTTCAGTCAAATGACCAAAAATTCGCTCAAAGTCTGAATGTTTTTTAAATAGGCATTCTGGATGAAACTGAACTGCAAAAATATTGCTGTTATTAGATTCTATAGACTCAACAACGCCATCATCACTAACAGCAGCTGCATGCAGACCATGACCAAGCTTTTTCACCGCCTGATGATGGAAAGAATTGACAAATAGACGATGACCAACCAGATTGTCTAGCCAGGAATTCTGCACAGCCGTAATGTGATGAGTCTGGACTTCGAATGCAGTCGGATACTGATTATGCTGTGCAGTTACTCCAAGTTGAAGATGTATGTCTTGGTATAGCGTTCCACCTAAAGCAACATTAATTACTTGTTGTCCACGGCAGATTCCTAAGATAGGTTTATTTGCTCGGAGTGCTTCCTCAACCAAAGAGATTTCAAATTGATCTCGTGCTAAATCAGTTTCGCCCAATTCTTCGATGGGCTTTGCTCCATATAGCTCGGGGGCAACATCCTGACCACCTGCCAGCAGTAAGGCATCAACAGTTTCAATGTATGCTTTAGCCTCATTTTTTTGACCAAGAGGCAAAACAATTGGTAGTCCACCACTTTGACGAACCCCATCAACATAGGCCATTTGGATATAATCAACATAATTTGTTTTGAATTTTTCTGTCGGATGAATCAAATGATTACTTGCAATTCCAATTTTAGGTATCATAGCGTGTCCTCCCTTATTCTTATACGATATAATATAATGAAAATAAAAAACCTTCGTTCCATCATTGACACTTATCAATGATGGGACGAAGGCCACTCCGCGTTACCACCCATTTTTACAGCAGATTCTCGTCTGCTATCTCATCAGCTTCCATAAAAGCTTAGGAAAATAACGATTCCTACCGTCTAGCAAGCTTGCACTAACTAGAAATCAACAGAGCTCATCTTCACCCAGTTCATAAATCCACCCTTACACCATTACAGTGGTCGCTTATAATCCGTAAACTGCGCTACTCTTCTCATAATCTTTTTAATATTGTCCTTATCATACGTGACAGTATTTGCTTTGTCAATAAAAAACTTTCATTTAATCATTTTTTATGAACAATATGTTTTTTTTAGAAGCAAACACGAAAAAATAGTAAACAGTTTGCGTAAACAGTTTTTTTACCATGGACCTGCTCGACGAAAAAATGCATAAAATTATTAATGATGTTTAATACCAAAAATTGATATTTCGGGTATAATGAAATCAAGATACAGTAGTTTGGAGGAATGCATGGGATGCTGGATAATTTATTAGACTTTATTAGAAAAGATGGACTTTCAAAGCAATTAGAGCACAGCTTTTTAGGTATTGAAGTTGAGGAACACAGAATTGATCGAAAGGGACGATTGAGCCGTAACCCCCATCCACAAAAGTTAGGTTCAAGAGATTATCATCCGTATCTGCAATCAGATTTTGCGGAGTCACAAAGTGAAATCATCACCGATCCGCTTTCTTCAGTTGAAGATGTTATGCAACAACTGAATACCCTTCAAACAGTTTTGGCTTATTCCTTACAAAATGATGATAGAATTTGGCCTTTTAGCATGCCACCGGCTCTGGACGAATCGGATCGCCATTTTATCGCCAAGCATTTTGATCGTCCTGCTTATAAGGAATATCGTGATTATCTAATTGAAAAGTACGGCGTCGCACGTAAAATTATTACCGGAGTGCATGTAAATTACAGTATCCCAGATTCTTTTTTTGCACACTTATATCAGCATTATCAGCATGATTTTGAATCTTTGACAAGTTTTAAAAACATGCTTTATTTTCGTATAACCCAAAACTTTGTACTTCATCGCTGGTTATTAACTTATCTTTTTGGGGCAAGTCCCATACCTGAGGCAGGTTTTTTTGCTGATGCTTCTGATCCGTGTTGGACTCATCCGGTGAGAAGTATTCGTAATAGCCGTTTTGGCTATGTAAATGACAGTGCGGATCATGTTAATGTAACTTTGTATTCTTCTTTCGACTCATTTGTTAGCGGAATTGAAACTGCAGTTGAAGACCACCATCTGTTTGGACCCGCCGAGTTTTATGGCCCCGTTAGATTGAGGGGGCAGGAGAGGCTTAATGAGTATCGCTCAAAGGGGATATCTTATCTTGAATTTAGGGTGTTTGATAATGATCCTTTCAGTGCTAATGGCATTAGTCGAGACACACTAGTTTTTCTGAAGATTTTTCTGCTTTATTTATTACTTGCTCCAGTCGATGAACAAAATATTGAGGACAAGTTGAAAGAAGCTTTTGATGAGAATGATCGCGTTGCTTTAGAACGGCCAGATAAACCAACCTTTAAACAAAGAGAAGGAATAGTAATTTTAGAAAAAATGACGAAACTAGTGAAAGATGTAGGTGTTGCTGACCATGACATTTTTACTGTTTTGCAAAAATTTACTGATATTTTAGCTCACCCGCAATTGACTCCTGCTGCGAGACTGTTGCCGTTTGTCAACGACGGCAGTTTACGAGAAAAGGGAGTTGAGATTGCATCTGCTCATAAAAAAGCAATGATAAAATCTGATGCATTACTGCCTTCGCTGTCTAATTTTGCACATCAAACACAAACATTGATTTTTAAGTCAGTAGAGCTAGGGATTCGTTATACTGTTCGAAAGAGTCAGAGTAATAAGGAAGTTGTAAACCTGACATCTGGAGAGATCACGAGAAAACTGAAGTTAGAAGATTATAAAGAAATAACTTTGGACAATTCTGAAAAATATCTAAGGGAGCTTTTTCCTACTTTAAAATAAAATTGACGAATCATGCGGAGAGGAAAAGGGGCCGTAAGTCGGTTAATTTTGAGTATTGACGCGAATTACGAACATGGCGAGTGCTTTACTGCGAATAATTTGAGGCAGATAGAGAACTTTAATTTAATGGAACTCGTTTATACGGAGAGGCTAGGTTAAAATTCAACTTTTGATCCAGGCCTTATCTTATTTTTTGGCACTGATATGTTTAATGAAAGTAAAGGGGTTGAAGTAATAAATTTTTGATGTAGAATGGTTTTGTGCAATGTTGAGCGATTTTAAACACTGCAAATTTATAAAAGAGGTGTGTCACTATGCAGAGTGTCGCAAAGGAATCTGCTGGAACAAAGTTTTGGCGAGCAGTTTATTTAGGTTTGATAGGGGGGATCATTTCTGGTTTTGTTAAAATCGGGTGGGAAGGATTGCTGCCGCCGCGAACGACTATCCGTAATTTAACTAATCCCCCACAAGAATTAATGCAGCAGATGGGGATACCTTATCGAATCACACATGCTTACTTCACTTATTCTGGACAACATGTACAGTTTGTCAGCTTGATTTTACATTTTGGATTTTCGATTGTATTTGCTATTCTTTATTGCTGGTTGGCGGAGTACTGGCTTAAGGTTACATTCTTGCAAGGAACTGTTTATGGTTTTGTGATTTGGATTGCTTTTCATATCATTATTTTACCAGCACTTGGAACGGTGCCTGCTCCTTGGCTGCAGCCATTTGATGAACATTTTTCAGAATTTTTAGGTCATTTAATTTGGGCGTGGACTTTTGAAATTTGTCGACATGATTTTAAGGCACGGATGAAACATGTTGCTGTTGATTAAAAGCGGCAATTGTTGTGCAGTGCAAAATATACTACATTCCAGTCTCACCATTCCAAATCGGTAAGGTAAATGTACTTCACGATCTGCCTTGAGGGAAATGTAGAAACACGTGTGTATGAACAATAAAGGAGTTGGGTTAAGGTTTAAATTCTTTGGCCCAGCTCCTTTTTGCAAAAGTAAATTTTAGATTTATTCACGAGTTGAAGCGGTATAAATTCAGTTTAAGTTGAATAGTGCAACGCTAAAAGTTAAATAAGTTGCAAATAAAATCCAGATAAAATTAATAAATAGCTGAGTTATATATATAATAAAAGCATCAAATTTGGTACTTTTTTCTTCTATTGAAGATTGTAAAAGCAATAAGCCTGAAATGCCAATCATTAAGTATAGGAGGGCCATACTACTTCAAAAATGAAAGTGGATGGTGATAGTGGTGGAAGGTATACATTGTAAATTTTTTTGATGTTGCCCGCAAATAGTGCTGAGAGTAAGCCAAGCAGTTCAATTACGATAATGAATAGCATTAGTTTGAAAAGGCCAGAATGTTTTGAATTTATCGGCATAAAATTATCCCTTTTTAGTGGGTGTAGCACAGCTAATATTTTGCATAATAAATGATGATTTTGGCTTTTACTTTTATAAGAAATTAGCTATATTCCTCTAAAGAAAGATAAAAGAGAAGGTATTAAAAAAATGCAACGAAACATTAGTTTCGCTGCATTTTTGAAATACAATTTTTGTTTTAATACAATCATAGTTTAGAGGTGCTTAAGTTTTAATTTAAGTCTTGTGATGCTTTTTCTTGAGCTTCCGCTGGAGAAAAAGCCTGTACTAAAACATTAGTCATATTCTTTCTATTCTTAACGTCAACTAAATACCATTTCAGCATAGTCTTTCCCCTCCTTTTTTATTTAACTACAATGAAGAATTATATACGTTTTCAAACAAAATTCAAGTATTATGTCTTATTATAAAATATTTATTTAAAAAGTAAATTTTCCTGAACTTTTTGAGAAAGAAAAGCAAGCGAAGTCTGGTATGGCTGCATTATATTTCATGGAGTGGTAAAAAGCTATTTCAGTCTGCCAGTCGAGAGCGTAACTAAGTGTAGTTAATGTTAAGGCTTTGCTTGTTAGCGAGAGGAAGAGATGGTGGTACATTTTTCATAGTTAATAAATTGGTGACTTGTTGCATAATATATAAGTTATGCAGTGAATGTTTTTAGTATTTGAGTTCCTTAACAAAACTACGGATATTCTTAGCTAGGAATTCCTCGTGTGTGATATTTAAAAATGAACTAGTAAAGCGACTCTGAGTTAAAAAAAATCCAAAATTCAGCCATACAAAATTCATTGCTAACATTTCTATATCAAGATCTTGCGAGATTAACCGTTTTTCTTGCATTTTTTTAAGGTAGCTGACAAGGAGAGACTTAAAATGAATTGGAATCTTTTCAACATCTTTATTAACTTCTGGAAGTGAAAAAGATTCACGAAGCCCCACCATAAAGATTGCTTGATGATCGAAAACAAATTTCTGATATTTATCAGCCATAGCGGTCAAATCTTTCTCTAGGTTACCGGTATCTTTTTGTTCCTGCTTTAGACGATCAATATCAGCAAGGTACTGATCAATTGTTGCCTGCAGCAAGCCCCTTTTATCTTTAAAATTGCGAAAAATGGTTGTTTCGTTAACTTGAGCAGACTCAGCAATTTTATGTGTTGTAGCATTGCGGTAGCCGTTTTCAATAAGTAAATCTTTAAAAGCTTTTAGAATACGTTTTTGAGTTGGAGTAAATGACATCATAATCCCTCCGATTGTTATATAATTAAATATAGTTTACCATAAATTACAATGTGCAAGTAATAACTTGCATATTAATTTGAAGTTGCATTTTTCAAGAGAAATGCGCGGTGCTCGAACATAGCAGTGATGTAGACAAATATCTAGTCTACGCGGCTGCAAAATGAATTTGATGTTTTGCTTTTTTTGAGAAGAGCACGAAAACAGATAATATTAGTGCGATGTAGCGGCTATTCTAGCGTACTCTTAAAAACAATAACTAAAAGTCCACAAATGCTTTTATGTCAGCACTTGTGGACTTTTTAATTTTATTATGCCCTCGGCAGGAGTCGAACCTGTACTTGGAAACCCAAACAGCGACCTGAACGCTGCGCGTCTGCCAATTCCGCCACGAGGGCAAATGAACAACACTCCGATAGTATACACTATATAAGCAAAAAATAAAAGGGAAAGTTGAACTGAATTTTAGATATTTTTATAATGGAGTTTTTTTTTCTTGCATTAGGGTAGCTGTTAAACTAAAATTAATAGCAATGTAAGCGAAAACATATATGGAGAATGGGGCTTTGATTATGTCTAAAATAAATAAAGAATACTTAATTGAGAGAGCTAAAATTTATCGTGAAGAGGCACAAAGAGCAATTGAACTTTTTTTATCAGGTGATATATATCGAGCTCAATTGGTGAAAAGAACAATAATTAAGTCCTGCTGCTCCGAATTGAAAAATGGGCAGCAAGAAACGGACGCTTATTACGAATTGCTTGAAAAAATGGCGGCTTTACCAGAAGGTGAAGACAGTTTATTTGAAAATCTTGATTGGATACGGGTTAATTGCCGTGTGTATATAGACAGCGCAAAATGGTCTTAAGGACAAGCGCACCTAATAATGTTATAATTAGTAGAAGAAAGAGGTGGGAGTCATGGTACAAAAATATCAGAAAATACTAGTGCCTGTTGACGGTTCAGAAAACGCAGAGAAATCTTTAGAGCGGGCTATTGCGATTGCTAAGAGAAATGGTGCTCATCTTGATATTTTAAATGTTATTGATGTGAAGCATTTTGCTAGCAATATAGGGGGAGTGATTGACCCGACTGGGGACATTATTTACTCAACTTTCGAAAATGTTCAATCATATTTAAAGGAGTTGGAACAAAAGGTTTTTGAGGCTGGCCATAAGGATGTTTCTGTCCATGCACGCTTTGGCTCACCACGAATGATAATTTCAAAAGAGTTTCCTGATGAATATAATTCGGATTTGATTATTATCAGTAAAACAGGGTTAAATCCCGTTGAGCGAATACTTATGGGCGCTGTAACTGATTATGTTGTTCGGATGGCGCGCTGTGATGTGATGGTCGTTCGCTAACTTTTGTAAATTAAAATGTGGTTATTTTATCACTACTGTTGGTAAAGGGGGATTGATCAATGACGTGGCTTGAAATTATTGCTGTTGGCAGTCTCGCTGTCTTGATTGTGTACAATTTGAAAACGAGTCTGGCGGTAAAAAAGCTTCGGAACAAGGTCAACATCGCTAAAGCCGAAAAAATGGCTGTGACTGAAAATGAAGAGTTGGTGGGTGTGGCTGCCGATAAAAAGCGCTGGCTTCTTTTAGGTCAGGTACTTTTCTGGTTATCTGTTGCTATGGCTTTTTTTGCTTCATTAATAGAAGTGGTATACTTTTTAGATTTGTACACAATCACGTCGATTTACGTTAATCATTTGGATGAAAAAGTAATTAAAACAATCAACAAAGCATAACCTTAAGGTAACAAAACTTGTGGTGCGCAAGTACAGGTTGTCTTAAGGTTACTTTTTTTTAAAGTCTGCTTGAACTTGCTAATGGCAGGTTCTTTTTTATGATAAAATACTTGAGTATCTTTTAGAAAAAACATAGGTGAATGAATTGGAGACTTTAAAATGAATATTATGAAAGAGTACGGCTTATCACTTGTGAAAGCGCTAGGTTCTTTTATTGTTTTGCTTTTATTGCTCAATCTAGTTAAAAATACCGAATGGAAACTGCTTTTGAATTATTATCTGATTAGTAACTATATTATGCTTTATCCCTTTAATCAGCGGTTCTTTGAAAAAAAAGAGGGCCAAAAAGAAGAGGCTACGGAGCAACTATCACGAACCCAGCGAAAAAATTACACAGAAAGCGATCATGCTGCTGAGGAAGAGCCAAAAACAATGTCACGCGCAAAAGCAGCACAGGCAAATAAAAATGATCCCAGAGAGCTGCTGCTGAGCATTGGGCTTAGCTTTGTAAAATATGTATTTTTGATTATATGTGCCCCAATAATTTTTATGCAGTACTATCTGTTGGGAAAGGACAATTACTGAAGCTTGAGATCCAATTACAGACGGGCTTGACCGCAAGTGCTGGCTTAATTATTGAAGAACGGTAATTTGTATATATAATGCAGGATTTAAAATAACCGAACTATGGTTTTTGATCAAATTCTTTTCAGTATTTGAACAGTGTGTATGGTTAAGTAAAGAGAAGAGTGGCAAGTTGTTTAAAATAACTAAGCTATTATTAACCACTGAGAGAATAGTGTATTTTTTAAATAAGTATAAGACGCGATTGAAATTGTTGATTAGATTTTACCACCAATTATTTAATCTTTGATTAATGAACAAAGACTAATCTGCTTGGAATACCAAGGCTACGTGACTTCTTGATAGTGTGTGACATTGACTTTTCTAATATATTTGTTATAATTTCTCTAACTTGTTATAGTTTTTATAATTTTATTTATATTGTGGAGGAATACATATGAAAAAATTCATAAAGAGGCTCTTCTTGAAAGAAGACCCAAATGTCTATCAAGATAAAGATTCTCATTTAAAACGTGTCTTAACTGTCAAGGATTTTCTAGCATTGGGTGTTGGTACTATTGTATCAACTGCTATCTTTACGTTGCCGGGTGTTGTAGCAGCTTCGCATGCTGGCCCCGCTGTTGCGTTGTCTTTTTTAGCTGCTGCTATTGTAGCAGGATTGGTTGCATTTGCGTACGCTGAAATGTCATCTGCCATGCCTTTTGCCGGATCGGCGTATTCGTGGATTAATGTCGTTTTTGGAGAATTTTTTGGTTGGATAGCTGGTTGGGCCTTGCTAGCAGAGTACTTTATTGCTGTGGCTTTTGTTGCTTCTGGGTTATCAGCAAATTTTAGAGGACTAGTAGAGCCGCTTGGTTTTAAACTCCCAAATTATTTAGCAAATGCTTTTGGAACTGATGGCGGCTTTATTGATATCATTGCTGTTATTGTTGTTATATTGGTTGCATTGTTGTTGTCACAAGGAGTTTCAGATGCAGCCCGCGTAGAGAATGTTTTAGTTGTGCTGAAGGTTTTAGCAATTTTAGTTTTTATTTTTGTCGGAGTGACGGCCTTACATAAGGCAAACTATACCCCTTTTATTCCTGAGTACCATAAAAACCCTGATGGAACAGCTTTTGGCGGCTGGCAAGGAATTTATGCAGGAGTTTCATCGATTTTTCTTTCTTATATTGGTTTTGACTCAATTGCAGCTAACTCTGCGGAAGCAAAAAATCCGCAAAAAACCATGCCGCGCGGGATCTTAGGTTCACTTTTGATTGCTGTTGTTCTCTTTGTGGCTGTTTCATTAGTGTTAGTAGGTATGTTCCACTATTCTAGTTATGCTAATAATGCTGAACCAGTTGGCTGGGCTTTACGTCAAAGCGGGCATCCGATTGTTGCCTCAGTTGTTCAGGCTGTTGCAGTTATAGGAATGTTCACTGCATTAATTGGAATGATGTTAGCTGGTTCGCGTCTGCTGTATTCGTTTGGACGTGACGGTATGCTGCCAAAATGGCTAGGTGTCTTGAATAGCAAGAAACTTCCAAATCGCTCGTTATTAGTTTTAGGAATAATTGGTGTCGTTTTAGGAGCTCTTTTCCCATTCGCTTTTCTAGCTCAGTTAATATCGGCAGGAACACTGATTGCATTTATGTTTGTTTCTCTTGGCATTTATGCTTTACGTTCGCGTGAAGGTAAAGACATTCCAGAACCTGCCTTCAAAATGCCCCTTTATCCGGTCTTACCAGCAGTTGCATTTTTGTTTACTTTAATTGTATTCTGGGGTCTGGATTATGATGCTAAAGTTTACTCGTTAGGCTGGTTTGCTCTAGGTCTGGTTATTTACTTTGTTTACGGTATTCACCATTCATATCTTAGCAAACGAGCGGGTGATTCTGAAGATGAGCACTAATAGTAATAGAAAATTATTAGCTGAGGAAGCTGAAGCACTGGCGGATGCGGCAAGAATCAATTATTTTAATATCGTGATTGAATCTGGCAAGGAGCCGTTGTTAAGGATATAGAGGGTAAGCAGTATATTGATTTGCTGTCCAGTGCTTCAGCAACAAACACGGGACATGCACATCCGCATGTTGTGCGTGCCATTCAAGAACAGGCAGCAAAATTAATTCAATACACGCCTGCATATTTTGCCAATGAGCCGGCAGCAAAATTAGCTCAACGCTTATGTGCTCTGGCTCCTATAAGTGGCTCTAAGAAGTTGGCTTGGGGAAATTCGGGTTCAGATGCCAATGATGGAATTATCAAATTTGCACGTGCTTATACAAAACGTCCATACCTTGTCAGTTTTATGGGAGCTTATCACGGGTCCACCTACGGTTCAATGTCCTTATCTGCTGTTAGTTTAAATATGACGCGTAATATTGGACCATTGTTACCAGGTGTAATTAAAGTTCCGTATCCAGATCCGTGGCAAAGATTAAAAGGTGAAAGCGAAGATGATTTTGTGACCAGAATGTTTGCTGAGTTCAAGCGACCATTCGAGACATTTCTTCCTGCCGAAGAAACGGCATTAATTATTATTGAACCGATTCAAGGAGATGGTGGAATTGTTAAGGCACCAACGGCCTTTGTCCGCAAAGTTGCTGAGTTTGCACACTCGCATGGAATTTTGTTCGCTGTTGATGAAGTAAATCAAGGTTTAGGAAGAACTGGAAAGTGGTGGTCGATCCAGCATTTTGATATAGAACCGGATTTGATATCTGTGGGTAAGTCGCTCGCGTCAGGTCTTCCGCTCAGTGCAGTTATAGGGCGTGCTGAAATAATGGATTCTTTAGGTGCCCCAGCTCATTTATTTACCACTTCTGGGAATCCGGTCACAACGGCTGCTGCAATGGCTACTTTGGACGTAATTGAAGATGAACAATTGGTACAGCGCTCAGCTGATCTTGGAAAAGAAGCAAAAGAGTTTTTTGAGGCTGAACAGGCTAAGTACGATTTTATTGGACAATGTCGAATGTACGGTTTAGATGGTGGGATAGATATCGTCGATCCGCAGACGCAGAAACCGGATCCGGTAGCGACTACTAAGTTAATTTATCGCATTTTCGAGCTGGGAGCAATCATGATTAGTCTCAAGACTAATGTTTTGCGTTTTCAGCCACCATTAGTTATAACAGAAAAGCAGCTACACCAAGCTTTCAAAATTATAGCACAAGCTTTTTCGGAATTGGACGAAGGAAAATTAACTCTTCCACATAATGCGGACAATATCGGCTGGTGACAAAACGCTCCCTTGATTGGTTAAGCGACTAATTAAGCATTATTAGATTCTAAAATGGGAGTGTGCCATAAGTCGGAAAATTTTGCTTATGGAACACGTTTATACGAAATAAAAAGAGGAGCTGTGCCAAAAGTTAACTTTTGGCACAGCTCCGTTTGTGTTTTATTGCTTGAAGTGAGCACTCCTCGCTGATACCTTGTGGGTTTTGGTAAGAAGCAAGAACTGTTTGTGTGCTTGACAAACACTTGCACTTTATCAATAAAAAAGAGTTGACAAGTACAAACAAATTTTTTACTGTTCCAGTTAAATTGTAAGCGCACGAAACATAAGAAACAAAATAACAACGAGCTTATTTGCTACTAGTTATTAAATGTACTAGTTGTCAAAAATTATTGCCTCTGACCAGTTTTGAGGCCAGTTTTTTCTAAGCATTCGTCTGCGGTACAGCTGTAATTTCTTAGGATCATTCATAAAAGAAGAAGTGGGATGAGCTTCAAAGTTAAAAAGGTCATCTAAACCATAAGGTGCGATAATTTTAACTTGCATATTTTCCAGACGAATGCCGACGGCACTGCAAGTTTCAGGAATAGACGAAATAGCAGTCAATAAATTTTTGCCATAGGGTGCACCGCTATCAGCAGCATTCAAAGCCGCGTTCTGAAAATTCCAGAGACAAGTTGAATTTTTTTGTGAAATAATTGCTTGTTTGGTCAGATACTGTTCATAGGATTCGGAATGATCACTATAGAGAACATCAATATTATTCTGTAGTATTGAGTATGGGCGCTGAGTTAATTGGCACCATACAAGGTTTCTGATAGTGCCAGCACAAAGTGCCCAATCCTTCAGCCCTAAGCTATTTATGAGCTGCAGTAGCGTCATCAGTTCTGGTGTTTCTTCGATAATTTTTTTTAATTCTTGTTTATATTTCATATTGTTCCTCCAACAAAGTTCTAACAACCATTGTAATTTGTTTCCTTAAATAATAAAAGTCTGTTTTTTAACTAACATACTAAATAAAATGCTTGATTATTCAGATATTAGTGAATTTTGTCGCAAAATTTGTTATATTGTATATGAAAGCGGTTTAAATAAGAGCTGGGAGGAATTGTTATGTCAAAAATCATCGCAATTAATGCTGGAAGTTCGAGTTTAAAGTTCAAACTATTTGAGATGCCTGCAGAAACAGTCATTGCTAAGGGCCTTTTTGATAGAATAGGACTAGATGAAGGAAAAATAAAAATAAAATATGATAATACACAAAGTTTTGAAAGCGCAGAACATATCGAAAATCATTCTGTTGCGGTCAAAAGGTTACTGGATTTATTGCTGAAGTTGGATATTATAAAGGATTATGGCGAAATTTCTGGAGTTGGTCACAGGGTTGTTGCTGGAGGTGAATTTTTCAAGAAATCTGTCGTTATTAATACAAAGGTAATGCATCGAATAAACGAACTGGCAGAATATGCACCAATTCATAACCCAGCCAACTTAATGGGGATCAAAGCTTTTAAAAAAATACTACCCAAGGCAATTTCGGTGGCAGTCTTCGATACTTCATTTCATCAAACAATGCCTAAAACAAATTTTCTTTTTAGTGTTCCGTATGAATGGTATCATAATTATGGTGTGAGAAGGTACGGAGCGCATGGGACAAGCCATCGTTATGTTGCAAAAGTTGCAGCCAAAATGATAAAAAAACCGATTGAAGAACTTAAGATTATCACTTGCCATTTAGGGGCTGGCGCTTCAATTTGTGCCATCAAAAAGGGTAAATCTTTCGATACCTCAATGGGGTTCACTCCTCTTACAGGGATAACTATGGGGACCCGTTCAGGGGATACAGATGTTGCAATGATATCTTTCATGATGCAGAAGTTGAAAATGCATTCGATGCCTGAAATTATTTATGACCTGAATAAGAAATCTGGCTTGCTTGGTATCTCTGGTATTTCTTCAGATATGCGCGACATTGAAGAACAGAAGAAAACAAATGAACGAGCGCAGCTTGCAGAAGATATTTTTGTCAAGGATGTTGTTAAGTATATAGGTGCCTATACAGCGGAAATGGGCGGAGTTGATGCAATTGTTTTTACAGCAGGAATTGGCGAAAATTCAGCCCAAATCAGAGAACTTGTGATGAAACGACTTGCTTACATGGGGATAACAATTGACGAGGAAAAAAATAAGCAAGGTGGCCAAGCAGAATTTGTGTCAGGAGCGGAATCAAAAGTTGATGTGTTGATGATTCCAACGGATGAAGAGTTGATGATAGCGCGTGATGTTCAAACGCTGGCCAGTAAAGTCAGAGAGAGTCATGCGAAGAATTATGTTAGATAAAGGGAGTTGTGGTGTAGTTTAAGATTAGGAAATAGTTGGTTTTTTAATTAGTTATTTTTTTGACAATCAACTGTAAACTAATCGTAACATAAAAAGGTTCACAAACATGCCAAAACGTGTTAGATTAGTCAAGTCATCTAATCAACTAATTTTTAGGGGGTTTTGTCATGAGCAATAAATTTGATATTTTAGAAGAGTATCAGGCTGCAGAAGCAAAGATTGCTGAACTTAATGATGTTTGCGAAAAAATAACTCATAGCAGCCGCGGACGTCATCTTTTGAATGCTTACGATGAAAAAAGACGCAATGTGCAAGCAGAGCGAGATCGCCTAGGAGTTATACTGGAAGCTATGTCCGCAGCGGAAGATTAAAAAACAAATAAGTGATTTCTCTAAAAGGTTGTGACTAAATTTTTTTGGTTGCAGCCTTTTTGTTTTGTACAAAATGATGTATTAGGTTGCAAGAAGTGATGTTATTTGTTGTATACACGAATTAGTTTATTTTTTTATTTGAGTGTAAAAAAGAGGTTATAAATAGTTAACTAAAAAAGTTTTGAAAATAATACGTACGAATTATATAATATCAATGAAATAGTTCGATTTTTGTTTTGACATTCATTTTTTGATTTGTTAAGCTAAATAAAAATGGAGGGATAGATGTGAGTAATGAAATAAGCATTATTATGGGCAGTATTTCGGATTGGAAAACCATGAAAGAGGCGGCTCTTGTTTTAGATCAGTTTCAGGTTGCTTACGATAAACGTGTGATTTCAGCCCATCGTATGCCAACTGAAATGTTCGCTTTTTCTAAAGAGGCTTCATCTAAAGGAGTTAAAGTTATTATTGCAGGTGCTGGCGGTGCAGCACATTTGCCTGGAATGGTTGCTGCCAATACGATTTTACCGGTTCTTGGTGTCCCTATTCAAAGCCATGCGCTTAATGGGCTTGATTCATTATTATCAATCGTTCAAATGCCAGCCGGAGTCCCAGTCGCAACAACTGCGATCGGCACGGCTGGTGCCAAAAATGCGGCTTTGTTAGCAATTCAAATACTAGCTTTAAATAATGCAAACTTGCAGAGTGCGTTAAATACTTTTCGGCAAAAGCAGCATGATAGTTCTGTAGAAAGTGGTGAAAAACTTGACTAAATTTGTTGCACAAGGAAAAACGATCGGCATCATTGGCGGTGGACAACTTGGTCAAATGCTAACTTTTTCTGCAAAGAAAGCTGGTTTCCGTGTACTTATTTTGGATCCAAACCCTGATTGTTCTGCCGGTCAAGCTGCTGATGATCAAATAGTAGCACCCTATGCGGATTTAAGCGCAATCGAGGAACTAGCACAGCGTTCGGATGTGCTTACGTATGAATTTGAAAATGTTGATTTGCAAGCTTTGGAAGATGCAAAAAAGCTGGTTTCTATCCCTCAAGGAACGAAATTGTTAGCTATTACTAAAGACCGAATAAAAGAAAAGACGTTTTTAAAAGAACATGGATTGAAAGTAGCACCTTTTGAAGCTGTCGATAATATGGTAGATTTAAAGAGAGCTGTTGAAAAAATAGGGTATCCTGCGGTACTTAAGACATGTCAAGGTGGATATGATGGTAAAGCACAGCTGGTAGTCAAACAGGAAAAGGACTTGTCAGAAGCGGTTGAACTTTTAGAAAAAGGACACTGCATTTTAGAAGGCTGGGTCCACTTTGAAAAGGAATGTTCAGTCATGATAGGACGGAGCATAAGTGGTGAGATCTCTGTTTTTCCTGTGAGTGAAAATATTCATCGTAATCAAATTTTGCATGAGAGCATTGTTCCGGCACGCCTGCCTAAGAAGGTGCAACAAAAGGCCCAACTGATGGCAAAAAAGATAGCTGCGGGAATTGATCTCTGTGGAATTCTGGGTGTTGAGATGTTTGTCAGTGCTGAAGGAGAGATCTTCATCAATGAACTTGCGCCCAGACCGCATAATTCAGGGCATTATTCAATTGAGGCATGTAATTTTTCACAGTTTGACATTCATAATAGGGCGATTTGTGATTGGCCAATGCCTAAGGTGGAATTGCTGAAGTCGGTCGTAATGGTAAATATTTTGGGGCAGCATGTTGCTGGAAGTGAGCGACTGGTTAAAGAAAAGCAGCAATGGAATTTTCATGACTACGGTAAGGGCGAGATTCGCCAAGATCGCAAAATGGGACACATAACGATTTTGACAACTAGTATTGCAGATACATTGGAAGAAATCGATGCTACAAAAGTTTGGGATTAAAAGGAGAAAAAAAGATGATTTCGAGATATTCACGACCGGAAATGGCTGCAAAATGGACTGATGAAAAAAAATACAACTGTTGGCTTGAAGTTGAAATTGCGGCTGACGAGGCATGGTCTAAACTTGGTCATATACCAGAGGAAGATGTGAACAAGATCCGAAGAAATGCAAGTTTTGATGTTGAACGTATTCAGGAAATTGAACAAACAACTCACCATGATGTTATTGCTTTTACCCGCTGTGTTTCTGAATCTTTGGGATCGGAAAAGAAGTGGGTGCACTATGGCCTGACGAGTACAGATGTTGTGGACACGGCATATGGGTATCAATTAAAACAAGTAAATGAGTTGTTACGGCAGGATCTAGCTCAGTTTAAAGCAATCGTGGCAAAAAAAGCGCTAGAGTACAAATATACGGTGATGATGGGACGGACACATGGTGTTCATGCCGAACCAACAACCTTTGGACTAAAGCTTGCACGCTGGTATTCTGAAGTAAAAAGAGATATTGAACGCTTTGAACACGCTGCTGCAGGAATAGAAGCAGGAAAAATTAGTGGAGCTGTAGGTACTTTTGCTAATATTGACCCTTACGTTGAAAAGTATGTTTGCCAAAAGTTGGGAATCAGAGCGCAGGAAATTTCAAGTCAAGTGTTACCACGTGATTTACATGCTGAATACATATCTGCATTGGCATTAATTGCAACGAGCTTGGAAAAATTTGCAACTGAAATTCGCGGTTTGCAGAAATCTGAAACACGTGAAGTTGAGGAACACTTTGCCAAAGGACAGAAGTTCATCGGCTATGCCACATAAAAGAAACCCAATTGGTTCAGAAAACATTTGTGGTTTAGCGAGAGTGATACGTGGGCATATGGTTACAGCCTTTGAAGATGTTACTTTATGGCATGAACGTGATATCTCACATTCATCTGCTGAACGAATCATTTTGCCAGATACAACAATTCTGCTTGACTATATGCTTCATCGTTTTGGAAAAATATTAGATACTTTGACCGTCTTTCCCAACAATATGAAGCGTAACATGAAGCGGACATTTGGTTTAATTTATAGTGGACGAGTCTTACTCAAACTAATTGATACTGGAATGAGTCGGGAAGAGGCTTATGATCTGATCCAACCTAAAACCGCTGAAGCATGGGATAAACAGATTCAGTTTAGACCGTTACTTGAAGCAGATTCTAACATTATGAAAAATTTAACTCAAAAAGATCTTGATGATGCCTTTGATTATCATTGGCATTTACGTCATGTTGATGATATTTTTGAACGTGTTGGTTTAGGTGACTAAGGTATAAAAAAATAACAAAACAAACTACGACAAAATAAACATTTTGTCGTAGTTTTTTTGTTGTTCGTCTTTGAAACTGCTTTTTAGGATTCTTTTTTTAATTTTTTGAAAAATATGCCAATAACAATAACTTTTTTATAATATATTTTGTTGAAAGTTCGGCATCTTACTATTGACTATTAATTGAATAATTGTTAATCTTTAAAGTAAATAGCGATTGTTTAAAGTTAATTTAGAATATATAATTCGCTTTTTATACAGAGGAGACGATTTTTTATGACGGATAAGCTTATTTATTCTGGAAAAGCCAAACAAATGTGGACGACTGATGATGAAGATGTGTTGCGTGTTATTTATATGGATCAAGCAACAGCATTGAATGGCAAAAAGAAAGATAAGATAGTGGGAAAGGGTCGGCTTAATAATAAAATTTCCAGTTTGATTTTTGAATATCTCAAGAAAAATGGTATAAAGACTCATTTTGTTCAAAAGATTTCAGAAACAGAAGAATTAGTTAAGAAGGTTAAGATTGTTCCGTTGGAAATGGTCACACGTAATGTCGCAGCTGGACATTTTTCAACTCGCTTTGGCGTGAAAGAAGGCTTGATTTTCGAGTCCCCTGTTGAAGAAATGTATTTCAAGAGTGACGAGCTGGATGACCCCTTTATAAATGAATCGCAAACGCATGCTTTAAAGATCGCAACTCATGAGGAATTAAATACTATGTGGGAGATTTCACGCAAAGTAAATAGACTGTTAACAGATCTTTTTGAATCAATTGGTCTCCAATTAGTGGATTTTAAACTTGAATTTGGAAAAACTAAAGAACAGGAAATAATTTTGGCAGATGAATTTTCACCTGATAATTGTCGTTTATGGGATTTGAAGAGCAAACAACATATGGATAAAGATGTTTATCGACGTGATTTAGGCAGTTTAACTTCGGTTTATAAAGAAGTGCTTGAACGTTTGCAGAAAAAATTAGGAGGGCCGTCAAATGACTAATGTTCGGATATTTGTGACTTATAAGGAATCAGTTTTTGACCCACAGGGAGAGACAATTACTGAAGCAATTCACAGTTTAGGACATGATGAGGTTAAAAGAGTTCAAGTTGGAAAGTTTTTCGATGTTCAGGTCGATACCAATCAAAAAGATGTGAAAGAGACAGTTGCTGAGATTTCCGAACAGTTGCTGGTTAACTTTAACTTGGAGACTTACCGCTATGAAATTATGGAGGAAGCTTAATGAAGATCGCTGTTATTGTGTTTCCTGGTTCAAATTGTGATGTAGATCTTTACGAAGCGCTGCATACAGTATGTCATGCAGATGTTGAGTACGTATCACATAAGCAAGAAAGTTTAGCAGGTTTTGATGCGGTTATGCTTCCTGGTGGTTTTTCTTATGGTGATTATTTACGCAGTGGTGCAATTGCACGTTTTAGCAATATAATGCCTGCAATCATTCAATTTGCGAATGAAGGCAAGTTTGTATTTGGAACCTGTAATGGATTTCAGATATTGACCGAAGCAGGCTTACTTCCAGGTGCACTGAAGCGAAATGATAGTTTAAAGTTTATTTGCAAAACGGTCAAACTCGAAGTTGTTAATAATCAAACGGCATTCACTACTCACTATCAGCCTGGAGAGCATATTGAATTACCGATTGCACATGCCGATGGTAGCTTCTATGCGGAAAAGAGTGTCTTGGAAAAGCTTGAAAAAAATGGGCAAATTGTTTTTCGTTATGCAGGTGAGAATCCAAACGGCAGTTTAAATGATATTGCGGGCATTACCAATGAACGGGGAAATGTTTTGGGAATGATGCCTCATCCTGAAAGGGCCGTCGAAGCATTGCTTGGTAATGAAGATGGTCTGCCACTTTTTCGTTCTTTACTCGCCAATGTCAAAAAAGAAGAGGAGGCCGCACGTTGATCGCTACAGAAATGAGTTCACAGGAGATAAAGGAACAGAAACCGTATTTAGAATGGGGATTAAGCGAAAAAGAGTATGATTACATTTGTGAAAAATTGCTTAAACGTCTTCCTAACTACACTGAAACAGGACTTTTTGCGGTTATGTGGAGTGAACATTGCTCATACAAAAAATCCAAACCAGTTTTGCGCGAATTTCCAAGCAAGAATGAACGTGTTCTGCAAGGACCAGGTGAAGGAGCTGGAATTGTTGATATTGGTGACGGACAAGCGGTTGTCTTCAAAGCGGAAAGCCATAATCATCCCTCAGCAGTAGAACCTTATGAGGGAGCAGCTACAGGGGTCGGTGGCATTATCCGTGATATTTTCAGTATGGGTGCCCGCCCAATAGCTGCACTTGATTCTTTGCATTTTGGTGAGATTAACCAAGCAAGGACAAAGTACTTGATTAATGAGGTAGTAGCTGGAATTGGTGGTTACGGCAATTGTATGGGTATTCCGACCGTTGGTGGAGAAATGACCTTTGATGAGTGTTATACGGGAAATCCACTGGTTAATGCGATGTGTGTGGGTTTGATGGAACAAAAAGACATGCAGGTTGGACGCGCACAAGGAATTGGAAACGCGGTGATGTATGTCGGTGCGAAAACCGGACGAGATGGTATCCACGGTGCGACCTTTGCTTCGGCTGATTTTAGTGATGAGAAAGAAACACAACGTTCTGCAGTGCAAGTAGGCGATCCTTTTATGGAAAAACTACTGATGGAAGCATGTTTAGAACTAACTAATAAGCATGCAAGTTGGTTGGTAGGAATTCAGGATATGGGGGCTGCAGGGCTTGTTTCTTCTAGTTGTGAAATGGCTTCTAAGGCTGGAAGCGGATTGGAGTTAATATTAGATAACGTTCCACAGCGTGAACCAGAGATGTCTGCTTATGAAATCATGCTGAGTGAATCGCAAGAAAGAATGCTGCTGTGTATTCGTGCAGGATTTGAGGAAAATGTTAAGCGGCTTTTTGAAAATTACGGGCTTGAAGCTGTTGTAATCGGCCGAGTGGTCACGGGACAACAATATCTTTTAAAGCATAAGGGTCGAACTGTGGCCGACATCCCAGTCAGCAGCTTAACCGATGATGTTTTGGAAGAAACAAGTCAAGAAAAAGTGCCTGAACGAATTTTAGAAGCACAAAGAAATCAAAATTGGGCTCCGCAAATTAGCGATGTAGCTGATACTTTGAAAAAAATTTTGCAACAGCCAACGATTGCTTCTAAAAAAATGTTTACACAAACATATGATTCGCAGGTGAGAACTAACACGGTTGTTGGACCTGGTAGTGATGCAGCTGTTCTACGTGTTCGTGGTACGAAAAAGGCACTAGCAATGACTACGGATGGCAATGGTCGTTTTGTTTATCTTGATCCGAAGATTGGTGGCAAAATGGCGGTCATCGAGGCGGCTGCAAATTTAATTGCTAGCGGGGCGCTTCCTTTAGCTGTGACGGATTGCCTAAACTATGGCGATCCCAATGATCCTGAAATCTACTGGGAGCTTCATCAGTCAGTTTTGGGGATGGCAGAAGCTTGTCGAACTTTAGATACACCGGTTATTTCGGGAAATGTTTCCCTGTACAATGAGAACAATGGAGAAGCTATTTATCCAACGCCAATGATTGGTATGGTGGGGTTGATTAACAACCTCAAAAATATTATTCCCTCATTTGTCCAGCACCAAGATGATCTTGTCTTTATTGTTGGCAGGACAAGAGCCGATTTTGCAGGTTCAGAGCTACAAAAACTGCTGACTGGAGATATAGGCGGGAGTTTGAATGAGGTTAACCTTAAAGAAATCGAGCTACGCATGACGAAACTCTTAAGAGCAATGGAGAAGGGATTAGTTGAAAGTGCACATGACTTGAGCGAAGGCGGTCTTGCTGTTGCGCTTGCAGAAACGACATTTGGAACAAAGTATGGTCTCAATATCAAAACGACCTTGAGCGGAGAAGAACTTTTTAGTGAAACGGCGGGAAGATTTGTTGTGACTGTTGCGCCAGAGAAAAAGCAACAATTTTTAGCAGAAATGGAAGATGAGGCAGTTTATGTGGGGCAAGTTACCGAGGATAAGCAATTAAAGATTGCTTACCGTAACGGACAATTTGGTTTAGATCTGGAAGCAGCTGAAGGATTGTGGGAGGAAGCAATACCATGTCTTATGAAATCAAAGGATTGAATGAAGAGTGCGGTGTTTTTGGGGCTTGGGGAACTTCAGAAGCAAGCCATCTGACGTATTTTGGACTCCATAGTCTGCAACATCGAGGCCAAGAAGGCGCAGGAATAGTTGCCAGTAATGGTAGTGATTTGCAGCAATTTAGAGGCCGCGGTCTTCTTGCGGAAGTTTTTTCTAACAAAGCTGATTTAGAAAACTTAAAAGGTAATGCAGCAATTGGACATGTACGTTATGGAACAAGTGGCAACAATACGCTGGCAAATGTTCAACCTTTTCTATTTCATTTTCACGATGGTGACGTTGCTCTAGCACATAATGGTAATTTGACTAATGCAGCTTCTTTGAAAAGAAAATTAGAGGATGATGGTGCCATATTCCAATCGACTTCTGATACGGAAATTTTGATTCATCTTATTCGTCAGAAAAAAGACATGAATTTTGTTACTGCTCTGAAGAAAAGTTTAAATCAAATACATGGTGGTTTTGCCTTTGTTATTTTGCGTAAGGACAGTTTGATAGCTGCTCTTGATCCAAATGGTTTCCGCCCCCTTTCAATTGGACGTTTGGATAATGGTGCATATGTTGTGGCGAGTGAGACCTGTGCATTTGATATGATCGGCGCAAAATTTGTCAGAGATGTTCAGCCGGGCGAACTAATTATTATTGACAAAAATGGATTACACATTGACCATTACACGCAGGAAACCCAGCTTTCGATCTGCTCAATGGAATACATTTATTTTGCTAGACCGGATTCGATTATTCATGGTGTAACTGTTCATAACGCACGCAAAAAAATGGGCCGATTATTAGCGAGACAGGCCCCTGTAGATGCCGATATGGTGATCGGGGTCCCTAATTCATCGTTGTCAGCAGCCAGTGGCTTTGCTGAAGAAAGCGGGCTACCTTATGAAATGGGATTGATTAAGAGTCAATACATTGCACGAACATTTATTCAGCCAACACAAGAGTTACGTGAACGGGGCGTCAAAATGAAGCTATCTGCCGTGAGAGGTGTCGTTGAGGGGAAGAAAGTTGCTATTGTGGATGATTCGATTGTGCGCGGAACTACGAGCAAACAATTGGTTCATCTGCTCAAAGAAGCTGGAGCAAAAGAGGTGCATATGCGAATAGCCTCACCCCCATTACGTTTCCCATGTTTTTATGGTATTGATATTTCAACCCGTTCAGAATTGATGGCTGCAAATTATACGGTTGATCAGATGTGTGCAATTATGGAGGCAGACTCGCTTTCCTTTTTGAATGTTGAAAACTTGATCGCAGCTATTGGTTTGAAAGACGCTAAAGATGCACCAAACGGCGGACTATGTGTAGCTTATTTTGATGGCAAGTATCCAACACCGTTATATGATTATGAAGCTGGTTATTTGAAATCATTGAAAGAACAACGAACACGGGAGGTTATTAGTTAATGAGTCGTTATCAAGATGCGGGTGTAGATGTCAACGCAGGCTATGAACTTGTGCGAAAAATAAAAAAGGATGTTGCAAGAACAAAGAGACCTGGAGTTATGGGAGCTATAGGTGGATTTGGCGGTTTGTTCGATTTAAGTACCATTAATGTGAAGGAACCGGTACTAGTTTCAGGAACTGATGGTGTAGGAACCAAATTAATGATAGCACAAGGTATGCAGCAACATGATTCTATTGGAATTGATTGCGTTGCAATGTGTGTTAATGATATTTTAGCTCAAGGAGCTCAACCACTGTTTTTTTTGGATTATATTGCAACAGGGCATAATGATCCTGCGAAAATTGCCAAAATTGTTCATGGGGTGACAGAAGGCTGTCAGCAATCTGAAGCAGCACTTATTGGTGGGGAGACAGCTGAAATGCCTGATATGTACGCATCCGATGAATATGATCTGGCTGGTTTTGCAGTTGGAGTGGCTGAAAAAAGAAAATTGTTAACCCAAGCAACACCGCAAGCAGGAGACTTCCTGCTGGGGCTTCCTTCGAGTGGATTGCATTCTAATGGTTTTTCATTAGTAAGAAAGATTTGTTTTAAGGACAATGAGCTTGAGCTTGGTGACAGACTGGAACAGCTCTCAGGGGAAAAACTGGGGGATGTTTTGTTGGAACCAACCAGAATCTATGTCAAAGCAGTTTTGCCATTGATAAGAAAGAGCTTGTTACATGGAATCAGTCACATAACAGGTGGTGGTTTGATTGAAAACCTTCCACGAATGTTCGGCGATGAGCTTCAAGCTGTCGTTAAGAGTGCTGAGTGGCCAGTATTGCCTATTTTTGAATATTTAGCTGAACTTGGAGATTTGAGCGTTCAGGATTGTTATGAGACATTTAATATGGGATTAGGGATGGTTTTAGCAGTTGAGGCGGATAAGTTGGATGCAGTTGAGAATCTTTTGAAGAGTGAGAATGAGCAATTTTATCGAATTGGAAAATTAGTTGAACGTCCAGAAAATGAGGGTAAAATAAAGATCAAGTGAGGAATAAAATGATGAAAGTTGCAATTTTGGCTTCAGGCAATGGAACAAATTTTGAAATTCTTGCAAAAAAATTTGAAAGCAATGAATTAGCAGGAAAGTTGGCCCTACTGTTTTGTGACCACCCAGACGCGCCTGTTGTCAAGCGAGCCGAAAAGTACCAAGTCCCGGTCAGAACTTTCACTGTTAAGGAATGTGGTGGAAAGCTTCCCTATGAAGAACGGATAATGAAAATTCTGAAAGAATTTCAAATCGATTTTATCGTTTTAGCAGGATACTTGCGAGTTATCGGCCCTACGATTTTGCAAAATTATGAAGGCAAAATCGTAAATTTACATCCTGCTTATCTTCCAGAATACCCCGGATTACATTCGATTGAGCGAGCTTTTGCCGATCATAGGAAACAAACGGGTGTCACGGTTCATTTTGTTGATGATGGGCTTGATTCAGGGCCTATTATTAGGCAAGAGCACGTTCCTATTCTGTCAACAGATACCGTTGAGACGTTAGAACAACGAGTGCATGAATGTGAGCATCGGCTCTATCCGCAAGTTATCAAGGAAATTCTACCAAAATTCACTAAGAAGGAGCAGAATTAAGCAATGAAAAGAGCATTAGTCAGTGTTTCAGATAAGAAAAATCTAGTTCCCTTTGTCAGCAAGCTCGCAAAATACGGGTTTGAAATAATTTCGACTGGTGGCACAAAACGTGTTTTGGAGGAAGCTGGTATTGAAACAGTTTCAGTTGAGTCAGTAACAGGCTTTCCTGAAATTCTCGATGGACGTGTCAAAACATTGAATCCATTTATTCATGGGGGCCTTTTGGGTAGACGCGACCTCCCCGAACACGTTGCAACCATGGAAAAACTGCATATTAAACCGATTGATCTTGTGTGTGTTAACCTATACCCCTTTAAGGAAACTATTGAAAAACCAGATGTTGACCTTGAGACTGCGATCGAAAATATTGATATCGGTGGTCCGAGTATGTTGCGTAGTGCCGCAAAAAACTTTCATGATGTAACAGTTGTTGTTGATACGGCAGATTATGCTTCTATTATCAAAGAAATAGATGAACAGGGGGAAACAAGTCTCGAGACAAGAGCAAAACTTTCCGCAAAGGTGTTTAGACACACTGCAGCCTATGATACATTGATAGCTACTTATCTTTCCGAACAGGTAGGTGTTGAAGCTCCAGAAAAGCTGACCCTGACTTATGAACTAGAAGATACAATGCGCTACGGTGAAAATAGTCATCAGAAGGCTTGGTTTTACCATGATGTCTTGCCTAAGGAATATTCGATTGCTAATGCTGACCAGCTGCATGGCAAAAAACTTTCCTACAATAATATCAAAGATGCCGATGCGGCTATTAGAATTGCCCGTGAATTTTCGGAACCAACGGTTGTTGCTTTAAAACATATGAATCCTTGCGGTATTGGGCGGGCAGATAAGCTTGAACAAGCATGGGATCTTGCGTATAAGGCCGATCCTATCTCGATTTTTGGTGGTGTTATTGTACTGAATCGTAAAGTAGATTTGAACACGGCAGAGAAGATGCACAAATTGTTTTTGGAAATTATCATTGCTCCCGCTTTCGATGATGATGCTTACGAGGTTTTGGCTAAAAAGAAAAATCTGCGGCTCTTGACCCTGAACTTTGCTAAAAAAGACGAACTTATGAAAAAAGAGCTTGTTTCGGTCATGGGTGGGGTGCTGGTCCAAGAACAGGATGTTTTACAGGAAGATCCACAAAAGTGGGAAGTTGTTACACAGACCGCACCAACTCAAACACAGCTGCAAACATTGTTATTCGCTTGGAAGGCGGTCAAACACACTAAAAGTAATGCAATCGTAATAGCCGATCAAAATAGAACACTAGGAATAGGGGCAGGGCAACCTAATCGCATTGATTCAACTAAGATAGCTGTTAAACATGCTCATGGTTTTATTAATGATGAAACAGTCATGGCAAGCGATGCATTTTTCCCAATGGATGATTGTGTTCAGTATGCAGCTGAACACGGTATCAAGGCGATTGTTCAGCCTGGAGGAAGCATTCGGGATAAGGATTCAATTGCGATGGCAGATAAATATGGAATTTCAATGGTGACAACAGGTATCCGTCATTTTAGACATTGATTTGGGAGGATAAGGGCTGATGAAGGAAAAGATCAAAGTATTAGTTGTTGGATCCGGCGGTCGCGAGCACGCAATATGCAAGTCTTTTCTCAAGAGTCAGTATATCGAAAAAGTTTACTGTGCTCCGGGGAATCCTGGAATGAAAGCAGATGGGATTGAAATTACTGCTATTTCAGAACTTGATTTTGAAGGATTGAAAGAATTTGTTAAAGAAAAGGCAATTAGTTGGACTTTTGTTGGTCCTGAAGATGCTCTTGTCGCAGGGATTGTGAATTCATTTAAAAAAGAGAACTTGAAAATATTTGGTCCTAATGCTGCTGCTGCTCAGTTAGAAGGGTCAAAGGATACAGCACTTCAATTCATGAGGACATATCAGGTACCAACAGCGGCATTTGCTGCATACAATAGTGCTGCAAATGCTCTGAAAGGATTACAGCAGTTTGATTCACCCGTGGTAATCAAGGTTGACGGTCTAGCAGCCGGTAAGGGTGTGACAATTGCGCAGAATATAGAGCAAGCACAAGCAAAAATTAATGAGCTGTTCAATGATGGGCAGAAAAAGATTGTCTTAGAGGAATTCTTAGAAGGACCTGAGTATTCACTTTTTGTAGTGGTTAATGACAAAGATTATCGCATACTTCCGGTCGCACAGGATCATAAGCGTGCCTATGACGCTGATAAGGGGCCTAATACTGGCGGAATGGGCGCGTATAGTCCAGTTCCACAATTAGCAGAAACAGATTATCAACGTATGCTGACTGAGGTCGTTGAACCTTCAATTAATGGTTTGCGAGAAGCTCGGCTTGACTATTGTGGTATTTTGTACATTGGACTTATTTTGACTGCTAAGGGGCCGAAGGTGATTGAATATAATGTTCGCTTGGGAGACCCAGAAACACAAGTCATTTTGCCGCGCTTAAGAAGTGATTTTGCTGAATTGATCGATGCTTGTATCAACAATAAAAAACTGCCTGAGATCTCAGTTTCACCAACTGCTTGTTTAGGAGTTGTTATTGCAGCAAACGGTTATCCGCAAAAACCTATTAAAAATCAGCAACTGCCTGATTTTTCTGATTATGCTAAAATTACAGTCGATTATGCGAATGTTAAAGGAGAGTTGCCCAACTTAAGAGGGAATGGCGGACGTATTCTGACAGTTTTGAGTGAGGATAGGACAATTGCGGAGGCGCAGGCTGGTGTTTATCGCTACCTCGAAAAAAAAGTGTTTGACAATTGTTTTTACCGCAAGGATATCGGGAAAAAAGCGACTGGTACGACTTATTAAGGATAGACAAAATGATATTTACAAAATATTTACAAAATTTGGGATAATTTTCTAAAATAGGCTCTGCAAAATGTTAAAATGAGCTTTGATTTGCAAAATAGGAGTTATCTTATAATGAAAAATAAATTAATATCTGGTGCTTTTTGGATGTCTTTTGGAAGCATTTTTTCGCGGATCTTAGGTATCGTTTACTTAATCCCATGGTTGTTAATGTTTGGAAATGATCAGAATCAAGCACAGGCTGTTTTTAACTCAGCTTATACACCATACTCATTGTTTTTGGCTTTAGGGACGGCTGGGTTTCCGACCGCGATTGCACGGCAAGTAGCTTCCTATAATTCGCAGAATAGGTTTCGTAACAGTGTTCATGTATTTAGATATGGTTTTATTTTTATGGTGCTAACTGGTGCGTTTTGCGGTTTATTACTGTATCTTGCAGCGCCACTTATTGCGGCACACAGCGCTGTAGTTTCAAAAGATTCGGCGACTACTGCTATCTATTGCTTAGTGCCAACGATGGTTATTTTGCCGCCGATGAGTTTTATCAGAGGATTTTTTCAAGGAAATCAGGACATGAAGCCCTTTGGGGTCTCACAGCTCTGGGAACAGTTTGTGCGTGTCCTTTTTATCTTAGGAGCATCTTTTGTTGTACTTAGAGTTTTGCATAAAAGTTACACTGTAGCTGTTAATTATAGTACGTTTGCTACTTTTGTCGGGACAATCGCAAGTTATATTTACCTATTGAATTATGCTCGACGAAAGATGCCTGAGTACCGCTACTTTTACCAAGAGAGCCAACCACTGCAAAAGCAGAACATTGCAAAACTATTTCGTAATATTATTGCAGATGCCTTACCGTTTGTTTTTATTGGCTCGGGAATCACAATCACGCAGTTTTTTGATCAAATTACGTTTAAGAGCATCGTAACGAATCTTCTCGGCGCAACTGTACAGCAGGCAGAGTTGATGTATACATACTTTGCTGCCAATCCTAATAAAATAACGATAGTAGTTGTTTCATTGACGATTGCTATTTCAGAAACTACTCTGCCTTTACTTGCACGTTACTACGAGCAAAATGACAAACGAAAGATCAGCGAGATCATCGGTCAGAACATTGATTTGATGTTTTTGGTGCTTACGCCAGCAGTGACACTACTGTTAGCTTTATCATGGGAAGTGAATGGGATCTTTTTCCAATTTGATACTTACGCAGCAAAGTTACTTGCGGTAGCACTAGTTTCAAGCATCAGCCTGGCTTTATTTACAGATTTCTTTACTATAATACAGGCCATGGGCAAGCATCGGATAGCTATCCGTTACCTGGTTGTGGGGTTGATCTTGAAACTGGTGCTGCAAATTCCATGTGTAGTGTTAGGTGGAGCTTTTGGTGCAATCATAAGTACAATGACTGCGTTTCTAGCAGTTAGTTTGTTAGCATTCAAAAAAATAAGTGAAGATAATCTAGTACCAGGACAATTAAAAAACACTAGAAGAATTCTTGTTGTGAATATTTTGTTGTGCTGTGGAACTTTGATGGTTAAATATTTAATGAATTTGCTGTATGTACCACAGACCAAAATAATAGCGTTTCTGTACGCAGGTATTTTTGCGTTTCTTTTTGTCACTGTATATGTTCTGCTACTTGACAAGACCAAACTTTCACAAGCTGTTATGGGGAAGACTTTCATTTTAAAAAGAAAACATTGATAGAACTATTAACGCACGGCTAAGTGAAAAACATTTCGTTAATATAGTGCAAAAATCAAATAGGAAGGACTAGTTCAAAAATAAATTTTTGATCCAGGTCTTCCTTATTTTTGGATACAGGTATATAAAATAACGAAGAGATAACCTCAATTTTTAACTTTCAAAAAAATACAGGCTAATTTTTAAGGAAAATAGTTTGCATTTTGAAATTTTTGAGTGTACCTTTGTTCCTATGATAAGAGTAACTCATTTATCTTTAGCCAAGAATGAAATTGATTCGTTATAAGGAGAGTACAGAATGTCAACATTTGCTTATGAAGTATTTAGTGAAGTAGCAAAGCAAAAGACCTTTTTTGCTGCTGCAACACAGCTTAGTGTTACGCCGTCTGCAATTAGCCATTCAATCGCAGGATTAGAAAAAGATCTCGGCTTTTCGCTTTTTATTCGCAGCCGTACAGGTGTTAGGTTAACTCCCGATGGTCAAAAAATATTGCCAATCATTCAGGGAATTTTGAATGCAGAGGTAAAGCTGACAGAAGAAGCGGCCCGCATTAATGGGTTAAACGAAGGTCGGATCAGAATTGGAGCATTTAGTAGTGTCTGTATCAACTGGCTGCCTGATATTATTCGAAGTTTTAAGAAAAAGTATCCGAAAATTGAATTGTCAGTCACTCAAGGAAATTTTAACGAGGTAGCGGAACAGGTCAGGGTAGGGACACTAGATATTGGCTTTAGTGCTCTGCCAATTAAAGAAAAACTTGAAGTGATTCCTCTTCATCGAGATCCGATATATTGCATAGCACCTGAAAGCTTCAAGCCGCAAGAGAATAAAATTGTCACACGAAAAGATATCAAAGATAAGAGTTTTATTCTGCAACAGATTGATTATGATCGTGATACCAAAAGAGCGTTGGATGCATACGATGTGTCAGTTAATTCAATTCACTATAGTATTGATGACGCTTCTATTATTGCAATGGTTGAAAGTGGATTGGGCTTAGGAATTTTGCCGGAACTTGCGTTGCAGAAGTTATCTGGAAATGTCAATCAGTACCCTTTCAAAGAAAGGTTTTACCGGACAATTTGTCTTGTGTCACACTCAGAAGCACATCAAACGCCCTCCACGCGTGCTTTTGTAAGGGTTATTCAGAAATATTTATTAGGGCGTTATGGTGATGAGGGTCAGGTATTGCAACAAAATTTTTAGAAGTAAAAACATAGCTTGCCAAATTATTGGCGGTAAATGAACCTGAATTAAGACCTCTTTAAATGTGTATATTACATTTTCTTTTCAATCAAAAAAACTGACTACATTTACTATCGCTAGACGAGCAATTGTGTTATCATTTGAAATTGTGATTTTCAGAAGATTAGACGAAAATGTTTGTTTATGTAGGGATGTTTGATGAATAGGGAGGTAAAAGGTGAAAGAATTAACTGAAGGAAACCCGATAAAACTTATTTTAATGTTTACTCTGCCGCTGTTAGTTGGAAATTTGTTTCAGCAGCTGTATAGTATCTCAGATACCTTGATTGTTGGACAGACTCTTGGTGTTAATGAACTTGCGGCAGTTGGTGCGACAGGAAGTATTCAATTCCTGATTATTGGGTTTGCACAGGGCTTGACAGCTGGTTTATCGATAATGACAGCACAATATTTTGGAGCTCATGACTATAGAAAGGTTAGGGTGAGTTTTGCAGCAAGCATTATCATTTGCATAGGTGCAACTGTGATCCTGACTTTTTTGAGTTTGTTTTTTGTTAATGACATATTGAACTTGATGCAGACACCAGCTGCAATAAAGCAGGATGCGCAATTGTTTATCTCAATCATTTTTGCGGGTATCTTTTCTTCTATGGCATTTAACTTGCTTGCAAATATTATTCGTGCTCTTGGTGATAGCAGAACCCCGCTTTACTTTCTAATAATTGCTGCAGTGATCAACGTCATACTTGAATTGATTTTTATTCTTGTATTTCATATGGGTGTTGAAGGTGCGGGTTTTGCAACAGTCGTTGCGCAAATTTTTTCAGTGGTACTTTGTATTTTATATATTATAAGGAAAATGCCATTATTGCAGGTCAAAAAAAAGTGATTTTAAAAAGGTAACTAAGCAAGAATTGCGGCGTCACCTATATGTAGGACTGCCGATGGCATTTCAAACTTCGATTATTGCTATCGGGTCAATAATGATTCAGGCAGCTTTGAACAGTTTAGGTACAACAGCAGTTGCGGCGACGACCGCTGCAAGCAAAATAGATCAGGTTGCAATCCAGCCGATGATGTCATTTGGGATTGCAATGGCAACTTTCACCGCTCAAAATTTTGGAGCACATAAGTATGAACGCATACTGAAAGGTGTGAAACAAAGTCTTTTAGTTTCTGGAACATTCAGTATCGGTGCGGGTTTATTAGTTATCTTGTTTGGTAAGGACTTGGTTGTACTTTTTGTTGGAAAATCAGCGGTAGAAGTTTTAAATCTGTCGCAAATCTATTTCAATGTTAATGGTTCATTTTATTTGATGCTTGCAACGCTCTTTATTCTGCGTTATACGCTCCAAGGACTGGGGGAGAGTATTATTCCGACACTTGCCGGGATAGTTGAACTGTTGATGCGCTGTTTAGCAGCCCTTTTGCTAGCTACTTCTGTCGGGTATGTCGGAACCTGCTTTGCGAATCCATTAGCATGGTTAGGTTCGTGTTCGGTTTTGATAATCTCTTATTTAAAAGCAATGAAGATGTTGAAACAGAAACAAGGCATTGTCAGTGAAGAGCAGCAAGTGAGAGCCAGAGCACGCCAAGTTGAGTTGCGTCAATGAAAAAATGATAGTAATAGCTTATTATTGATATTAATTAAAAAAGTTGCGTCTGTATTTTATATTTGATATTATGCTTAAGATATAAGAAATGAAGGTGAATCAATGGAAGCAAAGTTTGAAATTGGAGAGAAAGTTAAATGCAAAAAATTTGGTGCATTAAATCATGATTTTGTCGGATCAATAGAAAAAATATACGAAAATTCTGCAATGGTTTCAATAATTGAACACGATGATTCTGACGAGCTAGCAGTTAGTGATTTTCATAAAAGAGCGATTGTCCGTTTAAAAAGTATGAAAAAGATTTCTTGAAAATGAAGCTGACACATCTGTAGTTTTGTGATATACTACTGTGTGTTGTGCGGGTGTAGTTTAGTGGTAAAATTCCAGCTTCCCAAGCTGATGTCGCGAGTTCGATTCTCGTCACCCGCTTTATTCGATTTATTACGTCCTTGGATGGGCGTTTTTATTTTATCTTTGTACTATGCACTAAATGTTTTTTTTGGTACAATTAGGCAGAGTTTAAGAGAAAAGAATAGTAAGTTATCTAAGTTTGAAGCGAGCCTAGGGTGATGGGAGCTAGGTAGCGGCAATAACCAAAACGCGCTTTTCTGGGTTGATAATTATATAATTGAGTGGATCGCTGATCAATTAGAGTGGTACCGCGGGAGTTATCTCGTCTCTTACATTTTATTTAGTGTAGGAGTTTTTTTATTGTCAAAACAAGGAGGAAATTATGAATTATAGAAATTTTGTTGTTAATGCACTGGCTGATGTATTGGAAGGACAACTAGAAAAAGATACAATCAACAAGACGATTGAAAAACCTAAAAGCTTAGCATTAGGGGACTATGCTTTTCCAACGTTTCCTTTAGCAAAAATACTCAAAAAGGCGCCTCAGATTATAGCAAGTGAAATTGCGGCAAAAATTGATCATAAGGAATTTGATAAAGTTCAGGCGGTAGGACCGTATATCAACTTTTTTTTAAATAAGAAAAAGTACAGCGACAGTATCCTGCGGCAGATTTTGGTTGAAGGATCAGCTTATGGAAATCAGAATTTGGGCGATAATGGCAATGTTCCCATTGACATGTCTTCACCAAACATTGCTAAGCCGATTTCTATGGGGCATTTGCGTTCAACAGTGATTGGTAACTCAATTGCAAAACTTTTGGCAAAAACTAATTACCACCCCATTAAGATAAATCATTTAGGGGATTGGGGAACTCAGTTTGGTAAACTAATTGAGGCTTATAAGCTCTGGGGAAGCGAAGAAGAAGTTAAGGCAGATCCAATTAATAAATTACTTGAATATTATGTTCGTTTCCATAAAGAAGATGTTGAACATCCGGAACTTGATGATGAAGCTCGCGCATGGTTCAAACGTCTTGAAGATGGAGATCCAGAAGCAGTTAGTTTGTGGAAATGGTTCCGCTCGGAGTCGCTGAAATCTTTTATGAAGATTTATAATAAACTGGGCGTTAAGTTTGATTCGTTTAACGGAGAAGCTTTTTACAATGACAAGATGGATGAAGTGGTTACACTTCTAGAACAAAAAGATTTGCTTCAGGAAAGCAGAGGGGCTCAAATTGTAGATCTGAGCAAGTACAACTTGAATCCGGCACTAATCAAAAAGACCGATGGGGCTACTTTGTATATTACGCGTGATCTGGCAGCAGCGATTTATCGGAAACGAACATATAGCTTCGTTCAATCGCTTTATGTAGTTGGAAATGAGCAAACCAATCATTTTAAGCAGCTAAAGGCAGTTTTAAAAGAGTTAGGCGAAGAATGGTCAGACGATATCCACCACATTCCTTTCGGACTGATAACTCAGGGTGGCAAAAAGCTTTCAACACGGGCTGGTCGTGTAATTCTTTTGGATGAGGTCTTAGACGATGCAGTTCAACTTGCCGAGCAACAAATTGAGGAAAAAAATCCAGATCTTAAAGATAAAGAAACAGTAGCCAAGCAAGTAGGTGTAGGGGCTGTTATCTTTCATGATCTTAAAAATGAAAGAATGAACAATTTTGATTTTAACTTAGAGGAAGTTGTCCGTTTTGAAGGTGAAACGGGACCGTATGTTCAGTATTCGCATGCACGTGCAATGAGTATTTTGCGCAAGGCAAAAGCCCAAAACGCAGGGGAAGTTCCAGAACCTGATTATCAACTGAGTGATGAGGAATCGTGGGAAGTTTTGCGTTTGTTAGGATCATTTTCAGCAATCATTAAACGAGCAGTTGAAGAGTATGAACCTTCGGTAATTGCTAAGTATTCGCTGCACTTGGCCAAGTCCTTTAACAAGTATTATGCACATACTAAGGTTTTGAAAGAAGATGCGCAGTTGTCAGCTAGGTTGGCACTTGTTGAAAGCGTAGCTATAGTGTTAAAAGAGTCTTTGAGACTTTTAGGTGTCCAAGCACCTGAAGAGATGTAGCGCTGCTAATGAAAAGTCCATTGATGCTTTAGTTATAGAAATTTTAGTTAATTTAAATGTGGCTAGGTCAAAGTTCTTTTTGACCTAGCCATATTTATTATCATAGTTTAACCAAGTTGCGTATATTTTAAATAGGTAAATAAGCTGAATCATTGAGTAGTATGGGAGCAAGAGAAAAAGCAAGGTTAATTATAATAGTCTGGTTGCAAAAAAATTCCCTAAAAAATTAAGGAAGCGCTTTCTAAAAGCTTACGAATATTGTAAAATATCTATGTAATATAATTTATTTTTATTGGTTTTAATAAAAAGCGAATAAGCTGGAGAGTAACTATATGAAAAAAATGCAGCAAACTTTGATAAAAGAAAAATTAAAATTTTTGAAAATTGGTTCATTACTTGATCAGAAATCAATTGATGAAGTCATAGCTATCAGTACTTTTAAAGAATTCGAACATAAAAGTAATATGGGATACAGATTGGGGGATTTTTCTAAAGTTTACCTCATAGTAGAAGGGATCGTAAGCGTGAAAATCAGTAATGAAAAGGGGAGAAATACACGCGGCTTTTTGTTGGGAAAGAACGATTTTTTTCCCATTATTATGTTTACTGAAAATGTTCATGAAAATATTCTTTTTGAAATAAGTACATGTTCTCGTGTACAAGTTTTAATTATACCTGTTAGAGAAATTAAAAAAATGACTAAGAGAAACAAAAAAATTCATAGTTTGCACATGCAAATGAAAGATGAACTGATTGAGGAACGAGCTAGTCATGCCATTGATTTGTCTGCACCGCAAATGAGCGAGCGTGTAATCGAAGAACTTCTCTTTATTGGTAAAAAGTTTGGTGAAACTTGTGCAGAAGGGGTTAAAATTAAAAATCACTGGATTACACGAGAAATTCTGGGCTACGTGGTTGGAACAACACCTAAAACGGTCAACACGACTTTCTCTAAATTAGAAAAAGATGCTTTAATAATATTATCGCGCCATGTCTGGATTCTAAAAGCAAAATTCTTTGAAAAGTATGAGTACTTGCAGTAATCACTCGTTTAAAGCGAAGAGGTTTGATATAATAGCTCTAAAATAGTGATGAAAAAAGGTGCGTTATGAAAAAAGAGCAAAGACAAGCTAAGATAGAGCAAATAATCACACAGAATGAAATTGCAACTCAAGACGAACTGATGAAGGCATTGTCAAATGTTGGTATTAAAGCAACGCAAGCGACAATTTCACGAGATATTCGGGAAATGAGGATAATTAAAGAACAAGATGCTAATGGTCAGGTACACTATGTGATCTTTAAGGGCAACCGTCAATCTGAAGAAGAAAAACTTTTTGAAAACATTCATGAAATGGTCACGGATATCACACAGGTTGAATTCATAAACATAATCCACACTTTGCCGCGGAATGCTAACGTGTTGACAGCGATTATTGATGATTTGAATCTTAAAGAAGTTGTGGGAACGATGGCTGGTTATGATACGATTTTGATTATCAGCAAATCCCGCGAAGATGCTAGGACTGTCAGTGATTTATTTAAAAAGTATATTGATGAAAATAATGTGGCAGACTGATCTTTTAATTATACGTTAAACTTATCCTTTTCAAGCTGATAAATAAAGCGATGTGGTAAAATGTAATAAATTATCTACGAAGAGGTTAAATACAATTATGAAGTATGATTCATGGATTGATCTGATCAAAGAAAGAACCAAAAAAACTTGGGGTCATATAAAAAATTGGATTAAACGAAAATTTTGGCGTTACCAGATTTGGCGCTGGTTGGCGGTTATTTTTCTGAGTGTATTTTTAAGTGCCAGCATTTATCTCATTTTTGTAGCTAAAACAGCTGATGTTGGGAATCTTAAGGCTGAATTGGAACAATCAACCGAGATTTATGATCACCAAGGTAAAAAAGCTGGGTATTTGTATTCTCAAAAGGGTACATGGAAATCACTTGATAATATTTCGATTAATATGCAAAATGCTGTTTTATCAACAGAGGATCGTAATTTTTATCACGAATATGGTTTTTCGTTTAAGGGGATCGGACGCGCAGGTGTTCTGTATCTCAAAAATAAACTGTTGGGGCGCAGTTATATCAGCGGTGGTGGAAGTACACTAACGCAGCAGTTAGTGAAAAATGCTTTTTTGTCGCAAGAACAAACATTTTCGCGTAAGGCAAAAGAAATTTTTATTGCAATGCAAGTTGAAAATGAATATTCAAAAAAAGAAATATTAACAATGTATCTGAATAATGCATATTTTGGAAATGGCGTGTGGGGGGTAGAAGATGCCGCCAAGAAGTATTTTGGTGTTAGCGCCAGTCAGTTGAGTGTTGCTCAAGCAGCAACTCTAGCAGGTATGTTGACTAATCCGAGTGGATTTAATCCGCTTGATCATCCTCAAAGTTCCAAGCAGCGACGTAACGTAGTCATTGACTTAATGGCAGAAAATGAAAAAATTTCAACGGCACAAGCCAAAGTATATAAAGAGCAGCGAATGACGGTGAACGACGCATACCACTACGAATCTGGGTATAAATACCCTTATTATTTTGATGCAGTGATTAATGAAGCAATAAAAAAATATGGCCTAACTGAATCTCAAGTAATGAATAGGGGCTACAAGATTTATACATCGTTAAACCAAAATTATCAGTCTAGCCTGCAAGATAGTTTTGCCGATTCAAGTTTATTCCCGTATGATGCTGAAGATGGAACTGAAGCGCAGAGCATCGGTTGCAATGGATCCGCAAACTGGAGGTGTAGCTGCTGTTGTGGGAGGACGTTCTGAATCACATGTTTTTAGAGGTTACAATCGGGGAACGCAACTTGTCAGATCACCGGGTTCAACGATCAAGCCAATTGCGGTGTATACCCCTGCACTTGAAGCGGGATATCATTATGATTCGATCCTGTATGACAACTTCAGATCCTATGGAACAAACAAATATACGCCGCATAATTGGAATAATGTTTATGATGGAAAAATTCCAATGTATAAAGCTTTAGCAGAGAGCAAAAATGCAGCAGCTGTTTGGCTCTTGAACAAAATAGGCGTCCAGTCGGGTTATGATATGGTCAAAAAGTTTGGCTTAGGTGTTACAAAAGATGATAATAATCTTAGTTTAGGATTGGGTGGCATTACAAAGGGTGAATCTCCCTATGAAATGGCGAGTGCCTACACAACTTTTGCGAATAATGGAGTCAAGAATGATCCACATTTTATTACGAAAATCGTAGATGCTTCTGGAAAAGTGATTGTTGATAATACGACATCATCGTCTAAAAGAGTTATAAGTGCTAAAAATGCAAAAGAAATGACGAGTATGATGATGGATGTTTATAATATTGGAACTGGTGCAGATGCTAAACCTAGCGGTTATACGATTGCGGGTAAGACAGGCAGTACGCAGAGTGCTGATGGGACCTCAACGAACGATAAAGATCATTGGTACATTGGATACACTCCTGATATAGTGCTTGCAACTTGGGTTGGTTTTGACTCAGCAAAGCATTCTTTAAGCAACGAAGGAGTTCGAGGAGGATCGGCACTGTTCAAAAACGAGATGGAGTCGGTGCTTCCAGCAACTAAGCAAACCTCTTTCGGCGTGAAGAGTGCATCAAGTATGGTAGCTGCATCTGAAAAAAAGAATAGTAATTTATGGGACAGTTTAAAAGATGCTGGTCAAAGTGTCGGTGAGGATGTTTCAAAATCAACTTCTGGTATCAAAAAGAAGGCTGCGGATTTGTTTGATTCTGGCAAACAGAAGATTCAGAACTGGTTTGGACAATAATTACGCTATGGAAGAGCAGGATATAATGTTACAATTAAAATGCGCTGATAAGAAGTGTTAAATGAGGAGGAGCTTTTATGATCAATATATACGATTATGCTAATCAATTAGAACAAAACCTTCGTCAAACAGAGGAATATCAAGAACTGAAGAAGGCCTATGCGGATGTTAAAGCAGATGAAAATTCATATAAGGAATTCAAGAAGTTTCAGGAGGCTCAGATGGAGTTTCAAAACAAGCAGGCAAAAGGCGAGTTAACAGATAGCGATGTTGATAAGATCAAAAGTTTAGGTGAAAAAATCGAAAAAAAGAAAGTTATTATGACTTTGATGGAAAAGGAACGCAAACTTGCTCAGGTGATGGATGAGATCAACAAGATAATGTTCAAACCTGTAAATGAATTATACCAAGACTAGATGTGGAAAATCTGTGAACACATAAATAACGTGCAGTAATGGGTGATGTTCACTTGGTCGCTATCTGAGCGTTACAACTTTAAACTCGATTAAAAAGCACGAATTATTTTTAGTTGATATAATTCGTGCTTTTTGTGTTCATTAAATGGAAGAGTACAGCGGATAATTTTTTAGAGAGGATGATGGCAGTGAAGTTTATTCACACGGCAGATCTTCATTTGGACAGCCCTTTTGAGGGATTGAAAAGTATTCCAGATAATTTTGCAAAGAGATTGTATTCTGCTTCAATGACTGCGTTTGCGGAAATCGTAGAGGCAGCGATTAAAAGACAAGTTGATTTTGTACTGATTGCGGGAGATCTATATGATAGTCCACATCCGAGCGTTGCTGCTCAGCTTTTTTTGCAAAAAGAGTTTTTAAAACTTCAGCAGTCTGAGATACCAGTTTATCTTTGCCTAGGCAATCATGATTTCCTTAATTTAGAAAATACGACACTTGTTTATCCAGAAAATGTGTATGTTTTTCCTAATCAAGTTACGACCAAAAGATTTTTTGTCGATGGACAGTCTGTCAGTTTAACAAGTTTTAGTTATGGAAAACAGTGGATTGAGGGGCAGATTGACGGCTTTCCTTTGAAAGGCTCTGAAAGATGGCATCTAGGAATGGTGCACGGCGAAATCAGCACCGATTATAAAAATGCCAAGTATGCACCTTTTTCATTGACGCAATTAAAGAGCAAGAACTATGATTACTGGGCGCTGGGACATATACACAAAAGAGAAGTGTTGAGTAGTACACCATTGATTATTTATCCGGGGAATATTCAAGGCAAAAGTATCAAAGAAACTGGAGTGAAAGGTTACTATTTTGTCACAGATAAAGATAACAAGTTAGTTGCAGATTTTTGCCCAGTAGCGGGTATACAGTGGATTGAAATACCACTTGAGTTTGAAGAAAATGACACGTTCGAAAAATTGAAAAATAAAATTGAAAACAAACTGGTTGAGATTAAACAGAACTTTTCCTCTGTACAGGCATTTATTGTTAGGATAAGTTTAAAGGCTTCTTCCGATTTAGAACCAAGTTTAAAGGAACGGATCATAAAGGGAGTATTGCTGGGGCAACTGCAAAATGACATTCAGAGTGATGATAACTTATTTTTGTATGATGTCCTCTTGAAGAATGCTCAAATACAGCAAAATAACTTTTGGGATAAGGAAGTAGAAAGCAAGGCTAAGGAATTGGTTTTTCAAAGAGACAACCTCTATAAATTAGCTGATAATCTAGTGAAATATCGTTTTATTGATGAACACTTTATCCAGTCTTCAATAACGGAAAGTATTGGAAATAAAGCAATGACCTATCTAGAGGAAGAAATGGGTGGAGATTAACTGATGAAAATCATATCTGTTCAAATTTATGGTTTTGGAAAATGGAGCGATGCATCGTTTGAGTTAAATCAAAACCTGAAAATTATTTATGGAAACAACGAAGCAGGAAAAACAACATTAAGGGCTTTTATAGCGAGCATCTTGTTTGGCTTTGCAACTAAACGCACCCCCTTTGAACAATATTGTCCCAAGGATGGTTCAAAATATGGAGGAGCGCTTAAAGTAGAAACTACTGATGGTCGGTTCATCATTGAAAGAATTGAAGGGGATCACGGTGGTAAGGTAAAAATAACTGAAGAACAGACGGGGCAAATTTGGCCTGAAAGTTTTCTTGAAAAATGGCTTGGTCCTGTCACAATCGAACTTTTCAGAGAAGTATATTTTTTTGATCAGGATTCGCTCCAGCAAATCGGTTTATTGGAACCAGAAGAGCTTGAAAAAAGTTTATTGAGTGTCGGAATTAGCGGAAGTCAAAGGGTTTTTGAAATGCAAAAGAGATTTCAAAAAAAAGCAGATGAAGTGTATAAGCCAACTGGACGCGTTCCGGTGCTTAACAAATTATTAAAGCTGTATAACCAAAAAAAACAGGCTATTGCTGAAATGAGATCAAAAACAAGTATTTTTAATGAAATAAGTCAAGATATACAAGAAAAACTAGAAAGCAAAAAAAAGTCTTGAAAACCAACTAAAAAAGTCCGAGAATAAATTAGTAAAATTGCGAAAAGCACAAAGTCTATGGCCAATATACATTCAGTATCAGGAGCTCAAAGCTAAAAAGACTAATAAGACTAACGAAGCAGAAATAGATAAAGCGGGGTACCAAGAGCTTAGAGAACTAGTTTTAACACTTACCAGTGAGAAAAAAATGCTGCAACTTGCTGAAGATAAGATTGAATCATTAATTCAAGAAAAACAAAAGATAGAGTCTGCAAACTTGGATTATTATAATTTACATGAAGATGAATTCAAGAATGTTTTTCAGTTACTTGACAATAAAACTGGGACAGTTCAGCGATTAGACCAGCTAACAAGTCAGCTCAGGGATTTACAACAAGAGCGCAAACGACTTATCCAAAGAAACAACTGGCAAGATGATATGTTGCGGTCTTTCTCACAGATAGACGGTAAACATCTGTTATTTCTCTTGGAACAAAATAATGTTGACGAAAGTAGAATGGTCAAAAATGAATCGCGTTCAGGCCAACGTAGCCGAAGAAACAAGATCGTAAAAGAGAGTAAAGCATATCCCCTGTTACTTGGGGGCAGTGTAGGGCTGTTATTATTAGTTGTTTTTTTTACGGTCCCATTTTTCTGGGCTAGAGGATTATCTTTGGTTGGTTTGTTGATTGTAGTTTCATGGTTGTTTGTAGAATTTTTTAATAAGCCTGCGGCCAACAAAGAGCCTCTTTCTAGTACTAAAACAAATATAGATGAGATAAAAGAAGTATTAGCAGATGCTAATTGTAAAATGTCGTATGAAGTTTTAAGTGCTAGTCGAGCGGATCTTCAACAATGGTTTGAACTGACAGACAAGATTAGTACATGTCATACAGAATTACTTGATGTCGAAGAACAGTTGACTCAAGTAAAAAAAGAAACGATTTTTTGCGAAGAAAAACTTCTCTTATCAATGAACATTGTACAGAGAGTTGAACAACTGCAGGCATACAGAAGAAAGATTGCACCTGCAATACGGGAACAGCAGGAACATTTACACTTAATTAACTACTATGAAAATGAGAAGAAGAAAAGACTTGATAAAATAACACCGCTTACTGATGAGATGGCGCAAAAACTTAAAATCTATGGAACAGAGAGTATTACTGATTTTGAAGCGAAGTATGCAGCTCAAAATGATGAGGCTGCAGATGATATCAAGCTTGAAAGTCTGAAGCAACAGTTGGACTTACAAATAATCGATGTTCTAAAAACTAACCAAGACTTGAGCGAAATTGAGCAAAAAAGTGAAGCAGCAGCAAAAGAACTAGAAAATGAAAAAAGAAGATTAAGTGAACTTATTACTTTCATAACGGAGAAAAGGGTTCGCCTTGAACAATTGGGACAATATGACAAACTTCAGATGATGGAGCAGGATTTAACAAATCTTCAAACTGAGATTGTTGACCAAGCAGAAAACTGGGTTGCTTTTAATGCAATAAAACAGTGGCTTAAGCGTATTTTAGAACTGTCCTCACAAAATACTTTACCAGAAGTGATTCAGCTGGCAGAAAAGTATTTTTCACGTTTAACAAATCAGCACTTTAAGCAAATATTACTTGTTAAGGGAAGTTTAAAACTTGTTTCAAATGAAAAAATCAATTATGAGGTTGGTGAGCTTTCACGAGCAACAACAGAACAACTATATATAGCTTTGCGTTTTGCGTTCATTGTTAAGGCAAATAAAAGATATCGACTACCGCTTATGGTGGATGATGCCTTTGTGAATTTCGATAAGCAGCGAAAAGAGAATATGATCTCTTTGTTAAAAGAAATCAGTAAAGAAACACAAGTTTTGTGTTTTGCAGTCGACATTGAACCATTCTGTGATAAAGTTAGTGAGGAAGAAATTTTAACGATCGGTTAGTTTGAGAATGGAGAGGCAGGAACGAAAATGAAGCAAAAGAAGATCTATGACTATGCGGTTGATGAAAATGTAGAGTTATTCGTTTTGATCAAATCTGCGGATGTAAGAATAGCGAAAAACGGGAAAAAATTTATCGCTTTTAATTTTTCAGACAGCTCGGGTGAAATAAGTGCCAAATTTTGGGACGCATCTGAGGAAGATATCGCGAACTTTGAGCCCGGCAAAATTGTTTTTTTGAAGGGTAAGAGGGAAGTATACCAAAATAATCCGCAAATAAAAATTTATCATATGCGGCAAGCGGCGACTGATGAGCCTGCAAATCCAGAACTTTTTGTTAAAAAAGCTCCACTTTCAAAGGATGACATGGAAAAGGAAATCAATCAAGCGCTTTTTGAAATCACTAACCCAAATTGGAACAGAGTCGTAAGATTTTTGCTGCACGAGCATCACGATGCTTTTTTCAGTTTTCCGGCTGCTAAAAAAAATCATCATGCCTTTGATGGCGGATTAGCTTATCACACACTGTCAATGTTGCGTTTGGCTCATTCGATTGCAAGGCAGTATTCCGACATAATCAATGCTCCTTTACTATATGCAGGAACTATTCTCCATGATTTAGGGAAGACAATAGAGTTATCAGGACCGATTGCAACTAGATATACACTTGAAGGCAATCTCATTGGGCACATTATTATAATCGATGAGGAAATTGTCAAAGCTTGTCAGCAGCTAAAGATTGATCTTGATAGTGAGGACATGATCTTATTGCGGCACATGATCCTCGCCCATCATGGTTTATTGGAATATGGATCCCCAGTGCGGCCACATTTACTTGAAGCAGAGGTCTTGCATCAAATTGATGAGCTGGATGCCTCTATTCAGATGTTAAGAGGTACTTTGGCCCATACAGAACCCGGACAGTTTTCTGAACGTATTTTTGGAATGGATGGGCGCAATTTTTATCGGCCAGAAGGAAATATACAGTCAGATGAATAACCAAAAGATAGTTGTTCGTGCAGCATGATTATTTAGCTTGTTATCAAGTGACAGGACAGCTGAAAAGTTATAGTTTAGAAAAAAACAATGAGCTAAGTCAAAACACTGTTTTGACTTAGCTCATTGTTTTAAATTACTTATTATACTCGACCTGTTGCTTAAAGCTAATTAACTGGAACCAAACAAGAGTATTCTTAGTTGGCGGAGCTTGAGGTTGAAAGATAGTTGGAAAGTACGTCTTTCAGGTCTTTATCTTTGATCGAAACATTCCCCTTCTTCAAAACCTTCGAAACTATGCTCTGGAGAGAAGAAGAATCATTCATCTTGTTGTCGATAATCTGTGTCTTCAAAGTTGCTGTGTGGTCAGACATCTTGCCTTTGGCCGGTTTTTTAACAGCTTGATAACATGATAACCATAACTTGTTTTGACAGGTTCCTTTGTGTACTCGCCTTGTTTCAGAGCGAAAGCGGCCTTTTTAAAAGTTGAATCTAAAGAAGTGTCGGTATTATCGAAAGCAGTAAGCTTGCCACCCTTACTTTTTGAAGCCGTATCAGTTGAATATTCTTTAGCAAGTTTGCTGAAATCTTCCCCGCTTTGCAGTTTCTTTATAACGTCTTGTGCGGTCGATTTCTTTGCTACAAGAATATGAGCGACCGTTGTCTTGGGCTCATATGATTTCCATTGTTTTTCAAGTTCTTTGTTGGTAATCTTCGTGTTTGCCTTTACAGCTTCACGAAGTAGAAGACTTGAGCGAATTTGCTTTTTTAAGCTGGATTTTGTCATTCCATTCTGTGATAAGACAGAACTGAATGATGAGCCGTACTGATTTTTATAAGTGTTATACTGCTGTGTAACTTTCTTATCAGAAACCTTATCACCATACTGTTTCTCAAGCACTTTGTCCAAGATCATCTGCTGCAGAATCTGCTTACCGGACGAAGTCTTTTTCATGCTATCATAATACTCACTTTCGGTTATCTTACCACCGGAAGTTGTTGCAACTGTTTTTGAGCATGCTGCAAGACTTAATGTCATAAGAACTCCTGCTACACCAAGAACCCATTTTTTCATTATAGAAAACACATCCCATTCATATTTTTCTTTGTACACTCAGGTAAAAAAGCATACAAACTAACGATAACGATAATAACTATAACACAATCACAATAAAAGATTGGTCAAAATGAAAAAGTTTACCAAAATTTCAGTTTTCAACCAGTCTTTCTGAAAACTGTGCAGTCAGCTTTGATATTTTGACTGTTCTTTGTCTAGTTTATCAAGATGGGGTTTTATGAGAAATTGGAATTCGTTGATTTCATCCATCACTTCCTCGAAAACAGGTGAATACTTATCAATGTCATGTGCAAGATTCTTAAAATTGTTAGAAACTTGACCGGTTTTTTCGATCATTGCATGTAGATTATTTTTTAGGTCAGTATACTGCTTCTTGGCCTTCTCACCGCGGAGTCTTAATTGACGACGTGAACAATACACCGCAAACGATGTGCCGGCAACAGCGCTGATCAGTGTTAGTTTTGTAATTGTCTTCAAGTAGGATCACTCCTTAAATTGTTTTTTTATTTGTGCTGCGATGTGGTTTAGTTTTTCTTGCTTGTACTTGTCAGAGTTGTCTGTAAAATTCATTTTAAAGTCATCTTTTTCCGAATAACGTGGAATAAGATGGAAATGGGAATGAAAAACTGATTGATATGCGATAGCCCCATTATTGTTTACAATATTCATTCCCTTGATGGAAGTGTTGCTGTTTTTTATTGCTCGTGCAATTTTGGGAATTCGTTGAAAAACAGTAGCCGCAAGGTTTGTATCATATTCAAAGATATCAGCAACATGTTTTTTAGGAACGACTAATGTATGACCTGGTGTTGTTTGTGAGATATCTAGAAAGGCTTTAACAGATTCATCTTCATATATAGTTGTGCTTGGAATTTCGCCAGCGATAATTTTACAAAAAATACAGTTTTCCATACTATTGCCTTCTTTCAAAGTTATTCACAATAAGTATACACTAAATAGCGGTCTACATGGGTTTCTTTTGAACTAGACTTCATAAAATATATGCTATAATACCACTAAGAAAAAACTTGAAAGGAATACAATTGTAATGACATTAAAAATTAATGGCTTGGTTGGAGGATACTCGCAAGTACCTGTTTTAAAAAATATCTCATTTGAAGTTCGCGCTGGTCAGGTAGTTGGGCTTATTGGTTTGAATGGTGCAGGGAAGTCAACGACAATCAATCATGTTATTGGTTTGCTGACACCGCAAAAGGGGAGTATTACGATTGATGGAGTTACTTTATTGGCGAGCCCAGAAAAGTATAAAAGTAAAATGGCATACATCCCAGAAATACCAGTGTTGTATCAAGAATTGACATTAAAGGAACACATAGAGTTAACAATAATGGCATATGGTATGAATAAAGAAAAAGCTTGGGCACGCGCTCGAAAACTTCTCAAGACGTTTAGGCTCTCTAATAAGCTTGAATGGTTTCCCGCCAACTTTTCAAAGGGTATGAAACAAAAAGTGATGATTGTATGTGCTTTTTTAACTGAGGCAGATTTTTATGTGATCGATGAACCTTTTTTAGGTTTGGATCCATTAGCGACTAGAGATTTATTGAATCTGATTGAAAAGGAAAGAAAAAGGGGAGCGGCTATCTTGATGTCGACACATGTTTTAAGTACGGCACAGGAATATTGCAATTATTTTGTGCTTCTTCATCAGGGAAAGATAAGAACACAAGGAACATTTGAAGAGCTGAGAAACTCGTATCAGGATCAGCAAGCAAGTTTGACAGATATATATCTTGGTTTGACACAGGAAGTGACAGATGATGAATAAATTGTGGACGAAACGTTTGAAAAAGTATCAAAAGTTGCTCCTTCATTATTCAAGATTCGTGTTGAATGATCATTTTGTACTTGCGCTGCTTTTTTTTGTAGGCGGATTAGGGTTAGGTTATTCTAATTTTTTAAGATCACTGCCGAGTACCTCCGAATGGTGGAGCAAACCATTAATGATCGTTGTGTTAGTGATTGTGCTGCAATTTGGGAGCTTTATATCACTTCTAGATGAACCTGATACGATATTCCTTCTGCCCTTAGAAAGCAAAATGATCATTCTTTTGAAACAAGCATTCAAACATTCTTATTTAATTGCAGCTTTGTTCCAATCTGTTTGCTTCCTGCTAGCAGTTCCTTTTTTGCAAAAGGGCCTTCATCTAACTGGTATAGAGATGCTTTTGCTCTGGCTAGTGCAGCTTCTCTTAAAAGCGGTCTATCTCGAACGTTTCCTTATTATCAGTTACGCTGTCAATTTTGATAAATGGTGGATAAAGGTATTATGTGAAATTGCTGGTCCGATATTGATATTGATAGTGGCTCTTTATGGCGGAGTGATCTGGGCGTTGTTGCTTACCTTGTTTGCATTGTTTACGCTTTTTACTTTAGCTCAAAGAGCTACAGTTAAAAATGTATTACGCTGGAAACGTATGTTGCAGATTGAGAATCAGCGAATGATGACTCTTTACAGATTCATCAATCTTTTTACGGATGTGCCACAGGTCAAAGGCAAGGTTCATCGCTTCAGATTATTTGATGCATACTTACCAAAAATGAAAACGCCAAAAGATGTTTTTAAGTTTCTCTATTGGCGTGCGTTAGTCAGAAAAGGTGAATACAGTAGCTTATATTTGCGACTTACGTTACTAGGCGTTGTAGTTTTAATATTTGTTCCAAACTTAATTTTGACGATGGTTTTGCTAGCTCTTTTTTTGTACTTAATAGGTTTTCAGCTGTTGCCACTTTACAATGATCATGATGATATTGTGTTCACACATATCTATCCCCTAAAAAGGCTGAACGTCTCGCCAATTTTAGGTGGGTACTGCGAGTTTTATTATTAGCGACAGGTGTTCTTCTAGTTGGCGCAAGTGCTTTTGCAGGGCATTCTATGATTGAAACTATGGAGATTTCAGCTGTTGCAATCATAATGATTGTTTTTTTAACGGGCAATTTTTTGACAAAGTACGCAGCTAAAAGTGCTTGACACACAGTAATGAAATTTGTAGACTATTACTAGTTAGGTATCGTGTAGAGGAGATTGGCCAATATGGATTTCAGACTGGATGACGGTTGGCAGATTCGTCCGATTGGCGGTAATACCGGAATGGCGTATGTAGGGACAAAGGAGCAGGAGAAGCTTTTTATAAAGCGTAATACATCCCCTTTTTTGGCAGCTCTCTCGTTAGAAGAGATAACCCCACGCTTGGTATGGACAAGGCATATTTCAACTGGAGATACTTTGACAGCACAAGAGTGGCTTAACGGACGCAGCTTAACTCGTGAAGAGATGAAGGGTGAGCGAGTTGTGGCTCTGTTGTCACGAGTGCACAGCTCAAAAGTACTCAAGAAGATGTTGCTTCAGGTAGGGGGTTGCTATGTTTTCCCAGAAGATTTGTTAGCAAATTATTTTCGGGGATTAAGCAGCTCTTTGAGACAGCATCCTTTGTTGAAGGATGTCGCTAATAGGTTGAGGTCTTGCCAACCAAAGTTTGATCATCGAGATTATCGTGTTTGTCATGGTGATCTGAATCACAAAAATTGGTTATTATCAGATTCGAATCGACTGTATTTGGTTGACTGGGAGTCAGCAACACTGGCTGACCCAGTCATGGATCTGAGTATGTTAATGTGTCAGTATGTCCCACGTAAGGATTGGAAAACATGGTTGACAGTTAATTTTGAGAAGAAGTTAACGAGTACATTTCAACAGCGGATGATGTGGTATTGCATGTTGAACTTATTATTGTCGATCAAACATCAGTGCGAGCGTGGTCATTTCATCGAAATGAACCAAGACATCTTAAAGCTTGCTGACATATCAAAAGAGCAGAAATTTATCTAACATCGTAGGGTTGAGTTGTTAAAGACAGTGTCTTTGATGAAGACTATGAGGATTTATTTCTGACTAGAATTACAGTTTTAATGTTATAGTAAGCTGAAACAAATTGAGCTTTTGTTCCGGCTTTTTTATTTTCAAATAATTATTGTAGTTTTATGGGAGGAAAAGTATGCGTTTACGCAATAAGCCATGGGCAAAGCCCTTAATCGAAGCTAATCCAGAGTTCATTGCAACCGATCCTAAAAAGTATCGAGGCGTGTGGCAAGATCGCTTCAACAAAAAGGCCCCACTCTACATCGAAATCGGAATGGGGAAAGGGCAGTTCATTATTGAGATGGCCCAAAAGTACCCTGCACGTAATTTTATCGGTATCGAATTGCAGACCTCTGTGGCAGCGGTTGTTTTGAAAAAACAGCTCGAATTGAAATTGAAAAATTTGCAATTAGTCTGTGCCAATGGCAGTGGGGTCAGTGAATATTTTGAGACTGGCGAAGTAACAGGAATTTACCTGAATTTTTCAGATCCTTGGCCAAAAAAGAGACAAGCCAAGAGAAGATTAACGTACCCATCATTTTTAAAACAGTACCAAACTATATTGCGAGAAGAAGGCCGTCTGGAATTCAAAACAGACAATCGTGGTTTGTTTGAGTATTCCGTGAAAAGTATGAATAATTTTGGCATGACTTTCGACAACGTTTTGTTGGATCTTCACCAGAGTGAGGAAACAGAGGACAACATCATGACTGAATATGAGGAAAAGTTCAGTAAAAGGGGCCAAGTGATATACAAACTTGAGGCTCATTTCAAGGGCAACGAATCACAGACGTTGTAGATCGAGGACGCCACCGGTTTTAGCATCAGCCAAAAACTTATATTGGATAAGCTGGTGGTCCTCTAGACGTGACAAACCACCACTGTAAACTTCAGTTTTGAAAGCAAATTTTTGGAATGGCTTAGTGGAAGTACTGATCCAAGCGCCTTGGATAGGCGTTTCTTCTCGGAAGATTTTCTTAACTTTTTTGAGAATTTTTTGAGGTGACGCAGCATTTTTTCTTCTAGCTAACTCATTAGTGTATATGCCAGTGGCAAAACCTAACAAAATTCCTAAAAATAGTGGTAAATTATTTGATTTGAAAGCTGTCATATTTTTTCTCCTGAAAATTAATTTAATAATCAAAGTATAGCACCATCAATTGCGAAAAAAAACGTTTTAGACTGTTACCATAAACAAATAATTTTTTTTAATTGCAAAACAAGTTATAATCAACAGTATAAAGCTTGCTCAATGGGAGGATATTATGAAAATTTTAGAAAAAATAGATGCTGCGGCGTTGGAAAACCAGCTGGACAAAGGACTGTACATACTTTTCTTTACGGCTGACTGGTGTCCAGATTGCCGATTTATCAAACCAGCAATGCCCCAGATTGAGGAAAAATATAAGGACTATACTTTCATCCAGGTCGATCGGGATGAGAATATCGATTTATGTCAAGAATTGGGAATAATGGGTATCCCTAGTTTCGTTGTTTATCGTGATGGAAAAGAGATCGCTCGTTTTGTTAACAAAGATCGAAAAACCAAGGCTGAAGTGGAACATTTTTTAGATCAAATAGCTTAAACAGCAATGCTTTTTGCGTATAAACCAGTGTAATCGGGAATAGTTAATTCATGTGAATAGAGTTCAAAATAAATCATTTACCATCTGTGTCAACAAAAGTTTATTTAGCGAATATCTTTTTTTGAGGCTGACAGTTGAGTCTAACTGTGGTTTCAGTAAGATTGCACTGCGAGAAGAAGGAGAATAATGTGTAAATGTTGATTGCTAGTTACAATCCTCAAAGTTGGGGAGATGTATTGGTCGCAGTTGTGCACGAAGATGCGGCACAACAGAAAATAGAAAAAAAAGGTAACATTGTTTGTATCAAGGATGCAGATAGCGGTGTTGTTTTGGGATATAATTTTTTTAATGTTTCTAGTATTATTGGGGCGATGAATGTGAGTGGTCAAGTGAAATTAGAAGACAAACAGCTTGCAGCCTTAATAGAGCATTGGTTAACACAGGTTTCGAAGATAAATTGGTCGCTGATGATACTCCAAAATTTGTTGTTGGTTTTGTACAAGAATTAAGTGACCATCCAGACTCAGATCATTTGCACATTACCAAAACAAAAGTCGATAATGGGGAAACTTTGCAGATTGTTTGTGGTGCACCAAACATTGCTCAGGGGCAGATGGTTGTTGTGGCAAAAGTTGGCGCGATGATGCCAGATGGTCAAATTATCTGGCCTGGCAAATTACGTGGTGTTCAAAGCGAAGGTATGATTTGTTCTGCAAGGGAACTTGCCTTACCGAATGCACCAGAAAAAAGAGGAATTCTAGTGCTTGAGCCTGAAAAGTATGCTGTAGGTGCCGAATTTATTTTAAAGAATTAGTACGTTTTGATAACTTAAAAGATAGATTGAGTTTTCTATGATAGAATGGGCTAGTAGAGATGGATTATACATTGAAGCTAGCCCAATTTTTAGTGTTAGGATGAGAAACGATGCAACATTACGATGGTCCGGCTTTTTATCGTATGCAAAAAGCCAGAGAAAAAAATGAAAAAAATACTAATAACCTTATGCGTGCACGCACGAAAAGTTATAAAAATGTAAAAAGTGAAGGTACAAAGATATTTGATGTAAAGCTGAAAAAGGATGGGCGAAGTAGCGGACGCTTATTTCGCCCGACATATGTTCCCCCTTCAATTACAACAGTGCATAGATTTACGAGTGAAGAGGCAAGGTACGAACATCTTTTTGGACAGTTGAAAAAGAAAAAAGAAACATATTTTCTTTTAGGTGGTGAGGAAGAAAGTGACAGCAAGGTAATAATTCTTGCAGATGAAAATACTGAAACAGGAATTGAACCAATTGTGGAGCAGCGAGAAGAGCATAAAGGGACTGGGAAGAATAGCGAATTTAACCAATCAATACGAGTTCCAAGTTTGAATACAGATAATACAGATAATGACGATCAGAATGATATATTTCAAAAAGAAAATGCTTCTTTCCAAGAAGAACATACTACTTCGTTCACGAATAAGAGTGAGGTCCAAGACAGTCCAATTGATGATAGGCTAAGCAAAAAAAATAGCAATCAAACAGGCATTACGATGTGCGAACAACAGACGACAAAGGCAATAGCGGCTGATCACAGCACTGAGTTGCAAGTCCCTGTAGTTAACACGGTTAAAAAACAAATTTCAAAGGACTTAGTTCCAGCTGGAGAAGAGAGTAAAAACAGTGTAATTGAAACAAAATTTGAACAAGTAACGGCAGATTCGGAAAATAACAAGGTCCGTGAAGCACGACCACGAGTGCACCCACATAAAACAACGGACGTATCCGAAACAGACAGTTTTCTGCAAGACCAAACGGCCGTCAAACTAGAGGCAGAGAAAAAGAATAAAATAAATGGTCATGTGGGGCAAAATATACTTGATGAAACAACCATGAACGGTGAGTATCATACCCCTCCTATCTCGCTTCTGCCAGCTCCAGTAAAAAATGAAGATGAGTCTATGGATGAGTGGGTACTAACCCAAATCGATGTTTTGAACGAAACTTTTAAATCTTTTAATGTAAAAGCTAATGTGAAGGATTGGACGATCGGTCCAGCAGTGACACAGTTTGAAGTAGTTTTAGGTCGTGGCGTCAAAGTTAACAAAATTACTAATTTGAGTGATGATTTAAAGTTAGCTTTAGCAGCAAAGGATATTCGGATTGAAGCGCCTATTCCTGGAAAGAGCAGCGTTGGTGTTGAGATTCCTAACTTGCATTCACGTCCTGTCATGTTATCAGAAGTTTTAACATCAACTGCATTTACCCAAAAAGAATCGCCGCTGACGGTTGCTCTAGGAGTCGATTTGTTTGGGTGCGCTCAAGTTACAGATTTGAGAAAAATGCCGCACGGACTAATTGCTGGAGCCACTGGTTCAGGAAAGTCAGTTTTTATCAACAGTATTTTGGTTTCATTACTGTATAAAGCGACCCCAGCACAAGTAAAGTTGCTGTTGATTGATCCCAAGGCGGTTGAACTAGCTCCTTATCATGAGATTCCACATCTACTATCGCCTGTTATTTCTGATCCAGCTGCCGCTGCTGCCGCATTAAAATGGGCAGTAGAGGAAATGGAAGAACGCTATCAGCGTTTAGCGGCTGGTGGGGCACGTAATATAGAAGCTTTTAATGCAAAAGCCGAAAAACATGGCGATTTTGGTTTGAAAATGCCATATATTGTAATTATAATTGACGAATTAGCTGACCTCATGATGGCCGCCTCGTCTGAGGTGCAAGATTATATCGCACGTATTACACAAAAAGCTCGAGCGGCGGGAATACATTTAATTATAGCGACTCAGCGCCCAAGTGTTGATGTGATAACAGGAACGATAAAAAACAACATCCCTACGCGTGTTGCATTTATGGTTTCAAGTCAAGTTGATTCCAGAACTATCTTGGACTGTTCTGGTGCGGAGCGTTTGCTGGGACGTGGCGATATGCTGTATCTTGGTAATGGAGCAAGCCAACCCAGACGTCTCCAAGGGACTTTTGTTGAAAACGAAATTGATCAGATTACTGATTTTGTTCGCACTCAAGGAAAACCCCAATATGCGTTTGATCCCGATGGGCTTAAACAGGAAGTTGAACGAAGTGATCAGGAGGATGAACTCTTTCCACGTGTGCTAGACTATATCGTGAGTGAAGAGAACATCTCAACGTCTAAATTACAAAGAGTTTTTTCAATCGGGTATAATCGGGCAGCTAACATTATTGATGAACTTGAGCATAAAAGGTATATTTCACCTGCTAGAGGTTCAAAACCGCGCGATGTTTTTCTAACCCAAACAGGACTAGATAAGTTAAGGGATTGAATAAGATATTCTGAGTTTTAAAACAAATACTACATATTTTGTGGTAAACTATGCAGTGATTGCAATGAAGAAAAGAGGATAATGACAATGGACACCACTTACTATTTTGTTGGGATCAAGGGTACAGGAATGAGTTCACTGGCCTTGCTCCTGCACGACCAAGGATTAAAAGTTACGGGTTCCGACATTGAAAAGTATACATTTACTCAGCGCGGATTAGAGCTGGCGGGTATTAAAATTCTACCTTTTAACAAAGATAATATTCATGAAGGTATGACAGTTGTAGCTGGAAATGCTTTTGATGACAATCAAGAAGAAATCAAACAAGCTCGCGCGATGGGGTTGAAAGTAATTCGCTACCCGGATCTTGTGGAGAAACTAATAGAACAAACCACAAGTATTGGAATTGCTGGTGCACATGGAAAGACGAGTACAACTGGTTTACTGGCGCATGTTTTGGGTGGTGTTTCACCTACAAATTACCTTGTAGGAGATGGTTCGGGTAAGGGAGTCCCTAATGCTCGTTTCTTTGTGTTTGAAGCTGATGAATATCGACGTCATTTCGTTGCTTATCATCCAGATTACGTGATTATGACAAATATTGATTTTGACCATCCAGATTATTTTACTGGAATTGAAGATGTTTGTGATGCATTTTCGACACTGGCTTCACAGACTAAAAAGGGAATTTTTGCTTGGGGCGAAGACAAGCATTTACGCAAGATAAAAGCAGAAGTTCCAGTTCATTATTACGGCACTGAAGACAATGATGAATTCAGGGCTGTCAACATAAAACGAACAACAAAGGGTTCTTCTTTTGATGTCTATCGGCATGATGACTTTTTAGGTAATTATCAGATTCCCTTATTTGGAGAACATAATGTTTTAAATAGTTTGGCAGTGATAGCCGTTTCATATTTCGAAAAAGTTGATCAAGAAGAAATAAAACATGAACTTTTAAGCTTTAAGGGCGTAAAGAGACGTTTCACCGAAAAGTATGTAGCGGACATGACGATTATTGATGATTATGCACATCATCCTTCAGAGATAAAGGCAACACTTGATGCTGCACGGCAAAAATATCCTAAGAAAAAAATTATCGCTGTTTTCCAGCCACATACATTCAGTCGTACAATTGCGTTGATGGACGACTTTGCGGCAAGTTTAAGTATGGCTGATCAAGTCTTTCTAACAGATATTTTCAGTTCAATCCGTGAACACGGTGGCAATGTTTCCAGCAGTGATTTGGGAAGTAAAATTACTAAGGGCGGAGAAGTCCTTAAATTGGATAATATGTCACCGTTACTGGATTTCCATGATGCTGTTGTCATCTTTATGGGTGCAGGTGACATTCAAAAATATGAGTATGCATATGAAAAACTGCTAAGCAGCTTAAGTTATAAAAACAATTAGACAGGAAGCTAGGTCAATTTAACTTTTGATTTAGTTTCGGATGGGGTATGCTTCTAGAGTGATTTGGACTTTAGAGGTATACCCCCTTCTGCTATCTTGAGAGGCCAGCTTTATTTGGCACATATACGTTGAGCACATGAAAGTGGTATGCTAAAATATATATAAGACTATATGGAGGTGGCGTGATCTATGTCAGAAGATACGCATAGGAAGGGTAAAACAATTGATGAGATAGCGGAGGGAGACTCACTTACAGTTAATGAGAGTCTCTCGGACCGAGATATATTGCTTTATCTAGGAATGACAAATGACAATAATCCTTTGTATATCCAAAATGAATATGCAAGAGAAATTGGGTACAAGGGTCCTGTTGTGCCACCAGTTTTGTTGACTGGCATTATTACCAGTTCTATCTCAAAACTTTTACCGGGGCCTGGGAGTGAAGTTGTTAATTTGTCCGTCAATTTTATGCTTCCTGTGTATCACGACGAAAACGTAACTTTTATTTTTGAAGTTATTAAAGTCGACACAATGAAAGAAGTTATTACGCTTTCTGTCACTGGAACAAAAAATGAAGATGATCGCGTGGTGGATGCCATTGTGATGGTAAAGCCTCCTAGAAAAAGATTAGATTCATTCAGTGGGATAAATATTGAAGAGGTGAATGCTTAATGAATAATGGGCAACAAGTAGTAAATCAAAGCCGTGAAGGTTTGAATAGTTTTCTAACAAGGATGTATGGCTTCATGGCTGGAGCTGTCGGAATATCTGCGGTAGTGGCATATCTTATTTCTAATGTTTACTATCAGCAAACGATGAGTTTCATGGAGCAGAACCGTTACATTATGTGGGTTCTGATAGCAGTTCAGTTTGGCATTGCAATTGGAATGTCATTTAAGGCTGACCGCTCACCGATTGCTAGCGGTGCAGGTTTAGTGCTGTTTGCGATAATTGAAGGGCTGTTTTTTGGAGTAATTCTGACAGCATATGCTTCGCAGGATGTCACGATGGCTTTTGTTTCTGCAGCAGCAGTTTTCGTGGTATTGGCTGTCATTGGAACGACGACTAAGCGTGATTTATCACGTATTGGAACGCAGGCTTTGGCAGCTCTTATAGGTTTGATCGTTGTTTCGGTCATTAATATTTTCCTTCAAAGTCCAATGATTGCGTTCGTATTTTCTTTTGTGGGAGTAATTATATTCACGGCATTAATTGCGTGGGATGCACAGAAATTCAAGCTGCTTTATCATCAGACAGCTGGTCAGGTTAACGTTAATAGTTTGGCCCTGATGGGGGCCTTGCAGCTATATCTTGATTTTGTTAACTTGTTTATCAACTTGTTGAATATTTTTTCTGGGTTTGGCAGCAAAAATTAACTTACTAAAATCAGCTAAGGAGGCTAGGGCGTATTAATATGTTGCCCTAGCCTTATTTAATTTTTTAGAGAAAGAAACCTTGGCTCTGAACATCTCAAAGTTGGCTTACTTAGTGACAGTGAAATAATTGATTAAAGGAGTTTTGAAGTGGTGAAAGAAAATAAAAAATTGTTATTGATTGATGGAAATAGTGTGGCATTTAGGGCTTTCTTTGCTTTACATCAGTCGTTGGAAAGATTTGTAAACCATAACGGTTTGCATACTAATGCAGTATATGGCTTCAAGACGATGTTGGACAATATTATTGAAAGCGTCAACCCAACTCATGTCTTAGTAGCTTTTGATGCTGGTAGGAAAACATTCCGCAATGAGAAGTATGCTGATTACAAAGGCGGACGTGCTAAAACACCAACGGAACTGTCTGAACAATTTCCCTATGTAAAAAAACTGTTGGAAGCATATGGCATGAAATATTATGAACTTCAAAACTATGAAGCAGATGATATTATTGGAACATTAGCAAAGCAAGGTGAAGAGCAAGATTTCGAAACGACAATTGTTACCGGAGATCGTGATTTGACTCAATTAGCTACTGAAAAAACAACTGTTGCAGTAACACAAAAAGGTGTAACTGAAGTTGAAAGATATACGCCGAAACATGTTGAAGCAAAATACGGCCTGTCACCGGCACAGATTATTGATATGAAGGGCTTGGTCGGAGACAATTCAGACAATTATCCAGGGGTTGCTAAAGTCGGTGAGAAAACAGCAATTAAATTGCTAAAACAATTTAAGTCGATTGAAGGTATCTATGAAAACATTGATGAATTAAAAAAATCAAAAATGAAAGAACATCTGATAGAAGACAAAGAAATTGCATTTATGTGTAAGGACCTAGCGCGTATTAGATGTGATGTTCCTCTTGAAGTAGAGTTGACGGATACTGTCTGGAATGGTAGTGAACACCAGAAGTTAGTTGAGTTTTTCCAAGAGATGGATTTCAAGCGTTTCTTGGAAAAAATAAGCGCAGCTACACAGGACGATCCTGCGCAAAAAATTATTGAAGATATTAAGTTCACTGCCTTGACAAAGGATAATGTAAATCAGTTCAATTTTGATGCCGAAGCTGTTGAAGGGGTATCATTTTACTTAGAAATGATGGGAGATAACTACCATACGGCTCCTCTTGTTGGATTTGCATTTAACGTTGGGACTAAGTATTTTGCTTCAAGAGACACGGAACTACTAAAGTACCCCAATTTACGTAAACTTTTAGAAAATGAAAACATCGACGTTGATTTATTCGATGGTAAAAGGACCTTCGTAGGTCTTAATCGCTTGGGCATTCATTTAACTGACATAAGATTTGATTTGCTGTTAGTCTCATATCTGCTTGATACGAGCGACAATAGTAATGACTTAGGAAAATTGGCACAGCAGCATGATTACACAGAAGTCCTTGAGGATGAGCAAGTGTATGGCAAGGGCGCAAAAATCAAAATTCCGGAAAATGATGCAGAATATTATAGCCATTTATGTAATAAAGTGCGGACAATAAAAAAACTAAGAACACCTTTAATGAAGAAGCTTGAAACCAATAAGCAAGAAGAACTTTACATCAAGATTGAAAGGCCTTTAGCAATTGTTTTGGCTGAAATGGAGATAGATGGAATTACAGTTGATACACAAAGACTAGAAGAAATGGGGAGCGAGTTTAAAGAAAGAATCAGTGAAATCAAGCAAACAATTTATCAAGAAGCAGGTGAAAAATTCAATCTCAACTCACCTAAACAGCTAGGTGTGATTCTGTTTGAGAAAATGAAACTTCCAGTCATAAAAAAAACAAAAACAGGTTATTCGACTGCAGTCAGTGTTTTAGAAAAGCTCCGTGGAATGGCACCGATAATCGATAATATTTTGAAGTACCGGCAGATTGCAAAAATACAGTCGACCTATATTGAAGGTTTATTGAAGGTAACTTTTGAAAAAGACAGCAAAGTACACACACGTTATACACAGACCTTGACTTCAACAGGCAGGCTCTCATCCGTTGATCCTAATCTCCAAAACATTCCAATACGCTTGGCAGAGGGTAAAAAAATTCGTCAAGCATTTATTCCGCAAAAAACAGGTTGGCAGATCTTTTCATCTGATTATTCACAGATTGAATTACGTGTTTTAGCACACATTTCTCATGATGCTAATATGCAGAAAGCATTTGCAGAGGGACAGGATATTCATGCTAATACAGCAATGAATATTTTTGAACTCGATTCACCTGCAGATGTTACAAGTAATATGCGCCGCCAGGCTAAAGCTGTTAATTTCGGGATTGTTTATGGCATCAGTGACTATGGTCTAGCTCAAAATATCGGAATTACGCGCAAGCAAGCGAAGTTATTTATTGAGAAGTATTTTAAAATTTTCCCGGGTGTCAAGGAATATATGGAAAAAATCGTTATAAGTGCTCGTGAAAAGGGTTATGTGGAGACGCTATTCAAACGGCGGCGCTATTTACCAGATATTAGTAGCCGCAATTATAATATACGTTCTTTTGCAGAGAGAACGGCTATGAACACACCCATTCAGGGCAGTGCAGCTGACATTATTAAAGTTGCTATGATCAATATGCAAAAAATGTTAAAAGAAAAAAAGCTGGAGGCAAGAATGCTCTTGCAGGTGCATGATGAACTTATTTTCGAAGCTCCCAGCAAAGAAATACCAATTTTAGAAGAGGTTGTTCCACAAGTTATGGATGCAGCGGTTTCACTCGATATACCATTAAAAGTTGAGAGCTCATATGGAAAAACTTGGTTTGATGCAAAGTAAGGGGAAGTGTAACAAATGCCAGAATTACCGGAAGTTGAAACGGTTCGTCGCGGTTTAGAAAAAATGATTTTGGGTGCTAAAATTGAACATGTTAAAGTGCTGTATCCTAAGATAATCAATGGGGATCCTAGTGATTTTTGTCGACTTTTGCAAGAACGTGAGATTCTCTCACTCGATAGGCGTGGCAAGTATTTGATCTTTAATTTTAGTGGAGATCTCTCAATGATTTCCCATCTCAGAATGGAAGGCAAATATTTTGTAAAAAAAAGTAGCGACCCGTTGGAGAAGCATACACATATTGTTTTTTTTCTGCATAATGGGCGGCAGTTGCGCTACAATGATGTTCGCAAGTTTGGTCGAATGGAATTAGTGCCAACTGTCCAAAGGTATGAGGTAGCAGGAATAAAAAAACTGGGGCCGGAGCCAACCGCCGCTCTTTTTGATGCGACGAGCTTTTTTGCCAATTTGAGAAAGAAAAAGAAGGTTATCAAAACAACTCTTTTGGACCAAACCTTGGTGGCAGGTTTAGGAAATATCTATGCAGATGAGGTTTTATGGCTCAGTCGTATTCATCCTGAAACACCAGCCTGCAATTTAACTGAAGATGATGCGAAATTGCTGCATGATAATATTATTGCAGAACTTGCAAAAGCTATCAAAGCAGGAGGAACGACTATCAAAACATACACTGATGCTTTTCAGCATTCAGGGTCGTTCCAGTTTGATCTGCATGTTTATGGGAAAAAGGGTAAACCTTGTGAACGTTGTGGGACTTCTATCGAAAAAATAGTTGTCGGGCAGCGAGGTACACATTTTTGCCCTTCCTGTCAGAAGGTCAAGTGAATGACATATATATTAGGTTTAACTGGCGGAATTGCAAGTGGTAAATCAACGGTCAGTGCTTTTTTGAAAGAAAAGGGCGCGGTCGTGCTCGATGGCGATATTATTGCACGTCAGGTCATTGAACCTGGCACGCCGGGGTTAGCAAAACTAAAAGCAGCTTTTGGTGCTGAAATTATTCAAGAAGATGGTTCTTTAAATAGAAAGTTGCTGGGACAGCGAGTCTTTAACAATGAAAAGCAATTGCAAAAATTGAATGCAATCATGGGGCCCTTGATTCGACAAAAATTTGAAGAAGGAATCGAACAAGCACGACAGTTAAAAACCAAGCTCCTTGTGCTGGAGATACCGCTTCTTTTTGAAGGACATTATGAACAATATTGTGATAGTGTTATGACTGTTTCTGTTCCGCATGCAATACAGGTAGAACGGCTAATGGAAAGAAATAAATTAAACAGGCATGAGGCTGAAAGAAGAATTCGGGCACAAATGGATCAAATAGAACGAAATAGACGTGCAGATATAGTTATTGATAACTCTAAACAAGTTGAAGAAACCTTGGCGCAAGTGATAAAATGGCTTATAATGAATAAGTTTGCATAACACAAGAATTAAATAATTCTTTTTAATGAGGTGAAGGATATGAGATGTCCCCATTGCCATCATAACGGTTCACGCGTTGTTGACAGTCGCCCAGCTGATGACGGGCACGTGATTAGGCGTCGGCGCGAATGTGAGGCTTGTGGATTCAGATTTACAACTTTTGAAAGAGTTGAAGCCACACCGTTATTAGTTATCAAAAAAAATGGTACACGTGAAGAGTTTAATCGGGAGAAAATACTTCGGGGTGTAATTCGTTCGGCTGAAAAAAGACCTGTTGGAATGGATGCAATTACCCGAATTGTTGATGAAGTTGAAAATAAAGTGAGATCACTTGGCGAAAATGAGGTTTCTAGTCAATTAATCGGCGAATATGTAATGGGTTTATTGGCTGATGTTGATGAGATTGCATATATTCGATTTGCAAGTGTCTATCGTCAATTCAAGGATATGGGTGTTTTTTTAAAAGAACTACAGGAAATAATGGCGCGTGATAAGAAAAATAAGAATAGCAAAAATAGCAAGAAATAAGTAGACGATGGTAAGAAGTAAAGGATGTGTTTGCCGTGGACACAGGATGGAAAGATCTATCTCCCAAAGACGGATTCATAGTTGTTTCAAATGAAAGAATCTTTGACAGTGATTTGGATGTTGTGTTGCGTCTCTATCAACCGCTGATAGGTGTAACGGCGTTCGGTTTGTATTCACTGCTGCGGACACAGATTGAGATGAGACCGCAGCTTTCCGCTCGTCAAATGCATGTGAAATTACTTGATTTATTAGGTGTAGGATTGCGTCCCCTTTTTGAAGCTCGAAACAAACTTGAGGCAGTAGGATTGTTGCGCACATTCGAAAGAAAAGATGAGTTAGGAAAACTGAATGTTTATGTTATCCAAGCACCGCAGAGACCTTCTGCCTTTTTTAAGGATGATCTGTTACGTGCACTGCTGCTAGAAACCGTTGGTGAGAATTACTTCAATGAACTGCAAAAGACTTACTTGCCAGGTAGATTGACTGATCTCAAAGCACATGAAACAACAAAACATTTTCTAGATGTTTTTTCGCTGCAAACACAAGCACTGCAGAATGCAGCGATCGCCACTCAAGCTTTTGAACATTCTGATGAGGAAAATCGGGGAATAATTCTAGATGAGGACAGTAGTGGTTTTGATATCTCATTTTTGCAGAAGATGCTAGCCAAATCATTTCTTGATGCTGAACAGGTGTTGCAACAGAAAGAAAAAATTATGGTGGCTCATACAGTATATGGCCTTGATGAGCTTGAGGTAATGAAACTTTTGGAAAAAGCGGTTAACGTACAAACCAATGCAGTTGACTTTAAGCTATTCATGTCTCTGCTGCATAAGAAGTACAGCACACGTGAACAAGCGCAAATAAATACTACTGCAAACCAAGAAGAGACAACTGAAAAAGCGTTAAAACCGAGCCAAAACAGTGGCTTCAGCAAATCTGATCAAGCTTTGCTGAATGCATGTCAAGCCTATGCCCCTGCAGAATTTTTACAGGTTTTGAAGTCTGAAAAGGGTACATTTGTCACAACTGCAGAGAGGAATACGCTGGAATGGGTCGTGGGGAAGAACTTATTTGATACCGCGGTTGTTAATGTTTTGATTCACTATATGATAGTTGATCGCGGAATGTCTGTATTAAACCGTGCTTTTTTTGAGTCTGTCGTCGCAGACTGGGCACAAAAAAGAATTAAAAATCCAAAGGATGCAATGCAGCAAGTACGTTCATTTAATTCTCAGAAAAAGCAAGGAAGTTATACTGGCTCGTCTTATATAAACAAAAAGTATCGTTCTAAAATAATTCAAAAAGAAAAACTGCCGGATTGGGCACAGGATGGTTATAAGCCCAAGACGGTTTCAAACGTAAGTGATGCAGAACGGAAAAAAATCAAGGAACAGCTGAGCAAGTTTCGTAAAAAGAAATAGAGTTTGAGGTTGAAAGGAGATGATGGAATGAAAGATGTTGGTGAGCAATTAGCAGAACGTTTAAAGAAACTTAACTGGAACAAGGACTATCGTCAACTGATTAATGATGCGTTTAACGATGTGGAAGTTAAGGAGTTTATTAAAGAAAACCAAGGAGAACTTTCACAAGAGGACATAGCTAGGAGTGCTAGTAAAGTCTACGAATTCGTTAGTGTGAAAAATAAAATAAAGCGCGGTGAAGAAACGCATGCACCAGGCTATGATCCACAACTAACCCTTAATAATCATCTGATAGATGTTACCTATATTCCTAGTGAAGCACTACTCTTGCAAAAAAAACAGCAGGCTATTCACAATCGTGTTCGCTCAATCAATATGCCTAAAGATATTCGGGATGCAGAATTGGCTGACTATGATTTAGAAGGGCGTGAGCTAGCAGCTCAGGCAGCCGGACGATTTATAGATGAATATAGCAGTGCTCCAAAAAAGTTTCATCGTGCAATGTATTTGCAAGGGAGCTTTGGAGTCGGGAAAACCTATCTTCTAGGTGCAATTGCAAATGGTTTGGCAGAGGAGGGTTTTACTTCTACTTTGTTGCATTTCCCAAGCTTTGCAGTTGAAATGAAAAATTCAATTGGAAATAACGGGACAATGAAAATGGTGGATGAGGTTAAGCGAACTCCGATCTTGATGCTGGATGATATTGGTGCTGATCAGCTTTCAAGTTGGATTAGAGATGACATTTTAGGTGTTATCCTGCAATATCGAATGCAAGAAGAGTTACCGACCTTTTTTAGTTCCAATCTAGATATGGTCAACCTTGAAAAACAATACTTAACAACGAATAACCGTGGAGAAGCTGAACCGCTTAAGGCTAAAAGAATTATGGAGCGCATTCGGTTCTTAGCGAAAGAGTTCAGAATAATAGGGCGTAATCGACGTCAATTTAAAAATTAATTTTTTGACTTGAACGACAAGTTTATTAGTGGTTTAATATTAGGTAGTTGATGTAGAAGATAAACGGTTTATGAATTCAGGGATGGGTGATCTTGACTGTAAATCACTCGAGCGGTAAGCTTACCACTTCTATTTTTTATCTGGTGAAAAGTCAGGTCGGGTAGCGTCCGTTAGCAACGCACTTGAGGAGATCTGCAGTTTTACTGCAAGTCTTGAATTTGGGTGGAACCGCGTTATGAACGTCCCTAATGTGTTTAAGGCACATTAGAGGCGTTTTTATTTTATCTTAATACAAGTTGGAGGAAAGATTATGGGAAAAATCAAAGTTACATTTCCAGATGGAGCAGTTAAGGAATTTGAAAAGGGGATAACGACTGAAGCAATTGCTAAAACAATTAGCACGAGCCTGGCTAAAAAGGCTGTAGCAGGAAGTTTTAATGATCAACTGATTGATTACCAGCAAGAATTGGTCGAAGATGGGGAATTGAAGATCATTACTAAGGATTCTTCTGAAGGGTTACAAGTTTTATGGCAAACGGGGGCAATTCTATTAGCGAGTGCATTGTCTGAATTATATCCTGAGATGCACTTTGGCGAAGGCAATGTAACAGAACATGGCTTCTATTTCGATACGGATAATGTTGATGGTCAAATTGCGGAAACTGAATTCGAAAAGATTTCACAAAAAATGAAAGAGTATGTGAAAGCAAACAAGACAATTGAGTATAAGAACCTTAGTGAGAAAGAAGCCTTGGCCGCAGTCGACGGTGACCCTTATCGAATGGAGTTGGTCAAGGAAATAGCAGAGAAAAATGACGGACACGTAGCTGTGCATATTTTAGAAAACTTCGTAGATGTCTCACGTGGTGCAAAGCTGGCAAGTACCAAGGGCGTTAAAATTTTCCAACTACTTTCAGTTGCTGGAGCATACTGGAAGGGTGTCTCGAGTAATCCTATGCTACAGCGTGTCTACGGCACCTCTTTCTTTAAGCAAAAAGATCTTGATGCAGAATTAAAGCGCCGTCAAGAAGCACGTGAACGTGATCACCGTGTTATTGGTAATGACCTTGATTTGTTCTTTGTTGATCCCAAGGTGGGGGCTGGGTTACCATATTGGATGCCAAAAGGGGCGACAATTAGAAGAACGATTGAGCGTTATATTATTGATAAGGAAGTTTCACGCGGCTATGAGCATGTCTACACACCTGTATTAGCAAATCTTGACTTATACAAGCAGTCAGGTCATTGGGATCACTATCGTGAAGATATGTTTCCACCAATGGACATGGGCGATGGTGAGATGCTCGAGTTACGTCCAATGAATTGCCCGTCGCATATTCAGATCTATAATCGCCATATTCGGTCTTATCGTGATCTTCCACTTCGAATCGCTGAATTAGGGATGATGCACCGTTATGAAAAATCAGGTGCTTTAACGGGATTATCACGTGTACGCGAAATGACATTGAATGATGGGCATACATTTGTCACGCCAGACCAGATTGAGGAAGAATTTAAACAGACTCTTCAACTTATGGTCTCAGTTTACAAGGACTTTGACATCACAGATTATCGCTTCCGTCTTAGCTATCGTGATCCTAACAATACACATAAATACTTTGATGATGATGAGATGTGGGAAAAATCACAAAAAATGCTGAAGGCAGCAATGGACGACCTTGATCTTGACTATTATGAAGCAGAAGGTGAAGCGGCATTTTACGGTCCTAAGTTAGATGTTCAGACTAAAACAGCTCTTGGTGGTGAAGAGACGCTCTCAACTATCCAATTAGACTTTTTGCTACCTGAAAAATTTGATTTGCATTATATTGGGGCTGACGGTGAAGAACATCGTCCAGTTATGATTCATCGTGGAATTGTTTCGACGATGGAACGATTTACGGCATATTTGACAGAAATTTATAAGGGAGCATTTCCTACTTGGTTAGCACCGCAACAAGTTACGATTATTCCTGTAAAAAATGACTTGCATTTGCAGTATTGTGAACAATTACGTGATCGGTTGGTTGCAAGTAATGTTAGAGTTAACATTGATGCTAGAAATGAAAAAATGGGCTATAAAGTTAGACAAGCTCAGGTCAACAAAATACCATATATTTTAGTTGTTGGGGATAAGGAAGTAGCTGAAGATGGTGTGGCAGTTCGCCGTTACGGACAAGCTAATAGCAAAGAAGTAAGTACGAGTGAATTTGTAAGTGAAATTCTAGCTGATATTGCAAGTTATAGTCGCAACGAATAATTAACGGCTTTTATATCCATTTAGAATTAATCCTTGACCAAATGAACAAACAATGATATTATATTTTAAGTTGAGAAAAAAGCAGAAGCACCCGCTTCTCGCCTTGCGAACGAAATAGTTCCCGGGCACTTATATAGTAGGTTTCGGATTGAACGAAGTGAAGAAAGCGGGGGGCTTAGCAATGAGTCTCCCGTTTTTTCTGCATTTTCTCTGATTATATTTGGAGGTGAAACACCATAGCAGTTGATAAAATGGTAAACGAAGGTATTCGAGCACGTGAAGTGCGTCTGATTGCTAGTGATGGCTCTCAGCTTGGTGTTAAGTCCAAGCAGGAGCTTTACGCTTAGCTGAACAGTCGAATTTGGATCTAGTTTTAGTTGCACCGAAAGCAAAACCACCAGTTGCCAGAGTCATGGATTATGGAAAGTATCGCTTTGAACTGCAGAAGAAGCAGCGCGAGGCGCGGAAAAAGCAAAAAGTCATTAATGTTAAAGAAGTTCGTTTAAGCCCAACGATCGACACTAATGATTTTAACACTAAGATGAAGAATGCACGTAAGTTCCTGTCCAAAGGGGATAAGGTGAAGGTGTCTATTCGTTTTAAGGGTCGTGCAATCACACATAAGGAAATCGGTTATGATGTATTGAATCGCTTTTCTAAAGCGACTAACGATATTGCAACGGTTGAATCAAGGGCTAAAATGGATGGTCGTAGCATGTTTTTAATGTTAGCGCCTAAAGCCGAGAAATAGGCTTTATAACATAGGAGGAAGAAAGTATTATGCCAAAACAAAAAACACATCGCGCATCAGTAAAACGTTTCAAACGAACAGGAAATGGTGGATTAAAGCGCTCGAACGCCTTTACAAGTCACCGTTTTCATGGGAAAACAAAGAAGCAACGTCGTCAATTGCGCAAGGCATCAATGGTGTCTGCTTCAGATATGAAGCGTATTAAGCAAATGATTTCACAAGTTAAATAATTAAGTGTTTTACGGAGTTTTTTGAGAATAAAATGGGATTGCATATGCAATCAGTGATGTATCTTGAGAGAGATATGTGTTCTAAGGGCAGTCCGCTTATCGCGAATAATACTTTGATTTATACCCTTAGATCAATTTAAGGAGGAATTTTCATGCCACGTGTTAAAGGTGGAACAGTTACACGCCAACGTCGTAAAAAAGTAATTAAATTAGCAAAAGGATACAGAGGATCAAAACATATCCAGTTTAAGGTTGCTAAGCAACAAGTTATGAAGTCTTATCAATATGCTTTCCGCGATCGTCGGAAGACTAAGTCAAATTTCCGCAAATTATGGATTGCTCGAATCAATGCTGCTGCTCGAATCAATGATATTAGCTACAGCAAGCTGATGCATGGTTTGAAACTTGCAGAAATTGAAGTAAATCGTAAAATGTTAGCAGATTTGGCAATTAATGACAGTGCTGCTTTCACTTCTATTGTTGAAGAAGCAAAGAAAGCTTTAGCTAAGTAAGTAACCTAAACGAGAAGAGAGAGTCTAGGACAATTTTGTTCTAGACTTTTGTTATATCTAGGTTGTTTTAGCGCAAAAATAATTGTAATTGTATTTTTTGCGTAACCTGCTAGAAGTGGCATATAATAAGTGAGTCAAGAAAAAATAGGAGTGTATTGTATGTTTGCACGTTTCAAGCCAACATGGCTACTCGAATCAATATATGAGTTGACCCCAGCAGAGTTAAGAAAAAATGGAATCAAAGTTATATTAACAGATCTAGATAACACTTTGATTGCGTGGAATAATCCTGATGGAACACCTGAGTTAAAACGCTGGTTGGAAGTTATGCAGGAAGAAGCGATTCCTGTAATTGTTGTCTCAAATAATAGTAAAAAACGTGTTGCGAAGGCAGTGGCGCCATTGCAGTTAGCGTTTATTGCACGTGCGCTAAAACCTTTTTCTTACGGAATAGAAGAAGCAAAAAAAAGATTTAAACTTAAAAACACTGAAGTAGTGTTGGTAGGAGATCAGCTAGTGACAGATATTGCTGCTGCAAACGCAGCCGGCATCAAAAGTATTCTTGTTAAGCCGATTATTGAGACAGATGCATGGAATACAAAAATAAATCGTTTTTTTGAAAGGATAATTAAAAAAAATTTGGTAAAGAATAAAGTTATTTCATCCACATGGGGGCATTCGCTAGATGACTAAAGAAAATGAAGAATTGTATTGTATCGGCTGTGGGGCAATGATTCAAAGTGCTGACCCCCAAGAAGTTGGTTATGTCCCAGCTGCGGCAATTCAAAAAAATGATGAAGGAGAGGATCTTTATTGCAAGCGTTGCTTTAGACTTCGTCATTATAACGAAATAGCTGATGTAGCACTAACAGATGATGATTTTCTGAAAATATTGACTCAAATTGGAGAAACAGACTCATTGATTGTTAATGTGGTCGATCTCTTTGATTTTAGTGGGTCTATTATTCCAGGACTGCAGCGGTTCGTTGGAAAAAATCCTATCCTGATCGTTGGCAATAAGGAAGATTTACTGCCGAAATCTTTAAAGAGATCCAAATTGCGCGATTGGATCAGACAGAATGCTAATATGCAAGGGTTGCGCCCAGTTGATGTAGCATTAGTCAGTGCAAAAAAAAATCATATGATAGCTTCGTTATTAAGTATGATTGATAAGTATCGTGCCAACCGTGATGTGTATGTTGTTGGCGTTACTAACGTTGGAAAGTCAACTTTAATTAATCAGATTATCAAGCAAAAGACAGGGATTGCCGAGTTGATCACAACTTCGCGTTTTCCAGGGACAACGCTTGATAAAATTGAGATTCCCTTTGATGATGAGCATTTCTTGATTGATACACCAGGTGTAATCCATCAGCACCAGATGACTCATTTTCTTTCTGGAAAAGAATTGAATATTGCTGTGCCACAAAAGGAAATCAAACCTAAAGTTTATCAATTAGGAAATGAGCAAACACTCTTTTTGGGGGCTTTAGCGCGTTTTGATTATTTGAAAGGCGAACGAAAAGGTGTAGTTGTATATGTTGACAATAGTTTGATGATTCATCGGACAAAAACAGCAAACGCCGACAGTTTTTATGCTAAGCACGCTGGAGAATTGTTACAGCCTCCGTTTTCTGAAAATATTGAGAAACTACCGCGACTTGTCCGTTTTGAATTTAAAGCAACTCAGAAGAGTGACTTAGTTTTTTCAGGGTTAGGCTGGATAACGGTTAATGCAGGTGCGGTCGTTGCAGGCTGGGCACCTGAAGGTGTTGCTGTCACACTAAGAAGAGCAATGATATAAGTGTTAAGGAGGAAGTCATGACGTTAACAGGAAAAGAAAAGCGCTTTTTGAGGGCGCAAGCCACTCGATGCGGCCACTTTTTCAAATTGGAAAGGATGGCATCAATCCCGTTTGGATCGAGCAGGTGAAAAATGCACTAAATAAAAGAGAATTGATAAAGGTCAACCTTTTACAAAGCTCACCACTAGAGGCTGATGAAGCACATGAGTATCTAGAAAACAAGACAGATATTCATGTGGTACAGGAAATAGGACATATCTTAGTTCTGTACCGACAGTCTGAAAATAAAGAAAACCGAGCTATTTCGAATAGTTTAAAGGAACTGTAAGTAATTGTTTTGGAGGTGTGGAATTTGACTGTGCAAACGGTTAGGGAACCGCAAGTCTTGCCGATGACTGAAAATGACTTTGGCGGTCATAGAAGAAGAATTGGTATCCTAGGGGGAACATTTAATCCGCCTCACTTAGGTCATTTGATCATTGCCGAGCAGGTTGCTGATCAGTTAGGTTTGGAGCGTGTATTTTTTATGCCAGATGATACTCCACCGCATGTTGATCATAAAGATTCGATTGCGGCATCTGATCGTAAACAGATGGTCGCATTAAGTATAGAAAACAATCCGCTGTTTGAAATGGAAAAATGTGAGATAGAGCGCGGTGGTATAAGCTATACCTACGATAGTATCAAATTTTTAAAAGAACGTCATCCTGATTATGAGATCTACTTTATTATTGGCGGAGATATGGTTGCCTATCTTCCAAAATGGCATAAAATCGATCAACTAGTAAAGATGGTACATTTTGTTGGAGTAGCGCGGCATGGTTATCCCAAAACAAGTCAGTATCCGCTTATGTGGGTTGACATTCCGCTGATTGAAATCAGTTCGACTTTAATTCGCCAAAAATTGAGTCAACATTGTTCTATCAGGTACCTGGTGCCTCCTGCGGTTGAGAAGTACATTAAAGAAAGGGGTTTGTACAATGACTGAGTTGGAATACCAAAAAGGCTATTTTGATGGAACGCGAAGGGAGCTTCTTGCAAAGGTTCAGCAAAGTGTTGGTGAAAAACGATATCGCCATATTTTAGGAGTCGAGAGTGCCGCGGTTGAACTCGCGCGCCTAAATGATGTTGATGTTGAAAAGGCAAGCATTGCAGCTCTAGTTCATGACTACGCTAAAGAACGAAGCGCTGAAGAATTTAAAAAAGTTATTCATCAAAAAAATTTAGATAAAGATTTGTTGAATTGGGGCAATTTTATATGGCACGGTGTCGTTGGAGCAGAAATCATTGCAAACGAGCTTATGATAAATGATATAGAAATATTGAACGCTGTCAGGCGGCACACTGTTGGGGCCATCACAATGACTCAGTTGGATAAGGTGGTGTATGTGGCTGATTTTGTTGAAAAAGGACGTAATTTTCCAGATGTCGACATCGCGCGTACTATTGCTTTTAACGACTTGGATCAGGCTGTTTCTTTTGAAACTAAACATACATTGCAGTACTTATTGGCAGCAAATAAAGTGATTTATCCTGCGGCAATAAAGACTTATAATCGTTGGGTAACAGCACAGTAAATTAAGGAGAATTAAATGGATAGTAAAGATATTTTGAAAGTGGTTGTAGAAGCAGCTGATAGCAAGAAAGCAGATGATATTGTTGCACTTGATGTCCAAAAAATAAGTTATGTAGCAGACTACTTTGTAATCATGCAGGCGGACTCTGAGCGCCAGGTGAAAGCAATTGCTGATATAATTGAAGAAAGGGCTACCGAAAATGGTATCGTGATCAAGCAAGTTGAAGGTAAAAATAGTGGAAACTGGATATTGATTGACTTGGCAGATGTGATTGTACATGTTTTCAAAACGGAAACACGGCGCTTTTATAACTTGGAGAAACTCTGGTCAGAAGCATCAATTGTCGATACTTCGAAGTGGCTGGTAGACTAACCAATGAATTATACGACGTTTGCTCAATTATATGATGAATTGATGGAACCTAAAATGTACACGCGCTGGTGCGAATTTATTGAGCAACAGGTTCCAGAACTGACATCTGCCCAAATACTTGATCTTGCGTGTGGAACTGGGAGAATGGCTATTTTACTTGCACAAAAAGGGTATAAAGTCGCAGGAGCTGATCTGTCTGCCGATATGCTGTCTCTAGCTGAAGAAAGAGCACGAAAAGCACGGGTTGAAGTGCCGTTGATAGAAGCTGATATGTTAGATCTAGCGGGACTGCCTAAGTTTGATGTTATTACTTGTTGCTTGGATTCTTTGTGTTATTTGAAAGACAAGGCTTCAATGGTGCGAGTTTTCAAGCAAGTTTATAAGCATCTGCAAAAGGGAGGAAACTTTATCTTCGACGTGATTTCTCCGTATCAAACTGATGTCGTGTATCCTGGATATATGTATAACTATACAGATGATAAGCAGGCTTTTATTTGGAAAAGTTATGATGGTGCGGAGCTGCACAGTGTGATCCATGATCTGACGTTCTTTGTTTCAGATAACACAGGTGACAAGTATGAGCGTTTGGAAGAAACTCATTATGAGCGGACTTATCCATTGAATGTGTACCTGGAGATGCTAGATGAAGCTGGGTTTGAGAGTGTTAGAGAGTTTGGTGATTTCGGATGTTCTGAAATTACCCAGACGACAAGAAGATGGTTCTTTAGTTGTCATAAAATGTAGGGAGAGAAATGTAGTGACGGTAGTTGGGATAATTGCTGAATACAATCCTTTTCACAATGGGCATCTGTACCAGCTTGAACAGGCACGTGCGAAGTTTCCTGATGCAACGATTGTTGTTGCAATGAGCGGTAATTTTCTGGAGAGAGGGGAACCTGCTTGCGTTGATAAATGGACACGGGCGAGACAGGCAATAATTGCTGGCGTAGATGTGATAGTCGAACTTCCCCTAGTGTTTTGCGTTCAACCAGCTGACCGTTTTGCATTAGGTGCTGTGAAGATATTGAAACAATTAGGTGTTGAGAAGCTTTTTTTTGGTGCAGAGCATGCCACATATGATTTTAACGCAATGGCTCAAAAGACTTTGGATGTTCATGGGGATTTCTCCAAGTACAATGAATCTTACGCTGCTGCATATCAACGAGTTGTTCAGGAAAAACTGGGCTACAGCGTAGATCAACCAAATGATCTTTTAGGGTTGGCCTATGCAAAGGCAAATCTGCGTGTGGGTTCTCCCTTTGAGATGGTACCGTTGCAACGTGTGGTTGCAGGGCACCATGATCTGACCTTAAAAAAAACGCAGCGTATTGCAAGCGCATCAGCAATCAGGAAGCAACTTGTAATGCACAATGAAACAGAAACCAGAAATTATGTTCCGCTTGCAACTTATGAAACCTTATCTGCGCAAAAAATAGTCTCTTGGGCGAATTTTTGGTTATTACTACGGTATCAATTAGAAACGAGTTCTTTAGGTGATATAAGAAGACTGTACGATGTTTCGGCTGGGCTTGAGTATCGAATGAAACAGCAATTGGAGCCACTCGCAAAGGATGCGACATTCGATGATTGGATCAAGGCGGTCAAATCAAAGCGCTATACTTATACTCGTTTGGCACGTTTGGCCGTGACCATACTTGTACAGGTTACAAATGAGGATGTCAGAAAGATTGAAACAAATCCTTATATTAGATTGTTGGGTTTCAGCAGTCGCGGACAGCTACATTTGAATAAGGTAAAAAAGAATTGTAGTTATCCTATTATTGTGAAAGTTGACAAAAAGAACAAAGAAAACTTGTTGTGTGTTGATTATCGTGCAGGAAATGTCTATGCATTGGCAAGTGGTGTTTCGCAGGATTTGAAACGTGCTCCGATACGTTTTCAATGAAGTGCTGTCAAGGAAAAAACGTTGACATTGTTTTGAGAGACAGGTATAATTACGGTTGTTGCATTGGGAGGAGATTTGTATGAAATGGTCTCTGAGTGAACTGAGTCAGAATGGTTCAAAGCCTCTTCATGTTGATGCGATTGTTGATATTGCTGTGTCAATCAAGGAGCGAGATAGTGATGTTCTGGCTATTTCACCAGTAAGCGTACAGGGCTTGTTTTCGATGGATAGTCTAGGCTTGCTGGGTTACTTGAAGATAACTGCAACGGTCACAGTGCCGTCGACAAGATCATTAGAACCAGTTGAACTTCCGCTCAGTTTCGATGTTAGTGAGTACTATGTCAGCCATCATGAATCTAATTTAGAGCGTTTTGATGATGACGATGTTGTTATTGTTTTGGAGAATGATGTCGTTGATTTGAATCAAATAGTTGAAGACAACATTCTATTGCAAATTCCGATGAAGGTCTTAACTGCCGAGGAAAAGCAACATGCTGCAAATTTGCAGGGTGACGATTGGAGTCTGTTGGATGAAGATCATAAAGCTAATGGTAGTGATGCCATTGATCCCCGCATGGCCAAGTTGAAGGATTATTTCAGAACCGACGATTGAGGCGACGGTGGGTTGCAAAATTAGGGAATACAAAGTACAATTCTTCTTGTTGAATATTTTTTATTAATTTAAAGGAGGTGGCTGTCAGTGGCAGTACCAGCACGTAAAACTTCAAAAACACGTAAGAGATTACGCCGTACACATTACAAGCTACAAGTGCCAGGAATGAGTGCTTGTCCAAATTGTGGCGAATTGAGAAAATCGCACCATGTATGTTCAAGCTGTGGTTACTATGGCGACAAAGAAGTCGTTAAGGTTTCAAAATAAGGCGAATTTCAATTACATGAAATAGCAGCATTCCAGGCTTAGATGTCGTGGAGTGCTTTTTTATTGCTGTGTTTCCGACTGAACTTAATAGAAATTAACTTCTAACAGCGCTAAAAGTAAAAACTATGGTAGAATTTAACAAGGCAAAGGAGGGCACAAATTAGATGAAAGTACACAATGTTGAATTAACAATCAGCGCGGTTAAACCGGAACAATATCCGAATAATGGGTTTCCAGAAATTGCTTTGGTCGGTCGCTCTAACGTAGGGAAATCATCATTAATCAATACTCTCATTGACCGAAGAAGCTATGCCCGTACTTCTGGTCAGCCCGGGAAAACACAGACACTAAATTTCTATAAAGTTGAGGAAAAAATGTACTTAGTTGATGTTCCGGGATATGGGTATGCAAAAGTTTCAAAAAAAGAGCGGGAAAAATGGGGACGTATGATTGAAACTTATTTGACACAGCGTCCAAATCTTAAGGGCGTAATATCGCTAATTGATGCACGCCATGAGCCAACTGAACTTGATCTTCAAATGCTGGAGTTCCTGCATTACTACCAATTACCGGTCTTGGCTGTTGGTACAAAAATAGATAAGGTCCCACGCTCGAAGTGGAATAAAGTTGCCAGTAATGCCTTACGAAAGACGGATTTTTTGAATAGTGATAACTATGTCTTGTTTTCTGCTGTTAGCAAAATAGGCAAAGATTCAGTTTGGGACTGGATTGATCAAATGATAGAAAAAGATTGAAGGGAATGTAGTCTATGGAATTTAATGAGTATCAAGAAGCTGCTAAAAGAACACTGTACGGTAACGAACAGGTCTTAACAAACTGTGCTTTAGGATTAGCCGGCGAAAGTGGTCAAGTGATTGATCTGATTAAAAATTACACTTTTAAGGGGAAAGACTTGGACCGTGCAGAAATGGTCCATGAGCTCGGAGATGTGCTTTGGTATTTATCGCAAATTGCTGCTTGGGCAGATATCTCATTTGATGAAATAGCTGAAAATAACATTCAAACACTTAATAAGCGTTATCCGCATGGATTTGCACAAGATAAGTAATTGAGGGCAACAGCCTTACATAAGGGTACACTTAATTATGCTATTTATTAGGATGATAGATTAATAAAAAATCTCAAACGAATCAGACGTTGATTGTCAAACTAGAAGGTGGACCTCCGGATTTGACTAAAACGTGCGCTTTCGTTTGAGTTTTTTATTTTGAGATAGTATGCTTGCTAAACTTGCAACTGCCTATTTCTTCTGTTTTTCTTTTTTTTCTTCTTTAGAATTATTTTCTTTGCTTTTCGGAGGTTGAACAGGGTCAACTGCAAGTTTTTCAAACAGTTTGTCTAGTTGGTTTTGACGATTTACTGTAAGTCCCATGAGGAAAGATCACTCCCTTGCTTTATATGTCTAGATACTCACCAAAGGATACCAGTTTTTTGAAAATATTTCAATTAATTAATTTGCTGCATAAAAAAGAATATATTATGATTTTTATGAGTAAATAGCACACATTATTCAATCATATTGCATAATAATTCTAAATGGAGTATACTGCTTTTGGTAGTAGTTTATGTTATTCCAGAAGGGGAAAGTCTGTATGAAGAAAAAAAGTTTTTTTCTAGTTATAATTGTTTTTTTATTAGCACTTATTATACCCGTTACGCATGCAAAAGCTGCAAATGACAATTACTTGCAGAAAGTAAAAGATAAGGGGACTTTGGTTGTCGGGACAAGTGCCGATTATCCGCCATATGAATTTACAGCAAAAGAAAACGGCAAAACTAAATATGTCGGGCTTGATATCTCGCTTGCAGAGAAGTTTGCGAAAGATATTGGGGTAAAGTTAGAAGTTAAGAACATGAATTTTGATTCACTTCTCGTTGCCTTGGAAACTCATAAGATTGATATGGTAATTGCTGGGATGAACCCAACACCCGAAAGACAAAAAAGCGTATCTTTTTCTAAAATCTACTATACTGGTGATCAGTATATGCTTATCAACAAAAAAGATGCAGCACACTTTAGGAAAATCAAGGATTTCAAAGGTAAAACGATTGGTGCTCAAACCGGTTCATTGCAGTATTCATTGGTTAAACAGCAGATGAAGGGTAATGATGTCAAGGGATTAGCCAAATTAAACGACTTGGTGATTGCTCTTCAATCACAAAAAGTCAATGCAGTTGCAATGGAAGAGGCAACCGCTAAGGCATTTGCCGAAAATAATCGTAATTTGAAAGTGATTGATCCGGGTTTTGATATTGATGCAAGCCAGACAGGTTCTGCAATCGGCTTCTCAAAGGGCGCAGATAGCCTTGTTAATGCGGCTAATAAAACTATAGATGAAGTAAAAAAGGATAATCTCATTAACAAGGAGTATATTCCGGCAGCAGCTAAAAACATGACCACAAATGGCAAGAAAAATTCAATGCTGAATTACTGGACTTACTTCGCCAAGGGAATTGAATATACTTTAATAATTACGGTCGTTTCTGTCTTCTTTGGTTTTGTTTTAGGTACATTGTTTGCCCTTATGCGGCTGTCGCGTAATAAACTAACACACGGTTTAGCAGTTTCATATATTGAATTTGTCCGTGGAACACCGTTAATGGTTCAGGTCATGTTTGTTTATTTCGGAATAGGTGCAGTTATTCAATCTTTACCAGCTTTGATTGCAGGAATTATTGCGGTTTCTTTAAACTCAGCCGCTTATGTAGCAGAGGTTATTCGGTCAGGAATCGAATCAATACCCGCAGGACAAACTGAGGCTTCAAGAAGTCTGGGGTTATCACAAAAAGAGACCTATCGTTATATAATTATTCCGCAGGCACTGAAAAATATCTGGCCTGCTTTGGGCAATGAGTTCGTTACCCTAATCAAAGAAAGTTCCATTGTTTCAATAATTGGTGTAACTGATATCATGTATCAAATGCAGCTTGTTCAATCTGCAACTTACAAAGGTGTCATTCCAATTTTCATCGCGATGATTATATACTTTATTATGACATTTGGTTTATCTAAGGTTTTAGGGTATTTTGAAGGGAAGATGAAACATGCCTAATTTAATTGAAGTTCAAAATTTAGGAAAATCTTTTGGCGACAATGAAGTACTTAAAGATATTAATGAAGTTGTTAAAAAGGGACAAGTAATTTGTGTGATTGGCCCTTCAGGTTCAGGGAAAAGTACTTTTTTAAGATGCTTAAATGTTCTTGAAGAACCAACCGCAGGTAAAGTTTTGTTTGAGGGAAATAGTTTAACCGGAATCAGTGAAAATGAACTGAATAATCTTCGTGAGAAAATGGGAATGGTTTTTCAGAGTTTTAATCTTTTTCCAAATATGAATGTTATTGAAAACATTAAACTAGCTCCGCTTAGAGTAAAAAAATTATCTGATGACGAGGCAACAAAACAAGCACAGGATCTGCTTGAAAGGGTTGGTTTGGCTGACAAGGCAGAGCAATATCCGCAGAGTTTGTCCGGTGGTCAACAACAAAGGGTGGCTATTGCACGCGCGCTGGCAATGAATCCAGAAGTTATGCTTTTTGATGAACCAACTTCAGCACTTGACCCTGAGATGGTGGGTGAAGTCTTGAAGGTTATGAAGGATCTGGCCGAGTCCGGGATGACCATGGTCGTTGTGACACATGAAATGGGCTTTGCCAAAAGCGTGGCAGATGAAATTTGGTTTATGGCAGATGGAGCCATTCAAGAAAAGGGCAATCCTGAAACATTTTTTAACGCGCCAAAAACAGAAAGAGCGCAGGATTTTCTGTCAAAAATTTTGATTTAAAGCTAGGCAAGATAATCAACAGAGAGTTGTGTAGACAACATTTTCATTTTTTTGAAAATGTTGTCTTTTTGTTGAAAAATACTTTTTTTGTCCTATAAAGTAAAAAAAGGCTGTAATATAATGGGAGAGTGGCTTAAATAGTGAAAGGATGTTCTTAAAGTGGCAACAATGCATATTGAAAAGAAATTAAAATTATTGCCCGATTTGCCAGGCTGCTATGTAATGAAGGATATCAACAGTCGTATCATTTATGTTGGAAAGGCAAAAAATCTAAAAAACAGAGTGCGCTCTTATTTTAAAAGTGCGCATGAGGGGAAAACAGCTAAATTAGTTTCTGAAATCAGGGATTTTGAAACGATTATTACCTCGACTGATAAAGAAGCTTTTTTACTTGAAATAACGCTTATCCAAAAGCATAAACCATATTACAACATTAAGTTAAAGCGCGGGACTGGTTATCCATATATCAAAATAACCAATGAGAAAGATCCGATGATAAAAATCGTTAGCCAAGTAAAGAAGGATGGCGGTTATTATTTCGGACCGTATCCCAATGTTTATGCAGCTGAAGAAACAATGCAACTTCTACAGAAAGTATACCCATTACGGCGTTGTAATGGGTATCAAAAACGTCCATGTTTGTACTATCACATGGGGCAGTGTTTGGGAGCTTGTTTTAAAGAAGTTCCTATGGAGGAGTATGCTGCTCAAATTAAAAAAATAAAATCTTTCCTGAACGGAAATGTTGGACGGATTAAACAGACACTGACTAAAAAAATGAAGCAGGCATCTGAAGGACTGGATTTTGAAAGAGCTGCTGAACTCAGAGATCAAATCCATTATGTTGAGATCACGGTCGAAAAGCAGCAGATTATTTCGAACGATAATACACCGCGTGATCTATTTAATTTTTACTTAGATAAGGGCTGGATCTCCATCCAAGTTTTCTTCATCAGACAGGCTAGACTGATAAAGCGTGAAAAGCGGATTTTCCCTTGTATTGACACACCGGAAGCAGAATTAGAATCGTTTATACTACAATTTTACAACCGCAAAAATAATGTGATGCCTAAAGAAATCTTAGTTCCAGAGACATTAGATAAGGAGGTTTTGACCGAAATTCTGCATCGACCTGTCAGAACTCCATATCGCGGACAAAAAAGGGAACTCTTGAATTTAGCAGAAAAGAATGCCCGTTTAGTGCTGGAAGAGAAGTTTAGACTGCTTGAATTGGATGATCGTAAGACTACAGGCGCAATGGATGAGATTATGAAAGCTTTAGAGCTTCCACAAGGACATAGAGTCGAAGCTTTTGATCATTCACATCTTCAAGGGACAGACATTGTTTCTGCAATGGTTTGTTTTATTGATGGACGCCCGGAAAAGAGCGAGTATCGCAAGTATAAATTGCGTACTGTCGATCACGCTGACGAGGCAGCAAGTACGCGTGAAGTTGTTAGAAGACGGTATACGCGCTTATTGAAGGAACATGCTCAAATGCCTGATCTGATTTTGATGGATGGTGCAGAAATTCAGATTGAGGCAGCAAGAGATGTTTTGGAAAATGAACTGGGATTGTCAATTCCCGTAGCGGGGATGGTTAAGAATGAACATCATAAAACTGCAGATCTGATGAATGATAAATTCATTAAAGTACCGCTTGATCCGAAAAGCGAAGCCTTTTACTTACTGCAACGGATACAGGATGAAGTCCACAGGTTTGTTATTACGTTTCATCGAAAAACACATTCTAAACATTCATTGGCCTCAAGACTAGACTTGATTCCTGGTGTGGGACCTAAGTCACGCGTGAAATTGCTACGCAAATTTGGTTCAATGAAAAAAATAGAAATGGCAACTGTTAGTGAATTACAGACTGCTGGGATTTCAAAAAAAGTTGCGCAAACTATTAAACTTAGTTTGAAAAAATAAAGAGTGCTTTGTACATTATGCATGATACAAACTTAATGTAGATGACCAAGCACCGACTGTATCACCGAAAATGTGGCTGAGTCAAAAATTAAATTGCAACATAAAAATAGTCACTAGCGGTTGCTAGTGGCTATTTAGTTCATTTGGACGAGTTAGTTCGTAGTCAACATCCCATGGTTCTACGTGAACATCGGTGTCTAGAACACCAAACTTGCGACGTAGGAGACTTTCAACTTTTTCAGTGATATGATGACTTTCTCGTACAGACATTTGGGGATCGACCCAAATTATGATATCAACAAAAATATTTGCACCATATGAACGACCTTGAATATTATGAACAAGTTCAACTCCAGGAATTTCATTAACAGCATTTGTATATTTTGCTAAAAGCTCATCATCGAATCCATCGGACAAAGAGAAAGCACTATCAGAAAAAATATTATAGGCGGTTTTAAGTATAGTGAGACCAATTAGAAGTGCCACGATACTGTCCAGCCAGGGCATTTTAAAATTGGCTCCAATAATTGTGATCGAAGTTGCTAAACTCGTCAGAGCGTCATTACGAGTGTCCTTGGCAATTGCAAGCAGGGAATCCGAATTAATTTTCTTGGCGAGGTAGGAATTATGAAGATAAACTCCAAACATAATACAGCCACTGAATAATCCGACGAAAAGGGCATAAATGTCTGGGACTTCCTTATTACCCGCTATAAAATCACTAACAGAAGAATAAAGTACACTCAAACCAACTAGAAGCATGATAAATGAAGTTATCAGAGTTGCTAGTGTTTCTGCACGCCAATGACCATACTGGTGATTTTCATCTGGGGGACGTTGAGCTAAACGTAAACCAATCATAATTGCGCATGAAGAAAAAATGTCGGTTACATTGCCGGAACCATCAGCCAGTAGAGCTTCAGAATGGCTAATCTGACCAATAATAATTTTTAAGAGCGAAAGTGTAATGTAAGCAGCTAAGCTCACAATAACACCTCTTTGAGCAATTTTTAAGTTTTGATAACGTTGTTGCATAATAAAAGCTCCTTGGTAAGTTAATATCAGTAGAAGTTCGAAATAATCAGTAAATAAACTCAAATAATCTGCAGCGACACATGCAGTCTACTAACACACTCTAGTATACTATATAATTGATTATAGAATAATTTTGGGGCAAAGCAATAGCAGTCTGTTTCGCTTGTGAAAAAAGGATTAAAGTAGTGCTGAATTTAGTGTGCAAATTTTGACCAAGAAGGGGAAAACTGTTATAGTGATGCAAGGCAGTTTAGTGTTCCATGGCTGTCAGATGGATTTTTTACCTATTTAAAATAAATGAAAATAAAATGATTATGATAGTTTTTTATCAAGTCCCCCATCTAAAGAAAGGTGAGTTGTTTACGTGTTTGTAGATCAAGTGAAAATAAATGTTAAAGCCGGAGATGGTGGCGACGGAATGGTTGCTTTTAGAAGAGAAAAGTATGTTCCCAATGGCGGACCAGCTGGTGGTGATGGTGGAAAAGGCGGAAGCGTTGTGCTAAAGGTCGATGAAGGCTTGCATACTCTGATGGACTTTAGGTACCATCGCCACTTTAAAGCCAAGAGCGGCGGAAAGGGCATGATAAAGGGAATGTATGGCAGAGGTGCTAAGGACCTTTACATTTCTGTGCCAGAAGGGACAACTGTGACAGATGCTGAAACTGGAGAAGTTTTAGGAGATTTATTACATGACGGGGATGAGTTGACCGTGGCACATGGTGGTCGTGGTGGTCGCGGCAATATTCACTTTGCCAGTCCACGGAATCCGGCACCTGAGATTGCGGAAAATGGTGAGCCGGGAGTTGAACGTGTTTTAAAGCTTGAATTAAAAGTGTTAGCAGATGTTGGATTAGTTGGCTTCCCGTCTGTTGGAAAATCGACATTGCTTGCAGCTGTGACTAGTGCTAGGCCAAAAATTGCCGAGTATCATTTTACAACATTGGTTCCTAATTTGGGAATGGTACGTTTAGATGATGGTCGTGATTTTGTCTTGGCTGATTTACCAGGCTTGATTGAAGGTGCCTCCCAAGGAGTTGGTTTAGGAATTCAATTTTTGCGTCACGTTGAAAGAACAAGAGTTATTTTGCATGTAATTGATATGAGCGGAACTGATGGTAGAGATCCCTATGACGATTTTCTCAAAATAAATCAAGAATTGGTCAACTATGACAGCACTTTATTAGAAAGGCCTCAAATCATTGTTGCAAGTAAAATGGACTTAACAGATGCGCAAGAGAATCTAAAAAAGTTTAAAAATATGATGCAACAGGATCATACCCTTGAAGAAACACCAGGGATAATGGAAGTCTCATCTGTCACACGTACTGGCCTGAAGCAACTTCTTCTTAAAACAGCTGATATTTTGGATAAAACACCTGTTTTCCCAACATTAGCAGAACGCACACAATTGAAGCAAAAAGAAGTTGCCGAATATGTCTATCAGGAAGAAAGCAACAAGACATTTGAAATAACACGCGACTCGGATGCAACATGGGTGTTGAGTGGTGAAAAAATTGAAAAATTATTTAAAATGACAAATCTTGATCATGATGAAAGCGTGATGCGTTTTGCACGTCAGCTTCGTGGTATGGGTGTTGATGATGCTTTGCGGCAAAAGGGTGCTCAGCAAGGAGATCTTGTCCGAATTGGGAAATTTACATTTGAATTTGTTGAGTAGAATAACGATATCTTAAACGTGTTAAATTTTGAGGTTGATTAAAAGAATGGATAGAAGATTAAAAAAACGCCGTTATATTAATGGTTTTGATGGCATTCGTACTTTAGCTGTAGTTGGGGTAATTTTATTTCATTTGATGCCTTATGATGTTCAAGGCGGCTATTTAGGAGTCCCCATTTTCTTTGTTTTATCAGGATATTTGATTACAGATTTGCTGAATCAGGAAATGCAGCAAAATGGGCGTATTGATATTCCAGCTTTTTATAAACGACGGATAAAACGGCTTTACCCAGGACTTGTAACGATGATTTTGGTTACTGTTTCGTACATTACGCTTTTTCAGCGGGAACTTTTGACAAATATTCGACAAATTATGTTGACGAATTTTGTGTATGTTTATAATTGGTTTCAAGTTGTTCACCGCGAGTCCTATTTCGATAGGTTTGGTCCCCAGTCTCCTTTTACGCATTTGTGGTCTCTTTCGATTGAAGGACAGTTTTATCTGGTTTGGCCTTTGCTACTGACTTTTTTATGGGTCGTTATTCGCAAAAGACAGCCAGTTTTTGACATTATTTTTATTGGAGCCTTTATTTCAGCACTTTTGATGGCCTTGCTTTATAAAGAAGGGCAGGATCCATCAAGAGTTTATTATGGAACTGACACACGAATGTTTTCAATTTTATTGGGTGCAGCATTATCTGTTATTTGGCCAAGTACTTCGTTAAAGGCAGAACTACCTAATGTGGCAAAGCATGTCTTGAATATCACAGGGATAATTTCACTGATACTGATTATATGGATGTTTTTCAGCATGCCGGGAGAAAGTGGTCTGACTTATCACGGAGGTATGTTCTTCTTCTCTTTGCTCGCACTGATTTTTATTGCGACCGTTGCTCATCCAGGTGCAGATATGAACCGGTTAATGTCTAATCGTCTTTTTTCATGGTTAGGGAAAAGAAGTTACGGCATATATTTATATCAGTATCCAGTCATGATTTTTTATGAAGCACATGTTACTAATATTGCCGCTCATCCTTGGTTTCATGCACTGGTTGAAATTGCCCTTATTGTTGCTATCAGTCACTTTTCATATGTCTATATAGAGCGGCCTTTGCAGCATTTTGATTATGCGCGTACAAAAGAATTTGTGACAGAGTTTTTTAAGCAAAATTCACGTTATGGTTGGCGGAGACTCTGGGGAACAGGTGTACTTGCTCTTGTTTTGCTCGCATTGCTGGGAATTATTCAGCAACCGGGTGCAAGTGCTGCTAAGGGTGATCAGAAATTGCAGGACGCCCTCCAGAAAAACGAACAGAAAGTAGCCAAAAATAATAAAAAAGATGAATTAGAAAAAGGTAAAAAAAGGGAAGATGGATCAGCTGTCAAAAGTTCAGCGGCGCAAGCCAATGATGAACAGAAAGCCAGCAATGAGGGTGAAAAGCAAGCAGATGGCTTAAGTGAAGTGCAGAAGAAAAGGGCACAGACGTTACAAGTTACGGCTGTGGGCGATTCAGTCCTAGCAGATGGATCTGTTAAACTACAAGATATATTTCCGCAGATGTATATTGATGCTAAGGTAGGGCGCCAAATTCCTGATGCGATTGCGGTACTTCAAAGTTTAGCAAACAATGGAAAGTTAGCGGATGTAGTGTTACTCAGTATAGGGACAAACGGTCCCTTTACGGACGAGCAGCTGAGTTCCATCATGAGTATTGCAGGAAAAAGGAAGGTCTATTGGATTAATACACATGTTCCAACACGACGCTGGCAAGATCAGGTCAATGAGTCCTTGAGTACTGCTTCGAAAAAGTATCACAATTTAAAGATCATTGATTGGTACACTTACAGTAAAGATCAAACAGCTTGGTTTTATGACGACAATGTCCATCCCAACGAATATGGCTTGAAGTATTACAGTACCTACATAGCTAAAAATATCTTGAAATAGGACTGGGTGTTACTAATTAACATGTTTATATTTTTTTAAGGACTTGGCAATTGAACGATTGCCGGTCTTTTCTATTTTATTGTGGACTATTCTAAGAAATAAGGATTTTTGTTTGAGTTAACCTATAACCAAAAACTAAATGTTCTTGACCTGCACTTGCAATCAATACTTGTGCATGATCATCCGTAAGTGAAAGAAAGCCTTTGGACAGTTGCTCAAGAGTCAATGGAGTGCCTACGGGCACTGCTGAAAGAACCACACCTTGTGTCATTCTTTTGATTGAAACGATGGGCAATAGTTGTCCTTGTGATTCGAAAAAAATTTGAAAGTTGTTTTTTAGGTTTGCGAGGGAAAGTTCAAAATCGGCTAAGCGCATTCAGTAATCTCCTTAAAATTTGTTTAATTTTAGTTTATGATGATATTATAATATTCAGCAGGATGGCAAACAAGATACGCGAATTTTTAGTTGCAATTAGCGTATAATTTTGAATGTAGTATAATCTTTGTTGTGGGTAAGACCGTACGCTTTTCTTTTACGGAGATTATCTTAATTAAAAAATGGACATTGCTTTTAATAGAGCTGTGGCCAATTAGATTGGAATATGGTATGGAATTAGAATTTTTAGGAACAGGCGCTGGATCTCCAGCGAAAACACGTAATGTAACTGGAATTGCATTGAAATTACTTGAAGAGATTAATGAGGTTTGGCTTTTTGATGTTGGTGAGGGGACACAGCATCAAATATTGCGGACCACGATTCGTCCACGTAAAATCAGTCGTATTTTTATTACGCATTTGCATGGAGACCATATCTTTGGGCTGCCAGGTTTTTTGAGTAGCCGATCTTTTCAAGGAGCTCAAAAAAAGTGAACCACTGACAATTTATGGGCCGAAAGGAATTCAAGACTTTGTTCTGACAAGTTTGCGGGTGTCACAAACTAAATTGTCTTATAAAATAAATTTTGTTGTTTTGGATGAAGAGAAAACTATTTTTGAGAACGAACGGTTTCTAGTGGTTGCGAAACATTTGGATCATCGCATTGAATGCTTTGGTTTTAGAATCGAAGAAAAAGACTATCCTGGAGAGTTGCTGGTCGATCGTTTAAGAGCTGCTCATGTCCCATCTGGACCCTTGTATGGGCAGTTAAAAGCTGGGAAGACAGTAAAGCTTCAAGATGGTCGAGTTATTAAAGGACAAGATTATCTAGGAACCCCTAAGAAAGGGCGCACAGTTACTATTTTAGGTGATACGCGGCAAACTGCGAATATTGCCTTGTTAGCGCAAAATGCAGATGTGCTAGTACATGAGAGTACTTTTGCAAGAAATGAAGATCAGCTTGCATATAACTATTATCATTCGACTTGCATTCAAGCCGCACGTGTTGCTAAACATGCGAATGTAAAAAAGCTTATTTTAACTCATATTTCAGCGCGTTATGTCGGACAAAAGGCGAACTTGCTTGAAAAAGACGCGCGTAAAATATTTAAGAATACGAAACTAGCAAATGATTTTGATGTTTTTAAAGTACCATTTTCAAAAGAATAAGGGGGCTGGAACAAATGCAGAATTATAGGCATTTGAAAGATTTACGAAACCGAGTAGCGCTTGTTACAGGCGCATCTTCAGGTTTGGGTGAGCAAATCGCTTATCAATTGGCCCGAAAAGGCGCTATTGTGGTTGTGTGTGCACGACGAAAAGACCGTTTAGAAGTTGTTAGTCGCAAGTGTCAAGAGCTTTCTGGTCGTTTGTCAATGGCAGTGAAACTAGACATTGCGCAGCCTGATCAAATTGAACGGGCCGTGCAAAAAGTTGAGAATCAGTTGGGTCCGATTGATGTTCTAGTCAACGATGCTGGTTTCGGCTTGATGGAAGAATTTCTGGATTTTAAGATGGAAGTTGCAGAAAAAATGTTTCGGGTGAATGTTTTGGGGCTGATGTACATGACCAAATATGTTGCATTGAGGATGGCAAGTCGTAACCGTGGAGCAATCATCAATATCGCGTCTGTTGCAGGAAAAATAGCAACGCCGAAATCTGCTGTCTATTCTGCTACCAAAGCTGCAGTTTTGGGGTATTCGAACGCCTTGCGTTTGGAACTGAAGCCACTTGGAATAAGTGTATTAACGGTTAATCCAGGACCGATAAAGACTGATTTCTTTAATATTGCAGATAAAACTGGGCATTATCTGGATAATATCGGACTGCTCGTTTTGAGTTCAGAGAAAACAGCTAGAAAAATTGTGCAGGCAATTGGAACTTCGCGCCGAGAGTTAAATGTGCCTTATGTTTTCGAAGTTATACATCATTTTTATCAATTGTTCCCTTGGGTAGGAGATTATTTAGCAGGTAGTTTGTTTAATAAAAAATAAAAAGCAAGAAAGAGGGAGTAACGAATATGAAAAACCAAGGACGGTTTCTAACTGCTTTAGTTGTGGCATTATTGATTGTTATCTTTGCTTTGCTTAATACGCAGTCGGTTGAAATCAGTTTTGGCTTTTGGAGGTTCAGCTTACCGTTAGTTTTGGTACTTATAGTTTCAGTACTACTAGGTGTACTTATAACGGTTTTAATGTCCACAGTTGCAACATTACGGTTGAAGTCTGAGCTCAAAGAAAGTCGTAAAAAGATTGATGAGATAAAACAAGCTGAAAGAAAAAACTATGAGGAAAAACTGGCAAAAGTTACCTCAGAATATCAGCGTAGAATGAATAAGCGCAGCACAAAAGATTCACAAACAGATATTAAGTAGGAGTTGGTTTTTTGTTTGAAGCACAATATGCTTGGAAGTTTGCTCAAACCGAATTCGGGGATACTGAAAAAAAGTTAGCTAGAACAATGAATCTATCTCCATTAGTTGTTCACCTTCTGTTGAGTAGAGGTTTTAAAACAACTGCACAGATAAAGAGTTTTTTGAACCCAACAGTCACAGATTTAAGTGATCCTTTTTTAATGCATGATATGCAAAAGGCTGTTGAAAGGCTCCAAAGGGCTATTGTAGATGCTCAGAAAATCGTTATCTATGGTGACTACGATGCAGACGGAATTACTAGTACAACCTTGATTTATGAAACACTTGAACAGTTAGGTGCAGATGTTGAGTATTATATTCCTGATCGTTTCAAAGATGGTTATGGCCCTAATAAAGATGCGTATCAGCGACTGATTGAAAATGGGGCTGAGCTAATTTTAACAGTCGATAATGGTGTTTCAGGAATTGATGCAATTCGGTATGCGAATTCAAAAAATGTAGATGTGATTATCACTGACCATCATGAACTGCCTGAAAAACTGCCGCAAGCTTATGCAATCGTGCATCCAAGATATCCAGGACAAGAGTATCCTTTTGGACAGCTGGCTGGGGTAGGGGTCGCTTTCAAATTAGCTTGTGCTCTACTTGATGAAGTTCCGCAAGAAATGCTTGATTTAGTTGCGATTGGCACGGTCGCTGATTTAGTTCCTTTGGTCAATGAAAATAGAGCTTTAGTTGCATTTGGGTTGAGTGCATTGCAAAATACCCAACGTCTAGGACTGGAAGCTCTATTTAAAGTCGCAGGGCTGACACAATCAATGATAAATGAAGAAAATATCGGTTTCGCAATCGCACCACGTCTAAATTCATTAGGGAGGTTAAAAACTGGTGCTCTTGGTGTGGAGTTATTAACAACCCTAGATGAGGAGGCTGCGCAAAAAATTGCTGCGGAAGTGCAACAATTGAATCAAACACGACAAGGTTTGGTTGAGAAAATCACAGATGAAGCTTTGGATGTACTCAAAAGAAGAGGCAAGCATCTTGTTAATGTGGTTTGTCAAGAAGACTGGCATGAAGGTGTGCTAGGAATTGTTGCCAGCCACTTAGTTGAGAAAACAGGCAAACCTTCGCTTGTTTTGAAAGTTTCTGGTGAAAATGCAAAAGGGTCAGGCAGGTCAATTGAGGCCTTTCAGCTTTTCGAGGCTTTGGACGGGCATAGAGACCTGATGAAAAATTTTGGTGGGCACCATATGGCTTGTGGTTTGACCATTTCACTAGATAAGCTGGATGAATTGCAGGACGTACTTGATCAAGAAGCGAAGAAGCAAAAACTTGATACAGTCTCAAAACCAAGCTTACAGATCGATGCTGAGTTGTCTTTTGACGATATCAATCTGGACTTAATTAATGACCTTAAAAAGCTGGCGCCTTATGGTAATGGAAATCCCAAACCGATTTTTGCGTTTAGCAACTATCAAATTTATGAGGCGAAGCTGATCGGCAAAAAGAAAAACCATTTAAAAATTTCACTAGGACAAAAAAACAATAAAATTGATGCGCTTGCCTTTTCTGTAGGGGAAAGAGGGCAAGAGATTGTTAGGGATACTGCCCCTCTAAGATTTGTAGGACGGTTAGGTCAGAATGTTTGGCGAGGCAAGGTCAAACCGCAAATCCTGATTTCTGATCTTGCTTATCAAGGCTACCGGTGATTGATCAGCGAACCGCAAAGCTTCAAAAAAGAATGTTTGCGGCAACTGGAACTTATATTTTTTTCAATGAAAAACTGTATTATCAGTTGCGGGATTATCTTCCAACAAAAGCTGACACAGTGGTGGGCAGTGATGTTGTTAGTGCTGAGGTAAAAACATCTAATTTGATTTTTGTCGATTGTCCACCATCATTAGATGTTTTTGCAACAATTCTCAAAAGAGTTTCGGCTGCGACAGTAACGCTGATTTTTTATCCTTATCGGCAGCAAAAGGCTTATTTGGAGGGAATGCCAACAAGAAACGATTTTGCAAAAGTTTATCGTTTTGTTATGACACACCCTGGAATTGATATCAAAAAAAATCTGGCGCAACTGGCAGCATATCTCAAGATTAAAAAAGGAATGTTGATTTTCATGTTGCAGGTGTTTTTTGAGGTTGGATTTGTTAAAATGGATAATGGATTGATGACGGGATACAGCGGAAGTAAAACCGTTGATCTCAAAGAAGCACCCAGCTATCACTCTAGCAGCAATTGATTGAAGCCGAAAACCTACTGTTAACAAGTAGACCTGATGAGTTGAAACGATGGGTTCTCCAGCACACAACAGTTGAAAATTAAAGGAGCGTTCTTAATGGCATTAGATTTGACAAAATATGTGGCCAGTATACCCGATTATCCGGAAAAGGGAATTATTTTCCGAGACATTTCCCCTCTGATGGCTGATGGTGAGGCTTATAAGCAGGCAACAGCACAGATCGTGCAGTTTGCGCGTGATAAGGGTGTTCAGATGATAGTGGGTCCTGAGGCACGCGGCTTCATTGTTGGCTGCCCAGTAGCGTATGAACTTGGCGTAGGATTTGCTCCGGCACGAAAAAAAGGAAAGCTGCCTCGTGAGACAGTTAAGGCAACTTATAACTTGGAATATGGAACATCGGAGCTATATATGCATAAAGATGCTGTTAAACCAGGGCAGCATGTCTTGGTGACAGATGATTTACTGGCTACAGGAGGAACAATCGGGGCTACGATCGACTTGGTTGAACAGTTGGGCGGCATTGTCGTTGGCTGCGCATTTATCATTGAACTCGATGCATTGAAAGGACATGAAAAAATAAAGGATTATGATGTATTGACTTTAATGCATTATTAAAATTAATTTCAAACAAATAAAGAAGGGAAGAAACAAAGAAATTTGTATCTTGCCCTTCTTTATTATATTCTTTGTGTTTTAGACGCATAAGTGATTAAAATTAAGTAGAAGTAGTATCTTTTTAGAAGGGAAGCTATTGCCAGTGACAAAACAAAACTTTGCAATCATCGGCTTGGGCCGATTTGGCGGAAGCATCTGCCAAACTTTGATTTCTGCTGGTGCAGAGGTTTTAGTGATCGATAAAGATGAGGCACGAATCAATGACTACAAGAATATTGCAACACAGGCAGTTATTGCTGATGCCCAAGATGAAAATACACTAAAAGCGCTTGGAATCCGTAACTTTGATCACGTTGTAATCGCGATTGGCGAGGATATCCAAGCAAGTATTTTAGTGACATTAATGGTGAAAGAATTAGGAGTCAAATATGTTACTGCTAAAGCTCAAAATGAATACCATGCTAGAGTCTTGACAAAATTAGGTGTGGACAAGGTCGTCCATCCAGAACGTGACATGGGGGTGCGGATTGGACGCAACCTGATTTCAAAGAATATGCTGGATTATCTTGATCTTTCTTCTGACATTAAGGTGGCCGAAATTCGTATAACTAGCAAGAAATTTGTTGATAAATCACTCGAAGCACTTAATTTTCGCAGTAAATACGCATTAAATGTGATCGCCATTCGACGAGAGAAAAAGGTTGAGATAGCTCCTCAGGCCACAATGGCACTTGAACTAGGTGACAGTTTGCTTGTTGTCGGGCGTAAAAAAGATGTCGATAATTTTGATAAGCTGATGGAACAATAAGACTTATTTTGTCTTACTTTTTTTAAAACTAGCCTTTCTTTTCCAACTCATAAATAATAGACCAAGTAAAACAAATACGGAAATTAGCAGACCAATACCAAAATAAGGGGGCCAGTAACTCAGCTGTATCCGGTTCTTCCCTTTTTGGAGATTGAACCCAAGAAAAGTGCCTTGAATCTTATATGGTTGAACTCTTTGACCATTAATCTTTACATGCCAGCCTTCACTATAAGGAATAGTAGAAGCAAAAATTTGATTATGTGCTGCAACATTTACGGTACCAGTCAGTGACCGTTGTGAAGTTTGAGTGATGTGTACCTGTTGCTTTTTGACATGTGCTAATTGTTTCTTTACCAACTTGTTATTCATCTGGTATAACACAAAGTTGTTAAGCCAGAGTGACGGTTTCTTGAATTTAGCAGTTAGAACGATTTCACTGCCTTTTGCATGATTGGCGACATTAACGATGACTGTGTGTCTAAAGGTATTGTATTGATTAAGTTGTCGATTGTTAAGATAGAAAGTAACATTATCTGAATCTAAAGAAGATCCGAGCGTTAGGTAATAAGAATCATTAGTTTGCGGTGTGAACTTAAAAACAACTTGCGCATCTTTTGCAAGATTGTTACGCCGCAACGTTGCATCGGTCAAGTTGATTTGTTGATTGACATTCTGGAAAACAACCTCATTGAAATCAACAGCTGTGAAATATCTTACCTTGTCTGATGAAGCGGTGATGTCGGAGAGCCACTGTGTTTGATAATTAATGGGATTATCATAGAATTTCGGTAGTGCTTTCAGTTTTTTATCAGAAACATACCCCAAGCTGACAGCATTAGGGTTACGGTAAGTTCTGGTCAACTTATTGCTCAAGACAGATTTATAAGTTTCGAGATCAGGTTTTTCTGTCAAGGGTGCAAGTGGTTGTTTATTTGCAACCTCACCCTCATTTTTAGCTGTTATAAAATACTTCATGTTCAAGAGAGCATCTGAAATGATAGTTCCATTGGAGTAGGTAACATAATTGTCTCCGTCGGGGTTACCCAGCATGCCATAAAAATCAGGGATCGACTTTTCAAGCGCAGAGCTGAAATAAGATCCGCTGTTCAAACCATTAGACAAACCATCATTTTTGGTACGGCTATATACTTGACCGGTACGATATAGAGACGAGTCATATTTTTGCAACGCATGACTGTTCTTATTCAAAGCAACAGCTGGGATGCTGTATTCTTCCTGTGATAGGTAACTAAGATTGTTTAGCGAGTACACTGCATTTACACTAACTTCAATTACTGAAATCAGTAAAAGCAAGCAAGGCATGATTTTAAGATACTTGGTATTTGCGTGAGAAAAAGCACCTAAGGTAAGTAATATCAAAACTGCAAAAAGAGTTGTGAGTGAAAGAGCTTGTTTTGAAATAAAAGTGAACTTTTTGATGTTGTCTAAAACATACCAAATTATTCCGCCGTATATGAAAGCTGCTAACCAAATTTTCCAAACCTGTGGCAGATGCATTTGTGTCAACGACCTTGCGGCCAGATATATCATCCAAAAGCTAATGATGAATGAAAAACGATAGGGGTACCAAACTGGAAATTGAAAACCATGCCATAATAAATCAAGTGGTTCAAAACACAAAGACAGAATCAAAAAAATCGTTATAATAAGTGCTGTCAGACGCTCTTTTAGTTTAAATTTACCGTCCATAAAATATAACAGGAAACCAATCAATGCTAACGAACCAATGAAAAGGTTCGGGTAACCTGAAGGCATTTGTTCAAAATTAAATGAGCCTATAACAAGTTTAGATAATATTTTCAAAGGTTGGTATTCAAACTTAAAACCGATTGATTCTTGTGTGTATTGCCCCTTACTGTCGAGCAAGGAAAAGAATGTTGGGAGTAAGACGACAGCTGCAAGACACACTGCAGCTATTGAATGCAATATGAAAAGCCAGAGGTGTTTAACAATGGTTCGAATATTCTGATAATGAGCCATTTCATGCCACCAGAAGAAAAGAACTAAAAAAATACAGATCATATAACCCATGTAGTAATTATCAATCAGCATTAAGCCAAGTAATAGAATGTACACCTTGCCTTTACCCTTAGTAAGCAGCTGTAATAGCCCGTAGACAATAAGTGGTAAAAATATCGCTGCGTCCAGCCAGAGAAGATTGAGCTGATTAGCAATAAACCAACCCATGAGTGCATAGCTGGTTGAAAATAGCGGTAAGGCGATTCCGTGCTGTATGTTTGTTTTTTTGAGAAGAAATCCAAAAGCCATACCAGCACAACCATATTTAATAAGTGTCAGTAGCATTATGCCGGCTGTAAGAGTTTTGCCAGGGAAAAAAAGAAGTAATAGGTTAAAGGGACTCATTAGATAATATGCCCATTCACCGAGCATTCCGCCACCAAGAGCTTTAGAGAAAGAATAAAAAAAGTTGCTTGGATCATGTAAGAGTGTTCTACGGAAAAAAGCAAAAAAATCAATGTACTGTTGCCCTAAATCAACGGTAAGAAGGCTGCTTTTGCCGAACGGATACATTTGACGAAAAATAAAATAGCCTAGCATGATAATAATAGGTAAAAGAAAGCTGAGTACTAAGGCATAATTTTTTTTGAAAAAGTTGCGTAAATTTTTAATCATACATAGCTCCTAAGAAAAAATATTTTAGCTCGCACCATAATTTGAATATAGCTTAATACAAACTCTACCTAAAGTTTAGCATAAGCACATAAGTTTTATTAAATTTTACATGATTAAAGATTCAATTTATAGCCGTTTATGGTAGGATATAACTTGAGCTGTTGGGAACAGGCTTTAATATGTTTATGGTCTGTTGCAGCACTATGAGTATTTATTTGAGGATTTTTTTATGAATTTATAGTTACAGTAAGGGGTACGAACGGTGAAGTTTTTAAGAAAAACAACTAAAAAAAATAAACAAGGAAAATCACAGATACCATTTCGGTTAAATTTTCTTTTCTTTGTAGTCTTTCTTCTTTTTGCAGCACTAATTGCACAATTAGCATATCTTCAAATCATAAACGGAACGAGATTTGAATCAGAGGTCAGCAGTACGGATACGAAAACAGAGACCAAAAATGTTCAGCGGGGGATGATCTATGACACTACAGGCAAAGTTTTGGTTGCAAACAATGCTTCGCGCGCTATTACCTATACTAAATCCTTAAGTGTGACCGCAATGCAAATGTACAATATTGCTAATGATTTAGTGCAGTATGTTGATATCGAGACCAGTACCTTAACCCCATCTAACAAAGCAGATTATTATTTAGCAGTTCCACAGCATCTGAAGGATGTGCAAAAAAGGATCCCCGGGTACAAAAAAATGGGTGATAGTGAGCTTTATCGGGCTGCGGTCGACTACGTCAAAAGACATAAGTTAGTTAAGGATATGAGCCAGAAAGAAAAAGAAGCAGCTATTGTATATTCGAAGATGAATGGAGCATACTCTCTTTCAACGGTATACATTAAGTACAGCGGTGTAACAGATGCTGAAATGTCACAAGTTGGCGAACATCTCGCAGCAATGCCTGGCATCAAGGTTGGGACTAGCTGGTCACGCAGCTATCCAAATGGTGAATCAGTCAAGAGTGTTATCGGAACCGTTACTAGTGAGAAACAAGGTTTGCCCAGCGACCAAATAAATAGTCTGTTGGCGCAAGGATATTCACGTGATGACAGTGTGGGTTCTAGCTATATTGAGTCGCAGTATGAGAATATTCTAAAAGGGACGAAATCAGTTACAACACTTGAAACTCAGAATAATAAGATCACACGTGAAATTAAAACTTATGGCGGCAAAAAAGGTGATAATGTTGTTTTAACTATTAATGCTGAATTTCAGAAAAAAGTTCAAGATATCATGAAAAGTTCTGTTGAAAGTGTTGGTGGGGGCAATCCATATCTACCGGGTGCTTATGCCGTTGTTATGAATCCCAACACAGGAGGTATCTATGCGTTGGCTGGTGTCAGCCGTGATCTTGAAACTGGGAAAGTGTCTGAAAATGCATTAGGAGCGATTAACCAATCTTTTGTTATGGGATCTGTCGTTAAGGGGGCAACTGTCATGGGCGGCTTGATGTCAGGTGCTATTACTCCTGAAAATAATACAATGGTCGATGAACCTATCAAACTGCAAGGAACAGCAACCAAGTCATCTTGGTTTAATAGCTCGGGGGCTAATAATATGTCTTTGAGTGCTTCAAATGCATTGATGGTTTCTTCCAACTCGTATATGATGCAATTGGCAATGCGAGAGGGCGGTTTTAAATATAGTTCTGGTGCAGCATTGAGTATGCCGACATCAGTGTTTAGTAAACTGCGTGGTAATTTTAATCAATTTGGTTTGGGTGTTAAAACGGGCATTGATATTCCTGGCGAATCGACCGGCTATGAAGGACCAGCAAACCAAGCCAATATAGGTAAATCGCTTGACCTGTCCTTCGGAAACTATGATTCTTACACGACTATTCAGTTGGCACAATATATTTCAACGATCGCAAATGGTGGGTATAGATTGCAGCCACATGTGCTCCAGTCTGTTCATGGAACCAACAAGGATGGCACACTGGGGCAGGCTAAGGCAGAAGTTTCACCAAATGTTTTGAATGTTGTTGGCGCCAATCAGGACCAGTGGGATGTTGTTAAGACAGGCTTATGGCGTGTAGTTCATGGATCTAGTACTTACAGAACCGGTGGTACAATGGCCGATGTTAAGCCACAGATTGCTGCTAAAACTGGTACGGCACAGACTTTCCATGGGGAAACCCCAACGGAAACATTAAGTGCTGTTTCATACGCACCAGCCAAGAATCCGCAGGTTGCAGTTGCGCTGGTTTTCCCTGGGATGGCGGATAGTACGACAAGTCATGTCAATACGCAGGCAGTTGCGTCAATATATTCTGCTTTTTGGAAATATGTTCAGTCTAGCGATGGACTTGAATAACTTTTAAAAACTCTGTCAAGGATTATTCCTTAACAATTTCTAAAAAAGTCTAGCATCGTACAAGAAAAAATGATATGATATTAGCGTTGAAGGCTGAGCGCCTTATTGAATGAGTGTAGTTTGGAGGTTTGAAAATGCGTGTAAACATTACATTGGAATGTACTGAATGTCATGAACGGACATACCTATCAAGTAAGAACAAACGTAATAGTCCTGATCGTTTGGAACTTAAGAAGTTTTGTCCCCGTGACAATAAAGTAACATTGCATCGTGAAACAAAGTAGCAACAGGATTTTTCCTGTTGTTTTTTGTTATAGTGCAGAAGGGATATAATTGTTTGGAAACGAAAGAAACGATTAGAAGGCTGCAATTAGAAAGACTTTTAAAACTGAGCGGGACGTGGGCAAAGATGGCTAACGAGTTGGAGCTGTATGAGGCTCTTTTTGCGACTTCAATCTGGCAAAAAGCTCATAGAATCGGTGTAACGATTAGTTCTAGTATTGAAATTGATACCAAACCGATTATTTTACAGGCACGGCTGCAGTCGAAGGAAGTATATGTACCCCGTACCCTTCCCAATCGTCAGATGTCTTTTTTTAAATTGAAACGAAATACTGTAATTGAAAAAAATAGTTTTGGAATATATGAACCACAGATTGATGCGGAGTTGGTTCGAAAAGAAGAGCTTGATCTCCTGCTGGTTCCTGGATTAGCCTTTTCTTTGCAAGGAGACAGAATAGGTTTTGGGGGCGGCTATTATGATCGCTATTTGGCGGATTATAGAGGTGTTTCGGTTTCTTTGGTTGATCCGCAGCGACTATTTGAGGAATGTGCTTGGAAAAAAGAAGAGACTGATCAGCAGATAAATAAAATTGTAACAGTAGGAAGTGGGGTTCTAAATGGCATCATGGACGCGTAAACCATACATAACATATGGTTTAATTGTTATTAATGTAATCGTTTTTTTGTTAATGACTCTTTTAGGTGGAAGCGAAAATGTTTCTACATTAATAGCTTTTGGGGCCAAAGTAAATACCTTGATTCTTGAAGGACAGTGGTGGCGCTTTATCACACCTATGTTTCTGCATATCGGGTTTGAACACATTCTGCTTAACATGATAACCTTATATTTTATTGGAACTCAAATTGAAGCTTTCTTTGGGAGCGGCCGATTTTTGGCGCTTTATTTGCTCAGCGGTATTGGGGGCAATATTGCAAGTTTTACTTTTAATCCGACCGCGCTTTCAGCTGGTGCAAGTACCGCGCTTTTTGGGCTCTTCGGTGCTTTCTTAATGTTGGGAGAGTCATTTAGAGAGAATCCGTATATTCGTGCAATGTCACGTCAATTTCTACTACTGGTTATTTTAAATGTTATTTTCGGGTTTTCTGGTAATGTTGACTTAGCAGGGCATCTTGGCGGTCTTGCTACAGGCTTTTTGGCGGCTTATGTAGTCGGGGTTCCAATGATTGGCAAAGTGCCTCTGATGAAGCGGCTTGTAAGTTTGTTGGCAATTATTTTTGTTGGTGGTCTTTTGTTGATAATGGGTTTTAAAATATAAGAAGATCCATTATAATTGGTTGGAGAGGTTTCCATGAAAACACTTTATGATGTACAGCAATTACTAAAGAGATTCGGGATATTTGTTTATGTTGGGAAACGTTTGTGGGATATTGAATTGATGGCACTTGAGCTTGATCATTTGCATCAGACTGATGTGATTGATAATCACACTTTTATCGCTGCAAAATTGGTATTAGCACGTGAGCATAAAATTGAAGAGAATAAAGAGCAAAATTGTAACTGACGACGGAGGTATCTTATGGATAAGAAGATAATAGGTGTTGACCTTGGTGGGACAACAATTAAGTTTGCCATTCTAACTAAGGAGGGAGATATCCAGCAAAAATGGAGTATCGAGACCAACATCCTTGACGACGGGGCACACATTGTACCTGATATCGTAAATTCGATTAATCATCATTTAAAATTATATCAAATGAAGCCAGAGCAATTCATTGGAATTGGAATGGGTTCGCCGGGGACTGTTGACATTAAACGTGGTACCGTTACGGGCGCTTATAATTTAAATTGGAAAAGTGTTCAAGAGGTTAAAAAAATCGTGGAACATGATACCCAGATCAATTTTACGATTGATAATGATGCTAACGTTGCGGCTTTAGGAGAACGTTGGAAGGGTGCTGGCGAAAATGATGCTGATGTTGCTTTTATCACATTAGGAACTGGTGTCGGTGGCGGAATCGTCTCAAACGGTTCCTTGGTACATGGTGTTGGTGCAGCTGGTGAGGTTGGCCACATGAATGTCGAGCCGAACGGTTATTTATGTACATGTGGTAATCATGGCTGCCTTGAAACTTATGCATCAGCTACGGGAGTTGTTAGAGTTGCACGCGACATGGCTGAAGAATTTTCTGGAGATTCTCAATTGAAGAAACAATTAGATGATGGGCAAGAGATCACAGCCAAAATTGTCTTTGATTTAGCAAAGCAGAACGATATTTTGGCCAAAATGGTAATTGATCGGGTATGTCACTATTTGGGAGTGGCTTGTGCGAACATTGGCAACCTGTTAAATCCATCATTTGTTGTTATTGGGGGCGGAGTATCAGCTGCTGGTACATTTTTGTTAAATAATGTTGAAGAACATTTTGCTAAATATGCATTTCCGTCGGTTCGTAAAACAACACATTTACGATTGGCACAACTTGGCAATGAAGCTGGTGTTGTGGGTGCCGCTTCACTTGCTTTATCTCTGTGATACAGCTTGATTCAGTGGTATTTTGATTTTATGTGAGGGGAAGATCTAGAATATGGCTTTACAGAAAATATCGGTTTTAGGGATTGTTAATATTGTATTGTTGGTAATTCTTCTGGCTATTATTGGCAATCAATTGTATCTCTGGTTGAAAGGGCGCAAGGTTGCCAAAATAGTTGAGAATGATGAATTTAAAAAGGGAATGCATAGAGCTCAATTAATTGATTTGCGCGAGAAAGATAACTTTAATGCTGGTCACATTATGGGAGCAAGAAACATTCCTTTTGGTCAGTTCCGTGTTATGAAAGATTCAATTCGGAAAGATATGCCTGTTTACCTTTATGACCAGGGAAAATCTCTGAGTACGCGAGTGGCAATCAAGTTACATAAGGACGGCTATCAGGATATTTACATTTTGAAGTCAGGATTCGAGCGGTGGGATGGCCGTGTCAAGAAGAGTAAGTGAGTTTGTTTGACAAAAAATGCGAATTATTTGCCGCGGCAAATAATTCGCATTTTTATTCGGAGTAAAGAGTCCGCTTTAATATTGATGAGCTGAGTGCCGTTTACGAATAGCACGACGTCGATGTTCATCGATCTCAGCTTCCTTTTCCTCAATGGGATCAACAATTGTTTTTTTAAAAGCATAGAAGCAACCAGCAGTTACACCAACAGTAGCTGCTACTCCAACAAAGATTCCTTTAGCAAAATTTTTCATATATTACCCTCCTCAACCTGCTACTACATGATACATTATGAATGATTTTAGAACAAATATCCAGTTTTATGTATTACTGTGTTAATTGAAATGAAGCGATTTATCCAAAAATAAATATGCGAAGAGGGTTGAGATAATGAGCAAAAAAATACTTCTTATTGTTGGACCGACAGCAGTTGGAAAAACGGAGCTTTCAATTGAAATAGCACAAAGATTTAATGGTGCTGTTATTTCAGGTGATTCGATGCAATTTTATCGAAAACTTGATATTGGGACTGCTAAAATAAAAAAAAGTGAAATGCAAGGTATTACGCACTATATGATTGACATTAGGAACGTCGATGAGCGCTTTTCAGTTGCTGACTTTGTCAGAAATTGCCGTCAAAAAATTGATGAGATCTTAGCTCAAGGAAAACTTCCGCTAATTGTAGGAGGGACAGGCTTTTATTTGCAAGCCCTCTTGGATAATTTTCAATTAGGAGATGATTCATATGATAATGCGTTATCTTTGCGTTCAAAGTGGCATAAGTACGCATTAGAAATGGGCAAACTTGAACTGTGGAAGAGATTAGAAGAGATTGACCCTCAAGCTGCTGCAAAAATTCCACCAAATAATGAAAGAAGAGTAGTTCGGGCGTTAGAGGTCTTTGAAAAAACAGGTAAACTTTTTTCAAGTCAAAATGATCAGGCAAATGCTGAATTTGATCCCTTGCTTATAGGACTGACAACCGACCGACGCTTGTTATATGAACGAATAAATAAACGTGTTGACTTGATGTTAAACGCAGGTTTGGCTGCCGAAGCTCGTTGGCTTTTTGAAAGTGGCGGAGAAAACCTTCCAGCGGGACGTGGAATAGGTTACAAGGAACTTTATGAATATTTTGAAGGGAAGATTGAGTTAGAAAATGCGATTACTGAAATAAAGAAAAATTCCAGACATTACGCTAAAAGACAGTTGACATGGTTTAGAAATAAAATGGAAGTTAATTGGTTTGATATTTTAAACAACCCAACGGATAAAAAGCTGATAACTGAAAAAGTCCAAAAATGGTTAGTTAAGGAGTAGATAAAAATGGCATTTTCATGGAAAGAAAAATTACCAGAGGAACTACAACAAAAAATTACGGATGTTGAAAAGCAGATAGCAGGCAAACTACACGAAATAGATGAACAAGTTGTTTATAATCAAATGCGGGTTTTGGAATGTTTTCGGAAACATCATGTTGCAGAAGAAGATTTTGCCGGTTCTACTGGTTACGGGTATGATGATTTAGGACGTGCTAAGCTTGATGCTATTTATGCTGACTATTTTCATACTGATGATGCAATTGTTAGGCCACAATTGATTTCTGGTACACATGCGATAACAACTAGTTTATTTGGTGTTTTACGACCTAACGACACACTTTTTTATTTAACTGGAATGCCTTACGATACAATCCAACAGGTTATAGGAGTTGTTGGCAATGAAGCGGGGAACATGAAGGATTATAAGATAGATTTTGATTACGCACCATTACTTGATGATGGTAAAGTTGATTTTGATTTTGCCGAAAAAAAGTTACGTGAAAATAAGACTATCAAAGTTGTTGCTATTCAAAGGTCGCGCGGATACGCATTACGCAAGAGCTTTACTGTCTCTGAAATAAAAGAAATGATTTCATTTGTACGCCAAGTGCTGCCTAATGTAATTATTTTTATCGATAATTGCTATGGTGAGTTTTCAGAAACGCAAGAACCGACAGAGTTCGGCGCGGATTTGATGGCAGGTTCGCTCTACAAAAATGCTGGTGCAGGGATTGCCAAGACAGGAGCTTATATTGTTGGCAAGAAGGAACTGATAAAACAAGCAGGGAATCGGTTGAATGTGCCTGGTGCTGGTAAGAATGAAGGAGCAACGATTGGCCATATGCGTGACATGTACCATGGCTTTTTTGTCGCACCAAGTGTAACAGGTGATGCAATAAAAGGTGCGATCTTTACGAGTGCTTTGCTCGAAAAAATGGATCTAGATGTTTCACCTAAGTGGAACGACGCAAGAACTGACTTGGTACAGACGGTGAATCTGGGCAGTCCACAAGCAATGATTGATTTTTGCAGTGCGATCCAACACTATTCACCAGTAAATTCTTTTGTTGATCCTGTTCCAAGCAAGATGGAAGGTTATGAAGATGAAGAGATCATGGCATCTGGAAGTTTTACAGAAGGTTCAACGATTGAGTTATCTTCTGATGGTCCGATGCGGCCCCCGTATACTCTGTATATTCAAGGTGGACTTACGTATGCACATGTGAAGATAGCGATCAGCAATGCAGTGAAAGAAACTTTTTTCTAAATTAAATCATGTAAGAAAAAGTGACATTGAATGTTGACAATTAATTTATGAATTGCTATGATAGGATCGTAGCTTAGAGGAGGGTTGTTATGAAAGAAAAGGAACTCAGACGCTCGCTTGCTGTCTTGCCAATTGGGACTGTTATGAGACTTACAAATCTTTCGGCTAGACAGATCAGGTATTATGAGGAACAGCAGTTGGTGACGCCTAAAAGAAATGAGGGTAACCGGCGAATGTATTCTCTAAATGATATTGATCGTTTACTGGAAATTAGAGATTTTCTTGACGAAGGCATAAATATGGCGGGGATTAAGCATATTTATGACGAAAAGGCGCGAAAAGAGGCTCAAAAAAAAGCACAATTGGAAAAACCATTGACTGATAGAGATGTTCGCAAGATATTGCGTGACGAATTTATGTCTGTTAGCGGTTTGGTGCGAGAAGATGAGGTTTCTTTCAAACATAACAAGAACTTCTAATTCCAGATAAGGAGTGATTCACAATGGTAAAGCCTAGTTATACGAAGGATGATATTCGAAAGATTGCGAAAGACGAGAATGTTAAGTTCCTGCGCTTAATGTTTACGGATTTATATGGTGTTATTAAAAATGTTGAGGTACCAATTAGTCAATTAGATAAACTACTGGACAATAAGTTGATGTTTGATGGCTCCTCAATTGATGGGTTTGTCCGCATTGAAGAAAGTGATATGTGGCTGTATCCGGATCTTTCAACGTGGATGATTTTCCCATGGGGTAATGAACATGGAAAGGTTGCTCGTGTCATCTGTGAAGTTTACAATGCGGATCGTACACCATTCATCGGGGATCCTCGTAACAACTTAATTCGTGTGCTTTCTGAGATGAAAAAATTAGGCTTTACTGAGTTTAACATTGGGCCTGAACCAGAATTTTTCTTGTTCAAGCTTGATCCCCAAACTGGAAAACCAACCACTGATTTGAATGATAAGGGAAGTTACTTCGATTTAGCTCCTATTGATCTCGGTGAAAATTGCCGACGTGATATCGTGCTTGAACTTGAAAGCATGGGCTTTGATGTTGAAGCATCTCATCATGAAGTGGCTCCTGGACAACATGAGATTGACTTTAAATATGCAGATGCGCTGCATGCTTGTGACAACATCCAACGTTCAAACTTGTTGTTAAAACTGTTGCTAGAAAACATGGGTTGCATGCAACCTTCATGCCTAAACCATTAGACAGGATTAATGGGTCAGGTATGCATATCAATATGTCTTTGTTCGGTGAGAATGGAAATGCATTCTTTGATGAAAAAGATGATATGCAGCTTTCTGAGAAGGCACGTTATTTCTTAGGGGGACTTTTGAAACATGCACGTAGTTTTACAGCTATTACGAATCCAACTGTTAATTCATATAAGAGGTTAGTACCTGGGTACGAGGCTCCTGTATATGTTGCATGGTCAGGTCGTAATAGGTCGCCTCTTGTTCGTGTTCCAATTGCTCGAGGATTGTCAACTCGTCTCGAACTGCGGAGCGTTGATCCTTCAGCAAACCCGTATCTGGCAATTGCTTCCATTCTTGAAGCCGGCCTTGATGGTTTGCGGAATAAAATTGAACCTCCTAAGCCAGTGGATCGCAACATTTATGTAATGGATAAGGAAGAGCGTGAAGCAAACGGTATTACTGATCTGCCGTCAACATTGCATAATGCGCTAAAGGCTCTTGAAAAAGATGAAGTTATCGGTAAGTCTTTAGGGCCGCATTTGTACCAAAGTTTCCTTGAGGGCAAACGACTTGAATGGGAAGCATATCGTCAAGAAGTTTCACAATGGGAAAGAGACCAGTACTTAGAGCTTTATTGAAAAAATAAACGAATGGTAACACGTTAAAAATTAAGAATAGGGAGCTGGGCCAAAATACTTTGGTTCAGCTCCCTATTTAAAATCTTGTTGACTACGAAGTAAGTTAATATACAAAAATTAATGTCCAGTAGTATACTTCAATTTTTGAATTTAAGGCAAGTTCTTATGCTAAGGACAGATATTTTATTTGTTCTAAGTTTACCAAGAAAGATATATTAGTTGTGAGTGTATCCAATTTAAAATAATTTTTTTTATCTTTGCTGCGATTGATATAACCAGTCGCAAAAAACTCGTTTTTATGCGTATCAAGTAAACACAGCTTGATTAAACTATGCTTTTGGATGGCTTGATTGATAAAAAAGTTTAATTGAAATTTAGGCATTTGCTGTAAAAAACTATCTTTCTTGGGTTCTGCAGTTGCAAATTGGCTTTGAAGTGTCTGTGTTAATTGCTGAAAAGTTGTTTTTTTAAGTTCAAGCATAATATAACTCCTTTCAGAACAAATGTTCGATATACCTATTATAAGAACAAACGTTCGAATTTGCAAGAGCTTATTTTAAGTCTAATTAAAATAATAATTGAATTTTGCTAAGATATGCTTGAAAAAAAGCTTAAAATAGCACATTATGGAATTAACACATTATTTTAGAGGGGAAATTAAAAACATGTCTAACAGGGGAATGCTGATCGTACTATCTGGTCCTTCGGGAGTAGGAAAGGGAACTGTGAGAAAAGCCATTTTTGAACAGGATGACAACAAGTTTCACTACTCCATTTCAATGACCACACGGGCAATGAGACCTGGCGAAGTTAATGGCCGTGATTACTTCTTTGTTTCCAAAGAACAATTTGAAAATGAAATTGCTACAGGTGGAATGCTAGAGTATGCACGATATGTTGACAACTACTATGGGACACCATTAAAATATGTCAATGAAATGCTCGATAGTGGGAAAGATGTATTTCTAGAAATCGAAGTCAATGGTGCCATGCAAGTTAGAGAAAAGTGCCCAGATGGCTTGTTCATCTTTTTAACCCCGCCGGATTTGATGGAATTGCGGCATCGCATCATCGAAAGAGGTACAGACGATTTAGCGACGATTGACAAGCGGATGGAAAAAGCGGTCGATGAAATAGAAATGATGCAGAATTACGACTATGCTGTCGTAAATGACGAGGTTCCATCTGCTGTTGAAAAAATTAAGACAATTATTCGAGCAGAACGTTGGCGTGTAAAACGCTTTTTGCCAGACTACAAAAAACAACTAGGAGATGTTTTGAAATGATATTATATCCATCTGTTGATGATTTATTAGAAAAAGTTGATTCGCGTTACTCGTTGATAATGTTGGCTAGCAAGCGGGCACATGAACTTGATGCAGGAGCTTTGCCAATGTTAAGCGAGTATAAATCAGTTAAAAATGTTGGTAAGGCTTTAGAAGAGATTGCAAGTGGTGATTTGATTATTGATCCCGATGAGCGCGAAAAGGTATAAAGTACTATAAAAATAATTAAGTTTTATTTACAGCAGGTAAGAGAATCGAGATAAAAGCGACATATGGCTCACTATATTAGAGGAGTATTTGCTTCAGTATAGTGGTGGGACTAATGTCGTTTGTCGTGATTCTCTTATTTTGCTATCTGAAGAGTTAGCTTTTATCGGTAATTGCTCAGTTGAGATGAATATGTTTTTTTGAGTGTGAAGGGCTTAAAAAAGGATTTTAAAATTGATACAATAAGAATACAATCTTAAAGGGGGAGACAACGTGAAAAATAAACACGTGGCAGTGTATATAACAGGAGGGATAGCGGCCTATAAAGCAGCTTATTTTGTGAGAGCTTTAATTAAGGATGGGGCACAGGTCAGAGTTGCAATGACTAGAACTGCAACTGAATTTATTACACCAACCACATTGCAGACTTTGAGTCGACACCGTGTCTATACGGATAAAACCTTAGTCTACGACGATGAAATTGTGCCGCATATTGAATTGGCTGATTGGTCTGATGCTGCGGTCGTTATTCCTGCTACTGCAAATGTTATTGCCAAAATCTCCCATGGCTTAGCTGATGATTTTGTTACGAGTGCGCTACTCGCTTCGGCTTGCCCTAAATTTGTTGTTCCGGCGATGAATGAAAAAATGCTAAAAAATGCAGCTACGGTCCGCAATTTTGCATGTCTGAGAGCTGACGGTGTTAATGTGCTTGAACCGGATGCCGGTTTTTTGGCAGAAGGCTATGAGGGAAGAGGACGCCTACCGGCAGTAACTGATGTTATGAAATGGATCCAAGGAAAAATAGCACAGTCTGACTCCAGTGTAAAAGATATGAAGGGTAAAAGGGTTCTTATCACAGCGGGAAAAACAGTCGAACCAATTGATCCGGTCAGGTACATTACTAATCACTCAACTGGTAGAATGGGCTATGCTTTGGCACAGGCAGCGGCAGAGCGTGGAGCGAAAGTCACATTGATTTCTGGCCCGACAACACTTGCGTGTCCTGCAGGTGTGCATGTTGTTTCGATTAAAACAACTGCGGAGATGGCACAAGAGGTTGATAAGTATTTCGCTAAAATGGATATTGTAATTATGGCAGCGGCGGTTTCGGATTATCGAATTGAGAAGCCGGCAGCTCAAAAGATAAAGAAAAAAAGTAGTACACTTGAATTAAAGTTAGTCAAGAACATTGATATTTTGAAAAGGCTAGGACAAAAAAAGAAGGAGCAAGTGCTGATTGGCTTTGCTGCTGAAACACAAAATCTTTTAGAGAATGCTACACGAAAAATGCAAGAAAAAAGAGTGGACTTATTAGTTGCAAATGACGTTTCACGTGCCGATATTGGTTTTGGAAGCAAGCAAAATGAAGTTACATTTTTACGTCCTGGTCATGAACCTCTTTTAGTAAAAAAAAGTGATAAAAGACAGATAGCAGAAAAAATCTTTGATTGCATAATGAGTTTTTGAAAGAAGGTAGCTTAACATTATACAATATGCAGAAGTAATTGTAGATGTGCCGACTATGCAGACAGACAAGCCTTTCACATACGAGCTCGATGAGCATTTGAGAGATCGTCTTAGCATCGGTATGCGTGTTGTTGTTCCTTTTGGTAAAGGAAATCGCTTGATTCAAGGTTTTGTCGTGCGGATTTTCAATAAGAGCGAGTATGCAGGTAAGTTAAAGAAAATTTTCTCAGTTATTGATTTGGAGCCGGTTTTGAATGATGAGCGTTTAAAAATGGCTGAATGGATGGCACAGTATACATTTTCATTTCGAATAAGCTGTATGCAGGCAATGCTTCCCAGTGCAATGCGGGCTCAATATCAAAAGAAGATAGTATTGTTGTCGGATGATGTTAACGAAGAAGTGCACTCCTTTTTTTCGGGAAAGAATGAAGCTGATTTTGATGAGCAGAAAATCCCAGCCGAATTGCTAGGGCAATTAATAAAGGCGCGTCAGCAAAATAAGGTGGAGATTCGTTATCTTGTTAAGGATAAGGCTAAAGCCAAAAAAATAACTGTAATTAAGTCTCTGTTGACAGGCACCGAAATCGCACGAGAAAAAGATAATTTGAGAACAAATGCAAATAACCTCAGAACATTATTGGATTATTTGAATGACCATCAAGAGGAGCTGATTCCTCAGCTGCAGGTTGAAACTGAGACACATTTGAAGGCTGATGTTCTGCGAACTGCCGAAAAAAAGGGTTGGCTTTTGCGCAAAAGAATCGAACAATATCGAGACCCGAGGAAAAACTTGAACATAGAACAGACTACGCCTAGGGTGCTGACACCGCAGCAAAAAATAGCTGTAGAGGCTGTCAGCCAAAAAGCAGATGAACAGCAACCGACAACATTTCTTTTACAGGGCGTAACCGGAAGTGGGAAGACAGAAGTCTATCTTCAAGTTATCGCTAATGTTTTGAAGGCTGGTAAAACTGCTTTGATGCTTGTGCCTGAAATAGCTTGACGCCCCAGATGGTTGAGCGGGTGACATCGCGTTTTGGGAAAAAAGTTGCGTTGCTGCACAGCGGTTTGTCAAATGGTGAAAGATTTGATGAATGGCGGCGGATAGAAAAAAATGAAGCACAGGTTGTTGTCGGAGCACGATCAGCTATTTTCGCACCATTGAAAAATATTGGAATTATTATTATTGACGAAGAACATGAAACTAGCTATAAACAAGACAATATGCCGCGTTATCATGCTCGCGATGTTGCTAAATGGCGGGCAAAGTATCATCACTGTCCTGTTTTATTGGGAAGTGCAACACCTTCTTTGGAATCAAGAGCTCGCGCTCAAAAGGGAGTTTATCACTGGTTGCATATGGATGCACGTATCAACAAGCAGCCTCTTCCTAAAGTTGAGATTATTGACATGCGGCAAGAAGTCCCTTTTGCTAAAAATATGAATTTTTCAAAAACAATGCTTGATGGTATTCAGCAAACTCTTGAACGGAATGAACAAATAATTTTGATGCTGAATCGACGGGGATACTCTTCATTTATGATGTGTCGCGATTGTGGTTTTGTTTTGAAATGCCCCAATTGTGATATTTCTTTGACGCTGCATATGGATACTCATTCGATGAAATGCCATTATTGCGGACATGAGGAGGCAATACCGCAAATCTGCCCCAGTTGTAAAGGACGACATATTAGGTATTATGGAACTGGGACGCAGCAAGTTGAAACAGAACTTCAAAAAATATTTCCCAAGGCGCGAATTTTAAGAATGGATGTCGATACGACTAGGCGTAAAGGCGCGCATGCCCGAATTCTAGATAAATTTGGTCGGCGCGAAGCTGATATTTTGCTTGGAACCCAGATGATTGCTAAGGGACTGGATTATCCCGATGTTACGCTTGTGGGAGTTTTGAATGCAGATACTGCATTGGGAATGGCTGACTTTCGTGCTAGCGAGAAGACTTTCCAACTTTTAACGCAAGTCAGTGGACGTGCGGGAAGAGCCAATAAGGTGGGACGCGTAGTTATTCAAACATACAACCCAGATCATTATGCTATTCGTTTGGCAAGAGAGCAGAACTATGAATTGTTTTTCAGAAAAGAAATGACGATTCGGCATCAAGGCGTGTATCCACCATACTATTTCACAGTTCAGATTACAGCCAGCTCAAGAGATGAGAGCCAAGCAGCCAAAAAAATGTATCAAATATATGGCGAAATACGGAAGTGTCTAAGTTCGCAAGCAATGATTTTGGGCCCGACACCTCAAGCGGTAGCAAGAATTAATAACAGGTATTTTTATCAACTTATTGTGAAGTACAAGCATGAAGAACGATTATTTTCATATTTGAATGAAGTACTGCATAAGAGTCAAAAAGATGAGCGTAATGGAATTCAAATAATGATCGACAGGGAACCGCTTAATTTTGTTTAGTAAAAGGATGGGGAATAAAAATGACATCAATTGTATTTATGGGAACACCCAAATTTGCCGCAGTAATCTTGGAGGGCCTGATAAAAAATGATTATGATATCAAAGCAGTAGTTACACAACCAGATCGGCATACAGGAAGGAAGCACAAACTAACGGCGTCCCCAGTCAAACAAGTTGCTTTAGCAAACGAGATAAAAGTTTTACAACCAGAAAAAATAAGTGGCAGTTCTGAATTGGAACAGATCATTGCTCTTGCACCTGATTTGATCGTCACAGCCGCGTTTGGTCAATTCTTACCAGATAAACTGATTAAGGCGACTAAAATAGGTGCAATAAACGTTCATGGTTCTTTGCTGCCAAAATATCGAGGTGGAGCGCCTGTTCAATATGCCATTATGAATGGAGAAGAAAAAACAGGTGTAACGATTATTTATATGATTAAAAAAATGGATGCCGGAGATATGCTCGCACAGGCAGAATTGCCGATAACTGAAACTGACGATACTGGAACTATCTTTGAAAAAATGAGTGTTCTTGGCCGAGACTTGTTGTTGAAAACAATTCCGAGGCTAATAGCCGGTAAAATTCAGGCACAATTGCAAAACGAAGCAGAAGTGACTTTTTCTCCTATCATATCACCTGAGCAAGAGGAACTTTTTTTGAATCAAACGGCGCAAGAACTGGATTGGAAGATTAGAGCATTAAGGCCAACGCCAGGGGCATACTTCAAGAAGTTCAATGGGAAAAGGACCAAGTTGTGGCAGATCACGCCCCTTGAAGAAAAAACAGAACTGGAACCTGGTTTTGTCGTAGCAATCAGCAAACATCAACTAAAAATTGCTGCAGCTAAAGGAAGTGTTTATCAAATTGATAGTTTACAACCAGCCGGTAAACCGCGGATGAAAATCACTGATTATCTGAACGGTGTAGGGCAAAACATCAAACTTGGACAAAAGGTGATTGAAAATGACAAATGAAATTCAACAGTCTGTTCGCTTTTTAGCGGTGGAGTTGCTGACAAGAATTGAGCAAGAGGGTGCTTACTCCAACATTGTTTTGGATCAGACAATCAAAAGGAATACTCTTTCTAAGAGAGACGCACATCTGCTGACCAATATAGTGTATGGTGTCTTACAAAATCGTTTATTACTTGAGTATTGGCTTGAACCCTTTACTAAAAAAAATAAAAAAATCACACCTTGGGTTAAACAATTACTATTAAGTGCCCTTTATCAGATGAAATTTTTGGACAAAATTCCTAATCATGCGATTTTGAATGAGTCAATTGAAATCGCTAAACGCAAAGGACACGATGGAATACGTAAGTTTGTAACAGGAATCTTACATGCAATTTTGCGACAGGGAGTACGTGATATCAATGAAGTTTCATCTGATATCGTAAAAATGTCGTTACGAGATAGTGTTCCGGAATGGCTTGTTAAAAAACTGATTAAACAAAATGGTACCGCAAAGACGACTAGTATCTTGCAGTCAATTAATCAACAGCCACACCAAACAGTTCGGATTAACTTTTCAAGTACATCTAAAAAAGAAGTAATGGCGGCTTTACAAAAAGAAAAAGTAGAATATGAAGAGAGTCTGGTTACTCCATCCAGCTTAATTATCACAAAGGGGTTTATCCCTGAAAGCGAGAGTTATCAGCAGGGAGATCTAATAGTTCAAGATGAAAGTGCAACCCTCGTGGTTGAGTCAATGGGAGTTCAACCACAAGATACTATTTTAGACGCCTGTGCTGCCCCAGGAGGAAAAACGGTTCATATTGCTGAAAAACTAGATAGCGGCAAGGTGACTGCACTTGATATACATAAACACAAAGTTAAGTTGATTATAGATAATGCAAGCAGGTGCGGGGTAGCAGATAAGGTTAATGCAATGGTAATGGATGCACGCAAGTCTGATGAATTTTTTGCACCGAAAACATTTGATAAGGTACTAGTCGATGCACCATGTTCAGGGTTGGGCCTGCTACGGCGCAAACCTGAAATTAGGTATCAAAAACATGAGCAGGATCTGTTGAACTTGCAACGAGTGCAATTGGAGATTCTGAATAAAGTTGCAGGATTAGTCAAAGTTGGAGGAATACTGACGTACAGTACGTGTTCAATAATGAATGAAGAAAATCACGATGTTGTTGAGCACTTTTTAAAAGAACACACTGTGTTTGAGTGCTGTAAAACAATGACTGTCAACAATATCAAAGGCGACAGAAATACTCAAACCTTGAGTATTTACCCAGATGACTATGGTTCAGATGGTTTCTTTATTGCAACATTAAAAAAGCTACGTTAAGTTGAGGTGATTTGTCAGTGGAATTTGCTTATAAAAGCGACATTGGGCGGGTAAGAACTAAAAATGAGGATTATGTTGGATTATTCCAAAACAAGGTCGGCATTAAGTTTGCCATTATCGCAGATGGATTAGGAGGACACAAGGGCGGTGATGTTGCCTCAGAGATGGCGGTTTCATATTTAGGTTATCGTTTTGAGGAAACTAAGTTTGATGAGCCGGATGAGGGTAGAGAGTGGCTCAAATTAGAAGTTAATAAGGAAAATAAAATGATTTTGGAGCGAGCACAGCAGTATGAAGATTTGAATGGAATGGGAACGACACTGGTTTGTGCAATGTTTTTTGGTGACAGCTACTTACTGGGTAACATTGGCGATAGCAGAGGGTATTTGTATCGTGAGGGTAAACTTGTCCAGTTGACAGAAGATCATTCATTTGTAAATGAATTGGTTAAAAGGGGACAAATAAGTTCTGAGGAGGCTAAACACCATCCTCAAAAGAATATTATTACACGAACATTAGGTGTTTCTGAGAACGCTAATTTGGATGAAAAAATACTGAAATTAAAAAAATGTGATTTGCTTTTGCTTTGTTCAGATGGTTTGACGAATATGGTAGAGGATGAACAAATAGCACAGGTCCTGTATCAGGAAGCGGACCTACAAGAAAAGTGCAACCTGCTGATTGATTATGCTAATCAAGCTGGAGGAAATGATAATATAACACTTTTAATTGCCCAGTCAAAGGATGAGGCCGAGGTGAAAACAGGATGAAGACGGGATATATTTTGAGTGGTCGTTATAAAATCAAAAATACCCTTGGTGAGGGTGGAATGGCAAATGTGTATCTCGCATACGATTTAATATTAAAACGTGAGGTGGCTGTCAAACTGTTACGGCTGGATCTGCGGGATGATCCGGGGGCAGTGCGCCGCTTTAAACGTGAAGCTATCTCCCTAACTGAACTTGCACATCCGAATATCGTTAGTATCTATGACGTTGGTGAAGAGAATGGAATGCAGTATCTGGTAATGGAATACGTTCAGGGAATGGATCTTAAAAGCTATATTGCAAAAAATTTTCCTTTCAACTATGAACAAATCATAAGCATTATGGAACAGATTCTTTCAGCGGTTGCGGAAGCACATGCACACGATATTATCCATCGTGATTTGAAACCGCAGAATATACTAATTGATTCAAATAATCAGGTCAAGATTACTGATTTTGGGATTGCACTAGTTACTTCAGAATATTCTCTAACACAGACGAATACATTGATGGGATCTGTACACTATCTTTCACCGGAACAGGCGCGGGGAAGCACAGTTACCAAACAGTCAGATATATATTCACTTGGGATCATCCTTTTTGAAATGCTGACAGGTAGAGTTCCATATCAGGGGGAAACAGCAGTCTCAATAGCCTTAAAACATTTTCAAAATGAAATGCCATCAGTGCGAGACTTTGATGAACAAATTCCGCAAGCTTTGGAAAATGTGGTCTTGCATGCGACAGCTAAACTACTTACAGATCGCTATGCTTCTGTTACTGAGATGGCAAATGATTTGGGTACGGCATTGTCACTGGCACGTTCGAACGAAAAAAAGTGGCTACCTGAAAAAAGCAATGATGAAGAAACTAAGATACTGACACCATTGAGGGAAAAGGATTTAAAAAAAGACCAAAAAGCGGCAGAAGACACCAGCAGGAACAAAAAAGAAAAGAAAAAGTGGAGTCGAAGAAAAAAATGGCTTGTCTTTGGGATAAGCTTTCTTATTGTTATATTGCTGACAACGGTGACTGCTATTGGCTTGATGCTTCCCAGAAATGTCGAGATTCCAGATTTGCGCGGAATGACAGAAGTTGAGGCAAAGAGCACTTTAAAAGATTTGAAGCTGAAGGTCGGCAGTGTTAAGCAGCGTTATAGCAGCAAATATTATTATGGTCAAATAGTAGCAAGTCGCCCTAAAGAAGGCACTAGCGTGCGGCAAAATTCAAAGGTCAACATCATTCTTTCAAAAGGGCAAGAAAAATTTAAGTTTGGCGACTACAAGGGACAGTCTTATACGACAGTTAAAAATAAACTTGAAGCCAAAGGTGTTACTGTCCTGAATGAAAAAAAACATTCGAATACGGCTGCTAAGGGTGAAATTCTGGGACAAAGTATTTCGAAAAATAGAAAAGTTATTTGGAATGATACAACAGTAACATTCACTGTTAGTTCCGGAGCCAAAGAAATGATTCTACGGGATCTTACGGGTTACACCAGAAAGAGCGTTCAAGATTACGCAGATGAGTTGGGGCTGATTCTTAAAGTAAAAAATGATGCTGCAAATTCAAGTAGCAGCAATTCCAGTTTAACCGTTTCGCAGTATCCAGCAGCGGGTACGAGTATTCAGAGTGGACAGATATTAGAAATCACTCTTGCAAATGAAGCGCAGAACAGCTCTACTAAGGATAGCTCAAGTCAAAGTTCTTCTGCTTCTTCAAACAGCAAGTCGAATTCTTTTGATGTTAATGTGGCTATTCCTTTTGACGGAACAACGCAGCAATCGAATCCTGATGGAAGTAAAACTAATAAGATTGAAATTTATCTCCAAGATAAGGACCATCGTTTGAGTGATGTCTATGAAACACAGACCATTACGAAGGATACGAATGTTACCTTGCCATTTACTCTTGATAATGGAACCGGCGGCAAATATAAGATAGTTCGCGATGGAACTGTGATTGCTGAACGTGATAATATTACGCATAATGGAAACTAACTTTATTGACACATATTACAACATGAATCTGAGAAATCGGCGGCATGCTGATGAAACGTGAAGGGATAGGTTATAAGCTTGGTAAAGGGACTAATTAGACAATCACTTAGCGGTTATTATGATATCGAAGTAGACGGAATCGAGTACAGGACACGAGCACGAGGTAATTTTAGAAAAAAAGGTCAAACGCCTTTAGTCGGTGACTGGGTGGAGTTTAAAGCTGATAAACCAGAAGAGGGATATATTTTAAAAATATATCCGCGCACGAATACGATGATCAGGCCGCCGGTTGCTAATGTAGATGTGGCAATAGTAGTGACAGCCTGTAAGGAACCGAAATTTTCGAGTAATCTATTAGATCGTCAACTCGTGATGCTTGAAAAAAATAATATTCGACCGCTACTTTACTTTTCAAAGGAAGACCTACTTCCTCCTTCAGAAGCTGAGAAGATGCGTGAGATAATGGCTTATTATCAAAAGTATTATCTGTGCTTTTCTTCGCAAACTGATGAACCTAGTACGATCTTGACTGGATTGAAAAATGATATTGTAGTTGTTATGGGGCAAACAGGGGCAGGAAAATCAACACTACTCAATACCTTAGCACCACAGTTGCAGCTTGAAACCGGTGAAGTTTCAAAAGCACTCAGCCGTGGCCGACATACGACACGTAAAACGGCTCTATTGCCTGTTGAGGGGAATCTAATTGCTGATACACCGGGCTTTTCTTCTTTTGAGTTGCTGGATGTCACAAAAGAACAGCTGCCACTGCTTTTTACAGATTTTGACCAGCGTGGCTGCAAATTTCGCGGATGTTTACATTTGAATGAACCACATTGCGCTGTCAAAGACAAGGTACAAAAAGGTGAAATCCTAAAAAGCAGATATGATAATTATATACAGTTTCAAAATGAGCTGAAACGGCAAAAACCTAAATATAAAAAATGAGGTGTAAAAATGAAAATTGCTCCTTCGATTTTAAGTGCTAATTTTCTGAATATTCAAAAAGATGTCAAAATAGTAGACCAAGCAGGGGCTGAATACTTGCATATAGACATTATGGATGGGCACTTCGTACCTAATTTATCATTCGGCCCGGCAGCCGTTCAGGCGCTTCGGCCAATGACAGATATGGTGCTCGACTGTCATTTGATGGTCGAACAGCCCGACATGTACATCCAGCAATTCGCCCAAGCGGGTGCGGATGTGATTGGTGTTCATGTTGAAGCAACTCCGCACATCCACCGGACCCTCGCACTAATAAAAGAGAATGGCTGCAAAGCGGAAGTTGTCGTTAATCCGGGGACCCCAATAAGCGCCATTCAAGAATTGCTGCCATTTGTTGATGCTGTTTTGATAATGACTGTTGATCCGGGATTTGGTGGTCAGAAGTTTATTCCTGAAGTAGTCAATAAGATTCGACAATTGACCAAAATTCGAAAGAAAGAACAATTTTGGTTTGAGGTAGAAGTTGACGGCGGAATAAATGATACAACAATCAAAGAATGTGCCAGTGCCGGTGCAACAATAGCAGTTGCAGGATCTTTCGTTTTTGAGAGTGAGGATCCTAGCAAAAAGGTCGCACTGCTTAAGGAATTGACCAAAGATGAGTGATCTGAAGATAAACTTAATGGTCGGTGGCCCAAGTTCTGAATGGCCGGAAGGTTTATTTGAGAAACATTCCAAAGAGATATTGTGGGTCGGTGCAGATCGTGGAGCATTCCATCTCGTCAAAAGAGGGATTAGGCCGGCTTTTGTTATCGGAGATTTTGATTCAGCATCATCGGAAGAAAAGAAATTAATAAGGAACGCTGAGTCAGAAATGATAACTGCTAAACCTGAGAAAGACGATACAGATACAGAGTTAGCAATAAAGGAGATTATCCAACGCTATAAACCTTGTGAAATCAATATTTTTGGGGCAACAGGCGGAAGATTAGATCATTTGTTGGCAAACCTCTTTTTTGTGTTGCGAGCCCCATTCTATGAATATTTGCAAAAGATCTTCATTTATGATAAATACAACACAGTCAGTTTTTTTAAACCAGGGGAACATCAGATAAAAAAAGAAAATGACAAACAGTATTTGGCGTTTGTTACACTAACACCTGTCGAGGAATTAACGCTAAAAGATGAGAAGTATCGGTTGAATAAAAAAGACTTTTCTGTTCCCATTTCTTTGGCTAGTAATGAATTTGAAGGAGAAACTGCTGATTTTAGTTTTAAAACTGGTGTAGTGTGTGTCATTCAAAGTAAAGATTGATAAATATGCTGGGGAGAGTTCTCATGAGTTGATAGGGTTGAAATGCAAATGTTTCCAAAGCACGAGCGGTTGCTGTAATTAAAAATGTGCCACACCGAGTTTTTGACATTTGGATAATACAGGCAAAGCCAGCTATGATCGGATTAAAGACGATCATAGCTGGCTTAATTGATTGGCATGGATGAGTTTGTTGAGTGTATAAAAAAAGACTCGCCATTAAACGAGCCCAGCGTAATTAAACGCGTGTTACTTTACCAGATTTCAATGTACGTGCAGAAACCCAAACTTTCTTTGGCTTGCCATCAACTAAGATTCTAACCTTTTGCAGATTTGGCTTCCAGCTACGGCTTGATTGGTTTAAAGCATGCGAACGTTTTTTACCGAATGTCGTTTTTTGACCTGTAATAAAATCTTTTGCCATTATTCGTTCCTCCTTTGTTGCTAGGATTTCGAAGCAGACTCCTGCTTACTTACTAGATAAAGTTATCATAGATGACTCTTGAATGCAAGAATTTTCTGTAAAGTAAAATAACTTGGCAGTTCAGTTGTGACTTACAGCAAAAGTCGAAAATAAAAAGGACAAGGACGTCTGACTGACAAAAGTTTTAGATTCTAGCAATACAGTGATTTGTTTTTTAAGCTAAACAGGCTACTAATAGATGAAATCCATCAAAAGCTATAGTTGATCAGTGTGTGTGATTGGCTCAACAATGAAAAGGACGTTCCTTTCATTGGTGGCGAGGACGGCACGCTAATTTTGGTGGGTTACAAAATTTATGGGTTGTACAGGCAGCTTTACTTTGCTTATAGCCAACTACTGTGTCATGCACAAAACTCTTTTATAACGCTAATCCATTGACATGGTATTGACTTATACTTTATGATAAAATATCGTTAATGATTGTGTGATAAATTAAGGAGGCTATATTTTATGGCTGTAAAAATCAAAACGCAATTCGGAAATATCGATATCAGCAATGATGTGATTGCCACAGTTGTTGGTGGAGCAGCGACTGAGATCTTTGGAATTGTTGGTATGGCCAGCAAGAATCAAATTAAAGACAATTTGAATGAAATCTTAAAACGTGATAACTATTCAAAAGGGGTAGTTGTGCGGCAAGAAGACGCTGAAGTGGCGGTAGATGTGTACATTATAGTAGGTTACGGCACAAAAATATCAGAAGTATGTCGCAATGTTCAAGACAAAGTCAAGTACAACTTGGAATCCATGTTAGGTGTAACTGCTAATTCTGTTAATGTCTTCGTACAAGGTGTACGTGTAATTGAGGAATAGTCGAGTGAAATGGATTAGTGGATTACCAAGGAGGAAAACGAAATTTGAAAGTTACTGAAATTACTGATTCAGAATTTAGAAAAATGGTTCTGATAAGTTCAAAAAAGTTAAATAAGAATGCAGAGTTTATTAATTCATTAAATGTTTTTCCTGTGCCGGATGGCGACACAGGAACGAATATGAGTCTTTCATTTGCTAGTGGCGCAAAGTATGTTAGTGAGTCAACTTCTTCCAACATGGGGGAATTGACTGCGAGCTTGGCTAAGGGACTTTTAATGGGAGCAAGAGGAAACTCAGGAGTTATATTGTCTCAGATTTTTCGTGGTTTTTATAAAAGCACAGAAAAAAAGAAAACTTTGTCAGCTAGTGATTTGGCAGCAGCTTTGACTAGTGGTGTTGAAACGGCGTATAAGGCTGTTATGAAACCGACGGAAGGAACTATTCTTACAGTGTCACGCAAGGCAGCCAGTGCAGCAAAGAAAGAGGCAACTAAAACAGATGATGCTGTCGCAGTTATGAAGGCCGCATATGAGGCTGCAAAAGTTGCTTTGGCAGAGACGCCTGAATTGCTGCCAGTTTTGAAAGAAGTAGGTGTTGTTGATTCGGGTGGTCAAGGACTGACTTTTGTCTATGAAGGTTTTTTTGATGCACTTAGTGGCAAGAAGATTGAAGAAGATGAAGAAGTCCATCAGCCGAATGTTGAAGAGATGGATGAGATGGTCAATGCTGCACACCACAAGAGTGTGCAGAGTCAATTAAATACTGCCGATATTAAATACGGTTACTGTACTGAAATTATGGTACGACTGGGAGCAGGACGTTTGGTTGACCAAAAATTTGATTACGATGAGTTTAGGGAATATCTGAACGGCATCGGGGATTCTTTGCTCGTTGTTGCAGATGATGAGGTTATTAAGGTCCATGTTCATACAGAACATCCAGGTAAAGTGCTGGCGTATGGACAACATTTTGGGTCTTTGATCAAGGTCAAGGTTGATAATATGAGGTTGCAACATGAGACAATCCTAGAACATGACCAAGAAGAAGAAAAACAAGAACAGGAACAAGAAAGCATCAATAACGGATACGGAATTATTGCAATTGCTGCCGGTTCAGGAGTCGGTCAGCTTTTCAGAGGATTAGGAGTCACGCATGTTTTAAACGGTGGTCAGACAATGAATCCAAGTACGCAGGATATTATTGAAGCAATCAAACAGACAAGGGCCGAAAAGGTCATCCTTTTGCCGAATAATAAAAATATTTTCTTGGCTGCGCAGCAAGCAGCTGATGTAGCTGAGATTCCAGTTGCTGTTGTCAAGAGCAAAACTATTGCACAAGGTTTGACAGCGATGCTGGCTTTTGATCCTACGGACTCCATTAAGCAAAATGCTGAACATATGACAAGTGATTTGACATCTGTTGTTTCTGGACAAGTTACTGTTTCTGTACGGGATACGACTATTGATGGCAAAGATATCAAAAAAGATGACTATATTGGGATTGTTGACGGGAAAATCAAAGTTACCAATCCTAACAGGAAGAAAACAGCAATCATGATGTTAAAAAAAATGATAGATGAGGACAAAGAAATTGTGACGATCATTTATGGCGAAGATGGAGACAAGCAGGAAGCAGAAGAGATTCAAGCTGCTGCTCTTGAAATGGACGAGGACCTTGAAGTCGAAATTCACCAGGGTGATCAGCCAGTGTACCCATATTTGATTTCAGTTGAGTAAAGACTTAATATTTGTGAGGTCTGATTGATTCCAAAAGGATCAGTCAGATTTTTGGTATTTGTAAGCTATCACTTAATGTTTAGGAGGTGCTGACGACTTGAAAAGTCTGGCTGATCCTATCAGTGTGTTAAAAGGAGTCGGTCCCAAAAGTGCAGTTGCGTTGAACAAGTTAGGACTCAATACGGTTGAGGATTTGTTATTAGCTTATCCCTTTCGTTATGATGATTTTGCTGTCCGCAATCTGAGTGAGATTGCGGATCAGGAAAAGGTCGCATTGAAAGGTACGGTGGCTTCGGAGGCTGTTCTGACCCATTTTGGGCGGAAAAAAAGCCGACTTAATTTTCGGCTGCTTATTGAGCATGATGTGATTATGGTCACTTTTTTCAATCAGCCGTATTTAGCACAAAAAGTTGAAGTTGGCAAAGAAATGGCTATATATGGTAAGTGGGATAGCAAAAGGCAGCGCCTGTCAGGAATGAAGATTCTTTATAATGCAGCGGGGAGTAGCGATATTGCTGGAGTTTACCGTTCATCAAAGGATGTGAAGCAGCCAACCATTAAGAAACTTGTCAGGCAAGCTTATGATGAGTATAAAGATGTGCTTGTTGATGTTATTCCAGAAAAGACGCGACATAAATTTAGGTTACTGCCGCGTGAGACGATGATTCATGATATGCATTTTCCTAAGGATCAAAAGGCAGCCCGTTTAGCACGACGATCTGCTATTTTTGATGAATTTTTCTGCTTTCAAATAAAATTGCAGTTTATCAAAAAAACAGAGCATCAGGAGCGCGGTATCAAAATTGGTTATGATAACAAACTTCTAAAAAAATTTATTGCAGCGTTGCCGTTTGAATTGACTTCGGCGCAAAAAAAAGTTGTTAACGAAATATGTAGTGATATGCATCACAATGTTCATATGAATCGACTACTTCAAGGAGATGTTGGTTCTGGGAAAACTGTTGTTGCAGCGATAGCTTTATACGCAGCTGTGACCGCGAATTTTCAAGCCGCTTTGATGGCACCAACTGAGATACTTGCACAGCAGCATGCTGAAAAGCTAGATCAGTTATTCTCCGATTTTGATGTGACTGTTGCTTTATTAACTGGAGCAACAGCTGGCAAGGTCAAGTTGAGGCGAGAATTGTTGAAACATCTAAGTGATGGTAAAATCAACATTGTTGTTGGAACACATGCCCTGATTCAGAATGATGTTGTTTTCAAAAACTTAGGTTTAGTCGTAACAGATGAGCAGCATCGGTTTGGAGTCAATCAAAGGCAGAAATTTAAGGAAAAAGGGCACTTGCCAGATGTTTTAGCTATGACGGCAACTCCGATTCCGCGAACATTAGCTATCACTATGTATGGTGAGATGGATGTTTCTACTATCACTGAACTTCCTCAAGGACGTTTGCCGATTGAGACTGTTTGGCTGAGAGAAAAGCAGTTGGGCGAGGCTCTTGCTTTTTTAAAGAAAGAACTTAGTCTTGGTTCACAGGCCTACGTGATTAGTCCTTTAATCGAAGAGTCAGAGATGATGGATCTGAAAAATGCTGAAGAAATTTTTACTAAGCTAAAAAAGAAATTTGAACCGCAATATCATGTTGGTTTGCTTCATGGTCGAATGAAGGGTTCGGAAAAAAATGAAATAATGACGGCTTTCAAAGGCAAAAAAATTGATGTGCTTGTTTCGACGACTGTAATTGAAGTTGGGGTAGATGTTCCCAATGCTACTATGATGCTTATTTTAGATGCTGATCGTTTTGGGTTAGCACAATTACACCAGTTGCGTGGGCGTGTGGGACGAGGTAAAAAAAAGTCATATTGTTTTTTAATTGCTGATCCTAAAAATGATTACGGTGTTTCTAGAATGAAAGTAATGGCGGAAACCAATGATGGTTTTGTAATTGCGCAAAAGGACCTTGAATTACGAGGACAAGGTGATATTTTAGGCAGCAAGCAAGCGGGGCCCCAGACTTTAAAGTAGGAGATCCGGTGGCTGACCTAAGAATCTTGCAGTCTGCCCAGCAAGAAGCCGCAGAAATTATCAATGATCCAAAATTTATGTACAAAAGTGAAAACAAGCAATTATTGAATTACCTAAGATACGAATTGGCTAAGGGAATCAGTTTTGACTGATTGATAGGAGAGGATGATTGGTTTGAAAATTGCAGTTGATGCTATGGGAGGGGACAATGCCCCTCAAGCTGTGGTCGCTGGTGTTGAGCGTGCACGTGATGAATTCAAGGATACTGAATTTTTGCTTTTCGGAGTAGAAGACGAGATCCGCAAATTTCTGAAGGATGAGACACGAATTACGATTACACATACTGATGAGATGATTGTAATGAATGATGAACCAGTGAGGGCGATTAGACGCAAAAAGAATGCTTCGATGGTTTTAGCAGCAAAAGCAGTTAAGGATGATGAAGCAGATGCAGTGTTTTCGTGTGGAAATACAGGAGCACTTTTAGCAGCTGGTTTACTGATTGTTGGGAGAATTAAAGGCATTTCGCGCCCAGGACTGTTGTCGACACTGCCAATGTTCGGTGAAAGTGCAGGAGCCTTTAATCTCTTAGATAGTGGTGCCAATGCAGAAAATAAGCCTGAGCATCTTCATCAGTATGCGGTTTTGGGAAAGTATTATGCTCAAAAAGTACGCCAGGTTGAAAATCCAAGAATTGGGTTGCTGAATAACGGGACAGAACCACACAAAGGGAGCAAAGTGACACAAGAAGCATATAAATTGCTGCAGGAAGATCCTGCTATTAATTTTGTGGGTAATATTGAATCAAGTGCTATCCTGAATGATGTGGCTGATGTTGTTGTTGCAGATGGCTTTACAGGTAATGCTGTTTTAAAGGCGATTGAGGGGACAGCTTCTTCTGTGATGCATCTTGTTAAAGACGCACTTTTAAATAGTGGTTTTAAAGGAAAGATAGGCGCGTTACTTTTAAAACCAAGTTTAATGGAATTGAAAGAGAAAATGAATCAATCTCAATACGGCGGCGCTGTTCTTTTAGGAGTCAAAGCACCGGTCGTTAAGGCTCATGGCTCTAGTGATGAGTTGACGGTTTATTATACGCTTAAACAGATTCACACTATGATTGAAGGTAAAATGATTCCGGATTTTGTTGATTACTTTAGTCAACATAATCTTTCTACTAAAACAGATAAATAATTAGTTTTACAATTAAAAATTTTTGGAGGAAAAAAATGACTGAAAAAGAAATTTTCGATAAAATTGCCAAGATTATTCACGAGCGCTTTGAGCTGGACTTAAGTAAAATTACGCCAAATCTTACTTTTGCTTCTGATTTAGACGCTGATTCAATTGATATAGTTGAATTTGTGCTGGAACTTGAAGACACTTTTGGTGCAGAGATTCCTGATGAAGATGCAGAAAAACTCCAAACGGTCGGCGATGTTGTTAACTATATCAAAAATAATCAAGCGTAGGATAAGTTAACCTTTTAACCAAAAACAAGCGAGTGTAATAGGCTAGGACAGATATTTTTTTGTCCCAGCCTTTTTAATATCAGCTATTTTTTATAGATATGTAGAATCACGTGTAATCAGCTGTAATTGCTTTTTTGAGGGGAGTAAACTTTGTTTCACAGCCCATGAAAGGGTATAATATAAATACTGAATTGATTAAAGGAGAAGAAAAAGTGATAATCGGATTAGCAGAAAAACTAAAGAAAGAATTTGGAATTGATTTTAAAAACCAGGATTTATTAGATGAGGCGTTTACGCATGCTTCTTATGCGAATGAGCATCCTAGAGAGCACCTTAAATATTATGAGCGAATTGAGTTTTTGGGTGATGCAGTAATGCAATTGTGCGTTTCTGAGTACCTTTTTGTGCGTTATCCAATGCTTCCGGAAGGAAAGCTGTCGCGCTTACGTGCGGCCATGGTCTGTGAGGACAGCTTCAGTAAATTTGCCAAGGAGTGTAACTTTGATGAATACATTCGACTTGGAAAGGGTGAGGAAAAAGCAAATGCGCGTCAACGGCCATCCCTTCTTTGTGATATATTCGAGTCCTTTGTAGGGGCACTTTACCAAGATCAGGGTAAGAAAGCTGTTGATAAGTTTATCGCGCGAGTAGTCTTTCCAAAATTAGATATGGGTTGGTTCGATCATTTGTTGGATCATAAGACCGAATTACAAGAATATCTTCAAAAAAACGGTAACGTAGATATTGAATACGATGAGGTCATGGACAAGGGACCTGAACATGATAAGCAGTATACAATGGCAGTCAGTGTCAATGGCAAAGTCAGCGGGACCGGCACAGGGCACTCAAAGAAAGCCGCGGAACAAGCAGCAGCAAGTGACGCATTAAAAAAAATTAATGGCAAGTGACTATCAAGCTAAGGTAAAAAGGAGTGTCGTTTTATGAAACTCAAGTCCCTAGTCATTAATGGTTTTAAGTCCTTTGCAGATAAAACTGAAATTAATTTTCAGCCGGGAATGACGGCGATTGTTGGGCCGAACGGCAGTGGAAAAAGCAACATTATTGAGGCTATTCGCTGGGTTTTAGGGGAACAGTCGGCTAAGAATCTACGCGGTGGAAAAATGCCTGACGTTATTTTTGCGGGTTCGAGTGAACGAGCAGCTCTTAATCGCGCTGAAGTTCTGATTACTTTTGATAATCATGATCATTATCTGAATATCAAAAGTGATGAAGTAACAGTGGCACGAAAAATATATCGTGATGGAAATAGCGATTTTTTGATTAATGGGCAACAAGTGCGCTTGAAAGATATAGTCAATCTATTTATGGATACTGGCTTAGGTCGTGAATCTTTTTCAATTATTTCTCAAGGTCGAGTTGAGGCGATTTTTAACAGTAAGCCACAAGAAAGACGTGCGATCATTGAAGAAGTGGCGGGTGTTTTTAAATATAAAAAAGAGAAGCAAAAGGCTGAATTAGAGCTGGCAGAGACCAAAGACCATTTGGAGCGCGTCGCCGATATTGTCGATGAATTAAAAAAGCAGCGTGAACCTCTGAAAGAGCAGAGTAGTATTGCCAAAGATTATTTGGTTCAGAAAAAGGAATTTGATCGCTACAATATCAAACGCTTAGTTCTTGAGATAAGTAGTATTAAAAGTGAATGTTTAAAGATAGAAAATGAGATAAAAAAAATAGATGAAGAAATAGTTGAGCGAAAAAAGAATCTGCAAGGGCAGCAAAATACAGCTAACGATTTGCACCTGCAGGAAAAGCAGTTAAATAAAAAAATAGATCAGCTTCAAGAACAACTGGTTAGAATTACACGCGAAAGTGAGCGGCTTAGTGGACAGAAAAATATGTCTCAGCAAGAACGCAAATTTCAAGAAACACGTCGAAAAGAGCTTGAACAACAACTTGAAGATAATCAGATAAACTTAACGACTAGCAAAACTAGAAGAAAAAAATTAGCAGCAGAATTGCAGAATACCAAGGAAGAATTAGAACATTGGCGTACAAAAATTTCTGATTTGACTAAAAAAGCAGCAGTTGACGAGGCTGATGTTGAAAAAAGAATTGAACAACTGCGTTCCACAATTATTGAAAAAATGCAGGAACAAACCACGCTTAGAAATAGGGTAGCTTATTTAGAAAAAGAAGAAAAAAGGCGAACTTCAACTAAACATGTTGTTAATCAAAAAATTAATGGACTCCAACAAAAAATTGTCTTGCTGAAAGAAAAACAACACAAGCTCCAAGCTGATTCTGCACAGCTTCAAAAGACGATTATTAGCTTGAATAAGCAGGTTGCTGAACACCAGGGCCAATTAGGCAAGTTAAAAGAAGAAAGTGACCTTCACAAGCAGCAATGGTATAAAGCATTGGAAATATTCCAAAAAGCTCAAGCTCAATATGACAGTTTGAAAAATATTACTGCAAGTTATGCTGGTTATTATTTGGGTGTCAAAGAAGTTCTAAATGAGCGGCAGCATCTAACTGGAGTTGTCGGTCCAGTTGCAGAAATATTAGATGTTCCTTCTAAGATTGCACATGCAATTGAAATGGCTTTGGGGGGACAACTGCAAAATGTAGTTGTTACCAACGAACAAGCAGCTAAAAAAGCAATTGCTTTTTTAACTAAAAATAAATTGGGACGGGTTACTTTTTTACCTCGAACCACCGTCCGGCGGCATGTGATAAATACTGCACAGCGCAAGATCTTGGCTGGAATCACTGGTGTCTTAGGCCCAGCCAACCAACTGGTCGGGTGCAGCAACAAAGAAGATGTGCCTGTTTTAGAGTATCTATTAGGAACGACTGTGGTAGTTGAGAATATGGATAACGCCATTCAAGTTGAACATGCGTTAGGACACAGTCTGAGAATTGTAACCTTAGCAGGAAATATCATTAACCCCGGAGGTTCAATGACTGGGGGAAGCACAAAACAACGGCGTGCGGGGTTGTTGGAACAAAAGCAAAAAGTAACACAGTTGGCAAAAAATATTGCAACGATGAAGAGCAAGATGGACGTCTTAGAACTTAAGGGTGCAGAGTTGCAACAGCAAAAAGAAAACCTTGAATCAGCGCTGACGACTGAGAATAAAGAATTAGCGGAACGACAAAGACAATTTCAAAGTCTACAGAGTGAACTCGCACTTATGCAAAAAGATTTAAAATATCAAAAAGAACAACTCGAATTACAACAGAATGAGTTTGAAGATTCACAATCTGAGAGCCAAACTTTCACGACAAGTCAAACTTCACTTCAGAGTTCACTGGTTCAAGTTTCGCAGGAACTAACACGAATGCGTAAGGAATATGATGAGCAAAAAAAAGGAATGGTTGATCTAGCGCAGCTGCATAAGAAAAATGAGCAGCTTTTGCGTGAAGCTCATCAGCAACATGCGGTTGTTAAGGAAAGGGTCCATACTATTTCTATTCAGTTAGATGAGACGGATAATCAGCTCACACAATTAGCAACATTGATTTCTAAGGCTCAAAAGATGTTGGGCGAAATAAAAAAAGAACAATCATTAAGGCAGTTGAAGAGCTCCGATATCATTTCTAGGTTCAAGGCATATTCAAGAGAACGTACTGCTGCGGAAAAAGAACTTGACGATAGCAGATTGAAAAGAGAGCAAGTTCATGAGCAGGCAGTAGCGGCTGAGAATGCTCTAGAAAGATTGAATGGGTTGCAGGAAATCGTTTTTGATAGAAAAAGAAAACAGAGTATTAGATTAAGCCGGTTGAATACAGTGTTGGATCATAGTCTAAATGAATTGTCTGACAGTTATCATTTAACTTATGAAAAAGCTGCCATTGAAAAGTCTAAGGAAGACTTGGAACACATTCAACATAAACTAAAACTTTTGAAATTAGGTATCTCTGAACTGGGTAAAGTCAACCTAGGAGCGATTGATGAATATGAACGTGTGAACAAACGTTACGAATTTTTATCACTGCAGCAAAATGACCTTATAACTGCAAAAGAACAGTTGCAAAAAAGTATGCTTGAGATGGACAATGAGGTTAAAATGCGTTTTGCTAAAACATTCGCAGAAGTGGCTTCTGCGTTCAGTTTCATATTTCCCCAGATTTTTGATGGTGGTCGGGCCACATTAAAGTTGACTGAACCAGATGACCTACTGACAACAGGGATTGAGATAATGGCGCAACCAGAAGGAAAAAATCTGCAACAGTTATCCCTGCTTTCGGGTGGTGAACGTGCATTGACTGCAATTACACTGCTATTTGCGATTTTAAAAGTTAAGCCTGTTCCCTTTGTGATCCTTGATGAAGCTGAGGCAGCATTAGATGATGCCAATGTTGAACGCTATTCCCGCTATTTACAGAATTTTCATGAGCAAACACAGTTCATTGTTATTACACATCGAAAGGGAACGATGGAGCATTCTGATGTCCTTTATGGGATTACGATGCAAGAATCCGGTGTTTCCAATACAGTTTCGGTATCTTTGGAGAATATAGAGTAAAGGCGTGTTCGGAAAGAAGGAACATGGTAACTTATTTTAAGGAGGGCTAGAATGGGCTTTTTTGATAAATTAAAACGTGCTTTTAGTGGCGAAGAAAAAGAACAGCGAAGTGAAGAAACAGAAAAATATGATAAAGGGCTTGAAAAATCCCGTAAAACTTTCGGTGATAAACTGAATGAGTTATTTGCCAATTTCAGGACGGTTGATGAAGACTTTTTTGACAATTTAGAGGAGACTTTAATCGAGGCAGATGTTGGGTTCGATACAGCTGTTAGAATTAGTGACGAATTGAACAAGAGGTTAAGCTCAAGAACGTTAAATCTAAAGCTGACGTTTCACGTACAATTATTGAAAAACTCGTCAACCTCTATGAGGAAGAAGGATCAGGTGAGGACAAAGAACTTCATTTTGCAGAAAATGGGTTGACTGTTTTTCTCTTTGTTGGGGTCAATGGTGTTGGAAAAACGACAACGATAGGGAAGCTGGCACATCGTTACAAACAGGAAGGCAAAAAAGTAATGCTCGCTGCCGGAGACACATTTCGTGCTGGTGCAACAGAACAACTTGTTGAGTGGGGGCGAAGAGTTGATGTGACCGTTGTGCGCGGTCCTGAGAAAAGCGATCCAGCTTCAGTTGTTTTTGATGCGATAAAAAGGGCAAAGAAAGAAAATTATGATGTTTTATTAGTTGATACTGCTGGTAGGCTGCAGAACAAAGTTAATTTAATGAATGAACTTGCTAAGATTTCACGAATCATCACGCGTGAAATTCCAGAAGCACCGCAGGAGATCCTCTTAGCACTAGATGCAACCACTGGACAGAATGCTTTGACGCAAGCTAAGCAATTTAAGGACGTAACCAAAGTGACAGGGATAGTTTTAACTAAACTGGATGGTACAGCGCGTGGGGGGATCGTGCTGGCTATTCGTAATGAGCTGCATTTGCCAGTCAAATTAGTAGGTCTAGGTGAAAAAATGGATGATCTGCGTGACTTTGCACCAGAGGAGTTTGTTTTGGGTTTATTTAAAGGATTGCTTGATGGAACAAACGGAGATGACTAACAGATAAGCAGGTGTGAGTATAATGGCTATCGAAAAGACAAATCGAATAAACGCGCTTTTTGAATTTTATGAACCGCTGTTGACAAAAAAACAAGTGGTGTATATCGCACTTTACTATCGCGATGATTATTCTTTGGGTGAAATTGCTGAAAACTATGACGTTTCAAGGCAGGCTGTTTATGATAATATAAAGAGGACCGAAAGAATCCTTGAAAACTATGAAGCTAAGCTGCATTTGTTTCAACGGTTTCAACTTCAGAATAACAAGGTTGATGAACTTACAGAATATGTTAAGAGAAATTACCCGAATGACAGTGTACTGCTGAGTTTGGCAAAGCAGTTAGAAGATTTAGAAGAATGAAAGTTGGTGGCTAGAGGTGGCATTTGAAGGTTTAACTGAACGATTACAGGGTGCAATCAGCAAACTAAAACGTAAAGGAAGAGTCAGCGAGACAGATGTAAAAGAAGTTATGCGTGAGATACGTTTGGCTTTGCTCGAAGCTGACGTTAATTTTCAAGTCGTAAAAGATTTTGTCAAGAAGGTTCGGAAGAGAGCTGTTGGTGCGGAAGTTTTAGAGAGCTTGACCCCCGCCCAGCAAATCGTCAAAATTGTGAATGAAGAACTGACCAAGGTTATGGGGTCAGAGGTTGCAGAAATCAACAAAGCACCTAAGATTCCAACTATTATCATGATGGTTGGTCTTCAAGGGGCTGGGAAGACAACAACGGCAGGCAAACTTGCTCTGAAATTAAAGAAAGAGCAAAATGCACGGCCGTTGCTGATAGCAGGAGATATATATCGTCCTGCGGCTGTTGACCAATTGAAGATATTGGGTGAGAATATCAAGGTTCCTGTTTTTTCGTTGGGAACAGACGTTTCACCAGTAGAGATCGTCCGTCAAGGGCTTGAACATGCACGTGAGAAGAATAATGATTATATCATCATTGATACTGCTGGGCGGTTACAAATTGATGAAAAATTAATGGATGAATTAGCACAAATAAAAAAACTTGCAAATCCCAATGAAATTTTGCTGACAGTCGATGCAATGACTGGGCAAAACGCAGTTGATGTTGCCAAAGGATTTAATGAACAGCTTGATGTTACTGGAGTTGTTCTGACAAAGCTTGATGGTGATACACGTGGCGGCGCAGCTTTGTCGATCCGTGCTGTAACAGGTAAACCAATCAAATTTGTTGGTCAAGGCGAAAAGATGACGGACTTGGACATTTTTTATCCGGACCGCATGGCATCACGCATTCTTGGAATGGGAGACATGCTAACTCTTATTGAGAAGGCTCAACAAGATTTTGATCAGAAAAAAGCTTTGGAAGTCCAATCTAAGATGCGTGAAAACAGCTTTGATTTTAATGATTTCATTGATCAAATGGAGCAGTTGCAAAAGATGGGCCCGATGGAAGATATTATCAAAATGATCCCGGGAATGGCTAACAATCCAGCACTGAAAAATGTCAAAGTGGATCCTAAGGATATTGAACATACCAAAGCAGTTGTGTATTCGATGACAGCCCAAGAGCGTGAAGATCCAGATGTGCTTAATCCCAGCAGACGCAGGAGAATTGCGGCTGGTTCAGGTCGCCCAATTCAAGAAGTCAATCGAATGATCAAGCAATTCAATCAGATGAAAAAGATGATGAGCAAGGTTTCGAAGGGGAATTTTTCTGGTATGGAAGGAATGTTCGGTAAGGGTATTTCCGGAAAATTGGCTAAAATGTCAATGAATTCAATGGCTCGCAAAAACAAAAAAAGAAAAATAAAAAGGCTACGAAGCAAACGTAAACGCAAGTGAAAACCGTATAATTTGGAATAAAAAAATATTTTTTTGGCTCTGTCAAGAAATAATGCTTTACACTTGCTTGAATTACTGGTATATTATTTATCGTTGAGAAGATATTAGGAGGTGTATTCAATGTCAGTTAAAATTCGTTTAAAACGTATGGGTTCTAAGAGACGACCATTTTATCGTATTGTTGTTGCGGATTCACGTTCGCCACGTGATGGCCGTTTCATCGAAAATGTTGGTACGTACAACCCATTAACAGAACCTGAGAAAGTAACACTTGAAGAAGAAAGTATTTTAAATTGGTTGAACAATGGAGCTCAACCTTCAGATACTGTGCGCAACATTCTTGCTAAAGAAGGAATCATGAAGAAATTTCATGAAGCTAAATTTTCCAAGAAATAAGGTTAAGTAAAATGGCAAAAGCAGATGTGAAACAATTAATTATAACGATTGTCAAACCGCTAGTCGCTGAACCTGATAAGATTGAGTTACAGCTTGTCGAGGAAGGCCATTTTATTAATTTTAACCTAAGGGTTGCTCCCAAGGATGTCGGACGAGTAATCGGAAAACAAGGTCGGATAGCTCAAGCAATTCGGACTATTGTGTATAGTGTATGCAGAGACGATTCTCACCGAGTTCGTCTGAATATCATAAATGATTAATGAAAACCTCCTGATGAAGCAGCAATGTTTTATTCAGAGGTTTTCTTTTACTTAGAAGGGAGAAAAGATGAGGTACTATGAAGTAGGTCAGATTGTGAACACGCATGGTATTAAAGGCGAGGTAAAAGTAGCTATAACGACGGACTTTGCAGATGAACGTTTTAAAAAAGGAAAAATTCTCTATATTCCTCGAGATGGAGATAAAAAACCAGTCGCTCTCAAAATTAAAAATGCACGAAGCTTTAAACAGTTCCAACTGTTGATTTTTGAGGGGATGGAAGATATCAACTTGATAGAGAAGTACAAGGGTTGCAAATTAATGGTGTCTGAACAAGAGCAAAAACCACTTGCTGGCGAAGCATACTACCATCATCAGATAGTGGGGCTGCGTGTTATTACTAATTCTGGAGAGATGCTTGGAACAATAAAAGAAATTTTAACCCTTGGAGCTAATGATGTCTGGGTGGTAAAACGCTCAGGTAAAAAGGACCTTCTTTTACCAGCCATAAAAGATGTTATTAAAAGGGTAGATATTGAAGCCGGCACGGTAAATGTCGAACTTTTAGATGGGTTGGATGATTTATGAAAATTGATATTTTGAGCTTGTTCCCGGAAATGTTCACCGGTCCGCTAACGCAATCAATTATAGGAAAAGCGATTGAGAAAGAGATATTAGATGTTGATATCACAAACTATCGTGATTATACCAAAAGTAAGCAGAAGCATGTTGATGACTATCCATATGGTGGTGGGGCAGGAATGTTGCTGCAGGTTCAACCGCTGTTTGATGCTTTGGATTCAATTGACCAAAAAAACAATGGGCTGGGGAGCGTCATCTTGCTCGATCCTGCTGGACGCAAGTTCGATCAAAATATTGCCAAAGAGCTTGCTGCTAAAGAACATCTGACTTTTATCTGCGGACACTATGAAGGATACGATGAACGGATTAGAACAAAGGTAACCGATGAAATCTCCTTGGGAGACTACGTCTTGACAGGTGGAGAATTGGCCTCAATGGTCATTATTGATGCAACAGTTCGCTTGATACCGGGAGTTTTAGGAAATAATGAATCGGCACCAGGAGATTCATTCTCAGACGGGCTACTGGAGTATCCACAATACACGCGCCCGGCAGAATATCGAGGATTGAAAGTGCCAGACGTACTTTTAAGTGGAAATCACCAAAAAATAGACGATTGGCGCCGAAAGGAGTCATTACGGAGAACACTCGAGAGACGGCCAGATCTTTTAGAAACCGCAACATTGGATGAAAAGCAGAAAAAATGGTTGCAGGTGTTAAAAAAATCACAGCGTGACTTGAACTGAAATAACAGTTGTGATAAACTTAAAGTCGGCTTATGCCACAGTAACGATATTCCGCTGCAATCGGACATGAATGTCGGTGAAAGGAAGAAAAATTATGAATCCATTGATCCAAAAAATTACTGAGTCTCAATTACGTGATGACATTCCTGATTTCAGAGCAGGAGATACTGTTCGTGTCTACGCTCGCATTGTTGAAGGTACACGCGAACGTATCCAGCTTTTTGAAGGAGTTGTTATCAAACGTCGTGGTCAAGGTGTTAGTGAAACCTATACTGTTCGTAAGATCAGTAATGGTGTTGGGGTTGAACGTACTTTCCCAGTTCATACACCACGTGTTGAAAAGATTGAAGTTATTCATCAGGGTCGCGTACGTCGCGCTAAGCTGTATTACTTACGTGCATTGCATGGTAAAGCAGCTCGTATCCCTGAAAAACGTCGTAAATAAGTGTTATTCAGAAAAACCTTGCTGTCGTAGCAAGGTTTTTTATCATCAGCACATTTTTAAAAATCCATGTAGGCTAGCAAAAGCATAAAATTTTTTGTCTGAGTGACTGAATGTTTTCAAAGCAGAGCAAAAAGGTAAAATTGCAGCGAATTAGAGGACAGTTTAGAGCATGGTGCAAATTAAGAGGAACTATTGACATCGTAGGTAAGTTGTCCTAAGATTACTTACATAACTTAATAGCGAAAATATCGAGAAGATGAGTAGACCAACATAGTTGCCATTAGAGAGCTCCTGGTAGGTGAGAAGGAGTCATGGTGTTGGTTGAAGATGGTCTTTCAATGAAGATTGTAGGTCGAATAATTAGACCTGCATGGGTACGCCCATTAAAGCGCTGGGGTTTTGACCCAATGAGAAAATTGATGAGAGTTGATTTTAAATTAAGGTGGTAACACGATTTATTCGTCCTTGTTTTTGCATAACATGCAGAAGCAGGGCTTTTTTATTTATGCAATTAAGGGGGAATTAGTTATGACAATTCAAAATGAATTGAAAGTAGGTCCTTTTCGTTATGATGTTGTAGGCAGCTTCTTACGGACAGCGGAACTTAAAGATGCTCTAAAAAAACATCGTACCGGTGAGTTGAGTGAGGATGAATTTCTAGCAGTTCAGCAGGGACAAATTAAAGACCTTATTCAAAAGGAAGTTAGTCATGGTTTAAAAGCAGTTACTGATGGTGAATTTAGCCGTAGCTGGTGGCATTTAGACTTTTTATGGGGACTTAAAGGAGTTGCCAAGTATGATTATCAGCGCAGCTATCGTTTCAAGGGTGCCAAAACTCGGACAGATAATGCTGAATTGAATGGAAAAATTGCATATAATCCCGCGCACCCGTTTTTTGCGGCCTTTAGTTATCTAAAGACCACAACACCAGCGGGGATTGTCCCGAAGCAAACCATACCCTCACCAACAATGCTTTTTCGCGATAATCGTTCAGATAAATGGCAAGACTTTTATGAACAGCGCGAAGATTACTTGCATGACTTAGCGAAGGCGTATCATGAAACAATACAACACTTTTATGATTTGGGCGCGCGCTATGTCCAAATCGATGATACTACATGGGCATTTTTGATTAGTAAGCTGAATGAGACTAAGAATGACCCAAAAGAATACAGTAAGTATGAGACTTTGGCGAAAGAAGCGGTCGCAGTCATTAATGAACTTCTAACAGGTTTACCTACAGATCTAACAGTCACAACACATATTTGCCGTGGAAATTTCAAATCGACCTTTCTTTTTTCTGGTGGTTATGCTGCAGTTTCAAAGTACTTAGCGCAGTTAAATTATGATGGGTTCTTTTTGGAATATGATAATGAGAGGTCTGGAGACTTTGAGCCACTAAAGACCATTTTTAATGGTCGTAAAGAAAAGCGAATTGTGCTAGGACTGATCACTTCGAAAGAAGGCCAGTTGGAGAAAAAAGAAAGTGTAATTGCCAGAATCAAAGAAGCAGCGAATTATGTTCCATTAGAGAATCTTGCGCTTTCCACACAATGCGGCTTTGCCTCAACTGAGGAAGGAAATGCACTAACAGAGTCACAGCAATGGGCTAAAATTGATTTGGTTAAAGAAATTGCTGATGAAGTTTGGCAGCGTGAATGATTAGTTTGCCTATTATTAGGATTAATAGAGAAATTGTGATATAATTTAGATACATTGAGCGTTATTTAATTTATAGATCGGGTTTTAATTTGTAAGGATCTTTCATGATAGAGGCGCAGTCTTGGAACTGCAATGAATCCGTAGAGGTTGGGGCGAATTCGGTGGAAGCTAGAGTTTGGATTCGGTTCTTGTAATAAAGTTTTAAAGAAATTTGATGTAACCAACTTAATTAGAGGGCACTGTACACACGCTGTATGGTGCCCTTGTCCATCATTCCTGTATTTTTAGGATGCATGTTTTGGTAAAATTATTTAAAAGGAGCATATAAAAAATGGCTAGGGTTATAAAACCAGTTACACTTTTAGTTGATGGTAAAGAGGTACAAGGTGTCTATAGGGGAACCGATAATGAAATGATAGATGAGTCTCCCAACGGGTCATATTACAGTGGGGAGGGTTCTTTGATTATTATTTCGAATGAGAACCATTTAGAGATTGCTAACATAAAAAATATGGACGGTACAAGTCTTTTGAAAGAACCTAGCAAGTTTACGCTAAGCAAGATTGATGTAAGGAATGCTTTTAAGATCGATAAGATTCTTTTTGATAGTATAAAGGATAATATTATTCAGTAATTTATACTGGGCAACTTTTCTTACTCTAGCGGCTACGAGAAGGTAAGTGGGCCGGTGAAGTTCTTGCGGCCTAGTTTTTTGACTTTACATCTAGCAGGTACTGTAGTATATTTAGGAGCATATTGCTCAGTAGTTCAGTGGTAGAATAATTGACTGTTAATCAAGAGGTCGTAGGTTCGAATCCTACCTGAGCAGTCATAGTATGAAAACTCGGCTATTTTTTGAAGGAGTACGTGACGGCTTAGGATGAATAAATGAGTTTTTAAGAACCCATCTTCTCTAGTAGAAGGTGGGTTTTTATTGTCTAGGGGAAAATCATTCAGTGCTTAGAATAAAATGTTAGCAGTCAATTTTTTGATAATATCGCAATTGATATTGTTAACCGCAACTTTGAATTCTTCCTCATTTTCATCTAAATATTTTTTTGATGTCTCATTCGAAGGATTTATTTTTAACAAGCCGCCTTTGAGTGAAAGGTCAAAAATATAATCATTAAGTGTCCACTGTTTTGTCAGGAGAACGATTTTATCGAATGTTCCATCCGCCTTATATTCTAATAGTAAGCGGATAGACTCGCTTTGAAGTTCATTTATCCTTATCCCTTTTAATGTAAAAAATTTTACTTTCATGTGCATGAATTTACCTCCAGTAATTTAGTTAGTGCTTATTTTCCCCAAAACAATATTACTCTAATAATCGACAGGATAGTAAGTTCATTTAACTCAAAATAATGAATTATAATAGATTTAAGTTATAATAAATTATGTAAAAGAAAAGGAAATTCACTTTGGAAGCCTACCAACTTAAGCCATTGTTTATATTTCAATAAAAAACTGTGTGAGGTTAAGAAAATTCAGGGGAGAAAAAAGAGAGTGAAAAAGTGTATGAAAAACTCATTTTTAAAATAAGTTTCAGATTTGTAAAAAAAACAAACTAACTTTTTAAAAATGAGATTATGCTTTTCTATATGGATTTAACGCAATAAGTATTTACTAATCAGGGGAGGTTAAGTTTAAACTGAAAATCAGGTGTCTTAAAAGTTGTCCATAGTCAAAAGTATATACGAGGGTAATGTATTAAGCCGCTATTTATTCAGCGCTAGGTGATTTGTACGTCTTGTTTATTTGAACTTTGATGTTGGTTGGCAGGATGCTAATTTTTCATCATAGTATAAACACATTAGTCTGCTCACGTCTTCAGTTAAGTGTGTGGGAATACAGAAGAGTTTTACAAAGGCTGGGGCGTTGGCAACACTTTGATTTACATAATCACAGTAAAAGGGAAGAAGAAGCTTGATTGCACCGATATTTGCTTTATGTTCAATTAAAGCATGATGTTTAAAAGTTCGCTGATATAAAGCAGCGTCATAAGGATCTCCAGTTAGGATATGTGCCAATTCGTGTGCAAGCTGAAAAATAAATTCATCTCGATTACGCCAATTGTCGTTCATAACAATTGTTTTGTATTTAAAAGACGCGGTCGGAGGTGTATCTTGTTTCAAGTCCTTTGACCAGACAACGCAGACACCAACAGTCTTTGCTTTACTTAACAGTGAGTCCAAAATCATCTTTTTCATGCGGAATCGTTCCCTCCGAAAAGGATTTTTTAGTTATTATTCTTGCGTAATAATTTTTTGATCAGTTCAATATCTTCTGTGGGAATAGTTTTCCCCTCAAAAGTCAAAATAACATCTTTTGTGTTTGCTAAATCAATTTCTGGATGGGAGTCATTATTTCGAGAACGTCCCATGATATAGTCGATAGAGACTTCAAAATAATCGGCAACTTTCCTAATTCGTTCAGCTGAGGGTGTTCTTTTGTTCCATTGATAAATAGTATTGCGACCGAATCCGAGTTCGGCCTCAAGCTCATAAACAGACATATTATGATCTTTAGCTAATTTTTTAATACGGTCCACAGCAGTCATTACAAGTCTCCTAAGTATAATGTTTATAACTAAAAAGTTAGAAAAGTATTGAAATCTAACGCATAAGTTAGTATAATTGCTAATAGAAAAACTGGATTGAATTAGGCAATTAGTTAAATCAAGCAGTTTTCACAAGTTATGTTAGAATAACTCGAATCAATACTTATCGTTGATTTTATAATACCGTTCAGGCGCAGTCAAACAAATTAACTAACTTTTTAGATAACTAACAATGAGAGGTGGAAATTATGTCGTATGAACTTGCTGACACTATTTTGATATGTTTAAAACGTAACAAGCGAATGGGGATCAAACCAAATTCGCAAACCGATATTGCAAATCATTTTGGACTTTCCAAACCATATGTTAACCAATTAATAAATGGGCGTGTTGCTAACTCGATTAATACTAAAAAGAGATTAGATGAGATTAAAAAGTATGTTGGAATAGACGAATAAGTTCCCCCTGTCAAGGATAGCACTGGTGCTTGCAAAAAAATGAAAAGATACTGTTTAAGCAGTCGTTAATGTATATTTATTGTGGCTGTGTCCCCAAAGATATAATACGCAATTCGGAGATACACAGAACAGCTTTAAGATGTAACAAAAAAGTGGCAAAGTTTTTTTTATTGTGCATACTTAGCTGACTTGAAAATCTATTTTCAAAAAAGCATCATAAAAAATTTCAAAGTAAAGTAGACAAATAATAATAAAAACACAAGGGAGTGTACTAATAGCCATTAGACTATTGGTACACTCCCTTGTGGATAATTAGTTAATAAAGCCTATTATGAAATTAATACCCCATTACTGAAAAGACAGCAGATAGAACCACAGTTCCTAATGTGGCAATAATCATAATCCATACAACAAGCATTGTTATCTTTTGAAAGCGACTTTTCTTTTTTTTGGCCAAAGCAGATTCACCTTTCACTTATTTTACAATTCACTATACAGTTATCTACTTAAAGATGTCAAATACATTCAAAGTAATATTTTTTTGTTTCAGAAAAAAAGTGAAAAAAAGTTTATGAAATGGGAAACAAATTGAAATAATAGGAATAAACAATTATAATATAGCGAGTGGAAAAATAACCAGAAGAGGTGCAAATTATGTGCGGTTTCGTAGGGTGTTTATCTGATATTGAAAAAGACACTGGAGAAAAATACAATGAAATAATCAAGAAAATGAATAAGATGATTGTCCATAGAGGCCCCGATGATGATGGATATTTTGAAGATAAAAATATTACAATGGGTTTTAGACGTCTGAGCATTATTGATTTGGAGGGTGGACACCAACCGCTTTCTTACGATAATGAACGTTATTGGATGACTTTTAATGGTGAAATATACAATTACTTAGAATTGCGTGATGAACTAAAAGAAGAAGGATATGAATTTAAAACCGATTCTGATTCTGAAGTTATTTTGGCAATGTACTCCAAGCATAAGGAAGATTGTGTGAAATTTTTCCGCGGGATGTACGCATTTGTGATTTGGGATAGACAAGAAAAGACTTTTTTTGCTGCTCGAGATCATTTTGGAATCAAACCCTTTTACTATGCCATAATAGGGGATAACTTTTATTACGGCTCAGAGAGCAAAGCTATTTATAAAGTTATCCAGCAGAAGACGTTTGATAAAAATGCTTTGCAAGACTATATGACCTTTCAGTTTGTACCTGAACCTGAAACATTAACGCAGGAAATCAAAATGCTGGAACCTGGCTACTACTTGAGCAAAAAGCTAGGTGAAAAACCGAAGAAAAAACGTTATTATTATGCTCAATTTAAGCCTGTGATTCGTCCTGAGGATGAATATATCAAAAAGGTACGTGCTGTTTTATTTGATTCAGTTGAAAAGCATATGCGTGCAGATGTACCAGTTGGATCATTTCTTTCAGGTGGTATCGATTCATCAATTATTGTTGCTATTGCAAAGCATTTCAATTCACAATTAGAAACGATTTCTGTCGGTTTTCAGCGCGAAGGATATAGTGAAATAGATGTAGCCAAAGAAACTGCTGAAAAACTAGGTGTTAAGAACTATAGCTCAATTATCACCCCAGAGGAGTTCATGAAGGTATTTCCGCACTTTGTTTGGAGTATGGATGATCCTTTGGCAGATCCGGCTGCTGTTCCACAATATTTTGTTGCTAGGGATGCACGTAAGCGCGTCAAGGTTGCCTTGACAGGCGAGGGTGCCGATGAATTGTTCGGTGGGTATACAATTTATCATGAGCCTGAATCACTCAAGCCGTTTCGCTACACGAAACCAATCAATGCTGTCTTAAACAAGATAGCACATATGATGCCGGAGGGTGTTAAGGGGCGGAGCTTCATTTTACGAGGGACGACACCGCTTGAAGATCGGTATGTTGGAAATGCATTTATTTTTAATGAAAAAGAAAAGCATCAATTCATAAAGGATTACAATGATATGCATCCACTTCAATCAATAACAAAACCTTTTTACGATGATTCGCGTGAGTATGATCCGATAAGCCGAATGCAGTTTATTGATATGCATGAGTGGTTAAATGGCGATTTATTGCATAATGCTGATAGGACAACGATGGCTCATAGTTTAGAGCTTAGAACACCTTTCTTAGACAAAGAAGTTTTTGCTGTTGCTAGTGAAATACCTGCAGATTTGCGGATAGCACACGGAACAACTAAGTATATTTTGCGTAAGGCTGCCGAAGGAGTTGTTCCTGATCATGTATTGAATCGTAAGAAACTGGGTTTTCCAGTGCCAATCCGTTTCTGGTTGCGTGATGAAATGTATGAGTGGACTAAAAATATTATAAAGGAATCACAAACTGAACAGTATTTTAATAAGGAATATTTCTTGAAACTACTAGAAGAACATCGTGAACAAAAGAGAGATAATTCGCGTAAACTATGGACAATTTTAACCTTTATGATGTGGCATAAGATATATGTTGAGAGTCCAGAACTGATAGATTCACAAAAAGCACAACAGCTGGATATGTAGTTTTGATATTGAATCAGGGGAGAAAAAGCAATGAAAATAATGGTCCAAAAGTTTGGTGGGACATCAGTAAAAGACTATGATGCACGCTGCAAGGCAGTTGACCATGTTCGTTACACTGTTTCTGCGGGCTACAAGGTTGTAGTTGTTGTTTCTGCTATTGGCAGGATTGGCGAGCCTTATGCGACTGACTCCTTGTTGAACTTAGTTGATGGAGAAGAGACAAAACTTGATTCACGTGAGCTTGATATGCTTGTTTCAGTTGGCGAGATAATTTCAACAGCTGTTTTTACGGAATTATTAAAAAAGAAGGGCTTTAAAGCAACGGCAATGAATGGCCCGGATGCAGGATTCAGGACAAATAATGAGTATCAAAATGCTAAAGTGCTGGATGTTAAAATTGATGGAATTTTGAAAGCTTTCCAAAAAAATGATGTTGTTGTTGTTGCCGGTTTTCAAGGATTGTCAAGGGAAGGACATATAGCAACTTTAGGCCGGGGTGGAAGTGATACATCGGCTGCATTGCTAGGTGCAGCTCTGGGGGCTGAAAGAGTTGACATTTTTACTGATGTTGCGGGTATGATGACTGCTGATCCACGAATTGTTAAGAAGGCTCGTTTTCTGAGAAACGTTAGCTATGAAGAAGTAGCCAACATGGCTCATGAAGGTGCTAAGGTCATTCACCCACGCGCGGTTGAAGTCGCGCAGCAAGCTCATGTTCCAATGAGAATTAGATCAACTTGGGATGGGCTTAATGAATTAGGTACGCTTGTTTCTGACCCCAATCTTTCAATTCAACACTATCGAAGTGTTACTGGTATTGCACATCAAACGGGGTTGACCCAATTTAGTGTAGCTGCGGTTGATTATCCAGCTGATAAGATATTTGAATTATTGGCTTCAAATCACTTAAGTGTTGATTTTATCAATATTTTACCTGAAAAAATCGTTTTTAATTTGAAGCATGAAGAGGCAAAGATGGCAAGTAAAATTCTTTCAGATAAGGAAATACCTGTTAGAATCGTTAAAGATTGCGTGAAAGTGTCGATTGTCGGTGCCGGTATTATGGGAACACCCGGAATAACAGCGAAGATCGTTTCAGCACTTGCACAAAAAAATATTGAGATCTTACAAACGACTGATAGCTATACCACTATCTGGGTACTGGTTCGACGACGGGATCTAGAAGCTGCAATCAATATTTTGCATGACAAGTTTTTATTGGATGATTGATAAAATGGAACCGATATTAAAAATTTGGTATTACCAACTACTGATCCTATTCATCATTTGGCTGTTATCCTTAGTGGGTAAAAAAAAGATGATGCGTTTCTTGCCCTCAAAGTTATTGCCAATAGATGTGATGACACCTTTTATGCTTGTAGGGATTCACTTTCTAACTCTTGATGAAAGTGGAAATTCAATTGTACCGTATGTTTTGCTGGGGATGGCGCTGTGGGGAATCTTAATGACATTAAACCATGTTTTTATTAAGGGGGAACTGGGATATCGTTCCTTTTACTGGCGTTATTGGCGTTTGGCTGACATTGTAATCACTATTATTTACTGTTGCATAGTCGTTCTTGAAATTTTAAAATAATTGAATCCAGTTGAGAATTGATGTATCTATTGATTCTTAACTGGATTTTTTTGTATGCTGGCTGAATGTTTTAAGGGCTTCACTACTTTAAGTGCATGCAAACAGCACACAATAATAATGATTTATAAGTTAAACTTGCTGATTTTTACAAGTAATTAACAATGGTGGTAATAATGGGTGAAAATGTGGTTTAAAGTGGGGGATTGTGGTAGTATCAGTGTGTGGTACTGTCGAGGGGGGTGTGTCTTCATGTTTATGGGAGAATATCGGCATACGATTGATGCCAAAGGACGCTTGATTATTCCTGCAAAGTTTCGTGATGAACTTGATAATGAGTTTATCGTGACACGAGGAATGGATGGATGTTTATTTGGCTATCCTCAAAAAGAATGGGGGATACTCCAAGAAAAGCTGCAGAAGCTCCCTTTAACAAAGAAAGATGCACGTTCTTTTGTCAGATTCTTTTATTCTGCAGCTACTGAGTGTGATTTTGATAAGCAGGGGCGTATTAGTATTCCGCGATCGTTGCGTGTTCACGCAGCACTAGACAAGAAGTGCGTCATTGTTGGTGTTTCAAATAGATTTGAGGTTTGGGCAGAAGACCGTTGGGATGAATTCTCAAAAGAGGTTGAAGTAGATTTTGATGATATTGCAGAAAAAATGATTGATTTTGGATTGTGAGGAAGATCAAATGGATAAATTTGAACATAAAACGGTCCTTCTTCATGAAGCCGTCGCAGGTTTAGCAATAAAAGAAAGCGGAATTTATGTTGATTGCACCTTAGGTGGAGGAGGGCATAGTAAGCAGATTTTAGAGAGGCTTGGGCCCGCTGGTCATCTATATGCCTTTGATCAGGATCAGACTGCAATTGATTTTAATCGTACTGAGTTGAGCGCACCTTTGGCAACTGGGAAAATAACGTTTGTCAAAGCGAACTTTTGTGAGTTGCAAAAACAGCTTATTGAACGTGGGGTTGAGCAAGTTGACGGTGTTCTGTACGATTTGGGGGTTTCTTCACCGCAATTTGATGATGCCCAGCGAGGTTTTAGCTATCGGTACGATGCTCCGCTTGATATGCGTATGAATCAAAGTCAAACTTTGAATGCTCAACAGATCGTTAATGAATGGGATTACGCTGAATTAGTTCGAATCTTCTTTCGTTATGGTGAAGAAAAATATGCTAAATCAATTGCACGCCGAATTGAAAAAGAACGTGTGATTGCACCAATTGAAACGACTAGTCGGCTGGTCGAAGTCATTAAAGAAGGTATCCCTGCGCGTGCACGCCGCACAGGTGGTCATCCGGCAAAAAGAGTTTTTCAGGCGATTAGGATTGCCGTCAATGATGAGTTGGGTGTTCTGGAGAAGTCACTTGAACAAGCATTGGAGTTGCTTAACGTGGGCGGTAGAATAAGCGTGATTACGTTTCAATCACTTGAAGATCGGCTTGTAAAATCAATGTTTAAAGAAAAAAGCCAATTACCCGATCTTCCCCCAGGACTACCAGTGATTCCTAAGGATAAGCTGCCAACGTATCGGCTTGTTAATAAAAAGCCGCTCAAACCGCAACCAGAAGAATTAGCTGCCAACCATAGGGCACATTCTGCTAAATTACGGATTATCGAACGTACTGCAATCAAATAAACGAGAGGGTGTGATGTGATGCCACAGAATGCAGCAAGAAAAATAGCGGTACAACCAGCAAAGAAAACAGCTCCAATACATAATCCACAACCAGAAAGAAAAACTAAGCATGTCCCGATATCGCGACTTGAAGTGGCAGTAATAACAGTGGCAAGTGTAATAACGATGTTCCTAATGGTGAGCGTGGTTTCTTCAAAAATTGCATTGTCAAAAGCACAGTATAATTTGCAAAGTATCAATCAGCGAATAACAAGCGTGCAGAATAAAAACGTTGATAAAAAACAAGAAGTGAGTGAGCTGTCGAGTCGCAGTCGATTAATGGAAGTGGCAAAAAAAGTTGGATTGACAATGAATGAACAGAATATAAGGAATGTTAATAAATGAGTCTGAAAAATAAACGACAGATAAATAGGCATAAGTCGCAATATAATAGAAAACACTTTGGCATAGGAGTTTTTTTTATTGTAGGGTTGATTTTTGTGATATTTATCGGTCGCTTTTTTTATATTGGAATTCATAAAAATGTGAATGGGGTGAACCTTCCGCAAAAAGTTGCTCAGCTTTATGCTACAAAAACAGAAGTTAAAGCCCAACGTGGTACGATTTATGATGCAGATAATCAGCCTATCGCTGAGGATACATCAACATATTCAATTTATATTGTTCTTTCTAAAAAGGCAGTTGCTTTCGGAAAAAGAGAGTATCTGGCTGATAAAGATAAAGATAGAGCTGCACGAGTTTTAAGCCAAAACTTGCCAGTTAGTTACGAAAGAATACGAAAAATCCTAGATCCTGTTGATAAGGATACATACCAAGTTGAATTAAGTAATGCTGGTAAAAATATTTCACTTGAAACGAAAAAAAGAATAGCATCTGCCAATATAACTGGAATCAACTTTAAGGAGTCAGAGGCACGACTGTACCCTAATGGAATTTTTGCTTCACACATCATTGGTATTGCTGAAAATGAAGGTGAAAAGGTTGTAGGAGTCATGGGCCTAGAGAAAGCCTTCAATAGTCAACTGACAGGCATAAATGGGGTTAGAAGTTTTGAAAAAGATATTCATGGAACCCCTATCCCCGGGAAAAAAATAAAAACGCGAAAAGCTAAGGATGGTGACAATGTCTACACGACCATTGATTCCAGACTTCAGACGTACTTAGAAACATTGATGACACAGGCACAGAATAAATATCACACTGCATCCTCCAATGCAATTCTAATGAACGCTCATACTGGAGAAATTATTGCAGCAAGTCAGCGTCCGACTTTTAATGCGCAAACAAAAGAAGGCATTGATCAAGTTTGGCGTAATACCTTGGTGGAAGACACCTTTGAACCTGGTTCTACGATGAAGGTCTTAACGTTGGCAGCTGCGATCAATAGTGGCACATACAACCCTAACAGCACTTTTAAGTCTGGAACGTATAAAATTGATGGAAAAGCAGTCAATGATTGGGACACAAACGGCTGGGGATATATTACTTACCGTGATGCTTTCGTTCGCTCATCAAATGTTGGAATGGCTCATCTTGAACAGCAAATGGGCAGTAAAATCTGGTTGAAGTATATTAAAAAATTTGGTTTACTAAAATCGACAGGTTCGGATATTCCTAATGAGGCCAGTGGAAGCATTGAATATAAGTATCCGATTGATCGGGCAAATACGGCTTATGGACAAGGCGTCACAGTAACGGGGTTACAGATGATGCAGGCTTTTTCTGCAATTGCAAATGGTGGTAAAATGGTCAAACCACAAATTGTAAAAAAGGTTGTTGATCCTAACAACAATAAAGTGATTTTGAGAAATAAAACCGATGTTGTTGGGCAGCCTATTCGAAAAGAAACTGCCAGCAGGGTTTTGGGATTGATGCAGGATGTTGTCTATGATAAAAACGGGACCGGATCAGCTTATAAGATTGACGGCTATCGCATAGGGGTAAAAACCGGGACAGCTCAGATCAGCAATTCAGCAGGAACCGGTTATCTGACGGGAGATATGAACTATGTTTTTTCTGTTGTTGGGATGGCTCCTGCTGATAACCCAAAATATGTTTTATATATCACAATGAAGCAACCCAAAACAATGGAAAATAACTCATCTTCACAAATGATAGCATCTATCTTTAATCCATTGATGAAACGAGCACTAGAGGAAGATAAAGAAACGACTAGCTCGACTCCGCAAATCAAAGTTACAGATGTTGTTGGGAAAAGCACGACCGAGGCTAAAATGAAATTGAGCGGGGCAGGTTTCTATGTGACTGCGATTGGAAATGGAAACAAAATTATCGCACAATCTGCTCCCGAAAATAGTGTGCTGCTATCAGGTGAACGAGTGATCATTCTGACAAATGGTGAGAAAACTATGCCTGATATCAGTGGTTGGTCACGAAGCGATGTGTTAAAATTATCTAGTCTATTAGGAGTAAGATTCAATATCTCGGGCTCTGGATACGTAAGTTCTCAGAGCGTAGCGACAAATAAAACACTTAATGGTGTTAAAGCCGTAAATGTACAATTAAAGTAGGAATGATGTGGTGAAAATGTTAGCAAGTAAATTGATTCAAAGTTTAAAATTCAAACAGGTGCTACCCGCTGACTATAAGGACTTTGTAGTTTCAATGGTCACACAGGATACACGAGAAGTGGTTGAAAATAGTATTTTTATTGCTATTGAGGGTTCTCAAATTGATGGACACATGCTTGTGAGCGAGGCGGTTCAAAAGGGAGCTGCACTAATTGTCGCGCAAAAAAAACTGTCTTTATTAGGGGTACCTGTAGTTTACGTTGAAAATACAAACAGGGCAATGGCAATCTTAAGTAGCCGGTTTTATAGTTCACCAAGTGAAGCAATGCGAATGATAGGTGTGACTGGGACAAATGGTAAGACAACTGTCACACACATCATTGAAGAAATCTTTCGTGAACATGGAGAAAAGACCGGTCTAATCGGGACGATGTACCGGCGGATTGGCGATAAAATTTATCCAACAAAAAACACAACTCCAGACATTATTACATTGCAGCGGACTCTAAGCAAGATGGTCGAGCAGGGGGTTTCTTCTGTCGCGATGGAAGTGTCTTCAATAGCGCTAGTTCAAGGAAGAGTCTGGGGAGTTGACTTTGACATTGCTGTTTTTACAAATTTAACACGCGATCATTTGGATTATCATAAGACTATGGCTAATTATGCACACGCCAAGAGTCTTTTATTCTCGCAATTGGGTAATGAATATAGACACCAAGGCAATAGTAAAGTAGCGGTGTTAAACATTGATGATCCTATGGGAAGAAGATTAGAGGAAGATACTGCTGCACATGTGCTGACGTACGGAATTAAAAACAGCGCAATGATCAAGGCCTCTAACGTAGTTATTCATAGTCAGGGTACGGATTTTGATTTAGAAGTATTCGGACAGAAACAGCATTTGAAAGTTAGAATGGTAGGTTTGTTTAATGTTTATAATATTTTAGCAGCTTATGCGGCAGCGTATGCCGCAGGATTGGATTCGGAAAAAATCATAGCTGCGTTAACGAACTTCAAGGGAGTTAAGGGTCGTTTACAGTTGATATCATCTCCATCAGGAGTCAGTGCCATAGTTGATTACTCACATACTCCCGATGGGCTTTTGAATGCTTTGGAGACAATTAACGATTTTGCAAAGGGAAAAGTTTTCTGTATTATTGGTTGCGGTGGTGATCGTGACCACGGAAAGCGCCCGAAAATGGCTCAAATTGCGCTGCAGTATAGTGATTATCCAATTTTTACTTCAGATAATCCACGTTCTGAGGACCCGCAAGCAATTATTGATGATATGCTGCAGGGTATTCCACAGCAAAGTGCTGTAAAAGTACTGCTCGATCGGCGAGCTGCTATCCAGTATGCCATCGCAAAAGCACAACCTAAAGACATTGTTTTAATAGCTGGCAAGGGCCATGAAGATTATCAGATTATCAAGGGTAGAAAAAATCATTTTGATGACGTTGAGGAAGCTGAAAAAGCACTGAAGAGAAGAGGGGCATTTTAGGTAATGACAGGATTAGAGATAGTAATGCCGATTATTAGCAGCTTTATCATTACAACTGCTTGTTTACCAATCTTTATTAATTTTGCGCACAAGAAGAATCAGGGACAGATGATTCGCGAAGATGGGCCTAAATGGCATGAGAAAAAGTCAGGCACACCGACAATGGGAGGTTTAGTTTTTAACAGTGCAATCGTGCTTGTTGGAATTTTACTTCCGCTTTTTACACGGGGGTTGACTGTCAGAGTTTTAGTACTTGAATTTATTTTGATTCTTTATGGCTTGCTGGGTTTTTGGGATGACTCTATTAAACTTTGGAAGAAGCAGAATGAAGGCCTTAAGGCTTGGCAGAAGCTTCTGGGACAGATTGCCGGTGCGGTAGTATTCATGTGGGTTTATCTATATGAGGGGCTGCCTCTTTCACTCAGCTTTTTTGGGTATGAAATTCCGCTAGGTTTCTTATATGTTTTCTTTGTTGTCTTTTGGCTGGTCGGTTTTTCAAATGCGGTCAACTTAACTGATGGGATCGATGGTTTGGTTGCAGGGCAAGCAACAATTGCATTCGGAACCTACGCGATCACTGCATATGTTCAAGGACAGTTTGATGTTCTTATCTTTTGTTTAGCAGTTATTGGAGCTCTTCTTGGATTCATGCTTTTTAATCACAAACCCGCTAAGATTTTTATGGGTGACATGGGTTCATTAGCACTAGGTGGTGCTTTAGCAGCTGTTTCAATCTTACTGCATCATGAGTTGTCATTGCTGTTTGTCGGGATAATTTTTGTAATCGAAACTGCCAGTGTGATGCTGCAAGTTGCCTCTTTCAAATTGACGGGTAAAAGAATTTTCAAAATGAGTCCCATTCATCATCATTTTGAATTGTGCGGTTGGAGTGAATGGAGAATTGATTTGACTTTTTGGGCAGTCGGCATTGTTGCAGGAGTAGTCTTTTTGTTGACGAGTATATAAGATATTTGATGAGATATAAGATAATGTATAAGGAAGTCCTTGAGAATGAAAAAAATTACAAATTATAAAAACATGCACATACTCGTAATTGGGTTAGGCAAGAGTGGGCTTAATGCAGCCAAGCTTTTGAATAAACTAGGCGCACGGGTGACAGTTAATGATTTGAAAAAACCGAAAGATGCGAAAATCGTTGCTGATCTTGAAAGTACAGGAATAAAAGTTGTTACCGGAAGCCACCCCTTAAGTCTTTTGCAAGGAACCGAGCTAATTGTTAAAAATCCTGGCATCCCATATTCAAATGTATTAGTTAGCGCTGCAGTGAAACAGAAGATACAAATTATTACTGAACCAGAATTGGCATACGAGATACTTGAAGCTCAAATGATTGGCATTACTGGGACAAATGGCAAAACAACAACAACCACGATGATTTCCCTGATGCTAAACCAAGGCCGTGAAAAGGGACATGCATATGTTGCTGGCAACATTGGAGTTCCTGCGACTCTTGTTGCTCAAAAAGCAACTTCGGATGATGTCATGGTCAGTGAACTATCAAGTTTTCAATTGCTGGGAATCACCAAATTGCACCCACATATTGCTGTGTTAACTAATATCTATGAAGCTCATACAGACTACCATGGTTCGCGCGAAAATTATGTCAAAGCAAAAATGCGTATCACAATGAATCAAGATGAAAATGACTTCTTTGTAGTAAACTGGGACTCCAAGGAATGGCAAAACCTGAGTAAACAATCACGAGCAAAGGTTGTTCCCTTTTCACGTCAAGACAAGATCGAAACAGGAGCGTATGAAAAAGACGGTTTTTTGTATTTCCGCGGCGAAAAAATAATGGCTGCTGCTGAGATAAGAGTTCCCGGAGCACATAATGTTGAGAATGCACTAGCAGCATTGACTGCTGCCAAACTGATGGGACAAAGCACAGAAAGTATCGTGGAGGTTTTGAAAACCTTCTCTGGCGTGCGTCATCGAACACAATACGTAACTACATTGAATAAACGCAAATTTTACAATGATTCGAAAGCAACGAACATGGAGGCAACAGAAAAGGCATTATCAGGATTTAAAGCGCCGATCGTTCTGTTGGCGGGAGGACTCGACCGTGGGTTTACCTTTGAACGATTGATTCCGTATTTTAAAAATGTACGCAGTTTGATTGTTTTTGGAGAAACAGCGGATTTGATGGCGAAGGCAGGCCAAAAAGCTGGTGTGAGTGAGATTAAACACACTGAGAATGTTGTCACCGCTGTTCCATTGGCTTATGAAATGAGCATGAGGGAGATATCATTCTCTTATCGCCAGCGTGTGCAAGTTGGGATCAATACCCAACTTTTGAAGTTCGCGGAGATATGTATATCAATGCAATTGAACAACTGGCTAAAAAAGTGGAGGCAAGAAAATGAGGTTATTAGTTTCAGGTGGCGGAACAGGTGGACATATTTATCCGGCACTTGCTTTGATAGACGCTGTAAGAAAAAAGGAGCCATCTACCGAAGTGTTGTATGTTGGCACTCATAAGGGATTAGAAAATAAAATAGTTCCAGATGCAGGGATACCATTTAAGACAATTCAAATTCAAGGATTTAAACGTTCGTTATCACTTGAAAACTTTAAGACAGTTTATTTATTTTTAAAAAGTGTGCGTACTGCAAAAAAATATTTGCGAGAGTTCAAGCCTGATGTTGTTGTAGGGACGGGCGGTTTTGTTTGCGGAGCGGTAGTTTATGCAGCAGCCAGAATGGGAATTCCCACCTTTATCCATGAACAAAACAGTGTTGCCGGAGTTACAAACAAATTTTTAAGCCACTTTGTCGATAAGATTGGTATCTCATTTACAGAAGCTATTAACAATTTTCCAGCTGAAAAAGTTGTTTTTACAGGAAATCCGCGTGCACAGCAAGTTGCTGGAATGAAGCCTAGTGGTCGACTTAAAGAATACGGCTTGGAGCCAGCTAAAAAAACAGTCTTGATATTTGGTGGTTCTCGTGGAGCAAGAAGAATAAATGAGGCCACGGTTGAATCTTTTTCCTTTCTAAAGGACAAAAGCTATCAAATCCTTTTTGTGACCGGCAGTGTCCATTTTGATAAAATCAAAAACATGATTGGCACTGATATTCCAAAAAATATTGTAGTTGAGCCTTATATACCGGATATGCCTTCAATTCTGCCAGAGATTAGCTGCATTGTTGGACGAGCTGGGGCAACAAGTCTTGCAGAAATAACTGCTTTAGGACTCCCATCTATCTTGGTTCCAAGTCCATATGTGACTAATGATCATCAAACCCATAATGCTCAAAGTCTTGTTAGCGTTCATGCTGCGGAGATGATCAGAGAAAAGGATTTGGATGGGAGAGTCTTGGCAGATACAATTGATAAATTGATGTCAGATGATGAACTGCAAAAAGCGATGGGTGAAAATGCCAAAAAAGCTGGAACGACTGATGCAGCGGACAGGATAACCAAAATTTTAGAGCAGCTGATTACTGAAGCACACAAGTAAAAGAAAAAGAGGGGGTGCGAGATGAAAAAATTAAGGCGTTCCAAGGTTAAATCTCAAAGAAATGCCCCCCTTACTCCTTGGGAAAAGGCGCAACAAGAACATAAGCAAAAATTGAAACATGAAAAGCATCATTTTTTTAAAAAAGATCGGATTGGAAACAAACTTCCAAGTTTAGTCAGACAACGGAGAAAAATTCTTAGACGACGCCTGATAGTAAACCTTGTTATTTTCGCAGCACTTGGTATAGCTGCCTTGTACTTAATACTTCCGATAAGTAAGGTGCAAGAAATCAAAGTGACAGGAGTGGATAAGCTTACTGAGGAGGCAATTGTTTCAGCTGGTGAAATACGCAAAGATAATTTGGTACTGGGCGTCTTGCTGAATGAGAAGAAGATAAAAGCTAGGGTTAGTAAGAAGGTTTCGGAAGTTAAAAGTGTCAGACTTATGATTGAAGGAACAACGGTCAACTACAGAGTGAAGGAATATCCAATTGTTGGTTATGTTGCAAAAGAAGGTAAATACTACAGTTTGAACGATTCAGGTAAAGTTTCAAAGATCTCGCGTGACCAAGCCCAGGGGGCTTATCCCCTTTATTACAAATTTAATAATCACCAAAAATTGGAAGCTTTAGCACGGCAGGTAAACCGTCTTTCACCTAATCTACGCAGTGCAATATCTGAGATCCACTATACACCGACAAATGTGAATGATGAAAAAATCAGGGTTTACATGAATGACGGTAACGAAGTGATCGCGTCTATTTCGACTTTTGCCAAAAAAATGGTCTACTATCCCGATATTAAAGGAAAAGCAAATAATAAAATACTTATCGATTTTGAAGTAGGCGCATACTCATATCCTTTGAAGTAAAACTACTTGTTGAATATAATTAATTTAAGTATTTGAGACGCGAGAAGTGTATTAATAGGAAACAGTGTGGTAAAATTTAAATAATCAAATTGAGTAATTTCTTACCATATAAGGTTAAATCAAATTTAAGAAAAGGGGGGCTCTATTGATGGAAAATTCTGGAATATATGTTGGTCTCGACATTGGGACTACCTCGATCAAAGTAATCGTTGCAGAACATATAAAAGATCAGATGAACATCATCGGGGTGGGGAGTGAACGTTCAGACGGTTTAAGTCGCGGTGTTATCGTGGATATTGACCGTGCTGTTAGTGCAATTAAGAAGGCGATTCAGCAGGCTGAACAAAAGGCAAACATCCAGATATCAAAAGTAACAGTTGGAATTCCAGCAAATCTTCTGGAGATCGTCCCTTGTAACGGAATGATTGCTGTAAGCGACGAAGCTGGAAGTTCAAAAGAAATTGACGAAGACGATGTTTATCGTGTAACCGAGGCGGCATTGGTTCAAAAATTGCCTCCTGAAAGAGATGTAATTGATATCATACCGGATGAGTTTATTGTTGACGGATTTGACGGAATAAAAGATCCCCGGGGAATGATAGGTGTTCGGTTAGAAATGAATGGAGTTGTCTATACTGGACCCAAAACAGTGCTGCATAATACAATGAAGTGTGTTGAAAAAGCAGGACTGCATGTTGAAGGAACTGTTGTTTCGGCGTTGGCACTTTCAACAACTGCTTTAAGTGATGGTGAACAGGACTTTGGAGCTGTCATTATTGATATCGGCGGCGGTCAAACCACTGCGGCGGTCGTGCATGACCATAAGTTAAAGTATACATATGTTGACCAAGAAGGCGGCATGTTTGTTACGAAAGATATTTCTGTTGTTTTGAATACTTCGCTTGAAAATGCGGAAAAAATCAAACGCAACTATGGTTACGCAACGAGCAGCCTGGCTTCGAAGGATGATGTATTCCCAGTAGAAGTCGTGGGAAAGGTCGACCCTGTTCAAGTAAGCGGGGAGTATCTAAGTGAGATTATTGAGGCGAGAATGACACAAATTTTTGAAAAGCTAAGAGATGCGTTGGAGGGGATTAGGGCTTTGCAGTTACCAGGCGGAGTCGTTCTTACTGGCGGACTTGCTGCACTTCCTGGGATGAAAGAATTGGCAGAAGACATATTTGATGTAAACGTTAAGGTATTTATTCCACAGCAGATGGGTCTCAGACACCCGTCATTTTCACAGGCTATCGGCTTGATTAAGTATGTTATGCAGCAAGGTGAGATTGAAAAGATTGTTAAAAGTACCATTACTGATGGAGACAGACGCAACATTTCGAAGGAAAGTGACAATGTTGTAACCCTTAATCCAAAAGTTGAAGAGACGGGTACTAAGAAGAAAAATGATACAGATAAAAAAAGCAGTGCTTTTGACGGTGTTAAGAATTTCTTCAGCACATTTTTTGATTGATTTATAAATTGGAGGGAAAGCGTAATGGAATTTTCACTAGATGCAAATGAAAATACGGGTGCAACAATTAAAGTTATTGGGGTCGGCGGTGCTGGTGGCAATGCTGTGAATCGTATGATCGCTGATGATGTTAAAGGCGTTGAGTTTATTGTTGCCAACACGGATGTGCAAGCTTTGAAAAGCTCTAATGCTGAAACCAAGATTCAGCTTGGGCCGAAATTAACAAGAGGACTTGGTGCGGGTTCAAATCCAGAGATTGGAAATAAAGCTGCACAAGAAAGCGAAGAATCAATCGCTGAGTCACTAAAGGGCGCTGATATGATTTTTGTTACCGCTGGAATGGGAGGAGGCACCGGTACCGGTGCAGCGCCTATTATTGCTAAAGTAGCAAAAGAGCAAGGCGCTTTGACAGTAGGGGTAGTTACTCGTCCATTTAGTTTTGAAGGCCCTAAACGTGCACGTTACGCAGCCGAGGGCGTTGCTCAGATGAAAGAGCACGTTGATACTCTGGTTATTATTGCTAATAATCGCCTGTTGGAAATTGTTGATAAAAAGACACCAATGCTTGATGCATTTAAGGAAGCAGATAACGTCTTACGCCAAGGTGTTCAAGGTATCTCTGATTTAATTACATCACCAGGATATGTTAATCTGGATTTTGCTGATGTTAAAACAGTGATGGAAAATCAGGGTTCTGCTTTGATGGGGATTGGTTCCGCAAATGGTGAAAATAGAACAGCAGAGGCAACTAAAAAGGCTATTTCCTCACCTTTACTTGAGGTTTCGATAGATGGAGCAGAGCAAGTTCTGTTAAACATCACTGGTGGACCGGATTTGAGTTTGTTTGAAGCACAAGATGCTTCTGATATTGTGGCACAGGCTGCAACGAGTGACGTCAATATTATTTTTGGTACCTCGATCAATGAGGATTTGGAAGATACGGTTGTTGTAACTGTCATTGCAACAGGGATTGATAAAAAGAAAAGGGAGCAGTCACAAAGACGCAATCGCTTAGGCTCTTTAGATGATAAGAATCCTCGCTCCACGAGTACTGAGCAGGAGACACAGGCCAACCCAAGTTCGTCAGATCCGTTAAGAGATTGGGATTTGCGGCGTGAAATTTCTGGGGAACGCAAAGTCAATCAACCTGAACGACAAGATGAGTTTCAGGGTGTTGAAAAGAAAAAGTTTGATATTTTCAAGATGGATACTGCTAAAGAAAAGAACGAAAGTGACGATGATGGTCTGAATACACCGCCTTTTTTCCGTCACCGTCGTAAGTAACAAAAAGAAACATTGATGCGATAGGAGGAGTGAAAATGGCTCTTGGTGAGAAAATTGGACGTTTTTTTGGAATGTCTGATGAAGATGAAACGTATCGCTCAGATAATTATTATACAAACGAAGATGAAGAGTTGGCAGATGCTGCTAGAAGTTCAAAGATTGTCTCGATGCATGCAAAAGGAAAAGAAAAAGTGGAAAAAAAGATTGCTTTATTTGAACCAAGAATATATTCTGATGTTAAAGTTATCGCCACTCGTCTGTTGAACGACCAAGCTGCAGTTGTTAACTTTCAAAGGATGGATGAACAACAGGCTCATCGTGTCGTAGACTTTTTGACAGGAACGGTTTTTGCAATTGGCGGGGAAGTCCAACGTATTGGAGAACAGATTTTTTTATGTACTCCACATGGGTTTGTTGTTGAAGGAAATGTAGCTGCTGAATTTTCTGATAATGATTTTTAGCTGATTAAGGGGTTAATTAATTGATAATAACTATTTTTGATCGTTTATTCGAACTATACTCATTAGCAATCGTAGCATTTGTGCTAATGTCTTGGTTTCCAGGTGCTTACCAGACAAAACTAGGTCAATTTCTTGGTCGAATATGTCAGCCGTACCTAGGTTTTTTTGATAGGTTTATTCCACCGCTTGGTGGCATAAGTTTTTCACCAATTGTAGCTTTGGTTGCATTGCAGTTTATTAAATATGGTTTTGATCTTGTACTTATTTCGTTGTTGAATCTGTGGTCGATAGTTTTTTAAGTGGGATGTATAATGAGTGAGGATAGTGTTTATCAACATTTTAGAAAAGAAGAAGCGACAGTTATCGATGAGATCCAAGATGTACTGGAGAGGGTTAGAAATGAGTACCGACCGATTTTGACTCGTTTTTTCAATCCGCGTGAGCGTTTGATTGCGTCTTCTTTGTTGCGGAATGATGAGATCAAAATGAAAAGTTTTGGATTAGCTCCTAATGCTGAGAGAAAGAGAGTTTTGTTCTATCCCTCGTATTATGAGCCCGACCAAGCTGATTTTGAGATCGCATTGATGAGAATAAATTATCCGACTAAGTTTGCCGCGCTACAGCATCGACAAGTTTTGGGAACACTGATGAATATTGGGATTAAACGGGATGTTATCGGTGATATCATGAGCGATGGTGAACAGTGGCAAATTATTGTTGATGCACAGATGGCAGACTATATCCGTCTGCAAGTTGATCATGTTGGTCGCATTAAGGTCAGCATGACAGTTGTTCCTGATAACCAACTAGTTTCGTCGCGTGACGAGTGGTTAAGCAAACAACTTTCCGTTAGTTCATTAAGGATTGACGTCTTGATTGCAGGTGTCTATAATCTTTCGCGTAAACAGGTGAAAGACTTGCTGCAGGCACAGAAAGTGCATCTTAATTGGATGTTGGTTGAAAAGCCGGATGCAGAACTTGGAAGAAAAGATATTGTTTCTGTCAGAGGCCATGGCCGTTTTAGGATGGATTATGTACGCGGTGTTTCAAAAAAGGGTAGAATAAGGTTGGATGTTTCTGTTTTAGAAAACTAATACATAATTGGAGGTGTTGGGGATATGACATTGACCCCATTGGATATTCATAACAAGGAATTTCGTGTTAAGTTGCGTGGGTACGATCAAGATGAAGTTAATGATTTTTTGGATCAAATTATAAAGGATTATGAACTCAACTTGAAGGAAAATGAGCATTTAGCGGAAAGTCTTAAGCAAGGTGAAGAAAAGCTTAAGTATTTCAATGATTTGAAGAATTCTTTGAATCAATCAATCATTGTTGCTCAGGAAGCAGCTGATAAGGTTAAAGCAAATGCGCAACGCGAAGCTGAAATTATTAATCACGAGGCCCAAAAACAAGCTCAAGATATAGTTGATGATGCAAATGAGAAGGCACGTCATATAGTTGATGATGCATCTCAAAAGGCTAAACGTCTAACAGTTGAGACTGACGATCTTAAGAAACAAGCCCGAATTTTCAGGCAGAAGCTTCAAGTTATGATGGAATCACAATTGGAGGTCGTTAAGAGTAGCGAGTGGGACGAAATACTCAAACAAGGTGATACTAGCAACTATGAGGCTATTCAAGACGCAATTCGACGAAATGAAGACCTTGACAAGCAGGCTGCAAAGGAAGTACAATCAGTTTCAAATAATGTTTCAAATGTAAACGCTAGTGATGAGATTGACGATCAAAAGAAAGCTGTTGTGATTTTCCCTGAGGAAGATGAAAATGACGGACAGCATTTTGATGAAAATGCTGGTGTCAACGAAAATAATTGATTTAAAAGAACATGTCCGTGTAAAAAATGTCTTAGCGAGTTGACGATATGGTGGAAGGTCAATGATCTAATTTTAGGCGGGTATCATCTTTTTAGATATTGGGCTGAATTCAATTCAGTAAGTTCAATCGGTTCATCGCCGTTATTCAATGTTTGAGTCGGGCTGTGGTGAGAAAGGTTATCTCGCTAACAGTTCTGAATTTGGGTGGTACCACGAAGATTTCGTCCCTTGGATGAGGTCTTTTTTTATTTAAAAAAAGGGGAGAAGAAGATGAAAGTAAAGGATACACTTAACCTTGGAAAAACTAAGTTTCCAATGCGCGGTAATCTACCAGTTCGTGAAAGTGAACGTCAAAAAGAATGGGAAGAGAATAAAGTTTATGAACGTCGGCAAAAGCTGAATGAAGGCAAACCAAGTTTTATTTTGCACGATGGACCTCCATATGCAAATGGAAATATCCATATGGGTCATGCTCTAAATAAGATTACTAAAGATATTATCGTTCGCTCGAAGTCAATGATGGGGTTTCGTTCGCCCTACGTTCCTGGGTGGGATACACACGGACTGCCAATAGAACAGCAACTTAAAAAGGCTGGTGTTGATCGCAAGGCTTTGTCAGTGGCAGATTTTCGTGAAAAATGCCGTGAATATGCTCTGGAACAAGTTGATAAACAGCGTGCTGACTTCAAAAGATTGGGAGTTGCGGGTGAATGGAACAACCCATATGTAACGCTTGATCCATCTTTTGAGGCACAGGAAATTAGAGTGTTTGGTAAAATGGCTGAGGCAGGTTTGATTTATAAGGGTAAAAAGCCTGTTTTCTGGTCTTGGTCATCTGAATCTGCACTTGCAGAAGCAGAAGTTGAGTACCATGATGTTACTTCTCCATCTGCTTTTTATGGTGAAAAAGTCGTTGATGGTAGAGGAGTCTTAGACGAGAACGATACTTATATGGTGGTTTGGACGACGACTCCATGGACGATTCCTGCTTCAGAAGGAATTACTGTCGACAAGGATTTTGACTATTCAGTTGTAAAACCTGAAGGGGAAAAGCGCAAATTTGTTCTCGCAACGGATCTGGTGGATGAAAATGTTGAACGCTTCGGATGGGGTGAGTACGAAGTAGTCAAAACACTTAAGGGTGCTGATCTTGAAAATGTTTTGACTGAGCATCCATTTTATCCAGAACGTAAGTTAGTTACTATGCTGGGTGACTTTGTTACCTTAGATGCTGGTACTGGGTTGGTTCACACGGCTCCTGGCTTTGGTGAAGATGACTTTAATGTTGGTAAGCAATATGGTCTTGATATCTATGTTCCCGTGGATGATAAGGGTTATTTGACTGAAGATACAGGCAAGGACTTTGCGGGTGTCTTTTACGAAGATGCTAACCAGATTGCTTTGGACAAGTTAAAGGCAGCAGATTTACTGTTGAAATACGTTCCTTATGAACATAGCTATCCTTTCGATTGGCGTACTAAGAAACCTATCATTTTCCGTGCAACGCCACAGTGGTTTGCGTCTGTTGATAAAATCAGAACTAACATCTTGGATGCAATTGACAAAGTTAAGTTTTTCCCGAGTTGGGGACAAAAAAGATTGCATAATATGATTCGTGATCGTGGCGATTGGGTAATTTCCCGTCAGCGTGTATGGGGTGTTCCACTCCCAATTTTTTATGGTGAGGATGGCGAAGCAATTATTACGCCGGAAACAGTTCAGCATGTTGCGGATTTGGTAGAAAAGCATGGTTCAAATATCTGGTTCCAGCGCGATGCAAAAGATCTTCTTCCTGAAGGCTTCACAAGCGAGCATTCTCCAAATGGTAAGTTCACCAAAGAAACTGATATCATGGATGTATGGTTTGACTCCGGTTCATCTCATCAAGGTGTGTTGGCGCAACGTGATTATCTTACTTATCCAAGCGATATGTATCTTGAAGGCTCAGACCAATATCGTGGTTGGTTTAACTCAAGTCTAATCACAAGTGTTGCTGTTTCGGGTGAGGCGCCTTACAGACAGATCCTCTCTCAAGGTTTCACTCTTGATGGGCAAGGAAGAAAGATGAGCAAATCACTTGGCAATACGATTGTTCCTGCTAAAGTTATCAAACAAATGGGGGCAGAAATTATTCGTCTTTGGGTGCTTAGTGTTGATTCTTCAGCTGATGTTAGAGTTTCAATGGATAGCTTCAAACAAATCTCAGAGGCCTATCGTAAAGTACGGAATACTGTTCGTTTCTTGCTCGCAAACACAACTGATTTCGATCCTGAAACAGATGCAGTTGCTTTTGATGACATGGAAGCTGTTGATAAGTACATGGAAGTACTGATCAATAAGTTTACTAAAGAAATATTGGATGATTATGCAAATTATGATTTCATGAATATTTACAAGAAACTATTAAATTTTGTGACTGCTGAATTGTCTGCTTTTTATTTAGATGTCGCAAAAGATGTGGTTTATATTGAAAAGGAAGATGGCCATAAACGCCGCTCAATGCAAACTGCTTTATATGATGTCGCAGTTCGTCTAACTAAACTACTGACTCCTGTACTTCCTCATACGACGGAAGAAATTTGGAAATATTTGAAAGAACCTGAAGACTATGTTCAGTTGGCTGAAATGCCAGAAGTGAAGCATTTTAATAATGAGGCTAAGCTTCTTGAAGAGTGGGATAGTTTTATGAAAGTTCGTTCTGATGTTTTCAAATCACTCGAAAACGCGCGTAATGAAAAACTGATTGGTAAATCGTTTGAAGCCCATGTTACGCTCTATGTTTCGGAGGATGTTAAGCAGAATTTGGATGCTTTGGATACTGATGTTCGGCAGGCACTGATTGTTTCGGCTTTGGACATTAAGAATTTGACAGATGCTCCTCAGGACGCTGACAAGTACAGTGATGGACTTGCAGTAACTGTTGAACATGCTGAAGGCGATGTTTGCCCACGCTGCCGAATGATTAAAAAAGATATTGGCACGGACAAAGATTTTCCACAGCTTTGTGCAAAATGTGCTGCTCTAGTTAAAGAGGCATATCCTGAAGCTTTGAGCGAAGGTTTAGAAAATTAAAAATTAAACCGTATTAGGGTATAACGAACAATAAGAGGAATGGACGTCAATTGACACCATTGCTCTTATTTATTTTTTACAAAATAAATAATTAAGAACGAATGTTACTGCTAGGATAATTTGCTTAAAGTTTGTTATTATATAGAGTATATGATACGCGAGAAAGAAACAGGGGGTCAAAAAATGCAAATGTTAAAAGTGCATGGATCAAATAACGATTTTTTTATTCTTGATGAAAAAAATTTAGAAAACAGTATCACGGAAGATGAGCTTGTTACACTGGCAAAAAAAGTCTGTGATCGAAAAAATGGATTACACGGCGGCGCGACGGTATTTTATATGTTACAGCGGGGCATGCTGGTGTAGCTGGTAGAATGCGAGTCATTAATGCTGACGGTAGCGAAGCAAGCATGTGCGGCAACGGTATCAGGACTGTAGCCCGTTACTTGAGTGAACAAAAGGAATTGGATGAATTTAAAATTGAAACGATGCATGCTGATTTAGAGGTAAAAAGGGCTGCAGATTTTGCACCTAATGTGCAGGCCTTTGATGCGGAGATCTCTCCTGTTAGTTTTGCAGCAGCTGATCTAGGAATGCATATTGAAGGCAAAACGGAGTTGATTGATGACTACATTCCACAACTTTCAGATACTTTAAAGTTTTCTGCCGTTTCTGTTCCTAATCCACATTTGATTGCTTTTGTTTCACATGATGTTTTAGTGGGGCCTGAATTAGGAAGAATTGCCTCTTACTTGAATAATGGCGAAAATCCAATTTTTCCCGACGGGGTAAATGTCAGTTTTGTGGAGATTCAGAAAGCAAAACAGATCTTCGTTAGAACTTATGAACGAGGAGTGGGTTACACGAATGCTTGTGGAACAGCGATGTCTGCCTCTAGTTTAATGTATGTCTTGCTTTACCCTGATCAGGTTAAGAAGAACCAATTGATTTCTGTTTTTAATCCCGGTGGAATGGTAAAAACCTGTGTTCATCAGCGCAAAAATGGTTCGTATTGGATGTCTTTGATTGGCAATGCTACATTTGTCGCAAATGTTAAAGTTGACCAGTCAGCAGCCTTTAGGGGTGATTTTACAGCAGCTGTTTGGGACGAAAAGAATGAACAGGATGCGTATGAAAAATTTGTTGTGCAATTGCAAAGGGGACAGTGAAAATGAGTTTTGAAGAAAAAATGCTAGAAACAAAACATATTTTCAAAGGAAAAGTCATTGATTTAGATGTCGAAACTGTTCTCCTACCCGATGGGAATAAGGCTACAAGAGAGATTATCCGGCATCATGGAGCGGTAGGTATTATCTGTATAACAGCTGCTAATAAAATAGTTTTGGTGAAACAATGGCGCCAGCCGCTTAGAAAATCAACACTCGAAATCCCAGCAGGTAAAATCGAACCAAGTGAAAAAGATCCTTTAAAAACGGTGAAACGTGAATTGAATGAAGAGGTTCGCTTAAGTGCTAAAAAATTTGAATTTGTTACAAGTTTTTATACTTCGCCTGGTTTCGCAGATGAAAAAATGTTTTTATATCGGGCTCACGAATTGAGTGCAGTTGAAAATTCATTGCCGCGAGATGATGGAGAATTTTTAAATATTCTTGAATTATCACCGGAACAAGTTGATGAAGAGATAAAAAAAGGTACGATTTGTGATAGTAAGACACTTATGGCAATCTGGTATTGGAAAATGAATCGAATAAAGGAGTAAAAAAAGAGTGAGATTCAAAACTAAACTATTCAAACGAGCGAACCAGAGTGAAGAAGACGCTGCTGAATTGAATGTGAATGAAGCAAAACACAGGAGAAGACAGAGTCCAATTGAAGATAGTTTTGAAGAAAACGAGCCACCACGAACGAGTCGAACGGGCTACCGGAAGGCTCAGTTTCAAGTTGAGCTGGAAAAGAAACGAAAAAAATTAGGGCGAAAACTAAACTGGATAATTTGTGGTCTGCTTGCTGCGATCGTGCTAGCATATCTTTTTATGATTTTTGTTAATTTTTAGGAGGATCTCTGATGAAATATGGAATATTGTGTGCAATGGAAGAAGAAATCAAGGCCTTGAGGGCTGAGATGACTAACACTCACGAAAGTGAACACGGCGGAATAACATTTTACGAAGGAAATATCAATGAACAACCGATTGTACTTGTACGTTCTGGGATCGGCAAGGTTCAAGCCGGTATGACCACGGCCTTACTGATAGTTGAATATGGTGTAACTGCTGTTATTAATTCGGGTTCTGCAGGTGGAATTGGTGAGGGTTTGCATGTGGGCGATGTAGTATTTTCAACAAACGCAGCTTACTATGACGTTGATGCTACTGCTTTTGATTATCTACCAGGGCAATTACCACAACAACCTCAACTATTTGAAGCGGATGAAAAACTGCTTCAAGAGCTAACGCAAGCTGCAAAGTCGGCTAAGCTAAGCGTTAAACGCGGGTTAATTGTAACAGGAGACCAGTTTATTGACTCTGCAGTCAAAATCAATAAAATAAAAGAATTGTATCCCGCAGCCTTATGTTGTGAAATGGAAGGAGCAGCAGTAGCACAAGCTGCTTACCAATTCAAGGTACCATTTGTCATTGTACGTGCAATGTCTGATGTTGGTGATGAGGATGCTGGGCAAACTTTTGATCAATTTATTCTTGAAGCTGGCAAACGATCAGCACGGATGATTTTAACTATGTTGGAAAAGTAAAAGGAGACTTGAAAGTGAAGCGGATTTATTTTGATAATGCTGCGACCACACCTATGGCTAAGCCCGTCGTTGAGACGATGAATAAAATGATGCTGGATGTGTACGGTAATGCCTCAAGTACTCATTATTTTGGGCGTAAAGCTCGGTCAGTTCTTGATGACAGTCGGCATGTTATCGCCCAATCGATCAATGCCCGCAAAGACGATGAGATTGTTTTTACAAGTGGTGGAACAGAGAGCGATAATACTGCTATCATAGAAACTGCTTTGGCGCGCAAAGACAGCGGCAGACATTTGATTACGACTGCTATTGAACACGAGGCCGTTCTTAAATCAATGGAGTATTTGGAAACGCTAGGATTTGAGGTTACTTACTTACCAGTTGATGAAAAGGGCCATATTTCTTTAAACGACTTAAAGGACGCATTACGAGATGATACAATTCTTGTTTCGATCATGATGGGAAATAATGAGGTTGGAAGTCGTATGCCAATTCACGCAATTGGCCAAATAGTTGCCTCCACTAATGCTTGGTTTCACACAGATGCGGTGCAGGCTTATGGGTTGCTTGATATTGATGTCCAAAAAGATAAGATAGATTTGATGTCAACCTCGGCACATAAGTTGAATGGACCTAAGTTTTTGGGGTTTCTGTATCGTAGGGAAGGCTTGAATTTTGCATCACTTTTAAAGGGTGGAGACCAGGAGTTAAAAAGGCGTGCGGGAACTGAGAATATCCCAGCAATTGCAGGTTTTGCAACAGCGGTTAACTTGGTGAATAACGAAGAAAAAGCAGCACGACAGAAAAAGTATGCGGGTTTTAAAAAGCAGCTAATCAGCGGCTTGCAAAAAAAACACATTGAAGTTGAAGTGAATGGTGACTTAGCTTCAGATAATCTACAACATGTTTTAAATTTATGGTTTAAAGGGTGCTCGCATGAGGCGTTATTAACTAATCTTGATTTAAACGGAATAGCGGCATCCGCTGGTTCCGCCTGCACAGCTGGAAGCATCGAGCCTTCGCATGTATTGACGGCTATGTACGGTAAGGAGAGTCCACGAATTGTCGAGTCGCTGCGCTTTAGTTTTGGTTATCAAAATACGGCAGCTGATATCGAATATTTGATAGATATTCTGGCTAATGTTATTAATAAGATGAAGGGAAATGAAGTAGATGGCGTACGCTAAACAGCTTAAGATTAAGGGCGATAAACGCACATATAAATTAAGTACCGACATAAAGAAGTATACGTTGCGCGATATTGGATTCGTCGAAAGCAAAAATGGCAAATTTCAACTCGAGAGATCATTGGAGCCGAATTCACCTTTTAATCAGGGGCTTAAGTTTAAGTTAGCTATTGCACCCGATTTGCAAACATTTAAGATGTTGACAACAAGTGCAAACGGTTTGAACGAGATTAATATCTATAAGAGCGCAGAAGCAGCTACTCGTATTGAACAGTTGAACTATATTTTAGAATTGTTAGAACAGCGGCATGTGCTTCAAAAAGTTGAAAACTTGTAAAAGAACCGTCAACTGGATATAATGGAACGTACTGAAATAATACGACCTTCAAATCGTAGATTCAGAATCTAGAATGAAATGATGGTGAAATTATTATGAAAGATAGAAGCCAGACACGTGTCGTTGTCGGCATGAGTGGTGGCGTGGACTCGTCAGTTGTTGCATATTTGTTGAAGCAGCAAGGCTATGATGTAGTCGGAGTGTTCATGAAAAATTGGGATGATAAGAAGGACAGTGGTGTTTGTACAGCAACTGAAGATTATGAGGATGTTGCTAAAGTTGCAAATAAGATCGGTATACCTTATTACTCTGTTAACTTTGAAAAAGAGTACTGGGATAATGTCTTCACATATTTCCTAGATGAATATAAAAAAGGCCGCACTCCAAATCCTGATGTAATGTGCAATAAAGAAGTCAAGTTCAAGGCTTTTTTGGACTACGCAATGCAATTAGATGCAGATTATATTGCAATGGGCCATTATGCACAATTAAAACGTGATTTGGATGGAACAGTTCATCTATTGCGTGGTGCTGATAACAATAAGGATCAAACCTATTTCTTAAGCCAATTGTCACAAGCACAGTTGCAAAAAGCAATGTTTCCGATTGGTCATATGCAGAAAAAGGAAGTTCGTAAGATTGCTGAGGAAGCTGGTTTGGCAACAGCTAAGAAAAAAGATTCGACAGGTGTTTGCTTTATTGGTGAGCGAAATTTCAGCAAGTTTTTAAATGAATTTTTGCCCGCGAAGTCCGGTAAAATGATGACATTTGACGGAGAAGTCAAAGGCGATCATTACGGTTTGATGAACTACACAATTGGTCAGCGTAGAGGGCTAGGGATTGGCGGTAACGGTCAGAGCAATGAGCCTGGTTTGTGATCGGCAAAGACTTAGAAAAAAATGTTTTATATGTTGGACAAGGATACCATAATGAGCATCTGTATGCTGACAGTCTTGATGGAAGTGAAATAAATTTTATTGCTCCGATCGCTGACAGAGGAACAGATTTTCGCTGTACTGCTAAGTTCAGATATCGTCAAAAGGATACGGGAGTTCATGTTTTCCTTAAAAATGACGAGGTGCGTGTTGAATTTGACCAACCTGTTAGAGCAATAACGCCTGGACAAGAGGTTGTTTTCTATGATGGCGCCGTATGCTTAGGCAGTGCTACAATTGATCATGCATACCAAAAAGCACGAGTTCTTCAATATGTTTGAGTAAATAATATATTATTAAGTATGCTCTCAAGTTGGTTTTAACATATACTTGAGAGTTTTATTTTATAATATGTTTTTTCTATGAGCAAAATTTGCACAAAATTTTGCATCGTATATGTCAAAGGACAGTTTCTATGTCATAATAATTATTAGTACTTAAAGAGAAGGGTGTCGCAAGTGACAAAGATATTTTTTATTCGTCATGGAAAAACTGAATGGAATTTAGAAGGTCGGTATCAGGGAGCAAAGGGAGATTCACCGTTGCTTAGTGAAAGCTATAAGGAAATTCACCAACTGTGTTTATTTTTACAGGAGTACCGCTTTTCTCGCATTTACTGCAGTCCGATATTGAGAGCCAAAACAACTGCGGAGACGATTGCAGCGGATCTGCATCAACCGCTTGAAGTAGAAAGTGTTGCGAGCTTGCGGGAGTTCAACCTTGGAAAAATGGAAGGAATGAAGTTTTCAGAAGTTGCAAAACGTTATCCACGAGAATTAGATGCTTTTAGACATCATGCCGAAAAGTATGATCCTTCAAAAATTAATGGTGAAACCTTTAATGAGCTATTTGCACGAATGACTCCTACAATTGAAAAAATAGCCAAACTGCATGCGACTAAAAATGAAAATGTACTGATAGTTAGCCATGGCGCTGCGCTATGTGCTGAAATTAGACATTTGTTGGGGTATCCGCTAAAAGAACTGCGGGCTAATGGTGGTTTGGCCAATACAAGCACAACGATTCTGGAAACCAGTAATGGAGAAGAGTATAAGTGTTTAGCGTGGAATAAAACTGATTATCTTAAGCGACAATTAGATGCTTCCGACATTGTATAGAAGTTGAGTGAGGGGATGAAGTAATGGTGGAAAAGCAGAAAAAGGCTGTTGAGGAAACAACGCAAGCTATAAAAGAATTGATAGCAGCTGTTGATAAAAATCCAAATGATCCGCATGCCTATTATAACTTGGGCTCACTGCTTACCGAACTAAAAAACTATCAACAAGCGGAAGAGTTATTTAAGAAGGCACTGCATTTTTTCAAAAATGATCTGCAAAAGGGAATTCTACATTATGGTTTAGGAAATGTTTTTTATGCCAGTGGTCTTTATAAAGAAGCAATTGTTGAATTTCAAAAAATAAAACAGAATGATTTAAAATCTGAAGCTCTTTTAATGATTGCGCAGGCCGAGTATGCGCAAGCTAATTATCAAATTTCATTAGCCTATGCATTGACTGTTGCCGAGAAGGAAAAAGGGCGCGATGCGTTGATGCTTGTTGGCGAAAATTTTCTCGCCCTCGGCGACTTTGAGCAGGCGCGAGGTTATTTTGATCAGGTTTTGGAAAAATGGCCTGATGATAATCCTGCAAATTTTCAACGGGGAATTGTCGGTATTGTAAAAGGAGAGGATAATTCTACTTTTTTTGAGAAAGTAAAAAAGAGTGATCCGGGATATTTTAAGAAAATGAAAGCCAGACTAGTTGATGTTGAGAAGTTCATTGCGATCAGGAAAAGGGATACTCAAGGAGGAAAATAATGCCTGAAAACAGAAGTCTCAATTTATTTGATGCCGAAAACAAAGAAAGTGAATATATTATCGGCAAGGTTGCGGCTATTTTTTTTGAGAGTAATGAAACTTTCTATAAGGTCGTTCAAGTTAAGGTCAGTGAAACGAGTTTAGAGTGGAATAACGATGAGATTGTTATTACAGGAAACTTTGCCGACTTAATTGAAGGAAATGACTATCGATTTGAAGGCCGAATAGTTGAACATCCGAAATATGGTCAGCAGTTTCAAGCTTCTAATTATCGAAATGAAACACCGACGACTCGTGCAGGAGTTATAGCATATTTGTCAGGAAGCAGCTTTCAAGGGATTGGTTTAAAAACGGCCACTAAAATTGTCGATCGTTTAGGAACGAATGCTATTCAAAAGATACTTGATGATGAACGCAGCCTTGCTGGATTAAATCTTAAAAATGCGCAAAAGAAGGCTTTGCTAGAAACGCTAAATTCTGACAATGGAATGCAGCAGACAATCATTGAGTTAAACAGCTATGGGTTCGGAAGCAGGATGTCCACAGCTATTTTCAATAGGTATAGGGAAAAAACGAGTGATGTTATTCATGAGAATCCATACCGACTAGCACTTGAAATCAATGGAATCGGCTTTAAAAAAGCTGATGCAATCGCTGATAAACTTAATTTTGCAGCAGATTCTCCTGCACGCATTCAGGCAGCTATTTTTCAAAGTATGCATGATCTATGTCATGAAAAAGGCGACACTTATACTACAGCCGAACCGCTTTTGCAGCAGGCTTTGAGTCTGTTGATGAGCAGTCGGCGTGTTTCATTAAATCCAGAATTGATTGCAGATCAATTACTGCAAATGGCAAACGAAGGAAAAATTGTAGGGGAAAACAATAAAATATATTTGCGTTCTTATTTTGAGGCAGAGTGGAGAATTGCTGAGAATATTAAGCGGCTGCTGAAGTTGAAGCATAAAGAGCAGGTTGATGATGCAACTTTCAAAGATTTGATGGTTCGAGTTGAAGATCAGTTAGGAATTTCATATGGTACAGATCAGGTTAACGCAATTCAAAAAGCTTTGAATACACAGTTATTCTTGCTGACAGGTGGGCCGGGAACTGGTAAAACGACGATTATAAATGGTTTAGTGGCAACCTTTGCATTACTGAATGATGTTTCTTTGGATATAAATGAATATAAAAACGGAGAATTTCCTATTTTACTGGCTGCACCGACAGGCCGTGCGGCTAAAAAAATGAATGAGTCAACTGGTTTGCCTGCATGTACGATCCATCGATTGCTTGGCCTTAATGGGAATGACGATGATATTGGCGAACCGCAGCAATTAGATGGGAAACTGCTGATCATTGATGAGATGTCGATGGTGGATGTTAACCTTTTTGATTTACTACTGGAATCCATTCCAAATCATATGCAGTTGATACTTGTTGGCGATAAAGATCAGCTGCCATCGGTCGGGCCAGGACAGGTTTTTGCAGATTTGCTAGAGAGTAAAATGATACCAAGTAAAGAATTAAAGATGATTTATCGCCAAGAAAATAAATCTTCGATTATCCCCTTGGCACATAGTATAAAAGAAGGCCGCTTGCCAGAAAATTTTCATATCAATCAAAGTGACCGCTCGTTTATTGATTGTTATGCTGCGCAAATTCCAAGTGTTATTAAACAAGTTGTTGCTAAGGCGAAGCAACGCGGGTTCTCAAAACGTGACATTCAAGTGTTGGCACCAATTTACCGTGGTGCTGCAGGGATTGACAACTTAAATGTATTGTTGCAAGATGTATTAAACCCGAGAAAAAGCGGTGGAAAAGAAGTCAATTTTAAGCAGCAGAAGTTCAGAATCGGGGATAAAGTCTTGCATTTGGTCAACAGCCCGGAAGACAATGTTTTTAACGGGGATATTGGTGAAGTAGTAGGGATAGAAACTGCGAAAGAGAGTAAGGACAAAAAGGAAAAGATGATTATTTCGTTCGATGGCAACGAGGTTTCTTATACTAGCAAAGACTGGAATAAATTGAAACTAGCGTATTGTATGTCTATCCATAAAGCCCAAGGGAGTGAGTTTAAGTTAGTAGTTCTCCCTTTAGTTCACCAGTATGCTAGGATGCTGAAACGCAATCTGCTCTATACTGCAATTACCCGAGCGCAGAATCTACTTATTCTTTTAGGTGAGCCGAGTTCTTATGCGACCTGTGTTGCAAAGGTTTCTGTCGACCGAAAAACAATGATCGTTGAACGACTGCATAGTGTGTTTCAACACTCTGAAACTAAGAACGATGGGAAAGCTAACGTAGCGAGTGAGTCTGAGTCTTCGGCTAGTCCTCAAATAGTTCCTAGAGATGGGGCAAAACAAATTTCAAAAAACAAAGTACTGACAATGCAGTTAATTGCAAGTGATCAAGTTGATCCCTTAATTGGTATGGAAGGCCTTACACCATATTCTTTCAATGAATAACAAATGCGTCTCATATTAGAAGGATAAAACCATTAATATGAAACGCATTATTTTTTTGCTGAACTTTTTTTTTCTTTTACTGTTTTTAGGCAGATCTGATAGAGGAATACTATCGATGTCATACCAAAAGGGATAGCTGAAAGATTTGAAAAAGACGTCATAGAATCGGTTATTCATCTGTGCCCCGTCAATTTGACCAAACTCAAGCGATTTGATAACTAAGTGTACTTGACTACTTGTAAAACGGTGTACAAAAGGTAGCTTATACTGTAATCCGAAGTGCCTTGCAATTGAGAATAAGAGATAAAAGAAGAAATTCATATTATTTACAAGTTCAATTTCAAGTTCGTTATCACTCCTTTGTTGCTGAGTATTAGCAATGTGAGGAGTATTTTCAATTTTGACGCTAAATGTATGCTTATAAAAATTATATTTTTGATTAACACGCATTGTGACCTCAAAGGATTCTTGGTTGATATAAGAAGTGAAGGTATTCCAAATCTTGAGTAAAAAAGTAAGATGAAAACGTGAAAAGAAATTATGAGAGCGTGCGTTTATTAATGAATTTGCAGTATAAGCATCAAAACCAATATCAAGCTTATCTGTAAAAAGTCTGCGCGAATCATGAGTGGTTTCATCAACTTGACCAAGATTGAAATAGGTCGGTCGAACCGCATTTAGTATCTGTTTCAGTGCAGCTATCGGAGATGAAGAAACTCCGATTTTTTCCATGAAAGTATCATTTTCTTCAGTAGTAATAAAGGCTACAGGGATTTCTTTCTTCCCAGCATTTTTAATACCCCTAATTGTGTCAAGCATCAGGCTGTGTCTGCCAACAGCCATAATGATACATTCATTTAACTGCTGCGCTGGGCAGGTCCTTACGATTTTTTCAGCGGTACTGGCAGCAAACTCTGGGCGTGTCTTCGAAAATCTGTAATTGATTTTTTGTTCATTCAGATAGCTGCGGATCTTATTCCAAATAGCAACTGCTCGTTGTTTGTCAGTATGCTCATCCACGATGATAAAAAAAGTCCTCACACTAATTGCCTCCGATCTAACAATCCTCGCTTATTATATAATAATCCATCTGATTTACAAGGCTTTATGTAAAGCAAAGTGAAAATTTATTGCTTTTTTGATAATTTAAAAAAGAGATATTTTTTGGTGCTAGCTAAACGTTTGAAAAATAGCATTTTTAAATTGCTGCCAAACTTGCATTATAGCTTAAAAACAGAGTGATGCGCAGATATTAGGTTAACTTAAAAGAAAAGTGTGACTTATGGAACACGTTTATACGGAATAAAAGAGGGGCTGTGCCAAAATTTAACTTTTGGCACAGCTCCCTCCACACTATTAATTTGAATTTTATTTTTAAATCATTACAAGCATTGGGATGATCATCGGATGACGTTCTGTTTGATCGTACAAGAAACGTCGAAGATCATCAATAATAGCGTCCTTTAACATAGCCTCGCTTACATTTTGCTTGCCTAAAGTCCGGCGCATTACTCTGAATAAGCGACGACGTCCACGATCAATCAATTCACCAGACTCACGCATATAGATAAAACCACGTGAGAGGAGATCTGGTCCTGCAAGAATCTCGCGTTTCTTTAAGTCGATCGTCGCGACCACGATAACCAAACCTTCTTCTGACAACACACGCCGATCCCGTAAGACTACATTGCCAATATCACCAACTCCGGATCCGTCAACATATACATCACCAGCATTAAAATGCCCTGCCATACGTGCTGTGTCTTTTGTGAGTGCTAAAACATCGCCGTTCCCCATGATAAATGAACGCTCCTTAGGAACATCACAACGTTCAGCCAGTTCAGTATGAATCTTCAACATGCGGTACTCACCATGAACAGGCACGAAAAACTTTGGTTTAATCAATCGTAGCATTAACTTCTGCTCTTCCTGTCCACCATGCCCAGAAGCATGGATATTGTTGACCTTGCCATGAATAACTTCGGCACCGGCTTCTTCAAGTTCGTTAATGACATGATTGACACTAATCGTGTTACCTGGAATGGGGGAACTGGAGAAGACTACTGTATCACCAGGTTGGATTGCAACCTGACGGTGTGTACCATTTGCGATACGACTTAGGGCAGCCATGGGTTCCCCTTGAGAACCGGTACATAAAATCATAATTTTATTTGCTGGTAGGCTATTAATCTGTCTTGAATCAACAAGTGCATCATCTGGGATATCAAGATATCCAAGTTCACGACCATTAACGATAGCTGCTTCCATACTTCGGCCGAAGACAGCTATCTTTCTTCCCTTAGCAACAGCGACCTCGGCTGCTTGCTGGATACGTGAAATATTAGAAGCAAAAGTTGCAAAAATGATACGACCTTCAACTTTTTCAAAAATGCGTTTAATTGATTTTCCAACCCAACGTTCGGATTTTGTAAAGTTTGGAATCTCGGCATTTGTGCTGTCAGATAGCAAGCATAAAACTCCGTCACTACCTAATTTAGCCATGCGCTGTAGGTTAGGTGGCTGATTGGTAACGGGAGTCAAGTCAAACTTATAGTCTCCAGTAGCTACAATGGTACCACTAGGTGTTTTAACAGCTACGCCGAGTGTATCTGGGATAGAATGAGTAGTTCTGAAAAATGAAACACTTGTTTTTCGAAATTTCAAAACTGAATCTTCATTTATCTCATGCAGCTCAGTTGTTCTTAACAGTCCGTGTTCTTCAAGCTTGCTCTTGATCAATGCCAGGGCAAGTGGACCAGCGTAAATCGGAACATTTATTTTTTTCAGTAAGTAGGGAATACCACCAATATGGTCTTCGTGACCATGAGTAATGACTAAAGCTTTGATTTTTTGCTGGTTTGCAACCAAATACTGATAATCTGGGATGACATAATCGATACCTAAAAGATCATCTTCTGGAAATTTAATCCCTGCATCGACAATAATAAGCTCATCTTGAAATTGGACCCCATAAGTATTCTTTCCAATTTCTCCAAGACCGCCCACTGCAAAAACAGCAGTTTCATTGTTCTTGACACTGAGCTTTCTCATTTATTAAACTCCGTTAATTTAAAGTTGGGACTTGATTGTTCATACTCAAGAGCTTTGGGGTCTAGTCCCTCAATATGTTCAATGTTGTAAGTCGTCTTTTCTTCGACTTGTATGCGTGCTTCAACTTGTGATTTGGCTTCAACATATAATGACTGCGTGTTTTCACGCCGTGGGTTAATTTTTTGGGAAGGTTGATAAAATACTTTAAAAATCATTAATAAAAACTCCTTAATATATTAAAATAAAATTACGACTATGCCTGCCTACAGCAGGCGATAGTGTAAAGAAAAACAAAAACAAAATTCCGAACGTAGATTGTTTTCACAATAATTGTTACTATTTTAGCACACATATTACTAGAAGTATATAAAGGTGTTTGTTTCACAACGGATTTACTTAGTAAATACGAAGCATGGTATAATCATCATATGGAAAAGGAGTGATTTGATGCATTTCTTTATTTGGTTGGTTTTTTTGATAATAATTTTGCTGGTGTTCATTTGGGGTAAAAGAATGTTACGGCAAAAGGCCTTGAAAATTTTGTTATCCGAAAATAAAAAAATAACTGACAAAGCTGTTTCAGCTTGCCTACCACGCATGCACGCAGAGTGGCTGCAGAATTATAGCGATGATATTGAGGATTCTAAGTTATTAGCAAACATTTGGGGAAAAGGGGTCATGGTTTTCGAATATATCCTCCCGGTTCAGCAAGTGACTCAAAAAGAGTTGAAACAGTTCCGAAAAAAACTGAATCACAGTCTTGGTGATTATGCCGAAAATAATGACGTGGCTCATTTAGAAGGCAGTCCGGCTTTTTTGATATCTGACTTGTGGTTCTTAGCGCCCTCCCTCCATATTGAGGTGGCATATATCTCTAATCAACAGACTCTGGATTACTTGAAAGATATTAAAAAACTCGAAAAATAATAAATACTATCAGAAAAGTAGGAGTGTGATGTAGGCGAAGTGCTAACTTAAAGTTGCAAATCCAGCAAATCTTTTGTCATAAGTAATTAGAAATCAGCTGGCGAGTCTTAACTTATGGGGATTCTTTATGTGGAATAAAAAGAGACCAGATCAAAATTTTGCTTTTGACCCAGTCTTATCTTACTCCAATTCTGAAGTTGTGTTGTGCAATTAAGTGATTAAATGCTCTGTTTATTTTGTTTACCTATACAGGTGTAAGTCGGTGTTATGTTCCAACTTTGCTGACTATTAAGTAATTTCTTGCCTTTTGGTATCAGCAGCTCAACAAGACCTGTGATCTAAAGGTATGGAGACTAAAAAGCTGGCTAGCCAAGAATCACTGTATTATCATCTACATTGAATGGATTCTGCTTGTTGATATGATCGAAAAAGAGAATACCGTTCAGATGGTCAATTTCATGTTGGCACACAATTGCCGGATAATCCCTTAATTTAGTGACATGTTTGTTTCCGTCCAAGTCGTACCAGCGTAACGTGATACGGTCATGCCGTGGGACATAGCCCGGCACTTCACGATCAACGGAAAGACACCCTTCACCCTCGGAAAGAGCTGCCATCTTAACTGATTCGCTCAAAATAGTCGGATTAACTAAGACATGCTTAAAAAGAGGTTCATTGTTTTCATCAGGAACTAAAACAGCAGTCATTCGAAGTGAAACATCGACCTGCGGAGCAGCAAGTCCTACACCTGCTCTGAGTTGGTATTTTTCAGCTAATTCCGGATTTTGACTATTTTCTAAAAATTCCATCATATCGTGAGCAAGTTTTCTTTGATCCTCGCTCAATGGAAAATTGACAGCTTTTGCACGAGCGCGCAAGGTAGGATTGCCCTCACGAATTATATTATCCATAGTAATCAAAACTAGTTCCTCCATTTTTATAATCTAATCTATCTAATTATAGACTATTAGCTGCTTTTTTTAAAATCATTTTATCGGTACTAGTGTAGATTTATGTATAATACTGTTAAGATGTGCGCTTACCTAGAATGATTGTTTTTGTAGAAAAGTTGTTTATGAAAGTATTTAAGGGAGATGAAAATTGTGGTTTTACCTAGAAATATCAGCTACCCACTGAGGGATGAATGGTCCACAGAGGACATCATTAAGGCAACAGAATTTTATTTTGCAGTTGAACAGCTCTATACTTCAAAAATTGAACGGTCAGTATTTTTGGACAAATATGCTGATTTTATTGAAACAGTCCCTATGAAGATGACACAAAAACAACTTGATCGCGAATTTTATCAATTGTCAGGCCTAAGCATTTATCATGCAGTACAATTCGCCCAGAAAAATAAGAAAAGGTATTTACATCTTGAAATTTAATTAAGGGAGATGCAGATGTTGGAATCACTAGAGATAATAGATCAACAAGTGAAAAAATGGATGCAAGAAGCGCGAATTAAGATAGTTTCCAGCCTTGATAGCAGTTTGGATGTGACGACCAAGTCTGGGCCGAATGATTTGGTAACAAATATTGATCGTGAAGTCGAGGAGTTTTACAAGACAAAAATACTTGAGTTTTACCCGAAATCGGGAATAATTGGTGAAGAAAGCTCTCATGAATTAGATGAACCGCAAAGGAAAAAATTACTATGGGTTATTGATCCGATAGACGGGACAATGAATTTTGTTAAACAAAAAGATCATTTCGCCAGTATGATTGCGATTTATCAAAATGGTGTTGGTGTGCGTGGTTATATTTATGATTTAATGCAAAACAAGTTGTACTGGGGTGGTCCAAACATTGGTGTTTTTTGCAACAATGAAAGGTTGGATCCCCCATGTAATCAGAGTTTGGACAAGGGACTTATCGGGATAGGTGCCCCTTTGCTGATAGGCAACTACCATAATTTACAGAAGGCTGCATTAGAGAGCAGCGGAACAAGGATATACGGGTGTTCCGGTATTCAGTTTATTCATGTTTTAAATGGTCAATGCGCTGCATATATTTCATATTTGCGGCCATGGGATTATGCCGCAGGGAAAGTGCTAGCGGAAACCTTGGGCTTAGTTGTGAAAACGATTGACGGGAACCCTATTGATATGTTATCATCTAGTGATGTATTAGTAGCAACGAAAAATGCTCAAAAAGACATAACTAGAATCGTGCAGTCGACTTACTAGGTCTTGAGCTGTGACGGATGAGTCACAGTTTTTTTATGCCAAGTAATGAAAATCATGCCTCAGGGTTTTCAATATCTGAATGTAGCGTCTTTATTGTATCTTGAGTGGCATTTTTCTTGTAGAGAGATTCATATTGTGAAAGGAAGAAAATAAATTTGAAAACACGTGATGATATCCGTAATGTTGCTATTATTGCCCATGTCGACCATGGCAAGACAACATTAGTTAATGAGCTACTCAAGCAATCGGATACTTTAGATGAACATACAGAGATTGACGACCGTGCACTTGATTCAAATGCAATTGAAAAGGAACGTGGTATCACGATTCTTTCAAAGAACACTGCCGTTGAATACAAGGGTAAACAAATCAACATTTTAGATACACCAGGACATGCTGATTTTGGTGGCGAAGTTGAGCGAATCATGAAAATGGTTGACGGGGTTTTGTTGATTGTTGACGCCTTTGAAGGAACAATGCCACAAACGCGCTTTGTTTTGAAGAAAGCCTTAGAACAGCATTTGACTCCAATTGTTATTATTAACAAAATTGACCGTCCAGGTGCTCGACCGGAAGAAGTGGTTGATGAAGTACTTGACCTCTTTATTGAATTAGGTGCAGAGGAATCGCAACTTGAATTTCCTGTTATCTATGCCTCAGCTGTAAATGGTACATCATCTTTGGATTCAGATATTAGTACGCAGGAACATACGATGGATCCGATATTCAATGCTATCTTAAAGACGATACCTGCACCAGTTGATAACTCAGATGAACCGCTTCAATTCCAGGTTTCAATGCTCGATTATAACGAATTTGTTGGTCGTATCGGTATTGGTCGTGTTTTCCGTGGAAAGATCAAAGTTGGAGACCAGGTTGCTGTTATGAAACTTGATGGCACTCAGAAAAACTTCCGTGTTACCAAGTTATTCGGATTCTTTGGGCTTAAAAGATTGGAAATCAACGAAGCCAAGGCTGGTGACCTGATCGCTATTTCAGGAATGGAAGACATTTTTGTTGGTGAAACAGTTTGTCCCGCTGATCATCCTGAGGCTTTGCCTGTTTTACGGATTGATCCGCCAACATTGCAAATGACTTTTAGGACGAATGACTCTCCTTTTGTGGGCCAAGAAGGGGATAATGTTACTGCACGTAAACTAGAAGACCGTCTGAAAGTACAATTGCATACGGATGTTTCTTTGCGAGTTGAAGATACTGATTCTCCAGATGCTTGGGTTGTATCTGGTCGTGGAGAACTGCATTTGTCGATTTTGATCGAAACCTTACGCCGCGAAGGCTTTGAACTTGCTGTTTCACGCCCACAGGTTATTTATCGTGAAATTGATGGAAAAATGTGTGAACCCTTTGAAAACGTGATTATTGATACACCTGATGAATATTCTGGAAGTGTAATCGACTCACTTGCACAACGCAAGGGTGAGATGGTTAACATGGAAACGAATTCAAACGGACAGACTCGTTTGACTTTCTCAGCTCCAACAAGGGGATTGATTGGGTATGACTCACAATTTCTTTCAATGACTCGAGGTTACGGAATCTTTAACCATACATTTTCGGAATATAAACCAGTTATTCATAACTGGGAACCTGGACGTCGTAATGGAGCATTAGTTTCGATTAACCGTGGGAAAGCAACCACCTATGCAATAATGGGTGTTGAGGATCGTGGAACTATTTTTGTTGATCCAGGTACCGAAGTTTATGAAGGCATGGTTGTTGGGGAAAGCTCCCGTGAACGTGATATTTCGGTTAATGTTACTAAAGGAAAGAATATGACTAATGTTCGTTCATCAAACAAGGATCAAACGGCTACGATTAAGAAGCCTACGCATTATACTTTGGAAGAATCATTAGAATTTTTGAATGAAGATGAACTTCTGGAGATTACTCCAAAGAATATTCGTTTGCGTAAACGGATTTTGGAAACAAATGCCCGCGAAAAGGCTGCTAAGCAGAAAAAAACTGCCGCAAAGAAAAATAAATAAACGTCAGAATCACTTATAAGAGACCAAGGATTTGAGTTTGTATTGAGAACTCAATCCTTGGTTCTTTTTTTATAATAATATTAAAAAACTTATTTTTATTAAAAAAAATACACCTATGTTCGTGAAATGATAAAAAAATAGCTGTGAAGAAACTTTTTTGTTGAAAAATACGAATTTTAGCGACATAATAATGGCATGAGAGAACTAAATTAAAAATATCTTTTAAAATGATGTATGCTGTTGTTTCCAGAGACACTGGAACTAAAATACTTGTATGATATAATTGCTCTAGTTAAGAAAGGAGCAGAAATTATGCGTGAATCTGTTTCCAGGAAAGAAGTATTGAATGCTTTAGCTGCTGATGCTAAAAAAATTCAAGCTTTGCTGGATAAACAACAAAATTTGTTATGCTTGTCACAATGCCCTGCGTTCGAAGAGGTAGCAGATACCCAACTTTATGGCTTCTCAAAGGAAATTCAGTTAGCTCGAACTTGTGGACTGATAACGAATGAGGAGGGACAGGAGCTTGTCAAAGGTTTAGAGCATATTTTGTCGGATATCTATGCTGCAGCAGGAGAGGGCAAGTAGTGGAAAATCATTATGAAAAAAATACGGAATAAATTACGTTATTTTGACTTTTATCTATTTATTCCATACGTTATTTTGTGTGGAATAGGAGTCGTAATGGTTTACTCAGCGAGTTCAATTAGCTTGTCCTACAATGGTAGTGCGACTAACACATATATGGTCAAACAGCTGCTGTATGTTCTTTTGGGTATAATTTGTTTCACGCTAGCATATATGTACCGCTTTCAACAATTTATGAGCCGCAAATTCGTAATATATGGTTTTATTGTAATATCTTTATTACTACTGTACGCAAAATTTATGACTGATCCGATCAATGGTGCTAACGGTTGGATTGATCTGAAGGTTTTTAGTTTACAGCCAGCGGAATTGTGTAAATTATATTTAGTGTTCTTTGTAGCCCAATTACTGACAAGAAGAGAAAACTTGAAAACTACAGGTTTGAGCGGGAGAAAGAACTGGAAGCCATGGGCTTTGGTTGGTACGCTGCTTGTATTAGTTCTCATTGAACCTGATTTGGGTGGCTTTTCAATTAATGCAATGATTGTGATCGTCATGCTTTGCGCGAGCGGGATAGATTATCGGAAGGCCTTACTTTCTTTGACAGGTCTACTGTTGACAATAGGTATTGCAGTCCAATTGCTGCGTTTCTGGAATCCATTGAAGAATACGAGCTATGCATATATGTACAATCGAATAGTTGCTTTTTATAATCCATTTAAGGTTGCAAGTACTAGCGGACAGCAGCTAATAAATTCATATTACGCTATCAGTAATGGGGGGTTATTGGGACTCGGTCTGGGTAACAGCATTCAAAAAAGGGGCTACCTGCCTGAGGCACACACTGATTTTATTTTGGCAGTTATCAGTGAGGAACTCGGCATTATTGGGGTTGCCTTTGTTCTCATACTACTTGCATGGATAGTTTTACGAATTTATTTGATAGGTGTCCGGTCTCATAGCACATATGATTCATTAGTCTGCTATGGTATAGGAACCTTTGTTGGTGTTGAAACTCTGTTCAATGTTGGGGCTGTTAACGGTCTACTGCCTATTACTGGGGTGACACTGCCCTTTGTTTCATATGGTGGTTCAAGTATGATTGTACTATCGTTAGCCCTAGGAGTAGTGATGAACATTTCGATAAATCAGCGGCGAGCTTTAGAAAAACAAGGATTAACAGTTAAGCAGGCATAATATCATAATTGATTATTTAGTTTTTTTATTAGATCATCATTCAGATTTTCACAGAAAGTGGGAGTTAAATGGAAAAGATATTGATTGCTAATCGTGGAGAAATTGCGATTCGAATTATTCGTGCGTGTCAAGAATTAAAGTTGAAAACAGTCGCTATTTTTGCTAAAGAAGATGAGTTTTCTGTTCATCGTTTTAAAGCGGATGAAGCGTATCAAGTTGGAGCTGGTAAAAAACCGATTGAAGCTTACCTTGATATGGACGATATTATAAGAATTGCTAAAATGACTGGTGCAGACGCGATCCACCCTGGGTATGGTTTTCTAGCAGAAAACGAAGTCTTTGCACAGAAATGCGCTGAAGCAGGGATTAATTTTATTGGACCGACAGTTGAGCAACTTGATATCTTTGGAGATAAGATAAAAGCTAAATTAGCAGCACAGAAAGCAGGCTTACATACAATTCCTGGTAGCAATGGCCCTGCTAAATCATTAGAAGACGTTAAATCTTTTGCTGCAAAACATGGGTATCCTATCATGGTCAAAGCAGCACTCGGCGGTGGCGGCCGTGGAATGCGTATCATTGAAAATGATAGTGAAATTGAAGAAAGCTATAACAGAGCACGAAGCGAGGCAAAACAATCGTTTGGTGATGATGAGCTTTACGTAGAAAAATATTTGAAAGCTCCTAAGCATATTGAGGTCCAGATTTTAGCTGATAAGCATGGCAATGTGCTGCATTTATTTGAGCGTGATTGTTCAGTGCAGCGAAGACATCAAAAGGTTATCGAAGTAGCTCCAAGTATTTCGCTAGCTCCAAAAAGAAGGCATGAGATATGTCAGGCTGCTGTTCAGCTCATGAAAAGTGTTTCTTACCAAAATGCAGGGACCGTAGAATTTTTAGTAACAGATGATGATTTTTACTTTATTGAGGTCAACCCACGTGTCCAAGTGGAACATACGATTTCAGAAATGATTACGGATGTTGATATCGTGCAGTCACAGATTCTCGTTGCTGCGGGAAAAGATCTTTTTAAAGATTTAAATCTGCCACATCAAGCGGAGCTGAAGCGTCATGGTGTTGCTATCCAATGTCGTGTGACAACTGAGGATCCAGAAAATAACTTCATGCCCGATACGGGTAAGATAGAAACATATCGTTCTCCTGGTGGATTTGGGGTCCGCCTTGACGGTGGAAATGCTTATGCGGGAGCGGTTATTACGCCGTATTTTGATTCACTATTGGTGAAAGCCTGCGTTCAAGCACGTAATTTTGTTGGAGCTGTTCTAAAAATGGATCGGGTTTTGGATGAATTCAGGATTCGAGGGGTTAAAACCAATATTGCATTTATGCGCAATGTTATTAACAATCCTGTCTTTTTAGCGGGTAAGGCAAGTACGACTTTCATTGACAGCACACCTGAATTGTTTGATATCAAGCGTCAGAAAAACACGATCAATCAATTATTGAAGTATATTGGAAACGTTACAGTTAATGGGTTTCCAGGTACTGAGCGTCATAAAAAGGTTTTTGCGCCTAAGATTAGTGTCGGCAGTGATTTTGTTGAGGAAGCAAATGTTGAAAATGCTAAAAAAGTACTGGATCGTGATGGCGCAGAGGCAATGATTTCATGGGTGAAAGCTCAAAATAAAGTTCTTTTAACAGATACTACAATGCGTGATGCTCACCAAAGTTTGTTTGCAACAAGAATGAGAACCAAGGACATGATTCCAGTTGCCAACATCTACGATAAGGCAATGCCACACATCTTTTCTACTGAGGTTTGGGGTGGCGCTACCTTTGATGTGGCTTATCGTTTCTTGGATGAAGATCCATGGGAAAGATTAAAACTGATTCGTCAAAAAATGCCGCATACGCTTTTGCAGATGCTGTTTAGAGGCTCAAATGCAGTTGGGTATAAAAATTATCCTGATAATGTCTTGCAACGTTTTATCGAGCAAAGTGCTACTGATGGTGTGGATGTTTTCCGTATTTTTGACAGTCTGAACTGGGTAACACAGATGGAAAAGAGTATTCAATTTGTGCGCGATACTGGGAAAATAGCAGAAGGAACAATGTGCTATACGGGCGATGTCCTAAATCCAAGCGAGCACAAATATGACTTGGAATATTACAAACGATTGGCTAAAGACCTTGTTGCTGCTGGATCGCAGATTATTGGAATCAAAGACATGGCAGGTTTATTGAAGCCAAAAGCTGCTTATGAACTAATTAGCAGTTTAAAGGATGAGGTAGATGTTCCAATCCATTTGCATACGCATGATACAACAGGCAATGGTGTCGCAACATACGTCGAAGCTGTTCGTGGCGGTGTTGATGTCGTTGATGTTGCAACCAGCGCACTTTCAGGAACAACAAGTCAGCCAAGTATGAGCAGCTTGTATTATGCGTTGACTGATAATTCAAGACAGCCTGCTTTGAACATCGATAACGTTGAAAGGATAAATCGCTATTGGCAAGGTGTCAAACCACTTTATCAGGACTTTATGAATGGAATAACTGCTCCGCAAACGGATATTTATCAGACCGAGATGCCTGGTGGACAGTATTCGAATTTGCAACAGCAGGCAAAAGCATTGGGCATCAACGATTTTGAAGTTGTAAAGAAGACATATCGCGAAGTAAATCAGCTTTTGGGTGATATCGTTAAAGTTACCCCTAGCTCCAAAGTTGTGGGTGATTTTGCTATCTTCATGATTAAGAACCAACTGACGCCGACGGATATATTTGAACGCGGAGAACAGATTGATTTTCCTCAATCAGTAGTTGACTTCTTCGCTGGCGATCTTGGACAACCGGTTGGTGGTTTTCCAAAGAAATTACAAGAAATTGTGTTAAAGGGTAAAGAGGCAATTAAGGTTCGACCTGGTAGTTTGGCTCAACCGGTAGATTTTGATAAGGTAGCTGACGATCTGGAGACAAAAATAAAGCGTAAGCCGACAATTGAAGAGGTCTTAAGTTACGTCTTGTATCCGGATGTTTTCTTAGACTACGAGGAAATGATTGAAAAATTCGGCGAGTTAGAAATTTTGGATACTAATACCTTCTATCAGGGGATGAGAACTGAAGAGACACTTCACATTGATTATGGTGTTGGAAAAAGGGCCATTGTCAGGTTGAATTCAATCGGTGACGCTGATGAAGAAGGAAATAGGAATCTTTATTTTACGCTTAATGGTCAAGCACAGCAGATAGTTGTCCATGATATGAGCAAAAAGGCAAAGGTAAAAACGGTCTTGAAGGCGGAACCAACAAATCCAAGGCATATAGGAGCTACACTGAGTGGTTCTGTCTTAAATGTTTTGGTCACTAAAAACCAAATAGTTAAAAAAGGTGAACCATTGATTGTGACCGAGGCAATGAAGATGGAAACAACTATTAAGGCGCCTTTTAATGGCAGGATAAGCCATGTCTATGCCAAAGCTGGCGATATTTTGGAAACGAGAGATCTTTTACTGGAAATAGAGCCAATAAAGGAATGAAAAACTAAATGAGAAAAAAATTTTTTCTCAAAGGAATAGTCGAATTTGGAATACTTTTTTTATTGATACTTACAGCCTTGTATTGTTGGACCGCTTTATTTGGCAATACTTTACCGCAAAAGAATCAAAATACTGAAAAGCGTATGGTGACAGACAAAGCACGTTTGACTACTCCTAAGGTTGAACGAATTAAACCACAAGGGTTTGCACGTTATATTGGTACGTCAGACGATACAATTTTAAACAGTTTTGGAGAACCACAAGAGAAACTGCCAAGTGCGACTAATGTTGAATGGTGGTTTATAGGGAAAGTGAAGAACAATATTTCAAAGTAGGGATTGATTTAGCAACGCGTAAGGTCAATGCAATTTTTGTGGGAGGACGAGACACTTTAGGATATAAAGGGCTGCGAGTCGACATGCCTTTTAAAAAGTTAGTTCAACTCAGTTCTTTATATGCAAATTTTAAGCTGAACTATCATGAGCAAAGTTTTCAATTGGAATTGTCAGAAGATGATCTGAATGAGCGTCCCCTGCTTAGTTTTAAGAATAATAGTTACGCAATTACCTACTTACATCCTCATTCGAAAAGAGTTTATGCGATTGAGTATTTGAACACTGATATGTTGTTGAAAAAAAACATTTTTCGCATTGTGTCACAAACACCGTTGCCTGTGCAGTTTCAGGGAGAAACAGATTGGGCAGCAATGAATGACATGCTTCCTGCTGATCTAGTCAGATTGATCAATGTAAAACGCAGTCTTGCTGGAACGCCTGCGTTGATTCCAGATGATGAACTGACTTCAGCAAGTCAAACTGTTTTGAATGAACTTGGCAGTAATCCACGGGAATTTTTGGATAAGAAGAGAAGCCGTTTGGTCAAGGATATCTTGAATGGTAACTTAAACCAACGACAGGGGCTTTATTTATATTCTCAAGGCATTCCTAAGAAGATGTATCAAATAACAGGCCTAACTCGTAGTGATTTTGATATTTATTGTCTGGCGCCTATATACGATAACTCATCGTTCTTTTCTGATTCTGTGTTGTTGCGGTTGATTTTTCCAAAACTCGTTTCTGCAAATACTAAAAATATTGGCGTAGCGTATAATAGAGGTGTGTTAGTGTTTATTATCAATAAATAAGGTGGTAGTCAATGGATTTTAAAATAAATGAGAGACAAAGTATAATCGTTTATTTGTATCACTTGAAAAATAGCAAGCAGTTGAGACGGTACGGAACTATACACTACGTTTCAAGAAGAATGAAGTACGTGGTTCTATACATTGATCGCTCTGCTATGAGTGAAACACTTAAAAAGCTAAAAGAAATTCGTTTTGTAAAACGTGTGGCGTTGTCGCCGCGGTCAAATATCAAGATAAACTTTGGAGACGAGGTAGGGACAACGTACAAGCTGACAGAAGAAGATCGAGAAAAATACAGGAGTAATAAAGAATAAAAGATGAGAATTATTGCTGGAGAGTATGGTGGCCGCAGGTTAAAAGCTGTTCCCGGAATGAAAACCCGCCCCACTACAGATAAAGTAAAAGAAGCAATTTTTAACATGATTGGTCCTTATTTTGATGGTGGTGAGTCATTGGATCTTTTTGCTGGCAGCGGTGGATTGAGCATTGAAGCTGTGTCTAGGGGAGTTGCGCAAGCAACACTAATTGATCGTCAATATCTAGCAATAAAAACGATCAAAGCTAACATTGACGTCACCAAAGAACCACAAAAGTTTAAGGTCATCAAGGCTGATGCAAGAAATGCATTGACAAAATTAGCACAACGCAAAGAAAAATTTGCGTATGTTTTTTTGGATCCACCTTATAAAAGACAAAAAATATATGAAATAATTCAGTGCTTGGCAGATTTGCAGCTTCTGGAAAAGGGAGCACTAATAATTTGTGAGACCGACCAAGAAGCTGCTTTACCGCAGGCAATAGATGGCTTTGAACTCTATAAGCGTGCGGATTATGGAATTACTGAAATTACCATCTACCGATATCGAGGTGAATAGTTGGAATGAATGCAATTTTCCCTGGAAGTTTCGATCCTGTTACTAATGGGCATATTGATTTGATAAAAAGGGCAAGCAAGGTTTTTGAAAAACTAACGGTACTTGTTATGACAAATACCAACAAGCATGGTCTGTTTACTCCTACAGAAAGAGCAAAACTACTTGCGGATGCCGTTGTTGACTTGAAGAACGTTAAAGTGTTGGTCTTTGAAGCTGATTTGACCGTCAGAGCAGCGCAAAAACTGGGTGCTGGTGTTATTGTTCGGGGTGCACGTAATGGTTCGGATTTTGAATCAGAACGTAGCATTGCAGACATGAACTATCATTTGGACGCGGAACTTGAGACAGTAGTCCTTCCCGCGGTAGGGGAATATAGCTTTATTTCATCAACTTTAGTGAGGGAAGTTGCACATTTCGGTGGTAATTTGCAGGGATTGGTTCCACAAAATGTTGCTCGTGCACTTAAAGAAAAGATGTGCTAAATGTTAAAAAAGAAACATTTAACTGCTGGTCTTTTATTAATATTAATGGTTGTTTTCTGTTTTGTACCGGTGCCGGCATATATTGAAACTGTCGGTGATGCGCAGAATGTCGGAAAATATGTTTCTGTGAATGGTGCAAAAGATACTCGAAATGGTGCATTTATGCTTACATACGTGGAACTTGGGCATGCTACGCCTGCCTTGTATGTTGCAAGTTATTTTGACAAGTATGCAACTCGCTTGCCGAGCAGTGCGGTTACAGGTGACAACAATTCTACGGAGTATAAAAGGGTCCAGCACTATTATATGGATGATGCACTCAATCAAGCAAAAGCTGTTTCATTGAAGTTAGCGGGCAAACCGATCAGGCAAAGTTTCGAGGGCATTGTAGTCATGTCTTTACTTTCTAGCTCGGATTTTAAGGGCAAACTGCGTGCGGGGGATATTATAATTGGCGTAGACGGGCGGCGCTGTGTTAAGGTGGCTGACCTTTTGCGATATGTGCAGCATACAAAAGGTGATACCGTTGCTGTCCGCTTTCAACGCGGAAAAAAAGAAAAAACGGTCAGAGGGCGGCTGGAGAGATTACCCCAAACTGCAAGAAAGGGTATTGGAATCAGCTTTATTCAAAAATCTGAAGTTGTTTCACCAGTAAAGATAAAAACTGACATGGAGGGTATTCAGGGGCCATCAGCGGGACTGATGTTATCCTTAGAAATGTACACTCAGCTTACTCATGAAAACTTGAAACAGGGACGAAGAATTGCTGGGACAGGTACAATTCTCGCAGACGGTACTGTTGGGGAGATTGGAGGTATTGACAAAAAAGTTGTTGCAGCTGCTAAGAAAAAGGCAGATATTTTCTTTGCTCCTGATAATGTACTCTCGGATAAAGAAAAAGCAGCCGGTAAATTAAATAACTACCAAGAAGCCCAGAAAATGGTTCACAAACTGAGTACAAAAATGAAAGTAGTTCCTGTAAAAAACATACAAGATGCTCTTGCATATTTGAGGTAAGTGGGACTACTGGTGGTAGTGTCGTAATACAAATAGAAGTAACAAAATATTTTGAACCTTGATTTATCATAAAAAATTTTATACAGATAGAATAAACAGAGGACTGGATCAGTGACTATTGATTCAATCCTCTGTTTTAGTCTTGAAATGTGGTTTACTTTCGGTTCTTTGCGTATTTATAAGTTAGAAAGGGGGAAAATTACTGGAGAAGATGAAGGACTTTTGGGAAGAGAATAAAGTGTGGATTTGTTTTTTTGCTCTTAGTGCTCTTATAGCTTTTTTAGTTGGTGGATATTTTTTTAAAAAAAATGAAACAGGAATGCGCTCGAATGAAACTCTACAAATAGGTGCTAGGTCTCCCAAAGATGAAGCATCTGTATCCTCATTTAGGCAAAGAGAACAAATGCAAAAGACTAATGCGAGTTTTTTTGTTGACATTAAAGGCGCAGTAAGAAAACCTGGGGTATACAAGGCCAGTAAAAAAATGCGAGTAGCGGATATCGTTGATGCGGCTGGAGGATTTGAGAAAACAGCAGATCACAATCAGGTTAATTTAGCGTTAAAGCTAACTGATCAGCAAGTCATATATATTCCTTTCAAGGGTGAGATTGATAAGAAGCCGCCAACGACGATGGATCCTGGGCAACAGGCGACAGGGGATGCAGACGTTTCAGCGACAAGCGGGACAAACGAGATAAGTGGAATAGCTGGACAAGATAAGGAAAAAATGGATCTGAATAAGGTTACTAAAAATGAACTATTGGAAGTAAATGGAATAGGGGACAAGAAGGCTGATCTTATTTTAGCTTATCGAACTCAACATGGAAGATTTGAAAAAATTGAAGATTTAAAAAATATTACTGGTATCGGAGATAAAACTTTCGAAAAATTAAACGAGTCTTTAACAGTTGGACCATAATTTTAACTGTTACCAGAATCAGGGGTTTGCTATACTAGAGTTAAAATTAGTGTGAAGGTGAATTTATGAAAGATAGAAGGATCCCTTGGAATCAATATTTTATGTTACAGTCAATATTGTTGTCGCTGCGAAGCACATGTGAACGGCTATCAGTCGGCGCAATTCTTGTACGCGATCGGCGTATTATTGCGGGAGGGTATAATGGTTCTGTTTCTGGTGATGTTCATTGTATAGACGAAGGTTGTTATCTTGTTGATGGTCATTGTGTAAGGACAATTCACGCGGAGATGAATGCGGTTTTGCAGTGTGCAAAATTTGGCATGACTACTGCAAAGTCAGAGATATATGTAACAGATTTTCCTTGTTTGCAATGCACAAAAATGCTACTTCAAGCAGGTATTAAAAAAATATATTATCTCCGCAATTATCACAATAACACTTATGCAATGAAATTATTAAAGTTAAAAAATGTTGAGATCGAACAAGTTAAGGTCGACAAAGAGTATTTAAATTCAATTGCAGCAGATACCTATTTTGATTGATCATGGAGAAAATGAACAATTAGAAGAATTTTTTTCTTTTTAGCAATTGATGCATATTTGATCAGTCTGCTATGTCTCTCTTTTCATTTGGAGTGGCTGATACTGTTTATATTGTTGCAGTGGCGGATCGTTGCACTACAAAACAAACAAGCACTAATGTGCTGTTGGGTATTCACCCTTTTCTTCTTTGCGTACTGTCTGTTTTGGAACCAAGCGTTGCAGCAAAGAAGGATTGATCATAGGGTAGATGTTGTACAAAATAGGCTAATTTTAAACCCTGATGAATATCAAATTGATGGCGACTTATTGAAAATTAGCGGCTCGTGGGTAGAAGGCAGGCAGAAAGTTCAAGCTTACTATCGAATTGATACAAAAAAAGAAAAAGAGAGCTTGAAAAAAATTGCTACAGTAAAGACCCTGATTGTGACAGGAAAAGCTGCAGCTATCCAAGCGCCAACAAATGAAAATCAATTTGACTATCGCAACTTTATGCTTTCTAAAAAAGTTGTTAACACGATTCAAATATCTAAATTGGAAGTAAGCAGTGTTCGACCTAATTTGGGGTTAGCTGCAAGGATTTTTGCTGCAACACACAGTTTGCGCAAGCAAATCTTGAATCACTTTGCAAAGATGCCTGCACCTCTGAGCGGATACAGTCAAATACTGTTATTGGGTTATTATGCACAAAATTTTTCTCAGCAGATAGAGCAAATCAATAAACTAGGATTGCTCCATTTGTTTAGCTTATCTGGTATGCACGTTTTTTATCTTTTGGGAGCTACTAGATTTGTCTTAGGCTATATGCACGTTACGCGTGAAACATGTGACGATGTTATTTTGCTGTTGCTGCCTTTCTATGCAATTTTAGGTGGTTTGTCGTCTAGCCTAGTCAGAGCTGTAATGATGGCATGGCTGACTATTTTATCAAATAAGTTTTGGAATAATACATTGAACGGAATTGATGCTGAAGCAATAGTTCTGTTACTGCATTTGTTTTATTCACCCGCTCTTGTACTGTCGATGGGTGCTCAGTTGAGTTATTTGCTGACTTTTGTGCTGATGACGGGTAAAAGAATGAGCAAATTTAAACTGGGTTTGAAAATGAACGGCTATAGTTTGCCACTGATTCTTTGGCATACTTTTCGATGGAATATATTGACAATCGGCATTGCAATTTTGATAGTTCCACTTTTTGAGTGGGTTATTATTCCTTCTGTTTTAATTGGGGTCTTAATGCCACACTTGACTTTTTTATGTAATAAAATATTATTTCTAATTACAAAGGGAATTGAAATAACTGCTGCCTTGCCATTAAATATTGTTTTTGGAAAACCTCCGCTTATATGTGTGCTTTTTTGGATAGGATTGATGTTTGCGCTTGAAATTGCTACAAATAAAAAGGTTATTTACTTGATGGGACTCACCTCGTATCTTTTGATTGGCGGTATGATTAAATTTCCGCTGCATGATGAGATAGTGTTTCTAGATATTGGTCAAGGAGATTGTACCTTATTAAACGACGATTCAATAGCGAGGTAACTCTGATTGATACGGGAGGAAAAGTTACTTTTCAAACTCAACCATGGCAGAAACGACATGGCAAGGAAAATGGCGAAACGGTTGTCGCAAATTACTTGCTTAGCAAGGGTGTTTCAAGAGTTGATTGGCTATTTCTGACTCATCAAGATACAGACCACGTGGGCAATTTCCCAGTTGTTACTAAACTGATTAAGGTCGAAAAGATATTGGTACCATCTGGGATGGAGAAAAGATCTTCATTTAAAAAAAGGCTGATGTTATCAGCTAATAACAACGACGACGTAATACCTGTTTCAACGAAAAAAATCAGGCAAGTGGGGCAATTCAAAATATTGCATCCATTTGAGGAGGGACAGGGAAGTAATGAGGATTCTATTACAGTGACAGCTGCTGTTAATGGGGTTAATGTTATAATAAGCGGTGATCTTGATAAAAATGGCGAATTAAAAATATGCAAAAAACATCCAGATTTACGTGCGGACATTTTAAAAACAGGTCATCATGCAGTAAGACATCTACAGCCACCGAATATGTCAAGCAATTGCGCCCGCAGCTTGCTATTATATCAGCGGGAAAAAATAATCGATATGGGCATCCTAATGATGAAACATTAGCGACGTTGAAAAGAGGGCGTATTATGTGTTTAACTACAGCTGAAGTTGGGATGATAAAATTAATTTCCAACGGTGCACATAAATTTAGGATAGAGACAGGAAATACTTTAAAAGCAAGGTAAGGATGGAAAATAGATGAAAGTAGCGGAACTATTAAAAAACATTGGTGCAGGGAAATTAGCACCTGTTTACTTGATACTTGGAAAAGAAGATTACAATGCGCAACGAATTTCTACAGCCTTCATTGAGTCAATGCCTGAAGATCAACGAACAGTCAATATTGGGCAATACGATATGGAAAGTGTCTCACTTTCGGATGCAATTGGTGATGCACTGTCTGCGCCTTTTTTCGGAGATAGAAGAATCGTATTCATCAAGCATCCTTATTTTTTGCTTGCTAAAAATAAAAAGGTAAAAATTGAGCAGAATATAGATGAATTAATCAATTATCTTGATAATCCTGAGCCAACGTCTGTTTTAGTTATATTTGCACCCTATGACAAGTTGGATGAAAGAAAGAAATTGTCGAAAAGACTATTAAAAAAGGCAGTCGTGGTTGAAAATGGATTTTTGGATGAGAAAAATACTAGGGATTATTTAAAGTTATTATTAAAAAATAAGGGATATTCGATTGAACCGCAAGCACTTGAAATGTTGGTAAGAAAAACCGAAGCAAAGTTGTCTCTAGCAATGAATGAATTGCCTAAATTAATGATTCTGGCACAAAAGGATAAAGAAATAACTGAGTCAATGGTTGCACAAATGGTAGCACAAACTTTAGAGCAAAATATTTTTGACTTGAGTGATCTAGTTTTGAATAAGCAGAGTAAAAAAGCGATCGAAATGTATCATGATCTAATTTTACAACATGAAGAGCCTTTGAAGATAAATGCAATTCTTCTGGGGCAAATCAGACTTTTGCTTCAGGTCAATGTTTTACAGAAACATGGATATGATCAAGGTAATATTGCAAGCGCCCTGAAGGTCCATCCTTACCGTGTTAAATTAGCACTGAAAAAGAGTAGAGCAGTAAAACGTCTTGAGCTGCGGAATGCTTATCTAGGGTTGGTTGATTTGGAAGAAAAAATGAAATCGACTCAACAAGACCCGACAGCGCTTTTTGAGCTTTTCATGTTGGGATATTTTAAGGAAAAGCGTATACAAATGAAGTTGAGTTGAGCAATTCTTTTATTTCGAACGCAGGTAATGCTTAATTTTATGTGAAATGGTATGGGGCATAGGTGTGCACGAAGTAGCTGAACATTGGTTGTTTTACCTATACAAAAAGAGCCACACATTTAAGAGCGGCTCTTTTTGTATTCTATTCAAAAGCTTGTAGTCAAAAAGAAAACTATTTTGCTAAACGGGCAGTCAAACGTGACTTATCGCGAGCAGCTTTGTTAGCTTTAATCAAACCTTTGGATTTTGCTTTATCAACAGCGGCAATAGCTTCTTTATACAAGTCTTCGACGTTGTCAGCCCCTGTAGTTTTTGCATTTTCAAATTTTTTAACAGCACTGCGAACTGCGCTAAGTTGTGCTGAATTACGTGCATTAGCCTTTTCGTTAGTTTTAACACGCTTGATAGCTGATTTAATAATTGGCAAAAATCTTCACCTCCATGCTACATGATTCCCATACCGGCATCATAAAATTTTCAACATAAGCTATTATACAAGAGCTATTCTAACAATGCAATAAAAAAGTGAAAATGTGTCAAGGAAATTCCCTTGACTTTTAAAAAACAACTTGAGATCACTTCTTGCAACAAGATATGTATTATTGTATAATCTAACTTGTGCTTGATGCACATTGACCTTTTTCTCAGTATAATGCAGCTCACCGGCTTTTTACCGGGATGAAGGTAACAACTATGGAAGGGTGGGAACATAATGGCTATCACAAAAGAAAAAAAGAACGAAGTCATGAAGAAGTATGCTCGTCATGAAGGCGATACTGGTTCGACGGAGGTTCAAATCGCAGTTTTGACTGCAGACATCAACGAACTTAACGAACATGTGCGTACTCATAAAAAGGACTACGCTTCACAACGTGGTTTGATGAGAAAGATTGGACATCGTCGTAATCTATTGGCTTACTTGCGTAATAATGACGTTCAAAGCTATCGCGAACTTATCAAGAGTTTAGGTCTGCGTCGTTAATAGATCTTAGAAATGAGAGTGTGACATAAGTCAGAAAATTTGAGTACTAACTCGAATTACGAACATAGCGAGTACTTTACTATGAGTAATTCGAAGTTAAACGGAGAATTTTGACTTATGGAACACGTTTATACGGAATAAAAATGGGGCTGTGCCAAAATTTCACTTTTGGCACAGTCCCATTTTTTTGTACAGTAAACGAGTGTCTGTGTTAAAATAAAATGGCTTTTTTAATCGTAATGCAATTTTTAGAATTATGAACAGCTAATCATCCCAATCAAGTTGTTAAATGTGGTATAATTATGTTTCAATAAGGTATGAAGAAGGTTTTCAATATGAACGGATATCGTGTTGCGGCTGTTGCGCAACGGGAGCGGTTGGCACACGCATGATTGAAATGCTAGAACAGTCCAGTTTACCGACTGCTAGCGTTAAGCATTTGGCGTCAAAACGCTCTGCAGGGAAAAACCTTAATTTTAAAGATGAAGACGTAATGGTTGAAGAATTAGCATCACGGTCACTTGAAGGAATCAACTTGGTATTGTTTTCAGCTGGTGACGGTATTTCTAAAGGATCTGCTCCTGAAGCTATTAAAAGAGGTGCTGCTTAGAATTCTGTCCAAATTGCAGAACGGTTGCATGCTTTAAATTTATTACATGTACCAAATAAAAGTGAGGGTTAAAAATGGATTTGAAAAAAGCTGAAATTATTACAGCAATGGTTACACCTTTTGCGGAAGATGGTGGGGTTAGCTATACGCGCCTTGAAAAACTAATCGATTATTTATTAGACAACGGGACCCAAGGTATTTTAGTCTCGGGAACGACTGGAGAAGCACCAACTTTGACAGAAAAAGAAAAACTGGAGCTGGTTGCTAAGTCGGTCGAGTTGGTGGCTGGCAGAGTACCTGTGATTGCGGGTACCGGCTCCAACTCAACTCGTGCGACGATTGAATATACAAACAAAGTTGCAGAAATAGAAGGGGTTGATGCAGCTCTTGTTGTAGTACCTTACTATAACAAGCCCGATCAGGCAGGAATGGTGGCTCACTTTACAGATGTGGCTGATAAAAGCCGTTTACCATTGTTCATTTATAACGTTCCGGGACGGACTGGTGTTACAATGGAAGTGGAGACAATTGCCGAACTTGCTCAACATCCAAATATTATTGGACTTAAAGATTGTACAGGAAACGTGAACTTGAGTCGCATAGTGTCCGTGACACCAGATGACTTTTTAGTTTATACAGGAGAAGATGCAGATGCTTTGGCTGCAAAGACACTTGGTGCACAAGGGGTTATTTCTGTAGTTTCACATTTGTACGGAAACAAGTTAAATGATATGTTTGCAGCAGTTGAAGATGGAGAATACAAGAAGGCTGGAGAATTGATGCGTTATCTTACTCCAAAGGTAGCAGATGTTTTTTCAGCGCCATCACCTAGCCCAGTGAAAGCTGCATTGAACTACTTGGGAGTTGAAGTTGGCGGATGTCGTTTGCCGATTTTGCCGTTGAGTGCGGAAGAGACAAGAAAATTAGTGAAGAAATTAGGTATTTAAAAAGAGAGGTGAAAGAATGAGTAAAATAAAAATCATTCCACTCGGCGGAGTGCGTGAAAATGCTAAAAACATGTATGTAGTTGAAGTGAATGATGAAATTTATGTTTTGGATTGTGGATTGAAGTATCCAGAAAATGAGTTGTTGGGAATTGATACGGTTATTCCAGATTTTGGATATTTACGTGAGAATGCTAATAAAATTGTTGGGGTCTTTTTAACACACGGACATGCTGATGCAATTGGGGCACTTCCTTACTTTCTCAGTGAATTCGACGTTCCGGTCTTTGGAACTGAAATGACGATTGCTTTGGCGAAAATTAGTGTTCGCAATGATGCTAAGTTGGCTAAGTTTGATGATTTTCACATTATTAATGATCAAACGGAGATAGACTTTAATCATGCCACGGTTTCTTTTTTTAAAACGACTCACTCAATCCCTGAATCTATCGGGATTGTTGTCAGAACAGAGAGCGGCAGTATCGTTTATACTGGTGATTTCAAATTTGATCAGACGGCTGCTAAGGGCTACCAGACTGATTTAGCACGGTTGGCTGAGATTGGTAACCGCGGTGTCCTAGCACTTATGAGTGATTCTGCCAATGCGGAAAATCCCAAAGAAACGGTGAACGAGAGCAAGATATTTGAAGCAATCAATGATAATTTTGAATATCGGCATGGGCGTATTATTGTTGCGTGTGTGGCATCAAATATTTTACGAATCCAGCAAATTTTTGATGCAGCTGCCAAAAATGGACGCAAAGTTGCTTTGACAGGCCATGACATTGAAGAAATTGTTGATACTGCATTGGAATTAGGGAAACTACATCTTCCAGCAGATGATTTGTTGATCTCAATTAAAAAAATCGATGATTATCCTGATGAAGAGTTGGTAATTCTAGAAACGGGACGTTCTGGCGAACCATTGAAGTCGTTGCAAAAAATGGCAACTAAGAAACATCATGAGGTTTCGCTCCGCGAAGGCGACTTAGTCTTCATCACTACAACCCCGTCACACGCAATGGAAACAACGGTTGCGAAGACACGTGATATGATTTATCGTGCGGGTGCAGATGTTAAAGCGATCTCAGATGAACTTAACTCTTCGGGCCATGCAAGTCGCAATGATTTACAGTTGATGATGAATCTGTTGCATCCGCGCTATGTGGTTCCTGTGCAAGGCGAGTATCGCCTGTTGGCTGCTAACGCAGAATGGGCGCAAGAATTGGGAATTCCTAAAGATCATATTTTCATCACTTCAAAAGGTGATATTTTAGAGTATGATCGTGATAAACTACTGCTTGCTTCTTCCGTAGAAGTTGGTAATACTTTGATTGATGGCAGCGGTGTTGGGGATATCGGTAATATTGTCTTACGAGATCGGAAGATTTTATCAGAAGATGGTGTTTTTATTGCCGTTGTTACAATAGATAGGCGTAAGAAAAAAATTGTCGAGGCTCCTAAGATTACTTCGCGTGGCTTTGTGTATGTAAAAACAAGCGGTGATCTGATGGCGGAAAGCGCGGAGCTCGTTTCAAAAACAGTACAGCAAAATCTTGATAATAAAGAGTTTGACTGGGGACATTTAAAACAAGATGTCAGAGAACAGTTAAATCATTTCTTATATGAGAACACGAAGAGACATCCGGTTATTTTGCCTGTGATTATGGAAATTAACCAGCACCGACACTTTAATAAGAAAAAAAAGAAGTCGGTCAGCGATGAAGATTAGTTTTGTGGCTGCAAGCTGAAGACGACTGTTTTATGTTTAGTTGAGTAACAAAAAAGAGGTCTAGGGCGAGTGAACTTGTCCTGGGCTTTTTTGTTAAGGAGGATTGGCGATGGATAAGGATTACGCTTTATTACTTAAGCAAGGAACGGCCGCACTTGAGGGTAACGCATATGAAAAAGCCAGCGCATTGCTGACAGAGTGCTACTCGGAGAAAAAAACTTTTAGAGTTAACTTTTTATTAGTAACTGCATTTGCGAAACAGGGGGAGTATGTTGCTGCCGGAGAATTGGCTGAAGAATATCTTTCAGAGTATATAAAGAATAACAATTATTTTGAAAAATACATTCTTATTAATGCTAGAGCGGGGCGCTTTGTACATCTAAAGAAGCTTATGTTGTCAATTGACTCTTACTTGAATAAGGAAGAAAGGGTCAGTTTCACGAGCATGCTCGCTGAAGAAGAGGTTTCTTTTGCGGCAGAACATAGAGATAATGTCGATAAAATGCGAAAAAAAGTTATGCATTGTGGCCAAGCAGGGCCACTTGAACAGAGAAAACTTTTCAAGCAAGCTTATTTACTGCCCAGCAGTGTTTTCTTACAGGTCGGTAAATACTTGCTTAGTGATCCGGATGTTCATTCATTGATAAAGTCGAATATTATAGATGATTTTAGAACTTTGAAAATTGCAGAAAAAATTTCATTTTATTTTTGCGATCAAAAAACATACACGCTTGTACCTAAAAAATTGCACGCGCTGGAACAAACGAACACCTACAGTTACTTTCAAACAAAACTCATGGATGATAAAAATCAGATTTTACAAAATCAACTTTGGCGCGAAGTGCGCTTGAAACTTATTTTGCTTTATCCATTTGAGCAAGAAATAGTCCTTCCCTCTGAAAAGTGGCTTCATGCTTTTTTGTTGGATGAATCATTGGCAGGCTATCCAAAAAAGATTAAAAAATGGGCAAAGATTCTTGAAAATGAACTTTCAAGCTGGAAAATACAATAAAATATGCCATTTTGAAGACAATTTATTTTTTTCAAACATAAGTATTTACAAATAGAACTCGGGTCTATATAATAGCTTAAGGATTCTTCTTTACGGGATAACTAAAACTTGGTATTTTCGTGTAGAAGTAGTATAATAAAAGTTAAAGGATTATCGGCAATTGTTTTTGTTGCGGATTTTTCTTGCAAAAATACAGGAGGTTCGTATTAATGGCAAAAGAACATTATGAAAGAACAAAACCCCATGTAAATATTGGTACAATTGGCCATGTTGATCATGGGAAAACAACTTTAACAGCTGCTATCACAAAGGTTTTGGCAGCTAAGGGATTAGCAAAGGCTGAAGATTATGCTTCAATCGATGCTGCTCCAGAAGAACGTGAACGTGGTATTACAATCAACACTGCTCACGTTGAATATGAAACAGAAAAACGTCATTATGCACATATTGATGCCCCAGGACATGCTGACTACGTTAAGAACATGATTACTGGTGCCGCTCAAATGGATGGTGCTATCTTGGTTGTTGCTGCAACTGATGGTCCTATGCCACAAACACGTGAACATATCTTGCTTGCTCGCCAAGTTGGTGTTGAATACATTGTTGTGTTCTTAAACAAGTGTGACTTAGTTGATGATGAAGAATTATTAGACTTAGTTGAAATGGAAGTTCGTGAATTATTAAGCGAATATGATTTCCCTGGTGATGATATTCCAGTTATCCGTGGTTCTGCTTTGAAAGCCCTTGAAGGCGATGCAGATGCAGAAGCTAAGATTCAAGAATTGATGGATACTGTTGATGAATACATCCCAACTCCAGAACGTCCAACTGATAAACCATTCTTGATGCCAGTTGAAGATGTTTTCACAATTACTGGTCGTGGTACAGTTGCTTCTGGTCGTATTGATCGTGGTACAGTTAAGGTCGGCGATGAAGTTGAAATCGTTGGTTTGAAAGATGATATCTTGAAGACAACAATCACTGGACTTGAAATGTTCCGTAAGACACTTGATCTTGGTGAAGCTGGTGATAACGTTGGTGCGTTGTTACGTGGTGTTAACCGTGAACAAGTTGAACGTGGACAAGTTCTTGCAGCACCTGGTTCAATCCAGACACACAAGAAGTTCAAGGGTGAAGTTTATATCTTGACTAAAGAAGAAGGTGGACGTCATACTCCATTCTTCTCAAACTATCGTCCTCAATTCTACTTCCATACAACGGATGTTACTGGTGTTATCGAGTTGCCTGAAGGTGTAGAAATGGTTATGCCTGGCGATAACGTAACATTTACAGTTGAATTGATCGCTCCAGTTGCTATTGAAAAGGGTCTTAAATTCACTGTTCGTGAAGGTGGACGTACAGTTGGTGCTGGTGTCGTTTCAGAAATCGACGACTAAAGTTGAGCTAAACAAAGAAGTTCGGATTTTTCCGGACTTTTTTTGTACATAAGAATGAAGCACTCTGAGAAGTGCAGTTTGACATACTCTAGGGCATGTTTTAATAGTTAAAAACACATATTAAGCAATATGATTGAAGGCCAAGCGGCTAGATTAGTAGCTTAGCGAAGATTTTAAAGAAATACTAGGTCGATTCGAACTAAGTTCAGATGCTTTTTGCTTTTTTTAGCAAGATTTATTTACAATTTGCTTCAACTACGGTAAACTAGCTTAGTATGCAATTAGTAAATAAATTGTACAAATTTTTTTCGCGCGGAGGGAAAATAATGTCTACAAAATGGGAAAAACAAGGTGCAAACACAGGGAAATTAACCTTTGAGATTACACCTGATAAAGTAAAAGAAGCTTAGATGCCGCTTTTAAACGTGTTAAGAAAAATCTAAATGTACCAGGATTCAGAAAGGGTAAAGTTCCTCGTCAGATCTTCAATAGAATGTATGGGGAAGAATCACTGTATCAAGATGCTTTGAATATTCTATTGCCAGAGGCATACTCAGCGGCAGTGCAAGAAGAAAAAATCAAACCAGTTGACCAGCCTAAGGTTGATGTTGAAAGCTTAGAAAAGGGTAAAAACTGGGTTTTGGTTGCTGAAGTCACTGTTGAGCCTGAAGTTGAGCTTGGCGAATATAAGAATTTAGAGGTAACGCCTCATCCAACACGTGTGCTTGTGGCAGATATCGAGGCTGAGCTTGAGAAGAGACGCCAACAACAAGCCGAGTTAGTTTTGAAAGAAGATGAACCGGCTAAGAAGGGCGATACAGTAATCATTGATTTTGAAGGTAAAATTGATGGAGACCCCTTTGAAGGTGGTAAGGCAGAAAACCATTCGCTTGAATTAGGCTCAAACTCATTCATCCCTGGATTTGAAGATCAATTGATCGGACATAAAGCTGATGATGAAGTAGCTGTCAAAGTTACTTTCCCAGATGATTATCAAGCTGAAGAATTAAGGGGAAAAGAAGCAATTTTTGATGTTACGATTCATGAGGTTAAAGAAAAACAACTTCCTGAATTAGACGATGATTTTGCTAAAGATATAGATGAAGAAGTTGATACGCTCGAAGAATTGAAAGCAAAAATCAAAGATGAACTTAAAGAAAAGAAAGTTGCTGAGGCTAAGGCTGCAATTCAAGACGAGGCAATTGATTTGGCTGTGGAAAATGCTAAAATTGGTGAAATTCCTGAAGCAATGCTTGAAGATGATATTCATCGTCAAATTGACCAGTATCTTGCGGGAATGCAACAGCAGGGTATCAATGCGGAAACATACTACAAATTGACTGGTACGACGGAAGCTGACTTGCACAAACAATTTGAAAAAGATGCTGAAAAACGCGTTAAGACGAATTTAGTGCTTGAAGCAATTGTTGCTAGCGAAGATGTTGATGTAACTGATGATGATATCGATGCTGAAATTAAAAAATTAGCAGACCAGTACAACATGGAACCAGATGCTGTTCGTTCAGCGTTGAGTAATGATATGTTGAAACATGATATTGCTATCCGCAAAGTTGTTGATGAAATAGCTGATTCTGCAAAACAGACTCGCGAAAAAAAGACGACGGAAAAAGAAAAGAAATAAATAATTAATTAGGTTTATAGATGATAGCTGATCACGTTGGACTTTTTTTATCCAACGTGATTCTTTGTTTATTGAAGGCATTTTTTTTAAAACTAACTATTAGCGTTTATGATGTTAGTTTGTTAGAATGTAAAGATAAAGATGGTATTAAGGGGGATAAAAATGTTTGAAAATACGGATAAGAATGGGCCGGTCGTATGTTCATTTTGTGGAAAATCCCAAGACCAGGTAAAAAAAATTGTTGCGGGTCCCGGAGTATATATTTGTAATGAATGTATTGATTTATGTAAAGAAATAATTGATGAGGAATTCAAGGAACAAGCTTCAGAAGAATTGTTGAACGTACCTAAACCACGTGAAATTGTTGATATTTTAAATCAATATGTAATTGGGCAAGAACAAGCAAAAAAGACTTTGGCAGTGGCAGTATATAATCATTATAAGCGTGTTAATGCAGCTTTAGATGACAGTAATGATGATACTGAATTGCAAAAAAGTAATATTTGCTTGGTAGGACCAACAGGTTCAGGGAAAACATTTTTAGCACAGAGTCTAGCTAAAATCTTACGTGTTCCCTTTGCAATTGCGGATGCAACAACTTTGACTGAGGCTGGTTATGTAGGTGAGGATGTTGAGAATATTCTCTTAAAACTATTACAAAATGCTGATTTTGATGTTGATCGTGCTGAACGAGGAATTATCTACATTGATGAAATTGATAAAATCGCCAAAAAAAGCGAAAATGTTTCAATTACGCGTGATGTTTCAGGTGAAGGTGTGCAGCAGGCACTTCTGAAAATTTTAGAAGGTACAGTTGCTAGTGTTCCACCTCAAGGTGGTCGTAAACACCCGCAACAAGAACTTATTCAGATTAACACAACAAATATTTTATTTATTGTTGGTGGTGCTTTTGATGGAATCGAAACGATGGTCAAGAATCGTTTAGGTGACAAAGCAATTGGTTTTGGAGTGGACACGAAGCAATCCTACGATGAAAACAAGAGTTTGATGCAGCAGATTATTCCAGAAGATTTATTGAAATTTGGTTTGATTCCTGAATTTATTGGCAGACTCCCAATTTTAACGGCACTTGAAAAACTAGATGAAGATGATCTTGTGCGAATTTTAACGGAACCCAAAAATGCTTTGGTTAAGCAATATGCCAAACTTTTGGACTTAGATGATGTCAGTTTGAAATTTGAACCGAGTGCGTTGCAAGAAGTAGCACGTCTTGCAATTGAACGTAACACAGGAGCACGTGGATTGCGTTCGATTATTGAAAATACGATGCGGGATGTTATGTATGAAATTCCAAGCCGAGATGATATAGATCAGGTGGTTGTTGATAAGGCAAGTGTGGATGGTAAGCGACTTCCAAAACTAGTAGTGGATGATAAGAAAGCTTCTTAAGCATATTTACCATGAAGCCAAGAAAAGTGAATTTCTTGGCTTTTTGCTTGGGTTAAATGTAAGAATATTTTGCTTTAGCAGGATAATTTAGTAATGCTGCTTTAATTTTAGTCGTGTTTTTGGTAACATTAGGAAGTAAGTGAATAACGTAGGAGGTTTGGTCATGGATAAGCCACAAATTGGTGTGATCGGTATGGCAGTTATGGGTAAGAACCTTGCTCTTAATATTGAAAGCCGCGGTTACACTGTAGCTTTATATAATAGAACGGGTTCAAAAACAGAAAAGGTGGTCGCTGATCATCCTGAAAAACATCTGGTTCCAAGTTATTCGATCGAAGAATTTGTCAACTCTTTGGAGACTCCTCGTCGAATTATCATAATGGTCAAGGCTGGGGCACCAACTGATGGAATGATCAAGCAATTACTTCCGTACTTGACTAAAGGAGATGTCCTGATTGACGGAGGAAATACCTTCTTTGAGGACACGGTGCGGCGGAATGCTGAACTTGATCAATCTGGGATCAACTTCATTGGAATGGGTGTTTCAGGTGGTGAAAAAGGCGCACTTGAAGGTCCTTCATTAATGCCAGGTGGGCAAAAGGCTGCTTATGATTTAGTGGCACCTATTTTAGAAAAAATTTCAGCTAAAGCAGAAGATGGAACACCATGTGTTACTTATATCGGGCCTAATGGTGCTGGGCATTATGTCAAGATGGTTCATAATGGGATCGAATATGGGGACATGGAATTAATATCAGAAAGCTATAATTTGTTGCGCAATGTCCTGCAGTTAAGTGTTGAAGAGATTGCGGCGATTTTTGAGGACTGGAACAAAGGTGAACTGGACAGTTATTTAATGTCGATTACTGCTGACATTCTTACGCGCAAAGATGATGAAGGAACAGGTAAACCGATTGTTGATGTTATTCTTGATCGGGCAGGCAATAAAGGGACTGGAAAGTGGAGTTCACAAAGTGCACTTGAACTAGGTGTTCCACAGTCACTGATTACAGAGTCTGTATATGCGCGTTACATCTCAGCTTTGAAGAGTGAGCGCGTTGCGGCGAGCCATGTTTTGAATGGTCCTAATTTAGATGATTTAAACATTGATAAAAAAGCATTTGTTGAAAAAATTAGACAGGCTTTATACTTCAGTAAAATAATGAGCTACGCACAAGGCTTTGAACAATTGCGTGTTGCATCAGAACACTATGATTGGAAACTTAAGTATGGCGATTTGGCATGATTTGGCGTGAAGGCTGCATTATTAGAGCACAATTTCTCCAAAAAATTACCGATGCATTCAATAAAGATGAGACATTAGATAACTTAATGTTAGATCCTTATTTCAAGAATATCACAGATAAGTATCAAGCTGCTGTTCGAGATGTTGCTTCACTCGCTATTAAGGCAGGTGTTGCTGTACCAGGATTTACGGCTGCAATTACTTACTTTGACCAATATCGTTCTGAAGTCTTGCCAGCAAACATAATTCAAGCACAAAGAGATTACTTTGGTGCGCATACCTACGAACGGACAGATAAAGAAGGTACTTATCACTACGAGTGGTATCACGAAGAATAGTTTTTGTCTGGTTATTCTGAAACTGACATTTGAGTCAGTAGTTGAACGGTAGTGCATCTCATTTAGAATTCAAATAATATGCGCTGCTTTTTTTAGACTCCGCTCTGCCTTTATTATTCTCAATAATTCAGAAGTTGAGTAGTTTTATGGATCAGTCTGAAATACTTTGTCGTGCTTCAAAGTGTAATGTCTACGAGACTCAGGGGTCGAGGCAACAGATGTTTAGTTGTTTTGTGTGTCTATTTAAGTGAAAGAGCAATGGATCAAAAGGATTCATTGTTTTTTTTAAGGTTTCGATTAGAAAAAATAGCGGGTAAAGAAAAAATATTTAGCGAAGCGGACGACTATTTTTATTTTTTATGTTAAATTAAGCTTAGATAATGCTTAGATAGTGATGTTAAGAGATATTTTAAACAATAGAAAGTTATAGGAGTGTACACGATGAGTCGAATTTTAATAATTGAAGATGAAAAGAATCTCGCTCGGTTTGTTGAGCTAGAATTACAACATGAAGGTTACGAAACTCAGGTCCATTATAATGGACGTACGGGGCTTGAGGCGGCTTTAGAACAGGATTGGGATGCCATATTACTGGATTTAATGTTGCCGGTTTTAAATGGGCTTGAGGTGTGCCGTCGAGTTCGTCAAACAAAAAACACGCCGATTATCATGATGACGGCTCGTGATTCGGTGATTGATCGGGTTTCCGGACTTGATCATGGAGCAGATGATTATATAGTTAAGCCATTTGCAATCGAGGAATTGTTGGCACGCTTGCGCGCGCTTTTGCGGAGAATTGATATTGAAAGTGAGCAAAATGCTTCCAAACAGACCAAGGTTACCTACCGGGATCTAACAATTGAGAAAGAAAATAGGGTCGTCCGGCGTGGAGATGAAATCATTGAACTGACTAAACGCGAATATGAACTACTGCTTGCTTTGATGGAAAATGTCAATGTTGTTTTGGCTCGCGACGTTCTATTGAAGAAGGTGTGGGGTTATGAATCTCAAATCGAAACTAATGTAGTAGATGTATACATTAGATATTTGAGGAATAAAATTGATCGTCCTGATGAGGAAAGTTACATTCAAACTGTTCGTGGAACTGGATATGTGATGCGTTCGTGATGAAAAACAAGGTAAAAAAAACACAAGATAGGAAACGTGCATATAGGTTTTCCTTGAGGATGAAATGGTCAGTCGGAACTGGGATTGGTGTTTTGTTGATTTTTGCTGTTTTTGCAGCCTTGTTGTACCAAAGTTTTTCAAATATCTTGTTGAGACAGGAAAAACAATATGTAACAGATGCAGTTGGAGTTGTATCGGAACGTTTAAGCCATGACAGTGGTGAACTGACGGACAGCAATGTTAAACCGTTGCTTAGTTCGAATTTTGATTCGGTTGAAGACAGACAAGGTGCTTCATCCAGTCTATATTCTGACTCGCTTTTTGTGACTTTGTCACGAAAAAATATTGGTGTCAGTGTATATAATTTGGACGGGAAAGGGTTGTTTGCCTCCCGCAGAGTTCCGATCAAGTTTGACCGTGTGGGACCTGCAGAGAGAATAAAAAAAGTCAACGGAACAAATGTTTATGTTCGCCGCAGCGCGATTTATACTAAAAAAAATCATGAGCTGCGAGGATATGTTCAGGTTACAAACCGTTTAGTTGAATATGATGCGGCACGTAATAAACTTCTTCTAATTTTCCTTGTATTTGGTTTAACAGCGGTCTTACTCTGCTCTTTGCTAGGATACATTTTATCCTTGTGGTTGCTCCGGCCGATTGATGATATCAACGAGACAATTGATAAGATCAATGAAGCAGAAGATGGAGATCCAGTCGCAAATATTCGTGTTCCTAAGCTAAGATATAATGATGAACTTTCAAATTTGGGAAATTTGTTTAACGATATGCTTGACCAAATGCAACGTTATATTGAGCAGCAACAGCAGTTTGTGGAAGATGTTTCGCATGAATTACGTACACCAGTTGCGATAATACAGGGACACCTTGAGTTATTGAATCGTTGGGGAAAAGACAATCCAGAGGTATTGGCTGAATCAATTTCTGCTTCTTTGCAGGAAATAAACAGAATGAAGAGTTTGGTCCAAGAAATGTTGGATCTTTCCCGGGCAGAACAGGTGGAGATTCATTTTGGTAAGGAAATTACTGATGCACGTGAAGTCGTTTTGCAGGTTTTTAATAATTTTAAAATGATCAAGCCTGATTTTGTTTTTGTGCTGGATGATGATCTAAATGAACGAACTGCAGTACAGATGTACCGCAATCACTTAGAGCAAGTTTTGATTATTCTGTTAGACAACGCTGTAAAGTATTCGACAGAACGGCAAGAGATCCATTTATCTGTTGCCAAAAATGCGCGTTATGTTGATATTGCTGTTCAAGATTTTGGTGAAGGAATTTCACAGCAAAATATCAAGCGTGTGTTCAATCGCTTTTATCGTGTTGATAAAGCTCGCAGCCGCGATAAGGGTGGTAATGGATTAGGCCTATCAATTGCACAGCGTTTGATCGAAGGCTATCATGGCAAACTGACAGTGGAAAGCGTGCTAGGGCAAGGGTCAGTTTTTAGGATTTCATTGCCAATAGTTCAAAAAGACAGTAAAGCATCAGACATAAAAAGCGAAAATAACGGTATTGCAAAATAATTAAATTGTGCGTGGCGCAAGTGGTGCAAGCAGCGGCGAAATATGAGCATTAAAACACAATGATTTGCGCAAATGTAAGACAAAGAGGATGGTCAAAATAACTTTTGACCATCCTCTTTAAGTTAAGATTAAATTTAATTTGTTAAAAAATAAGATTAACGACGTTTTTGTTTGCCAGCATTTCGTTTTCGATTGTTATCATGGTTGCTGTTTGTATCCTTTTTCTGTGTATGCTTGGAGCTACTTGCCTCTTGTGGAACAGACTTTGTTGCAACACTCGAAACAACAGGTTTTTTGGGTGGATTCTTCTTCATTTGAGCCTGTATCTCAGCACGGATCTTAGGACGCATCATGTTGATAAGCAAAGTTTGAATACATGCGAAAATTCCACCAATAAAGAAGTAAAGTCCCAAGCCCGCAGGGGAAATAATTGTCATGAACGTAATCATAATTGGACTGATCAGCATCATTGACTGCATTTGCTTTTTCTGTTCTTTAGGTATACCAATCGTTGAGAGGTACCCTTGAAGTGCATAAACAATAAATGAAAGAACTGTGAAGGTAAAACTTGTTTTACCTAAGTTGATTCCCATAAAGTAAGAGCTGGAGAGTTCAGGTGAATACTGAATTGCTGCATACAATGCGGCAAAGATCGGCATCTGAATCAACAATGGGAGACAACCGATACCGCCAGTCATGGAGATACCGTTATCACGGTAAATCTGCATCATTTCCTGACTAACAGCGGCTTTTTCTTCTTGCGTTTTCGCTTCTTTTTGCCGTTTTTGAATATCCGCCATTTGTGGCTTGACTGAAGCCATTTTCTCTTGCTGAATCGTTGCGTTCTTTGATTGCTTGAGCATAACAGGAAGTAAAGCCATTCTAACAATGAAGGTAATGACGATGATGGCCAGCCCATAACTGCCGCCTAAGTGGTTTGACAGCCACATGAGCAAGTGCTGACCAGGTATTGCCAAATGATCGTAAATCAACCCATAAGGTTTGCCGCTTTTTGTTCGTTGAACACAGCCGCTGAGAAGTAGTGTAAGTGTCAGCAAGGCTGGAATCAAACTTAATCGTTTTATTTTTTTCATTATTCATACCCTTTCAAATAAACTACGGTTATAACTATACTGTATTACCTCTTTTTTTTCAATCAGCTCATTGAGGAGTGGAGTCTAAAAGGTATTTTTTAATTATAAGAAAGAGTAAGTTTAATAAACAAAAGATAGTTAGTATGTGATTTGAAAACCCGAATAGTCAATAGGCGGTATTTTCCTTATAATCATTTTATCAACCTTACCGCTTGGTGTAGGTGAGGCTTTGATACGATTGATGAAGGTTTCCAGTTTAGTAAGCTCACCTTGTGCTTCAATATAAACAGAACCATCAGCATCATTTCGGACGATCCCGGCAATACCAAGGTCCTCAGCAACTATCTTAGTGCAATACCTGAAGCCGACACCTTGAACGCGTCCATAAACGTGTAGTTTAACTGCTTGCATAGTAGACCCTCCCTTGTGATCTAAATGATATTATTATATATTCAGTATAAACGAATAGGCGAGGATTTTGCTATACTTACAGTTTATTTTAGCGATGTGAAGGGAAAAGTAAAATAATGAAAGTAATTCGGTCAGTACAAAATAAGCAAGTTAAAGAATGGAAAAAATTATCTACTAAGAAGGGAAGAAAGAAACAAAATGCGTATCTTTTAGATGGATGGCATCTAGTGAAAGAAGCTCTCGCGGCGAGAAGCGAGATAAAATTGCTGCTAGTAACAGAAGATTTTAAGTATCGCGCCGAATTTGAAGAGATGAATACGCAGAACAGTGAAGAAATTATCATTTCTGAAGAAGTTGCTAAGCATTTAAGCGAGACACCGAGTCCGCAAGGAATTTTTGGAGTTATCGCGCTGAAAAAAGAGCAGTCTACACCAGTGTCACTGCAAGGGGGAGCATGGCTGATGCTTGATTCAGTGCAGGATCCGGGGAATATTGGAACAATGGTTAGGACAGCCGATGCTGCTGGCTTTACTGGGGTCATCTTTGGCGTTGGCACGGCGGATGTTTATCAACCGAAGGTAGTTAGGGCTATGCAAGGAAGCCAGTTTCATATCAAGTTGATTACGGCCTCCTTAAGTGAATGGATACAGCAAATGCATAAAGAAAATATGCCAGTTTTTGGAACAGAATTGAATCCAGCAGCAAAACCGTACGATGAAGTTGGAAAATACCGTGATTTTGCAATTGTTATGGGAAATGAAGGCAATGGAATGAGCGAAGAAATTTTAAGTACAACAACAACCAATCTCTACATCCCGATAAAGGGTCATGCTGAGTCACTGAATGTAGCAGTTGCTGCTGGAATTCTGATGTTTCAACTGAAAAGATAATTTTTAAGTTTATTTAAATGAAAGAAAATTTAAGTTCATTTAGATTGCAAATTGTCTGAAATCGGTTATCATAGAATTATAATATTAAAAAGGGGAATTGCATGAAGACAAATGAATGGCGTGATGATTCCGAGTATATGAGTTATGTCGGCGTATTGCTTGATAAACCCGAAGTTCAAAAGCTTGCGGAATTTAAGCAGCATTATTTTTCTAATCGGCTTGAGCATTCGATTTCCGTATCTTATGACAGTTACCGGATTGCTAAGAAGTTTCACTTGAATGCAAAAGCAACTGCACGTGCTGGACTGCTGCACGATCTGTTCTACTATGATTGGCGTACAACGAAGTTCAGTTCGGGGACACATGCATGGATTCATCCCCGTATTGCAGTGCGCAATGCAGAAAAGATAACGACTTTAACCAAATTAGAAAAAGATATTATTATCAAACATATGTGGGGAGCAACGGTAGTGCCTCCTCGTTACTTAGAAGGCTATATTGTGACTTTTGTTGATAAGTATGAAGCAACATCCGAGGTAGGTGTTCCGTTGTTGGAACGCTACGAGTCGAGGTTCAAGCATGGCTTTGGATTTATTAAGTGAGTAGTAGTTGGGAAGATCTGCATATTATGCATTGTGGATCTTTTTTTGTACAATAATTATAGTTAAGTGTAGGACTTGTAGATGGAGGTGAGTTAATGGTCAAGATAGCCGATAGTTATGAGCAGTGTCCTTTTTTTGAGAAAACATTCAGTATTCTAGGACGCAAATGGAACGGACTCATTATTGATGTTTTATTGACTGAAGGTCCGCAACGTTTTAAAGATTTAGCAAGCAAGGTTCAGAGATGCAGTGACCGGGTACTTGTGGAACGGTTAAAGGAACTTGAAGAGGCTGGATTAGTACAGAAGGTCTCGTTGGAAGACAGTTGCCGTTCTTGCTACTGTCTAACGGATAGCGGCGAGGATTTGCGGGATATCATGCGTAAGTTGCATCGCTGGTCTGTAAAGTGGTATGACTTGGAAGATTGCTAATGAGTCTTGACGGATAAGTAATTCAAGTTTAGAATAGTGAACTAGTGAAAGACGAAGACGGAAAAAAGTACAGTTGATATTTAAGCAATTTAAGAGAGGAACATACTAGCTGCAAGTGTTCCATAGATATCACTCGAAGTTCACTTCCTGAGTTGCCGCTGGGATTCGTAAGATGAATAGTGTGCCGGTTGTTTCATGGCCGTTAACATGTTAAGTGTCGGTACAATCAAAAATTGGTTGTACTGGAACAAGGGTGGTACCGCGAGACCTCGTCCCTTTTGGGGACGGGGTTTTTTGTGTCTTTTTTTATAACTGTCATACAGAGTTTGTTTTGAAATGAAAGGAATGAGATGTTTTGGGATTAAAAGATAAGTTAACTGAACTGAAGGAAAATGCACTTAAAGAAATCAACACCGCTGAAGATTTGAAGAAAATCAATAGCATTCGCGTTAATTTGTTAGGGAAAAAAGGTCCAATCACAGAAGTTTTACGCGGAATGCGTGATCTTCCAAAAGAAGAGCGACCTAATGTGGGTAGCTTTGCTAATAAGGTGCGTGATGAGCTTACCAGTGCAATCGCGGAAAGAAAAGAGCGCATTGAAATCATTAAAATTTCAAAGAGACTAGAGGAAGAAAAAATTGATGTCACTTTACCAGGAGTACCAGTAAAGGCTGGACAACCGCATATTATCATGCAAGTAATTGACCAGATTGAAAAACTCTTCCTTGGGATGGGTTATCAGGTAGTGGATGGACCTGAAGTGGAGGAAGATCATTATAATTTTGAGATGATGAACTTACCTAAAGATCACCCAGCGCGTGATATGCAAGATACATTTTATATAACAGATAAACTTTTGATGAGAACTCAGACATCACCCGTTCAAGCAAGGACGATGGAAAAACATGATTTTTCGAAAGGTCCATTGAAAATGATTTCTCCTGGAAAGGTTTACCGTCGCGATACAGACGATGCTACCCATTCACATCAATTCCATCAAATTGAAGGACTCGTGATTGATAAAAATATTACAATGGCAGACTTGAAAGGGACTCTGCAGCTTATTGCAAGAACTGTTTTTGGTGAAGAACGTGAAATTCGATTGCGTCCGAGTTATTTTCCGTTTACCGAGCCTTCTGTTGAGGTTGATGTGTCCTGCTTTAAGTGCAACGGGCAAGGATGTTCTGTCTGCAAAAACACCGGCTGGATAGAAGTCTTAGGCGCAGGTATGGTTCACCCTAACGTTTTGAAAATGTCGGGGATTGATGCAGATATTTATGGTGGTTTTGCATTTGGATTGGGGCCAGACCGTTTTGCAATGCTGAAATATGGTGTCGATGACATTCGTGAATTTTATTTGAATGATGTGCGTTTCTTAAAACAATTTTCACAGAGAGGGTAGGATAGATTAAATATGAAAATTTCAACGAAATGGTTAAGTGATTATGTTAATGTAGATGTTGAACCTCAAGTCCTTGCTGAAAAAATTGAAAGAACAGCGGTAGAAGTCGATGAGGTATACCGCTTAGAAGATGGATTAAAGAAAATTGTCGTTGGAGAGACATTGAAGGTTGCAGCTCATCCGAATTCTGATCATCTGCATATTTGCCAAGTCGATGTTGGTGAAGATGAGCCGCTACAAATTATTTGTGGCGCACCTAATATTGCAGCGCATAAAAAAGTTATTGTTGCGCTCCCAAATTCACGTATCGCTGGCAATGTCAAAATAAAACGTGGCAAAATGCGGGGTGAGGTGTCAGAAGGAATGATTTGCGCACTTCAAGAGATCGGTTTTACTGAGGGGGTTGTTCCTAAAAAATTTGTTGATGGGATTTACTTTTTGCCAGATAATGCTGAGCCTGGAAAACCAGTTTATCCATATCTAGGAATGGACGAGGATATTATTGATCTTGATGTTACCCCTAATCGTGCAGATATGTTGAGCATGCGCGGAACAGCTTATGAAATAGCTGCTATCTATAATAAGAAGGTTTCACTACCTCATTTGGAAGTTAAGGAAAGTACAAAAGATAACGTTGCTGATTATTTGAAGTTAAAGGCAGATACTGAGTTAGCCTCAACTTATCTGATGAGATTAATTAAAAATGTAACAGTTAAAGAGAGTCCACTGTGGCTGCAAAAACGTTTGTGGAATGCAGGTGTTCGGCCACTCAACAATATTGTTGACGTGACTAATTATGTTTTGATGGATTATGGCCAGCCACTGCATTCTTTTGATTATGGAAAAATCAATGGTAATAACATTACTGTCAGACTTGCGAAGGCTGGTGAAATCCTAACGACGCTTGATGAGCAGGAACGTGAATTGGATGAACATGATATTGTAATAGCGGACGACAAGGGTCCGATTGCTTTGGCTGGAACGATGGGCGGACAAAGCACCGAAATTGATGGTGGAACGACCACAGTTGCACTTGAAGCAGCAGTCTTTAATTCATCATTAATTCGTAAGACTGCTAGAAGACATAATCTGCATAGCGAAGCCTCTATGCGCTTTGAACGTGGGGTCAATCGTGCTACTGTTGCAGAAGCATTGAACACAGCTGCTCAGCTGATCGCTGATTTAGGCGAGGGTGAGATCGTGTCAGGTGTTGCCGAAGGCTCACTAGAAGCAACAACTCCTGTTGAAGTTAGTATCTCGCTGGATAAGATTAACAAGGTCTTAGGAACTGACCTGACAATTGATATTGTTGCAGATATCTTCAAACGGTTAGAATTCGGAGTGGAAATCAACAAGAATGTATTTACTGTTTCGGTGCCACCGCGTCGTTGGGATATTAGTATTCCAGCTGACTTAATAGAAGAGGTTGCACGTATTTATGGGTATGACAATTTGCCAGCAACACTGCCAAAAGGTGAACTGACACCCGGTCATTACAATTACACCCAGAAGATAATTCGTGAGACTAGACAGTTGCTGGAAGCAGCAGGATTGACACAAGCTGTTTCTTATGGATTAACGACGACCGCGAAGGCACAGCGTTTCTTAATGCAGCCTTCAGAGGCAACACAACTGAGTTTTCCAATGAGTTCAGATCGAACAACTGCACGAATGAACTTGATAAGCGGATTATTGGATGACATTGCTTATAATGTTGCACGAAAAGTTAAAAATATAGCTTTCTATGAGCAAGGAAGGGTCTTCTATAGAGAAAAGGGAACTGAGCGGCCTGTGGAAGTTGAACATGTCGCCGGAGCCTTGACAGGATTGTTTGAAACGGCAACGTGGCATAATACTAAAACGCCTGTAGACTTCTACCTGACTAAGGGCATTGTTGAACACTTGCTGCATACATTAGGAGTAACTGAGAACATCAGGTATGTTCAGGCTAATGGACATGAGGAAATGCACCCTGGAAGGACAGCAGATGTTTACGTTGGTAATGAATTTTTAGGCTTTCTTGGGGAAATACATCCAAATATAGCTAAAGAGTACCACATTGAACGCACGTATATTTTTGAACTGGATCTGAAAAAAATAATTACTATGCCTAAACAGCTTGAAATTTATACACCTATCTCAAAATATCCAGCAATTACTCGGGATGTTGCGCTAGCCGTCAATAAAAGTATTCAAAACAGTGAAATTGTGTCTTGCATCAGGAAAAATGGCGGTAAAAATCTAGCTAAAGTTGAGCTGTTCGATGTTTATGAAGGTGAACATATTGCGGTTAACTTTAAATCCTTAGCTTATAAATTAACCTATCAAAATAAGAAAACTACACTTCTTGATGAAGATGTAAGCAAGGACTTTGCTAAGGTGGTTGCCGAGTTAAAGAAAGAGTTTGACGCTGAAATTCGTTAATGCACACGTAACTAGACAAGAGATAACCTCCAGTATTTTTATAGATATAAAATTTTGATGGCTTTTCTATTATTCTTAATGCAAATTAAAAAAAAGTTTTTGTATAATGGAAAGAGCACTTTTACGAACGGAGGGATAGTTTGAATAACCAGAAAGATGAACACACTGATAAGAATAATGATAACAAGCCGAAACAAACAAAATTTGCGCGACAAATAGTTATAGGTGTTGTGCTTGTCATTATACTGTTAGTAATCACAATCAGTGTGATCGGGTACCGCTATGTAAATAGGGGCTTACAGCCGTTAGATTCAAATAGTAATGAAAAAATAGAAGTTAAAGTACCAATTGGAAGCACTACGAAGCAAATTGGAAGTATTCTCGAGGATAAAAAGGTAATTAAAAGTGGTTTTGTTTTTGATTATTATGTTAAAACTAAAAAGTATGGGCAATTTAAAGCTGGTTATTATGAGCTGCAACCTTCAATGACCCTAAAGCAGATCTCACAAAGACTGCAAAAGGGCGGCAGCAGTGAATCGCGTTATTCTGGTAAGGTATTGATTCGTGAAGGTGTGACGGCTGATTCAATTGGTGATACAATTCAGGCTAACACACGCTTTTCTAAGAAAGACTTTCTAGCTTTATTAAACAATCAAGAATTTGTTGATAAACTAAAAAATATATACCCGGACTTGTTATCTTCAGCAGCTAGTGCTAAGGATGTACGCTATAAGCTTGAAGGTTACCTCTATCCGGCGACTTACTATGCTGGCAAAAAGGTTTCTCTGGAAGAACTTGTGACGAAGATGGTCGCAAAGACAAACTCAGTAATGACCCCATATTATACTGAGGCAAAAAAGAAAAACATGTCAATCCAGCAAGTCATGACATTGGCGTCTTTGGTTGAACGTGAGGGTGTAACTGAAAAGGATCGTTACCGAATCGCCGGCGTTTTTGAAAATCGCTTAGATAAGGAAATGATGATTCAATCAGATATTTCGGTTCTTTATGCGTTAGGAAAGCATAAGAAAAATGTGACATACAATGATTTGAAAGTTGATTCGCCTTATAATCTATATCTCCACCAAGGAGTCGGTCCTGGGCCATTCAACAATCCTAGTCTAACTTCAGTCAAGGCGGTTTTAAATCCTGCTGATCGTGACAAAGGATACTTGTATTTCATTGCCAACATGAAGACTGGCAAGGTCTATTATTCAAAAACTTATGAACAACATCAAGGGTTGACAAGTAAGTTGGAAAAAGAGAATAATGCAAAATAAAGTTAAACGTGTTTCTTAGGACGACAATAGTGATTGCAAGGGGTATTTTCGATGACAGAACATTCAGTTAGACAGCGGCCGGTAATAATTGGTGTCACGGGAGGTTCAGGGAGCGGCAAAACAACAGTCAGTCGCGCAATTTTTAATCAGCTCCATGGATATTCATTAATGATGCTGCAGCAAGATTCATATTACAATGATCAGGCTGAGATGTCGCTTGCAGAGCGCAACAAAGTCAACTATGATCACCCAGATGCATTCGATACAGAACTGCTTTTGAGCCAGCTGCAGGACTTGTTGGAGTGGAAATCAGTGGCGATTCCAGTTTATGATTACAAAACGCGTACTCGAAGTGACAAAGTGTTTTTGCAAGAACCACGTGAAGTTATTATTATTGAGGGAATTCTAGTCTTGCACGACCCACGGCTGCGTGACTTGATGGATATTAAGGTTTTCGTTGATACTGATGATGATATTCGAATCATACGCAGAATTGAACGTGATATTAAAGATCGCGGACGCTCTTTGGACTCAGTAATTACACAATATTTGCAAACAGTTAAACCAATGTATCACCAATTTATTGAGCCAACTAAAAGGTATGCGGATATTATTGTACCTGAGGGCGGAAAAAATCAGGTAGCTATAGATTTACTAACGACGAAAGTCAGGGACGTATTGCGAACTAATCGAGCTCATAGTTAGCATAGAGCCGTTTGCATGTTATTAAGGGTGTTACTTTTCCTAAATCGCTCTTAGTGTGATACGCTATGGGCGTAATTAATTTTTATAAGAGGTGTATTATTAATGTCAGAAGAAAAAAAATATCCAATGACCCTTGAGGGAAAGAAAAAATTAGAAGAAAGAGCTTGAAACTTTACAAACATCAAAACGCGCTGAGATCATTGAACGCATTAAAATCGCTCGTGGGTTCGGTGACTTATCTGAAAATTCAGAATATGAATCTGCAAAAGACGAACAGTCATTTGTTGAAGGCAGAATTAAGACACTTCAACAAATGATAAACCATGCAGAAATTATTGATAACGGAAATGTCGCCGCAAATGAAATTGCAGTCGGTAAGACAGTAACTTTCAAAGAGTTACCCGATGAAGAGCCAGAAACTTATACGATTGTTGGGGCGGCTGAAGCTGATCCATTCTCCGGCAAAATTTCTAATGAATCTCCGATTGCCAAGGGTCTTGTAGGCTGTAAATTAGGGCAGGAGGTAACGATACCGACTCCCGGAGGTGACATGAAAGTTAAAATTTTGGAAGTCAAGTAGAAAAACTGCTTTATAATTTAGGTCAATTGAGTACAGTTCAAAAAATGCCATCATGGACCTCATTATTGAGGAATGAGGCTTTTTTTGGCTATTTAGAGTTTTTGGTAACTATTGGCTAAAACTTTATCGTTATCTAGAAATTAAAAAAAGCAGGAGGGTAAACATGATCAAAAATCAAACGACTTCTAAGCAAGTAACACACAGAACGATCCGTGCTTTTAAAAAGCGGAGTTTGAGCGTCGCCGAATTTGAAACGATAAAAGAGGTTGCCCGTCACACGGCAACTAGCATGTTCACACAGCAATGTTCAATTATGCATCTCACAGATGAAGATAAGCGAAAGCAGGTCAGACAGATAACAGGGCAGGATTATGTTGGCACTAACGGTGATCTTTTTATCTTTGTTGCTGATCTTTACCGCAACCAACAAATTCGGAAACAGTTGGGCAAAGACGATGGACGGCTGCATAAAGCTGATATGTTCATGCAAGCAGTTCAAGACACAGTTTTAAGCGTCCAAAATGTAGTCAATGCAGTTGAAAGTTTAGGGCTGGGTGCAGTTATCCTTGGCAGTATCAATAATGACCCTTTCAGATTACTTCAAACGCTGGAACTGCCTAAGATGACTTATCCCATATTAGGACTTCAAGTTGGTGAGCCAAATCAGGAGCCGCAATTGAAGCCACGCTTACCGTCAGAGTTTACTTTTTTTGAAAATAATTATGAGCGCGAAGTCGATATAGAAAAGTTGCATGACTACGATCAGATTGTACAGACTTATTATGATTTGCGTGATACAAATCGAAGAATAGATTCGTTTACACATCAAATGTCTTCTGAAAAGCTTGGCTTGCGTAAAACTAAACGTGATGAGTTGTTGCAAGCTATCCAAACACAAGGATTGTGTTTGGACTAACTGTAAAAGACCATTGCTTTTTCTACGATAAATTGGTATACTATTTATCGTTGTTGGAGAGTTGGCAGAGTGGTAATGCACCGGACTCGAAATCCGGCGAACCGGTTAATACCGGCGCGCAGGTTCAAATCCTGTACTCTCCTTATTATATGGTCTTAGTAAAATTTACCTAACACAAAAACGTTGATGGTTCGACTTCTTTGAAGTTTAATTCATCAGCGCTTTTTTATTTTTAAAGGCATTATAGTGTGCGTGCTCAAAAACAATTCGTGAATTCATTCTGACCGTATTATGGGGCTCAATATGTAGCATCATTACCGTCATTGGTGTCGGTAGTGTCATTATCAGAATTTTGCTGTTCTAATTTTCGCCCCTGAGCTGTTTCTTGACCATTATGATCAAGGTAGCCCTGGTCCATCATATATTCAGTTTGAATTTCACCAGACATTTTCATAGTATCCGGTGTACTCTTTAAGGCATCATATTCAGACATCCCTTGATGCTGTATTTTATAAGCTACAGGAGACATCCCATATTTATTCAGGAATCCAGTAAGTGTCTTTTCATCATATGAGATAGAAGAACTGCCGCTGCTTGAATATTGAGGTTGCGTAGATTGTGAGCCGGATGAGCTACTGACAGATTGGGAACTTTGCATCTTTAAGCTCGTATCTATATTAGAGCTGGAAGACGCATTTTGTTTATTTGACTTAGATTGTACTTTTGTTTCACTTTGCTCTTGAGATCTGCTCGTAGAATTAATTTTCTTTTTGAGTACAGCATTAGATTTCCGCTTATTATGTTTTTGTTTAGCAACATTAGCAAACTTGGTTTTATTTGCAGAACTGCTCCCAGTACTTGCGGCACTATGATTGCCACAAGCACCTAGCAGAATAGAAGATGCTGTTATTAAACCAAGAAAAAAAGCTTTTTTCATTTAAAAATCCTCCTTGAGTGATGTTGAAATTAAGATATATTAAAAAATACTATATTGTAAAAAATATAATACAGTTTGTGGTTTCGCAATTTAATATAAAAATTCCTGCGGGATAAAAAGTAATTATTACTATTTACAAATTAAAAAAAGAGACTATAATATAACTTGTGGTCTTGGGCTTGGGGACATCTCACAGCTCATAATTACTCCAGGTGACTCATTATCACATTAATTCATTGCAGAGGTTGGGCTAAAAGCTAAATTTTAGCCCAACTTTTTCTATTATTTCAATATAAATGTGTTTCATAGGTCAAAAGCCTCCATTTACCGCTCATGGCACAGTGAAGCACCTGCTATGTCAGTAATTTCGTGTTAGTATTTATATTTACTGCTTTTACACTGCCGAGAATTTAGAAGGTACGACTTGAAGCCTTGAAAATCCACGACCCCAAGTTCGGTCTTGGATAGCTGGAAAAGAACTCCAACTTAACCCAAACACCACTAAGCTTTTCTAGGAACGCCCTCACGTCTAAATGTGTGTAAGCAAACCTGTACTTGTTTTTTTGAGAAGGATTATTTCAGAAAGAGGACGTAGCCCCTCTGAGTTGTGCAATAGGTATGTATAAGCAAGAGATGATTGCTTGAAACCCGATTTATAGCTGTAATACTTGTCCAATTTGTGAAATGGGTGAGTTAATGAAGACGCTTATCGTATTTTAAGGTTAAACGCTGCAGCGTTCGGACAGTGATAGGAGAGTGATGGTCATAAAGAGTTTTATTGATATGGTGAAAAACAGTTTCATCTTTTAAGCTTGTTAATAGATCACAACCGCTAGGTGTTAGTTCACCAATTGAATAATCGACATCACCATTTAAAAGATACTCATTTTCGACTTTGATAAGATTACTTTCATACAACGCCTGAATAGTTTCTGAAATCACTTCCTTAGAATATTTTCCATCAAGTTTAAGATTTCGGCTATTAATATAATGTCCAAAGGGTTTCGCGGCAACAACAAGTAAGATGTCTCGCAAGCAAGCAACATTTAATTCCATGATTAACGCACCTCCCTTTTATATAAATATATAACGAAGTGCACAGTTAGCAAAATATTTAACACTTTTTTATCCATTTTTTTGAGTTAGGTGTTTTTTTGTTTGATATTGGTAAAAAATTTTATTTTTATAACGAAACGAATGAGCAAAACCTTGAACCTAAAAATAGTTAAATTAATCTGAAGTGTTTAAATTATAAAAAAATTTTAAAAGTTGTTGGATTGAAGTCTTTATTTTTAACAAAAACGAGTATATTTGGTAGCATAGTCACTGCTTAAGGATTGTTAATCCTTAAGCAGTATTCAACTGATAGGGGAGGTGGGTCAAAAGACATTTTTGATTCACCTCCTTTTTTAACGCTTTTTATGGAAGTAATGTCTGTTAAAAGACATTTTGTTAATGTTCAGTAAATATTGACCCTAGACCAAACTATGTAGTTAGGGTTCAAGAAAGATTAGTATATCTTTTTGAATGTTAAGAACATTGACAACGAGACCCAAAAAGTGAAGAGTGAGAGAATTCTTGGAGGCCGTGAACTTTATCAAATCATATGCGAAAAGACAGGGGCGAAAAAATGGTGGCCGGCCGATACACATGCTGAGTGGCTTTTTACAGTAGTAAAACCTAAAATATACGTGAAACCTTAAAATGGTTTGTCAATGTAGGTAGGGATACATAAAAATTGCCGCACTCCATTCTGCAGAGCTGCGGCAATTTTTACTGATTATTTAGGATTGAAAAAGTAAAGCGTTTTTGGTGCGTATTTTACTTATGAAGAAGCACAAGGATTTCAGCGCTTGATTGACGAATTTGGAAAAAAGAATCTCAAGAATAGAGTAATTTTTAAGCATAGATTTTTGGGAAAACATGTTGTTTAAGATATAAATAGCACGATTACTATCGATTTGTGTACAGAATAATTTAAATATTCTGTCTGAACATGAACCTAAACCAAAGCACTAAAAACATTGAGATGCTAAGTAATGATAGTAGTGCTGCGGCTTTAAAAGCAGTAGGGACCTGGTAATGAATGGCAACGCTGTTGATATTGGATGGTACGGAAAAAGCAACAGTGCCACGTCGTGAAGTATGACTCGGAAGTTCTACATTTTGGGCCGTTACTACCAAGTTGCCATAATCAAGAAAAGGAACATCTATTTTTTCTTCGTGGTTTGTTGCAGGAAAGTTATAGATAATTCCATCTGGCACTGGTGTTCGCTCCTTAAAAAAATATTTCCGCCCGTTGATTGTTCCTTGATGGCCCTCGATTTGATGCAGATAAGGGTTACTTCTAACAGGCTCATAATCCATATATTTGGTGTGGAGAGTAAGATCTGTGAGTTGATCTTTCGGATATCTTAATGGAGTCTGAGCAGTATAGTTGTAATTGGTAAAAATAGTCACAATGATCATTAGAGCCAAGCAGAATATCTGAAGTTGCCGTTTTTTTAGAAGTGTAAGCCAATCACCTAGACATCCTGCCATAAAAAGATTGACAAAAATAAGTAGACGCCAAGGATGTTGTAGTATTTTGAGTGCAGAATGGTCAAATAGTTGCCATGGGAAAAGAAAAGTACAAAGGAAAAAAGCAATCATTCCACAAACATACATGATTTTTCCAATCTTGCTCAGACTTTTAATGAAGATGGTCCCGATTATAATGGCAGCTAGTATAATAACTCCTAAATTGACCCCATGTGTAGCACTTTTAGGATTGATAACGTTACCTGCACTTAAAGCGATGGCTGCAAACCCTGTCATAGCTTGTTTGCTGAGTGATCCTAGTTTAGGGGAAGTCACACTTATCTTAGCAGCGGTTGTAATCAGCGGCACCAATAGAAAAAGAGTACTTCCTAAAACAACTATGAACACCTTCAGTAAAGCTTTCCAACGCTGTGACCGATGATTCAAGCTAAACGCGCTGCATAAAATGATCAGCAGTGACAAAAAAGCAATAACAACGGTAGATAGAATGTGGCTATAGGCGATTATGATTGCAGACAAGGCAAGCCAATACCAGCGCTGCCAGTCGCCTAGGAGCACTTCATACAATCCAACAGCAAAAAGAGGTAGGCTCATCATAACAAGACATTCACCGAGATCGAAACGAACAACTAAGTTGAAGATAAAGTAACCGCTTAGGCTATATACAATCGCAAAAATAACAGGTCTGCTTAAAGAATTATCATGGTAGGCTATTTCAGAAAAGCGTGCCATTGCAATATGTGCGCAGGTAAAACTTGTAAATAGCAGTATTGTTAAACCTAGATAGACGCTTAAAATCAGATCGGGAATCAAAAGATGCAAAATAGCAAAGGGTAGAAGTGTTAGATAAGGATAAAATGTATTGACTGCCAGACCAATTTGAGAAAAGGCAGTGGTGTTAATAAAAGTAACTGGATGCAGCTGCCGCAAAGTGGCAGTAAGATCTGTTATTCGATTTAAATGGAAGCTTTGATCCCAACCGCCAAAAAATCCGGGAGTTGTGAGTAGTGGGAGCATGATTACGAAACTGAGCAACAGATAAAAAAGGAACAATTTGAAACAGCGAAATTCTCCTTTTTTGAATAATTGTACAAGCATAGTAAACTCCTTTCATAAAAGATCATCTGGTGACTGGAGCAGAATAATTAAAATCAATTCGATGAACATTACGCGTGAAATCAGTGAACAATTGATCGTTTTCGCGGACTTGGTGCTTAACTGATTTTTTCAATTGGTCAAGGTTAGTTATTTTTTTAGATGGGATGCTAGGATTAGCTCTAAAGTTTTCTTGATAGTTGTTTTCGCCAGTGTTCAGCATGAATTGTTCAAATTTATTATTGATCCGTTGCGTTGTAATTACATTTTTGCGCAGAAAATGCCAACGGTCCTCAATTTCCTGTGGGAAGGCTTGTGCGACTAGCTGCAATAAGCGGTTACCCTCACCGCTTTTTAAGTTACCACCGTTAGGATAATTGTGTTGAACTTGTTTTGCAGAAGGATAAAGAAGTTTCCCATTTTCATAAAGACCCCATGTTGCATCCAAGTCATAGGCAACTGGATACCAGTGTTGCTTGTCATCTGTCAGATAGATCATATTACGTCCCGCACCATCCTGATCATGTGTCAAATTAATAAAAATGTAGTAATTGATCAGCATAGGAACGTTCAAGTAATGATGAGCGTTTTCCCTAAAACTGCTGACGGAAGAATCTGAGACAAAACTGACAAAACGATTAACACTCGCTTGTTGTTGGGATGACAAATTGGTGGGGGACAAGGTCTCCCAGTTTTTTTCGTCAAAAATTGGTTTTGACTGATAAAAAAGCGTGTTGCGGTTGTATCCATTAGAACGCACGGCAATGTTTGACGGATCCTTTTTGTCAAGGCCCCAGAGCTTACGTCCCTTATGTGTAGTTAAGGTATACAAGCCGTGATATTCATCATTGATCTTAAGTGTGACTGGGAATCCTTGGATAGCACCATAGTTGTTTTTACTTTGTAACTGATCTGGATGGTGTGGTTCAGTTTTGACGAAATCGGACCAAAGGGCGGAACTGATAATATTGCGTGCACTGGTCGCATCGGTATAATTTGCTTTTAGAACATATTTTGAACTTTTTCTCCAACCATGGTGCAATTTTACGTCCAGCTTATGTTTGCATTTATGCCCAGAATAAAGTGTAATATCATAGTTTTTTTCTGGAAATTTCAAGCTATGCTGTCCTTGAAGTCGGATCTTAGCATAGGCTTTGATTTTCTTTCCATTTGCTGTTTTTAAACGGAATTTGATAACTTTTTTTTGATGTGGTTTAAGCTTAGCCAAGGAACCTTTAAGTTTAACTGCCGGTAAATCAACATTGCTAGAAGCTGATTGTGGTAATTGGCGATTTTGGTGGGTGTATAGCAAACCACCAATTACTAAAAGTGCAAGTGAAGCAAGAATAAAAATAAGCCAATACAGTTTGTTTTTATTTTTCATAGCAGAATAACCTCATTTTGAAATTTTTAGAGTGAAACATGCCGATCAAGATTGTCACTAGTTAAAATAATTTCTAAATTATCGTTGAGTTGACGGAGCTGATCAAGGAATTCTTTTTCGTCAGCTTCTTTTTTTAATTCAATACGGTAACGTGCTTCAAATAATGTTCCTAGATTAACAGTTTTGACAGTTTCAAGTTGGGTATTCTGGGTGTATTTTGCAAAAACATTAGCAAATATGTGCTGATAATCTAGTGTTTCTGGAAATGTGATTTTCAATAATCTCATGTTCTGTTTAGCACTACCGAAATCTATGAAAGTATATAGTAGCATGCTGATAGAAACGACAAAAGTGAAAAAAGCTGCGTAAAGCAAGTAACCGCGTCCGGTTGCTAAGCCGACTGTCATTGCAAAGAAAATAGTTGCCATTTCGCGCGCGTTTCCTGGAGCAGATCTGAAACGAACAAGACTGAACGCACCAGCTACGGTAATTCCAGCTCCAAGGTTTCCATGAACAATCATAATTACCGACTGAACCATTGTTGGAAGTAAGGCGACTGCAAAAATAAAGTTCTTGGAATAGTCGTTTTTATACATGTGAACAATAGCAATCAAAAGTCCTAGAAGAAGAGTCACAATCATAGTGACGACGACTTGCTGGAAAGTTACTAAGTGATGTTTTGTTCCTAAATAGCTAATGAGCATATTGAAATTCCTCCTTAAGTAAGCCATATTTATAGGCCATTCCATATTTCGAAAAGGGGCGTGGACGCAGACCGAGTTCTGAAAATATTTTACTCCAAGAATAAGGTATTGCTTGCAGTACTTTTATTTCCATAACAACGGTGCCTGGTTCAAGTAGCAAATGTTGTTGTTTAGCAGCAGTCACTTTCTGCCAGCGGATGTTTTCATCGAAAGTCACACGAATGGAGTGATCTAGTACACCATAACAAGCAGTCCGTTCGTAACTGATTTCGGTTTGATTGACTAAAGGCCAGTGATCAACAAAAGTCGTTATTTCTGAAAAACCAGACTGATTTTGGCAAAACTGCGGTAAATGTTGCTGTTGTTCCATATAACTGAGTGCAGATAGTTTAGAACTGCTGATACGTCTTTTATAAGTTATGCCACTCAGCTTTTTTTTGAGCTCAAGGTAGGCAGGTGATGTCAATGTTGTTTGACCATAAGTACGCAAACGCAATTTTTCACGAAAACTTTGTTTTGTCAGCTGTTTGCGAGCAAAAAAATAGTCTTGGGTGTCGTAGTAGATGGAACGGATAGTTTGACTGCCGTATTGATCGACTTGCAATGTCGGTCGCAGTTTTTCTTTAAGAAGCTGGTATTGAAACGGTGTCAGAAGATATTTCTGCTCAACGCGTTTAAAAGTTGCCTGGAATGCTCTGCTTTTAGGTAAAGCATTAGATGTAGTCAATTTAATTCTCCCCCTAAATCTAAGTTATGATTTCAATGATTATTAATAGGAATACCGCTGCTCATAGAACAAGGTAGCTATATAAAGCAGCAAGCCAATACCTGAAAGAAAGATTCCACTAATGAAACCAGGTGAGCGGTAGTTTAGTTCAACGTAATTTTTTCCTTTAGCGATCGGCATGACAATAAATCCCCCCAATCCTTTTTGAATTTTAACTGACCGGTGATTGACGTAAGCATGCCAGCCTTTTTCGTATGGAATAGAGAGTAAAAGGCTTTTCTTGCCGGCAGTGCCTGTAACCTTGCCAGATAAAGCATGACTACTAATTTTTTGAAGATGAAAATGCTGCTCATACATTTGGTTCATCGCTTTATCGAATTGAATAGTGTTCAAAACACGTAACTGCTGTGCATTGTCCCAATGTAAGGAATTTGTTGCGACAGAAAGATGAACTATTTGATTCTTATGAAAATTACCAAGTGAACAAATCATGCGTTGACCTCGATTATCAACAGGTGGTTTCTTGGAACTTTTGTTAACTTGAAGAGTATTTAGGTCAGCGGCTGCATCTTGTGAGTAATAATATAAGGGGCCATCCGCCGTTGTCTTCAGTGTGAGTTCATGGCGGTACTTTCCCGCAGAGCTTTTGACCCCATCATGAATTTTTAGTAATTTAACGTGCTTAAAGTAAGGTTCAGATGAAGGTGCAAAATTCTGCAAGATTCTCTCTTGATTCTTTAAAGCTTGGTATTGTGGTAACTTCAGCTTTAAAATACCTGCTGGAACAGCAGCTCCAACACCAAAGAACGTCGGATTTACTTTTAGTTGAGAACTGGTGTTGCTTAGTTTTAGTTCGTTCTGAATACTTAACAGACTGCGTGTTAATTCTGTTCCGCCAACAAAACTTATCCGGCGAGGATTGACACTCAGGTAGCCTAAAGCTTCCAAAGTCTGTCTTTCTTCCTTATTTAATGTTGAACTGTAGAAGCTAATCCCATAGTAATGAAAGAGTAATGCGTCATTATAGTAGTTATATTTTTCATGATAGGCATTCCTAAAAGAGGTATCTCTAACTACTGTTCGACCATAGGAACGTGCACAATTATTATGTTTTAAGTTTGCAAGTTGATGCTGTTTAGCGCAATAATTCGAAACATAGTTATGCTGGTTGCCAAAGGGAGTTCCCACCATACTTAAAGTGAAATTAAGCATAAGTTCAATGCAGGTTAGACCGATTAGCAAGGTGTCCGCTTTTTTCAGAGGTAATTTGAACAGAAAAAACCAGCTGAGAATGTAGAAACCTATACTTAATGAGAAATACAACCAATTTTTACCTGTCAGAATACTTGCATGTGCCAGAATCTTTGAAAATCGTTCATTCAGAATACTCTTCCAGATAAAACCAATGAATAACCCTGTAAGAGGGATGCAAAGAGTTATTCGTTTTTGAAAAACTGTCAGCGAATTACGTGGCACATACTGTACTGAGCGATAGGCAATATAAACGGCAAAGAATGTAAAGAACAAAGCATTACGGAACGGAAAACCAGCAGGATGCTGAAATAAGTGCCATATCGTATTGAAACAATTGACCCACATTCCTAGAAACAAAGTAAGCAATACAGCCGCTGTCCGCTTCTTGTCGGCGATATCCACACGCTTATTAAGAAAAAAAGCGATAATCAGCAAGAAAATACAACTTCCGCTAAAGAGTGCAGGTCCATGGCTTAAGCGTGAGCTGTAATTATTTGCCCCTAAACCTAACTGATTCAGGCTTTCAGGTCCAAAGGTCGGCATCAAATTATAATTAGACCATTTAAAAATTGCTTTATCGGTTGCCAGCATTCCCAGAATTGATGGCAATAAGATGAACATACTTGAAAGAGCTGCTAAAAGGGAAGTCAGAATAAAATGCAATATAAGCTTTTTTTGACGTTTGAGAAAACTGCTACTGCCCTCACTGGTGCAATATTGAAATGAAAGCTGATATACAAAATAAATTACAGCAAAAAGGCAGGCCATGTAGCCCAAGTAGTAATTAGTAATGATTATTGCCAATAAAGAAATGAAGTACAGCTTAGAGGTATGTCTCTGGATCAAACGATCAAGCCCAGCGCAGACTAGCGGCAATAAAAGAAGTGCATCAAGCCACATAAGCGTGTAGTATACCGAAGCTACCCAACTTGAAAGTGCATAGGCAGTTGAGAAAAGCAGAAGTGGTGGATTTTTTTTATATTGCAGAGGTGAAGCAGAAAGAAAATAAGCCATCGTCAGCCCGCTTAAACTGATTTTTAGAACTATGAGCCAAGCAATTGCAGTTGGCATTTGCGAAGGCGGGAAAAAAACAACTAGTATGTTAAGTGGGCTCATCAAATAGTAAGCATACGTAGGCAATGTGTTGCTGCCTAAGCCTAAACTATAAGAATATTGACTGAAGTTATGCTGTAGAATATCGTGCCGCAAACTTGTTAGAAAAACGTTATACTGTGTTCCAACATCGCTAAAAAGCAGATTACGGTTGCCGAAAGGTGTCAGCTGCTGGTCTATAAAGAGAACCAGCATAATTGCAAATGGAATAAAAAATGCTAAGAGCAGTAATTGTTGTTGTCTATGTGAACGAAAATAACTTGGCATAACGATTTAAGTGCTCCTCAAAAAAATTTATGGTAGCTTGGTCTGCAAGATGCTTACCGACAAGAATAGTTTTAAAAGTTTGCAAGACCAAAACTATCAGCAAAATAAAAGAACAGTACTAGCATACACGCTTGCTCCAACTAAAGCAAGTAAGCACTTGAGTGCTATATGTCGAATATAAAGACTATTTCTGGCTACAATACAACAGGTGTCAGTTTCTGAGCATGGGGATAGGCACTTAAATGCTGAAGATGGGCTGTTGAAAGTATTCTTGTATGTAATCTCAAGTCTAGAAACGAAAAGTTGTCCAAGCAACATAAACACGTCAATTCAACAAAAAAGGAACTGGTTCAAAATTAGATATATCTCAAAAGTTGAATTTTGGGGATATTTCTAATTTGAACCAGCTCCTTCCTACGTTTAGTCAAGCCCCTAATCTCTTATTTTTTGAATCTTTGAACTAATGATTGAGGGTTGATTTAATTTATTTGAAGGTTGTAGCTTTTATTATCCTGTATAAGCGTGTTCTGTAGGTTAAAGGTTTGCAAGGCACTTTACTTATGTCACATTATTATTTGAAAATCATGATTTTTTTAGTTGAATTGATAGTTTTGCAACAGCCCAATTTTGCGTTTTAGTTTTAAAAGTTTGTAGACAGAATCATTGATTTGTTTTTCTTTGATATCACCTTTATAGACAGCTTGTTCAATGGCAGGGATTCCTTGTTCATAGTTATTGCTTAGTAATGCATCGTTTCCGGCCTTGACAGCAAGAACATCTGGGATTACGTGATGTTCTTGGCTGTATTTGGTAATTGCCCCCATCCCTAAGTCATCTGTGATGATAACGCCTTTGAAGTTAAGTTTTTTGCGCAAAAGGCGATGAACTTTTGGAGATAGCGAAGCAGGCAGTTGGTCATCGATTCTTTGCATAACGATGTGGGCAATCAGAACGGTGTCAGCCTTACTTTTGATGCCGGATTTAAAGGGAAGAAAGTCGTTTTTTTGGAAATCCTTCAGTGAACGATCTGTACTGCCAAACCCAGTATGGGTGTCAGCAGCAGCACCATAGCCGGGAAAATGTTTCAGACTGGCGACAACATGTTGCCTTTGAATAGCTGGGACAACTTTTGAGATATATTTCGCGGTCGTTTGATAGTTTTGCCCAAGTGTCCGAGCATAAATAAAACTTTGCGGATCATTTGAAACATCGGCGACAGGTGCAAAATTCCAGTTAATACCAAGACTATGCAAAATTTTAGCTGTTTCTGTAGCTTCAGTAATAGTTCCAGCAAGGCCTTTCTTGTTGTATATTTCTTGTGGCGCGGGAAAAACGCGATTCTGAGTCAGTTGTGGATCAGTACTAAGCCGCGAAACTTCTCCACCTTCTTGATCGGTCGCAATAAATAATGGGATTTTGGCGGATGTTTGGAAAGAAGCAAGTTTTTCTTTGAATTGTTCAACATTTTGGTTTTGAAAATCGCTTCCGAAGAGTACGATTCCGCCTAAATGATAGTTGCTGACAGCTGCTTGAGTTTTAGCAGGCTCTGCGGGACTGGGGGTTATATACATTTGACCAATTTTTTCAGTGAGTGGCATTTTTTTAACCATTTGCTTGAGTTGAGTATCAGTAGGATTAATTGTTTTTGCACACACTTGGATAGAGAATGTCATTTCTAGCAGCATTGCTAGGGTTAGCACACATAGAAATATTTTTTTCATTGCAGGTTTTACCTCTTTTGTTAAATCATTTATAGTACAAGTTCCATTATATATTTTTTTAACCAAGACTGATAGGTGGATAAACATAACACTGGTCAAAACAATGTGCAGGTTTTAAACTGACAAAAAGCTTCTGTAGACTCCTTTTTGATAATTAACACTATAATAGTAGTGTAGTGACTTTCCTAAAATTACATAAAGCTCTAAAAATTTCTAGAGGGACTGCGAGTAATTGGCTAGATACTATTAGAATAAATTCATGCAGAAAGATGGTGATCATTGTTTGCTATAAGGGCCTTATGGATGAAGTGACAGGTGAGTTAACGCTGCCGCAATTTTAAGAAGCAAGTCACAAAAATTATGAGGTGAGAGAATTTATGCAGGAACACAGGTTAACGAGAATAGGAGACTCATTTTTAAAATATGCATCTTCTGTGATTGCATTAGGTGGATTTCTTTTCGGGTACGACACGGGTGTAATCAACGGAGCACTCTCTTTTTTGAGTCAGCCGGATCAATTGAATTTGAGTTCAGCACAGCAAGGAATAGTTTCGAGCTCTCTAATTATCGGTTGCTGTATCGGTGCTCTGTTGAGCGGCCGGTTAGCGGATAGAATCGGTAGAAAAGCTACCTTGCAATGGGTAGCGATTATTTTCACTATAGCGACACTTGGCTGCTCCTTTGCTTTAACAAGCGGCATGCTAATAGTTTTCAGGGCTGTTTTAGGAGTGTCAGTTGGTTGTGCTTCTGACCTAGCACCAATGTATTTAGCTGAGATTTCTCCCAGCGAATGGCGCTCACAGAATGTTAATAAAAATGCTGTGGCAATTGTTATCGGGCAATTGAGTGCATTTGCAATTAATGCCGTTTTAGGAAATATCTGGGAAGATTGGGGACCGATTTGGCGTGTGATGATGGGTGTGGCTGCTTTGCCAGCATTCTTGCTATGGCTATTGTCTTTCGATTTGCCCCAAAGTCCGAAGTGGCAATTGTTAAATAATTCATTAACACAAGCAAAGAAAAATTTTAGAAAATTAGGATTTCCTAAGGTTGATATTCAAAAGAACTTGATTCGTGCAAAAGAAATGGTCAAGACTGAACAAGACAACTTGAATATCAAAGAAATCTTCAGTAACAAAGGCTTAGTATACCTTTTGCTTGCTGGTATTACTATCGGGTTTATTCAACAACTTTCTGGCGTCAACGCATTATGTATTATGGGACTGTGTTACTGGAAAAAGTAGGTATGAGCAGAGGAATGTCACTCTATAGTAATATTCTTGTTGGAGTAATATCAACAGTAGCGACGCTTTTAGGAACGCGATTAATAGTTAAGCATAACCACCAGCGAATGCTAGGAGTAGGCTTGCTAGGCAATGCTGTTTGTTTGGGATTGCTGACAGTTGTTTTGCAAGGCAACTTTTTTTCAAACACAGGAACAAATATTGCTGTTTTACTGCTGCTAGCTTTCTTCTTAGCAGTTCAACAAGGAATTGTAAGTCCTGTAACGTGGCTGCTTCTATCTGAAATCTTCCCGCAACAAATCAAAGCTCGTTTTATGGCTATTTCAACGACAGTCATTTGGCTGACCAATTTTACGATTAGTCTACTCTGTCCGATTTTGTTAGGAAGTTTTGGAACGGCTAATTTGTTTCTGACTTTCACTTGCAGCAATATTTTTTGTGTTTGTTTGACATTCCTTATTTTGAAGCCGCACTGGCTGAAAATATCTTTTAAGCGGGTAAAATAGTGTAAAGTTAAATGTTAAGATACCGCATTAAGCAAATTAAGTCCTGCACATAGTGTATACTAAGAAAAGAGCAAAGTTGAGGGGGTTTTATATTTGAAAACAGTTGTTGTCACAGGGGCAGCTTCAGGCATGGGGCTTAGTACCTCCAAGTTGTTTTTGGAGAAGGGCTGGCAGGTTATCCTAGCCGATTTTAATCAGGCGGCCGGTGAAAAGATTGCTTTTGATTTGAGTAAACATTATTCAAATGAACGAGTACTTTTTCATAAAACTAATGTTGCAGAAGCAGCCTCTGTCAAATCTTTAAGAGAAGCTGCCAAGGAAAAATTTGGCACTGTTGATACAGTTGTGAATAATGCTGGTATATTCACCAAAGGAGCGTTGCACGAGGTTTCAGAAAAAGCTTGGGACCGTATTATGGCAGTTGACGTAAAATCCATTTTTTTAATGACAAAATATTTTGTGCCAGACATGATTGCACAGAAATACGGCACGATTGTTAATACAGCTTCCATCTCCGGTTTGACCGGTGATTATAATATGGCAGCATACAATGCCGCTAAGGGTGCGGTTGTTAACTTAGTGCGCGCAATGGCATTGGATTATGGCAAGTACAATATTCGCGTAAATAACGTTGCACCAGGGCCAACTAATACCCCAATGTTTCAAGCTAATCCCCAGTCTGTCATTGATAAATTCAAAAAGGCTAGTCCGCTTGGAAGGCTAGTCGAACCAGATGAAATTGCGGAGACGATTTATTTTTTGGCATCTGAAAATTCTCGTTCGATTACAGGTCAAAACATTTCAGTTTCAACTGGTTATGAAATATATAGTGGGCAACCAGTACAGTAAATTTTAAATGAAGTGATGTGCTGATTATCGGTTGGTACAAAAGTGTGCAGGGTAAGTATGTTAATAGTTGAAGTAAAAAAAGAGGCTGAGTCAATATAATTTTTGACTCAGTCTCTTTCTTGCCCACTAATAATTATTTTACAAGTTTGACAGGAGTGAAACCGTGTAACTAGGGGATGTTACGGGGATTGAAGGATTGTCATCTTGTAAAATAATTAAAACATAGTTTAACGTCATTGCGGACAAGTTAGGAAAGACTTGCAATACTTTATTCATTTTTTGTAATTAATTATGTGCGGTATAGTTTTTTAATAGCATTTCTTAGTCGGTGGGTTTAGGCCCAAACTTTTTATAAGTTTTACACCCGACAACAACCAGATGAGCGGCAATTGCGGCTAAGCCGAGCAGAATCAAAGATAAAATTAATCTGTTATTGCTGGGACCACCATATAGAAGGTTAAAATCAGCTTGAATAGTATAGAAGCACGGGGACACTTTGCTCATAATTTTAAAGAAATTTGGAAGAATTATTTGTGGAATCAGTCCTGCACCGGAAACTACTTGAATCAACATAAAAGGCATGTTAATTAAAATGCCTAGTTGCCCTAGAATGAGGGTGAAAATAAAGTTAACATTTAGTGCAGTAAATAGCTCAACACCATGAACAACCCAGAGGTGTAAGAAAGCTTGTGTATCAAACCCATTCAGGTGTTTAGCTAAACTGAGTACGATTGGTGGCGCAATAACGGCAAGCAAAATGATTGATACCTCTGAAAGTGCGTAAGATTTCCATTTGCCGATAGTCCTTATAAACTCGTTATAAGTCATATAGAGAATCATGCTCCAATCATTGAGCCAATGTAAAAGGCTATTGAAAGGAAGAAGGGCGCCATGCTGTGATTCATACCAGTTGGAACTTTATTGACTTTTTTAATCTTGTAACCAACAGTATTACCGACTTTTTTATACATGCTTGCAGCCGATTTCATAACGGCTTCGCTTTGCTGTTGAGCTTTTCCCTGAATTGCTGCGGAAGCAGCAGGATTGCTTTTTGACTTCTTGCTCAGCTTGTTTTTGCAGAGTCAACAATTGACTCTTAGTAAATAATGCTTGCCCAGAGGCCAAGTTCACTTTATTTTTGATAGATGCACCAACGAGGTTAGCTGTACTTTCCATTGCAGTAACAGCTGTTGCGGGATTTGATTCGTTTATCCAAAACTTTAAATTCGTGTCTTGCCGCTGCTTGACAATATCAGAATGAAAATTTTGGGGTATTTGGATAATCATATAGACATCCCTATTTTTTAGTTTTCTCTGTGCTTGCTTTATACTATATTGCGTTCTGATATGATGAAAGGGCAAATCACTTTTTAGCTGTTTTTTTAGACTGCGGCTTTGAGTGTCCTCATTGACAATTGCGACAGGTAGATCCTTAACCTTATGTGGAATTGCTTTGTAGCCTGAAAAATATGTTCCAATCATTACTAATCCATAAAACAAAATCATAATCAAAGCTCCAAGTGTACCTTTACTTAGCAAAAATTTGCGTGCATTCATTCATTATTCCTCCCTGTTTGCTATGGAGATAAGATAACACTTTCGTTCATTGCATGCAAGTGTTCGCTTGCAATTGTTTTAGAAAAATCTATGTTTTTAAGAAAACATCATCGAATATGACATTTAAGCTAAACAGATTTAAAAAAATACCGACTGACAGAAGTTATTAGGCATGCGGCCTAATTTCTGTCAGTCGGTATAAAAATCGAATAGAGTTTATCTAGGAATAAAACCTCGTCCACGATGAGACGGGAAAGAGTTGTATAATACCTCACTGGACGCATAACATTGTTTAGTTCCTTTTTAAGTAAACGCGTGTTTCATAAGGTTGGAGGACGTTCTCGCTACTGTTATTATAGTTTGAGAGTAGTAATTCATCATATTCAGCTTGATTGTAATCACGCTTGATCTTATGATTAGTAAAATTACTTATGACTAGTAAAGTCTGACCTTTATAATGGCGACGATATGAGAAAGCTTCCTCGTCTTCTGGATCAAGTTCTTCATAAGAGCCGTAAACGATTATATCGTTTTGATGACGAAGTTTAAGCAGCTTTTGATAATAATAGAAAACGGAATTAGGATCCTGCAACTCATCTTTAGCGTTGATTTCGGGATAGTTGCTATTCAAAGCGAACCAAGGTTTTCCAGATGTAAAACCCGCGTTATTTGAATTATCCCACTGCATAGGAGTTCGTGCATTATCGCGTGACATGTGTGCGAGATAACGCAGCATAGTCGCTTGGTCGACAATTTTTTCTTTTTCTACTAGTTCTGTGTATGCATTAATGGACTCAACATCCTCATACTGGGACAATTTTTTATAATGCGCATTAGTCATGCCAAGTTCTTCACCTTCATAGATATAAGGAGTTCCTTGCAGCATGTGCAAAGTTGTTCCTAACATTTTCGCAGCTTTTTCGCGGTACTTAGGATCATCTGTCGCAAAACGCGAAACGGCACGCGGCTGGTCATGATTATTCCAATACAAGCTGTTCCAAGCCTTGCCATCCAGTGCTTTTTGCCAGCGAGACAAAGCGTGTTTCAGTTCAACTAACTTAATAGGTTGGTCGTTCCATTTATTTAAGCGTTTGTCAGGATTGGGTGACAGACTGACATGCTCGAATTGAAAAACCATGTTTAATTCATGAGAATCTAAGCCAGTATAGTCAACGACATCTTCTGGAGTTGATCCCGGCATTTCACCAACAGTCATCACATCGTATTGAGAAAGAACTTTTTTATTCATTTCTTTAAGAAATTCATTCAAACGATGGCCATCTGCAACAACAGATTGAACATCACCGTAAGCTGCGTTATCAGGGGTGGGTGCATCAGGCAGGCCTGAGGGCTTGGAAATCAAATTGATTACATCCATTCTAAAACCATCGACCCCTTTATCCAACCAAAAGCGCATAATATCCCAAACAGATTCACGGACCGCAGGATTTTCCCAGTTTAAGTCGGGTTGACCTTCTTCGAATAAATGCAAATAGTATTGCTGAGTTCTATCATCATATTTCCAAGCCGGACCACTGAAGTAAGAGCCCCAGTTATTTGGTTCTTTTCCATCTTTAGGATCTCGCCAGATGTAATAGTCACGGTATTTATTATCTTTTGATTTACGGCTTTCTTTAAACCATTCAGCTTGATCTGAGGTGTGATTAACAACCAAATCCATTAGAATTTTTAATCCCTTGCTGTGTGCTTCCTCTAAAAGTTTGGTGAAAGAATGCATTGTCCCATAAACTGGATTTATTTTTCGATAATTACTGATATCATAACCATTATCCTTATCTGGTGATTCATAGATCGGATTTAACCAAATCACATCGGCTCCAAGTTTTTTGATATAGGACAGGCGCGACCTTAGACCATCCAAGTCGCCGATCCCATCACCATTGCTGTCCTGATAACTGCGAGGATAAACTTGATAAACGACGGCATGCTGCCACCAATTATTAGTTGCCATAATACAAGACCTCCATTGTGTATAGTATTGTTTCTAATGCAATTGGAGTAAGATAATTTACCCAGATATTGCAAACGTTTACTGTGATAATATAACACCTTTAGCAAACGTTTGCAATAATGCTGTTTAAATTTGAGTACAGCAAAAAAACTCTTTAAAAAGAGCCTAGCAGTTAAAATTAATTTTGAAAAAGGGCAGTACAAAAACCACCAAAAGAGAGCACTGCTATAAGCCAGCTCACTTTTGGTGGTTTTTAATTGCTGCAATTTTCCGACTAAACAAATTTTAAACTATAAACGTATTTGAATGCTTAAGAATCTTCTGAATCCATTTTTTGATTGAGTTCAAGCAAATTGGCGTTTAAAGTCATATGTTGTTTTATTAATTGGTCAATCGGGAGTTCTGTTAATTGACTGAATAAATGCTGTACATAACCGACTTTTTCTCTAATTTCTTCAAGCGTTTTAAGTGAAGCTTTATTTAAGGAAATTACTAAACAACGACTATCTTTAGCCGATCTTTCCTTAATCAGCCATTTCTTAGCGACTAACTTTTTAATAACAGGGGTCAAGGTATTGTTAGCTAAGTCTAGTTTCAAACAAATAGTTGTCAAGGTGGTTTGTTTTTCATTTTTTACAGCAAGTAGAACCATATATTGCAGGTAGGTCAGGTCATATTGCTGAAGTAGCTGACTGTATAAACGATGAAAATAGCGATTAGTAGTGTAGACTGAAAAGCATAGTTCATCGTAGGGTTCATGTGCAGATGTGCTCATAACAAAAAAACTCCTTTTTAAAGCATAAATCGTGTACGATATATGATAACACATAATTATATATGGTCAAGATAATTATCATTTTAATCTTTATTTTAATAAAAAATAATTGCTATTTTGATTTAATTAGAAAAATGAGAAGGGTTATTTAGGCTAAAAAACAAGTTAGTAAACTAAAAAGAAGGGGAGTAAGTCAATGCTCAGTAGACCGTGAGGGTTAGGTAGGTGCGGATTATGAAGACACTCAAGCTCTGATTAGAAGCAACTTACAAGTTGATAGTAAAACTGATAATTGAAATACGTTAATATGCATTCTGCAAGATAAAAATAAGGGGAGCTGAGTCAAAAGTTAGATTTTAACCTAGCTTCCCTATTGTTACGACTGCATGTTCCATAAGTCAAAATTCTCCGTCTAACTTGGGTTGCTCATAGCGAAGTACTTGCTACATTCGCAATTTCGCTTTGGCACTCAAAATTTACCGACTTACATTACACGCACTGATGATTGATCGGAAGAAACTTAGGGTAAGATAAGAGGTTCCCTCGCACTCACATAATCATAGATATGTTGTAGTTTGCTGATGTAGCTTGCAGTATCGAATTTGACTGCAGTTTTTTTGATTTGCCTTCGATCAAGTTCATTACGTAAATAGTAAACTTTTGAGCAAGCTTCGACAAAAGCATCTTCATCATTCATCGGAGTCAAAATACCATTTTGAGCATTAATAATATCTGCTGGGCCAGTTGGACAATTTGTCGAAACAACCGGTAGACCGTGAGCAATAGATTCAATTACGACCATGGGGAATCCCTCATAGGTCGAACACAACAATAGACAGTCCGCTCTGGTTATTTGACTCCACGGATCAGGTATCCAACCTTGCCACTTAATATTCTGGGCGATATTTAATTGTTTAGCCAGCTGTTGTGCGCTTTTTAGATCTTTACCCTGTCCAAAAATATCAATATGCCACTTGAAGGGAAGTTTAGCTAAGACGTGTAGCAGCATACGAACATTTTTTTGATCATCCAACAGGATACGGCCAATAAAAACAGCGTGGAAAGGCGAGCCGGGTTTAGGTGAGGCAACTATTTTAGGTGACGTAGTTTGGACGGGATTGAAAACCAAAAAAACATTCTCCGGGGTGACACCAAAATCAATTAACTGTTGTTTGATACCGGAGCTGATCGCCAAATGATAATCAGCATAGTGAATGTTTTCTTTAAGAAAATTTTTTGAATCGACAATCGAAGTATGACCCCAAGAAATAATTTTAAAATGGCAGTGATAATGTTGTCTGATGTTAGCGACCATTTTGTTGGCTTTCCCTTCCAGACAAAGAACAATATCAGGCTTTTGGGCTAAAATATGCCGCATTACGAAATTGTGCCTTTCTTTTTCCGAGGTGTGAGGGCAAATCTTAACAGAAAAACCGGTTTGCCGTGTAAACCATTGCAACCATTCAGGTTTTCCGCTTGCAGGTACCAGTACTTGATAATTGTTCTTCAAATCATGATTTACCAGTTCTGCAATTACACGTTCAGTTCCCCCATGTCCTTCTAAATATTGTGTTACTAATGTTATTTTCATCGTGAGTCATCCTTCAAATATGAACCTAACATTAAAAACAATGATGATGTAATTTATGCGGGTTGTTTAGCTCATAAAAGTCTAAAACAACTATTTATAATGTAAATCACACCTAGAGTATAGTACAAATCTAATTATATGTTAATTATACTGTTATGAGTTTGGCTTTAAAGCAGTGAATATGATAGAAGCTAGCATTAAAAAGTTGAATAATTAATGAAATTATTGGGAGGTAGACGGTTGTTTTAAAGGCAGCTGTCGCCACAAAGTTAACCTAGTTTGAATATTTGGTTAACAAATAATATAATAATATAACGAAGAGTGGATACTAACAAGCATGGGGTGAAACCAGTGAGTGAATATTTTAATTTTGAAACAATAGCCGTGAAATACGCTGATAAAACAGCGTTTAGGGATGGAAAGGAAAAAATAACCTACCGTGAATTAGCGAAAAGAGCACGGATTAAAGCACTAGAGGCACACTGGTCTTGCCCTTATATTGTTTTAAAAGCCCGACAAGAAGCGGATTTTATCGAACAATTTCTGGCGGTTCATTATGCGCATCGAGTTCCGATCGTTGTTAACGATTTTATGTTGCAGCGTTTGCAGGAAGTTCTCAAGCACTTGAAAGGAAAGTGGCAGTTTGTCGATGAAGAAAAAGAACCGGTTATGCAGGAAGAGCCAAATGACCTGTTGTTTTTGGGATTGACATCTGGAACCACAGGAACACCAAAGGTATATTGCCGTAATTGGTCTTCGTGGCGCAGCGGTTTTGATATCTGCGATACCTGCTTTGAACTGCAGAAATGTGAGAATATTGCCACACCCAGTCCATTTGCCACTTCGTTAGGATTACATACGTTGATGTTGAGCCTGTATTTGGGTAAAACAATATGTCTTGTGAAGGATCAAAAATGCTTGGTTCAAAATGAAAAAGCAGTAGTATTCGCAGTACCATCTTTTTTAGAGCAAAAAAGTACCTTAATCAACTGGAAAAATGTTGTAAAGCTTGTACTGTGCGGCGGAAGTTTACAACAGCATTTGTTAAAAAAGTTGTGCGTGCAAGCTCCTGAAACGGATATTTTTGAAATATACGGAACATCAGAAACAAGCTTGATTTCTTGGCATAAACTTAATCGGGGGAAGGCGGCTGACTGTGTGGGCAAACCTTTTCCAAAAGTGGAGCTTATACCTAGTAAGAATTCACTGATAACGGTTAAAAGCCCTTATCTATTTTCAGGTTATTTGGGTAGCAATTCTAAAAAGACTGTTGTTACTAGTGATGTCGGTGAAGTGAAAGATGGCAAGATATTTATCTATTCTCGTCAAAGTGAGGTAATAGATCATGGAGGCAACAAAATCTTTCCTAGCGAAATCGAAGAACAATTAACGCGCTTTGCATCTGCAGCTGTTGCTTTTGGAGTTCCAGATAAGGTATATGGCGAGCGCGTTGTTGCTCTAGTTGTTTGTAAGACTGCACATGCAGAATTTGAAAGAAAAGTGGGTCGCTGTCTTGAAAGATTCAAGTGTCCGCAAGAATATATTTACGTGTCGCAGATTCCTGTGGAACCAAATCAAAAAATTTCGCGCTTGCGGCTTGTAAAAAGGTACGAAAGAGGGGACTTTGATGATATTCGATAAAAAAGTAAGTCTTGTCGATGCTAAAAGACTGCCCATTGGAAAAGTTAATGGTATTTTGCGATCTGCTGCACCCGAAGAGCTGTATGCGGAATTGATTGCTAATCAATTTGAAAAACTATCATCAGTTCGGATTGATGATGGCGAGCAAGTTTTCTTAGGCAATGTGATGAATCTTGGGGGGAATCTTGCCAGACGTTGCATGTTAGCTGCCGGAATCAAACCATCTATTCCAGCCCAGACAATCGACTGTCAATGCGCTTCAGGGCTAGCAGCAGTGATCGATGGGGCTGCCGCGATCCTAGCTGGAAATGCAACAACAGTTTTTACTGGCGGAATAGAAAGTAATTCACAGGCTAACTTGATAGTTGATCGAGTAACGAAGATTCCTAAAATGCGTTATCCGATGACCGCAGGGGATTTTGTAGACCAAGATGTTGGAGTTCTGGCAGACCAAATGGCAGAGCGATTTGGTCTAAGTCGCCAAGAAGTGGATGAATTTGCATTTAAAAGTCAAAAAAAAGCGTCTGTGGCATTTTCGCAGGGATTGTTAAAACAAGAAATAATTCCATACCATGGAGTAACACAGGACGAATGTCCACGGTTTGATACAAATATGGGAAAATTGTCTAAGTTAAAACCAGCCTTTACGAGTTCAGGGATCTGTACAGCGGGAAATAGCTGTCCGATCAATGATGGGGCCTCTTCTGTTATTTTGAGAAAGTTTCGTAAAAATGATAATGCAGCGGGATATTTGCTGGGTTCGCAGTTAGTTGGCTGCCAGCCAGAAGAATTTGTTTTGGGACCAATTTATGCGACTAGAAAACTGTTACAGCGTTTCAACCTGACACTTGAACAGGTTGATGCTGTTGAAATGAATGAAGCCTTCGCAGTACAGGCACTCATTTGTCAGAGAAAACTGAAGATTCCAGATGAAAAACTGAATATTTTGGGGGGCGCACTTGCCTATGGTCATCCATATGGTGCGACAGGTGGGATTCTTATAACGCATTTGTTGAATGTTTTGAATAGATTTGAACGACCAGCGATCGGTATCGTTACACTTTGTGTTGCGGGTGGCTTAGGGGTTAGCATGCTAATAGGCAACAATGTCTGGAGTGAAAAATGAAAATTAAGCTGTGCAAACAACGAATTTCTGTGTGTCAGATAAGAAGCCCGCACATTTTTAACAGCATGGCAGCAATGTGGCAGTTACTGCCGCTGCCGCCTGAGTATAAAAATGGCAGCAATATTTTGTTAGCGGAGGACTTCTACCTCCTATCACCAGCTCCTTTTCTGGTGAATTCAATCAGTTTATACTTTGAAAATAGTTGCTGTACATCAAAGGGGCAAAAAATCGCAGAATTGAGTCTTGAATTAGGTTATCAAGATAGGGTGGTCGCAAGACTGGAATTAACATTAATGACAGAGGTTGATTGGAATGAAGAGCTACTTAAAAATTACAAATAAAATGGTTGAAAATTATGTCCACCAATATGGTGATCGTAATCCGCTGCATGAGGGTGCGGTCAAAATTGTACCAGGGAATCTGATTACTGATTTCATTGAGAAATGTTGTATAAACATTACAGAGGCAAATCCGCAGCATTTTAGTATTAAATTTATTAAGCCAATGTATGCGAATGAAAAAGTAATGATTGAAATTCATGCGGCAAAATTCTATGTTAAACGAGTGTGTCAAGAAAAAACACTGTTGTTGGCATGCGGGAGTTGGAGATAGATGGGTAAGAAGATACTGATTACCGGCGCGACGCGTGGAATAGGCTGGGCACTAGCTAGGAAAGCTGCTGCTGCTGGCTTAGAAGTGGTGCTTCAAGGTCGCAATGCGCAGATATTAGCTGAAAAAAAGCAGCTTTTGGATAAAAAAGGGACTGAAGTACAAATAAGTTGTTTCGATGTGCAAAATCGTTCAGCAGCAAAAAAGCAGCTTGCAAAAATTGGTGATATCGATTACATTATTAACAATGCAGGCATTATCGCTGATAATTGGTGGAATAAAATGACTGCTGAGCAGTGGGATGAAGTGCTTGCAACCAATTTGACGGGAGCCTTTAATGTCACAAGTTTGCTGACACCTAAGCTGAATAAAAATGGTCAGATTATATTCTTGACATCACAAGCGGGGATCTTGGGTAATGCTGGGCAGGCTAACTACAGCGCTGCGAAGGCAGGTCTGATTGGTCTGACGTATACTTTAGCTGAAGAGCTGCGGCGGGATTCAATCAGAGTAAATGCTGTCTCGCCAGGGGCAGTAACTGAAATGACTTTGCCTGTCTTGAATAAGTTGAGAGCTAAGTACAAAGAGCTCCCGCCTGAATGGCATTTAGGTTCGGCTGATGCAGTCGCGGCTTTTATCATTGACGAAGTTCTTCCAACGTGCAAGACTGGAACCGTGTTTGCAGTAAATGGTAGTAAAAAAGGTTATTGGAGTAGACCGCAATATAATCAGTTGTAGTGACGAAAGCAGGTGGTAAGCAATGTGGTATCAAGATTTAGGTTTGAAATATCCCATTTTTCAGGGGGCGATGTCATGGATTGCAACCCCAAAATTAACAGCTGCTGTTTCAAATTTAGGTGGTTTGGGCATACTGGCGGCAGGCGGTCGAACTGCTCCAGAATTGCGGCAGATGATCCGCCAGACTAAGAAGCTGACCAGGAATCTTCGGGGTAAATGTGGTTTTGTTTGAGTCTAATGCTGCTGCTTTAATCAGAGTGATCTGTGAGGAAAAGGTTATGGCTGTTACAACCGGAGCAGGGACCCCCAAACAATATATTGCGCAACTTCAGGCAGCAGGGATAAAGATCTATCCGGTTGTACCAACGCTTAAAATAGCGAAGAAGATGCTGACACTCCCGATTGACGGTCTCATTGTTGAAGGAATGGAAGCGGGAGGACATATTGGTACTGAAACATTGTTGACTCTATTACCGCAAGTGACAGCCAGCACTGAACTGCCGGTAATTGCTGCTGGAGGAATATATGACAGTAATTCGATTGCCGCGGTCCGCTGTTTGGGAGCACAGGGTGTACAGGCCGGCACCATTTTTTTGGCAACTGAAGAGTGTGAAGTGGTTCCTAGGTACAAAAAATTCATAGTTGCTGCTAGTAATCCGGGAACAACTATTAAAAAATCAAATGCTGGTCTTTCTGCGAGAGTACTTGACTTGGGCGAAAACAATCAAGCATTGTCATTGCGGGACGCCGTAGTTAAAGGAAATGTTGTGACGGGAGCTTTTATGGCGGGACAGGTAGCTGATCGAATTAAACGAATAGAGCCCTTACACAAAGTATTTGAGCGGCTGCTCTGAAGGAACAGTCGCGCGCTGAAAAAGTAAAACTACAGCTCCTTGAATTATAACGAGATATATGTGGAGCTAAAGTCTGTCCACACTCGTTAGGGTTGCAGGTCCGCAATCATAAAATCGATCACCGTCATTGTTCTCAGTAATTCGTATGTTGGTTTTCGAGTACATGTCTAGAATATTAGAATAATCAAGGATGATTTTAGAATAGTTCCGCTAGTTAACTTAGGGATGATAGTTTGAAAAAACATGACATTATTAGAATTGATGTCTCAATGGCAAAAACGGTTGTATCGTTTATCATCAAAACTTAATTATCAATTTATGGCATTCAGTCTGAGGGATTACTTGAACTCTTAAATGATAGGAAATTAGTAAAAGAGGTGAGATTTTGCGGCTGCAAAATCTCACCTGAACTAAAGTAAAATTGCTATTCAGTGTAATCCATTCGAAGAATAACGGGCGGCTTAGTGACATAATCTTCGATATGTGCTAGAAATTTTTGAAAGTGGGCTGTTTCGTTATGGTTTGCGACAGCTTGCTGATCCTTCCAATGTTCAATGATCTCATATTCGTGAGCAGCATTTAGCTTTTTGAAGTGATCGTAGGAGATATTCCCTTCTTCCTCAGCCGAGTGTTCAACCAATTCAGACACAAACTGTTCATAGTCATCTTCCAAGGCAGGTTTCACTGTCAATTCAACATTAATAATTTTCATTAGTATTCTCCTCACATATAATTCAGCAATCAAAACAGCTAGACATACCTAACTGCTGTCCCATAAGCAGCAACAGACTGCATATCGTTTCCAATTGATCCGGAGTCAAAACACATCATGACCACCGCATCAGCGCCCCTTGAACGGGCATTTTTTCTGAGGCGTTCAATTGATACTAAGCGTGACTCCTCCAGCATCTTAGACTAATCCTTTATTTCACCGCCGACAACATTCTTAAGTGAGGCACCGATGTTCCTAAAAATGTTTTTAGATTGTGTTGTAAGGCCGAAAACCTCACCAATAACTTCATATCTTTTGCCAGGAATGTTTTCAGTGGTGACAATTAAAATATCAGACATACAAACTCCTCCTTTACCGCTTATTGTACCTCAGTTGAAAGTTAAACTGTACTAAAAAGTGAAGTAATACTCTGGAAGAAGCCAATACTAAAAAATCCTAAAAGAAGTTAATAAATAATTAAAAAGAGTATAAACATGTCAATTAATAGGAGATTAAAGTTACACTGTATACTACAGATACATGGATTAAGGTACCAGCACCTCATTGGAGATGAAAGTATGAATTTTTTTAAAGGTTTGTTCAATGGCATGTTTATGAGTATCTTTTTGTGGGCGTTGGTTTTCTTGATAATAAAAATTATATAAGTAACAGATAAGTTAAAGTTTCTAAGATGGTATTGGCCTCTAGAAGCTTTTTTCGTGTATGATATAGTTATAAAAAAGATTGAGGAGTGAAAGTTTTATGAAGATTGGGATCGATAAGCTGGGCTTTTTCACCCCTGATTTGTACGTGGACATGACTGAGTTGGCACATGCAAGGAATGAAGATCCAAATAAGTATCTAATTGGGATCGGTCAAGAAAAAATGGCTGTTATTCCGCCAACGCAAGATGTTGTGACAATGGCAGCTAATGCCGCTAAAACTATCTTAACTGATAAGGATAAAGAACAGATTGATTTGGTTATTTTCGCTACTGAGTCGGGAATCGATAATTCTAAAGCGTCAGCTGTCTACCTAGCACGTCTATTGGGATTGAACGCTGATATTCGTGCTATTGAACTTAAACAGGCGTGTTATGGAGCAACAGCGGGGATACAACTTGCACAGGAACACGTGGCTCTTTTTCCCGAGCACAAGGTTTTGGTCATCGGAGCTGATATCGCACGCTATGGGTTAAGAACTCCTGGAGAACCGACTCAAGGCGGCGGTGCAGTAGCTGTTTTGATCGGTGCTGATCCTAAGATGTTGGCTCTTGATCGCAAAAGCGCTTATTATACGCGTGACATTATGGATTTTTGGCGGCCTCTAGGCAAAACGGAGGCAATGGTTGATGGTAAGTATTCTTCTAACATCTATCTGGAATTTCTTGAACATGTATGGACGAGCTACACGCAGAAAACTGGGCTCAAGATTAAAGATTTCGATGCAGTGTTGTTTCATTTGCCATACACGAAGATGGGGTTGAAGGGGCTGCGGCAACTAATTGCTGATGCTGACCCCGTTTCGGCGGTGCGGCTTGCACAAGAGTTTGAGCACGCACGAAAGTTTAATCGACTTGTTGGTAATCTATATACGGGGTCTCTTTACTTAAGTCTGCTTTCATTGCTGCAAAATAGTGAACAGCTAAGCGCGGGAGCACGAATAGGCTTGTTCAGTTATGGTTCGGGAGCAGAAGCAGAATTTTATGCAGGCGTTCTTCAAGCTAGTTTTAAAGAAGGTCTGATGGGTATGGATTATGAACAGGTATTGCAGCAGCGTAGAAAAGTCAGTGTTGCTGAGTATGAGGAACTATTCAACAAGCAGCTTTATAATACAGAAACCAAGTTACTGGATTATCATGCCGATGCAGCCAGTTTTGTTTTGGCAGGGGTCAAGGGGTATCAGCGGCAATATCTTGAACATTGATCCTTGATAGACATTTTTAATAAAATGGCAGTAGTTTGAGGGGATTGTACTTATATTATTGAGTTGTTTTATTAGAGAATGGTATAATAACGGTATACATTAGCACAATGATTTTAGAATTATAAATAACCTTTGCTGTTTTTTTGAGCATAAAGTGAGCCGTCTTTTGCTTATTTCGGTATTAGACGAACTTGAAACAGGTAGTTGTTGATAAGGGGAGATAGATTTGGCGAATATACAGGATGGTGTACTACAGCAAGAACACAGACTTGCAACAACTGAATTGACAAAAGCTGTTGCAAACAAGGCGAGGTATTTGCAGACCTTAGCGGGCGCAATTCAAGATCAGGATGATCGTTTAGTCTATCAACTGATAGATGGTGAACGCTACTCTAAGGAAGTTCAGCAAGCCAAGCATGGTTCCTCAGATGAAAGAAATGAACAGCTTATTCTAGATATTTCAGATAAACTAAGTCAGTATCTTAGTGGTAATTTAATTGCATATCTCCGTGAAACCTATCCTTTTTTTTATTTTGAACAGACAAGTTTGGGTCATTTCCGGTTCTATTTTGGGAATTGGTGGGATCGCCGCCTTTTCGGTACTTTGGATGTTCTTAAGGTCAGATTTGATTTTGACCAGACAGAATATAAAAAACTGGAACTGGCTTTTAAGTTGGAAAAGCAAAAAAAGAGACTGAACAGCGACCAGATTGCGGCGATTTCGCAGCAAACTGATCAGTTGCAGTCTTTGATAGATTCGCAGGACACGCGCGATCAGGAAAAAGAGAAGGTCAGATTACAGCTTAAAAAATTAGCACAGGATAAGGTGTTGCCATGGGAAGCTTCCAAAGCGAAGGAAGCTAAGCAGCAGTTGGTTGAACGACTATCATTTTTGACCGATCAGGATGAAAAAGCACAGCAGGCATATAAAATCATTCGCGAGAGTGAGGAAAAGGTGCTGGCATTATCGAAGGAAGATACATTAGTCGGATATGAAAAACAAAGTATTGTTGCTAAGTTCGGCAGCTTTGAGAACTTCGTTGCGCGCAATGAGTCACTTTATCGTGATTATATTGCTGATTTGATCGCCACAAAAGGGCGGGTGAAGATCAATGAGTGAAAGTTATGAGAAAAAGACGGTAACTTTTAAACCGCGGGCAAAAGAAGTTGTGAAAACTGCTGAGGAAGAAAGCATTCGTGAAAGTGCAGCAACATTAAGTACAACCGGCCGGCTGATCGCCTACAATCAGGAGCTAAAAGACAGCTTGAACAACGGAATTCGGTTTACACAGTTATTGGATCAGCTTGTCCAGACCGATGATCCTAAGACCTTATTTGAAGCGGCACAGAAACTTGTTAATTATCACTTGGACAACTCTTATCTTGTTTTTCCGCAGCAATACAGCCGCGCTGACTTTTATCTGATCTTTTTGAATCGTTTGTTGGAACTACATAATAGTGAGAAGGTCATTTTACAGTCATCCGATAGAAACCACGAATTGTACCATGAATTTCCGGGAATTAATACGCATGGTTATTTCGTATTTCAGCTTGAGAAAGGAACGACTGATGGTGCTTATTATACGGAGAAAAATTCTGGCGAGATTTTATTTTACCTGAACTTCCATAAAAACATTGTTCGATTCAACAGTCGCTCCCTTGTTCAACTGCTGCTTGTAGATTATTCAGCAGAGATTCCTTCTGAGGCAATCAAAAACTTTGAAAATTATCTCTTGAATTTAGGCCGTTATTTAAAGGAAGACTACGGGTTTGATGTTGACTTCAATTTGCTGGATCCCTCGAACAGCGCAGTTTATGAGTTATCGAATCCGCAGATCCCGCATAGTGTGCTTGACCAGTTGTTTGTGATAGCAGCTGATGGTGGTCGGATGCTGAAGGTTGGAGCACAGAATGAGGCTATTTTGAACCTGAATGATCGGACGGTCGTTACTTTGTGCGACAGAGGGAATGAAGATAACGCTGGTGTCCCTGAATGGGTGCTTAAAGTAAATGATCAGGAGAACGAAGTGGCTTGGTTTGATATTTTGCTCCAGTATCAATTCATTAGAGAATGGTACCTTACCAATCTGTCCGACTTAGAGATAAGGTCCGACTCATTGTATTTCAACTAAGAAGTGAAGGGAAGAAGTCCGACTTGCAGATAAAAGAAATGATTGATGCTGCACGCCATTTTGAAGGTGGAGTACTAGTAGAAGGGCTTGCGGGCGAAGAAAAAACGGCGGCTTTGTATCTAGAGTTAAACAATAGGCTGGCAATTCTTTTTTCAAGAGCAGCAGCGGAAAAGGAAACAGCAGCGTTGCTTGAGAGTTATTGTGATGTTTTGTGTGCCTTTTTCAGAGTAGGCAATCATCAAAAATGGACTTACTTGATGCTGCTTTCGGATGAACAGATAGAGCAACTGCAACATAAATGGGTAAGCCGTTCATTGGCAAAATTATTCATGATTCTGCAGCAGCAGCTGAATAAAAGCTTCTTTGAGCGGCAGAATAGGCCTTTTCAGCATGCTTGGCATCTTCTGCTTAAGTTTGGTTTGGTCGAACTCGGGTTTACACCCGCACAGATTGAAGAAGAATATTTTGATAAGTTTAGAAATGAGTTCAACCAGCCAAAGTATTGAATTGTGTGAGAGTAATCGTCTGTTGGAACACGATAATTTCGTATATTGCAGCTTAACAAAGAGACTGAGCTAAAAAATTTTTAGCTCAGCCTCTTTGTGTATTTTGTAGAAGTGAGACAGCAAACGCTGACCCATAAAATGAACGGAGTAGTAGATGATGTGTGACTTAATTATACCTTTTTAAAATAACGTACATATCTTTAACTTAATTATGCTAGCATTATTAATCCTAAAAAATGATAAACAGTAGTTAACTCTGCTAAAGAAGGATTTATAAGGGTCTTTTTGTTAAAAAGACCCTTATAATCATGTAGCTGAATAAAAATTGATTATGCTTTAAATCAGACATTACTGTGTTTATTCACGCAAGCAACACATATTCAGTTTGCAGCTTTAAGCGGGTGTGGTTAAAAAGGGTGCAAAACTAAAGGTTTATGGGGGAAATGTTTATGAAAAGAACTACTGGTTTGAAAGGTTTCAAATATACGAGTTTGGTTGCTATTACATTATTAGGTGCTGGTACTGTAACGCCACTTATTGCAAACGCTGCTACAATTGAAGCACCTCAAAATGGTGAAATTACTGATGCAAATGGTGTAAAACATGAAATTCCTACTGATGGAAGTAAATTATTTGTTGACAATATTGTTTATTATTATAGTGGTTCTAAACTTATTGCTGAACTTAACAATGGTCAATATGATGGAATTACTGACCCTGATGTAAATCCTGCTGATTCATCCTCTGCGGCTTCATCAAGTTCTACACAAGCTGCTTCAAGTTCCGAAATACCTGCAGCTTCGTCAAGTTCTACGAAGGCCGATTCAAGTTCCGCAACACCTGCGGCTTCATCAAGTTCTACGAAGGCTGCTTCAAGTTCCGCAACGCCTGCAGCTTCATCAAGTTCTACGAAGGCTGCTTCAAGTTCCGAAACATCTGCGGCTTCATCAAGTTCTACGAAGGCTGCTTCAAGTTCTGAAGCACCTGCAGCTTCGTCAAGTTCTACAGAACCAGTAAACATTTACGAACCAACAGGTTCCGGTGTCACAAACAACACAGTTTCTTGGATCCCAGGTGTTGGACATGAAAACCAAGATAAAGTAACTATTCATGTTTGGAATGTTAAAACAGATAAGGATGCTGAAAATTATATTGCTTGGCAGCGTGCCTTCGCGGCTGATTATATTGACCCAACTGACCAAATGTATTCATTGTTTTATGGTTTAGGCTTTATTGACACACCCAACCAAAATGGATGGAGATTGCCTGATGGCGTTAAATTGAACTCAGCGCTCATTAAAGCGATTATAGGTACTTATGGCGCTGATGTAACTGATGGTTATGGTATGACCTCTAATAATGGTACGGTAATTAATACACAATATAATACGTTTAATGACCCTGAGGGTGGCTCATACGTTAATTATTCATCAAATAATGGTGGTTCAACAAACACTGACACAAACAACGGTGGCTCAACAAATGCTGGCTCAAACACTGATGTTGATGATAATACTGGTAGTTCATCAAGTGATACTACAAACAATTCCTCAAGCAATGCTCCGAGTGATGCAGCAAAAGGCGCAGCAACTGCTTCAAATAAGGGCACGCACATTGTAGCACCGACTAACACGGCAACACCCAAGTATAATAGCGATGATGATGCTGCAGCAGCGGGCAACACACAGAATGCAGCCACAAAGAGCATTGCTAAGGACTGGAGCAAGCCTTGGATCGGAGACGATGGTAATGTGTGGTATCCAGATGGAACGATCAAGGAAGTTGCATCAAGCAAAGTTGTTGGACACTATACTCCATTGACCGCCACAAAGTCAGAGGTCAGAGCAGCTGCGACAGCAAAAGACGTAGATAAAACAAACAGTCAGATTGCAAGCAGCAGTACACGGACGACTGCTCCCGCTCCCACTAAAGCTGTGGCTGCAGCTAAAAAGACATCTGCAAACTTGCCGCAGACCGGTGATGATCAGCAAAGCAGTGCAAAACTCTCAGTTCTGGGGGGCCTAGCGGTTACTGCTTCAACACTTATCTTTGGTTTTGGCTTCATGCGTAAGTACAAACATTTTGGAAAATAAAAGGATCATTAATGGTACAAATGTGCACCGGATTAAAGTAGTTAATCGGACATGTGGACTTAGCTCTTGATATACTTTCAACAGACAATGTTGAAGAGTGTAACATGAGTCGATAAAAATATATTCATTCAAAGTCACGAACATGGAGTCTTTTTTAGCATGATCGGGTAAGGATAGACGTAGACCGAAATATGTGATGTGTCTATATGAAAAAAGAACTGGATCAAACTTGAGGTGCCCTCCAATTATTAGACTCATCTGTCTAACGATTAGAGGGCACTTCACGATCTAGTTCTTTCTTTATTTATAAGGAATACATAAATTTGGAACTTATCATTAATTAGGCAAGCGAAACATATGCAGCGCAAGGGCCGAATAGTAAATATTATTTGCCTAAAAGTTTATCCTGCTGAACGGCATTCTTGAAATGCTTATAATTGCTGCGAGTTTTGCGCTGGTTGTCATAAAGCTGAATAATACCAGCAAGAAACAAAATACCAATGAGTGCTAAAAATTGTATCATTCAAACCATCCCTTTTTATATTACATTTTATTTACATTATTATCACACGGTTACAAAAACATTTCAATTATAATGCTCAAGCTTAACTTTATCTTTAATGTAAAAAATATGCAAAAAAAGTTTTGACAATAGAACGGATGCATTCTATAATAGTTGATGTTGTTTATGGCTCGGTAGCTCAGCTGGATAGAGCATCCGCCTTCTAAGCGGACGGTCGAGAGTTCGAATCTCTCCCGCGCCATTACGGCATTTGCAGCTGGGATGTTTTCCAACATCTTGGCTTTTTTTGTTTAGCAAATTAAGGGACTGGTCAAATGAAGCAGCGAAAAGGATTGACGATTTGATTTTTTTTTGCTATCATTTGAGTGTTGTATTTGTGCAAGCCACAACTGCAACCGCACGTTTTAAGTTTAAGTGCATGAGATCAGAGTGATCATCAGCCACTACATTACGGCGAGTCTAAGAATTATTAAGGAGGTGCACAAATGTACGCAATTATTGAAACAGGTGGCAAACAATTGAAGGTAGAAGCTGGACAAGCTATCTACGTTGAGAAGCTTGCTGCTGACGCAGGTGAAAAGGTTACTTTTGACCATATTGTTTTAGTAGGTGGAGATAAGACTGTTGTTGGCAAACCATTTATTGATGGTGCTAGTGTTACAGGAACAGTTGAAAAACAAGGCCGCGCTAAGAAAGTTGTTACTTTCAAGTACAAGGCTAAAAAACATTCACATACAAAGCAGGGTCATCGTCAACCATATACAAAGGTTGTCATTGACGCTATTAACGCTTAGTCAGTGATGAAAGTGAGGCCTTGGAGATGATAAAAGTCCGGTTCTTTAAGAGCAGACAGAGTAGATATGGCTTTGAAATAACAGGTCATGCTGATTCTGGCGTGTATGGACAGGATATCGTTTGCGCAGCTGTTTCAGCACTAGCGATCAGTACGATCAATGGGCTGGAAAAACTTGCGCATACCGATCCCAAGGTTGATGCAAATGAAGAAGAAGGGGGCTATCTGAGGGTTGAACTAAACTCGCAGGAGTTGAGTAACAGTGATGCCCAATTATTGCTAGCCAACCTTGAACTTGGTTTGCAGGATATAGAAAAAAATTACGCTAATTACATTAGGATAACCGAATGAATACAGGGAGGTGCACTTAACTATGTTAATGAACTTACAATTCTTTGCTCATAAAAAGGGTGGTGGTTCCACAGCCAACGGTCGTGATTCAGAATCTAAGCGTTTAGGCGCAAAGAGTGCTGATGGACAAGTTGTTACAGGTGGTTCTATCCTTTACCGTCAACGCGGAACACGTATCTATCCAGGTGTGAACGTTGGTTTGGGCGGTGACGATACATTGTTTGCTAAAGTTAACGGCGTTGTTCGTTTTGAACGTAAAGGTCGTGACAAGAAACAAGTATCAGTTTACCCAGTAGCTGAATAAGATAATTATGTTTCATTATAAGACCAATGCGAGACAGACCGTTTTGTGTTGGTCTTTTTTGTTTTTTCATGACTGCTTTTTGGAGATGAGCAAATGAGGCTGAAAGAATTACGAAATTATTGGCTCTGTTGGAACAAATGAGCCTCGATTCTTTTTTAGTAACGAATCCGATAAACATCTTTTATTTAAGTGGATTCACTGGCGATGCAGGAGTTCTACTACTCACAAATGAAGAACGGTATCTGATAACAGACAGCCGCTTTGAACAGCAGGTTCAGGAAGAGCTGACGGGGTGGAAGATAAAAATCAGTCGTGACTATATTGGAACAGCTTGTAAGTTGGCTGAACAGTTGGGCTTAGTTGCACTGGGGTTTGAAGATACATTGACTTACCGACAGTACGATTATTTGGATGAAACTGCAGTTTGCGACATTGTTCCATTGGAAAATGTGATTGAAAGTCTGCGTTCGGTTAAGGAACCTGCTGAAATTCAAATTATCAGAGAAGCAGCGGCACTAGCAGGCAGATGCTATCGTTCATTTTTAGAAGTTATTAAACCTGGTTGTACCGAGATAGAGTTGGCAAATTGGGTCGATAATTATATGAAGAAAAACGGAGCTAGCGAAAGCTCATTTGCGACAATAGTTGCTGCTGGTGAAAGAACTGCTTGGCCACATGCTGTTGCATCTTCGCAGCGAGTCAACCAAAACGATCTGGTGACTTTGGATTTTGGTTATTATTACCAAGGCTACACTTCAGATGTAACACGAACTTTTGCTCTTGGTGCTCAGTCAGATGATGTTAAAAAAATGTATGATGTTGTTTTGCAGGCGCAGCAGCGTACGATTGCAGCAGTTCGCGCGGGCGCTACAGGACAAGAGTTGGACGAAATCGGGCGTTCATATATCGAAAGCAAAGGTTTTGGCGCTTTTTTCAACCATGGAATGGGCCACGGAATTGGTTTAGATATACACGAATTGCCTAATATCGGGCAAGGATTTGCGACTGAATTGCAGGCAGGGCAGGTCATTACGATCGAACCAGGGATCTATGTTCCTGGTACTGGCGGTGTCAGAATAGAAGATGATATCCTAGTTACAGAAAACGGTTTTGAGATCTTAACGGATTTTCAACGCAGCTATAGAGAGATCAGAGGATAGACTTGCATTTTATGGGTTTTTATTGATATTATTAACTGTAATCAATTGAATCTGAAAAAGCATGCTTAAGTCTTTCCGGCTGTAAAGAGTGTTAAAAGGGCATATAATTCAGAGATTTGTAGGAGGAACATTATGATTTCAGTAAACGAATTCAAAAACGGATTGACCATCGAGGTGAATGGTGAACTCTGGCGTGTGGTGGAGTTTCAGCATGTTAAACCTGGAAAGGGCAGTGCGTTTGTGCGTTCAAAACTCAAGAATTTAAGAACTGGTGCTGTTCAAGAAAAAACTTTCCGTGCAGGTGAAAAAGTTGAGCGGGCTCAAATTGATAACCGTAAAATGCAGTACTTATATGCAGATGGCACGAGCTATGTTTTTATGGATACAGAGACATATGAACAATTGGAGCTGCCAGAAGAAAAAATCAAAAATGAATTGAACTATTTGAAGGAAAACATGCAAGTCAGCATTATTATGTATGGCAATGAAACCTTAGGGGTGGATCTTCCTAATACAGTTGATTTGAAAGTAACTTCAACAGAACCAGGTATTAAGGGTGATACGGCTTCGGGCGGATCAAAACCTGCTACAATGGAAACCGGTCTGATCGTACAAGTACCGTTTTTCGTCAATGAAGACGATGTTTTGACGATCAATACGCAGGATGGAAGTTACGTTTCCCGTGCCTAAAGTTTAAAGGAGGTACTGTCGATGGCTGAAAGTAAAAGTATTGTTTTGGCGAGTCAAAACCCACGTTGGGTCAAATAGAAGTTGCACCTGAGGTTATTGAAATTATAGCAGGGATCGCAGCTAATCAAGTCGAAGGTGTTTATTCGATGCGGGGCTCGTTGGCAAACAGTCTGAATGAATTGTTTGGACGCAAGAGCCGTGGCAAGGGTATAAAGCTTGAGCAAGACGGTGACAAGTTGGGTGTTGAGATTTATGTTTTTCTTAACTATGGTGTGTCTGTTCCTAAAGTTGCACTGGAAATTCAAGAAAAAGTCAAACAGCAATTATTGTTTATGACGGGATTGAATCTTGAAACGGTTGATGTATATGTTCAAGGGGTAGTCCCTGAAAAGCAGGCCCAAGGTGTGGATCCGGATGACTTGTTTGGTGAGGAAAATGGTGACAGTAAGTGAGCATGACAAGACATACTATTCGCCGGGTTGTTTTTCAAATACTTTTTGCGCTTGAAAGCAACTCTGAAACTAATATAAAAGAACTATATACAGAGATTCAAAGTGAAGATGAGACGAGAGTGGATTCAGAAATGCCTTCTTATTTAGAAACGCTGGTGAATGGTGTTTCGACTCAAAAAGAAGAGCTCGATCAAGTTATTGCCTCTCATCTGAGCAATAAGTGGAGTATTTCGCGTCTGAATAAAACTGACCTGCTTATTTTGCGTATCGCAATTTATGAAGCAAAATTTGCGGATGGAGTACCTGCCAGAGTAGCGATCAATGAAGCATTGCAGTTGTCAAAGGAGTTCAGCGACGAAAAATCGCGACGCTTTATAAATGGAGTGCTGTCGAACTTGGTAACTGAGACAAACAATGATGCAGAACAATCTAATTAAAACCATCCAAAGATTCAGTATAGGAATGAGCGATTGGGGCTAGTGTGTGTGTTAGCCCTGACCGCTTATTTATTTGTAATTCTAAACGAGTTGGATTGGTCTATAGAAAAAAAAGAAGATATGCTAAAATATACCTTAAGCAAACAATGATGAGGATGAGAAGAATGGTCGCAAAACTGTTAGATGGAAAAAAAGTAGCTAAAGAAATTCGTGATGCTTTAAAAAAAAGAGTAGAAGAACTACATAAAAAAGGTATCAGGCCTAAACTAGTGGTAATCCTAGTGGGTGAAGATGGTGCAAGTAAGGTGTACGTTCGTAATAAACATCGTGCAGCTGAAAAAATTGGAATTGAAACAGCTGATGTTAAATTACCACAAGACATTACAGAAAAAGAATTGCTTTCAATTGTAAAAAAATATAATGAAGACGATTCAGTCCATGGAATACTTGTCCAACTGCCTTTGCCTGCACAAATAAATGAGGAAAAGGTAACGTGTGCAATCGCGCCTGAAAAAGATGTTGATGGGTTTCACCCCATCAACATTGGTCACTTATTCATGAATGCTCCGCGTTCGCTGCCGTGCACACCGCATGGAATTATGAAGTTTTTCGAGAAATACGATTTGCCGCTGGCAGGGCAGAATGTTGTCATTGTTGGTCGCAGCAATATCGTTGGACGGCCGCTGGCAGCGTTGATGCTCAACCATGATGCCACAGTGACAGTTACGCACAGCAAGACTAAAAATCTTGCACAATTTACACGACAAGCTGATATTTTGATTGCAGCGGTTGGGCGTGCGGATTTTATTAAAAGAGAAGATGTCAAACCTGGAGCAGTTGTAATCGATGTTGGCATGAACAGAAATGCTGATGGAAAACTAGTTGGTGATGTTGCACAGCAGGGAGTGAGTGAAGTGGCTTCTTATATCACTCCGGTTCCTGGGGGAGTGGGGCCGATGACAATAGCGATGTTAATGGAACAAACAGTCGAATTTGCAGAACGAGGTGTTCAGATTGCCAACAGAAAAGTATCTCACGGTTAGCGCTTTAACAAAATATTTAAAGCGCAAGTTTGATGCAGATCCTACCTGGGACGCGTTTATCTTACAGGCGAGATCTCAAATTTCCGCATGCGTCCTAATGCCCATCAATACTTCAGCTTGAAAGATGAGCGTGCGAAGATCAGTGCCATTATGTTTCGTTCGTCTTTTGCAAAAGTGAAATTTCAACGAAGAAGGGATGAAGGTTTTGGTGGTCGGACGCATTTCACTTTATGAAGCAACTGGAAATTATCAAATTTATGTTGAAAAAATGGAACCAGATGGAGTTGGTGCGCTGTATCAAGCATATGAGCAATTGAAGAAAAAGCTTGCTGCTGAAGGCCTTTTCTCGGCTCCTAAACGAGCGTTGCCGCTTTTTCCACAGAGAATAGCTGTGATTACAAGCCGTTCGGGTGCAGTGATCAAGGATATCATGACAACGGTCCGACGGCGGTACCCAATTGCACAGTTGGTATTGTTTCCTGCCCTTGTTCAGGGTGAGAGTGCGGCCACCGACATTGTGGAAAAAATTCATAGTGTTGAGCGCACTGGTAATTTCGATACTCTAATAATTGGTCGCGGGGGCGGATCGATTGAAGATTTATGGCCCTTCAATGAAGAGATGGTTGCACGAGCCATCTTTGATTGCCCAATCCCCATTATTTCATCTGTGGGTCATGAAACAGATACAACCATTGCTGATTTGGTGGCAGATGTCAGAGCGGCGACTCCCACAGCAGCAGCTGAACTGGCTGTACCGGTGTTGAGTGATGAGTTGTTAAAAATCAACCAAATCAAGCTAAGACTTTATCAGGCATTCAAGTCTGAATTAAAAATAAAAAGACAACAATTAGCTAAGTTGCAGTCTTCTTATGTTTTTCAACAGCCTGAGCGGTTATACGAAGGTTATTTGCAAAAACTCGATTATTTTGATAAACGAGCAGAACAAGCGGTACAGGCAATATTCACCCAAAATGAACGGCAGCTGACCCGAATCCTAGCTCGTTTGCGCAATGTTGCCCCCATCGAAAGTGTTCGTTTGAATGAAAAAAGAGTCGAATATTTGCAAGAAAGGCTATGCAAGGCTGGAACAGCGGTTCTTGAGCAGAAGCAGCAGCATGTTAAAACAGCAATTGTTAGTTTAGACATGTTGAGCCCTTTGAAAATCATGGCCCGTGGGTTCAGCTATGTTTCACAGGACAAACAAGTTATTAAGTCGGTCAAACAAATAGCTCCAAAACAAGAGATTGATATTCATTTTGCAGATGGAACAGCCTCTGCGGAAATAAAAAAAATTAAGGAGGAACAAAATAATGGCTGATAAACCAACATTTGAGGAAAACTTGAGTGAACTCGAAGAAATCGTACAAAAATTAGAACAAGGCGATATTCCACTTGAAAAATCACTTGAGAAATTTCAACGCGGAATGGAACTGAGTAAGCAATTGCAAGCAAAACTTGAAAATGCAGAGAAAACTCTGACCAAAGTGATGGATCAGAACGGCAACGAAGAAAAATTTGAACGGGATGACAACGATGAAGACTGAGTTGGAAAATTTTCAAGCACAGCAACTACCGCAACTCAACCACTATCTTGAAAGTTATTTAGCAAATCTGCGCGGTGAGCAGACGCTTAAGGATGCGATGAGTTATTCAGTTTCTGCTGGCGGAAAAAGGATCAGGCCGCTGCTCATCCTAGCTGTTTGCAGTGAAGCAGGCAGAGACCTAGATGAGGGTGTCTATGCTGTCGCCAGCAGCCTTGAGTTATTGCATACTTATTCTTTGATCCATGATGACCTGCCTGAGATGGATAACGACGATCTGCGGCGCGGTCGTTTGACGAATCATAAAAAGTTTGGACAAGCGATGGCTGTATTGGCGGGAGACGGTTTGTTAACGACCGCTTTTGAATGTATCGGTAAAGCCGATTTGAATGGTGATACTAAGTCCAAATTAATGACAGCATTAGCAGTCGCAGCTGGACCACAGGGCATGGTAAGTGGACAGGTTGCGGATATTGAGGGAGAGAAGAAGCACCTCACACTTAGACAGCTCCAACAGCTTCACCAGCGTAAAACAGGGGCACTAATTGATTATGCATGTTACGCGGGCTGCGTTTTAAGCGGTTTACCGGCAGATCAGCAAGAGCAGCTGCATCGATTTGCGGCGGCTTTTGGCCTTGCTTTTCAGATTTATGATGATATTTTGGATGTTGTAGCAACAAAAGAGCAGCTGGGTAAGGCTGTGCACAAAGATCAGTCAGAGAATAAAAATACATATCCGGGCTTAGTTGGGCTTGAGGGTGCTTATCAGCAGCTTGAAGAGGCCATATCCCAAGCTAAGGATAGTTTGGCTGCTGTGAGAGAATTAGGCTTAAAGACAGAATTGTTAAGCGGGTTTTTAGATTACTTTGTAAGAAGGAAGAATGAATGAAAAAGGAACGAGTTGATGTTTTACTTGTTAAGCAAGGATTGTTTGCCACACGTGAACAAGCCAAAAGGGCAGTCATGGCTGGCGAGATCTTAGGCAAGAATGAAGAACGGCTTGATAAGCCAGGCATGAAAATCGATGATTCTACAGAATTGCATTTTAAGGGCGTTAAAATGCCCTTTGTCAGCCGTGGTGGTTTTAAGTTGGATAAGGCATTAAAAGTTTTTAATTTGACAGTTCAAGATAAGATCGTCTTGGACATCGGTTCATCAACTGGCGGTTTTACGGATGTTGCACTGCAGAATGGTGCAAGATTGAGTTATGCATTGGATGTTGGCACTAACCAGCTGGCATGGAAAATACGCCAGGATCCACGTGTAATTGTCATGGAAAACACCAATTTTCGTTACAGCAAGTTGGCAGATTTTACACATGGACAACCTAGTTTTGCGACTATAGATGTCTCCTTTATCTCACTTGAACTAATATTGCCGCCCTTGCACCAGATACTGCTTCCTGGCGGAGATGTGGTAGCCTTGATCAAGCCGCAATTCGAAGCGGGCAAGGAGAACGTGGGTAAGCATGGTATCGTGCGAGACGAAAATGTGCATAAAAAGGTCCTGCAAAAAATTATTGTTTTTGCGGTCGCAGCAGGCTATGATGTCTGCGGACTTGATTTTTCACCTATCACAGGCGGAGAAGGCAATATTGAATTTTTAATTCATTTGCGTAGTACCGCCCAAGATGCACACTTGTCTGAAGAGGTTGATGTTGAAACTGTGCTTGAAGCAGCGTATGCATCTTTGAAGTAAGTCTGTTTCTGTTTTTAAATACAGTTATTCTTTAATATTTATGCAATATAGGCTATTATTAGAAATAAATGCGAATCTTATTATAGAGGTTGGTGACTGTGATGCGCAAGCAAGATAGACAAAAAGCAATAAAGACGCTAATACAACAAAATAGTATCGAGCGACAAGAGGATATTGTCAAGCTTTTGAGAGAACAGGGGATTGAGGTAACGCAGGCAACTATTTCTCGCGATATTAAAGAGATGCAACTGATTAAATTGCCATCACCTGAAGGAAATTATCACTACAGCATGCCGACTGAAAAAAAGATGGATGCCGAGAAGAAATTGCAGCATACACTGCATGACGCATATGTTTCTTCCAAAGTGCAGGGTGAGTTTTTCCTAATTAAAGTGTTGCCTGGAAATGGCCCGGCAGTAGCTAGCTTGATAGATCAGCTTAAACTGGAACAGATTTTTGGAACTATCGGAGATGATGACACTGTGCTGGTGATATCAACATCAACGGAGAAAACACTCGAAACACAGAAATTACTGTTGGATATGACGGAGTAAGGACTTTTTAAAATCAAATGATTATGATTGTTATCCAGTTGGAGATAATCAAAGGGATGGTTCAATGTTACAGGAACTTACAATTAGAGATTTCGCGATTATTGAAAAAATGGACATCGATTTTCAACCAGGGATGACCGTTTTAACAGGTGAAACTGGTGCCGGCAAATCAATTGTTATTGATGCACTGGGACTTTTAGCTGGGGGACGCGGATCGCAAGAGTTTATTCGCAAGGGAGCAAATAAATCAATGCTGCAAGGTTTGTTTACACTTACTCCAGATCACAAGTTGGATGCGATGCTGAATGAACTAGGTATTGAGCATGAAGAGGATGGATTAATCTTACAGCGCGACCTCTATCGCAGCGGACGGAGTGTCTGTCGGGTAAATGGTATTCTTGTTAACTTAGCGGTGCTCAGGCAAATTGGTGAAAAACTAATTGATATTCATGGGCAAAATGAACATCAGGAACTGATGAAAGCAGACCGGCACATCGTTCTTTTAGACGAGTACATTCCCTCTTTTGGTTCATTGAAGAAGCGCTACTTGGAGGCTTTTAAAGAATACAATTCTTTAAAAAATGCATTAAAAAAACGTGAGGCCAATGAAAAGGAATGGGCTCAAAGATTGGATATGCTTAAGTTTCAGGTTAATGAGATCGATGAAGCACATCTAAAAAACGGTGAAGAGGAAAAGCTAAGTACTGAAAAAAATAAATTAGAGAATTACCAAACTATTCGCAGTGCACTGATGAAAAGTTATCAGCTTTTATCCGGTGAAACGACGGACACATTAGGTCAAATCGGAGGAGCGATGGAGGAACTTAATAATATCGCATCTTATTCGGATAAATTGCAGACAATCAGTGAAGGATTTGCTGATGCTTTTTATGCACTGCAGGATGCTGCCCATGAGATTTCTGGGGAGCTTGATATGATGGAATGGGATGAAGATCGCTTAAACGCAATTGTCCAGCGACTTGAGCTTATTCATCAATTGGAACACAAATATGGTGATTCGATCAGTCAGATTATTAATTATCAGCAAAAAATCAGCAAGGAATTAGCTGAGATGCAAAAAACAGAGGATAATGGAGAACAGCAAAAAGCTGCGGTTCAACAAGCGTTAAGTAAAGCCAAATTGCTTGCAAACGAACTATCTGTTAAACGGCACAAAGCCGCTAAGAAGCTGCAAAAAGATGTTCATCAGCAGTTAAAAGAACTTTTTATGGACAAAGCGTTGTTTGAAGTTAAATTCAAACGGATAAAAACAGAACTCGGACAAAACGGGATAGATGAGGTTGAATTCTATATTCAGACTAACCCTGGTGAAGCAATGGGACCATTAGCAAAAATTGCCTCAGGTGGTGAGTTATCCCGAATAATGCTTGCTTTGAAGACGATTTTTGCGCAAACGCAAGGTGTGACCAGCATTATTTTTGATGAAGTAGATACAGGTGTCAGCGGACGTGTTGCGCAAGCAATAGCTGAAAAAATAAGTCAGATTGCGGCCCACTCGCAGGTGTTGTGTATTACCCATCTTCCACAGGTAGCGGCCATCAGTGATCAACATTACTTTCTCGCCAAGCATACTGTGAAGGGCAGGACCGAAACATCCATCCAAAAGCTTAATACGTCAGCACGTGTAGACGAATTGGCACGCATGTTGGCAGGAACAACAATTACCAAGCTGACACTAGAACATGCGCAGGAATTATTACAGATGTCCGCGGAACTGAAGACTAAACGAATAAATGGTAGATAAAAAAACTAGAACTACACGCGTGTCGCCATTGCAGTTCTAGTTTTTTGTTATAAAAATTTGGTTAGATAAAATTACGGTACAGACCGATAACTTTGCCGAGAATTAAGACCGAATCTAAAATGATCGGAGCCATTGTGTCATTTTCAGGCTGCAATCGAATGTGGTCATCTTCCTTGAAGAAACGCTTGCATGTTGCTTCGTTTTCTTCAGTCATTGCGATTACAATCTCACCATTATCAGCAGAGCGTTGTTTTCTGACAATCACTTTGTCGCCATTTAAGATGCCAGCATTTATCATGCTTTTCCCACGAATTGTCAGCATGAAGAGATCTGCGGCAGATTCAATATTCGGTGGTAATGGAAAATATTCGGTAGCCTCCTCAACAGCAAGGATCGGAGCTCCTGCAGTTACGGTTCCTAAAACGGGTATTGAATCTGCATGCTCTTCAATACCGAGTGCTTCTAAACCAGCTGCAGTCAGTTCAATAGCCCGCGGCTTAGTTGGATCTTTTTGGAGAAGACCTTTCTTCTCCAGCCGTGCAAGGTGCCCGTGGACTGTTGAAGTTGAAGAAAGATCTACTGCTTGGCAGATTTCACGAACTGTCGGCGGATATCCTTTCTCATTGACTCGTTCATGTATGAAACGCAGAACGGCCATTTGCCTTTTTTCAGAAGCCTTTGTCATTTATGACACCTCAATTACTAATTTAATAGTTAAATTTTAGCACAAAAAGCCAGTGTTTACAAACAAATGTTCGTATTAATTATTTGAACAACACTGCTTTTTCTTGTATGATAAGTTTTGATTGATTTGAATATGGCTAGGAGTGAATGTAATGACGAAAAAGATCCCGCAAAAGTTGATTGATCGAATTAATGAATTAGCTAAAAAGAAAAAGGAGAGTGGCCTTTCGCCAGCAGAGTTAGAAGAACAGAAAAGTCTGCGTGAAACTTACCTGTCTCTATTTCGTGAAACTTTTAGAAGCAACATTGAAATGATGCAAGTTTTTGACAAAAAAGGTAACGAAGTAACGCCTGAAAAGGTTAAAAAGATCCAGCGTAAAAAAGGACTGCGTGATGATTAGTTTGTTTTATTTAAGATATATCCTTTATTTTTGGGGAGCAGTTGTGTAAAATTGAAGAGTGAAGTGACTTGAAGGGAGCAATTGTTGATGTCAACAACGATCTGGGTTCTTATTGCAGTTCTTGCATTGATCGTAGGGTTTGCTGGCGGCTTTTTTGCAGCGCGCAAGTATATGGAAAATTACTTGAAAAATAATCCTCCAATCGACGAGAATATGTTAAAAACAATGATGTTGCAAATGGGTCAAAAACCATCAGAGAAAAAGCTGCATCAGATGATGAATGCAATGAAGGCACAAAACAAGAAAAAGAAATAAAAAAGAAGCTCCGTTGCGGAGCTCCTTTTTTATTTCTTCAAAGCTTTTGGGTCCACATACTTGTATGTTGGATCAATTTCTTGGTCTAATTCATCAAAGACATTGTGCAAATTTTTGAGAATTTTCTGTTGCTCTTCGTCATTTAGTCTCTTTTTGCGATCAATGTATATTGGTTCGCCAAAAGAAATCGTTACGCGTTTTCGTAATAAAAGTCGTTTGAATGTTGGCGGACCCTGGTAGACTGCTGGGACAAGCGGAACTCCCGCTAGTTTAGCAATAAGAAGTGCGCCTCCTTTTAATTTTTGCGAATGGCGTGTGCCTGAAGGAAACATGATCAACGAAAGATCTCGTTTCCTGAGCCATTTAACAGGGGTCTTAACTGCGGACGGCCCAGGGTTCTTGCGGTCCACAGGAAAGGCGTTGGCGTGTACCAAAATAAAGCGCAAAATGGGATTTTTGAAAAGTTCTGATTTTGCCATAAAGGAAAACTTTTTAGGTGAGGCGGCAAGCGCAAAATAAATCATATCAAACCAGGCGCGATGGGGGCCAACTAGGATATAATTACCAGACGGAAGTTTTTCTTTGTTCCGATAATGAGCATTACCATTAACTAAAAAAAGAAAAAAACGTGCAATAACACGAACAAATGAATAGAACATCACGGTGACATTCCTTTCTGAATTAGAATATTTCAGTGATTAGTATTGCATATGTTTTGAGTTAGTTGCAAGTCCAAATAAGGTTGGGGAAAAAATGTGTTTAAATAAAAATGAAAGAATTGATATGCTGTACTCAAACGACATTAAAATAATCCAAAGTCCAGAAGTTTTTTCCTTTTCACTGGATGCTGTTTTGCTAGCAAATTTTGTGCAGCCGATTAAGAAAAAAAGTGGAAAAATAGTGGACCTTTGTGCGGGCAATGGTGCAGTCGGTCTTTTTTTAAGTTCTAAAACACAAGCACAAATAGTTGAAGTTGAGATTCAAGAACGTTTGGCTGACATGGCCCAACGAAGTATAGAGTTAAATCGACTCGGTAATCAGATGGATGTTTTGAACATTGATTTGGCGAATGCGTATGAGTATCTACAAAAGGATTCGTTCGACACAGTGACATGCAACCCGCCATACTTTGCTAATTTAAATGACAGCAAAAAAAATGGAAATCCTTATTTTGCGATCGCACGACATGAGATTACGGTCAATCTGAAAAAAATCATCGAAATTACAAGCGGCTTGTTGAAGATGAATGGGAAAGCTTATTTTGTTCATCGCCCAGAGCGTTCTTTAGAGCTGCTGACACTTCTTCAAAATAATAGATTAGCTCCCAAAAGAGTTCAATTGGTGTATCCTAAAAGAAAACGTGAAGCCAATATGATTTTGGTAGAAGCTATAAAAGACGGCCACCAGCAAGGAATTCGATTTTTACCGCCAATAACGGTTTTTAAGGATGATGACCAGTATGGGCCGTTTGTACAGGAGATTTTATATGGCGGGAAAAAGGCAAAATAAAAAATATTATTTTTATGTTCTCTTATGCGCAGATGGCAGCCTGTATGGAGGGTTTACCACGGATCTTAACAAAAGACTCACTGCACATAATAGCGGTCATGGAGCAAAGTACACGCGCGTAAAAAGTCGTCGACCAGTTCAAATGATCCATTACGAGGTATTTGAGGAAAAAGGACAGGCTTTGCAAGCTGAATACGCTTTTAAGCATCAGCCGCGTGCGAAAAAAATAGCTTATCTTAATCGCTGTGGTGTGGCAGACCTTATTCCAGAACACTTGACGAGGCACGAAAAAGGATGAAAAGGGCAGCAAGCTTAAATTTTAAAAGAATACGAAGTTCGTGGTACAATTAAGACCGTGCGGTTGCCGTTAAATTCAATTTAGCGTGCCAGTGCATCGCCGTATATAGAGACATTACTTATATAATTGGAGGTTCACAATGAAGTTTATTGCATTTAACGTTCGTGAGGATGAGTTAAAGTATTTTGAGGCTTGGAAAAAGAAAAATGGTGTTCAAGTTGATGTGGTAAAAGAAGCGCTCAGTACTGAATCCTTAAGCAAGGTTGCAGGTTACGATGGTGTTCTTGCGTTACAGACAGGTACTTTTCCGAAGGAAATGTTTGCCAAATTAAACGAAAAGGGAGTCACAGTTTTCTCTATCCGCAATGTTGGTGTTGATAACCTTGATTTGGATGAAGCAAAGAAGAATGCAATCAAAGTTACCAATGTGCCAGCTTATTCACCAAATGCAATCGCCGAATTTTCGGTTACACAGCTGTTGCAGCTTTTACGCAACACAACTGTTTTCAGACGCAAGGTTGCGGAACATGACTTTCGCTGGGCACCTTACGTGGGAAAAGAATTGCGCTCATTGACTGTTGGTGTTGTCGGAACTGGTCGGATCGGGCGCGCAGCAATTGATATTTATCGCGGCTTTGGCGCAAAAGTTATTGCGTATGATGTTTATCCTAATCCTGCTTTGAAAGAGGAAGGAATATATGTTTCATCATATGATGAATTATTTGAACAGGCTGATGTGATCACACTGCATATGCCAGCCACACCGGAAGATCATCATCTTATAAATGCTGAAACGATTTCTAAGATGAAAAAGGGCGTCTACATTGTCAATACAGCACGCGGCTCATTGATTAATACGGCTGATTTGGTGACTGCGCTAAAAAATGGTCATGTTGCTGGAGCTGCATTGGACACTTATGAGAATGAAAGCCCATTGTTTAATCATGATTTACGTAACCAAGACTTGAAGGACAGCACTTTTAGCGAGCTGCTCAAGCTTGACAACGCACTTGTTACGCCGCATGTGGCCTTTTATACTGAAACAGCGGTTAAAAATATGGTTTATATTGCTTTAAATAGTGCGAAAGCTGTGTGTGAGACGGGAACTGCTGACACTTTAGTTGTCTAAATTAGTCAAGCGGGCTTATTCTTGCATTAAAATGTTGCTTTTTAAACAATAATAAGGTAGAATATTCAAGGTTGCTATGTGAGCAACAAATCACACTCCATGAGATGGTAAGAAGGGTGCTCAGAACGAGTCTTCTGCCAGATGAACATGGAGGAGGAAAAAACAATATCGGAGGTAACAAGTTATGGCAGTAATTACCATGAAACAATTGCTCGAAGCAGGTGTTCATTTTGGACATCAAACACGTCGTTGGAATCCTAAGATGAAGAAATATATCTTCACGGAACGTAATGGAATCTACATTATCGATTTGCAAAAAACAGTTAAGCTGATTGATAGTGCTTATAACTTCGTGAAGGATGCTGCAGAAGATGATGGCGTTATTTTGTTTGTAGGAACAAAAAAACAAGCTCAGGATGCAATTGAAGAAGAAGCAAAGCGCGCAGGCCAATATTTCGTTAACCATCGTTGGTTAGGCGGAACCTTGACTAACTGGGATACGATCCAAAAACGGATCAAACGTTTGAAGGAAATCAAGGCAATGGCTGAAGATGGCACGTTTGATGTCTTACCCAAGAAAGAAGTTGCTTTGTTGATCAAACAAAGAGAACGTCTTGAAAAATTCCTTGGTGGTATTGAAGATATGCCGCGCATTCCGGATGTACTGTTCATTGTTGATCCTCGCAAAGAAAGAATTGCTGTTAAGGAAGCACGTAAACTTAACATTCCGATCGTTGCGATGGTTGATACAAATGCTGACCCAGATGAAATTGATGTTAAGATTCCATCGAATGATGATGCTATTCGTGCCGTTCGCTTGATCACTTCTAAGATGGCAGACGCAGTTATCGAAGCTCATCAGGGTGAAGATCAAGAAAAAATCACAGAAAAGTCATTTGGTGAAACTGAAAAAACTGATTCAATTGAAGACATCGTAGAAGCTGTTGAAGGCAAAAACGATACTAAAGATGCTGAATAGTTAAAACATAGGCTGTCTCAAACGTTAGGCACGTTAAGGGCCTTAGGGTTTGGGACAGTTTTTATTAAAAAATTTAAGGAGGCCATTGATATGGCAAAGATTTCTGCTTCTCAGGTTAAAGAACTACGTGACAAAACAGGCGTTGGAATGATGGCTGCAAAAAAAGCTCTTGTTGCTGTGGATGGAGATATGTCCAAAGCAGTTGATCACCTGCGTGAAAAGGGAATTGCTAAGGCTGCCAAGAAAAGCGATCGCGTCGCTGCTGAAGGTTTGGCTGATGTTGAAGTTGTTGGGAATACAGCCGCAATCGTTGAGGTTAATGCGGAAACAGACTTTGTTGCACAGAATGCACAGTTCAAAGAATTGGTTAAGAAGATTGCAAATGTAATTGCAAAGGAAAAACCTGCAAATGTTGAAGATGCTTTGAAGGTGAAAACGGCTAACGGAACTGTCAATGATGAAATCATTGAAGCAACACAGGTTATCGGTGAAAAGATTACTTTGCGTCGCTTTGCTCTTGCTGAAAAAGATGACAGCCAAAACTTCGGTGCTTATCTCCATATGGGTGGTAAGATAGCTACGCTTGTAGTGCTTGATGGTGCAGATGAAGCAACTGCCAAAGATGTTGCAATGCATGTAGCTGCTATCAATCCAAAATATGTCAACCGTGATCAAGTACCTGCTGCAGAATTGAATCACGAAAAAGAAGTTCTGACACAGGAAGCTTTAAATGAAGGTAAACCAGAGAAGATTGTTGAAAAAATGGTTGCAGGACGTTTAAACAAATTTTTGGCTGAAATCAGCTTAGATGATCAGGAATTTGTTAAAGATCCAGATCAAACTGTCGGTAAGTATGTTTCTTCTAAAAAGGGTAAAGTTCGCTCATTTGTTCGCTATGAAGTTGGCGAAGGAATTGAAAAGAAAGAAGACAACTTTGTTGACGAAGTAATGAGTCAAATTAAAGATTAATTTAAACTTTTAACGTCTTAAACTGTAGTGTTGTTTTTTAATAATGTGTAACATAGGATGGTTTAGAGCGTTGTAAATAGAAGCTGAGTCGAAATTAAGAAATTCGACTCAGCTTTTTTATACGCTCTTGTGGTTGGAAACAAACCATCATAGAAGAGAGAATGGTAAAATATATTTTTATGATATTCAAGTCAATAAAAGTATGTTAAAATAAATAAGAATGTGTTCGTAGAATATTGATTGAAATTTAACAGTGAATGAGGAGGGCCATAATGGCAAACGTTAAGTATAAACGTGTGGTATTGAAATTAAGTGGTGAGGCGTTAGCGGGTGATTTAGGCACCGGAATCAACCCTCCAGAAATTCGAAAAGTTGCGGAAGAGATCAAAGAAGTACATAATTTGGGTGTTCAGATTACAATCGTTGTCGGAGGTGGCAACATGTGGCGGGGCGAGTCTGGAGCCAGATGGGTATGGAACGTTCCCAAGCTGATTATATTGGAATGCTTGCAACGGTTATGAATGCCTTAGCTTTGCAAGATAACTTGGAGTCAATCGGTGTTCCAACTCGAGTTCAGACTTCAATTGAAATGCGGCAAATTGCGGAACCCTACATTCGCCGCAAGGCTATTCGTCATTTGGAAAAGGGGCGGATCGTTATTTTTGCAGGCGGAACTGGTTCACCATACTTTTCAACGGATACGACTGCTGCTTTACGTGCATCTGAAGTTAATGCCGACGTTATTTTGATGGCTAAAAATGGTGTGGACGGAATTTATTCTGCGGACCCGCTAAAAGATTCGAATGCAGTAAAATATGAAAAGTTGACCCATTTGGATATTATTAAAAAAGGACTGCAGGTTATGGATACAACTGCATCCTCTCTGTCAATGGACAATGATATTCCACTTGTTGTATTCAATATGAACAAGAGCGGGAATATTAAGCGTGTTGTGGAAGGCGAGACGATCGGAACAACAGTGAAAGGAAAATAATATATGCAAATCAATGACCCGATAATCAAACAAGCAAAAGAAAAAATGACTAAAGCAGAAGAAGCTTTTCAACGCGAATTGGGCAATGTTCGGGCTGGGCGCGCTAATGCTAGTCTGTTAAATCGAATTAATGTCGATTATTATGGTGTGTCGACACCGTTGAATCAGATTGCACAAATTTCAGTTCCTGAGGCACGTGTATTGTTGGTTACTCCGTATGATAAGTCCTCTTTAAAAGATATTGAGCATGCAATTTTGGCTTCCGATTTAGGAATTTCTCCTGCAAATGATGGCTCCGCTATTCGATTGGTAATTCCGCAATTAACTGAAGAGAGACGTAAAGAGCTCGCGAAGGAGGTTAAGGCACAAGCTGAGAATGCTAAGGTTGCAGTTAGGAATATACGTCGCGATATGATGGATGAACTGAAAAAAGCTGAAAAAAAGGGTGATCTTACTGAGGATGATCTCCATACCTTAGAAGAACAGGCACAGAAAGTAACGGATAATTCAGTCAAGAATGTTGAAACGATACAGGCTGAAAAAGAAAAAGAAATTCTTGATGTTTAAAGCAAACAGCCATCTGTCAAGGGTGGTCATGGACAACGGGTAGCATTGCTGGATCTTTTGATTGGTTGAATCAACGGAATCATTTTTAAGATTTCTTTGTTGATTATAACAATTGGCGGTCTGTCTTTGCCCCGTTGTTCATTTTTTGCTAAAATGTGTTTTGACTTTTAATTGGGGGTGTATTTTTGTTCTCGAAATTAATTAAAAATAATTCTCGTCCAGAAGATGAGCAAGAAGAACTTGACTTGAATAGGATTCCCGCTCATATTGCTATTATTATGGACGGAAACGGACGCTGGGCGCAAAAACGGCACCTACCTCGTGTTGCCGGACATAAAACGGCTTTGGAAACTGTTAAGGAAGTTACGAGAGAGGCAAGCAGACTAGGAGTCAAGGTTCTGACGCTGTACACTTTCTCAACTGAAAACTGGAAGAGACCTCAAAAAGAAGTCGATTTCCTAATGGGCTTGCCGGTGACTTTCTTTGATACTTTTGTTCCAGAACTGATTGAAAAGAACATCCGAGTGAATGCAATTGGTTACCTTGAGGAGCTTCCTGCTAAAACAAAGGACGCAGTTGCACGTGCTATTAAACAGACTGCTGCAAATGATGGAATGATTCTGAACTTCGCGATTAATTATGGTGGCCGAGCAGAGATAAATACTATGGTCAGAGAGATTGCCAGACAGGTCAAAACTGGTCAAATAGATGTTGATGATATTGACAATGATAAGATAGCGGAAACGCTTATGACTAATTCATTAAAACCTTACAATGATCCAGACCTGTTGATCAGGACAAGCGGTGAATTAAGATTATCTAATTTTTTGTTATGGCAAATAGCATACAGTGAATTTGTGTTTTCGGACGTTTTATGGCCGGACTATACTGCAGCAACATTAAGAGAAAACATTTACGAATATCAGAGCCGTGATCGGCGCTTCGGTGGTTTAAAGAAGGGGTAGTTTAGAATGAAACAACGTGTAGTAACAGCTGTTGTAGCTTTATTGATTTTTATCCCACTGGTTATTTATGGGAGAATTCCGTTCGAAATATTATGTGTGTTGTTAGGGCTGATTGGTCTATCTGAAATATATATAATGCGAAAAAAGCTGCTGGTATCGCCTGAAGCAACTATAGGCTTTTTAGCGGCACTAATGATTATCGTGCCAGAAAAATGGCTGGCTTTCTTGCCAAATTCTGAGTGGCGTTTTAGTGCTTTTTATTTCTTTGTGCTACTATACCTGTTGTATACAGTGGTAACACGTAATCGTTTTTCATTCGACGATGCAGGTGTTTTAGTTTTGGGGGTTCTATATACTTCTGTCGGTTTTCATTATCTGATCACAGCACGTCAAGCAGGGCTAGATGTCCTTTTTCTGATTTTGTTCACTGTTTGGGCAACTGACAGCGGAGCTTATATGGTTGGCCGCAGATTTGGTAAGAATAAACTTGCTCCCCATATCAGTCCAAACAAAACATGGGAAGGCACTATCGGCGGATCAGTGATTGCTTTGATAATTGGAGGGGTATATACGTACTTTTTCCCACAGGTATATAATTGGGGTACGATGCTGCTGGTAATACTTTTGGCTTCTGTTGTTGGTCAACTGGGTGATCTTGTTGAATCTGCATTAAAACGGTACTATGGTGTTAAAGACTCAGGTCGGATTCTGCCGGGACATGGTGGAATTCTTGATCGCTTTGATTCGCTGCTTTTCGTATTACCAGTCATGCACTTTGTCGGATTAATTTGACGATTTGACTTTTTGCTCATAATGAAAGGAATATTGTATGATTACAACTATCATCACTTTTATTATTATATTTGGAATTCTTGTACTTGTGCATGAATTTGGCCATTTTTATTTTGCTAAAAGGGCAAATATACTTGTCCGCGAGTTTTCGATTGGGATGGGCCCTAAGATTTTTTCCTACCATAAGAACGCAACAACTTATACGATTCGGATACTCCCTTTAGGCGGTTATGTCAGAATGGCTGGTCTAGAAGATGATGACGACTCCTTAAAAGCAGGAAAAATCGTCACACTGATTCTGGATAGCCAAGGAAAAGTTGATAAAATCAATACAAGCCAAAAGAAAATGCTTTTAAATGGAATTCCGTTGCAAGTAGTGAAGTGGGATCTGGAAAAAGAATTGTGGATTGAAGGGTATGAAAATGGCGATGAGGATAAGTATCATCGTTATACGGTTGCACATGATGCCTCTGTTATTGAAGAAGATGGAACAGAGGTCAGAATTGCTCCATTAGATGTCCAATTTCAATCTGCCAAGTTGTACCAAAGAATGCTGACTAATTTTGCGGGACCGCTTAACAATTTTATCTTAGCGATTGTTGCGTTTACCCTCGTAGCTGTAATGCAAGGAGGAGTTCTTAGTTCAACCAACGGAATCGGGAAAATTGTAGATGGTTCAGCTGCCGATAGAGCTGGCTTGAAAGTGAATGATAAAATTGTCGCAGTCAATAATAAAAAAACCGCTACTTGGGAAGAACTAGTTGCTCAGATTAGTAAGCAAGGTGGCAAAAAGACGGACCTGTTGATAGAAAGAGACGGAAAAAAGCATAAAGTTGAGCTGACACCGAAATCAAGGGAAAGTAACGGTCAAAAGATTGGACAAATCGGTATTGAATCGAAGATGAATAAGAACAGCTCCCCATTGGCGATAATCACCTATGGTTTTACTGAAACATGGGGAATGATTGTGGCAATTTTCAGTGCGCTGGTCGGAATGTTTACTAAAGGGTTCAGTTTGAATGACCTTGGCGGTCCTGTTGCGATGTATTCATATACCTCACAAGCAGCAAAATATGGTGTTGTCAATGTTATTCGCCTGCTGGCTTTTCTCTCAGTCAATTTGGGTGTTGTTAATTTATTACCAATACCAGCGTTGGATGGTGGAAAACTGTTACTGAATGTTGTTGAAGGTATCAGGCGCAAGCCAATTTCACCTGAGAAGGAAGGAATCATTACTTTAATTGGATTTGGTTTCTTGATGTTGTTGATGGTGCTTGTTACATGGAATGATATCCAGCGTTATTTCTTCAATTAAATTTGTAAGGAATACAACTAAGTTATCAGTGCTAGATTAAAAAGGAGATTTTTTGTATGAAACAGTCAAAAATATTGATTCCGACGATCAAAGAGGTGCCAAGTGACGCCGAAGCAGTCAGTCATAAGATGATGCTGCGAGCAGGCTATGTCAAACAAATTACTGCGGGGATGTATGCTTACTTGCCATTGGCACACAAAGTGCTGCGCAAAATCGAGCAGATAATCCGTGAAGAAATGGACAAGATCGATGGAGTAGAGATGCTGGTTCCGGCCATTATTCCTGCAGAGCTTTGGAAAGAATCTGGGCGTTACGACACTTATGGACCAACAATGTTTAAATTAAAAGATCGTCATAAACGTGATTTTATCATGGGACCCACACACGAAGAAACCTTTACTTCAATATTACGGGATGCTGTTAAATCATATAAAAAACTACCTTTGACGCTTTATCAGATTCAAATGAAATATCGTGATGAAAATCGCCCACGTTTCGGTTTGCTGCGTGGACGCGAATTCTTAATGTTTGATGCTTATTCATTTCATGCTGATCAAGGGAGTTTGGACAAAGTATATCATCAATTTGAGATAGCTTATCAAAATATCTTCGAGCGTTGTGGCCTGGACTTTAGAGGCATTATTGGAGATGCTGGAGCAATGGGTGGACGTGATTCAAAGGAATTCATGGCGATTGCGGACATTGGCGAAGACACTGTTGTCTACTCGGATCAGAGTGATTATGCGGCCAACCTTGAGATGGCGACAAATGAAAGGAATGTTCAGAGCAAGCATGAGTCCTTGCTTAATTTAGAAAAAGTTTCGACTAAAACAGCAAAAACGATTGAAGAAGTTGCGGAACTGCTTGATGTTGAGCGAAGCAAGATAATCAAGACTCTGCTTGTTATTGCTGATGAGAAACCAGTTGCAGTCTTGCTGCGCGGAACAGATGAGCTTAATGAAGTTAAACTCAAAAACTATTTGAATGCAAATGTAATGCGTATGGCAAGTGATGCAGAAGCCAAGCAATATCTTGGTGCAGATTTTGGGGCATTAGGTCCGGTCGGGATCAGCTCCGAGATTCAAGTTTTGGCTGATTTAGATATCAGGGAAATGGATAACAGTGTCGTTGGAGCTAACGAAGATGGTTACCATCTACTAAATGCTAATGCACAACGTGATTTTGAAGTTAATGACTATCTTGACTTACGACTTGTTAAGGAAGGAGAAACAGCTCCTGACGGAAAGGGAAAGCTGCGTTTTACGCGAGGAATTGAGATTGGACATATTTTCAAACTTGGTACTCGCTATTCCGAAACACTTGGTGCCAACGTGTTGGATGAAAATGGGCGGCAGAAACCTGTTATTATGGGTAGCTATGGCATTGGAATCTCACGCTTGCTCTCGGCAATCGTTGAACAGCATTGTGACGAAAATGGAATTATTTGGCCACAGAGCATTGCACCGTTCGATGTGCATGTTATTCCGGTAAATTCTAAGAACAAGGAGCAAACGTCCTTGGCAGAAGAAGTTGCGGCTCTTTTAGAGGATGCTGGCTATAATGTTCTGATGGATGATCGCAAAGCTAGAGCCGGTGTCAAGTTTGCTGATTCAGATTTAATGGGCCTGCCTGTAAGAATCACGATTGGCAAGAAGGCTGAAGAAGGAATTGTTGAGATCAAACTCAGAAAAAATGGCGAAACATTGGAAGTTAGGAAAGATGAATTACTTAATTCCGTTACCATCTTACTGAGCGAAGAGAAAAAAGCTCAATAATCTGCCAACCAGCGGCTAATTTAATAATAACAATTAGGCTGGAATAAATGATGAATTTGTTCCAGCTTTTTATGAATTGTAAAGGAAGGATAATCACTTTGGAACTTGATAAACAATCGTTGTTCCGTAAATTACTTGAGCAAATCAAGTGGGAACCTTCTCCAGAACAGGAAGAAACTTTAGCTGGAACAGAGATAAAAAAAGTTGAAGTCCATCGAAAATCCCAAAAATGGGGTTTTGTGATTCAAACAAACGATGTCTGGCCTTTTTCAACCTTCTTGGAGTTCTGGCAGCATCTTAAAGTAGGCTTCAAGGAGATTGCAGAAACTGATATTATTATTAAAACTGTTTCACCACATCTAAGTGATAAAAATCTTGGAGAGTACTGGGAATGGGTCGTGAAAAATTGTGAAATAAAATCATCCCTTGTCCAAGAACTGTGCAACAGCAATGTTCCATATCTTGATGGTAATCGTGTGATGTTTATTGCTGATAACGAAGTTGTTAAGAATTTTTTGACAACGCAGGCTTTAGGTCCAATTGAACAGGAGTACCAAAAACTTGGATTTCCTAGTTTCTCCATTCAAACTTTGATTGATGCATCGAAATCACAAAAAAAGATCAATGAGTTCAAAGAAAGAAAGGCCAAATCGGATGCCGAACTTGCTCAGAAGGCGGTTGAGGCAATTAAGAAACAGAACAAACAAAAGAAAGAAAACAAAGATGCACTGCCTGTTATCGAAGGACCAGTTATGTTGGGTAAAAAGATTGATAACAGAGAACAGCCGCAGCAAATGGTCGACATCACTGAAGAAGAAAGATCAGTCATCGTCCAAGGATATATTTTTGACAAGGAGGTTCGCAAACTGCGTTCGTCGCGTGAATTGTTGATCATCAAAATAACTGATTACAGTTCATCGATCGTTGTTAAGAAATTCTCGCGGACAGATGAAGACGAAGCATGTTTCAATGCGATTCAAGAAGGACAATGGGTCAAAGTTCGAGGAAGCGTGCAAGAAGACAACTTTATGCATGATCTTGTTATCAATGCATATGATATCAATCAGATCCCGCACAGTTCACGACAAGATACAGCGCCGCAAAATGAGAAAAGGGCAGAACTTCATCTTCACACAAACATGAGTATGATGGATGCAACGAATAGTATTACAAGTTATGTTGAACAGGCAGCTAAATGGGGTCAAAAGGCAATTGCAGTAACGGATCATAGCACATTACAAGCTTTTCCAGAAGCACATATAGCTGGTCAGAAGAATAATATCAAGATTCTGTACGGAGTTGAGGCGAATGTGGTAGATGACGGCACTCCGATCGGATATAATAGTGCACACATCCCGCTAAGAGATGCTACTTATGTTGTTTTTGATACCGAAACTACGGGGCTGTCTGCACGTTATGATAAAGTGATTGAATTATCAGCCGTGAAAATGAATAAAGGAAATGTAATTGCTCAGTTTGAAGAATTCATCGATCCAGGACATCCTCTTTCACAAACAACGATCAATTTGACAAGTATTACGGATGATATGGTTCGTGGTTCTAAGAGTGAAGCAGAAGTTTTTAAGCTTTTTCAGGATTTTTGCAAGGATTGTATTATTGTTGGACATAACGCGACCTTTGATGTTGACTTCATGAATACTGGTTATGCACGGCATGACCTGCCGCTTATCACGGAACCATGGATCGACACACTGACTTTAGCACGTCTGCTATACCCACAGTTGAAAAGTTTTCGGTTGAATAAACTGACAAAAATGCTAAATGTTAACTTGGAACATCATCATCGTGCTATTTACGATGCGGAAGCGACAGGACATATTTATTTTGCAATGTTGAAAGAAGCTGAAGAAAAGTATCATATAGAGTATCATGACCAGTTGAACGATTATGTGGGTGAAAGTGCGGCGTATAAACATGAACATCCATTTCATGCGACCATTCTTGCCGTAACACAAGCTGGGTTAAAAAATCTTTTTAAATTAGCATCTTTATCAATGGTCAAATATTTTTACCGTATCCCGCGTATTCCGCGTTCAGAGTTAACTAAGTACCGTGAGGGTCTAATCATCGGGTCCGCGTGTTCCAGTGGTGAGGTTTTTACTGCAATGATGCAAAAGGGCTATAGTGAAGCTAAAGAAAAAGCGATGTTTTACGATTATCTTGAAATACAACCTAAACCATTGTATGCGCCTTTACTAGAACAGGAACTAGTCAAAGATTCACAGAATTTGGAAGAGATCATCAAAAACATGGTAGATTTAGGTAAAGAATTGAAAAAGCCGGTGGTTGCAACCGGAGATGTTCATTTTATGAATAAGGAAGATGCAATTTATCGCAAGATTCTGATTCACTCGCAGGGTGGAGCGAATCCGCTTAACCGGATCAAACAATTACCTGATGCTCATTTCAGAACAACCGATGAAATGCTGGCGGAGTTTTCCTTTTTAGGAGAAGAAGACGCAAAAAAAGTTGTTGTTACTGACCCTAACGCTGTAGTAGATATGGCGGATGAGATTACGCCAGTCAAGGATAAGCTATATACACCCAAGATGGATGGAGCGGAAGACCAGATCAAAGAGTTGACGATGGACAAGGCCCATGAGCTTTATGGCGATGAACTGCCAGAGATCGTACAAAAACGTTTAGACAAAGAACTCAAGAGTGTTATTGGAAATGGCTTTTCAGTTATATATCTAATTGCACAAAAGCTGGTGTTTAAGTCAAATAAAGATGGATATTTAGTTGGTTCGCGTGGTTCTGTCGGGTCAAGTCTGGTTGCTACAATGGCTGGAATTACTGAAGTAAATCCGCTCCCGCCGCATTACCGCTGTCCCAAGTGCAAATGGAGTCATTTTTATGAAAAAGGCGAATACGGTTCTGGATACGACTTACCTGAAAAAAAATGTCCTGAATGCAAAACAGAATTGGTGAAGGATGGTCATGATATCCCATTTGAAACCTTCCTTGGTTTTTATGGTAACAAAGTACCAGATATTGATTTGAACTTTTCGGGTGATTACCAGCCAATCGCGCATAATTATACGAAGGTCTTATTTGGAGAAAAGAATGTTTACCGTGCCGGAACAATCGGAACCGTTGCCGATAAAACAGCTTATGGGTATGTCAAAGCATATGAACGTGATACGGAACAGACACTCAGGAATGCAGAAATCGATCGTTTGGCGAAGGGTGCGACCGGAGTCAAGCGAACAACTGGGCAGCATCCTGCGGGGATTATCGTTGTACCTGATTACATGGATATTTATGATTTCACGCCAATCCAGTATCCGGCTGATGATTTATCCGCTGCATGGCAAACGACTCACTTTGATTTCCATTCAATCCACGATAATATTCTTAAACTAGATATTCTAGGTCATGATGATCCGACTATGATTAGAATGCTGCAAGATCTTTCTGGAATTGATCCTAAGACTATCCCTCCAACTGATCCTGGCATCATGCAGCTTTTCTCGGGCACTGAGATTTTAAATGTGACACCTGAACAGATCAACTCTAATACTGGAACGCTAGGTATTCCAGAATTTGGCACGCGCTTCGTGCGGGGAATGTTGGAAGAAACCGAACCTAAAACATTTTCTGAGTTGTTGAAGATTTCAGGATTGTCTCATGGGACTGATGTTTGGTTGGGAAATGCCGAGGAACTGATTAAAAATGGAACAGTTACAATGCCTGAGGTTATTGGTTGTCGTGATGATATTATGATGGATTTGATTCACATGGGTGTTGAAGCTGATCGTGCTTTCAAAATAATGGAGCATGTGCGAAAAGGCCGTGGAATACCGGACGATTGGCAAAAGGAAATGCGTGAGGCTAAGGTTCCTGAATGGTATATTGAGGCTTGTTTGAAGATCAAATACATGTTCCCTAAAGCTCATGCAGCAGCTTATGTCATGATGGCTCTGCGCATCGCCTACTTCAAAGTCTATTTTCCACTTCTTTATTACTCTGCATATTTCAGTGTTCGTGCGGATGATTTTGACTTGATAGCAATGTCACGTGGAAAAGATGGCGTTAAGGCTGCTATGAAGGAAATTACTGACAAGGGAATGGATGCCTCGACCAAAGAAAAAAATCTCTTGACAGTGCTGGAACTGGCCAATGAAATGCTGGAACGCGGTTTTAATTTTCAGATGGTCAACATTAAAAAATCTGAAGTTTCAACTTGGAAAATCGAGGGGAATAGTTTAATTGCACCGTTTGACGCTGTCCCAGGACTGGGAACTAATGTTGCCAAACAGGTCGTGGCAGCGCGGGAAGAGAAGCCGTTCTTGTCGAAAGAAGATCTTGCTAAAAGAGGAAAAGTTTCTAAAACATTAATTGATTTTATGACTGAAAACCATGTTTTAGATGATTTACCAGATGAGAATCAATTAAGCTTGTTTGATTCGATGTTCTAGTACTTCTTAAAAAGCGGACTTTTTCAGTAACCAGAGTTGTTTAAACAGTGTTTTTATGTTAATATTGAGGATGTAATTAGATAACTCGTTAAGAGTGAGCAGTGATGCTCGCTCTTTTTATTGCAACTACTGAAGTGAATAAGTAGAATCGGAAAAGTTATAGGGAGGTCAATGCGTGAGTACCGTAGTAAAGACAGTTACTGAGCTAGTTACACCTATTTTGGAAGCGAACAATTTCGAATTGGTCGATATTGAATTTGTGAAGGAAGGTAAAAGCTGGTATCTACGTGTTTTTATCGATAAAGAAAATGGGATTAACATAGAAGAATGTGCTTTGGTAAGTGATCAGCTAAGTGAAAAACTTGACTCTTGCGACCCTGATCCGATTCCCCAGGCATATTATCTTGAAGTTTCTTCGCCAGGGGCTGAACGTCCACTTAAAAAGCCACGTGACTTTGAGAGAGCACTGAATAAATATATTCATGTTTCGTTGTATCAACAGCTTGACGGAGAGAAAATCTATGAAGGAACATTGATTGCTTTGAGTGATGAGAATCTAACACTTGAATATATGGACAAGACACGTAAAAAAACAGTCAAATTAAAACGCAAACAGATTGCCCAAGCACGCTTGGCTATCAAATTCTAATTATTAATAAGGAGAAAAAGTAAGATGAGTAAGGAACTGTTGAATGCCTTAGATGCATTAGAGAAGGAAAAGGGCATAAAGAAACAAGTTGTGCTTGAAGCACTTGAAGCTGCATTGGTTTCGGCGTATAAGCGCAATTATGGACAGGCTCAGAATGTTGAAGTTGATTTTGACCAAAACGGCGGCGATATCCACGTTTATGCGGTTAAAGAAGTTGTTGACGAGGTGTTTGATTCGCGTCTGGAAGTCAGTCTAAAAGAGGCTCTTCAAATTAACAAGGCATACGAGGTCGGTGATACTATCCGTTTTGAAGTGACACCAAAGAACTTTGGACGGATTGCTGCGCAAACAGCTAAGCAGGTTATCATGCAACGGGTTCGTGAAGCGGAACGTGGAATTATTTATGATGAATATATCCAGTACGAGAATGAAATCGTTACTGGTGAAGTCGAACGACATGACCATCGTTATGTCTACGTAAACTTGGGACGTGTTGAAGCTGTGCTTTCGCATCAAGATCAGATTCCAGGTGAGGAGTATAAGCCACATGATCGAATTAAGGTTTATATCTATAAAGTCGAGAATACGTCAAAAGGTCCACAGGTTTTTGTAAGCCGCTCACATCCGGATCTGTTGAAGCGTCTCTTTGAACAGGAAATTCCAGAAATCTTCGATGGAACAGTTGAAATTGTGTCGATTGCCCGCGAAGCTGGAGACCGTGCTAAAGTTGCTGTACGTTCGAACAGTGAAGGGGTTGATCCCGTTGGAACCTGTGTGGGGCCACGCGGCGAACGTGTTCAGGTTATTGTTAACGAGTTAAAAGGCGAGAATATGGATATTGTTGAATGGCGTGATGACCCAGCCGAATTCATCAGCAATGCTTTAAATCCAGCTGAAGTGTTGAATGTGGTTTTTGATCCAGAAAATGAACGGGCCTGCACAGTAGTTGTGCCGGATGATCAACTTTCATTGGCTATCGGTAAAAAGGGACAGAATGCCCGCCTCGCTGCTAAATTAACCGGTTTTAAAATTGACATTAAATCTGAATCAGAATTTGACATAGTAGACAGCAATGAGGATGGTAGCGAGGAAATCGCGACAGATCAAGCGACAGACAATAACTGAGGAGGGTATGTAAATGGCTCGTAAGCGAAAGATACCAATGCGTAAAGATATTGTAACTGGTGAGATGAAACCTAAAAAAGAATTGGTACGTGTAGTAAAAAATAAGGAGAATGAAGTCAGCCTAGATCCAACTGGTAAAAAAGCTGGTCGAGGTGCTTATATCTGCTTGGATGTTGATATTGCTAAAAAGGCCCGCTCTGAGCGGACTTTCGATAAAGTTTTTGAGACTGAGATCCCTGCTGAATTTTATGATGAGTTAGTTGAATATGTTGACCATCAGGCGGCTCGACGCGAGTTGTTTGGAAATGAAAAATAAACAAAAAATACTCCAGTTATTAGGCCTTGCGCGACGTGCAAGCAAGCTTACAACTGGTGACGAAAATGTTTTAAAAAAAATTCGGACAAAAAAGACATACTTCGTTTTTGTAGCAAGCGATTGTTCAGATGCTACACTCAAAAAGTATACAGATAAATGTCAGAGTTATCAGATTACAATGGATAACAGCTTTACTCAAGCTGAACTCAGTAGTGCAATAGGAATGCAACGCAAGATTATTGCAGTCGATGATAGTGGCTTTAGTCGGAAATTTACTATACTATTAGAACGAGAGTAGAATTTGCGAGTTAACTTGTTATACTAAAATAACCAACTCTGAAAACGAATTTAATCAAGATTGGAGTGTGAATGTATGGGGAAAAAGCGGATTTATCAATTAGCTAAAGAATTAAAAGTCAACAGTAAGGCAGTGATTGAAATTGCACGAAAAAAAGGCTTTTCGGTCAGCAATCATATGTCAACTATAGGTGAAAATGAAGAACGACAATTGCGGGAAGCACTAACAAAGAAAGCACCGCAGGCTACGAACACTAATAAGGCGCATGCTAAAAACCAACAACAGTCAAAGCAATATAGCAGTGTTCCAAAAAAACCGGAAAATGTTCGACCAAATAATCATAAAAATGAGGTAAAGTCTATTTCTAAGAAAAACGATCAGACCCTAAAAAACAAAAAAACAGTAACGACTAATAATAAAAAGCAAGGCAACAATCAGCAAAATCGTACCAGTAATAGCAACAGCAGCAACCAACAGAATCGTAACAACAGTAGCAGTCAGAATCGGACTGCTACTAGCGGAGGTAATACACAAAGCCGCAGTAATAATAGTGGCCAACGCCAGACTCAGGGGAATCGTTCCAATAGTAACAATAGATTTGGAAATAACCGCTATAATCAATACGGTCAAAATAAATTCAGTAATAAAAAGAGACGTAAGAATAAAAAAGGTAACCGCCGTCAGGAAAACAAGAAACCAGCTGTTCCACCACGTAAGGATCGTCCGTTGCCAGAAACACTTGTTTACACAGTTGGGATGAACGTAGCAGATATCGCTAAGAAGATTCATCGCGAACCGGCTGAAATAATTAAGAAACTCTTCATGATGGGTGTTATGGTTAATCAGAATCAATCACTGGATAAAGATACGATCGAAATTTTAGCGGCTGATTACGGTATCAAGGCAGAAGAAAAAATAGAAGTTGATGTTGCTGATATCGATAAGTTCTTTGAAGAGGAACAGGAAAACAAAAAACATTTGGTACCACGTCCTCCAGTTGTTACGATCATGGGACATGTTGATCATGGTAAGACAACATTATTGGACAAGTTGCGCCATACACATGTTACTGAAGGAGAAGCCGGTGGAATTACACAGCATATTGGAGCATATCAGGTAAAACACGATAGCAAGACTATAACCTTCCTTGATACTCCTGGACATGCGGCATTTACGAATATGCGTGCACGTGGGGCTGATATCACTGATATTACTGTTTTAGTTGTAGCGGCTGATGATGGGGTTATGCCACAGACAATTGAAGCGATCAACCATGCCAAGGCGGCAGAAGTCCCAATAATTGTTGCAGTCAACAAGATTGATAAACCGGGTGCAAATCCGAACCATGTAATGGAACAGCTGGCTGAATATGAGCTGATCCCCGAAAACTGGGGCGGAGACACGATCTTTGTTGAAATTTCAGCTAAGTTCGGTAAAAATCTTGATGAGTTATTGGACATGATCCTACTGGAAGCTGAGGTTCTTGAACTTAGGGCCAATCCTAAGCAACACGGTGCGGGTTCTGTTATTGAAGCACGGCTTGATAAGGGTAAAGGAACAGTCGCATCATTATTAGTTCAGCAAGGAACTTTGCATGTTGGTGATCCAATCGTTGTTGGGAACGCCTTTGGACGTGTTCGGACAATGATCAATGATAAGGGACAACAAATCCAAAAGGCTTTGCCAGCAACACCAGTTGAAATTACCGGTTTGAACGATGTTCCAGATTCAGGTGATCGTTTTATTGTCTTTGAAGATGAAAAAACAGCGCGTGCTGCCGGTGAAGAGCGTGCAAAGCGGGCTTTGATGAAAGAACGTAGCAATACACACCATGTCACATTGGATAACTTGTTCGATTCTCTCAAAGAGGGCGAACTGAAAGAAGTTAATGTAATCATCAAGGCAGATGTTCAGGGCTCTGTTGAAGCTCTTGCAGGAAGTCTGAAAAAAATTGAAGTTGAAGGAGTGAGAGTGAATATCATTCATCAGGCAGCTGGTGCAATAAATGAAAGTGATGTTACTCTTGCTGAGGCTTCAAATGCGATTATTATAGGATTCAATGTACGACCAACACCACAGGCGAAATCGCAAGCAGATAGCGATAAAGTTGATATTCGTCTTCACCGCGTTATTTATCAAGCAATTGATGAGATTGAGACTGCTATGAAGGGAATGTTGGAACCTGTATACCAGGAAAAAGTTACTGGTCAGGTTGAGATTCGTGAGACCTACAAAGTATCCAAACTTGGTACTATTGGTGGCGGATATGTGACGGATGGCTATATTCAGCGTGATAGCGGCATTCGAATCATTCGTGATGGGATCGTTATCTACGAAGGCAAACTTGCAAGTTTGAAACGCTTTAAGGATGATGTTAAACAAGTCAAGCAGGGCTTTGAATGCGGTTTGATGATTGAAAAATATAATGACATAAAGGTCGGCGACCAAATTGAAGCTTTCATTATGGAAGAAGTTCCCGCTGATTAAAAACTTTGTCTTATAAGGGGGAAAACATAATGGCACAAAATTATCGTGTTGGGCGCTTGGCGCAAGAGATCCAAAAAGAAGTTAGTGATATTCTATTAAGACGAGTGCGCGATCCGCGTGTTCAAGGTGTTACGGTAACAGGGGTCGAAGTAACCGGTGATCTGCAGCAGGCAACGATTTACTACAGTATTTTATCTGAACTAGCATCTGATGGAGAAAAAACACAGATTGGTTTGGATAAAGCGACCGGGTTAATTCGTCGTGAATTAGGAGCTCGACTTAGCATTTATGTTACGCCTGAAATAAAATTTGAACGTGATGAATCGGTTCAGTATGGTGATAACATTGATCGCCTCTTAAATAAGCTTCGCCATTCAGAAGAATAAAGCTGTTTTGAGTGAACTGTGTCCCGTAATTTTGAATATGAAAAGGAGGGTGGATAGTTGATTCCACCTTCTTTTTTGTAGTAAATTTTGAATATTAATGTATTGTTTCTGGGAGGAAAAGTATGGACGGCATCTTACCACTGTATAAGGAACGTGGCATGACAAGCAATGATTGTGTTTTTAAATGCCGCAGAATTTTAAAAAGTAAACGTGTTGGGCATAGTGGCACGCTAGATCCAAATGTTGACGGAGTATTACCGATCTGTGTCGGAAAAGCTACCAAAGTCGTCAATTATCTGATGGACTCTGGAAAGATTTATATCGGCGAGATCACACTGGGTTTTGCCACTACGACCGAAGATCTTGAAGGCGATATCGTCGAAAAGAGGAAATTAGCACGCATGTTTACGGCCGAAGAGATCAACAAAGCAATGTTGGCATTAACAGGGAAACTAATTCAAATCCCACCGATGTATTCAGCGATCAAAGTCAAGGGACGACGACTATACGACTATGCACGAGCAGGTGAGACTGTTGAGCGTCCACAAAGAAAAATTGTTGTGGATTATTTTAAACAAGTCAATACTTCAACTTTTGATATGGAAAAAGGACAGCAGAAAATATATTTCGAGATTGGCTGCGGCAAAGGCACCTATGTTAGAACAATAGCGGTCGATCTAGGAAAGAAACTGGGAGTTCCTGCTGTCATGTCGGATCTTACTCGGCTAGCAAGCGGCGGTTTCACGATTGGTCAGGCCATTAAGCTGGACGATTTGAAAAAAGCAGCTGCAGATGGCAACCTTGAAGAGAAATTGTTTCCAGCAGATCATGCTTTAAAGAAGTTTCCCCACCATGTACTAACGGAAACACAGTGGAGAATAGTCCAAAATGGCGGCTTCTTACTTCCAAAGTATTTGCGTGGTGATGAGCGGCGACCTGTAATTGTGTTGATGTATAAAAATAAGGCTAGAGCGCTTTATCGGTTCAATCAAGAAAAGGAGCGTTATCAGCCTGAACAAATGATTGACCTAACTGAAGGAGAAAATTAACGTGCAAGTAATATACTTAGATGAGCCATTTAATAGAAAGATTGTTTATCCAGGTCCGATAGTGTTAGCATTAGGTTTCTTTGACGGCGTTCATCTAGGCCATCAGCGAGTAATAAAAAGAGCCAAGCAAGAAGCTGAAAAAAAGGGTGCAAAGCTGGCTGTAATGACTTTAGACCGCCATCCGTCAGTGGCATTCCAAGGCGTTTCACAAAGTAGTATCAGATATTTGACACCATTAAAGCGTAAGTTGGAACTTTTTGTCAGTTTAGGTGCTGACATAACTTATGTTGTCGCATTGAATAAAGAAATTGTGCCTATGGGTCCGCAGGAGTTTGTTGACAAATACATGGTCGGTTTGAATGCAATTACTGTAGTTGCTGGCGAGGATTACACTTATGGCAAGAAAGATATTGCTAATATGGAGACACTGGCCGAATACAGTAAAAAGAGGTTTGAAATTATTACCGTTCCGCATTTGAAGAAAGATGGTCACAAGGTTGGCTCGACAGCTATTCGTGAATATATTGATGAAGGAGATCTGAATAGTGCAAACTATCTGTTAGGCTATACTTACCAAACCAGCGGTACTGTTGTCCACGGGAAACAGCGCGGCCGAAAACTCGGGTTCCCCACGATCAATTTGGATATTCCTGATAATGAACGTATCCCAGGCGAAGGAATCTATGCAGTTGAAGTAATGATTGTTGGCAAAAAAGTTTTCGGTATGGCTTCAATTGGACGCAATGAAACCTTTGGCAAAGGGCAAAAACAGACTGTGGAAATAAATTTATTTGACTTTTCAAAAATGGTTTATGGTGAAAAAGTCACGGTGGCATGGTACTGCAAGTTACGCGAACAGCATAAATATCCTGATGCTACAAGCTTAATATCACAGTTAAAAAAAGACGAGCACAATACAAAGGAGTACTTTAAAAAAGTGTAAACTCGTATTTGTGCGTGATATTTGTTGACTATTCTTGACTTATTAGAAAACTTCTTGTATATTAATAATTGACTTAGCACTCAACAAGGCTAAGTGCTAAGTGGCAAACGAGGTGATTGTGATGCTAACAGAAAGGCAGTTATTAATTCTTGAAGCAATTATTCAAGATTACACCAATGTTGGTCGACCGATAGGCTCAAAGGCTTTAGAGCGTCAATTACCGATGCATGTCAGTTCAGCGACTATTCGAAATGAAATGTCAGTACTGGAGCGGCTCGGACTCGTTAACAAGGAACATTCATCCTCAGGCCGAGTTCCCTCGTTGAAGGGATACCGGTACTATGTTGATAATTTAGTCAAACCTGATGCAATCGATAAGCGGACGTTAGCAAGTATTCGAGCATCTTTTGGCAGTCAGTTTTTTAAAAGTGATGAGATCTTGGCTGAATCAGCTCAAATCTTATCTGAGATGACTAATTACACAGCAATTGCTTTCAAACCAGAAACGCAAGATGTTTTCCTTCAGGCTTTAAGATCATGCCAATGGGACAACAGCGGGTTATGGCAATTCTAGCTATGAGTGATGGAGCGGTTGAGAGTCAAATGTTCAACCTTCCTAAGCATATTAGTGGTGAAGAGCTTGAAGCGATGGTACGCGTTATCAATGATCAGGTTACTGGGGTGCCAATTACGCAAGTGGTCGATAAACTGCAGAAGAGCATTCCGTTGTTGTTGCACTATGTTCATCAGCCACGCGGCTTCTTGGATGTTTTCGGCAGAATTCTAGATAAGGCTGCGCAGGATCAATTTTTTATCGGCGGGAAGCTAAACTTGTTGAACTTTGTCGAGGATGGTGACATTGAACAGATCAAAACCTTGTATTCACTGATTGATCATTATGATGATATTAACGGATTGATCGGGAATTCTGGTGATAATATTCAAGTTAAGATCGGTAATGAGCTGATTAACAGTTCACTAGCAAATTATAGCTTGATCTCAGCAACTTATGATGTTGATCAGCATGGCAAGGGGTTAATTGCTTTACTAGGGCCGACTAATATGCCTTACTCGAAAATGATCGGATTGCTGGGTACATTACGCGAAGAATTAGCGAGCCGGTTGTTGGACTACTATAATTTATACGATGATTAAGGAAAAGGGGTGTTCACTTGTCCGAAAAGAATACGCAAGATTTTGAAAACTTGAGTAAAGAAACTTCAAAAGAAAAAGAGATAAAAGAAGAATCACCGAAGACTGGAAAAAACAAGCGATCGGACAAAGCTGCTTCTTCTTCAGAAAAGGTTGATCAAGAGACCAAAGCTTCTGAAGCAAAGTCCGAAGATCAAAGTGAAGACTTACTGAAAAAGGTAACAGAGTTGAAACAGAAGTACGACGAGGTAGAAGACAAGTATCTTCGTGCCGAAGCCGAGATGGCGAACATGAATACTCGGTTTAAGAAGGAGCAAGAGAAGTTGCTTAAGTATGACGGGCAGAATCTTGCTAAAGATGTCTTACCCGTAATTGACAACTTAGATCGCGCTTTGAAGATTGAAGTGGAAGATGAGGCTTCGAAGCAGATTAAGCGTGGAATTGAACTTGTTTACAAGGATATGGAGAAGGCTTTAAGTGCTAACCATATCATCAAAATCGAAGCACTGGGTCAAGCATTTGACCCAACAAAACATCAGGCTGTCAAGTCAGTTCAAGCTGAGAATGGACAGAAACCTGAAACTGTGGTTGAAGTGTTCCAAGATGGTTATATGCTAAAGGATCGCGTACTAAGGCCAGCGATGGTCGTAGTCGCTCAATAAAAAAATAAATTAAAAGAGGTTGAGATTATATGTCAAAGATTATTGGTATTGATTTGGGGACAACTAACTCTGCCGTCGCTGTTCTTGAAGGTAAGGAAGCCAAGATCATCACGAATCCTGAAGGAAACCGGACAACGCCTTCAGTTGTGTCATTCAAGAATGGGGAGACACAAGTAGGAGAAGTCGCAAAACGTCAGGCTATCACAAATCCTAACACGGTTGCTTCTATCAAACGTCATATGGGTGAAGCTGGCTATAAGGTAAAGGTTGAGGATAAAGAATATACACCTCAGGAAATTTCAGCTATGATATTGCAATATATCAAAGATTATGCTGAATCATATTTAGGTGAGTCAGTTTCTCAAGCCGTTATCACAGTCCCAGCTTATTTCAATGATGCACAGCGTCAAGCTACTAAGGATGCTGGTAAGATTGCTGGCTTGAAAGTCGAAAGAATTGTTAATGAACCAACGGCAGCTGCGTTAGCTTACGGATTGGATAAGACTGATAAGGATGAGAAGATTTTGGTCTTCGACCTTGGTGGTGGAACCTTTGATGTTTCGATCCTTGAATTAGGTGATGGAGTCTTTGAAGTACTTTCAACAAATGGTGATACACATCTTGGCGGTGATGACTTCGATAAGAAGATCATGAACTGGTTGATTGATGAGTTCAAGAAAGAAAACGGAATTGATCTTTCAAATGATAAGATGGCAATGCAACGTTTGAAGGATGCTGCTGAAAAAGCTAAGAAAGATCTTTCAGGTATTTCAAGTGCCCAGATCAGCTTGCCGTTTATTACTGCGGGCGAAAATGGACCTTTGCATTTAGAAAAGACGTTGACACGTGCCAAATTTGATGAATTAACATCAGATCTGGTTGAAAGAACTAAGATTCCTGTTCGTAATGCTTTGAAGGATGCAGACTTAGCAATGTCTGATATTGATGAAGTTATTTTAGTTGGTGGTTCAACGCGTATTCCGGCTGTTCAAGCGGCTGTTGAAGCTGAAACTAACCACAAGCCAAATCAATCAGTTAACCCTGATGAAGCTGTTGCACTTGGTGCTGCAGTTCAAGGCGGTGTAATCACAGGTGATGTTAAAGATGTTGTTCTACTTGATGTAACGCCATTATCATTGGGAATTGAAACAATGGGCGGTGTCTTCACAAAGCTGATCGACAGAAATACAACTATTCCAACAAGCAAATCGCAGGTTTTCTCAACGGCTGCAGATAATCAACCAGCTGTTGATATTCACGTTTTGCAAGGTGAACGTCCAATGGCTGCGGATAACAAGACACTGGGTCGTTTCCAATTAACAGATATTCCAGCTGCACCACGTGGGGTTCCTCAGATCGAAGTTAAGTTCGATATCGATAAAAATGGTATTGTCAATGTTTCTGCTAAAGATTTAGGAACAAACAAAGAACAAAAGATTACGATTAAGAGTTCATCCGGACTTTCTGATGAAGAGATCGAGCGTATGGTCAAGGAAGCAAAGGAAAACGAAGATAATGATAAGAAGCGTAAAGAAGAAGTTGATTTGAAGAACGAGGTTGATCAATTACTCTTTACAACTGATAAGACATTGAAAGACGTTAAGGGCAAGGTCTCTGACGAAGAGATCAAGAAAGCTGAAGAGGCTCGTGATGCTTTGAAGAAGGCTCAAGAAGACAATAACGTCGATGATATGAAGACGAAGAAAGATGATCTGAATAAGATCATTCAAGACCTATCAGTTAAACTCTATCAGCAGGCACAGGAAGCACAACAGGCTCAGGCTGGCAAAGACGGCGATGCCGCTGCTAAGGGTGACGACAAAAAAGATGATGATACCGTAGATGGTGACTTTAAAGAGGTCGACCCAGACGATAAGAAATAATCGCAGGGATAAATAAATAAAAAGTCAAAGGCCGGCACGGACTTTGACTTTTTATTTACCATCACGTATGGTACGCTAGTTCTAGTTAAACTTCTTAATTACTATTATTGGAGGAAAAAAATGGCAGAAAACAGAGATCCATATGAGGTTTTAGGCGTTTCAAAAGACGCCTCTGCTGCTGAAATCAAAAAAGCATATCGTAAATTGTCAAAGAAATACCATCCTGATTTAAATAAGGAACCAGGGGCAGAACAGAAATTCAAGGAAGTCAATGAAGCTTATGAGATCCTAAGCGATCCGCAAAAGAAGGCTCAGTATGACCAGTATGGTTCGACTGGCGGACAGCAAGGCTTTGGAGGCGGTGCTGGCGGTTTTGGTGGCTTTAATGATTTTGGTGGTGCTGGTGGTTTTGAAGATATCTTCAGTTCATTTTTCGGCGGTGGCTCTTCATCACGATCACGAAATGCTCCGCGCCAAGGACGAGATCTTCAGTATGAAATGACGCTTACATTCGAAGAAGCAGTCTTTGGCAAGAAAACAAGCATCGAATATACACGCAATGCAGTTTGTAAAACTTGTGGCGGAAGTGGCGCAAAGAAAGGGACCTCAGTTGACACCTGTTCCAAGTGTAACGGAACTGGTGTGATCCAAGTTGCTCGCCAAACGCCGTTGGGTCGTGTGATGACGCAGCAAGAGTGTGATGTTTGTCATGGTAAAGGAAAGATTATTAAAGAAAAGTGTGCTACTTGTGACGGAGAAGGAATCACGCGCGAGAAACATCAAGTCGAGGTCAGCATTCCTGCTGGTGTTGAAGATGGCAACCAGATGCGACTTCAAGGACAAGGAGAAGCTGGTGAAAATGGGGGGCCTTATGGTGATTTGTACATTGTCTTCAATGTTAAACCAAGTAAAATATTTGAACGCAAGGGCTCTGAGATTTACTTTGACTTGCCGATTACCTTTGTCCAAGCAACGCTAGGTGATGAAGTTAAGGTAAAAACCGTTCATGGTGATGTTGAAATGAAGATCCCAGCTGGTACGCAAACAGAAACGACTTTCCGTTTACGTGGTAAAGGGGCTCCTAAACTGCGCAGTGATGGAAATGGTGACCAGCATGTTACAGTGAAGGTTCAGACACCTAAGAATCTTAATCTGAAACAAAAGGAAGCTTTAAAGGCATTTGCAGAGGCTAGTGGTGAACATGTTACAGGTGAAGAATCTTTCTTCGAAAAATTAAAAAAACGCAAAAAACGGTAATTTGAGTTTGAAGTAAGGAGCCTTGAGGTATCCCATTATTTGGATATTTCAAGGCTCTTTATTAGGATAACAGAAAAGGGCAAAAGCTTAGCTTGATTGTATTTGGTGGAGCACGTTGGTATAATTGAGCGTAGCTTATGAATTATGTTTGGTTGAAAGAAAGTAGGAAATACGAATGGACATTGAAAAAATGAGAGAACGACAAAAACACATTCGCAATTTTTCCATTGTTGCACATATAGATCATGGTAAATCAACTTTAGCAGATCGAATACTTGAAATGACTGATACGGTTTCGAAACGTGAGATGCAGAATCAGCTTTTGGACTCAATGGATCTTGAAAGAGAACGTGGGATAACAATTAAATTAAATGCTGTTGAATTGCATTATCATGCTAAAGATGGAGAGACATACATTTTTCATCTAATTGATACACCAGGGCATGTTGACTTTTCATATGAGGTTTCAAGAAGTTTAGCTGCGTGTGAGGGTGCAATTTTAGTAGTGGATGCTGCCCAAGGTGTTGAGGCTCAGACATTAGCAAATGTTTATTTAGCAATTGATGATGATCTTGAAATCGTTCCGGTAATCAATAAAATAGATCTTCCGTCTGCTCGTCCGGAAGAGGTTCGCCAAGAGATTGAAGATGTGATCGGCTTAGATGCGTCCGATGCAGTTCTGTCAAGCGCTAAACAAGGTATTGGAATTGAGGAGATTCTGGAAAAAATCGTACATGATGTTCCGGCACCTACTGGCGAGTTGAAAGCACCTTTAAAGGCTTTGATTTTTGATTCGGTCTACGATGATTATCGTGGAGTAGTCTTGAGTATTCGAGTTTTTGAAGGTACAGTTCAACCAGGTGATCGCATCCGCTTGATGAACACGAAAACTGAGTATGAGGTAACAGAAGTTGGTGTTAATTCGCCCAAACCTTTAAAACGTGATATTTTAATGGCTGGGGATGTTGGCTATTTGACTGCCAGCATCAAAGATATTCAAGATACTCGCGTTGGTGATACGGTCACTGATGCAGCAAATCCAGCACAGAAACCGCTTGAGGGGTACCGCGAAATGTCACCAATGGTTTACTCAGGATTATATCCGACCGACAATGCTAAATACAATGACTTGCGCGAGGCACTTGAAAAGCTGCAACTTAATGATGCGGCGCTTGAATTTGAACCTGAAACATCCCAGGCTCTAGGATTCGGTTTTCGCTGCGGCTTTTTAGGGTTATTGCACATGGATGTAGTCCAAGAAAGGCTTGAACGCGAATTTAACATGGATTTGATTACAACGGCGCCATCTGTAACTTACGATGTGGAGCTGACCGATGGGACACACAAGAAGGTAGATAATCCAGCAGCAATGCCTGAGGTTTCGAGTATCAAGCAAATTAATGAACCCTTTGTCAAAGCCACAATCATGGTCCCCAACGACTATGTTGGTGCTGTGATGGAACTGTGTCAGCGCAAGCGGGGTAATTTCTTGACGATGGACTATCTTGATGAATATCGGGTGAATGTGATTTATGAAATGCCATTATCAGAAATTATTTTTGACTTTTTCGATAAATTGAAATCAAGTACGCGTGGATATGCATCGCTTGATTATGAAGTAGATGGAACGCGGCCGAGCGATCTTGTCAAAATTGATATTTTACTGAATGGGGATAAGGTTGATGCCCTAAGTTTTATCTCGCATCGTCAGTTTGCGGCCGAAAGAGGACGAACAATAGCTTCACGCTTAAAGAATATTATTCCGCGGCAAAACTTTGAGGTTCCGATTCAAGCAGCAATTGGAGCTAAGATTGTTGCACGTACTAATATTAAAGCTTACCGCAAAGATGTTACCGCCCGTATTCATACGGGTGATCCAGATAGGCGTGCTAAACTGCTTGAGAAACAAAAACGCGGTAAGAAACGGATGAAGGCCGTGGGAACTGTTGAAGTGCCGCAGGAAGCCTTTATGGCCGTTTTAAAGACCGATGAAGAGCAGTAAATCATGTAATTGGATGAATTACTCAGTAGAAATAGCTCTTTTGATTTTGATAATAATATATTTCAAAATTAAGCTTTTCAAGTAGGGAGCACACTTTCTTGATTTGCATTATTTCGGAGTTATATATACAATTTAGGATGTGTATTAGATAATGTTAGCCTGAGGAGGTTCTTTTTTTGGAGCAGGAAACTAAGTTTATTCGAATTTTAGGAAGGGTCGCAACAGTATTAGCAGTACTGATGTATGTTTCTTATATTCCACAGATTATGAACAATTTACAGGGTAATTATGGTAACCCTGTTCAGCCTTTAGTTGCTGCAGTCAACTGTACGTTCTGGTGTGTTTACGCATATTTCAAAAAGAATCGAGATTGGCCGGTATTTTGGGCTAACTTCCCAGGAATATTCTTTGGACTGATTGCGTTTATTACAGCTCTCCATTAAACATTAGGCAGGCAGTATTAATAGTTCAGTTCTAGCCATGGTAATAAAAGAAAGATAGAAACACTTTTAAGCCAGCACTTAGATAATAAGGTGCTGGCTTTTTGAATAGCTAAAAAATTCAAATCCCAGGGCACAAAAAAGGCAATGAGCAACCCACTCATAGCCTAGTGTTAGATAGCAATTAACTAACACTCAAAGTATAATATGTCGGTATACGAAATACAATACTAAAAATAAAAAAAGTTAAATACAAGAGCATTTTTGACGTAAGTTGTTATAATCACTCATAGTGCTTGTGTGAAGAGATAAAAGTATGAAAAAAGTTGATGAAATTTGTGAATTAAATGAAAATTATGTACCAACAATAATTTAAATAGGTAAACTCTGCGGCTGCATGGGAAAGATTGACTGGAAAATAGGTTTGTGTCAGTTTGAACAAGTGGCAAGTTATTCTACGATTTTATAATGTTTTTAATTGATATCCTGAAAAGAATTTTGTATGTATGCAGGCTCAACGACAGTAACAGCATTATTATGTCTTTGAACCAGATTTTTCTAGTCAAACAAATGTTCAATTGCGGGTTTGATTTTTAAAGGATCTGTAGTAGGTGCAAACCTTTTGATCACTTCACCGCGCTGGTTGATCAAGAATTTTGTAAAGTTCCATTTTATAGCTTTAGTGACCAAGCCGCTTTCTTGGGCGGTTAAGTATTTGAATAAAGGCAGGGCCTTGTCACCATTGACATCGCTAATTTGATGCATCGGAAAAGTAACACCGTAAGTCGTACGACAGGCTGTGGCTGCCTCCTGGCTATCTTTTACTTCTTGATGAAATTGATTTGAGGGGAAGCCTAAAACAACAAAACCTTTGTCACGATAGCTTTGATATAATTGTTCAAGTTTCTCGAATTGCGGTGCAAGACCACATTTAGTAGCAGTATTAACAATCAACAGTGGTCGTCCAGTGTAGCGTTTCAATTGGTAATTCTCACCGTTTTCTAAGGTTACTTCAAACTTATAAATCGACAAAATAACAGCATCTCCTTTAAAAGTTCCTAATGGTTGCTTGGAATAAATTCCTTATTTATTACTGATTTCAGTTAGAAAGGGGACAGACGGTTTTCTGCAACCGGACAAGAACAGTTAGAAAGAAAACCTCCCTCATCACTATAGCAGTGCACAACTGTTATGGGTTAAGGGAGCCAAGATTTTCTTTTTAATATTTTTTAATGAGTTGTAGCAGCAAGTTTATTCTTTATTACTATTCTCATCTTTTATTTCAGCTTGTGTCTTAACATCATTAATATGCAACTCAAACTCTACTAGAGTTAGACCTGTCATTTCTTTTAATGCTTGTTTTACTTTAGCTAGAACCTCTTTAAAAATTTGAGTAGCATTTTTGCCGTATTCAATTGTAGCTTCAAGCTTCAATGAAACTTGTTGCTCGCCAACATCTGCAGCGATGCCCTTAGTAGTGTCTGAGCCAGGTGTAAAACGATCCGTCAGTTCGCTAAAAACGTTGCCATCCAGCGAGATCACACCATCAACTTGATTTGCAGTGATACCGGCAATTTTTTTGATAACTTGGTCATCAAAAGTTAGTTTCGTTTTCAATTGTTCACCATCATTATTTACAGCCATTATTTTTTCCTCCTAAATTAATTGGTTAGTTTATCCAGCAGCTTAACAAGAGTTTTCTTTAAGGTTATACCCTGCAGATCCAACCATCCGCCTAGTGCCACACCAATCCCGACCGCTAACAGAATAAGCAGCATTCTCCAAAATCCAAAAGAGATCCAGCCGAGGCTGATTATTAGACCGATAAGTGCTCCTACGTATCTTAATTTCATTAAACCTCCCTCCTTCATATAACTGTTACTTTATCCCCATCACGGTAAGGGATAATTTCAAAGTAAGATGCTTGAGGTTAATATTCAATACTTGTTCTAAATTGGCTTGAACTGTTTGTGAGATTTTTCTTTCTAAAGTGCCAATATCAGATTCGTTGATCAATTTACCAGTAACTTTAACTTTGGCAGCTTGCTTGTTTTTCAAAAGCCTGATTTTGATATCGATGTTTGCAATTTCATATTCTTTCGAAAGGAGTAATATCAAATTTTTTTCGACTGCCGCCCGGTCAACTGTCAGTCTATTTGTATGGTCTTTGAAGATCACAAGTTGATTGGTGGAACGAGGACCAAAGAGACCAACACCTAGAAAAATGAATCCCATGAAAACAATGAAGATTTGGCTAAAGAGCAATAGAAGCTGGCCTTCTTCAGTATCTGATAACCATTGATTCCAAGAATATAAGTCACTTAAATTAGAATAATAGGTGTGCAGAATTACGAGAAAACCAATAAGAATCTGCAATAAACCTACAAGCATTGCGAGAACTTTCTTCCATGCAGGCACTTCATCACCTCCTATGCTGCAATTTCAACTACTAATGGTGAATAAGTTTTCTGAGTTTTTCACCTAGATTATCAATTCCCTTAGCAGCGAAAATTGTTCCCCCAACTAGCACACCGCCGACAATTAAAGTGCTGGCCAGCATAAATTTAAAAACTGATTTTAATGCATCCACTTTTTTCACCTCCTCAAGCCAAGGTATCTTTGAAAGCAACAGGATATGAACGCTGTTACCATCTCCGATTTCATCATAGGGTAAACTGTGTCAAAAATGCAACTAAACAGCCTTTTGCAAAATTTAAATGAGTTTTTCCAAAATATAAAGGCATAAATAAGCTATCTTTCATTTCGAATTATTGCATAGGCATTAAGAGATAGACAGAAAAATGCTTGACTTTAGTAGTGAGGGAGTGCTAATTGAGGTGCTAATATATGCAAAATTAGAGAAGAAATATTATTTGTTTGCACTGCGCAATATATTATTTGCACAACACAAAAAAAGGCCTAAGACTTACTAGAAGTCTGACCTTAATGAAAATTATGAATCATAAACTGAAAACAAAAATGCCGGAGATGCCAGAAACAACAAGCCCTAATAGAAGGACAGACATGGTAGGCAGTGGCCGACCAATGCGCACTCTAAGGTTATTTATGCATATTGCAATAATTACAATACCAGTAATTAAAAACAATAGATAAAGTGATTTAAGTGGTAGAAATAGTTCAACAATGAATAAAGCAATGAGTAAGGTAAGATTGCGAATATTGCGGTACCATGATAGGCTGCCAAAAAAAAGTCTTTTATATGAAAAGGAGGTTTTTTTCGGTATATTTGCGTAACGGAAAAGCAAGAGTAAAAGCCAAAAGACATATAAAAAAATTCCGATAAATTTCATTTTTCCCCCTTGATATTAATGCGCAGCGAATAAAGGTGTTAACCGATTCATAAATTTATCAAGAAAACGATCTTTATCAACGTTGACTGCCACATCTGTGGTAACAGTAGGATTGTTTAAACGTGTTTCATCGCCGATTGTTCGTCCTTCGTAAATATCTTTTACTTCGACTTTTAGATTCAGTGCTATTTTTTCAACTAAACTTGGGTCAATAGCGACACCGACCGCCAAAGGATCATGAAGAGCACAACCATGAAGATGCGGATTAGTTGTTTTATATGCATCGATATAATAATCAACTAAATCGGCGTATACAGTTGCAGCCTTAGTGCCTAATTTGCGCCAATGTTTTGTCTCGTGTCTTGTCAACAGCGTCCTTGTAGTAACATCAAGTCCAACCATCGTTAGTGGAAGCCGACTACTGAAGACCTCATTTGCTGCTTCAGGATCTTGATGAATATTGGCTTCAGCAACCGGACTGACATTTCCTGGTACTGTCAATGCGCCACCCATCAACGTAACATGACCAATCAAATCGATAATCGTGGGATCTTTTTCTATAGCAGCGGCTAGGTTAGTTAGAGGACCGGTTGGAACAAAAAGAAGCTGATCCTTGTATTTATGTGCAGCATCAATAAGAAAATCAACCCCACTCGTTTTCTCTGGAGTGCGTTTAGCCTTAGAGAGTTTGATGTTGGCGACACCATTTTTTCCATGTATCTGTGCACTGACAGGCAAAACGGAAAAAGAATCTGTGTATGATGCATGCTGTGCTCCTGAATAAACGGGAACATCATTAGCCCCTAGCAAAGCCAGAAGGTCAAGGCTATTTTGAACTCCTTGTTCAACATAGACATTGCCATATGATCCAATAATTCCGATCAAATCACAATCTGGATCGGCTAAAGCGTACGCCAGTGCAAGCGCATCATCGATTCCTGTGTCTAGGTCAAGGATCATTTTTTTCTTTGAAATTGACATTTAGCATCCTCCTCTGGTAGTGTAATACAACCTGATTTTAGCAAAAAAGAAACTATAAAACTAGTTAGACTGTGTTTTATGTTCAAGGAGATTGCTAGGATGAGCCAAAGTATGGTATATAATTATTATTGTTAATAATGGGTACAGCTGATGTAATTACCACAAATAATAGTATAATTGAAATCATGATAACTGAATGATGCAGAAAGGGTGGTAGTCAAGATGAAAAAAAATCTTTTGAACTTCATAGAAACGAATATGGAAAAACTTGATTTTGATGGAAATCTAGAAGTGTCTTGGCAAAAAAAGCAGCATACTTTTACTTTAGATCTGACCTTTTATGCTGAAAATAAGGCACAAGAAGTTATTTTAGATATGCAAGAAGTTGAATCTGATGAACCAATAATCAGTTTTGTCGATTCGATCTTGTTATATGATCGAACCAAGTTTGACCCTAAAAATGTTCAAAGTGATTATTTGGTTTGCTTGCCCTTTGAGGGGAAAAAGGGCTGGACACTCGCTCAAGGGAAAGCATTCTTTACATATCTGCAAATAGTGCTTGATAATGGTGAATCTGACCTGCTAGACTTTTTAAATAATAAAGAAGCTGATATTTTTGAACTAGAATGGTCTAATGAAGAGTATGAAAAAGTACTGAAGAGTATTGAAGATGGGCAGACAAAAAGGCTTTTATATCCGCAGTATTAATGCTGCAATTAAAAGATCATTGTAGGAGGAAAACAAGTGCAGTGGGAAGAATTAACTATCGTAACTTCTAATGAGGCGCAAGCTGCTGTTGAGGGACTTCTTATTGAAGAAGGTGCCGAAGGAATTATTGTAGATGATCAAGCTCTGCAAAAAGACGGCTCAGCTGTAATAAAACTAAGCAGCTTTTTTGCAAGTTATAAAGAAATATCTAAGCGCCTCTCGGTAATAAAAGGAAAAATTGAAAATCTACGTGAGTTTGGGCTTGATCCAGGTGAGGTCGAGGTAAAGTTGAGGGAAGTGACCGACCAGTGGTCTGATGAATGGGAAAAATATTACCATGCACGCAGAGTGACACGTTATCTTACGATTGTTCCTTCTTGGGAGAAGTATCGGTTGAGCCAGTCTAATGAAAATGTTATAAGACTCGATCCTGGTAAGGCTTTTGGAACAGGAACACATCCGACGACGGTTTTAGCAATGCGGGCACTTGAGGATACTATACGTGGTGCAGAGACAGTAATTGATGTTGGAACTGGTTCAGGGGTTTTGAGTATTGCAGCCAAAGCTTTGGGGGCGGGAAAGATTTACGCTTTTGATATTGAAAAAGATGCAGTAGTGTCTGCACGCAAGAATATTGCACTCAATCCCTTTGCTAAGAATATCGACATCGCTCAAAATAATCTTTTAACTGGAATATCAGTTAGTGCTGACTTGATCGTCGCTAATGTATTACCAGAGGTTTTGCTGCAGCTTTTACCGCAGCTTCCAGAGCGCCTCAAGCAAGGCGGTCGTTTCATTGCTTCTGGAATAATTTCAGCAAAAAAAGATGCAATGAAAGACGCAATTTTGAAACAGGGATTGTTCATTGAGCAGATCGCGACGGATGGTAAGTGGGTTTCGATTGTGGCACACAAAACCGCTGAGAAGGAGTAGAGCATGCAAAGATATTTTATAGAGCTGCCGGAAATAAACGACACTTTGGAACTGCCTGCGGCTATTTATCATCACGCGATTGTTGTCATGCGAATGAAAGTCGGCGATTATTTTGAGATAGTTGCCGCTGACAAGAAAGTCACCACAATGCAATTGACTAAAGTTACAAGTAATTCTGCTACTGCTAGGGTCGACTATAAATTCAAACATGCGGTTGAATTGCCCCTTCAGGTGACGATTGCCTGTGGGCTTTCGAAAAAGGATAAAGCTGATTGGATAGTTCAAAAAGCGACTGAACTTGGAGCACGTCGTTTTATTTTTTTTAGAGGAGATTACTCTATCGCAAAATGGGATAAAAAGAAGCAGGAAAAGAAGCTTACTAGATTAAAGAAAATAATTTGCGCGGCAGCAGAACAGGCACATCGGGTTGAAGTACCAACTGTCCACTATGCTGAAAGTATTAAAAATCTGCCGCTAAAAGAGTACTCGAATAAAATAGTGGCTTATGAAGAAGCTGCAAAGCAGGGCGAAAAGACGGCTTTGGCAAGTTTAATAAGTAAACTTCGAGAAGAAAAGGGTTCTGTTACAGATACTAGTTTGCTTGCTGTTTTTGGACCCGAGGGGGGTATTTCCACTGCTGAAGTACAGTATCTGAAAGACAATGGTTTTACCTTGACAGGACTAGGACCGCGTATTATGCGGGCAGAGACAGCACCGCTTTACTTGTTAGCAGCATTATCCTATGCTTTGGAACTTGCTTAAGGTTAGACTAAGTTTTTTAGTGTACAGTTCGATGGCATCGTGTTGACGTTGTATAAACAGTGGATTTAGGTTAAAATAAACATAATTATTAACGAAGTGGGGACATTAATGGCTATTAAAAGAATCTTTTCCATTACAGCATTATGGTATTTAGCAATTGCATTCGCTATTTCATTAGTAGTTCCAATTATTTTTGCGGAATTAGATTTCAGCGACGTTCAAAAAATTGGTTTTGTGCTCTTTGGAATTAACGTTGTTTATGCTATTTTGTCAGGTCTGATAGTTGGGATTAAAAAGGAACCGGCTATTTATCTTTTGTTTTTTCCGATTATTTATCTTTTAGGTGTTAAGTTGTTTTTCGAAAGTTATGCGTATTACTTTTCGCTCGTTTATGTGGTAATCACATATTTGGCATATGGCATTACCAGAGAATAACCGAACATCTTGTAAGGCACGTTTGGTCTTTTGAGCACGTGCTTTTATTTTACATATTTATTTCTTAGGAGCTGATAAGATGGAGAAGGAGACTAACTGGAGTGCGGATGACGTCATTCATATGGTCGAGGACTATATGAATGAGAAACATGTTGCTCTGGTAAGGAAGGCATATGCTTTTGCAATGTATGTACACAAGGAACAATACCGTCAATCGGGTGAACCATATATTATTCATCCTATCCAAGTTGCCGGTATTCTTGCGGACTTGAAGATGGATCCGGCAACTGTCTGTGCCGGCTTTTTACATGATGTTGTCGAAGACACACCGGTTACGCTTGGCGATGTTGGTGAATTATTTGGGCAAGATGTTCAAATAATCGTTGATGGCGTGACTAAGCTGAGCAAAATTCGCTACAAGTCCCATCAACAGCAGCTTGCCGAGAATCACCGCAAGTTATTGTTGGCAATGTCGAAGGATTTACGGGTAATTATCGTCAAGCTTGCGGATCGGCTACATAATATGCGGACACTGAGTCATTTACGTCCGGATAAACAGCGACGAATTGCTAATGAAACACTTGAAATTTATGCTCCTCTTGCAGACCGTTTAGGAATTAGTACGATCAAATGGGAACTTGAAGATATTTCTCTGCGGTACTTGAACCCGCAGCAGTATTATAGAATCGTCCATTTGATGAATTCTAAGCGAACGGAGCGCGTGCATTATATTGAAAAAGCTATTGAAGAGATCAGGGAAGCAATCGCTGACTTGAACTTGAGCTGCGAAATATATGGACGTCCAAAACATATTTATTCCATTTACCGTAAAATGAAGGATCAGCATAAGCAATTCAGTCAAATCTATGACTTGTTAGCTGTCCGTGTTATTGTGCGTTCTATCAAAGATTGCTATGCCGTTTTAGGGGCTATCCATACTAAATGGAAACCTATGCCTGGCCGCTTCAAGGATTATATTGCGATGCCCAAGGCTAACATGTACCAATCACTGCATACTACAGTTATTGGGCCAGATGGGAAGCCATTTGAGGTTCAAATCAGAACGGATGAGATGCATCGGGTCGCTGAATATGGGATTGCTGCTCATTGGGCTTACAAAGAAGGCAAAAAAGAAGCGATCCAGCAGGATAACACTGGCAATAAGCTAAATTGGTTCAAAGAAATTATCGAATTACAGGATGAAACAAGCGACGCTGCCGAATTTGTCGAAAGTGTTAAAGGGGACCTTTTTGGTGACCGTGTCTATGTTTTCACTCCGAAAGGCGATGTTTTAGAATTACCTAAGGGAGCTGGACCACTTGATATGGCGTACTCAATTCACACTGAGATTGGTAATAGAACGGTAGGTGCCAAGGTAAACGGCAAGATTGTCCCGCTGGATTATCAAGTTAAAAATGGCGATATTGTAGATATTCTCACATCCGCTAATTCAGCCGGGCCAAGTCGTGACTGGCTGAAATTAGTTCATACAAGCAAGGCTCGCAATAAGATCAAACGCTTTTTTAAACAGCAAGATCGAGTTGAAAACATTGATAAAGGAAAAGAGATTATTGATGAAAATTTGTTGGAGATGGGGTTTGAACCAAAAAAAGTTTTGACACCCGATAATATCAATAAAGTTCTGCACAGACGCAAATTCTCATCAGTGGACGATCTCTATGCTTCAATCGGTTTTGGCGAGCTTGCACCTCTGGGAATCATCAACATTCTGACGGAGAAGATCCGTGAAGAAAAAGAAGCTGATCGCAAACTGCAAGAAGAAAAAGCCCTGCTAGAGGAACATCAAGAAATCTCAAATGAGAATACTCCGCCAAGTAAACATCATAAAAGCGAAGAGGGTGTGACCATCGCAGGTGTTGATAACCTGCTAGTACGCCTTAGTCATTGCTGTAACCCAATTCCCGGTGACGAGATCGTTGGTTATATTACAAAGGGACGTGGAGTATCAATTCATCGAGTTGACTGTCCTAACGTTAAGAATGCCCAAAACTCAGGGACCCGACTAATTGAGGTTTCATGGAATGTGATTCCCGACGATAAAACATATTACAATACAGATTTACAAGTTCAGGGATACAATCGTTCGGGTCTGTTAAATGATATTTTACAGGCGCTGAATAATAGTACTAGACATTTGAGCTCTGTAAATGGTCGTGTAGACAGCAACAAGATGGCTACGATGGATGTGACGGTTGGTGTACGTGATCGGATTCACTTGCAGAGGATAATTGATAATATCAAACGTGTTCCAGATGTTTATGTGGTAAAGAGAATAATTCACTAGCAAAAGGAGAGTAGTTATGCGGGTTGTTTTGCAGAGAGTTAAGCGTGCGTCGGTGAGCATAGACGGTCAAAAGACAGGCGAGATAGGAAACGGTCTACTATTGCTGGTCGGATTCAAGGAGGGCGATGGGCAAAAAGAGATTGCTTATTTAGCACATAAAGTGGCTAATGTCCGCATTTTTTCCGATAATGCTGGAAAGATGAATTTAAGTGTTAAGCAGGTGGCAGGTGGGGTCTTGTCAATTTCGCAATTTACACTTTATGCCGCTACACGCAAGGGTAACCGACCAAGCTTTACAGAGGCACAGGATCCTAAAGTAGCGGCAAAGAATTATCAACTTTTTGATGCAGCTTTGCGGACTGAAGGCTTGGATGTTGCAGAGGGTGTTTTTGGAGCCAACATGCAGGTTGAGCTAGTAAATGACGGGCCCGTAACTATTATTTACGATACTGAGAATAATCATTAGTTTGACGAGGAGTGGGTTCAATGCAGTTGATATCGCTAGAACGTGCAGCACGTGAACTGTGCGAACAGAGAAGCAACGTATTCGTACCGACCACAATTGGGGTCAGAGTCGTCCGGGAACGCCTTGAACTGGAACAAAGTGCGCCTGTGTATCAGCATGATGTTGTTCAAAAAGCAGAGCAGCTTTCTTTAGATGCTTCTCTGCCAGATATACCTTTTAAGGTCGTTTACCCTGTGGGATTGCAGGCAGACGAAAAAGTACCCGTTGTTTTTTACATTCATGGAGGGCAATTTTTGACGGGAAATATCCAAACACATCGCAAACTGATTGATGAACTTGTCAACCGAACTAGGGTCGCGGTGGTTTTTCCTGAATATGCGTTAGCACCTGAAAAAAAAGCCCCAACGCAGCTCAAGCAACTTGAAGGGCTTTTTAAACAATTACCAGCCGTTGCAAAAAAATATCCACTTGATCTTTCCCGTCTGATTTTGGCGGGTGACGATGTAGGTGGGGGAATGGCTATTTCACTGGCGCTCTTGATGCATGAAAAACAACAACTACCAGTGTACAAAATAGTTTTGTTTTGTCCTGTTGTCAATGCCAACTTTGATAATTTCTCTTATCATCAATATGCAGGGGGATATGACTTGACACGGGAACAGATGAAATGGTCTTGGCAGCAGTACTTGGGGATGCAAGAAGACCCGTTAAATTATCTTTATTCCCCACTGCAAGCCTCATTGGAACAACTCGCCACGCTACCAGAAATTCTTATAATGACCGCTGAGGCTGATGTTGTTCGTGATGAGGGAGAAGCAATTGCACGTAAGATAAGAGATGCTGGTGGGGACGTTGTTCAGATAAGGTTTCAAGGCATTACGCATGATTTTATAGTGAAAAATATGCTGGATCAAACGAACGCTTGCCGGCTCGCAATGAACGTAGCAGTTGATTGGATTATGAAAAGAAGAAAAAGGTGAAGGCAGGTTTTGTTAGGTGGCGGATTATTTTTGGGACTTTGATGGCACATTATATGATACATATCGTGGGATGGTAAAGGCATTCGTTGAAGCATGTGCAGCTTGTAAGTGTGAAAGTGTTGATCCTCTTCAAGTGTACAGAGCGATGCGCAGAACTTCGCTACATCAAACATTCAATGTCTTTTTGAAAACTGCTGATGCTAAAATGACAAAAATGATAATAGCTAAATATGAGAGTCTTGAGCATATTGAACGAGCTGATGCACTTCCCTTCGATGGAGCAGTTGAGGTATGCCGCTGGGTCATCGAACAGGGGGGAAGAAATTTCTTAGTAACACACCGTGATAGAAGCGCCTGTGATTTACTTGAACGTGATCAGCTTGCGGACTACTTTGCGGGCTATGTGACATCTGAAGACAAATTTCCGCGTAAGCCGGATCCGACTTCCTTGAATTTCTTATGTGGACAGTATCATGTTGATAGAGAAGATGCTTTTATGGTGGGGGACAGAACGCTAGATATTGAAGCGGCACATCGTGCAGGAATGCGAGGAATTTTATTTGACCCAGATGATACAATCAGAACTGCAATAGTGCCTGACAAACGTATTAAAAGTCTTCGAGAAATAGTGAAGGCAGACTAGTAAATTTTTTATCTTAAAGGCGAATAAAAAGGATTCTAGCTTACTGAAGAGCAAGCTGGAATCCTTTTGTTTTGAATTGCTAAAAAGAAATTAGGAATGAGAAAAATACTTTTCTAGGCCCGAGAACACATCAGCTGCGACCTTGTTCTGGTAGGTCCGCGAACGAATTTGCTCAAAGTCACGCTCTGAGTTAATATAACCCATCTCCAACAAGAGAGCTGGAAAATTATTGTTGCGCAACACATAAAAATCACCAAAAGCAATTCCTCTGTTAGTTAAGGGCAAGTTGTTAAGCTGAGTGTTGACGCTCCTTGCAAGCCTGCTTGAGAGTTTGCGGTGGTAGTAGTAAGTTGTGAATCCTGAAGCCCCATTTTCCTGAGGCGAAGAATCAAAATGAAAACTGATGAAGGCATCAGCATGAACAGCATTAGCTAAGTCAGAACGTGATTTTAGTGTGGCGTAGACATCCTTTTGACGTGTTAAATAAACTTTTGCACCACGTTCGCGCAAGTGATGTGCAACTTTTTTAGCAACGATCAATGTGTAAGTTTTCTCCATTTTACCTGTACTTGAAAGTGCACCGGAGTCACTACCTCCGTGACCTGGATCGAGTACGATCGTTGCATTCGCTAGAGAAGCAACTTTATGTGGTTTTTGTGGATCGATCATCCAGTCAGCTATCCAGCCTAGATGGTTATCTGCTGTTTTTACATATGACCAATGATATTTTGTACGTATAACGGTGACGCGTTCTTTTTCTTTGACACGGGCAATTGTTTTATACTCAATGCCAGGGCCCTTTTTTAATTCAGCATTCGTTGTTTCGATAACAATTTGTTTAAAGTATCCAGTCGTGCGATATAGCAGAATCAGTGTCAACAACAGTATCAGAAAACCTAAAACATAGTTGCTGTACTTCTTTTTTTTAGTGTGCATACAATTAAGACCCCGTTTGCTTTTACTGTCTCCTATTATAGCAAAAAGAAGATAATAACAAAGAGCAAAGTTCAAAACTCTTATTTTTATTTTTTGCAGTGGCAAGTGTCTCTTGACTTTGAGACGTAATTCTAGTATGTTTATGTCAGTATAATTTGAGCCGTACGAGAGAAGAGTAGCTTGTCAGGTTTGCCGAGAGAGTGGAATTTTGGTGCAATTTCCATCTGACCAAACAAGTGAATGACACTTTCGAGTGCATACCAGTGTATGCCGTTTGTAGCGTTATCCCTTGAAGTAAAAGTAAAGGTGGTACCGTGCATGATTGCGCCCTTGTCGAGCATTAGCGACAAGGGCTTTTTTGTATTGGCATACTCTTTTATATAAAAGAGGAGGAAATAAAAGATGAAGTACCAACGACCAAAGGGAACGACTGATATTATTCCAGGCGAGTCCGCAAAGTGGCAATACATTGAACAAACAGCGCGGCAGCTGTTTCAAAAGTATCGTTACAGTGAGATAAGGACACCAATTTTTGAGAACTTCGAAGTGTTTTCACGAACTTCCGGTGAGACATCCGATATAGTAACTAAAGAAATGTATGATTTCTTTGATAAGGGTGACCGGCACATCACACTGCGTCCTGAAGGAACAGCGGGGGTGGTACGTGCTTACGTCGAGAATAAGTTATATGGACCGGAGATACAGCGTCCGTTCAAAACCTTCTATATGGGACCGATGTTTCGATATGAGCGCCCACAATCTGGACGTCAACGACAATTTCATCAAATTGGAGTAGAGGCATTTGGAGTTGATAATCCGACGCTTGATGTTGAAGTGATGGCAATGGCTGTCAATTTGTTACGTCAGTGCGGATTACAAGATCTAAAGTTAGTAATTAATACTTTAGGCGATGCTGAATCACGAGCGGCTTATCATGCAGCTTTGATGCAGTATTTGGAGCCACTTGAGAATGAGTTGAGTGATGACTCGAAAGAAAGATTGCATAAGAATCCTTTACGTATTCTTGACAGTAAAGATAAAGAAGATCAAAAAATTGTTGACGCGGCACCTTCTATCTTGGATTATTTGACGCCAGAGGCAGCTGAACATTTTAGTACAGTCAAGAAGTTGCTTCAGGCTTTAGATATTCCTTTTGAAATCGAAACAAATATGGTTCGTGGCTTGGATTATTACAATCACACAATTTTTGAAATAATGAGTAATTCTAAGGCTTTTGGAGGCCACTGGACAACTGTTTGTGCAGGAGGGCGCTACAATGGTTTGGTCGAACAACTTGGGGGACCCGAAGTTCCAGGCATAGGTTTTGGACTTGGAGTGGAACGCCTGCTGTTAGTTTTGGAGGCGGAAGAAATTGAATTACCTATTGCTGACGACTTGGATATTTATGTTGTCGGAATCGGGGAAGCTACGAATGAAGAGACACTGAAATTGGTGCAAGCATTGCGTCATGCAGGCTACAGTGCTGAACGTGATTATCTGGGGCGTAAACCCAAAGGGCAATTCAAAGCGGCCAATCGAATGAGTGCGCATCTGACTTTGACGATTGGCGAAGAGGAATTGCGAGACGGCAAGGCTAACTTGAAGAATATGCAAACAGGTAATGAAGTTTCAGTTGCGCTAAGGGACATTTATACCGGATTTGATAAAGTTTATCAAAACATAGTTGAAAGTGAAGAGGAGTAGAAGAAATGAACCGAACAATATATTGTGGTCTTGTTAATGAAGCTTATTTTGGTCAAGAAGTATGTTTAAAGGGTTGGGTTCAAAAACGGCGTGATCTTGGAAATTTGATTTTTATTGATTTGCGCGATCGTGAAGGCATTGTACAACTGGTTTTCAGTCAGGAATTCGGATCTGAAGCCTTGAAAGTGGCGGACAGTTTGAGGAATGAATATGTAATCGAAGCTAAAGGAAAAGTGGTTCCTCGTGCTGATGATGCGATCAACCCTAAAATGAAAACAGGAAAAGTTGAGGTTGAAATTCACGAGGTAAAACTCCTGAATAAGGCTAAAACACCGCCTTTTTATATCGAAGATGGAATCAATGTTTCGGATGATTTGCGCCTGAAGTATCGTTATTTGGATCTGCGTCGTCCTGAAATGCAGAAAGCTCTGATTACCAGAAGCAAGATTACACAGGCAATCCATCGTTACCTTGACGAAAATAAATTCATTGACATTGAAACACCTTACTTAACGAAATCTACTCCTGAAGGTGCAAGAGATTATTTAGTACCTTCACGTGTTTACCCTGGACACTTTTACGCATTACCGCAATCTCCGCAGTTGTTTAAGCAATTGCTGATGGGGGCTGGTTTCGACCGGTATTATCAAGTTGCGCGCTGTTTCCGCGATGAAGATCTGCGTGGCGATCGTCAGCCTGAATTCACACAGATTGATATGGAGACTTCGTTTATGACAGCTGAGGAGATTCAGGACCTGACTGAAGGCTTACTGCAACGCGTAATGAAGGAAACATTGGGGGTTGAAATAACATTGCCTCTTCCACGAATAACTTGGAATGAAGCAATGGATCGCTTTGGGTCAGACAAGCCTGATGTTCGCTTTGGAATGGAATTGACAGATATGGCAGATGCTGTTAAGAATGTCGATTTCAAAGTTTTCAAGACGATCCTTGAAAAGGGCGGACAAGTCAAAGCTATTACTGTTCCGAACGGTGCTGATAAGTACTCACGCAAAGATATTGAAAGTAAGCAGGAATATATCAAACGCTTTGGTGCAAGAGGTTTAGCATGGTTGAAGGTTACGGAGGAAGGATTCTCAGGCCCAATTGCAAAATTCTTTAAAAACGATGTTGATAACATTAAAAAAGCCGCTAGTGCTAACATCGGTGACTTGATCTTATTTGTTGCGGATAAACGCAAAGTAGTCGCGGATGCTCTGGGCTACCTGCGGACAAGTATCGCAAAAGAACTTGATCTGATTGATCAAACTAAATATGCTTTCTTGTGGGTTGTGGATTGGCCTTTATTCGAATATAGTGAAGACTTTCATCGCTATATAGCAGCTCACCACCCATTCACAATGCCAAATGAAGAAGATATTGATCTGCTGACTACAGATCCGCATAAAGCACATGCACAGAGTTACGATATTGTCTTGAACGGGTACGAACTCGGAGGCGGATCAATCCGTATCCATCAGCGCGATATTCAAGAGAAGATGTTCAAGCACTCGGTTTCACAAAAGAAAAAGCTGAGGAACAATTCGGTTTCTTTATGGATGCCTTAGATTACGGTTTCCCACCACATGGCGGTTTAGCAATCGGGTTGGATCGTTTTGCGATGCTGCTTACCGGTAAAGATAATATTCGTGAAGTTATTGCTTTCCCTAAGAACTCGAAAGCGTCTGAACCATTAACTGATGCACCAAGTACTGTTGCACAAAAACAGTTGGACGAACTTCACCTTGATATAACTGAAGATTAATTCTGTTTCAATTTACGACAGGTATCTTAAGGCAAATGACTGCGAACGACTTGTATTTTACAGCAGCACCGTAAAGTTAGAGTTAGACGGAGCACTTTGACTTATGGAACACGTTTATGTTTATACTGAATAAAACAGAGGAGCTAGGTTAAATTTAATTTTGGGGGGATACCTCATTTTGACCCAGCTCCTTTGGTGCACACAAAATTATTCGTGGCTTTCTTTTATGGTTGTGAATTGCCCATCTTGCTGAATAGATTAATTTGGGTTATCTTATAAAGTAATCACAGTAGAAGAATTATAGGGGATGTTAAATTTGAGTTCGAAAGAGGAAACGGCAATTTTTGCAGGTGGGTGTTTTTGGTGTATGGTAAAACCTTTTGATGAACAGCCAGGCATTATCAAAGTTATTTCCGGATACACGGGCGGGCATGTTCCCAATCCCACCTATGAGGAAGTGTGTTCACATCGTACCGGACACACTGAGGCTGTTAAAATAGTTTTTGATCCTACAATAATTTCGTATGAACAGCTTGTTCAAATATACTGGCAGCAGACTGATCCGACTGATGCGATGGGGCAGTTTCAAGATCGCGGTGATAATTACCGCCCCGTTATTTTTACAAATAATGAAAAGCAGCGCCAAACTGCGCTTGCTTCTAAAAAGTCTTTGGAAGAGAGCGGACGTTTCACAACTCCAATTGTAACTCAGATTGAGGATGCAAAGCCGTTTTATCCGGCTGAGGACTATCATCAGGATTTTTATAAGAAAAATCCGGCTCGGTTTGAATTGGAAGAAAAGCAGCGGCAATCTTTTAAGCAAAATAATTGGCCGGAAAAACGCAGCTGAGAAAATTAAGGAGATAAAAATAATTTTATGGATGAAATTCAACAGATTTGGAAAAGGCATCAGTATGTTGCTCGTGCTTCGGCATCTTTCATCTATGGCATTCTGGTTTCAGTGGCAATGAACTTTTTTTGGGTGCCTGGAAATATTTACTCATCTGGGATAACCGGACTTGCCCAGTTGATAGCAACATTAGTCAAAAGGTATATGCCTTTTGAACTCTCCACTGCCGCGTTGTTGTTTATACTGAATGTTCCTTGTTTTTCTTGGCATGGAAACAGATTGGACATCGTTTTACTTTTTTTACTTTTCTATCAGTTGTTTTTTCAAGTATTATGATTAAGTCGATCTCGGTAGTTACGTTAACAAAGGATCCAATTATTTGTGCAATTTTTGGAGCGGCTATCAATGGTTTTGGGACAGGGTTGGCTTTGAAAAATGGTATTTCAACGGGAGGCTTGGATATTATTGGCCTGACGTTACGAAAACGTACAGGCAAGAGTATCGGAACTATCAATGTTACTTTCAATATCTTTATCATTATTGCTGCCGGAGCAGTTTACGGCTGGCCATATGCATTTTATTCAGCACTCGGGATCTTTGTTAATGCACGAGTGATGGATATTGTTTATACACGCCAACAGAAGATGCAAGTCATGATCGTGACCAATAAGCCTAAAAGTGTAGTCGATTGTATTCAAACTCATATGCGCCGCGGAATTACAATTGTTCATGGCGCAGAGGGAGCTTATCGCCATGATCAGAAAACGATCCTTTTTACGGTTATCTCACGGTATGAACAGCTGGATCTTAAAAATGCGATGGAAGAGTCAGATCCGTATGCTTTTGTCAGTATTTCAGATAACGTGAAAATTATGGGGCGTTTTTACGAGCCTGAGCCTTAGGCTGACTGCTTATTCAGAGCTAACTGTCTAAATTGTTTTTAAGGGAAGAATGTTGAATAATGAAAAAGGTTTTTTATATCTGGCTAGTGCACTTATTTTCAATTTTTTTTCGAACTAGAAAGCCTAATCTGGTTGTCTATTTAATGAGTTTCGGAAATAATAATGATTTCATCCGTAGTTTATCAAATGAGTGCCTAGCTCAAAAAAGGCATTTAGTTGTGCTGTACTATCCTAGCTGCAAAGGGGCGGCACAGGAACTAACTGCTGCAGGAATAAATACGGTCTGTTTTACAGAGGGAATTCATTTTTTGCTTTATGAGTTGCGTATTATTATGGCCGCCGACCTTTTATTTTGTGATAATTACTATGCTTTTTTAGCAGGTTGTCAGTTAAATCATGAAAAAACTAAAGTTGTTCAGGTCTGGCACGCTAACGGAGCAGTCAAGTCATTTGGATGGCAAGAACCAAAAACTAAGATGAGAAGTTCCGCGGACAAAAAAAGGTTTCAACAAGTTTATGAGCAATTTGATGATTATGTTGTAGCTTCAACTAAGATGGCAGCGATTTTTGCTGAAAGCTACCATGTTGCTGACAGTAAGATGCTTGTCTTGGGTTATCCACGCTCAGATAAATTTTCCGACCAGGCATGGGTATCGCAAAAAAGAAATTTTTTTTATCAGGAAAATCCAGCCTTAAGGAATAAAGAAATTATTTTATACGCCCCAACTTATCGTGAAAGTGATGAAGGCGTAAAACTGGACTTGCCAGATTCCTTCTTTCAGTTGGCAGATCAGCTGCACGAAGATCAAGTATTGATAATTAAGCTCCATCCGCATTTGAATAACTATAGCCGCGTTATTAAGAAACGATTTGCTGGCAGTAAAAAAATAGCGTGGGTAGAAGGTTTTACGACTGAAGATCTCTTGCCGGTAACGGATAGACTGGTAACCGATTATTCATCAGTTATTTTTGATTACTCACTTTTGGACAATGCTAAAGAGATCTTATTTTATTGCTATGATTTGAAGAAGTATCGGAGTCAGATTGGGATACAAAACGACTTTGAAGAATGGTTGCCCGGTCCGCTGTTATTAAGAACAGATGCCTTAATCACAGCTTTGAAGAAACCGATAGGTAAGCAAGATTTCCAGGAATTCAATCGACTGTGGAATACCAAAAACGATGGACACGCGGCGGAGCGAATCATAAAGCATTACTTGGCTTGAATTCTGACTCGTAGTGTAAATAGTGCAGTAAAAAGGAGAATGATAAAATGTTACTTGGATCACATGTTGGAATGAAAGGTCGTCAAATGCTTCTCGGCTCAGCCGAAGAAGCAGCTGCGTATGGGGCGACAACTTTTATGGTATATACAGGTGCTCCTCAAAATACGAGGCGTAAAAAAATAGCTGATATGAATATTGAAGCGGGTCAAGCTTTTATGCAGGAGCATAATCTTAGCAATATTGTTGTCCATGCACCGTATATTATTAATTTAGGCAATACAAAAAAACCAGAAAATTTTGCTTTTGCTGTTTCTTTTTTGAGGGATGAAGTTAAACGTGCTGAAGCACTTGGTGCTAAGCAGATGACTTTTCATCCGGGAGCCCATGTCGGTGCTGGAGCTGCGGCTGCGATAGCAAACATAATTAAGGGGCTTAATGAGGTAATCGAGCCTGAACAAAAACTGCAGATCGCAATTGAGACAATGGCAGGCAAAGGAACTGAGGTGGGGCGGACCTTCGAAGAAATTGCACAAATTATTTCTGGGGTAACGTACAATGAGAAGCTTTCAGTCACCTTGGACACATGCCATACCAACGATGCGGGCTATAATGTCAAAAGTGATTTTGATGGCGTGCTTAATGAGTTCGATCATATTGTTGGTTTGGAAAAGCTCAAGGTCGTTCATATCAATGATTCTAAAAATGAACTTGGCAGTCACAAAGACCGACATGCCAATATCGGTTTTGGAACAATTGGTTTTGAAGCCCTAAATTACATTGTCCATCATGATAAATTGAAAGAAGTTCCCAAAATTATGGAGACCCCTTATGTTGGACCAGATAAGAAGAATTCATTTCCACCATATGCTTACGAGATTAAAATGTTTAAAGAACAGGAATTTGATTCTGAAATGCTGACTGAAATAGTCGCCAACAAAGGGAAAATCCTGTTTTAAAAATAAGCTTAGCCCTAAGTTACAGAGTATTTGGCTATGAAATATAGATAAGGAGTTAGGTCAAAAGTTACATTTAACCTAGCTCCTCTTTTTATTTTGTATAAACATGTCCTGTAGCTCAAAATTCTTCGTCTATCTCGAATTACTCATAGTATGTGACATATGTGCAATAGTGCGTTAACATCTAAATTTTGCCAACTTATGCTGTCAGACTTCCTTGTTTTCTTTATTTATAGATTTTAGACTATTTGATCAAGCTTTCAGTAATTAAGGTGGCAGTTTCCTCGATCGATTTATTCGAAACGTTGATTACAAGGCAGCCAAGCTTTTTATAGAGATCATTTGCGTATTCTAGTTCTGCCTCAATATTGTTAACATTTGAGTATTTGGTATCTGGATCCAACCCATAGGTCAGCATACGTTCACGTCTAATATTATTAAGAATCTTGGGATCATTTGTCAGTCCAATAATTTTTTGGCGATCGACTTGCCAGATCTCATCAGGAATTTTGGCTTTAGGAACGAGTGGAAGATTAGCGACAAGAAAATTTTTGTTCGCGAGATAAAGAGATAATGGTGTCTTAGATGTACGCGAAACGCCTAAAAGTACAATGTCTGCTTTTAAATATCCCGATGGATCTTTGCCATCGTCATAGGTGACAGCAAATTCAAGTGCTTTGATACGGTGAAAGTAGGTTTCGTTAAGGTTGTGATTCAAACCTGCTTGACGTACAGGCTGAGCACCAGTTTTTTGCTGGATTGTCTCAAGCAAAGAAGAGAGTGCATCCAAGCTGCAGAGGGAGTTGGCAGTGCAAAAAGAAGAAACGTACTCTGAAAGCTTCTGATCCACAAAAGTGTAAATAATAAATGCATCTGCACGTTTAGCTTGTGTAAGTATACCTCCCAGAAGCGAAGTGGTTTTAGTTAAAGGGAAACGATGGAGCTTAAAATCAATATTAGGGAACTGGACAGCGGCTGCTTGTGCAAGGTTATACCCAGTTTCTCCTAAAGAGTCAGAGATTATGAAGAGAGATATTTTTTTAGTATTGGACATATTTTTCCTCCACCTGCTTTAAAATTAAAAGCGTTTTATGAACTACACCTATAGTATAATGAATAGAGTTACAAAACAATCAGCATGCGTTATTTATATACAGCGTAAATTGCTGAATACAAGTAAAGTTTTATTGACGATTGAGCGCGGTTTAGTTATAATAATATAGAACTGTTAAAAGTTTGTGTGTTTATGCAGAATATAACGGTTACATTTTAAGCTCGGAGGGAGGGAAACAAAATGTCAAAGACAGTCGTTCGTAAAAACGAATCTCTTGATGACGCTCTTCGTCGCTTCAAACGTACCGTTTCAAAAACAGGTACTTTACAAGAATATCGTAAACGTGAATTTTACGAGAAGCCTAGTGTGAAACGCAAGAAAAAATCTGAAGCAGCAAGAAAACGTAAGAACAAGCGTCGTTTCTAATTCCTAAGGAGGGATAGAACTGATGAGCTTACTTGATTCATTGAATAATGATTTGAAAGCTGCAATGAAGGCTCACGATAAGAAGACTTTGAGTACGGTTCGCATGCTGAAGTCTGCTGCAACAAATGAGCAGATAAAAGTAGGTCATACGCTGACTTCTGACGAGGAGATAGCTGTTTTGTCACGCGAGTTAAAGCAACGTAAGGATTCTGTTGCGGAGTTTTCGGCAGCTGGACGTGAGGATTTGGTTCCCGGACTTGAGAAGGAAATCGAAGTTGTTCAGCGTTACTTGCCAAAGCAGCTCGGTGAAGATGAGGTAAAGACTATTGTTCGCGAAACTATTCAACGAGTTGGAGCAACATCAAAAGCCGATTTCGGTAAAGTGATGGGCGCAGTTATGCCTCAAGTAAAGGGACAGGCTGATGGCAAATTAGTGAATTCGGTTGTAAAATCATTGTTGAGCTGATTCCCTTTGCTTAGCGAGGGGATTAAGTTGAATTATAGATAGGAGAACGAATTGTCTGTGAAGGCAATTCGTTTTTTTAATTTCTTAAGAAGTGCATCAGGGGCTTAGCTTTTGTTAAGAAAGCTTTTATGCTATGATTTAATCATATAATGCTTAATTGAAGGAGCAAGTGGATTGACGGAAAAACAGTTGGTTGAAAAAGAGTTCAAATTAACTGATTCGCAACAAGGTGTTACTTTGTTGGGAACTCATGACAAGCATGTTGAATTACTTGAAGAAAGTGAAAATGTTGTCGTTCGCCCTTTTGGAGATACGATACGAATCACGGGGGAAGAAGGCGCTGTCGCACGAGTGCTGGATATTCTCCAACAGTTATCTAATTTGATTGCCCAGAATATTACAATTGGCAGCGCTGATGTTTTATCTGCGATCAAGATGGCGGATAAGGGAACCTTGGATTATTTTCTAGATTTATATACAGACGTCCTGCTCAAGGATCAAAAAGGCAGACCAATTCGGGTGAAAAACTTTGGTCAGAGACAGTATGTTCAAGCAATTAAGAATAGTGATCTTGTTTTTGGAATTGGGCCTGCTGGAACTGGTAAGACGTTTTTAGCGGTCGTGATGGCAGTAGCAGCATTGAAAAAAAATCTAGTAGAACGAATAATTCTTACTAGACCAGCGGTCGAAGCTGGAGAATCATTGGGATTTTTGCCGGGAGATCTAAAGGAAAAAGTGGATCCTTACTTACGTCCAGTGTATGATGCTTTGTACACTGTTTTAGGCAAAGAACATACGGAACGCTTATTGGATCGCGGTATAATAGAAATTGCGCCACTGGCGTACATGCGCGGAAGGACGCTGGATAATGCTTTTGTAATCTTGGATGAGGCTCAAAACACGACCAGAGCCCAGATGAAGATGTTTCTGACACGGTTGGGTTTTGGTTCTAAGATGGTAGTTAACGGTGATAAGACACAAATAGACTTGCCACGTGGACATAGGCAAAGCGGTCTAATTGATGCAGAAAACATTCTAAGTAATCTGTCTCATGTGGAATTTGTTAATTTTGACGCGGCAGATGTTGTGCGTCACCCTGTTGTTGCCGAGATTATTCAAGCCTATGCAAATGAAATTGAAAAAGAGGGGCAGAAGTAGTGGATTTAGAAATTTATGATGAAACCAAGCAAGTCAAGGAAGAATGGATTGAATTAATCAAGAAATTGCTGGAGTTTGCAGGGAACTACATTAAATTACCTGAGAACACAGAAATGTCTGTGACACTGATGAATAACGAAAAAATTCATGAAATTAATAAAAAATATCGCGGAGTTGATAAGCCAACTGATGTTATCAGCTTCGCAATTGAGGAACAAGCCGACGATGATATGCCGATTATCATGCCTGAGGATAGCACTTTTTCATTTCCTAAAAATATTGGTGACATTATGGTGTCAATTGACAAGGTTAAAGAGCAAGCTGCATATCTGGAACATTCAGAGGAGCGGGAACTTGGTTTTTTGGTAGTTCATGGCTTTTTGCACCTCAATGGCTATGATCATATGCGCCACGAAGATGAAACGGTAATGTTTAACTTACAACGTGAGATTTTGGATGCTTATGGACTTAAAAAATAAAAAAAACAAGTGGAAACACACTAAATTCAAACAATCATTTTATCATGCGTGTCAGGGACTCAAGACAGTCATGGGCGAAGAGCGCAATTTGCGTTTTCATTTGCTTGCAGCTGCTATGGCTCTTATTTTGGGCTGGATTTTGAAACTAGCATCAACGGAATGGCTCTGGCTATGTCTGAGTATTGCTCTGGTACTTATTAATGAAATATGGAATACAGTTGCTGAAAACATAGTAGACCTAGTGACTGGATACCAGTATAATATTCTTGCAAAAAAAGCAAAAGATATGGCTGCAGGTGCGGTGTTGCTCTCAGCTCTTTTCGCATTAATCGTTGCGCTCATTATCTTTGTTCCCAAAATATGGCACTTATTCTAAGTTAAGAGGGTAGAAAATGGATATAAAAAAACATTCGGGTTTTGTTGCAATTATTGGCCGTCCTAATGTCGGAAAATCAACTTTTTTAAACAGAGCTGTTGGTCAAAAAGTTGCTATTATGAGTGACAAGGCACAGACAACGCGAAATAAAATTCAAGGAATTTACACCACAGAAGAGACACAGATTGTATTCATTGACACACCTGGAATTCACAAACCACATAGTCGACTTGGGGACTTTATGGTCAAGGCAGCATTATCAACATTAAATGAAGTAGATGCTGTTTTATTTATGGTTAATGCAACCCAAAAAAGAGGACGAGGTGATGACTTTATCATCAAGCGTCTTAAAGAGGTCAAAAAACCTATCTTTTTGGTAATTAATAAAATTGACCAGATACATCCAGATCACCTGTTAGAGATTGTCGATGATTATCGTAAAGAGTTGAACTTTCAGGAGGTTTATCCGATTTCTGCGCTTCAAGGGAATAACTGTGAAGAATTGATAACGGCAGTCAGTGCAATTTTACCAGAAGGTCCTCAGTTTTATCCAGAAGATCAGGTAACAGATCACCCAGAACGTTTCATTGCAGGTGAATTAATTCGAGAAAAAGTACTGGAACTGACGCGTGAGGAAGTTCCTCATTCGGTTGCAGTGATCGTTGAACGCGTACAAAGGGAAGATGAGGAAAAGATCCTTGTTCAAGCCACTATTATCGTTGAGCGCTCTTCACAAAAGGGAATCTTGATTGGTAAAGGCGGTCAGATGTTAAAAACGATTGGAACAAAGGCTCGTAAAGATATAGAGCTGCTTTTAGGTGATAAGGTCTATCTGGAATTATGGGTCAAGGTTCAAAGTAATTGGCGCGATAAGCAGACAGATCTGAAAGCTTTAGGTTATAGACAAGATGATTACTAGAGAAAAGTGAGTTTGAAAGAAAGATGATCTTGGTAATTGTTACTCGCAGTTGGAAAAGACTAGCAAAGGAGTGGTCATTTTGGGAACAACGAAAATGGCTGAGTTTTCTGGAATCGTTGTGTATCGCAAAGACTATCGTGAGCGGGATATGCTAGTTAAGATTTTAACAGATCGTTTCGGTTTTAAGATGTTTTTTGTCCGTGGCGCGCGCAAGAAGGGGTTCCGTTTGAGTGCAGCTATTCTGCCCTTTACGAAAGCTACCTATGTCGGAACGATTAACGATGAGGGCTTGTCATTTATTAATGCAGTCAAAGAAGCTGGACAGTATCAGGCTATTTGTCAAGATATTGTCCTAAATGCTTATGCGTCCTATATTTTGGGGCTTGCTGAAGCCGCATTTAATGATAATCATCCTTTAAATGAGTGGTATGCCAAGATAGCAAAAACGCTCTCTCTGGTTGATGCTGGAGTTGACGCTGCAATTTTAACTAACATTGTTGAAGTTCAACTGCTGGGATACTTTGGTGTAAAGCCCAACCTGAAGGATTGTGTTATTTGTCATCGGAGAAATAGTGTCTATGATTTTTCAGAGAGCTATGGTGGACTTTTATGTCAAAAGCATTGGCATTTGGATCCACACCGTCTTCATTTGGATCGCCGGACAATCTATTTTCTGAGCTTTTTTTCGCAGGTTGATATCATGCGTCTCGGGTCGATTAAAGTCAAGAATGAAACTAAAGACAAACTACGTCTTACTTTGAACCAAATTTATAACAATGATGTTGGTATTAATATCAAAGCAAAAAAGTTCCTTGATGACATAAAAAATTGGCCGCATGCTGTTTTAAATGATGATGAGTAATTGACAAATGGCTTTATCTCGCTTATCCTTAATTTGATAAGATAGACGTTGAGGAAAAAGGGTATACCTCTACAGTTATAGCGAGTCTGGTAGTGGTGGGAGCAGACACTGGGAAAGGATGTATTGGCGTTTTCGGAGTCTAGATCAATTAAGTAGCTAGTTATACATACTAGAAGTAGGGTGGAACCGCGGTTATACCAAAATCGTCCCTATGTGACTGTTCGTTTGTGGTCGCATAGGCTTTTTTATGCTTTCATGGATGAATAATCTTGGGTTAATTATAAGGAGGAAAACAATGTCAGAAAAATTGTCTCTACAAGATATTATCTTGACGCTACAGCATTTCTGGTCTAAACAAGGTTGTATGCTGATGCAAGCTTATGATACTGAAAAAGGTGCTGGGACGATGAGTCCTTATACTTTTTTGCGTGCAATCGGGCCAGAGCCTTGGAATGCAGCTTACGTTGAACCATCAAGGCGACCGGCGGATGGGCGGTATGGTGAGAACCCTAACCGTCTTTACCAACATCATCAATTTCAAGTTATCATGAAACCATCACCGGCTAATATCCAAGATTTGTACTTGGATAGTTTGCGTGCTTTGGGTATTGATCCGAGTGAACATGATATTAGATTCGTTGAAGATAACTGGGAGAATCCATCGATGGGTTGTGCCGGTGTTGGTTGGGAAGTTTGGTTGGATGGAATGGAGATCACCCAGTTTACTTATTTTCAGCAAGTCGGCGGCTTAGAAGTCAAACCAGTTGCTTCAGAGGTTACTTATGGACTTGAACGGTTGTCTTCCTACATTCAAGATGTTAATTCTGTCTTTGATTTAGAATGGGCTGCAGGGGTCAAGTATGGCGATATTTTTGGTGAACCAGAGTATGAACATTCGAAATACTCTTTCGAAGAAAGTAATCAAGACATGCTATTCAAATTGTTTGATACATTTGAGACGGAAGCGAAGAAACAGATCAAGAACGGACTAGTTCACCCTGCATATGATTACGTTTTAAAATGCAGCCATACATTTAATCTGTTGGATGCTCGCGGTGCAGTTTCAGTTACTGAAAGGGCTGGCTATTTGGCTAGGATTCGCAATATGGCTAAGTCCATTGCCAAGGTTTTTGTGGCCGAAAGAAAGAAATTAGGTTTTCCTTTGTTAAAAGACGAGGAACTGCGGAACAAGTTATTGAAGGAGGACAAATAGGTATGAGTCATACATTCTTACTTGAAGTAGGGTTAGAAGAGATCCCTGCACATGTTGTAACTCCGAGCGTTCAGCAACTAAAGGAGCGTGTCGCTGCTTTTTTGAAAGAACAGCGTTTAGAATTTGAAAAAATAGCGACATTTTCTACTCCGCGCAGATTGGCGATTAAAATCACGGGTGTAGCCGATAAACAAAAGGATGTTGAGGAAGAAGCGAAGGGGCCTGCTAAGAAGATAGCCGTTGGCAAAGATGGAAATTGGTCTAAAGCAGCAATCGGTTTTTCACGTGGGCAAGGAATGCAACCAGATGATATTTTCTTCAAGGAACTTAAAGGCACAGAGTACGCATATGTTAAAAAATTCATCGCTGGTAAAACGGCAGCGGAAATCCTTACAGGGATCAAAGATGCGGTTACTTCAATGATTTTTCCAACGATGATGCGCTGGGGAAATAACGATTTTAAGTATGTCCGGCCTATTCGCTGGTTGGTAGCACTTTTGGATGAGCAGATCGTACCGTTTAGTATTTTAAATGTTCAAACAGATCGTGTTACACAAGGACACCGTTTTTGGGGCACCCAGATTGAGCTGAAAAACGCTGCGGATTATCCGCAAGCACTGCTTGCACAGCATGTTATTGCTGATGCAACCGAACGTAAAAAAATGATCGAACAGCAAATCAAGAAGTTGGCACAGCAGAATCATTGGAAAATTGTGGTCGATCCCTCGTTGCTTGAAGAAGTTAACAATTTGGTTGAATTCCCAACGGTATTTGCTGGAAATTTTGCTGAAAAGTATCTGGACATTCCAGATGAAGTTTTGATAACCTCAATGAAGGATCATCAGCGCTTCTTCTACGTCTTAGATCAAGCTGACAAACTCCTTCCACATTTTGTTTCAGTGCGCAATGGGGATGGCGAACATTTAGAAAAGGTCATAGCTGGTAACGAAAAGGTTTTGACGGCAAGACTTGAAGATGCAGCTTTCTTCTATCATGAAGACCAGCAGAAAACGATTGCAGACTACGTTGACCGCCTAAAAAAAGTTATGTTTCATGATAAAATTGGAACAGTGTATGAGAAAATGCAGAGAGTTCAATCTTTAAGCAAACTTCTAGCAGCAAGTTTAGATGAAGAAAATAAATTGACTGAAGCAGAAGAAAGAGCACTTGACCGCGCTGCAGAAATCTATAAATTCGACTTAGTTACAGGCATGGTTGGTGAATTTTCTGAACTTCAAGGTGTGATGGGGGAAAAATATGCCTTGCTGATGGGTGAAAGCCCCGCAGTTGCAACGGCCATTAGGGAGCATTATCTTCCTAACTCTTCAAACGGAGAATTGCCTGAATCAAAGGTAGGAGCATTGTTAGCAATAGCTGATAAGATTGACAGCATCGGTGCATTTTTTGCAGCTGGAATTATCCCTACTGGTTCAAACGATCCATACGCTTTGAGGAGACAGGCTTTGGGTATTGTGCGTATAGCGCGCACACGTAATTGGGCATTTTCTGCGGTTTCGCTGCAAAAAATGATTGAGCAAAATTACCAGAATGCGCCAGAACTATATAGCAATATCAAGCCGACAAAGAATGCTGCGGAGGCTGTTTCTTTCATAGTCGAGCGCCTTAAGAAGCTACTCGGTGAGCATGAGTTCAGCTTTGATATCATCGAAACCGTTTCTGGTGTTGAAACTAATTCTTTTGTTAAAATGAGTCAATCTGCGAAAATATTGAAAAAACATCAAGCAGACGCTGATTTTAAAGAAAATATCGAAGCCCTCACGCGTGTGTTGCGTTTAGCAAAAAAAGCTTCAAGTGATAAGTTAGAAAGAGTTGAACCATCTTTATTTGAAAACCAAGCGGAAAAGGATTTGTTTGAGGCAGTATCCCAGATAGAAGGGAAAGATAGCTCACTTGAACAATTATATGCAGCATTGAGTTCACTGCGTCCGTTGATCGATAACTATTTTGATGAAACAATGGTGATGGTCGATGATGAAAGAGTGCGAGCTAATCGTTTAACACAGCTTTTGAGTATTGCATCCTTAACTCGTGAATTTGGAGCGCTGGATAAGTTGAATGTTAAGTAATTTGAGAATGATCTTGATTGAAACTGCTGAGAAATCGTAAAGTAGTTCAGGCTTGTTGCGGCTGGAGGAATTCTGGTTATCAACAAAGCCTTTTTTGATTGAAAAATGGGCTTGTCGTGCTAAACTAACTGTAGCGGTTGTTGCAAATGGAACGTAATTTAATTATTTGCTTTTTGAAGGGCATTATTGTACTATAAATACGATTGTAATTTTTTTGAAAAGTCGCACATTAACGTGCGGCTTTTATAAACACAACAACTGTCAGACAAGATGGGGTGAGATGGTTTGAGTCGACGAATTCCAGAAGAAGTTATCGAGACTGTACGCTCTAGTGTCAATATTGTTGAGATAGTTGGACAATATGTTCAGCTGCGAAAATCGGGGAAAAATTATTTTGGACTTTGTCCTTTTCATGAAGAAAAAACACCATCTTTCTCTGTGACTGAAGAAAAGCAAATTTTTCATTGCTTTTCATGCCACCGTGGGGGCAATGTTTTCAAGTTTATCATGGAAATTGAAAATCTTTCATTTCCAGATGCTGTTGTGCGTGTTGCTGAGTTAGGAAATGTTAAGCTATCAAAGGAGATTACAGATAATTTAAGTAATGATAATGTTTCTGAGTCATCAGAAACAACGCGAATGAAAACAATGTATAACGATGCTGCTCATCTATTCAATCATATTCTTGTGAATACAGCGATGGGTGAAAAGGCATTAACGTACTTGCACGAACGTGGACTAGATGATGCAATGATTCAAGAGTTTAATTTGGGCTTTGCCCCAGCTAAGGAGTTATTAGAAGCTTTTTTCAAAGAAAAGGGTTTAGAGCATCAGCTTTTACGTAAATCTGGGCTTTTTGTTGAGTTGCAAGATGGCTCCTTGAAGGAACGATTTCAAAACAGAGTTCTTTTTCCCATTCGAGATCCCCGAGGAGAAACGATAGCTTTTTCTGGGAGGCTTTTAATTAAGGATGATAAGCAACCTAAGTATTTGAATAGTCCTGAAACATTGATTTTTAATAAGCGTAAAGTGCTTTTTAATTTTGACAAAGCAAAAAGTAAGATTCGTCAGCAAAAGTCAGCCATTTTGTTCGAAGGGTTTATGGATGTTTTGGCTGCTTATCGAGCAGGAGTTGAAAACGGCGTGGCTTCGATGGGGACAAGCTTGACGAATGAGCAAGTCTATCTGCTTGAAAGGATAACGGATCATCTGGATATTTGTTATGATGGAGACGATCCAGGGCAGCATGCGACAGCTCGGGCAATAAATCTTTTAGAACCGCTGACTAAAATGGAGTTAGGGGTTCTGCATATTCCTGAAAAGATGGATCCTGATGAATATGTGAAAAAGTATGGTTCAGAAAAGTTTCATGAACTCGCACATAGTTCGCGTGAAACGACTATCGCTTTTTATATGCGATACTATGAACAGGATCGCAACCTAGCGAATGAGGCGGATCAGCTAGCTTATTTGGCAGATGTATTGCAGCGCTTAGCAAAGATTAAGTCGCCGGTTGAGAGAGATATTTACTTGAATCAGCTTGGTAAACGGTTTGGAATTGAAAAATCTAATCTTGAAGCGCAGTTACAGACCTATGCGACGAAAGACAGTCGAAACCGCGAGTTTGCTAAACAAGAAGATAGGCAGCCAGGAGTGCTGCGCAAGGACCGGATTGTTAAAGCGAGAAACGAGCAAAGACACCTTGACCGGGTTGAAAAAGCTGAACGTCTATTGTTGTATCGATTGCTGCACGATCATAATGTCTGGTTGAAGGTAAGAGAGATTAGCAATTTTTCTTTTGTGCACGATCCGTACCAGACGATCTATCTGATAGCTGAAGGGTACTTTAACGTCTACAGCGAGTACGACACGGCGCGTTTTCTTGATTATTTAGAGGACGAGTCGCTGCGTCAATTGTTGATAGAATTAGCGATGAGTGTTTATGCGGAAGATACCAGTGAAGAGGAGGTCGATGATTGCGTTGACTTAATCATGAAACAATCTCCGCTTGAAGATAAAATAAGGGATACCAAGAAACAACTTTCTGATGCTAAGAGAATGAATAATAACGATTTAGTAACGAGTTTGACAATTAAATTAGTCAATCTATTAAGGCAGCAACAGATAGAGAAGTCGACATCATTATAAGGAGGACCTCCCATGGCAGAAAACAAAAAAGGTAATGCATTGAATGAGGTAGCATATACAAAGGCTTTGCGCGAGCTTATAAGGGGTTATAAGCCTAAGAAACAGATTAATTATGATGATTTGACGAAAAAATTAGTAACACCATTCGGCTTAGATGCAAAGCAGATGGAAAAGATGATTCAAAAAGTAGAAGATGCAGGGATTTCGGTAGTTGATGAAAAAGGCGAACCCAGTGAACATAGCTTGAAGGCAGCTTCCAGCGAGGCAGAAAAGGCAACCAAGGACAGAGATGTATCTGCTCCTGCCGGTGTCAAGATCAATGATCCGGTTAGAATGTATTTAAAAGAAATTGGACGTGTGAACTTGCTGACAGCCGATGAAGAGGTTGCACTTGCTCTGCGAATTGAGGAAGGAGACGATGAAGCTAAACAAAGGCTGGCTGAGGCCAACCTGCGGTTAGTTGTATCAATTGCTAAACGATATGTGGGCCGCGGAATGTCTTTCCTTGATTTAATTCAAGAGGGTAATATGGGGCTGATGAAGGCTGTTGAAAAATTTGATTATCGCAAAGGGTTCAAATTTTCAACTTATGCTACTTGGTGGATCAGACAGGCTATCACGCGTGCGATAGCTGATCAAGCTCGGACGATTCGGATACCTGTGCACATGGTTGAAACGATTAACAAGCTGATCAGAATTCAGCGACAGATGTTGCAGGATTTGGGTAGAGAGCCGATGCCGGAAGAAATTGGGGCTGAGATGGATATGCCCACAGACAAGGTACGTGAGATCTTAAAGATTGCTCAGGAACCAGTATCGCTTGAAACACCTATTGGCGAAGAGGATGATTCACATTTGGGTGATTTTATTGAGGATCACGACGCAACCAGCCCAGCTGATCATGCAGCATATGAATTGTTGAAGGAACAGTTGGAAAGTGTACTTGATACGTTGACAGACCGGGAAGAAAATGTGTTGCGGTTGCGCTTTGGTCTTGACGATGGGCGCACTAGAACGCTGGAAGAAGTCGGTAAAGTTTTCGGAGTCACGCGTGAACGAATCCGACAAATTGAGGCTAAGGCACTTCGAAAACTGCGGCATCCATCACGTTCTAAGCAGCTTAAAGATTTTTTGGAATAAGGAACTCAAGGATAAACTGATAATTCTTCTAATTAGTTGCTTGCTTTCTGCAATTGATTGGGGTATTCTATTTGTAAAGAAGAGGGGGATAACAATGGCTGATTATAACATGGAAATTTTGCATAGCTCATGTTGTTGTCGTATTTCGCGTTTTGACGTTGGAAATACGGCTGCTTTGAGATGCATAGATTCTATGTTGCAATTCTGCTGAGTATGGAATTGTTAGATCCAGCTGTTTGATTTCCTACGTACAGGGCGTGAATCTTTTAAGATTCGCGCCCTTTTTCTTTTTCTAGAGGAGGTAATAACGGATGATATATAAAACTGTAGAGGAATTGGTTGGGAACACACCTTTGATTCAGTTAAAGATTGCTGCACCAAACAATACGCACATATTTGCCAAATTAGAAATGTTTAATCCTGGCGGCAGTATCAAGGACCGTTTAGGAAAGTACATGTTGCGGCAAGCTCAAGATGAAGGTTTAGTTAAGAAAGGGACAACGATAATTGAGCAACTGCAGGCAATACGGGAATTGGACTTGCATTGGCTGCAGGTCAGCTGGGGCTTAAGTCAATTTTAGTTGTTCCTGAAAAATTTAGCCAAGAAAAACAGACGCTGATGCAGGCTTTAGGAGCAAAATTAGTACACACTCCTAGCGCTGAAGGTATTGTGGGGGCGATAAGAAAAGCACGTGCATTGGCAGCTGAAATACCAAATAGTTATGTTCCCATGCAATTTGACAATTTGGACAACCCAGATGCATATTATCATTCGATCGCTCCTGAGATTGAAGAAGAAATGCAGGCCAATGGGTTAGCAATTGATGGATTTGTTGCAGGTGTTGGAAGCGGAGGGACATTCGTTGGGATGGCCCGTTACTTCAAAGAACGTCTTCCACAGATTGAAACGGCAATTGTCGAACCGGAGGGCTCTATTCTGAATGGGGGGGCAGAGCATTCTCATCGAATCGAGGGAATAGGAGTCGAATTTGTTCCTCCGTTCCTAGATAAGAAAAATGTTGACCAGATTTACACAATTAGCGATGAAGCAGCTTTTTCTTTAGTTAAAAAAATGGCTCAAGAAGAAGGGCTGTTAATCGGCAGTTCCAGTGGTGCAGCGCTGGCAGCCAGTCTAAAACTAGCTGAAAAGTTAGAACCAAATAGCAATATTGTCACTGTTTTTCCAGATAGTAGCGAACGCTATCTCAGTCAGAATATTTACTTATAAAAAGGGGATTTTAATAATGAAGTTTAATACAAAATTAATTCATGCAGGAATCAGTCAAGACAAAGCTACCGGTGCAGTTAACGTACCTATTTATCAGACATCAACATATGCGCAGACCGAACTTGGAGGTCAGCCTGAATATGAATACTCACGAACGGGAAATCCGACACGACAAGCAGTAGAGGACCTGATTAGAGATCTTGAAAATGGTGTTGCAGGCTTTGCCTTTGCCTCCGGATCGGCAGCAATTCACAATGTCTTCTCCTTATTTTCAGCAGGTGATCATATTATTGTCGGAAATGATGTCTACGGTGGAACGTTCCGTTTGATCAACACTGTGTTGAAGCGTCAAGGATTAGAATTCACAGTTGTCGATACGCGTGATTTGGATGAGGTCAAGAATGCGATCAAGAACAACACCAAGGCTGTATATCTTGAAACACCAACCAATCCTCTGATGCGGATCACAGATATTGCGGCTATAGCTGAAGTGGGGCACGAAAATGATCTTCTAACAATTGTTGATAATACCTTCGCGACACCTTATATTCAACAGCCGCTTAACTTGGGAGCAGATATCGTGCTGCATAGTGCTTCTAAATACCTTGGTGGACATAGTGACTTGGTTGCAGGATTGGTTGTGGTAAAGGATAAGGATTTAGGTGAGAAGATCGGTTACCTTCAAAATGCGATTGGCGGCATTTTAGGACCGCAAGACAGCTGGTTGCTGCAAAGGGGAATCAAGACTCTGGCGGTTAGAATGCAGGCACATGAGAAGAATGCACAGAAAATTTTTGAATTTCTGAATAACAATCAAAGTATCGCTAAAATTTACTATCCAGGTGATCGAGAGGCAGAGGACTTCAAGGTTGTCCAAAAACAGATGAATGGTTTTGGCGGAATGCTCTCATTTGAACTGAAGAAAGGACTTTCGGTCAAAAAGTTCATTGAAGCATTGAAGGTCATTACCCTGGCGGAAAGTTTAGGCTCAGTCGAAAGTTTAGTTGAAGTTCCTGCAATCATGACACACGGTTCTATTCCTGAGAAAATAAGATTGAAAAACGGAATCTCAAACGAATTGATTCGTTTGTCAGTCGGAATTGAGCAGAGCGAGGATCTGATTGAGGATTTGAAGCAGGCTCTGGATAAGGCACAAAATTAGTTTGGAAGCCCCAAATAAGAATAACGGCAGATATTTCTTTGGAAAATACTGCTCAGCTTTTCTTGGAAACACATTAGTGCACATATTTTGATAAGGAGGAGCTGTGCCAAAAGTTAACTTTTGGCACAGCTCCTCCTTTTATTCCGTATAAACGTGTTCCATAAGCCAAAAATTTCCGTCTATCTCGAATTACTTATAGTACGTGATAGGCCTCTGGAGTGACTAAGAAAGCCTTTTTGCCTTATTTAATAGAATAAGCCGTAGTTTCGCTACCGATAGCCTATTTTTGAGCTCTTAGGCTTTTTTTGTCTTTCAGAGTTAGTTATACTTAAATGTGTCCTATATTGATAAGGAGTTGTTGTACTTTAATGGATGCAAAACATTTATCGACACGTTTATTAGCAGTAGCTGAACATGTTCCACTAGGAGCCCGGCTTGCAGATATCGGCTCTGACCATGCTTATCTCCCTGCATATTTAGGAATTAATAACAGGGTTAGCTATGCAGTTGCTGGCGAAGTTGTGGAGGGACCATACTTGAACGCTCTCCATGAAATACAAAAAGAAGGTCTTGCTCAAAAAGTTGCAGTTCGCTTGGCCGATGGATTGGCAGCAATTACACAAGAAGACGAGATTGACACAATCACGATCTGTGGCATGGGAGGTCCCTTGATTTGCCATATCCTTAATGAGGGTAAAGACAAGTTAGCAAGAAAGCCTAGATTGATTTTGCAGCCTAACATTGGTGAACGACAGGTCAGAGAATGGTTAAAGGAACACAGTTATCAAATCATAACTGAAGAGATTATTGAAGAAGACAAGCATATCTATGAAATTATTGTTGCGGAATGGAAGGAAAAGACAACGGAACTGACTGATGATGACTATTTGTTTGGGCCTTTTTTGAGAAAAGAAAAAAGTCCGATTTTTGTAAAAAAATGGCAAAAAGAGCGAGAAAAATTACTTCATGTCCTGAATGAAATCAAAAAGGCTCGTCAGGTTCCATTGGAGCAAATAAAAATGTTAGAAATTAAAATAAAAAAGATCGGAGATGTATTGAATGGCTAAGGTCCGAGATATCGTCGAACGTTTTGCTGATTTTGCACCGGCTTTTATGGCTGAAAAGGGCGATCCAATTGGGTTACAATTGGGGAGCTTGACGCTGAAGTTAACAAACTTATGGTAACGCTTGATGTGCGTCCAGAGGTCGTTCAGGAGGCTATTGCAAATGATGTTGATTTTATTTTTGCACATCATCCGGCAATGTTTAGACCCGTCAAGAAATTTGATTTAGCAAATCCGCAAAACAGGATGTACGCAGAACTTTTGAGACATAATATTACAGTTTTTGCCGCGCATACTAACTTGGATAATGCAAATGGCGGAATGAATGATTGGCTGGCGGAAAAAATAGGTCTCAAAAAAACTTCCATTCTTTTACCCAAACGAAGTGAAGCGATGTTTAAATTAGCTGTTTTTATTCCACAGGATGCCGCCGCTAGATTGCGTAGAGACCTAGCTGCTGCTGGAGCCGGTAAAGTTGGAGATTATGATGCTTGTTCTTACTCATACGAAGGGATTGGGCGTTTTCGTCCAAATCAGCAGGCACATCCTGCAATCGGGATAAAGGGTGAATTAACAGAAGTTAAGGAAGAAAAGGTCGAAGTTATTTTTCCGGCACGCAAAAAAGATAGTGTTTTCAAGGCAATGTATGCGGCTCATCCGTATGAAGAACCTGTTTTTGATTTGTTACGAATTGAAGGAATGGGACAAACGTATGGAATGGGGCGTATAGGAACGTTAAAACAGCCGCAAACTGTTAAGCAACTAGCAGAGTTTTGTAAAGAGGCTTTTCAAATACCCGCTTTACGCATGGTTTCGAGAGAACCAGGCAAAAAAATTGAACGTGTCGCTATTTTAGGCGGAAGTGGTGGTCAATTTTACACTTATGCTAAGCGCCAAGGAGCGCAATTATATATAACGGGAGATATTTCTTATCATACCGGACACGATATTTTGGCAGCTGGATTGTCAGCTCTTGATCCAGGTCACCATATTGAGAGTGTCTGTAAGGGGAAGCTGCGGCAGTTGTTTATGACATGGAATGTTGAAAATAACTGGCAGCTGAAGATAATTGAGTCACAGCTTAACACGGATCCGTTTAGTTTTATCTAATAAAAATTAGGGGAGTTTGCAAATGACTAAATACACAAATCTATTACCGCGTTTTATCAATTACGTAAAAAAGGACACGCGTTCAGATGAAAAATCTATTGCAATACCTTCAACTGAGAGCCAAGTCGCATTCGCTACGGAATTAGTCGGGGAGTTGAAAAAGCTGAAACTACAAGATGTGCATACATCTTCCAAGAGCGGGTATGTTTTGGCAACCCTGCCCGGAAATTTACCGGAGGACAAGGAAGGCAAGACTATCGGTTTCATAGCTCATATGGATACAGCTGACTTTAATGCGCAAAACATTAAGCCACAAATTATCAAAAATTATGACGGCGAGTCTGACATCACATTGGGAGATGGACATTATAGATTGTCACCAAAGGAGTTTTCTAATTTAAAAAACTATGCGGGGCACGATCTTGTTACAACAGATGGAACAACACTCTTAGGCGCAGATGATAAAGCGGGAATTGCTGAAATTATCACGGCTGTGGAGTATCTTAACGATCATCCAGAAATAAAACATGGTGAGATAAAGATCGGAATCGGACCAGATGAAGAGATAGGAACTGGAGCTGATAATTTTGATGTTACTGAATTTGGGGCCGACATTGCCTACACAGTTGATGGTGGACCATTAGGTGAACTTGAGTATGAGACCTTTAATGCAGCCCAAGCAAAACTGAAGATGATTGGTAAAAATGTTCATCCTGCTACAGCTAAGGGTGTTATGATAAACGCGCTTCAACTAGCCTTTGATTTTCATGCGCAGCTTCCACAACGAGAAGTACCTGAAAAGACAGATGGAAGGCAAGGATTCTTTCACTTGGTAGAATTGAATGGGACGGTCGACGAAGCTGAGATGAGCTATATCATCCGTGACCATGATCGCCAAAAATTCGAAGCACGTAAAAGGTTGTTTAAAGAAATTGTTGCGGAGATGAATGCAGGATTCGACACTAAGCGAATAATACTTGAGTTGAAGGATCAATATTATAATATGCGTGAAGTGATTGAAAAAGATATGACCGTCGTTGAGTTGGCTAAAAAGGCAATGGAAAATTTGAAAATCAAACCAATTATTTATCCAGTTCGCGGTGGAACAGATGGTTCAAAAATATCATTTATGGGTCTTCCGACACCTAACTTGTTCGCAGGCGGCGAGAATATGCACTCACGCTTTGAATATATTTCAGTTCAGGTAATGGAACAGGCGACATCTGTCATTTTGGAGATTGTCACTGAAGTTGCGAAACAAAATAGTTAACACAAACGTATGTTCATATTACAATTGAAGTGCTGAGGAAGGTATCTATTGTATGTCTTTAACTGAGAATTAACTCAACTATCGTTAATAAGATGTACTACCAGCATTATTCTTAAGTTGAAGTTAGTGAAAAAATAAACTAATCAGATGATAAGGGAGATAAAAATGCAGGAAGATAAATTAACGAGTGCGGCTCAAGCTGCGCTGGCAGAAGCACAACAGATTGCAGTGACACGACACCAGCAGGAAATAGATATTCCGCAACTCTTCAAGTTTTTGCTTCAACCAGGAGAGTTTGGCGCTGAAATTTTTAAAAAAGCCGGTTTGAATGTTGCAGAGATTGAGAAGGAAGTTGACAAGGAACTTGACCAACTGTCTGTAGTGGAAGGCCAGGTAAACTACGGACAAACTTTGAGTCGAAATCTTTTTCAACTGTTGCAAGAAGCAGACAAGCTGCGCGAGAATTTCAAAGATGAGTATATAGCAGTCGAAACATTAATTCTGGCCTTATTCAAGTTAAAGTATCATCCGCTGACCAGTTATTTAGGATCAAAGGGACTCACAGAAAAGAAAATGAAGAAAATAATCGAAGATCTTCGGGGGGGAGAGCGTGTGACATCCAAGAATCAAGAAGAACAGTATAAAGCTTTGGAGAAGTATGGAATTGACTTGATCAAGCAGGTTCGCAGCGGGAAACAGGACCCCGTGATTGGTCGTGATGAAGAGATACGGGATGTAATAAGAATCCTTTCGCGTAAAACCAAAAACAACCCCGTTTTAATAGGTGAACCTGGGGTTGGGAAAACAGCGATTGTTGAAGGTTTAGCCCAGCGGATAGTACGCAAAGATGTTCCCGATAACTTGAAAGATAAAACACTTTTTTCATTAGATATGGGTTCCTTGATCGCAGGCGCGAAATACCGTGGCGAATTCGAAGAGAGGCTTAAGGCCGTATTGAAGGAAGTTACAAAAAGCGAAGGAAAGATTATTCTTTTTATTGATGAGATCCATAATATTGTCGGAGCCGGAAAAACAGAAGGCAGTATGGATGCGGGAAATATTTTGAAGCCAATGCTTGCTCGTGGCGAACTGCATTTGATAGGGGCAACTACTCTAGATGAATATCGTGAGTATATGGAGAAAGACAAAGCGCTTGAACGGCGCTTCCAGCGAGTCCTTGTTCAGGAACCAAGTGTTGAGGATACGATTTCAATTTTGCGCGGGTTGAAGGAACGTTTTGAGATCCATCATGGTGTTAGGATCCATGATAATGCGATTGTTGCAGCAGCAACACTGTCCAATCGTTATATCACTGATCGTTTCTTACCAGATAAAGCGATTGATTTGATCGATGAGGCGTGCGCAACAATCAGGGTCGAGATGAATTCAATGCCAACCGAATTGGATCAGATTACACGCCAGCTTATGCGGCAAGAGGTCGAAGAGGCAGCTTTGAAAAAAGAAAGCGATCCAGCTTCTAAAAAGAGGCTTAGTGAATTACAAGCAGAATTAGCCGAATCGCGACAGAAGACTAATGCACTTAAAATGCGTTGGGAAAATGAGAAAGCAGATATTCAGAAATTAAGTTCTAAGAAAGCAGAACTTGATCAAGCTAAACATAATTTAGAAGAAGCAGAAAACAATTACGATCTCGAAAAGGCAGCAAGGCTGCAACATGCAACAATTCCGGAGCTGGAAAAAGAACTCGCACAGCTTGAGCATGCGGAACGGCCTGATAATTGGCTGGTAGAAGAGTCAGTTACTGAGAATGAAATTGCGGAAGTTGTTAGTCGCTCTACCGGAATTCCGGTGGCAAAATTAGTGCAGGGTGAACGTGAAAAACTGCTGCATTTACCAGAGAGTCTGCATAGGCGTGTTATTGGTCAAGATGAGGCAGTGGATGCTGTCGCGAACGCAGTAATCAGAGCACGCGCAGGTTTGCAGGATCCGAACCAGCCTTTAGGAACTTTCTTGTTTCTCGGGCCGACCGGGGTCGGAAAAACAGAATTAGCCAAAGCCCTAGCTGAAAACCTCTTTGATTCAGAAAGGCATATGGTTCGAATTGATATGAGTGAATATATGGAAAAACAATCTGTCTCACGGTTGGTGGGAGCAGCTCCAGGATATGTCGGTTATGAAGAAGGTGGGCAGTTAACAGAAGCAGTTAGACGTAATCCCTACACTATTGTTTTGCTAGATGAGGTCGAGAAAGCGCACCCTGATGTCTTTAACATCTTGCTGCAGGTTTTTGATGATGGTCGTTTGACAGATGGTCAAGGACGGACAGTTGATTTTAAAAACACAATTATAATTATGACCTCTAACTTGGGTTCAAGTATTCTTTTAGATAATGTTGCGGATAGCGGGAAGATTGCTCCCGCAACACGTTCGCAGGTCATGAAATTAGCGCAGACTCATTTTAAACCCGAATTTTTGAATCGTATTGACGATATTATTATGTTTGCGCCTTTGAGCATACAAGCTATAACTCAAATCGTCGATAAGTTTATTGAATTACTTTCGCAACGATTATCTGAACAAGAGATCAAGCTTAAGATTGGTGCGGCTGCCAAAGAATGGATTGCACATGAAGGTTATGATCCGGCATATGGTGCGCGCCCATTGCAGCGTTTTATTACAAGTCATGTTGAAACTCCACTAGCTAAACAGATTATTGCGGGGAAAATCATGCCTCACTCGATAGTAACGATTGATCTCGGAGGACATGATGAACTTGTTTTCAAAGCTGAGGAAAGTAATGGATTAGTTTAAAAAGTGATGAAAAAAGCGGCTAGTCAAAAACTAGCCGCTTTTTTGCTATTTGTTTGTTTTGGGTGTTTTTACGAAGAAGCTAAGGGCATTTATAGCGATAAAACCAACGATCATTGCAGTAAGACCGCTAGATAATGCGGAAAAAGTTGTGCCTGACAAGGCCGAACTTATATAGCCGATAACTTCACCGTAAACAAAGCCCCAAAACAATATGGTCAATTGTTTTGACATATGAACAACACCTCGCAATACAACAGTAGTTTAGCATATTTTGGACGGCTTTTGAATTTTTTTTAAATCTGGCTGAATAGATTACTGTTTTTTAATAGGAAAGTGTTGCTATAATGTAGGTAGTATAAGAGAAGCAGGAAGGTGGGGGCAGTAGTGTTTGGAGTTTTGCAGATTATCAGCAGTTATAGTTTGCTTCAAAGTACGATAAAAATCCCACAGTTGGTAAGAGAAGCAAAAAAGAAGGGTTATCAGGCATTGGCATTGACGGATGTTAATGTTATGTATGGAGTGATTGAATTTTATCATGAATGTTTAGCTGCTGGTATTAAGCCGATCTTGGGTTTAACTTTAGATCTTGGTCCTAAAGACCAGCTCTTACTGCTCGCACAGAATGAACGTGGTTATCAAAATCTGATGCATATTTCAACGCGGAAAATGCGCTCGCTCGCAGAAGGAGAGGAATTTTTCAAGCTGGATAAGGAAGACGAGTTGCAGGAATTGTCAATCATCACTCCGCCGCAAAATAGTTATGTTGAAAATTCAGTTTCACATGGGAAGTTGACAAATGCCAAGAATTATCTTGAGAAGCTGTCAGCGTTAGTTGGCACTTCTAAAAATATTTACATTGGAATTTCTTTGGCGATGGAAACTGCTCTACAGACAACACTTGGACAGTTGGCAGAACAATTAAAAATCGCAACGGTTGCAGTTGAGCCGGTAAATTATTTAGAACAAAGCGACTTGTTTGAGTTGCAAGTGCTTGAGGCACTTAAAGATGGTAAGCAGCTGAGTGCAGAACAATTAAGTGTAGCGGGCAAAGCTAAGGGCAATGCTTGGCTTCGGCCTGTACAAGAAATCCAAGCCGAGTATTTACGGCGCGGTCTGCAGGCTCCTTTGACTGCAATGCAGAAGCTGTGCCGAGAGAATAAACTGCAACTGCATTTTTCTGCGCCTCGCTTACCGCATTTTAAGACGCCTGGAAATGAGACTGCGCAAGATTTTCTACGTAAATTATGTGAGAATGGTTTAGAAAGAAGACTAAAAAAAATGTCAGTGGCCGATGTTTCGGCCTACGAAGAGAGATTGGATTATGAATTAGCTGTGATCCATCGCATGGGTTTTGATGATTATTTCTTGATTGTGTGGGATGTTACTAATTATGCACATCAAGCTCAGATTATGATTGGACCGGGTCGTGGATCGGCAGCAGGGTCACTCGTAGCATACGCCCTGTTTATTACAGATGTTGATCCGCTACGCTATGAGCTGTTATTTGAACGCTTTTTGAACGAAGAACGCGCTCAAATGCCTGATATTGATCTGGACATTCCAGACAATCGCCGGCAGCAGATTATTCGCTACGTGCATCAAAGATATGGGGCCGAACATGTAGCTCAAATCATTACCTTTGGCACTTTGGGAGCTAAGCAGGTTTTACGCGATGTTGGACGTGTTTTCGGGATGCCGCAGTTTGAGATGAATGTATGGAGTAAGACAGTTCCTAGTGTTTTGCATGTTACGCTAAAAGAGGCTTATAAGAATTCTCCGAGCTTGCGTGACCTAGTTGCGGATAGCGAAAAAAATAAGCTGCTTTTTAAAACAGCACTTGCTCTTGAAGGCTTGCCACGTCACTTTTCAATCCATGCTGCTGGAATTATTTTAAGCGATAAGAATTTAGCTGATGTTGTTCCCTTACAAGTGGGCAATGATGAAACCCTTCTGACACAGTATACTAAGGATACTGTTGAAGAAGTCGGTTTGCTGAAAATTGATTTTTTAGGTTTGCGGAATTTAAGCATTTTAGCCAATGCAGTTAAATGGATACAGAGTGGATATCAACAAAAACTTGATGTGCATAATATATCCTTGGATGATGAAGCCACCTTAAACCTTTTTCAGTTGGCTGATACGACAGGTGTTTTTCAATTTGAGTCTGCTGGCATAAAAAATGTTTTAAGGCATCTGCGACCCAATTCATTTGAAGATATAGCAGCAGTTAATGCTTTGTACCGACCAGGCCCGATGGAAAATATTGATCACTTTATTCGTCGACGCCACGGTATCGAAGAAACGACGTATCCCGCAGAGATTTTGAAACCGATTCTGAAAAAAACATACGGAATACTTGTATATCAAGAACAAGTTATGCAGGTAGCATCCGCGATGGGTGGCTTTACACTTGGGCAGGCTGATTTGCTACGTCGCGCAATGAGCAAGAAAAAGGGCGCCGTTATCGAACAGATGAAAAGCCGTTTCGTTGTAGGAGCTCAAAAAAAGGGCTTTACAGTTGAAGTGGCAAACCAAGTATATGCATATATTGAAAAATTCGCTAATTATGGGTTCAACCGTTCACATGCTGTGGCGTATACTAAAATGGCTTTTCAGCTTGCCTACATCAAACAGCATTACCCAGCTGCTTTTTTTGCATCCTTGCTTAATGCAGTAATTGGTAATAGCAGCAAGATGAAGGATTATCTACTTGAAGCAAAGCAGCACCACATAAAGATTCACGCTCCTGATGTAAATGAGAGTCAGTTGCTCTTTATTTTGCATAAGCGCAGCATATATTTCGGATTGCAGAATGTCAAAACGATTAGAAGTGACTTTGCCAAACATATTATTGCTGAAAGACGACTGCATGGTAATTTCCGTGATTTTCAATCCTTTTTGCAAAGAATTGATAACCGCTATTTGAAAAAAGACCCGCTAGAGGCACTGATTTATGCTGGTGCATTTGATGAGTTAGGGCAAAATCGGGCAACTTTAGTGAAAAATCTTCCTAAAATGCTGAGTAATATTGAATTGAGCGGCAGCAACGTCGAATTGTTTGAAGCCTTGGCACCACGGTACGAGACTTTCACTGAGATAGGTTTAGAAGAGCGCTTGCAAAACGAAGAAAAATATTTAGGTGTTTATCTTTCCGTTCATCCAGTTGAACAGTTTAGTGAGGTGGCACGGCAGCAAAATACGACTGTGATTTCGAGAATACCGGAGCAAAAAGAAACGTTGCGGTTTTTAGCCTACATTAAAAAGGTAAAAGTTATCCGCACTAAAAATGGACAACAGATGGCGTTTGCAACTGGTGAAGACCAAACTGGTCAAATAGATATTACGATTTTTTCGGACTTATACAAGAAAGTTGCGGATGTACTAGCAGAAAAGGTGGTAATGCTTGTCAGTGGTAAAGCGGAACAGTCTAAAAGAGGCTTGCAGGTAGTAGCTCGCCAAATGATCCCTGCAAGCGAAGTGAAGCTGGAGCAGAAAGCTATATACTATATTCGGCTAACTAATAAAATTAGCAAAGATACACAGAAGCAAATGCTCAAACTGATGATGCAAAATCACGGACGAACTCCAGTTATTTTATTTGAAGAGGTCACAGCAAAAAAAGTGATGCTCGACAAGCGTTATTGGTTGCAAAATGAACAAAGGGTCGTTGTAGCGTTATCAAAATTGCTAGGGCAAGAAAATGTAGTTTTACGAAATGAAAACAAATGAAAACATATTGTGATAAAGTGAATTAATTTGTATTTTTGCAAGACATATACTTATAAAAGTGATAAGATAGGCAATGGAGAATGTGTTGTTCCATAATATTTACTTGAGGTGAAAAAATGAAACGCATAGGTATTTTAACAAGTGGTGGCGATGCAGCAGGAATGAATGCATCAGTACGTGCAATTGCGCGCTCCGCAATCTCAGCCGGGCTCGAAGCTTATGGCATTAATTATGGCTTTGCCGGTTTGGTTGCTGGAGACATCCATAAATTAGAGTCTATTGATATGGACGGGATCATTTCACGTGGTGGTACGATATTGTACTCTGCACGTTTCCCAGAATTTGCGGAAGAAAAAACACAGCTCAAAGGTATTGAACAACTCAAGAAATTTGGAATTGATGCTTTAGTTGTTATTGGTGGGGATGGCTCATATCACGGGGCAGAACGATTGACACAACATGGTTTCAATTCTATTGGTATGCCTGGAACTATTGATAACGATATTCCAGGGACTGATTTCACCGTAGGTTTTGATACGGCTGTCAGTGTTGCACTTGACGCACTTGATCGTGTTAACGATACGGCAACATCTCATCAAAGAACTTTCATTGTTGAGCTAATGGGTCGCGGCGCCGGTGATATTGCTTTATGGGCCGGTGTAGCTGCTGATGCCGATGCAATTGTTATCCCTGAACGGGAATATGATATTGAGGCAATTGCTGAGAAGATTAAGCAGAACCGTAAAAACGGTAAGGATCATAATCTTATCGTTTTGGCTGAGGGCGTAATGTCTGCTGCCGAATTTAAAGAAAAGTTGGATAAATTCGGAACACTTCACACACGTGCTATTACGTTAGGACATATCCAACGCGGTGGTAGTCCAACTGCACGAGATCGTGTTTTGGCCAGTCGTTTTGGTGATTTTGCAGTTAAGCTTTTGCTTGAGGGCAAGGGTGGACTTGCAATTGGTATCAGAGATAACAAGCTTGTTGCTTCTGACATCATTGATACATTGGAAAATCACAAGCACATAACAGATGTTTCACTGCAGGATTTGAACGACAGGTTGCGTTTCTAATCCACGAAATATTTTAGACAGGAAACATTTCGCACCAATTAATTTAGGTAAAGATTAGACATTAAAGTCATCTTTAAAATTATTCAAAGGGGAGATTTTACTCATGAAGAAAACCAAGATTGTAAGCACACTTGGTCCAGCTAGTTCAGATCTAGATACAATTGTAAAATTAATCGAGGCAGGAGCTAACGTATTTCGCTTTAACTTTTCTCATGGCGACCATGAAGAACATTTAGAACGGTTAAATATCGTCCATGAAGCAGAAAAAGTTACCGGCAAGATGGTTGGTATCATGTTGGATACTAAGGGTGCCGAAATCCGTACTACGGTTCAAAAGGAAGGTAAAATCCAGTATGAAATCGGCGATGAAATCCGTATTTCAATGGATGCTTCAATTGAGGGAACTCATGATAAAATTGCCGTTACTTATCCAGGATTGATCGATGACGTTCATGAAGGCGGACATGTTTTGTTTGATGATGGATTGATCGACATGCAAGTCGAGAAAATCGATCGTGAAAACAACGAATTAGTATGTAAGGTATTGAATGCTGGTGTTCTTGGATCACGTAAGGGTGTTAATGCACCTGGTGTTTCAATCAACTTGCCAGGGATCACAGAGAAAGACTCAGACGATATTCGTTTTGGATTGGATCATGAAATCAACTTTATCGCTGCAAGTTTTGTACGTAAACCAGAAGATGTTTTAGATATTCGTGAACTTCTTGAAGAGAAACATATGGAACACGTACAAATCTTTCCTAAGATTGAATCACAAGAAGGAATTGATAACTTCGATGAAATTATCAAAGTTTCTGACGGTTTGATGGTTGCCCGTGGTGATATGGGTGTTGAAATTCCGGCTGAAAATGTTCCTTTGGTTCAAAAAACTTTGATTAAGAAATGTAACGCCTTAGGCAAGCCCGTTATCACAGCTACTCAAATGCTTGATTCGATGCAGGAGAATCCACGTCCTACACGTGCTGAAGCATCTGATGTTGCTAACGCTGTTTTTGATGGAACAGATGCAACCATGCTTTCAGGTGAAAGTGCTAATGGCGATTACCCTGTTGAATCAGTTGCAACAATGGCTCGTATTGATATTAAGGCTGAAAATGCTTTACGTCAGCATAAGACATTCTCAATCAATGACTTCGACAAGACGGATGTTACAGAAGCTATTGGTCGTGCTGTTGCCGAAACAGCTGATAACTTGGGTATCAAGACAATTGTTGCAGCTACTAAGTCTGGTCATACTGCTCGTATGATTTCTAAGTACCGCCCAGATGCAGATATTTTGGCTGTTACATTTGATGATCGGACACGCCGCGGCTTAGCAGTTAACTGGGGTGTATATCCTGTCCAAGCAGAAGCACCTGCTTCAACGGATGATATGTTCACACTTGCAACAGAAAAAGCTAAGGAAGCTGGATTTGCTAAGGAAGGCGATTTGATTCTGATTACAGCTGGTGTTCCTGTTGGCGAAAAGGGTACAACTAATGTTATGAAGATTCAACTTATTGGTTCAAAATTAGTTTCTGGCCAAGGCGTTGGTGACGAAACAGTTATTGGTAAAGCAGTTGTTGCAACATCAGCTGAAGAAGCTAATAAGAAAGCCATTGAAGGCGGAGTTTTGGTAACAAAGACAACTGACAAGGAATATCTTCCAGCTATTGAAAAATCAAGCGCATTGATTGTTGAAAATGGTGGTTTGACATCGCATGCTGCTGTTGTCGGTATTTCGATGGGAATTCCTGTTATTGTTGGTGCACAAGATGCAACAACTTCGGTTTCAGATGGTGAAGTTGTTACAGTTGATTCACGTCGTGGAATTGTTTACCGTGGTGCATCAAACGCACTTTAATATTTAATTAGTGGAAAATAGTTAGTTTTCTAATTGAATGAGGAAGAGAGTGTGACATAAGTCGGGAAAATTTGAGTAATAACTCGAAATTACGCACATAGCGAGTACTTTGTTATGAGTAATTCGAAGCTAGACAGAGAATTTTGACTTATGGAACACGTTTATACGGAATAAAAGAGGGGCTGTGCCAAAATTTCACTTTTGGCACAGCTCCTTTTTGTTTTAAGTTCTATTTTAGTAATTAATCTGTTTTAGTAGTTTTGCTACAGACGGTAACGTTGAATAGCTATAAGAAAACAATGCATATTTACAGCTTAATGAGAGAAGTTAGCATTTTGAAACACTTTCAGTTAGAATAAGAAGGTATACAGAGTAATGGAGTGGGAAAAATGGAAGTTGGCTTTTTTTAGGATTAATATTGTTAGTAGCGTTAATAGTTAAGAATGCTTCACTGTCATTTGCGGCAGCTGCTGTATTGTTGATCAAGTTGATTCCATATACCAGCAAATGGCTGCCGGTCATTCAAAGCCGTGGCATAAATTGGGGTGTGACTGTCATTTCAGTTGCAATTTTGGTGCCAATTGCGACTGGTGAAATCGGTTTTCGTGAATTAATCGGTGTTTTCAAATCACCAGTCGGAGTGATTGCGGTTGCATGTGGCATTCTAGTCGCAATTTTATCGCGAAATGGGGTTTCGTTGTTGGCAAGTTCGCCGCAAGTTACCGTAGCCTTGGTTATTGGGACTATCATAGGTGTGGTTTTCCTTCATGGTGTAGCTGCGGGACCGGTTATCGCTTCAGGAATTGCATACTGTATTATCAGTTTATTACATATCAGTTTTAATTAATCACAGAGGAGAAACAAGATGGAGAATGAATTGAAAGAACTGCTTGGCAAAACGATAAAAGTAGTTGTAACAGATGAGAACGATGTTTTTTATTTTGCCCAACAAAAGGGTTTGACGTTCAAAATTGACAAGAGTGAATTTGAGCATGCTGTCGAAAAGGGAACGGAAGTTACAGGTTTTGCCTATGAAAATGCCGATCATGAGTTACAGGTCACCCAAAACATACCTAAAAGTGGAATCGATCAATATGGATTTGGGGAAGTTGTTGCTGTGCGCCGTAATTTAGGCGTTTTCGTCGATATTGGTCTGCCTAATAAGGATATTGTTGTATCATTGGATGACTTGCCGGAAGTTACCAGAATATGGCCTAAAAAGGGTGATAAATTGCTGGTTGGCTTGAAGAGCGATAATAAGAATCGCTTGTGGGGAGACTTGGCATCAGAGGACATTTTTCGCGGTCTGGCAGCTAAAGCGGATGCTAAGATGCAGAATCAAGATGTTTTTGCGACTACCTATCGAATGAAGATGGCTGGAACGCATGTGTTGACAGATGATTATTACTTAGGTTTTATTCATCCAAGCGAGCGAGATGAAGAACCACGTTTGGGTCAAAGACTAAAAGCACGAGTTATTGGTGTTAGACCAGATGGTATTTTAAACCTCTCCTTGCGTCCGAGAGCTTATGAGGCCATTAGCGATGATGCACAAATGATATTGGCTGCTTTAGAACATCAAGGGGGGCAGCTAAGTTATACTGATAAGAGCTCTCCTGAGGATATCAAAACCTTTTTTGGTATCAGCAAGGGGCAATTTAAAAGAGCTGTTGGACATTTGATGAAAGCAGGCTTGGTCAGACAGGAGAATGGCAAGCTGATTTTGAATAAACAACAATAGAATTTAGAATAAAAGAGGTTATGCTGTATGGTCTTTCAAGAGGAACATATTACTGAAATCGGTAAAAAATTGCACCAAGCAGGAATGAAATTAACACCTCAGCGACGAGCGACAGTCAATACACTTTTGAAATATCAAACAAAGCATCTCTCAGCAGAAGAATTGTTTACGCTGATTAAATTGGAAGAACCAGAGATTGGTTTGGCAACTGTTTATCGGACGTTGGACTTGTTGACAGAGTTGCAAATCGTTGAACGGGTTACCTTTGACGATGGAGTTGCACGCTATGATCTACGCCGTGCCGATCAGCAGCATTTTCATCATCATTTATTGTGCAGTGTTTGTGGCAAGGTTGAGGAAATACATGAAGATCTGCTTGGTGAAGTTGAAAACGAAGTACTACGCAAATACGGTTTTACAGTTCAAGATCATCGTTTGACTTTCCATGGTGTCTGTGAGGCCTGCAGCAGAAAAGAAAGGTATCAAGATCAGGGTTAACTAATACGCTGAATGTTTTAGGAGGTGAGCGTAATTAATAATCTCATCGAAGATTACCTACATTACCTAACAGTTGAACGCGGTTTATCGAAAAATACTGTAATGAGTTATCGCAATGATTTAATACAATTTGCGTCCTTTTTGCAAAAACAGCAAATTAGCAGTTTTAACAACGTTAAGCGTCAAACGGTTATTGACTTCATGCAGCAGGAAACGACCCAAAAAAAGGCCACAAGTTCGATTGTGCGCTCAGTAACGAGTCTGCGCAAATTTTTTCAATACCTGATGGAGGAAGAAAGAATTTTGCAAGATCCAATGCAGCTTATTGATGCCCCGAAGCGTAAAGAACATTTACCAGAAGTTCTTTCAACAAAAGAAGTTGAGAAACTACTTAATTCACCAGATACGGAAAAAAAACTTGGATTACGCAACCGAGCGATTCTGGAAGTTATGTATGCAACAGGACTGCGCGTGAGTGAGATCGTTAATTTGCAACTTGCTAATTTGCATTTGAGCATGGGGTTAATTCAAACCCTAGGTAAGGGCAGTAAAGAAAGGATTGTTCCCATCGGTGATCAGGCGATCAAGTGGGTGGAACGTTACTTGCAAACTGCTCGGCCAGAGCTACTGGGCAGGCAAAGAAGCTCATATCTTTTCTTGAATAATCATGGACATCAGTTAACGCGACAAGGTATTTGGAAAAATTTAAAAGCAGAAGTAAAAAAAGCCGGAATCAATAAAAATGTGACACCACATACTTTAAGGCATTCATTTGCAACACATATTTTGGAAAATGGAGCGGATTTGCGAATTGTCCAAGAGTTGCTGGGACATGCTGACATAGCTACTACACAGATTTATACACACTTGTCCAAAAAAAGATTGGCTGATATTTATCAACGTTATCATCCTCGAGCATAGGCTATTTGTGTAATAGTTTGAATTATGGTAAAGTAAGTGCAAGTTTAGCAAGCGATAATTTGTTGGGACCACAGGAGGTCGAACATGCTTTACAAGTATAAAAATGATTATGAAAAAATCACGATGGGTTTGCTGTCATTCATACCTGATTTAAAAGAAATTTCTCATCTGAAAGCTGAGCTTAAATGGTACGCCAGCGAAGAAGAGAGAAGTTTATTTTTATGGAAAAATGACGACGGTGATTTTATTGGTGTTATTGGAGTCGAGATTAGCGATAGTATCTTGATGGTGCGCCACATCTCAGTAACGCCAACTGAAAGAAATGAAGGGGTCAGTTTCCAAATGCTGGATGCACTTGCGGAATTGTTTAAAAACTGCAAAATTATGGGTAGTTTTGATACCTCTAAGATAATTGCCAAATGGGAGCGAAAAAATGACAAATGAAACCTGAAGAAGGGCGCCAGTTGGATTCTTCAAAGCTGACGTTTAAATTAGCTGCATTTGAAGGTCCACTTGATTTATTGCTTCACCTTATTAAACAAAATAAAATGGATATCTATGATATCCCAATGGTTGAAATTACTTCTCAGTATATTGAGTATCTGCATAAAATGCGGGTCATGTCACTTGACATTGCTGGGGAGTATTTAGTTATGGCTGCAACACTAATAAATATTAAAAGTAAAATGCTTTTGCCACAGCATCCTGTAGTAGTTGAACCAGAACAGCAGGAAGATCCACGCGCTGAACTTGTGCAGCAGCTATTGACGCATCAATGTTTTCAGGAAGTTTCTAAGCAGCTTGATGAACTTGCACAACAACGGGCCAAACATTACACTCGTGATCAGGAGGAGGCCCCGCCTGGATTGCAGGATCACCTGGTGGGCACGGGGACCCCGTTAAAATGCAACAGGCTTTGCTTCGTTTGTTCAGCAGACATCGGCTGCACAAAACCGTGGCTCGGCGCGTTGGTAAAGAAAGATATACGCTAAGGGAAGAAATTACTAAATTAGAGGGAAAATTACAAAAAGCAAAAGAACCTATTAATTTTGAACAGTTGTTTGATGAACAAGCCGAGCTTGAACATGTTGTGACAACATTCTTAGCTTTATTAGAGTTAATGAAGCGTGGAGCGGCGACTATTGTTCAAACAGAAGTTTTAGGTCCGATCTGGGTAAGAGGTGTTGCGTAAGATGTTAGCAAATTTAGCCAAAGTTGAAAGTTTATTATTTGTAAGTGGAGCTGAGGGGATTTCACTGCAGCAGCTCACAGACTGTACAGGAATGATGAAGCCGGCTGTTAAAGAGCAGATATTACTTTTGCAGAAGAAATATGAGAATGACGACGAATGCAGCCTAGAAATAATCTCAACAAAAGAACGGTATCGTATTGCAACCAAGAAAAAGTTTGCAACGTTGTTGCAACATTTTTTTGAGGAGCCGAACATAACCGCTCTGTCGCGAGCATCTCTTGAAACACTAGCGATCATAGCTTACTATCAGCCTGTGACACGAATTAGAATTGAAGAAGTCAGAGGTGTTCAGTCTAGTGGACCGTTACACAAACTTTTGGCTTTTAATCTAATCAGTGAAAAAGGGCGATTGGACGCTCCTGGGAAGCCAATTTTATATGAAACAACTGAAACATTCTTGGACTATTTTAATTTGAAGAGTCTAGCAGACCTGCCGCAATTACCAGAAAAAAATGAAGTGCAATTGGAAACTGATGACCAAAATTTAATGGAGCTCTTTGATGAAGCATTGCAGGATGAAGACCAAAAGAAAGAGGGAGCCTAGGATGGAAACCGAACGTTTACAAAAGGTTATGGCAAACGCAGGTGTCGCTTCACGGCGAGCCTCTGAAAGACTGATAACAGAAGGAAAAGTTCAGGTCAATGGCAAGACCGTTAAGGAACTTGGCACTAAGGTGGAGCACCAGGATATTATCACGGTTTCAGGACGAGTGGTCGAACGTGAAAAAAAAGTTTATTATTTGTTCTACAAACCGCGCGGAGTTATTTCAGCAGTATCTGATGACAAAGGGCGAAAGGTCGTGACTGATTATTTTACCAGCATTTCAGAACGTCTCTATCCAGTGGGGCGCTTGGATTATGACACCTCAGGACTACTGATCATGACTAATGATGGCGAGTTGGCAAATAAGCTAATGCATCCGCGATATAAAATCGATAAAACATATCTTGCCAAAGTAAGTGGAATTCCTGGTAATGAGGCTTTAAAGAAGTTGCGTCTAGGTGTCAGAATAGATAAATATAAAACAGCTCCAGCAAAAAGTAAAATTATTTCAACTGATCAGAAAAAGAAAAAAGCACTGGTTTCTTTGACGATCCATGAAGGTCATAATCATCAAGTCAAAAAAATGCTAGCTGCAGTTGGGTACCCAGTTGAAAAATTACGTCGTGATTCTTATGGCTTTTTAACGCTGCAAGGGCTGACATCTGGTGATTATCGGCCACTGACACGTGACGAAATTGAGCAGTTGAAGAAATGAGTAAGTTGTAAGCAAAACTGATTTCTTGCAATATGGTGTTCAATATGGTAAATTCAATATGTTAAAAAATAATAGTTTGTCTTCAGGGGCAGGGTGAAACTCCCGACCGGCGGTAACAGGCCGCGACCTACAGTGATGTAGTTGAACTGGTGTGATTCCAGTGCCGACAGTATAGTCTGGATAAAGAAGATAGGGCTTATTTGATGGTATAATACAAATAAACTCTGTTGGTCCTCTGATCAGCAGAGTTTTTAATTTTCAATAAGCACCGTGAAGATGAACATCAATGGAGGTTTTTTTGATGTCATATTCTGGTTCACGCAGATATATTATTGCTGCTTGTCTGGCGGGAATTTCGTATTTGTTAATGTTTGTTTCTTTTGCTGTTATCCCAATTGTACCGTACATGAAAATTGATTTCTCTGATTTGCCAATTATTTTTGGAATGCTGGTACTTGGACCGCTAGGCGGAATAGAGATAGCTCTGTTGCGTTCTGTACTTTACTTTCTCATTTCAGGGCCTTCAATTGCAAACTTAATAGGAGTCTCGACCAATCTCATTGCATCGCTAGCTTTTACGCTGCCGCTGTTCTATATTTTAAAGAGAGACCAGCAGGTAACCTCGTTGAACATCGTCAAGTCGACGGCTCTAGCTACAGTAAGTCTGACAGTGCTGCTCTCACTTGCTAACTGGTTAGTAATCACACCGCTTTATATGTCAGTCTTAGGGATGAAACTCTCACTGCCGTTAGCTGAGATTGTTTTGTTTGGAGTGGTACCATTCAATCTGATTAAGGGCGTGCTGGTTAGTGGGGTTTTCTGGATTGCTTTTGCTAAAATGCGTTCATGGTTAAAAAAAAGGTCAGTTGTATTTCGCTGACTCTGCGAAAAGATTATGCAAATAAAGTAATAAAAAGCGAGTGTATTGCTATGCGTTTTTCAAAGTTATGACTTTGAATTTATGCACGCAATGACTCGCTTTTTGAGTGAGAACGATTTTTTTACGTATTTATTTTGAGTCACCATTACACCAAGAGGAGGGATAAAACGATGGATGAGTTACTCTATTTTTTTTCAAAGACTCAGCCTAGAAGACCAACAGTAGTTCGACAAGTGCTTTCAAATAAACGAACAGTATCAAATCTTTTTTGGGGGATGCGCTATGGGATTATCGACTGGCTTGCGGTTTGTCCGCGATTTGAGCGGGCAAAATTCGACGGTGAGATCAAGGAACTGATTAGGAGAGGACGACTCATTGAGACTGGGGATAGAGAGGTTCTACTAACGGAAACAGGGGTAAAACAGTGTACTGCTTTTGAAAGTCAGCATTACAGAATCAAAAAACCAGCCATATTTGGCGCTCTTAAAACACAACTCTGGCAAGAGCTTTTGCGCCTTTTGGTTCAAGTGATCTCTGAAGCAAGTTATCATAACAGGAGGTATTTTGTTGTTGCCTCTTCATTTCAAGCGCAGACAATTATTAAGCGGTGGTATAAAGAAAATCGGCAATACGATTTAGGCCGAGTTTTGGGAGAACAATTACTCTTGTTTTTGGAAAATGTGGATAGACAGCATGCCGATATTTTTATGCAGCTTTTTTCCGGGCATGATGTCATTGCTAAAACGATAGAACAAGTAGCCGCTGACACTAATTATTCAGCATGTGATGTACAATTTCTGTGGGAGGATTTAAGTGCAAGTTTAGCAGCATTTTTGTATAATGGATCCAGTATCTTTAAAAGCCTAGTGGCACCACTTATGGCTTCAAGTCGGCTTTCAAAAAGTGCGGCTGCAACATACGGCTTGTATGAGAGTGGCTTGCCGCTTTCTACAATTAAAACTAAGCGCAGGTTGAAAGAAAGTACAGTAATTGAACATCTCCTTGAGGCAGCTATCTTTGTACCAACTTTTGATTTTAAACGACTGCTTTCAGTAAAAGATTATTATGTGTTAAGACAGCTTTTTCAGGGGAATATTGACAATTGGAGTTATAAAAAACTTGAAAGTGTTGAGCCTACTGTTTCGTTTGCCAAGTTTCGATTATATCAGATCGAACAAACTAGGTTGAACGCGGACAATATTTCAGATTAAGCAAGCCGTTGTTAATATAGGTTCGGAGTGAGGTGGTGAAAAAAATGAAAAATTCTGATGAAAGATTGAAAGCAGCTTTAAAAAAATATTTTGGCTTTTCTGAATTCAGAAGTGGACAAAAGGAAATTATAGATAATCTGTTAGCGCACAAGTCAACGCTTGCGATTCTGCCAACGGGTACAGGAAAATCTTTATGCTATCAATTGGTGGGAAAAATAAGCAGGAAACCAGTAGTTATTATCTCACCTTTAATCTCCTTAATGCAGGATCAAGTTGAACAATTGCGATTTGCCGGTGAAAAAAAGGTAGTGGCATTGACATCTGCTTTGCCATTCACGCATAAGCAATATGTGGTCAATCACTTGGCTCAGTTTGATTTTATTTATCTTGCGCCTGAAATGCTGAACAAAGAAGAACTTGTTGCAGCCTTGCTAAAATTAGACCTGGCCTTACTTGTTGTAGATGAGGCACACTGTATTTCAAAATGGGGACCAGATTTTCGGCCGGACTATCTTGCACTGGGTGCATTACGCAAGTACTTACATTTCCCAGTGACGCTGGCACTGACGGCAACAGCAACCAAAAAGGTCGCAGATGATATCAGGAAAAGCCTTTTTGAAACGGAAAAAATCAGCGTAATCAGGCACTCGGTAGATCGACCAAATATTTTTCTGGCTGTTGAAAAGGTGACAAGTCAAAATGCAAAAAATCTGAAATTGATTCAGTTGGTGAAACGCCTGAAAACACCTGGACTGATCTATTTTTCAAGCAAGAAAAAAGCTGATGAAATTGCGGATTTACTTCGGCAAAAAACTAGATTGAATGTTAGTTCATACCATGCTGGGCTGAGTGGAATTGACCGCTATGCCATCCAACAGCAATTCATGCGGGGAAAATTGGATATAGTTTGTGCCACCAGTGCTTTTGGCATGGGTGTTAATAAGAAAGACATCCGTTATGTGATTCATTATCATTTGCCAGCGGATCTTGAGAGTTATCTGCAAGAAATAGGACGAGCCGGACGAGATGGTGGACAAAGTATTGCTGTTCTTTTGTATCAAAAGAGTGATGCAGACCTTCAGCGTAGTTTGATAGAGAAGACTTTGCCTGAAAATGAAATGATCCAATATTACATGGATAACGCGCAAAGGTTGACGGGACGTGTTGGCGAGCAAGGCGAGTTGTTGGACTATTACCGTAAACAGGGGTTGTCTAGTGAAAAAATCAAGCAACTATTTTCAGAACGGCGGCGTGATAGGAAAAGCAACTTGAGTGAGATTTTAGCCTATATCAATACCGTTGGTTGCCGGCGTGACTACATAAAGAAGTATTTTGGAGAAAAAAGCAAAAGCCAGCACAACGCTTTGTGTTGCCAGTTGATCGGGGATCAAATCCCATTTGAACAATTAGCGTTGACCAATAGTGAAGTCCTGACTGGCAGCAAAGTCTCCCAAAATGGTGGATACAATAGAATTATTAAAAAACTTTTTAATTTGTAAAAAATATAAAAGGAATTAATGGTTATCAGCAACTCTGCTATCTGGATAATTGTACTTATGGTAAAATAAATTATAATAGTTTGGGGAGGGACAGGCATGAGTCATAAAAATGAAGAGCAAAAAGGTGAGCAGCCTTGGGCAAAAACGTTTGAAGATGAACGTGATGACAGTGGAAATTATTCACGAACGGCTAATCGGAAGAAAACACGTACTAACACAGTACTGACAACATCATTATTGATAATCTTTATTGCAATCATAATTGGTACTGTGGCAGCGTATTTTTTTTCGCAACGAAGTTCGATGCAACCATCGTCTGAAGGGGATAATGTTAATGTGGTTGCTTCAACTTCAAAGAAAAAAGCAAAGAAAAGCAGTTCGAGTTCACAGGCAAGTCGAAAAAAATCGGGGTCAGCTGTTTCTAAAGCGAGTACGGGTGCCTCCAGTACAAACTCTAGTATAGAAAGCTCAAGTGCTGCAAGCAGCGTAGCGGAAAGTCAGCCAGCTAGCTCAGACACGAGCTCACAAGTTGCTGAATCCAGTTCCAGTACACAAGCTGAGTCTTCGTCTTCAGCCGCAGCTAACAGTTCAAGTGACGGTGGTGGCAGCTATGTTACAGTTGGTGCTGGTCAAGGAATATACCGTGTTGCGGTTAATAATGGTTTGACCGTGGATGAGTTGCTACAGCTGAATCCATCTTTGGGTAGCGGATCAACTTTGACTCCGGGTCAATCTGTACGTGTTAAGTAAAAAAAGAATTTTATTCATATGTTGTTAGGAGAGTTTTGTCATGAATGATTTATTGCAAATTGCAATTGATGGCCCAGCTTCTGCAGGGAAAAGTACCGTTGCCAAAATGGTTGCACATGAGTTAGGATACATCTATTGTGACACTGGTGCGATGTACCGTGCGGTTACATGGGCAGCCATTAAAAGGGGGATAAAGCTGGATGATAATTTGGCTCTGGAGCACATGCTTTCGCAAATAAAAATTAGTTTCGCACCTTCTGTAAAAGGGCAACGAGTTTTTGTTGACCAAGATGAAGTTACAGACGATATTCGACTGCCTGAGATAGCCAATAATGTTTCAACAGTGGCGGCCCAGCTCAGTGTACGAGAAGCATTAACCAAACGTCAGCAGGAAATTGCAATTAATGGCGGAATTGTAATGGATGGGCGTGATATTGGGACGACTGTGCTGCCTGACGCGCAAGTTAAGATTTTTTTGGTGGCGAGCGTCAAGGAAAGGGCTTTGCGCCGTTTCAAGGAAAATAAAGCCAAGGGAATAAAGGTGAATTTAGAAACATTGGAACAAGAAATAGCAGAACGTGATCGCAAAGACTCAACACGGGCTGTCTCGCCACTTGTGCAGGCAGCCGATGCAATTAAAGTCGATACGACTATATTATCAGTTGAACAAGTTGTTGCAAAAATTATGAAAATAATACAAAAAAAGGCAAAAAATGGCTAAAAGTGCATTTTCACTGGAATTTATTGTTAATTTCGGCTAAAATGGTACTTAGAGTTATAGTCGTTAAGGAGGACATAGTCCATGAGTGAAGCAGATGCAAATAAGGATTTATTAGAAGCGTTAGATAGCGTCAGTGAGGTTAAGATTGGCAATGTTGTCAAAGGAGAAGTTTTGGCACTTGATGATTCCAAACAGGTTATTGTTGGAATTGAGGGAACTGGTGTTGAAGGTGTAGTACCCTTTAAAGAATTAGTTACTAAACCTGGTGAAGAAATTGAAGATACGGTTAAAGTCGGAGATGTTCTTGATCTTGTTGTTATCTCAAAGATTGGTTCAGATAAAGAAGGCGGCAGTTACCTTTTGTCGCAGCGCCGTCTGGAAGCAAGAAAAGTTTGGGATGAGATTGAGAAGGAATTTGAGGCTGGTGAAACAATTACGGCCCCTGTAACGCAGGTTGTTAAGGGTGGTTTAGTTGTTGATGCCGGTGTCAGAGGTTTCATTCCTGCTTCAATGGTTGATGATCGTTTTGTTGAAGATTTGAACCAATATAAGGGTCAAACACTTGAATTGAAGATCATTGAGATTGAACCAAGTGAAAATAGATTAATTTTATCGCATAAGGAAATTGTTAAAAAAGCACGTGAGGCTAAGAAGGCTGAGACATTATCTAAGTTGGTCGTTGGTGATGTTATTGAAGGCAAGATTGCTCGTTTAACAAGTTTTGGTGCGTTCATTGATCTTGGCGGTGTTGATGGTTTAGTTCATGTTTCAGAAATTGCTTATGAACGTGTTGAGAAACCTTCTGATGTACTAAAAGTTGGAGAAACCGTTAAGGTTAAGGTTTTAGCAGTCGATCCTGAAAAAGAAAGAATTTCACTTTCGATCAAGCAGACATTGCCGCAACCTTGGGATGATCTTGATCAAAAAGTTGCCGAAGGAGATGTTCTTGAGGGAACTGTAAAAAGGTTAACAAGTTTTGGTGCGTTCGTTGAAGTCTTCCCAGGTGTTGAAGGTTTGGTTCATATTTCACAAATTTCACACAAACATATTGCTACACCAAACGAGGTGTTAACTTCAGGCGAAAAAGTTAAGGTCAAAGTTCTTAACGTACACCCTGAAGAACATCGTTTAGCTTTGTCAATCAAAGCACTTGAAGAAAAGCCAAGTCCTGCTTCAAGTGAAACAGAGGAAAAGCACACTGAAAACAATAGTGCTAAGGCGGAAGCCCCAGAAGAAAATACTGGATTTACGCTTGGTGATCTTGTAGGTGACCTCAAGGATGACGAAGAAGAAAAATAGTTTCTGATTGAAATCAATCTGGCTGGCTCAAAAGAAAAAACTTTTGGGTCAGTTTTTTGCTGAAATACTATTGGAATTAATGATTTTTTGAAAGCGAGGTGTTTTAATTGTCCAATCCTGTAGTTGCAATTGTAGGTCGACCTAATGTAGGTAAATCAACAGTTTTCAACCGAATAGCTGGTGAGCGTATTTCAATTGTTGAGGATATTGCTGGGGTAACACGTGATCGTATTTATACACACAGCGAGTGGCTAGGTCAAAAATTTGATTTAATTGATACTGGCGGTATTGATATTGGTGATGAACCTTTTTTAACCCAGATAACAGAACAAGCTGAGATCGCAATTAACGAAGCAGATGTTATCGTGTTTGTCGTTAGTGTTAAGGAAGGTGTTACGGATGCTGACGAAAAAGTTGCTCATATTTTATATCGTTCAGATAAACCAGTAATAGTGGCTGTAAATAAAGTGGATAATCCCGAGCTAAAGGGAGATATATATGATTTTTATTCCCTAGGCTTTGGAGAACCTGTTGCCATTTCAAGTACGCACGGAATTGGAATAGGAGATTTATTAGATCAAGTTTGTCGTTCTTTCCCTGAAATGAATGAGCAAGAAGAAGACAATGAAATTAAATTTAGTTTGATTGGCCGTCCGAATGTAGGAAAGTCTTCCTTGGTTAATGCCATTCTGGGTGAGAATCGAGTAATTGTTTCCAATATTGAAGGAACAACACGAGATGCGATTGATACCCCATTTGTTACGGAGTCGGGTGATGAGTTTAGTGTAATTGATACAGCTGGTATTCGCAAAAAAGGAAAAGTGTACGAGAATACAGAAAAATATGCAGTACTTCGTGCTATGCGTGCGATTGACCGCTCAGATGTCGTGCTTGTTGTGTTGAATGCAGAAGAAGGAATTAGAGAACAAGATAAGCGTGTCGCGGGTTATGCTCATGAAGCTGGCCGCGGTATGATTATTCTGGTCAATAAATGGGATACGGTCAAGAAAGATAATCGGACGATGCAAGAATTTGAAGATTTGATTCGCCGTGAGTTCCAATACTTGAGTTATGCACCGATTATCTTTGTTTCTGCTGTGACAAAGCAACGCCTAGATAAGCTGCCTGCTTTGATTAAACGCATTAATGAGAATCATGAACGTAGAATCAGTTCATCTGTGCTCAATGATGTTATCATGGACGCAATCGCGCGGAACCCTACACCGACCGACAATGGTAAAAGACTGCGTATCTATTACACAACGCAGGTTGCTGTTAAGCCGCCAACGTTTGTTATCTTTGTTAATGATACTGAACTAATGCACTTTTCATATGAAAGATTTATTGAGAATCAAATAAGAGAAGCTTTTGATTTTGTGGGAACTCCAGTACACATTATTGAAAGAAGACGCAAATAATGTTCAATTTGAAGTTAAGATAGTTACTCTTTTTTGAGTTTTAAAGTGCAATGAACTTGAGAGATTTTTTCGCTTCTTTAGAGTTTAAAAAAAAGCGAAAAACCTTGTTATATTGGGCTTTATATGCTATCTTAGTAGGAGAGATAATGATTTGTTAGTCATTGTTTCATCATTTTGATTCATTCAAAATGGAAGCTCGCAGATTAAATATCTGTGTATATATCTTCGTATGAGGAGGTGAAACACATGGCAAACAAAGCACAATTGATCGAAACAGTTGCAACTAAGACTGGTTTGACTAAGAAAGATGCAACTTCAGCTGTTGATGCTGTTTTTGAAACAATTCAAGACACATTAGCAGAAGGCGAAAAGGTTCAATTAATCGGGTTTGGTAACTTTGAAGTACGCCAACGCGCAGCTCGTAAAGGTCGTAACCCACAGACAGGTAAGGAAATTCAAATTCCTGCAAGCAAAGTACCTGCTTTTAAACCAGGTAAGGCTTTAAAGGATTCTGTTAAATAGATAGTGAATTACTATTCGTCTGAATGAAGTCGGGACTTTAGTCCTGACTTTTTTGTTGCAGGTGTGAAAATTAGCCATGTTTTTCATCAAAAAATACTATTTTTATAACAATGATTAACAAAAAAGGATGATTTTATGAGCTATTCAGCTAAAATAATTTCGATGATCGAAATGGGAAAGTTTGACGATGTTCAGTCAGAATTTGAAAAAGCTTTGCAAAACGACAGTGTTGATCTGATATATAGTTTAGCAGAAGAGCTCTATTCGATGGGCTTTTCAGAATTAGCTCAACGTGCATACCAATTTCTTTTGAATAAGTATCCGCAAGAGGATCAATTACGGACAGCTTTGGCTGATATTGCGATAAGTGAGGGGAACAATGATCAGGCGCTTAACTATCTAGCAGCAGTAAAACCTGATTCTGATGCGTATTTGAACTCGTTGCTAGTAGCAGCGGATCTATATCAGACACAGGGATTATTTGAAGTTAGTGAACAGAAGTTATTGGACGCAATTAGAATTGCCCCAGAAGAACCTGTTGTTATTTTTGCTTTAGCCGAGTTTTATTTTGATGTAAAAAAATATCATCAAGCTATTCCGCTTTATTTAAAACTGGTCAAATTGGGCATTGCTGAATTTTCACAGGTAAAGTTGGCACAACGGTTAGGTTTCTCATATGCGGTCAGCGGAAAATTTGAACAGGCACTTGGATATTTGGAACAGGTTCATGAGGATAATATTGATCTTGATACACGATTTCAATTGGCTTTCACAGCGCTTCAGCTCAAACAATATGATGAGGCTATTAAAAACTTTACAAAGTTAAAAGAAAGTAGTTCTGACTATACAACTGTTTATCCGTATCTTGCTGAAGCATATGAGCAGCAAGGTCTGCTGCAAAAGGCATTAGAGGTTCTTCAAGAAGGTCTGCGTGTCGATCAATATAATATTAAATTATATCAATTGGCTAGCTCAACGGCGCTTAAACTGCAGCAGCCTAAGTTAGCGGAACAGTATCTTCGTTCAGCCCTTGACTTGGATCCCGATAATGCGACACTGCTTATTCAGCTTAGTAATCTGTTAGTTGAACTAAAAAGATATCATGAGAATATAGATTTGTTGACGGATTATCTTGAAAAAGGTGAAATTGATCCGCAATTGAATTGGAATTTGGGTAGGTCATATGCCAAAATTGAGGATGATAAAAATGCACTTGCAAACTATCAGCTTGCAGAGCAGACCTTCAATAATCAGCCCGATTTTTTGCGCGAAATAAGTTTCTTCTTCCGTAAGATCGGCAAGTTGTCAGCTGCTGAGAAGAGCGTGACAGCATACTTGAATATTGTTCCTGAAGACTTGGAAATGCTTGATTTACAAGATGAGTTACGAGATTTAAACTAGACTTAATAAATTAGTTATAACTATGATTATTTTTAGTAAATGCAGAATTAAAGCACCTTGCAAGAGTGGAATATAAGTCAGTAAATTTGAGTACTAACGCGGAATTACGAACAAAGCAAGTGCTTTGCTATAAGTAATTCGGATAGACAAAAATTTTGTCTTGTGGCCTACGATTACATGAAATAAATAGCGGAGCTAGGTTAAAAGCAATTTTTAACCTAGCTCCTTTCCTACGTTTAGTCAAATTTTTCTTTAGAGTCCTTAAAACGCCAATTGAGCTGGCGATAATAATTAAGTGATGGGGGAGTCAAACGCAATTTCAGTATAAGCTCGTTATCACTAGCATGTTGATGATTAGCTAAATATTGACAAACTGCATTTTGATAAAGTTTTTGTGGGCCGAGTAAAAAATCGCATTTAGGTTCGTCACTTTTCAAATACTTATGCAGAGCCGGTGAAGTTAGCTGAGGGCTAAGGGGGTCAAAACGCTGTTTAAGAAAAATATCGGCTGTATTTTGTTTTTGTTGCAAAGGTTGAATAAAAGTGTGGAATTGAAGCATGAAGTTGCTTTCAAAATTATTCAACTTCTCTTTTTTTAGAACTGTATAAAAATTCGGCTGTAAGAATTCGTTAATAGGATAAAAGTGCGCACAAAGAAGCAATGTTAATCTTGTATAAAAACTCAAATCATTATTAGCGAGTAAAGATTCGAGTTTATCTGACCAGTTTAGTGAGTCAATGAGCGGCTTAAAATTTTGTTTGCCCGTTAAAGTGAGCGTTGGCAATGATCGAATTAAGTTTTCATGAAATAGATATTCAAAGTAACGGTTAAGATGGGATAGAACTTTATTATAAGTTGAATATTTAGCTGAACGTTTTATGAGCAGCATCGAGAGATAATCACGAATATCACTTTCTTGCAGAAGGTTAACAGATGGTTTTTCTTGATAATTAAAATTGAAGTGTCGTAAATAATTAAAAAAATCATTTAAATCGTGGCGATAGCTAGTGATAGTCGTTAAAGCCAACATTTTTCTGACTAAATATTGTTCGAAACGATCCTGATATGGATAACTCATTTTTTTATCCTCCATTTGAAAAATGTAAAATCTTACTTTAACTTATTATAAACAAAAAATTGACGCTGCACAAACCGCAGCGTCAAAAACAATATCTAAAGTCGCCGTCTGAAAAATGATTTTTGGGGTTGAGCGTAGGTAAAGCCTTCACCAATTGCTTCATTTACAGTTAGCACTGATACAAATGCACGTTCGTCGATGGATTCGACTATCCTTTTAAGCGATGTTAATTCACTCGGGCTGACAACACAGTAAATCGCTTGTCCTTTTTCTTTGGAAAATGCACCAGTTGTTTGAATATGACTTACACCGCGACCAAGGCGGTTAATTATTTGCTGAGTGATTTCTGGATAAGCACTGCTAAAAATGATGACTCCCCGAGCGGCATATGCGCCTTCTTGAGTAAAACTAATTATCCTTGAAAAAACATAAGAAGCCAAAAGGGTATACATCATTTGCCGAATACTAATGTAGCTCAAAGAAAGACCCAGTACCACGCAGTCCAGTGCTAAAAGAGTTTTCCCCATGGCAACTCCTCGTTTCTTTTCAAAAATACGCGCGACGATATCGGTTCCGCCTGTTGTTCCGCCGAAACGGTATATTAGACCGGAACCGACGCCACCAAAAAAGCCGGCCAGCAAACCAGCAATGAACATATCGTGGCTTATATTAATAGTTACAGGAACACGCTGCCACAGCCAAATAAAAAATGACAACGAAATAGTTCCATGGACGGTATAGACAAGGGCATTTTTTCCTAAATAACGCAGAGCGATAATAATCAATGGAACATTTATGATAAGTGTGGAATAAGCGGGATCAATATGCAGCCAGTATCTAATAATAAGAGTGATTCCAGTAATACCACCTTCGGCCAAGCTATTGGCTATGTTAACCTTAACTAAACCAAAAGCATAAAAAGCACACCCGAGAGCGATCATAGTAAAGTCGACCAAGCGCATCTGTAACTTATTTTTTGTTTGGTACATTTTTTCATCTCCTATTATAATATTATTCGAATAATGGCGAAAATTTTGTCAGAAACAAATGCTGTGTTATTGTTTCTGTGTAAGCTCAAGCGAAAAGCATTCGATTTTAGAGCTTAAGTAAAAGTGATTTTTAACACGGATCCGTGACAGATCCTAGAAAATAATAACACAAGTTGAAGCGTGAAGTCAGTAATTGAATTCTTTATTTTAATAAAGTCATTAAAGACGGTTTATAATAATAAAGCTCACCTAGAAGAGGTGCAAGAAAATAAACAATCTGTTAGAATAAATTAGTATAGACTCGAATGAAAAGGATGATATAAATGGTAAAGGTTATCGTGGCAGGTTTTAAGGGACGTATGGGAAATACAACTACGCATATGGTCATTGAGCACAAGAATTTTGAACTTGTTGGTGTATTCGATCCAAGAGCCACTGAAAAGCTTTTGAGTGAAAGTAATGAGTTCTCAGGTTTGGATGTCCCAGTAGCTTCTAAATTAGAAGATATCGACACAAACAGTGCTGATGTTTGGGTTGATTTTACGTCTCCTTCATCAGTTTATGGGAACGTTAAATTCGCAATTGAACATGGTATTTCACCTGTTGTTGGTACTACGGGAATGACCGATGACCAAGTTGCTGAGCTGCAAAAGATTGCACTGACTAAGAAAATAGGCGGTTTAATTGCACCAAACTTTGGTATTTCAGCAGTTCTTTTGATGCAGTTCGCGCAACAAGCTGCTAAATATTTTCCAAATGTTGAGATAATTGAAATGCATCATGATAATAAATTGGACGCTCCAAGCGGAACAGCGATCAATACGGCCAAATTAATTGCAGAAGTTCGTACTCCAAAAGAGCAAGGAAACCCAGAAGAAAAAGAAACATTAGCTGGGGCTCGTGGCGCTAATTATGAAGGGATGCATATTCACAGTGTTCGGTTACCTGGATATGTTGCGCATGAACAAGTTTTGTTTGGCAGTGAAGGGGAAGCTTTGACGATCCGGCAAGATTCGTTTGATCGCAGTTCATTCATGTCTGGTGTGGCAGTAGCCATTGAAAAAATTCAAGATCACGATGAGTTACTGGTTGGGCTTGAGCATATTTTATGATAATCAAAAATTTACCTGTTGAATTTGAAGAAGCAAAGGAAGTTTTAGGAGCTATCCAGCAGGCTGGTTTTGAGGCTTATTTTGTTGGCGGCAGTGTCCGCGATACGATTTTAGGCCTTAAGATTCATGATGTTGATATCGCAACAAGCGCTTATCCCTCCGAAGTTAAGAAAATCTTCAAAAAGACAGTCGATACTGGTATTGAGCATGGAACGGTCACAGTTCTTGACCATGGGCGTGCATACGAGATAACGACTTTTCGTACTGAATCGACATATCAGGATTTTCGTCGTCCGGATCATGTTGAATTTGTGCGGTCACTTAGAGATGATTTGAAACGGCGTGACTTGACGATAAATGCACTCGCGATGAAGCCCAACGGTGAGATCATTGACTTATTCGATGGTCTTGATGACTTAAAAAGGGGAAGAATACGTGCTGTCGGTGTGGCTGAGGAAAGATTTCATGAAGATGCTTTGCGAATGATGCGCGCTGTTCGTTTCGCTAGTCAGCTTGATTTTATAATTGAAGAAAATACACTTAACGCAATTCAGCATCACGCTCCTTTGCTTGCAAAAGTTGCTGTCGAGCGAATTCACGTTGAGTGGGTAAAATTACTATTAGGCAGAAATCCTCAAGCCGGTCTAACAGACTTTTTAGCGACGGACTTGTATCTCTACTGTCCACTTTTTGATGATAAAGAAGCAGTCTTCAGGAAAATTTTGCAGCTTAAAACGCTTCAGATCAGGAATGAAGAGTCAGCTTGGACATTATTGTGCTATTTAAGTAGCTTATCTTCCAGTTCAGTTAAGAAGTTGCTGCGTGCATGGAAAAGTTCTAATGGTTTAATTGATAATGTCATAGTCGCAACGAGATTAGTTCCTATGATAAAACAGCAAAGGCTGGATACTTGGACTTATTATAAAAGTGGTCTTCTATGCTTGAAAATTGCCAATGACGTAGCTACGATTCTAGGTTTTGGCATCAACCAAGCTATTTTAGAAAAAAAATATGCAGCTTTGCCGATTAAGAATAAACATGAGTTAAAAGTTAACGGCGGAATCTTGATAAGAAGTTTAAAAATAAAACCAGGGCCACAACTAGGTGAAATCTTAAGAAAACTTGAATTTAAAGTTGTTGTCGGCGAGATTGAAAATCAGCAGGAAGTACTGTTGGCAGCGGCTGCTGAATGGGTAAAATGAGTAAAAGCAATTTGAAGATGAGAGTGTGGATTTATGCAAACCTTACGCGTTGAGAACTTATCCAAAACATACGGTGAAAAAACACTGTTCGCAGATATCGAGTTTATGATAAATGAAAATGACCGAATTGGGCTGATAGGTACTAATGGATCCGGCAAGACATCCTTACTGAACGTTCTGACAGGTTTAGATGCAGCTGATAATGGGGAAATAATTAAGCCTAATCAATATCGAATCAGTTATCTAAAACAAATTCCTGAGCTTGATCCTGCAGCAACAATCATGAATGCTGTTTTTGAGGGATCTGCTCCTATTTTTCAAACGATTCATGAGTATGAACAGGCACTCACGTTGTATGGGCAGAATCCTGAGAATGCAAAATATCAACAGCGTTATGTTACTGCTGAAAACAAAATGAACCAAGAAGATGCTTGGAGTGCTGAGAGCGATGTCAAGACGATTTTAACCCAACTGCATATACGCGATTTGAACCAAAAAATCGACAGCTTGTCAGGAGGACAGAAGAAACGTGTAGGGCTAGCACAAGTCCTTATTCAAGCTCCAGATTTGTTGGTATTGGACGAACCCACTAATCATCTTGATTTTGATTCAATCAAGTGGTTAGAAAAGTATCTTGCAGGTTATAAGGGTGCCTTACTGGTAGTGACACATGACCGGTACTTTTTGGATCAGGTAGCAACAAGAATCATTGAGCTCTCTTTTGGTAAAATTTACACATATCAAGGCAACTATCAGGCTTTTGTCAGTCAAAAGGCGGATAGAGTTGAACAAGAAATTAGTGCGGAACATAAACAACAGCAGTTGTATAAGAAAGAATTAGCTTGGATGCGTACTGGTGCTAAGGCAAGAACGACAAAGCAGCAGGCACGAATCAACAAATTCAATGACCTCAAGAAAAACTTAAACAAACTGCAAGTTGATGATGATATTGATATTTCATTAGGACAACAGCGGTTAGGCAAAAAAGTTCTTGAAATTAAAGAGGGCACATTGGATATTGCAGACCACCACATACTTAAGAATTTTAGCATGTTGGTTCAGGCTCACGACCGAATTGGTATTACAGGTGTCAATGGTGCCGGTAAGTCATCACTTCTGAATGTATTAGCTGGTGAACTTCCATTGGATAAGGGAAATGTTGTTATTGGAGATACTGTTAAGCTAGCTTATTATCGCCAACAAACCGAAGATATCCCTGAAGATGAACGGATGATTAGTTATCTTAACAAAATTGGTCAGAATGTTGTCGATAAAAACGGTCAGCGTATCAGCACTACACAATTATTGGAACAGTTTTTGTTTCCCCGTTCCATGCATGGTGTTCTTATCAGAAAACTTTCTGGCGGTGAAAAACGCAGGCTGTATCTTTTGAAACTGCTAATGTCTCAACCGAATGTTTTGCTGCTTGATGAACCAACTAATGATTTAGATATTGGTACTTTGACCGTTTTGGAAGACTATTTAGACAATTTTGCAGGCACAGTCATAACTGTTTCCCATGATCGCTACTTCTTGGATAAAGTTGCGGATAAGCTGCTTATTTTTTCAGGTAACTCACATATAGATAGGTATGCAGGTGTTTTTACCGACTATCTGAAAGAAAATGAAGCACATAACAAACAGAGCCAAAAGACTGTTAAGAAAAATAAGGTTCGGGCTAAGAATGAAGAAAAAGAGGTTCAAAGCAAGAAAAAAACTAAATTAACTTATGCTGAAAAAATTGAATTTGGCAAAATTGAAGATGAGATTGATCAACTAGAGAAGGAAAAGGCTTCATTTCAGAAGCAACTAACGCAAGTCGATGGTGCAGATTACGAAAAACTAGCTGAATTGCAGCAGAACATTGATGTAGAAGACAAGAAAATAGAAGAAAAAATGAAGCGTTGGGAATATCTGAGTCAGTATAATCAATAATTTTAAAATGGAGCAGTGGTACTCATGGCAATTTTAGAACAACCATATTTGCAGTTGATAAATGATATTTTGGAAAAAGGGCATTTAAAAGGTGATCGAACGGGGACAGGAACTCATAGTTTGTTCGGGTATCAGATGCGTTTTGATTTAAGTAAAGGGTTCCCACTGCTGACCACTAAAAAGGTTGCATTTGGACTAATAAAGAGTGAGCTACTGTGGTTTTTGCGCGGTGATACTAATATTAGATTTTTGCTGCAGCATAAAAACCACATTTGGGATGAATGGGCCTTTAAAAAATGGGTCGAAAGCTCAGAGTATACTGGGCCGGATATGGCGGATTTCGGACACAGAGCCTTAAATGATCCTGCTTTTAAAAAGGTTTATTTGAAAGAGAAAAAACGTTTTTGCCAAAGAATTTTAGCAGATGATACTTTTTCACAAAAGTATGGCAATTTGGGCGATGTGTACGGCGCGCAATGGCGGCATTGGAAAACACGTGATGGACAGGTAATTGATCAAATCCAAAACGTAATTGATGATATAAAAAACAAGCCTAACTCACGTCGCTTGATTGTTACTGCCTGGAATCCAGAGGATGTTCCACAAAGCGCATTACCGCCTTGCCACACATTATTCCAATTTTATGTTATTGATGGGAAATTGAGTTGTCAACTTTATCAACGAAGTGCAGATGTTTTTCTAGGTGTGCCTTTTAACATTGCAAGCTATGCCTTGTTAGTTCATCTGATTGCACGTGAGACGGGGTTAGAGGTAGGCGAATTTGTCCATACTTTAGGTGATGCTCACATTTATAACAATCATATCGAACAGGTTAAAACACAGCTGGCGCGTGAGCCTAAGGATGCACCGACGATATGGCTTAATCCTGAAAAAAAGAGTGTTTTTGATTTTGAGATGGAAGACATTAAAATTCAGGGTTACGATCCGGCACCTTCAATTAAGGCACCAGTAGCAGTTTAACTTTTTGAATAATAGAGGGGTGAAGGCTAATGTTGGCATATATTTGGGCGGAGGATGCGGAACAGCATATTGGGTATCAAGGACATCTTCCTTGGAAACTACCTTCAGATTTAGCTTATTTTAAAAAAAAGACGGCCCATCATCCAATTGTGATGGGCAGAAAAACTTTTGAAAGTTTTAAGGGCTTTTTACCACAGCGGCAGCATATTGTACTAACTACATCGACTGAATTTGCAAAAAAATACAACTATGATGAGCGTCTGACAGTTGTTCATTCGATAACCGAATTGCGCAAAATGATAAGTGACAAAGATGAAGTGTTTTTTGTTATTGGTGGGGCTGCGTTATTTGAACAGTTGATGGACGACGTCGACTACTTATATGTTACTAAGATTAAAGCTGTTTTTAAAGCAGATACGAGTATGCCGCCAGTAGATTATGGTGATTTTGAGCTAGTTGCCAAAAGTGATGGACCGCGAGATCAAAAGAACTTGTACGATCATGAGTTTAGGGTGTATCGCCGCAAGCAATCTTAAGAAAAGTCCCAACGATTTATGCGGCAGCGATCGTTTGGGGCTTTTTGTTTTTGACTGGTAAGACTTGGATCAAGGTAACAAAAAATATCTGTAGCAGATATGAGATTTACTTAATCGTAATTATTCACTAAATTATGATTAAGTAAAGATTAAAAGAATGAATAAAGGAATTTTCTTTGCTATACTAGTGTCGTTTATAGTTATTTTGATTGAATAATAATTTTCTTTTAGTGATAATGTCGTTAATTTAATTCAAGGCGGAGGGAAAATAAATTGCTATATTTAAAAAAAACTCTTACCATTGTAGCAGTTTTTGCTATACTAACCTGTTTTTTTTACGTTGGATTAAATAAATTGGCCAGTAAATCACTACCGCATTCTGATGTCGGAACAACAAAAAAGACTCAGACAGATAAGAAACTTGAACAACCAAAGGTCAATTTGGTTGCTTTGGGGGATTCACTCACACAAGGTGTTGGGGATACTACTCAGAATGGCGGGTATGTATACCTGATTAAGCAGGTATTAGAGAAGCGTTTAGACGCTGCAGTTGTGACGAGAAATTACGGCAAAGCAGGAGACCGAAGTGATCAAATTCTGAAAAGACTGCAACAGCAAGAAAAAATGCAACAGGATTTGAAAAAAGCAAACGTTATCACAATGACGGTTGGCGGCAATGATCTGATGCAGACTTTACAGAAAAATTTTAATTCGTTATCGGCAAACCAGTTAGCTGAATTTATGCCGACAGCACAAAAAACTTATGCGCGTAAACTGGATGAGCTGTTGAGGACTGTGCGGTCATATAATCCAAATGCCCCCATTTTTTTGTATACAGTATATAATCCATTTTATGTCTATTTCCCAGCTTTAACACAGTTACAACAATACACTACCCAATGGAATACAGTTGTACGCCAAAAGGCTGCAGAGGACAAGAATATCTATATTGTTAATGTGGAAAGAAGGCTTTCGGAGGGGCAATATTATGATCATGGCAGTAACCTTAAGAAAACAACGGTTACTGATTATAATGAACTTTCTGGTGACAAATTGGCTAAAGTATTAAATAATCAAAAGGAAAAGAATGCGTATTTGTCACCAAATGATCATTTTCATCCTAACTTAAAAGGGTATAAGTTTATGGCGGCTAAATTATATCAGGTTATGATAGAGCATAAGAAAACATGGCTCAAGATGGGAGGCTAGTTTATGCAACGTTCAGATGCTAGCAATAACAAGCAGAAGAAGAAAATAAATTATTGGAAATGGGCTTGTATAGTATTAATTGCCTTTTTAGCAAGTTTCGCTCTTTTTATTTTTAAACAGACAACAACGCAAAGTCCAGTTCAAAGAAATGTTAGTAAAGCAGCAGATGAAGTTACAAGCAATCATACTTCAATTGATGTAAGAATGAACAAAAAGCAATTAAACGGCACAATCAATTATTACCTGAAGCAGCAGCAAAAGGGGCAAAAAATAAAATATCGTTTCTATGTAGGTGATGCAGCAATTTTAATGGGCACAACTAAGATTTTAGGGCAGAATGTTTCGTTCTCACTGTATACGGAGCCAACGGTAACAAGTGAAGGAAATATCAGGCTGCACGCAAAATCTGTGGCAATAGGATCCTTAAGTGCACCTACTTCTTTTATCCTAAGTTATGTTAGAAACAATTATAGTTTGGGCAACGGAGTGACTATCAACAGCAAAAAGGAAACAATAACTTTAAATCTAAGCAAATTGACTAATAAACAAAAAATAACGGTTAAAGCCCAAAAAATAGATTTGAAAAAAGATGATTTTCGCTTTAAAGTTGATGTACCATTAGATTGATATTAGGAATGCAAGAGGTGAGGAAGATGTATCGTAAAAGCTTTTATCAGTATTTAATGACTGAACGAAATCCAGACAATACTGACGAAGTTGCACAGTTTGCGAATAACGCTTTTTATGATCAAAGTTTTCCCAAACATTCGCAGAGTTATGAAGAAATCTCGCAATACCTTGAATTAAGTGGTGAGTATCTGCCAAGCATGACAATCTTTGATCAAGCTTGGCAGATGTACCTTGAAAAAATGAGTTAGAAAATTAAAAATAGTTAGAGGGAAAGAGCCTATGGTAAAGAAGAAGGAAAGAGAAGAGACAGTACCCGAAAAAAAGAACGGAAGGTTTAAAAAAAGATATAGCATACTGACAGTGTTCATTGTCGGTTTGCTGGCTTTGCTGATAGGCAGCGGTTCAGTTTTTTTCATTATGGATCAAAAATTAACAGCTGCACGTCAAACTAGCAGGTCGATGGCCAAAATAGAGGCAGTGTACTCGACCTTATATAATAACTATTATCGCCACGTGAGCCGTCAAAAATTAGAAAATGGTGCGTTAAGTGGCATGGTGAACTCTTTAGGAGATCCGTTTTCTGAATACATGTCAAAAACAGAAACACAATCCCTGAATGATACTATTTCTAGCAGTTTTACTGGAATCGGAGCAGAAGTTAGAAAAAATGGGGATAAAATTCAAATTGTTTCACCCATTGATGGAACCCCAGCTGCTAAGGCTGGTCTGAAAGCTAACGACGTGATAGAAAAAATTGATGGAAAATCAATGTCAGGTGTTTCTTTAAGCAAGGCTGTTTCCAACATTAGGGGTAAAAAAGGTACCAAAGTAACATTAACCATCAAACGTGATTCTGAAACCTTTACAAAGACCTTGGTTCGAGACACGATACCTGTTAAAACTGTAACGGGAAGATTGGATAAGGATCATAAGAGTGTTGGTTATATCAGAGTTTCAACTTTCTCTGAAAAAACAGCTACAGAGTTTAAAAATGAAGTGAAAAAACTGCGTAAGCAAGGGGCAAAATCCTTTGTGATTGATATGCGTGATAATCCTGGTGGCTTAATGGATCAGGCGTTAGCAATGTCCTCAATGTTCCTTGAGAATGGCAAGACGATTATGCAGGTCCAAGCACGTGATCAAGCACCACAAGTCTTTAAAGCTGGCAAGAAGTATGATGATGGCTTCAAAATCAAAGAAAAGACGGCTGTTTTAATTAATGGCGGTAGTGCCAGTGCGGCAGAAATTTTTTCAGCGGCTCTTCACCAATCAGCTAATATCAAGCTGATCGGGACAAAGTCGTATGGGAAAGGGACTGTTCAAAACACTGTTCCCTTTAATGACAAAACAGAGCTCAAAGTTACAATTGCAAAATGGCTGACACCTGATGGCTCGTGGATACATCATAAAGGAATTCAGCCAACTGTGAAGAAGGATTTCCCTAGCTATGCATATCAAACAGCAATTGATACGAAGAAAACTTATCAAAAGGGTGAGGTTTCTGACCAAATCAAAAAAGTCCAGACGCTCTTAAAAGCGTTAGGTTATGGCCCAGCAAATGCTAACGGTTATTTCGACACAGATACACAAGATGCTCTTAAAAAATTCCAGGCGGATAATAAGCTGCAAGAAACAGGTTCGGCTGACAAAGCAACGATTGAAAAGCTTGAAGATAAGATCACTGCGAAGGTTGCTGCTAGTGATGATGCTTACAAAACAGCGATTGAGTATGTTAAGTAGTAATGTTAGTAAAACCGGATTGTGTTTTTAGGTAGCGGATTTAAAAATGCAATTAGATAATTCAAGGATCTAGATCAAAATAACTTTTGATCTAGATCCTTTTCTATATGAAGAACATTTTTTTGTTTTTAACTCATGCAAACTATCCAATAAGTCAGGATAATTTATGTTAAATGATATGCTATAATTAATTCGAATTACATTTTAGCAGAAAAGAAAGAAGGTATTTCGTGGGAAAGTTGAAAGCATTGGGTAAAGTCTATATTATAGACGCATTTGATAATAAATTTGTCTTTATTTACACGTTATTATTTCCGGCTCTTTATTTTATATATGTGAATTTTGAACAAATAATACAGCGTAATCAGTATTCAGCAAGTACGATCGTTGCAACATTCCGTCCATTCTGGGCTTATATTGTTTTTATTGCATTGCTTAATATGGTAATCATAACAACTATTGATCAGAGAGAGTCAGGGTACTACAAGGAATTTTACTTTATTGTAGGTTCCAAATGGTTGATTTTTATTGCAAATTTCATTGTGCAGAGCATTTTTATTATATGTGAGCTGACAGTGTTTACTATTTTTGGGATGATAGCATTGCGTAGTTGGTACTTCAGTATTTTGATAAGCGGTCTTTTAACCGGTATTTTGGCAGTTATTCCTGTAACAATGTTTTTAAGCGTACTTTTTATTTTTAAAGTTAAGCAACAATCGTTATCTATTATAGGAACACTGCTTGTCTGTGTTCTTATTTATTTAGCGGGACTACCCAGCAGAACATGGCTGACAGATTTGATCTTGCTATTAAATCCGTATAAGTACATTCTAGTACTGTCAAATTGGATAACTAGTTTTACCGTTGATGGGAGTTATGATTTCAAATCGTTATTTCAATTATTGTTTGTGACACTATTTTTTTGCCTGAGCGGAGTGAAAGGTTTTTCAAAACTAGACATTCTCCCACTGCTAGATCGAGTCTGAGGAGGAAGCTTTAATGGAAATTAAACATTTATCTTTTTCGTATAAAGAACGGTCAATCTATGATGATTTGAATATTAAATTCAGGGCAGGAATACCTAATATTATCATAGGACCTAACGGGGTTGGTAAAACAACGCTGCTAGATACACTTGCACACCTGAATTCACCAGCTACATATGCTGCTTTGATTGATGTTCCTAACGCAAACGATGTTGGTTATCAGTTACAGCGGACATTTTTTTATCCGACATTGACTGTAAAACAGACATTAACCATGTATAGAAAAATAGATCACGCAGGCGGAACGGCTCCAACAGAACTAATGAATAAGGTCTACACAGCTGTATTGAAACCAATCGAAACAATTAAAATGGGGCAGTTATCTGGTGGTGAAAGGCGAATAGTGTTGACGTATGGTACATGCCTACTCGAAAGGAAGATGTATCTTTTTGACGAACCTCTGAGTGGAGTTGATCCAAGTAACGCAGCTTTGATCATGGATATTATTTGTTCACTTGCTGCGGAAAAACAAGTAGTGGTGACAACGCATCAGTTGGGACAGTTGAAAAACAAGAAAGCTCAAATTATATGTGTTAACCAAGGTAAATGTGTATTTAACGGTACCTTTTCAGATCTGTTAGAATTAGGGAAAACTAAAGATATAGATGAAGCGTACAGTAAGTTGATAAACAGCACTAGAGGCGCGATTAATTATTAGTGTGGAAGACAATAATAAGAAATTGGCTTAAAATTAACTAAATGTTTAATACATATTATCTGGATAAAGCATCTTTTTACTAAATAAAGAGCTTACAGAATGCTATAATCAAGAGGATAATAAATTGGTCCATTAAGGAGGGGAAGTCATGAGCAATGAGAGCAGCAGGGCAAGTCTTATTCAGCAAACAAAGGTGTTGCAGCGGGAAATAAAAATACAGCAAAACGAGATCTTAAAAAAATATAATGAACTAAACAAGTTGTATCAAAAGCTAGAAACCGAACAAGTTTCAGTCTCAAATGATACAGAAAGCTTGAGTGGTCATCCCTATGAAGAAAATAGAAAAAAGACGAGTCTTGAAAACACAAATACAAACGCTTTCTCCCAAAAAACGATAGACGGATTAAAAAAGTATAAGGCTCCTGAGCGAGTAAAGTGGTGGCGTTTTTTCTGGAAGTGAATTTTATGGCTGACAATTTCCACAACTCAGTGTGTTAGCTTTTTGAGCAGTTACATTTTAATTTTTTAATGATAGAAAAGAAAAAATATAATGTTGGAGCTAAACTTGTTATACTGATAAAGGATCTTATTCTTAGATAGAGGAGATTAAAACAGTGTTTTTAATAGTTAATATTTTAGGATTTTTTGTTTTCTTGGGCATAGCTTTTTTGTTTTCTAATGACCGCAGATCCATTGATTGGAAGTCGGTTTTGATTGTGATTTTTCTAGAAATCTTCCTTGCATGGTTTTTCATGAAATTCAGCATTGGACGGGAAGTGGTTCGTGCGGCAGCTGATGGTTTTAACTGGTTGGTAGCTGTGGCAAACAAGGGGATCGCATTTGCTTTACCTGACTGGCTGAAACCTACGACCGGTTCGCCAAACTTTGTGACTAGTGCGCTCTTGCCTATTTTGCTTGTTGTACCGCTGTTTGACATTTTGACATACATAGGTTTACTTCCTTGGCTTGTAAAATGGATCGGACGCGGGTTGTCATTCATCACACATCAACCGCGTTTTGAAGCGTTTTTTTCAGTAGAAATGATGTTTCTCGGCAATACGGAGGTATTAGCGGTTTCTAGGGATCAACTGCAACAAATGAGTGCTAAGCGTAATTTTACATTAGCAATGATGTCTATGAGTTGTGTTACATCAGCAATTATTGGTGCTTATATCAAAATGGTACCAGGACAGTATGTTTTGACGGCAATTCCGTTGAATATACTGGGTTCAATCGCAATTGCAGCCATCTTGAATCCTGTTAGTCTCACGCAAGAAGAAGATGTTATAGTTTCTGGCAACAAGGGTGAAAAACGCGAACCATTCTTTTCATTTCTAGGGGATTCGATTTTGAATGCAGGGAAGTTGATTTTGATTATTACTGCAACCGTAATCGCGTATGTTTCGCTTGCTGCCTTAATAAACCAATTGTTTAGTTTGACTGGATTGAGTTGGCTGACGCTCGAAAATATTTTCGGTATTATTTTATTTCCGTTTGCTTGGTTGCTAGGTTTTGATGTTCATCAAGCATTTCAAATCGCTCAGTATATGGGAACTAAGCTAGTTACTAATGAGTTTGTCGTTATGGGTGAAATTACCAAAAATATAATGACACAAAAGGGTTTGTTTGCAAATGAACATGCACGGGTCGTTTTGACGGTCTTTCTGACAAGTTTTGCCAATTTTGGAACTTTGGGGATGATTATCGGGGCGTTCAAAGGGCTAGTATCGAAGGAAAAGACAGATTTTATTTCGAGTAGAGTACCGCAAATGCTCTTGGCAGGCGTTTTAGTTTCATTGCTGTCAGCTGCCAGTGCAGGATTGTTTGCATGGTAGGAACAAAAGTTTAAGGAGGTTTTTATATGGCACGTTCGGTTATATTGGATATGGATCCAGGAATAGATGATGCGGCAGCGATTGCTGTTGCACTCAACAATCCAGGACTTGATGTTAAACTGATCACGACTGTGGCAGGCAATGTCAGTGTTGACAAGACGACAGTGAATGCGCTGAAGCTAGTAAATTTCTTTAATAAAAATGTTCCGGTTGCACGTGGGGCAGCAGCACCACTCAAAAAAAGATTTGAAGATGCCGGCGCAATCCATGGGGAATCCGGCTTACCGGGATATGATTTTCCAGAACCTAAAAGTCAGATCAGTAAGTTAACGGCGATTGACGCCATTGCGCATGCACTAACCCAAAGTGAAAAGCAGTTAACACTCATTGCCACAGGTGCTTATACAAACATTGCACAGTTTATTCTGCAATATCCCGAATTACTATCAAAAATTGATGAATTGATTTTGATGGGCGGGTCAATTTCGGGTGGTAATGCTACTTCTGTTGCTGAATTTAATGTTTTTACTGACCCTGATGCGGCTAAGATTGTTTTTGAGAGTGGACTGAACATCACAATGATCGGACTTGATGTTACACTCAAGGCGTTAATAAGCAAACAGACGTCAGACAGACTTGCTGAATTTGGAGAAGCGGGGCGCATGCTTCATGGTATTATCAATGCGTATGGGGACGTTCATGAAGGCGGCAAGCCGATGCATGATGTTATTACTGTCTTATATGCGTTGCATCCAGAAGTTATCAAACTGCAAAAGGAGCATATTGATGCCGTTACTGATGGACCAGCCATTGGGGCAACGGTAGCAGATGTTTTGCATCGTTGGTACGAAAAAAATGATTATAATGCTGAAGTTGGTGTTGATATTGATGCTGCCTTTTTCAATGATTGGTTTCTTAAACAGGTCAGCCGGATGAGTAATAGATAAGTAGTTTGTAGCTGAATAGAAAAACTATATTAGAAATAAGCAGGGTTGAGTACTTGTGACAAAGAATTTTTGTTGCAGATCCTCAAACCTGTTTTTTTTACAGCAAGGAAGATGTACCAACTTAACAATTTTTGTACAAATGGGAAATTAATGGAAAATTAAAATAGTCAAATATCATCATGCTTGGTGTGCCATGATCTGATATACTCTAAGCGCTTTTTAAAGCGATCTTCATGTCCTTGTTCACTTGGAAAGTAATATTCATGATTTCGAAGAGAAGGGGGCATAGTTTTCATGGTCGTGAGTTTATCTTCCTTTTTATGTGCATATTGGTAATCGGCTCCGTAACCAAGGTCACTCATTAACTTTGTTGGTGCATTCCTGATTTGAAGAGGAACCGGTTCATTACGTGAAGTTTTAACATCTTGAGCCGCTTTAAGCCGCGCCTTATAAACAGCATTTGATTTTGGGGCCAGTGATAGATAGATGACAGCTTCAGTTAAGTGAACGTCACATTCAGGCATTCCGAGGTAACGGCATGCCTGAAAAACATCAATAGCCAGATTTAAAGCTTTTGTGTCCGCAAGTCCAATATCTTCACTGGCAAAACGGACTAAACGGCGTGCAATGTAGACGGGATCCTCGCCGCCATCAAGCATACGGCTAAGCCAATAAATAGCTGCATTTACATCACTATTGCGCATTGATTTATGAAGGGCGGAAATAATATTGTAGTGTTCCTCACCTTTTTTGTCATACAGAAGAGATGTACGGTTGATTAGCTGTTTCAGGCTGCTGGGGGTGACAGTTATTTTATTACCGCTTTTATCTCCATTTAAAACTGCCATTTCAAGGGTATTAAGTGCAATTCTAGCATCCCCATTTGAAAAAGTCGCGATGGCATCTAAAGTGGTATCCGCAATCTTGAGATCTAAATCTCCAAAGCCATCCGAGCTGTTGATAGCATTTTTTAGAAGAGTATTAATATCATCATTTGTTAATGGTTTTAAGACAAAGACTTTACAACGTGACAAAAGAGCTGAATTAATTTCAAAGGATGGATTTTCGGTGGTTGCACCGATAAGAATAATGCTTCCTTGTTCAACATAAGGTAAAAAGACATCCTGTTGGGCTTTGTTAAAACGATGAATCTCATCAATAAAGACAATTGTTTTTTGACCTAAATCTTGATCTAGTTCTGCTTGTTTCATTATCTCACGTATTTTACGAATACTGCTTGAGACAGCGCTGAATTGGACAAAGTGTGCCTGTGAAAGTTTAGCAATTATTTTTGCTAAGGTTGTTTTGCCAACCCCTGGAGGTCCCCAAAAAATGAGCGATGTTATTTGATCACTCGCAATCAATTCTCGTAAGATTTTGCCCTTTCCAAGAAGCTGTGGCTGACCAACGAATGTGTCTAGGTTTTTAGGACGCATCCTGCTGGCTAGCGGCTGACCGCTTTTTTTATTGTCCGCGAATAAAGATTCTTGTTTCATTTTTTACCTCCTAGTATATAGTTAGCTGACGTTATTGCCTAGTCTCATAATAGAGCATTTATGTAAAAAAAGCAGCGGAATTGTTTGTTCCAGCGTTATAAATCAGTATTTGTGTATCGCATATAAAATAATGTATAGTAAAATATAAGGTGTTGCAAAATAATAAACTAGTACATTAAAGAATATATGAAAAAGGTGTCTATATGGAACAAGATCAAAGTGGTTCAAGAATAGTGTTACCTACACAGGTCGTAGAAAAGCTGCATTTAAAAAGAGGTGATAAAGTAGAGATTGCTTTTTCAGATAAAGCTGAGAACCAAGTGGTGGTGCGCTCCGTAAAAGAGACACAAACAGGTGGTAAACAGTCAGTTCCTATTTTGCGATTTTTTATTCCGTCTGTTTTATCGACGATTGCCTTTTTTCTTTATTTTTTTTGGGACAAAAAACAGCAAATTTCACTTGCGGGTGATGAATCAATTGCTACCTTAACGATTATTTTAGGAATTTTTAGCGGTTCTTTATCCTTTGTCTTTTTTTACCTTAAAGATCGCAAAAATATTCAAAACTGGTTCGGAAAGAAATTATATTGGCGCAGTTTTTTGACTATTTGGTTGTCATTTACGACTATTTTGGCGATTAGTTTGCTCGCATTTTTTTGGTTGATAGAGATACTTTTTAAAGGTTCGTCATTTGATTTGTTCACTTCTTCTTACATGTTTTTGCTATTCAGCAGCATTATCAACTATCTGATGATTTATTCAGCAACTAATATGTCTTCCACTGTAATTTTTAAAATACTGATTCTTGTAATTGTCGGTGGTGCGTTGGCATCAATGATTACTAACAGTAACAAGAGATGGTGGGAACACAATATAAGCTTTCTTGGAACAGATCAAGCAAGTAATAGTTGGCAATTTAATTTAACACTGGTTGTGTCGGCATTACTCCTTATGGCCTTGGTAGACTTTATTTTTGCGTCGTTGAAAGAACAATACGACAATAGTATTCGGTTGCTTATTCTTAAATTTCTTCTGCTCTTTTTTTCTATTTTTTTAGCTGGTGTCGGTGTTTTTGCAAATAACGGCACGGGTTTGTTGCATACACTCCATACACAATGCGCCACTTTTCTGGTATATTTATTAATTATCACGATAACGTCGATACATTACTTATTGCCAAATATTACTAATGAGTTCAAGGTCATTTCTTATGCAATTGGTGGAGGGCTGTTGCTTACAGCTATTTTATTCCAATTTATTGGTTACCTCTCATTGACTGCTTTTGAACTAATTGCTTTTATCTTGGCGTTTAGCTGGGTACTACTTCTACTGCAAATTCTTCAAGAAATGACGCAAATTGAAAAAAACGTTTTTGAAATCAAAATACAGTGAAAGATGTTAAACTAGGAAAAATGTTAGCATGACGATGACGTTAAATGATAAACACTTATAGTAATTCAAAAGTAAGAAAGAGTAAGGGAGAAAAGTATAATGAGTGTTAAGTTTGTTAGAAAAGCTGTTAAGAACGATGCAGCCGCAATTATGAACATCATCCAGAGAGCTAAAAGATTGCTAGCTGATGAGAAAATCCCTCAATGGCAGAATGGGTATCCAGATTTAGAAGTAGTCGAAGATGATATCAGTAAGGGCTACACATATGTCCTTATTGTAGCTGATAAAATCGCAGGTGTTGCGACTCTGCTTCAAGAAGAAGATCCTAACTACCACAAAATTTATTCTGGAGAATGGTCACACAAAAGTGACAAAAAGAACTATGTGTCTATTCACCGCATCGCCATAGATTCTCAGTACAGTGGTGAGCATCTTGCAGACTTTTTCTTCAGTAACCTTTGCACTATTGCATACCTGTTGGGTTTTAGACAGGTGAGGATTGACACACACGTTCTAAACAAACGAATGCAGCACATTATTGCTAAAACAGGTTTTGAGTATGCAGGTGTCGTCTATATGCATGATGATCCTGAAGATAGACGAAATGCTTACCAGCTTTTTTTAGCTGATTAGGATTTTTTAGAAAATAATTGTGCAGTCGAAAGGCACAGGATTTTAAAGGAGTCGGTATGAGATTAAGAGAAATAACCAAAGAGGATAATCAGCAAATCAAACATATTATTCAAAAGACGTTAAGCGAGTTTGAGGATGCTAAACAAGGCTCAGCGTATTTTGATCCGCAGTTAGATTATTTAGCTGAATACTATACAGAACAGTCTGAAAAAGCAGCTTACTGGGTTATTGAAGATGAGAATACAGGCAAAATAGTCGGTGGCGGCGGAGTCGGACCGTTTACAGAGGAAATAGCAGAGTTGCAAAAAGTATACTTTTTGCCAGCGGCGCGTGGGCAGGGTTGGGGTAAAAAAATAATTATTCTAGCAGAAAAAGCAGCAAAGCAATCCGGTTATAAAAAACTTTATATAGAGACTTTTGCGAATTTAGATCGTGCGGTTCGCCTCTATAATCATATGGGTTTCAGGCAGTTAGAAGAACCATTAGCACAAACACAGCATAGTGCATGTGATTTGTGGTTTGAAAAGAATTTGGTTTAGTCGTTTTTAAAAATTAAAAGACAGCGAACATCAGTTAGTTCAGAGGCTCCACAAGTGAAGTAAAATGATGTTCAGTGTCTTTTTATTTTAATGATAAAATCTTACAAGAACAAGTAACTTTCCACACCTATAAACTGTATAAGCAAAAATAAGAAAGCGTGTAAAATCTTGCTAGTTATTTTTGCGGGGAATGTTTAAACTTTTATCACTATATTAATGTGTCGTTTGAAGTGCTATGTATTAATTATATACTAACCATGTGTCCCTCACGAACAGTGTAACCATCCCTAATTACTGTGTTTGTTTGGCTCGGTTAACTGTTTTTTTATATTGTAATAATGCTAGTTTTTTAAAGGAGCCCGTTTTTTGTACAAAAGAGGAGCTGTTCCAAAAGTGAAATTTCGGCACAGCTCCTCTTTTATTCCGTATAAACATGTTCCATAAGTCAAAATTCTCCATCTAACTTCGAATTACTCAAATTTTACCGACGTATGTCACACTCTCCACTTGCCATAGCATAAAAATTATAGATTTCGTTTCTGTGGTTCACTAAAAAACGGTATCACCACTCTTTTGCAAGTAAATAATCAATGGATCATGCCGGACTTGAACCGGCGACCTCCTACATGCGAAGCAGGCGCTCTCCCAACTGAGCTAATAACCCGAATACGATGTCCATTTTACCACATATGTTTGTTGCAGGCAAAAAAATAAGTATTTTTTAAACAACGCGTGTATAGAACATATAATAAAATTATAGTTACCATATGTTTAAATCTTCCTTAAAACAACCGATTAGTAGTCATAGAGGTTATGATAATTATTTGTTGTGTCAATAATTTAAAACAGAGATGCTAATTAGCTGAGGGAGTTTTTTTAATATGGAAACTGATAAAATAATCGAAACCGCAATTTCAACTGCTTTTTCAAAAAAACTGGCAATTATACTTTTTGATACGAGACGTAAAGTTATCTATGCAACACCACTTTTTGCCAAAACTTTGGGGTATAGTGTCTCCGAATTACTGGAATTGCACCATCAGGATCTATGTTTTCCCGAATTCTCAAAAAGTGAAGCGTATCATACTTTTTGGAGCAATCTGCTCAATGGAAAAAGTTTTCAAGATCGAATCATTCGTAGAAGCAAAAATAATAAAAAGGTGTATTTAGAAGCAAATTACTTTCCTATTGCTGATGAAAAAAATAATGTTATTTCCGTAATGAAGGTCTGCTTTGATATCACAGAACGAACAAGAAAATCAAACTCAGCATTGGAGATAGTTCAGAATATTTCTTCAACATTGAATGATCTTTCAAAAACTGGTCAGAGCAAATTGTCGTCCTTGCAGCAGGATATGCACGAAATAATGGAGTTTTCTGAAAAAAACAAAGAAACAAGTGCTGTCCTATCCAAGCAAGCTGCTCAAGCAGACGGAATTATCAACGCTATTCGTGAAATTTCACGACAAACAAATATGTTAGCAATAAACGCGGCGATTGAAGCAGCACGCGCCGGTGAACAAGGGCAAGGGTTTAATGTTGTTGCCAAAGAGATTCGCGAACTATCATCGCAAGTTCACGAAGAGGCTATTAATATTCAAGATCGTATTGGAAATATTGCACAACAAGTTCAGAATATTTCGACTAGCTCTGAGAAAACACTCAATATGATATCTTCGACTCATCATATAATGGAAGACAATAAAAGTTCTTATGATGTTCTGACAGATGAATCATCACAGTTGCGGAGGTCGGTTGATGCTTTAAATGAATTATTTACTGTCAGTCAGGGAAATGATATACAAAAAAAACTATCTGCAAACGAATAAAGTTATTTGCAAAACAAGAAAGTGGCTAATAGCCGGTAAGCTTCGAGCATTAACGGCATGGTTGGGTAGAAAAGACTGACTATGCTATATTTCAATTTAAAATAATGGACTGTGTCAGAAATTACTTTTGACACAGTTTTTTGCTTTATTATGCATAAAAAACATTACTCATAGTTGAAATTTCTCCATTTAACTTTAGATTACTCATAACAAAAATTGCTGTGCTAAGGCCTTCAAATGAGTGCTGAGAGCTTACCACTCCATCGTATTGCATATGTACATTGCCTGAGTACATGATATCTTGACCGTAATTTTTTTCGTGGCAGCAGCTGGTATACTTTTGGTACTTGAAACAAAAGTATCGTTGCATTACACAGTAATTATGGTAACATGTACCTACTATAATTGAGTTAAAGTATTGTTTTCAACAATAAACTAGCAAAGGTGGTTGAGAAAATGACTAAGAAAAAGCTTTATGTTCTCCATGGTTATACTTCTAACAGAAATGCTAATTGGTTTCCATGGCTCAAGCAACAAGTTGAAGAGAAGATGAAAAAGCAGGTCAAGGTACTACAGTTGCCAAACGCTGATCATCCCAAACCAGCAGAATGGGATCAAACATGTAGTCGTAAAATCTCATCTGAAAACGGGATAACACTTGTAGGACATAGCTTGGGTTGTATTGAGGCGCTACGCTTTCTAAGCCAGCATGAGATAAAAGATGTTAACCTTGTCTTAGTATCTGGTTTTGATGAGAAACTACACACTTTACCAGAACTAGCAGAATTCACGGAGCCCTCAATAAATTATGCAGAGGTTCTTCCTAAACTGAAGAGGGTAGTTGTTATTTCAGCGCTTGATGATGACATAGTACCTTATGAGTATAGTGAAACACTAGCACGTCACCTACATGCTAAGTTTATCTTGATGCCTGAAGGAAAACATTTTATTGATGCATATGGGACAGTGAAACTGCCTGTAGTTTATCAAGAACTTGCTGCGATGCTTGCTTAAGCTCTTGTAGCTGGATGGCTAGTAAATCTGGTTTAAAGCAAATACATTATATATATGACGAGGTTGTTATACACGGCATTTTTAAATAAAAATGTTACAATGAAGTCAAATGATAGTTTGGTAATTATCTAAGTAATTGTTGTGATGTTGCTTTTTCGATGTGGCTAGGTTTATTTCTAAAAACTGCTGATTAGCAGGTTCGTTTAGGATTAGGCTGTTTCCCGTCAATAAGGAGGTTTTTTTATGGCTTACAAACGCATTTTGGTAGGTTTGGATGGTTCAAAGCAAGCAGATCTTGCTTTTGCAGCAGCAACTGATTTAGCACGTGTATTTTCGGCAAAACTTTATTTACTGTGGGTAGTTAATCGTGATCGTGGAATGGATTTATCTTTCAGGGTCAGCGATGATTTTTATCAAGATCAAGCACGAAAAGCTGAGGAAGATATTAAAAAGTATGTTAACAAGGCTGAGAAATCAGGGACAGATGTTACAGGTACAGTCATTATAGGGAATACCAAGACCATTTTAGCAACTTCTTTCCCACAAGAAAACGACATCGATTTAATTGTTTTAGGCGATACGGGCTTGAATGCACTTGAAAAAGTAGTGGTTGGATCACATACGAGCTATGTTCTAAGAAACTCAAATTGTGCAGTTTTAGTGGTGAAATAGGACAAGGGAGAACAGGCATTTACAAAACTTTAATATTACAAAGGTATTGCGGCATAGTTTTAAGTGGCCGCAATTTTTTTCGGCAATTTTTATAAACTCAAAACTATTTATTGAGGAGATTAGTTGAAGCAAAGGCGAAATTATTGAATTGTAGGGTTGACAAGACACCCCTCGGTAGTGTTTACTTAAACTACAGTTTCAGGGGATGTCAAGACATCTTCTGGCACTGGTTTATCTATTTTATAGGGGGTTAGGAAATGTTGGAAGAAAAGCATACACCTAGATCATTGCTTATTGCGACTGGTTTGGCGTGGTTGTTTGATGCAATGGATGTTGGGATGCTTTCATTCGTGATAGCTGCATTAAAAAATGAATGGAATCTCAGTGAAATTCAATTAGGTTGGATCGGAAGTGTAAGCTCGATCGGAATGGCACTTGGAGCTGTTGTCTTTGGCATTTTGGCAGATCGTTTAGGAAGAAAAGATGTACTTATTATGACGTTGCTGATTTTTTCAATAGGAACAGGCTTATCTGCATTAACGACAGGTTATTTGATTTTTATTATTTTACGTTTTTTTGTTGGTGCTGGACTAGGTGGCGAGCTCCCGGTTGCTTCTACATTGGTTTCGGAAAATGTACCTGTTGAAAAGCGCGGGCGGACCGTTGTTCTTTTGGAAAGTTTTTGGGCCGGTGGTTGGCTGGTTGCTGCTATTATTTCATACTTTGTTATTCCGACGTGGGGTTGGCGAATCGCATTGCTACTTTCCGCTTCAACAGCATTCTATGCATTATATCTTCGTTACGGTTTACGTGAGTCGCAGAGTTATGTGAAAAAAAATGTTCTTATAAATCGTCCTAGGATAATGGATTCACTGCGGGAACTTTGGACGCCTAAATATGCAAAGGCGACACTTATGCTCTGGGTTGTTTGGTTTATGGTTGTCTTTTCATACTATGGAATGTTTCTGTGGCTGCCAAGTGTCCTAGTTCTGAAGGGACATACAATGATTCATAGCTTTGGCTACACGTTAATAATGACACTGGCACAACTACCAGGTTACTTTGTTGCTGCTTGGCTGGTTGAAAGATTAGGACGCAAATGGGTTTTATCGCTATTTCTGTTGGGTACAGCAGTCAGTGCGCTCGGTTTTGGGAGTGCGTCCAGTGTAGCATCCCTTCTATTATTTGGAATATTGTTATCTTTCTTTAATTTGGGGGCATGGGGGACCCTCTATGCTTACTCGCCGGAACAATATCCGTTAGAAATTCGTGGTACGGGGACTGGAATAGCAGCGGGGATTGGACGTATTGGAGGAATACTTGGCCCGCTCATGGTGGGAACTTTAATCAGCAAAGAAATTTCCTTTACAACTATCTTCGGTATTTTTTGTGCATCAATTGTTGTTGCTGTCATTGCGATTATTATCTGGGGGCATGAAACAATGGGTACAGTATTAGATGATTAGCATAAGTATTCTAGTCTGAAATAAAAAAGATCAATCAAAAGAATCATGCTTGTATGAGAAAACTTACAAGCATGATTCTTTTATTTCTCGTCTATTTTTCTTTTCGTCAACCAAATAAAAAACGGTATTCACCGTATCCGGCTTGCTCAAGTTTGTTTGCAGGAATAAATTTCAAAGCAGCTGAATTTATACAATAACGCAAACCCCCATCAGTAACAGGACCATCCTCAAAAACGTGACCTAAGTGTGAATCTGCCTTTTGACTTTTAACTTCTGTTCGTGTCATTAAAAGTGAAGTATCAGTATGTTCAGTTACGTTGGCTTGATTAATAGGTTTAGTGAAAGACGGCCAACCACAGCCAGCATTATATTTGTCTGTGGAGCTAAAGAGTGGTTCACCACTCACTATGTCGACGTAAATGCCGTCCTCATAAAAGTCATCATACTTACCGGAAAAGGGACGTTCAGTAGCTGCATGCTGGGTCACCTCGTAGGCTTCTTTTGAGAGCCGATTTTTTAAATCGTCTTTGTTATCCATTTGGGATCACTCCTTTGAAAAAAACAGATTGGAACAAACCTAGTATATTTTATATGCTACTAGAATATAAAGAACACGCAAATAATCAGCTCACCAATATGTCTAGATAAAAATTTACACAGATTAAGAAGGAAACTTTAATCCCCATGCAGTACGAACGGAATCTAAAATATGGGCAACATCATGTGATAATTTTAGTTGGCCTTCATCATGCCCATTTTCAATGTAACGCTGCATATCTGCCACTTCATAGCAAAGAGCTTTATCTGATGCACCAGTTGAAATTGTTTCCTTTTCCTGCGTGTGTGCATCCGCTGTGTATGTAAATTCAGCAGACGTAGCACGAGGATAATCATTTATTTCAACATATCCTTTAGTTCCAGAAATTATACCACGTTTTGGCTGTTTGGCGCGCATTGATAAGGAGATAACGGCAAGTTGTTCTTGGCTATTTTTCAGGATAATTCCTGACTGTTCGTCAACACCTGTTTCAAAAAATTTGACAGTTGTAAGGGCTGTATTTGGTTGCTCAGTTAGGAAGATGCGGGCAAAAGCTACTGCATAGCCACCAATATCAAGCAAAGCTCCACCAGCAAGTTCTTTATTGAAAAAACGGTTCTGAGGGTCATAATCCTTAAGGCTTCCAAAATTGACTTGAATTAGTTTAATTTCACCTAGCTTATTTTCTGCGATTGTTTGAAGGACACGTTTGAAAAGCGGCATATGGTATAAGGTGAATCCCTCAGATAGAATTAGCCCTTTGCTGGTAGCAAGCTGTTCAACTTCATCAAATTGTTGTGCATTAACAGTGATTGCCTTTTCACAGAGGACATGTTTACCTGCATTCAAAGCTTTTTTGATGAAATCATAGTGGTATGTATGCGGTGTAGCAATGTAAATAACATCAATATCGGGATCGGCAATCAGCTCTTCAGCTTTGAAATAGTACTTGTGGACGTGTTTTTCTGCAGCAAATTTTTTTAATTTACTTTTATTTAAAGCAGTGACAGCGTAAATCTCACCATTAACTTTATTTAAAGCATCAGCCATTTCATGTGCAATCCAGCCAGTGCCGATCATTCCCCATTTATATTTTTTCATTTTAAATCACCTTTTCTAATTAGTTTGACTTCTTTGTTATCTAAAGTAGTTATAATGGCGGTAGCTGTATTTGAAAAGTATGAAGTGCCGACAACGCCGTTAAATTGTCTGAGCTCAAAATTAAGGTTCTCTATATTTTGCCAAGAAACAGCATAACAATCAATCAGTCTATTCCCATTTGGTGTGCGTGCAAAGCTGGCAACTGTTTGATCCTTACGTTGTTGAGCTTTTAATCCGAGGTGAGATGTTAACTGCAAGACTTGTGAAACAGCGTCAGCAAGTACTTCCAGTGTCAATGGAACTCGATGATCTAATTGAGGTTTTATTCTAGAGAATGGTGTTAAAATGATGTACTCAGTAGCAGTTTGTGCATAAATTTTTTCGAGCGTATGAATGCCACCATTGCTTTTTAATAAATTAAGTTGATAATCAGCACTATCGCATCCATCAAATGCAAAGTCAACACTAGTAATTTGGGAGAGAGGGCTAACACTCAAACCAAGTTGCTCGCATTTTAGTTTGGTTAATTCAGAGGGAGTACAGATTGTCAGCGGTAAGTTGTGAACAGTGGCGATTTCTTGAGCTAATTTACTAACGTTACTGCCGCCTCCTAGACTGATAGTCATGTGAGGGCGTAACATAGCCAACGCAGCATCGATGATAGTTTTCATTCTTACTCCTTTTGAATATTTTTTTCTTATTATTTATAAAAAAGAAAATTATTTACAAGGGAATAATAGCTCAGGTTTTGCTTGCTGTCAATAATTAACGAGCCCACGTTGACAAACATATGGACTTTGGATACATTTGGAATAAATATCTCTGCCAAAAATAAGCATGAACACTTTGAAAATGAGTGGGTATTTTAGTTTGGAGGATAAAAATGAATGGGAAAGTAAACATTGTTGATACCATTTACAGTAGAATCAATGGAATGACTAAAACTGATCAAAAAATAGCTCAAGTAGTGGTAGGTGCGCCGGATAAAGTCATTAATTATACAATTTTAAAATTGGCTGAAATTGCTCAGGTTAGCGAAGCATCAGTCTCTCGCTTCTGCAGAAATCTTTCATTGTCAGGTTTTCATGAGTTCAAGATTGAGTTGGCTAAAGTCGCCAATGATGAGAAAAGTTATTATAAAACGATTGATAATCAAAATAGCGGACAAGCACTCGAAAATATTAGGGATAACAAGATTGCTGAGATCTCAAATACATTAACCCAGTTTTCTTTGCCAGTGGTTAAGCAGATTCTGCAATTGCTGGAAAAAGCTAACATTATACAAGTAGCCGCAGAAGGCGACACATTCCCAGTTGCTGCAGATGCTGTCTACAAATTCAATCAAATTGGTTTCTTGACTATTGGGACGGAGTATGGGAAACTTCGGTTGCACAGACGCTGAATCTTGATGATAAGGCCGTTTTACTAGTGATTTCTAACTCTGGCGAAGCACGCTCATTGCTAAAACAAATGGATGTTGCCCATAAAAAAAGAATGTCAATTATTGCAATTACCAATCGTCCTGATTCACCAATTGCGCTAAAAGCTGATTTACATTTAACAACGGCTGTACGGCAAAAGGTACTGCAATCTGAATACTACTTTTCACGCGTTGCAGCATTGACTGTAGTTGAAGCTTTATACTTATTGTTATTGTCAAATGATAAAAAGCGGCTTAGTAAGATTAGAGAACATGAAGATATTATCTCAGATAAAAAAGTTTAACGATAGATAAAACTAGAGGTAAATACAAATTAACCTAATAAAATACTTAACCAATTATTTGTATAATGCAAAAAAATAATTGCAATATGCAAAATAATTGAATGCTATTTAAATCAAAAAGAAACCACAGCCATTGAAGGGGTACTTCCAAGGCCATAGTTTCTAAATACGGTTTTCCCATAAATGGAATATAAGCTAACGATTATCAAGTGCCCTTTTTGAGGGTAAAACTGATTTCACCGACGCACCGGGTCAGTTTGAGAGCTGGTATACGGAAAATGCGAGTATCGAGTATATAGTGAAAGACACAATTAAAAGATACTTCACACTTTAATTGACACGCTAAACTACTAAAGTTAGACTCAACCGATAGCTTACAAGCTTATGTTACCTAAAATGCGTTGATTGTGCAATAATTATTAATTAAAAATTGCAGTGATACAGTATAAGCAACTATTATTTATAGATTTTGAAAATGTTTTAACAATAATTTGCTTAAATTATGAATGAAATTCCCTTATTTTTTTTTAATCAAATAAAGGATACAATAAATATAATTTAGTCAAACGGGAGTGATTGATATGATGTCTTATAGAGTAGAATCCGATCTTTTCTTAGCTGTACCACGGCCAAAAAAAGATGCAGCGGAATTGTTTCGGTTGATAGAAAACGATCGTGGATCGATGAGAAAGTTTTTGCCATGGGTTGACAGTCTTAAAAAAATTGGGGATGAAGAAAACTTTCTTGCGCAGGTGAATATTAATTATGCCAAAGAGGACTCTTTAAATTTAGTTATTTGGTACAGGCAAAAAATAGTTGGGATGATCAGTTTTAATAGCTTTGACAAACTGAATAATGTAGCGGACATCGGATATTGGCTTGGACAAAAATATCGTGGACACGGTATTATGACGAAAGCTGTTAAGGGCATATGTGCGATAGGATTTAATGATTACGATTTACATAGAATTATTATTCGTGCAGCTACTGATAACGAAGCAAGCAATGCGGTTGCTAATAGAGCAGGTTTCATTCATGAAGGAATTCTCAGAAAAAATGAGAAGCTGCATGATGGGTATCATGATGAAAATATCTTTTCACTATTGCGTGATGAATGGAACGTAATATCAGACAAGGACTAGAGTAGCTAAATAGTTGAATTTCTAACTAAGCAGTTATCAGGCAAGAAACGGTGCTATTTAAATAATAGGAATGGCAGGTTTATTTGTTTTCAAGCTATCAAATGTTACTTAAGCATTGAATGGGGTATCATATTATGTAGTGAAGTGGTAACAGTTTTAAGTGTGAGTATATAAGATAGTATGTATTTGGGGTAGATGGACAGTGTATGAGTGGGTGTTTCCCCTTGAAAAAGAGGAGAACATCAAGGAATACTGTAGACTTTTTATTTTTGTTATAGAGGGAATTTAAGTTTTAAAGTATGAAGGCTGGTGCAGAGATGAAGAGTAGCCAAGAAGAGATAGTGAATGATATCTATAACTTAATACTCAACCCTGCTACGCGTGCGTGGGAGCGTTCATTGCTAGTTAAGGCAAAAAACGCTCTTAGCACCAAACATGATTTTAGTGTCCAAATCGAAAAACTTGAAGTTGCACTACGTCCATTAGCCTTAAGAGACAATTTAACCCCAGATGTTATGGATCTTTACATGAAAATAACAGATGGACAAACGAAACGTTTCGACATCGCTAAGCACTACGCGGAAAACCTGCCGCAACGTGAGCGAGCCATTTTTGCAGGTGGGTGTTTTTGGTGTATGGTCGAGCCATTTGAAACAAGAAGAGGAATCATTTCAGTTCTTTCTGGCTATACAGGGGGCTATACAGATAATCCCACATATGAACAAGTTATGGGCGGTTATACTGGACATGTTGAGGCGGTTGAAATCATTTTTGACCCGAAAATTATTCGGTATGAAGAGCTGGTTGAGCTTTATTGGAAGTTGACGGATCCAACAGATGGCCTTGGACAAGTTGCCGATCGCGGCAGTAATTATCGGCCAGTTATTTTTGTTGATAACGAACAGCAGCGGCAAATTGCTGAAAAATCAAAGAAACGTCTGGCAAAATCACATCAGTATAAGCGGCCAATTGTTACAGCAATTGAAACTGCAGGTGTGTTTTGGCCAGCGGAAAACTTTCACCAGCAATTTTATAAAAAGAATCCTAAGAGGTACAAGCGGATGAAGCAAACACGACAGCAGTATTTAGCATTTCTAGCCCTTCAAAATAAAGTTTGGAGTGTTTTAAACAGGTTTAGGGGGAAGCGATGAAAGGCACTTCCTTTTGGAAATGATTAAAAAGCTCTTAACAGGTCAGAATCTTTTTTAGAAGTTGTTAAGTAAGTTAAGGGATACTGGTGAGCTTATCGACCAGTAGTGCTTTTTTTGTTACAGTATACTATGGGAGTGAGCTTTAGACGGATGGATTCTTTATTATCCTCAAAGGGAGAAGGAAAAAAACAAATGAGCAGACTGAAAGGTATTCGCTGGGGCTACTGGATACCGCTGGTTTTTATAGCAACAATCTGTGCCCTTTTTGTGCGATCTTTTTTGATCGTTCCGCTTGAGATTGATGGGAATTCGATGGAACCGACGTTGCATTCGCGAGAAAAGGCACTCGTCCAGAATTTCGGTAGAATTCGACGTTTTGACGTTGTCATTATTAAAATGCCGGACGACAAGACGTATATTAAACGTGTGATAGGTATGCCAGGTGACACACTCGCATACCGCAATGATAAATTGTATATAAATGGACAGCATATTAGAGAAAACTTTCTTAAACGCGTGATAAAGCAGGATTCCAATCAGACATACACGTCTGATTTTTCACTGAAAGAACTGACTGGGTCGAATCATGTTCCACAGGGGCAGTACTTTGTTTTAGGTGATAATCGAAGGATAAGTAAAGATTCGCGTACTTTTGGAACAGTTAAATCCAGTTGGGTGACCGGCAAAGCAATTATTGTTTATTGGCCACTATGGAACTTTAAATGGATAAGCAGAAATTAGGAGGAGAGCAGCAAAATGACAGTTATACAGTGGTTTCCAGGGCATATGGCTAAAGCGTTGCGCCAAGTTAAGGAAAATATCAAGAAAGTTGATATTGTACTAGAATTGGTAGACGCACGTCTCCCAGAATCGTCACGCAATCCGCAGCTTTCTGAAATTCTGCAAAATAAGCCAAGTATTATTATTTTGACTAAAAAAGATTTGGCTAATGCTGCAAAAACGAAAGAATGGGTTAATTATTATGAAGAAAATGGTAATCCAGCACTTGCGGTCAACAGCCTGAAAGATAGTTTAAAAAGTATAGAGCGAAAGATTACGCAGGTACTAAGTGCTAAATTAGCAACACAAAAAGAACGTGGCATTGTGCATAAGCGTATCCGAGTAATGTGTATTGGAATACCTAATGTGGGTAAATCGACTCTTTTAAATCATTTGGTCAAGAAAAATGTTGCACAAGTTGGGAACAAACCAGGGGTTACCAAAGCACAGCAATGGCTTAAAGCAGGGAAAAACTTAGTATTATTGGATACACCAGGAATTCTCTGGCCTAAATTTGAAGATCCACTTGTAGGCAAAAAGCTGGCCTTGACAGGCGCGATCAAGGATACGCTATACGCTAAAGATGATGTTGCACTCTATGCACTTGAATATTTTCTGGAAAACAGTTCGGAAAAACTGAAAGAGCGTTACCGTCTTGAAGAGGAAGATCTACAAAAAACAACAGTTGATCTTTTGTTGGTGCTTACACAGAAAATGGGATTTAAGGATGACTATGACCGTGCCAGTGAGCGATTAATCTTAGAATGTCGTAAGGGAAAACTTGGAAGTTACACACTTGATGAAATTCCAGCGAAAACAGCAGAATGATAGAATATGATATGCGAGAGTGAGAAAGATGACTAGCAAATTGACGATTTCAAAAATAAAGACGATCTTAAAGCAGAAACCGAGTCCAGAATTTATCAAAAAATTAACAAATGATCAGCGTAAAGGTGCACAAGCACAGTTAAAGAGCTACTTACGCAGGCTAGATAAGATTGAAAAAAGAAAAGTTTTATTTGAAGAACGCTTTTCTTTTGAAAAAGAATATTGGAATGAGGGCTTCTCTTATGTTGCGGGAATAGATGAAGCTGGTCGAGGGCCACTTGCTGGCCCAGTTGTTGCAGCAGCAGTTATTCTACCGCATAATTTTGACTTGTTGGAAGTCAATGATTCAAAACAGCTCTCGGCTGCTAAAAGAGAATATCTTTATGGAAAAATCTTAGAAAAAGCACTCGCTGTTGGGGTCGGTTTTGCTGATAACAAGCTAATTGACGAAATCAACATCTATCAAGCGACACGCTCGGCCATGAAAGAGGCTGTTGCTGCTTTAACAATTCGACCGCAACAGTTGATTATAGATGCTATGCAAATTGAGACAGAGATTCCACAATTAAAGCTTATCAAGGCGGATGCAAGAAGTGTTAGTGTTGCAGCAGCAAGTATTATTGCCAAAGTTAGTCGTGATCATCTGATGAGTTACTATGACACATTATATCCAGCGTACGATTTCAAGGACAACAAGGGATATGGAACTGCAAAACATCTCGGGGCACTAGCAGCTTATGGTGTAACTCCGATTCACCGCAAAACATTTGAGCCGATCAAATCAAAATTTGCGGAAGAAGCCTAATATTCTGACTTTTGCGTATTTTCAGGTAACTTATGCTTAAGGTGGGATTAGTGTGAAAGTACAAGAATTTATTGTCGCGCTGCATTTATGCAGACACATTGGAAGGCGGGATGTGCGACGAATCTGCCAATGGATATCAAGTCATGAAATGCGTATACCTGAGGAAAGTAAGCTCGATGAACTATTGGATTATCCTAACGTGAAAAAGGAGCTTTTTTGGCGTGAGTTTACAAGCTCTGCTCTACAAAAAAAGCTCGCACAAAACTTGTATTATAGCGCGGCAGTAACTATTATTGATGAAAAGTACCCGCAACAATTGTTAGAAACTTTTGACCCACCGGCAGTTCTTTTTTACCAAGGCGATATGACATTGAGTAATTACGCAAAACTGCTTGCAATTGTGGGCGCACGTCAGAATAGTTCCTATGCGATTACGGTCTTGAAACAATTATTGCCAGAAACCATTTCTTCTGGTATTGTAACTCTGAGCGGGTTGGCACGAGGAGTTGATAGTCTTGTGCATAAATTAACAATGGGTTGTCATGGAAAAACAGTCGCTGTTATTGGAACTGGGATAGATATTGCTTATCCTAAGTTTAATGCCGCACTGCAGCAAAAAATTGGAACTGAGTGTCTTTTGATAACTGAGTATGGCCTTGGACAAGCACCTAGGCAGTATCACTTTCCCGCACGTAATAGAATTATTGCTGGATTGTGTCGCGGTGTACTAGTTATTGAGGCACGTCAGCGCAGTGGTAGTTTAATAACTGCTAACCTTGCATTGCAGGAGAATCGCAATGTTCTAGCAGTACCAGGAGCAATTAGTGCCCCGCTGTCGATGGGGACAAACGAACTGCTTTTGGCAGGTGCGAAACCCGTTTTAAATGCTAGACACATCATTGAAGAATTTGATTATACTTGACAAATGTTAATCACATGACCTAAGATAATTAGCGATTTTTACAATTTGAAAATGTGAATAAAGGAGTTTGGTAAATGCCAAAGATCCAGAGAAAAAAAACGAAGAGAAAAACAAAGAAGAAATTAGTGATTGTGGAATCACCTTCAAAAGCAAAAACGATCGAAAAATATTTAGGGTCGCGTTATAAGGTAATGGCCAGTTTAGGGCATATTCGCGACTTACCCAAGAGTACGATGGGAGTTGATGTGGAAAATGATTACGCGCCGCATTATATTTCTATCAGAGGTAAGGGCGACATCATAAAAGAGTTGCGCAAAGAGGCCAAAAAAGCGGATAGTGTTTATCTTGCAGCCGATCCCGATCGTGAAGGAGAAGCAATTGCATGGCATTTGTCATATCTGTTGGGATTGGATACTGATGATAAAAATCGGGTTGTATTTAATGAAATAACAAAGGATGCTGTCAAAAATGCGTTCAAGACACCACGAACTATTGATATGAATCTTGTTGATGCACAACAGGCGCGTCGTATTTTAGATCGTTTGGTCGGATACTCGATCAGCCATTATTGTGGTCTAAGATAAAGAAGGGGTTGAGTGCCGGTCGTGTGCAGTCGATTGCTTTAAATTTAATCATAAAACGCGAAAAAGAGATTCGTGAATTCAAACCGGAAGAGTACTGGACGATAGACTCGCAGTTTAAAGCAGGTCGCTCCAAGTTTGATGCAAGTTTTTATGGGTATAAGGGTAAAAAAATGGCTCTTCATAATAATGATGATGTCGTTAAAATAATGCAGAAATTAGAACAAGACAAACCGTTCAAAATTACACGTGTTGAACGCAAAGAACGCAAGCGATTTCCTGCATTGCCGTTTACAACGAGTACAATGCAGCAAGTTGCTAACAATGCGCTGCGGTTCAGGACGCAAAAAACGATGATGGTCGCTCAGCAACTGTATGAAGGCATTAATATCGGCAAAGGCGGTGTGGTCGGGTTGATTACCTATATGCGTACGGATTCGACCCGTATTTCATCGCTTGCTAAGCATGAAACAGCTTCTTTTATTCATGAGAGCTATGGGGCTGAATATGCTGCAATTAAACCGCGTAAAGGGAAACTGGCTGAAGGAGCGCAGGATGCGCATGAGGCTATTCGTCCATCGTCTGTCTTGCGAACTCCGGATTCGCTGAAAGATTATTTGAACAAAGATCAGCTAAAACTTTACACTTTGATTTGGTCACGTTTTGTGGCAAGTCAGATGACACCGGCTATCTCTGATACGATGAGTGTCAATATTGAGCAAAATGAAGTTCTCTACCGTGCGAAGGGCTCGAAAATGAAGTTTCCGGGTTTCACAAAAGTTTATGCTGAAAGTAAGAAAAAAGACAATGAGCTTCCAGAACTTAAGCAAGATGATGAAGTTTTGATGGTAAAAAATCAGCCAAATCAGCATTTTACGTTACCGCCAGCCCGATATAGCGAAGCCACTCTAATAAAGACATTGGAAGAAAATGGTGTAGGACGGCCTTCAACTTATGCACCAACCTTAGCCACTATTCAAAAGAGGTATTATGTCAAGCTCGTTTCACGGAAATTTGAGCCAACGGAGCTAGGGGAAATTGTTAATGAAATGATTGAAAAATGTTTCCCTGATATTTTAAATGTTGATTTTACTGCACAGTTAGAAGATCATTTAGATGAGATCGAAGAGGGAAAGCAAAAGTGGGTCAAAGTTGTCGATAGTTTTTATCAACCATTTTCAAAAGAAGTTGTGGCAGCTGATGCTAAGTTGGCTAAAGTGCGCATCAAAGATGAACCTGCAGGGATTAATTGCGATGTGTGCGGGGCTCCTTTGGTTATCAAGTTGGGGCGCTATGGCAAGTTCTATGCTTGTAGTCGTTTCCCAGATTGTCATAACACCAAACCAATCATTAAGGAAATCGGTGTTACATGTCCAATATGTCATAAGGGTGAAGTAGTTGAACGCAAGTCTAAAAAGAATCGGATTTTCTATGGATGTTCACGGTATCCAGACTGTGATTTTGTTTCTTGGGATAAGCCGGTTGGGCGTGACTGTCCTAAATGTAATCATTATTTGATTGAAAAGAAAACCAAAAAGGGTAAACAGGTCAAATGCAGTAACTGCGATTATGAAGAAGAGATTCAAAAGTAGTACTTGCTGTAATACTCATAAAATTGTTTTAGTTCTTTCTAAGATTAACGTTAATAGTATACTGACCTCTATTTTTTATGCTAAAGTAAAAGCATTAGAGTGGAGGTTTTTTGATGGAGCAAAATTGGATCAAAGAATTTAAACAATATTTAGTGATTGAAAGACAATACTCAGATGAGACACTGAAAGCTTATTCTGAAGATATCCAACTGTTTTGTGATTTTTTGCAGGAAAGCGGCAGCAGCACGTCTTTCGGAGAAATCAAGCGGCTTGATGTACATGCGTATATGAATTTTCTTTATGACAAACAGTATCAAACTACGACAATCTCGCGTATGGTCTCGAGCTTGCGATCACTCTATCATTTCCTTGAAAAAAATGGATATGTCACTAATAATCCTTTTTCTTATGTACAGCTGAAAAGACACCCGCGTGCTTTACCGCGCTTTTTTTATGAAAAAGAAATGCAGGCACTTTTTGATGCAACACAAGGTGACGATCCCATGATTATCCGCGATAATGCTTTGCTAGAGGCTCTATATGCCACAGGGATGCGTGTCAGTGAATGTACTGGTTTGACATTGGAAGCAATCGACAGCGAGGTGCGAGCGATGCTGCTGCACGGTAAGGGCAGTAAGGACGCTATGTACCCTATGGCAGATATTGTCAACGGGCACTTGATCGCTATTTTCAGGAAACAAGAACACCACTGCTTGAAAAATATCATAAAGACCATGATTATGTTTTTATTAATCATTATGGTGACCCGTTGACAGCAGCAGGAGTTACCTATATTTTGAAACAAATTGTTAAGAGAAGCAGCCTTACGACTGAGATTCATCCTCATGAGATTCGCCATACTTTTGCGACACATTTGATGAGTAATGGAGCTGATTTGAGGGCTGTTCAGGAATTGTTGGGGCATAGCAGTTTATCGACAACGCAGATATACACTCATGTTACCAAGGAACATTTACAAAATGACTATCGTAAGTTTTTTCCACGCGCTTAAAGTCGTGGGCAACTGCTCAAAGAAGAATAAACCAAGCAGTTGAATTGAAGGAGGATATTATATAATGGCAGGAGTATCATTTCACGCAACGACAATTTGCGCAGTTCGGCATAATGGACATATGGCAATGGCTGGAGACGGACAGGTCACAATGGGAGAAAAAGTTATTATGAAAGGAACAGCACGCAAAGTTCGGCGCATCTATAATGATCAGGTCGTTGTCGGCTTTGCAGGAAGTGTCGCAGATGCCTTTAACCTTGAAGAAAGATTTGAGAAAAAATTAAGTGAGTATAGCGGCAATTTACCTCGGGCAGCAGTCGAACTTGCACAGGAGTGGCGTAGTGATCAAGCTTTACAAAAACTTGAAGCACTGTTGATAGTGATGGATAAGAAAGATCTTCTGATGGTTTCTGGAAGTGGTGAGGTAATTGAACCAGATGACGATATTTTAGCAATTGGTTCTGGCGGAAATTATGCTTTATCCGCTGCAAAGGCAATGAAGGCTCACGCAGAGGAAATGTCAGCGGGTGAGATTGCTAAGGCAGCTATCAACATTGCGGGTGATATCGATATATTCACAAATCATAACGTTATTGCAGAAGAACTGTGATTTTCTAAAGCAAACTAGAGAGGAACCTTTATATGAATTCAAGTGATAAAACACCAAAACAAATTGTTTCAGACTTAAATAATTATGTTATCGGCCAAGACAAAGCGAAAAAGGCAATTGCAGTTGCTTTGCGTAATCGTTATCGGCGAATGCAGCTTTACGGTGAGATGCAAGAAGAAATAACACCTAAAAATGTTCTGATGATTGGTCCAACTGGAGTCGGAAAAACTGAAATCGCACGTCGTCTTGCTAAAATCGTTGATGCGCCATTTATAAAGGTTGAAGCAACGAAATTCACAGAAGTTGGCTATGTAGGACGTGATGTCGAGTCAATGGTACGCGATTTAGTTGAAGTTGCTTACAAAATGGAAGAAGAGGAGCAATTTAAGCAAGTTAAATCACAGGCTGCTCAAAGAGCAAACAAGCGCTTGGTGAAACTACTAGTACCTGCCAAAAAGAAAGAACAGCGAAAAAGTAATGAGCAACAGAATTTTATGAAAATGTTGCAGGATATGCAGAATGGCAAAATGCCTAATATCGGCAATGCACAGCCAGTTGAAGAGGAAGTTACGGATCAAGTGCGTGATGAAAGACTTTCAGTCAGTGAACAGCTTAATCGCGGTTTGCTTGAAAATCAGGAAGTTACGATCTCAATGGATGATCCAACTCAAAAAAATAAATACCAAAACAATATGCTGGGGCAGATGGGTATTGACCTGAATGATACATTGGGTGCTTTGACTCCCAAAAAGAAAGTCAAGAGGACGATGACCGTTGCTGAGGCGCGCGAAGTGCTAACACGTGAGGAATCTGCAAAGTTAGTTAATGAAGCTGACATAGCTGATTTAGCAGTTAAACGAGCTGAAAATACGGGAATTATTTTTATCGACGAAATTGATAAGATTACATCTAAATCGCAAAAAAACAGCGGCGAAGTATCACGTGAAGGTGTCCAGCGGGATATTTTACCGATTGTTGAAGGCTCGCAGATTCAAACTAAATATGGTCTTTTAGATACTGATCATATTCTTTTTATCGCTTCGGGTGCCTTTCATGAAAGTAAACCAAGTGATCTGATTGCTGAATTACAAGGAAGGTTCCCTATCAGAGTAGAGCTAGATGATCTTCGGGTTGAAGATTTTGTCAAAATATTAACTGAGCCAAGCAACGCGCTTGTTAAGCAGTACATTGCTTTAATCGGAACTGATAATATCAAAGTGACTTTCACTATCGAAGCTATTCAAAAGATTTCAGAGATTGCTTTTCAGGTCAATCATGAAACGGAAAACATTGGAGCCCGCCGTCTGCACACCATTTTAGAAAAGCTGCTTGAAGATTTGCTTTATGAGGGGCCTGACATGCAGATGGGTGATATAACCATCACAGAAGCCTATGTCGATCAAAAAATCGGTAATATTGTTAAAAACAAGGACCTCAGCCAATATATTTTATAGAGAAACAAAAAAGTTTAATGCGATATCTCTCATTATGGGATGAGGGGGATGCTGTGCTCTGAAATAGAGCCTGCGGTTAACTTTTTTCAAAATAAAAAGCAGCGAACGTTTTGGCGTTTCACTGCTTTTTATATGCGTGTTATTTTTTCTGCTTTTGTTTTTTCTTTTTTCTAGCGTAAACAAGACCAAAATGCACTAGATTCTCGTTACCATTGCGAATACGTTTGAGATTTCCTTTGTGTCGATAGAACACAAAAATCGTCAAAATAAGAGCAATAATCGTCAAGAAGGGATCATGGAAGCAGAATGACAAAAGCGTAATTAAAGTCATCCCGACCATGCTGGCAACACTTACCATGCTAGATAAATAAAGTGAGGTTAGGAAGATAATCCACGCAACGATAAAGAAAATTGGGCTATAAGCAAGCAAGATACCAGCGCTTGTTGCGACTGCTTTCCCACCTCGAAAACGTGCGAAGATTGGGAAGACATGTCCTATAACTGCAGCGCACCCAATCAACAAAACATTAATATGGACATCGAACAGGTAAGGTTGACAAGCAGCCAGCGTCCCCTTTAACATATCCATTAGCAAAACGATAAAACCGGCTTTTTTCCCAAGAACGCGAAATGTATTCGTTGTACCGGTATTTCCGCTGCCAAATTCACGGATATCCATTTTGTAGAAAATCTTGCCGATCCACACGCCAGATGGAATTGAGCCTAATAAATAGGCGATTACTAACATTATGATGATAGTAGAGTTCACACTGGATTGACCTCCTTAGGTTAATACGATTTATTTTAGCACTGTTTATACCACCGCTTCAAATCATTTTTTTGTGCTATGCTTATTACTGATATAAAACATTTGCATAAATGCTACTTTACATTTTTTAACTTGAGGGTTTATGATATTTAAGTCACAATTTAAAAACATAAAACAAAATTTATTTAAATAATACTCCAAAAACAGAAGGGGTTTGAATTCATGGCAAAAGAAAAATATAATGATGAATCTATCCAAGTCTTGAAAGGCCTGGAAGCGGTCCGAAAAAGACCAGGGATGTACATCGGTTCAACTGATAGCAAAGGACTGCATCATCTTGTCTACGAGATCGTTGACAATGCAGTTGATGAAGCTCTATCAGGCTTTGGCGATGAAATCAATGTCATCTTGCACAAAGATAATAGTGTGACTGTAGTCGACCATGGGCGTGGTTTGCCTGTCGGAATGCATGCACTAGGGATACCGACTGTTGAGGTTATCTTCACGGTCTTACACGCAGGTGGCAAGTTCGGTCAAGGGGGATATAAGACGTCAGGGGGCCTGCATGGTGTTGGGGCCAGTGTTGTAAACGCCTTGTCTACAAAAATGACTGTTAATACAGTTCGTGACGGAATTGAATATGAAGAGGATTTTGAAAATGGCGGTCATCCTGTTGGAACTTTGCGTAAGTTGGGGAAAACACGTAAACGAACTGGGACGCGTGTTACTTTCCATCCAGATCCTGAAATTTTTACGACAACACATTACAACTATGATACTCTAGCAGAACGGTTACGAGAATCTGCTTTCTTACTCAAGGGTGTTACCATCACTTTAACGGATGAACGAACAGATCAAGAAGACATCTTTAAATTCGATGAAGGCATTAAAGAATTCGTGGCATATCTAAACGAGGACAAAGATACTTTAGGAAATATCATGTATTTTGATGGAACTAAAAATGGTGTCGAAGTCGAAGTCGCTGCACAATACAATGATGGGTATTCCGAGAACATCATGTCTTTTGTCAACAATGTTAGAACCAAGGATGGTGGAACGCATGAAGCAGGTATGAGATCTGCTTGGACCAAAGCCTTTAATGAGTATGCACGGCAGGTTGAATTACTCAAAGAAAAAGACAAAAATCTTGAAGGAAGCGATGTTCGTGAAGGTTTAGCGGCAATTATTTCAGTACGTATTCCTGAAGAACTACTTCAATTTGAAGGACAAACCAAAGGCAAGTTGGGAACACCAGAGGCACGGTCAATTGTGGATAGTGTTGTGAATGAACAACTTAGGTTTTATCTAATGGAAAATGGTGAGTTTGCGCAGGATTTGGTGCGCAAATCTCTCAAGGCTAGGGAGGCACGAGAAGCTGCACGCAAGGCTCGTGATGAGAGTCGTACCGGCAAAAAGAAACATCGTAAAGAACGACTTTTATCAGGGAAGCTGACTCCTGCCCAGTCTAAGAACGCCAAACGCAATGAACTTTTTTTAGTCGAGGGCGACTCTGCTGGTGGATCGGCTAAACAAGGACGTGATCGAAAATTCCAAGCTATTTTGCCTTTGCGGGGTAAGGTATTAAACACAGAAAAAGCAAAAACTGCCTGAAATTCTGAAAAACGAAGAAATCAACACCATGATTTACACGATAGGTGCAGGTGTTGGAGCTGACTTTGATATTAAAGATGCCAATTATGACAAGGTAATCATTATGACTGATGCTGATACCGATGGTGCGCACATTCAAACTTTACTGTTGACATTTTTTTATAAATACATGCGGCCAATGATCAATGCAGGACGTATTTATATTGCCTTACCGCCGCTATATAAGCTGCAAAAGAAGGTCAAGAGTAAATTGGTAGTCAAGTATGCATGGACAGACGACGAACTGCAGTATGCAGTAGCTAAATTAAAAAAGGGCTATACACTGCAACGCTTCAAAGGTTTAGGTGAAATGAATGCTGATCAGTTGTGGGAAACAACCATGAACCCTGAAACACGCACGCTGGTTCGCGTCAAAATTGAGGACGACGCGTTAGCTGAAAAGCGGGTTACAACTTTAATGGGTGACAAGGTCGAACCGCGTCGAAAGTGGATTGAAAAGAATGTCAAGTTCACGCTCGAAGAAGATGGAAGTCTGCTGGATAATGCAGTTGTTGAAGGTGCACATGGTGAAAACGCAGCATCAGATTCTGACAAAGGAGATGAAGGCTAATGGTTGAAAATCAAGAAGAAAACAGTAATGTACAGGAGCTGTCGCTTGAAGCTGTTATGGGAGAACGCTTTGGAAGATACTCTAAGTATATTATTCAAGAGCGTGCATTGCCTGATATTCGCGATGGATTAAAGCCAGTGCAGCGTCGTATTTTATATGCAATGAACCAAGATGGAAATACATACGATAAAGCTTTTCGTAAGTCTGCCAAGTCTGTCGGGAATGTAATGGGTAATTTTCATCCTCATGGGGACAGCTCAATTTATGAGGCAATGGTTCGCCTGAGTCAATCCTGGAAATTGCGCGAGCCGTTAATTGAAATGCATGGCAATAATGGCTCAATGGACGGTGATCCCCCTGCAGCGATGCGTTACACTGAGGCACGGTTAAGTAAAATTTCTGGAGAAATGTTACGCGATATCGAAAAGGAAACGGTTGAATTTGTTCCGAACTTTGACGATACGGAAAATGAACCGACCGTTTTACCAGCTCGTTTTCCTAATTTACTTGTAAATGGTGCAACAGGTATTTCTGCGGGATATGCCACCGAAATACCACCGCATAATTTGCATGAAGCGATTCAAGCAGTCATCTATCTTATGGAACATCCTAAGGCAAAACTTGATAAATTAATGGAATTTGTTAAAGGGCCAGATTTCCCTACTGGCGGAATTGCTCAAGGGATAGATGGGATCGTAAAGGCCTACACTACGGGACGTGGACGGGTAATGCTTCGTTCAAAGACCGAAATAGAGCAGCTGAAGGGAAACAAGGAACAAATCATTGTTACTGAGATACCATATGAGGTTAATAAGGCTCTGCTGGTTAAGAAGATCGACGAATTGCGATTGTTAAAGAAAGTTGAAGGAATTTCTGAGGTTCGGGATGAGAGCGACCGCGAAGGACTGCGGATAGTTATTGAACTTAAACGAAATGCCTCAGGACAAGGAATTTTAAACTATTTATTCAAAAACACAGACTTGCAAATTTCATATAATTTCAATATGGTTGCAATAAATAACAAACGACCTGAGCATGTTGGGCTTAAAGCAATACTAAGTGCATATTTGGAGCATCAAAGAACAGTTACAACAAAACGAACACAATTCGATTTGAGAAAAGCACAGGAAAGAAAGCATATAGTCAGTGGCTTGATTAAGGCATTATCTATTTTGGATCAAGTCATTAAAACGATTCGGGCCAGTAAAAATAAAAAGGATGCAAAAGAAAACTTGGTTGCACAGTATGACTTTACCGAAGCACAAGCTGAAGCGATTGTGTCCTTGCAATTATATCGTTTGACTAATACCGATGTGACGGCGCTTCAGGCTGAGTTCGAGGACTTGCAGCAGAAGGTTAAAAATTATCAAGAAATTTTAGCTGATCCAGGCAAACTTGATAAAGTAATAAAAAAAGAATTACGCGCTATCGATAAACAATATGTTTCACCGCGTAAGACAGTGATCCAAGACCATGTTCAACAGCTTAAAATTGAAACTGAAGTTTTGGTTGCTCCTGAAGATGTGGTGGTAATGGTCAGTCGAGATGGCTACTTGAAACGAAGTTCGTTAAGATCCTTCAAGGCCTCGGGCGAAGCTGACAATGGGTTAAAGAGTGACGATCTTGTGATTTTTCAGTCCACGGTCAATACGCTTGATCATCTTTTTATAATGACAGATAAAGGAAATGTAATTTATCGGCCAGTGCATGAAATACCTGAGTACAAATGGAAGGATACGGGAAAACACCTGTCTCAAACGGTTAGTTTAGATAAAGATGAAAAAGTCATCCATGCTTTTAGTTTTCATGATCTTAAACAAACGGGCAACTTCCTCTTTGCTTCTAGGGAGGGCTTTATCAAGCAAACAACCTTTGCAGATCTGCGGCCTGGGAGGACATATAGAAGTCGAGCGGCCCAGTGTATGAAGCTTAAAACGAACAGTGATCGTTTGCTAACTGTGGCCTACTTGCCTGAAGAAGATGTGAAAAAGGATACACTATTTATCCTTGCATTGACACATGGCGGCTACGGACTGAGGTACAAATTGAATGAGGTCCCTGTTAATGGTGCAAAAGCAGCTGGCGTCAAGGCAATAGATTTGCGTGAAGATGTTCTGGCAGCGGTTCTTATTGTAGACGAAAAGTCACAAGTTGGTATTTTGACGCAACGTGGAGCCTTTAAGCGTATGAAAGTTTCCGAGATAACAGCGACTGCGCGTGCAAGACGCGGGGTACAGATCTTGCGAGAATTAAAACGTAATCCGCATCGTGTCATCCTCTCGCGGGTACTGAAAACTGGAGAAAACTTGAGTGTTATAACGGATAAGATGGAAACAATTGTTATTAATCCATTTGACCATCCTAATGTCGACAGATATTCAAACGGCTCGTTCATTATCGATACAGATGAACTTGGAGTACCGCTGTATATTAAAATGCAAATCTCCGATGGAGAAAGTGAAAACTGAGATCGATGTTGGATGTTAGATCCTTATTCTGATTTTAGAATGTGTTGACTACTTATTAAACAGACCAAAAAAGGCTGTAGCAAGTTGAGAAGTTTCACTTGCGACAGTCTTTTTTTAAAGTTTAAAGTCAGGCGGAGTTTCTAAGCTAGCCTTTTTTTAAGGAATCGATCAGCTCTCGTTGAGGTGTCACAAAAAGGGTTTTTTGTCCTTCGTAGATGACAAAACCAGGTTTAGCACCATTTGGCTTGCGAATTCTTTTAACTTGCACGTAATCAACTGGCACCGATGCTGAATCACGGGACTTAGAAAAATAAGCAGCTAAATTAGCAGCTTCAAGTAAAGTTTGCTCGCTAGGTTCGTTTGAATAAATGATGACATGTGAGCCGGGAATATTCTTGGCATGCAGCCAAATGTAGTCTTTTCGAGCTGTTTTTAAAGTCAGGCGGTCATTTTGAAGATTATTTTTTCCAACAGCAATTTTTGTATTATCGCTTGAAAAGTAGATAGCGGGTTGGCTGACTTTTTCTTTACGGACTTTGCCGTGTTTTTTTTGCTTTTGGGCCTTGAGATAACCTTGCTGCTGTAATTCGATTTTAATGTCAGGCAGATCCTGTGGATCTGCAAGCTCGATTTGAGCTTGGAGTTCCTCCAGATAATTGATTTCTGATTGAGTCAGCTCAATTTGCTGTTCAAGAAAAGAAACGGCATTTTTTAACTTCTGATATTTTTTGAAATACTTTTGCGCATTTTGAGAAGGCGTCAACTGGTTGGAGAGTGCAATTTTGACCATTTTACCGTCAGCATAATAATTCGGGAGCTCGATTGTCGTCATGCCACGTTTTATCTGGAAAAGGTATGTCGTTAGCAACTCTCCTTTTACTCGATATTGATCTGCTTTAGCAGTTGAGTTTAATTCTTTTTGCAATTTTTTGAGCTTTTTGCGATTTTTATGCAGATTGTTCTTGATAACATGAATCAATTGACTGCCTTGTTGCTGAACACGATCAGAGGTAGCCTTGTCACGATAAAATGTGTCAAGAAGCTCACTCAAAGTTGAGAAAGTCTGCTTAGTTTTTTTGACGGGATATGCAAAACAAGTGAAGAATGGTCTCTTTCCCACAACAATGCTAGGGACAGGAGCAGCAGTTTTACTTAAAACCTGATGCCAGCCAGCTACGGGATCCTGGGCATGCTGGTGCAGACATTCGGCTAGATGAATTGCGTGTTCCCTAGCTACACCTTGATAAGTTTTACTCAATTCATCTGCAAGAACTTCTCGGTTAGGATATTCTTCAATCAGTTTAAGGTAACGTTTAGAGTCATCTGTAAAGGGATCTAAACGTTTTTGCTTTGGAGGCTTGTTATACGGCACACCTGGTAAAAGCGTGCGAAATCGATTTTGATCAGGTCCAATATGTTTAATCGTGTCGATGATCAAATTCTTAGTTTGGTTAATCAAAATGACATTACTATAGCGACCCATGATCTCAATGCTCAATAACAAAGGCATGCGATCACCGAGCTCATTTCTTGTTTCAAAGCTTAAATAGACAACACGATCGTTTTCAAGCTGCTCAACCTTGATTAATTTTGCACCTTCAAGGTATTTACGCAGGGTCATTGTAAAATTAGTTGGTACAGGTGGGTTCTTGTATGGCATGTCTGATATCTGAATACGTGCATAATTTGGATGTGCTGATAAAAGCAACGGGAAATTATGTCGTTGAGCCCGGATGGTAATTATTACCTCGTTAGGGAAAGGCTGTGAAATACGTCCCACTCTTCCAGAAACCAGCTTTTGGAGCTCATGGACCATTGCATGTGTAAATAGACCATCAAATGGCATGGAGACCAACTCGCTTTCTTAATAAATTAGTATTATTAATCTTGTTTATTCGCTATTTACAGCTGTTTATAATTGTACCTTTTATGCAGGAAAAGAGCAAAAAGCCAACTTAAGCATGACGGTTCAAAATAGTTATTTTTTTATATTGCCATTGGGTTCTAAATATAACATAATGGCTCTGAGGGGTAATTACATATTACACGTACATTCATTTGGGGAGGAAAAGTATATGCGTTCATCATTGGATAGTCTTTTGGTACTTGAAAAAAAGTATCATAATATTTTGAATAAAGTAGCGCAACAGCACGGTTTAACAATTGCAGAGTGGCAGCTGCTTATTAAGATAAGTGATGGAGCGCAAACGCAAGAACAACTTGCTCATATAACGAAACTCAATATTTCAACTTTAAGTCGGCAACTAACACGATTAGAGACGAAAAAATTCGTAATTAAATCTCCCACTGCGGGGAAACGTGGCAGAGGCTATTTTGTATATACGGAAACAGAGAAGGGGAAAGAAACGATGCAAGAGATGGAAACTGCCATTAAGACTCTAGAACAGAGGCTTTTTATGCGCTGGTCCGATGAAGAGACTAAGTTATTGCAAGTGTTACTGAATAGGCTTGTCCAAAGCATGAAACGATTTGATTGACTGCAAGGTTATATAGCAGCGATACGCCACGTGCTGGCTGAAAAAAACGTTTTGTGTTATGATTACAATCGTAAGAATTTCCCATAAACATAAAGTAGGTGTAGGATTCATGAAAATTGCTGTTGTTACCGACAGTACGGCTTATTTAACCGATAAGCAGATCAACGATTACAATATTCACGTAGTTCCAATACCTGTAATTATTGATAACAAAGTGTATAAAGAAGGCATAGATATTTCTACAGAGGATTTCTATCAGAAACTCAAAACTGCTGATTCTTTCCCGAGTACATCGCAGCCGCCTGTAGGGGAACTGATATCTTTATACGAGTCCTTGGGTAATCAAGGATATGATGCTGTAATAAGCATTCATTTGGCAAGTACGATTTCGGGATTCGTTCAAACGCTGACCAATATTGCCGGGGAGGTTCATAATATCAAGGTAGTTCCCTTTGATTCTCAAATTACCGTGATGCTGATGGGCAATATGGTAATCGCTGCGGCCAGAATGGCTTTAGCAGGAGCTAGTGTTGATGAAATATTAATGCGATTAAGAGAACTACGCGCTACTACTAACGAATATTTTATCGTTGATGATCTGCAAAATCTCGTTCGTGGCGGTCGTCTGTCCAATGCATCAGCCTTTATTGGCAGTGTTTTGAAAATCAAGCCATTGCTGACTTTTGATCGCGAAAATCATAGAATTGTGGCTTTTGATAAGGTTCGTTCTAGAAAGAAAGCAATCAAGCGAGTAGAGAACCTTTTTGATAAAGAGCGTCAAAAGATAGATTATCCGCTTCGACTCATCATTATTCATGCAAACGATGAGGAGGCAGCCGCTGCTTGGAAGGATCAACTTGTGCTAAGATATCCGAATTATCCGATAGATATCAGCTATTTCGGTCCCGTTATCGGAACACACTTAGGTGAAAAAGCTCTGGCATTAGCGTGGATGAAGGATATAGACAAAGAATAAAAATAATTTAGGAGACTGACAGGGCTACTACGACAGTCTCTTTTTTGTTTATTTTCAAAGTAAAAATGTGGAAAGCAGGTTTATAATGAGCAATTCTATAAGAAAACCAATATTGGGGCTTAAAGCTGGGACTGACGCTAAACAAATAAGGAATCGTTTAAAGTATTCGCCAACTGTTTTCGAGTTTTTTACAAATGAGGATGATTTTACTCCAGAGGGACTGAAAAGACTGGAATATGATATTCAATGGGTTAAGTCAGAAGCAACAGCAAAAATAATTTTGCATCATCCAATGCGGTTTAAAGGCGAGTTTACGGAACTGGTGGCCCCTTCAAAAAAATTTCCCGAATTGCACAATTTCATTTATCAAACAACTGAGGATCTCTTGCAGTTTGCCTTTGACTATGATATTCAGACATTGGTTCATGGTTCGTATGCGCGGCGAACTCAATTCTTTATTGATATGTATCCTAACCTGTCAACAGCACGAAAAGAAGTTTTTGCACAGTTGGATGAATTAGCCGAGTGGGGACAGGAGCATATCATGTTTGAAAATTCTATCTCGCCGATTTTTTACTATGGCAATGAGGATGAAGAAAATGATATTTTAAAGCATAACTATCGCTTAGCATTTGATACAAGCCATTGTTTTATCAAATGTCAGGGAAGCAATGAACTCCTTAAAAGAGCTCTTAAGCATTTGAAATCAAATGTGGTTCATTACCACTTGGTTGATTCAATGGGGAAAACTCACGACAGCTTGACTTTAGGTCAAGGAAAAATTGATTGGAAAATGGTGTTGCCTTTATTAAATCCAGCGGCAACAAGTATTTATGAAATAAACCTTGCTAATCAGGAGGACGCTAAGGAACAGGTCGAAAGCCACTATTTTTTAACCGAGCTCTATAAAAAAATCTCCGATGATCTTACAATTATGCCTAAAAATAGATAATAAATTTAAAATTGGTTTAAAAAAACTTGTTAGGGTCTGATTTCGCTGTTTCAAATTTAGACGATGGGTTACAATAGCTCTCGGGACTATTGGAATCTTAAGGCAAACATGTTGCAGGCAGGCATGTTGTGAGGGATGGTATGTTTTGAACAAGTTTTTAAATATTTCAGTTGGAGTATTAGGTACTCTATACTTTCTTAATGATATATGTTTCAGGATAATGGTCAACTTGTACCAGCAGCAAGGCTATACCATTCAAAAAGCTAATAAAATTGCGAATATTGTAGACGTTGTTCCTATTGTCATTGTAATAACACTATTATTGATTTTAGTGGGGTTATTCGCGCTAATAAGCAACATGATTTTTTTTGCTGATGGCAATTTTATTTTGCGAGTCGTGATGAATATTTGCTGTATCTTGATGCCTTTTTTATATAACAGTAGAATCTGGTTCCTTTTTTACGAAATTTTAGCCTGTATATTGTTCTTTGTTTATTTATACGTATTAGACTCTAGATATGATAATGATGACAATGTCGGCTTGGACAGTTTTTAAGTTCAATAATTATATGTCAGCAAATGATTTATTGAAGTAGGTTGCGTTATAGTGGTATATTAAGACCAAGACAAAAATAAGTTTAAAGTTTGAAGGAGAAAAAATGAAAGTTTTTAGAGAAATAATGAGCTGGATACTCCCAATAGTTATTGTTGATAATCGCACTGCTCGTGAAACAGTTTTTCTTTTCATTGGTGAGAGTTGATGGGACATCGATGTATCCCAATCTGCAAAATAATGAGCGTGTAATGATGTTGCGGCAAGCACACATTAAACATGATACAGTGATTGTGTTTAATGCACACGGGGTTGATAAAAACTCGCCATCAGTCACGGAAAAAACGAAATATGTTAAACGGGTTATCGGTATGCCTGGAGATAAAATCGAGTATCGCAATGATGGACGCGTATTCGTAAACGGTCACGAACAGTCTCAGAGCTATATAACAGCATCGCAGCGTCGAGAAGGAACTCTGATGCTGAGTTCGAGTCTGCCAGAAGCAACTGGCGTAACTTTAGGATCAGGAAAGACATTTACTGTTCCTAAGAATAAATATTTTGTTCTCGGTGATAATCGGAAAAATTCAAATGATAGTCGATACTATGGTTTTGTTCCTAAAGATAAAGTAGAGGGTGTCGTTAAAGTTACTTTCTGGAATGATAAAAGCGACGTAATTAATTCATATGGACAAAAAAATTAACGCTCTTAAAATAAAAACAATTTGCATTTTCGATTTGAATGTAAGTTGTTTTTATTTTTTATATTGTGGCATAATATTTTGAAAAGTTAAAAATTGTTAAAATAGTCATTTTTAATTTAGAACTCAATACAAAATGGATATGTGTAATAAAATCAAGCAAGATAGTGAAAAGAGCTTTAATTAAGATTAACACTACTTTCGATAATATATATTATGTAAACTAGACAAAAAATGGAAATTGTCAAGTCCGAATTTTAATGGTCTCTCTCTCTTCGATTTATACAGCTTTTAAAATGCTGTTAAAACAACGTTTTAACAGCATGAAAAAACAAAAAATAATTTTGAAAAAGAAAAATAAATTCAAAAAAATTGCAAAAAGTTACGAAAAAAATCAGTCACATAAATTTATGACCGGCAAAATTTCTTCAAATCGCTGGTAAAATTTTTGTGGCTGATTTTGATTTTCAAGTTTAAATTTGTCATTTTATTAGTTTGTTCAGTGATTTTGAGTGATTTACAGTTGATTTTTGCTTAAATTATGTCAATTAGTAATAATCATGTATTTTCAAAATAATTAAAGTTTTGCTATTGAATTCGCTTAAAGATCAACGTTTCGAAGTGTTTTTGGAGCTTCTTAAATGTCGTTTATAGCCGTATGTACGGTCAATTTCTTGTAATTTACGTCTAAAGACGTCTCTCGGCGTCTTATAATTCAAAACTGCTTTAGGTCTGCTATTGATTTTATGCAAAGAACGTCTTAAATCATCATTTGTAATGTGTTCAAAATGTGTTTTCTTTGGAAAGTACTCGCGCAGCATTCGATTGGCATTTTCATTAGAGCCACGTTCCTCAGGACTATATGGATGTGCAAAGTACGCCATGATCTGAAATTCCTTTTGAACTTTGTTGATCACAAAATGATTTGTAAATTCAAATCCATTATCAAATGTGAATGATTGAACAATGTGTTTGGAACGCTTTCCAAAAAGATGCATAAACTGATCCAAAACTTTACAGACTGCTTTTCCTGATTGTGAATCCGTTTTTAAAGCAATGTAGTAACGCGTTTTACGTTCACAAAACGTCACAAAAACTTTTTTATAGCCCTTTTTCGGCAAAACACAGTCAACTTCCCAATGTCCGAATAAGCGACGACTATTCACCGCAGGTGAACGTTCCTCAATCGAATGTTTAATTGGTCTGATTACCCTTTTTTCTTGTTGTTTCACCCTTCTTTCCTGAATTTTTAGTTCTTCTGCCTGTCGTTCTTTGGCACTCATCTCAAGTAAGCGCGTTGACTTTCGACGTTTAAAACGTTTTTGATAGCGTAAATTATCTTCTGAGACTCCTGGAATCATGCCGCGATAAATCCAGTTATAAATCGTGTTGCGGCTCAATTTAAGTTCCTTATGCGTTTCTGCAATCATCTGTGGTGACCACTTATCGTCTAAGATTCGTCTAGCGATAATTCGGGCTTTTTTCTTGGTATATTTCTTTTTAGTTCCGATTCGACTTTGTCTTAAGTTGGCATATTGCTGGGCTTCTTCTGCGTTGTAGCGATATGCTCGCCATTTACGAGGCATAAGATGATAATCTGAGTAGCGTTGACTTCTGCGGAGTTCATTGTTGATCGTCATAACAGTCCGATGTAAGCGGCGTGCAATCTCAGCTTGATTATGGATTTTTTCAATATTCCAGAGATAGTCGATTTGACCACGTTCAAATGCTGTTAAATGTTTATTCCGTTTATTTTTCATTAAATGCCCCTTTCTTACGAAATAAAATAGCCATCATTAAAATGATGACTATTTAAATTATATAATTTATCTACTTATATTTAGGTTTCATTTTCATTACGACTTGATTAAAACGCTTTGTTTTTGATATTAAATTACTATCTGCTTGTAATGATGGTGTAAATATTATGTGTCTTATGGATATTTAATATCAGCAATAGTAAAATATTTCGTCTATTTCTGCGCTAATTAATTACCTGTTGAACTGAAAACGTTCAACTAAACTTCAAAAGTAAAATTAATTGTTCGCTACGCTCCAAAGAACTTTACTTTTGGAGTATATTTGAAGGATTAGCCAAAATCTATTTGATCCAGCATCTGTTCGCGGCTTACTTGGTCTAAACCTAGATATGCTAAAGTCATCACTTCATTACTATGATTCAGTAGCTGCATAACTAGTCCGATATTGTAGTTAGTTTGTGTATACACTCGATAAGCACCTGTTTTGCGCATTGTGTGAGTGCCTAAGTAGTTGATTCCTAATAAATCCCCTACTTTTGCTATAATTTTATAAAATTGCTTTTCAGTAATATGTCTTTCGAGGTGTTTAGTCGATGGAAACAACCACTCTGAACGTAAATTGTTTTCAAGTAACCATTGACGATATTTGATTAAATCAACTTCAATTGGTTTTAGATAGAGAGTATTCGGCTTATTTGTCTTTTTGTCGCGAATAAAAGCATTAGATTTGATCGATCCGTGAGGATCGTAGACATCAGCATACTTTAAACGCATTACATCACTTACACGCAATAACGTAGCCTTGCCAAACTGAAAGACCATATAATTACGTTGACCAGCTTTGAAAGCTTCTAGCAAGCAATTCTGAACTTGTTGTAAGACATTTGAATCTTTGATTGGTAGAACTATTTGTTGCATAATAAACTCCCTTTAATTAAGAACAAAAAAACACAATAAAAATGTTCTGTCAGTACCTGTTCATGTTTTTTTGCTCAGTTTGTAATTGAATATAACGATCATATCTTGCTACTTTAGCTTCAATCGCTGCCATTGATTTTTGAAGCATTTTCTCCTGTTCTTTAATGTTCTCTCTGTGTTCAAGTAACATTTTCCGCCTAATAGAAATTGTTTCAGCATTGAATCTCATTTGAGAAAATTGTTTTATTTTATTGATAGACATACCAGTTTGTCTAATATTCAATAAAAAAGTTAACCATTCAATATCTTGTTTAGTATAAACTCGGTAACCTTTTGAATCACGCTTAACTTTTGGAATCAACTTCTCTTTTTCATAATAACGTAGTGTGTATTTACTAAGTCCGGTTAGTCGACTAGTTTCAGTGATTGAATAATTCATAAAAATCTCCTTGCATTATAGTGCACTCTAAGCTGTATGATAGATTTGCGCTATTTTTTAGACCATTGTTCACTAATTTTATTCATATTGTAGCGTACTATGAAAAAGAAAGGAAGATATAGATTGAATACTAAGAAACGTTTTAGTTATTTCCGCCTAATACTATATATCGGAGGTTTAAATGTTTTAGCTTTGGGAACAGTGCTATTTACTTGTGGTAAATTAGGTGTTAGTGCTTTAGTATCTGTTCCACAGGTTCTGTCACTTTTTTTACCAGTTACCTTAGGTCAAGCTACTACGCTAACTTTTGTTATTTTTGTTCTTATTGAACTTTGTTTATTACACAAAATTGAGTGGCAGACAGTCTCTCAATTATGTGTGGCGTTTGTATTTGGCTGGGTTGTTGATTTTTACGGATTAAGAATTGGTCTTGAAAAAATTGTGTTAGATACTTTATGGGAACAAATTTTAATTACCTTGCTAGCAATTATCTTTACCTCTCTAGGGGTCTTTATGATGATTAAAGCTAATTTTATTTTGAATCCGCCAGATGGAGTTGTTAATGTGATTTGTATGAAGTTAAAATCTACATTTGGAAAAGCTAAATTTGGTTTTGATTTAGCAATGATTGTTATTTCAATTAGTTTGAGTTTAATATTTATTGATCATATTACTGCTATCGGTGTTGGAACTATCTTAGCTGTGCTGTTAGTAGGACCATTAGTCAATTTATGGGAATATTTTTTTGTGACTAGGAAAACAAAATATCTATCTGACACAATTGATTAAAAATCATTTTATATGGCGTACAAGTAATAATAAAAAATCACCCTTTTTAGGGGTGATTTTTGTTGCATATATAGTTAGGTACTAAACTTATGTTATTAAAAACACATCAAATCAGTAGTATTAATAATATTTTTGCTTTTATATCTTTTTAATAGACAATCAACTGATTTTTAAAATTATCTTTCTGTCAAATGTTTTTATTTGGATCACCAAATGTTTCAAGATGATCGATTTCATTACGAACAATATAATAATAATATATGGGATTGCCCGTGTTTCTATGGGGTAAAAAATGGTAATATTCATAATTTAGTGTTAATAATACTGGGTAAAATACTAACTTTGATTGTTGGAACATCATTTGAGCTAAAAGTTCCTGGTTCTAACTGTTTTTCCCTCTTTTTAGACAGTAGAGAAGATATGGGTTAAATATATACCTAAACTTAATCCTAATTAATTTACCTAATTTATTAAAAAGCACTGTCTTATTCTTAAGAAAAATTTCTCCAACCGTGTATCCATATTAAGAAAGTTCTTTTTTGTAGTTTAAAAAAGAATAATCAAGTTCGATTCCAGATATAATTTTGATTTCTTCAAAACTTAGCCTGATTGACGATTCATTCCTGTTTTCAAAATATTCCCATAAGTGATTATATTTACTCAAAGTTATCACACTTCCACTTTTTTTAATCATATTAATTATATAAAAGAAGAACAAGAATTAAAAAAATCAATTCTTGAGATGTTTTTACTACAGATAGGTGAATTTTTCTGATAGGTTCATGATATTTTAAGACGCCTTTTCATGAGATTTTTGCTAACATAGACTCAATTTCTTCTGATTGGACTGTGTCAAAAGTTATTGGGAGGAGATTTTTATATCTATTTTTAAGTAATATACGAAAATGATTCTAAGAATATGTTTGTATTATAGAACTATCCCTGACTAATTTTTTTAATTATTTATAACTCTAAAATGCACATATAAAGCAATTAGTTGGCTAAGTAATCCAGTGAAGCATACACCAATCCAACCAAAATATTGAAAACTGAAGGCACCTAACCATGAACCCAATGCACCACCTAAAAAATATGATACCATGTAAATGGATGTTACACGATTACGGGCCTTATCACTTAATTGATGAATACGCGTTTGATTGCTGACGTTACTTGATTGAACTCCTAAATCTAACAAAATAACCCCCACAATAAGGCCCCATAATTGGAATCCCCAAATGATAAATACTACATAAGCTGCTATAATGATGAGAATGTTTATACCTACTGTAAAACGTGCACCTTTTTTGTCTGAAAGTTTGCCTGCAGTTTTAGAAAATAATGCCCCCACAACACCAACTAAACCAAATAATCCTGCCACATCAGCTCCCATATGATAGTGTGATCCTTGCAATAAAAAAACAAGCGCTGTCCAGAATGTACTAAATGCAAGAAAACCCATGGCTCCGATAATAGAAGATTCTCTTAAAACAGAGAATTGCTTAATTAATCCTATCATTGATTTTAATGATTCACTATACTTCATAGTAGAATTCCCATAACTTTTTGGGAGTGCAAAACGTAAACATAGCCAAAGTAAAAGCATAAAACAAGCGGCTATAAAATACATGGCTTTCCATGTTATATATTTTCCAATGAGACCACTGACTACGCGTGAAAGTAAAATTCCAATTAGTAATCCTCCAATCAGACTGCCAATTACTCTCCCCCTTTCATAAGGTTGACTCAATTGCACGGCAAACGGTATTAGAAGTTGCGGTACAACTGAACAAAAGCCAATTCCCAAAGAAGCAAATAATGCAATTGATATAGTTGGTGCCAAAAAAAATAACAATAAAAAAGTAGCGGCTCCTAGTAGCATGGTTAGAATTAAGCATCGTTTTTCCAAGATATCCGCCAACGGTAAAATTAATAACAATCCTAAAGCGTACCCAATTTGTGTTAGTGTAGCCAATAAACTTGAATATCCTTCTGCCACATGATAATACTGCGCAATTTGTGCTAATAAAGGTTGAATATAATATATATTTGCTACTGTTAATGCTCCTGCAATTGACATGATTGAAATCAGATGTTTATTTAAAGTAGTTGAGTTATTAACAGTTTTTTTATCGTTTATTTGCATTAGTTTTTATCCCCCATCTCTGAATTGTACTTTACAAAAGAACTGATTTTAGTATATTCTGAACCTTATACTGTTACTAGATAAGCATTTATAGTAGTATAAATAATACTGGTCTAATCTATGGTTTACTTCTGCTACACTTTATTAAAAGGAGACTGTTTAAGATGAAAGAACCGATGTCAAGATATAAAGAACTTGGTGATTTTTTAAAAACACGGAGAGCAAAAATTTCTCCTTTACAAGTTGGGTTGCCCGAAGGCCTGCATCGTAGAACACCTGGTTTAAGGCGTGAAGAGGTAGCCACTCTTTCAGGTGTTGGCATTACATGGTACACGTGGTTGGAACAAGGAAGAAAAATACAAGTTTCAGCACAAGTATTGGAAAGTTTGACACGAGTACTTATGTTAAATGGAGAAGAAACGCGTCATTTATACATCCTTGCAAACCAACCTGCACCTATCAATATTCCTCCGCATTACCAAATTATTAATCCTATGCTTCAACGAATATTGGATAGTCTGTCATACTCTCCTGCTTTGATTCTCGATACTCGTTGGAATCTTATTGCTTGGAACAATGCTGCAAGAGTAGCTTTAATTGATTTTGATGCTATTAATGTTGAAGATCGAAATTGTGTGTGGCTAATGTTTACCAATTCTCACTATAAAAAAAGATTTGATAATTGGGAAAACCAAGCACAAGGTTTAGTTGCACGTTTTCGAGCAGAATGTAGTAAATACATTGAAGATCCTTGGGTAACTGAATTTGTACAAAAACTAAAAAAAGAAAGTTCAGATTTTTCTAAATGGTGGTCAATGCATAATGTTGAACAGGAGAGAGAAAACTATAAGGTTTTCAATCACCCTACAGCAGGAAAATTAACATTTGAACATACTAGTTTTTTTGTAGCAGATAATATGAACCTTAAACTGTTTATTAATGCACCTGTTCCGGGCACAAACACAGAAAACAAAATGAAAAATCTAATAACCTTGTTGTAAAAGTGATTTTATACAGGACACGAGTAACAAAAAATCGCTCCTTTTTAGGGGCGATTTTTGTCATATATTCAATTAAGTGTGCCAATTGTGTATACTATAAATTCTTTATGCTGATAAATTAGTATTTTTTAGGGGTTATAACAGATTTATAGACCCTAGAATTATTAATTGAATTTAATTTCTAGAACTTTTTTAATATTGTATCAGTAGAAGAAATTCACTGCACTTCAATTTTATTTACAGATGTTTCATTTATTTGATTGAACCAATTTTTTAATTTTTTTGAATCACCTGATGACTGTAAATTTTAGCATAAATATTGTCCTGTATATACTGTGTGCTGCTTTCTACTTTAATTTTGGTTAAAAAACAGTAAGTTGATTTAGCATTAAATTCATTGCAGTGTACTTCTTTACCAAAATTAGAATAGTAAAAATTAAACCTTACAACTCTATTTCGAGAATTGGTATATCTACGTGTTTCACAGTCAAATTTGGTTTGGAGAAAGTTGCTATAAGATGATTACCCTTCTTTGGGGTTTTGATATACTATTCTCTTTTTAATGATCAATACCTGGATTAGAGAATGCAATAATGTCAATTACTTTTATCATTCAAAAATACAAATCACTTTTTGAACTTGTTTCCACAATTTATACAAATGAAAATATTTTTTCCCCAGTCTTACCGATAAAACCCGCTAAAGCACCAACGCCACCAGTTAAAACTGTTCCAGCGACAGCTTTATCAACCGAAAAGCTTTTTCTATTGTTGCCTGCAAACTGTATATTAGAAGACCCACATTTGGGACATACAAGCTTATTAACAGCTTTTTTCTTATCATGACCAGTTATATGGTTTAATGATGTTTTTTTATTAAAATTATCTACTTTATTCGAAAAATCATTTAATTTTTTATTGAACTCATTGAATTTCTTTTTTTTCCTCTTTATAAAATAGTATCTCAAATTATTAAAGCACAACCAGAAATCAATTTTTTTTAGCTTTTTTATTGTTTATTGAATTTAAAATAATTTTGACACAAAAATCTGGATCTTTTAAAACTTGATGCTTTTCCCAGAATCTTATTACTTCCCATCCTATTTTTTCAAGTTCTTTTTCTTGCTTTCTATCTCTGGCAATATTTTTTTCGATTTTAGGTATCCAATAAGAACGATTATGGTGAATTCTTTTTTCTTTTTGAATTTTCCAATTATAACCGTGCCAAAATTCACCATCTACAAAAATTGCGAGTTTATATTTAGTTATTGCTATATCAGGTTTGCCTGGTAGTTTTTTATAATTTCTTCTATATCTTATACCTTGATGCCACAGCATCTTTCCAAGCATAACCTCAGCTTTTCCGCCTGTCGATCTTATTTTAGACATCATTTTAGATCGGTATTCTTTTGTTTCACTATATTTTGACATTCAAATCACTCTTTTAAAAAATGTAACTTTAAGCAACAACACTAAAAAATCATGATTTAACAAGGGTTGCCACTTCAGAACCAGAAACATTGAATAAAACTTCAGGTTGTAATCGTCGAGTAGGCTCAACATATTTATATTCAATACCTGCAAAAGTTTTGAGCACTGCAAGCAATATGTGACGCATGCCTCGCGGTGGAATTGCCATTCCTATTTGTTTTCGTACAGATTCCTTTCCTCCCATAAAATGGAAATTATCTGGAAACGTTTGTAAACGTGCCCTTTCTCTATTAGTTAAAGCACGATTCTCTGACCAATGATACATATGAGTTCCTCCACCGCCAGAACCAGTAACTGTATATGAAGGTTTATTGCGGGCTAATCGTTTATATATGTTAGAAAGCTTTGCTCCTTTTACATTCAATCGCAAGTCTTCTGGAATAGATAATGACCATGCATTTCCTCCTTCCGGAATGTGCGACAGCATTTCAACAGTTCGTAAATTATGATTAGTTTGCTCATTATTAAAAGCATCTATAGGAATTGGCGGGACAGTGATAGCTTGCTCAGCTGTTATATAGTCTTCTGGATTAGGAGTTGTGGGAGCTGGAACACGAAATTTAATACCCTTTTCAGCTATATCATTTCGAATACCTACTATTATTATTCGATGACGAGCTTGAGGAACTCCATATTCTTCAAATTTATAAAAATTAGGTGTTAGTGTATATCCGGTTTTAGAAAGTGACTTAAGTATTCGAATGAATGCTTCCCCATCGTTTGCTGACGTTAAACCTCCTACATTCTCAGCTATAAATACTTTCGGCTTATATTCTTTTAATGTTTTAACTCCATATGTGTATAAAGGACCGTAATCACCGGAAAGTCCCTTTTGCTTGCCAACTACAGAAAAATCATTACAAGGAAAACCAAAAATTAAAGCATCAATAGCACCAAGCAATTCATGATTTTTTATATCGAACTTGCGTACATCTTCACAATAAACAGTAGACGCATTCGGGTTGTTTAATATATTTTCTTTATATGTTTCAACAGTATCAGGATCGAATTCATTTGCCCAAGCGTGTTGGAAGCCCCATTTTTTGCCGCTTTCATCAATTAATTTACTTGTTTTAGCAGCATATGCACCCCCTCCTGGACCAGCAAAAAGTTCAGCAGTTTTAAAAATCATAGTTAATTCCTCCAATCAGTCGAACGTACGTTTTAGCATATGCCTATGCTAATAATATTACACTATTATAAATCATATTCAAGCAATAATTTTATGAGTCCTTTAAACAAATAACAAAATTGTTGTATTATAAAGTTAATTATCATAACTATAGGAGGGCAAAAATGAATAATCTATACTCGAAAGTACCACCAATACCAGAAATTACAGGAACAGAATTAATAGTTGATGCTATTGAAACGGCTATGAAAAATTCAAATGAGTTAAAAATAGCAGTTGGCTATGTTTCTGTTGCAGGATTAGACAAACTTGATAAATTAATATTTGAAAATAAGATTAAAAAAATTCAATTGGTTGTTGGTATGTACAAATCTTCAGGCATTCCTAAAAGTATATACAACAAAATAATTGAACTGCACGAAAAATGGACTAAGCTAGGGATTGGTAAAATATATTTTGTAAACAATATGAATTATCATGGCAAGGTTTATGTTTTTTTAAGAAACGGAATACCTTTTGAGTTTATTGTTGGATCATCTAATCTTTCAGTGCTTTCACCTGAAGGTCAAACATTAAGACAATATGAAGTTGCAGTAAAAATTAAAGATTCAACATCGTGTAATGAGATATTGAAGCATATCGAATCGGTTATAAAAACCAGTACGAACACAGCTGATGATCTACAAGATTTTGAAATCATAAATGAGCGTATTGCAGCACTTAATGACATTGAAAATGTTATTGATATTACACCTGCAGAATTAGAAATATATACTAAAAAACAAGAAAAAATACAATTCCGTATTCCAATAAAGGCACCCAAATTCTCCGAACGTTTTTTCAAAGAAAAGCAATGCCTATGCACATTCAAATATAAATGTCTGTTATGGGAAAGGACGTAAAAATTCAAAAAGTGGTAAAATTGAACGTCGAAACTGGTATGAGACTCAAATAACAGTTTCAAAAAAAATTACATCAGATCCCGATTATCCTAAAGGAGATCCATTTTATTTAATTACCGATGATGGATATAAGTTCTTAGCTCATTCTACAGCACAAAATAATAAGCAGCTGACAGCATATGGAAATTTAGGCAATGACCGAGTTTTTGGTCGTTGGATCAAAGGACGTTTAGCAACAGCAGGATACATTAAACCATATGATAATGTAGATGACGATAAAAATGGTGATGGTATCGTAACTTCTGAAATGCTTGTTAAAGCAAATATGCAGGTAATGGTATTAACAAAGACAGCTACCAAAGAATATGGTAAAGTGTACAAACGATTATCTCCTTCTGCTAAAAATAAAAAAGGTGCTTTGGATAAAAATCACTTTGATTATAAACTAGTTGATGTTTGGACAATTCATTTTGAAAACTTAAGGAATGATAAATAATAATGATATATTTGGATGAATATTTAAAACAATTTGAAGTCAAGGGACAACATGAGTTAGCATTATCAATTAAAAAAACTGCTACTGAGGTAGGTTCTAAATATTTAAGTCAATTTGATTACATCTCCAACAAAATAGGATTGTTATTTGGCAATATACAGTCTGGAAAAACAGGTCACATGTTTGGTATAGCTAGCGAAGCCGCAGATAGGGGTTTTCCATATTTCCTGTTACTAGAAACGGATAGCAATTTATTGCAACAACAGACCTATTCTCGTGCAAAAAGAGATTTAACTGAATTTGTAGTTTGTGATGAAAATGAAGAACAAAAGTTTCGTGACCATGGTTCTAAGCCTGTTATGGTAGTACTTAAAAAAAATAGCAGAGTACTTAAAAGCTGGGTTGATCGTTTTAAAAACTCTCAAATGTTAAAGGGAAATCCTCTTTTTATTTTAGATGATGAAGCTGATGCTGTATCCCTTAACACAAAAATTAATCAAAAGAAGCAGTCTACCATTAATAAATATTTAGAAATGATTCGTGATACAGCCCTATCAAGCATTTATTTGCAAGTAACCGGTACACCTCAATCGATACTTTTACAAACACAACAATCGAATTGGAATCCAATGTTTACATATTATTTTAATCCTGGTAAAGATTATTTAGGTGGAGATTTCTTTTTTCCAAATGCTGATAAAACACCAAACTTTGTGCAATTAATTGATGAAAGAAGTCCTCTAAAAGTCGCGGAAGATGCTGTTTTGAGACACTTAGTCGTTTCTGCACAAGTATTATTATCAGGTAATAAAGTTTCCAATTGTATTGTACATCCTGGAATTAAACAATCAGATCATGAATCAGCTCGTAATGATATTGAAAAAGCATTGATTTGGTGGACATTTCACCATAGTGATCAAAATTTTATTGATAACTTCAAGCGCGAATATGATTTAATTTCACCTAGAAAAAGTATTAAACAACCATATGACAAAATATTAAACAAAGTGTTGGTTATGTTGGAGAAACATCTTTATTCGACTATTGTACTGAACGGTACTACAAATGATGGTAGTGATGAATACGAAACTGGCTGTAATTTTATTATTGGTGGCACTAATTTAGGACGTGGTGTAACATTTGGACAATTGAATACTTTTATTTACACAAGAACTAGCAAAAGCCCTCAAGCTGATACTATGTGGCAACATTCAAGGATGTTCGGATATGATCGAGATCCCGGATTAATATCTATATATTGTTCAAAAAGGTTGTACAATTTATTTGCACAAATAAATGATACAAACAATTCAATCATAAATCAGGTTCGAAGAGGTTTAAAAATTAAGATTGCTTACCCTGGTGATCTTAAACCGACTAGAAGTAATGTTCTTGATAAATCACTCCTAGATATTTTGGTTGGCGGTTCAAATCATTTTCCGTTTGAACCACAAAATGATACTTATGAACAGATTGAAGAATTATTGTCCAATTTCACAGACACCAATCCAGCACAAAAAGTATCATTAAATTTTGTAATAGAGGTCCTTAAACATATTAAAACTGAAAAAAACTTTAATATGGCAGGATACATTAACATAATTAAATCTGAACTTGCTAGCAATTCGTTAGAACAAGGATATTTGCTTGTAAAACGAGATCGTGATATTACACATGGGAGCAGAGCGTTACTCTCTCCAAATGATTGGGACGAAACAAATAAGCATGAAAATAGCTTTGTTCTAACCATGTACAGAGTTCTTGGTCAGAAAAGCAAAGGTTGGAACGGTGAAAAAATATGGATACCAAATATTAAATTACCTAAATCAAAAAATTTTTATATCATTTAAGTAATAAGTAAAAAGTGTGAATAGAAAACCAGAGATTGAACCGAAACTTAGGTTTTGATAATTTCTGGTTTTTCTTGCTACTATCCTAGTATTCGGTGCATAAACATTTAGACGTTTGTGTCATAATTAAATGACTAGCATGAGGCCAATTATTTTTAATTCTGTAATATTTTCATTTTTACTCTCCTAAAATGTTGATATTTCAATAATTTTCCTTTGCTTGGTGTCATAAGTAAATTGGTATTTAACGTTATTTGTTGTCTGATTACCTGAACTAGTTGTTTTGACTATTCCGATAAAGATTCCTTTAATCTCGTTATCTGCTGGTTCTTGTTCAAAATATATATTGGAGCTTGTCAGCTGTGATGTTGCATTTAACTGTTTTAATTGGTTGACAGCTATTGATTTATTATTATTTGATTGACCACCAAGGTTTGCTAGAACATTATCAGTGGCATATTTTACGACAGTTTGTTGTTTTTCTAACCAGTTGTCTGCATTCCAAGTATTTAGGCTGCTAAACAATTGGAATGCTGTTTGTTCTGCTTTCTTATTAGGGTTAGTTTTTGTGGTTGTTGTTGAAGCAACGCTGTTTGCAAAAGTAACTTGCTGAGCTGTTAATTTTTTATTTTCGGCTTTTAATTTTGTTATCTGAGCTTTTTGCTTTGCGTTTATGCTATCTTGTTCTTGGTTACTAAAATTTAGTTTATAAAAAGTACTTAATGTTAAGATTCCTATTATAACCAAGATTATTTTATTTCTATTCAATTTACTCACCTCATTTATATTTAGCTGGTAATATACTTTCTTTGATGCGTCCATAAGATACTTTAGTCCAAGTACCATATCCTGAGTTATTTGCTTCCCAGACTTTTTCTTTCCTGATACCTGCACCTTGTTGATCAATCATTTGATTGTTTCCAATATAGATTCCAACGTGGCTGTAACCAGCGCCAGCACCGCTATCAACAGGATCATAAAAAAATACTAAATCACCCGCTTTAGCATCTCTTTTTTTGACCTCATCAATATTTTGATTCCATTGAGTTTGTGATGTGCGAGTCAGGGGAATACCTATTTTGTTGAAAGCCCAGTAGGTAAAGCCTGAACAATCAGTCGCTCCCTGGATTGCTTTAGCAGTAGCTGCATTATCTAAATTAGCTGGATTTCCACCTAGTGAATAGTTATTTGGAGTTTGATCGGCCCATTTGTTTGCCCATTTAGACAGATCATTCCACCACTTAGTAGTTGAGCCATTTACTTTCAAGACTCTACCGGCTTCTGTATCACAAGTTTCACTAGTTTCAGTGATAGTTGTCATGTTTGAGTTAGAACTATCAACTTTAGTATCTTTGAACTTGTTGTACCAGTATTGAGCGTATTGAGCTCGCCCTGAATTATTGGCTTCATTTTCACCGGCTCTTTCGAATCGTAATTGCCATTGAATGGCTGCAATTGCTGGGTCAGTTGAGTTCTTAGCATAATCACCCAAGTTAGCTTTTTCAGTGCCATTAGCTTCCTCGTACAGAAACATAACCTGTGCTTGAATACTATCGGAATTTTTATTGTGAGCTTTCGCAAAACTCTTTTGATTGGTTGAACGACCGTTTAACCATTGTGCAATTCCATGTGCACCAGAACTTGGATTAGTTGAAGTTGGGTCAATATTTGATTCTTGTTGTAAATTTCCAAGAACACCAGCGACTGCAGCTTTGGTCCAACCTTTATCAACAAGATAGTTCCAAATAATTTGGGCGTTTTTTTCTGTATCTTTGGAAACTTGATTTCCAGCAAGATTTAGATTGTTGGCACAGTCTAGATTTGATGTTGTATCTCTATCATTTGAGTTGTCAGCACTAAAGATAAAAACAATGATAATAACTACTAAAAAAATCGGAATCATTAAGATTCCGACAGGTTTAAGCTTCATATGATCACCTTTTTTATAAACATTTTTATTTCTTACTAGCGTGGAAAAGTGGTGGGACTTTTTATGTCTTCAAATGTACGAAAACCATCGGTTCTGGATAAATTGCCCCACGCCAGTTACAAGCTTTACTAAGTGCTATATTATATTTTTCCACAGCTAATTGATTTAACTCTGCTTTGTTTTGAGCTTCTAGATAGACATTCAGTGAAAAATATCCCACCATCTGCCACATTATCTTTCACCTACTCTCTCATCGATTCAATTCTTTCTTGTAGTTCATTGGGGTTTATCTTGCTTTCATGAAGCTTTTTCTTGGCTTTATATGTTGCTTCGTCTAATCTATCAACGCTCTGTTCAGTTCTAGAATTGATTTTTAGTTTTCGTCTTTGCTCGATATCTTTTATTTTTTGAGGATCGGGAACTTTTTTCTTTTTGCCCTTTTTCGTAATGATCATTAATCTTGATAATACGGTCTTTTTCGCTAACCTCTGAATTATTTCTTTGCGCCTTATCTTGTTTTTGTTTATTATTTTCTGAGCTATTTGTTTCATTTTTCTTTGTTAATGATTTTTCTATCCCGTTTTGTTGCTTATGCTGTTTAACTCGTTTGTTTTTTAGTTTTTGTATAAGCGATTGAGATTCTGTGTTTTCTTGTGGTGTACGCTCGGACTTATCGACCTTTTTTCTTGATTCAGCAACATCATTTGATACTTCGTTGTTAGAATTTCCATTGTTAAAGAGATTAACAACTTTGCCACTTGAGTTTCGAATAAATTGATTGGTATTTACTAAACGATCATTAGCTTCGTGAGCACTCTCAACAATTTTTTCTTTCTGATTATTAACTGTTTGCATAATCTCTGTTGAAGACTTAATTCGTCCGCCTGAAAATCTTTTAATTAAATAACTTCGGTTTTTCCAACCGAGAAACATAATTAACCATAGAACTAAAGCATTGACAAAATAACCAGCATAGGAACTTGGTGGAATAATAATATCGACAACTTGTTGACAAATATTAATTGCCAGAATTCCTAAAACTAAACAAGCTTTTGAGAAAAATAAAAGTATTACGTCAGATAATCCTTTAAATAAACTACCTGAATATTTAGGTATCAAACTAATCAAAGCCATGACTGGTAGAACGAGTGATAAAACAAGGGCAAAAATCTGCACACAAAGATTCATGAAACCAATCGCGAATAGTGGTATGCCGTAGCTGATGGACACCAGCGGTGACATTAAACTAATCAAAACTTTGTAGTACATATAGTCTTCTTTAAGATATTTGTTATCGCTAGCGTTGACTTTTTCGTTGATTTTATCGGAATCTTTATCATAATCAGTTGAGAGAAATTCATAAGGTTTTTCTTTACTTTTGTTAACAGCAGGAATACTTGTTTTGCCATAATTCATCAAATAATATGGACGCTCAATTGATTTTTCAAAAAATGCTTTTCTGACAATACTAGTTGCATCAGCATTTTTTATAGCTTGAGAGTTGTCTAAACTCATTAAAGAACTTTGTGCTGTAGTTGAAATCGAGTTGAAAGTTTGTAGCATATAACTTGAGTTTTTAAACCAAACTGCCGAGAATCCAACAATCACTAAAGTGAATAAAATACGTTTCAAGCCGTCACGCTCATTTTTAAAGGCAGCAATATAAAATGCACTGAGAATAGAGACCACAAATAAAATGATCCCAAATTTACCAAACAGATTATCCCAGAGCTGTCCTGAAAGCCCAGCAATCTTATCAATTAAGTTATTAATAGAATTATTAACGGCCGTAGCACCAAACATCATGTTTAGGGAAAAATCGAAGATTTTAAAGACAAAGCGATTAATTTCCCAGAAGAAACCGGTTAAAGCTGAAATGGCTTTTAAAGTGACATTGGTTAAACTGGCTTTTTCCATATAAGGATTAAATGAATCAAGTGTTGAAAGAATTTTACTCATTTCGTAACCAGTTAAAACATCTTTAACCGAAGTTTTTGAATCCGCAAAGACAGCTATTCTGTATATAAAAAGACTAATTAGTGGAATGACACCAATTAGTCCTAGTTTCTTGTACTTAGTTTTCAAACACTCACCTCCTAGTTTTAGTGATATAGTTCCTCACTTTCAGATGAAGCTGATTTATTAATTGTTTTAAATGAACTGGTCATTTCATCAAACAAGGAATGGATAGCAATTTTTCCAACCCGACCATAAATATCCCGAAACAAACATTGACCTTTAATCATATTTGCCAACCAGCTTAGGTTTTGTTCATTAATTGGTAGTTGAACGTGTTCAAGAATCGCTTCACGTTCGCTGGGTTCGTCAAAAGCAAAAAGCACTCCAAACTGTCCGTGATCTTCCTGGTCCGAAATGTCGGCAACTGATTGAGTCGCGTATAGCAACATATTATTTTGCGACCTTCCGACACGTTTCATAGATTTTAGAATTTTTTTACCACTTTTAGCGACATTAAAAATCCAAGCTTCATCAAAAATTTCAGCGGTATAGCTGTTAGTGTCATTTGAACCAAACTTCTCACAGAATTTACCAAGAGGAATCATCAATGCAACCGACTTCTTTTCCAGATCTGAATAATTGTCAGGATTGTCTCCCTCTTTTGGCAACTCTAAGCCAGAAACTTCTAGGATATTGATCCGGTCCTCTAAGTTGACCCCATTATTTGAGCCATCCGAAAAACCTAATTGCAAAACTGAACCAGTCACCATCTCGTAAAGTAAATTCCCAGCACCTTTAATCTCAAGGTCATCAGATTCTTTTAAAATCTCAATCACATGCAGCATACCAACTTGTTCGCCTAACTCACGTTGGCTAATTACTGTTTTGATAGCTTTTAAGATAGCAGTTTTAGCCATATCTTTATCTTTTGTAGAGTAAATCTGTTCGATCATAGCTTCAGCAGTATCTTTGGCGTCTGCACCTTTCAAGAAAATGATTGGATCAAGGACACCCCAATTTCTTGAATCAGCAGCGTCTAGAGTCACATAATGAAAATTCTTTAGATGATTGACAAATAGTGGATAACTTCGTTGCATGTCCTCATTTTCAATGACTTTGTTAAACCAATTGCGAATTTCTTTTTTAGGATCGACATATAAAAGCTTAGCTTTCATGAAAGACATATAGATAAAAAGAAGTTTGACGAGAAATGATTTTCCTTTTCCAGTTTCACCAGTAACCGCAATGTGTGGGCTATCTGTTTTAGCTCCTTTAATACCTTTATTTGCAATCGTTGGATTAAACAAGACAATTTTACGACTGGCATATATGGACTGTTCCAATGACTGGCTTTCGGTTAAGTCATCAATACGTCCGATATACCAACCAACATTATTGCCTAGACGATTACTCACTGCGAATAAGTTTTCTGCAAAGCCTTCATTGTTTGTTACTTGTAGCCAATTTTTGTTGCCATTTAGCGAATTTCCTTGTAAGAATCTGTAAAATAAATATAGCTGATCTGTATTTGGACGATATGCTTCAATTTCTCTTAAACCTAAGCGATTAATTAAGCGATCAGAGTGTGTTTTAACTTCTTCTTTACTATTTCCCGAAATAACAAAACAAGCCAACCATTTAAGAATTGACTTACCATCTTCGATATCATTTTGGAGTTCATCTATTAAAAGTTGATTAGTTAAGTTGCGTTGACTATCTCGATCGCCAGTTTGTTGTGCCTCTTGAGTCGTACTTTTGAAGCGCCTGCGTAATCTAGATATTTTAGAGTTGAGTCCATTTAAACCATCAATTTCTTGATATTGAGATTTAATTTGTAGTTCAACAGGAAATTTCATACTTTGCGCAACTTCAAAAAGATGAGAAAAACTTATATTGTCTGGTAAAGCTCCAATCGGAATAAAAGCTAAATAAGAGTTTCCAGTATCATTTTCAAGTTTTAAAAATCCCTTTTCGGTTGGATCTAAAATTGTATCAGTTAATTTGTAGAAGTTGTGTTCTTGGCTTTCTTGCAACACATCGTGTTGCATATTGCGAATGAAGTTATATCTAATTAAATAAGCCAATTCATCGGTTTTCAGACTTTCGCCTTTAATGCTTCGTATGACAGAACCTAGTTCCTCAATTTCATTAGCAAACTTTTTAAAATATGTTTCGTCAATCACAGTTTCATACCCTAAAACAGCAAACGCTTTTTGAAGGAAAAGATCATAACTTGAGGATATAGCGCCCTTAATTGTTTCAGAATATTGAAATGATTTTAACTTAACTCCAAGAATAAACTCTTCACTGGTGATTGTTCCTAGCTCATATTCAAGTTGTTTGACTGTTTCATTAGCGTAGTACTTAGCAATCGGTAAAGCTTCATCAGCAAAATCTTTTCCTAACTGGTTAAAACGTTCAGTTAAATTCATATCTTTTGGTAACATCTGTAAGTGCAGTTCACTATACTTTGAAAGTGTACCATAAACAAAAGCTAACATACGTTTATTAAGTTCCTTTTTTTCAATGTCATTGGTAGCTATACTTTCGGGTTTGATTTTATAATAAGCCCAAATGTCGCCAGTCTTGGTTAATAACAAGTTGTTCTTCATTAATTTAAAGGGTGTTTGTAACTCCATTGAATTCCTCCTTTCAATAAATCATCAGTAATTCGTTTAGTAAACGTTGCCTAAAATTCCGTTTACGTGCTCTAATAATCTCGATGGCGTAGTTCTTTGGTAGTTTGTCATAATGCAGGTTAGCGTACTTTTTGAAAGTTCTTAATTCGTCAACTTTAAGCATAAATGCAGTTGTAAATCCGCTGGCTTCATGATCACGAAATTCTCCCACTTTCCTTAACGGCATTGATCTAACAGCTTTATCTTTAGCTAACTGCTTATCTACCCAACTCAGATAAGTTTTGATAGCTTGTTCCTGTTTAGTGTAGATCATGCGGAGATAAAGAATCCTGTCTTAGCATAAAAGCCATCAGTGCTAAAACGGTAATCTTGACCATATTTGCGTGTGTCAATATACCCCGTTAAAACATCAGGCACTTCATGCCAGTAATTATTTTCGACTAAATAATTACCTAAGTCAGTATCTTCAAGAATGTTGGGAAGATAGGTAACGCGTTCAGGATCATTGATTAAATCTTCGACACTATCGTAAATACCACTGCCAAGAAGATCTTGTAAGTTTTCCCAGAGGTAATCGGGAATATTTTCTATTTCTGCAGCTATTCGGTTAAGCTTATTAATATTGTCATACTCTCCAATGTCAAATGGAGCTTCATAGTCAGTGATAATCCATTCTTCTTCTGTTTCATTCAATCCAATTTTTTGAGCAATTGTATTAAACGGTACTGGTAAAGTGAACCAAGCACCCTTAGTATTACCTGTGTTTTGCCGTGCTAGATTTTCAACAAAGATACTAATATGGTTGTCCATTATTTGTCCTTCTTTCTGTAGCTAAACTCGTCAAAAACGACCGATTGATCAATATAATTAACTTTAGTATCATGGCAAATTTTCTTTTTAGGTTGAAGATACTCAAAGTAAAAGCTTACATAATCCCATAAGAACCAGAATATATTCTTGCCGTCCGGTTGAACTTTTTCGATTAGGCGTACCATAAGGTATGGAACCCCGATGTAAAACAGCATAGTAAAGAGCGGAACATAACTACTTATGAATGAAACAATTGAGTGAAACAAAACAAAAATTAAAAATATGGTTATTAGATAAATCAAAATGTCTCTTAATTTAATAAAATACGGTAAAGAAAAGTTTTGTGTCAGTTGCTTAATTTTTATTGGTTCGTTAAAAACATTACGGTAGTTATAGGTCCTTTTTTGCACTTATTATCAACTCCCAAAGATAGTTTTAAAGATATTACCGATCGCAGTAAAAACAGTTTGTGAGTTAGAGATCACGAACCAAGTTAAACCAGTCAGTAGTGCAATTCCAATTGCACGGCCGAGTTCTTGCCTGAAAATAAATTTGACCAACAAGATCACAATGATAATTGTGATTGCATACTTTCCTTGGGTTACAACCCAATCTGAGACATTTCTTAATGATGGTAATTCTGAAGCTAACAAGAAAGGTTTCATACTAATTTCCTCCGATACTATGATTAAATTCGTCAACAAAATATGTTGTTCGCTGTTTTGAGAGTTTGAGTGAAACATTTTCAGTGTGCTTGATGTCTGAATCGATTTGTTTGAAAGTCACTAGACACTGCACAACTGGTTTATTTTTAGTCCCGTAAACATGTAAGTTTTGGACGCTTGAGACCTCATATTCTCCCGCTAAGCCTGTTGGATTAGCCATGATAAACTTCATTTCATTTGTTTTTGAAGCAGCATATTTTTCCAAAAATGATTTAGTAAAATAAACGGCTTTATTATTTAAATTTGAAGAAGCTACTGATTTATCTTTACTGTATTTACTTTGAAGCTGACCAATATGACCAACTGGATCGATCTTTTCAGAGAAATACGGATAACTAACGACCGTGAATTTACTATTTTTTACCTTAAAAGAAATATTTAAATAACCCGATTTTTGAGTAACGTCTTCAACTGTCTTGGTTTCTTTTTTGCCATTTTTTTCTGTGGTTTCTTCTCGAGTAGTATGAATTAAATATTCTACATAATATTGTGCAATCTTAACTCCTTTTCTGTTATAAACACTCTGAATGCTTGCTTTATCAAAAGTTTGATAATCTTGACCAGCTTGATCGTTAATGTTTAAGTTAATCGCGTAATAAACTGCAAGATTTTTATTACGCTGATCCATTTCAGTAGTGTCGTTTGGGTAATTCAAATATGTTGCAAGAAATTCTTGCATGTAGTTATCTAACAAAGGGCTGTAACCACTAATGTTGGTTGAAGCTTGTTCTAGTTTATTCTGGTAGGTCTGCACCTCTGCTTGTAGTTTTTGATTTGTCTGTGCGACATTACTAGCTTTAATGAAAGCAAAGATACCGCTAGAAAAAATAAAGACCATTGTTATCCAAACAATGATCTTAGCTGACTTCATATTTACTTTTTTCTTTTTGCGTGGAATTCTATTAACTTGATGTTTAGAACGTCGTTTGAATTCAAAATCTCCAATTTTAATAATTTTCACCTCTTTTTGATTTATTCGATAATGGAATTATTTGGATTAATTACACTTTGAATTATTTTTTTATGCCGTTCACCAAGGTTTGCTTCTGCTAACATGGTTTCAATTTCTTCTGTTTGAAAAGTATCATCGATTATTTTAAAGGCTTTTAGAGTTGGCATAACTTGATTTTGTAACCATGTTTTAGTACGTTCAAAAGATATTTCTTTGGGATCGGTTACAAAACTTATTTTACTGACGCCACCTAAGAATAATGACCATGCGGGATAAACTAACCAATGCTTTTTATTTTTGGCTTTTGAAGGCAGTAAAAAAGTAATGTACTCCTTCATATAACCAAAAACTAAATCACAGATATCAATTGGATTTGGGGGATCTGTTAGTTGATGAACAATTTGGTCGGATTTGTTTCCACTGAATCTTAGTTCATAACGATTTTTGATGGGAACTTCGCACACCTTAAGGTGTTTTTTCTTAGCAACCTCGTAATTCTTTTGATAGAAACACATGTAAAAGTCACTTTGCATCGAACCAAAGTAGAGGCTGATGCCAGAAGCTTTAGTTTTATCTGTTATTTCATCAACTTGTGTCCCCCAATGAAAATGACTTGTTTTAAACTTTGATTTATATTCTTTGCGCTCCATTTTGTGCAGCATACGTTTCAATGGCAAGGCCTCTTTGTAGTCATTTACTGCTATATCAATTCGCGTGATATTGGCTTGATAGGCAAAACAATCTTTTAGGAACTCTAGCCAGCTACGTTGTTGTTGCTGTAAAAAAGATTCAAATTGACGACAACCTTGCCCTGAAAGCTCAATTAAAATTCCACGGTTGTCATCAGGAACTGATTCATAAATTTGAATCTGATCAATGCTGTAACGACCAATATAGCCATAGCGTTTAACCTCATCAACGACAAAAGCTTGTCGTTTAATTTTTAAAACATTTTGAAAAATAGTATCAAGATCATGAAATGGTAACCTTATTCTTAAATAATCAATGATTACGTCCATTTCAGTTTTATGTGATAATCTTTTTGTGAAATAATTTTTTATTTTTAGTTCGTTTTCCTTTCGCAATTTTTGAGTTCCTAATTCAAATGATGTATATGTCCGAGTACTAATTCCAATTGATCTGGCAATTTGTTGTTGCGTTAAACCGTGGTGAAGTCGAAGGCTTCGCACGTAATCATTTGACCATTCATAGTTTTTTCTGGTTAGCTTATTTTCCAAAGCCTCACTCTCCCGTGTAATTTGCGCATTTTGTTTTTTGATACGCAAGTTTCAAATCAGTTGTTTTGCTCAGTATATCAGCGTTCAATGTTACCTTGATTGACTTGTTTGCGTCCTTGTTACCCCCCTGTTAGCAATTGGGGGTAAACACTTGGCGCTCGGAGCTTTCAGCTCCTCACGCCAGACTTCGCCCGCGCTGCTTCGCTGGGCGTTCCCCGCCCCCGCTCCGCTATCGCCTGTCGGCTCTGATCGCTCAGCTGCGAGGGCTCGTCTTTACTGAGTAAATAATTGTAAAATGAAAACTCTGGTGGTACAAAGGGTGCAAAAAAGGCTCGAACATAAGCTCCACCAGTGGAAGCATAGCCCCATCCACGTACCTTGTCACTTTGAATTTTGAAATTTTTGTCGGATTCACCAAACATCATAATGTAACCAGAACGTGACATTTGACCTAGAGAAACTCTTAGTCCGAACTGATCCCGCATACCATCTTCAAAATATTTAGCATCGGGTCTTTGCATACCAGCAATCAAGAAGAATCCCAATTGTCTGCCTAACAAAATAATTTGTTTCATGTATCCTAGGGTTTTCTCCTGTTCTTTAAAGTCTAAATTGCTCATGTGGGCTACATATTCATCAAAGAATAAGACCTTCGGTTGCATATTAAAACTGCGATAATCTTTGCCAATTTCACCCGCTTTCCTTAATAATTCTTTGTACTCTTTTTGTCTTTCAACCATTTGTTCATAGAACACACGGACACACTTATTGATTTGTCCTGTACTTGAAAAGACCTTCTCTTCTAAAATTGGCACTTGATCCAATTGTGATAAATCAGACATCTTTGGATCACAGATGTAACAGTCAGCACCTAAATCAATAAATGATTTTAAGAGAGCTTGAATAAAATAAGTTTTCCCACCTCCGGTAACACCACTAATCAAAGCATGTGGGAACTTATTATAATCCCACGTAAAACCATGCATTAGTTTTAGTTTTACGCCATCAGGTTTAATGTTAGTAATGTTAATCCTATTTTGAATAGGATTATTGATTAATTTGTATGCTTTAAACCCTTTTTCATCAACAATATCAAAAAGATCAGCAAACAATGCTTGTTCAAGCTGTTCACCAATCCGATTAAACTTATCTTGATTTTTTTGAAGATCCATTGGGAATCTAACCGTAATAATCAACTCCTTATAGTGATAGTAAACTTTGGGAAAATAGATAATCTTCTGTCGAGGATTATTACGATTTCTATTTTTTGCAAGATACAATTTATTATCAATAATCATTCTGGCAAGTAGTTGTCTATGTTTTACCCGAGTAAAAAAGCCATTGTGATTGTCGCTTCTTTTGTATACTGCAAAGCTGATAATTGCGCCACAAAAATCAAAAATAGCAGCAGTCAATGTAGCCCAAATAAGTTTATCTGAACTTCTAGCATAAACAAAATAGAGAAATGAAATTGAAAGTAAAGTAAAAGGCAGTGACATCAAGGATAAGTAGATAAACACAATATCCCGATGAAACCGCCTGATGCGAATTCCTTTATATTTGAACATTTAAATCACCCTATTTTTTTAATGGATTGGTTGTTGGTTTACTTGGTTTTGTTTCGATAACCGCTCCCTTATCATCTAAAATAATATCATCAGCTGTTACTCGAATTCCGGCATCAACATATCGGCCATTTGGGATAGCATAATTTTCAACTACTGGATTGATTAATTTAACCGTTGAATTGAACGGAAATTCTTTCTCTTCAGTTTCGGCTGGTAAGACAACTGTAAAGGAATCATGTTGCAGCTTAGACAAAATATCATAACGCCGATCTTTAATCTCTCCGGTTGGTTCACCATCTTCACCCAAGATCAATGACGGGGATTTCTTATCCAAAAATTTTAATTTTCCTAATGATTTTTCTTCATCAATTTCAATACCATTGCGCAATTTTAAGATCTTAACCATACTACTTGTCCCCCTTCTTCTTGATGTTTTCGGCTGTTAATTTCCACGATGCGATTGCTTCGTCACCTGTTGAACGACCAGTGGGTTCAAGTTTTGGATTAACCAACTCAATCTCAGTATCAGTTTCAAAGGTTTTAGAACCAGCTCTTGCTGGGATTTGAACCTCGATTAATTCAGCTTGTTTTTCTGACAAGAGGTTATAAACTACTCCTGTCGCAATCCGAGAACGACCACCAGTAACTTCACGATCTTTTCCTTCAAAAGTTAATTTGCCGAAAGTTTCGACAGTTGGGATAACATATTTTAATGGCATATTTAATACCTTCCTTTCAAATTTTCAGTAATAAAAAAGCAACTCTTTGTGATAGAGTCGCAAATAATTTTATAAGATTGATTTACTAAAAATAAGTTGAATTCCTTTTTTTCCAATATAAGTTTTTGCTTTTTTTTCGAATCCTGCTTTTTTGTAAAGATTTTGAGCAGCTAAATTTCTCTTGTTTACACCTAAAACAATTTCTTGAATGTTAGGATAATTTGTTTGAACATATTTAGATAATAAGCTCAAAGCTGAAAAAGCATATCCCTTTCTTAAAAAACGTTCATTAGTTGAAAAACTTCTTAATAACAAGCTATTTATATTGCTCGTATATTTGAATTTATCATCTCCATAATCTAATACGAAAAATGTATAAATATCGTTTGACTCATTAACTAGCAGTATTGGATGGTAATCTTTATTTTTTTGAGAAATCTTGATAGCATTCTGTGGTAACCCAGTAAAAATGATATTTTCTACTTGATAAGTTTTTATTTGGTTTTTAAATTTATTGTTATATGTGACTAATTTCAATGGCTGGCCCCCAATTAAGGAAAAAATAATCCTATCAATTAATTAACTGTTAATGTAGTCTTAAAACGAGTTTAAAGCAATCGAGGTAAATCTTTAACTGGCCTATGAATGCCAGATGATTCAAATAATACAACCAGCTCATTAGCTGTTATTTTTTTGTCTTTAGTGTAGGTAATCAATTTATCCATCTTCATAATTGTATTAATTAATCACCATTAATATACTCTTAACGAGAACTTAAAACAATAGAGAATCTCAGTTGCTATCACTAATTTTAAACGACATATAAGTCACTAAACTATTTTTTGTGAGTAATTTCATTAAATTTTCTGTATGGTGGAATCTTATAAAGAAATTAAAGTGGTGACGCTTCTTGATTGGAAATGGTGCCTTTAGTAGTGTTAAAAACTTAGATTCCACAATTCTAATGTAACTGATGATTGTTTTCTGTACATTTACTATTACTTTAATTGTATTGGTTGTTAAGTTGATTAAAAAACAACAAAATAAATAACAACCTATAACTTTGACCAGTTAGCAATTATTTAACACCATTCTGCATCATTTCCTAATAGCTCTGCAAGAGAAGTTCTATTTGAGCAGGGCTTCTTTTTATTTCTGCAAAGATTATAACACTATTCAAAATTATTTGGCTATTTTAAAGTGTTAATAAAATACTTAAACTAGCTTTTCTTGTTTAACATCGCTTCCCAATTTCTTGGATCATCGCGCTTCGCACCCAACATTGCTGGCATGTGTAGGTCACTGACCAACGAGCCTCTCAGAGACGTAGCACGCATTGTTTTTATCCATGACTAACTTTTGAATCTGGTAATCTAACCATTGAAGTATAACTTCTACTTCGATATGCAGTTGTCAAAGTGCAAATACGAAAGTTTATACATGAAAGTGAATGAATAACTTATAAGTCTAAAAGATTGTTCTTTTCATAAAAGACCGATTCTTTTCATGAAAACAGGCAAAATTCAACTAAACAATCAGATAGTCTAATTGCTGCTGTGGTATATGTTTAAAGCCCTTTCGTATATTGCTATTTTGACATCTGCGGTCAAGTCCGAATTTTAATGGTCTCTCTCTCTTCGATTTATGCAGCTTTTAAAATGCTGTTAAAACAACGTTTTAACGCATGAAAAAACAAAAAATAAATTTGAAAAAGAAAAATAAAATTCAAAAAAATTGCAAAAAGTTACGAAAAAAATCAGTCACATAAATTTATGACCGGCAAAATTTCTTCAAATCGCTGGTAAAATTTTTGTGGCTGATTTTGATTTTCAAATTTAAATTTGTCATTTTATTAGTTTATTCAGTGATTTTGATTGATTTACGGTTGATTTTTGCTTAAATTATGTTGATTAGTAATAATCATGTGTTTTCAAAATAATTAAAGTTTGCTATTGAATTCGCTTAAAAATTAACGTTTTGAAGTGTTTTTGGGGCTTCTTAAATGTCGTTTATAGCCGTATGTACGGTCAACTTCTTGTAATTTACGTCTAAAGACATCTCTCGGCGTCTTATAATTCAAAACGACTTTAGGTCTGCTATTAATTTTATGCAAAGCACGTCTTAAATCATCATTTGTAACGTGTTCAAAGTGTGTCTTCTTTGGAAAATACTCGCGCAGCATTCGATTAGCATTTTCATTGGAGCCACGTTCCTCAGGACTATACGGATGCGCAAAATACGCCATAATTCGAAATTCTTTTTGAACTTTGTTGATCACAAAATGATTCGTAAACTCAAATCCATTATCAAATGTGAATGATTGAACAACATACTTGGAACGTTTCCCAAAAAGATGCATAAACTGATCCAAAACTTTGCAAACTGCTTTTCCAGATTGTGAATCCGCTTTTAAAGCAATGTAGTAACGCGTTTTACGTTCACAAAACGTCACAAAAACTTTTTTATAGCCCTTCTTTGGCAAAACACAATCAAACTTCCCAATGTCCGAATAAGCGACGACTATTTACCGCGGGCGAACGCTCCTCAATCGAATGTTTAATTGGTCTGATCACCCTTTTTTCTTGTTGTTTCACCCTTCTTTCCTGAATTTTTAGTTCTTCTGCCTGTCGTTCCTTGGCACTCATCTCAAGTAAGCGTGTTGACTTTCGACGTTTAAAACGTTTTTGATAGCGCAAATTATCTTCTGAGACTCCTGGAATCATGCCACGATAAATCCAGTTATAAATCGTGTTGCGACTCAATTTAAGTTCCTTATGTGTTTCTGCGATCATTTGTGGTGACCACTTATCGTCTAAGATTCGTCTAGCGATAATTCGGGCTTTTTTCTTGGTATATTTCTTTTTAGTTCCGATTCGACTTTGTCTTAAGTCAGCATATTGTTGAGCTTCTTCTGCGTTGTAACGATATGCTCGTCATTTTTTTAAGCGTCTAAAACAATATCATTAGTAGTTACTCGAATTCCAGCATCAATCTAGCGACTATTTAGAATAGCATAATTCTCGACAACAGTATTGATTAGTTTAACTGTAAATGTCATAACGCCGTCTCCGGTGGGTTCACCATCTTAACCTAAAATTGATGAAAATGACTTTTCTTCATCAATTTTAATACCATTCTGGAATTTTAATATCTACTTATCCCCCTTTTTTAATATGTTCAGCTGTTAATTTCTATGAGGCAATCGCTTAAAATTAATTCTTTATCCACCCAAATCGCTCCAAAGAACTTTACATATGAAAGACATTATAGATGTTTTTGTAAAAATTTTAATGCTAATTTTCCCCAAATGGAGATATTTTTTTCTGAACCATCTGGCATAGAATTATAATTTGCTAGGGATAGTCCATGCTGGCCATTTTCAAAAATGTGAAGCTCATAATTAAGACCAAGGTCGCTTAGTTTTTTAGCAAAATTTAACAATTGCCCTGTGTACATCATTTCATCATCTGAGGTCCCCCATAAAAAAAATGGTGGAACATGTTTTGTAATGTGACTTATTGGACTTGCTGTTTCTAATTGTGCTATTGTTGCTTCTTTCCCTATACCTGTTTCCAATGCTTTTGATAGAAAAGAATTTTTCTGCATATTTACTAATGGCAAAATTTTTTCACGATTTTTATCTACTTTAAGCATTTTTCTTTGATACACAAAATCTAATAATGGGTAACTTAGTATCACCGCATCAGGTCGTAACATGCTACTGGATATACCAATTTTTTCAGATAAGTAAGTTTTTTGCCATTCGGTTGCTAAAGAACCGCAGACTGCTCCACCAGCTGAAAAACCTAAAATCGCAATTTTTTTTGGATCGATATTCCATTCTAGAGCACGTGTACGGACAGTTGCTATCATTTTTGCTAGGTCAAATAAAGGGTTGGGATAGCTACCGTCTCCAGTTGATTTGGTCGTGTAATTTAGAACAAATACTTGATAACCTTGGTTTAAAAAATAAAATGCAGCTGGTTCCTGTTCTCTGGAAGTAATTCGTGCAAACCCTCCTCCACCACAAATAATAATCGCTGGGTGTTTTCTTTTTAATTCGATATCAACTGAATTATCCATTAAATAAGCACAATAATTAGCTTTTGAGCCATTTGACCACAAAAATTTTTTTTCTAGTTTCAAATTTATTCCTCCTGCTGAATATGTGATATTTGATTTTCTCTTCCTTTCAAATTATACTAAGTTAGATTTCAACAACAAGTACGCAGATTAATTAAACCAAGTATAAAAAAACATACTAAAGGATGTTAACAGTGGAAAATAAAACCAGTAAGTATTATGGAAACTTCATGAAAAGTCTCAAAGGTTTTAAAAGCGATACTAATTGTCCAGTGTTTCGAGCATTATCAATTTTACAAGGGAAGTGGACATTGCGAGTTATCTTTTTCTTGATGGAGAATAACAATTTACGTTTTGGTGAAATAAAAAAAGAAATTACCAAATGTAACAAATACTATGCTTACTGCTACTTTAAAGGAACTGGAATCAGATGGAATTGTTTTACGCACACAATTCAATGAAATTCCACCACGGGTTGAGTATTCATTGACAAAAAAAGGAAATACTCTTTTGCCGATTTTTGTTGAGCTAGGTAAATGGGAGAAAAAATATAATTCTTAATAAATTACATGATTTTATAGGAAATTTAAGTATTCAAATATAAGCAATCGTTCCAAGTAACTTTATTTATGGTGTTATATTTAACCGAAATCAATTTGATCCAACACTCGTTCTCGACTTACTGATCTAAATCCAAATAAGCTAAGGTCACGGCTTCACTACTATGATTCAGTCTAATTATTGTATCTAGTTTGTGTACACACTTGATAGGTACCTGTTTTACACATTATATGTGTACGAGTGAGATAACTACAGTAGTTAAGTTAGAAAAAAATTTTAAAAAGAGTAAATATGTCATTGAGAAAGTTGATGATATTTTACCAGAAGATACATTGCAAAACGTTAACTTAACTGCTACTTTAAGTGGTACAGAATCAGGTAAACTGGTCATATATAATCCTGATAAATGGAAAAAAGTTACTTTTTCTTTTTCTGAAGCAAGACCCAAAAAGGAAAATAATATCAGGTGTTTTGAAATTTTGCATATCTCAACACAGTAATTAGAAACATTCAATTTACCAATTATTTTATAACGCAGCTATTTCTTTTCTGGAATAGTTGCATTTTTGGTTGATGAAACTTTGTTCACTAAAATGATATCATCAGCAGTTACTCGAATTCCAGCATCAACGTAACGACCATTAAGGAATAGCGTAATTTTCATGAGGCAATCGCTTCATCACCTGTTGAACGTCCAGTCGGTTCAAGTCTTGGATTAATCAATTCAATCTCAGTGTCAGTTTCAAAATTTTTGGAACCAGCTCTTGCAAGAATTTGAACCTCAATTAGTTCTGCTTGTTTTTCTGATAAAAGATTGTAAACCACTCCTGTAGCAATCCGAGAATAACCGCTAGTAACCTCGTGATCTTTTCCTTCAAAAGTTAATTTGCCGAAAGTTTCGGTAGTTGGGATAACATACTTTAATGACATGTTTAATACCGTCCTTTCAAATTTTGAGTAATAAAAAAATACCAGACGGTTAAGGCGGTACTTGCTGATAATTTTATAAACAAATTAGTTGATTTTTCTTAATTTTTTCAATGACCAACGTAACAGTAATGGTGCTAATAATGTCGCTATAACAATCACAAATATGATGTCTATATATAAGTTTTTATCAAGCAAATGGGCATTAAAGCCAATTTGGACTGTAATTAGAGCCATTTCACCACGCGCAATCATACCAGTTCCGACTACTCTTCCGCTATTTTTATCAAAACCGGCTAATAGTGAACCAAATTCACCACCTATCCATTTAGTTAGAATAGCAAGAATTGTCATAATCATGATAAAAGGCAATGAAGTAAGAAAATTATCAAATGAAACACTTAGTCCGATACTAACGAAGAAAACAGGAACAAAAAGTGCATTACTGATCGGTTCAATATTAGTATCAACAATTTTTTTAGTAGATGTTTGCCCAATTGCAATTCCTGCAAAGAAGGCTCCAATTGCACCGGATAAGCCAACTAATTCAGCTAAATACGCCATTGACAAACAAATAATCATGGCTGAAATAGTTCTACTAGTTGGGATTAATAATTTAGTACTCAGGTACATGATACCAGGTGCAACCCAACGAACAAGGAGAAAAACTCCCGCAAAAAAAAGTCCTTGAAAAGCTAATTGCAGCAAAATATTATTAGAGTTTCCATAACCGCCTGTTCCACTACTACTTCCTACAAATGCTATCATTAAACTCAATAATAGAACCCCCAAAATGTCATCAGCGACTGCCGCTCCAAGAACTGTAGCCCCTTCTTTACCGTTTAGTGCTTTAAATTCACGTAATACAACTACGGAAATGCTGACAGACGTAGAAGAGAAAACAACACCTATGAATAAAGCTTCTTGAAAATGATATCCAAACCATAGGCTGGCTGCACCCATAACAATTACAGGTAGTAAAACACCAGATAATGCAACTGATAGAGCTGGTTTAAAGTATTTTCTTAGTTGCTGCATGTCGCTCTCTATGCCTGCCATAAACATCAATAAAATTACACCAATTTCAGCGAATTGTTCTATTAGTTCTGTTGGATGGATAAAGTTTAGAACCCCAGGTCCAATTATTATACCAATCAGGAGTTGACCTAAAACTGCTGGAATCCCAGCTCTTGCAGTTAAATGACCTGCAAGAGTTGTAGATAACAAAACAATAATTAACGAACCAATAAAAGACATCAAATACACTCCGTTCAAAAAAATAAGTTGATTTACAAATAACTGTCACGTGTAAGTTTACCATTTTGTTTTTCTTGCCACTAATAGTATGAATTAAAGTGTTTTTTTGCAGGCTAGTTAGAGACAGTCTTTCAATATCCATGGTTATAGATCTTGCCGAGCAATTTCAGCTTGATTATGAATTTTCTCGGTATTCCAAAAAAATCGATTTTATTACGCTCAAATGGTGTTAGATGTTTATTTCTTTTGTTTTTTATCAGATACTCCTTTCTTGTGAAGTAAAATTGGGCTGTGCCATAAGTCCCTCAAAAAATAAGAGATTAGCGAAAATTGTTCTTTGATGTTCACTAATCTCTTATTTGGATGTGATGAATTTTTCTTGTTATTGGGGTAATTGTAGCATTCCAATTTAATACAATGGCTCCAATATTGATCACTGTACAGCCAACTAGAGAGCTTAGTGCGGTAAGGCATGCGGAAAAAATATTGTTGCGAGAAGTGAGATAACAGCTGAGGTAATGGCTGTGGTGCGCATCCATGGCTGATTAGTGTATAAGCCAAAAACAGTCGCAACGAACCCTATTGTAGCTACTCCAAATAGTAATGCTGCCATTACGCGCGTGGTGTTCCATCAAAAAACCATGAATTCAGACTTGTTGTTGGTGATTCCCAGATTATCCTAATGGCAGGTCCCCACCCTAATATATGTCTAATGCCGTGAGCACCAATGACGATTGCAATGATCATGACTAGATTTATAAAAATATTCTCTTTTTTTTAATGTTTTGTTCTTAAAATTAATCATGCTTTAGCAATTACATTGCCCTTTTATAATCTCCAGTGTTGGCAACTGTTGCAAAAAATACAAATTGCTCATTGCGATGACATTCTTTGGCTGAGACACTGAATTCTTGATTTTTTAGATATACTTTTCTTTTTCAAAAGCTGGTTTAACTATTTTTGACCAAACTCCTGCGTTTTCACTTGGAGTGATTAGATAATCAAGAACTTCTTTGATGCCAACGGCAACGGATGTGTAATGCTTAAAGCAATATAGATCGCCTCTCAAAGTAATACAAAAGCAACTCTTGAATTTAGAGTTGCGAATAGATTTAATATTAATTAGACTATTTTCTTGAATTAAATACTTCCTTTGCGGTACTTATGGCATTAAGTACTTTTGGAAATCCAACGTATGGAATACATTGAACAAAAGTTTCAATAATCTCATTTCGGGTTAATCCTACATTTAAAGCACCATTAATATGAACTATTAATTGATTATGCGTATCTCCCTGTGTTATTAGACTACTTAGAGTAATCATTTCTCGTTGCTTTAAGTCTAATATCTTTCTTTCATAAATATCACCAAAAGCAAACTCAATAATAAATTGACCAGTTTCTGGAGAAATATTTTTTAATGAATCTATGACCTTTTTTCCAATTTCACCATCAATTTTATCAAGATTGCTGATTCCTTTTCTATAACGTATATTGTCCATTAGTAAAAACTCCTTTGATTTGATACTATTAATATAAACTATCAAGTTAACTTTATAGCAAGGAGAAATCATGTACAAAATTCACCAATTTTCTAAATTAACAGGTCTTTCAGTTCCAACTTTGAGATATTATGAAGATATGGGCATTCTCAAACCAGCTAGATCAAAAAATAATTATCGTGAATTTACTGATTATGATTTAAATTGGATGATGTTTATATTAAGACTAAAACAAACTGGGATGTCATTAGAGAACATTTGTAGATACTCTTGTTTAAGAGAACAAGGAGATCAAACAATTGAGGAACGAATCAAGCTTCTTGACGAACAACAAAGATTATTGAATAAAGAGTTTTTGAAATTACAAAAACAATTAGAGTTTCTACAAAAAAAGAAAGAAACTTACAATGATATGTTAGCTAAGCGAAACAACAATGATAACTAATACTTTGTTGTTTCTTTATTCAACCATCCCCCTTTTAAATGATCAAAATTCCAGCCATGCATATTTAGTTTTGCTTCTTTTTTCCATTTTCGGTAGTGCTATATGTTTCTAAAGAGCGATGAATCGCAGCAGCATATTTTTGGATAACCTTTTTCATAATAATAAAGCATGAAAAAATCGCTTCTTTTTAGGGCCTATTAGGTTTTATTGGTCTTTCAATTTTAGCAGATAATTAGTTATTCCTTTTCTTAACTTATCATGTTTTTGAGGATCATAGCTGTATTTAGGGTTAGACTAATGTTCGGGACTATATAGCCAAACTGGTTCCTTTAATCTTTGTGGATCCTCCGTTGAATATCTTGGAAAAACATGAGCATGAAGAAAAGTGTCAGTATTGCCTAATACATTATAATTAATTTTTTTGCTTTGCAGGCATAGAGAATCGCATCGCCTAAGATACTCATATCGCGTAAAAAATAAGTTCTTTCCTTTATATTCAAATCATTCAAAGATGAAACATTTCTTTTGGGCAATAACACAGAATATCCTGGTAAGAATTGAACGTCACCAAAAACCGCATAGCCACCATTTAGTTCTGCCATAACCATTGGATTAGTTCCATTAATAGCAGAACCAACTCGATCTTCATACCATTTGGGAATTTTAATCACTCCTTGAACATTCCAAGTTTTTGTTAAAACTATGTACGTTGTTCAACACTGATCGAAAGTACTTGTTATGCTTAAATTAGTGATTTCATTCAATTTGTATTAAACACATAAATCTTTTTCATAAGACTGTAGCAATACCCAAATTCAGCATTCTAGCATGTTTCTTATGTCTATATCGCGGAGGTCTTTTAAAGCGCCGATTTATTCTTAATTTTTTTCTTCCACAATGCTTGCCCCTATTTTCTTTAAAAGATTAGATTTATCTTGGTAAGTAAATTGTTTTTTAGTCTCGATCAATTTCTTTAATTGAATTTCTCCAGTCGATAAAGCTGTTCATTATCAAGAGATTTTTTGCCATTTTTAAAGTGATATCCCATTCTTTGATAAAAACCTAGTCCAGTAATTGAGGCAGGAATTTCAATCCTCTTGGCCCTTTTAAAATAGATATCACTTTCTAATGCGGTAATGAGCTTACGTCCAATTCCTTTACTTTGATATTCAGGCAGAACAAAAATGTTAAAAAGACTGCTTTCATCTTTTTTTCCCCAATAAGGACCAATTGATCCAACTGCAACAATTGTATTATTAGTATCATCAGTTAGAACATAACAATGAAAATACTTAGCGTTCTCAATGAAATTTTGGGCAGTAAGATCTTTAAGATAATTTTCTAGATATTTTTTAGAATAATCTTTTATATTGGTAGTGTACATTGTTTTTTTTACTAAACTAGCGACTTCTTCTGCATCAGAATTTTTAAAAATACGGTATGTAATCATTTTAGTTTCTCCAGTCGATTAAAAATAAGTAGCATTAGAGTTATGGTAATTGTTTTTTCTTATATCAATTATCTAATTTGATATATTTGCTTTAATTATAATTTTTACTTGAGCGTTAATCATAAAAAAATATCAACGTTATTTTTGATAATATCTATAATGATTATTATAGATAAGAATACTTGAGATAACTAATGCGACTGTCCCCCCACAAACAAAAGCAGCCCAGATACTACTTGGGATTACTAAGATGAATAAAGAGCTAAAAATTAAAAATTCTAATACAAAATAAAATGCCAATCTTTTTCTGGAAATCTTGGGTTTATCTTCAATAGCAGTAGTCACCTTTTGAGATAGGATTGAAAGAGAGATAACACCAATCATAAAACTAACCCATAAAGGGTTGTGTAGGTTAAGCGTCTTCCAAATGTTTTTAAAAGATTCATAAACTAAAACCAAAAGAACGAAAAGGTTTTCAATTATGAATGATATCTTAAAATTCTTAACTAACTGTCCTTTGAGTCTTTCATCGTTGACTTTCTTCATGTTTAAATTCCTCCTCATCTAACCAGAAAACTTCGTTCAAAGTTTTGTGAAGTCTGTAACAGATCCTTAAACAAAGGTTGATTGTCGGATTATACTCTCCCTTTTCGATCAAGCTCATTGTCTGACGAGTTACACCTACAGAAAAGGAAAGCTCCTTTTGAGACAGGCCATTTTTAATTCTAAACACTTTCACTTTGTTTTTAAGCATATAATTAAAGACACCTTCTTAGGTAAATTATATATTACTTAGATAAATTATATATTACTAAAAACGTTAAGTAAATAAGAAATAAGGGTTCTCAGCAATTAACAGATCAATCAATTCATTTAGGACTCTAGCTAAAATTGATCCAGCGTTAATGGACGAATTACAAAAAAGATCAGGTTTAATGAATAATTTGTTGGTATCATTACTAGATGAAAAAATTACTAAGGAGGAACAGTTTTTATTAGGAATTAAAGCTATTATAACTGGCTGGAAATAGATATAAATCAAGAAAAATTTGCAACGAATCGAAAAAAGAACAAACTGCAAATTTACAGTTTGTTCTTTTTAGTAGTGTTCAATCAAATCATGGAAAATTGACAAATAAAACTGTATTAACCTAATTTTTTTGGTAAGTATTAGCAACTAACCGCTGTAAATTTAGTGATTTGAAGAATAGTTCTTACACCAAAGAACTCTATTTAGAAAAGACTTGTCTTGCTGAAAGCATGGTAAAGCCAGCAGTCGCAAGCTTTATTGCGTAATCAATAACGTATTTTTTGGATAAAGTGGGATGTAAGATGCATCTAGCTACTTTGGAAAAATATTATTAATAACCCCAACTTGTTCAGTAAAAAATTACTGGAACTAATTTTTTAATAAACTGAATCCGAATTAATATTAGCTTGATTATTAGCAATAAAAGCTAAGTTGTTATCTCTAATAGGCAATGATAATTGTCTTTTTATGCAACACATTTTTATACTAAGTGGCTAAAGGCCCTCTTTTTACTACTTTAATAAAAACTTAGTAACTGAGGTCAGCCTATTACTATGCCCAAATGAGAGCAACATTTCACCAGCACATCCTGTAACCATGCAAAAAAGTGCTATATTTCTTTGTTAAACAGCTTAGAACAATTTGTTTATGGTTGCCCCAAAGGAGTTCTTTTACTCGCCCACTGTCCTTCCAAATTATCAAAACTCCAGCCATGCATTTTATTAGCCTTCAAAATAATGCATCGCTTCAAGTAAAACAATTGCTTTTGAAAGATATTTAAATTCATCTGCTTTATTAACATTATCAACTAGTGGTTTTTATCACACTCTTCTGAAAAATATGCTTGTAATGCCTGAACAGTTAAATTGCTTTTTTGCTTAATTATTTCGCTTGGATATCCCTGAAATTGTACTTTGCCGCCATTTTTTCCCGCTAATGGGCCAATATCAATTAGCCAATCCGCCTGACCCATAACTCTTAAATTATGTTCTATAACAAGAATAGTTATTTCTTTATCTTTAATTAGATTTTTTAAAAGATCAATTAAACTTTGAATATTGGCTTCGTGCGACCCACTAGTAGGTTCATCTAAAACTAAAGTGTTACTATTGCTTTGAGATAAAAATTTGGCCAATTTAACACGTTGCAGTTCACCACCAGAGAAAGTGTCTAGACTTTGACCTAATTTTATATAACCTAAGTCAACCTTCGCTAGGTTTTTGAGAGCAATGTTTAGCTCACCTTGAAAAAGATTCTCTGCTTGGTTTACTGATAAATTAAGAACATCAGCAATGCTATGTCCGCGATACTTAAGACTTAACGTTTTTTTAGAATAACGAGTTCCCCCGCAAGCCTCGCAAATTTCTGATGTATCGCCCATATAAGCAAGGTCAAGCTTGATTACACCAGTTCCCTTGCAGACGGGACAAGCTCCTTTACCATTAAAACTGAATATTGAAGCTGATTTTCCTGTCGACTTAGAAAAAAAATGGCGTAAACTGTCAAAAACTCCCAAATAAGTTAATACGTTTGATCTTCTACTACTGTGAACTGGTCTTTGATTAAGAATAGCAGTGTTAGAATATTTTTCTTTAAAAATATCGATCAGTGTACTTTTTCCGGAACCGGCAACACCTGTGATAACAGTTAAAGCTTTTTTAGGAAAACGTACACAAAGATTTTTGATGTTAAATTTAGAAACATTTTCTAAGTTATAAAAGCTAGATGCTTTTTTTACTTCGTTGCTAGGGATAAGATGTCCCTTATCGCGTAAATATTTTCCTGTTAGGGTATCAGAAGAAAGTAATCCTTGAACACTACCTTGATAAGTAAGCAAACCCCCTTTTTCACCAGCAAGTTCACCTAGATTGAAAATTTGATCAGCGATTTTAATTATCTCTGGATCATGGTCAACTATTGCTAATGTATTACCTTTATTACGGAGTTCAATAAATATTCGCTTGATTCCCTCCAAATCGTGCGGGTGTAGTCCTGTACTTGGTTCGTCAAAAATATACAATATATCATTTAAAGGGCTATTGAGATAATTTGCTAATTTTAATCTTTGAGCTTCGCCACCAGATAAAGTAGCCGTCTCTCGATTAAGGCTCAAGTATCCTAAACCAACAGTCTGTAAGTTCCTGATTTTAGTAATTAAATCTTCTGTGATTATTGAAATATTTGCACTCACATTGGTAATCTTCTTTAACCAATGATGTAAATTATTTAAAGACGTTGAGCAACATGCAGCAATGTTAGTATCCATGATCTTAGCTGAAAGTGCTTGTTGATTTAGTCTCGAACCGTGACAATAAGGACAAATAATTGTTTGTGTAATTTCTTTGATATTGGTTTTATACTGAGTATTTTCTTTTTGTAAAAATGTACTCTCAATTCTTGGAATAATTCCAACATACTTTGCTGTCTTGTGCCATTTGGCAGTGGGATTTTTAGGCTTTTGTTCTTTCCCATGAAGTAATAACTCCAGTTTATCTTTTGACCATGATTCTAAAGGTAGGTTGGAATCAAAAAAACCACTTTCTGTGTAACGCATCAGTCGCCAGCCACCAGGCTGAAAAGTGGGAAAATTAATAGCACCTTGATTTAGCGATTTTTCAAATGAAACAAGTTTTTCAATTTTAACCTTGTGTGTTCGTCCAATTCCTTGGCATTCTGGACACATTCCTTCGGGATTATTAAATGAATATTTCATAGAATAACCGATGAATGGTTTAGCTATCCTTGAAAATAGTAGGCGCAATCCGGTATAAATTTCACTATAAGTGCCAACCGTTGAACGTATGTTACCATTAAGTTGTTTTTGATTAACAACAATTGAAAAAGGAAGATTTTTTATGCTAGCAACATCTGGAGTTTCAAATTTAGGAAGCAATTGTTGAATATATGAACTATAAGTTTTATTTATTTGACGCTGTGATTCAGCAGCCAGTGTAGAAAAAACAAGTGAGGACTTGCCTGAGCCTGAAACGCCAGTAAACACCGAAATCTTGTGTTTGGGTATTTTTAAATCAATGTGCTTTAAATTGTGTGTGGTTGCGTCTTTTATAGAGATATAATCCATATTACTATTCATTTTTAATTCGTTCCTTACGTAAAGTAGTTACCAGTTTCTGTGACAAGGCGATAAATTGTTGCTGTTCTTCTTCAGAAAATACTTTTTGGGCGATTTTAGCTAGGTAGTTATGACCAGCATCTATATTATTCAACAAATCTTCCCCTTTAGGTGTCAAACTAGTAATCAGTTCACGATGATCTATTTTATCTGGATATTGTTTAATGTACATCATTTTTCTAAGGTTAACGAGATTTTTTGATAATTTTGAACGGCTTAACCCTAGGGAAGCACTTAGCTTAGAAGGCAATGAGGATTGTATTTGCAAGGCTGTTAAAATATCATACTGTGTCCATGTAATTTCCTTTGGATTTACTAAACTTCTTTCGGCAACTAGCTCACACTGTAAGTTTGTTAGTACATTAATCAATTTTTCTTCCATCATTTTCTCCTCCAATATAATTTCTATTTAGAAATTATATCATAAAAGAAACTATATTCAAAAAGGAATTAAAATAATATCCCATGAGATCACCTATATGAATTCCTATATATTTGAAAACCTAAGGTACTTTATCTTTTTATGGATTTATTAGTTAAGCACATATAAATCAATTGTTTCGTTAAAGGTTGAATATTCGGTTGATTCAAAGTGCTAGATTGGCTAATTCAACTTTAGTATCGGGTTTAAGAGTTGAAAACCGGCTCTTGCTAGAATTTAGACTTCAATTAATTTTAGATTTTGGCTACGATTGCTAAACCAAAGTGAGCTATTTGAGGAAATGGACGGAAATTTTGACCCATTGAACTTGATAGTTACATCAACTAGGTCTTCAGATATAAAGTGTAAGTGACGCTAGCAATAGTTCGAGAGCGTCCACTTACTTCGCAGCCGTTTCTTTTAAAAGTTGCAGCAGTTAGAATAGCATATTTTAATTGACGTATTTAATACTTACCTTTCAAGTTTTGAATAATAAAAAAGCCTTATAAGGGCTACTAAGGCAACATTACTGGTATTAGTGACATACTAACTGGCGAATTCAAGATATTAACTGATACTTATTTTAGTCAGATTGAACAGCCTTGTTATAAACTATTTAGATATTTTTTCAATAAATAGGTTCCTAGATCAATAATATCAATCTGTCCATTGTTGAAGCACCATGTAAGCATGACACCGCGAACAACAGATTCAAACTCTTGAAAAACAAGGTTAGTATCAAGTGATTTATTACTATTAAGCCTGCCCACAGTCTTTTTAATTTCATTTGGGAAAATTCTTTTTTTTAGATGGTTGCCAGGAATTTTCATATTAGTCTGTAGATTTGCTATAAAGCAATTGTAGTGACCTCAATGCCAACATTTTTTGCAAATTTCAGTTCTAAAATTCCAATTTCTAAAAGTGCTTTTTTGCAATCTAAATCAAGCTGATTAATTTTCTGAATGTTACCACACATATAGTTATTAAAATCTTCATAGTAAATAGCGCTAATGATATCTTCTTTTGATTTAAAATGAATATAAAAAGTTCCTGTGGATACATTTGCTTCTTTAGCTATATCTGTCACTTTGGTCTTTTGAACGCCCTTATAATTAAATAATTCAATTGCTGCTTGGAATAAGTTTTTTCTGGTTTGGATTTTTTGCTGGTCCCGTTTCATGTTAGAACTCCCTTTTGACATCGTTGTATTTATATCATACAATGAACTGGTTCAGTGAACTTGTTCAATAAATAATATAACATTTTTAGGAGTGGATATCTTGTTCTTTTTTAGTTTAACTTATAAGAAACCGTTAACAGAGGTTCAAAAGTTTTTGAGTGATCATAATCAATACCTAGATAAGTTTTATAAAGAAGGAAAATTTGTTTTTTCAGGGAGGAAAAATCCTCGTATTGGAGGAGTTATTCTGTGCAAAGCTGCCAATTTAAAAGAAGCTGAAAATATTTACCATAATGATCCCTTCTATAAGGAAAAAATAGTAAATTATGATGTTATTGAATTTCAGCCAACTAAATCTAATGCAATTTTTAAACAAATAATTAATGACAAGTAATACCGTTAAAAAGCTCTTCAAAAAATAGCCCCACCCCTTTAGAGGTGTGGTTATTTTTGGGGGCTTTTTTAATTATATCTGTAAGCAGTTAACTTTTAATCTAAGATTTAAGGCATACCTTGGTAGCCTTCTTTTAATATTATTTTACGGGAATTAATATTTCGCAATATCCATTATCAACCATGTTTTGCTGGTAGCGTTCAATAATAGGTTGGTTTAATGCGTGTAATTTGTATTTACGAATTATTTGAAACACGTTCGTATAAAACTCATTGATCGATTTTTCAGTATGGTTAATTTTAAAAACGGCATAGCTACCGCCTTTTAAGATTCTTTGCTTGATATTAGCCTTAAAACTATTCTTATTAGTTATAAGACAAACGTCGTATCGACATTTATTTTCAGGTATTAACTTGGGATCATCTAATGGAATTCCAAGAACAATTGATTTTTGAAAAAGGTTTTCAGATTTAAGCCAGTTTTTAAAAGAATCCATTAAGCTTTTATTTTCTATGCCATAAGCCCCTACTCGCCTAGAATAGACCACTTTTGTTGACTGCAAGTATACAATATTCAATTTTAGTTACCTCGCTTTTTACTCGGGCGCCCTGTATTACTAACATAACTCTAGTTAAAATGAAATGCAGCAATATTTTTAAAAAATATATATAATGAGACAATATTATCTTCAAATTAGTGCATTTTATAGCTGGATCTCTTACTTGTTGCTTATTGTTCATTGCATTTATTAATCTGGTTATAGTTCATAAAATGATGCCAGTAATTCAAAAAAATACTGGCATCTGCAGGATAAACAAAATAACACCGTAACCTAAAAGATCATGGTGTTATTTATGAATATGAAAAATTTCTTATTGTTGACAGGTTCCCTTTGAACAACAGTAGCGGAATATGTATAAGTCCTTTTATTTAAAGTACGTGCAAGCTCAGAATTATTGTCTAATTTCCCTTATAATGCTATGAAGTTGATCGAATAACTGCAATGCGATGCTTTTAATTTGCTAAGTAAGGATTACCATACATCTCACAGTATTTATAAAATCCAAGTTCATGCAAGGCCATGGATTTATCAATTTCAGATTCTGGAAGGAAATCAATTAGTTTTAAAATCAATTTGGTGAACTCCAATGAAGCAGTTCCATTGGCAGTTACTAGATTAAGATCTTTAACTGCTTGTTTTTCAATAAAATCATCATGGTTGGTATAATTTGAGTAATTTTTCCAAAGATATTGAGCGTTTCCTGTATGCTTATAGTGAGTTAATAATCCGTTTTGTGCTAAAAAGTCGACAGCTCCACAAATCGCAGCGACTGGTCGTTTACTACGAAGTTGTTTGGCAATTAACTTCCTTAAATGATCATTTTTTATTGACCAGGAGTTTCCTCCAATCAGTACTAATAAATCAATTTTTGCTGGAATTTCTGGGATATGATAATCTACGATAGTTTTAAAACCACCGATTGAAATTACTTCTGAGTTTATTGAAGCAGTCTTAACTTTCCAATCAGAACTTCGATTAAGCTCACTAGCAAGATATGCACCTTCCCAATCAGCGTATTCGTTTAAAATGAAAAAAATAGCAATTTTCAATCCAGCCCCTCCTCTTAGCAAAATATAAACTTTCGTTGGAACATATGATAGCACATACTAAAATCGAACACAAGTTCTATATTTTGGAAAGTTGAGAAAAATAAAAAGCGCTACTTTTCAAGCGCGATTTGTTTATATATTTAAATAGATACACTAAGACTGTCATAAAAGTAGAAAGGAAATCCTTACAATATAATCTTAAATGGAATTTTTGTGACCAACTAATCAGTTCCTGATCAGTTTTAATCCTGTATTTTTTTTAACTTCTGGAGATAAAGAATAATCTGTACTATCCATATCCATAGAATAAGTTCCAATATAAGGACCACTTTTAATTATTAAGTTATCATTTGAATCTACACTATAGTTGTTCTTTATACTCCGATTATTCTTTTTAACAATCATTTTATTTTTAGTAAACCTGACAGAACCCAGAGTACTATTGGATGTTTTAGATTTTAAAGTCCAATTAAATTTTTGTAGAACTTCTTGAGTGCTTAAAGAATGCGGACTATTTATAAACTTATTTCCAATATGAATCCCCAACACAATGATGATAGCAAAAACTACAATGACACTAATAAATTTTTTCATATTTAATTTCCCCAGTTAATTTATTTTACACAACTAACATATCTTGTAAATGCTAACTTATTTACACATAGTTATAAGCATAACTAAATCGTTAGATAGGGTCAATTCAATGAAACAAGTTCTCATCAATTTCCTAAAATACTTAAAAATCTCTGATAAATTTCTAGCTTTTCTGATTAATGTTATCAATAAAAGTTAATAAACATCTGCGTAAGTCTTGGGGCTCTTCTTTAGGAACATAGTGTCCAGATTTAGAAATGGTTTCACCATATACTTTCTCGTAAAACGACGCGAGCTTGTCTGTTAGTTTTCGTGAAAATCCAAGTTCCCCGCCTACTGCGAGGATCAGTATTTTATTTTGTTTAATAATTTTTTTGTGTGTCTTCATTAGTGCATCAAGATTGTTCTGTTACCTGCAGCCCTGTTAGCGAGATAAACCCCACCAATTTGGGATAAGTTGTTCTAAAGTAGTCACCTTTCTTTTTTCGTAATCTACTAGGATTTCGGTGTGTTTATTTTTTATGTCTAACTGCATTAAGAACTCTCGGCATGCACCACAGGGCATACTACTGGTTTCCTTCTCGGTGGGCGCTTTGTCTCTAAAAGTAATTATACGTTTAATTTGTGTTTGCCCACTATTAACAAACATATTTAGCGCTGCGACACGTTCTGCACACAGATTGCAAACACCGCTGCAGCTTTCAATGCAAAAGCCTGTAAATATTTTGCCATCTTCTGCTTCAAGAGCACTAACTACGTTATGAGCATAAATAAAAGGGGTAACATCCCTAGGAGAGTATTCTTTTTGCGCCTTTTTATATAAAGTTGCCCACTTATCCATTAATATTTGTCTCCTTTATTCTTATATAGTTTTTAGTATTTAATTATAAAAATATTAATTAACATATTTTTAAAGGCTAGATGCTGAAGCCGTGTTTGTCCACTGCCACGGTAAGCAATTATATTTAAGCGTAACTTGTATTCCGCATGAGGCATGTATTCTACTGCAGCTTTGATAGGTTTTACAAGTAATCTATCATCATAGACTTCACCAACAATTTTCTTTTTGTAGTAGAGAAGATATTTACCCATCATAGCTCAGTAACTTATATCTTCTAAGTCACATAACTGGCATAGTATAAATTTTAAGTATTCTTTACTTGATGATATTATTCTCAACAATCCTTCTTTTTGAGTTTTATGAATATCTTTTATTTTAATGTATTGTTTATTTTTAATCTTCGTAATGAATTTCATTCCTAAAGCTCTGGCACAAAAATTCTCAATAATTAATGTAACATCAACTAGGATGTTCAACTTAGTGGCAATGTGTCCTTTCTACCCTTTGATATTCATAACTTTTTTCATTAAACCTACTTTATAGAATTATAACATGTGGCTTGAACAACACACTGCGAAAATTTTTAAAACGAGTCCAAAGGAAATTTGTTTTATTGCGGACTTTAGTTCTATCTCCAAAGACGTAAAAAGTCGATGACAGAATGAATTCGCTGATAGTGATTTAAATAATGATATTTATAAGGAATGTTTTCTATGTTACAATCAAGCCTTTAGCAAGAAAGGTAGATGTCTTATGAAAATATCAGTTTATGTTGCAAGCGCATTTAGCAAGTACCATAAAGGTGGCAATAAAGCAGGGATGGTATTACTTGATACCAAATTAACTACTATTCAGAAATTGTCAATAGCTAAGAAACTGGGTTATGCAGAAACAGCATTTATATTAAAATCCAAAATTGCAGATTATAAATTTGAGTATTTTACACCAAAAGAAGAAGTTGATTTATGTGGACATGCTACAATAGGTTCTTTCACTTTGCTGATGCATTTAAATAAACTTTTCAAAAATCAGTATACAATTGAAACTAACAGTGGACTTCTCTCTATTACTATAAAAGATAACGTTATACTTATGGAACAAAACAAGCCAGTATATTATGATGTTGTCCCTCTAAAAGAATTAGCCGGTTGCTTTGATGTTAGAGATATAGATAGTAAATATCCAATTCGGATAGCCTCGACAGGGTTAAAGGATATTTTAATACCTATAAGAAGTGAAGAACAACTGAACACACTACAACCTAATTTCGCAAGGATTAAAGAAGTCAGTAAATATTATGGTGTTGTTGGAATGCATTTGTATGCCTTTAATAACAATAGAATTATATGTAGAAACTTTGCTCCACTGTACGACATCAATGAAGAATCAGCAACTGGTACTTCGAATTGCGCCCTAGCTTGCTATCTTTATGAATGTGGTTATTTACAAAAAAAAACATATGTGTTTGAACAAGGATACGCGTTACACTCACCTTCTGAAATATTAGTTAATTTGTCAACTAATGCTGGTGATGAAATAGAAAAAGTTTATGTTGGTGGCAAGGGATATTACTGTGAAACTAAATGTCTGAACATTGAATGATTAATTATGTTCCAGATTACAAATATTGAATATAAATGAAGAATCTCATTTTTTTGCTTTGTTTTTGATTAGTGTATTCATAATATCTTTCAGCTTTTGATAGCAAACTCTTTGCGTGATCACCATTTATAAAATTCTGGTAAACAAAAGAGAGTGTGACATAAGTCGGGAAAATTTGAGTAATTCGAAGTTAGACGGAGAATTTTGACTTATGGAACACGTTTATACAGAATAAAAAAAGGAGCTGTGCCAAAATTTAACTTTTGGCACAGCTTCTTTTTTATTTGGTAGTGTTAACCTACCATAACTACTAAATATGTGTCTCCAGCTTCGGAAGTTTTCCTTTAGATACTACTTTGATGTTCAACGTTATTCTAATTTATCGTATTTGAATTTATCAATAAGTCCCGTTAATTCGATTGCAATCATTGACAAATTTTCGGATACTGAAACGAAATCTTGCATCATCACATTTTGTTGTTTGCCAGATTGACTAATTTTATCTGTGTTAGCAGCGATATTACTTGCAAATTGTGTGACATGTGTGACCTCATCCACCATACTTGTCATTTTATTTTGAATTTGCAAGATTTCTTTCAGTAATTTATTAAGGTCTTGAGAAGTTTCATTGGACTTGGAAGAGATCAGCGTGAATGAGGAGCTGGTTCTTTCAATCAATGATAAGCCATCCTTGACGATTATTTCTCCCTGAACAATTTTTTTGACAGAATCGTCTGATTCCTTCTGTATGTCAGCAATAACATCGGCAACTTCACGTGTAGCTATACCTGTTTGATCAGCCAATTTTCGAATTTCCTCGGAAACGATAGCAAATCCACGTCCGTGATCTTGTGCACGTTCCGCTTCAATTGATGCGTTCAGGGCTAAAAGATTAGTCTGTTTGGCAATTCCGTTGATGAGAGTCATTACTTTATCAATTTCTTTAGATTTTCCATTAAGACTCACGATAATTTGCTTTATTTCAATGTTATTTTGGCTTATTTTATTCATTTGCTCGGTCATATTTTTCACAACCACATTTCCGTCTTGTGAAAGTGAATTCGTTTTGTCAGCTTTATGCGCGGCAGCATTAATATGACTACTAATTTTCTCAACTCGGTCAGCCATCATTTTAAGTTCGTTATTTGCTTGCTTTGTCAAACAAGACTGTTGTTCAATGCTTTGGTTTGCTTCATCTATCTGGTTGTTAACTTGTTCGGTTGCTAATTTTGCTTTCTTAGATCCGGTAAGCAATTCCTGTGAATTTGCCGAAATTTGCCTACTGGTTTGAGCGACATTGCGAATCAATACCTGCAGTTGAGAAACCATTATATTAAAATCATGGGCTAATTGGCCTAATTCATCAGTTGATTTCACTTTTAATGAATTCAAAGAAAGTTCACCCTTGGAAACTCTTTTAACATGAATACCAATTTTTTTGATTGGTCTTGTTAGTCGCTGTACGAAAACAGCTGTAATAATAGCAGCGAGGATCGGCAGTAAAATACTTAGAAGAATAACAAATTTATTCATTTCCCAAGTTCTAGAACTAACGATTTTCCCGTCAAAGTCAATTGCATTAATTGCAATTATTTTTTCATGTCCAGATGTTTTTCCATGCATACTAGGCATTGAAGTGCTTTGTTGTTTCTCATAAATTGGTGCGTATCCTGTAATTACTTTTCTGCCCCTAAGATTATAAATTCTTGTATAGTATGTTTTACCGCTCTTTATCTTTTTGAGTGCTGCCGTCGGGAGATTAAAGTTATCGCCTCTTTTAAATCCCAAAGCACGAGCGTGTCGATCTGCAGCCAAAAGTTTGCCCTGTGTATCTAAAATATATGCTTCAGAAAATATTTTTTTATGTTCTACGATCCAATCAATTTGATGTTCAAGTTTTTGGCTATTTTTTAAATTTCCTTGCTTGATTTGTAATAAGTACGTTGGTGTTTCAATTCCAGTCGTAATACTGGCGCATCCTGTTAGTTCTATTCCAGCAGATTTTAAGGTTTCTTTGTAGCTAAAAAAGTAATTTGTGGCTCCAAGTATCGCTGTACTGAAAAAAACGATAGCTGATACGATTAGAGTAATTTTTTTTGTAATACTCACTATTTTTTCCTTCCCTTATATGGAGTTAGCAAAGCAGCTATTCTATCAATCGGTTTAAAATGAAATTTATTTAAGATTTTGATTAAAAATAATCTTTGGATTTCAGAATAAAGCCTTACTTGTGGGTTTTATAGTAGATTGGGCTGGAAATATTGCTTCATTTAGAAGTTTATCACCTTAGTGAGGTTTTCAATTGTAAGTATTAAATTTTTACTTGCGTCTAGTAACCTAAGAAATTACTTATTTAATGTACCGACACCTACTAACATTTACTCTTGTAAATATTTACCAGTTGGAGTTACTTCCAGCACAAGCGTTAATTTCATTGTATGTTGAATCTTAAAACCAAGTATACTTTCATAGGCAATTATTTGTTAGCTGGATGGGTTCTTCTGCTGGCTAACTTTGAAATTTAAATATTACTTGAAATAAATATTATAATGCACATGACAGTTCGGGTTAAAAGCACTCTGACAATGTGGGCAACAACCACGTGAATACTCTTGAAAGTTCATTTTGTGCTGGCAATTACCACATATAACAGGTAAAGTATTTTTAGCACAAGGTACAAAATAATGGTCTTTTAACGCATTATGGCACTTATAACAAGCAAAATATTGCTGACAGCGATCACACTTTAGACCAACGATGTCATTTGTTTGATGGTAATGGCGACAACGGCCAACTTTGTCTATATTGATTCCATGAATAGTGGTCATCGATTATGCTCCTTATTGTTCTATAAACTAATTTTTTCACATATCGTGTAACGTTCAATTGAATAAACAATACCGACAAAAGAGTTTTAAGCGGAGCGCCTGCAATAATTCAGAAAACAACTCCTTGTTGCTGAGCTACCCTGTTTCGGTAACTGGTTTTAGGGTAATAATGCTAGCACTACGACATTAAAACGTAAACCTTTGTCAAAAAATTTTCAAGCAAGAACTGTACCAAGTTCTTAATATAAAAATACCACTTCCTAAAAGCTTGATTTTTAGGAAGTGGTTGAAAAGCAAGAACTCTTTATTTTTTTAATTAAGGTATTCAACAATTACGATTTGTCCTAACTTCTGGTAAGTAGATAATGAATCATGAGTTCGTCGTGAAAGTTGCTTCAATATATTTTTTGGCATTCATCGCAGCATGACGACCCGAATTGACATTGTGAGAGCACGCAGAGCCGCCTAAAGTGATTGTATATACATTCCTGTATTGCATTGTGCTATCCATTCCGGCGATATAAAGACCATTAATTCTTTCGAACTTGTCGTTAATTACCTCAAAATTCTGGTTTGAACCCACCCCGCCAATACCGATTAAGTTTGATGGATCAAGACGTGCGATGTAAAATGGGCCCTCTTCAATTGGAACGAGCATCGCAGCATCCTTTGCAAATTCCTCATCTCTTTTATTATGGGCGAATTTGTTGTATTTATACATCGTTTCCGCAAAAGTTTCTTCGGGTAAATTAACTGCTTTAGCAAGGGCTTCAATTGTATCAGCTTTGAATAATGAATTTCCTTCGTTCACTTCAACACCTTCTGCAAGAATCTCTTTAGCATTTGGTACATTTTTGGTAAGTTCATCATAGATTCTTTGATTGAAGATTTGGTATGTTACCTTTGTTGCTCCAATAGCCATTCGTTGATAAAGAAGATTGTATTTTTTTACATTCTCGTTTACGAAACGTTTGCCATTTTGATTTACCCACACAACGGGCCCTCCTGAAGGCAAGGACATAAAACCATTAATTGGATCAAGGTAGAGATGGACACCCTCATGCGGCAGAGCCTGGATGTAATTCATCATAAATTCTGGAGATTCTCTCAACATATCCTTTGCACCCAATGACATGGCTATTTGATAGCCGTCACCGGTGTTACTAGGCATTGAGCAGTAGTGCAGGTTCTTAGTTGACCATCCTTGTTTTTCAATCAAAGCGGCATTGTGACCCACCCCGCCGGTAGCTAGCAGAGTCGCTTTAGCATTGATCTTAAGCATGCCTTCAGGTGTTTGGGCATATACCCCCTTAACCTTATTATCCTCAAAAATAATACTTTTGGCAGAAGTTTCAAGTAAAAACTTGACTCCCAATTTATCTGCACGTTTTTTCATGAACGGAACGTACCCTTTGGAAGCAAACCCTCCTTTAAACCAATGAAAGGTTGGAAACATACAGGTTCCGTGATAATCGTCAACTTTAGTAAGTTGAACTCCTTGTTTGACTAACCAGTCGATGTTTTCAGCAGAATTGTTAACTAGGTCTACCCAAAAAGAACCATCGACACGATATTGCCCCATTTCAGCTTCTTTAGCAATTATTTTCTCTTTTTCAGCATGGATGCCGACTTCTTTTTGCATCTTGGTGTTAATGCCAAAGATTCCTTCAACGCCACCACCATTACCTGCGACAAAACCATTTTTTTCAATAACAAGAGAATCTATTCCTTCAGAGCCTGCCTGGACAGCAGCAGCCAATCCTGAAATACCAGCACCAACGATTAAAAAGTCAACATCAATTTCTTTGAAAACCTCTTCTGGAATTTGCCGCCAGAAATCGTATTCCTTCATGCGAAAACTGACATCTGATTTCAAATTATTACTTTTTTCTTGTTCTTTAGAGATATGGTCAACCGGTTTAGTTTGACGATGGAAATTTTTCGCGCTTCCACCAGCCTGCGTAATAACCTGTTCAATTGCATTCAATAAGCCTCGGCGGGAATGAGAAGCTCCTGAGATAGCATCAACTTCCAGGCTTTGTTCGTCAATAATTTGTTTTGGTAAACGCGTAAAAACAGCTTCTTCCAAACCACCAGGAGTCATCTCCTTCTTAGGAGTGATTCTTACGATCTTGTTATCTTTGATTTCGACTTCAAGAGGAAGTGTTTCTCCTTCGTATTCTTTTGCGATTATATGATATATTCCTGATTGTAATTTTGACATGTTAAAGCACCTCCTGTGAATGAGAAGTTTTAGCTTGTGAGAATTAAGACGACGTCAAAAATATGGTTACGCTTTCAGTATGAAGTTTAACATTTCTAGTAAGCTTTCACAACAATTTTGTGATTTTGATCACAAAATTCCGTTATTCAATTCCGCTCTTTAGCTACACCTCTATAGGCTCAAGTTTCTTTTAGTTGTTTCCCAAATTAAGCCGTCGATCCTGTATTGGTGTTTTGCTAGACAAGATAAGAAATTGAACTTAAGGCTGATCACTTTTTCCGGCAATTTAAGTTTCTTTTAATTAATCGGAAATGAAGGTTGGCGCCTCTTCATCACAGCAGCTTAGATCACGACCAAGCTGTTTTGGGTAAGCATAAGACATGATGTTAAACAATTTGACAACTCAGAAATATCGGCAAGTGGTTTTTTAAATATGAATGATATTAATAACAATTCAGCGTTAATGACTGTAAGCTGGGCCCCAAGATGTTAACCACTCCATACTTTTTTCGAAGGCATCTGATCTACTTTGATTACACTGTACAGGATGTTTTCTTTCAACTTTGTAAATACGTAATTTTGATAGAGTATGTGGATTTGCAATTGGAATAAGTACGTGGCTGGCGTGAGGATAGTTTACATGTTTAACTGGATAAGCGAATTTTTTGGTTTGCAACCGTTTTTTTATTTGCTCGCAACTGTACTGGCTTGGCCAAGTAGCATCTTCGCTCGCACTAAATAATAGGATGGGGCCTTTAATATTTTCAACTTTAATTACAGCGTCATCAGTAGTTGATTTTAGAGCCTTTTTATATATAAAACATGTATTAAGCTGCTGTTGTGTAATAAAACGCCATAATATGCCACCTATTTGTTTTTTACCACGCACAAATGGAAGTGGATTCCCGCGCCACGTAAAACTTGAAACATTAAACAAATCCTTTTTGCCCTTATCGTTGATTCCAAGTCCAGCATAGACGCAATGAGAAGGCGAAAGTGCGATTACGCAAGTTATATCTGGTATCAGTGAGGCGGCTAGTAAAGCTAATTCAGCACCCTTTGATATCCCATATATTGCTATTTTTTCAAAACCTTTGTTTTGCAACCATTTGACCGCAGATTCAATATATTCAACTGGCACCCGAACTAGCTTTTGCGGAAGCCCTGGACGATTCCAGAAGCAAACGCCCAAAGCCGGTATTCCTCTATCGCTTAGTAAAGCCCCGATATTTTTAGGAACAGCAACTGTCCCATCACTGCCGCCTAAAACAATAACTGCTTTTTTCTCGATGGAACTGTCTACAGGAAAATAAAAGCCGGAAAATCCGTGTTGTTTTACATTTAGTTCAATAGACATAGTTCTTCCCCCCTCTGAGATGCTCAGTAGTCAACAGTATATCCTTTTGCCTTGAATATCAATTTTTTCTCTTTACGCAACTATTGTTATACATCTTAAAGAACTTTTCCCAACGGTGGCTATATAGTTTAGCTAGCTGCTTGGAGTCCAGAACATTAAATACATTGATTGCTTCTTTAACTCTTGTTTTTGCAAGTTCATGCTTGCCTTGCAGATAAAATAGCAATCCCTCAATAAAGTGTAATTCAGTTTTTTCATAAAGATATTGTTCATTGTGAATAGCACTTTTTGCCTGGGCTATTAAACGGATTAATTCTGAAACATTGTTTGTATAAGCCATAATTAAAGCTGTATTCAAAATGACATATAAGAAATCAGCCTGATGATTCCAATTCACATCAATAGTTTCTGAGCCGTTTTTAACCATTTGTTGTGTAAGGTAAAAAGACTGCATCGGTGTAAAAAGGCTAATAATACTCATATATAATCTAACTTCATAATGCGTCCAAGTTTCCCTGTTAAAAAGATAATTGAACAGAAAAGTTTTCTCCTTTTCTTCAACTACTGCTAATTGATGCTTTTCCATACTCACTTTTTCCTTAAGAAAATTAACATAGTAAAACTCTTCGTCACTCGTTTGCCATTTTTGATAGTAATAATTGCTAAGGCTTGCTGAGTAGTCGACGGTTTGAGAATCAACATAATCTTTCGTATCTTCATAGTGAAAAGGCTGGTAGCGGCCATGTCTTTGATTGTCTAAGTAAACAAATTCTTCGACTGAAACGTTGATATTCAGAAGGAGCCGATAAAGTTTGTCAAAAACAATGTTGCTTTGTTCTCTTTCAAAGCGTGATAAAAAAGACTTTGAAACTACATTCTTCGCCGCATTCGAAAGGCTGATTCCCTTTGCTTCTCTTAAATTTTTAAAAGTTTGACCATATGTTGTCATAATACCTCCATGAACTATATGCAACGTTTTAAAAAAATTATATCAGTAATGGTATTCTTACGCTACTTGATGAAATTTGGAGGTATCACAATTATGGGTATTTTGGCTATCAACGGAAGCAGTCGAGAAAACAGTAATTCAGATGTTATGCTGACATGTTTACTTAAAGGGATTGAGCATAACGAAATAAAGCTCAAGCATTATGCTATACAACCTATCTGGGACCAACGGCATTCCCAAAAAATATGGAGAGCAGCCGATGATGACTATGATCAGCTGCTTACTAAATTAATTGCAAGCAAAACCATTATTTTTGCTACACCTATTTACTGGTATGGAGTTTCAGGCTTACTGAAGAATTTTATTGATCGTTGGTCAGAAAGCTTGGCAACTGTTCCTAATTTTAGAGAAATCATTAAAAATAAGCGAATATATGTCTTGATCGTTGGTGGGGATGCTCCTCATATTAAAGGTCTGCCAATAATCGAACAATTCAACTATATTTGCGAATTTTTGAACTGGCAGTTTGTGGATTATGTAATTGGCAAGGGAAATATGCCTTCGGATGTATTAAAAGATAAGTTTGCGATGCAAAAACTGCAGCAACTGAATACACAGTTAAATGGGGGAATAAATAATGAGCAATAGTTCAAAATTATTACACCAAAAGGCATTCAGAAATTTCCTTAGCGCTGACGTTATTTCCGGATTGGGGGTTGGGATGACAACGGTTGGTGCTAATTGGTACATGCTGTCGCAAACGCATTCTAACCGGTTGGTAGGATTTTATCTAACTATCAATGTTCTTGCTGGTTTCATCATGTCACCAATTGCGGGTATAATTACAGACAAGTTTTCACGAAAAGTTGTAATTCTGTGGACCTTTGTCGTAAGGGCCATAGCAATAGCAGCAATAGCTGTTTATTTTTATATTGCTGGGTTTGATGTCTGGGCAATGTATCTATTAGCTATAGTCACTGGAGCCGGTTGGATTACATACATGTCAGCCTCCAGAAGCTATGTCCAAGCTGTTCTACCTCAAAATTTATTTGGCAGTGCCAACGCTTTTATAGAGGTTTCCTTACAAGTTGGTATGTTTTTTGCAGGTGCTATTTCCGGAATCATTCTGAATTATACGGGCTTTCTTGTAATTTTAATCATTAATGTTTTGGTATTCATCATTGCGAGTTGTCTGGTTGTGACTATTCAGAGCGATACAATTTCTAAAAAAAATAAAGAACAAACAGAAAAAAAGAGACATTCAGGCATTAGATATCTTGTGCAGCAAAAGTCAATTCTTAATATAGGTTTCCTCTCCATCTTGCCATTGATCGTTACCCAGTTATTTAATGTTTCTTCACCGGATTATGTTTCGACGGTTCTTAAAGCTAATAGTGTAGTTTACGGAATAGCCGATATGAGTTATGGCATTGGTGGCCTTGTGGCAGGAATCTTAACTGGTTTCCTTTTAAATCATTTTCACAGCAAAAAATTGATTATCTTATTTTTTAGTTCAGCCAGCCTAGGCCTAATTTTGCTTTACCTAGGGCGCCTTATCCCACTCATGTATCTGTGCACTTTTGTTTTAGGCTTATCTAACTCCTCATTAAGAGTGATTATTAACACGGTTTTGATGAGCAAAGTTAAGCAGTCCTTTATGGGCAGAGTGACATCCTTATGGAATGGCCTTGCACAGCTAATTGAGGTCTTTGCTTCAACCCTGATAGGAACTCTAAATGATCAGTTAGGAGCTAACTTTGGATTCTTAATCATGTTTTTAATTATGTTTGGTGGAGTATGTTGGAGTTTTGCAGCCATCAGGAGTAATCAAAATAAAAAAAACAGAGCTGCTTAATTGCTGCTTCTGCTAAATTTCTAGTAGCGTAGGTTACCTCTGCCTTACCACTAGTGCTATTATCTTTCCAAAGCCCCTCTTACCAAGTAGAATAAACATATAAAGATGTGTTATTACTTAGTTTCGCAAGTCGAATAAAGGGGGGTTTACAATGAGACGCCATCGTTTTTGGGGAGTTACTCTAATGGTCCTGCTTTTCACGTTTTTATTAGCGGCCTGCAGCCTTTTGCCAGAAAAACAAGTTCACTATCAGCGTTTTAGCGGTGGAACTGATACACGATTAACATACTATGCTCGAAGAGACAAGGTTACTCGGCAAGAAACAAGGAACACGATTCTCTACTCAGCACTAGGCGTTACCGATAAGGAAGGTGCACAGCAAATACTAGGTCCATTATCTAAGCGTCTTCAAGGTGTTGACGGACTGACTGAAAAAATATCATATAAAGAAACCTATGCTCAGGAAAAAATAGTAATAGATTATAGTAAAGTCGATGTAGAAGAAATTAGAAATCTTCCAGGCATGCGTTATTCTTCCAGCGCTAAAAGCAATAATATTAGTTTGAAGAAAAGCGAGGAACTTCTAAAAAGAAACAAGTTTGTCAAAATAACGGACAATAAGTTCAAAAAGTTTACTAAGGAACAACTAACACGTAAACCTTATTCAATTAGGGATTTTAACAAAATCAAGCTCGCCTCTTCCAGCATCGATACGGAGGCTACAACTATTGCTGAATTAAGAAAACAGCTCGGCAGACCAGATCGAACACAGAAGACCCAAAGCTCTGGTGCGGAACGCGGAGCATATCTGTGGTATCTCTCTCAAAATAAAACAGCATATATATCTGTCTACACGATTGGAGAACAGATCAGGACAAAAACTCTTAGCAGATATGGAATCACCGGAAAAAATATTTCGAGTACTGCCTTTGACTCTCTTGAAAATGGAACTGATTATGACACTGTAATTACTGTGCTAGGTGAACCAACAAGAGTGACTGTAACCAGAAGTGGCACTAGTTCCTATACTACGTTGACGTATCGCAACAGAACTACAAACAAAAGCTACAGCTTTTATTTTACTAATGATAAACTTATTTCAAAAAGTGAAAGCAATTGAAACCTTTATAATTTATCTCGGCAATGTTATATGTGTTTGCTTACATCGTAATTTAATTTTCCTTGAATAAAATCGCTTCGCTTTTGGGGCGATTTTTTGTATACCTTATTAAAATAAAACCGTCTTCTAGAAACTTAGGTTTACTTTTGAAGGACAAGCAAAATAAACCTAAGCAACTAGATTGTAAACCTACTACAAATGTAGATTCTAATCGCTTAGGTTAGATTGTGGATCTTTTGTTGTACCTCAAATGCACTTAAAATAGTGATAAGAAAATGTTTATCCAATTCGAATATAACTGATGACATTTGTGCAAAAGCCCCCAAAATATTGTGAGCCCCAAGTTAAATCTTTTAGTATCGAGCTAACCTAAAACTCACTCTAAAGACTGTGCTGCCCAATGGTTGATTGGACCAAATTTGTGTCCTATCTGTAATTCATGTTTGATTGCAGTATTAACATATTTTTTGGCAATTCTGACTGCATTTTCAATATTTGTTCCCTTGGCAAGCTCGGCAGCAATACAAGCAGATAGAGAGTCACCAGTTCCGTTGATGCGTAATGTATTATAATAGGGTTCGCTCAACCAAAAATTTTTCCCATTCTCCAACAAAACGAAATCCCGTACTTCTTTTTGCTCTTTGTCTTGATGATAGCCCTTTATAACAACATTCTTGGCTCCCATCTGTTGTAATTTGGTAGCAGCAAGAACAATAGCGGCATCATCGGTCAACTCGACCTGAGAAAGTTTTTGCGCTTCGTAATAATTAGGAGTAACAACTGTTGCAAGCGGCAACAGTTTAGAACGCATTGTTGCAAAAGCACTTTCCTCAAGTAACATATTGCCATGTTTAGTCATAATAACTGGATCAACTACCAAAGGCCCGAGATCATAACGCTGATAACAAGCAGCTACAGTTTCCAATAAGGCTGAATCTGCTAGCATCCCAGTTTTACACGCACGTATTTTAAAGTCAGCTGCAACATCTTTGAATTGTTGTTTGACAAAAGCAAGTGGTAATGGTTCACTTGCATGAATACCATATGAATTACCTGAAACGCAAGCTGTTATAACAGAAAGGCCATATACTTTTCGAGAAAAAAAGGTATGGAGATCAGCCTGAACCCCTGCGCTGCCATCGCTATCTGAACCAGCAATAGTCAGAACTTGTGGAAAACTGTTTACCATGTAATCGCCCCTTTGCAGAATAGTTTTTACTAAAATTTTATTGCTATGATAAGTTCATAATAGCACAGTTAATCAGCTATTAATCAATTTATTTTTAATGTTTAATATGCAATTTGGCGGGTGATAGCAACTAGAAGAAGAAACGTAATACGCTCATCGATGTAACCCCCACTATTACTACCAAAACAAGTGAGCGCGTCCACCAGCCTAACAAAACTGCGGGGATGCTGGCTAAAAGAGCCAGCAAGTTGATTCCTGGAAGATGGTTAGGATGAACTACGAACAAGTTTTCTGCAAAGAGAGCAGTCATCATTGCTAGAGGTAAAAAACGTAAAAAGTTAAGCAGCCATTCGGGAAACTTAATGAATTTGGCAAAAACAAATGGAAATATCCGCGGAAGCCAAGTTGCAAGTGTACATAAAATGATAACAATATAAAACTTCGGTGAATTCATCTATGCCCTTACCCCTTTCTTTTTAGACAGAAAAGTAATAATAGCACTCGCTACGACTGATGAAACTAATGTTGCGACAGCGGCAGAAGTGAAGCATAACAGGATCCAAAGCAGACCAACTGTTAAAAGAACTGTTCCGGCTGTCAGTGAGTGGGCCTGATTTTTTTGCTTCCACATGGATTCTGTGGTCAGCACCCATAGGCCAGCAAACATTGCGGTTAAAGCAAAATCAAGTCCCCATTTTTCTGGATCAGTAATTATTGCTCCAAGCTTTGATGACAATATACCACTAATCCACCATGCCAGCCAAGAAGCTACATTTAAGCCATGCATCCAACTAATTGATGGTCTTTTACCAGAAACCTGTGCGAGTGTCATGACTCCAAATGATTCGTCAGTCATTAGGCTGCCCATTGCGATTCCCGAAATAAAGGGCTGTTTGGAAAAAAGTTGGGTTGCTGAAAGAGACTGTAGAAACATACGAAAATTCACTAAAAAGACCATCAGCACAATAGAGCTGATAGAAGCTCCCGACAGCAACATACTAACAACGATAAATTGAGCAGATCCAGCATACAACACTGCGGAATATAAAAAAATCTGCCAAGTTGAAAAACCTGCAGAACTTGCTATAACACCAAAAGTGGCACTAATTGTAATATAACCAAGCAAAGTCGGAATTGCCGCATGAACGCCATCCCCAAAGCTTGAGTATGTGACTTTAGTGTGAGTTCCCATCCGAGCCCCTCCCCCTTAATTGTTTGCAGTGATCAATTCTTATATTTTATAAGTTATTTTTTATGTTTGCTTGCAGAGATCTGTTTAAAAAAATTCAACATAGCAAAATTAGTTTCTCGACTTTCGCTCCATTCCCAGTGGGTGACGTTAAATACATGCCCCAAGTGTTTTCCACGTGAGCGCCGCCATAACTTTGTTTGAAAATCAAGTTTGTTTGCTGTTAATGTTCTTAAAAAAAGACGTGTTTGCCACCAAAAACTATCTTCCTCGCTTCCAATGATCATCAGTGGAGGTAACTTGATATTGCGGCATGCCTGTGAAAAACCAGCAGCATTAGCAATTGCGGTGTTTTTCCTAGTCAATAATTTAAGCTGTACCTTTGCAGCTCGACTCATAATGCCATTACCCAGCGCAAGTTTTTGAGGCTCCATAACACCACAAATAATAACTGCGGCATCAAAATCGAAGTCGAGTGCCTCTACACCGTAGAGTAACTGCAGTTTTGGACTTCTTTGAATACACAGTGTTAGTCCAGCCAAGTGCCCGCCCGCTGAATCTCCGACTAATAAAACACGCGTGAGATCAAACCCCTTTTGTGAACCAAATAATTCTAACCAATGCAGACTTGCAAAAACATCTTCTATCATTTCTTTAAGTCCCACTTGTGGAAGCAGGCGATAGCTCATTGCCATTACGGCATAGCTTGAGAAGCTAGAAAAAGGCAATAACTGTCGTTCAGATGACAATCGCCGTACATCCAGCCCCCACCGTGAATGTCAATAATTGTCGGTAGTTTTTCAGTGTTTAAGTTAACATTTTTGGGAAAGTACAAGTTAAGTTTTTGCAGTGGACTAGCTTGAGCGATATAAGGACGATCTGTTTGTACAAGCGCACCAAGCGGTTTGGGCTGTGTGAGTTCTCGTTGACGGTCTCTTTTGGCAACTCTTTGCCAATGCTGAGTAAGCTGCTCTACGAAACGTTCATCTGTCATGCAAACATCTCCCCTCATGAATTAGCAGCGGAATCAAGATGTTAATATTATAACAAAATAATTGTAGAGTTTTCATTTGTTTTGCTATATTTTTTAAAGTGGAACGCTTGCCCCATCCACAAAACTTTAACAAGCTGCATAAGTTTTTTAGTCTAACTTTATATATAGCTACGGTCTTGAGTTATTTCAGTTAGCAGCTCTTGAAAGATCATTATAAGAAGATAATTTAGGTTGCAAATCACAATGAATGTTTTTTGCTGAGCTTATTTATTATATTTTAGGTTGATGTTTACTATGCACGTATCCAATAGAAATCAACGATAATTGGCAAGCTCAATCAAGTTTTTATCTGGATCCCTAAAATATATCGATTCAATAGGGCCCAAAGCTCCATTTTTTGGAACTGGTCCCTGCTCAATTGGAATATTTTTTGTTCTAAGTTCAGTTAGCACATCAGAAATGTGTGTTTTTACAATGAAACAGATATCTGCGGTTCCTGGTGTTGCAATAGCTGCTTTGGGCTCAAATTCATGTTCCACTTGATGTAAATTTATTTTCATGTCCGCAAAACGCAAAGCTTTTCTACCATTGTCAAACGTAATAATCTGCATCCCTAAAATCTGATGATAGAAACGACAGCTTCTCTCAATGTCCTGAACAGTGATTACAAAATGATCTAACCTTTTAATATCCAAAACTTGGTCTACCTCCTAAGGCATATTATATAAGATGAAAAGTTCTAACCTGCAACTATTTGTTGCGCTTTTAGTAATCTGTGAAAACATAAAAGTTTTGTGAACTGACTGTTACTTGTTATATGGAGAATAATTTGGTCAAGTAATCTGTAAGCATCTAAGCATTTGTTTCATAGTCTATGTGAATGAAAAACTGCAGAATTAAAGCCATATTTAACAGTAATTATTTGCTGCTAGGTAAATCACTACTACAGTTTTAATGTTTTATTTTTGTAAATATCTGTATAATCGATTGCCACTTTAATCTAGGAAGATTAACTCCAAACTTGTTAGTGCATTTCCTCATGAGGTCCTCGCAAGAAAAAGCCAACCACTGTTGCTAAAAAGTGCAAGACAAACATTAAAATAAAAGTCATTGCAAAGTTGGTGACAGTTATCATTGCTCCACCTACTAGTGGGCCCACCGCCCTGCCCAGTGAAGCTGCTGTTCCTCCAATCGATTGAATTGAAGCACGATTATAATCTGTGGCAAACCTGTTTAGCAAGGCTGGTGTTGTTGTTAAGGCCAGCATGTCCCCAATCGATAACAGCGTGATTCCAAGGACAAAACGCCAATATGCTTCTGCACCGACTATGCTAAGATAGGAAATTCCGAACAGTAGCACACCTAAAAGCATTCTATACTTTTCATTTGTAAAAGTGTTTTTAAAAAAACGATTAAGCACAGGTTGAAGTGCCACTATTTCAATTGTTGAGATGGTGAAGAGGATACTATATTGCTGCACTGAATTATTTTTAGACAGCATATAAACCGATATGTTGCTATTCCACTGCTCATAACCAATCCAAACAATTATTAAAATTAAACATAGCGTTATTAGATTAAATAAAGAACTGCCGGTTTTTCTATTTGTAACACGTTTCTTCACTTGCTGATTTCTATGCTCTATATGAATATTAGGAATAAAGCCCGCAATTATGAAAAGGGTTAGTAAGAAAAGCAGAAAAGCTCCTAAGAAAACAAGTTTAATGCTGAGTGAGAAAAACATTCCTGACAAGAAGGTTGAGACCCCCATACCGAGATTTGCTAACCAGTAAGCATTTGTGAAAAGATTACGATCGCCTTTTTGCTTATACGCGATGTAGCCATTAATGCTTGAATTAAGAACACCCAACCCAAAGCCATATGAAACAAGTAATAAAACGTAGAGAGGCCATATGGGGAAAAAAGTGAGTAAAAGTAAAGAAGGCAAGATAAAGAGTTCCCCGAGATAACTTGTTAATTTGGGATTCCAGCGATCAAACAACTGAGCTCCTAAGAGATTGCCAATTACCATGAGGATGGAAAAAGCCATTAAAACATAGCTTGAAGTAACAAGGCTTTTTCCAAGATCTTTGTGGATATATAAGGTTGTAATCGGCATTATCAGTCCAATACCCATATTAACGAACATACTGGCAGAAAGAAGCAAGATATTTTTTTTCATTTTATACTCCATGTCGTGGTATTTAATATACTGCAGATGATAGTATATCATATTCCGCTCTAGTAAGCGCATTCTCAAGCTGTGTTCAAAACTACCTTTTAATAGATTCAATCATTTTTTAGCTTAAAGTAAAAGACCGCCCAGAGATAATGACGGGACGGTCCATTTAATTAACTACTGTTTTGGGTTACTTATTTTGTAAAAGGTTTAAATCAGATGGAAAATGATAGGAATTGTGATTAAGCTGAGAATTGTAGAAACACCCATTAAGGTTATGGCTGGCGCGACATCATCATTATTTTGCAAGGTAAACAAAACCACGATTCCCGCAACCGGGCATGCCATCATAATGATGGTAGTATCAAGAGCAACTCCTGTAACACCCAAAAATCTGAAAATTATTAATGCTAAAACTGGAAAAAACAAATTTCTTAGAGCAACAGCTAGCCAGAGCGAAAAGTTCCGTGCTTCCTTTTGCAATTTAATATTTCCCAAGCTATTACCAATAACTATCATAGAAAGAGGCGTGTTGATCATTCCAACATAACTAACTGTTTGACTGATAACATGAGGTAAAGAAATAGATGAAACAAATAAAAGTAAGCCTGCGACTATGGCAATAATATTTGGGTTTAAAAGTGCCATTTTCAGCTTGAATAGTTTATTTTTATGCTTGTTAGCCGAATTAAATAAGGATACACCATATGTCCAATTAAAAATATTAAAACCAGCTAATGAAACAACAGCAAAAAACACACCTATTTTTCCAAAAAGTGCACTAGCTAGTGGAACTCCCATAAAACCTGCGTTCGAAAAGATACAACCATACTTGAGGATTCTTTGAAGGTTCGAATCCTTAATTTTGTGAAAAATAACAGAAGCAATTATTATTTCAAGTAAGTAAAAAAGCAGGACCCCTACCCCAGCAAGTAAAAGCTGTTGAATTCTATCGCTGGAATATGGCTGTTCAAACGCATTTATGATCAAACAAGGTGAAACGATGTTGAGTAGGATATTGGTTAAATCACTTGAGGTCTGCGAATGCATAAACCCGAGTCTGTTGATTAAAGCCCCAAGCAACATCAGCAAAAAAATGATAGCGATTTGGTTATTTAATAATGAAATATTCATTGTGGTATACTCCGTCTGATAAGAATTGATGGCCCTATAAATACCATTATAGAATTATTATACAGTCAAAAAAAGTGATTATTTGATAATAGTCACAGCTTTGCAGCACGACAAGGCTTAATTTTAAGTTTTGCTTGCACTTGTGAGGTAAAACAGACTGTATAAAAATAATATTTTTTCAAAAACACTCAAGTTTTTCTCTGCTGCTATTAGCTTAGCGGTTACTAGAGAAGAACATTCACGCTTGCAAAAAACGAACGAAGAACACTTGCACTTAAATTATGTGTTCTCACAGATAACTCATTGGCTTAATCTTATATTTCAAAGGAAACTATAGACTAACAGAGCCCCTTTGTTGCGCATGTGCTTGAGTTGTGCTTATCAAATTCAACAATTAACGAGTTACCTATATCTAATTAATGCATTACAACATCAGGGGTATTCCTTCTTATAGCTAACACTGCGGCTCCTCTATAAATTAAACGACGAGGACTAATTCCACTTTTATTCTATCTGGATCTTCAAAATAAAGTGCATAATGTTTTTTGCCACCCGCATATGGATAATTTTCCGCATATAATTCTTGATAGTTTAAGTCCTTCAATTCCGCTCTTATCTGTTCAAGCAACTTTTTGTCTGAAATTGAGAAGGCCAAATGATTGAGCCCAACATTTGTTCTGTTATAAGACAGTTGTGTTCGCCTAGGTTCAGCTTGTACGAAGACAATATAACCACCGCCATCTTTAGTGTAACTGATACCCTTGTTCCATTTTTGGTTTACGGTATACCCCAAACGATCGACTAAAAGCCATTGCCAAAATTGTATAGATGTCGAAAGGTTACTTACGTATATTTCAACATGATTGATCATCCCTGTTTTTTCCAAATTACTCCCGCCTTTTTCGTGACTCAGTTAATTGACAAGTGTCAAGCGCTCAATGCTTAGTCCAATCTCTAGCTAATTTAGTTCGCCTGAAGTGCTAGCTCTGTGATTGATTGAATAGTTTTTTCTAAATAGTTATAGTTTCTTTTCTTTTTTATTATGCCGTATGAAAGCTTAACATTCATGTCCTTGATAGCTAAAGGAACAGTTTTTCCTTTTTCTGCAGCTGCAAGAGACTGAGTTGTTATTCCAACTTGATTGCTTGTTAGAATATCTGGAATCAGCAATTGATTAGAACATATATAATGTGTTTTTAATTGGTTTAGCAGGTTTTGCTGCTGTAAAACCTGCATAAATGCTTGGTGACTTAAGCACGTCTTATCTCCATATATTAGCGGATACTTTAAAATATCGTTGAGTGCAACTTCTTTTTGCGTAAGAAGCTCATGGCCTTTTAAAACTATTATTCTAATTTCATCTTTACATATTTTTTTAAATTCTAGTTCTTGTGAAAAAGTGTCGGTTTCACCACAGAAGGCACAGTCTAATTCATCAGTGGCAACTAATTCAGCTAGTCTCCGTGTGTTTCCCATCTCAAAAGTGACATCCATTTTGGGTTTATACATTTCCATCCAATTAATTATGTTCGGTAATAATTTTTTAGCGAGCGGTTCAATTATTCCTATTCGAAGCTCACCTACCTGTTCTGTTTCGATTTCTTGTGAAACTAAACAGACGCTTTTCCAATGATCAATTAGGTCAGCAGCTGCTTTGTAGAACAACTCACCTTCCCTCGTTAAAGTTGCTTTCCATCCCCTTTTAAACAATTCAAAGCCAACAGCTTCTTCTATTTTTTTAATGTGTTTGGTAACATTCGGTTGCGAGTATCCCAGAAAATCCGCGGCGGCAGAAAAACTTTTCTTTTCTACAACTGTTTTGAAAGTTACCAGCTCATTTATATCCATTTTTCTTCATTCCTTATAATAATAATATTTTCCAAAAATATGAATTATCATTGTGTAGAACTCTATTATAAACTAAATACATAAAATGAGGAGGAATTTATATGCCATTCGTTAAAATTTTTCATGGAGATAATTTCAGTAAAGAAATTTGCACAAGGATAAATAAAATTGTCCATCTTTCCTTAGAAGAATGTTTTCACATTCCTGAGGATGATACCTTCCAACTTTTAGTTTCAACTGATTTGAAAATGAATTTTGTTGATAAAGGATATCTTTTAAAAAACACAGAAAGAGATGAAAATTTCATTTATATCGAAATCTTTTGTGGCCCAGGTCGAACAGTCGAACAAAAGAAGTCATTATATAAGATGATAGCTGAAGAAATTGAGCAAAAAACAATTGTAGGGAAACAAAATGTATTTATCTTGCTAAACGAAGTTCCAATTGAAAATTGGTCTTTTGGCGATGGTAAAGCACAAATATTGCACTGATTAACTTGAGAGAGGAAAACACAAATGTCGAATAATCCGATAACAGAAAAACTAAGTTCTGAGGTTCAAAATTTTGCCCCTGATTTATCTAGATACACGAATGACATATTGTTTAAAGAGATCTGGTTAGATGAACACTTGGATTCGAAAACCAGAAGTATTGTGACCCTTACCGTATTAGCCGTATTAGGCAATACTGAACAAATGCCATTTCATTTAAAGACAGCTTACGAGAATGGAGTTACCACGACCGAATTAAGTGCCTTATGTACACACCTAGCTTTTTATATTGGGTGGCCGCAAGCAATGGCTTTATTAAATAAAATAGTTCATACAGATTAACGTTCCAAAAGTGAGCTTTAGATTGTTTAGTCGTATTTTAAAAGTGCTACACTTGATTTGACAATTCGTCAAATCTAAAAAGAGAATTTTGACTTATGGAGCACGTTTATACGGAATAAAAAAGGGAGCTGTACCAAAATTTACCTTTTGGCACAGCTCCTTTGTTATGCAAAAGCAGTTTTTGACCAAGTTAATTAATCTGGGCTTAGGAAAGCTTCTCCAAGAAATAGTTGTACAAGTCTGCAATGGTTTGACCATTGAAGTCATGCAGCCGTTCGTTTGAAACCGTAACTTTATCTATCCTGTAATAGTCCTGCAGTTTAGGAACTTCAAGTTGCTCATCAGCTACAAAGGAAGCAGGACCTTCAAACTCAATACTTGCTTTTGCATTATTCTCAGCTGAGTACGTTATTTTTAACATGTGTCACATCTCCTTTTTTAATTCAAAAGAACTTCTTGAAAAAAAGTTGTTATTCACCATAGTTCTAGAAATGCAACAGCTCCTCCAAAATTGTGCTACTTACCAATCATAAGATGTGTCTTTTTTTATCACAAGTTAAATATAAAACTTCCGTTACTGGAAGTCAAGTTCGACCTTTGAGTGCTGTTAGTGGTATATGGCATTTAGCCATAATTACTATACTAATCTTCTACCTAGTTCTATCTCGTTACATAATACTATTGCTTTAAAAATCATATTAGTATTATTGCCCTGCCCTCGTTTCCTGGGTAAGGATCCCCTTATGTATCGGAGTGTTTATAAAAAGTTTATGCAAAATTATACATTAGAAGTTGTCCAGCTATATTTTTTCTGGGAGGTCATGTGAATACATTTGAATCACATCCGTTGACTCTTGCAAAGTTTTCATTGTTTCACGATTTGGTTTTGCATAGATAGTCGGATAGTTTATTTCACCTACTGTTGGATCAACACTAAAAGCCAGCTTTTCTTTTGGTGGGCAAAACTCAGCATTAACTGTTGCCTTATTTCCCCTGCTATCTATTCGTATCCACCGATCATAGCGACTAACATAAACAGCATTTAGCGCGTGAATACAGTATTGTGGTTGTTTTCTCTTATCAAATAATATAAGACGCTGATAGCAAAAACCTGTCGGAACTTTACCATTTCGTAAAAGCGCGGCGAGTAGATTTGACTTAGCATAGCAAATTCCATGACCGGCTTTGAGAACTTCTATAGCAGTTCGCGTTACCTCGCTTGCCTGTATATCGTGCGAGTGTGCGATGTGGTCGCGTACGAATCTAAAAGCTTTATCAATGATGTTGATTTCATCAGTTGCATTAGCAAATAACTTATCGGAAAGATTCTGAATTTCAACAGAGTTAATTTCTAATTCAGGTAGATCCTGCAGGTACTTGTTCAGATCGTTATATTCTAGATACATGTCTCTTTTCCTCCTTATCAACGCTGTTGACCAGCCCGATTTTACCTCAATCTAACTTTGGAGATTACATTTTTAAATGAATAACTCATTTTGGGTAAAATTTAAGTTCTTTGGAAGGCAGAAATAAAATGTAAGAAAGTGGATGCGGAGATTTTTGGTACATTTGACAACAATATTTACATTCCTCTTAAGTTAAATAAATACTTCTGACTCATTAAATCTAACTTTGTCCTCTTGATAATTTACATTCCTCTTAAGTTAAATAAATACTTCCTCAGTTGTGAAGAGAGCATTGTAGTTAGACTGATTTACATTCCTCTTAAATTAAATAAATACGATGATGGCGTGTCTCAACAAGTTCAAATAAACAGATTTACATTCCTCTTAAGTTAAATAAATACGTTCTGGTTCTTTGAAACCTTTCTGCCTAAGTCGTATTTACATTCCTCTTAAGTTAAATAAATACTGAAGCTTTGGACTTCTTAGGCAAAAAGTATAAGTCATTTACATTCCTCTTAAGTTAAATAAATACCCCTTTGCCGAGAATGTCCTGGAAGTTAATTATCCTATTTACATTCCTCTTAAGTTAAATAAATACTAGGAATGCTAACAAGCTCGATCACATCTTATTTTGCATTTACATTCCTCTTAAGTTAAATAAATACCTCAAGGAATTGATTTGTATTCAATTAGCAAGCGCTTATTTACATTCCTCTTAAGTTAAATAAATACGCATCAACGAACTGATGAGCAATATGCTAATGACTATTTACATTCCTCTTAAGTTAAATAAATACAGTTTGATCTGAATGGAACTTCGAATGGTTATTTGTATTTACATTCCTCTTAAGTTAAATAAATACTCTCTCGCTTCTAAAAGAAACTTCACTTTTTTTCTGATTTACATTCCTCTTAAGTTAAATAAATACACGCCACAAGATGCTACTTCTTGTGAGTCTGATTACATTTACATTCCTCTTAAGTTAAATAAATACGACGGGGGTAATAAATGGTATACCTTAACTACAGAATTTACATTCCTCTTAAGTTAAATAAATACCTCTAGCTCAGTTTCATACTAAAGCTAGTTATGTAATTTACATTCCTCTTAAGTTAAATAAATACATTAATGTTTACAATTATAAACAAGCCACCTATTCATTTACATTCCTCTTAAGTTAAATAAATACCTTATTGCTCCCTCGTTCCAAGTCAGCCTTATAACTATTTACATTCCTCTTAAGTTAAATAAATACGAAAAATAAATGAGCAGAGAAATCGAGTTTAGAGCGATTTACATTCCTCTTAAGTTAAATAAATACTGGTTTATCCGATCACGGCTATTTAGATTTAGCTAAATTTACATTCCTCTTAAGTTAAATAAATACGAGCTACTACCCTCGCTACCTAATCCATCAACAGATATTTACATTCCTCTTAAGTTAAATAAATACTGCAAATAGAGAAAGGCATTTGGTTTTGATGTTTCTATTTACATTCCTCTTAAGTTAAATAAATACTATCAGCAAACTCATCTAAGTCCTTGATGTCATATCTATTTACATTCCTCTTAAGTTAAATAAATACATGACCGAACTGAAAGAAAAAGAACATCACATGCATTTACATTCCTCTTAAGTTAAATAAATACGTCAGCACTGGAAATTTTGACAATCCGCAAAGAGGTATTTACATTCCTCTTAAGTTAAATAAATACATGATCGGCGCTGTGTTGAGCAAGTGGGCATACGAAATTTACATTCCTCTTAAGTTAAATAAATACATCATCACTGTTAAATGTGTAGCTTAAGCTTGTCATATTTACATTCCTCTTAAGTTAAATAAATACTGTTTTGAATACATCGCCGACGTTTATTTTTTTGATATTTACATTCCTCTTAAGTTAAATAAATACGATCTAGTTCATCGGTTACTTCAATTGATTGGTTAAATTTACATTCCTCTTAAGTTAAATAAATACGTATCTGGGCTTGTTCCTTTGAGTATTTTATAGTATGATTTACATTCCTCTTAAGTTAAATAAATACCACACTAGAGGTTAAGGGCAGAGAGTTCTATATAGAATTTACATTCCTCTTAAGTTAAATAAATACAGTACGATTAAGTTCGTGATAAAAGGCCTTAACATCATTTACATTCCTCTTAAGTTAAATAAATACCTGCCATGAGTTATTGGTTGAATTGCGTGTTCCTGTATTTACATTCCTCTTAAGTTAAATAAATACCAAATCATCTTTATAGAAACCTTTTTCTACTAAGAAATTTACATTCCTCTTAAGTTAAATAAATACGTTTACGCCCATTCCTGTTCCGATGTCATTATCAGATTTACATTCCTCTTAAGTTAAATAAATACCAATTTTGCCAGCCGTTGAAGCTCCGCTAGTTACTGATTTACATTCCTCTTAAGTTAAATAAATACGCCATATCTTTTCACCAACGCCTTTTTCGTTAAGCAATTTACATTCCTCTTAAGTTAAATAAATACCATGGCTGATTGGATTGCCAACTGTAGTTGTAGTTAATTTACATTCCTCTTAAGTTAAATAAATACAATTCAGCAGCGGCTACCTGCTCTTTAGTAGCAGCAATTTACATTCCTCTTAAGTTAAATAAATACATTAACTGGGTGCTTGATAAAGTTGGTGCTGATAAGATTTACATTCCTCTTAAGTTAAATAAATACAAGCAACCCATTTGCGGCAATCGCTGCAAAAATTTTATTTACATTCCTCTTAAGTTAAATAAATACTCTTCTTGATTGCTGGTATGCAAAGACCCGATGCTAATTTACATTCCTCTTAAGTTAAATAAATACGAGTGCGCTGGTAGGCTCGTCCAATAAAATATATTTAATTTACATTCCTCTTAAGTTAAATAAATACTCCGCATTCCAGAAACGTTGATATATCAGCTACTTTTGATTGTGTTTCTGTCGAAGTCTAAAAAAAAGATAGGAAAACACAATTGTTAGAATACATTCTAACAATAATCTCAACAAAATACTAGAAAAATCATATTTGTCGATCCTCCCTAATAATTGCGTTATACAATGTCGACAGACTAAAAAATATTAGAAGTATCTTCCGATTTATCCATTCCAATAAATTCTTTTATTAACCAGGTTTTATTTCTGTTTTTAAATAAAATAACCGAATCTCGATCATCCCTAATCCACTGGTTCAATTCAGTTGTTAACTGTTTGAGTTGAGAAACTGATAATTGTCCCTCAAATACAGATTTTTGAACGTGAGTTAAAAATTTTTTACATATTTTGAATACTCTTCTTGATACTCTGGCCCCTCGTTTGTCCGCTGCAATGTCATAAACTAAAATTACGTACATAAAATATCACCACCAAAGCTGGAAAGGTACGTATTCCTTTTCATCCATTAAATCTTTTATTAACTTGTAACATTCAAGTCTAATCATTCTTCGATAAGAGACCTTTCGACCAAGTGATCTATGCGTAACTGTTTTTTGAAGATATTCATCAAAAGCCTGTGTTACTTTTTTCATCGCACTAGATTTCATATAGCAATAATTAGAACCTGTTTCAAAGTCTGTTTCTTTAATAACGTTTCGGTTAATAAGTGAAAAAATAATGCGATCAACTAAAAGAGGTTTAAAAATTTCAGAAATATCTAAACATAATGAGAAGCGTCTTTCCATAGATGTATGTAAATAGCTAATCGTTGGATTTAACTGGCTTACATAAATTTCAGATAGGCACACGCTGTAGGCCATCATATTAAGAAACGATATTAAAGCATTTACCATATTATTAGGTGGTCTCCTAACTCTCTTGTCAAAATCTACATCTTTATTAAATATTTTTTGCCAGGCTCCGTAATAAATTCTATGAATATCACCCTCTATGCCCATTAACTCTGTAACAGATTCAGTTCTTGGTATTATTTTTTTTAAGGTCTCAATCTGATTAATCTCAGCAGTTAGTTTGCGATCCCTTCTTAAATAGTATTTTAGGTTTCGTAGACAATTATAGGTTGCACCTGATACAAATTTTTGAGCTAACCCGAGCCGTCGTTTTGCCTGTTCATATATTAAAACCTGTTTAATCAACAAAGTTCCAGAAACATTCTTTTCTCGAGGATAAAAAGTTCCAGTATAAAAACCATAATAATTAAAAAAATGAACTGGAATTTTTTTCTCAGATAAATAGTTTAAGCATTTTGTATTAGTTTGTACTTCGCCGAACAAAAAGATGTCACGTGCCACTTCGATCTTTATATCTTTGTACGCGCCGTCAGCTCGATTTAACCTGATAACATTATCTTTTCTTTTAAGTTCACCACTTGAAAATAAATAAAAACTTTCCATAAAGCACCTCTCTTTAACTATAACAATATTCAAAGTAAGCACATGATTTACAAATTTTACTATTTATTTTGTGCGGTGTTTGTTTTGCATATATTACAGATTCGATTTTTTTCAGTAAATTACGAATTTTTGTCTCGTCTTCCTTCGTCAATTGAAATTCAAACCGTTCTTTGATTTTGGGGTAATCCAGGATACCTTTCTCAATTTCAATTCCTCTTTGCTTCAAATAATACATGTAATATTTCAACTGCCACTCAGCGGATTTTTCAATTGATTTAGTCTTTTTAATTTCATGAATAACTTTCCAGCTCTCTATCATGTCAATATTTACTACATTATCTAACATGATGTGCTTTTCATTTCGATTATAACTATTTTCATCCAATATTTTTCCCAGACGAACTCGCTCACTTTCATCTTCAAATTTGAGTTCATGGCAAAATAACCAAAGCTTACGTTGGCATACAAAGTAATAATTAACCATATTTCCACTAATTCTAGTCATTAAGCAGATCCTTTCAAAAAAAATTACTACTTTCATCTTTTTTTAAGTCAATTAATTTTAAGTTTAAGCCCTTTTTTTCATCGTATTCAAATGAGTTTGGGAGTATTTTGATCGATTTAAATTTACTTAGCTGTACTTCTGAAATATCTCTATGTTCTTTCGACAAATTAAAAATAATATACCCCGGCACTTGGACAGTTAGGTCATCAATCTGATTAAATAAGTCCAGCCTTCTCATTCTTATTCTAGAATACTGATCTCGATCGTATTTTAAATTCGCTAATTCCTTAAATAACGCTATATTATCTTTGTACACATTCTCCGGAATCATTTCAAAACTGTCAATATCACGAAATCGTGAAATGGTATCTTGTAAAGTATGACCATCATTTTCACTAGCTCTGATATAGTCAATTGATTTTTTTACTTGTGCTAAATAATTACTTTCTTTCAACGTCTCAGTGTTATAACAGTTATCAATCAAATTAAGTTTCTCTTCCTCGGAGATCGGACCATCAAGATTAGCCAATGCATTCTTAGAAAGTTTAAACATGGTGTAATCATAAATGGAGTTATTAGCAAATCCATTTTCTTTTTTGATTCCACTGGGCATTCTAGTTCCACCATCAAAAACAAATATGTTGTATTTGCCATTGAAGTTTCTTTTTCTGTAACAACGTCCCATTCTTTGAAAGAGGCTATTTAATTCTGATAGTTCTGTATATAAAACATCAAAGTCAATATCTAGCGAAGCCTCAACAACTTGAGTTCCAATCCAAATGCCCGATTCAACGTTATTTGTTTTTCCAAAATTTAGAATTTCTGCTTCTATCTTTGCTCTATCCCGTTTGATAAACCTACTGTGAATTAGATGCAGTTTTCCTGTTAATGCTTTATTTTCTTGGAGCAGATCATCGTAAATCTTAATAGCCTGATTAACTGTATTACAGATAACTAACACCTTGTTATTATTGAAACTATCGAGAATAGAAATTTTATTGAGCTCTCCATGACAAATTTTTAATGAATGCCTGTGAGCAAGAGTGTCATCTAGAAAAGGTTTTTCAGGTGATTTAAATTGCAATTTATTTTCCTTGAATAAATCAAGTATGAACGGTGACAAAGTTGCTGTAACAATTGCAAATTTGCCACCAGCTTCTTGAATCATTGACAAGCCAACAATCAAATAAGCTAATAAGTCTGCAGAATACATTTGAATTTCATCTATAACAACTTTGGAATAGCTAAGAGTAGCTAATTTGTACTCATAACCCCGATAACGATACACCATATTAAAAATTTGATCTAAAGTCGTTATGGTCAATGGCAAAGACCATTTCTTTGTTTCGTTAATATAGGTATCAAAATCTTCAAGTCTTAATTTATCTTGATATTCTTGATCGGCAAATAAAACTTTAGTCATATCAGAATGTAGTATCCTACGTGTGACCGATAATCAGCATTTTTAGGAACAATATCTCTCTTGATTCTTTGAAAAATTCCATTAATCGCAGCCTTTAAAGGTAGAGTATAAAACCCCTTATCTTCACCAATCCATTTTAAGCTCGCTTCGGTTTTACCGATACCTGTCTGTGCGACAACAACAACATTTTCTACTGAATTCTTTTCCATCCATTTCTGAACAGCATTCCATTTTGCATTTGGGTCATGCTCTTTCCAGTTGACCATTAAATTGTTATTTAGAGATTCCTTTAGAAAAGGTCCAGCTGGTTCTTCAACTTCATAGTGTCCAGACGCAGCGTAGTCTATTCGGTTAAGCAATCCTTTAATTTTTACATATAATGGGTACCATGTCTTTGAAGTATTAGGTCTATATCCTAATTTGAAATATCTTTTTCTGATTTCTGGTGGAATTACAGGTTTGATATCAAGACCTTTAAAGTTAAACTTTAGTGCTTGTTCTTCAAGTAATTCGACTTCTTGAGGATAGTAATTTTCAAGGTTTTCAAAATTTCTTTCATGATGATATGCAATTGCATAAGAAAGTGCAATAAGCTCATCTTTTGAAAATGATTCTGATAATCTATCTATCGGAAGCAAGCAAACACTTAGTAAAGCATGTGGTATCTCATGATCTTCCATAATATGTCGGTTCTTAGAAACTTTGTCTTGAAATTTTTTATTCATTTTTCCCAAATCATGGTATAAACATGCTAGCAATAATAATTCTGCTTCTTCCTTTTTTAATGAATTAGGATAATACTTCCTCAATTTTTCGAATTGCTTTTTCAAATTTAGAGTATGCTGAATAATCGTTTCTCCATCTGATTTTGCTAAAAAGTCCATTTTGTACCTCTATTCAAAAATTAAAGTTTTCGCTTATTTTTCCTTAAAACCAGAGCTAGACAATAAAAACGAAGTCACCTTCTGAATCTATTAAATACCTTTCATGCTTGAAAAAAGTAAAATTAGTATATAGCACCTCATGTTTTTCCCACTTACGTACTACTTTACCTCTTCCTAAATCGTTTAAAGTATAAACCTTATTTAATCTATATCTCGTACCAGTCTGTAACGATGTTTGGTGTGTATCCTCATGAGAATCTTCTTCAATCTCTCCGATGGGTATATATGCCGCCCAATTTTTTCTAACTGAAATTTTTCCTGGCGTTGCAAATTCTCCACTATTCACATCTTTTTCAAGTTTTTTTTCTAACAACTCAACGATTTCAACATTTTCAAATACTGCCAAGTCCTCACGTCTTCCTAAATTAGGAAACTCACGAGGTGTTTTCAAAGACTTATAAATAAATTCAACCTCATCCTGATTTTCAGGGACTATATGTAAAACTAAATTCACATCTACAAGCAGTTGTACATTGCCAATACCACGGCCTATGCCCATTCCTTCAGCATTAAGTTGGTGTCTACTTGCGTTATATTTCGTGCCATTGTTGAATTCATAACGAGTATATAAATCATTTGTTGTTGAGGCATGAGAGCCTTGGACACTAACTTTCATCGGATGATAGCTATTATAATTGCATAAATAGTGAATCATACCGATTACAGTTGAAAAGGGTGGTAATGGATAACTTTCCCTAAATTCATAACTAATTGGAATTTTATAATTAACGGTTTGTTGATAAACTTTTAACTTAATTGCCCTCATAATAATCAGCTACTTTCGCTTTTAAACCTTCTATAACTTGAGCTACAGGCTGCGCATCCAATTTTTCTTTAATCTCGCTGTCATTTGCAAAATAATCTTCAATATAGCCAACGAACGTTTCTTTTTTTAATGCAGGGGTCAAAGACTTAACAAGCGAATCAACCTTGATAGCATTTTTTTCAACTTTAACGATATTCTCAAACAATGGATTCTTGATATCATATACACCACCGATTATAAAAAGTGGTTTTAAATCTTCTCGACGCCCACGGATATCCCTGTACAAATAAGCAATTGTATCAAGAAGTTTTGTAACACGGCGACTTTTTTCACTATTTTCAAGTTCTGTTCCATCATTTACATCAATTCCAATTTGATCTAAGTCAGCAGTAAGTGTGTAACAATAATAAGATGAGTGAATTTCAGAATTAGCTAAACTATTTTTAATACTATTATCCCTGTTGATTGTCGAATGCGACTAGCCAATCCCATGTTTGTTAGAAAATCGGTATCACCAGCGAAAGGTTCTTGACTAACTGCATTAGACAAGCGTACTTTGGCAGAGCGAATATTAGAATTGTTTCCCTTTTCCGTCTTCATATAGCCGAAAAAGTCAATTTCAGGGTAATCTTTAATGGAGGCTGATTTGCTAAACTGTATTACCTTTTTATCACCAGAACCTTCAGCACTCAATTCTGCCTCTGTTTCTCCAAGTTGCTGAACAATATTGTATCTAAGTGCCTGTCGAGAAATATAAGTATATTGATATCCGTTTCCACGAGTCAGTTTTTTTAACGAAGTTACATTTCCTAAACTTTCTCCATAGTTAGCGCTACTTGCCTCAAAAATAATTGTTACAGTCAATCCCTTACTTTTCATCTTGAACTCCTCTTTCCTCTTCTTTAGAAATTAAGCCAGCTACAAAAGCGTAGCCTAACTGGTTAAATTCTTCTGGTTTTCCCATTTGTTGAACAAACTCAGTTGGTACAATTTTTTGTTGATATAAGTAACAATTGAGCAACTTGTTCATAAATGTTTCCTGGTTTTGAATTTTTAATGCTTGTAAAAGTTGATATGCTAAAGTCTTTGCTTTATTAGGATTTGCTTTATATCCCTTAGCAATTTCCATTCCTTTTCTTCGGATTTTCGATAATAACTTACTATCCAATATCATCACTCCCATCTCATTAAATAACAGCGTGTTTATTTCTACAACGTATAAAATTTGTGTTGCTGTAATGTAAATATCTTGTTTATTTGAAATTTTTAAAAGTAATATATCATTCAATAAACTATTCATATTAGTTTGCTCAAGAGACGCCTAATAATTTCATCATAGATTGAAAAGTACTTTATCCCACGATACCCAGGAATCAAGGCTTTATTGAGGCACTTAATAGAGTTACCTTCCTTTCTCCATTGATTTTTATTTCTTCAGCTTTTTTTAAAACATTAGCAGCAATTTCAGGAATAAGACTAAAATAATAATGTTTATCTTTACGGTTAACTACCTGTGAATTTGCAAGTGTATATTGACTAGATTTGTTGATTTCTTGACTGAATGTATCATAGAAGGCACGCCATGGTGAAACGTTACCTGTCACCTTAAACGCTTCTGTTAAGTTATACAAAATTCCGTTATTTGCATCACGCAAGTTATTAAGTATTTGCCCCGTATAGTTTACAAAGATACCGTGATTACCAGCTAAATTATAGGCAAATCCAGCTGGAACTGCCGAGTACATCAATCGGCATACTGGACACAAAAATTGATCCGACTGGAACTTGTACGCGTTACTATTTTTCTTCCCATAGTCGTAACCCATCCCGTTTAAAAACGAATATCCTGAACCCTCTTTTGATTTCATTTTTCTACCACAAGTCGTACAGCTTAGCTTATCTTTTTCGTGGTTTTCTAATAAGAAATCAATTACTGGTTGTACAAAGTATTCGCGATAGTCTTGATAAAGGTCGACAATTTTGCTTTGACTATTTAGAAAAGAAATACCATCCCAACCCTTATTTACGTAATGGTAGACCAGGTTTTTTGCTAAGAAATAATGCTTACAGGTATCATTAGCAAAATACTGCACAACTTTCTTCAATTCTTCGAAGAGCATTTTGAGTTCTTTTTCCAAATTGTCTTCGTCATTTTTCCAGCGCTTTTTCTTACTAAGCTTCTTGAATAAATTCATTGTATTATCTAGGTAGTCTTCAATCGGAACTTCCGGATGCGCAAGAGCGCGCATTCGCTTATAACTACCAGATTTTACAAAATATTTAACATTATTATTAAACCATTTGACATACACTTCATAATCTTTATAATTGTAATTTTTTAAGCCTACATCTAGTGTCGCTTCAATTTTTGGTAGCCAATTAATTATTTGTTGATAACGTGTGTATCGCCCATATACATTAATAAAAAAATTAAAAAAATTGTTGTCGATTGTCTTAAGTGAACTTGTTTTTATTAATAATTTATCGTTCTTGATGGCATAATCTTCATTATTTAAAATTCTGGTTAAACCAATAATTCCCGCATTTTCCAACCAACTTTCCATATGAAACTCGATTGTTTCAGGTAAGGCTGCTATATTCATTAGAATTCACCTCTTTGATATTAATTAGTAATCATGCCAAAACCAGAGCCGCACTTAGTGCCTAAACCAATTCTTTTTATCAAGTTCAGTAACATAGGATCCCCTCTCAATATGAAGGATCCTTTTGTTGCTTCAACAAATAAGCCAAAATTTCGAGAAACGACCTTTTTAACCTTAACTGGTTCAAATTCGAGCGCATCAACCATTTTTAAAAATGACTTACTATATTCTCCACGTAAACGGCTTTTCATATTTATACGTAATGTTTCATTAAAAATTTCTGCATTATCTTCCCTATAAGATAAAAAAGTCTTTTGATTTTGACGAATAACGATAGGTGATAGCGTTCTAAAATATTCCTCGTTCGTAGTGATAATCGTCTCCTTAATTAATTCAATTTTCTCAAAAATGACTGTATTAGTACCATCGAAATGCAAATTGTCTTGCTGTTTCAGCCATACAAAGGAATTATAGAAATAAATAGCCATCGGTCCATCATCTACGCTGAAATTCAATATACATTTTTGGCCTTCCCCTAATTCAATACGTTCTTTTTTAAAAGATGCACTATCTTTAAAAAAAAGACTGAAAGTAAAGTTTTTAGGGGTATTTTTATTATAGAGCTCTTCAAAAAGTTGAGTATTTATATTCGATAACCCCAATTTAATCAAAGAAAGGATGGCTGGACTGTAATCCATAGCAATAGTTGTATGGTTGTTTCCTGAGTTGAACTTTAATTCTATACTTAATCTCATTTAGTTCACCTCCCTTCATAGCATCGCAGTTTAAAAAGACTAGTTGTTTTAGTAGCTTTTGTTTATTTCATCTTCCATGTGTAGCTATAAATATCTTTGATTAATTACTCTTTATAATTTAGAAATAAATGATTTGAATTTGTTACCGTTATCCTTCACCTTTAGAAATTGGTAAGTTACTTTTTAATTAGTCATTTGATTATCAAAAAATTATACAAATAAAATTGTTCAGTTACTTTTTCTAGATATTCTTTCGAATAGTCCTTAATATTACTTGTCAGCATTGTGATACCCATCAATTTAGCCAGTTCCTATGTATTGCGGTATGTAATCATAAATAATTCCGTTGCAACCTAAAATAAAAATACAGCTTATTTATTTTAAATTAGCATAATGAAATTTTTTTTACAAGTTAGTGCTTGTTATGAAATAACCGAGGACAAAAAAACAAAAACCGCCCATATAACTGAAAACCATATAACTAATTCCTGTATGAGGATGTTTATTGTTAAATTGTCCTACTAATTCGGAGTTTAAAGTTGAAAAGGTTGTAAATCCGCCTATGACACCCGTACCAAGGAAAAGAAAATAGTTTTTCCCAAGACCGGTGCCAAACATAAGACCTAACAAAAATGAACCGCTTAGATTAATTAAAAAAGTCGCTAAAGGCCAGTTGCTTTTAAAAAGTTTTTTTATCTTTAGAGTTATTTTAAATCGAATTAACGAGCCCAGAGCTGCTCCTAAACCTATCACATATATCAATTTGCAGCCCCCATTCTGTTTCCTAGGCGGTTTCCCACAAATGCCCCCAAGAAAGCAAGTGTTAGCCCACCAAAGATGCTTATGCTTAAGTAAAATAACAGATATTTTGCCGTTGCTTCATTAAGCAATAACATTTTAAAAATATCAAGATTAAAACTTGAAAAAGTTGTAAATGATCCAATGAATCCGGTACTTAAGCCAATTGTTAACCATTCAGCAAGGTTTTTGAAAGATATAAAAAAGTATGTCAAAAAAGCTAGCAAAAAAGATCCGCTAAGATTGACCAAGATGGTACCGTTAAAGTTAAACCATGTGCTGCATAAATAACGCAGAATCCCGCCCCAAAATCCAAAAAATAAAACACTTAAATTATTTGCCCAGTCTTTCCTCATTTGTGTTAACTCCCTTTTAGAGAATGTATTTGTGTTCATCGTATTTAGGATAAAAAGAAACGTAATTTTAGTAAAAATAAAGACACCTACCCCCGTTCAAGAAGGTAGGTGTCATCAATCTTACGATAATTATACGCGAACACCATCACGTTTATTACAATGAAATTGTGGCACACAGTTAACAGATTGTCAACAATAGCTGCGGCGAGCACTTAATGTTTTTTGAAAGCCCATCAACTTCTTCTCAACTGGGGTTTGTACATGGTCGGCATTATTTATATTACTTTGCTATCTAAGGCAAGTGGATAATTATGGCAAAATAATGCTATACATAAGTAATGTAGCTGTTTTCATATTAGATAGCCTGTTTAAAAAAATATTTAACACAGGTTGCAAAAAGCTCAGGTTGGTCTAAAGGTAGATTATGACCCGCATCTTCCAAAATCAATAAGTTGCTTGTTTTGAAGTTTTGTGCCAGAGTAGCCTGTTCTTTGTAACCCACAACATGATCATGTTTACCCATGAGAAAGAACACGGGTGTCTCTGAATGCCACTTTTTGATATTTTTTTCGTTTGCTAGTTCGTAATATTTGTAATTATCAGCCTGCAGCTGATTAATAAAATTAAAATCGCATTTCTTCAGTCCAACTACGATCTCAGCGAGATACTTTTTCCATGTCAAATTATTAACAATAACATTCATTTTAATAAAATCCGGTGTATATTTGTTCTCTTTGGCAGCATCGAATTCTTGGTTTTTGATGTTTAAATGTTTTGCAGTTATTCGGTTGATGGGGTTTGCAGTAACAACCGGACAAGATAGAAAGAGGCTGGTTACCTGGGTAGGGCATGCGTGCGCAATGCCTAATGCCAAGTATCCGCCATAGGAGTGTCCGCAAATGCTAAAGTGAACAATTTTTAAGGCCTTAATAAATTTTAACAATAAATTCAATAAGAAATCACTGCTTGGTCGGGGCTCACTAAAAGAACTGCTTTCTCCCATACCGGGTAAATCAATGTAAATTTGTCGATATGCACGCCGATCGAGCAGCTGACTGTAGTTTTTTTTCATGAAATTCAGATCTAAACATAAACCGTGAAGAAAAATAACTGGGTGTCCTTGTCCAATTATCTCATAATGAATTTTCACTCCGTCTATTATTTTTTGCATCAATTATTCCTCTTCTCAAAGACCCAATTTTTACTCAACCTCAATTGGTGCCTGCTTTGGTGTTTTCCCATTCAGCTCGCAAGGTTCCATACTTGACTGAGTCCCAATATTTGTTCTTATAATAGCGTACTTGTCGTACCTCGGCTTCTTTTTTTAAACCGAGTTTTTCAGCTAACCCAATCATACGATAGTTACCGGACCAAGTTGTCAGCCCAATATGTGGAAGGTTCGTGCGCATAAACATTTCATCAATCCACAATGAAAGTGCTCGGAAACCAACATGTTGCTGCCATTTTGTCTGATCATAAAGCACTATTCCAATATCAAGCCATTTTTTTAAGGCACCGTCTTCATAATAGGCCGAAACCATCCCAATCATCTTACCTTCAAGTAAGATGACTTTCTTTAATGGATTGTCTATATAATCCCCCATCGCGCGCCCAGCCAAAAAATCTTTTTTTGTGGGCAGTTTATCATGGAAGTAAGGTCCGTTCCATTTTGTCCATTCTGCATTTTCATCACTAAATGCAAGTTTCCAAAATTCCGCTGCATCTTTGTGTTGTAGCACACGAAGCTCAATACGCATCATGCTGCACACTCCCTTAGTAATTATTAAAGTTAAGTATCAAAAACATTTGACCTAATGCTATAAAATACGATCAAAATAACTAATATCCGTTCGTTTTTGGTATCCACAATGTTCCCAGAAACCAATTCCCAGCTCGTTATTATTCATAACGCAGACAGAGATTTTTCTAATGCCGACTTTATTCAGATTCAAAGAGACTAGATCTAAGAGCTTCTTTGCCACTTGTAACCCACGAAATTCTTCATCTACGGCCAGATGATAAATCTTGCCCCTTCTTCCATCAGTCGCTCCCATAATTGTACCAATGATTTTTTTGTTAGCTTCAGCTATGTAGCAAAGATCATGATTGAACCTTAGCAAGCGACTGATTTCAGCCAGACTATCATCTGCCTCTCTCAAGTGCATTCCAGGAGTTCTCTCCCAAAGTGAATAAGCCTGCTTATAATCATAACTGGTCATCTTACGAATTTTAATCTGTGATGAATTATTTGCTGTTGCCATTAGTAGTGGCCTCCTTTTGTATAAACAAGAAGGTGGACCAAAAAGTTAATTTTGCCCCACCTCGCTAGTACAAACTATGCATCATGTGTGTTACCACTTTTAACACACATTCTTTACTATTAAATTAACTCAGCATGTCTGACAACTATTAGCGCACCTTTAATCATAGACTGTCCACTACTGCTCCAAACAAGACTTAACAACAATGATTTCGCTATCGGTCAATGCTTTCAATTCGTGTTTCTCGTTGGGCTGAAGCCTGACAACAATTCCAGGTTTAATCTCTTCTCTAAAATTTTCGCCTGCAAAAACAACATTTCCCTTAACTGGAACGACAACAACTGTATATGGGACATGATGAGCACGGATTTCCTTACCCTTAGGAATGATTAAATCTGTGATAATTTGTTTGTCTGATTCGAAGATATTGCCGATTTTGTTGTTTCCTTGGTATTTTTTCATCTGACCTTACTCCCATTTAATATTACAATTAGCAACGTAGTCTGAACTTTGTCGCTTAAGGTTGAAAAAAGTAAGCATTTGGCAAAATAATGTGTTCTTTTAACATTCCCCACATCTAACCAGTATTTTAGCATTTTAATCAGCTGTTTTCTATGTCTAAAGCTAAATTTTCAAGAAGGTCTAGATCCACATTTTTGTTCTCTCCTTCTTCTGTCAAATAATCACCCAGAAAAGTTGAGTTTACCAGTAGAAGAGCCATTGGCTGCAAGAAATTAAAATGCTTTTCACGTCCAGCGCTTAGGCGAAGCTCTTTATTAGGGAAAATAAAACGCATCATGGTCATTATTTTTAGACATTTAAGCGGAGTTAATTCATTTTTCCCTTCTAATGGTGTACCTTCAATAGCTAGCAAAAAATTAACGGGGATTGAAAAGGGATTTCTACTCTTTAAATCAAAAGCGAGTTCGACTAGTTCTTCATCTGTTTCACCCATACCGCAAATAAAACCAGAACAAACATCAATCTGATGCTCATTAACTCTTTCAAGAGTTGCACACCTGTCGTCATAGTTGTGCGTAGTTGCAATTTTGCGATAATTCTCTCTAGGCGTATTTAAATTGTGATTTATCCGATCTATTCCGGCGTTTTTGAGCTGTGCTAGCTGTTTGTCATCCACGAAACCGGCAGATAGACAAATCTCAAGTCCAAGCCTGCTTTTAATAGTTGGAATAATCTCACACAGTTGATTAACTTCTCTTTTAGATGGTTTCGTTCCGCTAAGTGCAATACAAAAGACACTTGCATGATTTTTTTTAGCCAGAATTGCCTTTTTTAAAATTACAGCATTTGGCACTAACCCGTATTTTTCGATGTCCTCTTTGCTTCGCCGTGACTGTGCGCAATAACCGCAGTCCTCATTGCAAATACCTTGTTTGGCGCTTAACAAAACATTTAATCTTAGAGAATTTTGCGTCACTTGATTCTTTAGGTAGACAGCTGCTGCAAAAAATTGACCACCAGTCTTCCTTGCTATGTAGAATGTTGAGTGCCTCTTCTTCAGTAATTTCTCTGTTACCAGCTAAAATATCTTGAGCTAATGTCATGTAATTCAATTTTTATGCTCCTTCTGTTAACAATGATTTGTACAGTAGTTAACAATAAAATAATTGCACATAAAGCATAAAAAAACAAGGATTTGTTAACTTGATTTGACATAAAGGTTAACAAAGATGTATTGTTTAACTCGTAATTATTTATATTTAGGAGGTTTGTTATGAAGATAAGGACTATAACTCAAGTTGCTTTAATGACAGCTATTTTAATTATTTTGGGATTAATTCCTGGGATTCCTGTAGGATTTATCCCGGTGCCAATTGTTTTGCAAAACCTAGGTGTTATGCTTGCGGGTGCATTACTAGGCTCTAAGAAAGGAACTTTAGCAGTTTTCTCACTGCTTGTTTTAGTTGCTTTGGGATGCCCTTTCCTACCTGGTGGTCGCGGCGGTATTGCGGTTTTTATTGGCCCTTCCGGCGGATATCTGCTTAGTTATTTACTCTGTCCTTTAATTATGGGCAAGTCATTAAAATTGTTTTCAAGTAGAAAAATGCTGGTTGATTTTGCTATCATTTGGATTGTCGGAGTTGTTTTTATCAATGTATGCGGAGCTATCGGGCTGACCGTATTAACGGGAATGCCTTTGCTAAAAGCTTTATTGTCTGTCCTAGTGTTTATTCCTGGTGACACAATCAAGTCGGTTGCAGCAGTACTTGTGTTCGAAAAATTAAGAGCCAATGCAGCTTTTAGAAGCAGTATCTAACGTTGGTCTCTTATGCGCTATAAAATACTATTTTTACTATGATTAATTCGCATTTAACTGTAAGAAGTGTTAATTATATAAAAAACACAAGATTTAATCCAATGAACTTGGTAAAAAAATGTGTCTTATAAATCTGAAAAAAGTTTTTATCTTTCTAGGTGGTACAAAGTCGGTATTTGATCGGCGCTGTGCCGCCTATTTTTGCTTTAATTTATAATAAGTTTATTCTATCAGCCAAGTATACTAGGAGATCTTTTCCTATATAAAAATCCCTAGTTAGGCAAACTCTAATTATTCACCTGACTAGGGATTCAAATGCTATTTTTGTAAAACTTCATCCTGTTTTTGCTGATAGTTGTGTTATTTTAAATAGTGTTACGTAAACTTTACTTGATATTGCTCTTGGATAATTTAATATCAGCTCTAGTTGGAGTCTTTTGGATGAATATTGAGAATAGCAAGCCAGCAGCCTCTAGTAGAACGATAAACAGAAACATACTGTGATAACCCAACTTGGCAGCAACAATACTGCCAAACATAACACCCAAGACATTGCCTAGGGCCTGAAAAGTCTGGTTATAGCTGAAAATTCTTCCCAGAGCTTGTGGCTTGGTCTCCCTTGTGAGCAAAGATTGAACAGCTGGCAAAAGGGCTGCGATAGAAAAACCAGTCAAAAAGCGCAGTCCAGCAAATAGCCAGATGTGTGTGGCAAACCCTTGGATGAGGTACGTCAACATTCCGAGAGAAAAAGCATATAAAAGCACTTTCTTTTGTCCCCATTCATCCCCTAAATGGCCTAAAGCTGCAGCTGAGATAACAGTTGCTATCCCCGGCAGTGCAGAAATAATACCACTAATTAATGCTAATGAACTATTATTGTGCAGCATGGTACTCAAATAAAGACTCAGCATAGGATTCACAGCATTATTTGTTGCCTGGATCAGCATGGTGATGAAAAAGGCAAGCAACAAATTATGCGGATTCATTTGTTCCAAAATGGTTTGCTTGATTCCAGCGACTTTTTCTGTTTTTTTTAAAGGTTTGAAATTTTCCTGAACAAAATACCAACTTAGTCCAAAAACGATCAACAATAGCAAACTAGCAATTAAAAAAGTAACCCGAAATCCAAAAAAAGTTGCCAAAACTCCGCCTGCGATCGGACCACAGAGCAATCCAGCAGTATCGCCTGTTGCAAGTGTGCCTAAGGCAGCCCCGCTTTGCTGTCGTGGGGCTGCCGCGGCGATTATCGATTCAGAGTTATTGACATATCCGGAAAAAAACCTTGAATTGTCCGTGCAACCAGAATAACCCCCACATTGGGTGCAACCGAAATTAGAAAACAGCAAAATGCTAAGCCGCCGGAGGCACGAAGCAACATAACTTTGTGACCACTCCGATCGGAAATTTTTCCCCACCACGGAGAAGCGATTGCCTTCACTAAGAAAGTAATTGAAAAGGCAGCTCCTGTCAGAAGGTTTATCTGACCGTTTGAATATTGCCCTAGTGTTTTTAGGAAAAGCGGCATAATTGGAACAATTATTGAAATTGCACCTTCTGAAATAAATGTACCAAACCAAAGAACTCTCAGATTGCGATGCCAATCGCGTGATTTTGAATCAATAACCTTCACCTTCTATTAATTTATTTAATAGGTAGATTCTATTATAATAGGAAAATGATAGTCAAATACACAAGTCATATAACTTTTATTAATAGGAGAGATACAGATGAATATCAAAGATTTGAATTACTTTCAGCATTTAATCAAAACTCAAAGCTATACACAGACTGCCAAGTACTTTCATGTTAGTCAGCCTACGATCACACAAGCAATTAAACGCTTAGAGAATAACTTGAATACAAAATTAGTCTTGTTTCATCCACATTCTGCCTCACTAACTTTGACCCCCAGTGGACAACAGCTACTTCTGACTGCGCATAAAATTTTAACTGCATGGGAACAAGGATTAACGACGATTGAGCGGTTGCGTAAAAATACTGCTTATCTTGGAATTGAACCTACGATCAGCAGTCGTTATTTTCCTTCCATTGCGCAAAAACTACTTTCAGCTGGCTTATTAAAACATGTTCATGTGGTAGAAGCAGGTTCTAAACAACTTACGCGCGACGTTCTAAAAGGTAAGCTGGATCTAGCTCTTAGTGGCAGTTCGGCACAGGACATTACCCCTGAACTTTCAATCGAACCATTAAAAAAATTATCATTTCATCTCTTACTGTCCGCTAAGCATCCGCTAGCACATAAAGAACCGTCATTTGCGCAAGCATTAAGATACCCATTTGTTATTCTAAATAATTCTTATTTAAATAATGCTGTTTTTTATGATTTGGTGCAACAAACGAATTTGAAACCAAATATTCTTTTTGAGAGTGCCAGTACATATATGATCAGCCAGTTAGTGAATGACAGTGAAACGATTGGCTTTGCTTCAGAACTAGCTTCGTCTACACTCAATGAGGATTTGAAACTGCTACCGATTACAGGCGTAAACTTACCTAAGTTGCATATTAGTTTGATTCAACCACGGGGACAGCAACAAACAACCCTGCTGAGTTCTGTTATGACAGCTGTCATAGATGCTATTCAAGAAGTGTAGTTTTAATCACAAAAAAATGAACTGCTTAGTTGCCTTTAATTTCAAAGCAGCAAACAGCTCGTTCTTTTACACTGTGACATTTATCTTCAATTTTTGTACTAATATTTTGTTCATTAGTCAGGATAGAAAGTTGCTACTTTTTTAATTATTCCCACCCTACTTTCAGCCCTGTCTTCTTGTTCTGCGTGGTATCAACAAAAACTGTTCATGTTTTAATCTTAGCAGCATGAATAAACGACTCGTTCTTCAAAAATATTCCACTCTACTTACTATTTGACGCTCTTTGAATGGTTAATTGATTAACATGTTTATAGTTTTGAATTTTCCTTATATGTTATATGTGAATTGACAAAAGCTGCTACAGCGGCAAATGAATATTCTCTTATTATCTTTAACTAATCGCATTGCATTAGAATTTTACCATTGCTTTGACCTGATTCAAGTAAGTCGTAGGCCTTTTTTCCTTCTGCTAGGGGAAACACTCGTGGTTTATTGATCTTTATTTTTCCGTCAACAAAGTAAGCAGCTAACCTGTTGAAACGTGTCTGTCGCTCGTCCTGACTGGTAAGGTAGTCCCAAAGGTCTCCGGTCATAATACTTTTAGAATGTGCAAGCAGTTTTACCATATCAACTTTAGCTGGATCACCACCGGCCATTCCAAAAAAAATCACTTTTCCTTTGTGTTTAGTAAGCTTAATACTTTGCTCCAAAGTTTTACCAACACCATCAAAAACCGTTTCGAATTTATTGTTTAACTTGCCAGTACCATTATCCGTACGTAAGTAGACTGCCGTTGCGCCCTGTTCTAAGGCCAATTTTTGTTTCTTTTCAGAAGAAGTTGCACCATATACTTTCACACCATCAGCAACTAGCATTTGAAGAAGAATCTGACCAACACCACCGCTAATTCCTTGAATGAAGACATTATCATTTTTTTTGTTTTTTGCAAGATCATGTGCTAAAAAGTCAGCAGTCAGACCCTGCAGACCGATTGCGGCAGCTGTTTCTTCATTGAGCTTTGTCGGCAGCTTTATTACTTTATCAGTCGGAACAGTCACTAGTTCAGCATTCGCAAAGGGAACATCAACAAAAAGCACTTTATCACCAAGTGCGAGACCACTGCTGCTTTTTCCGAGTTTGACAACTGTTCCAAAGCCTTCATAACCGTTGATATATGGATCATGTTCTTCAATATGATAATTGCCTCTGCGCCTATAAATGTCTGCAAAATTCAATCCAATATATTTTGTTTTTACTAAAATCTCGTTGGCTTTCACCTCTGGATTATCTAAAACACCAAACTGCAGTACAGAGTTATCCCCAAAATGTTCAAAGTACAATGCTTTCATTTAGCATCCTCTTTTCCAAAAATATAGTCAGTAATATCGTAATTGTATCGGTAACTGCAAGGCTAATCAAGCAGATATCATCACTTAGGTGTGTTAGTAAAGAACACAATTATTCATTCTTAGGCATGAGTAACGTCAAAAATATGCTAGTGATGGCAATTTTGGCAGTAATGTTCCTTATATGTTATTATTAACATATGTAAAGAATGACATGTGTTTCGGAAGGAGGTGCCTTTTTGAATAAGTTAAGCTCCGATAACCTCAAACTTGCATTGATTGATAAACTCCATTTAAAAGAATCAGAATTGATATTGAAACTACTAAGTAACCCAACACGTTTACAAATGCTCAATCTTTTAGAACAGCAGGAATTAAACGTCAGTGAGTTAGGTAAGGTGTTGCAGATGGAGCAATCTGTCATTTCACATCATTTAGCCACATTGCGCAAGCATCGGTTAGTTAGTACAAAAAGAATCGGTAAAACAGTTTATTATCGGTTAGATGACCCGCACATTTTAGATGTGATATACAAAGTTCTAGAGCATGCGGACCATGTAATTCGTGGCAAAGCACACGGATATTAAGCTGATTGAGCATATAAACTTTATAATAAAATAAAGAGGTTTTTTTATGAATTATGGAATTTTGACGGTAACTTTTTTGAGTGTTAATTTGGACTTTTTTTTTCATGTTGCTTTTTTTTATTGAAAAAGTACAGATTTATTGATGTGCTTGCTGGATATCTGATAGGAATCTTGCTTCTCCTAGTGATAAGCTACTGCAGTGGAAGAATACTGACCTCTTTTTTACCAGAATGGATTTTAGGCGTGCTGGGTATTTTGCCGATATATCTAGCACTTCATGATGATACCGATGATGATATTGCCAAAAAAAGCCACTCGCCGATACTGAATGTCCTACTAACTTATCTAGCGGTTTGTGCGGGATGTAATCTAGCAATTTTTTTGCCTGTTTTAGTGGGTGTGAGCTACATGCACTTTGGACTAACACTGTTATTTATTGGAGTACTAACTATTCTAGCAGTAATTACAGTTGATCTTATAACTAATATTTCTGCTGTCACGTCCATTATGAGATTGCATGGTGCAAGTCTGATGAAAATTTGTTATATAGGTATTGGTTGCTATGTATTTTGGGATAGTGGGTTAATTGCTCATTTATCTGTTTTATTCTAACGAGAGGAAGCTTTAAAATCTGTAAAAATAGTATTTGTGTTTAAAAGGATATTTTTGATCAAATAGGCGACAATTAATAAAGTCAGGACTTTTGAGTGAGGGCCGCAGAAAAGCTTACTGATTTTTAAAGTGAATTTGATTTGAAGCTAAGTTCATGTACGAGCAAAGCCGATTTTCGTTTCAACGGCACTTTTTTTAGGATAGTCTTGAAGCAACTTCGTGATAATTGTGACCGTACATTCTTTTGAAAATAGCGTGCCATATGACTTCTGCCTAAACCTGCACTGATAATAATCATTTTTTAATTCTGTATAAGCCTCCTTAATGTTTAAGTTAAAGAAACTATTAAGTAAAATTCAAATCCCTGAAAAATTATTTTATTTTCATTCGCAAAACAACAGCATTGACCATGAAAGCTCTGTTTAGCTCATGCTCAATGCTGTTGTTTTGTAAACTATCGATAAAGGCTATACGCGCTTATTTAAGGTTTCTTTGTTCTGATGAACAACCATATTATGAGTTGGATGAGTACAACCGTTAAGAAAAAACAAAGCAAAATAGTCGAGGTTAAAACTCGGATTTTAGAAGTCTGAACTACGCCTGCACCGTCAACTTTTCGTAGTAGAATGAATGCTTCAACTACCAAAAAAATATCAACCAGAACACATTAAAAAAGCGCCATATTTTTAGACTCATAACTCTCCCCTTTGTTTAAATATTTGATTTTATGGATTCAATCAATTTTAGGTAAAGAATGAGTTTAAAGAAAAGCATCACCGCAGAAATAATACATATGAGTCGCAAACTAAAACCTAATGAAAAAGCATCAAACAAGCCCATGCTTAGACTAAAGCATATACACATTAGAAGACCAATCAGTTTAGTTTTTTTAAGAACGGTTTTTCTGTCTAATACTAATAAACCAAAAACACAAAAGATTAAAATATCCATAGCGATGATGGCACTGTTCGTCATCAAAAAGGTCAAGCGCCCGGTTATTAAAATAGTTAGTGCAATAATTGTAAAAACAGACCTAACTGGTTTGCTTTTTCCGTAATTACAATGCTCAGTCCCTAAAAGTTCATCCACAGATGTAGCGTAAAAATTAGCAAGTGCAGAAACCATTTTGATGTCCGGTAGATTTCGCCCAGTTTCCCAGCTGGAAATAGTTTTACGAGACACGTGTATTTTTTTTGCTACATCTTGTTGTGTTAAATGGTGCCGTTTGCGAATTTCCTTTAAGTTCATCCCAAAATTGTTATTGAACATATAAGAATCTCCATTCAGCATAATTTAAACCCGATTTTATGACAAGCTACATATACTAGCATTTTTATAATACTACGTTTAATCTGTTTTTTATCGCAAATAGATCAATTAATTGATTGTTTGCATAATGCATATAACATTTTTAATATGGAGCCACTAGCCACATAGCTAAAAAACTCAGCAATCCATTCGAAAATTGCTGAGATATAAAATAATATATATGTGTTGCTATATTCAAAACTAAGAAATCATTTATTCGCTTTGAAGAATGTTTCGTACAAAGATGTGATAGCCCGCTTTTCATCTGCAGCATCAATACCGAACAGCATACTGATTTCCGAAGAACCTTGATCTATCATTTTCAGGTTGATTCCCGCAGCTGCGAGTGCAGTCATAGCTTTAGCAGCTGTTCCAACAGTTGAAACCATTCCCTCACCAACTATCATTAAAAGTGCAAGTTCTTTTTCATGATAGACTTTGTCAGCTTGGAGTCTTTGCTGCAATTCTTGTAACAAGGACTCTTCATCAGCAGCGCTCTTGAATTGGTCAGCCCGCAGAATCAATGAAATTTCATCAATTCCAGTAGGCACATGCTCAACGCTTAATCCGTGTTCAGACATTATTTTCAGTGCCTTAGCCACAAAACCGATTTCTTCATTCATCAGATACTTTGCGATGGAAATAGACATGAAGCCGCGCGAACTTGCAATCCCAGTAATATGATAGTCATTTGTTGCACGTGTTTTACTTATCAAGGTTCCAGAAAGTTCAGGTTTATTAGTATTTTTTACCCTAATTGGAACATTAGCCATGATAGCAGGACGCAGAGCTTCATGATGTAACACTGAAAAGCCTGCATATGAGAGTTCCCGCATCTCTTGATAGGTCAAATGGTTGATCTTTTGCGGTTGAGCGACAATTTGCGGATTAGCTGCAAAAATGGCGTCGACATCGGTAAAGTTTTCATACAAGTCAGCTTTTAAACCTTTAGCAAGAATTGCTCCGGTAATATCGGACCCACCACGTGAAAAAGTAACACGATGCTTTTCTTTAGAAATCCCGAAAAAGCCTGGGAAAATAATGCGTTCTTGCACATGACAGAGTTTCTCCAAATTAGTATACGCCTCTGGCAGAACGTGTGTATGCCCATTTTGAGCAGAAACATACAGACCAGCCTTCTCAGGGCTTATGTACTTAGATGGGAGACCGTTCTGATTAAAATATGCTGCAACTAGTTGTGCATTATTATCTTCACCGCTTGCTTTGAAGGTGTTCAGAAGCTGATCATAAGATGAATAGGAAGAAGCAACCATTTTCTTTAGATTTTCTTCAATTTGCACCTTAATAGTTTGATCTAATCCCAACTCTGCAATGATATCCATATAACGTTCTTCAATAGCTGCTAAAAGATGGTCAGTATCTTGACCATCACGTACTTGTTCAGCCAGCTTAATTAAATTATCTGTTATCTTTGTATCAGCAGAGAATCGCTTCCCTGGCGCAGAAACCACCACAACTTTCCTGTCTGGATCTGCTTTCACAATAGCAAAGACTTTTTTGATTTGTTTAGCATTGGCGAGTGAACTTCCGCCGAATTTTGTTATTTTCAAGAATTACACATCCTAATAGTCTTTTATTTATTATGTTGATTAGAATATCAAAAGAATTGTTATAAAACAAGGAGCAGTATTTAATATAACAGAGCATTTTTACAGAATTTTGTGTACAACAAGATCAATTCTTATTCCATTCTGAGCGGAGAATATCGAGAAAAAGGATATCGAATTTTTGACCATCCCGTATAACCGCCTCTCTTCTTTTACCACCCAGCTTGAAACCCAGTCTTTCGTAGAGCTTTTGGGCACCGCTGTTGTACTCGACTACTTCGAGTTCAAGACGTTCCAAGTTGAGTTCATTAAATGCATACCTCATTATCAGTGTTAACGCGTCTGTGCCATATCCTAAATGACGATCATCTGCAGACCCGATACCTATCGCGAGGGTTCCACTCCTGTTATTCCACTCAATATTGTAGATTGAAACAAAACCGAGCGGGACATCATTTTCAAGTGGACATATGAGTAATTCGATCATATCATCAACTGGCGCATAAATTTCCTTGATCTCCTCGGTACTCCTCGGCAATGCAATGGCAGTGTCTACATTCCGGAGAAAATATGTATCCTCATACCAACTTTGGATTGTCTCGAAATCCTCTTCCTGTATCGCTTTGAGTCGGATTAAACTTCCCTCGAACATTCTAAAATTCAATTTTTCTTTTTTTAAAATTTTTGTGCCTCATTTCATTGAATTGTTTGTGCAATCGATAAGTATACTGTATTAAATGTGTCTTTTACAAAAACTCAGATATTTTTTGGACTAATTTCTGAAACGGTTAGTAAGCTTTTTTTCACTAAATTCTAATATTTTTTTTGGATCAATACCATACTTTTCACATAGAATCAAAACCTGATCAATTACATCAGCCAACTCTTCCTTTAAATTATCGAATTTTTCCGTGCGTGTTTTCTTTTCCTCACCTGGATGATCACGGCCAATCTCAAAGGTCCTGATGGCCCTAGCCAGTTCACCCACTTCTTCAGTCAAAAAATTCATTCTTATTTCTGGTGAAAAATTGTACCAATTTCTTTTTTTATAAAAATCTACCAGCCATCTCTGATGATCTTCTAACTCCACTAGTAATCCCTCCATAACACATTAATCTACCCTAATTATACAGTATGTGTGGTGTGAATAGAAATTTTCCTGAAAAAGAGGTGGTATTCATGTCAAAGTAATACTTTTAATTGCGGATATCTTGTAAGCCAGTTTTTTCGCTGAACTCTGTTTTTAAAAATACTTATGTGTGCTTGATCTACCATGAACGTCGGCACCGGACGACAAATAAATTTGACTAGATCATCAGTTCCATAGGGTGCAATCAATGCAATATTTTCTTCTTGGTTGAGATAAGCCCCAATACAAGTCGGTGTTTCCACGAAATGTGCAATAGCATCGGTAACTGATGTAAAAGGTGCTTGATCATTGAAATCATAATTATGCATATAAACCTCATTTTTAACCTGCCAATTATATTCTGGATGATTTTTACACAATTGTCGTTCAAGCAATGTGTCGTATTCTTGTGATTTTAAAGGATCAAAAAAGACAAGATCGATGTCAGTTTGCAAGGCCACACCTTGGTTACTAAGAACCTGCCACACTGTATTGCGAATGCTGCCTGCAGTCAGTGTTCCTTGTCGAAGTTCTAAGTTTTTAATGATTTTTAATATACACATTAAATCTTGGTTTGCTTGAACAATATCTTTTACAATTTTTTCACTCGCTGATTTTTCTTTCATCACAATCTCCCTTGCCTATAAAAGTTAGCTTATTCCCTTCAAAACAGATTAGCTTATACAAAAATTAAAATTTTAAAAATTTAAAGACTAAAAAATAGTTGACAAAAGCGAGTATATGAAATAAGATTCGAATAAAGTGTCACACGTGTCATTTATTGAAGGAGATTTGTATGGCTAGAAAAGTGAACAAGCAACTACACGAAAGCAAGCGAGCTGAAATTTTAAAAAACGCTCGCCAGATCCTATTAAAAAAAGGATTTGCCAATACGACGATGAAAGACATTGCAAATGAGATCAATCTCAGCCGCAGCGGCTTATACCTTTATTTTTCATCTACAGAGGAGATAATGCAAGCAATTATTACAGAACGTGAACATAAACGCTTCGATGTTATTAGAGAAGACATCTTACTTAACAAACCCTTTGAGAAGGTTCTGGATAGGTATCTGAAATTACAAAAAGAACGACTTCTTAATATTTCAAAGTCATTACTAATGTCGGGGTATGAATACTATTCAGAAAATTCGCACGAGGCAACTCTGTTCTTGGGCAAAAATTTAGATGAAATGCGCAGAACCATCCTCGGTGTGCTCAATTTAGGAGTTGACCAGCAGCAAATCAACGCGGACCAATTACGTATTATCGGAGATCATTTTATTCTGACTATCGAAGGGTTAAGTGTTTTCTGCTATCTTCACCAAGCCTCAGCAGAATATATAGATAACCAGTTGGAATTATTAAAAAAATTAATAACCTATAAGTAAAACAGGTTACAAAATAATAGAGAAGGAATCTTATATGACAGAAAATAGAAAAAAAATTCGGCGTATCACTATTTCAGGAATAGTAATGGCAATAATAATTGCCCAAAGTCTCTTTCCAATGCTTGGCTATATTCCACTTGGAGTAATCAATTTAACCACTATTCATATTACTGTTATCATTGTTGGGATTCTTTTTGGATCCTTCGAAGGGACTATTGCGGGTACAACTTGGGGAGTTTTTTCTTTTATCAACGCATGGACAAGACCAACAAGCCTTGTTCAAACACTTGTATTCACCAATCCTTTAGTTTCTGTTGTTCCACGCATCATTGTTGGGATTTTAGCTGCGATTATTTTCAAAAGGCTTGCGCACTTCAATCTAGCTGTTCGCGCAGCATTAACTGCCATAATATGTTCGCTTCTTAATACGGTTCTTGTTCTGGGAACTATTTATGTGGGCTACCGTACCCCTGCTGTTGCACATGCATATGGTCTCAAAGACAGTAGTCTACTGGGGAATCTACTTCTTGGTGTTGTGGGAACCAATGGTATTCCAGAAGCACTTCTAGCAGCAGTTGTTGTTCCAATTATTGTTAAAGCTCTCTCGACAGCTTTACACAAAAACAATCTTGATTAAAAAACATGAATTGAAGTGGAGCTAGGTCAAAAGTTAAATTCTGACCTAGCTCCACTTTTTATTCCGTATAAACATGCTCCATGAGTCAAAATATTTTACCTGACCCGCATTACTCATCGCAAAGCACCTGTTATATCCGTGATTTCACGATAGTACTCAAATTCTCCTGACTTCTGTCTCACTACCTATGAAATTAATATTTTAATAGCATTGCAAGTTTAGGGTTTTGAATACTGTTTTTATGATATTTGCATAAGGCAAGTTTTCTGAAAATGTACTTTAATTTTGGTTTAATTTTCAACTTTGATCTTTTTAATTAAGTATAAAACTGTATCAAATAAGGAATTATGGCAAACATTAATTATTGGCCTGTCTTCTTATTAATTATTGCATTATACAATTTTGCTATCAATACATTCAATAGTGGCAATATCTATTTGTGCAGTCACACTACTAATATAGCGTTTATGTTTTTAAATTATGCTTGGCTTAATCAAAAAAATTTTGCGCAGTTGCTAATCCAACAGTATTAATTTAAACGACTACGTTTTTGGGCTTACCATCCAAGAATGCTTTTATGTTATAAAAACATATTTGCAATAAACGCTGTCTTGTTTCGACAGGTGCCCAAGCAATATGAGGTGTGATAAAGCAATTTTTAGCTGAGAGTAAAGGATTATCATTCTTAATTGGTTCGGTCGAAACAACATCTACCCCTGCTGCTGAGATTTCCCCGCTGTTTAAAGCGGCAGCAACGTCTTTTTCATTTAACAGCCCTCCCCGAGCTGTGTTAAGCAAGATAACTCCATTCTTCATTTTGGAGATTTTTTGTTTATCAATGAAATTAGTCGTTTCTTTTGTTTGTGGAATGTGTAAACTGATAATATCAGACTCTGCCAGCAAACTAGCTAATGAAACTTGTTTTGCCCAAGAGTCATTGTGTTCCTTAGGCCGGTGATTATAGAAAATGATTTTCATTCCTAAAGCGTGTGCAATACGTGCAGTTGCCTGAGCAATTCTTCCAAAGCCGATCAAGCCGAATGTTTTGCCAGCTAATTCAAGTAATGGAGCTTTACGAAAAGTAAAGTCGGGCCCCTTCTCCCATTCCCCCTCATGAACTGCGGTATTGTGCAGCCCAACCTGATTAGTTATCTCAAGTAACAAAGCAAAAGCAGCTTGTGCGACTGCCTCTGTTCCATACGCCGGTATGTTAGTAACTATGATATTCTTTTCTTGTGCGGCTTCCGTATCAATCACATTGTACCCAGTTGCTAAAACCCCGATATATTTAAGATTGGGTGCTTTTTCCATGACCTGTCGGTCGATGGGTGTTTTATTGGTGAAAACTATTTCTGCCTCGCCAATTCGTTTTAGAATTTCAGTGGTATCAGAGTAAGATGTCCGGTCATAGACCGTTAAATCACCTAACTTTTCAAATTCCTCCCAGCTTAAGTCACCAGGATTTAACGCATAACCATCCAAAACTACTAATTTCATTATATATCCTTCCTTTCAGATTGTACCTGTTGCGAAAAGCTTCCGAACTCTGCTGCAAATTCAGCTGCAATATCCGGGGAAACAAAAGATTTTATTTTTATATAATCTACTGGTCAGTCTCAGAATAAACTTGGATACCCGCATTTTTTAAAATACATGCAGTAACACCAGTTCCTAACAATAGATGTCCGTCAAAATTACCACTATAAACATTGTTTACACCGCAAGAAGGGCTATTTTCCTTCAAAAAAGCAGCTTGGACCTTATTTTTAAGTGCAATCTTCAGGACCATTCGTGCACCGCTTATATAGCTGGCAGTCACATCTTTACCATTATTTTCCCTGACACGTGCCATCCCATCTAGAACATTCTGTGCGTTGCCGCCAACAATTTCCGCCGCCGGTCTTGGAATAGCAAAACCAGCCATTATTTCCGGACAAACTGTAATGGCCTGTCCATGTGACGCGAGCCAGCTAATCACATCATTTTGTGCACTAGTTCCATTATAACGCACTTTAAAACCAGCTAAACACGAACTCACTAATATCAATTTTCATCGACCTCACTTAAATTAAAGCACACAGACAAGAGAGAGTCCCGCCGCTGCGCAAGCTTTTCAATTACATGACAGTATACCACATATGCTAAAATACCAGCGCTCATTAAAACTAGTCGCAAGAATTTTTTTAAGCCTGTTGACATACTGTTTTAAATTAAGTATACTGCAATAAATTAACAAATGATTATAAAACGTTGAGAGGAAAAGTATATTTACTCATTTTTAAAGAGAGCCTGATGACGGTGTGAACAGGTAAAAATGACTGATTGAAAGTAATCCTTGAGTTATTACTGCGACGATATCAATATTGAAGTGGTGATTGGGTTTGCCCATTACAGCAAGTACGCATGAACACGTGCGTAAGAGATGCGCTCTCAATAATTGAGTTGCAAGTTAAGGTGGTACCGCGTTAAAAACGCCCTTTAGATTATACAAATCTAGAGGGTGTTTTTTATTTATTATAATCATTTTTTAATTTAGACAAGAAAGGATGATGAATTTCATGGAAACAGAGATGATTATTCCAGCAGCAGTTGATGCTATCAAGCTGCAAGAGCTGGAAAAGGTACCAAGTAAGACTGTGTTTATTAGCGCACGTTTGCTAGCTCGTCAATTCTTAGGACAGGACAACGAGGGACTTCTATGCTTGTCGGAGTATGCTAATTTTTTACGGTATTTAAGGTTGACTACTTCATTGAGCCTTCTTGCTGATGGACAGTCTGGTTTTGGAAATGCATTGAATACATACTACACTGCTGGTGAATTAGCACGTTCTGGAGCCGATCAGATGATCTTAAATGATCAAACCTTCCCTGCACATAGTCGTCAAGCACAACCCCCTGTTTCGATATTGGACTTTGTAGGTAAATTGAAAGCGGCACAGGATGGTTTAAAAACAAGCTCAACGGAATTGATCGTGAAACTTGACGGTATTCAATACTACGGCATTGCTGGTATCGAAGAAAGACTAAAAATTGCGGCAAAACTTGAGGCACAAGCAGTTGTGATCGGTCACTTGAGTCCTAATTTATTTTTAAAGTTACAAAATAAAATCTCACTGAAAAATATTGGCTTAGCCCAAGATAACAGTCTTATTCCAAAAACTGAACTTGCGCAAGCTCAGCCGGCATTTGTCATAGCAACAAATGAAGCGATTGAAAATCAAAAAAATGAAGCAATGCGCTTCATTTCATACATGGAGGAAAAGCAAAATGCAAAAATTTGATCAACTCAGAAAAACATTTGACAAAGCTGTCCACACAGACAATCAAATCACTAACATGATAGTTACACCTGATAGCCTCTCTGCCAGAATTGCAGAAAAGTTAGGATTCAAGGCTATTTTTGCTGCTGGATATGCAACAAGCGCGAGTAACTTGGCAATGCCCGATCGCGGGATTGCTGATTTTTCAATTATGTTGAATAAATGTCGTGAAATTGTGAATGCTGTTAATATCCCAGTTTTCGCAGATGCAGATACTGGTTATGGTGACTTGGACAATATTCGGCGCACTGTCCGAAGTTATGAATCAATTGGTGCAGCTGGGCTCTTTCTTGAAGACCAAAAATGGCCTAAACGCTGTGGCCATATGGCCGGCAAGAGCGTCGAATCAACAGAAGTCCTAGTTGAGAAAATAAAAACGGCTGTAAAGTCAAGAAAAAATCAGGATTTCTTAATTATGTCACGCACGGATGCACGTGCTGTTTATGGCTTAAAAGAAGCAATTGAGCGCAGCCAGCAATATTTAAAAGCCGGAGCTGATTTAATTTTTATCGAAGCACCGCAGAGTATAGCTGAATTGAGAGAAATTGCCGCAGCTTTCCCTAAGACACCGTTAATGGCGAACATGATTGAAGGTGGGGCTACTCCAATGCTGACTTCTGGAGAACTGCGTAAACTAGGGTTCAGAATAGTCGTTCATCCGACTGCTTTGACCTATGCACATACATATGCAACTGAGGAGTTACTCTCTACTTTAAAGAAAAAAGGGACAACTGTTACCGAACAAGATAAAATGCTGACTTTTGATCGTTTCAACAATTTTATTGGTCTCGATAAAGTTAATCACAGGGAGCAGCAATACTCAGCAACTAAAATGAACCAAGTTCTTAAAGGCTTGAATATTAAGGAGGAATCCCATTAATGAAGAATGAAGAATCTTATTTGCAAAACAAATTGAACACATCAAAGGAATCGCCGTTGTTTTATAAAGTTTTTGCACTAGTTGTTGCGGGAATGATGATTGACGCTGGTGATGTTTATATGTCCAGTGCAGTGAATGCTGACATGCTTGCACAACATTTTGCAACTCTAAAGCAAAGCTCACTTTTCTTATCTGCTGGTTTTTTAGGTCTATTTATAGGTTCTCTTGCTGCAGGATTCATCGGTGATCTATGGGGACGTAAAAGAGCCTATCAATTGAACTTACTTTTGTTTGGCCTGTTTACTTTTATTGGAGCTTTTGCACCAAATATTTATTTTTTGATTCTTTTTCGCTTTGTTTCAGCTTGTGGCTTAGGAGCTGAAATTGTTACCGGCTATTCCTTGATCAATGAGTTTGCCCCTGTAAAAACACGTGGTCGTTGGTCTGGTGCAACTGCTGTTATTGCTAACTTGGGTGCTCCACTAGCCTTAATTTTAGCAACTTGTTTTATTCCTAGATATTCATGGCGCTCCATGTTTTTGATTATTGGTGCGGCAGCACTTATTCTATGGATCATTCGCCGCAATTTTCCTGAATCTCCGCGCTGGTTGATCGCCAAAGGAAAATATGATGAAGCCAACAAAATAATTTCTGCTTTAAAAATTAACGGTTCATATCCAGAAAGCGAGACAAAAACAACGCAGCAACCGAAAACTCCTGATTTGAAGCGTGGATTATTTATTTCAATCATTGCCGTTTCAGCAGTTATGGTTTCACAATATACATTTACATCTTGGGCCCCGACTTTACTGATTGAAAAAGGTGTCAACATTGTTCATTCTCTAGGGTACTCAATGATCATGATGATCGGTGCACCTGTTGGAGCATTGATTGGTGCAGTACTTGTTGATTGGATAGGTCGAAAGAAAACAATTATTCCAACTTTTATTATTTCTGCTACGTTAGGCTTGCTGTACACCCAACAGAGTTCTCCAGTGATGATAGTTACAATTGGTTTCCTGTTGACGATGACCTTTTATATCTTGATGGCTTCCGTGGTAGGTGTTTACGTATCCGAACTATTTGCCACTGGTTTTCGTTTTCGAGGTGCTGGTATAGCGAATTTTGTGATTTTAAAAGTTGAACAGAGCCAGTTATAAAACTTTTTTAAATAAAAGAAAGACCGTCAACCTTGAATTACACTAACCCTTGTCGACATGCCAAATAATATAATTTTATCCGATTTGGTTAAACGGCTGAACTCCAGTATTCTATTGGAATTTGGCCGTTTTTTGTGTTTTTCGGTCGCAATAATTATAATAATGAATTCCTTGTTCAACCAGTTGTTCAAGTTCCTCCAAATTTTTTTCATGAAATTCCTTAAATCTGCTAGGCCATATTTTAGATATTTCTGACGTCACTCCGAAATTTCATATTTCCTTGATAATGTCACTAACGACGTATCTAAATGTTCCAACTTATCAAGTATTTCCAATTTCTTAAGTACAGTAAATTTAGATCTGGACATACAAAAAACCCTCCATAATCAACGAATGAAATTTATAGTATTTCATCTGTTAATTACAAAGGGATTATCGCAGATTAAATATCCCATCTTGAGGATTCACTACAGTTTGCTGGTTTTTCAATACTAATGATAGAATTAATTTGCAAGAAAATTGTTAACATTCGATAAGTAATTTTTATTTTTTACGTGGACTGATAAAAAAAGATTCATTGATAATAAATCTTTTTTGTTCAAAATTTAGCCGCGCTTCTAAACCATAAGGAACAATGGCGCGTGGATATGCATGACCGAAGTTAACGTTGAATAGGATTGGTGTCTTTGATTCGGCAGTTACGCTGCTTATTATTTTTTTATATTCCGCATAATGTGCTTCATCCTGGGGCTTGCCCACAACAATAGCTTTTACAACCTTAAAAATGCCACGTTTTTTTAATGCCATGAGCATTTTTTGATACAGTGCTGGAGCTGGCTTTTCTTCACTTGTTTCAATAAAAAGTATTTTACCCTTCCATTCATCAAGTGAAGGAAAGAGTTTGTATCTCTCTGCGACGGACTTTTCATCAGAATAACGGTCACCTTCTAAAATATCATAAAGACTATCAAGGCAACCACCTAACAAACGACCTGTAACAGTTCCTTTGCCGCGCAGAACCTCATAGCCGTTTATCTCCTTATGTCTGATGCGCTTTGTTCCGAGCGCTTTCTTTGAAAAATCTTTTCGTTCTTCGCACCAGTAAGGACTTGATTTAATTTCCAAATGGTCCCTTTTTTCAAAGTAACGTAAAAAGTAACTTTTAGTAAAACTCAGCATATTTGTTTCCATTTCAGCAAGATCGTTGATAAAGTTCGGCCCATAAAAAGTAACCATGCCTAGTTTGTAAAACATAAGGTGATTGATTGTTGTGTCCGAAAATCCTGTAAAAATCTTCGGATCTCTTTTTATATCTTTTCTAAACAGCGGGTCATCAACTAAGTATTGCGTTAACCGATAAGTATCATCTCCACCGATAGCACAGATTACACCTCTTATTGACCTGTCATGAAAAGCGTTTTTCAAATCCGCAGCACGAGCTTCAGGGTGATCCTTAAGATACGCAATCCCCTTTAATGCATTAGGCATAAAAATAGGTTCTAATCCCATTTCTAATAATCTCTTTTTGCCTTGTTCCAACTCATGTTCACAAAATGATTCTCCTAAAGTGCCTGCTGATAAACTGACAATCGCTACTTTGTCTCCGCCTTTTAATGCTTGCGGTTTTTTCACTGCACCCTCCTCCTTTTGAAACAATTTATCTCAAACCTATGAATTCTCAGTACTTTTTTAACAGAAAAATAATTTTTTCGTCAAAAAAGCTTAGTTAGAGTTCATTTTTTTATAAATAGAGGCAATAAACTTGCCTTTGAAAGCTATATATTTTTCGATATTATTTGGAAAAAGTTCAGCTCCTCTTTGCTTTATAGCCCCATATTCTGCGCAATCTGCAGGATGCTGCTGTAAATAATTTCGTAAAAAGAGATGCTTATGCAGTTCTTTTGAAAAAACTGGGCAAACATAGAGATGATGCAAATAAAATGGACTTGCAGATGTATCATACTTAAAAGCATGTCGATCTTTAATCCCTAAGTCACCTTCATAGTTGTAACCTAGATTAGAGAGAATATGTTTTAGCTCTTCGAAATTTGAATAGTCACGGATGACAACGTCAAGATCAATAATAGGTTTGGCACTCAATCCTGGAACAGCCGTACTGCCCACATGCTCAATTCTAAGAATCAATGATCCTATCTCCTTATTCAAAAATATTCGAATTCGTTCAAATGCGATAGGCCAATATTCATTGTAAGGCTCTACAACAATATTTCTTGTTTTCATGTTAACACTCTTTCTGAATGTATTATATAGTTCATATTCTCGAAGTTTAACAACGTCTAAAAGGCAATGACTGAGTAACAAATCATGTTATTTTGCAAAGCTCATGCCTGTTTAACATTAATAATAAAACACAAACTATATTTTTTTCATGAATCTAGCAACTTGCTCAACATCTTTGTCGCCACGACCAGAGATGTTGATAATTACAACCTGCTCTTTAGTCATCTTAGGAACCAATTTAATTGCCTCAGCAAGTGCATGAGAACTTTCTAAAGCTGGAATGATACCTTCTGTTTTTGACAAGATTTCAAAGGCCTCAATCGCTTCTTGGTCTGTTATTGGAACATATTCAGCACGGTTAGTGTCTTTCAAGAAAGCATGCTCTGGACCAACTCCGGGATAATCAAGCCCAGCAGAGATTGAATAAGCGGGCAAAACCTTACCTTGGTTGTCTTGTAAAACATAGGTCTTCATTCCATCTGAAATACCAATTTTGCCATTAGTCATTGTTGCTGCATTTTCAGGACTATTTACACCCTTTCCTGCAGCCTCCGCCCCAATTAAACGGACACTTTTGTCATCAATGAATTCGGCAAAAGCTCCTATTGCATTCGAACCTCCACCAATACAAGCAATCACAGCATCCGGCAAATGCCCCTCCTTTTCAAGGATTTGCTTGCGTGCTTCGCGGCTGATGACACTTTGGAAATCTTTAACAATCGTTGGATAAGGGTGTGGTCCGACGGCTGAACCAAGCACATAAAAGGTGTCATCGAGATGTTCGGCGAAGTATCCTAAAGCCGCATCAACAGCATTTTTTAAGGTTGCTGTACCGGCTGTAACTGAGTTTACGGTTGCTCCCATCAGTTCCATCCTAAAAACATTCAACTTCTGTCGTTTAACATCTTCCGCACCCATGAATATTTCACATTCCATACCGAATTTTGCCGCTGCTGCCGCAGTTGCAACACCATGCTGTCCAGCTCCGGTTTCTGCAACGACCTTTTTTTTGCCCATTCTTTTAGCCAACAAAATCTGGCCTAAAACATTGTTTAACTTGTGGGCACCTAAATGATTTAAATCTTCGCGTTTCAGATAAATTTTTGCTCCACCAAGATAATTTGTTAAACTTTCAGCGTAGTAGAGGGGCGTTGCCCGGCCAGAATAATCTCTGAGATAATAAGCAAGCTCGTTTCTAAAAGCTTGATCGTCTTTATATTGAACGTACGTCTTTTCTAATTCATTTAACGCTTTTTTTACATTATCTGGAACATATTGCCCACCAAATTCTCCAAAATATCCCTTTTTTTCTACTCTTTCCATTAGATCAGTCTCCTTTATTTTGAGAGAGTCTACGAACTAATGTAATGCTGACATAAGGACAAAAAAACCGCACAGTCTTTAAACTATGCGGCCTTTGAATGATAATAACCGTGCCCAGGAGATCACACCACCAGCATAGACTCTCTTTAATTTCCTAAAATTAAAGTAAGCCTACACTTTTAGTAAACTTACTCTTAGCTATGCCAGCTATGCCAAATATTTAAAGTAATGTTCATGGTATGATTCTTCCTCTCATTAAAAGTTAACAATATTATCATATAAAAAGGACAGGACGTCAAGTAAAATTTTTCAAAAATTTAGGCAGCATCAATCTTTACTCTTAGTCCGTTATACACAACCGAATTATGCTAGAAAATTGCGGAACAATTAACTAGATTATGCGATGGTGGCGCAAAGCATGGATAATCCAAAAAATAATAGCAATAGTAATACCAATTACAACAATCCATGCAAATGAATTATGCTCAAGTGGTAACTTGACATTCATTCCATAAAAACCGGTTATTATCGTTGGTATCGCGAGGACTACCGACCAAATCGTTAGAATTTTCATGATATCATTCAAATTATTGCTTAAAATCGTATCAAAAGTATTAATTAATTGTGTTACTATTTCAGATTCAGTTTCAACCAGCTGTTCCACCTGATGGGTCTCGATTTTAGCATCAACTAAGGACTCTACCTGATCTTCCAAAAAATTTCGTCCAAAATGTTTATCTGCCAATGACTCTAAAAGCTGCTGGTTATTTCTAGTTGCACTTGAAAAATAAATCAGGCTCTTTCTGAGACTAGCAAGTGCAATCAGATTCTTATTATCAGCTCGAGAACTTAGGAGATCATTTAATTCTTTACGTTGATGACGTATCTCGTGCATTGGTAAAAGATACATATCACTCAAGTGTTTTAATATTTCCAAAATATTTGTTTCCATATTGGAAGTATCGCCATTAAGAATTTCATCAGTAAATATTTTTTTGACAGTTGCATCATCAAAATGATTGAAAGTGATAATCTGGTTAGCAATTAAAAGGATAACAACAGGAACTGTCAAAAACCTTGTTGGGTTTTATATGGTATGTGATAAATAAATAATTGCGATTCCGTTTCCTTGTCATAGTCATAATTAGTTGGCTCATCAATATCTGTCACATATTCGAGAAGTTCTTTTGATAAATTATATTTTTTTCGCAACGTTTGCACGTCTTCAGAAGTTGGTTTATCGACATTTAACCAACTGCTGAACGGTCCTATGCTGATTTTTTCAGATTGAATCATACTTATTGCCTCCGTTGCCTCGATTATAAATAATTTTTCCTAGGAAATTATATTTAAAGCGGAGAAAAAATAAATAATTATTTTTTATTCATCATAATAACGACTATTTCTGCTTAAATATAGTTTTATTAGGATTAAATAACCCTCTTAGTATTTTTAGTTAAGCACACCTGTTCAAAATTAAGACTACGATTCTTGATTCACAACAACACTCTATCATTGCGGGGCGTGCTTCTACACCATATAATTTAGTACGGTCATTAATTCATTATAATTGAGAACTTATATAAGTCAATTGTACTAGAAAATATTTTGTTGTGCTATCTACATAAAAACTGTATGTAGCTTAAAAGATACAGTTTCTATACTGGTAAACTTTAAGTGTTTATACCAAAAATAAGGTAAGGCAAAATAGTGTTCTGCCTTACCTTATTTCTAAAAATCACACTATCGAATTTCAATAGTCCGTTTTGCCGTTTTAGCACAAATATTTATCAGTGCCGCTTGATAAACATTTGAGATTGCTCGTTTTAACTATTTAGAAGAAATTTCGGCAAAAGTTGTAATTTTTTTACCAACTATTCCGTATTCTTTAGCTTCATCAACGGACATCCAAAAATTCCGATCTGTATCTTTTTCAACTTTTTCAAGCGGCTGACCAGTTGCCTCAGAGATCAACTCATTGATACGTTTACGCGTTCTTATAAGCTCTTGTGCTTCAATTTGAATTTCTGTTGATTGACCCTGGACTCCACCTGCAGGTTGATGAATCATGTAACGAGTGTTAGGTAGGCTGTATCTGTTTTCTTTATCAGCCCCCAAGAAAATTGTGATTCCTGCACTTGCAACCCAGCCAGTACCAATGACGCGGACGGTTGGTTTGATGAATTTAATCATATCATGGATTGTATCTCCCGATTCCACATGCCCACCAGGGCTATTAACAAGAATTGTGATCGGATCATCAGATAAAGCGGCAAGCAAAAGAAGTTGTGACGTAATATCCTTGGCTAATTCTTCATTCACTTCACCGTATATTAAAACGATCCTTTGATCGAGCATTTTTTTACGATATACATCTGAAATATCGTTAGTATTTTTCTTTTTTTCATCATTTTGATCCATAAATTGTGCCATAAAAAATTCCTCACTTTCTTTGACCATTGAAGTATAACACAGTTTGTAGAATGATTAAAGAATCACAGCCTAGTGTTTCGCTGCATTTGCTAACCACACGGTAAGTGGTTCCAAACAAAAATTGAATGTAAACATTTGACATTTGTAGCTAAAGAAAAAAACTAGACGTTTTCTTTTTTCTTAAGAAAATAATGCCAGACACAGTAGGCACCACCCCACATGACTGCAAACATAAAGAACAAAATATAGCCTAAATAATTGAAATCAATATTTTGAACCCAGCTTTTGATATTTACTACACTGGTGATGACTTGGATCAACTCGATACCACCAATAACGAATGCAGCAACTGCTGAAACAGTAGTCACAGTTAAATTATAATAAACTTTGCGCACAGGTGTATCAAAAGCCCAGCGATAAGCTCCAGACATCATTACTGAATCAGTTGTATCCATTAGATTCATTCCGGCCGCGAAAAGTATTGGCAACGCAATAATTCCCAAGCCGGAAATACTTGACTGTGCAGCACTCGCAGACAATGCAATCAAAGCGATCTCAGTAGCTGTATCAAAGCCCAAACCAAATAAAAAACCAATTGGATACATTTGCCAGCTATGATCGATACACTTGAAAAGCGGTGATAATAAACGAGCCAAAAATCCACGTGATAACAGTAATTTGTTCAGCTTTACCTCATCGAAGTTTCCTTGTTTCATCTTTTCCAATGATTTAGACATACTGATTAAAACCAAAAAGTTAAACAGAGCAATAACAATCAAAAAGCTTCCAGAAACTAACGACCCAATCCGACCTCCAATAACTTCTAAGAGTGGCAGCTTAACTTTCGCCCATTTAACAGAAATACTAACAACAAAAGCCATCAGGAAAACAACGGTAGAGTGCCCCAGAGAGAAATAAAAACCGACACCGCATGTCTTCTTGTCTTGGTGGACTAACTTTCGAACAGTATTATCGATTGCTGCAATATGATCAGCATCAAAAGCATGCCGCAAGCCTAGTGAATAAGCGAGAAAACTCATTCCCCAGAAGCTGGGCGAGTGAAAACCTGCAATAAGCAATAACAAGATACCAATTATATGTAAACCTGCACACGCCGAATAGTACGGGATTGAACCGCGTAATACTTTATTTTTCATAAATCAACAAACCCCCATTAATTTCTTAATGTAAGTGTACAAACCTGCTGCAAAGTACACATTGCCAAAAATGCAAAACACAAGTTTGTATCATTTGGTAATGGCGTTTGTCGTATATAAAAATCAAATAAAAAGCAAAAATGAGAAACCACTGTCCCCACTTTTGCTTTCAAACATTCGCTTGCATAACCAATTTAATGTTTACAATGCTTTATCTGTTAATCCATTCAATATATTTTTTCTGTAAAAGTGAAGTGATTGCTCCAAGTTTACCATTGTTAACAGGCTTTCCATCAATATTGACAACTGGAACCACTTCCCAAATAGAATTGGAGACAAAACATTCATCAATTTGTCCTAACTTCGAAACAGGAACTGCCTCTTCTTTGACTGTTATCCCTTCACTGCGGGCAATCTCAAGTAAACGCAGCTTTGTTATCCCCGGTAAAACTAGATTGCCATCTTGGTGTGTATATAAAACACCATTAATGACAAACCATAAATTTGAAGCAGAAGCCTCTGTAAAAAAGCCGTCACGCACAAGTAATGCATCGTCATACCCTTTTTGACGTGCTTCATCCAATGACAGAACATTGCCTAAAAGACTCAAAGACTTGATGTTGCAATGAAGCCAGCGCTTATCTTCAACTAAGCAAGCCGTTTCACCCTTTTTTTGCTTATCAACAGGACGCTCATAGGGAATCACGCTTCCTGTTACAACTGGCTTGACTTCGTCAAAAGATGGTATTCGGTGATCACGCGGTGAAAGAGTTCCCCTTGAAAGCTGGAAATATATTTCACCGTCGGTAATTTTTTCAGCAGCAATTAATTTATCAAGATTCTTTTTTAATTCCGGCTTGGTAAACGGCAACTGTAAGCGAATCTCAGCCGCACAACGTTGCAAACGTGCAAAGTGCTCATCAAACATAAACATTTCACGATTATAGATTCGAAGAGCTTCATATAGCCCATCACCAAACTGATAACCACGGTCCTCAATGTCGATTCTGACATCATCACGTTCTACTATTTGATCATTCCATAGTACATGCATATATTCACGTTCCCTTCTGAATGTAACCGAACCAATCTCACTGTTTAAATCTTATTATTAAGCTTCTAATTAATACAAATCTATACTTACCGGTGTTAAAAGTCAATCGGAGCTGGATCAAAAGTTAAATTTTAACTCAGTTCCTTTTTTATTGCATATCAACGTGTTCTATAAGCCAGAATTTTCCGTCTAACGCAAACTATTTTACCAACCTTGTGCTGCCTTGAAAGACTTGGACATACAACTTCAATTTTGTCAGACACCTCAAAAAAAGTGCCACAAACTCTTGATCTTTCGACTGTTTTATAATTTTCTAAGTCTGTTTGTATAACTTCAAATTAATTGCTTTTTTTCGATGCGAATATCGTGTTTTTATCATTAAGCAGTTCAACAAATCTTTCTTTTTCTGTAGAGTCGCCCAAATACGAAGACATTATCGAACTGAGTTGTCTAAAGCATTTGTATACGAGTGGCAACAATTCTCTTCCCTCAACAGTTAATTGTAATTTCAACTCGCGCCAGCCATACTCTTTTTTGACTAAGTTTTTGTTCTCGAGTTTTTTGATAAAACGAGACATTGTTGATGGCGCGATTCCCATTAATCGACTTAATTCCTGCAAATTAATGTTCTTTTCTTCGTTAATGGTCATTAAAATGTAATTATAAGTAGGTGCTAATCCGGTCGGCTTATAAGCCTTATTTGCAATTTTTTCAGTTTCACGAGCTAATCTATTAGTTGCAAAATATGTGCATTGATTGAGTGATAGTCGCATTATAAATTAAATACCCCCTTTAAAATTTTGCATGATACAGTAAAGTCACTAATTGGCTAAACACCTGATCTACAGGAGCGTGGACCACTATATCTGCCTGATTTTCGAGTTCAATTGGCTCCATGTTAATAACTGCGATTTTATGAGGATGACCTTGGATTCCGTGGGCAGCCTTAGTTCCACACACAATAAGCAGATCCGCGGCATCGATTGCTTTTTCTCCATGTATCAGTTCTTTTCTGAGAGCTACCATATTTCTTTCAACAAAAACGGGCAGAATCAGCGATCCATCTTGTGGACAATGTGGAATTTTATGTGTTGCAATAAAGCTCATGTCAAAATAGTGGTGCTGTGCCACACAGTAGTTATCATTTATACTTCCCCAGTATTCAACAACACTTTTTGAACCTGCAAGCGTATGCAGATGGTCCAAATTCATTGTTATTACTCCTGCAAGTAACTTATCTGCTTGCAACATACTGATTATTTTATGCGTTGGACTGGGGGAATTCTTTACGCGAAAATGTGTTTTACGGTAAAGTCGATAGAATTCTTTTGGGTTGTTCCGTGCAAAACGGTTTGTTAGCAATTCTAACAGATCACCATTAAAATACCTATCCCCTCGCGTGATTTTTTGCATACCCTCCAAATCCGGATAGCCACTGGAGGTTGAAACTCCAGCTCCTGTAAAAATAATTGTTTTGTGTGCTTCCAAAATAGCTTTAGCCAACCGAAGTATATTTTCATCTCTTGCCATTTGCAATCACTCTCACCTTAAATTTGACTTTATCATATACACGCCTTATTATGTATGTACATATAATATTATATACAATCCTAAATCAAAAATCAACAAACAGTGCTGAGGTTAGCCTGTTTATTAGCAAAGAGGGGAAAATATTATGTTTTTAACGGTTTCATCACAAGCACAAAAAATACTTCGGAAGTATACTAACAATCAAAAATTGCGAGTTTTACTGAGTTTCGATGATGGAGTGGGTATATATTCTAAATTACAAGCGACCTGCGGTTTGGAAACAAATTTTGATATTATTATTGTTAATGATACTGCTGATTTAACGGACTATAACACTAGTATCGATACATCAATGGGTCCTTTTTTAGTGAAAGGTTATTCACTTGAATTTTTGGATAAAGATAGCTATTTGTATACCGACCGTTTCAGTCTTTTGATTCTGTCTGGTAAGTATACTGGTGTAATAGATAATAATGTTTCCATAAAGGACCTATCAAAATGTAGACAACGAACATCTACCCATACCCTTTTGGAGAAAACTGATTTAATTTAAGTACCTTTTAAATTTATTTAGGCCTGTTAAAACAAAAAAGAAGCTGGATCAAAAACTCAGTTCCTTTTTTATTGCATATCAACGTGTTCTATAAGCCAGAATTTCCCGTCTAACGCAAACTATTTTACCAACCTTGTGCTGCCTTCTTTTACCAAAATATCTGTGCATCAAGTGCATACCCTATTTTAAGTAATCATCTTTAGAAAACTTGGTATCTTCATACTTGCCTTGTTTACCATAAAACCGATTATAGCGTCGTTTAAATTTTCGGAAAAGATAGATTACAAGAACTTTGATCAGACAATATATAGGTATTCCGAAGATAACACCAACCAAACCCATTAAATCTCCCATCACTAGCAACACTAGGAGAACGGTAATTGGATGAAGTTGAACTTTATCCCCCATTACACGGGGAACAACGAATTCTCCATGAAGAAATTGAACAACAAACCATACAATGACGAATTTGACAGCCATCATGAATGACGATTGAAAAGCAACTATCAGCCCTGGAATAAAGACAGCGAATGGTCCAATGTATGGAATGATGCACAAAATACCAGCAGCCAACGCGATCGCACCAGAATAGTTAAGCCCAATAAGGAGAAAAGCTGGCCAGTATATAATTCCAAGAATAATTGAGGCTACAATCTGTCCTTTGAGGTAGCCACCAATCTGTTGATCAATGATTTTGAATAGCTCATTGAAATCATTACGAAAAAGTGGCGGAACTATTTTTTTGACAAAACTATAGAATTTCTCTTTATCTTTCAATAAGAAAAAAGCAACGATCGGTCCGGTTAAAATCGTTAGAAAGGTTGTTGTCACCGCCGAGAAGACTCCGCCAAAGCCCTTTAGCCCATCTGAAAAGTACTTGCCAACGAAGTCATTGACCTTGGAACCATCCAAATTCGCAGAATCAAGCAACTGATTAATTTCATTTGCAAATGGAAGATTTTTAGTTGCGGCATCGAAATTGCGTTGAAAACCTTTCAGTATATCGGGAAAACTTTTGAATAACTCAACTGCCTGATCCTTAACTAAAAACAATAACTGAATACCGCCAATAGCCAGTAAGACAAGAATTAAGACATATATAACAGTTATAACCCAAGTTCGCGATAACCTTTTTTCGAGCAGTTTAACTAATGGATTCAGTAAATAATAAATAACAACTCCAAAGATAAGCGGCGGCAAGATTGTCCCTGCGATAATTCCAAGCGGTTTAAAAATAAATGCTATTTTATCAAACAAGAAAATGACAGTTGCCGCCAATCCTAAGATAATTAGTGTAAAAATCAAGCTATTTCCGCCTAAGAAACGGATCCATTTGCTTTTTTCCATCTTATTGCTCCTTCAGTGCATCTCAGTAACCTTGTTCAGTTACCACTGCTTTTTTTGTTTTCCATCCCCATTATAACAAACTTAGTCCTAGCTAATAGTTTTTTACATCTTTAACTATTAGCTAGGACTTAAAAAGTTGTCTCTGTATTCAATACTTTTTAAATTCACTTACTTTGTAACATTGAAATGTTAAAGTCGCGGATCTTTTTTATTTACCAGCTGCTGGTAAACATTTGTTGTTAGCAGATATATGCAAAGGTAACCACCTGCTAGAACAACGAGGGTCGCACTGCTCACTCCTGCCAAAACCTTAGTGCTATACATCGAAAAGAGTGAAAGAATGCTTTTAAGGAGTGGGATACAAAATACAAAGTGGATAATGGCACCAACTATTGGCAGCATAAATACTAAAGAAACCTGACTGCGAATAGCATTTTTAGTTTCTTCCTGACTAAGGCCTACTTGTTGCATAGTTTGAAACCTTTGTCGATCAGCATACCCTTCTGAGAGTTGCTTGTAGTAGATTATCAAGGCCGTTGCAAAGATCAAAGTCATACTTACCAAGGAACCGATAAAAAGCAATGAACCGAAAAGTGACTGGAACAAACTTTTAGAAATTGGAGCAGCAGTATATGATTCATTATCAAGCTTCATCTTTTTTTGCAGCGAATTTGCAAATTTTAGCTGGTTAGTTTCAGAACCAGTTAAATTGAAGCCTGAAATTTCTAATTTAGGCTGCGGATTGATTTTTTTACTTATTGCCTCATTTGCTACGACAATAAAAGCCGCTTGAAACACTGAGTGCTGATAATTGAAGGCTATTTTAAAACTATTTATTTTCTTGACATGGTAACGCTGTCCGCGGATAAAAATGCTCTTCCTATTAAACTTCGAGGAAGCAGTATAAAGCAGAACCTGGTCCTTCTTCAAATCTGTTTTTGTTCCTTGAATGCGATTATAATCAGCTAACGTTAATGTTGATAATTGGTGTGTTGCATGCATAATATTATTTTCTTCGAATTTGTCATCAGCTATTGAACCTGGACTTGGAGTTGTTACGGTCAAGTGCTGTTTAGGACCTAAAGAAATGTGATACTTAGCAGCAGTTTTATCAATAGTTCGTATTTGTTCAGCCGTAAGTCGTTTTTGTGTGGTGAACATAATATCAAGCGGATTCCAAGATTTGATCAGTTTATTCTCACCAACATACAAACTTAGAGTTCCAACCATTGTGACCAATATCGATGTACATAATAAACAGATCGATGCTAATCCAGCGCCATTTTGTTTCATTCGAAAAAGCATGCCTGAAATTGAGATAAAATGATTTGGTTTGTAATAAATTTTGTTTTGTTTTTTCAATATTTTTAAAAAGCTTATGCTGCCCACGATAAAAAGCAGGTAAGTTCCAATAAGAACCAAAATAACAGCAAAAACAAAACTGACAAAAGCTCCCGTAGTGGGCTTAGTTTTAACCGATATCCAGTACCCCAAACCAAGGACTATAACACCTAAGATAGCTAGTACTTTTTTAGCTTGAGGTTCTTTCTCGCCTTGGAACGATTGGTTCCAAAGATGGATAGGGTTGACTGTGTGAACGCGATAAAAGTTGTAAAATAACAACATTAAAAAAATCAATGCAAATATTATGATTGTCATTACTACTGCACATGGTTCAAATTGATCAAGCGACACTTTAAGTCTTAGCAGCCTTTGTAGAATCAAAAAGGCGAGTTTAAGAAAAATAAAACCAGAAATTATTCCAGCGACTAAACTGACAATGTACAACAGTATAGTTTCTATGGTTAAAATCCAGCGCAAATCTCCGTTACCAAGGCCAATCATATTATAAAGTCCGAGCTCTTCACCACGTTGCTTAATTAAAAAACTATTTGCGTAGAAAATTAAAAATAAGGATACCAGAGAAATAAAAACAATTGCTATGTTTGTTATTTCGACTGTAGCATTTCCTAAAGCCATCCCTTTTAATGTTTTGTTCATCGAAATATTCCAAAAAATAAAATTAATTGCGATGAGCACAACGCTTGCTAAAAGGAAAGGTCCATATTCTTTTTTGTGATGTGTGATCCCATGCCACGCTAATTTCAAATGGATCATTCCTACTCCTCCTTACTCGATAATGCCGTTAAACTTGTCATTATTTTTTTAAGATACGTTGATCTTGAATAATCACCTTTGAATATTTCGTGATAAATCTGACCATCCTTAATAAAAAGGGTCCTCTTAGAATGACTTGCAGCCGCTGCACTATGGGTTACCATCAAGATCGTCTGCCCTTGTACGTTGACCTTTTCAAATAATTGCAACAGCTTTTCTGTATTATGTGAGTCAAGCGCTCCGGTTGGTTCATCAGCTAATACTAGATCAGGTTTGGTAATTAATGCTCGTGCAGCAGCGACACGCTGTTTTTGTCCACCCGAAATCTCATAAGGATAGCGATTCAATAAGTCTGTGATTTCTAGCTGTTCAGCTAAGGGGCGTAGCCGCTGTTCCATCTCAGCATATTTTTTCTTTGCAAGGACCAATGGCAAAAAAATATTATCACGATTATTGAACGTATCTAGCAAATTGAAATTTTGAAAGACAAAGCCTAAGTGTTCGCGTCTGAACTTAGCAGTTTGCTTTTCTGGCAATTTATTTAAGTCAATATTATTTAAAGTGATACTGCCGCTAGTTGCTTTGTCTAGTGTTGCGATAATATTAAGTAAAGTTGTTTTACCAGCTCCCGATTCTCCCATAATTGCCACATATTCGCCGGTGTCTACACTAAGTGATACATCTTTTAGCGCTGTAACTTTGTTTTTATTGTCATCCGCGAAAACCCTGCGAATGTGGTTTAAATCTAATACATTCATTTTAGTAACACTCCTTCATTTATCTAGTAACATTATAAAAGGCTTCTAACGTCATTTTGTAGTTACAATAACGTTAGAAACCTTACAATCTGTTATTCTTTCAGTGTTAGTGCTTAATATTTTTTTGTGGAAATATAAGCAGTGTACTTGTTCCAACTCCTAGTTGTGATTTAATGTCTAACTTTAAATTCAAGGCCTCGCTGATTTGGTAGGCAACATAAAGTCCCATTCCGGTCGCAGAGTTTTGGCGGCGGCCGTTCTCACCCGTGAATCCGGGTTCAAAAACACGCGGGAGATCACTAGCATTAATTCCGATTCCCTTATCATTGACTTCAAGTCTATTACTCAGCCATTTGATCTCAATAAAAGTATCTTCATGTGAATACTTTAAAGCGTTCATTAGCAGCTGTGTAAGAATGAATGATACCCATTTAGCATCTGTTAAAACTTGAACGGGTGGAATTTTTATATGTGGGGTAATTTGTTTTTTGATGAAAAATACTGCACATTTTTTTATGACCATTTCAACTATTTCCTTCATGGAATACCACTTAAATACTAGGTCTTGGTTAAAATCAGCCAATCGTTCATAGGTAAGAATCATATCTAGTTGATGGTATGCTAAAGCAATTTGTTGCTGTACGTCAATACTAGCAACCTCATTTTCATTTTCAGCCAATAGTTTTAGTGCTGTCAGAGGTGTTTTTACTTCATGACTCCACATTACTAGATAATCACGATTTTTTTTGAATTTTTCCTCATTCTCTCTTTCATACTGGATTCTCTGTTGTTGCAGCCGATTGAAGAATTCAATGAAGGCTTTTTCCGTTAGCCCATGTGGTTTTATGGTGAGCATTTGTCCCTGAGAGTGCGCCTTGTTAAGGCTACGCAGAAGCTTCTCTTCATGATAAACCCGATAGGCTAAAAATAAAAAGAAAGGGATCAAGGTAAACCTTATTAAATCTACAATCAGCATGATTTTTATATTATAAAGTATGCATAAGAAAAACAAAAAGGCCATTAAACCGGCATACAAAATAAGGATAGGCCATTTTGCTAATATGCTATTTACTATCATTTTGCTTGTATTTTTTCCATTCATTGAAACACCAGTCGATAACCGTGGCCTCGTTCAGTCACTAGTTTTTCTTTGAGATTTACTGGGGCTAACTTACTGCGCAAACGACTAATATTAACATTTAGTGCGTTTTGGCTAATAAATAAGCCTCCTTGCCAGATACTTTGCATCAGACGTTCCTTTGAGATGGTTTGATTCACATTTAGAAAGAAAAGCTGCATAATTATCCCCTCAGTTGGGGTCAGTTTTATACTCTGCTCGGCATAGTTTAGGCAATTATTTAAAGCGTTAAGCTGATATTTACCAAGCGTTATTTTTTTATTTTCTATATCGTGTTTCTTCGAGACTCGCCGAAGTACCGCCTGAATTTTTGATATAAGGACTGCGAGCGAGAAAGGTTTGGTGATATAGTCATCTGCTCCTGTTGCAATCGCTCTAACAGCATTTGGATCCATCTCCGCCGCAGAAACAAAAATAACAGGAATATCAGAGACATCTCTTATTTTTGAAGTCCAATAAAAACCATCATATGTTGGCAATGTGATGTCCATTATGACTAAATCAGCTTTGAAAGCTAAAATTTCTGGGATAATCTTTTGCCAATTATGAACCTTTTGAACTTCGTACTGCCATTTTGCTAATCCCTTCTCGACAGAATCCAAAATCGATTCATCATCTTCTATAACAAATATTTTCGGCATAACTCTTAGTTTCCCCCTTCTAGGCAATAAGCATACACAGTCAATCTATAATAAACCATGGATCAACTTTAATAGCAAGGCTGTTTTATCTAATTACACTCAGCTTTAAAAACATAAATTTGATTTTGAATATTGTGCTATAATATTTTACATAAAGGAGATGGCTAATTTGAATAAAGCTGCACAAACTGCTTATAAAATCCTTGAACAGATGTCACAAGAACTAAAAGAACAAGATACCTTGCTTCAGGAAATTATTACGCAGGCTCAAACAGATTTGAAATCTAGAGATAAAGCAGTACCCTTGGTGGTTCAAAAAGTTCATAGTGCAATTTCTAACTGCCTTTTAGAAAATAGTTTAACCTTATCTAAAAAGAATCGTGAACTACTAACCGAGTTAATGCAAGTGGCAACTAAAAATGGCTATAAAATTGGTAGACCAGGGTCTATTATCTAAATAATAAAAAGAGAACTGATCAAATGTGAAGCCTTGACCAATTCCTTTTTTAACGTCATATGATAATATTAGTGGTATTTTTTAATAGCTGCTCTTTTGTTGCTTAAGCACAATTTGAGCTTAGTTGAATTCTGACACACCCAAGAGTAACAAGTTAATGCTTAAGTTCTGGCAGCTTACTGCTAGAGACCTGTTTGAGAACGATGTTTTTTCATCAAACTAATGTTTTGTTAGCTTCTGCTTCTGCTGCTTGTGCTTGAGCTGCTTGACCAAGTAAATTCAAATAATTAAATGGCCGATCAAAGGTTGGCTGGAATAGCATATCCACCATTGCTAGATCATCAATTGTATTCTTATTTTGAATGCAGAGCGATAAAAGATTAGCTGACTGCGAAATATCATATTCACTCATTAATGCGCCACCTAGAATTCGCTTGGAGTCTGCATCGTAGACTAATGACATCAAAATCGGTGTTGTTGACGGCATAAACTCCGGTCGATAATTATCTTCAAAAATAACCTGACGGGCATTTATTCCTTGCATTTTTGCCGCTTCGGCAGTTAAACCAGTTGCACAAATTGCTGTACCATAAAGGGAAAGTCCAGAAGTCGATTGCGTTCCCATGTAGCGCACTGTTGGTTTCTTTAAATTCTTTCCGACAAGTATTCCTTGGCGTACTGCGTTGGTTGCTAAAGGAATATATGCATTTTGACCAGTTGGATTATAATGAACGGCTGCGCTATCCCCCGCTGCTAGAATGTCAGGATCTGAGCTGCGCATATAATCATCAGTGATAATTGCCCCATTAGGTGTCATATCAACTTTACCAGCTAGTAAATCTGTATTGGGTCTGAACCCGATACAAAGTATTGCTAAATCAGCAGTAATTGCTTTTTTATCCGTTTTAATCTCTAATGCGCCGTTTTTTTCTGTGAAACGCTGAACTGATTGTCCTAGCTGCAGGCTAACCCCATTTTTCACAAAAGTTGCTTCGATTCTATCTGTGAATGCGTGATCGAAATATTTAGGCATGACGCGGTTCTGAGCATCAATTAAACTAACCTCGTGTCCTTTAAGTGAATATGCTTCTACCAACTCTGCTCCAATATAGCCTGCTCCTATCACAGCAATTTTTTTAACTTCAGGAACACGGTTAAATAACTCTTGGGCATGTGACCAGTTCTTGCAAAGCAATACTTTTTTACTTTTTATTCCCGGAATGTTGGGGATTATCGGCCAAGAGCCAGTAGTCATAATAAGCTTGTCATAGTATTCAGTTGTTACTTTTTTCGTTAACAGATCTTCGACTTCTAATGTGTGCTTTTCCGGATTGATACTCTGGACATTATGTTGTGTCTTAATGGTAGCACCCATTTCTTTTAATTCCTCAGGACTTGAGTAAAATAATCCTTGCGGGTCTTTTACTTGCCCCCCTAAGTACAATGCGATTCCGCATGATAGGAATGATATTTCAGCATTACGTTCAAAGACAGTAACTTCAGCATCTTTGTAATCGCTTAAAATTTGTTTAACGGCAAATGTCCCTGCATGTGTGCACCCAACAACTGCAACTTTCATTAATAATCAGCCTCCCATGTGATGATGCTTAAAATTATGCTCATAAGTGAGCATATCAATAATTTAATTGTACACAATCTTAATCACTTAAACAAGTTTTTTGCATTTTTCTTCGTTCATAAACACATTTTTATTGAAGGCCACTTTTTCAGCATTATTTCAACCTTTATCATTTTGAAAAATAGCGTTATATTATGTGAGAACAGGTGCTTAGTAGAAATACCAAGTAATTAATCACATATTTTTGCAAAAGTTCGAAAAGAGGTTATTACATTGTTAGAAAAAACTTTTTATAAGACACTATTGAAACATGCTTTCAACATTCCTGTTGAAGTAACCTTTTGGGATGGATCTGTAGAACATTTTGGCCCGGCTGGACAGCCGCAAAACAAAATTGTCATTAACAAACCTCTTCCACCACAGAGTGTTCTAGAACATGCTACGCTTACGCTTGCTGAAGCATATATGGAAAAGGACATTGAAGTTGAAGGCAGTATTCAAAATTTGATCACTTCTATTTTTATGACACCGCATAGCTTTATAAATAGTTCCAAATTCAAAAAATTCCTGCCTAAACAAAATCATTCTAAAAAACAAAGTATGAATGACATTCAAAGTCATTACGATCTTGGTAATGATTTTTACAAATTATGGCTTGATAAGACTATGACCTATTCTTGCGCTTATTTTAAAACGAAAGATGATTCACTTGAACAAGCACAGCTTAATAAGGTCTATCATATTTTGAACAAGTTAGACTTGAAACACAATAAGACACTCTTAGATATTGGGTGCGGCTGGGGTACGCTCTTGTTTGCAGCAGCTAAAGATTTTGGTGTTCAAGCTACTGGTATTACCTTAAGTGAAGAGCAGTTTAATTATGTTAGTAAAAAAATAAAAAAAGAAAACCTTGAAGGCATGGTTGCTGTTAAGCTCATGGATTATCGCGAACTAAATCAGAGCTTTGACTACATTACTAGTGTTGGAATGTTCGAACATGTCGGCAAGGAAAATCTAGGAATGTATTTTAAGAAAATAGCTGAGCTTCTAAAGCCTGAAGGACGAGCTTTAATCCATGGTATTACTGGGCAGCATATGGGGATCGGTTCTGATCCGTTTATCAATAAGTATATCTTCCCAGGAGGCTATATCCCTCACCTAAGTGAAATAATGGAACATATCATGCTGAGTAATTTGCAGCTTAAGGACTTAGAAACACTTAGAAGGCACTATCAGAAAACACTAGAAATCTGGACACAAAATATTTTCAAACACAAAACGGAAATCACAAACTTGTTTGATGATAAATTTTTCCGAATGTGGAATTTGTATTTGCAAGCTTGTGCGGCATCTTTTGAGGCAGGAAATATTGATGTTGCGCAGTACCTGTTAACCAAAGGACCCAGCGGTGTTCACCTCCCGCTGACCCGTGATTATATCACTGAAAGTGACAAGACTATTCCGACCTTTAAATAGAATTAATACATTTTTTGAAAAAATGTGACATAAGCCGGTAAGATTCAAGATGGACGGAATAAGTAAACAATGGGCTAGATCAAGTTAAATTTAACTTTTGATCTAGCCCATTTTCTACGTTTAGTCAAGCACAATTTGTGAATAAAATTCGCCGCTTTGCCTAGGTGGTTGTACCATAGTGGGCACGACTTTGAAGCTACTGATGAAAAGCATGTCTCCAAGTGTGCGGCGTTTGGTTGCTGGTAAAAGACACTGCCCAAATACTACTGGCCTCTCTAGAATCGTTCTCACGGCTAAACGAATGTAAAATGAGATAATATCTCCTGTTGATTGAAACTGAAAATATCAACGTAAGGCTGCTATAATCTGATCAAGTCTATCAAACCTTGAGCCCGTGGTACAAAGTAAGCATCCGATTGGTTAGCTTCCACCAGAGCTATGCAATATTTAAAATACACCAACTGCTCCAAGCTTTAAACATTAGTTTTCAAAATAAGAGAGCGGTTTTTGAACATCAATTTTCGTGCCACCAAATTCTTTTTTAATATATTTTTGAACACTGTCGCTATGATATATTTTTACCAATTTTTTTAAATTCTGATCATTTTTATTCTTACTAGCTGTTGCTAAAATATTTATATTTTCTTTAGTTGATTGATTAACCTGTTCGTGAAAGATCGAATCTTTTAAAACGTTTAATTTTCCTTCAAGCGCGATTGTGTTTCCAATCAAAACAGCCGCAATTGAATTATCTTTCATAATTCTTGGCCCAGTTGTATCATCAATCTCCTTGAATTTGAAATGATGGGGATTGTCCGCGATTGCGCTCGTTCCCGAAAGACTCCCAAAATCAGCTTTTAATTTAATTAGTCCAGCCCTTTCAAGCAGTTTAAGTCCGCGAGCAGTATTGGCTGGATTGTCTGCGAGTGCAATTGTTGAACCGTTGGGAATTTCGTGCACTTTTTTGTACCTATTTGAGTAAATCCCCATTGGTTCCAGATACGTTGTACCAAGAGCTGTTATCTTACCCACCTTGCTGCTTTTATTGAAGGCTACATAGTAAGCATAAGACTGAAAAGCATTAACATCGATCTTGCCTTCGGCTGTTGCAGTGTTTAAAGAAATACCATCCGTAAACGACTTTACTTTGATATTCAAATGCTCTTTTTTTGTTTCAGGCAAGTCAGCTATATGTTTCCAGATCTGCACATCAGAGCCAATTGATCCGATTGTGATTGTATTCGAACTGTTTCTTTTGTTGCTGCTATTGCGCACAGTAAGTGTAATAATTCCTACTACAACAATGACTATTCCAACTAGTGTCAGTATGATTCTATTCTTTTTCAATTTTAACCATTCCCTCCGTTTTATATTCCGTGAAAAGCATTCAATCGATCCTTCCCTTTAGCGCACTACCAAGTTTTTTGGCAAAAAAAACCCACAGCCACCAGAAAAGGACTGCGGGACGAATTGTCGTGTTACCACCCGATAATTTTGCCGACCGTTACCAATCAGCACTCAATGGGTATCTTCTATTCAGAAATAAGTTTATTTGCATCAGAGCAAACATTGAATAATAATACCCTACGCTTTAACAGGCGCACCTGGAAAAAACTTACACAACTCTGCTCGTTTTCTCTGTATACATGGGACCATATTCCATAGTGACTCTTCGCTGAATTACAGCTAACTTCAGCTCTCTTGAGAAGAATCAAAATGTACTCATCACATAACAGCATCAAATATAACAACAATCCATTATTTTGTCAAACACACTGAGTGTTACTGCGATTTTATCTTCTCCGCTAATTAGATGATTACTTACAGTTAGGCAAGTTTTAATAACCATTTTGTAACAGTTGCATGAACGTCTGACGGTCAATCCCTGGTGCGATGCGAACACGTGCCAAAGAATACCATCCTTGATCAACACATGCCAGACCTTCATTTGTAGTTAGGCCAATCTTATACCCGAGGTGGTTAGCTAATCTTATTGTTGTTTGGTTATAACGCCCCGCTGGATAACAGATCATGCGTGTGTTCTGCTTCAAGTTATCATCAAGGTATTTTTTAGAATTTGCTAACTCCTGCTTTTGCACATCAGTTGAAAGAGCATTTAAATCCAAATGCTGCACCGTATGACTTTGAAAATCTACTAGGCCACTGTGTTGCATCGTTTTTGCCTCACTGAGCGTAAGATGATTAGGTTTTTGGCTAAAGCTGGTTATGTAGTTAATAGTAGCATGTAAATGATATTTTTTTAGTATCGGGAAAGCAGCTGTATAATTGTCCTTATAAGCATCATCTAATGTTATCCATACGACCTTTTTTTGCGGCAAAGAATTTGTTTCAAAAGCCTTGATTGCCTCATCAGTCGATAATGTATAATACTGATTTGCTTTCAAATACGCCATCTCTTCTTCAAATTGTTTTGGCGGAACGCGTAATGCATTTCCCGCCGAAATACTGTGATACATTAAAATAGGAATGCGACATTTTTCTTTGTAGTGAATCCACTTTAGATGGCTGTCTTTTTTTACTTTAACCTTGTCAACATTGAGTTTCTTTGACTTTAAACTTTCACGTGCTTTAACACCCTCATTCTTGGGCTCTTCCTTATTGCGGGATGAACATCCAGTCAGCAGTAAAAGACTTACTAACACAATAAGTTGTGTGATTACAAAACCAAGCTTACTTGACTTCAAATAATTCAACTCCTCGATATCTATACTCAGTTCATTCTACCAGTAAAACTTTTAAAAAATACATAAGTTAAATTAATCTAATTTGTTTAAACCTACAAAAAAACTTTTCAACAACAGCTCAAAGCAATGTGTCGAAAAAGTTTTTAAAGTTATTAATTATTTATTTCATGGCGCAGTTTAATTGCCAATTCTTTTCCAATTTGTGTGTTACGCTCATGATCATTAACTTGTGGAATCTTGTATCCCATAAAGTAAGGTGAAACAACAAATCTTGGAACAAGCTTAGCAACTATTTGGTTATTAACATGATAAAAGAAAAGGTTATATGACGTACATTTCCCACCGAAATACTCGTTTAGGACGTAACTAGCAACTATTTGAACTGCATCAGCAAATGAATCAATTTTTTCAATGTCATTTAAAAGAATATTGAATTCCGTGAAGCCAACAATCGGATAATCTGAAATATTTACCTTTAAGCCATTTTTTACATAAAACGCTGTTCCTGAAAAGCTTTCTGCAGGAATGCTCTCATAAGCATCTATTTTATCTAACCCCACGATCTGCATGTGCGGGTGACGCAGACTTCCACCTGAGTACGGGCCAAAGTTTTTATACATTAAAACACTTTTATATTTTCCTGTATTAATAGTTTGTCTCCAAGCCCGCAAAGCAAATCTAAAGACAGCTCTGTTTTTCTGGCGTGTGTATATCGAAATATCACCATCATGCTCTGCTGCTTCAATAACAACAGTTTGATATGTGTCCTCTAGTGTTCTGTACTTATTTACCAACCAGACCCGATCCGCTTCTTCAGCGAGAATACCGGTCAATTGCTTTCTTTCGCAGAAAGGACAGTCGTTACCAGTATGTACCATGTTTTCGGGTTTTTTCGATGCTACTTGAGGGTGAAATATAAGTTGGCAATTTCGTGACAAGTAAATTTACCTCCTCCGTAATAATATTATAAATTTAGTTTTACTTTAAAGATACAGCCGCAGCCGCAGCCGCAGCATATCTTTTAATCTTAGTTTATTTTCAAAAATCGGTTCAGTATAATGCCTTTCAAAGAAGCCAATGTCTACACCGTAAATTCTAAAACCATTCTTCTGGTAGAGGTATAACTGGCCAAAGCTGGTACTGCCAGTGCCAATCTCAAGCACTGCGTATCGTCTCGCTTTTGCCCATTCTTGCGCGTACTGCAACAATTCTTGTCCTATGCCTTGACGGCGTTTTTTTCGTACGACCGCAATATTCACAATTTCAATTGTTTCGGGTCTTGTCGGCAACAATAGAATTATCCCTACTAATTCCCCATTTTTCTCAGCTATAAGACAAGTACTTCTATCCACATAAGATTCAATTATCTTACGTGAAGGATCAGCGTCTAACAATAGTTGATAATGTTTTTCAGTTAAGTGGTTGATTTGTTTGAAATGAAGTTCATTCACGTTTGCGTACTCCCCCTCAACAACTTTAGATAAATAACTGGGTCAAATGTCCTAACTCTTCTATTTATTCCGTATAAACGTGTTCCATAAGCCAGAATTCTTCGCCCACCTCGACACTTACCGATCTTGTACTGCCTTACTTAATCAATAAAGCTGACAAAGCGAGTCTTCCATATATTTTCATAAAAATCAATTGTTTGCTGTGCATTCATGAACTGATTATCCCATGTTGTTGTTAAACCATGTGACATCAATAATTTATATCCCAAACCATGAGCGAATTTTGTTGTCGCATCAACACAGTATTCGGTCTGAGCTCCGCAGAGTTCCAATTGACTGATCTTCAGTTTTATTAGCAAGTCGTTTAGGTTGGTATGAAAAAAACCGTTAGCGTGCTTTTTATTTGTGAAATAAACTTTATCAGGCAGCTCCAGCTCCGGAACGAGCTGCCATGCAATTGAGCCCTTCACCAGATCTTCGTCTTCGTGCTGCACAATGACAACCGGCTTACCTTGTGCAGCGTATCTTTTAATCCTTGCTGCTACTTTTGCAATTATATTAGCAAAATTATAAATATCCTCGTTATTTTTGTGACATACACCATTCTGCAAATCTATGACGACTAAAGCTTCCCCAAGCATTTTTTAACTTCCCCCTATCTCTTTGCATAATATCAACTCATTCGTGATAGACCTTCTAGCAGTATCAGCCCTTTGAATGTATGTGGTCTTTCATTCATAGATTAGTCGACGACGACAGTCAGCTATATCCGCAATAGCTCCGCGGCCTTATTGACTAGGAAGCTAGGCTGCTCTTTTTTGAGTAATGAGCTAGCATGTGCCCCCAAGTTACGCCGCAAGTTGACACTCCGGCTGCTCTTCCCATCTGTAAATCATATATTGCATCACCGATCATAATCGTTTCATTTTTTTGCAAATTATAACGTTCTAAAATATGTAATACCCCGTCAGGAGCTGGTTTATAGCTTTTTACCTGATCTGAACCACAAACTGCCTGAAAGTACTGTAGAATATTTAATTGTTTCAAATTACGATTCAGTGCTGCGGAATGCTTGCTTGAAAGAATGAACAGTTTTTTGTTTGTAGAAAATAATTTTTGCAGCACATATTCTATTTTCGGGAACATAATCAGATTATCTGTTTCAAATGCTTTATAATGCATTCGAAAAGAACTGATCAGTGCGGTGAATTGTTCTTCTGTAAATTCCCCAGCTCCCATTTTTTTAAACGAAACTTCGATTGGAACGCCCATATAATATCGGACATCCTCATCTGCTGGAAGTGATAGTGCAAAATCTTTAAATGCTGCCTGTGTTGCTAAAATTGCTGCCTTACCGGAATTCGCTAATGTTCCATCAAAATCAAAAATGTAATTCTTCATCGTTTCACTCCCAATAATTTCAAAAAGGATTGCGGCTTAAGTTTGTTTTGCCGACAATCCTTCGCTACTTATGGATTTAAGTTAGAGTTCAGAAAAAGAGTTTGGCCTAATCGCGTGTTATGCACTAGCATGTTTTATCGTCTCGGTACACTTACCTACAATACAAGCAAGGTCAGACTATGTCTACACACCACTTGGCACAATCTAATTTAAGCTTACTAATTTCAGTGACCTTTATGTTTTTGCAGCCTCTTAGCCTTTTTCTTTTTATACTGAAGCAGTTCGTTATTTTTGTTTATAACGGCAAGCTGTTTCTTACTTCTTTTCTTACGATTTTGCTGCTGTCGTTGAAGTGCTTGCTGTGCTTTTGTACCCTTGAAGTCAGTTTTTACACTTTTCCGTGCTAAGCGCTGTAGCCTTTTAGGATTTTTATGTTGCAAAATAAAACCGATGTTTTGCCGCTGCTCATAAAACACTAAGTCTGCATAGTGCTCTGTCACATACAGATAAATAAGCCTTGTTTTTGGTAAAGCAGTTCCAAAATTAATCTGCGCGACCCGATAAGAATACTGTGTCTCTTCCTCAAAAATTCCTTTATAGAATGGCGGATCATAAACAACTGTCAAACTTCCCTTTATGATTATCATAAAAAGTTGTCCCTCCTTTTTAATTGAAGACAGAAGGACAACCAAGGAGGCAGGTTACTGACTGGTCTTTAGAAATCCAACCAGCGTCTGGACTACCAACCAGACAGTGTTTTTACTATCTTGTCTCAGTATATCATACAGGTTTAGCAAGTTGTTCAAGAATCACCTCTTTTTAAGCTTGTTGTTGATTTTCTTAATATCGTTGCGAGCGCTTATCATACTGACTAACCACATTGTCATATAAACGACAAGAAAAATAATCGTGAAAAAAATGAACATTTCCCATTTAAGCGGAAACCATCCACACAAAACTGCTAAAGGCGTAAACCCAAAAAAAGTGACAAAAAAATGAGTTAGCGTTCGACGTGTGATACTCCACTTTTCTTTCTCAAAAATCATGGACGACTGCGAAAATAAAATTCCCATCAATGCCCACAATATGATTGAAGCTAATAACGCATTTAACGGTTTTTTAAACATCTCTGTAAATCGTGGGGCAGAGGGTGCGTAATTCTCAAGTCCATAGATATATGAAAAAGCAAGCGAAATAAACAAACCGATTGTGATACTAACTGAAATTCCAAACAACATATTTTTTAAAACCTTTGCCTTCATTATAGCTTTAACCTCCTTTTTAAACCTTTTATGAAGCGTCGTGAAACCAATGCAGTTTCTTGGTTAACTAAACGTATTAAAATTGTTCCCGTTACATTCATTTCAAGGTGATCCACATAGTTGAAGTTGACTATTTCACTACTAGAAACTTGAATGAATTGTTCAGGCAATTCTTTAACCAATTGATAAATCCGCTCCTTAACCTTGAAATTGCCTTGATCAGAACTACAATAGACATGCTTATTCTCTGTGTAAAAATGAATTATTCTTTTTAAGCTTAAGGGTGCCGCCATTTTTTCTTTGTAGCCCCATATAAATGTTACTTCCTGTTGCAAGTTAATAGCTACTTCCTGATGCCAAGGTTCAATTCTTTTCAAGAAAAAATCAACATGTTCTTCATGCTTTGGATCAATGTAAAAATTCACGCGCATTTGTTCATCCCTCCTCCCGTACTTAGTTCACTATTAAGTATACAGATTTATTTTGTTTTTTATTGCTGAAGTGCTAATTGGTTTCAATTTAAGGATAAGTAGTCAAAAAATTGGTTAACAAACTACTTTTTTGTGCTCATTCACATAAAATCACGTATGTCTACCAACTATCTCACCTATTATGCTAGAATAATCGAGAGGGAATATTTTTCCTTGTTTCGCCTAATCATAATATATATCAGCACTTACTATTTAACTTAAGAAGGAAGAGTACTTTTTGGAAACGATCAACCTGTTATTTTCAATTGATAATAATTTTTTTGAACAATTAAAAACAACATTATTCTCAATCAGAGTTAACACACCCCACACCTTTTTTCGTGTTTTTGTACTGCAAAAACAGAAGTTTGATTGGGATAATGCCTTTAGAAAGTTTTGCGCTACCTTAAATATGCGCTATGAACCGCTTATTATTGGCTCTAACGGGTTTAAACATGCCCCTATTAGTAAGCGCTACCCAGAAACGATTTATTATAGACTTTTAGCCCAAGACTATCTTCCAGAAGATGTTCAAAAAATTCTATATTTAGATGCAGACATATTATGCATTAACGATATTTCACCGCTCTATGCCTTAGAAATCAAACATTACTTATATGCGGCTGCGAGCCATTCTCAATTAACAAATCTAACAACCGTTGTCAATAAAGTACGGCTGCAAAACTATGAGGTGGAGCAGTATTATAATTCCGGTGTTCTGTTAATTAATGTAGCTCGTACCCGAAAACAGATTAAACGCAGAGACATTTATAGATTCATTTACAAGAAACGAAGTACCCTTCTTCTGCCTGATCAGGACATTTTAAACTCTCTATATGGTAGTCAGATTTATCCAATTCCCGATCAAATTTACAATTTTGACGCTCGTAAAAGTTTAACTTACGAGATGCTCAGTAATGGGACATGGGATCTTAATTGGATAATAAAAAACACTGTTTTTCTCCACTTTTGTGGGAAAGAAAAACCTTGGGAAGAAAACAACAAAGGAAAATTTACTGCCTTGTATAAACACTATGCCCATTTAGCATCGCGGAACAGCACTACTGATTAAGGGTACAAAACTCTCAGGAAAAAATTCTAATAATAGACTTTGAGCATTGACTGTAAGTTGTCAAGTGCCTTCAAATATTTAACCCCAGCATTGTCATCTTCTCAGCATCTGTGTGTTGCTAAGTGCTGGCTACCTATTTCTGATAACAGTTTGGTAGTTATAAGTCTATCTCTTTATTTTTTGATTAAGCTCCGTTTTAAGTAAATGAGCGCAAAGAACATCCTGTTTATTAACTTGATAATGCGCAAAAAGAGGGATTAGATTAAGATTTAATTCTTAATCCAATTCCTCTTTTTATTTCGTAAGTCAAAATGTTTTGCATAACTTCAAATTACTCACAGAAAAGTCTGCACTCCGTTTGTCATTTCATGTTGGCGCGCAAGTATACTGTCCGACGGTAAGGATCCACATCCGAACATTTTTCACTTAAACATTACGTTTGCGGAAAACTAGGTATCCTAGGAATAGGAATATAGCTGTGTAAATCAGGTTACCCCAAACCAGCTCAGTGTTTGACAAACGTGTCAAAGTCCCAATTACTGTTGAGTTGCCCAATTGACTTGAGAGATTCAGCATGTTCAGTGGATTCCATTTAAGCCACTCCCACTTGTGAATTAACATAAACATCAAACTTGAAACAATGTTGGTTGCAAAATAGCCAACAATCCCAACTGAAATTGCAGCTGCTGAACTTTTGAAAATATTTGCCAGCAACAAAACTAAACTTAACAAGAGCCATAAACCGATAAAGTTACCTACATAGGTCACCAAGGTTACATGCATCACAGATTCACCATTTGTATAAACATCAGTGAAACTGAATTTCGAGTTAAAAAAGATAACTTTCAAAATAACGGAAAAAACAAATGACAGTACATAGAAGTACAATGAGTAGAGAAACATTGTGATCCACTTGCTTGCCAACACTTGACCGCGATAGTACTTGCGGTAAAGCAGTTCCTTAACTGTTCCATATTGAAATTCCATTGCTATAATTGTGCTGCAAGCGGCAATCATGAAAAATACAACCCATGAGATACCACCATATGCAGCAATAAAATTACCCTCAGGGTCCGAGAAACTAGGTTGCATCCTGCTGAAGACAGCGAAAATTGTCATTAATACTAGCAGTGCAATTGTCCCGATAAGAGTACTTTTTTTGTGTGTAAGTTTAAATATTTCTTGTCTTATTAATGTTACCATTTTTCTACTCCTTTACCTGATCGTTATCCAAAAGATCCAACAATGATGTTTCTAAATCATTGTGTTCATGCTGAACATCAACAATATCGATCTGATGACTGCTCAACAGTTGAATAAGACCTGTCAACTGATTATCACTAGTTTTTCTGATTTTTATCTGATCAGCCTTTTCTAATTTGATTCCTTCAGTTGCAAACACTTTACGTGCTTTTTCATCATCGGAAGTAGTTAAGACTAAATAATTGCCATTTGAATCGCTCAGGGCTTCCATGCTGGTTTGCTTAACTATTTTTCCATTATCGATAACAACAATTTCATCAACCAGCTTCTCCAACTCACTGAGAATATGACTTGAGATTAAAAAAGTAGTTCCTTCTTTGGCTAATTCAAGAATTAGGTTTCGAAGTTCTTTCGTCGCCTTAGGGTCAAGACCATTCATGGGTTCGTCAAGAATCACAAATTTCGGTTTGTTCAAAAGTGCCAAAGCTATGCCCAGTTTTTGCTTCATTCCCAATGAGTATGCCTTAGCCTTGCGGTTAATGTATGATCCAATATTTAATTTCTCTATGATATTTTGAATATCTTCTTTTCTGGTAGTTTCATTATCAGCAAATAGTTCCAAATGCTGCATTCCTGTTAAAAAAGGATAAATCCCTGGATATTCGATAAGGCCCCCACCTCGCTTAAAGCTTGATGGTTGACGCTCGAAACTTCTCTGCCGTTAATTACAATCTTTCCACTTTGAAATTCAAACAAACCCAAAATTGCTTTCATGATAGTTGTCTTACCAGCGCCGTTAGGCCCTACCAAACCCACAATTTTTCCTGCTTGAACGTTAAAAGAAACATCTTTTAACACTTTTTTTTTGCCAAAAGACTTATTAAGTTTTTCAACAGTTAAAATGTCACTCATAATCTACTTCTCCTTTATAATATCTGCCCCTAGATAAATAATTTATTTACCCATTATTCGGCATATTGATTAGTGACCAAATGTCTCTACAAAAAGCCCGCAATTATTGATTGCTTCCAACTTTTTATAAATTAATTCACTTTAATCTTTTTTCATGTTATTGAAAAAAGAGATTAAAGTCAAGTTGATTATTTATGCTAAAACTCTTTTGCTGCGCAAGTTTAAGCCTATTCGTTTACACTCTAGTAATTCACAATTTTAAGATGCAGTAGCGACAACAGAACCGACCAATCCTTGGTTGTAAGGAAACCAAAGTATTTTAGAGCGACATGTTTACGCTACATTTTGCTATGCAAAAGTGTAATCAGCAATAAGCAAAATAGTTCATTTAAATCCCTTCCAGGCCTACATCGCACTGCATCAAGAAACTTCGCCAGCTCATCAAGTAACAGAAGATTATTATAGACTATCAGAACAACTGGCAATTGCACTTTGACTTCTCCCGTCGCTCAGATAACTAATTAAACGGTTAATGATAATTCTAAAAAGCATAAAACGCCATACGAAATGTATATCTTCAGCTATCTTTTTCTTACACTATTTCTGCCATTTTTTTGGTTAGACAGATTCATTAAGTTTTGTTTAAAAAATTCTCTTTTGGCGTTTTTTAGAAAAAATCGCTTTCTTTTCAGTTGAAATAGGAGACTACACGATTATAAAAAAGTGCCCCCAATAAAGATAGAGGACACCAAAAAAACAATTATTCAAAATTGCTTTATGCTTTAAGAATCAATTAGTTACAACTGCTATATCATTAAAATACCCTGTTTTTTTTAAAATGAATGACATAAGCTTATGTGTCTCGAATTCTTAGAGCAAACTACTGTAAAACATTCTTTTTCCACTTACGAATCTTGGGTCTGAAATTCGTAAAAGGTGCGACTGAATTAATATGAACCCATTTCCAAACCGGCCACATTGCTTTTGTCGTCGCCCACTTTTTTTGCCCTGGCTCAAATAACACTTGGTTATCTAAACCTTCAATCCAAGCGCAGAATTGCGTAACTAACCCATTTAATTTTGTAATTTGTTCTTTTAATGTCAAATGCTCATACTGGCGGTAAAAGTCTTGGTAAAGTTTTCCCAACTCATTCCATTTATATTCTGGTGTTGGTGTCTGCACATCAAGTCCGGCACGTTCTTTTTCATCCCAAGATAACACGAGACTAACCCACCCGATTTGATAAGACAGCATTTCCGCTGGGGTCTTATCTACAGAATCTATCCGCTTATCTTTCAGACTTTCTGGAATCTCTGTGAATTCCTGAATGAATTTGTTATAGCTTTGATTAATAGCTGTAAGTAATTCTTCTTTAGAATCGTAGTTTCTCATTTCTTCCTCCTAATACAATCGTCTGATACTTAAATTTGACTAGTGTTACTTCAATAATGGTCATTAACTATTATCACTTTGCAGAACGCTATTTGCAAACACGACTCCCTTAGTTTTTAAATTCTGCAGACATTCACGCAGATATGCAGCATCATGTTCTGGATAAATAGGATTGCTCAACTCAATTGCGGCTATTTCCGTGTAAGGTGCGCAATGCAAGCCGCGATAAGTCGGAGACCTCCAGTTGGCAGCAGGATGATATCCCCGTTTTTCCATTTCTTCTAACACAAGCAAATGAAATTGAAATAGTTTGTAAGGTGAATGCCTAAAAACATAGTTGACCGTTGCATGCGGCCGGCCCCAACCATTACCACGCAACGCAGCTATTTCGCGATGCTGACCAAGAAGTTGCTGTCTTGGAAGCAATGGGATGAGTTGTTGATGCCATAAACGCATATTTTAATCTTCCTTCAAAAATTATTTTTTTTACAAAAAAAAGCAAAAACAATTGCAGTAGTAAAATAATTATAAAGATAATACTGAGTGCAATAAAAGACATTAACCTAAAGTCTGCAGCTGTTCCCAGTAGAACAACAAAAACCGTTGCAAGCACAAAGAATAGCAACCATATGATGCTGATAGTCCACCACGTTGTTAACTTCATATATTCAGTCCCTTCGATTAAAGTAAATACTAATTACTTGATTATAATTTATTTGAATCACTTAATTCGCTCTTGTTAGAATTTAGTTCCATTCTTAAGCATATTGTAATCATTTTAAGTGCTATTTGTCGAAGAATGTCCCTTATTTTAATTATATGTATAGCATGTCTATTTTTGATCGGCTACTTGCTATCAACCGCTAAATTAAAGGCACTGATTTACTCAATAATCAGAAAAATTAACCGTTTGAGAGACAAGGTCGAATTCCGCCTGAGCACCTAAAAGGTGTTGTTAGCATAGGAACGGTGTGACAGCAGTCATAATTATAAACGATGGGTAGATCTTGACCATTCAATATTTCAGATAAGATCTCCAAAGGTGTTCGAGTGCTACCACAATCATCAAAAAGCGCATGCTTACCCAAAATGATTCCCTTAACGATATCAAAAACCCCTGCATTTTTCAACATAGCAAATTTTTTTCAACGGTAGCAGCATCTTTTTCTGCTGCTCGATCTAAAATTGAACCTGAACGATAAAAATCCTGTTTGCCCATCAGACAACCTGCAAGTAGTTGGATGCCCTTTTTTTCTAAATAACTTGTGGCACGTTTAAATCTAAGCGGTGAAATTGCCGTAATTGGTGTCGAGGCTGAATAATATCCAATGTGTAACATTTTAATTTTTCTCCATAAATTTAATTTATTCTAAATGTTTTTTAATTATTACCAAACGCTGCTCCAATTTTTCTTGATCCGTGAATACATAATCTTCATTTCCTAATAAATCTTTGTCTTGCCACCATTGCAGCAATGCTTCTTCTGAAAAAGGAGCGTCTTTCAGTTGATTTCTTCTAAGAGTCTCGTTAAAAGAGATGTTAAAATAAAAAATAAGCATCTCATGGGTATATCTCCTCTTAAATGTCATTAATAAACTGCGATAGACACTTTTTTTGAGTATCCCCTCAAGAATGATATAGTCCACATTGCTTATGCCCCATTCAATATTGCTTTTTATTAAGGAAATGGATTTGTTTTCTTTGCAGTCGGGTTCAGAAAGCATTTGTTTTCTTAAAACATCCTGACTCACTAAAAAAGCATTAGGTGAAAGCAACTCTTTTATAGCTTTTGCGGTTGTTGTTTTACCTGATCCAGAATTCCCACGCAACAAAATAAGCTTTTTCATAAGTGTCCCCCTTATCAACATATAATTACTTCAGATTGAATTAACTTGCACTACTTGAAAGTGAAGTACAAATTTCGTGTTACCGCGGCATGTGCCAATAATACTTTTTGATAACAGCGAATTATACTACTAACGTTTTAGTATAGCATTATTCTATGTTGGTCCTTGATAAATTATGATAACACTGTTATCATGTGTGGAAAGGAGCGTTTATTTTGTCTGAAAAACAGCAAACCAAACTAAAAATTATAGATACGGCACTTGAAGAGATTGAGCAACAAGGTTTTGAAAATTTGTCTTTGCGTAAACTTGCAAGCAATTGTGGTCTTACCACCGGTGCCTTTTATCGACACTTTGCTAATAAGAATGATTTATTTATGGTATTAATGCTAAAACTATCAGCAACTCTCACTTCGGGGGTTGGACAAAAAAACATTCACTCAATCTCACCGCGCAAGGAGCTTTTATTTCTGGGTGAAAATATTTTTACTCTTTTTAGCGAAAAAAAGAATCTTGTCGATTTTTTGTTTTTTAATCCAGTTGCTCAATCAATTTACGCCAAAAATGAAAAAATACAAGATACATTTCCACTTTTAAAAACTGTTCACCAATTGATAATCGAAATAATCGATCGTGAAACACTCGATTTAGACCCTACCACAACGTTTATCCAAGTTTGGTCATTTTTGCAAGGTTACATGCTATTAGTCCGCAACGGTGTAACCCAATTCGATACAGAACTTTTAGCAGACACATTAAATAGCCTTCTACTCAAGAAAGGAATGTAGCAACCATGGAACAAACACTTGTCATATATTGTCATCCTTATGATGGAAGCTTCAATCACGCCATTTTGAATGCCGTTATAACTGGATTACAAAGAAAAAATGTTGCTTTTCAGATAATTGATCTGTACGCAGAAAACTTCATACCTGTCTATACGTCGGCTGAACTCGCTCTTTTCAATACAGGAAAAACACTTGATCCACTTGTTTCACGTTATCAGAAAATGCTAAAAAAAGCGGACCGTCTTATCTTTATAACACCGGTTTGGTGGAATGATCTGCCGGGGATGCTGAAAGGATTCATTGATAAAACAATGAAAAAAAATTTCGCTTATTCCCCCACCAGAACTGGTATTTCAGGGCAGTTGACAAATATAAAAACTGCAAAAGTCTTGACTACCTCTACTTCGCCCACATGGTATCTACGACTCTTTTGCGGGAATGCTGTCAGCAGATCTTTCGTTAAAACAACACTTAAACAACTCGGAATTAAAAACACTTCTTGGCAAAATTTTGGACGTATTGGTTCAAAATCAGTAAAACAACGCACAGATTATCTAAGCGCTCTTGCAAAACAGATATGAACACCCTCAGTAATAGCTGTGTCCATTGTTTGCCCAAAAATATTGACCCTCAGAAGTTAGCTCACTGGTCTAACTTTTGAGGGTCAATTTAAAAGTAGTTTCTAAGCGCTATCTCGTCTTTAACCCAAAATTAATTATTCTGGTATATCGACAACTTCAAAGACTTCGCAAACACAGGGAATTTTTTCAGTAAACAGCTTGCCAGCTGTGGCGTATTCTCGTTTAAAAAAGTCGACATGTGCTTCGCGCCAGTATTGAAGACTGCGATCTCCTTCTCCTTCATGATAAGCATGCTCTTGAGAGACTAAGTCAAATTTAATGATCTCCACAACCTTTGTTTGCGTTATGCAACATGGCTCACCATGACCATTCAAAATTATATTGTATTCTCCTACCTGTGGAAGTTCTTCACCTTTATTATATAATTCGTAAGCTGATGTAGTTGCAGTTTTTTTGCCCTTGGCAACAAGTGCTGCTAGCTCATCTGCCTCTTTTTCATTATAACCAAAACTCCAAGCCGAATAGGCAGAACTTGTTAAGTTGTGAGCCGTAGCAAATTTTTTCCAATAGCTCTCAGTGTTTGTATAGTGCATATTTTCTCCTTGAATATATAAATTTAAATAAAATAGTCAGTTTATTAATTCCGATTTTACTCATAATATTGCTGATCCAAATCCACTTGTCTTTTAGCGCTTATAATTCACGACGCATAGTGAGATCAGTTGTGATAAAACCCAGCTTATGATAAACATGAACCGCCCGTTGATTACTGCCAAAAACGTGCAGACTTAAATTTTTAAAGCCTAAACGATGGGCTTCTATAAAAATCTTACCCATTGCTTGAGTCCCAAATCCCTTATTTTGAAATTCTGGATCAATTGCGAAATCATAGATAAAGGCATCCTCTGCTTGAGATTTACTTTTAGCAAACCACAGGTAGCCAATCGTCTTGCCTTCATTATTAAAAGTATAAAAATAGTTTTCTTTTGTTTCCAAGCCAAATGGCAGTAAGCGTTGGTATTCTTCTTCCGCTAATTGTAACGCATCTTTAGCATTCCAAGCCCCAGCCTGTTCTTTTTCTAATGCATATTCTTTAATGGTGCCGACAATGTATTTTTCATAATCCGCAGCAGACATTTTTTCAAGCTTCATAATATATTCCCCCCTATCATATCTAACATTGACTAAAACATATCATTTTTTTCTTCAAAATTTAAAATCAGTTTGCCGACAACATGTTTAGCTTGATGAAATTTGCGTAGATTAATAACATTGAACGGAGCGGTTTCGGCAATTTTTACATAAAAATTGCCGGTAGCTACTTGTTTGAGTACTGCTTCTAGTTTCTTACCGTTTGACTTTAAAAAAAAGAACTTCACCCGTGGATCAGTATTATCGGAAACCGTTGAGATCAAATTCCCATCTTTTTTTAAGACACTAAGCGATTTTTTCAAACTTTCTCCACCGACTGTATCAATAATTTTGTCCATTTTTGGCACAGACTTACTAAAATCTTCCCTGCGATAATCGATTACATGTAATTGATTATCGAAATTCCTTAGAAAATCTGCCCCTAAACCACTAGCCGTCGTATAAATATCTGCTACTTTATGTTGACGAACGAATTGAATGGCTGCAAATCCAACGCTGCCAGCGCCGCCGTGAATCAACACACGATCGGATTCCACCAACTTCAAGCTATCGTAAACAATCTGATACGCTGTTTGAACCCCCAAAGCACATGCAGCTGCTTGTTGGTAAGTGACATTTTGCGGTATCAATGCTAATTGAGATTGTCCAACTGCAACATACTCTGCATAGGTTCTGAGATGAGGACTTGCTGCCACACGTTGACCTAATTGAAATTCAGTAACTTTTGATCCTAACTTTACAATTTCCCCCGCGGCAGAAGAACCCGCAATTAATGGCGGTTCTTTTTCGCGTCCCTTTATTCCTGCACGAAGACCCACATCATAAGGGTCAATTGCAACTGCGCGTTGCTTGATCAAAACCTGCTTTGGTTTCAGTTCTGGAAGAGGAACTTGTGCGTCAACAAGCACATCAACATCTCCATAGTTTTTCATCTGTATGGCGTACATTTTGCTATCCGCCCCTTTTAATTTGAAAGTTTTTCGGTAGATTCCTTCCTTGGTCCCGATTGTATCATAGATTATCTGCAATTTTAGAGAATTTTGATTGAATAAAGTGAGAATATATTTCTGTTTAGTCACAAAAACGGACCACTCATGTAAAAAAATCAACCACTTATTTTTCTAGTAACCTCATACTTAAAAATTTCACCTAAAATAGAACTGTCAAAATAAAAAGGCAGGTTAAAAAATGACAATACTTAAAACAACAGGACTGACTAAAAGTTATCAAGATAGTATTGCAGTCGATCACATTGACCTTGATATAAAGGCTGGAACTCTGGTCGCTTTTTTAGGGCCAAATGGTGCAGGTAAGTCAACAACAATCAAAATGTTGACAACTGTTTTAGAACCGTCCTCTGGAACAATCACAATCAATAATACTAGTGATAAACATAGAATGCGTGAAAGTATTGGAATAGTTTTTCAGGAAAGTGTGCTTGATAATGAACTGACAGTGAGGGAAAATCTAGATTCTCGGGCACAGATGTACAACCATATTTCAATTGAGCGCGTTAATGAGGTTATAGCTAGTGTTCATGCTCAAAACTTTTCACAAAAACCATATGGTGCACTGTCTGGAGGTCAGAAAAGACGTGTTGATATCGCACGTGCCTTACTAAACAAACCACGTCTTTTATTTCTTGACGAGCCGACAACTGGGCTTGATATTCAAACACGTGAACTGATTTGGGAGCTTCTTACTCAGATACAGCATGATGAAAAAATGACCATCTTTTTAACAACACATTATCTCGAAGAAGCTGAACAGGCGGATGATGTTTACATTATTGACCATGGTCGTATTATCGCTAACGGCACAGCTGCAAAATTAAAAGAAGAGCACACTCAGAATGTGTTATTGATCACTTCTGGGGATTTTGAGGCTATTATAAATGGCCTGACTAAAAATATTGCTTATCATTTTACTCCTAAAGGCCTACTCTTTAATATCTCAAGTGTTCGTGAAGGAATCACTTTTTTGAACAGAAACATTGAAAAAATCAATTTGTTTGAATTCAGGCAAGGATCAATGAATGATGTCTTTATAAAGCTAACTGGAAAGGAGATCAGATAATGCAGGCGCTCACAAAACGTAACCTTAAACTCTACTTTCGTGATCATAGCGGCATGTTTTTCTCTCTCCTAAGTGCTTTAATTGTTCTGGGACTATATATTCTTTTCTTAAAAAATGGAATGGTTAAAAACTGGCAAAATATACCTGATAACAAAAAACTACTTGATCCGTGGCTAATGGGCGGCATGCTCTCTGTAACAGCGACAACAACCACCCTGACAGGAGCCGCGCAACTGGTCAAGGATAAAGAGCACCAGCGTATTGATGATTTTTTGATTACACCTGTCAGTTCTTTTTTGATTCATCTTGGATATTTTTTTAGTGCTGTTCTGATAGGTTTAATTATGCAGTCTGTTGTTTTATGTGTTACATGGATCTATTTTGCATCCAGTGATAACGTAACACTCAATCTTGGTATCTTACCACAACTGTTGGGGATGCTACTGCTCAATTCTTTATGTGCTTCTTCCTTAAACCTGCTGATCGTAGTCTTCACTAAAAGAGTAACTACACTGGGAACAATTTCTTCCATCGTTGGAACAGCAAGTGGTTTTTTTGCAGGAGTCTATATACCAATAGGCTCACTCCCACATATGGCACAGACACTAATCAAGCTTTACCCAGGCACATATTCAGCTTCACTTTACAGACGTATTCTAATGCACGATCAGCTTATATCTTCATTTCGAAATTTGCCCGCAAAAGAATTAAGTTCTTTTAAGAAAATGCTTGGAATCGGTCTTGAATGGCGTGGTATCACTACTGCGTCGCAAGAAATAACACTTATTCTTGCAGTTACTCTATTGGCACTATTGCTTGTATGTGTTAAAGTAACTAAACTTAGAAAGTAGAGAGCGGCAAAAAAGATGCGCTAGTTCTAAGTGATGGGGGTGAAAAATGTGAAGATTTATTTTTCGACAGATAAAAATATGCCAGCTGATGAAATCCAAGTAAACGTCAGCGCCCAACAATACTCGGATGAAGTTGCGCACTTGTTAGCTTATCTAGATCATTATACTCCGAAGGATCCCGTCCTTGCTGTCAGCACTGCAGAGACTATTCATGTTATTCATCAAGACAAAATTATTTCTTTGGAAGTTTATGGGGCTGAGATTCACCTAGTTACTAGAGATCAACTTCTGCTGACACGTGGCCGTTTATATAAATTTCTCGAAAAACTCAGTCATCAGTTTATTCAAGTTTCGCGTTATTCGATCATTAACTTAGATTATTTGCAAAAATTGGAGACTGGTTTTTCCGGTAATATGACCGCTGTTATGGTTAACAATGCCAAGATCAATGTCAGTCGAAAGTACCTAAGCAACTTGAAAAAACAACTTGGCATTTAAAAAGGGAGTTTTTTTATGCAAAGAATAATTAAATATATATTAATTGGAATTTCTTTCGGCTCAAACATTTATCTGTTGATGTGTGCATTGAATGCTAGAGTCACGCTTTCGCGTTTCGAAATTATCAGTGTACTGCTCATGGGCGCTTTAATTGGGATGACTTCACTTATTTTCGAAACTGAACGTATTAGTTTTTTACTGCAATTAGTGATGCATTTACTTTTAACAGCTTTTGTAGTTTGGGGTTGTGGTTACTTAAATAATTGGCCGATTGCCAGTTGGGGCTTCTGGTTTTTATTTGGTGGTATTTATCTTGCAGTCTGGCTAGTAGTTATCATTCAACTTAATCACGATGTCGAAAAAATCAACAAAGTTCTTTTTAAAAAAGAGAAAAAAGAATAACGATTTAATTGAAAACCAAAGATTGTGTGCAAATAGCTGTTAGGCTTTGAGCGTTAACTGCAATTACGAACATAATCTGCTTTTAATTATGGTAAACACATGGTTAAGTAGAAAACGGGTATTGAAACACATTATTTCTTATATTTCAGCCTAAGGCAAAGGATGAGCTAGGTCAAAAGTTACATTTTAACCTAGCTCATCTTTTTGTTTTGTATAAATATGTCCTATAAGTCAAAATTCTTTGTCTAACTTGAATTTTATCGACTTATGTCATACTTCCTTCACTTTAAATTTTCCATTATATGAATTAACATATTTCAATAATAAAACTTTTGTTAATCCCAAACCTTCTGTGCTGTTTCAATTACGAGTTTGATTTTTGCCCACTGTTGATCTTCATTTAACTTATTGCCTTCTTCGGTTGAAGCAAAACCACACTGCGTACTCAAAGATAAGTTTTCTAAAGAAATAAATTGTGCTGCTTCCTTAATACGTTTCAGTAATACAGCTTGATCTTCTAGTTCTGGGTTTTTGCTCGTAACCAATCCCAAAACAACTTCTTTTTCAGCAGGAACTGATGCTAGTGGTGCGAAGTCCCCTGAACGATCATCATCAAATTCTAAATAGAAGGCAGACACATTTTCCTTAGCAAACAACTGTTCAGCAACAGGCGCATAACCACCTGAGGCAGCCCAAGTGGAATGGTAATTACCCCGACAGACATGTGTGCTTATCCGAAGATCAGCTGGAAGATCTTGAAGTGCTGCATTATTGAGCTTTAGATATAACTGCTGTAATTGCAAACGATCAAAGTCTCCATTTGCCATTTCCTTCCAGAAACCTTCATCTACAACCATTCCCCATGTACAATCATCCAGTTTAACGTCTCGACAGCCCAAGTCATAGAGTGCGATTATTAAGTCATGATACGCTTGTCCGATATCCTTAATTAAATCATTTGTGTCAGGATAATATTTTCTTGCAGCAGCTTCATTTTCTTCACCTCTAACAAGTTCAGCGTAAAATTGTGCCGGAGATGGGATACTCTGACGTGCGATAACATCATCCTCTCCCGCTATTAAATCATGAAGAAATTTGTATGCTTTTACATCTGGGTGGTCTGGAGTAAATGAAATTTTCCCTTTGATTTTAGCGGAATCAGCACGTGTCTCTTCATCATGAAAAAAATATCCATGTTCAGGAACAGTATGTTCGATGCCTTCGAATCCCCAAAAGGTATCTAAATGCCAGTAGCTGCGGCGAAACTCTCCATCCGTCACAACCTTTAACCCCACTTCTTTTTCTTTTTTAACCAGGTCTTTAATCGCATTATTCTCGACTTTTGTTAGCTCCTCCTGCTTTATTTTTCCTGCATTGAAATCTGCACGTGCTTTTTTGAGCACTTGCGGGCGCAAGAAGCTTCCGACAATATCATAATGAAACGTAGTTGCTGTTGTACTAGTCATACTTAATCAATTCCCCTCTTTTTTGGCTTAGCTAACAGTTCTAGTTCTGGGAGGATTCACGTTCAAGTTGAAATATATCTTTTATTACGCAAAAAGTCCCTAGGTGCCAGTCTTTAAAAGACCTACACCTAGGGACGCACATTCATCTAGTCACGTGTTACCACCCTAATTCGACAGCACCTTACAATGCTATCCTCATGAGCATGCAAATACCCAACCATGCTCTGACACTATAACGTGTATCAAACGTAAACGGCTTATCTCAAATCAACTATCTAGACTCACCCTTTAAACCCTACGTTAAAGACCATCTTCACCGTTTAGAACTATGCCGCTTTTCAGCTCTTGCGACTCTCTGTCAATAGTTCAGCAACACGGCTACTCATCTTTGTAACAAAAGCTAATTCTTGATTACTAATCATATTACGTGAGTTTTTAATTGTCAAGCAGCATATACTTAAAAACTAAGGAACAGCCGCTGTATCCTGAGGACCGGGGACAGATTGTAAAATATATTCATTTATTAGCTGGATAATTTCCTTGTTTTGGGGTAAATCGGAGTGCTGTGAATCTTTTCCTGTTACAGTAATCTTTGTATATTGTCCCACTTGATTTTGGAAAACATATTTTCCTGCACTGACACTTGTAGACGGAACAATTCCGTCAGTTGTATAGTTTGTTGTCCCATCAATCGAATAAACAGTTAGGTTGCGCGGTAATTTTTCTTTTTTTGAAATCAATTCTTGTAGGATGTTAGTCCGCTGATTCATATTTGTCTCAGAAAAGTTATATGGCGTGCCAATTGTCATTAAGCGGTCCAACAGCAGCTGATTTTGATCCATATATTTTTCTAAAAAGAGTGTGTATACTAGTCCTCCATTAGAGTGCCCAATACCTGAAAAATGATTAAATTGGTATTTTTCAGTTAAGTAGTTCATCGCGACTGACATCCATCTTGCTTGCTTTTGAATGTTGCGATAACCGTCTTTATTGTTCTCAAATGCGATCACAATAAACGGCCTTCTATCCCGCGGAAAGATTCTGCCGCGAATGCGCAGCTGATTATTTTCTTTGACAGTAATTTTCAACAGACTCGTTTTCTTATTCCCAGTATTTAACTTATCAATCAAACCATCGAAACGGTTCTCTGTTGCACTTGAACCGGGAACCAAGACTATCGGATATAGTCTGGAGCGATTTTGAACACGTTCCTTTGTGACATGTGACTTCGTCCAAAAATAAGCAGGCAGTCCAATAAATATCGTGAGCAGCAACACAAACAATATTAAAAGCTTTACTGAATTCGACAATAATCTATTTTTCATTTTTGGTTCCCCTTTTCTGCTCAAGATAGGCGGTCGGGGTGTCTAGAGCTTTAAAAAATGGATAGTATAACGCCATACTGATAAGCAAGATTATTATTGTAAAAATAAGAGCACTCCAATGTCCATTTGTTCCCATAAAAGCATTCAAAAATGTCGGTGTATTCAAAGGAACCTGATAAACTGATGGTGGAATGAGTCCAAAATCTATTGCAAATGCACCCAATAAAATGCTTATAACTGGTACGAAAACGAACGGGATCAGCAAGACAACATTGAAAAACACGGGAATTTCTGCCAGAAAACCGCTGTTAATATTCAAGAAGACCGGCACCAAATTTCGCCATGCTCTGCGCCGCCATCTGCGCCGACTTGAAAACAGCAAGAATAACAGAATCAGTGCTAACAACTGTCCGTAACCGCCTAAAACTGCAAAGGAATCACTTAAACTGTAAATATTTAGAGGATGCGGTAAACCTTCTAAATTATCCTTTATCAACGCGGCGGAAAGATTTGCTCGACTCAAGTCACTGTCAGTATGTGCTATCAAAACCTGATCAGGACTAATGAAACCACACCATATAAATAAATTTCGCCCAATTTCTCTCATTATGATTGTTACAACTTGATGCTGGTCATCTCCCAGCAAGCTGCTGATCTCTGCAAAGGCAGTTCCTGAAAAATTCGAAAAAAGGCCTAAGTTTAATAAATGTCTGGCGCCCTTTAGCACAACCCCCAGGAAAACAGTGGCTGTCGCCAAGGACCAAATTGACTTTAACCGCAAATAATTTTTTATCCAATGATAAAAGTATGCACTAATCAATCCAATAACCAGTACTTCAATAAAGGGAATACGTCCGCTTAAAATAATCTGTCCAGTTCCGTCCGCCGGTACTCGCCTTACACGGAAATTTATCAGAAAAAGTAAAAAAAGCGCCGTCACCATGCTGGGAATCGACTCTCTTTTAGCGAATAAGTGCCCGCGATACCACGCAACAGCGACACAAAGGAGCAATAATGTCATGCTGAAAACAATACAACTTAAAGAGTGTACAATCATGTTGCTTCTGAGAGCCATTTTTGGTCCTCCAAATGGTATATCACATTAAAGAAACCATGTGGTTGAAAAAAAGAAAGTGCGAGGCATTGTAACAAAATCCCGATCAACAGGAGAGGAGCAGTCTTTCTGAGACCAAAGTAACAGCTTCTGAGCCATGGCCACTTTTGCTGTCTACGTTGTATTTTGCATAGATACACAGTTAGTTTATTCATCATCATTGATCCATCCCTCTCCGCCTCTCAACTGAGTTGATTGTACCACGCTAAATATATTCCGTCGCTGTCGTTTTTTATTTTAATGGAATTTTTTTACTGATTTTAAGTAATTATACTAAAAGAGTTCACAATTAAAAGAAGACCTACCCCATACAGCCTTGCTTACACTCGTTTAAACGTGAAGAATCCTGTCAAAGAGGCTCAGTAATGTCGTTTAACATGGAAACATTGTTTTTCGTGACTTCAAGTAGCTGCTACTGCACTATTTCCAGCCTCTTTATGGTCACAGCATTCTTCACAATCTGTCCTTAACTAAACGTATAAAAGGGAGTATGGTATAGGTCGGTAAAATTTTAATATTAATAATGAAAAATTATTGATAGCGAGTTCTTTGCTACGAGTAAATCGGACGAAGCCTTACACTTATGGAACGTATTTATACGGAATAAATAAAAGGAACTGAGGTATAAATCCCAGTTCCTTCTATTACCAGCAAACATCAGCGTGTGAAGGGATTCCAAAATCGACCTCCATTTAGGCCAAAGAGTGCAATGCCCGTTAAAACAATCAGAGAGACAATAGTCAGGGCCAGGTAATCATTTTTTCCAAAAGGCTTTTCCATGTACCAAGTTCTTTTTTTGCCGCACCCAAAGCGTCGCAGCTCCATTGCTTGACTGATAACTTCAATGCGTTCAAGACTGGTAAAGATAAGCGGCAAAATAATTTGTGCGTTTCCGATAATACGCGGCCAAAGCTTAGCCTTTTGTGAAATCTCATATCCTCTTGCTTGCTGTGCCAGACTGATTGTCCTAAAATCACGTTGAACATTTGGAATATAGCGTAAGGCAATTTCCACGGCATAACTGATTTTATACGATATTCCCACTTTACTTAAGCTAGCTGCGAATTCACTAGGATTGGTAGTTATTAAAAAAATCAAAGCTAATGGAACTGCAAAAGTGTATTTCAAAAAAAGATTAAAAATGTAGAAAAGTTCTTCCCATGATAGGTTGAAATAATTTTCAGATTTTCCTAAAATCATATGCTGTGTACCATAGATTGACATTCCATAACCTGGCGCGAAAACATAAACCATTATCAGATTCAATGCTGCGAAAGCGATAATCACCTTTAAAACAAGTGCCACTTCACTAAATGTAATCTTGGAAATTTTAAATAAAACTAGTGAAAAAGCAAATATCCCAATTAGAAAACGCGTATCATAAGTCACCATTCCGATAATTGAAAGTGCCACAAAACCTATCAGTTTGGTACTTCCGCTTAAGTGATGCAGCAATGTATTCTTAGCATTATACCCGATTAAGAGTTGACTGTTCATGCTCTTTCCTCTCTCTCACTTTGGATAAACTTTGCCACAAAATCCGTTGCCGAGGGCAAACTATAGCGTTCTGCTAAGTCAAAAAGGCTAGTACGTGCAAGACATGCTTTTTTGATAGTTGCATCATTAGTTAGGACTGTAGCTGGAGATGCGTCAAGCAATATATTTCCTTGATCAAGAACTATTGTCCTTTGTGTATACTCTAGCATCAAGTGCATATCGTGTGTTATCAGAACTATTGTCAATCCTTTTTCACGCTGAATCTTTTCAAGAAAAGTCATAATCTCTGTGTAGTGCTTCAGATCCTGACCTGCCGTAGGTTCATCTAAAATCAGCATTTCCGGCTCAAGCACAAGGATTGCTGCGATCGTTACCCGCTTTTTCTGTCCAAAACTCAGCGCTGAGATAGGCCAGTTGCGCATTTCGTATAGGCCACAGATATGCAAGATGTTCTCAACGCGTTCTTGGATCTCATTTTCTGTGAGTCCACGCAAACGAAGTCCAACAGCCACTTCGTCGTAAATCATCGTTTTAGAAATCATTTGATTAGGATCTTGTAAAATGTAGCCGATATGCTGAGCACGCTCTTTGACTGACATCGCCAGAAGATTTAATCCCTTAAATTTAATTGAACCGCTTGAAGGTGAAAGAAAACCTGTTATCAAGTTACTGAACGTAGATTTTCCAGCACCATTGCGCCCAACCAAGCTTATTGTTTCGCCCTTTTTAACTTCAAGTGAAAGGTCGCTGATTATCTGCTGGTCTTCGCTATATCCAAATGACAACTTGTTTATCTCCAAAAGTTTAGTTATCTTTTTGGATTTCTCCCCCAGCTTTGTGCGTGCGGTCCAAGTTTTTAACTTATTGCCTATCTGGGGTTCATCAATCCGTGACACTTGGTCAACATTCTGGCAGTCCTTTAAATCAATCCCTGTTCGTTTTAGTGCACTAAGATACAATGGTTCACGCAAACCGAGTTTCTCCAATAAAGATTGCTTTAAGATCTTCTCAGGACGATCATTAGCTACGATTGCTCCGTTTTGCATGACGACCAAACGGTCGATTCCGCCTCTTAAAACTTCTTCAATACGGTGTTCAATGATAACTACAGTTAGATTTTGCCGCTGGGCTAACTGCCCGATTAAATCTATTGAGGCCGCACCTGAAGCTGGGTCTAAACTGGCTAGTGGTTCATCAAAAAGCAGAATTTTACTCTCATCAATCAAAACACCGCCCATAGCGACACGTTGCTTTTGTCCACCGGATAGATCCTGAGGGGCGTGTAGCAACAGATCGTCCAAATTCAACTTCCGAGACCATTTTTGTACAGCTTGATGCATCTCTGTTTGCGGACGTTGATCATTTTCAAGTGAAAAAGCCATATCCTCAACAACAGACAAACCTACAAACTGACTGTCAGGATCTTGAAGAACAGTTCCAACATCAAAAGAAAGATCAAAAACCGAACTGTCGGACAATTGCTTTCCATTTATAATACAATTACCAGTTATCTTTCCAGGATAAGCCTGAGGAATCAAACCGTTCAGACAGCGCCCCAAAGTCGATTTACCTGATCCTGAAGCGCCTGCAATCATTACTTTTTCGCCGGGAAATATATCCAGATTAATTTGTTCCAATGTTTTTTCTGATTGAGTTTCGTACTGAAATGAAAAATTTTTAAAACTAATAATTGGTTCAACCATTTGTTACCTTTCCTTTTTTAAACTGCCGCGTTTTGTCCTCGTTTTTGCGTAAAGCACAAGCAAGATAGTACCAATGATGGCAACTGACAAACTATTAATTATCCACGTGGTGATTCCTTGCAAGAACACTTTTTTAGCAGGTTCATGATAAATAATAATATCTCCAGTTGGGGCAAGCAGAACCCAAGCAACAAAATTAACAATTATTTGATAAATGTTAAACCAGATTAGTTTCCCTTTGCCTAAAACACCGCTTTGAATATCAAGCTTATTTTTGGCCAAACCAAAAGCAACACCTACTAAGCCATCTGTAATAACCCATGTCCACCACGGAGAACCATATGTGACAAAATCGTTAAGAGTATGACCGATAAATATCGCTAGTCCTGCGGCAATTGGCCCATATATTGCACCGAGTAACGGTAAAAATCCTTCAGCAACATTCAACTGTGTGTTAGGGATCCCTGTCGGAATTGCAACGAACTTCATTAGCACAAAAATAATGGCTGCCCCAATTCCAGTTGCAACAACGACCTTAATTGAATTATTCCCTTTGTTCGACATTCTAACCACTCCTTTAATATAAATAAAATTATTTTTAAATATTTTGCCACCACATTTATTGTTGAGAAAAACAAAAAAGCACCCTTCCAAATTAATGAAAGGACGCTTACACGTGTTACCACCTATCTTCAAACCATATTATGGTTCCTCTAATCAAGATAACGGCTTGCTGCCGGCAGAAACTTATCCGTAATCCAGACTTGTAACTGCTTGTTCTTCTCAGGAACCATCTTCACTTTGTCTCATCATCAACTTCCAGCATGCGTGACTCTCTTAGCATGAGATTGAAGCTACTCATTCCCTCACAAGTGCATATTCATAATTACTTTTAACAAGTCTACAACATTATTTTAAAAAATGCAATCTAGTTTAGGGATGCCTAGTCTTATTCAATTATTTTGCTTATTGAGCCATTTATTTATTTTCTTTTTCAACAGCTCATTGAGCTCATCTTGCGAAATGTCCAACTTAATCAGAATAGCATATGTCACTAGCAATACATCTACCAATTCTTCTTTAGTATCATTGATGTCCAAATCTTTGTAACGGTTCCCAGATGCTTTCTGAGCTGATAGATATGCCTGAGCAGCTTCGCCGACTTCTTCCATCAGCTTTAAAAATTGCTGTTGGACATTTTTGGGTTCTTGCTGAGCAGCTTTTTTAATATCAGATAAAATATTTGTCAAGATATCGCCTCATCCCATCAAAATTTTTTCCAAAGTATCAAGGACCCCTGCATGATTATTATCATATACTGTAGTGTTTTTGGCAGCTTTCTTAATCCTCGCTGTAGCATTATTCATTGCAAAACTATAAGGAGTAAGTGAGAGCATCCCGATATCATTTTCATTATCACCAAAAGTCATGATTTCATCATCTCTGATTTGATACTTTTCTTGCAAATATCTGATACCTGTTTTTTTATCAACACTTGCTGGACCAATAAGATGAGTATTAAAACCAGAATCTAAACTGGCTAAGCTTTTCGGTAATAGGCTGCGCAATTTTGCACTAGCTGTTTCAAAGTCGATGTCTGGTGCAAAAGTCACTCCCACCTTTATCAATTGATCTTCATTATTCTCCAACGCAGCTAGATGCTCTAAAGAACTGACACTTTTAATAGCACTATAGTAACGTTTTAGTCTGTCGATATATGGAGCAGACAAATTTTTTTCAGCATAGATATATTCAAGGCCCGCAGTTATTTTCATAACAAGATCTTTACTAGAAAAATTTTTTTTGAGCTCTTTCAAAAGATCCACGTAATCAGTAACTTGAAGTGGATTACTGATTTCTAACTGTGATCCGCAATGTACGAGTGAACCATTTTGCGAGATATAATCAATCTCATTTGCAAAGGGAGCGAATTGTCCCTGTAGCCGTTGAAACTGTGAACCACTTGCAGCTACGAAATGTATTCCACGCTGTTTTAAATATTCAAAAATTTTTTCAAATCGTTTCCAATCATACGTGTTATTATCGTTTAAAAAAGTGCCGTCCATATCAACAGCTATCATCTTAATATTCATCACACTGTCCCCTTATTTGCTGTCTTTCCTTTTGCCCTTGGTCAATCAAGTAGCAGGAGCATATTATGCCATTTTTCATTTGCATGCTGTGAATCCGACAATCCTTCATCCTGATATCCGTTTTTTTCATAAAATGAAATTTTATCTTCAAGGCAAGTCAGAGTTATCGCTTTTCGCCTTGCTTGTTTAGCAAGTTGAGCAAAAGCCGTTAGCAATTCTGTGCCTATTCCATAGTGTTGAACCAAGGGATGCACTGCCAAACTTAATACACTTTGATATTTTGCAGCATTCTCATTGGGCACAACTTCATCATAGGATTTATCTTTCAAATAACGATCTTTTATTGCAGGACCAACTATAAAACCGACAACATCATTGCTATCCTTGGAACGTGCCACCAAAAATGTATCATTGATTATTCTTAATCGGGCGCGCATTGCATTCAAATTTGCAGCTTCCTCTTTTGAAAAGCCATTTCTTTCAATTTCCATTATTTGAAAAATGTCTTGCTCTGCAGGATGCATTATTTCCACATCGATTTTTAACACACCTTCCTATACTTCATTAACAGTGCCTTATTAATAAATATTAGCATAACTTTCTTAAATAAACATATAATCATACTTCTATATGCTCATCCATTTAAAAATCGGATACTTAGTATGCTTCTTTTTGCAATCAAGGCCATTATTTTTTTACAAAGCTAATGCGTAGTGTGTATAATTTGCACCCTGCTTTTATCATTGTTAAGCTGAAAACGTAGTAAGCGTTTCTTTAAAGACTAAGAATAAAAAAGCTGGTGCCCAATATGCTTAAAAGCAAACGATATTTAATTTATTTTTTCCCCTTAATGTCTGCTGTCATTTCACTAACACTGGGAATAATGATAATGGCGATCTCTCAAATAACTCCCTTTGGCAACAATAACTTGTTGATCAGTGATATGGGAAGTCAGTACATTGCGTTTTTTAGTTCTCTGCATCATGCTCTTTTTACGCATTCATTTGGATTCTATTCTTTTTCACAGTCGCTTGGTGCTAATTTTTTCCCAACTATCGCATATTATCTGATAAGCCCCTTTAATCTTCTTCTTTTGTTTTTTCCAAGTGCTGCCGCAATTCCAAAGGCTGTGACACTCATTATTATTTTAAAAAGTGCGGCATCTGCATTTACGATGAACTACTTCTTGGAGAAGCACTTCAAGCAGCAAAATATTATGCTTGCTATTTTAAGCACGATCTTTAGTTTGAATGGTTTTGTTGCACTCAATTATTTTAATATTATGTGGTTGGATTCCTTAATCTGGCTTCCATTGGTCGTAAATGGGATTGATATCTTGGTTTCAACTGGCAGATCAAGAAACTTTTTTGGATGGCTATTCATTAGTATTTTAACTAATTTTTATTTAGGTTACATGACCTGTTTATTTTCATGTTTCTATCTTTGTTATATTTTAGCTGAAAGCAAATTACCTATGCAGCATTTCTGGAAAAGCAATTCTGAAACTTTCATTAGATTTATCAGCAGCGAACTGCTATGTGCTTTAAGTACAGCCTTTTTACTCCTACCCACCGCCTTAGGAATGCTGCAAACAGCTAAGGGGAGCAGTTGGAAAGACTTCACCATTGCACCTCAATTTGGCTTTGAAGTTCTGAGCCAGCTTGGAGTTGGTGCATCAAATTACTCCTCACGTTTAGCTCATGCACCTAGTATTTTTTGTACTTCCTTTGTGATTTTGCTAGCTTTTTGTTTTTTTATTCACCCGCAAATTAAGCATTCAAGTAAAAAACATTCTGCTTACTTATTGCTTGCACTTCTGGTTAGCATGCTGCTCAAACTAAGCAACACTATTTGGCATCTTGGACAACAGCCTGCTGGTTTTCCATTCAGAAATTCGTTCTTCGTCATATTTATATTACTTATTTTTGCTTACCAAGCGTGGCAAAAAGCCCCACATAAAATTAGTTTCTTTTGGAAATTGATGATTCCTTGTATGACGGCAGGCGCGATAGTTTGCGGTTATTTGGGAAGTCACTTGACTTTGTGGTTCATACATAAATTTTTTTCAAATCAATTAATTACCCAGCAATTACCACATACAACCCCATTAATCTCTGCAGCTTTAAGCATCATATTTATAGCATTGACATCTTTTTTTATTTTTCCACAAAAAAGTTTTCACAGAAAAAGCTGGCTGGTGCTCATTATCTTTTTTGAAATTACTTGCAACTTTTATTTAGCAATGAAAGGAACCCCTTTTGGCAATCAGACTATCTACCAGAAAAGTTTCACGCGTGAATTGCGCCAAACACAACGCATTACTCGCTCATCTAATGAACTCTTTAGAATAAGCAACACCAATTCTTTGATCAATAAAGCTTATCGTGAGGAATACTACAACTACAATGATCCCATGCTATTCAATTTTTTTGGCATCAATTTTTACAGTTCAACCTTAAGTGAAGCAACACGTGAATCACTTCATTCACTTGGCTTTTTCAGTAAAAATGTGCGGCGCATAAGTTCGCTTGGCTTAACCCCAGTGACGGAATTTTTATTTGGGATAAAGTACTCATTTGAATTAAACAATAAACTGCAAGATATCAAACCTAATTATAGCTTTGCTGGCATTGGTTTTACTGTGCCAACGTCTTTTAAAAACTTAACATTGGATACTCGTAAGAATGCTGATCCGCTTTTGAATCTAGAAACGATCTTACAGTCTCTAACTAAGAACAAGGGGCCTTATTTCAAGGAAACTACATTGCTTTCTACCCAAAAAAGTTACAAACAGACATATTCAGGTACAAGCGGATATACCAAATATACTTTAACCATGCAAAACAAGAATGCCGGCCCGCTTTACTTTGACTATTTAACGAGAAACAGTAGTTATGGTACGATATACGTCAATGGCAACAAGCTCCCGTTAAGCAAAGAAACCAATCAACATAGGTATCTGCGGTATTTGGGAACATTTCCTAAAAACAGTAGCATAAAAGTTAGCTTTACAGCTAGTGGAGACACTGCAGTGAAACGTTTGCATTTTTACAGCTTAGATGAAGCAAAATTTAGAACGATCGTAGCCCAGGCCAGGAAAAACAATTTCACTCCTGCCATCAGCAATCATTGGGGTCAAACTAAAGTGAACGGTTCAATAAATGTCACAAAACATCAATCTAAGAACCTTTATCTCTCCATTCCTTATGATAAAGGGTGGTCAGTCTTAAGAAATGGACACCGAGTGGCACCTAAACGTGTACTCAAAAGCATGATGATGATCAAACTCACACATGGTCACAATAAAATTAGTCTAACCTACCATGTTCCAGGCCTTAAATTAGGATCTGTGCTTTCTCTCATCTCTGTGGTACTGTACTGTTTTATGGAGTTCTACCCTAGAAGTAAAAAAATCCCAGAAAAAAAGCAAAGAATATCATCAAAGTGAAATTAAACTTCATCTTTGGCGATACTCTTTACCTGTGCAATAATATTCAGCCTCTCGTTCCTATCCTATTTGCATAAGACAATTTTGCCGATGGAACTGTTAGTTTCAATTAAAGCATGCGCAGCCTTCAAGGTTTCTGCGTTAATCCCATCGATAATCTGATTAGCAGTACTTTTTATACGGCCTTGTTCCAACAGTGCTGCTATTTTCTCTAAAATTTCATGTTGAGTAATCATTTCTGGTAGTTGATAATATGATTTTGTATACATCCATTCCCACATGAATTCAGCACTTTTTGATTTTAAGAGTCCTAAATCGAGTGGCTGCTCATTTCTTGTGATGGAAACAATACGGCCATTTGGCTTAATCATCTCTGCTATTTCTTTCCAGTGACCATCAATATCATTTAGCCCAAGTATATAATCAACATTCTCATAACCTAGTTCATGCAGTTGCTTAGGCATTGAGCGCCGATGATTTATTGTTTGATCCGCACCGTGTCCTTTTGTCCAAGCAATTGTTTCTGGGCGTGAAGCCGTTGCGATAACATGCAGCCCTGCTAAATGTGCCAATTGTGTTGCAATTGAGCCCACACCACCAGCTCCATTAATAATTAAAATAGTTTTATCTTGATTGAGCGATGGCTCTTCTAATTCAAGCCTCATCTTTTCAAACAAAGATTCCCAAGCAGTTAAAGATGTAAGCGGCATTGCCGCGATTTCCGCAATATCTATGCCATGAGGAGCGTGTCCTACAAGACGCTCATCGACCAATTGATATTCAGCGTTGCTTCCAGGTCTATCAAAAGCACCTGCGTAAAAAACCAAATCATCTTCCTCAAACAAGGAAACTTCAGACCCAGCTGCAACAACAATCCCACAGGCGTCCCATCCAAGCACTTTAGGAGTTTCATATGTTTCAGTTCCATTTAACCTGACACTCACATCAATTGGATTAACCGCAATAGCCTCAATTTTAATCAATAGATCATGGCCCGTGGCTTCTGGAATAGCCTGTTCAAAATTAAAAAGGCTTTCTTCTTCCTCAAGCATTAAATGTTTTTTAAACCCGACTGCTTTCATTCTGGAAGGCATACATATCACTCCTCGTATATTTTTATGTGCTGTTAAAATACGGAGATACTTACCACCGTTCTTATAAATTAGCAAAAAGCGAGTGTTTGATCCTAATTAATGAAACTCATCAATTTTTAACTATTGTCGCTCATTTTTTACCACAGTGCAACAATCCTGCAGGTAAGGGTTATTATTCGTGTCATTTTTTATATCACACTTAAAGTGGCTTTTTTCTGATAGTTGTTATCTTGCGTTCAAACAGTGGGAAACGACGATTAAGATAAAACGATCTAAAAACAGGAATGTAAGGAATAATCAAAACTGCCACTATAGTAAAAGCAACTCGGTAAAAGACAACTGCTAACACTGCTACTATCGGGCCCAATTGACCTGATGCGGTATTATATATCATGCTACTAATTTGAATCAACGTAATATCAATTAAATGAAAACACATCACTATTAGTGAGAGCCGCCCATATGTTTTGACCAAGCTAAAATTCCATTTTAAAGAAGTCAATTTTTGCGCTAACTTCATCAGTACAAAGCTACCGCCAAGTCCTCCCAAAACTGCAATGATCGGCATATCTGCAAAAGCTGTATTTAGATAGAAAAAGCCGCTTAGTGCAGACAACCCCCACAAAATACCCCCTGCATAAACACAAGGCACTGCCTTTTTATCCATCAACTTCAACTTTTTGATAAGAAATCCTCCACAGTAAAACGCTTGACTTACCAAAGCTGCATTTAAGGACCAAGGGAACGGGAAAAAATGGGCACTAAAGAAACCCAGAAAACATTCCAATAAAGAAATAAGAATGACGACCAAAGTTTCATTCTTCAAATAAGCACCTGCTTTAAGAGAAGCATTGAACAAGAAGTTTCCACAATACATAGCGACTAAAAACCAAATAACTCCAATTGAAGGCACCTGTATTCCACCAAAAAAATTTAATTTCCCCAGTGTGCCAATTCCGTAAAGGCTTGCAAAAATAACATTTCTCGTAAGGCACATTGTCCCGAAAAGATGCTGACTAGGAAAATGAAAGCCGATCCACGATAGTATTATGAGAATTGAACAAGTTGTAGCGTAAGGAAGCAGTAAGTTTAAATTGTTCTTATGAAACATCTTTCCCCAATCTTTTTGTTTAAATAAATATCCAGAAAGAACAAAAAAAATGGCACATGAACTGCAAATAACACCCTTGCAAAAAAAGAGAAGGTGTAGCCATACAGTGAATGACCTACCACAATCATTAACATAGCCAATCCCCTTGTTAAATCTATCCATTCAATCCTCTTCATCCTAGTTTTCCCCCTAATAAGCCCTCAAGAAGCATTTAATCACAGTGCATCTCTTCCCTATTGTACATCTTTTAAGCTTAATTAGTACAACTTAATTTACTGTTATAGATTTTAATCTACAAAAAGCTCACTTGCAGCAGGAACGGTCTTAGCAATTACCTTCCCAGCACGGATATTGTACAAAACCTCAGCATGTTTATTCAAAACACTGTAAAAGTCTTTTCCATTCAAAAGAATACAATTTGCAGGCAATCCAACTTCTATTCCATAATGATCACTGACATGCAATGTCTGTGCGGCATTATAAGTCACATAATTGAAAGAATTTTGCAGTTGGTTATATCCCATTAATTGAGCAGCATACACACCCATTTGTAAGGGATCTAACATATTTCCATTACCTAGTGGATTCCACGGATCCTTGATATCATCTTCACCAAAGGATACATTGATCCCAGCTTCAGTCAGCTCTTTGACACGTGTCAAACCTCTTCGCTTGGGATATGTATCAAAACGACCACCCAAATGCATATTAACCAGTGGATTTGAAACAAAATTAATATGTGACATTTTTAAAAGACGGAACAATTTGTACGTATAAGCATCGTTATACGCCCCCATTGCAGTTGTATGACTGGCAGTTACGCGATCCTTTAAGCCAGTTTCATATGCCAATGTCGCTAAAACTTCAAGATTACGTGTTGCCGGGTCATCAATTTCATCACAATGGACATCGATTAATGTATTATACTTTTCGGCTAAGGTTACTACGTATTTTAAAGAATCAGCACCGTAGAAATGGTTGAATTCATAATGCGGGATACCGCCGACAACATCTGCACCTTCTTTTAACGCCTGTTCCAATAGTTCCTTTCCCTTTGGAAAAGATAAGATTCCTTCTTGGGGAAACGCGACCAGTTGGAGTTCAACAACATTTTCAAGTTCTTTCTTTAACTCCAGCAATGCCTGTAATGCAATTAAATGTGGATCTGTTGTATCAACATGGCTACGAACGAACTGAATACCGTACTTTAATTGTTGGTAAATTGTTTTTCTAGCCCTAGTTTTTACATCATTAATTGAAAGTTGCTTTTTTCTTTCCGACCAGATCCGTATTCCATCAAAAAGAGTCCCTGTTTGATTCCATTCCGGTTCTCCAGCAGTCAAAGTTGCATCAAGATGAATGTGTGAATCAATAAATGGTGGCAGTAACACATTATTTTGTCCATCAATAACTTGTTCGCCCTTTTTAGGGACTAGCACATCTGCAATTGCACTGAATTTACCACCTGCAATTCTAACGGTCTGCAGTTTATCACTATTATTAATGTGTACATTTTTAATTAACATTCTTTTTTACACTCCTCTGATTCAGCTTCATCAAGTAATAATATAGGACCCCGCTTATTATCATTGTGATAAAGGTTGCGCCAATAGTCCGCTCTAAAAACTCGTTACGCTGTAGTACAAAGAAAATCACGACCCCACTTATCCAAGTCAAAACTGCGAGCCAATTAATTCCATTTTTGTACCAATAAGCTCCATGTTGTTTTGACAACTCTTTTAAATGATAATGGCCATGACTGCGCACATAAAAGTCTACAATAATGACACTGATAATTGGTCCTAAAACCATACCGACATAGTCTAGAAAAACAATAAATGCACTTAAAAAACTGCCTAGAATCATTGGAACAAATGTAACCAAGGTTGCTAAGATTGCGACAATCCACAGTGACACTTTGAGTTTTAAACGCGGAAAAATATTTGAAAGGGCTGACCCGGCAGCCATGAGATTAACAGCATTTGCGGTCATACTCGTTAAAATAATAACTATTAAAGCCAGGATTCCTAGACCTAAACGGCTCGCAATCGTACTGGGATCCGAATTATTAGGGTCATAAGTGCCAGATGCAATAGCGATACTAATAGTCGCTACTAAACCGATAAAGGCAAACCAAATCACACCTATCAATGCTCCGGTGAACGGCATAACAGTTGCAGACGTTTTTTTACGCGTGAAACGTGTAAAATCAGCACCGGCAGTTACCCATGCTAAGTTAAAAGCCGCGACAGTATCAATGGCAGTACCTGTGTTCATTTTGAATTTAGCTGGAACGTGCCAAGTCATTATTTCATGCAACGAAACTGTCTGAAAAACAACAATTGATTCCCACAACACAAAAATGAAAACTAGGACAATCCCTATTCGTTCTATCAATTGTACAGACCTTGAGCCACTTGCAATGCTGATAATGTGTAGGACACTCATTACCAGAATTCCACAAATCAACCCCTTATTTCCACCGGGCTGTCCGTAAAGAGGCCATCCCGCAATGTCGTGCATCAGATAACTGACAGATGTCGCAGCAATGTATGTGTTAACCGCTGTCCATCCGATAAACTGTGTGACATTGATTATGGAAGGCAGATAACTTCCACGCAACCCGAATGATGCGCGGCTGATTCCCATCGTTGAAACACCAGTCTTAAACCCAATAAAACCGATTAATGATAAAAATAGATATGAAAGCGCAGACGAGAATAATAAAACACCTAGTGCTGCAGCAAAACCACAAGCCGCTAAGACTCCTCCGATATACCATGTTCCATTATTCGCATTTGCACCGACCCAGGTAGCGAACATATCCCACGAAGAGGTTCTTCGTTGTGCAGGTTTGATGCTTAAATCTTGTTCGTTATCGTGATTCATAAAAAGTTTCCCCCTATGTAATGTATGTAGTATTTCAACAAGTAACATTGGAACACTATAGACTATCATTCTTTCAAATAACTGCACGACACAAAATAAGCTAACAATCATTTACTTTTTAAGTACCGCATTTCTAAAAGAACAATAATCAAGTTTTATATTACCTTATTCACTTCTTAGAATACTAGTTCATCTTGCATATTCTTTATTTAAATAACAAAATTCGAGGATTTAATTTTAAAATCCTCGAATTTCACAAAAATATAGCACTATGTCTATTGCTCACTGTCGCTATTGTTTCTTTCTAAGCATTAAGCTTTGAATGTTTTCTAGCATAAAAGAAATAGATTAACATTCCTACAGCGAACCATAAAATAAAGCGGACCCATGTCTCCCAGTTTAGGCCGGCGATCAAGGTTAAGCAAAAAATAATTGCGATGATTGGTGTAAAAGGAACTCCAGGTGCTTTGAAACCACGGTGAACTTCAGGATTTGTTTTCCGCATCCAAAGAATACCAGCTGAAACCAAAATAAATGCTGTCAAAGTCCCGATATTGACCAGTTCCGATAAAATATTTAAATTGATAAATCCACCTGCAAAGGCTGTTATGATTCCAAAAAACCAAGTTCCCTTGAACGGTGTCTGATACTTCGGATTAACATCACCAAAAAATTTAGGAAACAAACCATCACGCGACATAGAATAGCAGATTCGCGACTGCCCATAAAGTTGAACAAGAATGACAGTTGTCATACCTAGAATAGCTCCAATGCTAACAATAATTGACAACCAAGTCTGTCCCGTTGAATGCAAAACGGCTAAAATCGGAGCATTAAGGTATTTTGTAAAAATAGTATACTTAACAACCCCAGTCATAATTAATGTCATGATGATGTACAAGACTGTAGAAATCAATAGCGATAAAAGTATGCCACGTGGCAAAGTTTTACTAGGGTTAACAGTTTCTTCAGCACTTGATGCGACAGAATCAAAACCAATAAAAGAAAAGAAAACAATCGAAGCGGCAGGTATAATTCCAGCTGCAGTTCCGTGATTGAATGAGTACAAGCCATATGGAGAAAAAGGTGTCCAATTGTGCGGCTTGATAAACCAGACAGTACAAATGATAAACAGGACAATAACAGCCAATTTAATCAAAACCATTGTGTCATTAACACGCTTTGTTTGGTTGATACCGATAGAAATAATCCATGTGATCACTAAAACAATCAAGAATGCCGGTAAATTAAAAATGGTTGTCACACCGGGTGTCGTTCCTGCAGCAGCTGTCAGGACAGTGGGAATATGGATACCGACATTATCTAACAGATTAACAAAATAGCCTGACCATCCAACCGAAACTGTTGCAGCACCTAAGGCATATTCAAGAATAAGATCCCATCCGATTATGAATGCAATTACTTCGCCAAAAGCCACATAAGAATAGGTATAAGCCGAACCTGCAACTGGTGCCATTGATGCAAATTCTGCATAACACAGGCCAGCAAAACCACAACAGATAGCTGCAAGCAAGAAAGATAGTGACAAGGCGGGACCCGCTGTCAAAGCACCTTTCCCTGTGAGAACAAAAATTCCTGTTCCAATAATAGCTCCTATCCCAAGAAACGTCAGATCCAATGTATGCAGTGTTCGTTTCAAAGGTGTGGTTTCCATAAGTAAGTCAGCCACTTGTTTTTTACGAAAGATATTATTCATGTAAACATCCCTTTCATTAAATACGCTCACAATTCTATAATCGTTTTCTAATTTAGTCAAACGGTATTGCACAACATTTGTTATTTTTTGTCACATCAAAGTCTAAATAAAACGTACAAAACTTGTTTTCCTAAGCCAATAGGGACATTAAAAAATTTTTTTTAAGAAAAAGACTTCTGTTTTGCTAAAAAACAAGATAATAGAGTTTTTTAAACTTCTCAAAAAGAAAGGGCTTTATTTACTGTTATACATGAATTAGACGCATGTTATAATGAGTAAATTTCTTCAATGTTTAATTTCTTTGCAGCGTTGTTCGAAAAGCCAAAAAATAAAAGAGCTCATTTAGACGATACTCTGCATTATAAATGTCTCAAACACAAACAAGCGGCACCTCGCCGATCTAGCATCGACTCCGTGTCGCCATGAGAGAAAATATAGGATGCAGTACACCACATTTCATTTTGGTACATCCTTTGTTTTAAGTTTGGCATTTTAGAAATTGTTCTTGTTTCAACAGCCAGTTACTTTACTTAAATATGAATTACTCATATCATATTCCAACTCTGAATGGCATAATCTGTGCTTAACACTCAAAGACTACCTATTGGTAAACTTTATCTTGCCAAACTAATCGAAATTATCTAGGTATTATCTTTTCAGAAAAAGAAAAAATGCTTCTTTTTCTTCTCTATCCTTGAGTAGCCACGAGCCATGACCGGAAGTCCATTCAATAGATCCTCGGCATTTTGTTCAAATTCGTCTACTTTATCTTGCCCCATATTCGTTTGAAGTTCCTTAAAAGCTTCATACAGCGCAAATTTTCGACCTTTTAGCGCATGAGCATCTGAAGCGAATAGTTGAACCAAACCATGCTCAACTAGCTGATCTGAAATTTCTTTCACTTTATCTCCGAAGCCCCCAACATAACTTGTAGCTGTCAGCTGCGACAATGCTCCATCTGAGATAAAATCATATAGGATATTCAAGTCATTTTGAATCTCATGATTACGTTCAGGGTGAACAATAACAGGTGTTGTTCCAGCTTTGCGCAGTTCAAAGAACAAACGTTTAGCATAAGCTGGAACGCTCCCATGTGGAAATTCAATTAACATATACTTTTTTTCCTCGTCTATCCCAAGTAGGTCATCATAACGCTCAACTAAATCACCGTTGATGTGCACTTCTTGCCCAGGAAAAATTGTCAATGGCATTTTTCGAATATCTAATTCATGCTGAAATTCAGTGACATGTTTAATAACATCTGACCTATGATTAACGTAGTCACCATCAAGATGATGAGGAGTTGCTAAAATATGTGTAATTCCTTCCTTAATAGCATCGTTAGCTAGTCCTAATGAATGCTCTAAATCCGGTGAGCCATCATCAATACTGGGTAGCAGATGGCAATGCAGATCAACAATCTTTCCACTTTTAGTTATTTTCCCCATATGTAGATTCCTCCCTATTAACAATAACTATAATAGTTTTTTTACTTAATTGTAGCATACTCAATCATTCTATCATGATCATTTTTTTGATTAAAACAGAACAATACCACTGAATTTCAGTATAGGCTATAATTTTTATTATAGCAATTATGCTTGTTTTAGAAGGAATCATTTAACAAAAAGTGTTTTCTTATCTGCTTAAAATTATTGGAAAGATCAGTTTTTATTGTTTTAAAATCTAACGCTTGATTATTATTTGCTATCTCTTTTTCTTTTAATCCTGAGGAACAGTCCTATACTACTTAAGCTCGTCAGTATTATTCCTAAAATATTCAAAGCTAAAATGTTGCTTTCACCAGTCTGTGGCAAGTGTTTCTGATTTTTTTTGCTTTCACCAGTTTGTATATCAAGCCTTGGTAAAGTGCTTACTTTTTTTGCTACTTTAAAACCTTTAGAATCAGCATTGACCATTGAATAGTCAACTTTTTTATTACTAATCTGCTGCTTACTCAAACCATTTTTCGTTGTTTGATTATTGCGGCTGTTATTCCTTTTATTAGCCTCAATAACAAGCTTTTGTTCCGATCTACTTTTTTTCGTTCTTGTCTCCTTGTTCTTGATTGGGTCAACTACTGTTACCTTAATAGTTTTTAAAATAGTATTTCCTTGAACATCTGTATAGCTATATTTTACTGTGTAAATACCTGGCTTGCTCGGATTCACTGTACCAAGTACTGCAACATCTTTTATTGTCAGTTCTTTTCCTGCAGCATCATTCCCACCAATAAAGTTGTTTTCTGCTTTCCAGCCATTCTGCGTACCTGCAGTAAGAGTAGAATCTTTAACCCATAAATTTGTTTGTACTTTTCGATAAATGTAATTTATAACTTGATTCTGTGCGGTATACAAGTTATCAGCATTCTTATTTTTCATGTTTGTACTGCTCAAAAAATAATTATCGATTTTGACAGGAGCTAACATTGAATAAGAATCACCTATCTTACCTATTTTTTGCTTTGAAGAGACAATTTCGTTACCTTTATCATCAAGATAATTAAAAGTCACTTTTGACTCATTTTTCCAAATGCTAGTAAGCGGATTGATCTTTAAACCAGTTACATGTACTTCTCCATTCTGTGCATAGAGGTAGAGTTGGTTTGTTGGTTGTACCCCCACATATTCAGGACGCATGAAAAAGTTCTGTGTAATTGCTCTTTCCCCATCATTTGCAAAAGCCTCAATACTTGTTTCATCTACATAGATAGTGAGCGTTATTTTCCCTTCCCCTGAATCCACAAATGCATTCATTTTATCCCTTGGATTACCCATTCCAGGCTCTCCCGTATTTAAACGCTGTACAAAAAACTCTTTTGTTTGCAAATCATATCCGACGCGCAGATAGTACCGTCCATCATGCGAAACACGTAGTTTAAAACCAACTGACTCAGGCGGATTTTTTGTATCCCACGAGAAATCCGCTGTTACTTTATATTGGGTTCCAGTATAATTGAGCAAATGCTCACTATTTTTAAGCGTCGTATTGAATTCAGCAGAAGAAAGCACATTTTCCTGTTCATTGTGTGCAATCTCCGAAACGACTGTGTTTCTCAACAAATACCCGTCCGTTGCACGTGTGTCTTTAACTAACTTTAGTTCTCTTGGAAGCGTCATGTGACCATACCAAGGTGATGTCTTGGCCTCACCAGTATAGGACCAATTTGATTGCCATGCTATAAGTACATTACGCTTATCTTTCATGTTGGCGAAGGGAATTCCCGCATAAAAATCTTCACCATAGTCAAATGTCAACGGTTCCTTCATCGTATGTGTGCTTTCCGGCACCCACTGTCCAGCAGCGGTGATATCGCCGACATAATACTCCATCCCTGACCCAGTCGCATGCGCCCCTTGTTGTACACTGACAGCAAATATCCATTTTGTTGTTTTCGTTCCTGCCACCGTCATCGGGATTAACGTCGGACATTCCCAAACACCAAGTCCTACATTTTTTTCTCGTTGGATACTTGAAGCATACTTCCAATGCAGCAAATCTTTAGAACTGTAAATCAACGCCTGCTGATTGGAAACAACTGTCAGCAAAAATTGTTTATTTAAATCATCATAAACAACATTCGGATCTCTAAAATTAGCTGCATCGCCGCCTTTTGAGTCTGTGACTGGAATCAGTGGTTTAGGAACTGCGGCATTTTTATCTGGAGAATATTGAATAAATGTTTTTCCGCCATCCTGGCTATATGCTAAATGCTGTTCTTGAATTTCATTCAAGCCTAGCCATGTACCCCAACCATCCTCTTTACCATCATTAATTCTCGTGGCAATCTGATAATCAGCAGTATAAAATGCTAAAACTGTGCCCACTCCCAATCCACTGACGTTATTTTTATCTACGTAAACTGATCCGCTAAAAATAGCTTTTTTCCCATTTGAATCGCCCCAATTGGTTGTAGGAACACCTACATAGCGAACTTCTCCAGCTTCCACCAAATTGCCTGTTGTATTGGTATACGTGAAATCCTCCCATCCTTGATCGGTTAGCATTGGAATCGCAAGCTGTTCTTGCTTCCAGTTGATCATGTCCTTACTTGTTGCATGTCCCCATGACATATTGCCCCATTCATTGCCTTCTGGATTATATTGATAATACAGATGATATATGCCTGTTTTATCATCATAAAACAATCCATTGGGATCATTCATCCAATTCTTATCAGGTGAGTAGTGAATTTGATTACGATATTGCTCACTATAAGATTTTTTCTCCAAATCCCTTGAACTCACCTTCTGTATGTTATTTGTTTCTGTTGCAGTGTCAGCAACAACGTTGTTACTTTTGTCATCTGTAAAAGAAGAATTATTAGTATCCTGTTTAATTTCATTTGAACTGCTAAGAGTCGCTGTCTTCTCTTTCTCACTTGAAGCCGTAGAAATATCTTCTGACTGTGTGACAGCACTTGAAGTTGCCTTACTCTCTTCACTAGAAGATGCAGCCTTAACTACCGAGATTTCTTCTTCAGAACCAGTGCTTTTTTGTCCTTGATTTAACTCATCTGTTTCGCTTCTACTAGCATTATCCGAAACTTCACTTGAAACTTGCGCAGCAGAACTTTTTGATGCGCTTTGATTTTCTGACTCACTACTTTTCGAAGTTGCATCTTCATTATTCTTAAGTGAAGAATTATTAGCTGTTGCCTTCTTTTCGCTTGCTTCCTGATTACTTGAATCAATTTTACTTACCACGGTTGAAGATTGCGTCTCTTTCTGCAATATCATTGAGCTGTTGTTTATTTCAGACTGTGTTGCAGCCTGAATAGTATCCATTTGTGACATTAATAGCGTCCCACTACCTAATGAAACCATAGCTACTATCCACACTTTGCCTTTCTTGTACATTTTGTGATGTTCCTTCACTTCACTCATTCGTTGACAACACATACAAAAACCTCCTTGAATATGCTTACTTGTTATTTCATAAGAACATTAGCAAGTTATGTGCCAACGATAAATCTTTTTTGAAAACAGCTATTAAAGGCAAAAAAAGAGACCCCTTTGCAAATAAAACAAAACAGGTCTCTCTTTTATTTGAAACATTTTACAACTTAGTTAAAACACTTGAAAAATTTTTAAAACACCTAGTCTTGCACACCATAGATATCATTGTTTAAGAAAACAGGTTAACATTTTAATTCATTATTTCCAGTAAACATAGCGATAAAGAACATCGCGCAACATGGAAGGCTGGACACCACCAACCTTACTGCTGATCAAGTTTGCTTGTGTATTCTGGTAAAGCGGAGTTATACCTTGTTTAGCCGCAAGCACCCTAGCCGCTTTTTGCATAGTTGAATAACGGGCAGTTTCACTCTGATCGGTATTTTCAATATCTTTAATAAGTTTCTCGTACTCTGCATCGTTAAATCTGCCGAAATTTATGCTATTAGTAATCGCTGCTTTGTTTAGGAAATCAATGGGATCCTTGAAATCACTTGTCCATCCTAGAACGCCGAAATCAAAATCACCCTTTGTGAACGTCGCCACTTCGTTGTTGAGCGGCACTGATTTCAGCGAAACTTTAAGTCCCTTCAGGTTTTCTTCAACTGTACTTTGAATATACTCTCCAACGGTTCGACTTGTATCTACATCTGTTGTCAACAATTCAAGAGTTATATTTTTTTGCCCCAATTCTCTTTGAGCTTGTTTCCAGTATTTTTTTGCTTTAGCAATATCGTGTGGATAAAGATCACCAGTATCATCTGTAAAATCTTTTCCTGTTTTAGGGTTGCTGAAGTTTCCTTCTGTTACAGCTGCTTTAGCCGGCAATGATTCATCTCTTAAAATATTTCTTACAAGAGACTTCCGATCAATTGCGTAACTTATCGCTTTCCTTAGACTTGTGTTTTCTGTATTTTTCCGTCTCGAATTCCAGACAATAAAAGTTAGATGATTAGATTTTGTAATTTTTAAATTTTTTGCCAATGCACCTTTGGCATTACTTTGTACTTTATTCCCAGTTATTGTTGTCACCTGAACAGCATTTGATGCGAATAAATTTTCTGCAGTATTAGCATCTTTAACAGTTTGAACGTTAATCGTTCTCAAACGAACTGATTTTGCCGCATAATACTTATTGTTTTTACGATAAGTCCATGAATCATTACTACCGGACCATTTTTGCAAAATATATGGTCCGTTGCCCAGCATCTTGTCTGAACTAGTTCCGTACTTATCCCCGTACTTCTTAACAATTTCCTGCTTTAACGGATAAATTTCAGTTGCAAGACGATAATTAAACCAAGGCGTCTTTTTTTGCAACGTAATCTGCAATTTATGCTTATTTAAAGCTTTTACGCCTAGTGCTGAAAGAGGTTTCTTTCCTTCATTGACTTCCTTTGCATTCTTTATTTCCTCTATGTGACCAACCTCTTGCGATTTGGTCTTAGGATCTGCCTGACGCCGTATTGCATACACAAAGTCATGTGCTGTAACATGTGATCCATCTGCCCATTTAGCATTCGAACGTAACGTAAATGTATAGATTTTACCATTTTCAGTTGGAGTGACGATTTTTGTTGCAACTCCGGGAATAACTTGCCCTTTTTTGTCAGTTGTATACAATCCTTCATATACTTGTGCGATAGCGGCCTGACTGCCAATGTCAGCAGCAATTGTTGGGTCTGTACTTGCAATTGCCTGAGTCGCTGTAACTTTCAAAGGTTTTGTCTCCGTACCATTCTTATCGGTTGCGGCGATCGAATTTGCCTGTCCACAAGCAGTCAATATCAAACTCAAGCCCAAGAAACTAAGACTTAATACGCTTTTCAAACCAAACTTCATTCAATACTCCTCCTTTTAAAGTGTGTTTCCAAGTTTCTTATGCTTTATGTATAACTTAAATAAAAATGCGTGCCCTTTAAATTATCTCAAATTAGTAGATAATCAAGAAGCCAACGCATTATTTATTGTTTTATTAATAAAAATGTTTCCAAATTAAGGTTACACACTCTATTGCTTTTAAATTAGAAAGCACTCATAATGCTATTATTCTAGAACCAAGCCGCTGCAGTGTCAACAAACTTTTTTAAGTAGGCGCCTCTCCTATTCAAAAAGTTCTGTCGACAGATATCGTTCGCCATTATCCGGTGCAATGGTGACAACAGATTTACCACGACCTAATTCCTTTGCAATCTGTAATGCCCCATATATATTAGCTCCTGTTGAAATACCAGGCAAGAATCCCTCTGTGCGACCTACCTCGCGTGCGGTTTTAATAGCATCATCACTAGGAACTTCAATTAGACCATCGAAAATATCATTGTCCAAAACGGAGGGAACAAATCCCGCACCTATCCCTTGAATTTTATGTTTACCGCCAACTCCTGTTTTTAAAATCGGAGATTCTGCTGGCTCTAAAGCGTATATTTTAATGTCCTGCGCTGCTGCTTTCAATACGTGCCCAGTTCCCGTTAAAGTACCACCAGTTCCGACGCCTGCAACAAAAGCTGCAGGTAATTTGTCTTTAAATGCAGCTATGATCTCTTTTCCGGTCGTTTCTTCATGGATTCTGGGATTGGCAGGGTTATCAAACTGCATTGGTAAAAAATAATTATTTTTAAGAGCTAATTCTTTAGCTTTTTGTATGGCACCCTTCATCCCATCGGCACCCGGAGTTAAAACTAATTCAGCTCCATATGCCTGCATTAACTTGCGCCGCTCTACGCTCATCGTTTCAGGCATAGTAATAATTAAGTGATATCCCTTAATTGCCGCTACAGAAGCCAATCCAATCCCAGTATTACCAGAAGTAGGTTCAACAATTGTTCCACCGGCAGTAAGTTCGCCGTTACTTTCTGCTGCTTCAATCATTGCCAGTGCAATTCTGTCTTTAACAGAGCCAGCAGGATTAAAGAATTCAAGTTTAACGTACACATCAGCCGAGTCAGCAGGAACCACACGTCTTAATTTGACAATTGGGGTATTACCGATGAGATCAGCAACGGAGTTAAATAATTTGTTCATGATGTTAGCTCCCCTTTTTTAAAAGAATTTTTGATGAGAAAATCCAACTTATGCTTAGTATAGCTTAACAAATTAAAATATCCAATTAAAAAAGTTTTCAAGCGCATACAAAAAGCAGTGTGACATAAGTGAAGTGCCTTACAAAACTTGATTTACATGTCCAAGTTCTGTAAGGCACTTCATAAAATTTGAATGCTAATAACTAAAAACGTCAAATAATTCATAACGAAGACTTTTACTTATGTGAACACGTCCACATGAAGTAAAAAGAAGAGCTAGGTTAAAATTTAATTTTTGCCCAGGCCCAGCTTCCTTTTGATTACAACTTAATGCCGTTTCTAAAAAAGGTCACTTTAAATAAGTTTTCATTAACCTCGACTGTAACAAATAGTGAACATCATACTTTAGCGCCAGTTTTGCCAAAAAAGGCCCTAGTCTATCACTTTCAGGCGCTAAGACCGCCAGTTCATGCATATAGAAATTCTTTTCATCCGTTGTTGCTATTTTTTTAAAATAACCCCAAACATGTTGATAAGCGGTTGTCAGAGTTTGAACAGTTGGCACCAATCTATCGGCCTCAAGGAGCAACTTTTGATAGGTCGTCTCCTTCTCCTTTGTCCAGTCATTTCCAGATGCTAATTTTCGAATTTCATTATAAATCCGCTGTGAACGAGCCATCACCCAGTATTTATTGACCGCCCAAGAATGCTGCCATTTTATCAAATTAAATCTCTCCCACACTGCCGTCAAAGCTTAATTATTACTCTTCTCAAGCTGAACGACTGCTTTTTGCGCAGCAACATTAATAATATTCCAAGGTCTGTCAAACCCTGGTTGGAAGAAGAAGTCAGCATAAGCAAGATCCGAAACTTTTAATTTTTGCTGAATGGCCAGCGAGATAACGTTGATATTAGCAGTAACATCGCGTTTAGATAATATCTGCGCCCCAAGTATTCGTCCATCAGAAGGTGCATAAGTCAACTTAAACCAAACCTTAGCATTTCCGTTCTCCATTGCGACAAACTTCGGTTGAACAGTGTCCTGGACCAAAACTGATTTTGTTTCGATCCCTAGCTTATCACTTGTCCCAGCTTTAACTCCTGTCGATGCAAAATGATATTGGAATACTGACAATGCTGATGAACCCGAGACAGGAGGCATCGGCTTCTCAGCTCCAAAAATATTTTTAGCAGCTACTCGCCCTTGTCGACGCGCATTAGTGGCCAAAGCAACACGATTATTTTGACCAGTCGGTGCAAAAGGAACTAAGGTCGCATCTCCCACCGCGTAAATATCCTTATCACTTGTTTGCAGGTAATCATCAACTTTAATCAATCCATGGTCGTCTAACTCAATTGCATTTTTAAGAAAGGCTGTATTTGCACTTATCCCAGCAGCTTGAATTACTAGGTCAGCAGGATACTCACCTTGATCAGTGACAACACTCTTCACCTTGCCAGACTGACCTTCAAAACGTTTAACGGTTTGTCCAGTAGCTGGATAAATGTCATGGCTCAACATTTCATCTGTTATAATCTCGGTAAATTCTTCGTCTAAGTACAGATTAAGCAGCCGTGGCAAAACATCAATTATTGTGACATGTTTACCTGCCTTGGCAAACACCTCAGCAGCTTCAATGCCGATGTATCCTGCGCCGATAACGACAACATTCTTAATATCGGGATCAACTGTCCTTGCTTTAAGCTTTATCGCCCAGTCGCGCCCTCTCATACCGTAGATATTTTTCAAGCTGTGCCCCTCTACCGGTAAAACTGTAGGAACTGCTCCGACACTCAAGACAAGTTTGTCGTAGTCCTCGTCGCGTTCTGCGCCAGTCGCATGATTTACGACATGGACTTTATGGGTCGACGGATCTACTTTTGTAATTTCCTGTTCAACAAAAACGTGAACTCCAGCAGCTCGCATACCTTTCTGTGTCGCATAACTTACTGAATTAACATCTTTCACGACACCCTCAAGATAAAGCTGCATACCACAGGAAAGAAAAGATAGAAAATCTCCCTTTTCGTACCACTGAATTTCAGTTTCTGGGTGCTCAGTCAAAATACCACGCACAGTTTCAAAGCCGCCATGAGAAGATCCAACTACAATTACTTTCATAACAAATAACCTCCTGCCCTTCAAATTCATCGTTCCAAGTTGATATTACCATTTTAGAATATATGTTAAAAGCATTTAGAACTGGAGGCATATTGAATAAAAAAGAACACATTTTATACTTATCAACCATTATTTCTTAACTTAATAACCCTAATGACTTTCTTGAAGCCTTAATCTTTAATAGAAAAATGGAGGAATACTTGACAGATTACCGCGATGCATTTGTGGGGCTTTTCTTTGTTTTTAACTGACATTCCCTGCAGATTCCATAAATTACAATATCATGTGCTAAAGGTTCAAATTCTGTTTTTCCTATTGCTATTGGAATTATTTCCTCAATAACATGGTTAATGGGCAGCATTTTAAAGCAACTAGTACATATCATAAAATGCTGATGCTTTTCTTTCTTAGCGTAGTAATATGCTGTACTTTCCATCAAATTTTTAGCCAGTACTCCTAATTCCGTTAGACGATCGACATTGCGATAAACTGTCGATAAATTCATTTTGCCATTGCCAATCCTGTTGTAGATCATCTCGACACTGAATGCACGACCGGGATTGCTCTTAAACAGATCAATAATTGCTTTTCGCTGTTTAGTTAGACGCATTTTCAACCTCTTTTTTCGTTCATTATAATTTAAATGCAAATTATTTGCAATTAACGATTGACAAGTGATGCCTATTAAATTATACTGATCCCATCTTATTGCAAACCATTTGCATTAATTAGAATATCGTGTATTTTTCATTATGAATAAACAATGATCCGTACTCTTACTCTTAATTTTGAGCGCAGCAGTTTTGTGGCCTATCTAATGACAATATAGAAGTCAATGCACATAAAATATCTGAAATGAGGTTATTAACATGAAGGTTATTTATCCCCCCTTAGTTGAACAAGGTTTTAATTTTTTTAAACAGGAAAACCCCTCCGTTACAAAAGCTGAAGTTTATAAATCACTTGTTGAAAACAACATTTTAGACGAAACTGGAGCACCAACAGATTTCGCACTGGAGCTGGGTTGGGTCAAAGAATTTACCGAAGAACAGAATCTGACCTTTAATGATTTTTTAAATATCTACCCTATTTTTAAGCATTATGGTGAACATCACTTTAAAATAATTGACGGTTTCTGGGAAATAGATCGAAAATTAAGAGAAAAAATCAACCAGCAACTAGCTACAGACTCTTTTGATGATGAAGAAGAAGAGCAGCTCGAAGCCTTTTTTAGCGCCCGCAAAGAGATATACTAATACGCGAACCAAAAAAAGATTACTGTTTTGCCTAATCCAAAGTGAATGCCATGAGGGCGGTTCTCCAATCTTGAGGATTCACTTCAAATCTGGCTAGACAGTGATCTTTTTTGTAGTTAATTACCTACTTATACCGATTTTAATCTTAGGCTAAGTTACCAATTTTTTCAGAGGAATGTTGATGAATAAGGCTTTCCTTTGAAAATAGCTCATTAATTTTACTGTTGTCTAATAATCCCTCTTGTTTGAGAAGCTTTTTGACTGATGTATTTTCAGCAATGGCCCTTTTAACTAAACTAGTCGTTTTTTCATATCCAAGGTACGGCGTGAGGATGGTTGCTGTCACAACTGATTTCTCAACATCAGCAGCGCATTTGTCTTCATTTGCTTTTATCTCGCTAATACAATTTGTACACAAAGTTTTGATAGCCTGTGTCAGATGTTCTTCACTTTCCAAGATTCGTTTAAACATAATTGGTTCAAACGCATTAAGTTCCAACTGCCCTGCCTCAGCTGCCATGGTAACCGTCACATCATTGCCGACCACCTCAAATGCAACTTGATTGACAACTTCTGGAATTACTGGATTGACCTTACCAGGCATAATCGAAGAACCTGCTTGTTTTCGAGGGAGTCTGAGTTCATTAAACCCTGCTTGCGGTCCACTAGCGAGCAGCCGCAAATCATTACTAACCTTAGATAGATCGACTGCAAGACTTTTTAAAGCCCCAGAAAATTCAACAAACACATCACAATTTTGTGTTGCGTCAATCAAGTCACTTGCAAGACTAAGATCTAAATCTGTTTCATGTTTCAAAAATGGTATGACTTCTTGCTGATAAATATCACTTGCATTTATTCCTGTGCCAATTGCTGTCCCACCAAGATTTACCTCTTTCAAGCTTTCCGCCGCATATTCCAGCCGTCTAAGATCACGCTTAAACAATGAATGGTATGCATGGAATGATCTCCCTAGTGTTGTTGGAACTGCATCCTGTAGCTGAGTCCGGGCAACCTTGATAACTGTATTAAATTCAAAAGCTTTTTTGAGCATTGTCTGTATTAGAGTGCGGAGTGCTCCTGTCAATTCAGGCAAGGACTTTAACATAGCCATTTTACCAGCTGTCGGAAAAGTGTCATTGGTTGATTGTGATTGATTAACGTCATCATTAGGATGGACAATATTTCTCTTTGCTTTACGATTAGCGAAATGTGCGATTACTTCGTTAACACTCATGTTAGAAGAGGTGCCTGCACCCCCCTGAATAGCAGGAACAATAAAAGCATTTTCATAGTGTCCTTGTACTAATTCCGCACAAGCATCACTAATCGCTGCAAATTTTACTTCAGTCAAAGTTCCAGCCTCATAATTAGCTTGTGCAGCTGCCTTCTTTATTTGAATTAAACTTTCTATGATCAAAGGGTGCACTCTTTCCTTTGAAATCGGGAAATTTTCTGCAGCTCTTTTACTATGGATACCATATAAAGCATTGTCCTCAATTTTTAATTTACCAATACAGTCTTCTTCAATTCTCATAAACTCATACCTCTCCTTGATTGCTTACTAAATCTTGCCCTTAACAACTTACGTATCAATATAGCTTAAATGCATTATAAGTCAATAGAGGTAGACCATTTACAATTAATCCATAGCTCTGATATTTTAAAACTTGCTATATCCAAAGAATCAGAGCTTGAATTTTTATCAAAAAAAAGAAGCGTTTTTTATTGAATATTGTTTTAATACAACCTGAAACCATTTTTTGCTTGTTGTTCGAAGACCTTGCGCCAATATTTGCATTCATTTATTTAAGCAATGTTAATTAGCAGTCGTTATGATAATGACCTATACCTCTTTGTAATAAATAAAAAATAACTTGCTATAAAAAATGTTATGTTTCAATTTGACTTTCCATATAAATCAAAAAAGCACCTCCAAAACTTGATTTGCATATCCAAGTTTTGTAAAGCACTTCAAAGTCGGAAAAATTTGAGTACTAACTCGAAATCACGAACATAGCGAGTACTTTGCTATGAGTAATTCGAAGATAGACGGATAATTTTGACTTATGGAACACGCTTATACGGAATAAAAAGAAGGGCTGTGCCAAAAGTTAACTTTTGACACAGCTCCAGAACTGATTTCAGATTAATCTCTAAAATTTAGGCATACAACGTAAAGGAAACTAGGTACACAAATCAAAGCCTAAATTACCCCATTTTAATGAACAAATAACACTCAAATTCGCGCCATTATTTTACTCAGAATAGTCCAAGAATTGTTTTGATGCTGGCATAAGCCATAAATAAAACAACGAGCCAGCCTGAATATGTCAGCCACTTGGGATGCTTATAACTGCCAATTATTTTCCTTCTTCCACTCGCTAACAATAAAATAGTCAATGAGATTGGCAGGACAAAGCCGTTAGCTGCACCGACAAACACAAGGACTTTAGCAGGATTACCGACAAAATAAAAAATCAAGGTCGAAATCAAGATAAAACCAATAACTAAGTACTTGCGGTATTTTTCATAAGAACTATTTCCATTACCTTTCACCGCGTAATCAAGAAATGATGTTGAAGTAAAGGTTGAGCCTAATATAGATGTCATTCCTGCTGCAAAAAGCAGAATACCAAAAAATTTGTAACCAAAATTACCTGCTGCAAACTGAAAAATTGAGACCGCTGGATTAGATGGATCTAATTTATAACCCGCTACTACAACTGACAATCCGGCCAAAAATAAAAGAACACGGATCACAGAAGCAATTCCTATGCCTGTCAGAGCACCCTCGTTAACGTATTTAATATTTTTTTCTCCACGTACACCACCCTCAATTAAACGATGACCACCTGAAAATGAAATATAACCGCCAACCGTGCCACCGACGATGGTAACGATCGAATAAAAATCAATTTTTGTTGGGACAAATGTATGCTGAATTGCTGTTTCATAGGGAACAGCCATAACAAAAATGATATAAACCAAAATCGCAACTTTTACAAAAGCTAAAACTTGCACAGTGCGGTCCATAACGACTAATGCATTTTTGACCACAAAGATAATTAAAGCTAAAGCAGCAGCAATAACTGCACCATTCTCGGGCGAAATTCCAAAAAGAACATTTAAACCCAAACCAGCTCCTCCGACATTACCAATATTGAAGAACAGACCGCCGATTGCAACTAAAGCGGATAAAATATATCCTAAACCGGGAAATACTTCATTAGCAATAGTTTGTGCCTTGCGTCCGCTAACGACGATGATCCGCCAAACATTCATTTGGACAACTACATCAAATATAATACAAATCAAGATGGCAAAACCAAAATTTGCACCCATTTGACCTGTGAAAGTTGCTGTTTGGGTTAAAAATCCTGGTCCTACTGCTGCCATTGCCATCAAAAAAGCGGCACCCATCGCAGTGCTTCGAGGAGAACGACTGGGTCTTAAATCTAAAGGAGTGCTATTTTTCTTTGCTTGATTGTCCATATTAAATTCCTTCTTCCGTTAAGATTACCAAGTTTCAGTTTTTATTCCATCTTCTTTCAGAGCTGTTCGTAACGTCTTAACAATTGCTAGTGCAGCTTGGTTATCCCCGTGTACACAGACCGAGTCAGGCTTAAGTGCAACTTTTTGACCGCTGACTGCAGTCACAGTTTGGTCTTCGATCATCTTAACTACACGCTGTGCAATTGTTGTAGGATCAGTAATTACCGCATTGGGTCTAGCACGCGACACCAATGTCCCATCTGCTTCATAATTACGGTCACCAAAAACTTCTTGTACATATGGTATTCCTACTTCTTTTGCAGCATTTATCAATTCGCTATTAGCTAGTCCGTAAAGCGGCAATTCTGAATCAACAGCTTGGATGCCACGGCAGACCGCTAAAGCCAATTCGTGATCCTGTGCAGCTGCGTTATACAAGGCACCGTGAGGCTTAACGTGATGCAGTTTTTTCGTTTTGGTAAATGCCTCTAAAGCCCCCACCTGATAAGTAATCATGTGCTGAACTTCAATTAAAGACATATTCATACGCCGTCTACCGAATCCCTGCAAATCAGAATACCCGGGATGTGCTCCAATACCAATTCCCGCAGTTTCAGCTTTCTTCACAGTCTGTGCCATTACATCAGGATCGCCCGCATGAAAACCGCAGGCAATATTTACTGACGTCACTAAGTTAATAATTTCTGCGTCATTGCCAATGCTATAGTGCCCAAAGCTCTCACCAAGATCACTATTTAAATCAACTTTTAACATTTCTATCCACTCCCACTCTGATTCAATATTTAAGTTCCACATTTTTTATATCTGTGACAAGCATGTGCCCTGGTGAATGTGTAATCACAAAATCTGGTTTGACCTGCATGATTGCGTTTTGCGGAGTAACACCACAAGGCCAAAAAATTGGAACCTCACCGCTTTTAATTTCTACCGCATCACCATAATCTGGTTCCTGAAGATTGCTAATCCCAATTTGTTCTGGATTACCGATTTGAATAGGCGCTCCATGAACCTTTGGCATTGCAGCAGTGACTTTGATTGCTTTAATAACCTGCTCTTCTGGAATTGGTCTCATGCTGACTACCATATTTCCATGAAATTTTCCTGCTTTTTTGAGCGGAATATTTGTATTGAACATAGGAACATTTACATGTTGAGTGATATTGCGAACCTCAATTCCGGCTGCAATCAATTCTGACTCAAATGAAAAACTGCATCCGATAAGAAAACTGACTAAATCTCTACGCCAAAATGATTCAATACTAGTTACCTCTTCTGCCAATTTTCCGTGGCGATAAATACGATATTTAGGAAAATCATTTGCCAAATCAACATCTGTTGCAAAATCGCTAAGAGTTCTGTTCCCAACATCACTAATTTCTAAAATAGGACATGGTGCCGGATTGCGCTGTGCAAACAATAAAAAATCGTACGCAAGTTCTTTCGGTAAAATAACTAAATTAGCCTGTGTATAACCTGCTGCAAGACCGCTTGTTTGTTTAGTGTATTTTCCTTCACGAATTAAATGTCTTAATTCAACTGGACCTAACTCTTTTAATGGTTTCAATCTCATCCAGCTCCTTTACTTTCTTATTTTGCATCAGTCAATTTTTCCAACCAATTAACATCCGTTTCATTGTGAAGATATTCTGGTTCTTCTAAAAGCTGCGCCAGGAAGTCGAGGTTAGTCTGTATTCCACTAATCACAGTCTCGTCCAACGCTGTTTTCATCAAAGCAATTGCATTTTCACGATTGTGCCCGTGCACAATTATTTTCGCTATCATTGCATCATAATTCGGTGGTACACGATACCCTTGATATATGGCTGTATCGACTCGAACTCCATAACCACTTGGAAGATGCAATGCGGTTATCTTTCCAGCACCTCTTGCATTGATTCTACATTCCAGAGCAAAGCCTTGATTTTCCAAGTGCATTTTCGGTGGAATGACTTTTTTACCTAAAGCTACCCTTAACTGCATTTCTACCAAGTCGGTATTGGTTATCAATTCAGTTACTGGATGCTCGACCTGAATTCTTGTATTCATTTCCATGAAATAAAAATTTTTCGGTCCGTCTAAGAGAAACTCCATTGTCCCTGCACCCTCATAATTAAGCTTTTTCGCTGCCCTAATAGAAACCTCCAGCATTTTTTGGAGAGTATTATTACTTACCATCAGTGCAGGCGCTTCTTCCAAAATCTTTTGATGATTAAGTTGCAATGTGCAATCGCGCTCACGCAATCCCAGAACGTTGCCAAATTGATCTGCCATGAGCTGGACTTCAATATGACGTGGATGCGGTAAATATTTTTCAAGGTACATTTCTGAATTACTGAAAGCATGCTGTGCTTCTTGTTGAGCGACAGTAAACTCTTTAGCAAAATCTTCTTTTCTTTGAATAACACGCATACCTTTTCCTCCGCCACCAGCACTTGCCTTCAGCATCACTGGGAATTCAATCATGCTTGCATAGCGTAGCCCTTCAGCTACAGTCAGAAAACCTTGGGGGCTACCTGGGATAACCGGTACACCAGCATTTTTCATTGTTTGCCTAGCAGTAGCTTTTTCGCCCATTAAAGCTATTACTTGGGCACTCGGACCAACAAATTTTAGTTTATTGTCTTCACATTTTTGTGCAAACTCTGCGTTTTCGGATAAGAACCCATAACCAGGGTGAATAAGATCAGCGCCTGTCATTTTAGCTGCTTCAATTATATTATTTTGCTTTAAATAACTTTTAGCCGGTTCTGGTGGCCCGATGCAAACAGCCTCATCTGCTAGTCGGACGTGAAGGGCCTCTTTGTCGGCTGTAGAATAAACAGCGACCGCAGCTAAACCAAGTGTATGGCACGCACGGATAATGCGGACAGCGATTTCACCTCGATTGGCAATCAAAACTTTTTTCACCTTTTTCACCTCAATTTTCTATTTTAAAAAGTACTTGATCATATTCAACGACCGTCGCATTTTCAACTAGAACAGCAGCAATCGTCCCATCAGCAGGGGCCTTGACCTCATTCATCATTTTCATGGCTTCAATAATGGCGATAGTCTGGCCTTTCTTTACACGGTCCTTGACTTTGACGAAAGACGGTTTATCGGGTTCGGGTGAAAGGTACAACGTGCCAACTAATGGCGCTGTTACACGTATTTTTGTTTCGTCAATTTTTTTTGCTGTTTCTTCTTGAGAGGTTACATGTTTTTTTCTTGCACTATGTTCTATTCCAAGTGCTGTTGTACTTTTTTGTCTCTCCAGAACGACCTTTACATCTTTTTCTTCGAGTTCTAATCGATAAAGATCCGAGCCACTAAATAGCTTGATGAGACTTTCAATTTTTTTTATTTCCATTATGCAAACTCCCTTCCACTAGCTCTTTGAAACTAGCAGTTGTTCTATCTTCTGTGCCGTTTTACGCGCTGGACCAATCGGATAACGATATCGTTGCTTATTTAAGAATATTTTGAACTTTTTTAGTTCAGTTCGTTGTGCAAGAAATGCTGCTGTTGCTTCCTTAAAAGACACAACTTTGAAGCGTAACTGATGTTTATTATCCAACTGAACAAGTTTTCTAAGATCAGCCAAGACAACTGTAGCTATAACAGGATAGCCCCCCGTTGTTTGTCTATCTGTCAAAAGAACGATTGGAAGACCATCACGTGTAATCTGAATGTTCCCTAAGATTGTTCCCTCTGAAAGCATATTATTATCTGGAACGGGCAACCTTGTTCCGCTTAAGCGATACCCCATTCTGTCAGCTTGCTGAGAAATAACATATAGGTTTTCTCTAAACCTCTCTTGCGCCACAGCTGTAAAATTATTCCACTGTGGCCCCTTAACAACTCGTATTTCAACATCTTTTTTATTTTTAAGCATTTTTTCAGTCGAGAATTCACGGAATTGATAACTTGGCATTTTGAAACACTCATTTAAAGGAAGCCGATCTCCCCTTTGTAAAACACGACCTTTTAAACCACCCAATCTGAGCCTGACTGTCGTGGAGCGACTGTTCAAAATAGGTTTTGTGAAAAAACCGCCATTTGCAACGGCAACATACCCGTAGCGTCCAGAAGTCAGCGGTTTAAACATAAGAATCGAACCTGTCTCCACTCTATAAACCCTATTTAAAAATATTTGCTGACCATCTAATGTTGGGCATGATTCACCGCCCGTTATGGCAATAAAAGTTGTGCAGTAGAATCTGATTTTAGGCCCTAGCATGCAAAACTCTAATGTCGCTGCATTTTCCTCATTATCAACCAACACATTGGCTAGACGTTGTGCCATATTGTCGACCGCTCCTGAAACTGGGATGCCCTCTGCCTGATAGTTAGGACGTCCAAGATCTTGAATAGTAGTCGCTAAACCCCCATCTAATATTTCAACTGTTTTCAAAAAAATTCCCCCTGATCAAGCTCATTCAACTGATATTCACCGTCTAAATCAAGCTTTTGAATATAGTAAAAGTCTTTTTTGGAGATAGCCTTAAATCTGATATAATCTCCAGCAAAGTAACGAGGTTCAGGATGATTATAATCATACAGTTTAACCGGTGTACGCCCTATAAGTCTCCACCCGCCTGGTGCTTCTACGGGATACATACCTGTCTGTTTGCCTGCAATGGCAACACTACCGGCTGGAACCTTAGCACGTGGATTTCTCAGCCGTGGCATCGCAATTTTGCTTGGAACAGATCCCATATAGGCAAAACCTGGCATAAACCCCATCATGTAAATGAGATATGGCTCTTCTGTGTGAGTCCTAATCAACTCATCAAAAGTTGTTTTCCCATATTTAGATACAGCATCAAGATCCGGGCCAAACTCTTCGTCATAACAAACTGGAATCTCAATTACATGTTTTTTCCCCTCATTTTCTAAAAACGAGTGTTTTTCAATTATTGAAGTTATTTGCTTCGTTAATTCCGCATAATTAGTCTGAAAAATATCAAAGTTAACTGTTAAAGTATGGTAAGCAGGTATAATTCCTGTAATTCCTCCATCTTTTCCAATACTTTTCAATAAAGTGTGTGCTAATGAATGAATCAACCGATTTTCTTCTGCGTTGATTGTTGCTTCAAAAACAACGTTTAGTGCCTGTTCACCTACGGGTACAAATCGATACTCATACACCATACTTATTTCTCCCTTCTCTTAAAATTAAAATAAGGTTAGAAGTCAATGTTCACATTTTACACACACAAATAAATTACTGTCTACACTGTGAAAAAGATAATTTATCCTTTTTAAATAAAAATCAAGCGTTTACAAAGCTGTGATATACAATTATTCTTTGTTTTAATTATTTTAATATCCATATTTGTTTTCTTTCGAATCAAATATCCCTTATTTTTTTATTTTTTGATGATTCAATAAATGTTACAATATCACTAATCTTTTTCTAATAAAAAAAGATTTACGGTACCTACTCAGTGTTCGCTACAAAGGAGGAGATTATTTACCTTGAAAGTTATCTACATTACAGAGCCTATTGATCAAAGTGGTCTTGATTTTCTAAAAAAAGCTGGTTTTTCAACTTATGTTCGCCCACAAAATTTATCGATCTCAGAAAGTCAGACGCAAATAAATTTTCAGCAAGTTGTTGGTATGGTAATTCGTGCGCACAGACTCAGCATATCAGAATTAAAGCTGTTTCCAAATCTTGTGATCGTTGCCCGGCACGGTGTTGGTGTTGATAACCTGCCCTTAAAGTCATTAAAAGAACGCGGTATACGGCTCACCTATATCCCTGGACTGAATGCTAGTTCTGTTGCTGAACTAACATTGCTTCTCATTTTAAATTTGCTTAGAAAAATACCTGTCAACAAGAAATCGAATTCTTTTCCTGCGGGTTCATTGCTCGAGCATAAAAAAATCGGTTTAATCGGATATGGTAAAATTGCGCAAAAACTCAGTTCATATTTAAAACCTTTCGATATTGAATTGCTTGTTTATAACCACCGACCTAAAAGATTGGCTTATGGAACACAGGTCTCTCTTGAACATTTATTAACCGAGTCTGATGTCATCAGCATTCATATACCAGCTGTAAAAAACACAATTGATTTAATCAATGAAACAGCATTTAAAAGAATGAAAAAAAACGCTATTTTAATTAATACCGCACGTGGTTCAATTATTAATAGTGATGCTCTATACAAGGCATTACTTGATAAAAAAATAGCTGGAGCAGCAGTTGATGTATTCGAGCCAGGTCAAATATATACCTTGCAAGACTTTTCAAAATTTGCTAATTTTATTATCACCCCGCATATCGGTGCGGATACAAACGAAACATTACGTGTTTCTTCAATGCGATGCGCGAAAGAAATTCAGCTTTTTTTTGAAGGCCAAAAACCGATTAAGTCTTATTTTTAATACGTGTCTGCAAACCTCTATTTTGAAATTACCAACACATTAATTCGTATATTTTAACTAAAAAGGAGCTGGGGTCAAAAAAACACCTCCAGAGTTAAAGTTGTTACTTTAACTTGGGGGCCTCATTTAACCTAGCTCCTTCATTTTTTGTATAACCGTGACCATATACGTAAGTCAGTCAAAATTCTTCGTCTAACTCGAATTTTACTGGCTTCGCACAGCTTTTTGAATCCTGCATTATGCAGTCCATATGTTCCAACCATTAAGTCTTTTCAAATACTTATCCTGTTACTTATCTTTTCGTCAATTATTAACGATATGAATGTAACATCAGTGCAAGTAACCTATACGTATAAGTTCTTTTTGAATGATACTTTTCTATTATTTTATTAAGTTTAGCACCATTATCTGTGATAATACCGTTGACCCCCATACTTAGATCACCATACATCGAAAGGCTGCGATTAACAGTCCAAGTGTAAACACCCTTATGCTGCCTTTGTGCATCCCTTATGAAATCATCATTTAAGGTGCTGTACTCAACTGAGTAAAAATTTGCGGCTGATTTGGGAACACCAAGGACATTAAAAGGCAGAATGTATCCAACTTTCAGTTGCGGCATCCTTCGTTTGAGCTCATAAACTGTCCTATAATCAAGGGAGTGAACAGCGTCATGATGATGCAGCAATTTTTCCCCATACTTATTTACAAAAACATCCAACATGTTTTTCGAATCATACTTACTTACCTTGATCTCTACAATCAGCGGCTGGTGTATTTTATGCGCTATATCCAGATATTTATCAAAACTAACAAGTTTGGCTGTATGGTTTCCTTCACGTGCAGTCAACCTCGTCGCCTGTTTCAAGGTAAGCTTTTGCGCTACCAGTTTTTTACCGGTTAAGTTTTTTTAAATCTGAATCATGGCTCACTACAAATCTATGATCCTTTGTTTCTTGAATATCCATTTCTGTGTAATAAGGTTTAGCACTTTGATGTGTTTTCTTCAATGCACTTATAGAATTTTGTAATGCATTATCCCCATCTACTCCTCTATGCGCAATAACAAGCGGTTCATTACGATTTGGCTGCCGCATAAGCTTATAGTTAGTTTGTATCCGAATAACTAAGAGAATTATAAAGCCGCTCAAAAGAAGAGTTTCCAGCATTCGATACTTTCTTTGATGTACAGCTTGAACTAGTTTTAAATCTTTCCCTTTTAACTTTAACTGCTGCTCCCTTTTTAGAAATAGTAGAATAATTTGCATCGATCCGCTAATAACAATTGCTGATGTTGTTAATCGTACAAACCATGCAATAGTTGAAAGAAGTGTTGCAGAGTATAGCGCCAATCCGCTCCAAACTTGTTCAATCCCCCATTGAACGGTCAATAGAACCGAATAAAGCAGCACATTAAAAGCTAATGCCGTTAAAAATAACGTTACAAAAGATGCAACTAATCTCCAGAAGTGTTTCTTACTCAAACTAAGTGACTGCTGGATAGCTTGTTTCAGGGGTAACTGCTGTAAGATCATCAAGGGCAATGCAAATAATAATCTCACTCCGAGATAAATTAAAATTGTATATAGCAACACCAGTAGTGTAACAAAAATACGTCGCTCCTTAAAAATATAATCTAAAATAAAAATTGGGATCTTGATTTTGGAAAGTAATTCAGAAGTATAACCCGTTCCGCTAAATGGCAGAATTAGTAAAAAATAAAATAGAAAGAAAAATATTTTTGTTGAAAAAACCGCCGTTGCTTCTTTAAAACTATGGCGCAGCATAGCATAAGTTGAAAAATTCTTTTGCTCAGTATAACTGTAACTGCTGAGCAAAAGAAATGTATATTCAAAATACGCCGCATATAGCAGCAAAACGATAAATAAAGTCCCACCTGCCAGAGTCAAGTACGAGAACTGAGACATAAAATAACTGTACTCATCAGCATCAAATAACCAATTACCGCATACGACCAATGCAGGTATTACGATAAAAAGGATAAACATATTCGCCACTAAAATATTGCTTAAATATGTCTTTCTTCCCTTATTGCCGCCTTTTCGTCCAAGATTCACCTTGTCACATCCCTTTTTCCTCTACGACTCAATTCCATTACATATTCTACTAGAAAAAAAACAGTCTTCAAGTTGAACTTGTATAATGTCAAAGAATTCTGAGGGAAAAGTCAATTTGAACTACTTTTGGTACTAAAAAAGTTTTAGTTTTCAAGGAGTAGTGCCTGGTAAGGCAATAACGTAAGTCCATTTTTACTTATTTGCACATGTTGTTGGTTATTCAATACTATGTTTTGCCCAAAATTTCGCAACGATTGTTTTTCATTACTTAAATTAACTAAAACTGTAATTTTACTATCAGTGAGAACCCGTTCGTAAGCAATTACGGTCGACGGTACATCCTTAACTTCTAGAAGTTCACCATCAGCAAAAACACTTTGGAATTCTTCCTTCTTTCTTAACTGACTCATTTTACGATAGTAGTTTAAAACAGAATCAGAGTTCTGATTTTCTACTTTTACATTGATTCCTTTTCTATCATTTCCCATTTTCAACCATGGTATAGCTTGTGAAAATCCACCGAACTTTTCATCAGTCCATTGCATCGGAGTACGCGCATTATCCCTTGATTTAGAATTTACTATTTTCAAAGCTTCCGCTTGCGAATAACCTTCACTAAGAGCCATTTTGTAATTGTTGATTGAAGAAACATCATTGAACTCATTAATGCTTTTGCGTTCAAAATTTTTCATTCCTAGTTCTTGACCTTGATAAATAAACGGTGTCCCTGGTAGGAAATAATACATTGTTGCTAAAGCCTTAGCAGCTGTAGGAGTTTGGTCAGCAGAATTTTTGATTAATTTCGATAATACCCTAGGCTGATCATGGTTTTCCAAAACATTGGCAGACCATCCATTAACTCTTTTAACTGCACGCTGACTATTAAAAAGTGTAGTTTTCAAGGTTTTAATATTCCAATCTGTCTTTCCGCGATACCATTCATCAGCGCTTTTAACTTCGATATTCATATAGCTAAAATCAAAAATCATTGAGAAGTAACCATCTGGACCAATGTACTTTTCTAAATCCTTCTCTGGAACACCATATGCTTCTCCAACAGTTAGTGCATTATACTTATCAAAAGTCTCACGTTTTAATTCATCCAAAAACAAATCTAGCCCTGGACGATTTTGGCCCTTTTTAACTACAGCTGCTAGTCCATCATTCCCATCTGCTGGTATACTTGCCCAATCAAGATCTTTCTTAAGGTGCGTGATTGCATCAATTCTGAAACCAGCTATCCCTTTTTCAAGCCACCAGTTAATCATCTTATAAATTTGTTTCCGCAAAATCGGGTTTTCCCAATTCAAATCTGGTTGTTGAGGTGCAAAAGTATGGAAGTAATACGTTCCCGGTTCGTTTTTGACTTCGGTCCACGTTGATCCTCCGAAAATTGAGCGCCAATTATTCGGCTTTTTTCCATCTTTTGTAGTTTTAAAAATATAGTAATCGCGGTAAGGACTGGTTGGGGATTCAAGTGCTTTTTTAAACCACTCATGCTGATCTGAAGTGTGATTTACCACAAGATCCATAATAATCTTGAGGTTTCTCTTTTTAGCTTCTCGCAAAAGTTTATCAAAATCTTCCATTGTCCCGAATTGCGGATCAATGTCCTGATAATCTGAAATATCATACCCCATATCGACCATTGGCGACTTGTAAACAGGTGAGATCCAGATCGTGGTTGCACCCAGAGTTTTGATATAATCAAGGTGTGCAATAATTCCCTGTAGATCACCAATGCCGTCATTGTTCGTATCCTGAAAAGACCTTGGATATATTTGATAGATTACGTCTTTGTTCCACCAGTGTTTATTATTCGTGTTTTCCATATTAAAAAGCCTCCATTACTATTCTTAGCAGTATCTATGTGTTAAGATACGCTTTCCACAATCGTTTACAGTTACAGTGTAACTTTTTTTAGCTCTTTTGTAAACGATTGCAAAAAAATGTTAGTTAGTCATAACTGAGTCCGATTAAAAACATCTCCAAAGTCAACACAGCAGTTAACTTTAGAGATGTTTTTATGATTAGAATATTTGCTGCCTCGCGTAGTAACTAAAAATATTTTACACAGTCATAAATTCGCAAGAACTGTACATTGCCTGTTTACTTGATAAAGTACGCAAGAAAAATGCATAGAGTTCCAGCGAAATATCATTCTAAATTAAATAAACTTTTTTAAATGGATGCCACCATTATTTCAACTGGTTTCAAATAAAAACTAAGGTAGAGAACCAAATGCTATGTGTCCAGGTGAGAATTCTTGGTTGTTTCTGTCATTTTGAAGTAAACAAGTAAGCTAACTAAGATTGCCGCCGAAACGTAGTAGAAAAACCATGATTCGTGCTGAATACTCTTTAACCATAGCGCAATATATTCGACAGTTCCACCAAAAATAGCAACCGTCAATCCATAAGGGAATCCAACACCTAGGGCTCGTATCTCAGTTGGAAACAGTTCTGCTTTTACGATTGCATTAATCGATGTATACCCACTAACAATCAATAATCCTGCCAACATTAATAAAAAAGCAGCTATAGGATTATCAAAAGCTTTCAAACCCTTAAAAATTGGTACCGTCAATAATGTTCCCATAACACCAAACCAATACAACAACGGTTTGCGGCCAACTTTGTCAGAAATATATCCAAATAGAGGCTGCAAAAGCATGAAAATAAACAGTGCCCCAAAATTTATCAAGGCAACTGTATGCGGTGATAAATCTAGTGTGTTGACCATGTACTTTTGCATATAAGTTGTATAAGTGTAAAAAGCGATTGTTCCACCAAAAGTCAAACCGATAACTGTCAATACCTGTTTAGGGTATTTGGCTAACAAGCTTAAAGTTCCTTTAGGACTTGATTTCCTCGCTGTTTTTCTATATTGAATTGTTTCATCCATTGATAAGCGCAAATACAAAACGATTATTGCACCTATTGCACCCAAAATAAATGGAATACGCCATCCCCATGACCTTAGCTGCGCATCTGCTAAGTAAGTTTGCAAAATTATTTGAATTAAAAGTGCCAGCAACTGTCCGCTGATTAAAGTAACATATTGAAAAGATGCATAGAATCCACGCCTTTTTGGCCCAGCCATCTCTGACAGATAAGTCGCAGAAATACCGTACTCCCCTCCCAGTGAAAGACCTTGGATCATTCTGATTAAAACTAGAATAACAGGAGACATGATGCCAATTGTCTGATAAGTTGGAACAAGCGCGATCAGTAATGAACCAACTGCCATAATACTGACAGAAAGTGTCAAAGCTGAGCGACGTCCATGCTGATCGGCATATTTTCCCATTACAAAACTACCGAAAGGTCTCATTAAGAAACCAATAGCAAAAACTGCTGCTGTACTTAAAAGTTCGGCGGTCTGATTATTGCTAGGAAAAAATGCTCCTGCAAAGTAAATTGAAAAAGATGCATATATGTACCAATCAAACCACTCCACCATGTTTCCAAGAGAACCCTTTACGATATTACTAGTTATACGGTGTTTATTATTCAATCTATCGCCTTCAATTACCATTTTTTAATCATTATCTAATTTATATTTAATAATACATCAGATATGTCTCTCTGTAAACAGATTACTGGTAACAACATAAAAATAGCGTGATTTCGTTAGCTACTGTCCTAATTTTTTTAAGATACTAAACTCTCCAACGAGTACTTTCCTTGTTTATTGTTATTGTCTTTCCGAAATATTCATTTTTTGCCATGTTGTCCTTTCCTCACATGTCAGCATTTCATCTTTAAAAGTTAATTTTTTAGCTATTTTCTGCAATTGCTCTCCTTCGTTTTCTTTTCCATTTTCTAGATACAGATTGCCTAACTCTGCTAACGCATCAATATCAGTATTCTCCCTTACTGCATTAGTAAACCACTGTACAGCTACTTCAAAGTTCATTAATTCATGGTACAGACACCCCATATAATAAGCAGCCTTTTGGTTTCCGGACCTATAAGCTTGTATAAAAAACTTTTCCGCTTTTTCATATTCGCATATATTTTTGTGCAGCAAACCCATGCCGTTGAATCCGCTTGTAATCCCTTGATCGATTTGAAATTGATAAATACTCTCCGCCATCTCATAGTCTGAACAATAAAGGCAAATATTTCCAAACTCTTGTAAATACAAAGAACCATTTTCCCTGTTCGAAATAAACATCTTTTTTAATTTTTCCATTGTCCTCAAATTATCATTTCTGACATTATTTACGACTTTGGCTAAATACATAAACTCCTTAGTTTCGTTTTTTAGTGAACTATTCAGATAAACTTTGACAGCTTCTTCAAAGTTAAACATTTCAAAATAATACTCTGGACAAAGATCAGCAATTATTTCACGTATGTTATCGAAACCTACATGCTTGATTTTTTCTTTTTCTTTGAATGCATATTTAATATTCATTTGTTGCTGAAATTGACAATTTAGTTTTTTAAAAATCTTTCTTCTATTCATTTTTTTCATCCTTTCACAAATCAGCCTTCTTTTAGTAAATACGCATTTTAAAATATTTTTTTCTTGAACTATAAAATTATTTTTCAGTTTGGCAGACAAGTTCAATTCTTAAGCTATTTTTTACTTTTATATGTTGAATTTCATGTATAATCAAAGCACAACCTAAAATTGAGAGGTGATTATGTGAAACCCTTTAGGTTTGTAAAACTAATATTTTTAGGTGTGTTTATTTTTTATTGTTTCCAAAGTCCCCCAGATATTGAGTATGGGAAAAAATGGCTGGGCAATAAAGTTGAACAAGTTACATCGCTTTTAGAAGCACCACAAAAGGTCCCTCTGCAGGAACCATCCTCATCTGGAGAAGATCCTCATTCTACGGACAGTTCCGGCGATTCGACCAGCCCAGCAGATGGGCAAACCGATTCATATGGTTCCTCTTCCTCCACATCCTCGAGCACCACTTCTGATTCAGCAACCGTACATGGAGCCGTTTGGGCTAAAAATAACGCTAGTGTTTATTTTGATATTCTTGAAAACGTATCTTCTGAATATCGTCATGTATGGGAAAAAGCCCTTAATAACTGGAATAGTTTCAAAATATTCACGTTGACCCCAACTAATGATAAAACTCAAGCAGATATTATTTTGACCACCGAAAATCAAAATAATACTGCCCAGGCTGGTGTGGCTGAGACAAAAATGCTGATCAATCCTTTAACTGGCAAAAAGGTGATAACACATGCGTTGCTAAACTGAATCTCTATTACCTTGATCATTACTCAACCGAACGTAAAATCAATACCGCTGAACATGAATTAGGCCATGCGATGGGATTGGATCACGTTACTGATCATGCCTCAGTAATGCAACCCCAAGGCTCCGAATACGGTATTCAACAGTTTGATGTTGATCGTCTTAAACAGTTGTACAAGTAAACTCAAGACTTGTATTTCAACAAAAACTATCAATAATTGCAGCAATGCTGTTTTGTTGATAGTTTTTTTGTGTCATTTATTCACAAATACCCTAAGAATTCAACAATTCATTACTGAAAACGCTATCTATCATTCTAGAGCTTAGTAATATGTTTAAGAGAAAGACAGCTTTCTAGGAATTTAAAGGGGAATATTTTTATGATAAAAGCAATTTATATGCCAAAGTTAAATTCCAAATCAGATCAGTATTTCTTTGGAAACTGCTCCAAAAACTCTGGAGATGATGTGAAAAAAGGTCGTATTTTGCTTGAAGTGGAAACCGATAAAGTAGTTAGGTAAGTTGCGAGTCAGGAAAATGGCATCTTAAAAGAACAAAGAGTTAAGACTGGTCAAACTGTTACTGTTGGAGAGCTTGTTGCAACAATTGAAGTTACACAAAGTTGAAGTAGCGGCTCCTATAAAGCAAAAGAAGAACTCATGACGGTTACAGAAAATGATTACACTATCTGTAACATCACTTGATGCGCGCTAAATTTTTGCCTTAGAATACTACCTAATGACTGAAAAAAAGTTTGTTGCTCCAATTTTATCCTCTATTCAACTAACCGGTAACAAAACCTCAATAAAAAATTAAACGCTCAACCCAATGATTATTTATGGAAGGATGTGTGGCATAAATGAAGTGCCTTATCTGGAATAATAAAGGCGTTGGATAAAACATTAACTTTTGGGGTATACCATATTTGGACTCAGCTTCTTCTGCGTTTAATTAAGTTCTATGTCCCCAAAACTAATTTTGGGGCATGTTGTCAAATGTCTCACTGAAACTGGTTAGGCTTTTGCCGTGATTAAAATCTTTTCATGTAAACTATCATTGTGACCTTATTTCACTTAGGATAAGACTGAAATACGCAAACTAACGTGCTTCAATAATCAAGGCTTTTTCGCTTAGCTCCAAGACTACTTCCCCGTCAAAGTCAATCAGTTAACTAAATAAGCTCCGTTTAAGCATATTTTATTAATGTTTACAGGTTATTTATTATGTTTTCCCATAATTACTTTAGTGCTTTTTGTCCTTTAAACATGCTATCATTTATATATAATAGAAAAAGATACATATTCTTATTTAAATAAGCGAGGTAAATAGATGAATTTTGATTGGAAATACGGCTTGATTAGTAACATCCCATACTTGTTGCTGCTCATTATCGGTGCAGCAAGTTTTTCTTCTAGCATAATCAATACTTCTCATTCTTACTTTTTACTCATTGGGATTGCAATTGCAATCATCTTACTTTATTACTTTTTTTGGGAGCGCCCTTTCTTTCGTGAGCATCCTGCGTATAAACCCGCCAATCGCCAAATCACACGATTAGGGTGGCTTATCACAGCGATTGGCTGCGGTGCAATCTTACTGTTAATCGGTATTTCAAGTCAAAATAATTTTCTTCTTATTTGGCCAATTTTTACATTGACTATTTTTATCAGAGATTCGCTATCACGTGCCAAATATAAACAATAACATTTTTACCACAATAGAAATTTGACCTCATATACCGTATTAATATTACTAATAAGCCATCTGACTGCAGCAAAATTGACTATTTTGCGCGGTCTTTTTTTGACCGCTCTTTTATAAAGCTCACTGCAAGTTTTTGCGCTAAAACAGAATTATTTGGCTACCCTCATTTTTTTAGGAATGCCTGAAAAAATGTGCTATAATTATAGTGGAATTTATTAACGATGACATTTATTAGAACATCACTGCATGGTAGTACAACTATGAAAGGACTGGTTAAAATCTCAACAAAAACAAAAAGAGTTGTTTCGCTCCTTATTCTAGCCATTGCATTAGTAGGGCTGTTCATTTTTTCAGGCGCGATTCTTGCTAAAATAGTTTTCGTCCTTTCCTTAGCGATTTGCGTTTTGACTATGCCTGAAACTATCTTTCAAAAATCCGCGGGTAAGCGTGCCGCGTTGCGGAAAGTTAGATACCAGAAAAAGTAATCATTGTCATTTGTCTATTATTGCCAACAGTAATAGAAACTCTACTAGCTGGTAGGCTTTGAGCAATTTAAATTAAATAGGAATTTTACCTAAGAGAACTTATTCAGCTACAAAAAATATGGGGACCGGATCAAACTTTGGCTTTGACCCAGTTCCCATATTTTTATTAAGATTTTTTGCTACCCTTTCTTCGACCAGCTTCAGTTACTTAAACTTAGCCATCGCTGACATCATTTCTTCAAGTTTTTCTTCCCAATCTGAAGCCTTAACGATTCCACTGGCACCACCTGTCCCATCTGCTCCCCATGTCAACATCTTTGAAACATCGTCTGCATCATCTACACCCGCAGCTGCAATAACTGCAATCTTAGGGTCAACAGAATGAACGGCTGCAATTGCTTGTTTAACATAACTTTCGTCACTTGTACTACCAGACCCGACCAGATCTGCTGGTTCACAAATCATTATATCTGGATGCATTTCCGCAATCGCACGGCATTGCTCGAAACTATCAGCACACGCAATACTCAACATTCCTAATTTTCGAGCACGCTTTATACTATTATCCAGCTCCGAAACCGTTAAGGGATCTTCAGAATGATTCAGAACTACGGCATCCGTCCCATAATAACTAAGTGCTTCTGGCAAAACTGTTCCCAGCTTGCCTGGAGCAACGTCATCCATGTGTTGAGCCGTAATGATTAAATTGCTAGTGTTCTTCTTAAGGATAGGAATATCAATCTGTTGGCTAGTAAAGAGGCTGTCGAGCCCATACTTATTCGCTATCTTTTCTGTTAATTTGGCTAACTTGAGAACATCATCACCATAAACGTAAGTTTTAGGATTTACCATAAAAAGCGGTTTTCTAAATTTTTTCATCAAGTCACTCCTCATTTTTTCACTTCAAAGCTCTAATAGGTCTTTCTACCTACATCTTCAATTGTAACGGGTTCTCATTGTATTGCAAGCGATCACAATCAAAGGCAACGTGTTAGCTTAAATGACTGCCACAAAAACAAAGTGAACCTCTAAGGTTGGATTGGATGCCAACTTAGCAGGTTCACTTCAGAAACAGCCACTGCTGTATTTTTTAATTGAGCTTGTAGCGATAGTTAGATACTTTCCACAAATCTATCATTTTCACCGTTATAATACTTTTTGCTCTTACTATTACTATCAACTATGGTTTGCTCTTTCAACATCTGCAAATCTGTCACAACGCTACCAGCGTTATCAATATAAATCCAATTACCGGAAGAAAGTTGAACAAATCTATTTGTCAGCATTTCACCACTATCTGCATCATAATAGTGCAGGATGCCGTTTCCATCTCTGACGACTTGACCTTTAACCTGAAAACCATTGTCATCAAAGTAAAGTTGCTGCCCATTGATAGTTTGTACTCCTGTTACGGTAGAACCAGTAGTATCCAAATAGATCCATGTGTTATCAGCTATTCTCTCAAAACGGTTAGTTATCATTTCACCGCTGTCCGCATCATAATAACGTAGATTACCAGCTTGGTCCTTGACAGACTGTCCCTTTACCTGGATACCATTGACGTCAAAATAAAGTTGTTGTCCATTGATGGTTTGTGCTCCTGTCACAGCAGAACCAGTAGTATCCAAATAGATCCATGTGTTATCAGCTATTCTCTCAAAACGGTTAGTTATCATTTCACCGCTGTCTGCATCATAATAATGTAGATTACCAGCTTGATCTTTAACTGACTGTCCCTTTATCTGGTAACCATCGTCATCAAAATACAGCTGCTGACCCTTAATTGTTTGTGCTCCTGTCACAGCGATCCCGCCAGCTCCCAAGTAGACCCACATATTGGGGGCTACTTCTGCAAAAGTGTCTGTCTCCATATCACCAGAATCACTTGCAAAGTATCTCAAATTACCAGCTTGGTCTCTAATCGCTTGGCCTTTAAGCTGATAACCATCGTCATCAAAGAATTGAGTTGCTGTTCTTCCCTTAAAGTTGACTTTTACAAGCCCACGCGCCATGATTCCATTTTGATCGAAATATTGCCATTTTTCATCAGCATTCATGAAATAGTCATTAACATAGGCTTTACCTTGTGTTCCAAAGTAGTACATATTATTTTTTTCATCTTCAAAAAAGGCATTTTGCAATTCAACTCCATTCGGGAGAAAGTAATAGAAACTTCCATCAATATTCTGAAGTCCATATTGCATGTGACCATTTTCGTCAAAATAATACCAATTAGACTTAACATCCTCTATAAAAGTTTTCTTAGCTTGATAACCACTTGTCGAGTAATAGGTCATTCCTATCCCATCCGATGCAAAGCCTGTCTTTGCAGGCAAGTTCAACAACTGCTTTGGCAAAAATGTGTCTTTGCCATTGATCTTGAAGTATTTGTTAGAGCCTGAATCCTTAAGAACGTAGAATGCCCCCCGTCCTTGAATGTTGCTTCCATTAAAATATTTTGCCGACCATTGAGTTATTCTTTTGCTGCCATCGATTGGCACACCTGTGGAAAGCTGCTTGAAAGTAAATAAATCGGGATATCTTTTTTTGATCCTTTTCAAAAAGGCGCCGCCATATCGTGCTTGGTACTTTCCACCACCAACTGTTTTAGCAACATACAAGGTCTTATTAATTACTGAATCTTTATTTTGCTCACCAAAGTTATTAACCCTTGAAGCAGTTACAACTTCGTCTCCAGGAAGATTATAAATCTGATCTGGAACCCAATCAGCTATTACCTTCATATCCTGCATGTGAAGTGCTTTAATTGCAGCTATAAGTTGATCAGCAGTTCCATACTTAGTTGGCGTTTCAAAGCCAAGATCATAACGGTCTGTGAAAGCATACCCGTTCTGAATAATTGAATCCAAAAAAGTATTATCGGTACTTGAACGATATTGCGGTGGCAGTTCGAAATATGTGACACCCCACTCTTTAAACTGTGCTGCATTTTGGGCAATTTTCACGTTCGCATATTCATCTGCAGTAGTTGGAAAAGCTTGAAAGTTTGAAAAACCTTCATACATAACTTGTGAGTCCAAAGCCGCATTTGAATGCAAGGTTTTGCCATCTACAGTTGCACTTGTACTGCTTGGTGTCCGTGCATCCTGTTCATCGCTCGCTCCAACAGGAACCCAAGCTGCCAGAAAACCAGATACTTGCGGATTACTCTGCCCTACTATTTCTGCAGAATCAAAGATAAGTTGCCCTTCACCGTTTGTATATCTAATATAACTCACAGGAGCGGCTGCATCCGTTTGATAGGTTGACAAGCCAGCAGCAGTTGTCAAAACCAATGGGCGGTATGCTTGATTAGCATGAGCTTTCCCCATATTGATAACAATCCGGTCAGAAGCACTAAGGCGCAAGTTAGGTTCATTGCTTTCAATTACAGCTATGCCTTGTGTCCGTGTTTCTGCATCGCCCTTATCATTAGACGTCAACGCTCCTTTACCATAGCGAACAGAAGTCAACACTCCATGGTAAGTATTGGCTGCCATCTCAGGTGCTCCTGTCACGTAAGATATTTTCATGTTCTGACCACCTGCAACATATTTCTTGCGTGCACGTAGCAAAGTTTCGATCGCCGAGTAATATGGTGATTTTTTTGCCATATATTGACCATCATCCGTGTACATATCACCATAATAAACCCGCGGTATCGTATCTTTATTAGTTAAAAGCAATGCATAGGTACTTGGGATGTTATATTGAGTAAACTCTTTATTCGTCTTCAACTGATCAGCGTTATAAATTGTAAAAGCCTGCCGCAACTGATCCATTGTAAAAGTCAAACCATCTGAACTGGGATCAATTCTTTGCTTGATAATTTCCGCAATAACAGTTTGAACCTCACTATCATGCGCGCGAACAAAAGAATAGTTTGGGATAGCTTCGTTTTCTGTTTCATCACTTGCACGATTTACTAAACTGTTGGAGATCAGTGGTTCCAGACCGCTTCGTCTATTTTCATTTGCATCAGTATAAGGCATTGTTAGTGCGTACTTTAATGATAAACGAAATTTGTTGTCCATTGTAGCTTGGTCTGCACCCTGATCTTTGACATACTGCGCATCATTGTCACTCCAATCTTCTAAAATGGAGATATGCTGATTAGCATTTTTGTCATTCTTATTGACCTTATATGCGTCCTTAAAATAACTTGCTGCAATTTGCAATAAGTCTGCATCTACATTATCAACAGCATCTACGCGGATACTGTCAAAATTTCCGTTCGCATCATGGTTTACTATTGAGCCAAAGTTCAATAAATAATACATCCAATTCAACTGTTCAGCTTGAACAACAGGATTTGAATTATCAACATCATTGGCTAAAAGAAATTCATACCCGCCTAAACTAGAATCAATTGTGTAAGATGGATACCCTAATTGGTTAGTTGGAGTGCGATTGAGTAACCGATAATCTGAATTGGCGCTAGGAGTTAAATCGCTACTATTGTAAAGCAGCGCGCCGCCTTGGAGATGATCCTTACTATTACCGCTTGTTTCAGATTCACTTGCAATGCTCCAATTAGGTTGTGTTTTAACAAAATTCGTAATAAGATCTTGAAGCCATTCTGTATTTCCAGTTTGGCTGATTTTTTTCTCAATATTTGCCTGAACTCGTTGAGCTGAGTTATTTAAATTGATTTGTGCGTCATCAACTGTATAGTTTTTGCCATCGCCCAAATTTTGCTGCTGCATAAAATTAAGATAGTTGACCTGCGTTCTTTTATCAGGCCACCAGTTCATTAGAAGCGGCCGATAATCAGTTGCAGACGACTTTTTCCAGTAAACACCATCTTGCAAAATTTTTTTTGGTCGATACCAGCTATTTGCTGTGAGATACCCATCAGTTGTTTTAAAGCTTTTATTTGTAGTATTGTATGCTGCATTATTTCCAGTATAGGCATCATCCAAACTTGACAAGCCTTCCTTGTATAGCTTAGAAGTGTTTGTTAGTTCCCCCGTATCTTTAGCAAAGTACAGAATGTGTCCGTCAAGTTCAATGGCAAAATTTTTCTTGATTTGACCATTATCATCGACATAATAATTTTTAGCGTTAATCATTTTGATATTTTTTGAATTTGCGATAATTTCGTCCAGATTATCAGCTGCGCTACCCTGATTCTTATCAGTCTCGTTTTGGTCGCTGTTTTTGGGAGCATCTGCTAGACCATCTTTTTGAGTATCCTTTGTAAAATTATCTTGCTGAGCACTTTGCTGACCATTATTTTGATCTTCTGGATCCGATTGCTGATTATTAGCAGACCGTGAATTCTTTTGATCGTCAGTTTGCCTATCACTTGAATTGTTTGTGCTAGTTTGATCATCATTTTGATCTGTTGTTTTCGTCTGTTGCTCATTAACAGGCCGTGAAGCCGACCGATCATCATTTGGGGCTACTAAATTTGGCTGTTTTTTACTAGTGGTTTTCGCTCCATTTTTATTTTCTACCAAGTCACCATGTTGATTGCTTTGACCATTACCTTTATCATTGTCTAAATTTGACTGCTGCTCATTCACAACTGTTGTGTTTGCTTGGTCGCTATCCTCTTTCTGCTGCTTTTGTTGCCCACTATCCTTTTCAGCTATTTTTGCTTGTTGCTCATTGACAACTGTCGTAGCAGTTTGACCCTGATTTTTAGCGGAAACGACTTTTTGCTGAGTAGTATCTAAAACCGCATTTGGTGAGGAACTATGTAAATTATTTTTTCCAGCTTGAACGTCCGGGATCGTATCGGCACTTACTGCTGAGGTAATCGTCGCAACCCCTAATGCTAATGAAAAAACTGTTATTGCGGCAAAGACCCATTTTTGGCCTTTCTTATACATCTTGTAGTGTAACTTATTATTCACCATATCAATTCTCTCCAAACTAATAAAAATAAATTTTCAAAATTCTAAATTCAATAACTATCACACGCTTTACTTCTCTTAAAAACAGTATTTATAAAAAGTCATCGCACCCTTCCCGCTAACCATATTTCCGGCTTAATGACCTATTAGCACTTTTTATTTAGCTTTAGAATATTTTATTATTCTTTTTGTTTATTATTGTCTGATATATCTACAAAAAGAATAATAAAAGAAACTCAGCATTAAAAATATTAACATATTTTTTATGAGTTATTTTTTAAATTAAAATTAATTAATTTTAAAAAAATTTAAAAGCGTAAATCATCTTGCAATATATATATAATTCAATCTACTGTGTCTAAAATAATTTTTTTATATTTCTGGTTGACAAAGCTTTTTTTAATCAATATTCTTTCTATAAGAAACATTTTTCTTTTATTGTTTGCATAACATTTTTATTTATCTCGAATTGATATCGGTTGCACTACTGATTTCAAAATAAGAATTACTCAGCAGAGTATTACTCTAAAAAAGACGATATTAGAGAGCTCCCCTTCAAAAAAAGTCTATATATATTGATGTTTATTATTTTCGAATATTAAATTAGACTAATTCTTTTTTAATTATTTTATAATTTATATTTTATTTTTATCATTTAAAATTGCTGAATACTTACTTTTTATAGAAAATCAGTTGGAAATATGGCAAGTATTTTCTTAAAATAGCCAAAAACCCCCTTAAGTTGAGATTAATTTCAACTTAAGGGGGTTTTTGGAAATTTATACCTATTTTTAAAGCAAATCAGTATAGATTGCAGCAACATCATCTTCTGTTAATTCGATAGGTGAATTAACCATCAACGCTGCTGGTTGGCAATAACCGACTTGGCAAATCTTTTGCACATTTTCTCATCCATTCCGATTTGACGCAATCGTTGATTAGGCAGAATAAGGTCAACAATACTCTCCAACCGTGACCACACCTGCTCAGGATGGACGGATAACTCACTTGCTAAAATCGTTTCTAGCTCGCTTAAATCGGCACCCAATTCTTGGTATTTTCTGAAAGTTCCACTGAATACAAGATAATTAGATTGACCATGTGCAATATGAAACTCTGCACCAATGGGGTAAGCAAGTGCATGAACCGGTCCGCATCCAGCATTACCAAAAGCTATTCCTGCCTGAGTACTTGCCTCAAGAAACTCCTGCAAATCTTTTCCTTTTGGTGTTTGACCTGTAGTTTGCTCAAAAATCATCTTGCGGTAACCACGTAAAAAAGTGGTCATCGCGCTTAAAGAAAAGCTTTTACTGAATGATGTTGCTTTCGGAGATATATAGGATTCAATTGAATGAACCAATGCATCTATTGAACTCGTTGCAAAAACCTTATATGGCATTGTCGTCGCTAGTTGGCCGATTAAGTACACCTGATCTGCATACATTTGATCATAGGCCAAACCAATTTTAGTTTTCTTAGAAACAAAATTAAAGACAGCAACATTGGTGACTTCGCTTCCTGTACCTGTTGTTGTCGGAACAATGATTAATTCACGCTTTTTCGGAAGTTCTTTCCCTTTTTCAACGAGTTCTTTAAGCGTTAGGCCTTCACCGTAAACTGAAAGTTTAGCATTATCAATCACAGAGCCGCCACCAATTGCGATAACTCGTTTGTAATGTTTTTCGCCAAGTTTATTTAAAATTTTATCAGCTGCGACATCGGTTGGTTCTCCCTTTAAGTAATCCTCTAAAAAAATAGTATCTATTGGAATTGAATCTACGGATAAATGTGGTTCAATGATATAGCGGTTTGTCAATATTACATCATTGACCCCAACATCAACAGTATTGAATAAATCCTGTAAGTTGGCACTTGAATGAACAACTGGCTTAACTAGAAAAGATGACATTCTAACACCCCATTATTTATTTTGAACAATCTATTTGAAGGACTGTTCTTTAAGATAATACTAGTCAAAAATAATACATTTAGCAATAAAAAATACATACTCTTTCACAAGGCGTTTCTTACCTCAACAAAAAATATGCACTCTTTTTTACTAAATTTTTAAAGAACCGCTCCGACCTCAGTTGCAGCGATTGCCTCTCGAATACTCATAGCCAATCTTGTAATTCCTACCTTAATCTGTGCTTCATTTACACCTGAGAAATTCAAACGCATTCCGTTTTCGTGATCTCTGTGCGCATAAAACACTTTTCCTGGAACAAAACTGATTTTGTCTTTTGGAATACATATTTCACGCAATAATGTTTGTGCATTCACCACCTTAGGCAGAGTCAGCCAAATGAAGAACCCTCCCTCCGGACGTGTGTAATGAACATCAGTCGGCATTGTGTTATCAAGAACATCAAGCATAACATCCAAACGCTTACGATATGTTGGCAGCATACTTGAAATGTGTCTGTCCAAATCACTGTTCTCTAGATATTGATTTAGAGCCGCCAGCATAATTCCTGATGTCTCCAAGTCACTGCTCGTCTTTAGCGTGCGCAAGTGAGCAATTACTTCTTCGTCAGCAGCAACCCAGCCAATGCGTAGTCCCGGCATTAAAATTTTAGAGAAACTGCTCACAAAAAGAACATGTCCATGCTTATCAAAAGACTTGATGGCAGGCAGTTTTTCGCCCTTATATCGCAAATCACGATATGGTGTGTCTTCAAGAATAAAGAAATCATACTTTTCTGCTAATTCAACCAATTTTTTTCGCTTAGTTAATGACATTGTCACACCTGTTGGATTGTGGAAATCAGGAACGGTATATAAGAGTTTGATGTCTGAATGGTTCTGAAGTACTGTCTCTAATTCCTCTAGATTTAAACCATCATCATCCATCGCAACATCATAATAACACGGATCATACTGATCAAAAGCTGATAACGCGCCAACATAAGTCGGAGCTTCAACCACAATTTTATCTCCAGCGTCCAGTAGAAGCTTGCCAATTAAATCTAAAGCTTGCTGACCACCTTGCGTTATTAAGATGTTATTTGCAGCCGCTTTGATTTTAGCTGTTTTAGCAGCCCATTGTGCCAACCGACTTCGTAATTGTGTAAATCCGCTGACTGTTTGATACTCAAAGATTTGACTGCCATACTTGTCGATGGCGTCATTAAGTGCCACCTTGATTTGAGCTGTCGGAAAAAGATCAGCATTAGGATTACCGGCGGAAAACTTGATCCCATCTTTCCCTAAACTGCCGCCAAACATTTCAGCCAAACGATCTTCTGAACCGATCACAACCCGATCTGCAAATACATCGCTCATATCTACCGTCCTCCTTAAAGTTCGTTTTCTATATTTGATATTGTTAGTATATCCCACTTTTAATGATAAATAAAATTCAACTTTTTCATTAAAACATGAATTATGTTCATCTATAATTAAAAAGTGTCTTCAATAATCTCTCATGCTCTAGGATAGTAAGTGCTATAAATCAGTAAAATTTGATCTAGGCAATATTCTCACACGACAAAAAGCAAGAAGGAGCTAGGTTAAAAATTAACTTTTAACCTAGCTCCATCTTGCTTTTAAGTTCTATGCTTGCTGCATTACATATTTCACTAACCTGTTTTTTACAATTAAGCATGCGATTTTTGACTATGTTTTTTCTCCATAGTTAGCATTCAAGCTTAGTAACTATCGGCCCGCCCTGTACTTATTTTTGCTTTTCATTTGCTTCCTGTTTTTCTTCCATTCGATCAGTTAACGGATATGTTAATCTTATCAGACTTGGAATAACTACTGGAATTGCGAAAACTAAAATCATTAGCCCAATAATTACAACTAGCGCCACCTGAATCAGTGTTAATACACCAGAAGGAATCAAAGCAGCAAATGTACCGCTCAAAATTAGTGCGGCTGAGAGAACGACAGAACCGATGACAGCAGAAGCTCGAATAATTCTCGTGCTTGGAGTTGCAGTTGCATTATCAAACTCACGATACTTCATCATTAAGAAGATACTGTAATCGACCCCTAACGCAATCAACATGATAAAACCAAAGAACGGTGTGTTCCACGTAAGCATATCCTGTCCTAAGAAGATATGACTCAATAAGCGCGTAATACTTAGTGACATAATATATGCCAACAGTAATGTTCCTAAAATATAGAATGGTTGCAGAACTGAACGCGTAATAATCATCAAAGCAAGTAATATACCAATCAACATAATTGAAGCAGTCCGCACAAAATCATTTGATGCAATTTTTTGAATATCGTTGATCAATGATGTTTCCCCGCCTGCCGCAACAGTTGCATTAGATAAAGACGTCCCCTTAAGCGACTTTTGAGCCTGTGTTTGGATTTCCGTAATTTTTTTCATTGCTTTTTTAGAACTTGGATTTTCATTCAAAACAATGGTGATTGAGGCTGCATGTTTGTCCTCAGACATATATGCTTTCACTGCCTCATTGTAAGTCTTACCTTTCAAAACCTTATCTGGAACATAATAGGTATTGGCAGCATCAGAATCTTTAAGATCTTTTAAATAGCCATTAGCCGTTCCAACACCCTTGTTGATTGTTTTTGTCCCAGCGCTTGCTGATTTCAAACCATTTTGCAAAGCGTTCATTTGTGGAACAAGCCCTTGCAATGAATTATACATTGCTTGCTGCCCATTATTGACAGTTCCCAGTCCTGAAGTTAACTCGCTCTGTTTGCTTGCTAACTCCTTGTTTCCAGCGGCAACTTGTCCTGCACCATTGGTTAGTTTGGAAGAATTAGCGGCTAGCTTGCCGGTACCAGCGTTTAATGCTCCAATTGCTCCTGTCAACTGCGGTACTTGGCCCTGAAGTGTTGTCATCCCTGTCGCTAATTGACCTGAACCATCATTTAAACGGCTGATTCCATTAACAAGTGCAGGTGTTTTAGAACTCAGCTGGCTAACTCCACTGTTTAAAGTAGATGCACCATTATTTAGCTTATTAGCACCCGTTGCTGCACTGGCAACGCCATTCGTATATTCATTCAACTTGTTCTTCATCTCATCGGTACCAGCACTTAACTGACTGAGACCTGATGAAACTTGCTGCGATCCATTCAGCAAGCCAACTTGACTCGATGTTCCAGCCAATGCTGTTTGAATCTGCTGCATTCCAGAAACAGCCTGATTAAGCTTATCCAAGGCTTGTATTGAGGCATTGTTAGCCTTAATTGAATTAGAAGCTAATGTGCCAAGGCCTGAGAGCTTATTCATTTGCGAGCTCAAGGATTTCAACTGATTTAATTCAGTATTCAAGCTCTCCCCAGTCGCTGAGAGAGAAGCCAAGTCAGTCTGCAATTTTTTCGCACTGTTAGTTGCATTACCGAGATTGTCCTGTGCTGTTTTTTTCTGTTGAGCCATTTTTTGTGAAACTACTGAATTTAGTACTGCTTTCAATGCTGCTGTTTGTTGTTCGTTTAGCGCTTGGCCCCCACTATTTTGTGAGTTTTGGTTGACAGCCTGAACGATTCCTTCGATATCTGCTGCCGTTAGTCCAGCAGATGTTGAAGAAGAATTCAGCAAACCTTGAAGTTCCTGCTGGAGTGCTGCTGCATCATTTTTTACTGTATCGCTCGAAGCAGCTAAAGCTTGGGTTGTTGTTTGAAACTTATTGATATCCGGCTGCTGAGTTGTGCCTGAGCTCCGTTCTAGCTCAGCCATAGCGCTATTTAATTGCTGCAAGCTTGACTTCAATTGCTCAACCTGTCCGGTATTGCCTGAGGCAGCAGCTGAGCTGACTTTATTTTCAAGCTTTTGCAGACCATCTGATACTTGTGACGAACCTTGTTGCAATTTTGCGACACTCGCATTTAACGTACTAGTACCAGCCAATACTTGTTCTTTTTTGCTATCTAATGTGTTGAGCCCGCTAGAAAGCGACTGTGTACCTGCAAATAAAGAACCAGTTCCATTTGCTAATTGACCAACACCGGCACTCAACTGTCCGGTTTGACTATTCAACTGGCCTAAACCGCTGCTTAAAGATGTAGCACCATTAGCTAATTTGTTGACACCATTCGTCAGTGCACCAGTTTTACCATTCAACTGGTTTAAACCATTGTTGACAGTAAATACACCGTTCGCGTAGGTAGCCACTCCTTGTTGAAGTGTTGTCGCCCCATTGGCCAATTGACCGGCTCCGTTTCCTAATTGTTGGCTTCCATTTTGCAATTTACTTGTTCCATCAGCCAATTTTTTAGCTCCATCTACACCTTGTTGGACATTTGCATTGCCCAACTTGCCATCGGCACTATCAAGCCCATTACTGATCTTGCCAAGTCCTTTACGTGCCGATTGCATCCCACCAGTGACCGATTTCAATTGTTTATTCACATATAAATCATTGATTGGTGAACCGCCCGGCTGTGTGACCGAGGCTACTGTTTTAACACCATCAATTTTTTGCAGACGTTTAGTCAGAGCATCTATCTCCTTCAGATCCTTCTCATTATTCAATGGATGATCACTTTTAAGATAAAGAGTTGATGGCTCAGCTGTTCCCTTTGAAAAATGATTTTGCACAACTTTGAAGCCCTTCTTAGCAGGGATCGTATCGTTTAATTCTGCAAGAGTGTCATAGTTCAACTCATTATTGTAGACCAGTAGAAATGGCAAAGATACTCCCAGTACAATTGCCAAGTAAACTAATGGCAATCGGACAGCTCTAGTTGCTAGTCCGTGCCACATCTTACTACTGCTGCCACCGTTAAACGTTTTTACTGGCCAAAATAAACGTGATCCCAGCATTGCCATGAAGAATGGATTCAATGTCAGTAATACTAAGAGTAAAACTGCAACGGCTACCGCGACACCGACTGCCGAGCGATAAACAGAAAATTTTGCTAACCCCAGTGTGGCAAAGCCTATTAGAACTGAGGATCCACTGTAAAGGATCGTCCGGCCAGCCGTTTTTAATGCCTTTTGGGTTGCTTCAATTTTATCGCCACCCCGGCTGAGTTCTTCCTTAAATTGATCGAATAACAAAATATTATAATCTGTTCCAATTCCAAAAAGAACCACAACCATGAAAACTTGTGTGAAATTAGATAGTGGAAAATCAAACTTATCAACTAAGTTCATCACAATGCTCAACGAAATTATAAACGAAACACCCACTGAAAGCAGCGAGACTAAAGGTGTGATTGGTGACTTGAATACAAGCATCAAAACAACGAAAATAAAAATCACTGTAATCAGTTCTGTTTTTTTAATTCCAGTTTCTGTTTCCTGTGTGAAATCATCGTTCAGGATATCACTACCAGTCACATATGTTTTAACGCCGCTCGTTTTGGCAGCATTTGTGATATCTTTGTTCATCTCAGCAACTGTTTGTTTTTTCCCGACCATGAGCTGCAGCAACTGAGTCGACTTATCTTTTGAAACTAATTGCTTTCTTGCTGCTGCACTGTCACTAGCAGCAGTCAGACTTTTAACATGGTACTTTTTCTTGTTGTTTTTAAACTTTTGAATGGTTTGGTCAATATCTGCTTTTTGTTTTGCAGTTAATGGAGCATTGCCATTATTAAAAACAACAATTACTTGCCTTGTTCCTCCTTGATTTCGCCCCCAGTCATCCTGAATAGTCTGAGCTATTTGACTCTTCGCAGTACTTGGTAATTTAGTTTGTCCCTTCTCACGAAGAAGACTGCCAACATTTGGAAGCATTACAACTGCTGCAATCATGACAACTAGCCAAATAATCGCCTGTACAATAAAAACTCTTCTTTTTCCTCTCACGCTCTACCCCTTCTTCACTAAATAATTAAAACTACATAGTGACATTTAATGTATAATGTGTTTAAATAATAACAACATGTTAGTTTAAATTAGTGTAAATTTCAATCATCAATTTTAATCAGATTGTTATTAAATAAACAGTTAAGCTGATATTATCTATTTAATGAGGTGCAAATAATGGTAGGGGTAAAAAATAACCGTCGTGCACAGATGACCAAACGAATAATTCAAGAAAGTCTGATCGAACTGCTGCACAGCAATGATAATTCATTAAATGAAATTACAGTCACAGCAGTCTGTAAAGCGGCTGATGTTAATCGAGGAACTTTTTATGCACATTACAAAGATGTGCAAGACTGCATGCATGCAATGGAAAAAAGTGTAACTGATGAGCTTGCAGGTGCCATCACTTTTAACAAGCGCAAAAACTCATGGGAAATAGTTTTAACAGGAATTTTAGAAGTTGTTAAAGAAAATCATGCAGTCGCTGCATATATCCTAAGTAACGATCATGATTTTCTCACGCACTTTTTGTCTTCAATAAAAAGTAAGGTCCTTGAGCAAGACAAAAAAGCAAATCCCACTATTGGAATTTACGAGAGTCAATATATGTACGAATTTTATCTCAATGGAATCGTTGGTGTTATCCGTTATTGGTTAAAAACTGGAATGCGCGAGTCCCCAGAGGAACTTGGTAAGATCATCAATGATTGTTAAACTTGAAAGCAACACCAAAAAAGCATTAAACGGTAAAGTTTGAGTACTAACGCGAAAGAACATAGCAAGTGCTGTGAGTAATTCAAGTTAAACGAAGAATTTTAACTTATGGAGCACATTCATACAAAATAAATAGAGGAGCTAGGTTAAAATATAATTTTTGACCCTGCTTCTCTGTTTTTAGTCGAAGTATATTAATTTAATTAGTATCTCTCAAGGCAATCTTTTCTGCTTAATCGTAAAATTGCTTATAGTCAGACTAAGACTATCCTCATGATTGGCTTATTGCCGTACGCCACCATTTCTAAAGCTACTAAGCTACTCTAATGAAACCAAAATTTTTTTCATTTTTTCTGCCGATAACTTCATCTTGGCATACTCCGTTGGCACTAACGGTAACTCAATAATCCTTTTGAGACCGCCAGCCCCGATCACAGCCGGTGTTCCTAAATAGATATTATTTTGCTCGTACTCTCCCGTCAATGGTGCTGAAACAGGAAGTATTATTTCTTCATCTGTCAAAATCGCTTTGCAAATTTTCATCAGACAAACAGCTACTCCATAGTGCGTTGCTCCCTTTAAAGAAATTATTCTGCTTCCCCTGTTCTTAACTGACTCTTCCAGCTCATGCAGACTCTCATCGTCCAATGCAGCAATTTTAGAAAGCTTTTTCCCCAGAACAGTGGTTTCGGCGAATGTTGCAAATAAACTATCTCCATGTTCACCTAGAACATATGCGTTCTTTATCTTGTCTACTGGTACGTTCAGCTTTAAGCCAAGTTCAACTGATAAACGCGCACTATCCAATGAAGTTCCTGTACCGATTACTCTTTCTTTTGGAAAACCCGACAATTGCTGCGTAATAGTTGTTAAAACATCAACTGGGTTGCTTGAAACAACAAAACATCCTTTAAAGCCGCTGTTCACAATAGGAATAACAATTGACTTCAAAATACTAGCATTTCGCTTAAATAAATCTAAACGTGTTTCACCTGGTTGCCGAGGAACACCTGCTGTAATCACAGCAATATCCGCATCTACTGCATCATCATAGCTACCCGCGCGAACAATATTAGCGCCGTCGCTTAACGGTATTAGGTCTTGCAGATCCAGCACATCTCCCTGGGTTCTTTCCTTATTTATATCAACCACTATCAGTTCGGTCGAAGTTACGTTTTGCAGCAGTGAAAATGCAAAAGATGAACCAACTGCTCCACTTCCAACCAAAATAATTTTATGCAGTTTTTTCATGGAATCAACCTCCCATCCTATAATTAATCGTGCAAACAAATTTGGGACGTTTTCGGCAACAGAACAACTACTTATACAGTAATTATACTTCATTTTAAAAAAATACTTTATCTTACTGCCTTGTTTAAAACTAATCCTTCAAGGTTGCAAATTTCTTTTCGAATTCTGTTTGGTAGACCACAAGCTTTTTATAAACACGCTCAACATCTGCGGTAGTTCCCCGCAACTCGTAAAGGTCGAGCAAAGGAAAACTAAATTTACTAGCATAGTGTTTTGCTGTCAGTCCATATTGCGCGTTGAAATTCTTATTTCCGCTTCCAACAACGCCATAGCATTTTTTATAGTTATCATCATCTTCTAAAGTTAAACGTAGCTCTTCTGTCATAATTTCAGTGTATCCATTATGAATTCCATTTCCCCCACTGAGGTAAGTCGGAACAAATGTCGCAAATGGTTCCTTCATTTCCAATTCGCCACTTGCATCTGAAACTTCAGTCGCTTCAATAAGCCTAACATTCTTATCTTGTTTGTGTTCTTCTTGCGCATATGCTGCAAGTTTGCGAACGAATGAACGAGTGTTTCCTTCGATGCTAATAAATAAAATTCTGATTGGATCGTTCTGTTTGTTGTCAACCATAAAAAAACCCCTTCTCATGAATCAAAACAATATAAGTCGTTTGCACTTGTCTGCTAGTTGCTGTTCATTACTTATTTTTTAGGTTTAGTAGTCGGATCCTCTGCAGGTACAGCCCCAAATTTTTTTGCGATCTTGAATTTCCCATTATCATCTGAACCTAACACTTTATTTTCACTTTGTTTGAATTTCCGACTCTTATCCGATAAGCTATCATACTTATTATCTAAACCAATTAAGTAATCATCATCTTTCATTGCCTCTACTTTACCCATCAAATAGCCATTACCTACTTGCGAGAAAAAATCATGATTGACAGTGGTCGTTGAGATTCCATTGATTACAATCGGATTTACATCATCGGCTGTTTCTGGGAACAATGGCTCCTCCCCTAGGTTCATCAGAGCTTTATTAGCATTATAACGAACAAAAGTCATTACCTCATCAGTCCACCCGACAGTATCATACAACAGTGCAGCATATTTTTCCTCATTCTCGTATAGTTTGTATAGGAAGTTATAAAGCCAGTCGCGCTGTTTTTGCTGCGCTCCTTCTGAGAGTTCCTTCTTGCCTAACTGAAATTTATAACCAATATATGTTCCGTGCACAGACTCATCACGCAGAATCAATTTTATGATTTCAGCGACATTATTTAGTTTATTGTTACCTGCATAGTATAATGGTGTATAAAAACCTGAATAAAAAAGACAGGTTTCTAAAAAGACATTAGCAACTTTTTTGTGCAATGGATCAGGATCGTTTTGATAAATATCAATAATCCACTGGGCTTTATTTTGCAGTAATTGATTGGTGTCGCTCCAATTAAAAATTTCATCTATTTCTGGTATTGTGTTCAGTGTAGAAAAAATTGTTGAATAACTTTTGGCATGTACAGATTCCATGAATTGAATATTATTTAAAACTGCTCTTTCATGTTGCGTCCGCACATCCTTGCTCAGAGCAGCCATCCCATCTTCAGATTGGACAGTGTCGAGCATTGTCAAACCTCCAAAAATGTGACCAACTAACCATTGCTCATTAGAGCTCAATTCCACCCAGTCATGCAAATCATTTGAGACTGGAATACGAGTATCAAGCCAAAACTGTTCTGTCAATTTCTCCCACGTTGCCTTGTCAATTTGGTCAGCTATGTTATTCCAATTGATAGCTTTTTTGTTCTCCATCATATCCGCTCCTTCTATGTATTTAAACAATCCTTATTTATTTTTATAGTTCTGCACTACATATAGTAATATATTTTCAATAAAGATACAATATATAGTTAGTATTACATTTTTTATCTTAGCGTTAAACAAACTCAAAAAACAATGATTTGGCATAGATACTTACTTAACATACACGAGTACATTAAATAAGATCATTATCGCTTAACACCCTTTTTAATTTAATCAAAGCTTTTTCCAATAATTCGATATTCTGAGTTGCGGATAAAGAAATGCGCAGAAATTCTTTTCCAATCTTAGGCCCAACGAGAAAACGATCTGAATGAAACACTCTTATTCCGTTTGCCAGCAAAAGTTTCTCAATCGATTCAGCACCCAGCTCATTATTTTTCAAGGGTACCCATTTAATAAAGGTTGGGACATTTTTTCTTACTTCACATTTTTGAGGAAAGACTTTATAAAAAATCTCATTAGCCTTCAGTCCCAACTGAATCTTTTTGTGCATAATAGTATATGCTGTCCCTGATAACAACGCTTGTGTAATAATTTCAGCATCTAATGATGATGTTTTAATATTAATACTACACAATGCTTGCAGTAGATCTTGCTGATAAACTTTCGGGAAAACCAAATAGCCAACTCGCAGTCCCGCTGCAATTGATTTAGACATGCTACAAATGTAAATACTTTGTTCAGGCAATAGAGTACTTAATTTGACTGGAATGTGTTCTTTTTCCATGTCAATAAAACCTAGGTAGTCATCCTCAATAACGATTAGTGCATTCTTCGCAATCACCTCTGCAAGCATCCTGCGACGCTTTTCTGACATTCTAATTCCAGTCGGATTAGAATAGTTAGGCATTAAGTATACCCCACGCAACTCATTACTTCTGCAAGCTCTTTCGAGGTTTTCAGGAAGCATTCCATCAGCATCAAAATCAATCGGAATTAATTTGATATTTATCATCTTAGCCAATTCAATAAGATTTGCATATGTAAAGTGATCAACCGCAATCTTATCATTCGAATTAAACAGCCCCAGCAATATAATAGTTAAAGCATTTTGCCCTCCCGAAGTAACTGCAATATTGTCAATGCTAGTTTTAACTCCCAACTTAGCTAAATAATTGACAGCAACCTGTCTTTGAAAAGTAGTCCCAGTTGCATTTTTATAGTCAAGCAAGTTTTCTAAACCATTCTGTACGGCAACATCTGCAATAGTAGTATTTAAAAACCGACTGCACTGTTCAAATGAAGAATTCAAGCCTAACTCAAACAAGGATTCTTCGTGTGGGGATGAGATAACACCAGACTTATTAGCCGTCTGTGCTATATATGTTCCCTTTCCAACTACTCCGTATGTTAAACCCAGACTTTCACTTAATTTATATGAACGCGTAACCGTTGTAAAATTAATATCTAGAAAATCCGCTAGTTCTCTTTGGGAAGGCAGTCTTGTTCCAGGAAGTAGAGTGCCCTTTTTGACATCGCTTTTCATTTTATCGACTAGCGCTTTGTAAATCGGTCGCTTAAGCTCTTCTCTCTTAGGCATCCAGGTTAAAGAATTCTGTTCAAAAATATTGATTGGCATGAGGATACCACCTCTAAAAATTAATTGTATAGCAAGTTGTTTTTTCGTAGAACATTGTAATGCATACATTTATAGTATTGATTGTACCATTTTAAATGCTACAATTTTATTATTGTAAACTTAAGGAGGCATACTGTGAAAACTGTAAAACTTGCTGCTTTTAAAATAGCACTAAAAAGCACTTTACCAATTATGACTGGCTTTTTATTTATTGGTATTACATACGGCATTTACATGCGGCAAGAGGGCTTTAATTTTCTGTATCCGACATTCATGGCTTTCATCATATACGCAGGATCTTTAGAGTTCGTCATTGCTAACTTGTTGATTCACTCTTTTGACCCGTTAGAAGTACTGCTTTTAACGTTAATTGTTAATTCACGCCACTTGTTTTATGGCATTTCAATGCTTGAGAAGTATAATACTGCCGACTGGAGAAAATACTATTTAATTTTTGGAATGTGTGACGAATCGTTTTCCATCAACTATGCCACACATGTTCCTAAAAATATTGATCGTGGTTGGTTCATGTTCTATGTGACTTGTTTAAATCATTTTTATTGGGTTTTTGCTGCGATGCTAGGTGGAATACTCGGGGGCTTCATCAACTTTAAGGTAAATGGTTTATCTTTTGTCATGACTGCCTTATTTATCGTACTTTTTCTCGATCAATTGCTCCGTGAAAAAAATCACTACAGTTCATTTTGCGGTACACTTATTTCTGCAGTTTTTTTATTGCTTTTAGGTAAAGAGTTATTCATGCCCTTCAGCTTACTGGCAATTACTGGCATTTTCTTCATCAAAGAGAATAGGAGGTAAAAATATGAACCTGCTTGAAGAAATTCTGACAATTGGTATTGCTGCCGGCGGGACGATGCTGACTCGTTTTCTCCCCTTTATCTTGTTTCCGAGCAGTAAACCTATCCCAGTTTTTATTCGTCGCCTGGGCAACTTTTTGCCTCCAGCAATCCTAGGGATGCTTGTTATTTATTGTTATAAAGATTTGCCTGCTAATTTCACTTTGGATTCACTTATTGAGATTATTGCTGGTATGATCACCGTGTTTGTTCATCTTTGGAAGAAAAACATGTTCTTATCAATCAGTTTGGGGACACTTAGCTATATTTTGCTCCTAAATTTTTTTTAAATCGAGGAATCTACGTTATATGCGGACAGCAAATACAACAGCTGACTATATACAGGGGCGTGTCGCTAGACTTTAAGGAACCTCGTGGTTAATTGAAAAGTTTGCTTGTTGATGCATATTAAATTCTTATATTTAGCTTAAAACAAATCAGCCAAGTCAAAAGATAACTTTGACCTGGCCTGCTAAAGTTTTACTAACTGGTAGAAACCGTTAACTAAACAAAAGTCTTCTCGCCTTTTTTGACAACCAGCCCGCTAAGCTTGCGACCATGTCGCACACTCCTCCTACAAATACCATAAGAGTAAGCATTCCACTTACTAACCAGCCCAAATTAGTCCACAAGAGACCACTCAATATAACTAATAATATTAAAATAAATAAAGTCGTCATCATAATTCATCGCTACCCTATTAATTTGCTCTAACTATCACTCTAATCGTAACACTTAAACAAGTTTGATGTTAGTTTCGTAAATTACTGCCTGTTATTTTATTAAATTTCACTCGCTACCAAAAGAATAAGAGCTATTATCGCGGGGAGTCCCTGCGTTAAAATGATTTTCTTAGTGGCAGTCAATGCTCCAAAAACTGCTGCTACAACCACAAAACCAATAAAGAGCAATAATCCGGGATAAATAGCTTCCGCTGGAAAGACAAATCTTATCAGTAAGATGCCAACACCAATAAAACCGTTATACAACCCTTGGTTTGCCATACTGACCTGAGCCTCTTTTTGCTTTAAATATGCTGGAGACAATTCAAAAGCCCTTTGAGCTGCTTTTGTTTGAGTCCCCCACATTTCTAAGCACATAATGCCCAAAGCTTCAACAGCCACAATGACTGTTGCGATATCTGCAAGTATCTGTATCATAAATTCTAACTTCCTTTCAACTATTGCTTAAGCGAACATGCTCCAAAATTTATACTTAAAACATGCCACGTTCTTCCGTTCTCCATTGCTGACTGAAATAGAGATAAACAAACCTTCTTATTCTTAGCTCAACTAATTTTAGCACTTTTCCTTTAAGTCACTACCATTCGTCAATTAACTTAGCAATTTGCTGATCAGCTTGTTTTATCATCAACAGTCCGATTTTTTCCCTGTCTGTAGCAACATATAGTTCACCCAGTTCGCGTAGTGAATGAGGATACTTATCTCTTTTGACCGATATTTCAAACCATTTCTCCGCCAAAAGTAAATCTTGTGGCTCCATATATCTATATGTGAACGCCAAATTATATGCCGCCGCTTCGTCACCTTCTTGAAAAGCCAAACGATAGCAGTGTGCTGCTTGCATATGATCTTCTAAAAGTTCATCGTAAACCATGCCAATTTTAACTCTTGCTCCAGCGATCCCATGTTCCAATTCGAAGCGATAAACTTCCAATGCCTTCGCAGCATCCTGTTCGTCCCAGCAGCATTCTCCAAAATATTGGAGAAAATCTTTTCCTAATGGACTTCCTGCACCCACAGCTGTCTCAAGCATTTCTAAGATGCCTCTATTATCGTTCTCTATCTTTTGTACCATTTTAATTAAAAGCTGGTATGCATGTGGTAGCTTCAACTTGCAAGCTTTATACAGTTCTTCCGCTACATCGTACTCACTTAAAATGCCAAAGTCTTTTTCTTTTTTTATGACTGTCATTAGAGTATCCATGTAACTTGTATCCGAATAAGACGTTTCATTCTCAAGGAGTATCACTTTAGTATGAATATTATATCTATACTTAATGTTTAACTGATGGTCTAGGCGAGTACACAATCTCTCAAACTTATCTTCATAACTACGCTTTTTTTTCATTTTTCAACTCCGTTCTTGAAAAATAACTTTGTGTCTAACGTAAAAGTAATTATACCACATCCATCGGTCGAAAAATTATAACTAGAAAAACATCTAAGGCTCCAAACACAAGGTGCAGCTTATTTGAATTGCCCAAGCAGCCAAAAATAAGGTGCAGCACTGAAATTAAAGCCAATTCACTCTAACTCGGCAACACCCTTCATATTCTCTTAAAACTTAGTGTTTCTCAAACAGCAATTATTGGATTTTATAAATTGCCATATTCTTAGTAATTCGAAATCTGATTGACATTATTGACATTTATGGTTGATGCACCAGGTTTCAGGGTACTTAGTAATTGAATCATCATATTAAGAGGAACACGCATCCTGCTGGCCCATTAGTCACACGCAAGAAGAACTCTGATTCCGCGCCCTTGATATGTTGCGCCGTATTATAATTGATGACAGTTGTATACTCTTAAGTATTGTTTTTTACTAATTCATTCTATTTTTAACTTTATCAAGAAAACCAGAGTTTTCCTAAAAATATCATGCAAGTATTCAGTTGTTGCAAACAAAAACCCTCTATTCATAAAGGAAGATAGGGCGAATAGAGGGCGGAGTGCAAACACCGGATGATTAGTTCCTTGTGGAGAAATAATGTTTTGAGTAAGTTTGCGCTCTCTTTCCAACATAGTATGCCTAATGCAAAACTATTTCAATGTGCTAGCACATAAAACTAATTTTCATAAGATGCAAGCGTATTCTTCGTGAAGAATACAATTTACAGAGAAACTTTAACTAACGAAAACATCTTGTTCAGATTCCAGACGTTCTGATGTTACCTGATTTTTTAATGTCTAGCAGTTTTGTATTAGGCATTTATTTTCTCTATCTCTTAGTTCATCAAAGCATCTGGAACCACGTGAGTGTTAAAATGCATCGTTCTACGCTGGATTTTAAGTTACTCACTTGTCTCCTTCTTGAAAGGATTTTCGGTAGCAATGCATTACACATATTGATTGCGCTAAGATTTTTTTGTAGACTTGAGCCAAACGGCTATCTGATCCCTCAATATTCATTTCGACTTCAAAAAGACACACTTCTAAAGCTTTTTCTAGATCACTTTGTTCCAAGCACAGTTCACCAAAAAATTGTAAATTATTCATAGCATCTTCAGACCCAGCAAGAACTTCTTTTTTTAAGTTATTTAGAATGCCTATATTGTCTTGTTCTATTTTTTTAACCATTCTGACTAATGTTAGCGTGGCTGCAGGAATCCTCATCTGACAAGCCGCATATAATTTTTCTACGGCATCAAGCTCTTTCCCATTCCATGCAGCTTTATTTCTAGCTTCCATTTTATTTGTATATCCTCCATAATCGCTATCAGTTCCGGGAAATGATGTCTCCGCCTCAATATATTTTTTATACTTGCAATTAATTACCAACTGAGGTATTAACTGCACATACAGTCTTCTGATTTTTCCTTTGTAGCTAGATATTTGCTCCATTTCTTCTGCTCCATTCACATAAAATTTCATATACCGGCACGGGATATTGCCTTGAAAACTCTTTTCTTCATAAAAAATATGTATTAAAAATAGTTCTATTTATCCGCTATTAGATAAATACGCGATTAAAGCAAAAAACTCTTTTTTAAGTCACTTTTAAGTAACTGTGACAGGACATGCACCATATTCATATTTATCTTTACAAAAAATGAAGGACTATGAGCGAATAATCAACTCTCAGTTGTCCTTCATTTTTAGAACAGATCTTTTAACTTAGAAATGGTGTTTAAAAAGAATCTAGCTCCTCAGTCCTCTATTTCTCGGTTAGTTCTGCCAGATTCCTCCAAAAACGTATCTGAAATTTCCAAACTATCGCTCCACTTAGTGCTAGCATGACGAGAGTAAATAGCCCATTGACAAGTAAGGGCATATTAGCGTACTTAATCAAGGCATAGTATCCTAAAATAAAAATTGCTGATACTATCAGTCCTCCAAATAAAAACAGCATGAACATAGTTGTTCCACCACCACGATTAAATAATTGTGTAATGTTGCTCCATGATAAATCGCGTAAACGCCAGTCACGAGCATAGTAAATTAAGCTGAACAAATATGACCCCCACGTCACGCCAATCAACACGACAACGAGATTTAAAATGGCCATATGCAACAATATCCCGATAGCTGCAGTTAACACAAGGAGATAAATCGTCTGTAAAAACCACATTGTAAGAAATTTCAAGCGCAAATATGCTTTAAATGACAAAGGGAGTGTTTGAACAAAGAATAGATTGCCCCGATCCAATGAAATTCCTAGTGCAGTTAGTGAGTATGGGCCAAGCGACATCATACTGATGGCAAAACCAACGGCAAAGAACACCCCGCAATACGTTAGTGCTGTCTTCTCAAAAACACCGCCTGTTCCACCAGATATGAGCCCTGCCCCAAACATAATAAACGGTAAAGCCATCATAGAAAGGCTCTGCATCAACAAGGTAGGATCCTGCAACAGTTTTAGATTATATCTGATCAATTGATTGGTCAGAGAGCGCGAACTTCGTGTGCGTTTTAACTTTTTCCGAGAGGATTTACCATTTTTATGTTCAACCAGTAGTTGTGGTAATAGCCAACGATCTGCCAATACTGTCAACATAACATCAATTATTATAATTCCTATGAAAAAGAATAACGCTTTCCCGCTGAGGGGCGAAACTATAATTTCGTGCAGCCAATTAAATCCGAGCAAGCCCGTCTGACTCGCAGATGCAGATTCAGCTGTATTATTGATTAATAATATAGCTGCCATCATAACTATAAATGAAACTGCCAGCAATAGGAACGTCATCAATTTTTGATGTTGCCGAAAAACCTTAGTTTGAGCTAGGCCAAAAACAATAAAGGTACATATTAAAAAGAGCAGAATAAGATATAAGATAAACAAAACGATACTGATTGGTAAACTAAAAGCCCAATTATTTGCTTTAATACCAGTAATGACAAACACCCACAAAACAGGGATGGCAAATGATAGATTAGCCATTTGGACAACCAATGCTTTTGCTAAATAAATTGTACGTTGACTAAATGGCAAGGGGAGATATGCCCCTTGATCATTGCTCTCAAAGAAAACATTATTCATGACACTAATATTTTGGCTAACCAACAGCAACGTAAATAAAGCAACAAATTTTGTGAAAGCTGCAGTTTGCTTTGCCAAATCAAATCCCAACATCATAAAACCATACAAAGCGGTAAAAAGTATCCCGATCAATATGTATTGCCGAATTAACGAAATCGTTAGTTCTCGGCCCCTTTTTCCATTTTGCCGCGCTTTATTCGTCGCTTGTGGATTGGCATAGAGAAGATTTATCTTGGTTAATTGCCATAATTGGCTCTTATTCACTTGCGTCACTTCCCTCTAATTCACTAACGATTTTCGTATCACTTTGGCGTCCAACCATATTCAAATAAATCGTTTCTAATGACTTTTCAGGCATTGTTGAAAGCAAATGTGCTACACTTCCGTTGTAAATCAGTTCACCCTTTTTTAAAATAGCAAGTTCGTCGCACAACTCTTCAGCAGTTGCGAGATCATGGGTTGAAAAAATCACCATTTTCCCTTTTTCAGCATGTGCGCGCATCAACTTCTTCAAATCATAGGCCGCCTGTGGGTCTAGTCCCGTCATTGGTTCATCTAAAACCCAGATATCCGGATCAGGCAGAAGCGCTCCAATAACAATTGCTTTTTGCCTCATTCCATGTGAAAAATCAGCAATCGGCGTGTCTATCTCATCCTGCATATTAAAAAGTGCTACCAATCTTTCCAAACGAGCTTGCTTAAGCTCACTTGGAATCTGATATGCAGATGTAATCAGATCCCAATAATCATTGGCTGTCAATTCAAGAAAAATATCTGGTGAATCCGGTACATAGCCAACCTTTTGCTTAATTGCCAGCCGATTGTCCGTGAGCTTCATCCCGTCAACAACAACATCACCACTAGTTTGACGAATAACACTCACCAAGGTCTTAATCGTTGTTGATTTACCAGCTCCATTATGACCTAGGAAACCAAAAATTTTTCCACTCGGTATTTCTAACGATAAATCTGCTAATGCAACCTTCTGACCGTACACTTTTCTTAGATGCTTGAATGTAATCAAATTATTTTTCCCCCATTTCAGTATTTTTATTTTCTCAAACTAAACCTGCTTGTCAAGTACAACTGTTACGACCATCTAACAAAATATATCCACCAGCCGTTGTCATTTAGACAATAAAAATGATCGTCAGCATTACTAGTAACGATCACCTAATCTATCTTAAAATTATTAAATGCTACTTGCTTTGGGATATGTACGAATTTTAGGTGGAATGTATGCCGCCATAAAATCGAAAATATCTTCCAATGAATCTGAAAACAACAACTTTTTCCTATCTGCTGCTGTTAGAAACTCTTTCTTCGTCATTTCATCAAACATTGTTTTTAATGGATTATAATAGCCGTTAACGTTATAGAAAACACAAGGATTAGGATTATCTCCCAGTCTTGCCCATGAGAAAGCTTCAATTATTTCTTCCAAGGTTCCCGGTCCGCCTGGTAATGCAATACTTCCATCAGAAATCGCCAGCATTGTTTGCTTTCTGACTGACATGTTTTCAACCACTTTCAAATCAGTTAACCGCGCAAAAGCTGCCCCGCGTTCTACGAGCTCTTGTGGCATAACACCATGAACCTTACCACCTTCAAACAGCACTTGCTTCGCCAAAATCCCCATTAAACCAACTCCGCCACCACCGTAAACCAGCTCAAGATCATGCGTGGCTAGATATGTTCCTAACTTAATTGCCGCTTGCTGGTAAGCGACATCATTCCCCTCAGAAGCTCCGCAATAAACGGCAATTTTTTTCATATTTTTCTCCTCTTATTTCAAGATAGTCGACGGTGAATCGAATATCATTCTACCATTTTTGGCACAAATAAAAAACTGCCAGCGCCCTAGCAGTTTACTAATCGTCTTCAAAACAAATACTCTGCTTTTCTGTTTCGACATCCAAATGTTTTAATTTTTTATAACAGAAGGTATTCAATGCTGAACATTATAAGAGCAAAAAAAAACAGCCCAGCAAGATAAAGTTCAAGCTCTTTACACTTCACTTTTCTCTTCCGATCTAACTAACTCAATCTTTAACAACCTCGAATTCTTTCAAAATCATCATCAATTTTATTAATTATCTCGCTGGACTGTTGTTGCATAAGGGATAGCCAAACTCTAACCTCTTTTCTAACTGTCTTACGACAGCTTTCTTTGCCTAACTACCGTGCAAGCATGGTGTCAAGCTTCAGATTATAGCGTTCGCTATAATCCCTTACACTTTTTATTATAAGCCTTTTTCTAATTAATGCAAGCGTTTTACTATTCTGGAGCAAACAAGAGTTTCATAGTATATTTTTTCTACTCTTTATCATATCTGGATTTGTTTTTAATCGCTTTAGTTCTAGCAAAAGTGCTAAGGATCAGATTTTACTGCTGAATCTGACTTGTTGCACCTATGTTTTATAAAAAAAGCTTAAAAAAAAGCGCTATATCTTTCACCTTGCACATTATATGTCAATGGTTGCGCATTTTTTTTAAAAACTAATACCCGTTCACATACTTGATATAAAAACTGCGGATCATGACTAATAGTTAAAAATGTAGTTGAGAATTGTTCGCGATGCTTTCTAATTACTCTAATAATACATTGCAGACTTTCTTGGTCGAGTCCAGATGAAGGTTCATCTAAAATCAATATCTTGGGATGGTGCAGAAGTGCTGTTGCAAGAACAAGTCTTTGCTTTTCACCGCCGGACAAAGTTGCTGGGTGTCTTTCTTTTAAATGACCTATCTTTAAATCTCGCAGCAACTGTTCGGCTTCAGCGGTCAGCACTGGCGTTTGTTCCAAATTTAAAAATAATTCTCTCCAGACACTGTCAGCAAAAAGCTGATATGTTGTTTCTTGCATCACATACCATACCTCTTTTTGCAGTCTCCAACGTGATGCCCTTTTATTTTCCAAGAAAATTTTACCGTGTGTCGGTGTTATCAACCCCGCCAGTAATTTTGCAAACGTCGATTTTCCGACCCCATTCTTCCCGATTAGGCCAATACTTTCTCCTGGTGTGACAGCCAGACCAATCTCTCGCAATAATTTGTTTTGCCTGCGATTATATCCAAAACTTACATTCATCGCCGTTAACAGTTTATTATCTTTTTGCTCTGTCTGTCGAATATGCGCTGCTATTTCTGAAAAGGAATCTATTTCAAGTGACCGCAAACCCATTTTACTTCTTTGTTCTGCAGTTAGACTTTTTAATTGATGCGGCGTAAATTCAGCTTTAATCTGCCCATCTTTCAGATAGATAAATCTGTCTATGACCGGTAACAGGTAAAATAAGCGATGCTCTGCAATAATCAAACTAGTTTTACGCGGCAAATTCAACAGTAAGTCACGAATATGCAATATTTCAGGTAAATCGAGATTAGCTGATGGTTCATCCATTACCAAAAGTTCAGGATTAGTCGATGTAGCTACTGCAAAAGCAACACTTTGCTTTTGTCCGCTTGAAAGTTTCGCCGGTGACTGTTTTAAAAGGCCTTCTAACTTAAAATCTGCCGTTATTTTTTCACTCTGCCGCTGTATTTCCTTTGTATCATTTAAAAAATTACCGAGTCTTAATGTTAATTCATCAGCAACATTTTTTGCAAAGAATTGATTTCGCGGGTCCTGAAAAACATTTCCAATTATCTTAGTTAATTCGTTAGCAGACCACTCAGACAGCCTTTTGTTTTTCAAACTCAATGTTCCATTTATTCGATCCTCGTTAAAAAAAGTAGCTACTCCATTGATCAATTGCAGTAATGATGATTTTCCTGAACCAGACGGGCCAATAAATGCAACTTTTTCACCGTCTTTAATCTCCAAATTGATATCCGATAAAATATTTTTTTTATTTACTAAATATTCCACGTGCTCCAGTTTTAACATTTTAAATTACCCCACTCAAACTCATAGCGGCAGACAGCAAAATCAATATCAGAAAAGCACCTCCTAAAAATGTTCCAAAGCTTTTACTGCAGAGTCGCTGTGATCTAACCTTGATCGGTTCGATCAGCCTTCTGTATAAGCCGCAACGCTCAGATCATCAATCAGTTTAGTCGTTCGCATCAATGTAGGAACTAAGTAATAGTCCATAATCAGCAGCGGTCTGCGAAAATAAATTGGGTTTCTGAAAGAAAGTCCGTGCGTTAAACGAGCTTGTCGAATTTCATGCAATTCATCACTGAGGATAGCAAAATAACGCAAGCCAACGATTAATGCCATTTGTAGTTGGTTTGGAATTTTGAAACTAGCCATTACACTCCGCAATTCATTTATCGGTATTAACCCCAGAGAAACACCAAATATCATAGTTGGCAGTAATTTAAATAAAATGGTTATCAACCAGCCCAGCAATCCAATATATGTATTCGTTGTTCTCAATATTAGAATAAGCAACAGCGAGGTTAATAGCGTCACACATAAATATTTTAAACCTGGTTTGAAGGCACCTTGTATAAAAAGGTATGCCACACCAAACAATGCCAACACGAATGATTCTGTCAAACTAACAAAGAAAGTTAGACTGATAATTAACACAAAGGTCAGTATTTGAAAGAAAGGATCTATTTTTTTAAAAGTCATCAAGATATCCTGCCTTACGAAAATGCTTGTTTAATATTTTTTCACTGATCCAACAACCAAAAACACCAAGCACAAAAGTAAAGAGTAGATTTCCACCTACCCAGAATGGATTAGTGGCAAAAGATTGCAACTTATCAATTAAAGAATCCGTATACTTCATCTTCTCAAAAAACTGTTGTCCTAAAAGATATAATGTAAACATATCGCCAAAGCCTAACCCAGCAGCATAGACACCATAAGCCAGAGCTTGACGAGAAAAATTACGATAATTTTTAGGATTGCCGCCTAATATCAATTCCCCAATGATTCCCAAAACTACAGAATATGGAAGGATAATAACAATCCCCATCAATGCATAAATCAGTCCCAAGACAAGGCTGAAGCCGAATAATGCCCCCCTTTTACCAACTCGATAGGCCATTAATAAATAAATCAGCGACACTGGCAGCAGACAAATCCCACTGATCAGCGGCCAAGCTATTGGTAGCAAAAAGCTAAATGCCACTCCCATAGCTGCCATAACTATATATGCTAAAACTGAGTATAAAACAACTGCCACATAATCCTTGCTTGTAAATTTTTTTACTTTTTTCATTATTGACCTTCTCCTTCACTCTCCATCAAGCCAACTGACGAAGTTTCATTTATTTCAAACTGCCAAAGTCTAGCAAATACCCCTCTTTTTTTCAGTAGTTCCTCTTTCGTTCCAGTTTCCACTAGTCTTCCATCATCCATAACTAAAATCTGATCGGCAGTTTCAATGGTTTTTAAACGATGAGCAACTACAACTACTGTCTTATTTTTTACCAGTTTGCTCAGTGCCTTTTGCACGTAATATTCATTTTCATAATCCAGTCCGGAGCTTGTCTCATCAAGAAACAGCAGTGGACTATTTTTCAAAATAGCACGTGCGATCGCAATTCGTTGCCGTTGTCCCCCCGAAAGCAACGAGCCGTTCTCACCAATCACTGTGTCGTACCCCATTGCTAGATCACGTACAAATTCATCACACTGTGCCAAATCGGCCGCTGCCATAATCTCCTGTTCCGTTGCATCGGGCCGTCCAATTCTAATATTTTCTCTGACTGAACTATTGAACAGTACAACATCTTGAAAAACCATTGAAACTTGTTCAAATAAAGTACTAGAATCAATGCCCTTGAGATCGACTCCGTTAAGTAAAATCTCGCCAGAATCATATGAATAAAGCTTGGACAGCAAGCGCAAGAGTGTTGTTTTACCAGATCCTGATGGTCCGACTATAGCTGTTACTTTTTTCTCTGGAATGTAGAAGGAAGATCCCTTAATAATTTCATCCTTTCCGTTATAACTAAAACGCAGGTTATTTACAGTAAAATCATAGTGCTCAAAAACTGGTTTAAGTAATGCTTGCTCAGGCTTCTTATTGTAAAGCTGTTGTAGTCTCTTAATTCTTACCTGAGTGTAACGGTATAAAGAAACATTCTCGAAAATACTGATGATCAGGCTGTTAAGACGCGTTGCAACCAATAAGAAGATAAGGAAGGTTAATAAATCTATTCGCCCTGTACTCCACCAATAACCACCAATAATTAAAATCAATCCTAAATTAAGCTGAATAATACTGGTGATCAAGCCTTGGGAAATAGCTGTAGGTAATTCTGTTCGCAGATGCTCTGTTTCCTGCTGATCTAATAACTGTTGCAGTTCTTTCTTTGTCTGTTTTACATGATTAAAGAAACGAATTTCCGGCATACATTCGATAAACTCCTGAAAAACAGAACTCTGTTTTGTTAATTGTTCCGCGTATTTTTCATGCGCTCGTTTCTCCATTCGACCTGAGAGCCAAAAAATAAAAGCTGCAAGAGGATAGGTTGCAAACAAGATTAATGTCATCCATGGATCATATATTCCGAGCCCTATTAAACACACCAACATGAAACCAAGAATTCCCGTCATTTTTGGCATTCCATGACTGAAGAAACGTTCTTGGTCAGCTACATCATTAAGTAAAATATTAGCTAGTTGTGCCGTACTGTGCTGTGAATAGTAACTGATTGGTAACTCGCGCATCTTTTTTATCAGTCGTAAACGATTAGTTTCACTTTCCTTGTAGGCTGCGACGTACAAAAAAGTGTAGTCAAAATAGTTGGTTATATAAAGCAGAATAATAACTGCTAAAACTGCTATTGCTAACGAAAATGGAGTAAAGGAAAAATTACTTTGTCCCTGTAAACTCATGATAACCACGATAAATAAAGCCATAGGCAGCATACTTGCTAAATTATTTATCAACTCCAATGAAGATGACTTAAGATAGTTTTTCGCACCTTGCTGTGATAGTGCGAATTTCTTTGCAATTTTTTCGATCATTTACCTTCACCCAATTTCCATTGCTGTGTTTGTTCATGCATTCTGATCATTTCGCGATACTTGCCATTACGTGAGACCAATTCCTTGTGTGTTCCACTTTCAACTAGTTTGCCTTGGTCGAAAACCAGCACTTGAGCTGCATCTTTAGTAATTTTCAATTTATGATCAATAACAATCAGTGTTTTCTCTGCTGCTAATTTACTAATTGCAAGCTGCATTTGAGATTCATTCTCAGTGTCAATCGAAGCAGTAACTTCATCTAATATAACAATCTGCGAAGCGCTTAAAAAGGCTTGGCAAAGTGCCAACCTTTGTTGCTCTCCCCCCGATAGATAAATGCCATCCTCACCCAATAATGTTTCCAAACCTTTAGGGAGCTTAGCGATTAAATCTTCACAACAGGCCTTTTTTAGAGCCTGATCAATTTGCTGCGTGCTTGCATTTGGATTCGCAATCTGTAAATTTTCTAAAATTGAACGGCTGAATAGTCTACTGTTTTGCGAAACATATGTTATGTGTGACATCAGCTGATTCTCTGTTAAATTCTTAATTTCAGTTTTTCCTATAAAAATTCTACCTGTGTAATTTTTATAGGCCCCAATTATAAGTCGAGCAACAGTTGACTTTCCACTGCCGCTCGCACCAACAATAACTGTCATTCTTTGCGGTGAAATATCAAAACTGATATTTTCTAAGGCTGTTTTTTTTGAATCATATGAAAATGTCACGTTTTCAAAAGAAAGCCTGTCATTTGCAAAATCTGCTGGTATGGTTGACAAGGACTCAGAAGGCGGTGTCGTTTGATGCTTAACAAACATATTGTCCACACGATCAAGTGCCTGCATAGCCAAAGTCAGGTTTTCCCCTATGTACATGACTTTGATCAGTAACAAAACGACTTGCGAACTAACCAGAAGACAAAACAAGGCGCCGGCAAAATGATCGGCATTCATTGCCCGTTTACTAAGTGTAAAAACCAATAAAAGCGGAAAAAGCTCCAGCACAATTTGATTGATCACATAGGCGCGACGGGCCGAGAAAGAGTAATTCAAGGCCCATTGCGCATAGTTAGTAATTGACGCTCTAAACTTTTTAAAAACAGTTAACGGTACGGCAAAAAGCTTGACCAGTGCAATTCCACGAATAAATTCAGTTGAAGCAGAATTCATCTCATCTAACGCATCCATATAATGTGTCATGTCATTGGTATTGCCCATCATTTTTTTTAATAAGTATAGTGAAACAATTACTATGGCTACAATAAGTACTCCATAGAACCAATTGATCATAAAAATGCTTCCCAAAATAATTACAGGTCCGACCACGCTGCGGACGATATCCGGGATATTATGTGCAACAAATGAATGTGTCAATGAAGCATTATCGTCAATAGTTTTGCGAATAGCACCAGATTCTTCATTATCAAAAAAGCTGAGACTGATCTTCAAAAGTTGGTTTATACCATACTTCCTGATGTTTTTTTCGACCCGGAAACCCGCCATATGGCTCAACCACAAAGCAACAAAGTAAGTTATGATTCCAAAAATAATTCCACCAAGTGCTAGTGCACCATACTTTTTCAAAACATTTACTGAAACTTGACCTGCTGAAGATAACGTAATCAATTGATAAATGCTGAAGTATGGAAACAACATCAGGATCGCACTCAAAGCTGAGAGAATAATTGATCCATACAAATGTTTGCTGTGGTCTCCGGCAATATCTAAAATGCGTCGCAAGTTCTTCAAATATCTAACCCCCTATATTATTTATTTTTGGTAATCTATATTATTTTAAGTTTAAGATAGCAATGCTATCTTAAACTTAAAAAATAAAACAAGCTCCACGCTTGAATAATTTCATAGTATCATTCTTATTTCAAAAGTCAATATCACTTTTTTATTTTAAGATACTCTAACCACGCCGGTGTAAAAAAAAGATAAAGTCTGCTAATAATTTCTTTTGTCTTTTCTATCGAGTAACCGTGCATTAAAATATCATAAACAGTTGCATAAAATGAGTATGTGAAAAAGTGTATGTTTTCGATCTTAATTACTACTTCAGGATCAACCAAGCCGTACTTCTTTAACTCACCTATTGCTTCAATTGTTTGTTTCTCAGAAAATAAAGTAACACGTTCCAAAATGTTATCATATTTTGACCCAGCAGCTTTAAATAAGACTAAATTTGTTATATCTTGGTGCAGATACATATACTCTATGAAGGGATCTAACTCACCATCATTTTGCCGCCAATATTTTTCGAGCGATAAATTGCGAGCTTTGCTTTCATTCAAAAAACTGTTAAATTCTTTATCATAGATCTTCTTAAATTGGATTAGGTGCGGTTCAACTAATTCTTCAATTAAATCCTCTTTGGTTTTAAAGTGTTTATAAAAAGCTCCAGTCGTAACTCCGGCTAATTTACATATCTGTCGTACACTCGCCATCTCAAAATCAGTATCCAGAAAAAGGCGCAAACCACTCTCCAGCAGCTTTTTGTGTGTTTCTTGATAATTTCTAGTATCTGTCATTTTAAGTTCTTCACCCCTAACGATACAGTTTTCCTGTCAATTGTAAGCTATAATTTTGGACAGGTAAATTTTTTCGCCTTTAAATAAAAATAATCTAATACTTTTTCTAATCTAACATTTATTAAAAACAAAAAACGGAGCTGTGCCAAAAGATAAATTTTGGTACAGCTCTCTCTTAATCTTAGTATGTTTTATTTACAAACATTAACATGTTGCAAAGCTGTAGCACGTTTTGCAACTATTTGTTGTTTTGATAGTGTTCCTCAAGAATAGTAATTATTGTTTGGCTTACTTGCAGCATAGCCTCAGTTGTGACAAATTCATATTGTCCGTGAAAATTCTCACCGCCATTGAATAAATTAGGAGTTGGTATTCCCTTTTCCGTTAGTGCATTGCCATCTGTACCACCCCGAAAGATGGATTACGGTCTTAAAGCCCAACTTTGCGTAAGCCTGTAAAATTAGTTCTGTAATATAAGGGTGCTGTTTGAGCGTTTCAGCAATGTTATGATACTGATCCTGAATTTTTAGAAAAACCCTTGGTTCATCAAATTCTCTGTTCAAGTGATCAACTATTTGCTGAAGAAGTTTCTTTTTAGCTGCAAAAGCTTCTTTGTCAAAATCTCTGATAATGATATTCAAATCTGCCTCGGCAATCGTAGCTGAAAAAGCAGTTACTAGGAAGAATCCTTCTCTTCCCCTGCTTTTCTCCGGTACTTCGTCCACTGGTAAGGCTGCTACCAATTGATTGGCAAGTGTAATCGCATTGATCATCAGGCCATAAGCATTACCTGGATGAACCGCTGTCCCTTTGATAGCTATTTTAGCCTGAGCTGCATTAAATGTTTCATTTTCCAATTGTCCAGGTAATCCATTATCTAGAGTATAGGCAAAATCGACTTTAAACTTTTCAACGTCGAACCTTTTTGCTCCCAAACCGATCTCCTCATCTGGGCCAAAAGCAAAACTAACTTCACCATGTTTAATGGCTGGGTGATCATTTAAATACTTAATTGCAGTAACAGCCGCTGCAATTCCCGCTTTGTCATCAGCGCCAAGCAATGTAGTTCCATCACTAGTAATCAAATGCTGCCCACGATAATTTTTTAGGTTAGGAAAATCACTGACCCGTAAACTAATATCATTTTCTTCATTGAGGATAATGTCCCCTCCGTCATAGGCCGGATGAATTTGCGGTTGAATATTTTCGGCTGGAAAATCAGCTGTATCAAGATGTGCAATAAACCCGAGCGGCTTAGGTGCCACAGCAACGTTAGCGGGAAGTGTAGCAACTAGATAACCGTCTTTTTCATCGTAGACCATATTCTTTACGCCGATTTTACTCAGATCATCCTTTATTACTTTGGCTAGTACTATTTGTCCCTTAGTCGTCGGAATGCTAGCACTATTCTCATCAGATCTGGTATTAATTTTGGCATATTTTATAAAAGCCTGTTCAATAAATTTCAAATAGCTTGCATTCAACTTTTTTCCTCCTAATTTGCAATATAAGCATTTTTCCAATCATAAGGAACACCTGCAGGATTGTAGGTAACATTCTTAACGTTAGGACGCAGTAATTGTGATTTTGAAACTTGATATAGTGGAATGGTTCCCTGTTGAGTCAAAAGTAATTTTTCTGCTGCCACTAACTTCTCCCAGCGCTTTTGCGGTTGGTTACCAAACGTATTTTCTGCCTCATCTGTCAACTTATCGAACTCGGCATTTTTCCAACCAGAAGTGTTATATGAAGAGTTACTTTCGTAGATATCTAAGAAATTTATCGGATCTGCGAACACTGATTGCCAAGTCTGAATTGAAGCTTCGTAATTCCCAGCATGCTGCTTAGCAATCAACTGTACAAAAGGAATAGTTGAAACATTAAGTGAGACGCCAGGCAGTTTGGCTAATGCACTTTGCAAGTATTCTACTGTCTGTTTGCTGCTATCAGTATCAGCTGTTACTATCGTAAACTGCAGTTTGTGTGTTCCGGTTTCCTTATAGCCCTTCTTCAAAAGTTTCTTCGCTTCTTGTAAATCATAGGAAACTGCTTTTTTAACATATGCCTCATCATTAAATGCCTGCTGAGTTTGCGGATTCTTACCCATTCCTGCTGGGACAAACCCTTGAGGGGCACTGAACCGTCTTGAAGCACATTTTGTGTCAAGGCCCTGCGATCAATTGCTAATGACAGTGCACGCCGTATATTGATATTTTTAAATGCAGGAATCTTATTTTGATTTAAATCAAGCCTTGTTGTAGCTGTGGGCAGACGTTTAACAAAAGCTTTGCTGTTTTTGTTGTTTTTCACTTGCTGACCACTAAGCAATGTTTCATCTACTTTTTTATCAGAATAAAGCTCATAGCTAGTCGTAGTGCTCTCTGTCACTAACTCGTTGATCTTTTTTAAGTGCACATCGTTTTTAGCCCAGTAATTATTGTTTTTAACAAGTGTCCATTTCTTATTTGTTCCTGTCCACTTAGTAAGCTTGAACGGTCCGTTAGAAACAGTGTAACGCGCCTGTGTTCCATATTTTGTTCCGTATTTAGCAACAGCCGTTTCATTCACTGGGAAAAATAACGGCCATGCTAATAATTTTTTAAAATAGCTGACTGGTTTAGTCAATTCCACTCGCAACTTATATTTTCCCAGTGCTTTTATCCCTAAGTCGTTTAAATCTTTTTTGCCCTCATTTATCTCTTGTGCGTTTTTTACCTGATAGAGATAAAAGGCATCCTGTGATGCTGTTTTAGGATCAAGTGTTCGTTGCCACGAATAGACAAAATCCTTGGCTGTCACTTTCTGTCCATTAGACCAGTCAGCATTTTTTCGCAAATCAAAGGTGTATGTTTTACCATTATTTGAGACGAGTGTCTTTGTTGCGAGTGCGTTACGTGGTATTCCATTTTTATCCAATCGATAAAGCCCCTCTTGCGTGTTCAAGAGAACGTTAAAACTCAAAGTATCTGTTGCCTTTGCAAGATCAGCAGTCGCTAAAGCCGAACCTTCAGTCCAATTTAGCGTCTGATTGGCCGCATACTTGCCATTGCTTTTGCTTGACGCATTGTCTTTACTGCCACAAGCTGTTAAAAATAGCGTAGCAATAAGGAATGTGAAACCTAATTTAAAGAAACTCTTCATCCGAATTCTCCCCCTTTGAAATATACTTCAACGTTGTGCAACAAAAAAGTCCCTCTCAAGTAGTAAATGCTACTTAAGAGGGACGAAATTGTCGTTTCGTGTTGCCACCCATTTTTAATAAAACTTCACAGTTCTATCCTTGCTAGGTATATTCTTTATACCTAAGTGCTATAATGGGCAACCCATGAGCAGTTTGTAAGAACTCACTGTTCATTCACTCAAAGACCATCTTCACGAATTCAGCCTATTACCGTTCTCATCATCCACGGTTTTCTGTAAATGGCTGCTATCCGTTACTCATCTTGTCAACGCTAAATTATTATTCGAATGCTCAGATTTTACAACATCCATATAAGCCATGTCAATTCATTGATTCGACACACAAATTGCATATCAATTTTTACTTAATAACCATTGACATAAAAAAACAGCCCTGAGAGGTAAAAAATTGGGCTCTTTCTGTTTACTTGTCTTATCGAATTTAATTAACTCTCTAGTCGTTAACAACTTTAAACTTCATCAGAGCCATTAACTTCTTCATTAGTTACCTCGCCAAGCTGCCGTTGAATAAGGGATAGCCAAACTCTAACCTCTTTTCTGCCTGTCTTTGACAGTTTTTTACTCGAATACTCACATCAATATGAACTCGAGTTTTTGATCATAGCGTTTGCTATAACCCCTTACACTCTGTATTATACAGTAATTCCGCATTTTTGCAAGCGCTTTAAAAAAGATTAAATCATGCTTCTCACCTTTATCATTGCTAACATTAAGTCATAAGGATAATGTCTATCAAAAAAAATACCAGATTGAAATTAAAACTTGATCTAGCCTTCCCTTTATTGCATATAGACGTCTAGCCGCCTGCTTACCTACACCACATTATTCGTAATTAAAATAACTCCTCGTGCTTAACTCATTTTTGGTATTCAACAATCTACAACTCTTTAAACTTAGCCAGCAGGTACTTTTAAAAGATGTGGTGTTGGACTACTGAATTTTCCCCAGCAGTTCATTCTTTTGCCGCCACTCTCCTCACCGCTTGCTAAATACCCGAATTTTGCACCTGGACGCGGCTGTCTCAACCAAATGTAACCTCCATGCAGAGAATATGCATCATACTGAATTACAGAGCCAGCTGGCAATGTACTAATGACAGCACTAGTTACTCTTGCCCCCCAACGAAGTCTGATCACACTGTCAGTAGTGAATCTACCGTGTTGATAAAACCATCTATCTCCAAAATTATCTGTGAAGCCATCTGAATGCTTATCTACAATTTTTTTGACTGTAGCCAAGGGTTTAGAATAAAAACCATTGAAGTCAAAACTCATGTCTAATTTTATACCATCAACCTCAAACGAATTTGTATACTGCCAGAGTCCTACATTTGCCACTCCTGGTTTGAATGTCCTGTAATTAGCGACCCACAAGTTTTTGGCAATTAATTTTTTTGCATCAAGCCGATTACTCCAAAACCAGCTTGCCATTGAGTAAACATCAACATGTGGATATCCTGCTTCCTTTACTCGTTGTAAAAAAATATTTGCATCTGTCGTTGCCGGATCAGAATTTTGCTCATCCTCAATATCAAGTACTAGCACCGAACCGACTGTAATTCCTAACTTACGTGCATGTTGAATAAACCAATCTGCTTCATCACATGCATCCTTTATACCTCTGAACTTTGCATAGTGATATACGTGCACCAGTAACCCCGCTATTTTAGCGTGCTTGATCTGCTTTGCTGCCTTAGGATTAACATAGGCTGTCCCCTGTGCACTGCCTTCAGTTAATTTGACAATTACTGCACGAACTCCTTTGTCAGCCAATCTCTTAAAAAAATCTGCTGTATCCGGTTGATAACTGGCTACATCAGCAACTAATTCACAATACTTGTTCATTGCTTAATTCCTCCTATCCTTGATCTTATTGCATTCCATTCTAATAACGAAGAAATCAGTCAGACTGTCAATAGTGCAAAAAGCACATTAAAAAATAATTTTTCTGGTTAATTTTTTAAATTATATGGTATACTTGGTTATAGGTAGTAGCTACAACATAAGAAAATCGAAACTTATGACTTGGCATTTAAAATTTTAGTGATATACTTACTAATTGTAAGTTAAATGAAAGGAATGATTTTATATGACAAAGTATGGTGTTGTTGTGGGTTCAATTCGTAAAAATTCTTATTCCAAAGGGGTGGCGGACGCTATTGTTGCCGGATTGCCTGAAGGCTCTGATGTGACTTATCTCGATATTGCTTCCCTTCCTTTGTACAATCAAGATTATGATGCAGATTCCCCTGCGGTGTACACAAAGTTTCGTGATGAAGTTAAAGCACAGGATGCCTTTATTTTTGTTACACCCGAACACAATAGAAGTATTCCAGCGGCATTGAAAAATGCACTGGATGTTGCTTCACGTCCTTGGGGACAAAATGTTTGGCTGGTAAACCAGCACTTGTTGCTTCACAATCAATTTCAGGAATTTCAGGAGTATTGGCACATCACGTTTTGCGTCAATCATTGGTCTTCCTAGATATGCCGACTTTGCAACAGCCTGAATTGTATATCGGTAATACTAACAAGCTTTCAGACGAAAATGGACACATCACCAATGAAGGAACTAAAGAATTCTTGGCTGGTGCTGGCAAGACATTCAGTGAATTTGCCAAAAAATTCATTTAATTAATCTATAATAGATATTGGTTCAGTTTGAAGAACTGTTTAAGGCAGCCTCTTCAAACTGAATTTTTTTGCAATACATTTGTATCCTGCTCTTAGTTTCCAAAAACAATCGTCCAACTAAATTGCCCTAAAAACCTCAGCTGCACCTAACCATGAGGTTTCAAAATTAGCCAGCATGTTTTTGCTAACTAATCTGGATAATCTTTTTTACTTTCAAGTTTTTGTTATATACCATAGAATGTACGTATAGGTGTTGAATTTTTGAATTGCTGATTGCAGTTCGCATTGAAAGGAGGAATAAAATGTCCAGCTATGAGCTCGTTGCGCGCATCCAACACTTTGAACTATTTTCAAATGCTGATAAGCATGAGATTTTAAAAAAAGATACTCTTTCGCAAGAGAAACGTGAATATCGACTAAAGCCAACAGATTTCATTTCTTTCTTGAGCGAAGTCGACTTGTATAATAATTCTCATCAAAATACTGCAAAGTTTATCAAGCATATTGAAGATTACTATCTAAATATCGGTAACAGAATTGTAAGATAAATATTTTGCTTGCGCTATGATTTCGTTGATATTACATTAAGTTTACATTTATAATTTATTAAGATATAGAATTTGCAGCTATGCTATTATTAATCTGAGGTTTTTTCTAAATAAAAAGGGATATTAGGGGGCTAGATTTTATGCACAAACAAAATGAGGAAAAATTGCATTACAAAATGTACAAAGCTGGAAAATATTGGTTGTTCAGCACAATCGCAGTATCCTCTTTTGCTGCCGGAATACAGTTGCGGCCATCATCAGAAATACTTGCCAGTCAAACTCAAAAAACATCAACAAAACAAGTAAATACTAAAAATGATTCTTCATCGCAGAAAACTGTGGTTTTAACAAGTTCTTCTTCGTCAGCAGCGAATGCTGAAACTACATCAGATTCTACCAGTTCGTCATCTGAAGCGAAGAATATTTCCACTGCCCAAAAGAATTCTTCTAGCAGTGAAAAGC